>NZ_CP100404.1:0-2400000 GCF_024218775.1 Haloarcula marina | reverse complement strand
CGGAAGCGGCCGAGATGATGCGACAGACCGAAGAGAAACTGTACGAGGGCGAAGTCCTCACCGGCCGCATGTACGTCGAGGACGCCCGCCCCTCCTACGGTGAGGAGAAGCAGGCCATCGGCGAGATGCCCGAGGAACCGCTCGCAGAGCGGTACTTCGACGAGGACGCCGAGTGGGAGCGGACCTACGACAACCTGCTGGAACACCACAAGTAAGCCCACTTCGGGCGTAGCCACCCCGTTTCCGACGGTTCGGCACGGGGGTTTCTGGTTCGGAAGATATTTTTTCATCCACGGAAAAGAAACGTACATGAGTGCTGAGTCTACGGAGCGTCGTATCCTGTCGGTCCTCGAAGAGGACGCGCAGGCATCATACGCCGACATCGCCGAACGGGCCGACGTGTCGAAACCGACGGTTCGAAAGTACATCCAGAAACTCGAAGACGAAGGCGTTATCGTCGGGTATTCCGCCGATATCGACCCGAAAAAGCTCGCCGGACAGTCTATCGCGATGGTCGGTATCGACGTCGCGAGCGAACGGTACGTCGAGGCGACCCGGCAGTTGAAAGACATCGACGCCGTCGAGTCGCTCTATACGTCGAGTGGTGACCACATGCTGATGGCCGAGGTGCGCGCGACGGACGGCAACTCGCTCGCGGCGGTCATCGAAGACGAGATTCTCTCTTTAACGGGCGTGACGGCGGCCCATCCGTCCTTCCTCCAAGAGCGACTGAAGTAACGGGTTTTTAGACGCTCCAGAGTGGAGGGTTCGCTATGCCGTCTCGGCTCGTACTCGGCGCGGGGTCGATTGCGATGGCGCTCGTCGACGCCATCAGCGAGGGGACCGACCCGCTTGCCGTCGTTACGGACGACGAACACCGGGCCGAGACACTCCGCGCCGACGGTATCGCGGTCACCGTCGGTGACCTGACCGACCGATCGCTTCTCGACGACCTCGACGTGCGCCCGGAGACGGTGGTCGTCGCGACGAGCGACCCCGCGGTCAACGCCGCCGCCGCCGAAACCGCACGCGCCGTCTTCGGGGACGCCTTCGTCCTCGGCTACGCTGGCCGAGGTGCAACGGATGCACAACTCGACACGCTCTCGGCGGCGGCCGACAAAGTGCTCGACCCCGCCAGCGTTCTCACGGACCGTTTCTCGGAGGTCCTCGACGATGAGGGGTCGCGCTGTCGCCACCTCCAGCGGGTGTTTCGCGACATCGACGGCCA
The DNA here is from genome assembly GCF_024218775.1 of Haloarcula marina. Taxonomy (NCBI): domain Archaea; kingdom Methanobacteriati; phylum Methanobacteriota; class Halobacteria; order Halobacteriales; family Haloarculaceae; genus Haloarcula; species Haloarcula marina. The sequence goes on along the minus strand of NZ_CP100404.1, from coordinate 2,398,772 downwards.
CCTCGCTATCGTCACGCACGACAACCCCGACCCGGACGCCATCGCCAGCGCCGTCGCGCTGGGAACGCTGGCCGAACGGGCGGGATGTTCCGTCTCGCTGTGTTACTACGGCGACATCTCCCATCAGGAGAACCGCGCGTTCGTGAACCTACTGGAGTACGACCTCGTCAACCTCGACGCCGACGACCCCGACGCGCTAGACGAGTACGACGGATTCGCACTTGTCGACCACTCTCGACCGGGGGTGAACGACCAACTCCCCGAAGACCTCTCCGTGGACATCGTCGTCGACCACCATCCGCCCCGACTCCCGGTCGAGGCCCGGTACGTCGACTTGCGGAGCGCCGCTGGCGCGACCAGCACGCTGTTGGTCGACTACTTCAGACGACTCGGCGTCGAACTGGAGGAGTCGATAGCGACGGGCCTCCTGTTCGGCATCCGCGTCGACACGAAGAACTTCCGGCGCGAGGTGTCGGCGGCCGATTTCGAGGCGGCCGCCCATCTCGTTCCGCACGCCGATATGTCGGTCCTCCAGCGCATCGAGGACCCGAGCATCAGCAACGAGACGCTGCGGACGCTTGGCCGGGCAATCGACAACCGCGAGCAGGAGGGGTCTGTGTTGCTGAGTTGCGTCGGCGAACTCTCCGACCGGGACGCTCTCGCACAGGCCGCCGACCGACTGCTGGACCTCGAAGGCGTCCAAGCGACGATGGTGTACGGCGTTCTCGACGGGACTATCTACGCCTCCGCTCGCGCCCGGGGCGCGGATATCGACCTCGGAGAAGTGCTTCGGGACGCGTTCGGACAAATCGGGTCCGCGGGCGGGCACGCCGACATGGCTGGCGCGCAGATAGCGCTCGGCGTGTTGGACTCCGTCGACGACCGGGACGAGTCGCTCCACGACATCGTCCGCTCGGTCGTCAGCGACCGCTTCCTCGACGCGGTTCAGTCTCGTTCGCACCGCCTGTTGACCGACGTGTACTCGGGGTCGGCCTACGGGTCTCAGCGCTTCGCCGAACTGGAACCCGATTCGGAGTTCAAACTCGTCGACGACGCCGCGGAGGAGGAGTAGGCGAGACTTTTTATCAGTTGCTGATGTTACATTCGATGATGGAGGACACGGGGCGGCCGACGGTTGGCGAGTACATGACTCGTGAAGTGTCGACCGTCGAACTCGACGATACGGTCGAAGAAGTCGCGAGGCGTATCGCCGAGAGCGAGGAGTTCAGCGGATTCCCCGTGACCGATGGGCGGCGTGTCGAGGGGTTCGTCAGCGCCCGAGACCTGCTTCTCGCGGAGGACCACGAACCGATGTTTCGGGTGATGAGCGAGAACATCCTCGTGGCCCACCCGGACATGGCCGTCCAGGACGCCGCCCGCGTCATCCTGCGCTCCGGCATCCAGAAACTCCCGGTCGTCGACGACGCGGGCAACCTCGTGGGTATCATCTCGAACGCCGACGTCATCCGCTCGCAAATCGAGCGTGCGACGCCCGATAAGGTGGATAAACTCGGGCGGACGCTCGAAAACATCCACGGCATCACCTCTCACGAGGAGCGGCGCAAAGTCCCGCTCAGTGAATTGACGCCCACCCAGACGACGGTGTACGCCGACGAACTCGAAGGACGGGTGTACGAACTCGAACGGGGACTGGCCGAACCCCTCGTCGTCATCGACAACGGCGGGGACCTGTTGCTCGCCGACGGGCACCACCGCGTGAAAGCGGCGGCGCGCCTCGGTATCGAAGAGATGGAGGCGTACGTCATCGTGCTCGGTGATACCGTCGAACTCGGCATGGCCGAGACGGCGGCCGACTCAGACCTCGAACGCATCGACGACATCGAAGAGGTCGACTACGCCCGCCACCCCCTCGTCGAGACGACTCAGCGGTTGCAAAACGAGAAGTAACGAGACGGCGGTCCGGCGGTCACCTATCCGCCGCGACGTGGGTTTTTACGCCATAACGAAGGAGCGGAGCGTATGTTGGAACAGACGAAAGAGACGCCTGCGATTGGGCGTCAGCTCTCCGTCGTTCGCCGAGCGTTTACACCGATGGTGCGCCACCCGCCGTCGCTCGTGTACCCCGCACTCATCGCGGTGCTGGTCCCGGGCGGTCTCCTCGTCTGGGGATGGCCGATATGGGCGATTTTCACCGGGCTCGATTCGTTTCCCGTCGTCGGTCGGCTCGCGCTGGTGTGGGGATGGACCGCCGTGTGGTACTGTAGTGCGGTCCCGGTCGTCGGAACCGTCCTCTCGGTCGCCTACTGCTACGAACTCCACGAACTCTTTCAGGGCCGTCGACCGCTCCCCGGAGCGGGACTGGCTGTCGCCATCCGACATCTGCCCGTCGTCGTTCTCGGCGGTCTCGCTGGCAGTTGGTCGTTCGTGCTCGGGTTCTACACCGCTTCGGAGACGTTACGCGTCGGGTCGAACGTCCTCTCGTTGCTGTTTCCCCCGGCACTCGCTATCGAGGGTGGCGGGGTTCGCTCACTCGTCTCGCACATCGACGCCGCGTCTACCGAGGCGTTCGGGAGCACGACCCTGGTCGTCTACGGGACGCAAACGCTCAACAGGGGTCTCGGCTGGGTCGCCATCCTCGGAAGCGTCGGTATCCTCGTCGCCAACGTACTGGGATATCTCCCGCTCGACATCGGCATCCTTCCGGTGCCCGCTGGCATCTCGCAAGCGGTCGTCCTCTCGGTCGCTTTCCTCCTCGGAGTCCTCTCCCTGTGGTTGACGCTGATAGCGCTGGTGACGGGACCGCTGTCGGTCCTCCTGTACTACCGTGCCACTGGGCGCGAGGTCACCGGGGAGGCGGCGTCTCCGTTACGCGGACTGTTCAGAATCGAATGACGGGAGCGAAAGCGTGGCTTACTGCGGTTCGCGATGCCGGGTCTCGTCGTCCAGTCGCCGCGAGATGAACACGACTAGCCCCAGCAGGATGCCGAGGCCGACGCCGACTGTCACAAGGCCGTAGATAGCGACGCCAACGGGCGTCGGCGGGAGCGCGATGAACCCGAACAGTTCAGGTTCGAGGTCGGCCGGTCGGATGTTTCCGAGAACGAACCCCATCACGCCAGCCAACGCGACGATGATGAGGTACAGCCAGACGACCACTTTCTCGCCGTCGATTCCCACCGACTGTTCACTCATGGCGCGGGGTAGGGGAGCGAGACGATTAGCCTTTTTCACTTCAAGCCCGTACCCTGCGTATGTCCCAGAAGGAGTTGCTGTTCATCGTCCTCGCCGGAATTGCCATCATGATGTTCGTGACGGCTATCGTCCTCGTCTCGGGTGCGTAACCCGGTGCGCGACTGCTCTCCCGTTTGACCGGGTGCGCCGCTGTCGGAGTGAGAACGGAAACCGAAAATTCAGCGTTCGCTTCGACGGCGAAACCGCCGGTGTCAGTCGTCGCCGCGTGCGCCGCCGTTCGTCAGTGCGGACTGGTCGTCTTCCTCGCCGCCGTCGGCGATGGCCGTTTCGAGTTTGCGGTCGAACCACTGGAACTCGCGGTCGAGCATCCCGTCGCGTTCGAGGTTCCACGGGTCGCCGTCCTCGACCTGCGGGCCTTCGAGCCACGATTGGACGATGTTCCAGACGAAGATGAGTTGGCCGACCAGCAGGATGACCGCGCCAGCGGTCGCCAGCAGGTGGTACGTCTCAACCTGTGCCAGCGGCGCGATAGCGCCGTTGAATTCGTAGGTCGCGTACCGGCGGGGCATGCCGAGGTACCCGAGTGCCAGCATGGCGAAGAACGTCACGTTGGTCCCGAGCATCGAGAGCCAGAAGTGGGCCTTTCCGAGCGTGCGCTGGTACATCCGGCCGGTGAACACCGGGAACCAGTAGTAGATGCCGGCGAAGGCGGCGAAGCCGATGGCGCCCATCACGATGTAGTGGAAGTGCCCGACGACGTAGTAGGTGTCGTGGAGCACGAGGTCGACGGGAATCGCGGCCAGGAAGACGCCGGTGACGCCGCCGATGATGAAGTTCGAGATGAACCCGATGCAGAACAGCATGGGCGACGTGAGGCGCAGTCGGCCGTTCCACATCGTCGTAATCCAGTTGAACGTCTTCACGGCGCTCGGGATGGCGATGGCCAGCGAGACGGCCATGAAGGATGCGCGCAGGCGCGGGTCCATGCCCGTCGAGAACATGTGGTGCGCCCAGACACCGAAGGAGAGCACGCCGATGGCGAGCGTCGAGTAGACGACGAACTTGAAGCCGAACAGTTTCCGGCCTGCGAACTTCGGCAGGATGAGGCTCACGAGTCCCATCGGCGGGAGGACGAGGATGTACACTTCGGGGTGGCCGAAGAACCAGAACAGGTGCTGCCAGAGCAGCGGTCCGCCGCCCTCGACGGCGAAGAACGTCGTCGCGAGGTTGCGGTCCAGCAGTAGCATGACGATGGCGCTCCCGAGCAGCGGGAACGCGAAGAGGATGAGCGCGGACTGGGTGAGGATGGTCCACGAGAAGATGTCGAGGTTCGCCCACGTCACCTCGCCGTCTCGCTCGGTGAAGATGGTCGCGATGAAGTTGATCGCACCCATGGTCGCCGCGACACCGGAGAGGTGCAGACCGAGCAACATCAGGTCGACGCCGGGGTTCTGCTGTTCGACCGACAGCGGCGTGTACATGGTCCAGGATGTCTGCGCCGGTTCGATCATGTTCTGGGTTATCGGCGCGAGGAAGAATCCGGCCCAGATGAGGAGTGCGGCGGGCGGGAGCAGCCAGAACGCGATAGCGTTGATGCGCGGGAACGCCATGTCGTCGGCCCCGATGAGCAGGGGAATGAAGTAGTTCGCGAACGCCGCGATGATGGGCGTCCCGAACAGGAACAGCATCGTGATACCGTGACTCGTCAGGATGGAGTTGTAGGCGTTCGCGCCGAGTATCGCTCCGCCCGGGGTGACGAGTTGGATGCGGATGAGCATCGCCATGATGCCGCCCACTGCGAACGCGATGACGGCGTAGACGCCGTAGAGGATGCCGATGTCCTTGTGGTCGACCGTCGTTAGCCAGCGAATGATACCTGCGGGTTTCTCTCTGTGGATAACGCCGACGTTCTCACCCGTCGCGGTCCCGCCCGCCAGTGGGGTATAGGACCGCCAGTTCTCGATGCGCGTGAGTAACGCGGCAATGCCGACGAGGAGCACGGCCATCAGCCCCGTCAGCACTAGGTCTCCTACTGCCATAGTCGCACGTCAGAACTGGCCGATAATGAAAGGGTCGGTTCCGCCGTCTGCCGGACTGTGAATTAGTGGTCGTCGCCGTCGTCGTCGAGTGCCCGTTCTTCTTCGACGCCGGTGTCGTCGAGGCCGCTCACTTCGCCCGAGGGTTCCTCGACGGCGCTGGCTTCCTCGGCGGACGCCTGTTTCTTCTCCGCGTTCTCGATAGCCTTGCCAGCGTAGTAGGTCAGGACCGCCAGCAGGAGGAACATCGCGATCATCAGTGCGAACTGCAATCCGCTGAACACGGGGTCCGTGCCGAACGCGGGCACGACTGCGAACGCCGCGATGAAGAAGACGATGATGCCCAGCGGAATGATGTTGACGGTGAGGTCAAGCAGGGTGTCTTTCTCGAACCCGAACAGAGCCATGTCTGTCTGCGGCTTGGCGGAGGCCAGTAAATAGGCTGTTGGTTTCGCTCAGGCGCTCGTCTGTTCTAAGATGGACGCCACGCCGCCCATCGCAGTCATGACGACGCCCGCGACGACGACAGCGACGAGTCGGGTGAGCAGTTCCCCCTCGCCGACGTTGGCGAGAGTGATGTCGGCCATCGGCACCTGCACCAGCGCTATCCCAATCGCGAGGCTGGCGAGAATCCCACCGACGGCCAGCAGTGTCGGCCACGGGCGGTCGGTGTAGCCCGACTCCGTGAGGATACCGGCGATACTGCCGCCGAAGAGGACGAGGCCGAAGACGGCCACGGGGAACAACCCGATGAAGACGCCGACCTCCGAGAGTGCCAGTCCCAGCGCGACGAACACCGGCCACGGACTCGCGGTCCGGTACTGGTCGCTCAATCCCGGTTGCTCTTCCATACCTCGACTTCGGACTCGGTCGGGATATGCGCATCGGAGTCACCGCCGGGAGTGTCGCCGCCGCCGACGCACCGAGGATGGGCGCCGCGCGGACGTGCCGCGCGGGCACAAACTATTTGTCTGCTATCCGGCTTGGTGGTGGTAATGAGTACCCGTACGGTCGAACTGGTTTCGGAGTGGGATTCCGCCCCCTTCGACGGCGGTTTCGAAGGGCTTCGGAGCCTCTCCGACCAAGACTTCTCCGGCGTCGTCGTCGCTGGACCGGCACGACTGTTCATGCTGAAGGGGACAGTCGTCGGCATCCTCGACGGCGACATCGACGACTTCGAGTCCGGTGGAACCGCTCGTGAAGCCCCGCACGAGGCACTGCCCCTCCTCGCGGTGATGCAAGAGCGTAGCGACGAGGTCAGAGCCAAGTACTACACGCAAGAGACAGCTATCTCCGAGGTCGACCGGACGCTGGCCGACGGCAACTTTACTGGGTTCGTCGAACTCTCCGAGAACGTCCTCTCGGGCGACTACTATCTCGTCTATCACCAGGGCCGCTCGATGAGCGTCGCGTGGGTGGGCAGTTCGAAGCGACTCATCACCGACGACGACGCGTTCGAGCAGGCCGACGACGAAGTGGGTATCTACGAGGTCAAACCGGCCGAGATTTCGCCGGTCGAGATTCCAGAACCGCCCGAGGACGAGACGGCGGCCGAATCAGACGCGGACACGGTCACCGGTGCGGAGGTCGCCGGGACCGACGCCGACCCGCCAGCGACCGACGCGGCGGCGTCGACGCCCGACGATTCGCCTGCGGACGAGACGGCGGCCGACGACCGACGGAACGACGACGCCGGGGGGACGGCCGAGACGACGGAGTCGGGCGGTCCCGAGCGCGGACCCGGTCCGGCGGCGGGCGGGCCGCCGGGGTCGAAAGCCGCCGGAGCCAGTCAGGGGTCCCGGGCCGGTCGAGCAGCGAGCTCCAGCGAACGGGACGAACCCGCGAACCGGACGGAGCGTCAGCGCTCCGGTCGCGCCGACGAACGCGGCGAGTCGGCCGGGTCGACGGCGGATAGCACGACGGCGGATAGCACGACGGTGGACGCGTCGGCGGCCGACTCGCCGCGGCAGGCCGAATCGACGCAACCGCCCGACCGAGCACAGGACGAGGCGACGCGGCGTGAATCCTCCCAGAACGGGGCTACCACGACCGACCCCGAACCGGTCGAAGACGGTGCGTTCGCCGACGTGGAATCGACCACGCCGACCCCGAAACAGGCCGAGTCCCCGGCGACGCGCCAACCGGAACCTGAACCCGAACAGGGCCAGTCCACCCCCTCCTCTCCCGCCGAGAGCGATAGCGGCTCGGGTTCCCTCTCGCTCGAAACGCGGGCCATCCCGTCGTTGGACCCGGACCAGTCGACCACGACGGCGGACCAGGTGCCTGACGACGCGTCGACACAATCGGCGGGCGCATCGACGAGTCGGACCCACGACCGGCGCGAGGAGGCAGAGTCGACACAGCCCACGTCTCCGCCGCAATCTACGCCCGACCGGTCGCAACAGCGGGCCGACCGAGAGACGGCGCGTCGTCAGGGGTCCGAACAGCGACAGGGGCAGGGCGGTCGACAGCAGGTAACCGAACTACAGGCGGAACTCGACGGCAAAGCGGCCGAAATCGACCGACTGGAGGGCGAAGTCGCCGACCTCGAAGCGACGAACGAGGAGCTACGGACCGAACGCGACCGCCTCGAATCGGAGTTGGAGACGGCGCAGGCCGAGATTCAGGAGTTAGAGGGCCGAATATCCGACCTGCAGAGTCAGAGCGACGACGCGGCGACCGGCGGGACGCGTCTCTCACCGGTCGAGGCCATCGACGGGACGAACCTGTTCGTCCGATACCACTCGAAGGGCGAGGCCACGTTGAAGGCGGCCCACGACGGCGACGCCGACCCGGCGCAGGTGGAGGAGAACCTCCGGCTTGAGTACCACACGCAGTTCGACGCCAGCGACACCGTCGTCGAGGGGACAGCGTTCGAGACGTACCTACAGGAAAGCATCCACTACCGGTTCGTCGAGTGGCTGATTCGCAACCTACTGTACGAAATCCGCGACACCGGCCACGCGGGCGCGATGCAAGGCCTCTACGACGCCCTGCCGGAAGTCGACCGGGCGGAACTGAACGGGAAGGTGTCGGTCACTTACACCGAGGACGGTCAGGAACACCGCTCACAGGAGCAGTTCGACGTGGTCGTCCGCGACCGGATGGGCAACCCGCTTATCGTCGCGAACATCAACGACTCCCGGCAGGCGGCGACGGACGGGCAGATGACGACAATCGTCCGTAACGCCGAGCGGGTCGGCAACGCGTCCGACTCGCTGGCGGCCGCGTTCCTCGTTACGAGCAGTTTCTTCGAACCGGAAGCGCTCGAAACCGCCAAGGAGGCGACTTCGAGCGGCCTGTTCAGTCGGGATAAGCGCAAAAGCTTCGTGAACCTCTCGCGCAAGGACGGCTACCACCTGTGTCTGCTAGAGGCACGAAACAAAGAGTTCCATCTCGCGGTTCCAGAACTCTGAGTAGCGAGAGAACGGCGTTAGCTCTCTATCTCGGCCGCGTCCTCGATTTTCATTCCTTCGAGCTTTTCGATGATCTCGTCTATCTTTTCATCTAAGTCGTCGACGAACTCGCTCGTCTGTTCGGTCGTGATTGCGCCTTGACTGGAGGGCTCGATGAGGTTCTCCTCTTCGAGGACCCGAAGCGAGTAGCGAACCTTGTGGTGGGGGTAGCCAGTCTCGTTAGACATCTTCACGATACCGATAGGCTCATTCTCGATGACCATGCGGAGCACCTGAAGGTGACGCTCCAACATGTCGACTTCCTTCTCAAGCCTGTCTATCATGGCAATTGTTAACTTGTGTTTGCAGGATTTAAAAGTTACCCCTCGAACGGTCGTCTTTGCCGGTTTTTACGTTCGTAGAGGTGGGTATTAAATGCGTCGTACTGTGTGCCATGGGAAACGGTGTCGTCCAGAGAGCGGTGGCGTGGGACCGTAATCTGTTTATCACGCTGGCCGGAACGTCCGGGCGATGACCGTAACCATCGTCGGCTCGCAGCTCGGCGACGAGGGGAAGGGCGGCATCGTCGACCTGTACGGCGACGACGCGGACGTCGTCGCGCGCTATCAGGGCGGCGACAACGCCGGCCATACCGTCGTTCACGAGGGCGAGAAGTACAAGCTCTCGCTCGTTCCGAGCGGAGCCATCCGCGGCAAGGTCGGCGTACTCGGCAACGGGTGCGTCGTCAACCCGCGAACGCTGTTCGCAGAGATAGACACGTTGCAGGACCGCGGGCTGGACCCCGACGTTCGCGTCGCCGAACGGGCACACGTCATTCTCCCGTACCACCGTATTCTCGACGGTATCGAGGAGGAAGTGAAGAGCGAGTCCGGCGACGAGGTGGGGACCACCGGTCGCGGTATCGGCCCGACCTACGAGGACAAGGCCGGTCGTCGCGGGATTCGCGTCGGGGACCTGCTGGACCCCGACGTGCTCCGCGAGCGACTGGAGTACGTCGTCCCGCAGAAGCGCGCCGTCGTCGAGGACGTGTACGGAATCGCCGTCGAGGACTTAGAGAATCCCGAGGCGCTCGACGTGGACGCGCTGTTCGAGGAGTACCGCGAGTTCGGCCGTCGCTTCGAGGAAGCGGGGATGCCGGTCAACGCCGGGCAGTTCCTCACCGACGCGATGGCCGAAGGTGAGCAAGTGATGATAGAGGGCGCACAGGGGACCATCATCGACATCGACCACGGCAACTACCCCTACGTCACGTCCTCGAACCCAACCGCTGGCGGCGCGGCGACGGGCACGGGACTCAGCCCCGGCGTCGTCGGGAGCGGGGAGGTAATCGGTATCGTCAAAGGCTATCTCACGCGCGTGGGCAGCGGCCCACTGCCGACGGAACTCGGTGGCGTCGTCGGTGACACGCCCGGCTACGAGGCGCAGGGCGAGGGCGAGAACGAGGAACTGGCCCACCAGATTCGCGAGGAAGGCGGCGAGTACGGGACGGTTACCGGCCGCCCGCGGCGGGTCGGCTGGCTGGACATGCCGATGCTTCGGCACGCCACCCGCGTCTCCGGGTTCACCGGCCTCGCTATCAACCACCTCGACGTGCTGGCCGGACTGGACGAGGTGAAGGTCGGCCACACGTACACGCTGGACGGCGAGGAACTCGCCACGATGCCAGCCCGAACCGAGCAGTGGGCGGAGTGTGAGGCGAACTTGCGTTCGTTCGACGGCTGGGAGGCCGTCGACTGGGCGGCCGCGGCCGAGGAGGGCTACGAGGCGCTCCCCGAGAACGCACGCACGTACGTCGAGTATATCGAGGACGAACTCGACACACCCGCCTACGCCATCGGCGTCGGCCCGGGCCGCGGCGAGACCATCGTTCGCAAACAGCCCTTCTGAGGCTGCCCGAACGCGCACCGTCTCCGTATCCAGACAGTATCCTTTTAGGCCTACCGCCCCGACTCGCGGGTATGAAAGAGGACCTGATGGACATCATCTGCTGTCCGCTGGACAAACACGACCTCGAACTCGCCGTCGACGAACGCGACGGCGAGGAGATTCTGTCGGGCCAGTTGGTCTGTACGGAGTGCGGCGAGGCGTTCCCCATCGAAGACGGCATCCCGAACCTCCTGCCGCCGGATATGCGCGACGAAGCACCCGCGTAATCGCCTGAACCTTTTTCTTTCACCGCCACCGACAAGAGACTGTGCCAGAGTCGTTGCCGGTCCACGTCAACCGCACCACGCTCCACGGGCTGGAGGTCCCCAAATCGTTCGAGACGAGCGAGAGCTTCGAAATCCGAATCGTCAACCACGGCGAACCGACCCACGTCCACCTGCACGTGGACGACGCGCTGTCAGAACTGGCGGCCATCGACGCGACGAACCACTACGTCAAGCGCGGGAGCGAGCGCCGCGTCCGCGTCACGCTCACGAAGGACGGTGCGACCCGCGGGAACCTGAAAGTCGCCACGGCCCACGGGGCGACGACGCGCTACGTCGAAGTGGTCGTCACGGAATCCGAAGCGGAGACGCAAGGGGTCGTGGTCGACGAGGACCTGGCGAAGCCACGGCCGAAGTCCGAAGCGGTCGAATCCGAGGACTTCTCTGGTCGCTTCGAGCGCTCGATTCCGGTCATCGTCGGTACCAGTCTGGCGCTGGGAGCCGCTGTCACGGCGACGATAGTTTTCGGTACCGACTTCGTGGCCCTCGCGGCGGGTGTGGTGGCCGTCCTCGCGTTCGCCATCGCGTTCGTCATCGCGTTCGTCGTCCTCACCGATTGACTATTACTCGTCGTCGGTTTCGACGCCACAGAGGTTCCCGTCGTCGTCGAACAGTTTCGCCCGCAAAAACCGCGTGCGGTAGCGGTTCGCGCCGTCATAGATGTCGGCCTCGCGGATGTCGGCCGTGCGACCGTCGGCCACGGCGTCGATGATTTCTTCGACCTGTTCCTTCTCGCTCGGGGTCAACTCGAACTCGTATGTCTGTGGCTCCTCGGCCTCGAGTTTCGTCCACTTGCGGGCGGCGGTGATGACCAGCGAGCAGGGTTCCCGGCAGGGGAAGGCGCCGTCCCCGCCGTCGACTGCCAACTCCGTGTCCTCGTCGTACTGCCACTCCCGACGCTTCAGACATTGGGAGTCGTCACAGCAGGCCTCGGCGACCCAGTCGACGTGCTCGTGGCCGTCGCCGCGGTCCCAGGTCTTGACGACGCCGTAGATACCGGTCTGCCGTTCGACCGTCTCGTGCCAGTGAGTAACGTCCAGTTCCCCCTCGCGCTCGCGGTACCAGTTCGGGACCGTCGCCGGGTAGACGGCGTGGACGGCGTCGACGAGTTCGGCCGGTCCGAGCGCCGGGAACTGCCATCCGGTCTGGAGCGACGGGGCGGTCTTCAGCGGCCGATACCCGCCATCGTCGTCGTGTTTCGCGATGTCGCGGGCCGCCAGCGAGTCGTCGTACGATTCGAGCGCGCTGTCCGCGTCGTCAGCGTCGTCGACGTGGCGGAGCGCGTACGAGCGACCGCCGCTTTCGTCGAGCGAAGCGGTGATTCGGAGTTGGCCCCACTCCGTCGTCAGGCCCCCGGCGAGCGCGTCGTACCGGTCGTCGAAACCCCGGTCGTCGGCCCCTTCCAGCCACCGGAGGAACGCCCAGCGGTGGTCGGTCTGGGGCGCGACGGCGTGCCAGAAGTACCAGTTCGAGACGTACGGCGAGTCGGCCGCGACCGAGCGCAGGTCGGCCTCGTCTAAACTGTCGTGGGATTCCGCGGGCGTCTCGAACGCGTATCGGTCGTCCTCGCGGTCGACAGTGAGGCCGTCGAAGGCGATACCGTCCGGCGCGGTAGCCACCAGCGCGTCCACGGGGTCCTCGTCCATACCCGAAGACGGGGCTGGCGAGAAAAAAGTTAGCCGGTTCCTCGCCGTCTTGCCGCAGTCTCAGTCGCCGGTCGCGGGATTCGCGCCGCCGGTCCGGTCCCGGATCTCCGCGATAGCGGCGTCGAGGTCGGCCCCGGCGTCGGCGGCCCGTTCGAGAATTACGTCGGCCATCAGCGGTTCCGTGCCGACCGCACCGGCGTACCAGATGTCGTGGCCGTCCACGTCGGTCGGCACGTCGTAGCCGTCGCGGTAGTCTTCACAGAGACCCATGTCCTCGGGGATGTCCTCTTGCGTGTGGTAGCCGTCGGCGATGAACAGGGGAACGACGACGACGTCCTCGCTCTCGAAGTAGTCGGTCACGTCGTCCACCTCGGGGTCTTCGTCCATGAACAGCGCCTCGACTTCGTCGAAGCGGTCCATCCCGCGGATGCGGTCGGCGTGGTACTCGATGGCCTTCGCGGAGTTCTCGTTTCGCTCCGTGCCGTGGCCGACGACGGCGAGGCCGAACCCCTCGCCCACGTCCGGGTCGTCGGTGACGGACTTGGCTCGCTGGACGATGACGTCGCTCATCGAGTCGTGGGTCCCGGCGGGGCCGCAGTAGTGGACCGTCTGCCCCGTGTCGCCCGCGGTGAGCGTCGCGTGGGTTGCGCTCGTGCCGTCCGAATCCCACATCTCGGGGTCCCAGCCGTCGAGTCGGAACTCCCGGGGGATGACCTGCTCGGTGAAGTAGCCCTCGGAGATGAACAGCGGGACCAGATACACCTCCTCGGCGTCGACGGTGCGGAGGGCCTCGCGGAACGACGGTTCCTCCTTCCAGAACGCCTCTCTGACCTCGCTGAACGCCCCGGTCGCACGGATTGTGTCGGCGTGTGCGAACGTCGGCGAACTCGACTCGGCGTTGAGGTGCGAACCGTGCGCCGCGATGACGAGTGCTGGGTCCGGGTTCATACGACGACGTTGGGACGAACCGGTCTTAGGGGCTTCGTTGGCGACGAGGTAGGCTTTTGGTGCCGCCGCGCCGCACCCTCTGCTATGTCACTCGCCGCCGAGACTCGCGACGCCGTCCGCGCCCGGCCGTTCCTCTACGACGCGCTCCGGGCGGGTGTCGTCAACTACACCGCCGCCGCGCGCACGCTCGACGTGGACGGAGAGACAGACGCCGTCGCCACCGCGCTTCGCCGCTTCGCCGAGGAACTACCGGCCGACCCGGCCCACGACAGCGAGGCCCGCGTCTCGATGCGGAGCGGCGTTGGTCCGGCCGAGGGGGACGAGGACCCGCTCTTGGTCGTCGGGGACACGCGATACGCCGACGGTTCGGGGTCGGCGACGGCAATCGTCGCCACCGGAGCCCTTTCACCGGCCGCACTCGGCGACGTGTTGGGCCGACTGCGCGCCGCCGACGTCCACGTCGAGGCGGCGGGCGTCGGGCACGAGACACTCGTGGTCGTCGTCGAGCGTCGGGACGGCCCGGACGCCGTGCGGGTCGTCGAGGGTGCGGTCGGTCGCTGACTCGGCGACGGTTCCGACGCCTTGAAGCGGCCCGGTCCTGTCCACTCCCCTAATGACGCTACGCGTGACGAACACGCTGACCGGCGAGACAGAGCCGTTCGAGCCACGCGACCCCGACTCCGTTCTCCTGTACTACTGCGGCCTGACGACCTCCGACCCGCCTCACCTCGGCCACGCCCGCGGGTGGGTCCACGTCGACGTGATGTGTCGCTGGCTGGAGTGGTTGGGCTACGACGTGCGCCACGTCGAGAACTTCACCGACGTGAACGAGAAAATCGTCGCCCGCGTCGGTGAAGACGGTGACAGCGAGGCCGAGGTGGCCCGCCACTACGTCCGGCAGGTCATCGAGGACATGCGCTCGCTGAACCTCGACCGGGCAGAGGTGTACCCCCGCGTCTCCGAGCACGTCCCCGAAATCATCTCGCTCGTCGAGCGACTCGTCGAGGGCGGGCACGCCTACGAGGCCGACGGGTCGGTGTACTTCGACGTGACGAGTTTCGAGGAGTACGGCAAACTCTCGAACCAGAAGGTCGAAGACATCGAAGCACAGGGCGAGGACACCGAGGGGGAGAAGCGCCACCCCGCAGACTTCGCGCTCTGGAAGGCCGGTGGCGTCGACCCCGAGGACATCGCCGAGCACCAGCACCCAGCGGCCGCCCCCGCCGAGGAAGCCTGCCGGACCGCCCAGACGTGGGACTCGCCGTGGGGCGAGGGCCGGCCGGGTTGGCACATCGAGTGTTCGGCGATGTCGATGTCCCACTTGGACGAAACCATCGACATCCACGTCGGCGGGCAGGACCTCGTGTTCCCCCACCACGAGAACGAGGTGGCCCAGAGCGAGGCCGCGACCGGCCAGCGCTTTGCCAACTACTGGCTCCACGTCCGCCTGCTGGAGACGAAAGGCGAGAAGATGTCCTCCTCGCTCGGCAACTACTTCACCGTCGCCGACGCCGTCGCGGAGTTCGGTCCGGACGTGCTCCGGACCTTCCTGCTCTCGACGGCCTACTCCTCGCGGGCCACCTACAGCGAGGCCACCATCGGCGAGGCCGAGGAGCGCTGGGACCGCCTCGAACGCGGCTACGACCGGGCCGTCGAGGCCTGTGACAGCGTCGACGCCTACGCGACGGTGACCGACGAACGGCTCCGGGCGGCAGTCGACGAGGCCCGTGCCGACTTCGAGGCGGCGATGAACGACGACTTCAACACCCGGGAGGCGACGACCGCACTGCTGGACGTCACGGGCGCCGTCAACGCCCACGTCGACGGCCACGATGGCGCGTACGATTTCCGCGGACTCCGACGCGCCGTCGAGACGTTCGAGGAGTTCGGCGGCGGTATCCTCGGACTCTCCTTCGGCGAGGGCGGCGAGAGCGATGGCGACGTGACACTGGCCGGTGACATCGTCGAACTCGTCCTCGACGTGCGCGAACAAGAGCGCGCCGCCGGCAACTACGAGCGGGCCGACGAACTGCGGGACGAACTCGAAGCGCTCGGCGTCGAGGTGCAGGACACCGACGACGGCCCGACGTATCGGTTGTAGGCCGGTCGTCGAGGTTCCGTTCGCCTTCGACGCCGTGCGAATCGTGATCCCTGGAGCGGAATAATGACGCGATTATCCCCGTCGCACCGTGCGTTACCCGCACAGTGTGGATTTAAGTCATCCCGAGTCGTCTCTCTCTTCATCATGAACTACATTCCAAACAGTTCTACGATACTTGCCACGTTACTATCCTTTTCGATGGTCCTCGCGGGGGGCCTGGCCGCACCCGCCGCCGCACAGGGCGACCAACCGGAATGGGGCGACCAGATGTACACCGAGTTAGAGGGCATGGTCGGTGTGTACAACGAGAACGTCAACGCCGAGGACCTCGGCGTCGCCGCCAGTCAGGTGCGAAACGAACGGGTGAATCTGGTGGTGACGGACTCCGACGGCAGTCAAGCGACGGCCTCCTTCCGGTTGGACAGCGAGTTGAAAATCCAGGAACTCCAGCAGGGAACCCGTGACGACGCGACGATGAAGATGAGCACGGACCGACAGACCGTGGACAGAATCGTCGAGTCGAACAACCCCTCCAGAGCGTTCCAGAACGCCATCCAGAACGGAGACATCACTATCGACGGCATCGGCACCATCAACGCCGTGAAATGGGTCGTCATCAACAACGCCGCCAACCTGATCCGGTCGTTCTTCTGAGTGCGGGAACTGAGCCGATTTGGGGGAGGCAGTCTTTTCAGTCGCGGTATAGTTCGAGGAGAGGGTCGGGACCGCTAACGAGAACGGTGACGCCAGCGACCACGGTATCGCCGGTGACCGGTCGAACAACGAACGGATGAACCCCGCGTCAACGGGCCGGATGGGATACAAGCAACGGCTTCTTTTCGGATGGACGGCGAACTGACGGGACGAGTAGCGCAGGTGGACTCGCGAGGACGCGACGGTGACGAGAACTCCCGACCGACAGACGGTCTAAGATATCGTCGGTCCGAACGACCGCTCGGGAGTTCCGGACCGCTATCATTGACGGCGACATCGCCATCGACCGATTCGGTACCGTGAACGCCATAATGTAGTCGGTCACCAACTTCTTCGCGGACTGCCTCCTGTAACCGGCGGCCAACAGAGATTTTTGCGGCGACGGCGTAGTTCACGCACACATGCGCGCTGGATTGTTGACCGCCGCCGTTGCCCTCCTGGTCGTCTCTTCCGGCTGTCTCGGCCTCGTTACCGGCGACGAAGTGGCGTTCGAAGCGTCGCCCGCGACAGTCGACGATAGCACGCTGGCCGACAGCGGCTACGAACTGAGCAACACGACCGAACAGAACATCACGCGACGGGTCTCCGTCCTCGGCCAAGAGCGGACGATTCGACTGGAAAATCACATTACGCAGTACCGCCGCGGGGTCGACCTCGGGCCACTCGGGACGCTTGAACTGTCCCGCGTCGTCGTCTTCTCGACGCCGAGCGCTACGGTCGCCGGACAGGACCTCAACCCCGCGACCACTTGGTCGAACCGTCGCGTCATCGAAGAAATCGCTGCTCGAACCGGAAGCGTCAGCGACGTGCAGTTCGAACGCAACCGGAGCGTCGAGGTACTCGGTGAACCACGCGACGTGAGCGTCTTCTCCGGGACGACGCGGGTACAGGGACAGGAGATAGACGTCCGCATCCACGTCACGAGCTTCGAGCACGAGGGGGACGTCATCGTCCTCCTCGCGGTCCATCCCGACCTGGTCAGTGAGCAGGAACGCGTGGACACGATGTTCCGTGGCGTCGAACACAGCGGCAACGAGGACTGACCGCGGGGAGTACGCTTTTTGAGTCGCGGCGTGACTGGTCGGCCATGACGCCGGTTTCGCTCGTGGGTCTGGTTCTCAGTGTCGGCGGATTCGTAGGGTACGTCGTCGGCGTCCTCGCCCCGTACCCCGGCCGGGCGTTCTCGCTGACCGCGCTCATGGTCGGCCTGACGGTGCTAGCGGTCGGGATGTCGGGTAACGGCGAGGAGGACCCGTGATTTCCGCGCTCGTCTTCGCGGACGACAGGGCCGTCGGGTACGACGACCTCGAGACGGCGCGGCGCGCCGTCGGGACCACGTGGGTTCACGTCGCGGATGCGACCGACCAGGAGATAGACGCCGTCGCCGCGGCGTTCGGGATCCATCCGCTGACCATCGAGGACGTTCAGACGGGCGTCAGGGCGAAAACCGAGGAGTACGCCGACTACACGTTCGTCCATCTAAAGAGCGTCAGGCTGACGCCCGGCGAAACCACCTTCGAGAAGGAGGTCGCGACCAGCCCCCTCGGTATCTTCGTCGGGCGTGACTGGGTCGTGACGCTCTCGCTCGGCCCGGCGAAACCCATCCAACGGGTGATGGACGCCGCCGAACGCGGCGACGAGCGACTGCTCAACCGCGGTCCGGATTTCACTGCGTACCGGGTCATCGACGTCATCGTCGACGCCTACTTCGACCTCTTGGACGAAGTCGAGACCGACATCGAGGAGATAGAAGAGGAGGTCACGGTGTCGACGGACATCGAGACGCTGGAGAAGATTAACGACGTGCGACGGGATTTACTCTCCTTCCGCAAGCAGGTGTGGCCCGCCCGCGAGGCCGTCGGCATCCTCGCCCGCGGCGACCCGCCGCAGATACAGGCCGAGACGGAGAAGTACTTCCGGGACGTGTACGACCACCTCGTCCAGATCGCCGACCTGACCGAGACGTACCGAGACCTGATGTCCGGCGCGCGGGACATCTACCTGAACACGCTCTCCCAATCCACCAACGAGGTGATGAAGGTGCTCACCGTCGTCGCCACCATCTTCATCCCGCTGACGTTCGTCGTCGGCGTCTACGGGATGAACTTCGCCGACAGCGCGTACAACATGCCCGAACTGGGGTGGACGTTCGCCTATCCGGCGACGATGCTCGGGATGGTTTTGATGATTCTCGTGATGCTTCTTCACTTTCACCGTCGGGAGTACCTATAAGATGAGGGGGACGAGGAGGACGCCCATCAGCGTCGCTCGCCGGCAACCAAATCGGGGCGGCAAGTGGCCGACGAGCGTCGCCGCGCCGAACGCGGCCACACCGAGTGGACCGGCGAATAGCGCTGAAAGACCGACGAGGCCCGCCAACACGGTTATCGCGAGCCACATCGGGTCGAGTCGACCGACGGTCCGCAGGTATCGGTCGCCCAGCGTCGGGACCAGCACCGCGCTGAGGACGCCAGCGACGAGGATGGTGACGACCAGGGGCGGCAACACCAGCGGTACGTCAGCGCGCTGGAGTGCGACCAGGACACCCGTCCGCGCGTCGCCGAAGGTGAGCAGCGCAAAGAGGGCGAAGACAGCCGTCGCTGTGTTGACACCGCTCGTCGCGACCACGAACGCGCGCGGCCCCCGCCGCGTCGTGAGTCCGAGCGCGAGCGTCGCCGCGATGGCGCTCGAAACACCGGGGAGGTACCCGACGACGGCCCCGCACAGCGTTCCGACGGTCGTCACGGTGGCGACCCCGCGCCGCGACATAGTCACCGCGGGGTCCGTTTGCGGGGGAACGCCGTCGCCCTCGATGGCCGCGAGCAACACCGGCGCGCCGAATAGCCCCGCGAACAGCGGAACGAGCACGTCGGTGACGGGGAGCGCACCGGAGACGGGCACGTCGAGAAACACGATGCCGAGGGCACCGCTGGCGGCGAACGAACAGAGCGCCCCGACTCGTTTCGAACGGTCTGGTTCGGTCGCGGCGAGGAGGGCGACGACGGCGCCGAGGACCAGCGGCAGATTGGCAGTCACGAGCGGGTAGCCCGCCCGCATTGCGGCGGTGAGGGGAACGGCGAGCGGCGCGGCCAGCAGCACTGCGCCGCTACTCCCGAGTGCCGATAGCCGGAGCGCCTCACGACCACGACCCTCGATGACGAGTTGATGACCCGGGAGCGACGACGC
Organism: Haloarcula marina; assembly: GCF_024218775.1. Classification (NCBI taxonomy): domain Archaea; kingdom Methanobacteriati; phylum Methanobacteriota; class Halobacteria; order Halobacteriales; family Haloarculaceae; genus Haloarcula; species Haloarcula marina. Next base: position 2,379,362 of record NZ_CP100404.1, on the reverse strand, counting down.
GGCCATCGCCGGGTCGGGAACCCCGAGTGCCAACGCTGGAACGACGTCCAGAAATGTGTGTGTCACGCCCGTCGCCAACATCGCGACGCCGACGTACAGCGGCGGCCCGGGAACCTCGCTCGCGGCGGCCGCGAGGAGGAGCGCCAGTGTGTTGGCGTGTAGTCCCGGCACGAGTCCGCTCAGCGTGCCGAGGGCGACCCCACCCGTGACGGCGAGGAGGAGCCACCCGACCGAGAACGGGTCTCCCGTCAGTCTGACCGGAGCCGAAACGGTAACCGGGACCATAGCGTCGCTGGTCCCGGCTTCGCACTTCAACCCTGCCAGCGGGCGCGATCAGTGGCCGACGTGGGCAGCGCTTGGGGCTATGGCTGGTGCCGTCGCTGGCGACACAGCGCGCGAAAGAAATGCTGGTTAGGCGATGTCCGACTTAGCCGAAGAGTTCGCCGAGGCCCTCGCCGCTGGCCTCGTCGTCCTCGTCGTCATCGTCGTCTTCGTCGGCGGCCTCTTCCTCGGCCGCTTCTTCCTCGTCGCCCTCGTCGTCGTCGCCCTCAGCGGGCGCGGCGGCGCCGCCACTGGCCGGAACGGGTGCGGCAGCGGCTTCCTCGACGGCTTCCTCGATGTCGACGTCTTCGAGGGCCGCGACGAGCGCTTTGACGCGGGACTCCTCGACGTCGACGCCAGCGGCCTCGAGCACGTCGGTGAGGTTCTCTTCGTTGATTTCTTCGCCCGATTCGTTCAGGATGAGTGCAGCGTAAACGTATTCCATTGTTCTGAAGTGGTGTGTTGGTTAGAACATCGCTCCGAGCGCGTCGCCAGCGTCTTCGTCGTCATCGTCGTCTTCGTCGTCTGCGTCGGCCTCTTCGGCCTCGTCGCTGGCGTCGTCCTCGGACGCGGTGTCGTCTTGGTCGTCAGCCGATTCCTCTGCGGCCGGGGCGGCCTCCACGTCTTGGAGTTCCTCCGGCAGCGCCTCTGTGTCGTCAATCTGCGCGGCGAGCGCACGGACCTGTGCGTCGGCCTTGCTCACGAGGTCGGGAACGACCTCGGGGTCCTCGATGGCGGCGTGGAGCGCGAGGCTCTTGGCGTCGCCACGAGCGGCCTGCAGCATCGTCGGGACCGTCTGCGCGGTCGGGAATCCGGCGTTGACCGAGAGGTTGAACGCCTGCCCGGCGGCCGCGCGGATGTCGCTCGCGTACTCGTCGACGTCGAGTTCGAGTTCCTCGGGTTCGAACAGGACGCCGTCGGCGAACACGCCGCGGAGGTCCAGTCCGACTTCCTTCGGTTCGATACCGAGTTCGTTGAGCACGTTCGCGAGGTCTTGGGAGACCTCTCCGCCCGCTTCGAGGACGGTCGAGTCCGAAAGGACCTGAATGGAGCCTTCCTGGATGCGTGCGTCGGCACCGATGCTCTGGAGTTCGCCGACGAACGGTCCTGGGTCGACGCCGGTGTCGCCTTCCGGCACGACGATGTCGTTCGGGGCGACTTCACCGGCACCGATGGGTGCGGGCGTCTTCGACGCTTCGAGTTCCTGGAACAGCGAGAACGGGTTGCTGTTCGTGCCGATGAGACCGACCTGGCCGGTCACGAACTCGTTGAGCTGTTCGAGGCCGTCGTCGACCTCGTCGAGCGCGCGGCGAAGGAGCGTGTTTCGCGAGACGCGAAGCTCCGCGGTGCCGTGCAGGTCACGGCGCATGTCCTGGAGCTGTCGGGACGGAATCCCAGCGATGTTGACGACGCCGACGCTCTCGTAGGATTCGATCATCTCGACGATAGCGTCGACCTCTTCGCGCTTCCACTGGGGAATCGTCTCTGTCTTGCGTTCAGATTCGGCGCTCATATCAGGCAACCTCCACGGCCGGGCCCATCGTCGTCTTCACGAAGATGGTGTCGACGTTGAGGGGACCCTTCTCGAGGTCGGCGTGCAGGCGGCGGATGATGACGTCGATGTTGTCGGCGATGTCCTCGGCGGACATGTCTTCGGCACCGACGCGGGTGTGGAAGGTCCGACGTTCACCGCTGCGGAGCTGCACGGTGTTTTTCATGCGGTTGATGACCTCGACGACGTCGTCGTCGGGGTCGAGCGGTTCCGGCATCTTCCCGCGTGGACCCAGCACGGTCCCGAGGTATCGGCCGATGTCCTGCATCATATTCTTCTCTGCGATGAAGAAGTCAGTGTCATCGGCGAGGTCCTTGGCGGCGTCGTCGTCGCCACCGAGTTCCTCGAGTTCGTTCTGGTCGAGTACGTCGTCTGCGACCTCCTCGGCACGAAGGGCGGTTTCGCCCTCGGCGAAGACCACAATCTTGGTCTCCTGACCGGTGCCAGCAGGTAGGACGACGGACTCGTCGACACGGTTCGACGGGTCGTTAAGATCTAAGTCGCGCAGGTTGACTGCGAGGTCCACCGTCTCGCGGAAATTCCGCGGGGGTGCATCCTCGAGTGCGCGAGAGACTGCGTTCTCTATTTCCTGGTCTGCCATTGTTCACCTCCGTAGTACGCCAATCGGCTTCTACGGGTCAGTGAAACAGGCGGATGCCTGTCTCGTGCGGCAAGAGGCCAATGCGACACTTAAAGCCGTCGAAGCACCGGTCCCGACGGTTTATTACACGGTAGCGTCTCTCTCGACGCAATGCGACTCCGGTCCGGATTTTTGGGGGTGTTACTGCTCGTCGCCCTAATTCTGTCCGGCTTGTTGTACACCGGTGTGTCGTTGCACAAGGCCGAGGTCACGGCCCAAGAGCGCTCGACGCTGGAAAACGAAGTCCGGAGCGTCGCCCACGACCTCGAAACGCGACTACACGAGAAGGAGTCGGCGGTCGCCCTCTGGGCGTCGAACGTCGCCGTCGCAGACCACGGCTCGGCCGCACAGCGTCAAGCGCTGGCGTCGTTTCGCCGAACGACCGTCTTCGAGGGTGCGTCCGTCGTCGCCGCCAACGGGACGATGGTCGCACTCGACGCGGCCGACCTCTCCGCCAACCGCAGGGAGGAACTAGTCGGCCAGGACTTCGGCGACCGAACGTACGTCCGAGAAGCGATTGACGGCGACTCCCACGTCAGCGACCCGTTCGAAGCCGAAAGCGGCAACTACGTCGTCATCATCTCCGCCCCCATCCGGGAGGGCGGTGATGTGGTCGGCACGCTCAACGCCGCGTTTCACCTCACGGAGACCGACTTCTTCGAGCAGTCGACGGTGTTGCTGTCGAACGAGCGCTCCTTGGCCGTCCGCACTACCGACAACGTCACGCTGTACGACCAGTCGCGGGCGTTCGACACCGCGCTGTACGCGACGGCGACCGTCGACGGGACAGGGTGGCGTGTGCGACTGCTGGCCGACAGCGGGGACCTCCGACAGCACCTCCGTCGAGCGACGGGGCTACTGGTCGGCGGGATTATCGGGACGTTGCTGCTGGTCGCGGCGCTCGGCGTCTGGGCCTCTCGGATGACCATTCAACAGATAGAGCGGTTGGACGACGGCCTGGACCGTCTCGAATCCGGGACCTACGACACCTCGCTCTCCCTCGGACCGGCCGCCGAGTGGCAGCGAATCAGCGACCGGTTCCACTCGCTGGCGACCACGCTCGACCGCCGCGAGTCACAGCTCTCGGTGTTCAATCGTGTGTTCCGCCACAACCTCCGCAACGATATGTCGGTCGTCATGCTCTCCTCGGAGCGCATTCTCGACAGCGACGAGACGAGCGAGGAAGTCGAGGCCTCCGCACAGCGGATTTACGACCGCGCCGAATCGTTCATGGCGACGACCGAACACGCGCGGGCGATTCACGAAGAACTGCTCACGGGACGGTCGGCGGACCCGGTTCCAGCGACGGTGGTGACGCTCGTTGAGGACGTCGCCCACTCACTCTGGACCAGCTATCCCGAGGCGAAAGTGGAGACGAGCGTCGAGGCGGCCACGGAGGTGTGTGGCGGCCGCCGCCTCCCGTTGATACTGCGCGAACTCGGTGAGAACGCGATTACGCACGCCGACGCGCCCATGGGCGAGCGGTCGGTTTCACTGACCGCCCGCCGAGACGGGTCGACGGTCGCATTCAGCGTCGACGACGACGGACCCGGCATCCCGGAGACGGAGCGAGAGTTACTGGTCGGCGAGCGACAGGAGACGCCCACGGCGCACGGCAACGGCTTGGGGCTGTGGATGGTGCGGTGGCTCGTCGATTCGCTGGACGGCACGGTGTCGGTGTCGACGCCCACCGACGGCGGGACGACGGTCACCGTCCGCGTTCCCCTCGCCGAGGACGAAGAGGGACTGCCGGGAGAGTGACGCTACTGTTCGGTCGCGTCGGAAATCGATCGAATACGGGAGAAAACGCCCGCGAGTAGACGGAACCGTCGCTTACGCCGACGCTTCGGCCGCGAACAGGTCGTCGTACTCGCCGTCGTCGATGCGCTCTTTGAACTCGCGGGGGTTGTTGCCCTCGATGGTGACGCCCAGCGAGGTGCAGGTCCCGACGACTTCCTTTGCGGCGTTCTTCAGGTCGTAGGCGAGCAGGTCGGACTGCTTCTGTTCTGCAATCTGTATGACCTGGTCGACCGAGAGGTCGGCGACGAACTCCTCGTGGGGTTCGCCGCTTCCGGTGTCGAACCCGGCTTCGTCTTTGACGAGTTCGGCCGTCGGCGGGACACCCACGTCGATGGAGAACGAACCGTCGTCCTCGTACTCGATGGTGACGGGGACTTCCGTGCCGTCGAACGCTTCGGTGCGGTCGTTTATCTCCTGCACGACTGCCTGCACGTCCACGGGCGTCGGCCCCAGTTCGGGACCGAGGGGCGGGCCAGGGTTGGCCTGCCCGCCGGGGACGAGCACTTCGATAGTTCCAGCCATGTACGAGCAATCCCCCTCGGAGGTTTAAAGGATTGCGTTTCGCCGAACGCCGCGTGAGGCCGACACACGGAGAGACGGACCGCGTTACACGTCGCGTCCGATGTCGTCTCAGTCGTCCTCTCAGCCTGCGTCCCGCTTTCGGTCGACGCACACGCCGAGCGAAGCGAGGCGTTTCACCCGACGCGACCACGGGAGGGTCCGGCGTTTTTCCATGGACGCTTTCGAGAAGCGGGTTGCGGGCCATTGACCCCGCAACGGCGTTGCGGCGTTGCCGTCACACCCTCCGCTCGATGCGCTCTACGTCTGCTGGAAATAAGGCGGGAAGGGAACAGTTCAGGCGAAGCTAATGCCGTTCATCGCCAAGAAGTCACCCGCTTCCTTGATCTCGACGGGCGAGCCGATGATGCGGACCTGATTCCCCTCGGAGTGGATGCTCACCACGAACTTCGCTTCGAGTTCCTCGCGCAGTCCGTCGAGGGTCCCGTCGGGGAGTAGGATTTGCGTGCTATCACGAAACCGCTCCGCACCAACCATTGTCGAATACTGATAGTGGATGTGGTAAAGGTGTGTCGAAATCCGGAAGTGGCGTGTCTGGAGGATTCTCGGTCGTCACCGCAGTCCTGCGTTCCTGCCTCCCGGTTTTCGAGATTGATACTGCGGGTCAGCACACGACCCCCGCTCCTCGGCGAGGGAAGAAAGCCTTATTCTGTGGGCGGGGCCGACGTACACCTAATGGGGCTCGAAGAGGAGATTCAGGAACTGGAAGACGAAATCGCCAGCACGCCCTACAACAAGTCGACAGAGTCGCATATCGGTCGACTGAAGTCGAAACTCGCCGAGAAGAAAGAGAAACTCGACCAGCAGTCGGGGTCCGGCGGCGGCGGTGGCTATAGCGTCGAGAAACACGGCGACGCGACCGTCGCTCTCGTCGGTTTCCCGAGCGTCGGGAAGTCAACGCTGTTGAACGCACTGACGAACGCCGATTCTGAAACCGGCGCGTACGAGTTCACGACGCTCGACGTTCACCCCGGGATGCTGAAGCACAAGGGGGCGGACATCCAGATTCTGGACGTTCCGGGCCTCATCGAGGGCGCGGCGGGCGGCCGCGGCGGCGGGAAGGAAGTGCTCTCCGTCGTCCGGACCGCCGACCTCATCGTCTTTCTCGTCTCCGTCTTCGAGATAGAGCAATACGACCGACTCCGCGAGGAACTGTACGCGAACAAGATACGGCTGGACAAACAACCGCCGCGCGTGAGCATCCGTAAGAAGGCCAAGGACGGTCTGTCGGTCACCAGTTCCGTCGACCTCGACCTCGACGAGGAGACGGTGAAGGACGTGCTCCGCGAACACGGGTACATCAACGCCGACGTAACCATCGGCGAACAGGTCGACCTCGACCGACTCATCGACGGGGTGATGGACAACCGGGTGTATCTCCCCTCCATCGTCACGGTCAACAAGGCCGACCTCATCGAACCGGACTACCTCCCGACGGTCAACGCCGACCTCGAAGAACGAGGTATCGACCCCGAGGAGGCAATCTTCATCAGCGCCGAGAAGGAGAAGGGTCTCGACGGACTCGTCGAACGCCTCTGGGAGGAACTGGGCCTCATCCGCATCTACATGGATAAGCCGGGTCGCGGCGTCGACTACGAGGAACCGCTCATCCTTCGAGAGGGCGACACCGTCGACGACGCCTGCCGGAAACTCGGCGGGAGCTTCGACGATCGGTTCCGGTTCGCCCGCGTCAGCGGTCCGAGCGCAAAACACGACGAGCAACAGGTCGGCCGGGACCACGAACTCGCCGACGAGGACGTGCTCCGTATCGTCGCCCGTCGGTAGCCTCGGCGTAGTTCGATACTCGTTCGTGATGCCACTCGATATTGTGTTTCTCGCGTACGCGCGGCGATAGCCACACTCATTTGCCTCTGGTCCCGCCTCTGGATATGGTCGCTGGTCCCCGCCGCCGTCTTCTCGCCGTCGTCGTCGCGGGTATCGTGCCGTGGACAGTCGTCGATGCGGGCGGCGGGGTGACGTTCGTGTTCGCGTTCGGCCTGTTCAACACAGACCCAATACGCCTCGTCACGGTTTCGGACTTTTTCTTCCGGTTCACGACCACCCTCCCGCCGTTCATCGAATCGTGGGGAACGGGAGTCGCGCTGTACCTCTTGGGACTTGTGAGCGCCGTGGGCGGCGTCCTCTGCCGCGAGGACCCGCGACTCACGGCGTTCGCGATAGTCGCCGCGGGACTCTCTCAGTTCGGGTTGCTCCTCGGGTTCAACAGGCGTATCGGGTATCTCGCACTACCGGTCGGATCGCTCCTCTTGGTCGTCGTCGGCTGGTGGTACTACTGGCCCCTTTTCGACGCGCCCGAACCCGCATCGCTCGTCGACCGCTGAGCGCCAGCGTCGGTAGCCTTTTCGCTCGCCCACTCGTCCACCGAAGCATGCTGACGCTCGACCACACAATGGTGCGTGTCGAAGACCTCGAAGACTCCCTCGAGTGGTACCAGACGCATCTGGACTACGAGGAGAAGGGTCGTTGGGAGGCCGACACGTTCACCAACGTGTTCCTCGGTCCCGAGAACGTCCACGAGGAGGGTGCCCTCCTGGAGTTAACGTACAACCACGACGGGCGCACGTACGAGATGGGTGATGCGTGGGGGCACATCGCTGTCCGATGTGACGACGTCTACGAGGCGTACGAGGAACTGATGGATGCCGGGGTCGAGGACTACCGAGACCCCGACTCCTGCGGTGGGTCCTACGCATTCGTCACGGACCCGGACGGCCACGAAATCGAAATCGTCGAGCGCGACCACGGCGCGGCGTGGTCCCTCGACCACACGATGCTCCGGGTCGAGGACGCCGACGAAGCAATCGGCTGGTACACGCGAAAACTCGACTACGAGATGTTCCGCCGCTCCGAACACGACTCGTTCGCGCTGTACTTCCTCAAGCCCGCGGACGCCGCCCCCGAGGCCATGTCGGTCGAACTCACGTACAACTACGACGGGCGCGCCTACGAGATGGGGGACGCGTGGGGCCACATCGCCGTCCGAACTGACGACCTCCACGAGACGTGGGACGCGCTGATGGGGCGCGACGCAGAAGACTACCGCGACCCCGAAAGCTGCGATGACCGGTATGCGTTCACGAAAGACGCCGACGGTCACGAAGTCGAAATCGTCACCAACTGACTGACGCGTCACGCTCTCACCAGCCGACGTAATCACGTTCGTCCATGCCCCGATAGCCCGAACCGCGGGCGTTGTGGGTCTCTAATCGTCGACATTTCTCTCGGCCGTCTGACGGACGAATGACACAGGTTTGAAACGAACCACAAAGCGCTTATACCCGGCCAATATCGTCTCTATTCGCTGATTTCCGGCATGTGTATCATTCTCATTCCACACGGCTGACCACAAAGCATTTATAACATCCGACGTTCGTTACGAGCGTACCCCTACCCATGGCGCCAGAAGTGAGTACACCGGTTCGGTCTACGCGTGGTCGCGGTGACCGCGTACCGACCACGTGGAAAACGGCTGACGCCGCCCGATAGCAACCTACAAACTATGACAGACAATTCAGAAAAACTCCGCAGCCTGTTCCTGACAGCGCTGATGGTCTTCTCGGTGTTCGCGATGAGCACTGCCTTCGCTGGTAGTGCTGCCGCGGCTCCGCTCGAGGCCGACTCCAGCGCCGAGTTCGGTTCAGGTAACGTGGAGATTGTATTCAACGACACAGTCTCCAGTGTCACCGTCAACAACGTTTATGTCGACGGTAACACTGGTATCGCAGCACAGTCCGGTAGTGCGTCGATCAACGGCGAGCGCGTCAACGTGCAGCTCGACCAGGACATCGACCCGAACCAGAACCTGACCCTCGACCTTAGTGTCACCGACCAGCAGGACAGTGACACCACCGACGTTGTCCTCGAGGATATCACGACGACCGCTGTCACCTTCGCTGAGGACGGCACGGAGAACAACTCCGCGTCGCGTGTCTACGGTGGCGCCCCGATTGCCATCCAGACCACGAGCGAGGACGCGTCCGTCTTCGTCGCCGAGGGTGAACAAGGTGAAGGCCAGACGGCCATCGACGGGTCGACTGGCGCGAACAGCCAGATTCTCGTGCTCAGCACGAGCGACCTCGACACCGGTACGGACTACCGCGCCGAGTTCGGCAACGACGTTCAGGTCTTCAGCCTGAACAACCTTGGCCTGTCGGCTGAAGCTGTCGACACCGAACTCACCACTCAGGACGATGTCGAAGTCGACGTCTCCGCCCGACGCGGTTCCTCGGATATCACGGCTGAACTGATCGACAGCGGCGACGATGTCGTCCAGACTGAGACGACGTCCCTCGATGGATCCGGTGAAGTCACCGTCAACTTCGGGACGCAGGACGAGGACGAGTACACCGTCGAAGTCACCGACAACCAGACCGGCAACAGCGTCACGACCGACCAGATCAACGTGAGCGAAGCCGCAGATGGTGAGGTGTCCTTCGGCACCTCCGTCGTCACGGAGAACACCGGTGACGTCGCAGAGATCCCGATCCAGATGGAGAACACGGATCAGGCTACTCTGAACATTGGGGACCGCCTCAACGACAACTACAACCTGACCCTGCACGTCGAAGACGGTAACGACGACGGCGTGGTCATCGTTGAGTTCAACACCTACTCCGCTGGTTCGACCCAGTCGTACGGGGAGGTCGTCACCACGAACGACAGCGACGACGACGTTGAGGTCCCGACGTGGGGCACCCCCAGTCAGCGCGCTGAGGCTGGCGAATTCGTCCGCGGCGGTGACGGCAGCCTCCAGGACTCCTGGAACGGCAACACCCGCGGCGAAAACCTCCTCGACGCGACCGAGTACGATATGAACCTGTCCGCTGGACACGCTTCCTCGTGGAGCAACTTCGAGGAAGACGCTGTCGCGACGCTCTCCCTTCAGGAAGCGTCCGTCGACAACGCCCAGGTCTGGACAGCCCCCGGCGGCATCAAGAGCGACCTCGAAAGCTCCGACGCTGACGCCTCGGATGTCTATGAGCTCGCTGGCAACAACAACATCACCCAGACCAACACCATCGCCCAAGACGACCTCATCGTCGTCCAGGTTGAGGCGTCCGGTCTGGAGGGTCTCTTCCAGTACCACGCTGAAGCGGATGACTTCAACGCATCGACGACCTACAAGGTCCACCACAACAACACGGTCAACGACACTGGTGTGTCCAACGGCGCATTCGCTCACACCATCGAAGAGGCCAGCGCTGGCCCGAACCAGGACGCTGGTGAGATCGGTATTTCGGCGGTGCCCTACTCCGCGATGAACGTCATCTACGACGAGGCCAACGACACACACTTCGTCGTCATCGACGAGTCGCCTGCCAGCCTTGACGATACCGAATACGTCGCGAACTTCACGGTTGACGACGCCTTCGAGCAGTTCGACGAAGACGTTGAAGTCAACGACTCCTTCACGGTCGAAGAGCGCACCTCTGAGCTGAACAACGGCAACGCTATCACGGTGCAGGCTGCCTCCGGCCAGACCATCTCCGGCACGACGAACGTCGCGCCCGGGACTGACGTCTCCGTGAGCATCCGCAGCACCAGCAGCGCCAGCCCGTTCCTGAAGCAGCCGAGCGCCACGGTTCAGGCCGACGGCACCTTCACGGCAACGGCTGACTTCAGCCAGAACAGCCCCGGCACGAACTTCACGGTCTCGACCGGTATCTCGGACGACGAGATCGACGGCACCATCGCGGCTGCCCCGACCGCGTCCGTGAGCATCAGTGACCAGGAATCCAACGGTGACACCATCGTCGTCGACAGCGCCACGCTGTCCGACGGTGGCTTCATCGCCATCCACGCAGGCTCCGCCTCCGGTGACGTCATCGGCGCCTCCTCGTACCTCGAGGCTGGCAGCCACTCCGACGTCGAAATTACGCTGGACTCCAGCCAGAGCGAGGACTTCACTGCGGTCGCCATGCCGCACCTCGACGACGATGGTGACCAGACGTACGACTTCCCGGACAACGACGGTCCGTACACGGCTGACGGTTCGCCCGTCACCGACTCGGCCAACGTCACGGTCGTCTCCGAACAGATGACCACGGAAGAGCCGACGGAAGAGCCGACCACGGAAGAGCCGACGGAAGAGCCGACGGAAGAGCCGACGGAAGAGCCGACCACGATGAGCACGGAAGAGCCGACGGAAGAGCCGACTACCACGGAAGGTAGCGGCCCCGGCTTCACCGCTGTCATCGCGCTCGTCGCTCTCGTCGCCGCTGCGCTCCTCGCAGTCCGTCGCGACAACTAACGGGAACACCTCCCGTCCCTGACTTTCGAACTTTCTTTGATGCGCTTTTCCGATAGCGGCAGCGCTATCGACGACTGTACGGGAGACGCGTATTCGCGTACGGCAAAGCATATACCGCGGATTCGCAAACGTATGGACAGATGGATTCGGCAGTGCTCCAGTCCAGCGTCACGCTCGGCGGGGCGACGTTCGACCCGCTCGTGTGGTCGGAACCGCTCATGTGGCTGGTTCTCGCGGCGTTTCTCGGGAGTGCAATGCTCCACCGAGTCGACGAGGCGTGGGCGCGACGCATCGCCGTCGGCGGATGGGTCCTCTTCGCGGCGTTCTGGCTCGTTCTGATTCCGCACTTCGCGCTGACACAGAAGAGTCTCATCGAGGGGGTCGGAAGCCTCGCCGCGGTACCGCTGTCGATGTACGCTGGCTATCTCCTCTGGAACGGACGGGACTCACTGTTCGTCCTCACGCGAGCGGTGGGACTGATGGGCGTCGTGTACGTCCCGTTCATCGCCGTCGACCCGCTTCGACAGTGGATTGTCGAACTCGTCACCGACCAGACGGCGTATCTCATCTCGCTGGTCGGAGCGGACCCGATCGTCGTCGAGGGATTCTCGCACAACGGTATCGAAATCGCGACGAAGGAGTACCCCTACGAGAGCACGTTCTGGTTCGACCACGAGGAGGGGCCGATTACGTACAACATCCTGCTCGCGTGTACCGGGATGGGTAGCATGTCTATCTTCGCGGGCGGTATCCTCGCCGTCTCCGCGCCGTGGCGGCGGAAGCTCCGCGCGCTGGCGGTCACGATTCCGGTCATCTACGTGCTGAACCTGTTCCGGAACGTGTTCATCGCCGTCTCGTTCGGTCAACAGCGGATGCAGTGGTTCGAGGGACTCGTCATGTCCCTGTTCGGACTGAGCGACCCGCGGATGGTGTCGTACTACATCGCCGACCGCATCCTCGCACAGACCGGGTCGGTCGTGGTACTCGTCGTCATCACGTGGTTGCTCGTCCGCGAACTACCTGAGATAACCGTGCTCGTGGAGGACCTCCTGTTCCTCGTGACCGGAACGGAGTACGACCTCCAGAGCGCGTTCGATACGGACGCAGAAGGCGAGGACGGGTCGGCGGTAGCTGGCGACGACTGAGCGAGGCGGCTACGGTGCGTCAGCGAGCGCGGTGAGCGCTTCCTCTTCTATCAGATGTAGCGAACCGGGTATCACCAGGAGATGTAGCGGTGATCCGAACGACCGGTCGGCCAGCGCCGAGAGCGTGTCGGCGGCCACGGCCGTATCGGGACCGCCAGCCCGCGCGACGACGACGGCGAGCGTGTCCGGAAATTCCTCGGCGAGGAGCGTTGCGGCGTGGTCCGCCGTCATGTAGGTGTCGTCGCCGTCGTCCCAGTGCGGGTCGTCGACCTTGATGTCGAGATAGACGAGGGTGTGAAGGTCGCGAGACTGGTTGTCTTCGATGGTCCGAACGACGCTGTCGGGAACGCCGTCGCCGCCGTGGGCCTTTTCGAAGGGGAGCGTCGTCGCCTTCCCGAACCGGTAGTTCTGGAGGCCGGTCAGCGACGCGGCGGCGGTCTGGGCGGTCGTCCCGTGGATGACGTGCGTCTCGATGCCGCGGTCGGCGGCCCGGAGGCGCAGGTCGGTGTGGGTGGTCGAGACCATCGTGTCGCCAGCGGTCAGGAAGACGACGTTCTCCGTCTCGGCGGCGTCGAGAATCGGGTCGGGGTCCTGTTCGACGCCCGCGCGGTCGCGGACCTCGATGGTCGTGTCGTGGTACGCTTCCAGCGATTCGAGGTCCGTCCCCACGAGACGGCTGGTGTAGAACTCGGCGAACACGCGGTCGGCGTTCCGTATCGCCTCGCGCCCGGCGACGGTGACCGACTGTTCGTCGTAGAGGCCGAGACCGACGAAAGTGAGCATACCCACGGTCGGGCGTCGGCGGGGATAAAGGGCGCGAAGCGTCAGGCTTACCGCCCGCGGCGGGGGAGTGTGGATATGGGCGTACCCTGCGTTCGCGTCGCTCGCGAAGACGGCGAGACGACCCGACAGCGATTGGCCGACGCGGACCTCGTCGACGACGGCTACGACATCACAGTCGCCGACGGATCGCTGTACGTCCCCGTCACGGACCCCACGGCGGTCCCCGAGGAGTTCGTGGTCGTGGAGTTCGACGCGCCCGTGCGGACGGGCCAGACGATGCCCGCAGACATCTTGGGATTCGACCCGAGTTACGAACGTATCGGGACCCTGGTCATCATCGACGAGGACGACCCAGAACGGGCGCGGGCAATCGCCGACGCCATCGTGGAGTCGGACCTCCCGGTCGACGGTGTCTTGAACCGCGCGTCGAAAATCAAAGGCGAGCAGCGCGTCCGTGACTGGGACGTTCTCGCCGGGGAGACGACCGCGGTGGTCCACCGCGAGTACGGGTGTGCGTTCGAACTGGACCTCGCCGAGGTGTACTTCTCGCCGCGCCTCGCGACCGAACGGCACCGTGTCGTCGAGCAAGTCGAGACCGATGAACGCGCCTTCGACATGTTCGCGGGCGTCGGCCCCTTCGTCGTCCCGTTCGCGAAACGGGGGGCGACGTGCGTCGGCACGGACATCAACGAGCGAGCCATCGAGTACCTGCGCCGGAACGCCGAACGAAACGGCGTCTCAGACCGGGTGACCGCCATCTGCGGCGACGTGCGTGATGTGGCCGTAGAGTACGAGGGATGGGCAGACCGAATCGTGATGAACCTCCCCCACAGCGCCGACGAGTTCCTCGATACGGCGGTCCGACTGGCGGGCGACGACTGCGTCGTCCACTACTACGACATCCAATCCGACGAGAATCCCTACGGACCGGGCGAGCATGCGATACGGAACGCCGCGGAACCCGAGTACCAAGTCAGCGTCGAGACGCGTCGAGCGGTTCGGTCGTACGCGCCGGGCGAACAGAACGTCGTCCTCGACGCGCGCCTCACGCGGCGGTAACGGGTGCGTTCCGACCGTGCCATACCGTCCCTCAACGGTCCCGATTCGCAATCCTTATTGCGGTTATCGGCACAAGATTGGATTGCAGACAGGCACACGCAGATGAGTTGTCGTCACGCGCGTCTGGTCGTGTGTGTCCGCGCCGGTGTAGCTCAGACTGGCAGAGCGAATCCTTCGTAAGGATTAGGCCGAGGGTTCAAATCCCTCCACCGGCTTACATCTTCTTGGCTAAATCCGGTAGTTCGATTACCGGCCGACGCCTCTGGTTCATATTTATACGGGGCGTCTACTGATCCCGCAGTTGACACTGACCTGTTTGGTCAGCTGTCAGTTTCCCTCATTTTGCGGGGTGAGGCTGGCTGTTCAAGCCTGCGGGGTGGATTGCGGTGATCCCCGACCCCCTTCGATCGGGTGCTGCCCGGTTGTTTATCGCTGTCCACGGTCCAGACGCTGATGTTGGGAAGCCGGGGAAGCGGCCGCGTGGCGGGACTGTCCACGGCGAACGGTACCATGCTGACGACTGGCGACTTTCGGCGTGGGTCGAATCGGGCGGCAACATCGGGCGGGTGCTGGACGACGATCTGGTGGCCGTCGACGTGGACAGCGCCCGACTGGCAGGGATCGCCGACACTCTCTTGCCGTCCACGTTCACCGTGCGGACCGGCAGTGGCGGCGAACACCAATTCTATCGCTGTCCGGGGTTCGACAGGAACACTCAGCTTTCGAGCGACCTCGGGTCAGTTCGATCTGATGGATGGTTCGTTGTCGTCCCGCCGTCACGCCATCCGTCGGGAACACGGTACCGAGTTCTCGACAGCCAGCGTGTTGCGTCGGTTGAGACAGACCTGCTGGAGTCACTGATCGAAGCGGCGAACGCCTCGGTCGAAGCAGACTGCTCGTCGAATGGGGCGACCGCAGACGCCACAGGAGGCTCCCCAGGCGCGTCAAGGCTGCCCGGTGACCTGGACGACCTGATCCATCACGACGACCGGCGTGCCGAGGTCTGGGAGGTTCTACGGGATCGAACCGCCGGTCACTACCGCCGGGTCTGGCTGGCGGGGTTCCTACTGGGGGCGGTCGATCTCTCGACAAGCCAGGTCGTCGCCGTCATCGACCGGCACAATCGCTGGCGGAACTACAACCGACAGGAGACGGCCCGTCAGGTCCGTGCGGTCGCGGAGAGCGCGGGGAGGTCGCGGTGATGTTCCATCTGCCTCCCGCCCCTCTTCACGGCGGTCTGGCGAGTGCGAGCGGCGCGAGCGCGAGCCAAGCGGTGCGGGGCGGGGCGTACCGGACCCTGCACTATGCGGCTGCAATGGTGAGTACCCATGAAACCACCGCGTACGGGCGCTCTATTCCGATTCAGGGGGAGTCTGCATGAGTACGCTGGAGTGGGGCGGACTGGTGCAGGACTGGACGCACCTGGACGACGAGGACGAGAGCAACGAGGTCGCGGAGATCGTTCAGCAGCCGGGGCGGTGGCAAGAGGAAATCGAGTATTCGGTGTACGCGGAATCCTCGATGACGCTGCCGGGACAGGGTGAGAAGGGGCCGAACTGCGGAGTGTGGAAACCAGCAGAGTTCTGCGACAACTGCGCGGAGATCGCGTACGCACCGAACCGCTGTGGTCGGCGCAGCTGTCCGGACTGCCGAGGCGAGTGGACGAAGGAGCGTGCGGTCGGTATCACGAAGCGGATTTCGGCCGCTCGACACACCGAACAGCCGGGCATAGACCGGCGGACGATTCACGCAGTGATGTCCCCACCAGAAGGCAAGATACGTACGCTTCAGCAGGTGTACGACGGCTACCGGGATGCGTACCGGCTGGCGGAGAAGAAGGGCGTACGTGGCGGTGTGGCGGTGTTCCACGGGTTCCGGGTCAAGAATGATGTGCAGGAGCAGTACCAGGCGGCGGACCCGGACATGGGAATCTGGCGGTGGCTGCTCGATGTTCGCCCGGAGTCGTGGCGGGATCTGACGTATTGGTCACCACACTACCACATCATCGGGCTGTGCCGGGAGTTCGAGGCGGACGACCCGGACGCCCAGGATGGGTGGGTAGCGCGGCGTGTGCGATCGTTCACGCCGTACGAGGGCCTGCGGGACCGCGAGGCGTACAACGACCTCGTAGGCGGTGTGCGCTACCTGATGAGCCACGCGACATTCGAGACGGACACGACTCGGGATTGCGTCCGCTGGTTCGGGGAATTAGCTACGACGAACTTCCAGCCGGAGGAGGCGCTTTCTGACGGTGCATACGGCGTGATAGATCGGGTGGTCCGTGAGGTGGTTGGGGCCGACGCTAAGAGCAGCGAGAACGAGGAAGAGTCCGACGAGTGCGAGTGCTGCGGGTCGCGGTCGTGGTCGCCGATCTGGGACGCTGGTGGTGCGCTCTCTGACCCCCGGTGGTGTGACCAAATCGGGCGGGAGAAAGAGCGGCGACTGGTGGCGGCGTTCGAGTGGGCGATAGGCGAGCGAGTACCGCCACCAGGACTGCGGAAGGCACGGACAGAGGAGGAGGCAAGAGACGCGCTAAAGGAATTACTGTGACGGTACTTTCATTTGACTAATCACTTGCGAGATTCGCAGGCCCGTTCTCACGGCTCATTTAGTCGCTTGTCTCTGAAATCATCGAGCCCAGATCGGTCAGTACGGAGAAGGGACTTCCCGCTCGATGGGGGCCTGGAGAGCGCAAGAAGACTTACCAGACACCATAGACGGATCCCGCCGTATCCGCCACGAAGATGGCCGAATCCACGATTGTCGCGGGTGCAGCGAGCGCGCTTTTCATTCGAAGCTCCCACTTCAGTTCTCCCGTCGCTTTCTCGATCGCATCTACATTCCGCCCCTGGTCGAGATAAATCGTGTTTTCGTCTGCGACGGGGTCTTGGAATGGCGGTCCGACGGGGCGTTCCCACTGGACGGTGCCATCCGCTTGGTTCAGTGCTACCAAGAACAGGTTCTCGGTCGAGGTCCCGGCGATGATGTACACCGACTCCTCATCGACGACTGGTGAGACGCCATCGGAGGATTCGCCGTACTCGTCGTACGTCCACAACAGGTCGCCTGTCTCGGTATCAAGGACGTACAGGACAGCATCCTCCGTCTGGGTGTAGACGGCACCGTCGACAACCGTGGGCGCGTGCAGCATATCCAAGTGATCCATCCCGGGGGAGAACGCCCACTCACGCTCGCCGGTCTCGGCGGTGAGCGCGTACAGCGAGAGATCCCAACTGGAGACGTAGACACGCTGGTCCGTCACCGCTACCGGCGCGAAAGGTTTTCCTTGGCGGCGTACCGCCGCGTGTTCATCGCTATCGCCCTCGATGCGAACGGTCGGGGGGAGTCCCTCGATATCGTGGATCCACCGAAGCGCGCCGGTGTCTGCATCTAATGCGAGGACCGCCCCGGGGTCAGCCGCGAGGTATACGACGCCATTCGCGACGCGTGGCGGCTGTAACCCCTCGATGTGAGACAGCTCCCCTTCGAGATGAAATGGAATGTGCCAGCGGGATGTCTGTGCGTGCACATCGACTGCATCGATGGCTGAGTAACTCACGAGATAGAGTGTGTCGTCGACGAGCGTCGGTGTCCGTCTGGGCGTCAATGGAAACCCATCGTAGTGCCACTGTTCATCGCCCGTTTCGGCAGCGAGAACAACGAACGAAACGTCATCAATCACCGAATGGGGTACGTAAGCGGAACCCTTGTCAATAACCGGTGTCCCAAATAGCCGCCGTTCTTGGGTCCAAGTCCACCGCGTCTCGACACACCCAGACGGTCCCGCGGCATCCGTCTGGCCGGTATTCTGCATATCGTGGAGTTCGGTCGGCCACGAGCCGTTACCGGGCCCGCTTGACGAGCTCGGTGGGAGGTCAGCGGTGCAGGTAACTTCCCCAGGACTTTGGCGGGGGTTCCCGGTGAACCTCCCGTGACATCCACTGAGGGCGACAGTCCCTGCCGCCGTCAAGTATGTCCGTCGGTTCATACCACGAGATGTCGCTACAAGTCCGTGAATAGCCGCAACATACTACCCGTCTACGCCCTGACCACACATTCGCACACCTACTGAGCGGTCGATACAGTGTGTGTAGGTAGCACTTATCTGAAGGGTACATTAGAGTTGATGAAGTGGGGATAACAGGCTATCTGGAACGGATTGTTTCGGAAATTCGCGTTCGGGACACGAAGTGATGAATCCCCCAGAAGGAAATAACCACACCGAGAGAGACGATGAAAAATCCGACGAGGCCGCTTCCTGAGCTATCCCACGTTATGAAATTATAGTACGTTCCATTATAGTTGATAAAATAGCTCATACTGTCATCAGCTGGGTAGGAAAACTCGGGTGGCGGGTTCTCATCAAGTACAACTGTCGGTAGAGAATTGTCAGAAGTGCTTATATATACTTCCAATGACTGACGGAAAACTCTCTTGCCCGATTCTGAGAGTTCAGAGTAATTCAAGACTCTAACTTGGCTGCGCTCGGCAATCGTATCAGGACCGACAGTCCCAGCAATTCTATGTGAATACTCACCTCGTGCCTCATGCATTAAGAACCCACCCTGCAGAATGAGGAGCAGTCCAAAAAGCACCATCAGGACCCAAGGCACCTCATAGATGTTGAACATCGTGTAGTACTCCATGTTTCTATGACAAATCTCTTGTGCGGAGTATGCAGTGACGTTCTAACAGTTCATTCGCTCGCTCTGGTCTGTAATCAGTGACCCATATCGATCAATAGAGACGAAACAATAGCCGTCTTACTGATATACGCCGATAGAAATACTATCAGGGCGGACTTCGACACGAAAGTTTCGACCGTATTCGATATGATATTCTCCGAGTGTCACCGACCCGGTATCACTCATACCGTTGCCCTCAACGCTCAGTTCGTATGTCCCCTGTTGGCGGATACCCGCTTCAACTACCGTGGCTTCGCCAGACTGGACTGTCACTGTCTCTTGTACAATCACTGAAGAGTCTGCTGACACCGTGATACTGATTGATTGTTCTGTCGAGGTGTTATTGATAACTCTCACATCTACCGCTGTTTCCTGTTCGGTTGTCTCGGTTGGTGAAGCTGATTTTGCTCCGGGAACAGAACACCCTGCGAGGGCGAGCATCGCACTTGACAGACCGTAGATAGCCTCTCGACGAGAATGGTCCATTATGTTGGATTTGACAATAGGATTGTAAGTGTTTTCTGTACCCTCGCTCTGTTCGCACGCACACTGAGAAGATATTTCGATTCGGAATGGTTGAATATTAATGAGGTTGCAGAGAACCGAAGGCACTATGCGCCGGAGGTCTTTTGTAATTCTCCGATGTGGCGATTTTTCGGTCCTGTAGTACCGTTGTGATTAATTTTATGTGTAACCGCGGTAACAGTGTGGGTATGGCTCGGTCGACGAAACCGATGCGAGTATTTGAGGAGGATGCGGAGCGCATCCAGCAGATCGCTGAGGCAACGGACCGTCGACCGGCAGAGATTGTCGCGGAACTCCTTCGAGAACCAGAGTACGAGTGTCCTCACTGTAGTGCACGATTTCATCCCGATGAGATCGACGGTGAGACAATTGAGGTACACAGTATCGTCAAAACGTCGGTGAACAGGCTTGTGCGAGGACAACGAGAGATCGCACGATTTGAGTGTCCCCACTGTTCGGAGGGTGTTACACCTCAAGAACTGGGAGTCGTTGACCGGTTGGACCAGGCCACAGCCGAGGAGATCGGCATTGACGAAGGGGAGAATTGACGTGGTACACCCGCTCCCTGTTGAGGTGACTCAGCAGGAATGATGATCGTCCGGGGCGAGGAGAACCCCGGTTGTCACGTTGGTTGGGAAGGAGTGACAACCGGTGGTACGGATGCTGTTCAGATGAACGCATCGGTGAGTGACAAGTCCGCGGTTGCTGATGACACGACTGGCTCAGAGCGTGTCGCTTTCGGCGGTGCCCCCCTGCAATTCGGCGATCCAGCCCTGTACGATATCCGATTCGACTGCTCCCCGAGCGTGGTCATGTGTGACGAAAGCTTCGGAGTCCATGACGATACTACGGACGAGACGATCTATATCCGGGTCATATGGCTCCTCGGCGTCAGAGGGCCAGAACAGCCGTTGTGCAACGTGTTTGGCGAGTACGTCAACGTCACCCGTGTAGGAACCAGCTTCGTATGCATCAAGCGGGTCAAACGGGAGGCTGCAGTGCTGGCACTGATCCCGGTCGCGGGGGGTCAACTTCCCGCATCGGGAGCACTCGCGAGGGCCGAGTTGTTCGGGTTCGTTCTCCTCCTCAACCTGACCAAACAGGCTCCGGTATTGAGTATCAGCATCTTCCTTGCCGAACCGGGCGACGTAACGGCTAGCGACATCACTTCCACGTGTCCTGCCTTGTCGATCCTCGATCAGGGCCTCGGTCGCGCCACGGTTGGCGAGCCAGTATGCATTCGACTTCCGGAAGTTAGTAGGGGTGACCGGCTTCGAGACGCCTGCCCGCTTCCCGGCGCGCTTGAACCACTTGATGAACGTCTGGTACGATGGACGTTCGGGAGTGTCGAGCTTCGACCACAGAGGAGCGCTTGGGTCGTCGCTGGGATGATCCTGTTCAAGCCAGGTGGTGAGGTGGGCAATCGCGTCACCGATGAGTTGAACATCCCGCTCGCCGGTTTTGCCGTTGGCGCGAATCCAAATGCCATCCTGGCCCTGGTGGACATCGCCACGGGTCAAGTCGTAGAGTTCACCGCCTCGGAATCCGCCTTCGTAGGCGACGGCGAACAGTGCTTTGTTGCGTCTGTTTCGGGACGTGTCAATCATCGGGATCACGTCCGCGTTCCAATCGAGCATATCCCGGTGGTTCGGGACGGGATTGTAGTTCTTCGGTGTCTTCGCCGGGACCCATCGAATACTCTCGGGCGGACCGTCCGTCTCTGGGTCACGCTTCAGAACGCGGGTACCGAACATACGAAGGGCAACTCGGTAGTCGCGATTCGTCTCGGGGTTGTCGTACTCCTGATTGATCCAGCGTACGATTTCCTCAGCAGCGCTTTTGTCTTCGAGCGCGTCGGACAGGCCGCCAACCTCCTCTGCGATGATGGTACAGTGGCGGAGGAGCTTCTCGTGGCGGTCGTCACTGTACTCCGCCTGTCCCAGCGTATCAAGCGCATCGCTGAAGGCGAGAAGACTCTCTCGGTCTTCGTCGGAGAGAGATTCCGAGGTCTGGATACGGTCCCTGAGCCGGTCGATCAACTGACGTTTGTCGGACACCATACACTCTGTAGCCCTCCACCGGATTTAGCCACCGGGGCTAGCTCCCTCCACCGGCTCTTTCTGACGAACGGCGTGTTGTTCCAGTGTCTTCTGTAGGTGAATCCGAACGAGTAACGAGCGGCTCCGATGGGCTAGAGCCACGTTTTCCGCTGCCGTCCGCATCGAACCGACGGTTCGGGTCAGCCGACGGGGTGGTGTTCAACGTCGGTAATAGTCGCCCGCCAGTACTCCAGAGGCCCATCCGGTAGCGTCCACTCGACACGGCCCCGGGTCGGAACGAGCACCCTGCCTCGCCGGTCGTAGTCACCGAAGTAACCGGTCCAGCGCGTCGTCTCGAAACCGTTTTCGACCGCTCTCGGTCGGTCGGCGACGACGCGACGAATCAGTCCGTCGTCGTCGAAGTGAACGGTCATCGACACCGTCGTCCCGCGGTGGGAGAGCGTCGCCAGCGCACTGGTGTCGTCGATGCCCGTCCACTCGACGCCGCTCGCTGGCAGGAGCGCCGTCGGGAACCAGACGGCTTCCGCGAGGTAGCGACTCAGTTCGGCCGCGTCGAGTTCGGGAGTGCGCTCGGCATCCGCGAGTGTGACCGTCCAGAGTGCCCGCGCGCTGAGGCTACCGACGCCGTCCACGTAGGCGTCCCGTACCTGTACCGGGAGAAGCGACCCGAGGCGAATCTGTGCCGCCCAGACGAATCCGGGCGGGTCGACCGAGTAGTGCTGTGTCGCCGTGAACGGATGCCACGCCGACTCCGCGTCTCCCAGTCGGAACTCGCCGGTCTGGGCCAATCGCGCGGTCCGGGTGCGGGGTAGGCCGGGTTCGAGAACGGTCTCGAAGTATCGCCTGACGGGCGACGGCAGGTCGGCGAACTCCGCAGTCGTGACTGTCTCGGACTGTTCGCTCGCGCCGTTTTCCAGGGCCGTCACCGACTGGTCGGTCTGTCGCCGCCACCGGCGTCGGTTCAGCGCAAGACCGAGAACCGCTCCGGCAGTGAGGCCGATTAGCGGCCGTATCGACTTCTGAGAGACGATTTCGGCGTCGTCGTCCGTGGTCGCTCGGTGGTCGGTCGGAGGCATCGTCTCGGGACGACAGTTGTCGCTCGAACGATAAATACCGGTCGGCGGTGTGTCGCGGTCAGTGAACAGTGGGTGTCGGTATAAACCCCCCTCAGGAGTGGTGCAGTAGACACAGGGTGTGCGTCGACGATTATCCGTCTGAACGATGCCACATTCGCACCGCTGTCCTGCTGTCGGGAGGCGATAACGCGTGTCCTCACGGAACGCGTGGCACCGCGGCAACGACGACGTGACCTGCATCGCGTGTGGCGCGTCGGTGTCACGAGACGACGCTCGCGAGTACGACAAGCAGGGTGACCGCTGGAACCGCGCCGAAAAAACGTTCGAGTTCCTCTGTAAGCCTTGCTACCGCGAGTGTTGTCACACCCCGCGGCGGGGATTGGAGGAGACGCTAGTCGCTGCGAACGCCGGAGAGACAAATCGCGAGACGTTCCTGCGTCGGTACTGCTCGCTTGCGCGCCGGGACGCGAGAGAGGCCTCGGAGTAGTTCAGGGCGTGATGACCGCGCGGCCCTCGATTTCGTTGTGTTCGAGTTGGACTGCCACGTCGTTGATTTCGTCGAGTTCGTACCGGGTCGTGTGCAGTTGGACGGCGTCGCGTTCGACCAGTGCGACGAGTTCCTGCAGTTCGGTGTAGCGGCCGACGATGTTGCCCTGATAGGCGAACTCGCCGTTGACGAGCGCTTGGGCGGGTTCGTGAATGTGGCCGCCGTAGCCGATGATGTGGTGGTCGCCACCGGCGGCACAGATGTCGGGCGCGAGCGCCGTGGTTTGGTCGGCCCCGACGAAGTCGAGTACCTGCGCCGCGCCCACGTCGTCGGTGATGTCCATGACCTCGCTCGCTACGTCTTGGCTCTCGGGGTTGATTGTGTAGTGCGCGCCGAGGTCCGTCGCCAAGTCGAGGGCTTCCTGCTTGATGTCGACGGCGACGATGTCCGCGGCGCTCATCTCGTCGATGCACTGCAGGCCGATGTGACCGAGGCCGCCGATACCCACGATGACGGCGGCGTCGCCGGGATTGAGGCCGTCGACGGCCTTCTTCGCGGCGTGGTAGGCGGTGATCCCGGCGTCGGCGTGGGGCGCGATGTCGGCCGGGTCGACGCCGTCGGGCAGGGGAATGACCGACCGCTCGCTCGTGTGTAGCAGGTCGGCGAACCCGCCGTCGGTGGTCAGCCCGTTGAACGCCGAATTCTCGCAGTACATCGTCTCGCCCTGTCGGCAGGGGCGACAGGTTCCGCAGGTCTGGACCGGGTGGCAGATGACTTGGTCACCTTCCGAGACGAGTGTCACCTCGTCGCCCGTCTCGACCACGGTTCCGGCGTTCTCGTGGCCCAGTGTCATCGGGAGAGGTTGGTCGACGTACTCGGTCCACATCCCCTCGATGATGTGATTGTCCGTCTGACACCAGCCGGCGCCTTCGACGTCGACGATAACGTCCTGACTGTTGGAAATCTGTGGCTCGTCTACCTCGTCGAGAGAGAGTCCGTGCGCCATCTCGTCCGTGTACTCGTGAAGTCTTGCTGCGCGCATCCCGTGACACTACGTGACAATCTAACAAAAAGACTTGGCGCGAACTCGTCTACGACCGCCGGGCGAGGACGGCGGCGATAACGCCGAAACCGGGGCTGAACGCCGAACTCGGGGTCTCGCTCTGGACACGGATGGGGTCCTCGAGGGGTTCGTTGGCCCGTTCTCCCAGACGGCGGTTTCGTTCTCGACGGTCGTGTTCACGTCGCTGTCCGGTCCCGGATTCCACCCGACGAACTGCATCTGAACGGAGGCGGTATCGCCGTCGAACGTCTGCTCGTAGGTGAGGTTCTCCATCCGATTCTCGGTGACGCCGTCGGTCAGGGACGCCTCGACGGAGTCGTCCCCCTCGCCCGCGGCAGTGCACTGGATGGCGTCGAAGCCGGTGCCGCTCATCTCCAACTCGGTTTCGTAGGCGGAGACAGTGCCGTCGGCGTCGACAGTCGCGTCGCCGGTGGCGGTCATAAGCCGGAGAGGGCGAGCAAGGCGGTCACTGCGACGAGGAAGCGTCGCTTTCGCAGACGCTCGTCGCAGGAGGGTCGAAATAAGTCTTGGTCCACGCAACACGAACACACTACGGTTTATCCGTGGGTCAACACGAGCACCTGGTCGTCGGTACGGACCAGACAGAACGGCCCGCCGGGATTCCCGAACGTGTTCTCTCGCTTCTCGCTGACGAACAGTCGCTCGAACGCGTCGCCGCAGGCGGGACAGGCGAAGTCGTTCCGGTTCTCGAGCGCCATCGTCTCTCGGTCTTGCTTGAGGAGTTTCAGGCCGTGGCGGTACTCGTGAACGTCGAAGCCGTCACCGACGTCGAGACGGGTCATAGCGAACAGACGGGCGAGTCCGGTTTGAAACTGCGGGGGTCACTCCGCGACGGACATCCAGGCGTCCGGCCCGTGCTCTTTGACGAGCGTGAGTTCTTCCTGTGCCTCCGCGCGGGTCGGGAAGGTGTCGACGCTACGGGCCATCTCGTTGCCGCCCTCGTCGACCAGTCGCCAGTGCCAGCCAGCCTCTCCTTGGTGGAACTCGAAGGCGGCGGAGTCTATCTCGATGACACTGGCGTCGGTAATGTGGGTTCTGACGCCGTCCAGTTCCTCGCGAGCGGCGGCCTGGCCGTCGTGTCGACTGGCCCCGGTGGCGATGACGCGCTGGTCCTCGTCGATGAACTGCCACGTCCAGCCGTCCTCGTCCTGAAACAGTTCGAACGCCACGTCGTCGTAGTCGACGAGTTCCGCCTCACCGGCGAGATTCCGAACGCGGCTGGCGGCCGCTTCGGCGTCCTCCAATCGCTCGTAGGTGTCCGGCGAGGTGGCGACCACGTCGTGGTCGGCGTCGACCAGTCGCCATCCCCACGCGCCGTCGTCCCGAAGGAAGCAGTCGAACGCGGCGGTCCGTATCTCGTAGACGGTCGTCTGGGTGGCCTCTCGCTGGATGGTCTCGACGGCGCTCTCGGTGGCGGTCCGGTCGGTGTGCTCGCGGGCACCGACGGCGACCCGGTCCCGGTCGGCGTCGACCAGTTCCCAGTGCCAGTCGGTCGGGTCGAGCGAGACGGCCAGCGAACCGATGCGTTCGATGTCGGCGGCGTCGGCGGCCCTCTGAACGTCTTCGACGGCGTCCTCGACGGCGTGGCGGGTCCCGTAGCTCACGGGGGCATCGGCAAGCACGTCCCCGGTCGGGGTGACGAAGCGCCACCACCACTCGTCGTCGCTGTCGGCGTACACTTGGAAGATGGCACGCCCCATCGACCGCTGGTCGGCCTCGCTCACGGTGGCGATGAGGCTGTCCATCGAGTCGTGGGCCCCGGCCTCCGTCTCGTGACGGTCGCCGCCCTCGGCGATAGTATCGCCGATGTCGTCGACGAGGCGCCACCCCCAGCCGTCGTCGTCCTGGAACAGTTCGAAGGCGGCAGTCTCTATCTCCAGGTGTTCGGCGTTCGGGGCGTGTTCTTTCAGCGTCGTCATCGCGCCCATGGCACCGTCTTTGGAGTCGTACTCGCCCTGTCCGCTGTCGGAGACGACGTTGCCGTTCTCGTCGATGAGACGCCACCGCCAGGCGCCCTGGTCGGCCTCGTACACCTGAAAGGCCGCGGTGTCGAACTCCAGTAAGTCGGCGTCGGGCGCCTCGTCGCGAACTCGTTCGACGCTCGCGGCGGCCGCCTGCTCGCTCTCGAAGGTGCCCGTACTGCGGGCCCGAACCTCGCGGTCCGAAGAGACGAGGCGCCAGCGCCAGACGCTCCCGTCCCGGTAGGTTTCGAACTCCAGGTCCTCTATCTGGACCACGTCGGCGTCGGCGGCGTCGGCCCGCACCTGCTGGGCCACCTGCGTCGCACTCGACGCGTCGCCGAAGTCGCTGTCACCGGCGGCGACGGGCGCGCCCGTCTCGTCGACGAGGCGCCATCCCCACCCGGTGTGGCCCGCGAACACGTCGAAAGTCGGCTGGCCAGCCTCGATGACGGTCGCGTCCGTGAGGTCGTCCAGCAGGTCGTAGACGGTGTTCTCCGCGACCCCCTTGGACTCGAAGGTGCGGGCGCTCTGGGCGACGTGACCGTGGCCGCTGTCCCGTAGCTCCCAGGTCCACTCGTCGCCGTCCTCGACGAGTTCGACCCCGTAGGACTCCACGACGAGGTCCATCGCGTCGGCCGAGAGCCGCTGGAACCGCTCTAAGTCCTCGATGGCGACGCTCCGGTCACGAAACGTTTCAGGTCCCAGTGCGACCGAGGAGCGGTCCTCGTCGACGAGGCGCCACCCCCACTCGCCCTCGGTCCGGTAGCAGTCGAACCGGGCCTCGTCGAGGACGAACGTATCGGCGTCTGCACCGTGGTCTTTCATCGCGTTGATGGAGTCCTCGGCGCCGTCACGCGAGGCGTAGTCGTCGCCGCCCTCGGCCAGCACGGACCCGTCCTCGGACATGAGGTACCACTGCCACGTGTCCGCGCTGGCCTCGTACAGGCGGAAGGCGGCGTGTTTGATTTCGAGCAATCCGGCGGCGGACACCTGTTCTTTGACCGTCTCCACGCGGTCCTCGGCCTCGATACGCGAGAGGAACGACTCCGTGCCAGCGGCCACCGCGCTCTGGTCGATGAGGCGCCACGTCCACTCCGTACCGCGCTTGAACACCGCGAAGAGGCCGCCGCGGTCCGTTTCACCGATCATGATGTCCGGGTGGTCGTACTCGGTGCCCTCGGCAGTCTCGGAGAAGTAACTGCGCTCGCCGGTGACGACGGGCACCATCACGGCGACCCCGGCAACCAGCGCTAGCCCGACAGTATAGATAGTGATAATTGGACCGCTGTAACTCGGCGTCCCCTGTGACCAGTTCTGCGGGTACGCGAGGGTGAACCACACGACACCGATGAGACAGAGTCCGGTGCCGACGAGCGCCAGCAGTGTCCCGCGGCGGCGGACGGGCAACATCAAGACGATGCCCAGTAGCGTCGCGGCAAGCCCCACCGCCGCTGGGGTGATGGCGACTTTCTGCACGAGGTACGCGAGGCCCGTGCTCCCGTCGGCGGGTCCGAGCAGATAAAGCGCGATACCGCTCATCGCCAGCAGGTACCCCATGACGAGCAGCGTGTACCCGTAGACGTGTTTCGTCGACTCGGGTTCGCTGACGTACTTGGTGTAGAGTTTGAACAGTTGTCCACTGACTCCGGTGTGTGCCTCGGCTTCGACGGCCATATGACCGAGACGAATCTCCCGACCGGAATTAACCCCTGTGACCGTTTAGCAGGGATAGGTGAACTTGACGCTCGCGGGTCCGATTGTCAGCTGTGAGAATTGCGGTGGTGACGCCGGTCAGACGAGGTTCGCGCCCATGTAGAGGACGACGACGAGGAACACCCAGACGACGTCGACGAAGTGCCAGTACATCGATGCCGTCGAGACGGAGGTGTGCCGCTCGGGCGAGTACTGTCCGTAGTAGGCCCGGACGAAGACGATGGCCAGCAGGACGGCCCCCATCGAGACGTGGAGGCCGTGGAGGCCGGTCAGGCCGTAGAACGCGGAGCCGTAGATTCCCTCCGTGATGGTGAACTGCTCGTGGACGATGAACTCGTAGTACTCGTACACCTGCCCGGCGATGAAGACGGCCCCCAGCAGGAGGGTCGTTCCGAGCAGTTTCATGAACCGCGAGCGGTTGCCGTTGAGGAGCGCGATGTGACTGTAGTGCAGCGTCACCGAGCTAATGAGCAGGATGACGGTGTTGACGACGACGAGCGAGCCCCACACTTCGGGAATCGCCGCATCGAGCCACACGTCCGTCCCCCGGACCATGAAGTAGTAGATGAACCCCGCGCCGAACGTCGCGACTTCCGAACCGAGGAAGAGGAGCATCGCGAACTTCAGCGTCCGTTCGGAGTGGTGGTTCGTCCCGCGCTCCCAGAAGTCCGAGACGAAGGCGTGGTATAGCCAGCCGTAGATGCCGACGAGGAACAGGCCGACGCTGGCGACGGTCGCTCCGGCCCCGATGGTCGTACTCACGAGCGCGTTCTCGCCCATGGAGAGGACGAGCAGCGCCATCCCGACGTAGATGCCCGAACCACCGATTGCCGTAACGAAGGGCCACCAACTCGCCTCGCCGAATCCGCGAGGCCAGTCCTCCGTCGCCGGGAGGTGGTGCTCCCCGTGTCCGCCCTCGGTGTGTTCTTCTATCTGGCTCATATCGACTCCTTACGAAGCGATTACTAAAAGCCCATCCAATTCGGTCCGGCGCGCTCACGCGGGTGCCCGTGAAGATGTCGGAAAGTACACGGACCGGAGTCACCTACGGCAACCGATGACAGCACACCGACGCCTCGCGGGCGTCGTCTCGGGGGCGGCCGCCCTGCTCCTCGTCGTCGGCACGGCGAGCGCCCACGGCGGGAGCCTCGCCGCCGGGGCCCGCGAGTCGCTGACGATTCCGACGTGGCTGTTTCTGACCACCGGCGGGGCCGCCGTCGGCGCGTCGTTCCTGCTCGCGTCGTTCGTCACCGACCGCGCGTTCGTCGAACGAGTCCACGCGTGGGGGCGGCCGCTGGTCGACAGCGGAACCAGAATCCCGCGACTGCTCGGCCGGACCGTCGGCCTCGTCGCGTTCGCCGCGGTGGTCGTCGTCGGCTTCGTCGGCCCGACGACACCCCGGACCAACCTCGCTATCCTCCTCGTGTGGGTCGGTTGGTGGGCCGGACTGGCGATGACGACGTACCTCCTCGGCAACAGTTGGCGCGTCCTCAACCCCCTGTCGACCATCGCGATGGCGCTTCCGTCGCTGGACCGTCCGTATCCCGAACGACTCGGCGCGTGGCCGAGCGTCGTCGGCCTCCTCGCCCTGGTGTGGCTCGAAGTCGTGAGCCCGCTGGCCGACGATTCGCGACTGCTCGCGACGACGATTCTGGGGTACAGCGCCCTGACGCTCGTCGGGGCCGTCGTCTTCGGTCGCGAGACGTGGTTCGCTGAGGCCGACCCCGTCGAGCGCGTGTTTCGGTACTACGGCCGCGTCGCCCCCGTCGGCCACGGCGACGAGGGCCTCCGTCTCAGACTGCCGGGGATGGACCTCTCGACGCCTCGATTAGTCGACGGCGCCGACGAAGTCGCCTTCGTCGTCGCGCTGTTGTGGGTCACCACCTACGACGGCCTCGTGACCACGCCCGCGTGGCGCGACCTGACGACGCCAATCGTCGCCGCCGGGTTCCCGCCGCATCTCCTCTACCCGCTCGCCCTCCTGGCCGGGTTCGGTCTCTTTCTGGGGGTCTATCGACTGGCGGTCCGGACGAGCACGCGGACCGCCGAGACGTACCTCGCGCCGCAACTCCTCGCCGAGCGGTTCGCCCCGCCGCTGTTGGCCATCGCCGCGGGCTACCACCTCGCGCACTATCTCGGGTACTTCCTCGCGCTCGCCCCGGCGCTCGGGACGGCGATTGCGGCCCCTCTCGCCGACCCCGCCGTGGTCCCCATCTACGAACTCCCGGGCTGGTTCGGTGGCGTCGCGCTGGCGTCGGTCATCGTCGGCCACCTCGTCGCCATCTGGGTGGCCCACGCCGCCGCGTTCGACCTCTTTCCCTCTCGCCTGCAGGCGATTCGCTCGCAGTACTCCTTCGTCGCCGTGATGGTGTTCTACACGATGACCAGCCTGTGGGTCGTCTCCCGCCCGGAGGTGCCGCTTCCCCACCTATGAGTCAGTCCCAGTACGACTACGACGTGCCCGCCGACGCACCGACCTACGAGTGCGCCCACTGCGGCCGCCCCTTCGCCCGCGAGGAGTGGCTGGCGCTCCACCGCGGCCTCGACCACCCCGCGGAACTCGACGACGAGGAAGTCGCGGCGTTCCGGGCGGCCCACGACGACGAGGAGGACGCGCTCGGGACCTTCCGGTTGCAGGCGCTCGGGGCCTTGGTTCTGTTGTACTTCGCCCTCCTGATGGTGTACGCGCTCGTCTGAACTGGCCGCTTACGCACTCGCTGGCGTTCTCACAACTCCCCGGAAGGGGTCGCTCACTCAGCGGCCGCGGGCGGTCGAGGGCTTTCGAGGGAATGTGACAGAGAGTCGGTTCGATGCGGTCGCCGACGCTCGACGTGAAGCGGGGAGTCCCGACACACCTCGCTGGGCCGCTGACAGTGGAGAAGCGACACGTTGATGGACGCCAGCCCCAGTACACGTATCCATGGACCTTCGCGTCATCGACAAATCCGACACGGAACTCTCTATCGAGATTGCTGGCGAGGACCACACGTTCATGAACGTCATCAAGGGCGCACTGCTGGAGACTGAGGGCGTCACGGCGGCGACGTACGACGTGAACCCCGAGCAGTCCGGCGGCCAGACGGACCCGGTCCTGACCATCAAGACGGACCCGGGCGTCGACGCGCTGGACGCGCTGGAGGCGGGCACGGACCGCGTCATCGAGAAGGCAGACGACCTGACCGAAGCGTTCGAGGCGGCGGCCTAACAGACGACGTAGGTGACGAAGACGCTCCCGTCGGGCGCGACGTGAACGTCGACGCCGACGGAATCTGCTTCTGCGCTCCGGAACGCCCGCCCGCGCTCGACGTAGCTATCGACCAGCGATGCGGCCAGCGCCTCGGGACTCTCGAACTCGCTCACTGAGCGGCCGGTCCGCTCGTAGGCGACCTGATAGGCGACGATACTCGGCCGCTCGCAGTCCAGCGCGAAGCGGTCGAAGGCGTCGCGGTCGGGGCCGGCCCCCTCTCCGGCGCGGGCGGCCACGACGGCCTTGTTGTAGTAGGCGGCGGCGTCGTCGACGGCCGGGTCGCGGGTCAGTTCGCCCGCGCCTTCCGCGGTCCGGCGGTCGTTCAGCGCCGCGACGAAGGCGTCCTCCGTCGCGGTGAGCGAGAGGCCGTCGACGCTTTCTGCGCTCCCGGGCGCGGTCGGAATCTCGGGTGGTCCGGCGGTGTCGCCGCCGAATCCCGGCAAGGAGACGACGCCGAACAGGCTGAGGGCGATGACGGCGATGAGGACGGCGACGGCGGCGTAGCCGAGGACGTATCTCGCCTCGATAACGTCCAGCCACCCGGTTCCGATTTCGTCCAGCGGGTCCGTCTCCGGCGGGCCGACGCGTCGCTCGAAGTCGGCCCCGCCACAGCGGTTACACGGCGGGGAGTTCTTCTGGTGTTCCCGGCCGCAGTCCTGACATACCCACACCGGCCCGCCCTCGACGACTTCGTGGCTCACCTGCGTCACCGCGCGTTCGAAGGTTCCGTGGCCGCAGTTGTCACAGGGTGGGTCGTTCTCCTCGTGTGGTTTGCCACACCACTCACACCGCCAGTCCATTGGCCGTAATACGCGGTCGAGACACAAAGAGTGCGCGAAGTGGGGGATTCTCCCCGGGGCACGGATGCACAACGACCAGATACAGTCATCTCGTCGCCGCACCTACCGCTCTACATGGCCGTGTCGCTCGACGATATCGACCGGAGAATCCTCCGCCTATTGCAGACCGACGGCCGCCACAACACGAACGCCGCCATCAGCGACCGCGTCGGCGTCTCACCGAGTACCGTCGGCAAGCGAATCGCCCGGCTTGAAGAGACTGGCGTCATCACGGGCTATCGTAGCGAGGTCGACTACGAGCGCGCGGGATACCCGCTCGAAATGTTGATTACGTGTACCGTCGGCATCGCAGACCGCGAGTGCCTCGTCGAGCAGGCGCTCGACATCGACGGTGTGGTCAGCGTTAGAGAACTGATGACCGGGTCGGAAAACGTCCACGTGCTGGTGGTCGGAACGAGCAAATCGGACATCATCCGAATCGCCCACCGACTGGACGCCCTCAACTTCGACGTGACCGACGAAACGCTCCTCCGGTCGGAGTTTTTCGGCCCGGTGGGCGACGGCGGCAGGTGGACGGACAGCGAAGCAGGGACCCCCGAGTAAGTGTCTGGAGAGCGGCCCGTCCCGCCCGCCCGCCCGGCCGTATATTCTATCGTCCGGGGACTTTGTTGCGAACGATTCGAGATGCGCCCGTGCAGTAATATTATGCCCTCACATCGGATAGTGTCACGAATTGGCATGACCACTGCATTCGGACTGCAAAATCCGCCCAGTCGGGAGGTCGTGGCTCGCGTCGCCGACGCCGAGGGAGTCGACCCTCTCGACCTTCGGATGCCACTGTTCGAGGCTATCGACCCGGATGCGTTGGACACAGTCCTCTTGGCCGGGCGCGACGAAAGGTATTCGAGTCCGGTCACCGTCGAATTTCGCTACCACGGCTACGTGGTGACGGTTCGCTCGGACGGGCGGGTCGAACTCTCGTAGGCGTCGGCGACCGTTTGCGGTGGAGAAAGACGGGCCGTCCGGGACTACAACCGGACGGGGATGCCCTTGCTGTCGAGGTACTGCTTGGTCTCCTCGATTGTGTACTCGCCGAAGTGGAAGATGGAGGCCGCGAGACCGGCGTCGGCACCGGCGTCGACGAACACCTCTTCCATGTCTTCGGGACTACCACACCCGGAGGAGGCGATGACGGGCGTCGAGACGGCGTCACAGACCGCTTTCATCAGGGGAATGTCGTAGCCGTCCTTGGTCCCGTCGGCGTCGATGGAGTTGACGAAGATCTCGCCAGCGCCGCGCTCCTCGGCCTCTATGGCCCACGTCACGGCGTCGATACCGGTCCCCTCGCGGCCGCCCTTGACCGTACACTCGAACCAGCAGGACTCGCCGTCCACCTCGACGTAGTGGTCGCCCTCGTCGTCGAAACGGCGGCGGGCGTCCAGCGAGATGACGATGCACTGGCTACCGAAGGCGGCCGCGCCCTCTTCGATGAGTTCGGGGTTCTCGATGGCCCCGGAGTTGATGGACACTTTGTCCGCACCGGCGCGCAGGGTCTCTTTGATGTCCTCGCGGGTGCGGATGCCGCCGCCGACGGTCAGCGGGATGAACACCTCGTCGGCCACTGCGGAGACGGTTTCGAGCATCGTCTCGCGGCCCTCCGCGGAGGCGGTGATGTCCAGAAAGACGAACTCGTCGGCCCCCGATTCGTTGTAGGCCTTCGCCATCTCTACCGGGTCGCCCGTGTACTCCAAGTCCTCGAAGTTGACGCCGGTGTAGACGGCGGCGTCCCCGTTCTCGTCGACGTCCACGTCGATGCAGGGGATGATGCGTTTCGTGAGGGTCATCTGATACTCGACCGTTCGCCACAGGGCCGTTTGACGGTTTCGACTGGCGCAATGTCTCGGCCGCGCTCGTCACCGCGAGAGCGCGAACACGCCGTCGTGACTCCCGACGAAGACGCGGTTCTCGTGGACCACCGGCGGGACCGAACTGTATCCGACGGGGACCGACCACCGACGCTCGCCGCTGTCCAGCGAGACGGCGTAGCAGTTGCCGTCGTTGCTTCCGACGTAGGCCGTTTCGCCGTCGGGGCCGACCGCCGGTTGGGTCACCAGCCAATCATCGGCGTCGAAGCGCCACCGCTGGTCCCCGCCGTCTCGGCGATGGGCGTGCAAGGACCCGCTGGCGGTCCCGAGGAGGACAGTCTCTCCGGCGAGGACCGGTCTGCTGTCGGCCAACGCCTGTCCGGTGTCGACCCGCCAGCGTTCGCGCCCGTCGGCGGCGTCCAGCGCCACCAATTGCCCGCGGTCGTCCTCGGGAACGCTCGTCGCGACGTAGGCGACGCCGTCGGCGACGGTGGGAATCTGGGTCCGATGGTCGCCGAGGTCGGTTCGCCAGCGCTCGCTCCCATCGGCGGTAGCCAGCGCGTAGACCATTCCGTCGTCGCTTCCGACGACCACTGTCTCGTCGCCGACGCCAGCCGCCGTGACCCCGTCTTCGTCCTCCAGCGCCGTCCATCGGACCGACCCGTCCGCGCCGTCGAGCGCCGTGAGACTGCCGCTGGGAACGTACACCGCGCCGTCGGCGGCCGTAATCGGCGCGAACGTGGACACGTCCGGCGTCTCCCAGACGGTCGTGCCCTCGGGTGCACCGAACGCGCGCGTACTCCCACACCCGGCGACGTACACCAGCGGGTCACCGTCGCCATCCGACCCGACAGCGAGGCCCGCGTCGAGACAGACCGTGTCGTCGGGGTCGTCGAGCAGGGCGCGCCAGCGTTCGCTCCCGGTCGTGTCGAACCCCAGCGCGCGCCACATCGTCAGGACGGCGAGCGTCCCGTCGGCGAAGGCGAGCGCACCGATAGTGCCCTCGGTCTCCCGCCGCCACGCGATTCGGTCGTTCCGGGTCCCGGCGACGCGGTCCAGACACCCCGCGACGCCGACGCTCGCGAGGCCGCCGACCGTCGTTAACAGACGCCGTCGCGTGTACTCCATACGCTCACTGCTCCCGCCACCGGAAAGTGTCTTCAGGTGGCTCAAAACTCGGTTTGAGCGAGGCAATCCGACAGTTACAGGTAGCCGCTCACAGAAGGGCCGCACATGGCAGACGACCACCACGAGGACGACCGGCCGGACTACGACCCCGCAAACGTCGAACTCCCGAGCAAGGAACCGCCGCTCCGCGAGACGGCCCCGCAGAGCGACTTCACGATGGGACAGGTCACGCAGGGCGCCGTTATCGCCCTCGTCGGACTGGCGCTGACGTTCGGTATCGCGTTCGCGCTCGTCTAAAACCGGATTTTCGCTCTCGTTTTCAGGCCAGTTCGTCGTCGATAGTCGACCGCAACCCCGCGATGTCCTCGGCGTCGTACTGGAGCGTGTCGTCGTTGACGCTGATGTCGAGGTGGGTCGACCCATTGGCCTCGCCGATTTCGGTCACCGGGGCGACGCCGTCGAAGGCTTCGGCCACGGCGTCGGGGTCGGTCGTCTCGAAGACCACGCGGCCCGGGCGCTCGTTGAACAGGAGGCGCTTTCGCGTCCCGCGGTCGACCGTCTCGACGTCGACCGTCGCGCCTGCGTCTTCGTGGACCATCTCCGCGAGAGCGACTGCGAGGCCCCCGTGGCTCACGTCGTGGCTGGCGAGGACGTGGTCCTCGTCGGCCACCTCGGCGATGGTCGAGATGAGCGCCGAGGGGTCGGCCGGGAGTTCGGGGAAGGCGTCGGTCCCGCCGAAGATGGCGGTGTACTCCGACCCACCGAGGCGCGGGTCGGCCTCGCCTTCGAGTGCCGAATCGCCGACGATGACGAGGGTCCCCTCGCCGGAGAGTTCCATCGGCGGCGCGTCGTAGCCTTCCTTCACGCCGACGAGCGCGAGCGTCGGCGTCGGCGGGATGGGGCCGGTCACCGAGTCGTTGTACAGCGAGACGTTGCCGCCGACGACGGGCACGTCGAGGTCGCTACACATGTCCGCGAGACCGTCGACGATGCCCTTGAAGCCGCCGTACACGTCGGGCTTCTCGGGGTTGCCGCCGTTCAGGCAG
Source organism: Haloarcula marina (assembly GCF_024218775.1). Taxonomy (NCBI): domain Archaea; kingdom Methanobacteriati; phylum Methanobacteriota; class Halobacteria; order Halobacteriales; family Haloarculaceae; genus Haloarcula; species Haloarcula marina. The sequence continues at coordinate 2,343,535 of NZ_CP100404.1, read as the reverse complement.
TCGACGGCGGCGTGCGGGAGCGCCCCCTTGGCGGCGACGTTCGTGGCGTTCTCTAAGGCGACCGCGCGTGCGCCCTCGTAGGGGGCGGCGTCGGTCCAGTTGGGGTCCGCGCCCGCCGAGAAGGCCAGTCCGGTCCCGGCCTCACGAATCGCCAGCAGGGCGGCGTCGTCGCCCGGCAGGACGCTCGTGCGGACCTGCACCTCGTGGTCGTACTGGCGGTAGACCCACCGTTTCGAGGCGGTGTTGGGGCTGGCGACGATGCGCTCGAACGCCTCCGCGAGGTCCACCGTCGGGAGGTCGCGCTCCTGTTCGGGCGGGTCCTCGGCGGGCAGGTCGTTCATCGGCGCACCGTCCCCGAGGAACTCCGCGTCCACGTCGACGACCGTCTCGCCCTCGAACGTGCAGACGTAGTTCGTCCCCGGTTCGGTGAGTTCGCCGATGACCGAGCAACCGAGGTCGTAGCGCTCGGCGAGTTCGGCCACGCGGTCGACGTTCTCCGGCGTGACTTCGTACACCATGCGCTCCTGGCTCTCGGCCAGGAGGTACTCCATGGCGTTCATGTTCGGTTCGCGCTCGTGGACGCGGTCCAGTTCGATGCGCGCGCCGAGGCCGCCCTTCGCGACGAGTTCGGAGGAGGCCCCGCCGAGTCCCGCCGCGCCGAGGTCACGGGCGGATTCGACGAGGTCCTCGTCCAGCAGGGCCTCGTTGCACTCGATGAGCAGTTTCTCCGTGTACGGGTCCCCGACCTGTACGGCCGGTCGGTCTTCCGTCTCGGCGTCCTCCGCCAAGTCTTCGCTGGCGAAGGAGGCGCCGCCGAGGCCGTCCCGACCCGTCGAGTTGCCGACGAGGACGAGTTTGTTGCCCGGTTGCTGGGCCTCGGCGGTGATAGTCCGCTCGGGGTCCAGCAGGCCGATACAGGAGACGTTGACGAGGGGGTTCCCCTCGTAGTCGTCGTGGAAGGCGACCGACCCGGCGACGGTCGGCACGCCGATGCAGTTCCCGTAGTGGGAGATGCCCTCGACGACGCCCTCGAAGAGGTACCGGGAGTGTTCGCGCTCGAAGTCGCCGAAGTACAGCGAGTCGGCCAGCGCGATGGGGTAGGCGCCCATCGAGAGGGTGTCGCGGACGATACCGCCGACGCCGGTGGCCGCCCCGTCGAACGGGTCGACGTAGGAGGGGTGGTTGTGGGACTCGACGCCCATCGTGATGTACATCTCCTCGCCGTCGTAGTCGGGGAGCGAGACGACAGCGGCGTCGTCGCCGGGGCCGATGACGACCTGGTCGCCCTCGGAGTCGAACGCCGTCAACAGCGGTCGAGAGGAGCGATACGCACAGTGTTCGCTCCAGAGGTTCTCGAAGAGAGCGGCCTCCGCCCGGGTGGGCTCCCGACCGATTTCGTCGACCACGATGTCGTGGTCACCGTCGGACAGGCTCATTAGGTGGTCCTGGCCCCCGCCCGGCTAAATCGCTTTCCATGCAGGTGCGCCGACGCCGACTACGCGGGCGCGGACCGGGCCTCGTAACGCCGCTGGAGGTACACCAGCACCGGCGTCCCGACGAGCGTGGGCCAGAGCCACCGGCCCACCGTCGGGAGAAAGACGAAGTTCACCGCCGAGAACGCCGTCACCGTGGCGATGTAGCCGCCGCCCATCCGCGTGGCGTGTTCGCCCAGCCACGCCCGCGGTTCGTTCTCGGTGCGGAACGAGCGCACGTCGCCCACGGCGAGCACCGTTCCGAGGCCGCCGAAGACGAGCATCACGGCGGCGAATCCGTTGCCCGCGAGCGACTGGGCGATACCCATGACGAGCAGGCCGACGCTGGCGAGGCCGTAGAGGCCGACCGCCGCCCAGTCGACGGCCGTCGGCGCGTCCGCCGGTCGCTTCCGCGAGAGGACGCGATAGCCCGAAAAGGCGAAGTAGAAACTGAACACCGCGACGAGCGCGAGAAACTGGCGGTTCGCCGTCGGGTCGAGCGCGAACAGGACGAGCGCCGTCCCCGAGACGACGGCCATCCCGTAGACGTAGGTGCGACCCAAGCGGCGGTGGCGCAGGCCGCCCTTCGTCGTGGCGAACGCGCCCGCCCCGGTGAACAGCGCGAGAAAGCCCGCGGCGATGTGGACCCACAGCGTCGCCGATTCGGCCGTCGTCATCGACTCACTCCACGACTCGCCCCGCCACACGCCCGATGGTTCATGGAGCGGTGTTCACGCAACGGGGCTATAAAGATACTGAGTATTCACTCAGTGCTCCCCATCGGCCACCAGACTGTCGACGTACGCCGACCATCCCGCCTGCAAGTCCCCGCCCACGTCCATCTCCAAGGCGAGGTGAAATCCGGTCGACCCGTCGGCGGCGGCCAGCAGGAACGCCGCCGTCGCCCGCGGGTCCACCGGCCGGAACGCGCCCGCGTCGACGCCGTCGGCGACGATGCGTTCGAGGCCGTCCAGCGTCGCTGATTCGAGGGCTAGCAAGGGGTCGCGAAGGGTCTCGTTGTACGGCGCGTGCGAGAGCAGTTCCATCACGGCGACGTGGACGCCCGCGTCGGGGTCGTCGGGCGAGAGGAACAGCGACTCACAGGCCCCCCGCAACGCCGCTTCGGGGGCAGTGGTGTCCGCCTCTGCGAAGTCGTCGGCGACCCGTTCGGCGGCGTCTTCGAGGAACGCCGCAATCATCTCGTCTTTGCTGTCGAAGTAGTAGTACAGGCCCGCCTCGCTCTTCGCGTACTCGGCGGCTATCTTCGCCGTCGTGAGGCGTTCGTAGCCGTGGGCGGCGAGGGCGCGACGGACCGCCCCGACCACTTCGGCCCGGGCCTCGGGGTCCATCTCGTCTGTGGGCATACGTTCGAGTGAGCGCTCACTCGTTTCACTGTTTCGCTGTCGTGGGCGGGACGCCGCGTCGACGCCGGTCGAACGGCCGACGTTTTGCCCGTGGAGGCCCTACGCTCCGGCGTGTCCGACGCCCCCGACCACCCGGTGTTGCTGTTCGACGGCGTGTGCAACCTCTGTAACGGCGTGGTCCAGTTCCTCATTCCCCGTGACCCGGCGGGGCGCATCAAGTACGCGCCGCTCCAGTCCGAGGCGGGACGGGAACTCGTAGAACGGACCGAACTCTCGACGGACGGACTCGATTCCGTGATTCTCGTCGAGGCCGGTCGGGCGTACACGAAATCGGCGGCGGTCATCCGCGTTGCCGAACTGCTCGGCTACCCCTATCGCTTCGCGCGGGTCGGCCGCCTCGTCCCCCGAGCGGTCCGAGACGCCGTCTACGACTTCGTCGCCGCCAACCGCTACGACTGGTTCGGAAAGAAAGACCGGTGTATGGTCCCAGACGAGGACGTTTCCGACCGATTTCTGGGATAGCGCTATCGACCCCGCAGACCGCCCCGGCGGTCAGCGGACGTACAGCGAGTAGAGGATGATGCCGAGGCCGATGGCGGTCAGGCCGCTGGAGACGAACACGCTCGTGTAGATGAGGTTGATGCCGTACAGTTGTCCCACGACGATGTCCAACGCACCGCCGATGACCGCCCCCAATGTGACCACCCCGAACCCGTACGTGAGCCACTTGTGTTCGGGCGACCCTGTCCGGGAGTACGCCTGATAGGAGTAGTAGGTGATGAGCCCTCCGATGATGAGGATGAGTGTCTTCGAAGCGACGATACCGACCTGCGAACTGGGAATGTGTGGACTCATGTTTCCTTGCGGACCTCCGACCAGATGTTTTCGAGCCGCTGGTCCGGCGACCGGGCGCTGTGTTCGATGTCGACGGCGAACGCGCGGTCCTCGTCCAATGCGATGACGACTTCCTCGAAGTCGACGGCGTACCGACTGGCGTGTTGGCCGTCCGCCCTGACCTCGACGCCCTCGTACAGGAGCGAGGACTCGGTGAGCAGTTCGAGTTTCCGGTAGGTCGTCGAGAGCGGAACGCCGCTCTCGTCGGAGATTTCGCTGGCCGTCATCGGCTCCTCGAGGACGCTGACGATGTCCCGACAGTCTTCGTCGTCGAGAGCGTCGAGTACCGTCGTCAACTCGGGAGTCTCCTCGTCGGCGAACGGGTCCCGGACCATCCTTGAGTCCGAGTCGACTCCCGCCACGCTTAATGCCACCGACTCGCGGCCCAGGCGGCCGCAGTCTCGGGGTTTCGCCATCGCTGCCCGTTATATCGAGGGGCGCATATATCGTTCGTGAGGGGGATTCTCACTTTCCGAGAACGGTTCTGCCGCGGCGAGAACGCGCCTCGGGGGGTATATGTGTCCTCGTCAAAGGTGCAGGTGTACATGACGAAGCGCATCGGTGCTCCCGGTTCAGGTATCTCGCGTCGTGATTTCGTGAAGGCATCCGGTCTCGGCGGGACCCTCGCGCTCGCTGGCTGTGCGGCCCCGGGCGACCCCGAAGAATCGGTCGGGACGGCAACGGAGACCCAAACCGCGCAGTCGGGCGGCAACCTGCCGACCACGTCGCCGCCGGAGATCGTCAACGTCGACGAGCAGGGCGGGCAGGTCACGCTCTCCTCGGTCCCGGCACGACACTCGGCCCACCCCGGCGAGTCGATGGGCGGCCCCGTCGAACTCCCGCAGGTGTGGGCGTTCAAGGCCGACGACGGTAATCCGAGCGTCCCCGGCCCAATCCTCCGGACGACCGAAGGCGAGGACATGGAGGTGACGCTGGACAACACGAACGGCATGCGCCCGCACACGATTCACTTCCACGCCGTCTCGAAAGACTGGGAGGACGACGGCGTTCCGACGACGACGGGCATCCGCGTCGACCCCGGCGAGAAACACACCTACACTATCCCGGCCGACGTTCCCGGCACGCACCTCTACCACTGCCACTACCAGACCCCGCGGCACCTCGACATGGGGATGTACGGCATCTTCCGCGTCGACCCGAAGGGGTACGAACCGGCCGACAAGGAGTACTTCCTCTCGTTCAAGGAGTGGGACTCCCGACTGAACAAGCAGATGGCGGGGATGGACGCCAGTTACAGCCCCCGGAACCGCCAGCCGGACGTGTTCACCGTCAACGGCAAGTCCGCGCCCCGCACCCTCCACCCCGAAGACGGCTCGCCGATAATCGTCGAACAGGGCGATACGGTCCGCCTGCACATGCTCAACGCGGGGTACATGGACCATCCGATGCACATCCACAACCACCGCTTCGAGGTAACGCACAAGGACGGCGGACAGATTCCCGACGCCGCCCGCCACGAACAGGACGTCTGTTCCATCCCGCCCGCGGGCCGCCGGACCGTCGAGTTCACCGCCGACGCGGACCCGGGCATCTACCTCATGCACTGCCACAAGGTGAACCACGTGATGAACGGCAACGCCTACCCCGGCGGGATGCTCACCGGCGTCGTCTACAAGGAGGCGATGGACACGGACATCTTCGGGAAACTGATGGAGTACGCGGGGTACGAGGGTTGAGCGTAGCGAAACCCTCGTACCAGACGAACGGGGAGCGTAGCGACCCGTGAGTTACGAAGGGTGAACGGAGTGACCCCTTCGGAACAGGCGAGCGGCTGAGACACAACTCTGTGCGACCGTTTTCGCGGCGGACGCGCGCCACTCGACGGCGGTATGCCCGCCGTACGCCCGCTAAGTAGCGCGTTACCTTCGCTCGGGTGTCCGTAGTCCGAGCATGCTCACCGGCTGGCAGACGCTCGTCATCGTCGTGACCGCCACAGTCGTCGCTGCGGGTGCTGGTCCGGTGCTGTCGTCGCCGTCGGCGGAGGCAGTCCACGGGCCGTCGTCGGCCGTCGCCCAGAACGACACGACGGACTTTCCGCCGGGCACGTCGGCCGACGGCATCGAGAACGCGACGCTCCTCGTCGAGACACAGCGGGCCCTCCTGCGGAACACGTCCTACGTCGAGCGCTCCGACTGGGAGACGGTCACGCGCGTCTCGGACGGGACCGGGACCGTCCGGAAACTGGCCGTCGACCAGTATCGGATACGCACTGCGGTGGGGGACAACGGCACCCACATGCGCATCGTCGCCGCGAACGAGTCACAGGGCTACTGGCTCACCGACGATGCCGTCGCGCTCAACAGCAGTTCGACAGCGTACGGCGTCCCGGAGATGTGGTACGAGTATTCGCGGACCGACCCGTACCGAGGGCGCTTCGTTCTGCTGGCGACGGCGTTTCAGTCGTCCGAGTTGGTCCCGTATCTCCGTGACCTGAACTACGACCTCGTGAACACGACGAGCGACGGCGACAGGACGCTCTACACGTACCGGTCGACCGGCATCGCCGACGGCGTCCGACCGAACGCCGGGGCGGTACCGCTCGAGGAGACGACCGAGCGCATAAACGCCACCGTCGTCGTCAGCGACCGCGGCGTCGTCCGGTCCTTCACCGCCCGCGAGGTCCACGCCGTCGAGAACGAAACGGCCACCGCCACACAGCACTACAGTGTCGACGGACTCGGTGAGACGACCACGCGGGCCCCAGCGTGGCTTTCGACGGAACTCGCGCGGGTCGACGCCTCGCTCACCGGCAACGGCACCGTCGTCGAAGTGACCCATCTCGGCGGGACGGCAGTGGCCGACCCGGTGGTGTTCCTGCACGGCCCCGACGAGAGTCGGTCCCTGCGGGCCAACGGGACGCTCGAATCCGGCGACACGCTGTCCCTGTACGTGACGACCGACGGCGCGTATCGGACGTTCCGCGCGAGCGTGAACGACCCGCCAGTCGTGACCGACTCGTTCGTTCCGCTCGGCGACGGCAACCTCTCCGTGGTCGCGTTCCGCTACGTGTTCGACGACTACGACTCGGGCGTCCAAATCGAGGTGACGGTACGCGAATCGAACGAATCCGAATGACGGGCCGGACACACGGTCCCGGTATCCCAACCGAACCGAGATAAACGCCATTTTGATTTATCAAACGCTGCCCGGTGAGCGACGGGAGGGCCGACACGACGGTTCCCGCCCGCTGGGAACGCGGGTCATCCGTTTTTTGCGGGGACTACAACCGATGGGTATGGGAGAACTCGACCACGAGGTGGACGCCCCGCGCGGCGCGACGAGTCGCGAGTGGGAGGTATTCTGCCGGGAGACATCGGCGGACCCGCTGACCCACGTCGGGAGCGTCAGCGCGCCGTCGGCCGACATCGCGCGCCAGCAGGCGACGCAACTGTTCGCTCACGCGGCCGAGGCGCTGTGGCTCTGTCCGGCCGACGAGACGGTCCGGGTACAGTCGGATGCACTCGCTCTCGCCGCCGAGAGCGACGAGACGGACGCGACGATGGACGCGGCGGCGATGCACGAGGAGACGCTGCGAGGTGAGGCCGAATGATTTCCGTCTCGAAACTGTTGACGGATTTGGACGCGGAGGGCGACGGCCTGCGCTACGACGCCGCCGAGGAGTCCACGAAGTCACAGATTCGGGACCGGAAACAGCGCCGTCCGGTCGTCGTCTGGAACGTCACCAAGCAGTGCAACCTCTACTGCGACCACTGTTACGCCGCCGCCGACACCGACATCGCGGACGGGGAACTCACGACGGCGGAAGGGAAGGCCCTGCTCGACGACCTCGCCGACTACGGTGCACCGGTCGTCCTCTTCTCCGGCGGCGAACCGCTCGTCCGACAGGACCTGGAAGAACTTGTCGCCTACGCCGCCGACGCGGGAATCCGTCCGGTGTTATCGACCAACGGGACGCTCATCACCGAGGAGCGCGCCCGGTCGCTCCGCGAGGCTGGCCTGCAGTACGCGGGCGTCTCAGTCGACGGTCTCCCCGAGCGAAACGACGACTTCCGCGGGATGGACGGCGCGTTCGACGGTGCGGTGCAGGGCATCCGGAACTGCCTCGACGCGGGCCTGAAGACCGGTCTCCGCTACACCATCACGGAGCGCAACGCGCCGGACTTGGAGGGCGTCGTGGACCTGTTGACGGACGTGGGCGTCGACCGATTTTGCTTCTATCATCTGGACTACGGCGGCCGCGGGACCGAAATCGTGGACGCCGACCTGTCGCCGGTCGAACGGCGAGAAGCGGTGAAGCGCGTCTGTGACATGACCCGCGAGTACCACGACCGGGGCGAGGAGATAGAGACCCTGCTCGTGGGGAACTACGCCGATGCGGCCTACCTCGTGGAGTACGCCCGCGAGCACATGGGCGAGGCCCAAGCCCGCCGGGTGTACGAGTACCTGCGGGTCAACGGCGGCGACCCGACCGGCGAACGCGTCGCCGACGTGGACTATCAGGGCAACGTCCACCTCACGCAGTTCTGGCAGGGGTACTCGCTCGGAAACGTCCGAGACCGGCCGTTCGGCGACATCTGGGAGGACGAGTCGAACCCGCTCTTGCGGGCGTTGCGCGACCGGGACGAGCGCCTCACCGGCAAGTGCGCCGACTGCCGGTACAGCGAGGTCTGTCGCGGGGCCTCCCGTCTCAGGGCGCTGACCGTCGAGGACGACCTGTTCGCGCCAGACCCGCAGTGTTACCTCGACGAGTCAGAAATCGAGGGACCGGCCCCGCTCGCGGGGAACGACCCGCCGACGCCAGCCGACTGAGTCGAGCGAGCGGACGGGCGGCCGCGTACCGGGGCGCTTTTGCCGTCCCCTCCGTTACTGGTGTGTGTGCTGTCGGTCGAGCTTCACACCCACTCGTCGCTGTCCCACGACGGTCGGGACCCCATCGAGTTGTTGCTGGCGCAGGCCCAAGCCGTCGGACTCGACGCGCTGGCTATCACCGACCACGACGAAATCGAGGCGAGTCGCCGGGCGGCCGAACTCGCCCCGGAGTACGACCTCGTCGGCATCGTCGGGATGGAGATCACCTGCGACGCGGGCCACGTCCTCGGACTGGGTATCGAGGAGGCCGTCCCACCGGGCCTCTCGTTCGGCGAGACGCTCGACCGCATCCGCGAGCAGGGCGGCCTCGCGGTCGTTCCCCACCCCTTTCAGGAGTCGCGCCACGGCGTCCTCGAACACATCTCGAAGGACGAACTCGCGGACGCCGACGCCATCGAAGTGTACAACTCACGCCTGCTGACGGGCCGGTCGAACCGACAGGCCGAGCGGTTCGCCCGCCGCCGCGGCCTGCCGATGACCGCCGGGAGCGACGCCCACATCGCCGAGATGGTCGGGCAGGCGGTGACGAAAGTCGACACCGACGAACACTCGGTCGACGCCATCCTCGACGCCGTCCGGAAGGGAGAGACGACCGTCGAGGGGGAGCGGACGCCGTGGCGCATCAGTTTCCGGCAGGCCGCTGGCGGGGCCAAGCGCCGCGTCGTGAGCCGTCTCGGAAATTTCTGGAGCGAGTGACGTGATGCAGGGCGCAGACGAGACGACGGTTCGAGAGGCCATCGCCAGCGGCGACCCGCTCCCCGGAACCGGGGGCTTTGCGGGCGTCGTCGACGACAGTCTCGCGCGGGACGTGCTGGGTCGGTATCCGCTGTTCGTGGAGTCCGACGCCCAATCCGGACCGCTCCCGCGGTCGGCCTGGAGTGCCGACCCGACCGACCTCGACGACCCAGACCCGTTTCCGGCGGGCCACGTCCGCGACGAGGGCGGAACTCGGGAGGTCTGGACGCTCCCGAACCCGGACCCGTTCGCGGACCGCGAGACGGCCGTCGACGCGGTTCGGGATGCAGTCGAACGGAGCGTCGACGCCGTCGACACCGACGGCCTCGCCATCGCTTTCTCCGGCGGCGTCGACTCGGCGTTGCTGGCGGCCCGACTCGACGCGCCGCTGTACGTCGCCGGGTTTCCGGACAGCCACGACGTGGAGGCCGCGCGGTCTGCCGCCGACCTGCTGGACCGCGACCTGCGCGTCGTGGAGTTGACTCACGAGGCAATCGAGCGAGCGGTCCCGGAGATTGCCGCCGCCACGGGACGGACGAACGCGATGGCCGTCCAAATCGCCCTGCCCCTGTATCTCACCGCCGAACGGGTCGCAGCCGACGGCTTCGACCGCCTCGCGCTCGGACAGGGTGCGGACGAACTGTTCGGCGGCTACGCGAAGGTGGCGAAGGCTCCGAACGACCCGCGCGTCGACGCCGACACCGTTCGCGGGGCACAGCGGGAGGTGCTGGCGACGCTCCCCGACCAACTCACGCGAGACGTGCTGGCCCTGCGCGCGGCGGGCGTCGAACCGGTGACGCCGCTCCTCCACGACCGCGTGGTGTCCGCGGCGCTCCGACTGGACGACGCGATGCTGGTCGACGGCGAGACGCGCAAGTGGGCGCTCAGACGAGCGGCCCGTGACTCGCTTCCGGAGGCCGTCGCGACGCGGGACAAGAAGGCGGCCCAGTACGGGTCACTCGCGGCCCGCGAACTCGACCGACTGGCCCGACAGGCGGGCTACAAGCGTCGGATGGACGACCACGTGACTCGGTACGTCGAGTCGCTGGTCGAGTGATTCAGCTATCCGACGCGCCGCTTCCCGTGACCGCGACCGGCCGTTCAGAGTCGAGGATGACGGCCTGACTCACGCTCCCGAAGACGAGTGCGCCGAGCGGCGAGCGCTTTCGGCCGCCGAGGATAATCATGTCCACGTCGTGTTCTTCGGCGTGGTTAGTTATCTGCCGTTCGGGGTCGCCGTGGCCCGTCTCCGTCTCGAAGTGGACGCCCTCGGCGCGCAGCAGTTCGACGGTCTGCTTGCCCGCGGGCGTCTGTTGAACGGTCGTCTTCTCGGCCGTCTCCTCGTCGTCGAAGACGTGCAAGACGATGGCTTCGACCTCGTCGCTGGCGTGCGGGAGCGCCGCCGTCGCATCCACTTGCGCGCGTGCCCGTGACTCGCTGTGGTCCACCGGAAGTAAGACGCGGTACATGTACGAATCGACGCCAGTCAGGCGATTAGTTACCGACCGCTTACCGCCTCGATGGCCCGCTGGCCGACTTCGACCACGTCAGCGGGGAGTTCGTCGCTCCGTGCGGCCAACTGTTCGGGCGTGAACCACGTCCAGTCCTCGGCCGGTTGCTCGCCGGGGCCGGGGTCGATGTCCCGAGTCGGCGCGGCCCCGTAGAAGATGAAGTCGATGTGCTGGTGGCCCACGTCGCCGCTCTCGTGGACGTTGATGTCTTCGAGGAGGAAGTGCTGTGGCTGAGGAATCGAGCGGACCGTCTCGCTCTCGATGTCCTCCTCGGGAGCGACGAGGTCCACGTCGAAGCCGAGTTCCTCGCGGGTCTCGCGGAGCGCCGCCTCGTGGGGCAGTTCGTCCCGGTCGACGTGGCCGCCTGCGGGCAACCACATGTCGAGTTTGTCGTGTTCGTGTAGCGCGACGGCCCCGTCGCTGACGACGTAGACGGTCGCGACGAAGTGGCGTGTCGTCTCCATGCTCGCGGCGAAGCGCGGGGAGAAAGTGTAGCTTACGACCCGTTAGGGGTGGACGCTGTCCTCGGCTTCGAGCAGTTCGTGGTAGCGGTTGCGGATGGTGACCTCGGAGATGCTCGCCACCTCGCTCACCTCGCTCTGGGTGACCTTCTCGTTGGTCAGCAGGGAGGCCGCGTAGACGGCGGCCGCGGCCAGTCCGACCGGGGACTTCCCGGAGTGGACGCCCTCCGCTTTGGCGTTCTGGAGGAGCTGTCGGGCGCGTCGCTCGACCTCCTCGGAGAGGTCGAGGTCCGAGGCGAACCGAGGGACGTAGCTCTCGGGGTCCGCGGGCTGGATTTCGAGGCTCAGTTCGCGGACGACGTAGCGGTAGGTCCGGGCGATTTCGTCTTTGTCGACGCGGGAGACGTTGGCGATTTCGTCCAGCGAGCGTGGGGTCCCGGCCTGTCGGGCGGCGGCGTACAGCGACGCCGTCGAGACGCCCTCGATGGAGCGGCCCGGCAGGAGGTCCTCGTCCAGCGCGCGGCGGTAGATGACGGAGGCAGTCTCGCGGACGTTCTCGGGGAGGCCGAGCGCCGAGGCCATGCGGTCGATTTCGCCGAGCGCCTGCTTCAGGTTGCGCTCTTTGGAGTCGCGCGTGCGGAAGCGCTCGTTCCACGTCCGCAGTCGCTGCATCTTCTCGCGCTGGCGCGAGGACAGGGAGTTGCCGTAGGCGTCCTTGTCCTGCCACCCGATATTGGTCGAGAGGCCCTTGTCGTGCATCATGTTCGTCGTCGGTGCGCCGACGCGGGACTTCTGGTCTTTCTCCTTCGAGTCGAAGGCGCGCCACTCGGGACCGGGGTCGATTTCGTCCTCCTCGACGACCAGCCCACAGTCTTCACAGACGGTCTCGCCGCGTTCACTGTCGGAGAGCAGGGACCCACCACACTCGGGACAGACGAGTGACTCCTCGTCCGTTGTCTCTTCCTCATCGGCTTCGCGCTCATTCGTGTATCGGCGGATGGTGGTATCGGTCATTGGTTGCGAATAGACGGGTCTGGATACCCGAAAAACGGTTCTTGTGGTCTTTTGTTGTGGCCGGAGCAACTTAAACGCTTTGCCAAATCGCAAAGATTGCATTGCCAATCGGAAAAACAGTCTTCCCGCTCGTGTTCGAAAACGTCCGTCTGAACGAATCGCCCCAAACAGTTCGGGCTTCACCTTTCGAAACGCTTACCGCCGGGCCAACACTCCGCGAACACATGAGCGACAACGCCGTCGACCCGGACGAGGTACGCCACATCGCCGACCTCGCCCGCATCGACCTCGACGAGGGCGAGGTCGAGCGGTTCACCGAGCAGTTCGGCGAGATTCTGGCCGCGTTCGAAGCGCTGGACGAGGTCCCGGAGACCGACCGCGACGCCGACCTCGCGAACGTCATGCGCCCCGACGAGGTCCGCGACGGACTCACCCAAGCGGAAGCGCTCCAGAACGCCCCCGAGTCCGAGGCCGGACAGTTCAAAGGCCCGAAGGTGTCGTGAGATGACCGGCTACAACGGCTACATCGCCACCGACACCATCGAGGGGTCCGACGACGGCCCGCTGGCCGGTCGGACCGTCGCCGTCAAGGACAACATCTCCACCGAGGGGGTCCGGACCACCTGTGGCTCCGAGATGCTCGACGACTACGTGCCGCCCTACGACGCCACCGTCGTCGAACGCCTGAAAGACGCCGGTGCGACCATCCCCGGCAAGACGAACATGGACGAGTTCGGGATGGGGACGACCACCGAAACGTCGGCGTTCGGCGCGGTCGAGAACCCCGTCGCCGAGGGCCGCGTCCCCGGCGGGTCATCGGGCGGGTCGGCGGCCGTCGTCGCCGCTGGCGACGCCGACATGGCCCTCGGTAGCGACACCGGCGGCTCTATCCGCTGTCCCGCCGCGTTCTGCGGCGTCGTCGGCATCAAACCGACATACGGCCTCGTCTCCCGCTACGGACTGGTCGCCTACGCAAACAGCCTCGAACAGATCGGTCCTATCGCGCCGAGCGTCGAGGAGGCCGCTGAACTGCTGGAGGTCATCGCCGGGCCGGACGAACGCGACGGGACGACCCGCGACGCGAGCGAGCAGGTCGAGGACTACGCGTTCGCCGACGCCGCAGACGGCGACGTGGAGGGCCTCTCCATCGGCGTTCCGACGGAACTACTCGACGGGGCCGACGAGGGCGTCGTCGAGACGTTCTGGGACGCCATGGACGAACTCGAATCACAGGGCGCGACCTACCACGAAGTGGACCTCCCGAGCGTCGAACACGCCGTCGAGGCCTACTACGTCATCGCCATGAGCGAGGCGTCCTCGAACCTCGCGCGATTCGACGGCGTCCGCTACGGGAAGTCCGGCGGCTACGACGGCAACTGGAACGAGTCGTTCGCAAACGCCCGCGAAGAGGGCTTCGGCGAGGAGGTCAAACGCCGCGTCCTGCTGGGCACCTACGCGCTCTCGGCGGGCTATCACGACAAGTACTACAAGAAGGCCCAAGACGCCCGCGCGTGGGTCAAACAGGACTTCGACGAGGCGCTCTCGGACGCCGACGTACTCGCCTCCCCGACGATGCCGGTGCCGCCGATGAAACGCGGCGAGAGCCTCGACGACCCGCTGACGATGTACCTCGCGGACGCGAACACGACGCCGGTCAACCTCGCCAACCTCCCGGCCATCTCCGTGCCCGCTGGCGAGACGGACGACGGCCTGCCGGTCGGTCTCCAACTCGTCGGTCCGGCGTTTGGCGAGCGGACGATAATTCGGGCGGGCAGCGCGCTGGCGTAGTTCCGCGAGCGGGCGGGCTTTGTTACCTGCACGCAGTCTGGTACGCTTTTGTATTCGCTCGTCGTGCAAACCGTATGAGCGAGGACGCAGGACGATTGGAGTGGATTCACTGGCCGACGATGGTGAAAGCGATGGCGGTCGGTATCGGCGGTGGCCTCATCTTGGCCGTCGCACTCGAGGACTTCGTCCTCGGGATGGTGTTCGGCGTGGCGAACGGCCTCGCGTTCGGTATCGGGTGGTCGCGGTCGCGGTCGCGCCAGTCCGACTGAGAATTGGCGCGCCGGAGGGTTGTTGAACCGCCTGTGCGTAGCGCCGCGTAGCAACTCGTGGCGAACGTAGCCACGCTCGGACGGTCGACGGCCCGCGTCGTCTGGCATCGGGCGGCCCTCCGAACGACCGACAACGCTGCGCTGGCGGCCGCGAAGCGACGACGTGGGGGACGGGGACAGGCGAGTCTGGACGACTTCTGACTACAGGACGCGGTCGTAGACGGTCGCGAGTTTGTCCACGGCGTGGTCGACGCTCACCTGCTCACGGCGGGCGAGACAGTTCTCGGCGAGTCGGTCGCGTTCGTCCAGCGTCCGCTCGATAGCCCGGCGGAAGCCGTCCACGTCGCCCTCGGAGTAGTGGTATCCCGTCTCGCCGTCGTCGACGGTGTCGCTGAGCGCGCCCGCGTCGACGCCAGCGACGGGGGTCCCACAGCAGTTGGCCTCCAGCGCCACGATGCCCTGCGTTTCGACAGGACTCGGAAAGGCGAACACGTCGAGGGCCGCGTACAGTTCGGGGAGTTCCTCGCGGTCGAGAAAGCCGAGGAACCGGGCGTCGATGTCGGTGTCGGCGGCCGTCGCCTCCAGGGACTCACGGGCCGGACCGTCGCCACCGAAGACGACCGTCACATCGAGGCCCTCGCAGGCGGTGAGAATGTCGTCGAGACACTTCTCGTGACCGTGTCGTCCGGTGTACCCCACGAGCGGACCGTCGGGCAGGCCGTGCCGGTCGCGAAAGCCCTCGGTCGCCGTCGGTCGGAAGAAGTCGATGTCGACGCCGTTGGAGATGACCTCGACGGGGGTGTCGGTCCCGACCATGCCCCGGACTTGCTCCGCCGTCCGTTCGCTGGGCGCGACGACCAGCGCCGTGCTGTCCAGAAACCACCGCTCGTAGTGTTCGGCGCTGGACTGGACCGCCGACTCGACGGTGTCGTTCGAGGCGACGTACTCGGCGTACTCGCCGGTCGGCGTGTGATAGGACGCCACCAGCGGGGCGTCGAGTTTGCGGGCGAGGCGCTTGCCCGCCATCCCGAGGCTGAACGGCGTGTGGGCGTGAACCACGTCGGCCTCGTTGACCGCGTCTGGAATCTGGGGCATTCCGAGTCGGAACCCCTCGTAGAACGGGAACGGGAGGCTCCGGACCGGGTACTCGCCGTCCTCGGGGTCGTGGTCGCCGCGGGGGTAGACCACGTCCATGCGGCCGCCGCGTCGCCGCCAGCGGTCCCGCCACGTCTTGACCGTGTAGGTCACGCCGTTGACGGTCGGCAGATACGTGTCGGTGAATGCGGCGACCTGCGGCAGTGCCATCGACGCGGCGTTGTCGCACCAACGGGTAAACCCTTGCTATTGGTCGGTGTCGGTCCGTCGCCGGGCAATGGGCTTTTTACACCCGACCGTGACCATCCGCCAATGGCTTCGGACCGCTGGCTGTACGCGTGGGCGCTGGGTTCCGTCGCGCTCGGGGCTGCCTCGCTGCTCGTCCCGCTCTATTTCGTCACAATCGGTGGAAGCACGCTCTTACTGGGCGTTCTCGCTGGCGTCGCGGCCGCCGCGGGCGCGCCGGGCGCGCTCATCTTCGGTCGCATCGCGGACAAAACTGGCAAACGTCGGTCGCTCGTCCTCGCGGCGCTCGCCATCGCCGCCGGGGCGCTGGTCGTCGTCGCGCTCTCGGAGTCGGAGTTGGTCGTCATCCTCGGCAACGGCGTGCTGTGGTTCTCCGCCGGGGCCGTCGCGCCGGTCCTGACCCTACTGGTGACGGTCGGTGCGCTCGAACGGGACTGGCCCGGCCGGTTCGCCACGCTCAACCGCTACCAGGGCTGGGGCTGGGCGGGCGGCCTCGTCCTCGGCCTCGGGTGGACGGCGCTCCTCTCGGGACCGCTCGGGACGCAAACCGCACAGCGGTCGCTCCTCTTGGTCTGTGCGGCCGTCGCCTTCGTGTCAGCGACCCTCGTCACGCGCTGGCTCCCCTCGGACGCGAAAGCCGTCGAGAAACCCCGACCCAGTCGCATCGCGCGGGCCCTCGCCCGTTCGCGCCGCCTGCCGGTGCGAAGCGCCACCTTCCCGGTCGGTCCGGGACGGCTCTACTGGCTCACGCGGTCGTTCCACCCGCGACAGGTCTTCGCCCGACTGACGCCGTCGCTGTCGCTGTACTTCCTCGCCATCGTCGCCGTCTTCGTCGGATTCGGCGTGTTCTGGGGGCCGCTCCCGTCGTACCTCTCGGGGACGCTCTCGTACGACTCGGGGACGATATTCGCGCTGTACCTCGTTTCCAGCCTCGGGTCGGCGCTGTGCTACGGCGCGGCAGGACGCCTGGTCGAGCGCTACGACGCGGCGGGCGTCCAGACCGGCGGTCTACTGGCGCGGGCCGTCCTCCATCCCGCCGTGGCACTCGTCGTCGGCGTCGTTCCGGCGGCGACGGTGGCGCTCGTGACCAACGCCGCCGTCTTTCTCCTCATCGGCGTCGCGTGGGCGCTCATCGCCGTCACCGCCGCGAGCATCGTCACCCAGTTCGCACCGTCCGCCATTCGGGGCGAGGCGCTCGGTCTCTACACGGCGCTGTCCGGTCTCGCCAGTGGGGTGGGGTCCGTCCTCGGGGGATGGCTCGGCGGGTACGGCTTCACCCTCGCGTTCGGCGTCGCAGGCGGGTTCGTCTTCGTCGGGACAGTCGTGGTCGCCGTCCTCTGGTGGCGTGCGCCACAACAGGCATCTGACGCGCTGACGACGGCAGACTGACGCTCACTCCGCCACCGGGCGGTCCGTCGCGGCGAACAGCGCATCGGTGACTCACGCTGGCGGTCGAACGCTACTCTCTCAGACCAGTTCCGCGTACGTCTCGACCAGACGCTCGCCGACGCGGTCCAGTCCGTGTTTTCGGGCCGTCTCCTTCGCGTTCTCGCCGAGTCGCTCTCGCAGGTCGGGGTTCGATTCCAGGCGTTCCAGCGCCTCGCGGAACTCCGACTCGTCCGAACAGATGAGGCAGTCGTGGCCGTCCTCGTAGTACTCGCGGAAGACGGGGATGTCCGAGAGGACGACGGCCTTCCCGCAGGCCATCGCTTCGAGGACGACGATACCCTGATTCTCGACCTTCGAAGGAAAGAGGAACACGTCGCCAGCGCCGTAGGCACCGCGAATGTCGTCGACCCACCCGGTGAACGTGACGTTCTCTGGCGGGTTCGAAGTCCACTTGCGGACTTCGCTGGACCCGTGCGGGCCGTCGTCGTACGTGCCGAACCACGCGTAGTCGTGGTCGGTCCGCTGGGCGAGTTCGCAGAAGGTGGTCAGGCCCTTGCGCTCGAAGACGCTCCCGACGGCGAAGACGACCATCCCCGACAAGTCGTACTGCTCGCGGTACTCGTCGCGGAAGGACTCGTACCCTTCCAGCGGGGCCGTGTCGACGCCGTTCGTGATGGGGCGAATCGGCGCGTCGACGGGGTAGTCTTCGAGGACGCCCTTCGTGTACTCGGAGGGACAGAGGACCATATCTGCCTGCGAGTAGAACCACTTCAGGTACTCGCCGAGGGCGGGCGCGACGAGGTTCGACCCGCGGAAACTCCCGCGGAAGTCCTCTCTGGTCACGTGAGCGTGGAGGACCAGTGGGATGTCGTGATTCCGCGCGTGGCGAGCGACGGCGACCGAACCCGGCCCGATCATGTTGCAGTGGGCCACGTCGAAGTCGGCGAAGACAGGGTCGCCGAAGGCGAAGTTCCCGCCGACGGCCCACGCCGGATGGCCGTCCGTCCACGGCGTCGTCACCACGTCCACGTCGGTATCGGCGAGCGCCTGCCGCTGGTGGTCGACGGACGTTCCGATGCCGGAGCGGTCGAGTTGGTCCGCGAGTTCGAGGTAGTTCAGGACGCGCACGGACAGTCGCTCAGGGCCTGCGAGCAAAACTGTACCGACTCTCTGGCGGGCCGGGTCCGGAAGGCGTTTTTACGCGCCGCTCGGACTCCCGACGATGACAGACGAGGCGACCATCGCCCGCGAGCGCATCGACCGACTCCAGTCGATGGCTCGTAAAGCGGTCCGCGAGGGTCGCGAGGACCGGGCGCGCGAGTACGTCCGGCGGGCGCGGCGCATCGCAGAACGCCACCGTCTCCGCCTCCCGCGGGAGTTCGCCCGCGCCATCTGCCGCGACTGTGACACCTACCTCGTTCCCGGCCGGAACGCCCGCGTTCGGACCCAGTCGGGGCACGTCGTCGTCACCTGTGAATGTGGTTCACACGCACGCTATCCCTACGACTGACTTTCTTTACGACTATTGGTTTTTTAGGTATCGACGGCCTTTATCGCCCTATATGTCTGATGCGTCTCGAAAACAGCGGATTCACGAACTCGACGCGACCCTCCGCGTGGGGAAAAGCGGCATCGACGCCGTCGCAGACGAGTTGAACACACAGCTACAGGATCGCGACTTCGTGAAGGTGAAGTTCCTCCGGTCGTCTCGCGGCGGGACGACCACCGACGAACTCGCCGACGAACTGGCTGAGCGAGTCAACGCCGATGTCGTCCGCGTACGCGGCCATACGGCGGTGTTCGAGCGATGATGCAGGTCGGTCCCATCGCCGGTGCCCTCGAAAACTTCGGTATCCCGGCCGCGGCGGCCCTCGCCTCGGCCATCGTCTTCCTCATTGTCTTCGTCCTCGTGTATCTCGTGGGGAAGGCGCTCGTCATCCCCATCGTCGACCGCTCGCTGAAGTCCCGGGACCTGGACGAACACGCCCGCCGTCCCATCAAGAAACTGGCGAGCATCGTCATCGTCTTCGCCGCCGTGGCGGTCGCGTTCGGGATGGCCGAGTACGGCAACTTCCTGCAGTCGCTCGCGACCATCGCGGCGGCCGCGACGCTGGCAATCGGCTTCGCCATGCAGGACGTGCTGAAGAACTTCGTCGCTGGCCTGTTCATCTACACCGACAAGCCGTTCCGAATCGGCGACTGGATAGAGTGGGACGGCAACGCGGGCATCGTCGAGGACATCAGCCTGCGCGTCTCCCGCATCCGCACCTTCGACAACGAACTGCTGACCGTGCCGAACTCCAACCTCACCGACGGCGTCATCAAGAACCCCGTCGCGAAGGACCAACTTCGCCTGAAGTTCGTCTTCGGCATCGGCTACGACGACGACATCGACAAAGCGACCGAAATCATCGTCGAGGAGGCAGAGAAGCACAAGGGCATCCTCGAAGACCCCGGCCCGTCCGTTCGACTGATCGAACTCGGCGACTCTTCGGTCGGCCTCCAGTCCCGCATCTGGATTGACAACCCAAGCCGCGCCGACTTCGTGAAGACCCGCGGCGAGTACGTCCAGTCGGTCAAAGAGCGATTCGACGAGGAGGGTATCGACATCCCCTACCCGAACCGCACCATCGGCGGCGGCCTCGAACTGGCCGGGATGGACGGCATCGTCGAACCCGCCGACGACTGACGACACACCGACTTCCGTCGCTCGTTCGACACGTGCGACACCTCTATCTTCGTTGGACAGTTAGTCGAAAGTGACTACTCTATGTCACGACACACGTCAGGCGGGGTCCGATGGCGGCGCTCGCTGGTCGTCGCCGCCGTGTTGCTGTGCGGGTCGCTCGTCCCGTCGCCGCTGGGCCGCCACGAGAGTTGGCGGTACGTCGGCCCCGATAAGGTCCTCCACTTCCTCGGCCACGGCGGATTCGCGGCAGTGCTCGCCGAGGCGTTCGACGACGGTCGGCCCGGCCCTCGAC
This sequence comes from Haloarcula marina, assembly GCF_024218775.1. NCBI lineage: Archaea > Methanobacteriati > Methanobacteriota > Halobacteria > Halobacteriales > Haloarculaceae > Haloarcula > Haloarcula marina. Next base: position 2,323,465 of record NZ_CP100404.1, on the reverse strand, counting down.
GCGCGGGCCTCTCGGCCATCGCCGTCTCCGTCGCCTACTCCGTCGTGCTGGGGCGACTGCAAGAGTGGGTCCCCGGGCGGATGCCCGAAACCGCCGACACCGTCGCCGGACTGCTCGGTTCGGTGGTCGGCGTCCTCGCGTGGCACGCACACTGCGAGGACTGACTGGACCGTACGGCCGCGGACGGCGACGCCGCTCCGCGGTCGTTCGATACTCGAAGATGAATGCGGACCCCGAGATTGCCCGGCGTTCGGGCGCGGGTAATCCCGTTTGCCTCCTCCACCCCGCGACCCCACGAGCGAAGGGTGTTCGATGGTCCGCTGCTCACTTCCGTGCCTGGCGGGCTGCCATCGATTAACCACGTGGGCGCATCCCTGCAGATGCGACCACGTGGACCGCCGTCCCCGTGGGACGAGGCTTCGACGTTAGCTCACGGGGTCCACGTCCGTCTGACCGGACGCCCCCGGGCTTCGGTCCCCGCTAATGACCGTAATGCGGGCGTGGAGGGGGGCCAAACCCCCCGACCTAGTCCATTCCGAAGTCCGCCGCCGCTACATAAGGGCCTTTCGGAACACCGGGGGACTGCGCGGGGATAGCGCTCAGAACAACCCGAGTGCGCGGGCGAACCACGCCGCACCGACGGGGACGGGGACGCCCGCGAGAACGAGGACCCAGCGGTGGTGTTCGATGAGCGTCGACTCGGACAGGCCGAGCACCAGGCTCACCGGGACCGTCGCCGCCCAGAGGAGGCTCAGGCCGACGATGAACAGTCCCAACACGAGTCCCGCCCCGGCGGCGATGCTCGGGTCGGTGCGTCCCTCGCGGCCCGCGGCGAGGACGATGATGGTCACCAGCGCCAGAATCGCCGCGAACACGGGGGAGAGCGCGCCCGACGCGTAGTACGCGCCGACGGCGCTCGTCGTCTCGACGATGAGGTACGGCACCCCGAGGACGACGAGATAGAGGAGACAGCCGACGATACCGACCAGCGGTGCGGTCCGTAAGTCGTTCATACCGCGGGTCCGAACGGCGGCGTCTTAACACCGACGTTCGAGCGAAACGCCGAAATGGTCGCTCACGTAACCGTAGCCTATGGGACTTGGTTCGACGGCGAAAAAGATTCAGAAGGTCGCCGACATCGCCGAGGAGTTGTACACGAAGGTCAACGAACTGAAGACGCAACTGCAGGAACTCCGCGGAACGGTCGAGGACACGAACGACCGCGTCGACGAGGTGGAGCGCCGACTGGACGACCAGCGCGCCCTCCTCGAAGCGATAGCGGCGGAGCAAGGCATCGACGCCGACGCCGTCCTGACCGACGCGGTCATCGACGACGCCGAGGACTGAGACGCGACACGTCGATGGTCCGGTTCGCGACGCCCGGGAGCGAAAGCGTCGCTCGCTCGGCATCGTCGACGCTGATGCTCCCGTCGAACAGCGCTTCGAGCGAATCCATTGCGTCCTCGTCGTGGGCCGTCGATTCTGCAATATAGAGCCCCAGTGACCCGGCGTTCTCGACGCGTGCGGTGAACACGTGAAGGGACCGAAAGACCGTCTGGAGCGGTGAGTACATCAGCAACGACGACACCGAATCCACGAGCACGCGCATCCGCGCAACCCCGTCGTCCCCGTCGTTCGACTGGACGAACTCGGCGAACTTGACCGTGATTCCAGTCATGTCGGTGGGCGCGGCCGAGTACTTCGGACGTTGTCCGTCGGCCCCAGCGCTCCCTATCTGGTCGGACACCGCATCGACGACGGCGAGTCCGGCGTCGTCCGTCCCGCCGAGAATCGTCCCGTAGTCGTCTCGCACTCGCTCGGCGCAGTCGCGTGCGGTCACGACGACGGCGTTGTCGCCGCGCCGTGACCCCGCCGCCAGCGTCTCCAGCGCCAACCGCCGTTTGCCGGTCAGCGGCGGGCCCTTGAGCAGGATGTTCGTGCCCGCCGCGACGGCGACATCGTCCAGGTGTGGTCCTAAGTCGTACATGATGAGCGCGAGCGGACAGCACCGACCGTATTTGTTTCTCGACGCATCGTCATAAATTCGTTTCGTAAACATCGAAATTTGGACGCGGTTGACGGTACCGACTCCCGTGCGTCTGATTCACGCCCGCGAACCGGAACCGGATGGTTTAAACCGGAACACCGGATTATGTGATGACGTAGGGCGCTTAGCTCAGCCTGGACAGAGTGCTTGGCTTCGGACCAAACCGTCGGGGGTTCAAATCCCTCAGCGCCCGTATCCGAATTCACGCTTAAAACCGCCAGACGGCGGCAGGTCTGTTCCCCCACTGTACGAACTGGAGCGCTGCTTTCGTTCGGTATTCGAACGGAATTGGCTCTGAGGTTCACGTAGGTCGATACTGGTCAGGAAGGAGAACATCAATCTCCGATTGAATCACTTCAATGCCCGATGGCTGAAATTCGGATCGTTACGAGTTCGTCCGAAGACGGACGGTTTTCCCCTCGTAATCCTCGATAAACGCGCCGGGTCCACCAACGCTCACCTCACCGTTGTCCGTTTCGAGAAACAGACTCATCTCCAGTGTGTAATCGTTCGTCGCTGGCTCGATAATCGCCTGTCGGACCTGACTCACCGCTCCCGAGATTAGTTCGCCGCTTTCAGTTTCGACGTCAGCCCACAGGTCCGTGCCCTGTTGTTCGTGAAGGTACGCATGAAAGACTGCCTGTCGAAACCAACTGTACGTTTTCGGTAGTGGGTCGGGCTCACTCACGTACAGTTCGGCCGATGCGGACCAATATGCACTGAGATACATCCCAAAAACTGACCCCGTTAGATGTTCTTGTGAAACGGCAACTATCTCGTATTTCGTGCTTGGACTGGAGAAGATATCTGGTTCGCCGATTATCGACGTGGTACCGTCAACGACGGTAACGAACGGGAGGCTTTCCTCCCAGTAGCGAATCGCTTCCGCAACGCCCGCTAGCTGTTCGATATCGCCTGGAGTAGCGAGTTCTCCGATGAGTAACAGGACAAAGACATCTCTGTCGACCGCATTTCGCAGGTCGGATTCGATTTCCGGATAGACGTGCTCGGGAATCGCAACCACGATCTCGGACTCGGCTTCGGAGATAGACTCCCGGAGCCGCTTGATTGCCGTCTCTCGAGACTTTATCATCTGAATCTCGGGTTCCGTTTCGGTCGTCTCATTGAACCTGTCTTCAAGCGACCCCGTTATCGATTCAAGCCGTTCTGAGAGTGACCCAATTGCCTCTGCTGGCGGCAGCGCTTGGATGACGGTTGGCGACGCATATTCCTTTACACGTACGAGTCCACGTTTTTCCAGGCGCTCGGCGATATTGTACACTGCTCGCTGTGTTACCTCTGCTTCCTCTGCGACCGTACTCGTTGGTGCCTCGCCTAAGGGCAAGAGCGCGAGATAGGTGTCGATCTCCGTATCAGACAGCCCCAGGATACTCAGCTCATTTCTGAGCTCGGTCTCATTTATCTCATTAGATTGCGTCATCGTGATGTTTGCTTGAGCCGCGTCGGTGAAATAGTTAGTCAGACCTGCTTAGGACGCGCCTCATTCCATCGAGGTGGTCACGAAACCGTCGAAATTGAGGAGGACTCGCTGGGTACGGTCTCCGAATACGGCTTTCCCAGTCGGAGATCGTCGAGACCCCGGGATGAAGACGTGATCACTGCCTGTCTCGGTCGCTATCTCGATGACCGCGTCTGCTTGCGCCCCTTTCTCTTCGACGACCGTACGCAGGACGTATTCCACAGCCTCACCGAGTACGTCGCTGGCAAGGTCCTGGACGTCTCCGGACAGCCCTTCGAGAATATCGTCTTCGTCGTAGCTCGTGTGCTCGACGCGGCCGATCTCGTCGAGCGTCGATGCGACGTCTTCGTACTCGTCAGGCGTCGCAAGTGCGACGACCACGATATCGTTCCCTTCGCCCAATGCAACGGTCCGTGCTTTCTGTAGCAATGCTCTGTCGCGGTCTGTATCTTCGATAACGGTGAGTGTGCGTGTCATGGTGTACGGTGAATCGGTCAATGTAGTTCAGATCGATGCGCTCAACGATTCGGCTCCAGCAGTTCCTCGAACGGATTCCAGTCGAGGTAGATGAACGCGGCCGAGGCCACGAGCATTACCACGAGCATGCCGAGGCTCACGATGCTGATTACGAACGTACTCGTTCCGGGTTCGATATACGGGACTGACAGTGCCAGCAGTGCGAGCAACACGAGGCTCGAAGCAAAGATGGCTCGCCAGACAGCAGTCATCGGACTGTCCTCCGAACAGGTTCACCGAGCGGTGATTTCCGGACAGACGAGTCGCCGACTGTCCGGGCGACTCGTTCGGCAGTTTCGACCGTGAGGTTAGTCGTCATCGGTAACCTTCGGAGTCTCCGTACTCTCGACACCGTCGAGTGGGGCGCTGTCCCAGTATTCGTGATCGGGGTCGGTTCGGTGGCACGCTGCACAGCGAGTACCCGGCTCGCCGGCTTCCGCGCCGAGTTCGGGCTTGTCGGTCTTGCACGCCTCACGTGCTTCGGGACACCGAGTGTGGAACCGACAGCCAGACGGCGGGTTCACCGGGTCCGGGATGTCGATGGAACGGACCGGTGGGTCGACCATCTTCTGCTCGCTCGGGTCGAGGTCGGCCGTCGCCCACCGCAGTACCTTCGAGTACGGGTGTTTCGGGTCGTTCAGGACCTCGTCGGGTGGTCCGATCTCGATGATCTCTCCAAGGTACATGATGCCGATACGCCCGTCTGCCTTCTCGGCGAGATAGCGGGCGTTCGACAGCGTGTGCGAGATGAACACGAAGGACGTGTTGAACTGCTCTTGCAGTTCCAACAGCAGGTCCATCGTTTCGACCCGGAGCGAGACGTCGAGTGCCGACACGGCCTCGTCGGCGAGAATGACGTCTGGGTTCATCAGGAGTGCCCGGACCAGCGCCACACGCTGTTGTTCCCCGCCGCTCAGCTGGTGAGGGAACCGATGGGCGTACTCCTGTGGTGGCTCCATCCCGACCCGATCCAACAGTGCAAAGATGCGTGCCCGTCGGTCCTCGGTCGACATGTCCGGATCCCAGCGCTTCAATGGCGCTTCGAGTGATGTCAGCACCTTCTGGTTGGGGTTGAGTGCCCCACCGGGGTCCTGATGGATAATCTGCAGGGCTTTTCGGATATCGCCGTACGGGATTTCGACGTCACCCTTCCCGTCCTTGGCGTCCCAGATGTCCTGACCGCGGTACTTGACGCTCCCGTGGGTCGGACGCTGGACGCCGATAATCGTCTTCCCGAGCGTGGTCTTCCCGCAGCCAGACTCACCGACCAGCGCAAGCACGTCGTTTTCGGGGATGTCGATAGAGACACCGTCGACTGCCTGGACCTGCGGAGCGTCTTTCCGCAACGAGTCGATGAATCCCTGTTCCTTCTCGAAATGGACCGAGACGTCGTCGAGCGACATCACGACCTCCTCGTCGTCGTTCTGCCGAGGAGACGAACGGTCGCTCATTGGTCCACCACCTCGGCTTCCATCGGGACGGCCTTCTCGGCCTCGTCGTGGTGGAAGCACGCTGTCTCCTGGTCGTCTGCTACCTGGAACCACTCTGGTTGTTCTTCGTGACATTGCTCGGTCGCCAGCGGACACCGCGGCGCGTAATGACACCCCGCCGGTGTGTGGGCTGGATTGGGGGCCGTCCCTTCGATGGGTTGCATCGTCGACAACGGGGCATCTAGGTTGGGGACGGCCTTCAGGAGCGCTCGCGTGTACGGGTGCTGCGAGTGTCGGACAATCTGTTCGGTCGGCCCGACTTCCGCCAGTTTGAACGCGTAGAGAATGGCCAACCGGTCGGACAGGCCAGCCACGAGCGGCAGGTCGTGCGTGATGAACAGTATCGAGAGTTCGTACTTCTCTTTGATGTCGTCGAGCAGGCTCAGAATCGAGCGTTGCATCAGCAGGTCCAGCGCGGCCGTCGGCTCGTCCATCAACAGCACCTTCGGCTCCAGTACCAGTGATAGCGCGATGAGCGCTCGCTGGCTCATCCCGCCTGACAACTCGTAGGAGTAGGAATCGAGTACCCGGTCAGGGTCCAGATAGAGGTCAGAGAGGAGTTCACGCGCCCGTTCCATCCCCTCGTCGACGTCGTAATCGTGGGCTTCCAGCGTCTCTACGAAGTGCCCACGAATCTTCATCGTCGGATTGAACGAGGAGAGGGCACCCTGGAACACCATCGAGATTTCCTCCCAGCGGAGCTGTTTCAGCTCTCTGTCGCTCAACTCGAGGACGTTGACTGGGTCGTCACCTTTCTCGGGGTAATATCGTATCTCTCCGGTCGTAATCCCGGGTTCTTCGACAGCGTCCATCATCGCGTTGGCAAGCATCGATTTGCCCGATCCGGATTCACCGACGACGCCGAGTATCTCACCCCGCCGGAGGTCGATACTCGCGTCGTCCAGTACCATCGCGTCTCTGTGCTCCAGGTCGTAGGTGACGCTGACGTTGCGAGCCTCGATGATCGGGTCCGCCGCGTCGCGCCCTGTGTCGTTTGCAGTTCGTGACATGTTAGGAACCTCCAGCGGTCGACATTCCGGGGGCAGTGGTAGACGTCGTCGGCGGGTCACCGTCTTCGTCGTCTCCATCGTCATCGTCGTCGCCGCCGCCGATCGACTTGGCGTGTCGGGCGCGAACCCGCGGATTGAAGATACGGTCGGCCCCCTGCGCCAACAGCGTCAATCCGAGTGCGAGGACGATGATGGTCAGCATCGGCATCAACAGCCAGTGGAAGGCTAACGGAGAGGACACGGCACCTGCTCGCTCGACGGCCGCGTTCATCATCACGCCCCAGTTGACGTTGTTGTACGGCAGCACGCCCAGGAAGTACAGGCCGACCGAGCCGAAGATGACCGCTCGGGCCTGCTGGACGAAGTTCATCGTGATGTACGGCATCAGGTTGGGGATGATGTCGCCGGTGATGATCGTCGGCGTCTTGATCCCCATAATTCGTGATGCCTCAACGTACTCGGAGTCGCGGAGCGTCAGGACCTGTGACCGAATCGCGCGGCCGAGACCGGCCCAGGCGTTGACCGTGATGAGGATTCCGATGACCGCAGGGTTCCCCTTGATTTGGAGCGCGGCTGCCAGGACGATCGTCAGTGGCAGTCCCGGAATAGTCATCATGATGTCGGTGACCGTCATCAACGCGCTGTCCGTCCGTCCGCCCTTGTATCCGGCCAGCGTGCCAACGGCTGTCCCGAGGACGACGGTAAACACGGCTCCCGATGCGATCATGACGAGCATCGAGGGAGTCGCGTGGATGATCTGCGCGAAGATGCTCTCGCCTGACGCAGTCGTCCCGAGCGGGTACTGCAGTGACCGGAACGCACCGATGAGCCGGGGGCCTTGATTCGGTTGCGGGGCGGTGACCAAGAGGGGGCCAAGCGTCCCCATCAACAGGTACACGAGAACGATGAAAGCCCCCGTTCGAGCCCGCCAGTCGTCCCAGACGATACGGCCAGGGGCCAGTATCTTCTCTTCGAACCACTGTCTGCGACGTTCGGCCGTCGTCATCGAGACGTCGGCCATCTGCTCGAACTCGGAAACCGTTCCGCCGTCAGTCAGTGCCTGCCCCTGCTGGTCGTGCCCAGTAATCGACGACCGAGGGCGGGTGTCGGACTGGCGGTCCTCGACCGACTCGCGTCCGACGGCGTCGACGACAGGGTCGCTATCTGCCGAGTCGTTTCCGTCAGTAGGATTCACGCGACCCACCTCCTTTGGCGCGCGGGTCGAGCCATCCGTAGGTGAGGTCCGCGATGGTGATGCCGATGACCATCGCGACCGTGATGAGGATGAACCCGCCCATCATCAGCGGATAGTCGCGGGCGTTGATCGCCTGAATCAGGTAGAACCCGACGCCCGGGTACGCGAAGATGTTCTCGATGATGACCGCACCGCCGAAGACGGTCCCGATGGCGATCATCAGGCCGGTGTACATCGGCAGGATGGCGTTTCGGGCGACGTATCGAATGGCGATTCGTCGAGTTGACAACCCACGCAGCCGAGCCACGCGGAGGTAGTCCTCCCCGAGGACACGGATACTGTTGCCTCGCATCGAGAGTGCCCAGCCGCCGAAGCCGACGAGGGCCATCGACATGATGGGTAACACTCCGTGATAGGCGACGCTCGCCAGGAAGGGGATGTTGAATCCCGTCGTCAACTCGGAGGCGTAGCGCCCGCCAGTCGGAAACAGCTGGAACCGGTAGCCGAGGAACGCGATGAGCAACAGCGCGACCACGTAACTGGGGGTGGAGTTGAGGAAGAGTCCGATACCCGTACTGGCGATGTCGAACGACGAGCCTTCCTTGTATGCCATGAACGCCCCGAGCGAGATGCCGACGGTGAACGCCAGAAACAGCGCCGACGCCGTCAGGAACACTGTCCATGGAATCGCCGGGCCGATGATGCTCGCGACGGGCTCCTCGTACCAGATGGACTGTCCAAAGTTCCCCTGGACCATCGCGATCATGTAGTCGAGGTACTGAACGTACAGCGGCTCGTCGACAGCGATGTTGGTCTGGGCGGCGATACGCCGGTTGATCTCGGCGGAGGATAGGTCGCTGCCCTGTTGTATCATCTGAGCCCGCAAGTAGTCCATTGGGCCACCGGGGAGCAGCCGAACGAGGCCAAAGCTCGCCGATACCACCACGAAGACAGTGAGCAGCGATTGGCTCAACCGTTTAAATATATAGTTCATGCGTACCCCCCTTAGTCTCCGGCCGTGGACAGGTCCGAGACGAGCGATGCAGGAGTGACAGTCTGGCCGTCACGCAACTGGTCGTGCAGGATCGGTGCCTCGAGTTCGCTGGGCATGTTCCAGAAGTTCGCGGCATCGGAACTGTCGAACAGGAACTTGAAATGGAAGTACGGGTGTGACTGGTTGTACGACGCCCAGCCCTGAAGCCCGACGACGAAGTCGGCGTTCGAGTAGTCTTTCCCCCAGTAGGTCGAGGTGTCTTTCATTACGCTCTCGGCCTGAATGCCGAACTGCTTGAGTTGTGAGACGACGGTTTCCGCACCCGCAACCCAGTCGGAGAACCCGGACGGGCCCTTGATCGGGATGCGGAGCGGGTTGCCGTCTTTCTTCCACGTCCCACCCTGCTTCTGGTAGCCAGCGTCCTGAAGCAGCGCAGCGGCCTTCTCTGTCTGAGAAGTACTTCGTCCGTACGTCTCAAACTGGTCGGTGACACCCTTGAGCCAGGTTCCCTCGACCTGCCCGCTGAATTCGCTGGTCAACCCACTCGGGTACGTGACTGCGATTTTCGAGTTTGTACCAGCACCGGAATTCCCGGCAACCGCCTCACGATTAACCACGTGGGCGATTGCCTTGCGGACGCGCACGTCGTTGACCGGTTCTCGCTCGTGGTTGAACAGGAGGCCGAGCCCCCAGTGTCTCGGGATGAGGCTGACCTGCACCGAGTCCGGAAGCTGGCGCAGCTTGTTGCTCGGCATGAACAGCGTCGCCGACCCGTCTGTTTCGTTGTTGATGAGAGCGTTCCAGCGGCTCTGGTTCGACGGCTTGTAGAGGTACTCGGCCTCGGAGTAGTTGATTTTATCCGCGTCAGGATGGTCCTCGAACTTCGTGAGGAGCGTTCGCTGGCTGTCGGCGTCTTCGAACTGGAAGGGGCCGGAGCCAACCGGGTCCGTGACACTCTTACTCGTGAGTTCGCCGACGATCCTCGACCGCTCGTCCTGTGAGCCCGCCTCGTCGAGCCGAGTCACGAACTCGCCGTAGGTCCCTTCGTGAGCCGAGAGGTACTTCGGCTGGATGTACGGTAAGATGACGTCCTCGTTGAACGCTTCGACGAATGATACCTCGACGGTCGACTCATCGGACGCGGTGATGCGGTCAGCGACCTTCCCTTCGTCGTCGGGTGCCACGAACTCGCCGAGGTTGCCACCAGCGTAGATGTCGAGCTTGAGCTGATTCACCACGTCGGTCGCCGTAACGGGACTCCCGTCTTGCCAGACACCGTCCTCGCGGACGTTCAGGGTAAGCGTCTTCCCGTCGAGCGACCAATCCGTGATGACGTAGCCCCTGTACTCCTGGCTGGAGAGTTCGTACTTCATGAACCGGTCGAACATCATCCGGCGTGCCTCGGCGAAGTTCTTCCCGTTCCAGGGGTTGTACTGGGAGTCCGCGGGAACGGCCCACTGTGCCAGCGTCAGTCGCTGGTCGTCAGAGCCGTCCGCGCTAGTCCACTCGCCCTCGCGTGGGAGCCACTCGGTTGGCCAGTAGGATTGAATCTTCGGGCTGTCTTTCGAGGGGACGTTCCAGTCGTCGGTCGTCTGGAACGATTGTGCGAGTTTCTCCTGAAGTGGCAGTACTGGTAGCGTCTGGTTCGTGACATACGCCAGCTCCTGGATCAAGCCCAGTGACTCGTCGTCAACATCGATGGGTGTGGACGCAACTTGGGTGTTGCTCTCTGTCGGCGTGTCTTCTACCGCTTGCTGGCCGCCGCAACCCGCAAGCCCTGCTACGAGTCCGGTTGCACCGATTGCCCGAACGAATTGGCGGCGTGTGGTCTGTTGTCCGCTTCGGTCATTGTCGTTGAGCCTGTCCATCATAGACTATTGACAACTGTAGTCTGAGGGATTATAAATGTTTTGGATATATAGAAGAACGACTTCTTCTAGATTTTATATCTTTAAGTAGGTGGGGGGAATAGCGTATTCTCAGGTGGGCAAATCGCTCAGGGATCAGAATATGAACAAACGGCATTCATGCGGACGAACACACAGAAGCAAGAACAGGACGGCGCGCAAATCTCTGGGAGACCAGTGTAACGCACCGGAGTTGACGCAGCAGGGTGGAAACGCCGGTGATCGACGATGAGCAAGCCGGAGTCGAAGACGCTCGAACAACCCGACCGTCAATGGTGGAAGGAAGCCGTCGTCTATCAGATATACCCTCGGTCTTTCAACGACAGTGATGGCGATGGCATCGGTGACCTGGGCGGTATCATCGAGAAAGTCGACTATCTCGATGCGCTCGGTGTCGACGCCGTCTGGCTCTGCCCCATCTACGAATCTCCGCAGGCCGACAACGGGTACGACATCAGCGACTATCGATCCATCCACGATACCTACGGCGATTTGAACGACTGGCGAGACCTCCTCGACGCACTTCACGACCGGGATATCCGGTTGATTATGGACCTGGTCGTCAACCACACGTCCGACGAACACGAGTGGTTCCAGCAGTCCCGTCGGCGCGAAGGCGAGTTCGAGGACTACTACATCTGGCGCGACGGCCGGTCCGCCGACGATGCCGACTACGACACCGCTGACGGCCCGACCGACGAGGTCGCCCCAAACAACTGGGAAGCGGCCTTTGGCGGGCCTGCATGGACGTACGACGTGGAACGTGGCCAGTGGTACCTCCACCTCTTCGACGAGAAACAACCGGACCTGAACTGGCGCAATCCGACCGTTCGCGATTCAGTCTACGAGATGATGAATTGGTGGCTTTCGCAGGGTATCGACGGCTTCCGGATGGACGTCATCAACCTCATCTCGAAGACGGAGGGACTGCCGGACGGCGACGCGGAATCGGGACAGACTGGTGCGAAGCACTTCATGAACGGCCCGAAGGTCCACGACTACCTCCAGGAGATGCACCAGGAGGTGCTCACTGACGACTCGCTCCTGACTGTCGGAGAGGCCCCCGGTGCGCACGTCGACGACGCCCAGCAGTACGTCGGGTCAGACGGAGACGGACTCTCGATGGTGTTCCAGTTCGAACACGTCACGTTCGACCACGATGGCGACAAGTGGGACGCCGGCGACTGGTCGCTCGTCGAGTTCAAAGAGATTCTCTCGAAGTGGCAGAACGGCCTCGCCGATGACGGGTGGAACAGTATCTACCTCAACAACCACGACCAGCCGCGGATGGTCTCTCGCTTCGGCGACGACGGCGCGTATCGCACCGAGAGCGCGAAACTGCTCGCGACGCTCACCCACACGCTCCAGGGGACGCCGTTCGTCTACCAGGGCGAGGAACTCGGCATGACGAACGCCGAGTTCGCGTCCACCGAGGAACTCCGGGACGTCGAGGCGCTGAACTTCGTCGAGGCGGCTATCGAAGCCGGGGACGCAGCGACCTACGACGACGTCCGGGACGCCATCGAGTACGTAGGAAGGGATAACGCTCGTACGCCAATGCAGTGGGACGACGCCGAACACGCTGGCTTCACTGACGGCGAGCCGTGGATCGACTGCAACTCGAACTACGAGACGGTCAACGTAGCGCGCGCTCGGGCGAACGAGGACTCCGTCTGGCACTACTACCGCGACCTTATCGAACTCCGCGAGGAGCACGATGTCCTCGTCTACGGCGAGTTCTCGCTTCTCTGTCCCGAAGATCCCGCCGTCTTCGCTTACACGCGAACGCTCGGTGAGGAGCACGGCCTCGTGGTGCTCAACTTAGAACCCGAGCCGGTCGAGTTCGAGGTCCCGGCCGACGTCACGCTCGACGGACTCGAATTGGCAATCGCAAACACCGAGGTCCCGACGGCACCGCGTCCGTCGTTCGAACTCGGTCCGTACGAAGCGCGGGTCTACCTCACTTCGTAACCTCACCGATACAGAAACTATACCAGAATGACACAGTTCAATTCACAGCCCACGACCGAATCGGCACAGCGCACAGACATCGACGAACAATGGTGGAAGGAAGCCGCCGTCTACCAGATCTATCCCCGGAGTTTCAACGACAGCGACGGCGACGGCGTCGGCGACATCCCCGGAATCACCGAGAAGGCCGACTACCTTGACGACCTCGGCGTCGACGTCGTCTGGCTCTGCCCTGTTTACGAGTCGCCCAACGCTGACAACGGGTACGACATCAGCGACTATCGCTCGATAATGGACGAGTTCGGGACGATGGCCGACTGGGAGGAACTACTGGCGGAACTGCACGCACGTGACATCCGCCTCATCATGGACCTGGTCGTCAATCACACCTCCAAACAACACGAGTGGTTCCAGCAATCCCGGCGGCGCGAGGGCGAGTTCGAGGACTACTATCACTGGGTCGACGGCACTCCCGACGAGCCGCCGAACAACTGGAAATCCGTCTTCGGTGGACCGGCCTGGACCTACGACGAGGAACGCGGTCAGTGGTACCTCCATCTCTTCGACCCCGAGCAGCCCGACCTGAACTGGCGTAATCCCGCCGTCCGTGACGCGATCACAGAGATGGTCACGTGGTGGCTGGAAAAGGGCATCGACGGCTTCCGCCTCGACGCCATCGACCACCTCTCGAAGGCCGACGGCTACCCGGATGGAGACCCGGACGAACCGATTGTCGGCGTCGAGCACTTCAGCCACGGCCCTCGCCTCCCCGAGTATCTCGAGGAACTCGCGGCGGCGTTCGAGGACTACGACACCATGACCGTTGGTGAGATGGGCGGCGCAGATATCGAGCAGGTCGACGACTTTGCAGGCGACGACGGCCTGGATATGATCTTCCAATTCGAGCATATGGGCATCGACGCTGGACCCGATGGCCCGTGGGATCCGGAACAGTTCGGTGAGTGGGAGCTCGGAGACCTCAAGGAGATCATCAGCCAGCAACAGAACCAGATCGACTGGCCCACCCTATTCTTTGGGAACCACGATCAGCCTCGCCCCGTTTCGCGATTCGGCGACGAGAGCTACCACGCCGAGAGCGCGACGCTCATCGCGACCCTGCTGTTGACACTTCGGGGGACTCCCTACATCTATCAGGGTGAGGAGATCGGCATGACCAACAACGAATTTGACGGTCTCGAAGAAATCGACGACCCGATGACCGTCGGCGCGGTCGACGACCTCATCGCCGACGGCGTCGTCGACTCTTACGAGGAGGTTGCAGACCTCGTCAACTACCAGAGCCGCGACCACGCTCGAACGCCGATGCAGTGGGACGACACTGAGAACGCCGACTTCACTGACGAGAATCCCTGGTTCGACCTTAACGAGAACTTCGACGAGATCAACGTCGAGGCACTGCGGTCCGACGCAGATTCCATCTGGCACCACTATCAGGACTTGATCGACCTCCGCCAGGCAGAGGACGTGCTGGTCTATGGTGACTACGAGCTCTTGTTACCCGATCACGACCAGTTCTACGCCTACCAGCGGACGCTTGACGACGAGCGGTTCGTGATCGTTCTCAACTGGTCCAGCGAACCCGCAACATTTGACGCCGATGTGGAGGCAATCGATTCAGAGATACTGATCAGCAACTACTCTGACTCACCGAGCACCCCGTCCGGCGAGGCGTTTCGGCCGTACGAAGCAGTGGTCTATCGCTGTTGAGCACCCTCTCAACTCTCACTGTTCTGTATTCTCAGTCGTCCTCGACACTACCGCTTCGGAGTAAATTCAATAGTAGCAGGCCGGATCCGGGTGCAGATGCCGAAGGGGTGTCGAAGATGGTAAGATTCGGCCCATTTCGTTCGACAGTCGAACGGTTCCGAATTGGAGTAGTGTCGTCTGGTGATTCGCGTACATCTACACCGGTTTCCTTAGAGAAAATCAACCGCCAATTGAGGCAGCATTATCGCTAGTGTCGGTAACTCACTGGCTTCGAGCACCGACAGGGACTCTGTCAAGAGGGTCGTGCTGAATATAGCGGATGTAGGCAGCTACGATGAGGCAACCAATACCCAACCGGTTTACGGGTCGCAATCCTCCTGCGAAGAGAGGTCGCTTACTAAATGGGATTCCTTGATTCGTTCGGTGCGTTAGCGAGTAGTATCGTCGCGGCAATTGTCATGCTAGCGTTTGCTATCCTCAGCTTCTTCGTGACGATATTTATCGTGCAAGTCGGGGCTGGATTGGCTGGCTACTCACCGAGCGGAGACTTCGTTGTTCTGTCTGCCGCACTTCTCGCAACAGGTGCTATCGTCGCTGGAGCTACGCCGATGACCAGTCTCAGCGGGATTTCCGAGTAAATTCGACCGGCCTGTCGATCGTTCACCAGTACGTTGCGATTCACCCCGCTGCAACTGGGGGCGATATGCATGGCCGATTTGCGCTCTGTATGCAGCAGCGTCTTTTCGACTTACTAGGCGTCTCTCAGTAACGGTGTGGCCGTTACAGATGGTGGATTCAGCACGCTGGTTCGACTACTCGCCCCTTGACTCGGGCCTATCAACGGACACGGCGGGTGACCCGAATCCGACGAAACTGATAACGATCACCCAGTCCTCGGTGGTGGGATTCACCACCCGCCGAATGGTGTGAGGCGGTACGTACACGAAGTCACCCGCATCAAGAACAACCGAGTCTTCGCCTGCTGATCCGTACTCCATCGTTGCGTGTCCTTGCACCACATATCCGTAGACGTGGCGGTCGCTGTTATGGTGCCATCCCGTAGTGGTCCCACCGCCGACCCGCGACTGAACCATGATGGTATCCTCTGTTTCGAAAACTACCTGCCGCGAAACGTCGGCAGTCTCGTCTGGGTCTTCGACATCGGCAAGCGAAGTGACCGTAACTTCGTCCATATCGAGGTCCCCATACATCTGAGGAGTGCTAACAAAATAACAGCTCTGTTCGAGGTATCGCCGGTAGATACGTACGCTGTATATCGCAGTGCCTTTTCGACTCACTCAGGGTCTGGCAGTAACGGTCTACTGCATACAGAGAGTGGGTTCAGCAGACAAGAAAGAAGAATTCCCACGATGGTTTGAAAGTGCCCTCGGGCCTGTTTCCGTTGACCAGTCGGGTTCGACTCCGGAACCTGATACTGGTACTCGACAGCGCTACAGCATCCGGGAAGGGGTAGTCCTATTCACGGTAGCGGGCGTCACAAACTTGGTCGGCCCAGCGTTGAACGCCGTCGTGTTCTCGTTCCGACACTCGTTCAGAGAAAATCGCTCACAGAGGACTCTACTATCGGCTGTCCCGCCAGCGCGAATAGCTCGATACAGAATCACCTCTGGTTTTTCAGATGGTACGTGATGAATAGAGGGGGCGGATTCAGAACCCCCATCTGACTTTGTCGAACCGACGACTCACTCGAGCAGTTGTTCTCTGGAGAGGATGAAACCGTAATCGGCCGAATTCAGCACAATACGCCATTGTATGCCAAGCTGAACATACTTATATTTCCAAAGTTAGTCATCTGACATGGATGGCGAACCCGGCGGCGATAAGGGGTCAACGTCGGACGTGCCCGAGTCCCCTGAAAAGGAACTGCCGCCACCGAACTTCTTAGAAATCGAACCGATATACGAAGCATTGGGGCACCCCCGACGGCGCTACCTGTGCTACACCCTTCTCAAAGACACTGAATGGTCGCTGAACGACTTGGCGACGAAGATAGTCGCGTGGGAGACCGACGTACCCGAACACGCAGTTACAGAAGACCAGCGTGAAGAAGTGTATATTTCGCTGTACCACGCTCACATTCCGAAGTTGGTTGCGGAGGGCGTGGTTACGTTCGATGAGGGGACCGAGAGGGTCACAGCCGCAGAACACGCCGACCAAGTCTTGACTGCGCTCGAAGGGATGGGTGGTAGTCTCGACGCTGCTCAGGAAACGCATGCACGGAGTGAGATGGATGAACGAGAAGACTAACGGCGGAACCATGCCAGACGACTCTACTACTGGTGCCAATACAAAGTGGTCGCAAGTAGCACAGCATCACTACGAACCCGATGGACGGGGTGAACTTACGACCGCAATCGTATACGCCATCGCAGAGGCCGAAGGCGTCTCCCCGAGTGAGGTGAAATCGCCACCACTGTATGACACTGTGGACGTGCCAGCGATTGAAAACGCGTTTTTCGGGCCGACCGTGGTCGGAGAATCTCGACAGAGCGTTGGCAGCGTGGAGTTTCAGTACACTGAGTATCTCGTGAAAGTCCGAAGCGACGGATGGGTCCAGGTGTACGAACCGACCGAAACAGTCCTCTCCTAGCAAGTCACTTCGGAGCCGCTACGTCCTCGTACGCCGGATTCTCGGTCGCAGACCGTGTTTGCGAGACCAGCATTTTTGTCGCCTTCCCGCGCTTGCTTCGTTCGTGGATGACCGCGCTTGTGTTTCGGCCGAAATTGAACGAGCCACCATCCCGGACGTGCGTTCAGAAATGTGCGAGAAGCGCGCGCTGTAATCAGCACGAGCCAGGGAGGAGTTTGCGCTATCCCTGATTCAAACCGCTTAGTGCTGGTGTTCTGCCGCGAGATTGGAAACAACGTGGCTCAGATAACTCAGGGGTGTATGCTGGCCGCGACGGGGCGAACAGTCTGGGTCCGACACACGTCGGGCGACCGGCCAGCAGATGTCTGTGTCGTATTTTCTCTGTGTGGAACGGTCGGCGTATCTGTGTCTTTGTGTCAATACCGGATTGTCGGTGTCGGTCGGGAGTAATCGTCCGGTGAGTACGGCGGGTACCGCGCTCTCGGCCGACGGTGGTGGCGTCAGTCGCGGGACGGTCCGATGGCTCGGACCGCCCTTCGAAACCGGAGGGGCGCGCTATCACTTACCATGGTCTACCGTACGTTTATACCCTGGAGTACGGTTTCTTTGCTATACAGTCGACAGCGAAGACGTGCCACATGACTGTGTCACCGCATCGGGACGATGGCTGGAGGGAGTCCGGACACAGCGACAATCGGGGCGAGGCACCTGAGCCGACTGCGTAGACGGTCGGAGGCCGAATTTGGAATCCCCGGTTTCAGGTCGGCGTGACCGGTCTGCCGGAACGTTCCGACCCAGACGCGCCCCGAAAAACCATGCCACTCGACAATACTGAGAACCCGGACCGATTCACCGCGCTGTTCGAGAACGCTACCGACGCTATCGCGTCGGTCAGGTACGAGAACGACGCGTTCATCGTCGAGGAGGTCAACACCGCCTTCGAGGAGACGTTCGGGTACGGCGCGTCGACGCTCGTCGGGTCGGACATCAACGATTTCGTCATCCCCGACGAAGAGGGCGAGGGAACCGCGAGCGTCGGCGAACAGATGCGCGCCGGTGAACGCATCGAACGGCAGGTGAAACGACGGACCACGTCCGGGGTCCGCGACTTTCTGATACGGACTGCCCCGTTCGAACGGGACGGCACGTGGTCTGGGGGGTACGTCATCTACACCGAGATAACCGAACAGAAACGGCGCGAACGACTCTTAGAACGCTACGAGACGATAGTCGACGTCATTCCCGACCCGGTGTTCACCGTCGATGTCGACGGACGGTTCACCCTCGTCAACGACGCCTTCGCCAGCCTACTCGGGTGCGACCGGGAGTGGTTACTCGGGACCCACCTGACGGAGGTGTTCGAGGCCTCGATTGCGGACGACTACGAGGACCACGTGGCGCGACTTCAGGACTGTGCTGTCGGCGCAGTCGAGCGGTACGAACTGTCCATCGACGACGCCGAAAGCCACACGTGGATTTTCGAAAGTCACCTGACGCTGCTCCCTTCGGACGACCAGTTCGAGGGGGTTGCGTGCGTGCTATTGGACATCACGAATCGTCGGAAGCAGAAAGAGCGTCTCGAATCGCTGGCGAAAATCGTCTCGCACGACCTCCGAAATCCGCTGCAGGTGGCTCACGGTCGGGTCGACGCCCTGCGGCAGACGGACGTCGACGACGTGGTCGGTCTGGACGACGCAGTCGTCGCACTCGACCAAATGGATTCGCTCATCAACGAGTTTCTCGCCGTCGCACGCGAGAACGAGTCGGCGTTCTCGCTCGCCCCGGTGGACCTGACGGCCATCGCGTGCGAGGCGGCAGACGGTCTCTTGCGTGACGACATCGACTTCGAAATCGACGAGTTGGGGTCGACCGTGGCCGAGCGAACCCAACTGCACCAACTGTTCAGTAACCTGTACAACAACAGCAGCAACCACGGCGGCGAGTCGGTCACCGTTCGGGTCGAATCGCTGGCCGACGGGTTCGCCGTCGTCGACGACGGGCCGGGATTCTCGGTCGAGGAGCCACAGAGCGTGTTCCGTCGCGGATTTACGACGAGCGACACCGGAACCGGTGTCGGACTGACTATCGTCGACCGCGTCGCCAATATTCACGATTGGACTGTCGCCGCGACGAACGACGCCGAGACAGGCGGCGCACGCATCGAGATACGGGGCGTCGAATGGTACTCCGAAGACGACGCGGAGCACCCGTTGACGGCCGCAGAAGACGACGACACGGCGAACGACCCGTCCACTCCCGACGAGGGGTGAGCGTGCGGGCGGTGCGGCCGCGGCGGCGGAACACCGAACGTCGGTTACAGCAACCGATGCAGAGTCGCCGGTCGGCCTATTCGAGGTCGAACCGGTCGTTGGTCATCACTTTGTGCCACGCGTCGACGAAGTCCTGCACGAACTTCTCCTCGGCGTCGTCAGCGCCGTAGACCTCCGCGATGGCGCGGAGTCGGGAATGGGACCCGAAGATGAGGTCCACGCGGGTCCCGGTCCGCTCGACGTCTCCCGTCTCGCGGTCGCGACCCTCGTACACCTCTTCGGCGTCCGAAGCGGGTTCCCACTGGGTGTCCATGCTGAGTAGATTCGCGAAGAAGTCGTTGGTCAGCGTCTCCGGGTGGTCGGTGAAGATGCCGTGGTCGGCGTCGCCGTGCGTCGCGTCGAGCGCTCGCATGCCGCCCACCAGCACCGTCATCTCGGGCGGCGTCAGGTCGAGCAGGTCGGCCTTGTCGACCAGTAGTTCTTCGGCGGGTCGGTCGGCGTCGTCGCTGCGGTAGTTCCGGAAGCCGTCGGCGTCAGGCTTGAGCGCCTCGAAGGACTCCACGTCGGTCTGCTCCTGCGAGGCGTCCGTCCGGCCCGGTTCGAACGGCACTTCGATGTCGTGCCCGGCGTCCTGTGCCGCTTGCTCGACTGCGGCGTTACCGCCCAGCACGATGAGGTCGGCGAGCGAGACTTTCGTTCCGTCGGAGCGGGAACTGTTGAAGTCGTCCTGAATCGCTTCGAGCGTGTCCAGCACGGTCGACAGCTGTTCCGGCTCGTTCACCGCCCAGTTCTTCTGGGGTTCGAGGCGGATGCGCGCACCGTTCGCGCCGCCGCGCTTGTCGCTGTCGCGGTACGTCGATGCCGACGCCCACGCCGTCTCGACCAGTTCGGCGATAGAGAGGTCCGAGTCGAGGATTTCGGCTTTGAGGTCCTCGATTTCGTCCTCGCCGACGAGGGCGTAGTCGGCGTCGGGGACAGGGTCCTGCCACAGCATCTCCTCGTCGGGAACCTCCGGGCCGAGGAATCGCTCGGGTGGACCCATGTCGCGGTGCGTCAGTTTGTACCACGCCTTCGCGAAGTTGATACCGAACGCCATCGGGTTGTCCTGGAAGCGCTCGATGATTTCCCGGTAGTCCGGGTCCTTCTTCAGGGCCACGTCGGTCGTGAGCATCATCGGGGTTTGTCGCTTCGACTCGTCGTGGGCGTCGGGGACGGAATCCTCCAGTTCGTCGCCCTTCGGTGCCCACTGCCACGCACCGCCGGGGCCTTTCTCCGGTTCCCACTCGTAGTCGAGTAGGTTGTCGATGTAGCCCATGTCCCACTCGATGGGAGACTGTGTCCACGGCCCTTCGATACCGCTGGTGATCATCTCCCCACCCTTGACCGAGCCGTCTTCGTTCTCGTTCTCCCACCCGAAGCCCTGTGACTCGATGGGGGCCGCTTCGGGTTCGGGACCGAGGTTCTCGGGGTCGTCGGCGCCGTGGACTTTCCCGAACGTGTGGCCGCCGGCGATGAGTGCGGCCGTCTCCTCGTCGTTCATCGCCATGCGGCTGAACGTCTGTCGGATGCGCTCTGCGGACCATTCGGGGTCCGGTTCGCCCTCGGGACCTTCCGGATTGACGTAGATGAGTCCCATGACGGAGGCACCGAGCGGTTCGTCCAGCACGTCGTCCTCGTCGAAGCGGTCCCACGTCTCCATCTCGTCTTCCGGGCCCCAGTTGACGGCCTCGTCGGGGGCGTAGGCATCCTCGCGGCCCCCGGCGAACCCGAACGTCTTCCCGCCCATCGATTCGATGGCGACGTTTCCGGCCAGCACCATCAGGTCCGCCCACGAGAGGTTACGGCCGTACTTCTGCTTGACCGGCCAGAGGAGTCGCCGCGCCTTGTCGAGGTTCGCGTTGTCGGGCCAACTGTTGAGCGGGGCGAAACGCTGTCGGCCGCCTGCCGCGCCGCCGCGGCCGTCGACAGTGCGGTACGTGCCGGCGCTGTGCCACGCCATCCGAATGAACAACGGACCGTAGTGGCCGTAGTCCGCGGGCCACCAGTCCTGTGAGGTCGTCATCACGTCCTCGATGTCCGACTTCACCTCGTCGAGGTCGAGTTCCTCGAACGCCTCGGCGTAGTCGAACGCTTCGCCCATCGGGTCGTCTTGGCGAGCGTTCTGGTCGAGAATATCCAAACTCAACTGTTGTGGCCACCAGTCCGTATCGGAGCCGTTCATCACTCGCCGGTTGTTGCTTTCGCCTGTTAAAGTTGTCTAATGCGGAAATAAATTTCTTCTCCTGTCTAAGCAATTCATAGACTTCGTGAAGTTTTGTGTGCAGTATCCCGGACGCGTGCGCTGGTGTCACCGTGTCGCGCTGGGGCCGGGTCGGGCGAGGCGGCACGACCGACGAATCCCGCAGGGAGAGGGTGTCGCCGGTCGCGAGACCCGGACTAACCGTGCTTCAGACTGCCGTACTCGGTTCCTGATTCGCCGCAGAAGTGCCCCACCGCTTTGCCTCGACGACGCGCGCTACCGCGCGGCGTCGGTGGAGACCGTCTCCCAGTGTTTCATACGCCGACGTAGTCGCCGTCGAAGTCGCGGAACAGTTGGAGTACCGGTTCTATCTCGTTCCACTTCGGTCCCGTGTGAATCTCGCCGCGGTCACGCTTTCGCTCGATGTAGCCCATCTGTTCGAGTTTCGGCAGGTGCATGTGGTGCATCCTGACGCTGGTCGCTCGCGGGTCGTCGTGGAACACGTCGTCGAGCGTGCCTCCAGTCTCAAATGTGCGCATACCGGGCAGCGGGTTCTGTTCGAGGAGCGCCAACAGCAGACCGCGTCGATGCCGGTCCCGAATTGCGTCAAGCGTTCGGTCGAGGGTCTGACTGTTGCCCATAGTCTCTGTATTGGTCTCTGCACTCATCCCGGGAGTGCTTGGTCTACCAACTCCTATATATATAGGGTGCCAAGAGCGCCGCGCTCCGGTGGCACCTCTCGCCGCCGAATCGTCACTCGACAGGTGCCAAATCCTCGTCTGCGGCGGCAGTGATGAGCGTGTTCTCGACGAGTGCGACGATGGCGCGACGCAATCGCTCGGTGACGGCTTGGTCTGAGATACCGAAGATATCGGCGAGGTCTTGGGTCGATATCCGACGGGGGATGGAGTAGTACCCGTCTCCTACGGCCTGTATGAGCGTCTTACGCTGGGACTCTGTGAGTCCGTACCACGGCCCGATTCCGGGTTTCGTCGGGTTGTATACCTGTCCGAGTTCTATCGGGATGTCGGCGTCGACACAGTACTCCTGAAACTCCGCGAGGCGGTGGTGGTCTGGGAAGCGGATTTCGAACACCCATCCCTCGTTCGTCCCGGTCGCGCTCAACAGATTAGCCTGTGTCTCGAAAATACCCTGAAAGAAGGCGTCGTTAGACACTTCCCAGTCCAGCGCGTACAGCGCCTGCTCGCCGTGGCGGCTCACCTGCGTGAGGCTGTCGACGGACGAGTGGTCACGAATCGTCGATTCGAACGTGCGTTGGTCCTGGTCGTAGACGATGAAGAAGGGGACCGCACGCTCTCCGAGTGGGACCAGATTCTCGAGTTCGATGGTGGTCCCGTGGGTCATCTGTAAGATACGCCCCAGTTCGAACGCTGAGGCGGGCAGTTGTAGAGTAGCGATGACGGGCATGACCGTTCGTATAGAGTAGGTGGCCGACGGGTGTAAATATAGGTGGCTTGGCACACCATACTCCGAATACCTACTTGGCAGACCATGGTGTTCGATAGGTGTATCTGTCTGGGAGGCGTCGATTCAACCGGACCGAACGCCCTTCACGGAGAATCAGTCTTATCGGAACAGACTCGGGGAACCACCCTGCTTCGGGTTGCGGATATCGGCCCGGAGATACACCTATGACACGTGACCAGTTGGAGGACGTTCCGTTAAGCACCACGGCGGAGTTCGAGGACGTGCTGGCGGAGGCAGTCGAGAGGGCCCTCGCAGCAGGGGTCGAGGTACGCGGTGCGTGGGTGTTCAAGACTCCCGGTTCGACCCATCACTGGGAGGTCGAAATCCTCGAACTACTGAAGGAACCGGACGGCGGGGAGTGAGTCGGGGACACCCCGTTCTGTCGACGGAGTCGTCGTGTGCCGTCACGAGCGGTCTGTCTCGTCGACGGCCACCACGGCGACCGTAGAACGACCTATTCTCGTCCGCCGAAGCAGTCATGCGTACTGCCGTCCCCGTGCGGGGTCACTCGCTGGATAGCTGTCTCCCTCGGGCGACGACGTACAGCAGGACGACGCCGGTGCCGACGGCGAGGACGAACTGCCCGAGGAGGGCGAGTATCGCGCCGATTGCGGAGTTTCCGAGCGCGAAGAACCCGAGTCCCAGAGGGACGAGAGCGACAGCGACGAAGACGCCGACGAGTTTCGCCAGCGGTATCGCTTCCGCGAGAATCTGGTCGGTGTCCAGTTCGTTCGTCACCGGGTCGACGAAGGGGGGTTGGGAGGGCATACAGCGTCTCGTCTCGACCACTCGATACGTGTCTTGTGGTCTCGGCAGGGCGACACCGGACGGATTATGCCCGTTCGGACACTTCCACAGGTGTGACAGACTGGCCACCGGTCGACCCCGCGGACGCGACGGCGGTCGCCGAACGACGTGACGAACTGGTCGCCGCGGTCCGGGACCACGCGGGCGGACTCGCCTACCAACTCGCCCGCCTGAAGGGCGGGGACTACGGGCAGAAAGCGGTCGGGACCGACCGCGGCGAGTGGACGGTCAAGTACGAGGGCGGGGACCTCGAATACCTCCGATTCGACCCCAAGCGCGGGTCGGAGGTGTACGTCGTCTCGACGAAGCAGGACCCGGAACCCGAACCGCTCGCGGACGCCCTCGTCGACTACCCGGCGTTCGTCGCGGGATTCAACGACTACGTGCACTCGATGGACGGCGTCTTGGACGACGTGGTGACCGACTTCCCGAGCGTCGAGACGACCGACGGCGTCGTCGCCGAACGCGACCGCGTCCTCGGCCGCATCCGGGAGGTGTGCGACCGCATCGCGGGCGAACTCCAGCGCTACGAGGGCGGCGACTACGGTAGCTACGCGACCCGCGTCGACGGGACGCGCTGGGAACTGAAGTGGGAGGGCGCGCGGGCGTCCTATCTCCGAGTCGGCGGCACGGGCGGCCTGTATCTCCTCTCGCAGTACGAACCGCCGTCGGCCGCGGACATCCGCGAGTACGCGCCCCGATTCCGGGGATTCGTCCGGGCGTACAACGACCACGTCGCCGAGTTGGAGTCGGACCTGGGGACCGTCGAGTTGTGAGGCGGAGAACGTGGCAACCGGGCGGTCGGTAGACCTATCCGTCCGGGTCGCCCCTACCGAACGTGGATTCTCACGACGTTCGCGACGAGTGGGCCGACCGGTCCGGCGAGTACTCGCCGACCTACTACGCCCACTACGGCCCGGACGAGACGAGCGAGTTGGTGCGGTCGATTATCGCGGACCACTGCGGACGGGAGGCGAGCGTACTGGAAGTCGGGTGTGGCGTCGGCCGCCACCTCGCGGCCCTCGTCGACGCCGGGTTCGAGGACGTGACCGGCATCGACGTCAACGGCGAGGCACTGGACGTACTGGCCGACACGTACCCGGAGTTGGCGGCGGTGGGAACGTTCGAGGAGACGGCTATCGAGGACTACGCGCCCGCACAGGCCGACGACGCCTTCGACGTGGTGTTCTCGGTCGAGACGTTACAGCACGTCCATCCCGACGCCGCGTGGGTGTTCGACGACGTGGCGCGCATCGCCGGGCAGTTGCTCGTGACCGTGGAGAACGAGGACGGCGAGGACGGTGCGGTGAACTACGTCGACGACGACCTGCCACTGTTCTATCGCGACTGGCACCGCGTGTTCACCGAACGCGGGATGGTCGAAACCGAGTCGGCCGAGCGGAAACGCGATACGGTCCGGGCCTTCCGCCCGGACGAGTGAGTTCGAGGTCAGTCTGCGCCGTGCCGCGGGACCCACCCGCAGTGACGGCACGTCTCCACGCCCAGTCGGCGGCGGACCCGAGTCCCGCAGGCGGGACAGGTCGCGGACGTGGGGACGTGCTCAGTCATCGTCGCCGGTGATTATGTCGGCCGAGAGGCCCTGTGCCATCCGTATCTCTTTCGAGTTGTTCAGCGTCCACGCCGTCCGGTCGGTGACCGCCTCGATAATCTCGCGGGCGGAAGGGAAGCCGTTGCCGGACTTCTTCACGCCGCCGAACGGCAACTGAACTTCCGCGCCGATGCAGGGGAGGTTGCCGTAGGCGAGGCCGATTTCGGCGTGGTCGCGGTAGTAGTTTATCTGCCGGTAGTTCTCCGAGACGATGGCTCCGGCGAGGCCGTACTCCGTGTCGTTCTGAATCTCGACGGCGCGTTCGATGTCGCCGTCGTACTCCAAGAGCGCGACGTGCGGGCCGAACACTTCCTCGTGCGTACAGCGCAGGTCGGCGTCGGGGTCGGCCTCGTAGACGAACGGCCCGACCCAGTGGCCGTCTTCGTGGCCGTCCGGAATCTCGTCGGCGTCGAGTTCGGTGCGGTCGACGAGGACGTTGACGCCTTCCTCGCGGGCGAGTTCGTTGTAGCTGGTGACCTTCTCGCGGTGTTCGGCCTCGATGAGCGGCCCCATGAACGTGTCCTCCCGGAGGGGGTCCCCGACGGCGACTTTCGAGGCCACGTCGACGAACCGCTCTTTGAACTCGTCGTAGATGTCCGTGTGGACGACGAGGCGTTCGGAGGAGACACAGCGCTGGCCGGTCGTCTTGAACGAGGACATCACCGCCGAGTGGACGGCGATGTCGAGGTCCGCCTCCTCCGTGATGACGACGGCGTTCTTCCCGCCCATCTCGCAGGCGGCGCGCTTCCCGGAGACGCCTCCGACGGCGTCGGCGATTTTGTGACCGACTTCGGCGGACCCGGTAAAGAGGACCGTCTCCACGTCGTCGGACTGAACGATGGCGTTCCCGGCGTCGCCGTACCCGTGGACCATGTTGAACACGCCGTCGGGCACGCCCGCCTCGTCGAACAGTTCGGCGATGACCTGCGCGCATCGGGGCGTCTGCTCGGCGGGTTTGAACACGACGGTGTTGCCCTCGACCAGCGCGACGGCCATGTGCCAGTAGGGGATGGCGATGGGGAAGTTCCACGGAGTGATACACCCGACGACGCCGCGGGGTTTCCGACGCATGTAGGCGTCTTTGGCCGGAATCTCGGAGGGAACCACGTCGCCGCTTGGGTGGCGCGCGTCTCCGGCCGCCCACTCGACCATGTGGGCCGCTTCGACCACGTCGGCCCGGCCCTCGCTTATCTCCTTGCCGCACTCGCGCGTGACGATTTCACCGAACTCGTCGACGTTCGCTTTCAGGTCGTGGTACACGTCCCAGAGGTATTCGGCGCGTTCGACGCGCGAGAGTCCGCGCCACTCGTCGTACGCCTCGTCGGCGGCGTCGACCGCTCGTGCCACGTCCTCGGGCGTCCCGCGGTGGAACTCTCCGAGGGTGTCGCCCGTCGCCGGGTTGGTGCTCGTGAACGTTTCGGTCCCCTCGCCGGAGACCCATTCGCCGTCGATGTAGTGCTGATGTGTCGCTCCCATTGAACGATGCTATGACCCGGATGCGTCAATAAGGCCATCCGACCATGGACGGGTCCTTTCACGCCGTTGGTGTGTTCGGACGGCGGCGCGCGCATTCGGCCTGACGACTCACCGACACCCGACCATGGGAGGGTCGGGTCTTGTTAAACCGACACACACATGATTACCGCATGAGTAACTCTGCTATGGCCGTCAACGAACAGGTACCGGGGACGCGACTGACCCTCGACCTCTGGCACCCGGACTGCTGGGCTATCGAGGCGACCGGCGAGGTGGGTGGCGGCGTGTTGGCGCACGCCATCTACAACTCGCCCCAGACGAGCGGCGAGATGCCGTCGTCGGTCAACGGCCTGTTCACCGCCTTCGGCGACAGCGAAGCAGAAGTCGAGGCGCTCTTAGAGAAGATACAGGCGTCCGATAGGGCGGGTGACCTCCAGCAACTCCAGGAGCGGTTCGGCCGCCAGCGAAACGCGCCGGGAAACGTCGTCCGCGAGTTCTTCCTCGAATACGACCCCGACGACATGGTGTGTCCGACACTCCTCGAAAACGGGTTCGTCCACAGCGCGCCGGTCCGCATCGAGGACGGGCGCGAGGAGTGGCAGGTGTGTTTCGCCGACGAGCGCTCGAAGATAGAACCGGCGCTTGAGAGCGTCCGCGAACAGGCCGGTGCGGAGGTGAGCGTCGCCGCAATCACGGCCTCCGAACCCGCCGGGTCCGAACGCGACCAGCGTCTCGACTCGCTCACGGCCGCCCAGCGAAACGTCTTCGAACACGCACAGGAGTCGGGCTACTACGAGTGGCCTCGCGAGGTGTCCACCCGCGAACTCGCGGCCGACATGGACGTTTCGAAGACGACGCTGTTGGAACATCTCCGAAAAGCCGAGGCGAAACTGCTCGACCCGTGATTACCGGCCGACGACGGCCCGCAACGCGAACAGCGCGTTCCCCTTTCGCTCCCTGATTCGTCGGTAGAAGTACGAGAACCACTTGGTTCCGTACGGGATGTACTGATACACGTCGATTTCTTCGGCGAGTTCGAACTGCGCCGTCTCTCTGACACCGGTCAGCATCTGGACCTCGAAGGGCGTCCCGTACTCGGCGTGGAGTTCGCGGGCGTGGCTCACCATCGCCGGGTCGTGACTGCCGACCGCGATGCCGTCGTCGAACTCCCGGAACATGAATTCGAGGTCCTCCCGGTACGCTCGGTCGACGCGGGCCTTCTCGCGGTAGGCGATGTCGCCGGGTTCGTCGTACGCCCCCTTCACCAACCGGACCTTTCCGGGCAGGTCCGCAAGGCGTTCGAGGTCGTCCCGCGTCCGTTTGAGGTTCGCTTGGACACAGACGCCGACGTTCCCGTCCGTCTCCCGGGCGTGTCGTTCGAACGCGTCCAGCGTCACGTCGGTCGTCTCGTGGTCCTCCATGTCTATCCAGACGAGGCAGTCGGCGGCGTCGACGATGCGCGCGAGGTTCTCTTCGAACACCTCGTCGCCGATGTCCAGTCCGATCTGACTGGGCTTCACCGAGATGCACGAGTCGGTGTCTCGCGCCGCGAGTGCGCGGACGAGGTCGACGTACGCCTGCGCGTCCGCGTCGGCGTCCGCGCGGTCGTCGTAGTGTTCCCCGAGGAGATTGAGGATGCCGCGCACGCCGCGCCTGTTCAGGTCGTCGACGTGGGCCATCGCCGCCTCGGGCGTCTCGCCAGCGACGAAGTTGCTGGCAATGGGTGGTATCATGGAGACGGCTCAGGCCTAAACCCACCTATAACGGAACCCGACCAAATGTTTCGGCGACGCTCGCGACGGATTTAAGCCGGTTGCCGGGGCCTGAGCGACCAGTCCCGTCCATGGTCGGGACGAGGTTAACGGGGGATATAGTCATTGATGCACATAGACATGGTGTCTCGAAAACCGACGGACGAGCTGAACCGCCGAAAGATGCTGAAGGTCGCGGGACTGGCCGGACTCGGTGGACTCGCGGGGTGTGTGAGTACGACAGACGACAGCGACGGCGGCGATGGCAGCGACGGGAGCGACGGTGGCGATGGCGGTGGCGGCGGTGACACAGAGAGTACCGAGACGGAGGGCGGAGACGGCGGGAGCGGAGACTCGGGACCGTACAATATCGGGATGGTCAATTCCCTCACCGGGTCGCTGTCGGCGTTCGGTGAGCGAAACCAGCGCGGGAAGGAACTCGCCCTGGAGGCCGTCAACGACGTCGGCATCGACGGCCGCGAACTGGCCATCATCGAAGAGGACTCCGAGAGCGAGAGTCAGGGCGGCGTCTCGGCGGCGCAGAAACTCGTCAACCAGGACGGCGTCCCGTTCCTCATCGGGGCCGTCGGGTCCGGCGTCTCGCTGGCCATCTACGAGAGCGTCATTCAGGGAACCGACGTGGTTCAACTGAGTCAGAACTCGACGGGGCTCTCGCTCACGGACTTCCCCGGCCTCCTGCGGATGTCACCGACGGGGCGGACCCAGTCGACGGCGCTGGCGAACATCATCGCCGAAGACGGCTACGACAGCGTCGCCGTCACGTACGTCAACAACGACTACGGCCAGAGCCTCACCGACGCCTTCGTCGAGGCGTGGGACGGCGAAATCGCCTACAACAGCCCCCACGACCAGGAACAGCAGTCCTACTCCAGCGTCGTCTCCGAGATGAACAGTTCCGGGGCCGACGCGTGGCTGTTCATCACCTATCAGGCCGAGTTCGCGACGATGGTCAACGAGGTGTACTCCAGCGGCTACGAGGCCCAGTTCTACGGCGCTGACTCCGTCTCCGGTGACAACGTCATCGAGAACACGCCAGAGGGGAGCATGGACGGCATGAAAATCGTCGTCCCGTCCGCGCCCGTAGAGGAGGACAACTATCAGCAGTTCGCCTCCACGTTCGAGGAGGCGTACGGGGAGCAACCGACCGCGTGGTCGGCCTACGCCTACGACTGCGTGGTCGTCGCCGCGCTGTCGATTCAAGCCGCCGACGAGTTCACGGGCGCGGCCCTCCAGCAGACGGTCCGCGACGTGACCAGGCCGGAGGGCGAACAGGTCGATTCCTTCGAAGCAGCCAGTCAGATACTCGCCGACGGCGGCGGCCCCGACGACGTGGACTACCAGGGCGTCAGCGGCCCCATCGACTTCGACGAGAACGGTGACCCCGTGGGATTCCTGCAGATTCTGACCGTCGAGGACCACGATTACGTCGGAACCGGCTTCATCGAGTCGTAACTCGACCAATGGTCTTCGACTATCTCGCTAGCGGGCTGGTGTTCAGCAGCATCATCGTGCTGGGGAGCATCGGGCTATCCCTCATCTACAGCATCGCCGACTTCGCCAACTTCGCTCACGGGGACACGATGACGGTGGGCGCGTACGCGGCGTTCGTCACGTTCGGCGCCGTCGGCGGACTCGGCGGCGCGGTGCTCGGCCTCCCGTACGGCTTCTTCGTGGCGCTACTGGCCGGTATCGCCGTCGCGGCCGTCGTCGCCATCGTCACGGAGAAAGTGGTCTACGAGGGGATGAACGCCGGTTCTATAGAACTGCTCATCACGTCTATCGGTATCGCGTTCATCTACCGCGCCATCATCCAAATCGGGTTCGGCGCGGACTTCACGCGCTATCAGATTCAGTCGCTTCGCCCTATCGAGGCGCTGCTCCCCTACGGGGTTCGAGTGACGGTCCACGACGTGGCTATCGTCGCCTCGGCCGCCGTCCTCGTCGGTGGCCTGCACGTCTTGCTCCAGTACACCGACCTCGGGCGGAAGATGCGGGCGATGGCCGACAACCCGGACCTCGCCCGTATCAGCGGCATCCGAACCGACCGCATCAAACTGTGGACGTGGATACTCGGCGCGGGACTCGCCGGGTCCGGCGGCGTCTTCCTCGGCCTCTACAACCAACTGTCGCCCCGGATGGGGTTCAACCTCCTCCTGCTCATCTTCGCCGCGGTCATCCTCGGCGGCATCGGGTCCGTCTACGGCGCGATGCTCGGCGGCTTCCTCATCGGCATGATAAACCAACTGACGCCGGTGCTGTCGGACATCAGGCTCCTGACCGACATGGGGGCGCTGTTGCCCCTCGTCCCGGACAGTTTCGGCATCACCATCGGCATCGAGTACGCCAACGCCATCGCCTTCGTCATCATGGTGGCCGTGTTGCTCGTCCGGCCGAACGGCATCGCCGGGGAGGCGGTCTGAGATGCGGGTCGTCTCCGACCCGCGGGGGTATTGGGCGGACCTCACCGGGGCCGAACGGGCCGTCGTCGCGTTTATCGTCGGGTTCGCGGCGCTCCTCGTCGTCGGCCTGCTGACGGGAGCGCTCGCGCCGACGTACTTCCTGTATCTCGTCGGCATCGCCGGGATGTACTCCCTGCTGTCGTTCGGGCTGAACTCACAGTGGGGGTTCACCGGCCTCATCAACTTCAGCGTCGCTGCCTTCTTCGGTATCGGCGCGTACGGGACGGCGCTGATGAGCGCCAGCAGTTCGCCCATCGCGGGCGGGTTCGTCCCGGTCGTCGGCCTGCTCGTCGCACTCGTGGTGGCGGCGCTCCTCGCGCTGGCTATCGGGATTCCGACGCTCCGACTGCGGGCGGACTACCTCGCCATCGCCTCGCTCGGACTGGCCGAAGTCGTCCGACTGGTCGTCCTCAACGAACGGCAGTGGACCAATGGGAGCGCGGGCGTCCGCGGCATCCCGCAGTTCTTCGAGGGGTGGCCCGTGCTGGCCACGCTCCCCCAGACGATGCCGGGACTGGTCGTCAGACCGCTCCCCGGAACGGAAATCGTCTTGGAGACGCCGTTCTGGAGCGCGCTCCTGAACGTCGTCGTCGTTCTCGGGTTCGTCGGCGGCAGTTACGCTATCCTGCGGCGCGCCCACCGCTCGCCGTGGGGCCGCGTCCTCCGGACGATTCGCTCCGACGAGGACCTCGCGCGGGCGCTGGGGAAGAACACGTACGGCTTCAAGATGCAGTCGTTCGTCCTCGGGAGCCTCATCATGGCGCTGGCTGGCGTGTTCTACGCCCACCTGAATCTGTTCGTGAGTCCCGGCGACTTAGACCCAGTGACGACGTTCTACGTCTGGGTCGCCGTCATCCTCGGTGGCAGTGGTTCGAACCGCGGGGCGCTGTTCGGCGGGTTCGTCATCGTCGCCATCCGCGAGGGGACGCGCTTCCTCAGCGGTATCAGCAGTTTCGTCGTGGACCTCGGCGTCGTCGCCCTCGAGTTCGACCTCAGTTGGCTCACCTCGAACGTCGCGCCGCTTCGCCTCCTGCTCATCGGGGCGCTCATCGTCTTGCTGATGCGCTACCGGCCGCAGGGCGTGTTGCCGCCGCAGCGCGAACTCATCTGGCCCAGCGTCGTCGACAGAGCACCGGGGACGCTGGACTCGGGCGTCCGCGACGTGCAGGCGGGTGAGACCGATGAGTGAACAGACGGAGGTGACGCGGTCGGACACGGAAGCGAATCTCTCGAAAGACGACGTGGTCCTGCGCGTCGAGGACTTACAGAAGTCCTTCGGCGCGCTGACCGCCACCGACCACGCCACGTTCGCCGTCGAACGCGGGACGATTACGGGCCTCATCGGCCCGAACGGCGCGGGGAAGTCGACGCTGTTCAACCTCGTCTCCGGGTTCTACGAACCCGACGGCGGCCGCGTCGAGGTCAACGGCGCGGACGTGACCGGGTTGGAACCGTACGAAATCGCCGACCACGGCCTCATCCGAACGTTCCAGACGCCGCGGAAACTGGAGGGGATGACGGTTCGGGAGGCGATGCTCGTCGGCCCGCGCGAGCAACCCGGCGAGTCGTTCCTGAATCTGTTCTTCAGACCCGGAACGGTCGGGGAGCGCGAATCGGCGAACCTCGAGGACGCCGAGCGCATCCTCGAAGAGTTCGAGATAGACCACCTCGCTACCCAACCAGCGACGAAGATTTCGGGCGGGCAGATGAAACTCGTCGAACTGGCCCGTGCGATGCTCGCCGAACCGGAACTGCTCTTGCTGGACGAACCCGCGGCGGGGGTCAACCCGACGCTGCGGAACAAACTCGCCGAGCAAATTCGGCGTCTCAACGAACAGGGAACCACGTTCTTGCTCATCGAACACGACATGGACTTCGTGATGAACCTCGCCGACCCGGTCATCGTCTTGGACCAGGGGAGCGTGCTGATGGAGGGCGCGCCGAAGGCGGTGCAGACCGACAAGCGCGTCATCGACGCCTACCTCGGGGGGAGTCCGTGACCATGTCCGACGACGCGATTCTCGAACTCTCGCACGTCGACAGCGGCTACGGCGAGGTGCAGGTCCTCGACGACCTGACGCTCCATCTCGAACGGAACGAAATCGTCTGTCTCATCGGCCCGAACGGGGCCGGGAAGTCGACGGTACTGAAGACGGTGTTCGGCATGTTGACGCCGTGGGAGGGGTCGGTCACCTACCACGGCGACGACATCGGCGGGATGGCCCCCGAGGACATCGTCCGGGAGGGTATCGGCTACGTCCCCCAGACGGACAACGTGTTCGGGTCGCTCACCATCGACGAGAACCTCCGCATGGGCGGTGTCGCCCGGTCGGAGGGTCTCGAAGAGGTCATGGACACGCTGTACGAGCGGTTCCCGCTGTTAGACGAGACGCGGTCGGCGAAGGCCCGGACGCTCTCTGGCGGCCAGCGACAGGTGCTCGCGTTCGCTCGCGCGCTGGTGATGGAACCCGACGTGCTCCTCATCGACGAACCGTCCGCGGGTCTCGCACCCAACACCGCCGACGACGTGTTCGGGCACGTACAGGCCGTCAACGACCTCGATACGGCCATCCTCATGGTCGAACAGAACGCGACGAAGGGACTCGGTATCTCGGACCGCGGGTACGTCCTCGACCAGGGGACGGTGCGGTTCGAGGACACCGCCGAGGACTTACTGGACAACGACGACGTGTCGAAACTCTATCTCGGCGGATAGGGCGGGGACGGTCCCACCCCACCGCGTCGAGTGTTCTCTGACTACTCGGGGCGGACGAAACTGATTCTTCGAACGGGGTCGGCGCTGTGGGTGGTGTCGATTCTTCGACTCACCGCGTCGACTCGTCGTCCCTCTCCCACCCCATCGTGTCGAGTGTTCTCGCCCGTTCCGTCGGGAGGGTTCGTCCCGGTTTCGGCCGAAGCCCCGAACCCGGACGTGACCGTCGGCGAAGTCGGACCGGACCATTCACGTTCGCTCGGGCGAAGCGTCCCAAGAGGCCACGCCGTCGTCGACAGAACACTCGACAGGGTGGGGTGGTGTGAGCGGTTCACTCGACGCATTCGACACGGTGGTTTTATACGATGGTTGTCCATACGGTGGTGCAATGGCGAGGTTCACCCGCGACGAAGACGTGTTCCGCGACGAGGACATGCTGCGGGAGGACTATCAGCCCGATTCAATCGCCGCGCGCGACGACGAACTGGCCGCCTACGAGAACGCGCTCCAACCGGTCATCAACGGCGCGCAACCGCGCAACATCTTCCTCTACGGGAAGGCGGGCGTCGGCAAGACGGCGGTCACGCGGTTCCTGCTCTCGCACCTGAAACAGGACGTGGCCGCCTACGACGACGTGGACCTCTCGGTGTTCTGGCTGAACTGCACGAACTTCTCCTCGTCGTATCAGGTCGCCGCGAACCTCGTGAACCTCCTCCGCCCGGCGAACCAGCAGATAAGCACGACCGGTTACCCCCAACAGACCGTCTTCGACATGCTGTACGACGAACTGGAAGACGTTGGCGGGACGGTGCTGCTGGTCCTGGACGAAATCGACCACATCGGCGAGAACGACGACATCCTCTACGAACTCCCGCGCGCCCGGTCGAACGGTTACCTCGACTCGGTCAAACCGGGCGTCATCGGCATCAGTAACGACTTCGGCTTCCGTGAGACGCTCTCGCCGAAGGTCAAGGACACGCTCTGCGAGGAGGAGATTCACTTCCCGCCGTATCAGGCTCCGGAACTGGAGTCGATTCTGACGCAGCGCGTCGACGGCGCGCTCCGAGACGACGCCCTCTCGTCGGGCGTCCTCCAACTCTGTGCCGCCATCGCCGCCCAAGACACCGGGAGCGCGCGGCAGGCGCTCGACTTGCTGTACAAAGCGGGGGACATCGCGCGGACGGCGGGGGACCCACCTATCGTGGAAGACCACGTCCGTGACGCGTCCCAAGAACTCGAACGCGGGCAGATTCGACACGGGATGCGCGAGTTGACACACCACGGCCACCTGACGCTCATCGCGACGCTCTCGCTGGCCTTCGAGGAGGCGATGCCCGCTCGCGTCCGCGAAATATACCCCGTCTACCGCTCCGTGGCCGACCGCTCGGGAACGGACCCGCTGGTCCGTCGACGGATGCACGACCATCTCGCCGACCTCGCGATGGTCGGGATTCTCCAGCGCACCGTCCGCAACGAGGGTCGCGCAGGCGGACAGTACCACGAGTACGAGTTCGACGTGCCGCTAGACCTCGTCTGCGACGTGGTTCGGGAACTCGACGACATCGTGTTGCCCAACGACGTGGCCCGGCATATCTGAGGACGGGGGCGCGGTGTCCGTTGCGGTGAGAACACTCGACACAGTGGGGGGTGTCCCCCGCTGACGCTGTCGTCTGCGATGCCGCTGTCGGTGGTTTCCGCCGCGCGACTGGGGCCGTCGGCCGACAGTTCGGGAACACTCGACACGGTGGGGTGGGACGGGAACGACGCCGCGTTCACTCGCCGCCGCCATCGCCCTTCCCTGCTCACTGTCCGGGAACACTGGACACGGTGGGGTGGGGGTGGCCCCGCCGCCGACGGTGTTCCGTTCGACGACAGTCGTGACGTAGGACTATCAGTACCGGCCGCGTATCTCCCAGTCACCGATGTACGACCACATCCTCGTACCGACGGACGGGAGCGACCACGCCGTCGCCGCGGCCGAGTACGCGGCGTCTCTCGCCGAGGTTTTCGACGCGACGCTGCATCTGCTCACGGTCGTCGACGTGTCGGCGGCGGCCGGGCCGTTCTCGGCGGGCGGCGTCGACGACGAGTATCTCGACCGCCTCGAACGCGAGGCGGAGTCGGCCATCGACGCCCTCGAACCGGCCGTCGCGGGCGTCGACGCTGTCCGGTCGGCGGTGGTTCGGGGAACGCCCTCAGACGCCGTCCTCGGGTACACCGACGAGAACGATGTCGACCTCGTGGTGATGGGAACCCACGGCCGTCGGGGCCTCTCGCGGTACGTCCTCGGAAGTGTCGCCGAGCGGGTCGTTCGCCGGTCGGCGGTCCCCGTGCTCACGATTCGGGCGGAGGGCGCCGGCCAGTCCGTCACGGCCTGTGAGGACATTCTCGTCCCGACGGACGGGAGCGGCGAGGCGACGGCGGCCGTTGCACACGCCGTGGCTATCGCCGCACGGGTCGGCGCGACGGTCCACGCCGTCAGCGTCGTGGACCTCGGCGACGTGGCGACAGGGGCTGAGATGGGCGTGCCGCCCGGACTGGTCCAACAGTTAGAAGAAAACGCCGAGGCCGCCGCGGCCGCCGTCGCCGAGGCCGCGGCCGACGTCGGTGTCGACGCCGTCACCCGCGTGGATGTCGGCCACCCCGCGAACACCCTCCTGGAGTACGTCGAGGACAACGACGTTGACCTCGTGGCGATGGGGACCCACGGCCGGACCGGCCTGGACCGCGTGTTGCTGGGGAGTACCGCCGAGCGACTCGTTCGCCGCGCGCCCGTGCCGGTGCTGACGGTCAGTACGCGCGGACGGACGGAAGGCGGCGGCGACGGTATCGCGGAGTGAACACGCCGTCCGCAGTGCCGGACAACGACATCCCTCGACGGAGACAGGCTCTAACGCCGACGCACTCCGACGCCGACGCACTCCGACGCTGAGGCACTCCGACGCCGACGCACTCCGACGCTGAGGCACTCCGACGCCGACGTACTCCGATGCCGACGTACTCCGATGCCGACGCACTCCGATGCCGACGCACTCCGGCCGGTGGTCATAAGTTATAGGTCGTGCGACACAACTGGTGGTATGGACAGTGACAGCCACGTGGCGATGGACGACGAGGAAATCGAGGCCTTCCTCGGGAACGGCGGCGTCGGCGTGCTTTCGTTGTCGAACGAGACTGACGACCCGCCCTACACGGTGCCCGTCTCCTACGGCTACGACCCAGAGGGCGACGTGTTCTACTTCCGCCTCGCGGTCGGGCCGGACAGTTCGAAACCCGAACTGAACGACCGGGCGGCCTCGTTCGTGGTGCATCGAGAGGAGGACGAGCGGTGGCGGAGCGTCGTCGCCGACGGCCGACTGGAGGACGCCCACGAGGAGTCTATCGCGACTGACACGCTCGACGGCATGGACCGCGTCGAGATACCGCTGATAGACATCTTCGACAATCCGACGCGCGTCGTCTCCTTCGAGTTCTACCGCCTCGTTCCGCGGCACCTCACCGGTCGGGTCGAATCGCGGCCGGGCAACCTCTGAGTCACCCCGGCAGGACGAGGTTGACGGCGGCGACGACCACGCCAGCGAGCGCCATCCGGGCCGCGGCGACGTACCACCGCTGGCCCGAGATGGACCCCATATACGCCCCGAACACGCCGAGGATAGCGATGCCGATACCGACGGCGACGGCCGCCGCCTCGGTCAGTGTCAGGACCGTCCCTTCGAGGAGGAACGGCGTCAACGGGAGGAGGATGCCGACGGTCGGTCCGAGGCCGCTCATGACCGCGTGGAACAGTCGCGCGCCGCGCTGTTGGTGCTCGATACGCGTGTCGTCCAAGTCGGTGAGCATCGCGCGTTCGAGGCGGCGAATCTCCGCGCGCGTCTCGGCGCGCTCTATCTCCCAGACGCTCCAGACGGCCGACGTTCCCAACCCCACGGCCGCGCCGAGGCCGATTTTGACGACCGTCACGCCGTCGGGAACCCCCGAGAGGACCGACCCGATGACGACGCCGATGCAGGTGAGTGTGCCGTCGAACCCGTTGGAGACGAAGTAGCGTCTGGAGATGGAGAGCACGTCCTCGTCGCCGAGGATTCGACGCAGTAGCGAGCGAGGGGAGTCCACGCCGCTCAACTGTCCCGCGGCGTCGGGCGGATGGGGTCGACGCGGTCCCCGCAGGCCACGAGGTCGACTGAGTGGACCGTCCCGCCCAGTTCCTCGACAGTCGACTCGACGGCGTCGGCGTCGAGCGATTCGCCGACGGCGGTGAGCGCGACGTTCTGCACCTCCCTGTCGAGTTCGACCAGCGAGACGGAGACGCCGTCGACCGCCTCGGTCTCGCTGACTCGCTCTGCGAACTCGGGGAGCGGCGGGTCGTGGGGTTTCAACACGTCCAGTACCAACCGTCGAACGGGTGCCATGTCTCTCATTCCGAGCGGCCGCCACGTAAAACCGCGTCCCGTGTCAGCGGAAAACACACTTGGTGGTCGGCCGAGTTAGTCATCGCCGTGGACCCGCCAGCACACTCTCGGCCGGTCGCGGACGTGTTCGAGCGCCTCGAATCCGGGGATGACGGCCTCTCGGGGGCGGAGGCGCGTCGCCGACGCGAGGAGTACGGCCCGAACGCCGTCACGCAGGCGGCGGGCCGGTCGCTCCTCACGATTCTCGCCAGCCAGTTCCGGAGCGTCCTCATCTACGTTCTCGTGGTCGCCGCCGCGCTGTCGCTGTGGACCGGGCACGCCGTCGACGCCGTACTCATCGCCGTCATCGTCCTCGCCAACGGCCTGTTCGGGTTCGTACAGGACTACCGGGCCGAGGCGAGTCTCGCCGCGTTGCGGGAACTCACCGCACCGACGGCGATAGTCCGTCGGGACGGAACCACCGAGGAGGTGACCGCGACGGAGATAGTGCCCGGCGACGTGGTGGAACTGACGGGCGGCGACGTGGTCCCGGCGGACTGTCGCCTCGTCTCGGTGACGGGTCTCGAAGCCGACGAGTCGGCCCTCACCGGAGAGAGCGTGCCCGTCGGCAAGCACACGCCCCCGGTTCCCGCGGACACGCCGCTGGCGGAACGAACGCCGATGGTGTACAAGGGGACGAACGTCACCCGCGGACGGGGCGTCGCCGTCGTCACTGCGACGGGGATGGACACCGAAGTCGGCGCTATCGCGGCGGAACTCGCGGGGACGGAGACGACGGAGACGCCGCTCCAGCGCGAACTCGACTCGCTCGGTCGGAAACTCGGCGTCGGCGTCGTGATTCTGGCGGCGCTCGTCGTCCCGTTACTGCTCGCGCAGGGCACGGACCCGTTTCAGGCCGCGCTGACCGCCGTCTCGCTGGCCGTCGCCGCCGTCCCCGAGGGCCTCCCCGCCGTCGTGACGCTGACGCTGGCACTCGGGGTGCGACGGATGGCCGACGAGAACGCCCTGGTCCGGCGGCTACCGGCGGTCGAAGCGCTCGGTGGCGTCGACGTCATCTGCACCGACAAGACGGGAACGCTCACCCGCGGGCAGATGAGCGTCAGTCGGATGTGGGTCAACGACGGCGTGGTCGACTTCGGCGGGCCGTCCGAAGCGGAGGTGACGGTTCCGGACCGCGTCGAGTTGCTGTTGCGCGGGGCGGCGCTGTGCAACGACGCGACGCCGGACGACGAGGACGGCGACCCGACCGAACGCGCCCTCGTCGACGCCGCGGAGTCGGCCGGTATCGACGTGGCCGCCCTGCGCGACGCCAATCCCCGCACCGACGAAATTCCGTTCTCCTCTGAGCGCAAGTGGATGGGTACGGTCCACGACGACCGGGCGTACGTCAAGGGCGCGCCGGAAGTCGTCCTCTCGAAGGCCGGTCGCGTCGTGACCGGAGCGGGCGTCGAGGAGATGACCGACGAGCGCAGAGAGCGGGTCCGTGAGCAGGTCCGAGCCTTCGCTGACGACGCCCTTCGCGTGTTGGCCGTCGCCTACGCGGACGACGCCGACGGCGAGGACGACCTGACCGGCGGCCTCGTCTTCGTCGGCCTCGTCGGCCTCATCGACCCCGCCCGAGAGGAGGTAGCCGACGCCATCGCGGCGACGAAACGGGCGGGCATCGATGTGAAGATGGTGACCGGAGACAACGTCCGGACCGCGGCCGCTATCGCCGACTCGCTGGGGATGGACACCGAGGTGATGGAGGGCCGGGAACTCGCGGCGATGGACGACGAGGAGTTGCGAGAGCGCGTCGAGTCCGTCGACGTGTTCGCCCGCACCGCGCCAGAACACAAGGTCAGAATCCTCCGGGCGTTACAGGCCAACGGGCACCGCGTGGCGATGACCGGCGACGGCGTCAACGACGCGCCGGCGCTGAAGAACGCCGACATCGGCGTCGCGATGGGGATCCGCGGGACGGACGTGGCGAAACAGGCCAGCGATATCGTCCTCCTGGACGACAACTACGCGACCATCGAACGGGCCATCGAACGCGGCCGCGCCATCTTCGACAACGTCTGGAAGTTCGTCGCGTACCTCCTGAGCGCCAACGTCGCGGAGGTGGCTATCGTCTTCATCGGGTCGCTGTTCGGTTATCTCGTCCTGCCCGCCGTGCAGTTGCTCTGGATAAACCTGCTCACCGACGGCCTACCGGCGGTGGCGCTCGGCGCGGACCCGGCCAGCGAGGACGTGATGGACCGGCCGCCGCGCGACCCCGACCGCGGCATCGTCGGCCGGGGCATGCTGGGCCTGATGGCGGGTATCGGGACGGTGTCGACGGCGGTGATGCTCGGCCTCCTGTTCCTGACGCTCGACGGGGCGCGGGCGGTGACGCCGTACGCGATGACGATGGTGTTCACCGGATTCGTCGCCATCGAGTTCGAGAAACTGTACGTCATCCGATGGCTCGGCGAGACGCCGACGTTCTCGAACCCGTGGCTCGCGGGCGCTATCGCCGTCTCCGCGGTGCTCCAACTGGCGGTGCTGTACACGCCGCTGAACGAGTACTTCGGGACGGTGCCGCTGGGACTCGCCGACTGGGGCCTCCTCGCCGGAACGCTCCTCCTCGCCCTCCCGGGGTATCTCGCCGTCGCCGCCTACGTTCGGCGACGCTCGCGGACGAGGTGAGAGTGCGCGTGCCGCTTCGCGCCCATCGTTTTATGCTCTCGCTGCGACAACAGTTGTCCTGAGCTGACAGCCCAACGCCACTACCCCATGTACGACCACATCCTCTTTCCCACCGACGGGAGCGAAACGGCCGAATCGGTATTGGACTACGTCTTCGACGTCGCGGCGGCCCACGACGCCACGCTCTCGGTCCTCAACGTGGCGGACACGAACCGGGACAGCGTCACCGACGTGCGGGGTGAAATCGTCGACGCCCTCGAACAGGCGGGCGAGCGAATCGTCGCCGACGCGGTCGAACGGGCAC
Organism: Haloarcula marina; assembly: GCF_024218775.1. Lineage (NCBI taxonomy): Archaea > Methanobacteriati > Methanobacteriota > Halobacteria > Halobacteriales > Haloarculaceae > Haloarcula > Haloarcula marina. The sequence goes on along the minus strand of NZ_CP100404.1, from coordinate 2,282,297 downwards.
GCGAGGCGGGCATCGACGCTCATGGGGAAGTCGTTCAGGGGGACCCCGCGGCGACCATCGTCGACCACGCCGACCGGTACGACGCCGACCTCGTGGTGATGCCGACCCACGGACGCAGCGGTATCGAACGCGTCCTCCTCGGAAGCGTCACCGAGGGAGTGGTCAACACCGCACCGGTTCCCGTCCTCGTGGTCAACCCCGACGGAGACCGATCGTACCGTTATCCCGCCGCCGACGTCCTCGTGCCGACCGACGGCAGCGCGGGCGCGAACCGGGCGCTCGCCGAGGCGACCGACCTCGCGTCGTCCACGGATGCGACCCTCCACGTCCTCCACGTCGTCGAGACGGGAACGCTCGGTCCGGATGCCCGGTCTGTGATCAAAGAGTCCGAACTGGACGCTCACGCGCAGGCGATTCTCGACGAGGCGGTGGCGACGGCCGAGGGGACGCTCGACGATGTCGTCGGGTCGCTCAGATACGGTCACCCTCACCGAGAGATTCAGCGGTACGTCGAGGACAACGACGTGGACCTCCTCGCGTTGGGGACACAGGGGCAGACGAACTTCAGTTGGTACGCGCTCGGCGGCGTGACTTCCAAACTCGTTCGGTCGTCGCCCGTTCCGGTGTTGACGACGCGCACTCCCGAGGAGTGACGGTCGGCGATACCGGCGGCGTAGCCGAGACTGGTGCGAACCTCGCCGGCCACGGTTCGCTCGCCGAGGCGGTCGCTGTGGCACGTGGCCGTCGCTCGCCTCAGTTCGGGCAGTAATGGCTTGTAGGAGGGGCGACAACTACGAACGATGAGTCGCGCCCAAGCCCTATGGGACCGCCTCGCCGAGAGCGATGACCTCACTATCATCTGTCACAACAACCCCGACCCGGACTGTCTCGCGAGCGCCGTCGCACTCGGCCAAATCGCCGCGAGCGCCGGTATCGACGAGCGACGAATCCTCTACAGCGGCGAGATATCCCACCAGCAGAATCGGGCGTTCGTCAACCTCCTCGACGTGGAGTTGAAGCCGTTCGACCCGGAACTGGTGCGAAACCGTCCCGAAGGGTCCCTCTTAGCGTTTGTCGACCACGCGATAGTCGGTGTCAACAACCGCGTCCCCGAGGGAACACCGGTCGACATCGTCGTCGACCACCACCCGGTCGAGGACATCGTGGCCGACATCGTCGACCATCGCGAAGGTGTGGGCGCGACGGCCACTATCCTCGCCGAGTACGTCAGGGAACTGCCGATGGACCCCAGTTCGCGCGTCGCCACGGCGCTGCTGTTCGCCATCCGTCGGGAGACGCTGGGCTTCCTCCGCGGGGCCACGCGAGCGGAGTACGAGGCGGCCGCTTACCTCCACGACTACGCGGATATCGACCTCCTCCAGAAACTCTCCTCTCCGGCGGTCAGCGGGGCGACCATCGACGCTATCGGCGACGCCATCGAGAACCGCGTCGTCCGCGGGTCGGTCCTCGTCTCGCACGTCGGACGGACGAGCGAACGGGACGCCCTCCCGCAGGCGGCCGACTATCTCGCGACCCTCGAAGGTATCCAGACCGCAATCGTCTTCGGTATCGTCGAGGACAGCATTCAACTCAGCGGCCGGTCGACGGACGCGCGCGTCCACATCGGCGAGGTGCTCCACGAGGCGTTCGAGGACGTTGGGAGCGCGGGCGGCCACCGCGAGATGGCTGGCGGAGAAATCCCGCTGGGAATCTTCTCGGACTACACCACCGACGACACCCAACTGGTCGATATCGTCGAACAGGTAATCACCAACCGGTTGTTCGTGGCGCTCAACCTCACGGAACGGGAGACGAAGTCGAAAGACGAGACGACAGAGGAGTAATCAGACGAAGCGGAACGTCTCCAGGTTCTTCGGGTTGAACGTCCGCATGTTGAACTTCTGGTACAGCGCCGAGGAGAGTTGGTTGGTCGAACTCTCGTCGCCGTGGACGCAGAGGACTTTCTCGGGTCGGGGGTGCATCGTCTCGACGAACGTCTCCAGTCCCTGCCGGTCGGCGTGGCCGGAGAAGCCGTCAACCGTCTCTACGTCCATCTTCAGACTGACACGCTCCGCCCGCGGACCGCTGGTGTCCCCGAGCGTGATTTCGTCCTGGCCGCGCTGAATCTGCCGTCCGAGGGTCCCTTCGGCCTGATAGCCGACGAAGACCATCGTGTTGTCCGGGTCGCCGCCGAGGAAGCGGAGCCACGACATGACGGGGCCGCCGGTGACCATCCCCGAGGTGGTGAGGATGATGGCGGGTTCCTCGTCGACGATGTCCTGTCGCATCTCCTCGCCGCCGTCGACCTGTTGGAACTGCTCGGCGAGGAAGGGATTCTCGTCCTCGTAGAGGATGCGGTTGCGGAGGCTCTCCCGGAGGTACTCGGGGTAGGCGGTGTGGATGGCCGTCGCCTCGCGAATCATCCCGTCGAGGTAGACGGGCATCGTCGGGATGTCGCCCTTCCGCATCGCCTCCTCTAAGACGAGCATCAACTCTTGGGAGCGACCGACGGCGAAGGCGGGGATGAGGATGTGGCCCTGCTTCTCGTGGGCCTCGTTGATGACGCGCTTGAGGACGCGCTCGGAGTCCTTCTGGTCCGTCTGATAGTCGTTCTTCCCGCCGTAGGTCGATTCGAGGACGAGCGTCTCGACACGGGGGAAGTCGTTGACCGCGCCGTCCAGCAGGCGGGTGTCTTTGTAGTGGATGTCCCCGGAGAAAGCGACGTTGTACCGGCCCTTGCCGATGTGGAAGTGACACACTGCGGAGCCGAGGATGTGGCCCGCGTTGTGCATGGTGAGTTTGATGTCCGGCGCGATGTCGGTGACGTTGCCGAACTCCAGCGGGATAGTGTGTTTCAGCGCGTCTCGAACCTGCTGGCTCTCGTATGGGGGCGCGCGGCCTTCCTTTGCGGCCACGTCGAGGTAGTCCAGTTGGAGCAGACCCATCAGGTCCCGCGTCGGCGCGGTGGTGTAGATGGGGCCGTCGTAGCCGTACTTGAACAGAATGGGGATGAGCGCGGAGTGGTCGAGGTGCGCGTGCGTGAGGACGACGGCGTCGATGGAGTTCGGCCCCGCCGCCAGCGCCTCTGGGACTTGCAGGTACGGCACTTCCCCCTCCGCACCCGGCTTGTCGCCGCAGTCGATGAGGATGCGGGACTCGGGCGTCGAGAGGATGAACGAGGCGCGCCCGACTTCCCGGCAACACCCCAGCGTCGTCAGTCGGACCCAGTCGTCGTCGGCGGTCAGGGGCCGGTTTATCTGCCGACCGACGCGCTCGAGGATGTCTCGTCGTTCGTCGCGTTCCTGCTTGAGGAAGTTCCGGACGTTCGACACCGTCGAGGACTCCATCGGCGGCGTGCGGACGACTTCGGGCGTCCACCCGACGCTCGCGGCGATTTGGTCCAGCGTCTCGCCGTGGCGACCGATGACGCGGCCGGGTTTCTCCGCCTCGATGAACACCTCGCCCGTCGAATCGTCGAAATCGAGGTTTTGCACCCCGGCGTTCTCCGGGATGGTCTCCTCTATCTTGACGCGGGCCTCGTTCTGCGGGACCAGCGCCGTCTGCGTCGGACGGATGTTGATACGCTTGCGAAGCGTCTGTGCGAGGTTCCGGACGATGCCGTCGCGATTGGCTATCTCCTTCGCGTCGGGCGTGTAGATGACCAGTTCCGGTCCCTCGAAAGTGACCGACGCGATGGTGATGTCGTCCGGCGTCTCGGCTTCGACCTGTGCTTTAATCTTCTCCAGTGTCTCGTCTGCGGTACTCATGTATGCGGGAAACTGCGATTGGAGACTTCGGCCGTCGAAGAACAACGGCTATCGAATGTCGTTATCTAGCCGATAAGCGACCACGGATAAGAACCTTTGCTTCGTGGGACGACTTCGGCGAGGACTCGATGGGGGCGTGTGACGCGATACCGCTCGCCGACGAGCGTGGACATCGTCCGTTTTTAGTCGCCGAGGCCACTCCCTCCTACTATGGGTTTTGGTAGCTACGACGAGTCCGAGCAGAAAGACCAGAACGTGGACACGGACGACGACGACGGCGTGGCCGTCCACGAGAACGACCACGACGGCGAGGTGTCGTTCGACACCGAAGCGTCGACCAGCGACCTCGTCGACCGCCTCGGCGAGATGAAAGACGACGACTGACGACTGCTGACCGAGGATACTGGCCGAGTGCGGCGGCCGCCGACCGACGCGGCCGCTCGCGACCCGCTCACCGCCGAAAAGCCGCTTTCTTCGCGCCCGACGCGACCAGCGACGGTTACGCCTGCAGGGTCTGTTCCAGTTCGCCGTTCTCGTCTAACTGCTCTAGGATGTCGCTCCCGCCGACGAACTCGCCGTCGACGAACGTCTGCGGAATCGTCTCGCGGCCGCTGTACTCCGATAGGGCCTCGCGGTACGCCTCCGTCGCCGTGAGGACGTTCACCGTCGCCACGTCGTCGCGGTACTGGCCGATGAGGCCCAACGCCTTCCGCGAGTAGCCACACTGGGGCATCAGTTCGGTCCCCTTGATGAACAGGGCCACCTCGTTGTTCTCGATTGTCTCTGCGACCTTCGTCTGGACTTCCTCGCGCGAGAGTTCTTCTGGTTCGAAGCTCATGTCCCCTCGTAACAGTCGGGCAGGGAAATGCGTACCGCCGTTCCCTTCGGGCGGGACCGCTCACTCGGGCGTCGACGTGCGGAGTTCGATGGCGTGGATGTCCCGCGTCAGGTGCTCGCCGAGGGCGTCGTGGACGAGTTGATGCTGGTCGACTAGCGACTCGCCCTCGAAGGCTGGCGAGACTACCTCGACGGCGTAGTGCTTGTCGTCGTCTGGGTCCCGCGGTGTCGTCACCGTCGCGTCGGCGTCGGGAATCTCGGCTTCGATGAGGGCTTTGACTTCGTCTGCGTCCATACCAGGAGTCAGGCCGTCGGCGAGGAAAACGGTTGGCTTCTCCGCGGTCCCGTTCGACGGGGGTCGTCGGCGTCGTGGCGGGTCATTCGTCGACGGGCGTGGCGACGACTTCGCCGTCCCTCTGCACGCAGATACGGAAGCCATCGTGCACGAACGTGAGTTCGAATTTATCCGACGACGTCGATTGCAGTAACTGGTCCACTGCGCCCAAGTCGACGGACTCGTACAGCGGTTCGACCGCGGTCACCCCGCGATTCGACGCCACGCTGACGACGCGACTGACCGCTTCGCTCGGGGATGTTTCGGCCCAGTCGAACCGATGTCGTATCTGCTCGTCGTGACCGCTGTAGCGGGCTTCGTCGGCACGTTCAGTACCCGTCATCGAACACAATCGTATACCACATCGTGTTACTTGCTAATGAATACCGACCGGTGTTATCACGATTTGAAACAGCCGGCAAGCGAGAGTCGCTTCGGCGGGTCCGGAACGACCTACAGCGGTTCGAGCCAGACGTGTTCCGCTTTGTAGTCCTCGAGGAACGCCCCGATGTCGCCCACGCTGACTTCACCCTCGTCCGTCTCCACGAGAATTGAGTTCTCCATCCCGAACTCCACGTCGCGTTCCTCGACGAGGCCCTGTCTGGTCCCTGCCAGCGTCCCGGTCCGTTCGGTCGGCGTCTCCGTCGTGTTTGTGGGGCGTGCCCGGAAGGTCACGGCGACGTTTCGGCCCGTACGGTGGTGGAGCGTCGCGTCGTAGACGGCCCGTCTGAAACTGTCGTACGATTCGGGTAGCGGGGTGGGGCGACGGAGCAGCAGTTCCTCCGAGGCGGGCCACATCGAGCCCAGAAACGCGCTCTCGACCGAGAGTGAGACTGTGCGGTTCTCGAAGTGTATCGCCTCCGCGTCGCCGTGTTTCCAGTCGAGCATCTCCGCCGGTGAGATGATGCCTCGTGAACGGTCGGACGTGAGACACACCGTCATCCCTCTGACCCCCGACCGGACGACGGTGGCGACGTTGGACAGCGTCTCGTTCTGGAACGCGTCCGTCGACCCGGCGATAGCGAGCAAGACGAAGACGTCCCGTTCGACCGCGTCTTCGAGCGCGTCGGCAATCTCTGGAACCATCTCCGCGGGGACGACCGCGAACACCTCCTCGGTGGCGCTCTCGATGGCCTGTCTGAACCGCTTGTGCAGGGTCGGCCGAGAACGCACGACTTCCAGCGCCTCGAAGTCTTTCGAGGGGCGTTCGTATCGGTCGGCAACCTCCTCCATCGTCTCGCTCATCGTCTCCAATCGGGCTTGGAGCGCTTCCGACGGCGGTGCTGCCCGCACCCGCGTCGGCGAGTGGTGGTCCTCGACGGAAACGACGCCGTGCTGTTCCAGTTGGGTACAGAGCTGATAGACGTAACTCGAGGAGACGCCGGCCGCAGAGGCGATGGTGCTCGGCGTCGCTTCGCCGCGCTCCACCACTGCAAGATATACGCTGGCTTCCGTCTCGGTGAACCCGAACTGCTGGAGCCGGTCGACGAGAGTGGTGTCCTGACCCATGGAGATAGGCCACATTGACGGAGGTCCCGTAATCACTGTATCGATTTGATGTCGGGGAGATTATGTTTTCGCCGTGGGCGTAATCGAATCAAAAGATTTTGTGACTTTGAAAAATATATTCCAATTTTGGGCCCAATAATCATGCAAATGTTTATTTATTGGCGCACAATTCGTGCTTCTGATGGCAGACGAACCAAATCTGACTGACGGTGGCGACGGAAGTGGCACGTCCCGGCGAACGTTCATGCGGTCGACGGGGGCGGTAGCGGCAGCGGCGTCTCTCTTCGGAGCGGCCGGTGTGACGGCCGCACAGGAGGGAACTGACGACCTCGGGGCGCTCGTCTCGGAGATGACCTTAGAAGAGAAAGTTCGGAGGACACACGGGGGTAGCGGTGGCCCGAGCGGTATCGCGGGCTACCTCGAAGGCGTCGAACGACTCGACGTGCCCGGAATGGGGATGGCAGACGGGCCGACTGGCGCGCGATTGGGCGACCCCACGACGGCGTTTCCGCATCCAATCGCCGTCGCGGCGACGTTCGACCCGGAGTTGCCGGCACGACAGGGCGAGGCAATCGCCCGCGAGGTGAAAGACGGCGACGTGCAGATTCTCCTCGGGCCGTCGATGGACACGTTCCGCGTCCCGCTACACGCCCGCGGCGGTGAGACGTACGGCGAGGACCCGTACCTCTCGGCGCAGATGGCCCGCGAGTACACGTCGGCCGTCCAGTCTGAGGGCGTCGTCGCGACGCTGAAACACTTCGTCGCGTACAATCAGGCGAGTACGACGGGGAACGTCTACGACTACTTCTCGACCTCGGAGCACAACGTCGTGGTGGGCGAGCGAGCGCTCCGAGAGATTTACTGCCCGCCGTTCCGCGAGGCGGTCACCGAAGGCGACGCCGGAGCAGTCATGCCTGCTTACAACCGCGTCAACGGGACCTACTGTTCCGAACACGACTACCTCCTCGAAGAGATTCTGCGCGAAGACTGGGGGTTCGAGGGGTTCGTCGTCTCCGACTGGGGCGGGACCCACAGCACCGTCGACGCGGCGGTCAGCGGATTGGACATCGAGATGCCGTCGGCGAACCACTTCGGGGAGTCGCTGGCGTCGGCCGTCGAAGCCGACCGCTTGCGCGAGGGCGTCGTCGACCGGCAGGTACTTCGCGGCCTCCGGTCACAGCAGGAAATCGGCGCACTCGGGGGCGACCAGGTCGGGAGCGAACCCGCACGAGGGACCGACGAGCACTTCTCGCTGGCCGAGCAGATGGCCGAGGAGGGGTCGGTCCTTCTCCAGAACGAAGGGGACCTGTTGCCGTTGGACGAGGACGTGAGCGACGTCGCCATCGTGGGCCCGACGCCGACCGAGTTCAAGGAGGGTATCGGCGGGAGCGACACCGTCACCGCGCTCCGGCGGGTCGGTCTCACCGAGGGCATCGAACAGGTCGCCGACGACGTGTCGGTGACGACGGTGTCGACGGAGCAGTCCGAACTCGCGGGGCCGGACGCGTTCACGCCCGCCCACGGGAACGACGGCGGCGACGGGTTCACTCGCCGGGTGTACGCTAACGGGGACTGGTCGGGGTCGCCGACGCGGAGCGAACGCGTCGACGCGGTCGAACTGACCGGCGAGGAACGGGACGCCTTCGACGGCGACACCGTCACGGTTCGCTGGGAAGCGACGCTCACCGCGCCCGAGTCGGGGACGTTCGCGTTCACGCTCACGAGTCAGGCCGCGAGCAGTCTCACCGTCGACGGCGAGACGGTCGTCGAAAACGAGGGGGGCGGGTTCTTCGGCCCGAAGGGGGAGGAAGCGGCGCTCACCTTGGAGGCGGGCGAGACGTACGAGATTCGCGTCGACGCAGTCGGGACGGCCCCGGTCCGACTCGAGTGGAACCGACCGTCTGCCATCGAGGCCGCGGTGGACGCGGCCGCTGACGCGGAGGTGGCTGTCGTCCTCGCCCGCAGTGACACCTTCTATGGAGACGACCGACACGAGTTCTCGTTGCCGGGCAATCAGGACGAAGTCGTTTCGCAGGTGGCCGCCGCGAACGAGGACACCGTTCTCCTGTTGAACACCGAGACGCCGGTGGCGATGCCGTGGGTCGAGGACGTGCCCGCCATCATGCAGACGTGGTTCCCCGGACAGGAAGCGGGGACCGCCGTGGCGAAACTCCTGTTCGGCGAGGTGGTTCCCTCGGGGAAGACGCCGGTCACCTTCGCGGCATCCCTTGACGACTACCTCCCGGGGGAGGTCACTTCACTGCCCGACGAAGGCCGCGCCTATCCGGGTGTGGACGGGAACGTCTTCTACGACGAGGGTGTCTTCGTCGGCTATCGGCACTTCGACGAGGCGGACATCGAACCGCTGTTTCCCTTCGGTCACGGCGAGTCCTACGCCGACTTCGAGTACGGGTCGGTCTCGCTGTCTCGCTCGACGACGACCCCGGAGGAGGGCGTCACGGTCAGCGTCGACGTGACCAACACCGGCGACGTGGCCGCCAGCGAGGCCGTGCAGGTGTACGTGGGGGAGCGAGACCCCGTCGTCGAGCGCCCGCCTAAGGAACTGAAGGGTATCCAGAAGGTGGAGGTTCCGGCGGGCGGGACCCGCACCGTCGAGGTGTCGCTGGGTGCGGACGCGTTCCAGTACTGGTCGACGGAGACGGACTCCTGGACGGTCGAGAACGGCGAGTTCGACGTTCTCGTCGGGGCATCGTCCCGGGATATCCGCGGCGAGGCGACCGTCGAACTGGTCGGGTCACTATCGGAGGGCAGTTCGGATAGCGGGAGCGACTCCGGGCAGTCCACGACCGAGACGGAAACCGCGACAACTACCCCTGCGGAGAGTGCGACCGACGCCGACACCGAGGCGGCGCAGTCGACGGCCGAGTCGACTACCGGCGGGTCCGGACCGGGCTTTACCGTCGGTGCCGCGCTGGTCGGCGTCGCCGCCGAAGCGGTGCGACGGATTCGGGAGTAACCCGTTAGGCTAGGAGACGCTGGTGAGTCGGCTTCATACAGCGGTCCTGCACCACGCGGCGACCGGCCTCCTCGGCGCGTTCGACGGCCTCGTCGTCGTGGATGCCCAACTGCAACCAGATGACGGCGTCGTCATCGCGGGCCAACGCCTCGTCGACGATGCCGCTGACCTCTTCGCTCGGTCGGAACACGTCGACGATGTCCACTTCGCCGGGCACGTCGGCGAGCGAATCGTACACTTCGCGGCCGAATATCTCGTCGGCGAAGGGGTTCACTGGAACAACGTCGTATCCCTGCTCGATGAGGTACTTCGGTATCTCGTGGGCGTCCTTCCCGGGACTGGCGGAACACCCGACGACCGCGACGCGGTTCAAGCCGAGAATCTCACGGAGTTCGTCGTCGTCAGTGACTGGCATACACCGACCTAGGGCGCGCACGGGCAAAACTGGCAGGGCCGGTCTGCGCCGGTGGTGACGAGGTGGAACGTAGCCGAAGTGCGGCGAGAACCAACTCGCGAGCGAATGGGGCGCGTCTTACCCGAACGTTCGACGTAGCTATATGTGACACCGAGGTGGAATCTTTGGTGACGGTACGTGACACGGCATGGCAACAGAAGACGCGGACGCTGAACTATCGTTACCGCACCCGATTAGCGGGTCGTGGTCGCCGGTCACGTCGCCGACGGTGACCCTCGTCGAGACTATCGCCGAGGCCATCGGCCGAGAGACGGAAGCGATGCCACCGCTCGCCGACGCCATCGACCCCGACGCCTTGGACGCACTCCTCTCCCGGCGGTACGGCGAGAACGGGGACGGCCTCAGTGTGTCGTTCAACTACGACGGCCTGCGCGTGACACTCGACACCGACGGTTATCTGTACGTCCAGAGTCGGACCGGAACGGACGGCTGAGTCCCGTGACACGGGACTTCCGGCGGACCGGATTTTCACTCGTAAGTGTGCGTGTAGCCGCCGTCGAACAGCAAGTCGCCGCCGTTGAGGTGTTTCGCGTGGCGCGAACACCCGAAGACGAACAGGTTCGCGACTTCCGCGGGGGTCATCATCTCCTTCGTCCGGGCCTGTCCGAGTATCACGTTCTCGACGACTTCCCGCTCGGAGATGCCGCGTTCCGCGGCGGTGTCCTCGATTTGGTCGACCATCAGCGGCGTCAGCACGTAGCCGACGCTCACCGAGAAGCCCCGGAGCGCGCCCGCCCCCTCGGCGGCGATGGCCCGCGTCAGCCCCACGAGGCCGTGTTTCGCCGTGATGTAGGCCGCCTTGTCCGTCGTCGCGTAGTGGCCGTGGACCGAGCACATGTTGGCGATAGCGCCGACGCCGTCGTCGGTGTCTCGGATGTGCGCCATCGCGGCCTGTGTCACCTTGAACGGCGCTCGGAGCATCACGTCCGTCAGGCGGTCGTACTCCGTCATCGGGAACTCGGGGATGCTCGCGATGTGTTGCATCCCGGCGATGTTGGCGACGAAGCGCAGGTCGCCCTCCTCGGCGGCCGCGTCGACGACCGCTTCGACGTCGTCGTCCGCGGTCAGGTCCGTCTCGACGCCGTGGAACACGCCGGACACGCCGCAGTCGTCGGCGATGTCGCCCGTCTCCGCGAGGCCGTCCGTGTCGATATCAGCGCCGACGACGGTGAGGCCGTTTGCGGCGAGGGCGACCGACGTCGCGCGACCGATGCCGGACGCCGCGCCGGTGACGACGGCGACGTTCTCGGGGTCGAAGTAGGGGTCGTCGAGCGTGAGGAAGTCGTCTTCGGTCAACTCGGGGGCCGTGAGGTCGAACTCGGAGTCGCGCATCTCGAATCACTCCACGGTCCTGTCAGTTCGAGCGACGTTAACTCCTCGCCCGGTGTCCCGTCCCGGGGCCTCGATTACCCCCCGGTTACCGCGACACTATCTGTCGTCGAGTGGTAGTTTACTACCTAGTCGACAGACGCCCCTTAACACACGATTCATGGTTTCGAAAACGCACGACGGCGACGACAGACTCCCGACGACCGGCCCGGACTCCGGCCGGTTCGATAGCTACCGCTCCGTCACGACCGGCGACAGCGCGATAATCTACGACACCGAGCGGGACGACGCGTGGATTCAGGCGACCCACACCGTCTCGCTCGCCGACTGGGTGTGAAGTACCGACGCGCGTCGTCACCGACCGCCGTCGACCTCCTCCGGTGGCCGAAGGTGTTCTTGGCCCCATTCGGCCATCGCGGTGATGACGGGTTCCAGCGACGCACCGCGTTCGGTCAGCGAGTACTCCACGCGAAAGGGCTGCTCGCTGATGACCGCGCGGTCCACCAGTCCCTTCTCCTGTAAGTCTTCGAGGCTGTCCGAGAGTACTTTCGAGGAGATGCCGTCGACGCTCGACTTCAGGTCGTTGAACCCCGACGGGCCGTCGGTAAGCAGGCGATGGACGATGACCGGATGCCACTTCTTGCCGATGAGACTCGCCGTCGTCGTAATCGGACACCAGTCCTTCCCGGCACACCAGACTTCCAACCGTTCGCCGCCGTCGCTCATATCGCACTGTTCGCGCTCGGGCGACAAAAAGTCACGTCTCGTAACTAACTCACCTGTGGTAACTATAGCGGTACTGAACAGTTAGGTAACTCCCGAGTGACACCTTCGGTATGGACGACCCGTTCGTCGTCGTCGGCGGCGACGCCGCCGGACTCAGCGCGGCCAGCAAGTATCGGCGCGAGAACCCCGACGGTGACGTACTCGTTTTCGAGAGGGGCAAGTGGGTGTCGTACGCGCACTGCGGGACGCCGTACTACGTGAAAGGCGAGGTGGACCGCCTGACCGACCTCCTCTCGCTGTCGCCGGAAGAGGCCGCCGAGCGCGGCATCGACCTCCGACGCGAACACGAAGTGGTCGCCGTCGACACCGACGCACAGGCCGTGACTGTCGACGGCAACGGCGAGCAGTTCGAACAGTCATACAGTGACCTCCTCGTCGCTACCGGCGCGCAGGCCGTCACGGACCCGATTCCGGGGAGCGACCGAGCGATGGCCTTTACTATGCACGGCCTCGACTCGGCGGCGGCGGTCCGGGCGGCGCTGGCCGACCCGGACGAACCGGCCGTCGACACGTCCATCGAGTACGTCGATGCCGAACTCGTCGAGCGGTACGCCGACCGCGACCCGCCGGACCGAGTCGCCGTCGTCGGCGGCGGCTACGTCGGCATCGAGATGGCCGAGGCGTTCCGCGCGCACGGACTGGAGACACACGTCTTCCAGCGGGGGCCGCACCTCCTCCCGCAGTTCGGAGACGCCGTCTGTGAACGGGTGGCCGAGCACTTGCGTGAACAAGGCGTGACGGTCCACCTGAACACCGCGGTCACCGAACTCGCGGGCGGCGACAGCGTCGCGGCCGTCGTCCACGAGGAGGGACGCGTGCCGGTGGACCTCGCGCTGGTCGGCATCGGCATCGCACCGAACACCGACCTCCTCGACGGGACGCCGGTCGAACTCGGCGAGTCCGGAGCGGTCGCCGTCGACGAGTACGGGCAGACGAACGTCGACACCGTCTACGCCGCCGGAGACTGCTCGGAAGACCGTCACGCCGTCACCGGTGCGTCAACGTGGGTCCCCCTCGGACTGACCGCGAACCGGGCCGGACGGGCCATCGGACAGACGGTGGCCGGTCGACCGGAACCGGTCGGCGACGTGGCCGGAACGGCCGTCGTCAAGGCGTTCGAGTTGGAGTGTGGGCGCGCCGGACTGGTCCACGAGGAGCGGGCCAGCGACGCGGGATTCGACCCCGTCTCGGTGTCTATCGACGCCGGGTCGCGGTCCGGGTACTACCCCGGCGGCGACGAGACGACGGTGACGCTGACCGCCGACCGACCGACGGGGAGAGTCCTTGGCGGGTCCATCGTCGGGCGGGACCGGGCGGCCATCCGCATCGACACGCTGGCGACGGCACTCGAATCGGACCTCACGGTCGCGGAACTCGAACGACTCGACTTGGCGTACGCGCCGCCGTTCAGCCCCGTGTGGGACCCGATTCTCGTCGCCGCGAAGGTACTCCGTGGGAAACTGGAATCTTAGCGGTTCCCGCTAGCTAACGCGCGTGACGCGGGCGAGCCGCGGAGCCGCCACATCGCCAGGGTCCCGACGGCGGGGCCGACGGCGAGTGGGAGAAACGCCCACTGCCACCCGACGCGGGCGGCCACCACCGGGAGCAACTGGATAGAGCCGATGGTGAGCAGGAATCCGACGGCCGTCTGGAGGGTCAGCGCCGTCCCGACGTAGCGCTCCTCCGCGAGTTCGGTCACGCAGGCCGAGAACTGTGCGGAGTCGGCGACGATGGTGAACCCCCAGACGGCGAGGAACGGAACCAGCACGAAAAGCGGCGCGTCGAAGACGACGCCAGCCAGTACGGAGAAACTGCCGCTGACGACCATGCTGGCGCTCGTGACCGTGGTCCGGCCCCAGTCGTCGGCGAGGACGCCCGCAACGAGCGCGCCCAGACTCCCGATACCGATAGTGCCGAACGCGAGCAACGCGGCGACCGTCGGCGTCGCGAGTGCTCCCTCACGGGCGGCGAAACTCGCGGCGAGGTAGACGGGAATCCACGTCCACACCGCGTACAGTTCCCACATGTGGCCGAAGTAGCCCAGGTTCGCCAGCATCGTGGCCCGGTCGGTGAGGATACGCCTGACTGCGCCGGGGTCGAACGGTGCGGCCGGTGACTGATACGGGCCGGGGCGCGCGCCGAGGACGAGGAGGCCGCCCACCGTCGCCAGTCCGGCGGCCACGAGCAGGACGAACTGCGGGCGTCCGACGCCGCCGACGGCCCGCACGAGGTGCGGCAGTGCCGACCCGAGGGTGAGCGCGCCGACCAGCGACCCGATGGCGAGGCCGCGCCGTCCCCGGAACCATCCGGCGACGAGTTTCATCCCCGGCGGGTAGACGCCAGCGAGGGTGACACCCGTGAGAAACCGGAGCGCGATGGCCGGACCGGCGCTGTCGACGGCGAGGCCGAGTGTCGCGGTGAGCGCCGCGCCCGCGAACGCCGAGGCGGCGAACAGATAGCGCGTGGGAACGGCGTCCGACAGGGTCAGCGCCGCGGAGGTCACCGCGCCGACGACGAAGCCTATCTGGACGGCGCTGGTGAGCCACGCCGATTCCGTCGGCGTGAGGCCCCACTGGGCGGTCAGTTCCGGGGCGACGGCCGACGCGCTGAACCACAGCGACATCGCCAGCAGTTCGGCGAGGCCGACCAGTGCCAGCATCCGCCAGCGACCGGCGCGCTGTTGGCCAATCGGTGTGGCTTGCCCGTCGGCGGCCTCTGGGGCCTCGTCGGTGTCAGTCGGCATCGTCGTGTGGAATTCCGCCAGTGCTGTCTCGTCGTCGGCCGTCCACCTCGCTCCGAATGTGATACCGTACCGACGGTTGCGCGCCCGCACTAATCAACGTACGGCAACCTCCTCGTAATCCGGTTACGGCGGTGATACGCCCCACTCTCGTCAGTAAGTGGCAACATCCCTATAAATCCTCACGGCGTGTCGGTATGGATTGCTATGTCATCACAAGAGACGAGCGCGGAAGTGGCGGTACGGGAGGCGTCCGACCGGTTCTACGACGCGCTAGAGCAGATGGCCAACGGGGACCCGGAACCGATGTCGAGCGTCTGGGCACACGACGACAACGTGACGACGATGCATCCCATCGGCGGTCGGGAAATCGGCTGGGAGGAGGTGCGAGGGCCGTGGAGCGCCGTCGCAGAGATGTCCTCGGACGGGGAGGTCACGCGGGCCGACCAGTTCATCCGCGTGTTCGAAGACACCGCGTACGAAATCGCCACCGAAAAGGTGTCGATGACGTTCGCAGGGGAACCAGTCAGTCTCGAGGTCAGAGCGACCAACGTGTATCGGTTGGTGGACGACGAGTGGAAGATAATCCACCACCACACCGACGTCGACGATGAGTTCGTCGCGCTCTTAGAGCAGTCGGCCGGCAACTGAGCGCCAGATAGCTACTTTTCGGTTCGGTGCGGTCACCACGCCGCGTCGAGAACCGCCTCGATGTCTTCGCGCGTCGGGTCGAACTCATCGGGGGCGTTCGCCATGAACGAGTCGGCGAGGACCGCCTCCGCGACGGCGGGGAACTCCTCGCGTGTGGGGCCGTCCACGTCCCGCAGGCGGGTGGGCAGGTCCAGCGCGTCGGCGACCGCGGCCACGCTGTCGACGACGGCGTCGGCGGGGTCCTCGGCGTCGGACACGTCGAACGCTTCTGCCAACAGGTCCCGGCGGCCGTCGACGGCGTCGAACACGCAGTCGAGGGCGTGGGGCGCGACGATGGCGTGGGCCGCGCCCTGCTGGACCGGGTACGTTCGGGTCAGCCCGTGGCCGAAGGCGTGAATCAGCGAGAGCGTCGTCTCACCGGGTCGGGAGATACCGTACTGGACGAGCACGATGCCGCGCGCGAGCGTCCGGTACACGGCGTCGCTCTCCTCGCCGTCGCCGAAGGCCAGCAGACCGTCCCGTAACAGCGAGAGGCCGCGCATCGCCGTGGCGTCGGTCACCGGCGTCGCGTTGCTCGCGTACAGCGTTTCGACGCCTTTGTCGAAGCCGTTCATCGCGGAAGCGGCGAGGACGTTTCGGGGTGTGGTCGCGAGGAGTTCCGGGTCGTAACACACCGCCGTGGGCATCAGTTGCGGGTCGGAGATGCCGCCGCTGGCCGGTTCCCCGACTGGGCACGTCGCCGGGTCGGCGGTGACGCCCGCGACCATCGAGAGGTCGGCCCCGGCGAGCGTCGTCGGGACGGCGAGAATCGGGGGCAGACCGCTCTCCGGAATCGGGAGCGTTCCCGTCTCGACGAACGCCTCGCCGACGGCGTCAGGGTCGCGGTCGGTCGCGACCAGTACGGCGAGCACTTTCGCCACGTCGAGGCTACTACCGCCGCCGACGCTGACGATGGCGTCCGCGTCGTGACGTTCGTAGGCCGCCAGCGCGTCGTAGGCCGTCCCCAATCGTTTTGCGGGTGTCGTCTCGGCGAAGACGCTCGCGAGCGACTCACCGAGGCCGTCTTCGACGGGGTCCATCACCGCAGGCGTCGACCCGACGGTCGACCCGGTGACGACGAGCGCCCGGTCGCAGTCGAGTTCGGCCAGTTCGTCGCCCAGCGCCGCCACGCAGTTCGGGCCGTAACGGAGCGTCGCGGAGTCGTACTCGAACCGGAACGGGGGCGCGTCGTCCGGGAGTTGTCCGGGCATCAGTACCACTCACTCCGCGGGGGCGTTCGGCCCCTCGAACGGCGGGAGTTGCGCTTCGATGGCCTCGCGTTCGTCTTCGAGCCAATCGGGTAGTGTGAGCGATTCGCCGAGTTCCCCGAAGTCCTCGTCGGCGGTGAAGCCAGGCCCCATCGTCGAGATCTCGAAGAGGACGCCCCCGGGTTCGCGGGCGTAGATAGCGTGGAAGTACTTCCGGTCGATTATCTCGCTGGGTTCGAGGCCCTTCTCGATATACGCCTCGCGGTAGGCCGCCTGCTCCTCGGTGCTCTCCGCGCGGAAGGCGACGTGGTGGACCGTGCCGACGCCCATCCGCCCCCGCTCTTGGTCCGTCTCGACCACGTCGAGGACCGACCCGAACCCGCCGCCAGCGCTCCGGTAGCGGTGTCGCCCGTCCTCGGTCGCCTCGTGTTCGTACCCGAGCACGTCGGTGAGAATCTCCGCGGTCGGCCCGACCGACTCGACGGCCAGCGTCACCGAGTAGAACCCTCGTAGCTGATGCTCCTCGGGGACGGGGCCGTCGGGCCACGGCACGGCGTCCGTCTCTGCATCGGCGGCGACGAGTTCCAGTCCGATGCCGTCGGGGTCCTCGAACTGGAGGACCGTCTCGTCGAATCGCTCCGTCCGCTCGACGGTGATTCCGTGGGACTCCAGTCGCTCGGTCCAGTACTCGACGGCGTCCTCGGGGATGAGGTAGGCCGTATGCTGTGTCTGTCCCGCGCCGAATTCGCCCTGTCGTCCGCGGTCGGTCCACGGGAAGAAGGTGATGTTCGTCCCCGGCGTGCCCTCGCCGTCACCGAAGTAGAAGTGGTACGTCCCGGTGTCGTCGTGGTTGACCGTCCGCTTCACGAACCGCAGGCCGAGGACGCCGACGTAGAAGTCGGCGTTACGCTGTGGGTCACCGGCGATTGCAGTCACGTGGTGGAGCCCGGTCGTCTCGGGTGACATGGACACTGATAGGTGGCCGCTCCTTGTGGTCCTTTCCTCACCCGGGTGTCACCCGGGGACGTGAGGGTTACTAGCTCACTCACAGTGAGTAAGCCGTTAACACGTCTGCCCGATTACGTGACGCATGGGCTGTCCCTATCTGGCGTATCGCGAGACGGGCGACGAACAGTCGTTCGACGAGGCCCGCGCCTTCTGCACAGTTGTCGACGAATTCGTCCAGCCGATGCGGGCGGACATCTGTAACGACCGCTACGAACTCGCTCACGAACGGCATTGCGAGATTTACCGCGCGCACGAGGGAACCGGTGAGGAGGGGAGTGCGGACACGTGACCTACGAGGCCTTTCTCGACCGCGCCCCGCTCGTCGTCACCGCCGCGCTGACCGGCGGGGTCCACGGGAAGGAGGCGAACCCCAACGTCCCCGAGACGCCCGAAGAGATAGGCGAGGCCGCCGGGGCCGTCGAAGCGGCCGGTGCGTCTGTCGTTCACCTGCACGCGCGACGGCCGAACGGGGAGCGGAGTTTCGCCACCGAGCGGTTTCAGGAAATCGACGACGCCGTCCGGCGGCACACCGACGACGTAATCATCCAGCACTCGACGGGCGGGACGGGCGCGCCGGACGCTGACCGACACCGCCCGCTCCGGACCGACCCGCCGCCGGAGATGGCGTCGCTCGACATGGGGCCGCTGAACCGGTACGACCACCTCACGAGCGAGAACACGCGCGCCCTCGTCGACTCGCTCCACGCAGAGATGGTCGACCGAGGCATCAAGCCCGAACTGGAGGTGTTCAACGACGGCCACCGCAACGAAGTGTACGGACTGCTGGAGCGTCGTGACCTCGCCGACCCGGTGTACGCGACGCTCATCTTCGGGCCTGGGACGCTCACGCGCCCGCGCCCGGAGAACTTCCTCACCGCCATCTCGGACCTGCCCGTGGGCGCGCAGTTCAACACGCTCGGGTTCGGCCGCCACCAACTCCCGTTCGCGACCATGGGCATTCTCTTCGGCGGCCACGTCCGCGTCGGCCTCGAGGACAACGTCTACTACGACCGCGGGGAACTCGCAGAGAGCAACGCGCAACTCGTCGAACGCGTGGTCCGCGTCGCCGACGAACTCGGTCGTCCCGTCGCGACCACCGACGAGGCCCGCGAGATTCTCGGACTGTCTGAGTGAGGGTGACGCACGAGTCCGGAAGCGGTTACACGGTTCGGGCCGACTAGCGGGCATGGGAACGCTTCGCTGTCGCCGGTGCGGCGAACCACTAGCGACGGGGCTGCTCGCCGGAACCCGTCGAGGTTGCTGTCTCAACGCCACGCCCATCGCTGGCGCGTGCCCGAACCACGGTCCGGTCGGTCCGCACGACGCCGTCGAAGAGTAGCGTCGCTAGACGGTCGGCGTCGAAAGAAGTTGTGTGTCGATTACGCGACGAGGCTCGCGGCGGCGATGAAGGACCAGCGAGTCCCGCTGCTGGCCTCACTCTGTTTCGCTGCCGCTTTCGTCTCATTTCGTGGGTGTTTCCAGTTCATGGTAGCTACCTCTTCGCCCTCCAACGGGATAAACTATACGAAAACTGATATATTGTCGTGGTTGTTTATGGACAACTTTGCAGTCATGATTAGTCGTTTCGGTCGCTCTATCCCACAAATATTCACTCACGATGGGAACAACGGTGGTAAAAATATGCGGAAACTGATGCTTGCGCTCTATGTCCGATAGCAGGACGCTGGGTACACATACTTTCCATCGGTAGCCGCGTCAAGCCCCCAGATACAGTATTTACACCGCGCCTGCACCCGCACACGAGTAGCGGTTTGACAACCGGAAACGGCGAGCGTATCACTCCGGAAACCGTCGGTCAGCCCCACGGATGGTGCCGCATTTCGAGACGGGGATGGGAACCAGTGCCGTCGCGCCCGCCTCAACATGATAACATTTGGCAAGATAGTACTATATCCCTTGGTCTATTAGCCGGTACTATCCATGAAGAAGCAAGAACTCATTCACCTGCACAGTCTCCTCGCACAAGTACAGCACCACTACGAGGCCGAAGCCGAGACCTCGGTCGAACACGACGAGTACGCGACACTCGGTGTCAAACCGACATCCATCCACAAGTCCAAGACAGATCACAAAGACGCCGTCTTCGCCCTCGCCGACGGACTCACGTCCGATATGGTCGCCGAGAGCGACGAACCGCTGACGCTCACCGCCGACTGAGGCCGCCGCTTCGATTTCTCGCCGTCACTCTCTCTTCGATAGCCTCAGCAGTCTCTCGACTCCGACGAAACGCACGAACGGTCGGCCGCGTGGTACGCGGTATCGCAACTCTCAGTCCACTTATAGGCTGAGGGGACATATTACAGGTGTGAGCGAAGATACAGGGCGGCGGAACCTCCGCATGCCTACAAGTGACGAGATGTTTGCAGTCGTAACAGAACACCTCGGCGGCAACCACGTCCGCATCCTCTGTGAGGACGGCGTGACCCGCCTCGGGCGCATCCCTGGCCGGATGAAATTCCGGACGTGGATTAACGAGGACGACATCGTGCTGGCCGAACCGTGGGACTGGCAGGACGAGAAGGCCAACATCGAGTGGCGCTACGAGGGGCAGGACGCCGACCAGCTCCGCGCTGAGGGCCACATCGACTCCCTGACTGCCTGATTACCGCATCTTACCGAGCCGTGTAGTTCCCGAGAGACGATTCTTTCTCCCGCGCCGAGTCTGACTGGCCCGTCGAGACACCGGATTCGTCGGCTACCTTGCACCCCATCTGGAGAGCTATTAGCAGTACGTAGCGCCGAGTCAGTGGACTGCCAAAATAACAGGAAAACAACTTATCGACTACAGTATATTTGGTCCGTCTGTTCCAGTGATGTGTTGCGGTTTGCTGTGTGATGTACTCACGTCACGTGTGGGCTATGTGTGGCTTGCACAGGGCGGCCGCGAGACGAGTCATTTATGTATACCCCTCCCATCGGATATGATGCGAAGGTCGCCCCGGGCCGCAACGGACCGGGACGACACGACGCCTCGTGACCTATGCGAGGTGTCTCTCGCAGAAGTCCCTCGCGGGACTTCGAGAGTATGAGGATTCCACCCCTGCGGTCCGCCGTCAAGATGGAATCTGATGTGAGCCCACGGACCCATACAGTAGTCACCATCGACGTAGGAGTCGATGGGTTACGCTTCCGACGGAGTGCAACCACTTCCGCCGCTGACTTAGTCAGCACATTCCGGTTGATCCTGCCGGAGGCCATTGCTATCGGAGTCCGATTTAGCCATGCTAGTCGCACGAATTCAGATTCGTGGCATATAGCTCAGTAACACGTGGCCAAACTACCCTACAGACCGCGATAACCTCGGGAAACTGAGGCCAATAGCGGATACAACTCTCATGCTGGAGTGCCGAGAGTTGGAAACGCTCAGGCGCTGTAGGATGTGGCTGCGGCCGATTAGGTAGATGGTGGGGTAACGGCCCACCATGCCGATAATCGGTACAGGTTGTGACAGCAAGAGCCTGGAGACGGTATCTGAGACAAGATACCGGGCCCTACGGGGCGCAGCAGGCGCGAAACCTTTACACTGCACGCCAGTGCGATAGGGGGACTCCGAGTGCGAGGGCATATAGTCCTCGCTTTTCTGAACCGTAAGGTGGTTCAGGAACAAGGACTGGGCAAGACCGGTGCCAGCCGCCGCGGTAATACCGGCAGTCCGAGTGATGGCCGATTTTATTGGGCCTAAAGCGTCCGTAGCCTGCTGTGTAAGTCCATTGGGAAATCCGCCAGCTCAACTGGCGGGCGTCCGGTGGAAACTACACAGCTTGGGGCCGAGAGACTCGACGGGTACGTCTGGGGTAGGAGTGAAATCCTGTAATCCTAGACGGACCACCAATGGCGAAAGCACGTCGAGAGACCGGACCCGACGGTGAGGGACGAAAGCCAGGGTCTCGAACCGGATTAGATACCCGGGTAGTCCTGGCTGTAAACAATGCTCGCTAGGTATGTCACGCACCATGAGTGCGTGATGTGCCGTAGTGAAGACGATAAGCGAGCCGCCTGGGAAGTACGTCCGCAAGGATGAAACTTAAAGGAATTGGCGGGGGAGCACCACAACCGGAGGAGCCTGCGGTTTAATTGGACTCAACGCCGGACATCTCACCGGTCCCGACAACAGTAACGACAGTCAGTTTGACGAACTTACTCGAGCTGTTGAGAGGAGGTGCATGGCCGCCGTCAGCTCGTACCGTGAGGCGTCCTGTTAAGTCAGGCAACGAGCGAGACCCGCATCCGTAGTTGCCAGCAATACCCACGTGGTAGTTGGGTACACTACGGAGACTGCCGCTGCTAAAGCGGAGGAAGGAACGGGCAACGGTAGGTCAGTATGCCCCGAATGGACCGGGCAACACGCGGGCTACAATGGCCACGACAGTGGGATGCTACGCCGAGAGGCGGCGCTAATCTCCAAACGTGGTCGTAGTTCGGATTGCGGGCTGAAACTCGCCCGCATGAAGCTGGATTCGGTAGTAATCGCGTGTCAGAAGCGCGCGGTGAATACGTCCCTGCTCCTTGCACACACCGCCCGTCAAAGCACCCGAGTGGGGTCCGGATGAGGCCTGGATACCCAGGTCAAATCTGGGCTCCGCAAGGGGGCTTAAGTCGTAACAAGGTAGCCGTAGAGGAATCTGCGGCTGGATCACCTCCTACAGACCGGGATCGAGGCTCTGCCTCGACCCACCTTACACTGGTGGCTTTTGCCACCCGCACTGTCAGAGCGTACGCTGACCACTGTATGGGCCCTTGGGCTCACAAGACCGCTCCGAGACGGAATCCCCTCACGGGGATGTCGGGTGCAACTCCCGACGGGTCCGTATCTCGCACTCATGCCTTCGGGTATGGGTGCGACGACTGATGCACCAACCCGGGTGAAACCGCGGCTGGGAAGGGTCGATTCGCCTACCATCTACCACCTTGGGGGCGAGTATGAAACCGTGTGTACGTGCGATCCAGGCGTCCACTGGACTCGTTCAGTTTAACGAGTCACAACGACGTTGGCTACTATGCCAGCTGGTGGATAGCTCGGCTCGAGAGCTGAAGAAGGACGTGCCAAGCTGCGATAAGCCTGAGGGAGCCGCACGGAGGCTAAGAACTCAGGATTTCCGAATGAGAATCTCCTCAGCAATTGCTTCGCGCAATGAGGAACCCCGAGAACTGAAACATCTCAGTATCGGGAGGAAAAGAAAACGCAACGTGATGTCGTCAGTAACCGCGAGTGAACGCGATACAGCCCAAACCGAAGGTTTCACGACCAATGTGGTGTTTGGACTGACTCTCATCGCTTGACCGTCTTCATGAAATCCCTTGGAACAGGGTATGAAACAGGGTGACAATCCCGTAATGAAGGCCAGTACGGCGTGCGTCAGTTCCGGAGTAGCGGGGGTTGGAAATCCCTCGCGAACAACGCAGGCATCGACTGCGAAGGCTAAACACTCCTCGAGACCGATAGTGCACAAGTAGTGTGAACGAACGCTGCAAAGTACCCTCAGAAGGGAGGTGAAATAGAGCTTGAACTCAGTTGGCGATGGAGCGACGGGGCACACAAGGTCCCCTGAGAAATGACATATCTGCGAAGATACAGTAAGACTCACGGGAAGCCGGTGTTCCGTCGTACGTTTTGAAAAACGAGCCAGGGAGTGTGTCTGTATGGCAAGTCTAACCCGAGCATCGGGGGAGGCACAGGGAAACCGACATGGCCGCAGCCTCACGGCGAGGGCCGCCGTCTTCAAGGGCGGGGAGCCAGACGGACACGACCCGAATCCGGACGATCTACGCATGGACAAGGCGAAGCGTGCCGAAAGGCACGTGGAGGCCTGTTAGAGTTGGTGTCCTACAATACCCTCTCGTGATCTATGTGTAGGGGTGAAAGGCCCATCGAGTCCGGCAACAGCTGGTTCCAACCGAAACATGTCGAAGCATGACCTTCACCGAGGTAGTTCGTGGGGTAGAGCGACCGATTGGTGTGACCGCCTCCGAGAGGAGTCGGCACACCTGTCAAACTCCAAACCTACGAACGCCGTTGACGTGAGGATTCCGGTGTGCGGGGTAAGCCTGTGCACCAGGAGGGGAACAACCCAGAGGTAGGTTAAGGTCCCCAAGTGTGGATTAAGTGTAATCCTCTGAAGGTGGTCTCGAGCCCTAGACAGCCGGGAGGTGAGCTTAGAAGCAGCTACCCTCTAAGAAAAGCGTAACAGCTTACCGGCCGAGGTTTGAGGCGCCCAAAATGATCGGGACTCAAATCCACCACCGAGACCCACCCGCACCTGTCACAAGGTGACCGAGTAGGTTGGCGCTCTATTTGGATGGAAGCAGGGGCGAGAGCTCCTGTGGACCGAATAGTGACGAAAATCCTGGCCATAGTAGCAGCGATAGTCGGGTGAGAACCCCGACGGCCTAATGGATAAGGGTTCCTCAGCACTGCTGATCAGCTGAGGGTTAGCCGGTCCTAAGTCATACCGTAACTCGACTATGACGACATGGGAAACGGGTTAATATTCCCGTGCCATTATGCATTGAAAGTCGACGCCCTGGGGTCGATCACGCCGGGCTTTCGCCCGGTCGAATCGTCAAACTCCGTGGAAGCCATAACGGCAAGAAGCGGACGAACGGCGAGATAGGGAAACGTGATTCAACCTGGGGCCCGTGAAAAGACGAGCATAATGTCCGTACCGAGAACCGACACAGGTGTCCATGGCGGCGAAAGCCAAGGCCTGTCGGGAGCAACCGACGTTAGGGAATTCGGCAAGTTAGTCCCGTAAGTTCGCGATAAGGGATGCCTGCTCCGGAACGGAGCAGGTCGCAGTGACTCGGAAGCTCGGACTGTCTAGTAACAACATAGGTGACCGCAAATCCGCAAGGACTCGTACGGTCACTGAATCCTGCCCAGTGCGGGTATCTGAACACCTCTTACAAGAGGACGAAGGACCCGTCAACGGCGGGGGTAACTATGACCCTCTTAAGGTAGCGTAGTACCTTGCCGCATCAGTAGCGGCTTGCATGAATGGATTAACCAGAGCTTCACTGTCCCAACGTTGGGCCCGGTGAACTGTACATTCCAGTGCGGAGTCTGGAGACACCCAGGGGGAAGCGAAGACCCTATGGAGCTTTACTGCAGGCTGTCGCTGAGACGTGGTCGCCGATGTGCAGCATAGGTAGGAGGCATTACACAGGTACCCGCGCTAGCGGGCCACCGAGCCATCAGTGAAATACTACCCGTCGGTGACTGCGACTCTCACTCCGGGAGGAGGACACCGGTAGCCGGGCAGTTTGACTGGGGCGGTACGCGCTCGAAAAGATATCGAGCGCGCCCTAAGGCTATCTCAGCCGGGACAGAGACCCGGCGAAGAGTGCAAGAGCAAAAGATAGCTTGACAGTGTTCTTCCTAACGAGGAACGCTGACGCGAAAGCGTGGTCTAGCGAACCAATTAGCCTGCTTGATGCGGGCAATTGATGACAGAAAAGCTACCCTAGGGATAACAGAGTCGTCACTCGCAAGAGCACATATCGACCGAGTGGCTTGCTACCTCGATGTCGGTTCCCTCCATCCTGCCCGTGCAGAAGCGGGCAAGGGTGAGGTTGTTCGCCTATTAAAGGAGGTCGTGAGCTGGGTTTAGACCGTCGTGAGACAGGTCGGCTGCTATCTACTGGGTGTGTTATGGTGTCTGACGAGAACGATCGTATAGTACGAGAGGAACTACGATTGGTGGCCACTGGTGTACCGGTTGTCCGAGAGGGCAATGCCGGGCAGCCACGCCACACGGGGTAAGAGCTGAACGCATCTAAGCTCGAAACCCACTTGGAAAAGAGACACCGTTGAGGTCCCGCGTAGAAGACGCGGTAGATAGACTCGGGGTGTAAGCACTGAGGTAACGAAGTGTTGAGCCCGCGAGCACTAACAGACCAAAGCCATCATTCATACGCACTGTGACTCGATTCACCGACGATTACTCGTCGACTGAACGAGTCCAGGCGCAAACTGGATCGCACGTACGAATTCATCGACTGACCGAGTTGGAGCATCACGGTTCGACTCCGTGACTCGGCGTTAGGCGGCCATAGCGGCGGGGTTGCCTCCCGTACCCATCCCGAACACGGAAGATAAGCCCGCCAGCGTTCCAGTAAGTACTGGAGTGCGCGAGCCTCTGGGAACGTTGGTTCGCCGCCACCATTCATACCTATTCATTCGAGGCCCGTGAGAGTAATCGCTCTCGCGGGCTTTTTGCATATATGACGAGCGGCCGCGCTGGGGGAAGGCTTTCACTCACCGGTATCGACCGAAAGGTATGGTGCGCCACGACACCGACGCGTACGGAACCGTCTTTCACGTTCCCGAGAGCGGCCGGGAGTACGCAGAACGAGCGTTCAGGAACGTGGCGAATCTACTCGACGACGAGACACTCGATAGTGACATCACCGTGGTCTGCAACGGCGGCGGCGCCGGGCACGTTTTAGCGTCGGCTGTCACGGCAGGGACGGTCGAAACACTGGTTGCTGAGGATGTCGACGTGTGCGTGTGCCGTAACTCGCTCGACGCGGCGGACATCGATACGTCGATGCTGGTGGACGGTGTCCGAGTGGTACCGACAGCGATGGGTGAACTCACTCGCCGACAGTCGAAGGGAGACGCGTATATTCGACCCTAACGCTGTCAGTTCTGGATGAGGTTCAGAATGCGTTGGTAGATGGTGTCGAAGTCGTCGTCGGCCCGCGACCGGGGGCGTTCGATGTCGACGTCGATGATTTCGCGGACGTGACCCGGTTCCTTGCCCATGACGACGACGCGGTCGGCGAGTTTGACGGCTTCGTCCACGTCGTGAGTGACGAAGAGGATGGTCTTGCCCGTCTCGGTCCAGATGTCCAGCAGTTCGTCTTGGAGCATCTTCTTGGTCTGTGCGTCGACGGCACCGAACGGTTCGTCCATGAGGAGGAGTCCGGGGTCCATAGCGAGCGCGCGGGCGAGGGCCGTTCGTTGCTTCATGCCGCCCGAGAGGTCGCGCGGGTAGGTGTCTTCGAACCCGCCGAGGCCGACGAGGTCGACGAGCGACTGGACCCGACGAGTGCGCTCGTCCTTCTCGACGCCCTGCGTTTCGAGACCGAAGCCGACGTTTTCGGCGACGGTGAGCCACGGGAACAGGTGGTACTCCTGGAAGACGAGACCGAGGTCGGGACCGGGTCCGTCGACGGAGTCGCCGTCGAGGAACACGGTGCCGCTGGTCGGGTCCTCCAGTCCGGCGATGATGCGGAATAGGGTGGTCTTGCCACACCCGGAGGGGCCGACGATACAGACGAACTCCCCGGCGGTAACGTCGAAGGAGACACCGTCCAGCGCTCGGACGAGGCCGTTGGTCCCGTCGTACTGCTTGCCGATGCCGTGGATACGGACGCGCGGCGTCGCTGTGTCGGCGTTCGGTTCGTCGTCGTTCATCGCCACGCGAGGGCCCTCCGTTGGAACGCGCGGAACGCGACGTCTACGAGCAGGAACATCAGGCTCAACACGAGGATGTAGGTGATGACTACGTCGACCTGCAAGTTGTTCGAGGCGCGAAGGATGCGGCGGCCGATACCGGGAACGCCGAAAATCTCCGAGGCGACGACGAGCATCCAGCAGCGGCCGATACCGGTTCGGACGCCGGTAGTAATCTCGGGGAGCGACGCGGGAACTACGACGGAGCGGATGAGTTCGAAGTCGCCTTGCACGCCGAGGCTCCGGGCCACGTCGAGAAGGTCCTCCGAGACTCCTTCGACGCCGCCGTACGTCGCGTAAAAGTTGATCCAGA
This sequence comes from Haloarcula marina, assembly GCF_024218775.1. Lineage (NCBI taxonomy): Archaea > Methanobacteriati > Methanobacteriota > Halobacteria > Halobacteriales > Haloarculaceae > Haloarcula > Haloarcula marina. Next base: position 2,254,846 of record NZ_CP100404.1, on the reverse strand, counting down.
ACGCCCCGATGGCGATGATGAACGCGGCCCCGGCGTGATTGATGCCGAACCACGCGATAGCGAAGCCGATGAGCGCCAATGGCGGGACGGGCCGAAGGACGCGGACGACCGGCGAGGAGATGTCGTCGACGAGGGGACTCCACCCGAGCGCGATGCCCGCTGCGATTCCCAGTCCGGTGCCGACGACGGCGCCGGGGACCCAGTGGAGAATGCTGTTGCCGAGGGCGGTGAGCATCCCGCCGCCCGTGGCTTCGCCGTAGAACGTCGTCGCCACAGTGAACGGTGACGGGAGGACGTAGGGCGCCTGCGTCAGCGACGCGAGCCACCACAGGAGGACGAACGCGGCGATGCCGAGGAGTCCGCGGGCCGCGCCCCGGGCGTCGATATCGGCCGCCGCGCCGACGAGTGACTCGTCGGACCGGTCGACTTCTTCGGTAACGTCGATAGCCATTGTTGTGGGTGTGTTCGTGTGGGGTCTATAGGCTGTCGTAAACGCCGTAGTCGAATATCTCGTCGAGCGATAGCGCCTGCTCTATCTGTCCGTTCTGGGCGGCGAACTCCGAGAATATCTGCGTGCCGTTCTCGATTTCGCTTGGGTCGGTGACGAACGTCGAGAGGGGACCCTGCAACGCCGAGAGCGCTTGGTCGGCGGGCATCCCGATACCGGACTCGACGATGTCGGCGGTCGGTTCGGGATTGTTCTGGATGAACTCCGTCGCGCGGACGTGCTGTTCGAGGAACTGTGCGGCGACGTCCGTGCCGCGAATCTCGTCGCTCATGAGCGTCACGGCGGCGGGTTGGCCCGGCATGATTTCGCTCGCGAGTCGGAACGTGGAGACGGGGACGTCCGCCTGTGAGACGCGAGTCGGGACCGGTTCCATGATGGAGGAACCGTCGACTTCCCCGTTGGCGATGGCCTGCCAGACGGCGTTGGCACCGTTGATTTCGATGATGTCGACCGCCGAGGTGTCGACGTTCTGTTCGCTGAGCCAGTAGCGCAGGAGCACGTCGGGCACGGACCCCTGCGGGAAGGTTCCGAACCGGAACTTCTGTCCCTTCTGCTCTTCCCAGACGGCGAAGGCGTCGGAACCGTGTTCTTCCCACAGCGCCTGCAGGTCGTCGTGGGCGAGGATAGCCATCGGCTCTTTGATGTTCGCGGCGGTGACTTTGGCGGGAATCCCTCGGTCGATGACGATCATCGACGGGACGATGCCGAACATCGCCACGTCGAGTTCGCCGCCGCCGTAGGCTTGGACGATGGCGGGGCCGTCCGTGAACTCGTTGCCCTCTATCGTCGCGTCGATTTCCTCCAGATAGCCCTCGGACTCCATCACGAAGTACTGGAGGTCGGGGAAGATTGGCATGTACGCGACGGAGAGCGAGTCGGCACCGCTCGCACCGAGGCATCCGGTGAGGCCGAATGTAGCGGCCGCGCCGGTTCCAGCGAGATACGCACGCCGAGAGAGTGTCGGTCGTTCGGTCATAGGTACCCGTACTAACGTCCTGAGGACCTTAGGGAGCGAGGCGGCGTCAAAATCGTCGCACAACTGAGACACCGATATCGGTGGAATTCGACCTTCTCTGGGCCTCTCGTTCCTTTCGATACTGTTCTGAACACCGGCGGTCGTCACAGACGACGGGGAAATATGCCGGTTTTGGGTGACGAGGTCAGCGCTCGACGCCGACCGTTCCACGGATGTCGGCGGCGGACCGACCGATTTCGACGGTGTACGTGCCAGAGTCGACGGTCCAACCCGACGCCGAATCGTACCGCGAGAACGCGAGTTCGTCGAGTGTGAGCGTGACAGTTCGGGATTCGCCGGGTGAAAGCGGCACCGACGCGAATCCTCCGAGTTCGCGGACCGGACGGTCGACCGGTGCGTCTTCGGGGGGTCGCACGTACGCTTGGACGACTTCACGGCCCGGACGCTCGCCGACGTTCTCGACGCGGATGGAGACTGTCCCGTCGTCGACTCGCGGGTCGCCGTACTCGAACGCCGCGTACGAATGACCGTGACCGAAGGAGTAGGTCGGGTCGGCGTCGGCCGAGTCGAAGTGACGATAGCCGACGAACACACCTTCGTCGTAGCGGGCCACGTCGTCGACGCCGGGGAACCGCCGTTCGTCGGTGGTCGGGTACGTCTCTTCGGGAGCGAACGTGACGGGGAGGCGACCGGCGGGGTCACGGTCACCGTAGAGGACGCTCGCCAGCGCGTCGCCGTCGGCCTGTCCGGGATACCACTGCTCGACGACGGCGGCCACGTCGTCGCGCCACGGCGTCTCGACGGGGCCACCCGTTCGGAGGACGACGACGGTCCGGTCGTTGGCGGCGGCGACGGCCTCGACGAGTTCGTCCTGTCGCCCCGGTAGCGAGAGCGAATCCCGGTCCCGGGCCTCGGTCGTCGCGTCGCGGACGAGGACGACGGCCACCTCCGCCTCGGCGGCCGCGTCGACGGCCGCGTCGAGTGACGGGTCGGTGTCGGGACCCGGGGACTCGGTATCCTCGCGGCCGCCCTCGACGAAGGGGAGGAGGTCGAACAGAGAGACGGACTCGATTTCCTCGACACCCCGGGCAACGGTCACGGACCCGTCGGCGCGTGCTTCGAAGCCGTCGACGGGACTGACAGCGTGGATGGGCGTCGTCTCGGAGGACCCGCCGCCACCGAGTTTCGGTTCGTAGACGTGCGGGCCGACGAGGGCAACGTCCGCGTCGTCGGCAAGCGGGAGGACGCCGTCGTTGTCGAGCAGGACCGTGCCGCGGGCGGCGACTCGTTCGGCCACGTCGCGGTGGCGCTCGCTGTCGAGTTCCCCGGTGCGCTCGGCGTCGTTGAACAGGCCGATACGGGCCATCTGCCCGAGGACCCGCCTGGCCATGTCGTCGAGTCGCTCGGGCGGGACCGACCCGTCGTCGATGGCCGCGCCAAGCGGTTCGCCGAACAGGCCCGCGTGGGTCGCGTCCGGGATGCCGTCGGGCCACTCGAACTCCCCCTCGTCGGGTTCGACCGGGATGCCGGGCATCTCTACGTCCAACCCGGCGTTGGCCGCGCCGACGGTAGTCTCCAAACCGTACCAGTCGGAGACGACGTAGCCACCGAAGCCCCACTCGTCTTTCAGCACGTCGCCGACGAGTCGCTCGTGGTCGCTCATGTGCGTCCCGTTCACCCGGTTGTAGGCCGTCATCACCGACCCGACGCCCGCCTCCACGGCGGCGCGGAACGGCGGGAGATAGAGTTCGCGGAGGGTTCGCTCGTCCACGTCGGCACTGACAGTCGTGCGGTGTGTCTCCTGATTGTTCGCGACGAAGTGTTTCACCGTCGCAACCACGTCCTCGGACTGGATGCCCTCCACGAGCGAGCGGCTGATGTCCGCCGCGAGAACGGGGTCTTCCGAGAGGTACTCGAAGTTCCGACCGCAGTGAGGCACGCGGATGATATTGACACCGGGGGCCAACAGCGAGTACTGTCCGTGGGCGGTGGCTTCGCGGGCCATCGCCGCGGCTTGTTCACGTGCGAGTCCGGGGTCGAACGTCGCCGCAGTCGCGAGCGAGGCGGGAAAGGCCGTCGCGCGCTTGCCCTCCGCACGGACGCCGAGGGGGCCGTCGACCATCCGGAACGGGGGGACGCCGACCCGTTCGACGCCGGGTAGATAGCCCGTCGCGGTGCCCTCGGGGTCCACCGCCCCATGAACGAGCGATAGCTTCTCCGCGCGGGTCAGTTCGGCGAGAATCCCGTCGATATCGGGCGTTGTCGGTGCCATCTGATACTCCGTGGTCGAACGGACCCGGTAAAGAGGTTCTGACCCCGACAAGTTGCGACATAACCGCTATGTGTCTCCGCGGGGAGATGACTGTATGACTGGCGAGAGGCTTCCCGCCGAGACGAGCGTGGGCCGGGTCGGACTGACGGTGAACGACCGCGCGGCCGTCGCCGCGTTCTACGAGGACGTGGTCGGACTCACGGTTCAGGACCGCTCGGCCGACACGGTAGTTCTCGGGGACGGCGAGACGCCGCTGTTGGAACTTCGCGAAGACCCGTCGGCACCGGAGCGCCCGCGGAACGCCGCGGGCCTGTTCCACACGGCCGTTCGGGTCCCAGACCGAAGTGCGCTGGGCGATGCCCTCGACCGAATCGAGTCCGACTGGCGACTCTCCGGGGCGTCGGACCATCTCGTCAGCGAAGCGCTGTACTGTCGAGACCCGGAAGGCAACGGCGTCGAAGTGTACCGCGACCGGCCGCGGGCAGAGTGGAGCGAGACGTCCGACGGAGGCGTCGAGATGGCGACGGAACCGATGGACATGGAGGGCGTTCGCGCCGCGGCGGGCGGCGAGTCGACGGCACCGGTGGGGACCGATATCGGCCACGTCCACCTCGAAGTCACGTCGCTCGACGCCGCACGCGCCTTCTACGCCGACGCGCTGGGGATGAACGTTCGGACGAACTACGAGGGGGCGCTGTTCCTCGCCGCTGGCGACTATCACCATCACGTCGGTGTGAACGTCTGGAACCGCCGGAGCGCGCCCGCGAGCGGTCGCGGCCTCGCGTGGTTCGAACTCTGCCTGCCGGACGAGAAGGCGCGTACCGCCGCCCGTGACCGACTCGCCGACGCCGGGTACGAGGTGCGAAGGCACGACGACGGCGTCTCGGTGAGTGACGACGACGGCATCACGCTTCGACTCCGGACGTGAGTTCGGACTTGGTGTGCCATTTTCTGACACGCGCTACTGAAAAGGATTGACCGGGTATGCCGTGTATGGCGACCGGAGACAGCAGCGACAGAGCGCAGGGGACAGACATCGAGACACCGGAGGCCGGACGATGAGCGGTCCGCATCAGGACCAGCAACTGCTGACAGCGGGGACCGACCTCGGGGAGGCGGAAGCGGCGATGGTGCTGGTCCACGGCCGCGGGGCGACGGCCCGGAGCATCGTTCAGATGGGTCGCGAGGTCCACCGCGACGGGGTGGCGCTGCTCGCGCCACAGGCCGCCCGGAACACGTGGTATCCCAACTCGTTCCTCGCGCCGGTCGAGCAGAACGAACCCGGCCGAACGTCGGGCCTACAGGCCGTCGAAGACGCCGTCGAGACGGCGACCGACGCCGGGATTCCGCTGTCGAAAGTCATCCTCCTCGGGTTCTCGCAAGGAGCCTGTCTCGCCAGCGAGTACGTCGCGCGCAACCCCGGCCGCTACGGCGGACTGGTGGCGCTCTCCGGGGGTCTCATCGGCGAGTCTATCGACCGGAGCGAGTACGAGGGGGACCTCGACGGGACGCCGGTGTTCGTCGGGTGTAGCGACGTCGACCCGCACATCCCGCTGGAGCGAGTGAAGGAGACGACGGCCGTCTTCGAACAGTTGCACGCGGACGTCGACGAACGCATCTACGAGGGGATGGGCCACGGGGTCAACGAGGACGAACTCGACGCGGTCGGGGCGCTCGTCGAACGCGTCCTCGAAAAGTGAGGCCTATTCGACGTCGGTGAGCGTCCCGAACTCGTCGACGGGGACCACGGAGTAGTCGATGTTGAGGGTGTCTTTCGTCGCTCGAATCTTTCCGACGAAGGTCGAAATCTCCGCCAAGTCGCCCTCTAAGACGAACAGTTCCATACAGCGGTGTTCGCCGACGTGACTGTGGAAGTTCGAGGCGACCAGTCCCTCGTGTTCGTGGCGCAGGTGCATCATCTTCTCCTCGACGGCGGTGGTGTCGTAGTCGAAGAGGACGGTGACGATGCCCATCAGTTCGCGCCCCTCCAGACGCTTGTCCTCGAACTCGCCGAGTAGGTTCCGACTGGCCTCGCGGATAATCTCGCTGCGGCCGGTGTAGCCGTGTTCCTCGGCGAACTCGTCGATGCGTTCCAGTAGCGACTCCGGCATGGAGACACTGACGACGGTCATGTATTAACTGACACCCTCTTCCATATTAAGGATTATTGAATGAGTGTGGAACCGACCGACGGCGGGTCGTTCGTTCCGCGACGGGGGAAACTTATAACTAGCTCGTAAGTCCGTCTTACCAGTATGACAGCTAACGTCGTGACCGACGTTAACCGGCCGTCCGTCCCCGCGTCGGGGGCGAAACTCACCGCCGAGATAGAGGTCGAGCCGGGACAACAGACGGCGCGGCCGACCCGACAAATCGCGCTGTGTATCGACGCGAGCGGGTCGATGGCGGGCGACGACATCGAGCGCGCGAGGGCGGGGGCCGAGTGGGTGTTCGGGTTGCTGGAGGACGACGACTACCTCTCCATCGTCGCCTTCGACACCGAGGTAACTGTCGCGCTCGAAGCGACCCGATGGGGAGGTATCACTCGGGACGAGGCGATGGACTGCCTCGACGACATCGCGGCGGGCGGCGGCACAGATATGTACAGCGGACTCGCGGTGGCCGCGGACTCGCTCGACCACCTCCCCAACGACGGGAACACGGCCCGGCGGATACTCCTGCTGTCGGATGGCAAGGACAACACGAACGGTCCCGAGGAGTTCGAGGCGCTCGCACGGGAGATAGACGAGGCGGGTATCCGCATCAAGTCGGCGGGTATCGGCGAGGAGTACCGCGAGGAGACGATTCGCACGCTGGGGTCGACGGCCCGCGGCGAGTGGACCCACCTCGCCGCGCCCGGGGACATCGAGGACTTCTTCGGCGAAGCCGTCGAGGAGGCCGGAACCGTCGTCGCGCCGGACGCGCAACTCGAACTCGACGTGGCCGACGGCGTCGAGGTGAGCGAGGTGTACCGCGCGCTTCCGCAGACACAGCAGGTCAGACCGGGGTGGCGGGACAACTCGGCGGTGGTGAAGCTTCCGGACCTGCTGGACCGCGAGACACAGCGCGTCGTCCTGAAGATTCACGCACCCCAGAACGAAGTCGGAGAAACCGTCACGCTCGCGGACGTGACGCTCACCGCGAGCGGCGAGACGGCGACCGGCGAGATAGCCGTCGAGTACACCGACGACGCCGAGAAACTGGGCGAGCACAACGAGGAAGTCGACCTCGACCATCGGCAGACGGTCATCCAGACGGAACTGGGGAAGGGCAACGTCGCCGAGGCCCAGACCCAAATCGAGCGGATGACCCAGATTCACGGCGCGGACACGCGGGCGGTCAAATCGGCCGAACGACAGACAGAGATGGTGATGGAGGGCGGCCGCGAGGAACAGAGCGATGCGACGAAAATCGTCACCGACGAGGGTATCCAGAAGTGACCGACGGTCGACCGGGCGACCACCGCGGGCGGGACGGTCACGGGACCTGATCGATGACGTGGGAACCCGAACCGGGCGACGTAATCGGCAGTCGATACGAACTCGGAGAGTTCCTCGGACAGGGGGGGTTCGCGAAGGCCTACCGGGCGGTCGACGGGCAGACCGGCCGCGACGTGGTGGTGAAACACCCGAACTACAGCGAGTCCCGCAACGACGTTGGCATCATCGAGGAGTACTTCGAGAAGGAGGCCGAGTCGCTCGAACGCATCGCCGCGGCGGGCGGCCACGAGAACGTGATGGCGCTGTACGACACCGTCGAGGAGCGCGACACGCCGTTTCTCGTGGTCGAACTCGTCGCGGGCGGTATCGAACTCGACGAGGTTATCGAGCAACACGGGCCGATAGAGGACACCGAGCGAGTCCGGCAAATCGGCATCGACCTCGCGGACGCGATGGGCTTCCTCCACGAGAACGAAATCGTCTACCGTGACCTGAAACCCGAGAACGTGATGCTCACGCCCGACATCACGCCGACGCTCATCGACTTCAACACGGCGACGGGGTTCGACGCGGCGGGCGACCCGTCGACGGGTAACAGCGGCACGACCATTCTCGGCCCGTTCAAGCCCCGCGAAGTCGCCGAAGCAAGCCGGAGCGACGTGCGACAGGGACCGTGGTCGGACGTGTACTCCATCGGGAAAATCCTGCTCTTCCTGCTGAAAGGGAGCGTCCCGAAGAAAGACGGCGTCAACCCCCACGACTTCGGGGCCGACTGCGACGACTACCTCGCGGAAATCGTCGAACGGGCGACGCAGTCGGACTACCGCCACCGCTACCGGAACGCGACGGTCCTTCGGGACGTGCTGGAAGCGAAGGACCCGACGCCACCGGCGACGGCCTCGGTCCGGTACATCCAGGCCGACGAGACTTTCGCGGTCGAACCCGGCGACACCATCGGCCGGGCGGGCGCAAGCGGGCCGCCCGCGTCCATCACCATCGACGACCCGCAGGGAGAGTACATCTCGTCGGTGCAGGTCCAGTTCGACACGAAGGGCGACGACTGGTACCTCGTCGACCGAAGCCTGAACGGGACGTTCGTCCAGAAGGGGTCGGGGTGGCAGCGCGTCCTGTGTGAGACGGGGCGGGAGCGACTGCGGCGGGAGGGCGAGGACCCGACCGACCGACACGGGAACGTCCCGCCGGAGTCGATTCGCCTCCGCGACGGCGACCTCGTCTCGCTGGTCCACCCCACCTACGGGGTCACGTTCGAGTTCCACTCCGAGTAACCATGCGATACAGCACCAACTACGACATCGGCGACCGGAAGCGCGGCGCGGGAATCAACGAAGACAGCGTCTCTATCACCGTCTTCGAGGAGGGGCATCGGGAGGGCTACCTGGGGCAGACGCGGGTGGCAAGTGAATCAGAGGAACGTGAAGATGCGGACGGCCGCCCCGCGAACCGCTCGGCCGCCGCGTTCGTCCTCGCGGACGGCGCGGGCGGCCACGACGCGGGCGACGCGGCCTCGTACATCGCGACCACCGCCCTCGCGGAACGACTCGCGCCGGTCGCGATTCGGGCGGTTCGGACCCATCCGGACACGTTTGACTTGGACATCGACGCCGGGGTCCTGCCGGAGACACTCGGACCGGAAGACGTACAGCAAGCCATCGAAGAGGCCGTCGTCGAGACTCACCGCGAGATACTCCGTTACGCGAGCGAGTCGGGAACCCAGTCGTACACCACCGTCGTCGCGGGCGTCTACGCCGACGGCAAACTCCACCTCGGATGGGTCGGCGACAGTCGCGCCTATCTGGTCAACAGCGCCCGCGAGGAAATCGTCCGCCTGACGAAAGACCACGCCGTCGTCCAACAGTGGGAAGACGCCGGGGAAATCGACGCCGTCGAGGCGCACGTCCACCCCAACGGCAACGAGATTACCCGGGCTCTCGGCGGGTCCGGCCACGAGGACGCCGAGCGAGCGACCGTCGACGTGGACACGCGGACGGTCAGACTGTTCGCGGAGGACACCGTTCTGGTTACGAGCGACGGTCTCATCGACGCCCAGACCGATGCGCCGAATCTGTACGAGGCGTACGTTGAGTCGAGGAAATCCGACGAGGCGGCCGACCGCGTTCTCGACGCCGTCGTCACCGACGACGAGATCCGCGACGTGTTGCTGGACGCCGACCACCTCGACGCGGCCGCCGAGCGGTACGTCTCCCTCGCCAACGAGCGAGGTGGGAAAGACAACATCTCGGTCTTGCTGTTCGACGATGCGACGCTCCCGGCGACGCCGACTAACGGGGGCTTACCGGTCCGCGCGGTCGACCCGGCTGTCGATATCACGGACCGCGAGACGGTCATGTTCACCGAGGAATGACGGCAGTAACTGTTTTCTTACTCCCCGCAAAACCCCGTTACGAACCAGAATGTCTGACGCCAACACGGAACAGTCAGTTGAGTGCCCGATTTGCGGGGAAGCGTTCGACCCGGCGATAGCGGGCGGGTGGTGTACGAACACGGACTGCGGCGAGTGGCAGTACACGGACGACGCAGCCGACGCGGGGGACGCGGACTCCGAATCGGACGAGGAAGAGAGCGAGGGGAACCTCATCTCGCAGGGGACCGAGCGGTCGGCGGACGAGGAGTTGGCGGCGGATGACGGGGGCGATTCGGAAGCGGACAGCGAGGCGGAAGACGCCGACGAGACGAGTTCCGAGGAGAGCGTCGCCGAGGAACCGGACGGTACGGAATCGACGACCGACGACACGGAGGCCGCGGCGACGGACGCGGAAGCGGTCGACCCGGTTGACCTCGACACCGAGGACGGGGGCGACACCGACCCCGTCGGAGCAGATGCGGAAGCCGCCGACCCGTCTGCGGACGTCGAGTCGGACACGGAGGCATCGAGTCCGCCCGAGGAAACAGGCGTCGAGAGCCCCGACGAGGGGGATTCGGCGGGCGAGGACAGCGCAGACGCAGACGCCGCGGACACTCTCGAATGCCCGGACTGCGGGACCGAACTCGACGGCGACGCCAACTTCTGTGCGAACTGCGGGGCCGACGTTCAGGATGTCGCGCCCGTCGAACCGCTGACGGAATGCCCGAGTTGCGGGACGGGCGTAGACGAGACGGACAGTTTCTGCGTCAACTGCGGCGAGGACCTCGAAGTCCATCGCTCGGGCGACACCGAGGACGACGAGACAGACGCCGTCGACGCGCTCCGCGCGTCGAACGACGAATCGGTCCCCGAGTCGCTGGTGCTGGAGGTGAGCGGGCGTGAAATCGAGGTTAGAGACGGCGACACAGTGGGACGAGAAGTCCGGGCGGCGCTGACAGACGCGGGACGGCCCGAGGACGAGGCGGTCCGCATCCACCGCGAACACGTCCGCTTCGTGCGCGAATCCGACAGTTTCTACCTCGTCGACCTGGGCGACAACCCGACCCGACTCGGCGGGCGCATGCTCCAGAAGGGCGACCGGGAACCGGTGGCCCCCGGCGACGAAATCGAACTGTCCGGGGTGGCGACGTTGACCGTCCACACCTCCTGATTCGCGCGGTCCTTCACACCACTACACCCTCATGTCGACTCGCCTTCCACGCTCGGAGTTTCGACGGTCCCTCGCGCTGTTGCGGAGCGAGTGGTGGGTCGCCGTCGGCGGCGGCCTCGGCTATCTGGCGTACGGCGCGTGGGTCGCCGCATCTGGCATCGGCCTGCGGCGGTTCGCACCGAGATTCGCCGACGGTACACTCGCGACCGTCGGCGGCGAAGCGGTGACCGGCCTCGCGGCCGCGGCCGTCGTCCTGTGGCTCGTGCTCCCCGCGCTGGTCGCGTCCCGACTCACGGGCGGCCGGTTTCTGAACCAGACCGGCAACCTCGCCTCCCGCTATCGCCTCGACCACCCGAGTACACTACTCGCGCCGCCGGGGCTGGTCATGCTCGGCTGTCTCGTCGCATCGCTCACGGTCGGTCGGTCCGCACCGCTCACGGCCGTCGCGCTGGTGGCGAGTGTCCACCTCCTCGTTCGAACTATCGCGTACGGTTACCGCGTGTACGCGCTGTCGGTTCCCCGTCTGTTCGGCGCCGTCCGCTGGGTGTCTGCCGTCGCGCTGGGTGCGGCGTGGCTCGTCCACGCGACCGCGCTGGCGGGACTGAGCGAGCAGTTCGCCGAAGTCGCGACGGCGAGCGGCGTCTCGGGTGTTGTCTCGATAGGCCTCACCGTGGCCGGGGTCGACAGCGGCATCGCGCTGCCGGCTCTCGTCTCGGTACCGGCGGTTCTGGCGAGCGGCTACCTGCTTGCACAGACCGCCGCCGGGGCCGCCGTCCGCCGCCGCGCACCGCTCGAAAACCCGACTCGTCGGGCCGGACAGCGGTTCCCGACGATGCGGCCCGGGGCGCACGCGTCCGGTGGTGGGGGGCCGCCGACAGGCGGGCGGGACGAGAGCACGGCGACCCACGACGCCGATGCAGTTGCCGAGTCCACCGACGCGCCGACGGGGGCAGTCGAGGACGCGGCGGTGTCGGACGGTCCGGCACCGGATGGGACAACCGGGGACGACGACTCGAGTACCCGAGTGTTCTCGCCGGGCCACGCCGCGGACGCCGCCGAAGCGGATACCGCGCTGGCCGCCGTCGACGATCTGTCCACTGACGACAAGGGCGAGGACGAGGGCGAGGACGAGGGCGAGGACGACCCGTTCGAGGACACGGCCGTCTTCTCGCCCGACCGGGCCGGATTCGCCGGGGACCGCACCTGTGACGAGTGCGGCACGGAACTGCCCGCCGACCGAACGCCGACGTTCTGCCCGGACTGCGGCGAACGGCTGGACGGCTAGACGTCGAAGACGACGTAGGCGCGCCACCCCTTCTCGGTCTCTCCTACGGCCATCTCGGAGTACGTGACCGCCTTTATTTCCCGGGCAGTCACCGCAGACAGCGGGACGCCGCGGGCGCTGGCGTCGACGCGCCAGTCGCCGTCGCCCGCCTCGACGCTGGCCTCGTTGTCCGTCGGGAGGACGTTCCGAACGTCCCGCTCGTAGATGAGTCGGTCGAGGTAGTCGAACAGGAGCGCCTCGCGGGATTCGGCGCTGACTGTCACTTCGAACCGGTCGCCGTCGTCGGGTATCGCATCGCACATCGCCGCGGCGAGGCCGTCGGCGACGGCGGCGAACGTCGCGCCGAGCGTCGGCCCCGTGGCTTCGACGGCGATGTCGGCGGTATGAGTACGGAGTTCGAACGGCATCGTCTGTGAGTGGGGCCGCCGGGGAGAAAGTCCTAGGCCGACCCGGTCAGTCGAGGTTCCGACGGACGACGGCGGCGAACGCCAGCGGCGAGAAGAAGGCCATCGAGATGACGGCGACGAGCGCCGCGACGGGGCCGTCGGCGGACCCAGTGCGTCCCGATTCCGCGGTACCGTTTTCGGCCCCGCTCTCGGCGCTCCCTGCCGCGTTTTCCGTGACCGTCGCCGTCGATTCGTCGCTCGCGTTCGCGCTCGTAGTTCCGCTTTCACCGCCGCCGCTCCCGCCACCGGCGGACCCGACGACGACGGCCCCCTTCATTCCCAACGCCTCGTGTGGCTCACACACGTACTTGTAGACGCCCTCGCTGTCGAAGGTGTGCGAGTAGCTTGTCCCCTCGTCGGAGGTGAGTTCGCCAGAGTCGAGCGGACCATCGCTCGGGGAGACGACGTTGTGACTGCCGCCCTCGCCGGTCCACGTCCAGACCACCTCCGTCCCGGGGGAGACGCGAACGGCGGCGGGGCTGAACGCGAACGCGCCGTTGTTGCCCTGCGCGCCGACGGCTATCTCGACGGTGTCCTGTCCCGTTTCGTCGACGGTCCCGTCGTAGTTCGAGACGCCGTCGAACCATCCGCCGTAGTCGGGTTCGGACGATTGCTGTGCCGATACCGTCGCCGTAGCGCCCAGCGCGGCCGCTCCGGCGGCCGCCTGCGCGAACTGTCGCCGTGTTATCGAACCAGTCATGCGTAGTTCCGGGGACGACGCGGGTGTGTCCGTCATCGGTCGTCCGTACGCAGTCGTCGTCGGCACAGGCGGGTAAAAACCGCAGACGGTTCTCACCGCGCAGGAATACCACCGACTGTGCGATGTGGTATCAACCGTACAACAGAATTAATATACGCCATCGCATTGTTGAAAATACACTCGACGTTTCGACTCGGTGAACCCATGACTATGACCGCACCAATCCCAGCGTCCGACGCCGCCGCCCGCCTGTACGCAGGCGGGCCCGTGGCCGCCGGACGCCTCGTGGCTCCGGTTTCCCTTCTCGGGGATTGGTGTGGTCGGGTCACCGCTCGGCCGCCCCTGCCCGGAGTGTAAGGGGCACGGCACACCGTGGGACGGCCGTCCGGTCGCGCGGACACCTACTGCGGTGCGCCCTCGATACGACATCCCGCCACCGCCGGTTCTCCGCTCCCCGGACCCGGCAGTACCGCTGACCGGCGTGCGATACCGCCCGTGTGTCGGCTCAGACCCCCGCTGACGCCGCGCCGTCGGTGGTCGGGAATCACGCATCGACACAGAGAGACATCGCTACCCGCCGGTAGCCGCGGTGCCGACTGGCTCGCCCGGTGAGCCCCCGTCCCGTCTTTCGGGGCCGGTTCGACTCCGGTCGTCGGCGTATGTCGCTCCAAGCGACTCCCCCTGTCGACGCATCGGTCGACGTCTCGCTTCGGGTCCCCCGCGGCGAGACCGGTGACCTAGAGAGCGGCGTCGCCGCCGTTCTCGGCCGCATCGACGGCGTGGCCGCCGTCACGGTCCAGCAAGTGACGAGCGTGCGGCCGACGTTCACCGACATCCGCGTCTCGGCCGACGCGACGGTACGAGTGGCGGTTCCCGCGGAGACGGACCCGCGGACGGCCGTCGCAGAGCGACTCGCCGACGGGTTCGGCGTCACCGCTGTCGACGACATCGCCGTCGACTCGCGGTAGCCCTTCGCCACCACCCGCTCGACGCCCTGTGTCCACCGGCGGACACCGGCCGCGGCCGGTTTCGGGTTCGACCCCCGACGGGGCGAGGAGAAGCATGCGAACGACGTATCTCATGGCTCTCGAAATGCAGCGACGAACACGGACAGATGGCGACGACGACTACCGACGCACCCGCCGTCGGTGACCACGCGGGATTTTGCGGTTCCGGTTTCGAGGGGTGACGCCGGTTCGAAAATAGCGGTGCGACCGCGTCAGGCCGCGTCTTCGACTTCGGTTATCTCGACGAGGTCCTCGTCCGCGTCGTCTTCGTCGTCCGCGTCGTCCTCGGGACCCAGTTCTCCGGCGAGCAGTCCGGTCAGGCCGGTGACGAGCATGCCGACGCCTGCGATCCGGGTCGACCGAACGTACCAGTCCTTGGGTTCGAGGTCACCGGGGTTCTCGTAGCCCGAGAGGAGGAGCTTAGCGTTCAGTTTGATCGCCTGCCGTGGGAGGAAGACGGCGAGGAGACCTTGGACGACCATCCACGCGTATCCGGCCGGGAGGAGTCGACGTATCATCGTGTCAAGATAGCGACTCCAGATACCTGAACCCTCGCATCGGGGCAGTTACTCGCCCTCGGTCCAGAGCGCGTCCGAGAGGGTTCGCTGGACGGCTTCCTCGCCGACGGCCCGCGCCAGCGTCTCGAACCCGCTCCGCTCGACGGGGTCGCCCGCGTTGGCGACCAGTCGGGAGACGATGAATTCCGGCGTGGACTTCCCGACCGTGCCGAAACGCGGCTGGTAGTCCACCTGCAAGTCCAGGTCCTGGTTCAGTCCCTCGGCGAAGATGCCGTCGGTCCGGGCCTCCTCGGGGAGCGGTTCGAGGTCCGCCGCGAGGTGGGTGACGAAGACGCCGAGTGCCGAGCGTTCGACGGTCAGCGTGACGAGGCCGTGGAGCAGGTTCGCCGCCGACCCGGGTTCCGTGATGGCTTCGAACTCGTCGACGAGCATCAGCGTCCGGTCGCCGCCGGTCAGCGGCGGGACGACCGACCGGAGCGTCGATTCGAGGACGCCCGCGTTGAACGAGGCGTGGCGGCGGTGGAAGACGACGGTGTCGACCAGTCCGACTTCGGCGGCCTCCGCGGGAACGGGCAACCCCATCTGCGCGAGCAGTTGCACCTGACACAGCGTCTCTAAGAGAGTGGTCTTCCCGCCGGAGTTCGCGCCGGTGAGGACCGCCACGCGGTCGCCGCTCGGCGGCGCGTTGGCGCTGTGGACCTCCAGGTCGTGGTCGCCCACGGCGTAGGTGACCGGTTGGACCGCGTCGACGTCCGCGAGCGCGAGGTTTCGGGCGTTACGAACGGCGATGGTCTCGCGGTCGACGAACGTCGGCCGTGTCAGGTCGTAAGCGACGGCGAACCGCGCCAGCGACACCGAGAGGGCGAGCGAGTCGACGGCGGCGACGGCGGCGTCCACGTCGTCGCGGGCGGCCGCGAGGTCGTCTTCGAGGCTCTCGGCGACGGTCCGTTCGCGCTCCTCGACGGCCGTCCGGAGCGCCCGCCGCAGTTTGCGCAGGGCGGCGTCCACGAAGTCCTGTGCGTCCGTCGCCTCGCTCGGCATCGCGTCCCGGACCCGCGTCCCGTCGACGCCCGTCTGGTCGGTGACGTGTCGCACCAGCGCGTCCTGAAACTCCGATGGTCGTCGCGCTCCGTCTTGGACGGCCTCGGCCACCTCGGGGGTCGCCGCCGCGAGGTCCTCGATTTGCCCCAACTGCGTCCGCAGGCGGTCGAGTTCGTCGTCGGCCCCGTCGCCCACGCGGTCGCCCTCGCCCGCGAGTCCGACGAGCGCGGCCCGCGCGTCTTCGAGGGCGTCGGCGTCGAGGTTCGCGGTTTGCTCGAAGATACCGCCCTCGATGCCCGTCTGCTTGAGGGCGAGCGCCGTCTCGACGGCCGAGCGTTCGCCGCCCTCCACGTCGTACGTCTCGAAGGCGTCGAGGACGGCCCGTTGGTCCGCCTCGCCGAGCGTCCGCCACGTTTCGGTCGCTTCGAGCACCTCGTCGAGGCGGTCGGTCATCGCTTCTCGCGTCGGCAGCGGCGTCAGGACTCGAATGCGGTCGGCGGCGTCGGGCGTGACGGCGTACTCCTCCGCCAAGTCGAGCAGTTCCTTGTACACGTCGCGGGTGTCCCGCGTCGCCAGCAGGTCCATCGACTCCGCGCCGGTGGCCCGCCGGAGGATGCGCGTCGCGCGGCCCCGCGAGAGTCCGGCCGCGGTCAGCGCGCGCGTGTCCGCCGCCTCGATAGCCTCGATGGCCCGTTCGACGCCCAGTTCCTCGGCCAACAGGTCGGACGTTTTCGGGCCGATACCCCAGTACTCCTCCAGTCGCATGGACGGCCCGACGAGCGGGGCCGATTTAGGCGTTTATCATGCTCTCCCTCGCGCTCGACGACGGTTCACGGCGTCACTCGGTCTCCGTTTCGGTTCCAGTGCGTCCCCGTCGGGAACGGGCGACTGGCGGCCGGGCCACTCAAGCCCCCGGGGGAGTAAGCGGGTCCTATGGACGAGTGGCGCGCCGACGAGGCCCCATCGTGTCCGGCCTGCGGCGAGTCCGCCCCGCCGGTGACGGTCGAATGCCCGTCCTGCGGCGAGCAACTACTCCCGCCAGCGGTGGCCGCGGCGCTCGACGAACGGATGGACGCGGCGTTCGACGCCGGACCGCGGGAAGCCCCTCGCTGGGCGGTGTTACTCGCCGGTCTCGCGCTCGGTATCGCCATCAGTCCGCTCGTCGGCTACGCCGTCGTCATCGCCGTCGGGGGCCTCTCGCTCCCGGTGCTCGCTGGGTTGCTGTTCGTCGGGTGGGTCGCCCCGGCGGCGTACTTATCACGCCTTCCGAACCCCAGCGCGGCCCTCGCGCGCGGTCTCTATCTCGTCGTCGCTGGCGTCGGTGCGGTGGTCCTCGCCGTCGCCTCCGACGCCCTCTCGGGCGGGCCGTCCGTGGTACCGGACGGAACCGCCGTCGTCGTCAGTGTCCTCGGTTTGGCCGCCGTCGTCGCCCTTCTGCTCGCGCGCCGGGTCGCCGGACGCGCCGCGCGACAGGCCCGCGGCGAACCCGGCCCGCTCCACGAGATGGCCGGACTCGACGAGGACGAGACGGACGACGACCCCTGACGGACATCTCGAAGGCGACTCGACGACCCACTCAGCCGTCGCTCCGCGAGTCGATTCGGCAACTGAGCTGAGCCGAGCGAACGCCTACCCCCAGAACGACTGGGTCCGGGCGTACTCTCGCTCCTGCCGGAGGATGTCGCGGTAGAACTCGTCTTCATCCTCGCGCAGGCGATTGATGATGCGCGCGGCGTTGTGCGGCCCGACGCCGCGGGCCGCGAGGGCGACGACGGCCTGCTTCCCGTGGCTCTGGACGAGCGACCCGGCGCGGTAGGCGCGTTCGGTCATCTTCTCTTGCTCGTCGTCTTTCTCGTCGGCCCGCACTGCGGCGACGACTTCCTCCGCCCACGGGTTCAGCGCGGCGACGTGCGTCGACCCGCACTCCGGACATTCGGGTTGGTCGCGGACGCGGCCGACCTGCTGTTTGCGGTCCCACTCCTGACAGTGCAGGCAGAGGAGGATGACTCGGTCGCTCTGGATGCGCTCTCTGACCGTCTCGATGACGCTCGCGTCGGCGTTCTCCGGTGAGAGGAGTTCCCGACCTGAGGAGCGCCCGCCGAGGCCGACCGGCGTGCGGTCTGCGACGGTTTCGAGGGCGATATCGCCGGATTGCAGGTCCCGAAGGAGGTCCGCGGTCTCGTCCAGCGCCAAGTCCTCGTGACGAACCTCTCGCAGGGCCTCCTCGTACATCGGCGTGTCCTCCAGCGCCGCGAGCAGTCGGTCGCGACCGAAGTTCGTCGACCCGCGGCCGCGCCAGCGCTTGAGCGACCCGAACTTCGTGGCGACCTGCGCGAGTTTGAACTTCAGCGCGTCGGCGTTCTTCAGGCTCAGTTCGACGAGGGGACCGAGGTGGTCCGGGTCGGTCTCCTCCAACACTTCGACCACGTCGCCCGCGGTGATGCGCCGCGGGACTTCGAGTTCGATGCGGTAGGGGTCCACCTCCATCGCCACGGAGGACCCGGCCCGCTGACCCAGTAGCGACGACAGCACCCGGCCCAGCGTCTCGTTTATCTGGTGACCGTTGCAGGTGTTGACGACGACTTCCCGGCCGTGGAACTCGACGAGCATCGTCCCGTCGTCGGGTATCGGGGCGTCGTGACCCTCCAGTTGCGAGAGGCCGTCGGCCACCGTCTCGGCGTCGGCGTCGTACCGGGCGGCGACGTGGTTGGCGACCGAATCGGCGGGCGCACCCTCTTGCAGTTGCCGTCCGGCGACGCGCCGCAGCTCGCCCACCTCGCGGGCGACGGCTTTCGGGACAGGAATCTCCGACCCGGTCCACGACGGCACCTCCCCGGCGGGGTCCTCGATGGGTGAGACGGTGACCGTCTCTTCCTCCTCGTCGATGTGGGTGATGCGCCACATCTCGCCGCGCTGGACGAACACCTCGCCGGGGGTGGCGAAGTTGACGACGAACCGCTCGTCGAGCGTCCCGACTTGCTGGCCCGAGGCCACGTCCTCCACGTCGTAGGTGGCCTCGTCGGGAATCATCGAGAGGTTCTGGTAGAAGTACTGCCACGTCCCGCGGCGCTTCTCGACGGTGTCTCGCTTCTCGTCCAGCCAGACGACGTTGTTCGCGGCCAGTTCCCGAACCACCGATTTGAACGCGTCCTCGTCCACGTCGCGGAACGGGTACGCGCGAGTGAGTATCCGGTAGGCGTCCATCGCTCGCACCTCGCCGAAGTCCATCACGATGCCCGCAATCTGGTTGGCGACGGTGTCGAGGCTCCCGTCGTGAATCTCGGCCGGTTCCACGTCGCCGTTTCGCGCCTGTCGGGCGATTGCGAGCGCTTCCAGCGTGTCGTCGGCGTGGGTCGTCACCACCGTCCCCGACGATATCTGGTCGCGGCGGTGGCCCGCGCGGCCGACACGCTGGACCAGTCTGGACACCTGTCGCGGACTGCCGTACTGAACGACGTGGTCGACGCGGCCAACGTCGATGCCCAGTTCCATCGAGGAGGTACACAGAAGCGCGTCGAGTTCCCCGGCTTTGAACCGGTCTTCCACGTCGATGCGGGCCTCCTTCGAGAGGGACCCGTGGTGGACGCCGAGGTTCGTCCCGAGTTCCTTGAACCGCGAGCCGAGCGCTTCGGCGGTCTGTCGGGTGTTGACGAACAGCAGGACCGACTCGTTCTCGGCTATCAGGTCGTCGATGAACCGGACGTGACTGGCCGTCTCGGCGTCCGTGACGAGTTCGCTGGAGAGGCGTTCGTCGCGGTCGGTGACCTCCGGGCGGACCACTTCTACGTCGAGGCGACTGCCGATGTCGACTTCCACGACCGAACACGGGCCGCCGCCGGTCAGGAAGCGGCCGACTTCCTGCGGGTCCCCGACCGTCGCCGAGAGGCCGATTCGCTGGAACCTGCCCGCGACTTCCCGCAAGCGTTCGAGGCCGACGGTCAACTGCGCGCCCCGCTTGGCGGCGGCGAGTTCGTGGACCTCGTCGACGACGACGTGTTCCACGTCTTCCAGCGCGACCCGGAGTTTCGACCCGGTGAGCATCGCCTGCAGGGTTTCGGGGGTCGTCACCAACACGTCCGGCGGGTCGTCGGCCTGCTGGCTCCGCCGGTACTGCGTGGTGTCGCCGTGGCGCACGTCCACGTCGAGGCCGAGCGTCTCGCCCCACCACTCCAACCGCTCGCGCATGTCGCGGTTCAGCGCCCGGAGCGGGGTGATGTACAGCGCGCCGATGCCGAACCGCTCGCCCTCGTCCTCGTCGCGCACGAGGGCGTCAAGCACCGGAAGCATCGCCGTCTCCGTCTTGCCGGTGCCCGTCGGCGCGACGACGAGGGCGTCGTCGCCGCGCGCCAGTTTCGGGATGGCCTTTCGCTGTGGCTCCGTCGGCGTCGCGAACCCGCGCTCCGAGAGGGCGGCGCGAACCTCGTTCCCGAGCGCCGTGAACGCGTCTTGGCCCTGCGTCACCCCGTCGCTCATCGCCCTCTCCTAGCGACTACGTCGGGTTAAGCACACCGTGTCCCGAGTTGTCGGGTACGTTGAAGGGCGTCCCGAACGGACGTGACGTATGTATCTCGCCGACGAGGCGTGGCCGGACCTCGAATCGTACTTCGAGTCGGAGTCGCTCGCGCTGGTTCCGCTCGGGTCGACCGAACAGCACGGGCCGCACCTCCCGGAGGGAACCGACCACATCATCGCCGAGTCGTTGGCCCGCGCCGCCGCCGAAGAGACGGGCTATCTCTGTACGCCGACAGTCAATATCGGCGTGAGTTCCCACCACCGGCAGTTCCACGGCACGATGTGGGCCGACGCGCCCGCGTTCCGGGACTACGTCGAGAGCGTCACTCGGAACCTCGCGTCACACGGCATCGACCGCGTCGTCTACGTCAACGCCCACGGCGGTAACGTCGAACACCTGCGGGAAGTGGGCCGTCGTCTCCGCGACGACGGGACGATGTACGCCATCGAGTGGATGTGGGACGAGAGCATCATCGAGCGCATCGAGGAACTGTTCGAGACGCCCGGACCGCACGGCGGGCCGAAAGAGACGGCCCTCATCCAGCACCTCGCGCCCGAACTGGTCCACGAGGACCGTATCGCGGACGCTCGCGACGGGGGACTGGCCGAGTTCGACGAAACGACCGGCCGCGTCCACGGCGCTCGCACCTTCTACGATGCAATCGACACCACGGACAACGGCGTCTTCGGCGACCAGACCGACGCCTCCGCCGACGCGGGCGCGGAACTGTTCGCGGCAGCGCTCGACCATCTCTGTCGGCTCTGTGACTGGCTGGACGACCAGCGGTTCGACGACCTGCTACCGAAGGGACACGTCTAACCTTATGTCGGTGGGCGTTCGACCTCTCGGTGACATGCACACGAGCGCGGACCGAGCGAGGGCCGAGCGATGAACACGCTGGACGACATCGAACGCGCGGTGAAAGACACCGCCCATTACCTCCGGAGCAACCTCGCCAACTACGCCAACCGGTCGGGAACAGAGAACCCCAGCGGCGAGCAACAGGTCGGCGGCGACGTGTGGGCGGACGACCTGTTCTGGGACGCGCTCAGCTACGTCGACGGCGTCGGCGGCTACGCGAGCGAGGAGCGAGAGGACGTGGTCGACTGCGGCGAGGGGTACACCGTCGCCATCGACCCGCTGGACGGGTCGGCCAATCTCGCCTCGAACAACTCCGTCGGCACTATCGTCGGCGTCTACGACTCGGACCTCCCGGCGACGGGCCGTGACATGGTCGCCTCGATGATGGTGCTGTACGGCCCGTACACCACGATGACCGTCGCTCGCGAGGACCGCGACGTGGTCCAAGAGTACCTCCTCCGGGACGGCTACAGCGAGCGCTGGGGGACGTTCACGCTCCCCGAGGAAGCCACCGTCGTCGGCATCGCGGGCAAGACGGGCGAGCGCACCGACCGGGTCAACGAGTTCGCCCAGCAACTCGCCCGTGAACTGAAACTCCGGTACGGCGGTGCGACCGTCGCGGACCTCGCGCAGGTCTTGGAGTACGGCGGCCTCTTTGGCTACCCGGCCACGGAGACGTATCCCGGCGGGAAACTGCGCGTCCACTTCGAGGCCGCGCCGCTGGCGTACCTCGTCGAGGCGGCCGGTGGTGGCTCGTCGGACGGCCAGCAGTCGCTACTCGACGTGGACCCGGACGGCCTCCACGGCCGGACGCCGACGTATCTCGGCAACACGGAACTCGTCGACAGACTCGAAGCCGCGCTGGCGGAGTAGTTCTCTCAGACTCGGCGGTACTGCCCGAGGCGCGTTCCATCGAGTAAGAACGCCTCCGTTCCGGTCATCCCGTCGGGGAGGAACGGTGCGAGAAAGTCCTGCCCGTCGACGTTGACCCACGTTCCGCCCGAGCGGTCGTTGAACGCCGGGAAGACGACGAGGTCGGCCGTCGGCGCCACGTCGTGCCCGTAGTGGTCGGTAAAAGGGTCGGCGACGAGCGACCCGCGGAGCCACGTCCGCTCCTTTCGCGTCCCGCCCACCTCGTCCTCCAGACGGACCACGGGGTGCTCGTGGCCCATACAGACTACCTCCGCCGTCAGCACGTCCGGCGACGGCCACGTGTGGCCGTGGACGAATCCCACTTCGCCGAGGCGGACCCCGTGGCCCGGCGTCATCGTCACGTCGACGCCAAAGGCCTCGAACACGCTCTCCAAGTCGCCGTCGTGGTTGCCCTTCACGAGCGTCACGGGCACGTCGACGGCGTCGAACAGGGCCGCCAACTCCTCGCGCTCGTCGTCGAACGGGTCGCCGATGGCGTGGCCGAGGTCACCGAGGACGACGAGGCGGTCCGCGCCGGTCCGGTTCAGTAGGGCCAGCACTCGCTCGCGGCGGCGCTCGGCGGCCGACTGGAGCTCTACGCCCTCGTAGCGCAGGCCTGCTTCGAGGCCCGCGTGGTAGTCTGCGAGGACTAACAGACGGTTCCCGTCGGCGCGGACGGTGGCGGCGGGTTCGCCCGGGACCGGTTCGACACGCATCGCTGTCGGGTTGGCGACGACGGGAGAAAAGCGGCCCGCCTCAGATGGGCGTGAGTTTGCCGTCGTCGGGTTCGTAACAGCGCCCGCCCATCAGCGCGTCCTGAATCGCGTCCTCGACGGCGTCCGAATCGGCCCCGTACCGTTCGACGACCGTCTCGCGGACAGCCTCGCGGTCCGCGCCGCCGCCGTCGTTGAGTTCTTTCATGGCCTCCATGACCGCGTCTTCGAGGTCCACGTCCTCGGCGGGTTCGGCGGCCTCGTCGGCCCCGGCTTCGGGCGTCGTCTCGTCGGCGGCTTCCTCGGTTGCCGTCTCCGGCGTCTCGACGGGCGCGTCGCTGGTGGCCGCCGCGGCGTCGGGTTCGACCGACTCGTCGCCGACGGGCGCACCGCCCGCGTCGGTGGCCGTGTCCGCGTCGGCGGCCCCCGCGGGCGCGCCAGCGTCGGTCGCCTCGGCCAACTCGTCGGGGTCCGGCGTCTCGATGTCGGCCTCGCCGGGGTCGTCGACTTCGGTACCGGTCTGGAAGTCGGTCCCGTACTCCTGTTCTATCTCCTCGCGCTCGTCGTCGTCGAGTTCGAACTCGCCGTCGAAGTCGTCCACCTCGTCCCCGTCGTCCGCGCCGCCCTCGTCTCCGTCCTCGTCGCCGACGCCGCCAGCGTCGAAGTCGCCGAGTTCGTCGTCCGCGGTGAGGTTCTCGCTCGACGCCGAGGCCGTCTCGGTCTGTGTCTCGGTCGGCGCGACCGTCTCGCCCGCGTCGGCGGTGGCGTCGGCCGTCCCGACGCTCTCCGTCTCTGTCGCGGTCTGCTCGGCCGTCGTCGATTCGGTCTCCGTTTCCGGTTCGGACGACGGTTCGGGTTCTGACTCTGGCACCGGCGCTGATTCCGGTTCAGTCGTCGACTCAGCGGCGGGTTCGGTCGCCGTCTCTGCCGTGGACGGTGACTCGGCGTCCGCCTCGGTCTCCGATTGTTCGGTGTCCGCGGCTGAGGCGGCGTCGGCGGCGCTCACGTCGCGGTCCGCCAGCAGCGCCAGCGGGTCGTCGCCGCCCTCGCCGGGCGACAGCGACAGCGACCCCGCTTCGTCGAGGTCACCGGAGACGACGCGGGCGGCGTCGAGCGACAGGTCGCGAACCGCCTGTAAGTAGTCACCCGTCGTCCCGTAGTGGTCCAACGCGAGCGTGATTCCGGCGGCGAGACTCTCCTCGACGCCCGACTCGACCAGCGAGGCGTGGAGTTCGTCGCCGGTGAGGGCCGACTGTTTCGCGCCCGCCATCGCGCCGACGCGGGCGACGGTCTGCTCTGCGGCCTGGACCACCCAGCGGTCGCGCGTCTCGGCGTCGACCTCACTGATGGACTCCGGCCGGATAGAGGTGAACACCCGGTCGCCGTCTTCCGGTTCGAAGGTTCGGGCCTTCCCGGTGACCGCGACGAACAGCGGCGGCGTCGCGGCTTCGAGGAACGCCAACGCGTCGGGTTGGTACTGCCCGGCGTAGACGACGAAGGGGCCGGTCGGGTCGACGATGCGCGCCCGCAGGACCTCCTCGTTCACGTTCTCGATTTCGGTGAGGACACCGACGACGAACATCCGGTTGACGCGCGCGCCGGTCGGCGTCACGACGTAGTTCGGGGCACGCTCCTCGTCGGATTCGGAGTACGAGAAGTCCGAGTCGTCGAACTCCGCGGCGAACAGGCGGTGGGCCACCTCGCGGCGTCCCGGTCCGCTGTCCTCGGACTCGCTCATGCCTCGACCTCCTCGATGAGGGCGGCGGCGCGGTCGGCGGGGTCGTCGTCGGCCTCGTCGAACTCGCTGGCGTTGAGGTTCGCGCCGTACTCGTCGACCGACAGCGACCCGCGGACGACGTACTCGCGGCCGACCACTCGCTCGGCGATGCGGTCGGCGACGACTTCCTTGTCCATCGCGTCGCGAGCGTGTTCGCGGGCGTCGTCCAAGTCGCCGCCGTAGATTTCGGCGGTGAGGTCCGCGCCGAGGATGGCGGTGACCGTCGCCGTCCCGTCGTCCAAGATGGCCTTCGTCCGCAGGTCGTCTTCGCCCTCGACGGCCCCGTGAGAGCGACACTGGCCGTTCTGGACGACCCGACTGCACTCGGGACAGCGTTCGATGAGGCCGGAGCCGTCACGAATCTGGATGACGTTGCCGACCAGTTCCACGTCGAACTGGCCGCCGCTCTCGACGGCCTCCCGAATCGACAGCCGCGGAGCGTCCTCGGTCACGGCGACCGACTCGGACAGCGGCGTCACCGTCGAGAACTCCGAGACGTTGACCGACGGCGCGCCGCGGAACTCGCGGACGAACGTCTCCTCGATGCGGACGGACGCGCCGGGTTCGATGCCGTCGTGTGGCTCCCAGTCGGTGAAGGGGAGGCGGCCCGAGTCGTCGCCGATGACGCCGCTCAGGATGGTCGTCTCGCCGTTGCGGCCGTCGATGACCTTCTCCTCGCACTCGAGTATCTGCACCTCGACGGTGATGCCCCGGTCGCCGGGTTCGAGGTCCGCGAGGCGGGACTCGCCGCCCACGGCCACGTCGATATCGAGCGTCTCGTCCACGACGGTGGCCTGGGTGCTCTGTCCGAGGTTGAGTTCGGGCTTGCCGTCCCACTCGCGGACACCGGCGTTCCCGAACTGCACCGTCTGTCCGGGTTCGAGGTCGGCGTCGAAGCCGTCCCACGCGGTGTAAGAGATGGTGCCCGATTCGTCGGCGAGTTCGCCCTCGCGGATGACGTGTTCCTCGCCGTTGTACTGGATGGACCGGCGACCAGACGTGCGGACGACGGCGGTGACCGTCACGTTCGAGTCGTCGGTCGACACCTCGCTGATGGCCTTACTCGACGGCGTGCCGTCACCACCGCCGCCGGAACTGCCGTCGCCGTACTTCCGTCTGAGGCTCTGCTTGGCCTCGTCCATCGGCACGGAGTAGTTGACGAGGTTCTCTAGGTCGCGTTTGACCTCCGCTTTGTCGACGCCGAGGTCGGAGGCGAGCTCCTCGGCATGGTCTTCGAGAGACATCAGGGAGTCGTTCGAGGGGGGTGGAGAAAAGGGTTTGTGGGGCGCTCTGAGTCTATCCGTCACTCGGGACACAAGTCGCGGTACGCTTAATTGCGACAGCCCGAATGATTCAGGACGTGGTGGGCCACTTCGGAACCAGAGTCGACGGACCGAGCGTGTGGTTCGCGGGGTCGCGACCGACGCGAGTGGCGCCGACTGCGGCCGCTACGGGGGTCGTGCGATAGCGTGGCCGGTATCTTCGGCTCCAAGCCGTCGAACTCGCACGTCATCTGGCGGAGCGGCCGCGACGACGACGGCAAGAAGCGGTTCGACTTCGAGTATCTGGAACTGTGGGCGGCGCAGTTCGGTGTCGACTACGAGACGTGGTCTCGCGTCGACCACGACAGGGGCGACGAACCGCGACAGCAGCACGCCTGCGTGTTCCGCTGGGCGAAACGCGGCGGGCAGGAACTCTCTATCGGGGGCGAAACCTGGACGATGGGGGCATCGAAGAAACCGCGGACGTTCATCGAGATAGACGAGGCCGGGATGGTCCGGTTGCGCGGTTGGACCAGCGAGACGACGCTCGACGTGGACGAACTGCTCATCGACGGGACGACGCTCAAACTCCGGACGGCGGCCGGGCAGACGAAGTCGCTCGACGTCAACAAACTCGCGCGCAAGCCGGACTCGGACTCCTCGTGACGGGGTGAACCGAAACCCGTTTTTCCCCCACTCGCTTGGCCCGTGGTATGCACGTGGTTGTCAACGCCGCGATGAGCGCCGACGGCAAACTCTCCTCGCGGCGGCGCGAACAAATCGCTATCTCCGGCCCGGAGGACTTCGACCGGGTCGACCAGTTGCGGGCCGACAGCGACGCGGTCATGGTCGGCGTCGGCACGGTGTTGGCCGACGACCCGTCGCTGACCGTCGACGACCCCGAACGACGGGCCGCCCGGCGCGAACGCGGCGACTCCCCGAACCCGGCCCGCGTCGTCGCCGATTCCCGGGTCCGGACGCCGCCGGACGCCCGGATTCTCGACGACTCGGCGGAGACGTATCTGTTGGTCAGCGAGGCCGCGCCGCCGGACTTCATCGAACAGATGGAGGAGACGGGCGCGTACGTCATCGCCGCCGGGGAGGACCGGGTCGACCTGCGGACGGTGCTGGCGAAACTCGAAGGCGAGGGCATCGACCAGTTGATGGTCGAAGGCGGCGGCGAACTCATCTTCGGCCTGTTCGAGGAGGGCCTGGTCGACGAACTCTCTGTGTTCGTCGGGCCGAAGATACTGGGCGGGAGGGACGCGCCGACGCTCGCCGACGGCGAGGGGTTCGTCGAGGACTTCCCGGCGCTCGAACTCCGAGATGTCGAGCGTCTGGACGACGGCGTCCTGTTGACGTGGTCGGTCGAAGAATAGCGCGCGGTTCGTTTAGTGGTCGTGGCCGGTCAGTTCGCCGAAGGAAGCGCCGAACCGCTCCTCGAAGAGGTCGAGCGTGAGCGATTCGAGGTCGGCGATTTCCTCGGCGGGTTCGCCCTGACTGTGGTGGACCGCGCCGTGGATGCGCTGGGCCAGTCCGAACATGGCGATGTCGCCGACGACTTGAGGGTCCGACTCGTCGGCCTCCTCGCGGAGCATGTCCAGCAGTTCCGTCGGCACGGTGAGTTCGTCGCTCGCGTCGTCGCTCTCGATGGTCAGGGTGACGGTGTCGTCAGCCATAGCACCCCTTTCGTCGACCCGACGGAAGGGTCTATCGGGTTCGTGCGTGAGAAAACTGGCTGCGTCGGTCGGCTATCGGTTCGCGGGCCGCTCTGTGAGTTTCGTCCTCAGTCGTCCGCGGCTTCGGGGGCGGCCTCGGATTCGGCCTCGCTCTCCGCTTCGGCGAGGTCTTCGAGGTAGTCGTCGGCGTCGATGGCGGCCTGACAGCCCATCCCGGCGGCGGTGACCGCCTGCTGGTAGTGGTAGTCCACCACGTCGCCAGCGCCGAACAGACCGTCGACGTCGGTGGCCGTCTGGTTCGCGCCCTTCCCGCCTTTCGTCACGATGTAGCCCGTCTCGTCGAGTTCGACGCCGGTGTCTTCGAGGTAGTCCGTGTTCGGCGTGTGGCCGATGGCGACGAACACCGCGCCCACGTCGAAGTCGAACACCTCCGTCCCCTCGTCGTCGAGGTTCTCGCTGGGGTAGCCCGACTCGTTCCGTGCGAGGGTGACGTGGTCGACGCCCTCCTCGGGAGAGCCGTGCATCTCCAGCACCTCGGTGTTGCGCATGATTTCGATTTCGCCCGCGTCGACCTTCTTCTGGACCTTGTCTATCCAGTAGTCCTCGGCGCGGAACTCCTCGCGGCGGTGGGCGATGTACACCGTGTCGGCGAACTTCGTGAGGAAGTGTGCCTCCTCCATCGCGGCATCACCGCCGCCGACGACCAGCATGTCCTCGCCGCGGAAGAACGCGCCGTCACAGGTCGCACACGTCGAGATGCCGTAGCCCATCAGTTCGTCCTCGCCGGGGACGCCCAGCGTCCGAGCGCTGGCCCCCGAGGCGGCGACGAAGGCGTCGGTCGTGTACACGTCGCCGTTCGAGAGTTCGACCCGGAACGGGCGCTCGCTGTCGTCTACGGACTCCACGATGCCGTGTTTCAGGTCGGAGCCGAACTGCTCGGCCTGCTCTTTCATCTTGTTGATGAGGTCCGGGCCGGAGATTCCCTCGGGGAACCCGGGGTAGTTCTCGACTTCGCTGGTCAGCGTCAACTGCCCGCCCGGTTCGTCCCCTTCGAGGACGAGGGGGTCGTTGTTCGACCGGGCGGCGTAGATGGCCGCCGTCAGTCCGGCGATACCCGTTCCCGCGACGATGAGTCGGCGGTGTTCCTCGGCGTCTGTCATTACTCGTGTTACTCCGCAGTGGCGTATTTACCTTGCGCTGTCGTGTCGAGCGCGTGCAGTGGCCCCCGACACGTTTACGCCGCCGCCGTCGCTCCGGTCGGGTATGGCCGCCGACATCCACGAGAAGACCGACCGCTACGAGGGACTGCTGGCCGAGGCGCTGGACGCCGCCGAAATCGCCCCGCCAGAGGGAACGCCGATGCACGACGCCGCTCTCGACTGCGAGGAGATGGCATCGGCGTATCTGGACGACGGGCGACACTTCCGCGACGACGACGACCTCGTGAACGCGCTGGCGTCGTTCTCCTACGGGCACGCGTGGCTGGACGCGGGCGCGCGAATCGGCCTGTTCGACGTGCCCACAGAGGGGCATCTCTTCACGCAGTGACGGTCGTGTACGCAACCTTGCGGTGGGCTTACGTATCGGCCCCGAGTCTACCCCGACGATGGAGGCCGTGCTGTGGTACGTCTTGACGAGTACGCGGGGCGGAGCGAACCGCATCCGCATCCTCAAGGCGTTGGACGAGCGGCCTCGAAACGCCAACAAACTGTCCGAGAACCTCGATTTGGACTACAAGACGGTCCGGCATCATCTGGACGTGCTCGCCGACAACGACATCGTCGTCGACAGCGGCGACGACTACGGGGCCGTCTACCTCCCCTCCGACCGCGTCCGGAACTACTGGGACACAGTCGAGGAGATAATGGAGGCCGCAGAGTGAGTCTGGTTGAATTTGGGAAAGAGTATATCCGCCGGAGTCTGGAAGGAGTGAACAATGGTCGGTTGGATTGACGTCGCCCGTGTCGCCGTCGCCCTCAACATGGCCTTACTGGTCGTGTTGGTCGCTGTTTGGGGGCGGAACTACGTGCAGATACGGTCGAAACACACGCTGGGTCTCCTGCTGTTCGGGGTGTTCCTGTTCGGCGAGAACGCGTTCGCCCTGTACTTCTACCTGCTGGACCCGCTTCTCGCGGACTGGTTCAGCACCGCGGTCCCCGACCCGGCGTGGCAGGCGATGGTCGTCCTGCACGTCCTCGAAACGGTGGGGCTGGCGGTGCTGGCGTGGGTAACGTGGGACTGACGAGCGACTGAAATGTACGTTTTGAGTCTCTTCGGTGACCGGACTTCATCTCGTCAGCCGTCGCGGACGTGACCATCGCGATACCGGCCGCGGACGGCGAGACGGAGGTGACGACCGGTGGGTCGGGGCCCGGATTCACCGCGGTGGTGGCACTGCTCGCGCTACTCGCTGTCGCGTTCATCGCCAGCCGCCGGTAGCTATAAGTATCTCTCTTTTGCGACATGATACCACGTGTCCTGTCGTTGTCTGTCGATTTTGGGCTAGAGTTGGGGAAACATTTAAATAGTTGTCGGACTTACTATTGGTAACGAGCGCTTCGGCAAGGGCGTTTATAAATTACGCACCCGGCAACCCGGGACCATCCCCATCATGAGTGAATCACCAGTCCACGAAAGTACCAGAGAACGAACGCAGGAGAGCGAAATCGAAGAGCAGACGACGGAACGAGAAGACGTCTGTCCGGAGTGTGGCGGCGACGTCACCACAGACACGGAGCACGGCGAGACGGTCTGTCGAGACTGCGGTCTCGTCATCGAGGAAGACAGCATCGACCGCGGGCCGGAGTGGCGCGCCTTCGATTCCTCGGAGCGTGACCAGAAGTCCCGCGTCGGCGCGCCGACGACGAACATGATGCACGACCGCGGCCTCTCGACCAACATCGGGTGGCAGAACAAGGACGCCTACGGGCGGTCGCTGTCGTCGCGCCAGCGCCAGAAGATGCAACGCCTGCGCACGTGGAACGAGCGCTTCCGCACTCGCGACTCCAAAGAGCGCAACCTGAAGCAGGCGCTCGGCGAAATCGACCGCATGGCGTCTGCGCTCGGCCTCCCGCAGAACGTCCGCGAGACGGCCAGCGTCATCTATCGCCGTGCGCTGGACGAGGACCTCCTCCCCGGACGGTCCATCGAGGGCGTCGCCACGTCGGCGCTGTACGCCTCCGCCCGGATGGCCGGGAGTCCCCGGTCGCTCGACGAGATGGCCGTCGTCTCACGGGTCGACAAGATGGAACTCACGCGGACCTACCGCTACATCGTCCGGGAACTGAACCTCGAAGTCCAACCCGCGGACCCCGAGCAGTACGTCCCGCGATTCGTTTCGGACCTCGAACTGTCCGACGAGACGGAACGACAGGCCCGCGAACTCATCGACAAGGCGCGTCGGGCCGGACTCCTCTCCGGGAAGTCGCCGGTCGGTCTCGCGGCGGCCGCGGTGTACGCGGCGGCCCTCCTCACCAACGAGAAGGTGACCCAGAGCGAAGTCGGCGAAGTCGCCAATATCTCGGAGGTCACTATCCGCAACCGGTACAAGGAACTCCTCGAAGCCGAGGACGTACCGGCCTGAGCGCGGTCAGGAAGCCCGTGCGCCGAAAGCAGAGGCAGTAGACTGGGGCGAAGGCAATCTTTTTCTGGTGTCGCTGTGTGTCAATACCACACATGGAAGAAGCGTACGTTCGGTTACTCTGTCCTGAATGCACGAAAGATTGGGAGTCGACGCCGAGCGACCTACCGACACACGATACGCTATTTCACTGTCCGAACTGCCACGCGAGCAGACGGCTCGCGGAGTTCACGCGCACGGACCGCGACTTGCAGACCCTGAAGGGGTTACAGTAAGGACTCGTCCTACTCCCCGGTCGGCGACCGGGCACCACAGGCCTCACAGCGGAGGAGCACGGCGTCTCCCTCGCGTTCGAGACGGGTGTCGGGGAGGCCACACTCCGGACACAGCACGAACTCGTCGAGATACGCGTCCAGCACGTCGGCGAGTCGGTCCGCGCCGAACGACCCCTTGAGGCGGGCGCGGCCGCGCTCGTCGATGTGGGCGCTCGTCCCGACTTCCGTCTGGATGAACTGGAGGACGTGGTCGGGGTCGCGGTTGAGCCGGTCGCAGATCGCCTGAAAGTTCTCGACGACCGTCGCGTTCCCCTCCGTCCGCGTCTCCGGGTCCGGGACCTCGAACCGCTCGGAGGTTCCCGAAATCTCCGGGGTCTGCTCGTCGGCCCGATCGAGCATATCGTCGTAGTCCATATCACGGTGTGGTCGGTCCGACGGCAAAAATCTTTCAGGCCGACGGCCGTGGTCACTGCTGGCACGTCTCGATGGCTATTCGGGCCGGACGGGGGCTGTCGTACACGTTTTATCATCCCCGGGTCGTGTGTTAACCACTTTCAGAGTAATACTATAACCCTCTACCTACTAGACTCGGGTGACCATGAAGAAGCAGGAGCTCATCCATCTTCACGGCCTGCTTGCACAGGTACAGGATCACTACGAACAAGAATCCGGCTCCACCGTCGAACACGACGAGTACGCCGAACTCGGTGTCAAGCCGACATCCATCCACAAGTCGAAGACGGACCACAAGGCCGCTGTCTTCGCCATCGCCGACGGAATCACCTCGGAGATGACTGCTGACGAGAAAGAACCTGTTTCTGCCGCCGCGGACTGAATCCTTCCCCACTCCTCCATAAGTGACGACCACGAGCCACAGCGCTCGCATTCGTTGGA
Source organism: Haloarcula marina (assembly GCF_024218775.1). Lineage (NCBI taxonomy): Archaea > Methanobacteriati > Methanobacteriota > Halobacteria > Halobacteriales > Haloarculaceae > Haloarcula > Haloarcula marina. Next base: position 2,222,633 of record NZ_CP100404.1, on the reverse strand, counting down.
CGGCCGCGCCCGCTACTCGTCGATGAGCTCCTCGAACTCCGGTAAGATGTCGTCGTCCGATTCCTCGCTATCCGCGTCGGCCGCCGTCGTCTCTGCCTCGTCGTCCTCGTCCTCGTCTTCGTCTTCGAGGCGTTCGATTTCGAGCACTTCGAGCGGGATGTTCGTCAGTCGCTGACCGATTTCCTTGCGGGCGATGCGGGCCGCGTGCTCGTTTCGCTCGACGTTGAACACCGTCATTTCGAGTTCGAGTGCCACGAGGCTCTCGTCGGCGGCGATGAACGCCGGTTCGAGTTCTTCGCCGCAGTGAGGGCAACTCCGCTCGCCCATGTTTATCTCGACGTAGTTGAGGTCGGGATTGAGCATCTCGCCCGTCTTCGAGATGGCAATCCGTACGGCCTCGTCCGCCGTGCCCACGTCGTAGACGGGGACGGCTGCCTCGACGACAACTCTGCAGTCCATACGAGAGTGTTTGTGAGCCTATATAATGAAGGTTGGCCTGAAGGTTCAATCAGACTCAAAGCCGGTCGCTTCCTCGCCGACGCCGAGCCTGTCCGTCGAAATCGACGGCGATTCGCTGGGTAGAGACGCCCAGTCCGGGCGCGGGAGGGACTCGCCGCCCAGTATCACGAAACCGACGAATACGGTCAGGAAGCCGAGGACGGTCAGCTCCGAGATGGCTTCGTTCAGCAGTGCCCACCCGGCCACCGTCGAGACGACGGGGACGACGTAGAACACGAGGTTCGCGTTGGTCGCGCCCACGTCGTCCAGGAGGCCGAAGTACGCCACGTAGGCGATTGCCCCGGCGAAGACGCCGACGTAGAGGAGCGCCGCGAGCGCAACGGGGGTCCACGCCACAGCGGCGGGCGATTCCCCGGCGGTCCAACTGAGCGCGTGGGTCAGCGCCGCGCCGAACGGAAGTCCCCACGCGGTCCGGACGGTACTCGACAGCGTCCCCGAACTCCAGCGGACGAGCACGCTTCCGAGGGCACCGGTGACGGCACCGGCGAAGAGGAGCGCCTTCCCGCCGCCAGCCGACAGCATAGACGGGTCGGGGTCGACCACCAGTGCGACGCCGAGGAGGGCGACGAGCAGGCCCGTCGCTCCGCGAGCGGACAGGCGCTCGTCGGCCAGGAGGAGCGCCGCGAAGACGGGGGTCAGCACGGGGTTGAGGCTGAACACGATAGCGCCGACGGCGCTCGACGCGTCCTGCTGACCGACGAACAACAGCGCGTTCGTCAGCCCGAGCGCCAGCAGACCGGTCGCGAGGATGCCGACCACGTCACCGCGACTCCGCGGGAGTAACTCCTCGCGCGAGCGGGTGAGGACCACGTAGCCGAACAGCACAATCGCCGCCACGTCGAAGCGCAACGCGACGAACAGGAGCGGCGGGATGTAGTCGAGTCCGGCCTTCGCCGCGACGAACGTGCCGCCGAACAGCAGACTGGCGGCGACGCCGAACACGAGTTCTCGTCGTGACACCATCAGTAGCGGAACACCTCACGTACCGATATCGGCGGTGCGAGGAATCCGCGAAGAAGCGGAGAGAGATACCGTATCATCGTACTTCGGAGTACGAGACAGACGGGTATAATCTCGTTCAGAAATCCTTACACGACGGGAAAACCGCGACACGTTGGCGGCGCCTTTCACGGCGTGAAATAGTTTCACGACCCGAAACCGGTTTGTGTGGGGTCGCCCAACGGCGAGTATGGAGTCAGCACTGGCCGACATCGAGTTCCTCGCGCTCTCGCCAAACCGCGTGACGGTGCTGAAACGACTGGCGGCGGGCCGACACACGCGGCGGGAACTCGCCGACGTGACGGGGGCCTCGCAGGCCACGCTCGGACGCATCCTGAGCGACTTCGAGGACCGGCGGTGGGTCCGACGGGCCGAAGGGGGCTACGTCGCGACGGCGACGGGGGAACTCGTCGCCGAGGGGTTCGGTGACCTCCTCTCGATTCTGGAGACGGAACGCGAACTCCGCGATATCGTCCCGTTTCTGCCGACCGAGGCGATGGACTTCGACCTCCGACATCTCGCCGATGCGACCATCACGACGCCCTCCCAGACCCATCCGAACGCGCCGCTCCAGCGACTGTTGGCGCTCATGCGCGATGCGGACGAAGTGACGGCGTTCTCGCACGCGTTCAACGACCAGAGCCTCTCGGTGGCCGCCGACCGAACGGACGACCAGCGGTTCCGGGCCGTGCTGTCTCGGACCGCAGTCGACGCACTCGCCGCGGAAGCGCCGCTCAAGAATCGTCTCCGGTCGCTGGTCGACGCCGAGAGCGCGGCAATCCGGGTGTACGACGACGACATCCCGCTGGCGGTGACTGTCGTCGACGACGTGGTGAACCTCCTCGTCCGCGACGACCGCGGGGTGTTGCAGGCGTCGGTCGACACCGACAGCCCCGCGGTCAGGTCGTGGGCGATGGCGCGCTTCGACGCCTACTGGGACGCGTCGACGCCGCTGGACCGCGACTCGCTGGCCTGATTACCGGACCCGCCAGAGCGCGTCGCCGGGCAGGAATCGCCCCAGTTCCGCCTCTTGTCGGTAGTCCGTTTGGAGCAGTGCCGTCAGCGCCGCGACGAGTGTGTCCTCGTCGTCGTCGGTCCACTCCGCGGGGTCTTTGACGGGGTAGACCAGCCACCCGCTCCCCCGGACCTCTGTCGCGTGGAGTGCCGCCATGTCGACCGTGTCGGGGTGTTCGGGCGTCATGTTGGCGAAGACGTGCTTCGTCGCTCGCTCGCCGACGGGGAACAGGACGTGAGACGTGATGGCCCGAACCTCGGTGTCGAACATGGGTTCGTGGTCCCGGTAGTCATCCTCGGTCGGTGTCTGGCCGCCGCACATGAACAGGTACGAGAGGTACGTCTTGTCGACGGTCGGTGGCGTCCCCGCCTCTTCGAGGAGGCCGCCCGCGACGAGCGCTCGCTGGAGTCGTTCGGCGGCAGGGGTCCCCGTGAAGGGGATGCCCGACTCGCTGCCTCCGTGGACGGTGGGGTTGTCGCCGATGACGTGGAAGTCTGCGTTGGCGTCACCGTACCCCGGAACGAACGGCTCACACGGCGGGTCGAAGCCAAACGGGTTGTGCTGCGTAGCCGTGATGTTTTTCACGGGCGTCTCAAGGCAGAGGGGTGGCAAAACTCCGACGGTCTGTGACGCGCGGTCGACGCCGCGCCCGGTCCGGCCGTCGGGCAACGCTTTTCTCGGATGCACGCAACGACTCGGATATGCTCTGGTCCGGGAGCCGTGATGTCGCGTGAACCACGAGGACCGCGTCGACGACCTCCGTGAGCGGAAGGCGGAAGCCGAACGCGGCGGGGGCGAAGACCGCATCGAGTCCCAACACGAGAAGGGAAAACTCACCGCCCGCGAGCGAATCGATTACTTCCTCGACGACGACACGTTCGTCGAAATCGACGCCCTGCGGGAACACCGCTCGACCAACTTCGACATGGACGAGAAGCACGTCCCCGGGGACGGCGTCGTCGTCGGCTACGGGGAGGTCAACGGCGAACGCGTCTACGTCTTCGCCCACGACTTCACCGTCTTCGGCGGGTCGCTCGGCGAGGCGTTCGCCCAGAAGGTGTGTAAGGTGATGGACAAGGCCATCGAGAACGGCGCGCCCATCATCGGCCTGAACGACTCGGCGGGCGCGCGTATCCAGGAGGGCATCGACTCGCTCGCCGGATACGCGGACATCTTCCACCGCAACCAACAGGCCAGCGGCGTCGTCCCGCAGATTTCGGCCATCATGGGGCCGTGTGCTGGCGGCGCGGTGTACTCGCCCGCCATCACGGACTTCGTCTACATGGTCGAGGAGACGAGCCACATGTTCATCACCGGCCCGGACGTCATCGAGACGGTCACGGGCGAGGAAGTCGGGTTCGACGAGTTGGGCGGGGCACAGACCCACGCCACCGAATCCGGCGTCGCGCACTTCACCGCCGCCGACGAGAAGGACGCGATGGACGACATCCGCTATCTCCTCTCGTTCCTGCCGCAGAACAACGTCCAAGACCCACCGAGCGTCGACTCGTGGGACGACCCCGACCGGCGCGACGAGGGCCTCATCGAGACGGTGCCCGACCAGCCACAGAAACCGTACGACATGCTGGACGTCATCGACGGCGTCCTCGACAGGGACTCCTTCTTCGAGGTGGCCGAGGGGTTCGCCCGCAACATCGTCACCGGGTTCGCCCGACTCGACGGGCACTCGGTGGGCGTCGTCGGCAATCAACCGCGAGTGAACGCCGGGACGCTGGACATCGACGCCTCGCGGAAGGGCGCGCGCTTCGTCCGCTTCTGTGACGCGTTCAACATCCCCATCGTCACGTTCGTCGACGTGCCCGGGTTCATGCCCGGGAAAGACCAGGAGCGCAACGCCATCATCAACCACGGCGCGAAACTCCTCTATGCCTACTCCGAAGCCACGGTTCCGCTCCTGACCGTCATCACGCGTAAGGCCTACGGCGGGGCCTACGACGTGATGGCGTCGAAGCACATCGGCGCGGACGTGAACTACGCGTGGCCCACCGCCGAAATCGCCGTGATGGGACCACAGGGCGCGGTGAACGTCCTCTACGACGACGAACTGACGACGGCCGAGGACGTGGAAGCGCGCCGCCAGCAACTCATCGACGAGTACCGCGACGCCTTCGCCAACCCCTATACGGCGGCCGAACGCGGCTTCGTCGACGACGTGATCGAACCGCAGGACACGCGCCCCCGTCTCATCGAGGACTTGGACCTCCTGCGCGGGAAGCGAAAAGACCAACCCGACCGCAAACACGGAAACATCCCACTGTAACGATGGCCGCAGACACCGCAGCGACAGTCGACGACGCGTTGCTCGCCGAGGTACTCGACCAACTCCCCAACGCCTCCGCGTCGGAGGCGGCGGCCATCGCCGTCGCCATCGGCGCACACCTCACGGACCGAGAGCGCGCGGCGGCAGCGGCCGCCGTTGCCGCGGCCGCCGATGAGGCGACGTGGGACGGCAAAGAGTGGTCCTTCTCGGGCCGGGTCGACGAGACGCAGAAACGCCACGTCCGCGTCCACAAAGACGCGCCGACGGACCCGTGGAGCGCGGCCGGACGAACCGACTGGATGTGACCGCCCACGCTCGATTCCGTCGTGGGTCACCGACGGCGTCGTCGTTCGTTCCATCGATGCGACATTCCGCATAGTTTTATAGGGCAACTCTCGGTATGAGGGGATATGTTCGATAAGGTGCTCGTCGCCAACCGTGGAGAAATCGCGGTGCGCGTCATGCGCGCGTGCGAGGAGTTGGGAATCGACACGGTGGCAGTCTATTCTGAGGCCGACAAACACGGGGGGCACGTTCGCTACGCCGACGAGGCGTACAACGTGGGACCGGCGAGAGCGGCGGACTCCTATCTGGACCAGGACGCGATTGTCGACGCCGCCAAGCAGGCCGACGCCGACGCTATCCACCCCGGCTACGGGTTCCTCGCTGAGAACGCGGATTTCGCCCGGAAAGTCGAGAATACGGAGGGCGTGACGTGGGTCGGCCCGGAGGGCGACGCCATGGAGAAACTCGGCGAGAAGACGAAGGCCCGCAAAATCATGCAGTCGGCCGACGTGCCCATCGTCCCCGGGACGACGGACCCCGTCGAGGACCCACAAGAGGTCATCGACTTCGGCGACGAGAACGGCTTCCCGGTCGCTATCAAGGCCGAGGGTGGCGGCGGCGGCCGCGGGATGAAAATCGTCCACGGCCCCGACGAGGCCGAGGAGCAACTCGAATCCGCCAAACGAGAGGGCGAGGCGTACTTCTCCAACGACTCGGTCTACCTCGAACGCTATCTCGAGAACCCGCGCCACATCGAAATCCAGATTATCGCCGACCATCAGGGGAACGTCCGCCACCTCGGCGAACGCGACTGTTCGCTCCAGCGCCGCCACCAGAAGGTCATCGAGGAGGGGCCATCGGCGGCGCTTTCGGACGAACTTCGCGAGAAAATCGGCGAAGCCGCGCGCCGCGGTGTGCGAGAGGCCGACTACTACAACGCCGGGACCGTCGAGTTCCTCGTCGAGGAGGACCCGGACCGCGAGGCCGGTGAGGTGCTGGGGCCGGACGCGAACTTCTACTTCCTCGAAGTGAACACCCGGATTCAGGTCGAACACTGCGTCACGGAGGAGATTACGGGCATCGACATCGTGAAGTGGCAACTGCGGGTCGCACAGGACGAGGAACTCACCTTCGAACAGGACGACGTGGAAATCGACGGCCACGCGATGGAGTTCCGCATCAACGCCGAGAACGCGGCCAAGGACTTCGCCCCGGCCAACAGCGGGTCCTTGGAGACGTACGACCCGCCGGGCGGTATCGGCGTCCGGATGGACGACGCCCTGCGGCAGGGCGACGACCTGGTGACCGACTACGACTCCATGATAGCGAAACTCATCGTTCACGGGTCGGACCGCGACGAGGTCATCAAGCGCGGTCAGCGCGCCCTCGCGGAGTTCGAAGTCGAGGGCTTCCCGACGGTCATCCCGTTCCACAGGCTGATGCTCACCGACGAGGAGTTCGTCGCCTCGACACACACCACGAAGTACCTCGACGAGACGCTGGAGAAGTCCCGTATCGAGGAGGCCCAAGAGAAGTGGGGGAGCGTCACCGAGAGCGACGAGGCGGACGACGAGGAAGTCACCGAACGCGAGTTCACCGTCGAGGTCAACGGCAAGCGCTTCGACGTGGAACTCGAAGAGCGCGGCGCACCGCCCATCAACGTCGGCGACGTGGACGCCAGCGGCGGGGGTGACCGTCCCCAGCGACCCACGAGCGGCGACTCCGGCGGCGGTGGTGGCGGGTCCAGCGCCGAAGGGCAGGAGGTCACCGCCGAGATGCAGGGAACCATCCTCGAAGTGAACGTCGACGAAGGCGACGAAATCGAGTCCGGCGACGTGCTCTGCGTGCTGGAAGCGATGAAGATGGAGAACGACATCGTCGCCGAACGCGGCGGCGTCATCAACGAGATAGCCATCGGCGAGGGCGACTCCGTGGACATGGGCGACTTGCTGTTCGTCATCGGCTCTGCCTGACGCGACTGACGCCTTTTTCACCGTCGCCGTCGAACCGCTGTTCATGAACGAGACACGCCATCGAGTCCTGGATGCGCTCGCCGACGGCCCCGTCTCGGGGCCGACGCTGGCCGACGAGTTGGGCATCTCCCGGTCGGCGGTCTGGAAGCACGTCGAGGCCCTGCGCGACGCGGGGTTCGAAGTCACCAGCGGCGACGACGGCTATACGCTTTCGGCCGTCCCCGAGTTCGGCGGCCCGGCCGTCGAGTACGGCCTCGACGCGCCCTACACCGTGGAGTACCACGACAGCATCCCGAGCACGAACGCTCGCGCCCGGGAACTCGCGGCCGAAGGGGCAGAGAACGTGGTCGTCCTCGCCGACGAGCAGACCGGCGGGCGCGGCCGACTGGACCGCGAGTGGGCCTCGCCCAGCGGCGGTATCTGGCTCTCGCTGCTGTTCCGCCCCGACGTGCCGATGGCCCACGCGCCGGTGTTCACGCTGGCGGCCGCCGTCGCCGTGGCGCGGGCCGCCCGCGAGGCGGGGGTCGAAGCGACCATCAAGTGGCCCAACGACGTCCTCGTGAGCGTTGCGAGCGAGGGCACGTCGTCCGGGGAAGATGACGACGTGGTGGTGACCGCCGGGGACGAGGGCGAGGAGCGGAAACTCGTCGGCATCTTGACCGAGATGGAGGGCGAGGCGGACCGCGTCTCGTGGGTCGTCGTGGGCATCGGCGTCAACGCGAACGTCGACCTCGCCTCGCTGCCGTCGGCGGCAAATCCGACGAGTCTGGAGGCCGTGCGGGGGGCCCCTGTCGACCGGCGAGTGTTCGTACAGCGTCTCGTCGAGACGTTCGATGAGTTATCCCAGGACGTCGACTCGGTGCTCGACGCGTGGCGCGAGTACGCGACGACGCTCGGCAAAGAGGTGCGAGTCGAGACGCCCGGCGGCGTCGTGGAGGGAACGGCCGTCGACGTCCAGTTCCCGGGGAGTCTCGTCGTGGATACCGGCGACGGACAGGTGACCGTCTCGGCGGGGGACTGCGAACACCTCCGCCCGGTCGCTGACGACTAGTTCGGCAGGCGGGTCTGCGGTTCGCCCTCGGGTGGTTCGAGGGGCACGTCGCTGACGGGCATCGTCACGACGGGAACGGGCGACGTTCTGACGACGCGTTCGGCGACGCTCCCGAGCAACAGACGGTCGATGCCGCCCCGGCCGTGGGTGCCCATGACGATGGTGTCGCAGTCGTGCTCGCGAGCGTACTCGACTATCTCGTTGCTCGGTCCCCCTTCGACGATGGCCGTCTCGACGGGGATGTCCGCGTCCGCGGCCATCCGTTCGATGCTCTCCAGCGACTGTTCGCCCTCCTCGCGGAGCATCTCGGTGACGCCGTCCCACGTCGTCTCGACGGGGAGCGTGGCGTACCGTCCGGTATCGACGACGTAGAGGCCGTGTATCTCGGCCCCGTGGACCGTCGCGAGTTCGATGGCGTGAGCCACGACGCCACGCATGCTCTCGGACCCGTCTGTGGGTACCAGTATCCGGTGGTACATGCCATCACCTTGGATGGCCGATAGCTTAGTTGTTTGTGGCGTGATAACACGCGACAAAATTAGCCACGGCGGGTCAGGGGAGGATGACCTGTTCCACGTCGTCAGTCCCCGCCCGGCGGACGACGGCCCGGATGGCGTTTTTCGCGCCCGCGAGGTTGTCGGAGTCGCCGTCGAGGACGAGGAGTCGGGCGGGGCGACCTTCTTCGACGAGGCCGCAGTCGAGACCGGCGAGTTCGGCCCCGTTGACCGTCGCCATCCGGAGCACGTCGCGGGCCGAGATGTCGTACAGTTTCGCGGTGAACTCCATCTCGCGGAACATGGAGGGGCTGTTCAGGAAGACGTTGTCCGTGCCGAGAGCGACCGTGGTACGTTTCATCAGTTCCTCGACGGGAGGGCGGCCGACGCCGGTGACGAGGTTCGAACGGGGGCACACGGCGACCGGTATCTCGCTGTCCTCGACGCGTTCGAAGTGGAGCGATTCGGCGTGGACCATGTGGACCAGAAAGTCGGGGTCGAGGTCCAAGGCGGGGTTGATGTCGGAACTGTCGACTTCCCCGGCGTGGATGCCGAACAGTTTGCGGGCGTCGCGGGTGGCCCGTCGCTCCTGCTGGAACTCGGCGTCGTTGGCTCCGCTCGCGCCGAAGCCGTCGGCTATCTCCATCGCGTCGGTCGTCTCGCGGCCCAGGACGACGCTCTGAAGCGGGGAATCGGCGAGGGCCGCGCGGATGGCGCGCACGCCTTCGACGCCGCCTTCGCGGAACTCGACGAACGTCCCGGTGCCCGAGCGCTTCATGAACGACAGCGACCGCACCATCGCCGCGACGAGTTCCTCGCGGTCCGCTTCGCGGAGGAGGCGATGTTTCAAGCCGTCCGGCGGTGCGACCAGTTCTTCGAGCGTGAGGCCCTCTCCGGCCTCTTTGGCGATGGAGTCGCCGATGTGGGTGTGGGCGTTGACGAACGCGGGACAGACGATGGCGTCGCTGTCGACGCTGTCTTCCTCGACGGCGGCAATCTCGCCGTTCTCGACGACGACCCGGCCTTCGATGGGTTCGAACGCGCGTCCGCGCAGAATCGTGCCCTCGACAATCATGCACTCAGGTCGACGCGACGCTCAGTTAAATTCATCGAGGGTCGCGTGGACGCCGGGGCGTACCTCGCGCACCCGAGCGCCGTCGAGGTCGAGACCGAGTTCGCGGATGGCGGCGTCGCCGACTTGCTCGCGCTTCGATTCGGGAGCGTAGACACCGAGACGCCACTGGTCCCGTTGGGCGGCGCGGATGGCGTTGACGAGGGTCGACTGCTCGCCGAGGCGGCGCACCTCGCCGTTGACGAGGACGCGACTGCTCGATTCGGTCATGCTCGGTTCCGAGGGGATGTCGAGGATGATGGCGTCGGCGTCGACGCCCGCGGCATCGGCGATGCTGTACTCCATCGCCCGCACGTCGCGGTGGTCCGCTTCCAGCAACTCGTCGGGGACGGCGGTCCACTCGGCCCAGACGGCCCGCTTGAACAGGTCGCGTCGGGTGAGTCGCCGCGCGAACTGGTCGGTCTCGTCGCACTGGCGCAACCGAACGAGGAGGTCGCTGTCGTCCCAGCGCCGCAGGTCCGATGCGGTGAAGTTCGTCGCCGCCAGCAATCGCTCGGTCCCGCGCCGGAGCATGGACTTCGCGATGCGGGCGACGTGGTGCTGATAGACGGTCGGATTCATCAGCGCGCGTGCGAGGAGGAGAGACTCGGCGGTCTGGACGTTGCCCTCGTCCAGGACGAGTTCGCCGTCGACGAAGCGCAGTTCCCGGACCAGTCGTTCGGTGTCGATAGTGCCGTACGGAACGCCGGTGTGGTGGGCGTCGCGCACCAGATAGTCCATCCGGTCCACGTCGAGTTCGCCGGAGACGAGTTGGCCGAGTTCGCCGTCGCCCGCGACCATGTCGGCGACCCTGTCGGTGTTGAGGCCGTGGTCGGTCAGGACGCGGGCCACCTCGCCGGTGTCGAGCAGTTCGTGTACGTCGTCGTGGTACTTCCCCGTCTCGCGGTAGACGACTTCCTCGACGTTGTGGCTATACGGGGAGTGGCCCACGTCGTGGAGGAGGGCCGCGGCGCGGACGCGTTCGGCTTGCTGACCCTCGATACCGAGGTGGGACAGCGCCCGGTTGGCGAGGTGGTAGACGCCCAGCGAGTGCTCGAAGCGGGTGTGGTTGGCGGAGGGATACACCATCGTCACCGTCCCCAACTGCTTCACGTGACGGAGACGCTGGACGGGGGGCGTCTCCAACAGCGCCTCGGCCACGCCTTCGACCGCGATGTGGTCGTGGACGCTGTCCTTTATCGTGGTCATCTGAGACGAAATTGGCGGGCCACCGGCAAAACGGTACTGCCGCCCGCTTCACAGTCGAGCGACCGAACTGAGCAGGTCGAATAGCTCTTGCTCCGTGGCGTTCCCACAGTCGACGGGGTCCGCCGGGGCGCGGCCCACGTCCCGGACTGTCTCGATAGCCTCGTCCGGGCCGTAGTCGCGGTTGTAGATGAGCCACGCCGCGAGCACCTGTCCGGTTCGACCGATTCCGGCCAGACAGTGGACGACGACCGGTTCTTCCGCGTCTCGCGCGTCGGCGAGGAACGGCAGTATCTCGCCGTGGAGGCGGGACTCGGGGACGAGGTGGTGGTCGGGAACCGGGGCGTGGCGAACGTTCGATTCGCCGAACGCGGTTCGGTAGCGGTCGAGGTTCGCGCCGCTCCGGTCCAGTTGCCGACCCGGCAGGAGACAGCAAACGCGTTCGATACTCGCCTCGCACATCGCGGCTATCCAGTCGTCGATAGCCGTCTCGTGGTCGGCAGCGGTGTGCCAGCCCGGCGTACAGGCACCATAGACGTACTCCTCGTCTGGTGCGGCCGGTGCAAACCGGTGTGCGTTCACGGTGCGCATGTCACCTATCTAAATAGTTCTCACCGTCCACCGTCTTGAGTGTCCCCCCGCAGTTCTCAGGACTGATTCTTCGACGGTTGACAGGACGGCGGCGCTCGTCGCCGTGAGGGACCACGCTTATACTGTCAGTCCACCGTACGTCGGCGTATGGTGACGTTCCTTGCCGGCGGGACGGGGACGCCGAAACTCCTCGCCGGTGCCGACGACGTGTTCGACCCCGCGGCGACGACGGTGGTCGCCAACACCGGCGACGACGTGGAACTGGGCGGCCACCTCGTCTGCCCGGACCTCGATACGGTGCTGTTTCTCGACGGCGGCGAACTCGACCGGGAGACGTGGTGGGGCATCGCCGACGACACGGCGGCGACCCACGACGAACTCCACCGCCTCGCAGACGCGGCGGCCCTCGAACCCGGCCCGCGATACCTCCCCGCCAACCGCCAGACGACCGGCCGAGACATCGCTCGGTGGCGGCGCTTCTCGGGCGTCGCGGAGTTCATGCACATCGGCGACCGCGACCGCGCGGTCCACGTCACGCGGACCTCGCTGTTGGACGAGGGGCACACGCTGACCGAGGTGACTCGGACCCTCGCCGACGCGTTCGGCCTCGACCGGACGCTGTTGCCGATGAGCGACGACCCCGTCGCCACTATCGTCCACACGCCGCAGGGACAGATGCACTTTCAGGAGTGGTGGGTCGGGCGAAACGGCGACCCCGACGTCGAAGACGTGGAGTTCCGCGGGAGCGAGTTGGCGACGACGACGGAGGCCGTCCGCGACGCGCTCGACGCCCCCGTCGTCCTCGGCCCCTCGAACCCCGTCACGTCGCTCGGGCCGATGCTCGCCGTCGAGGGCATCCGAGACGCACTCGAGAACACGCCCGTCGTCGCCGTCTCGCCGTTCGTCGAGGACGAGGTGTTCTCCGGCCCGGCCGCGGACCTGATGGATGGCGTCGGCCGTGAGCCGAGTACGGCGGGTATGGCCGAGGGCTACCCGTTCGCAGACGCGTTCGTCCTCGATACCGAGGACGGGACCGAACTGGACCGCCCAGTCGTCCGAACCGACACGACGCTGGACGACGAGGCGGACGCGGACCGCGTGGCCCGCGCCGTCGCGGACGCCCTCGACGAGGTGGCCTGATGTTCGAACCGCGCCTCGCGCTGGCGAGTCTCAGCGGCGAGGCAGACGCCGACTGGGCGCGCGCTGCGGCCGACCACGCCGGATGTGCCTTCCTCGGCGGCATCGCCCTCGACGACGCTACGCGGGCGGCCGCACGCGAGATGGTCACCGGGCGGGACCGCTCGGAGTTCCTCCCAGAGGACCCCGTCGCGTTCGTCGACGCCCAGTTGGCGGCGCTCGCGGACGCACCGCTCCGCCCGGCGTTCAACGTCCGGAGCGCCACGCTCGGCCCTCTCGAACGGGCGGCAACGGTCTGCGAGCGACACGACGCGATTATCGAAGTCAATGCCCACTGTCGACAGGCGGAGATGTGCGCGGCGGGCGCGGGCGAGTCGCTGCTCCGGCATCCCGACAGACTGGCCGAACAGGTTCGTACGGCCGCCGACACCGGTGCTGACGTTTCGGTGAAGGTCCGGGCCGAACTCGACGGCGTCGACCTCTCGGCCGTCGCCCGACGTATCGAAGACGCGGGGGCCGCGGTCATACACGTCGACGCGATGGACTCCGAGGCCGTGGTCGGTGCGGTGGCCGACGCGACCGACTGCTTAGTCGTCGCCAACAACGGCGTCCGTGACCGGCAGACTGCGACCGAGTACTTCGAGTACGGGGCCGACGCCGTGAGCGTCGGGCGGCCGAGCGACGACCCCACAATTCTCCGGACGGTTCGGACGGCCGCCGACGAGTGGTTCGGACGAGAGGTGGCCCAGTGAGCCGTCGCTCTATCGCGCAGAACGCCGAACTCGCCCTCCTGTTGGAGGTGACCGGGACGCCGAAACCGGGCAACGTCGACCGCGAGCGAGACTTCGACGACCTGCGATTCGAGCACTTCATGGCTGGCGCGGTCGGTGCGCGACCGGGCTTCGAACTCGCCGAGGCCGGAGAGCCAGTGGGCCACGCCTTCGAGCGAGCGGTCGCCGGGATGGCCGACCAGTCGGCGGGCAACACCCAGTTCGGGGCGCTGCTGGTGCTGACGCCGTTGGTCGCCGCGGCCAGCGGCGGCGACCTGACGCCGGAGGGGGCCGCCGAGGTGGCCCGAGCGACCACCGTCGACGACGCCGCGGACTTCTATCGCGCGTTCGAACACGTCGAGGTGGCCGTCGACGACCCGCCCGCGGGGATGGAACCCCTTGACGTGCGCCGCGGGGCAGACGCGGTACCGACGCTCGAAGACCGCGGGCTGACGCTGTACGACGTGATGGACGGGAGCACGGACGCCGACGGACTCGCCGTCGAGTGGACCACGGGGTTCCGTCGGGTCTTCGACGCCGCCGACGGGATTCTCGACGACGACGGCCCTGTCTCGGACCGCGCCGCCCGCGCGTTCATCGAACTGCTGGCCGAGGAGGTGGACACGTTCGTACTCACGCGAAACGGCCCCGACGCCGCCGCTGAAGTCAAACGACGCGCACGCGCCGTCTTGGACGGCGAGGAGGACGCGACGGAACTGGCCGAGGAACTGGTCGCGCGTGACATCAACCCCGGCACGACGGCCGACCTCGTCGCCGGGGCGCTGTTCGTCGCCCTCGAACGGGGGCTGGTCGTCTGATGAGCGAGGTCGGATGGCCGGTCGAACTCGCGGGCGTCACCGAGTCGGTAGTGACGACGCACGGGCCGAACGACCGCTGGAACGTCGCGGCGCTCGGTCTACACGAACCGGAGGGCGGTGGTCCTGCCACGGCGACGACGTGGGGCCGCACCCGGACGTGGCGCAATTTCGACGCGGGTCGCGAGGCGTACGTCCAGTTCACGCGAGACCCGGTGGACTTCGCGAACGCGGCCCTGTCGGTGTGGGAGGTGGACGACCCCGTTCTCCACAGCGTCGACGCGTGGGTCGAAGTCCGCGCCGACCGACTCGCCGACGGCAGGGAGAGCGAGACGCAGTGGGTCGAGTGGGGTCTCTACCCGGAGAGTGTCGGCGTCGAGCGACGCGTCGTCCCGACGACGAACCGGGGTCACGCCGCCGTGGTCGAAGCCACCGTCGCGGCCTCGCGGCTAGACGTGGACGCTTACGACCGCGAGACGCTACTGGACCGACTCGCGTACTTCGAGTCGGTCGTCGACACGGCCGGGAGCGACCGCGAACGGACGGCCTTCGAGCGGATTCGCGAACTCGTCGACGCGGAGTGGTGACCGCTGCGTGTTCGGCATCGGTCGGGGGGCGACGACACCGACAGGGACTCACACGCTGACAGAACCCGAAGTCGAACCCTTTTTGAACGCAACCTAGCAACAAACGCGCATGGCAATCAAGCCCGCCTACGTCAAGAAGACTGGGACACTGCTGATGGAGCGATACCCGAACGCCTTCGGTGCCGACTTCGAACACAACAAGGACGTCGTCGAGGAAGTCACCAACATCGAGTCAAAGGGCGTGCGCAACCGCATCGCCGGCTACGTCACGCGCAAGTACAACAACCCCGTCGAAGCGTAATCCGGTCTTTCTCTCTGCTCTTGCCGCCGAGCGATAGCGACGGCTCCTGCTACTGCTCGGCCTGCCCCGACTGCCGTTCGGACTGTCGCCGCCGGTGGACGATGCCCTGCATGTTGGCCGCTCGTCCGGCGATGTTCCGGAACGCGTCGCCCGTCTCGTCGTCCTCGTCCAAGACGAGTGGCTGCCCGCTGTCGCCGCCCTCGCGCACGCCGGGGTCCAGCGGAACCTCGCCGAGGAACGGCATGTCCGTCTCGTCGGCGAACTCGCGGCCGCCGCCGCTCCCGAAGATGTCGTGGTCCCCGCCGCAGTCCGGGCAGACGAACGTCGACATGTTCTCGACGATGCCCAGCACGGGCGTCTCGTGACGACCGAACATCCGCAGGCCCTTCCGGGCGTCGTCCAGCGCGACTTCCTGCGGTGTCGTGACGATGACGGCCCCCGAAACGGGCACGCGTTGGAGCATCGTCAATTGCGTGTCGCCGGTCCCCGGCGGCAGGTCGACCACCATGTAATCGAGGGTGCCCCAGCGAACGTCGTTCCACAACTGCGTGAGGACGTTGTCGACCATCGGGCCGCGGAAGATGACCGGGTCGTCCTTGCCGACGAGGAAGTCCATGCTCATCAGTTTCATCCCGTACTTCTCGACGGGGATTATCTGCTCGTCCTCGGTGGCCTGCGGAGACTCGTCGGCGTCCAGCATCCGCGGGACGTTCGGGCCGTACACGTCGGCGTCGAACAGTCCCACGCGTGCGCCCAGACGAGATAGTCCAGCGGCGAGGTTGACGGCGATGGTCGACTTCCCGACGCCGCCCTTCCCCGAGGCGACGGCGATGACGTTCTTGACGTTCGGGAGCGGGTCCTCTTCCTCGGAGACGCCGCGGTCGACGCTGGCCGAGAGCGCTATCTCGCGGTCGAGGTCCGAGAGCGCCTCGCGCACCTCGTTGGCGATGTCTGTTTCTGTCGGCGAGTAGGGGGCACCGAGGGCGAGGTCGACGTGAATCTCGCCGTCCGCCATCTCGATGCTGTTTACCAGCCCCAGCGACACGATGTCGTCCCCGAGGTCCGGGTCCTCGACGGTCCGGAGTCGCTCACGAACGTCGTCCTCGTTCATGCCTTCGGTTAGGCCACGGAGGTGCGATAAGGATTGTGACAGGCCTGTGGGTCACGGCCGCCGGAACGTGTAGGAAACCCCGCCGTCGGCCTCGACGTGGAGTTCGCCAGCCCGGTGGTCGAAGACGAGTCTCTGGGCGGTCCCGTCGAATCCGTGGAGCGGCATCCCAGTCGAGACGGCCCCGTTCGGACCGACGGCGACGAACGTCGACCGGCTAAATTCGACGGTCAGCGTGCCGTCGTCGGCTTCGCTCACCGCCGTACTCCCGGCGAACCGTCCGAGGTGTTCGCGGAGGGCTTGGCGGTCCGCCGGGTCGACGGTCGTGGTGTCTTCGTCGGGTGCGTGCTCGTCCATAGCGGTGCGTCGGTCGCCGACCGCAAATCGGTTGTGTATCGGTGCCATACCGCGCCCGTGCAACGGAATCACGCGCCCGAGCCGGTTCGTTGCGTTTAAATACAATCCCAGAATAGGTCATCTCACACTCGTGTAGGGGGACCGGCCCCCGAGTCCGTGCGACGCGGGCGCGAGTTTCAGAGACAGCGTGTGTCGTGGTAGCCAAGCCTGGCCCAAGGCGCAGGGTTGCTAACTCTGTGGCGTACAGCCTCCTGGGTTCGAATCCCAGCCACGACGCTCACCCCTAACCGATTACCCATATATGAGTGCAGAAGACCCCAACGCGGGCGAGGACGCGGATGCAGAGGAGGAGGACATCCGCTATTTCGTCCGTATCGGACAGACAGACCTCGACGGGACGAAGTCCGTCGAACGAGCACTGACAGAACTGAACGGCATCGGCCACCGCGCCGCCCGCATCATCGCCCAGCAGGCTGGTGTGGACCGCCGCGCGGTCTTCGGGAAACTCGACGACGACGTCATCGACACCGTCGTCGAACACGTCGAGAGCTTCGCCGACGAGGTTCCCGAGTGGATGACCAATCACCAGAAGGACTACTTCACCGGTGAGTCCTCCCACGAGACGGGCAACGACCTCCAGCTCACCCGTCGGCAGGACATCAACCGCATGAAGATGATCGACTCGTACCGCGGCGTCCGCCACAAGCGCGGGCAGAAGGTCCGCGGTCAGCGCACGAAGTCCACCGGTCGTACCGAGGGGACCATCGGCGTCAACGTCGAGGCGATCAAAGAAGAGCAGGCCGAAGCTGCCGAGGAGGGTGACGAATAATGGCGCTCGGCTCCAACACGAAGTTCTACGAGACGCCGAACCACCCGTTCCAGGGCGAGCGAATCGCCGACGAGAGCAATCTCCTCGGCCGCTACGGCCTGAAGAACAAGGAGGAGCTCTGGCGCGCCCAGTCCGAGCTTCGTGGCTACCGCCGCGAGGCCCGGAAACTGCTCGGCCAGACCGCCGACACGGACGAGGCCGACGAGTTCCTCGCCCGCCTCAAGCGCTACGGCATCCTGAGCGAACAGGACACGCTCGACGACGTGCTGTCGCTCGACGTGACCGACGTGCTCGAACGCCGACTCCAGACCGTCGCCTACCGCAAGGGCTACGCGAACACGCCCGAGCAGGCGCGACAGTTCATCGTCCACGGCCACATCGTGCTGGACGGCCAGCGCGTCACGCGCCCGTCGATGAAAGTCGACGTCGCCGTCGAGGACACGGTCGGCTTCGACGAGAACAGCTCCCTTTCGGACGAACTGCATCCTGAGCGCGCGGAGGCCCAAGAATGAGCGAATCACAGAACGACGGCATCTGGGGCGTCGCCCACGTCTACGCATCGTTCAACAACACCATCATCACCATCACGGACCAGACCGGCGCGGAGACGCTCGCAAAGAGCTCCGGCGGGACGGTCGTGAAGCAGAACCGCGACGAGGCGTCCCCCTACGCCGCCATGCAGATGGCAGAAGTCGTCGCCGAGAAGGCCCTCGACCGCGGCGTCGAGGGCGTCGACGTCCGCGTCCGCGGACCCGGTGGGAACCAGCAGACCTCCCCCGGGCCGGGCGCGCAGGCGACCATCCGAGCGCTGGCCCGTGCCGGCCTCGAAATCGGTCGCATCGAGGACGTCACGCCGACGCCGCACGACGGCACTCGCGCACCCAAAAACTCCGGATTCTAATCCATGACACAGGACTACGAGGTTGAGTTCGTCGAACGCGGCGACCGAGAGTCGCTCGTGCTGATTCGGGGCATCACCCCGGCGTTCGCCAACGGCATCCGCCGGGCGATGATCGCCGACGTGCCCACGTTCAGCATCGACACGGTTCGGGTCATCGAGAACACCAGCGTCATGTTCAACGAGCAGATCGGCCTCCGACTGGGGCTGGTCCCGCTCACGACCGACCTCGACGACTTCGAGGTCGGCGACGAAGTGACGCTGTCGCTGTCTGTCGACGGCCCGAACACGGCCTACTCAAGCGACATCGTCTCCAGCGACCCGCTGGTCGAACCCGCCGACGACAACGTCCCCATCATCGACCTGAAAGACGGCCAGCGCCTCGAATTCGAGGCCGAGGCCGTCCTCGACACCGGCAAGGAACACGCCAAACATCAGGGCGGCGTGGCCGTCGGTTACCGACACCTTCAGCGTGTCGAGGTCGTCGGGGACAAAGGCGAGTTCGAAGACGACGAGCCGAACATCCTCCGTGGCGTCATCGAGGAGGGCGCGGCCGAACACGCCGCCGACCCCGACGCGACGGACGGGGACCTCGTCCCGACCGAGGCGTTCGACAACGACCTCAGCAAGCGCTACCCCGGAAAAGAGGTCGAAGTGACCGACGTCGAGAACGCCTTCGTGTTCCACGTCGAGACCGACGGCTCGTTCACCACGGACGAACTGGTCCTGCGCGCGGTCGACACGCTGCGTGACCGCGCGACCGAACTGAAAGACGCAGTCCAACTGTAACGACACATGCCCCGAAACACCCATTCGACGCCGATGACCGCCCGCTCCCCGAGCGCGAGGACCGAAAGGGGTTTTACGGGGCACGCAATACGCAACAATGCGAGCAGGGATAGCCAAGTCTGGCCAACGGCGCAGCGTTCAGGGCGCTGTCCCGTAGGGGTCCGCAGGTTCAAATCCTGCTCCCTGCACTTTTCCTACAAAGGAGGAACTCTATGAGCAAGACGAACCCGAGACTCAGTAGTCTCATCGCCGACCTGAAGTCGGCCGCCCGCTCCGCGGGTGGCAACGTCTGGGGCGACGTCGCCGAGCGCCTCGAAAAACCACGGCGCACGCACGCGGAAGTCAACCTCGGTCGTATCGAACGGTACGCCCAGGACGACGAAACCGTCGTCGTGCCCGGTAAGGTGCTCGGCTCCGGTGTCCTGCAGAAGGACGTCACCGTCGCCGCAGTCGACTTCTCTGGAACCGCCGAGAAGAAAATCGACCAGGTCGGAGAGGCTGTATCACTCGAACAGGCAATCGAAAACAACCCAGAGGGCTCTCACGTGCGGGTGATTCGATGAGCCTCGCAGAGTTCGACGCCGACGTGGTCGTCGACGCCCGTGATTGTATCATGGGCCGCGTGGCATCGCAAGTCGCCGAGAAAGCCCTCGACGGACAGTCCGTCGCCGTCGTCAACGCCGAACGCGCGGTCATCACCGGTCGTGAAGACCAGATTACCGAGAAGTACAAGAAGCGCGTCGACATCGGCAACGACAACGGGTACTTCTACCCGAAGCGACCGGACGGCATCCTCAAGCGCTCGATTCGCGGCATGCTGCCCCACAAGAAGCAGCGCGGCCGCGAGGCGTTCGAGAACGTCCGTGTCTACGTGGGCAACCCCCACGACAAGGACAGTGATGTCCTCGAAGGCACCTCGCTGGACCGACTGTCGAACATCAAGTTCGTCTCGCTCGGCGAAGTGAGCGAGACACTCGGAGCGAACAAGACATGGTAACGAACACGTCTGGAAAGAAGAAGACCGCCGTCGCCCGCGCGACTATCCGTGAGGGCGAGGGCCGCGTGCGTATCGACTCCCAGCCGGTCGAACTGGTCGACCCGGAGCTGGCCCAGCTGAAGATGCTGGAGCCGTTCCGCATCGCGGAGGACGAACTCCGCGACGACGTCGACGTCGACGTCACCGTCGAAGGTGGCGGTGTCATGGGGCAGGCCGACGCCGCCCGAACCGCCATCGCCCGCGGTCTCGTCGACTTCACGAACGACGCGGAACTCCGCGACGCGTTCATGGAATTCGACCGCTCGCTGCTGGTCAACGACGTTCGCCAGTCCGAATCCAAGAAGTGGGGCGGTCCCGGCGCTCGGGCCCGCTACCAGAAATCCTACCGCTGAGGTGATTCAAGTATGATGGTACCGGTCCGGTGTTTCACCTGTGGTAACGTCGTCGGCGAGCACTGGGAAGAGTTCAAGGCACGCACGCGCGAAGCCGAAGACCCGGAGGACCCGGAGAAGGTCCTCGACGAACTCGGCGTCGAGCGACACTGCTGTCGCCGTATGCTCGTCTCACACAAGGACCTCGTCGACATCGTCGCACCCTACCAATGAACGCACAGGAAAGCCGCTACGAGAAGGCCCGCAAACTCGGCGCGCGAGCGCTGCAGTTGGCGCACGGCGCCCCGGTCCTCATCGAGACGGAACACACCCAGCCAATCCTCATCGCGGCCGAGGAGTACGACGCCGGTGTGCTTCCGTTCACAGTCAAACGAGGTGACCACAAATGACGCTCATCACTGACGTACGACTCCGCCGCGTCCTCGACTCGCGTGGGAACGCGACCGTCGAGGCCGACGTCCTCACCGAGAGTGGGGGCTTCGGCCGCGGCAAGGCACCGAGCGGCGCAAGCACCGGCGAGTACGAGGCCATCGAACTCCCGGCACAGGAAGCCATCGCGAACGCCCGCGAGGAAGCGTTCCCGCGCCTCATCGGTGAGGTCCACGCTGGCAACCAGCGTGACGTCGACGCGGCGCTACACGCCGCCGACGGCACGGACGACTTCTCGGGTATCGGCGCGAACAGCGCCGTCGCCATCTCGATGGCGGCCGCGAAAGCCGGTGCCGACGTGCTGGGCGCACCGCTGTTCCAGCACCTCGGCGGCACGTTCCGGGGCAACGAGTTCCCGACGCCGCTGGGTAACATCATCGGTGGCGGCGAACACGCCGCGGACGCGACGAACATTCAGGAGTTCCTCGCGGCCCCCGTCGGCGCGCCGAGCGTCGAGGAAGCGGTGTTCGCCAACGCCGCGGTCCACCAGGAAGTCCACGACATCCTGCAGGACCGCGACCTGCCCTCGGGCAAGGGAGACGAAGGCGCGTGGGCCCCATCGGTTTCGGACGACGAAGCGTTCGAAATCATGGACGAAGCCGTCGAAACCGTCGCGGACGACTTCGGCTTCGCCATCGCCTTCGGCCTCGACGTCGCCGGTGCGGAACTGTACGACGACGGCGAGGACGGCTACGTCTACGACGACGGCGTCAAGACGACCGAAGAGCAGATAGACTACATCGCCGAGAAGGTCGAGGAGTACGACCTCGTCTACGTCGAGGACCCCCTCGACGAGAACGACTACGAGGCCTTCGCGACGCTGACCGACCGGGTCGGCGACCAGACGCTCATCTGCGGGGACGACCTGTTCGTCACCAACGTCGAGCGACTGCAGGCCGGTATCTCGGCCGGTGCGGGCAACTCCATCCTCATCAAGCCCAACCAGATCGGGACGCTCACCGACGCGGTGGACGCCATCGAACTGGCGACCGAGAACGGCTACGAGTCCGTCGTCTCCCACCGGAGCGGCGAGACAGAGGACACCACCATCGCACACCTCGCCGTGGCGACCGCGGCCCCGTTCATCAAGACGGGCGCGGTCGGGGGCGAGCGCACAGCCAAACTGAACGAACTCATCCGTATCGAAGACAACGCAGTATGAGCGGCAACGAAAAAGAGGGTCTCGACGCGTCCGAATCCGACTTCGACCCGTCCGACGAGGACGAGGAAGTCGCCGACGCCGAGGGCCAGACGGAAGCCGAACAGTCCGCTGAAGTCGCCGAAGAGGCGGCCGACGCAGAGACAGTCGAAGACGAGGCGGAAGACGCCGGACCCCAGCTCGACGAGGACGTCATGCCCGACGAGCAGTCCGAGGCCGACCTCCTCATCCCCGTCGAGGACTACCTCGGCGCGGGTGTCCACATCGGGACCCAGCAGAAGACCCAGGACATGGAGCGGTTCATCCACCGCGTCCGTAACGACGGTCTGTACGTGCTGGACGTCTCGATGACCGACCAGCGCATCCGCACCGCCGCGGACTTCCTGGCGAACTACGACCCCGAGCAGATTCTCGTGGCCTCGTCGCGCCAGTACGGTCGGTTCCCGGCCGAGAAGTTCGCCGAAGCGGTCGGCGCTCGCGCCCGCACCGGTCGGTTCATCCCGGGAACGCTGACCAACCCGGACTACGACGGCTACATCGAACCGGACGTCGTGGTCGTCACCGACCCCATCGGTGACTCCCAGGCGGTCAAGGAGGCCATCACGGTCGGCATCCCGGTCATCGCGATGTGCGACTCCAACAACACCACCTCGAACGTCGACCTCGTCGTCCCGACGAACAACAAGGGGCGAAAAGCGCTGTCGGTCGTCTACTGGCTGCTGGCCAACGAGACGCTCGACCGCCGCGGGGCCGAACCCGCCTACGGACTCGACGACTTCGAGTCCGACCTGTAACCGACGCTCGAATTCTCGCTATCACTTCGCTTTCCCGAACCCCCGCCGAGTGGCGACGCCGGGCACAAGAGCTACCACAGACCCGCGAGTAGCCCGCGGCGATGGCAGAGCAAGATACCCTCCTCAACGCAGTTATCGGTGCCGTCGCGACGGCACTTCTGAGCGGTTTCGTCCCGTTTGCCCCCGTCTTCGGCGGTGCGCTCGCTGGGTACCTCGAAGGCGGCGACCGAAACGACGGCCTCCGCGTCGGCATTATCTCCGGCGTCATCGGGCTGGTGTTCGCCGCCGTCCTGTTCGCGCTCGTGTTCGTGGTGTTCGCGTTCGTCCTCGCGGGCGCGCCGCGGGCCGTCGGTGCGCTCGGCTTCCTGTTCTTCGTGGTCGGCGTCCTGTTCGCGGCCGTCTACGTCGTGGGTCTGAGCGCCGTCGGTGGGTGGCTCGGCAACTACGTGAAGTACGACACCGACATCGGCAACTGAACGGTCTTCGGGAGACACCTATTTACTGACAGCCGTCGACAGCGCCACGTGATGCGTGAGACGCTTCGAGACGCCGGGTGGGGCGCGCTCGTGACGCTCGTCCTCTCGGTGATTCCGTTCTCCTCAGTCGTCGGCGGTGCCGTCGCGGCGAACCGTCGCGGTGGGGGATACGCGCGTGGGATGTGGCTGGGGACGCTCGCGGGCGTCGGCGCGATGGTCCCGCTACTCACCATGTTCCTCCCGGCCGTGTACATCGCGGGGTTGCTGGGATTCGGTATTCCGCCGTCGTCGCCCGCGTACGCCCTGTTTCTCGCCCTCGTCGTCGGATTTTTCCTGTGTTACACCGTCGGCCTGAGCGCCGTCGGTGGCCTCGTCGGCGCGTGGGTCGCGGCGAACAGGGACTGGAACCTCGACCCCGGCCGGTGGCTGTAAGCGCGAGCGGGGCCGAACGGCGCGATTTGGCACACGATTCAAACGTGCGTAGTCCTAACCCCCGCCAATGTCGCGAACACCACCCGGGCCGAAGGGGGAACCGCTGTTCGGGAGCAGTCGGACGTACGCGAAGAACCCGTTCCGGTTCATCTCGGCGCTGGAACGGGCCTACGGCGACGTGGCCCGGTTCGACATGGGGCCGATGGACACGGTGATGCTGTGTGACCCGACGGCCATCGAGCGGGTGTTGGTGTCGGAGTCCGACCGGTTCCGGAAGCCGGACTTTCAGGGGGACGCGCTCGGCGACCTGCTGGGAGACGGCCTCCTGCTGAGCGAGGGCGAGACGTGGGAGCGACAGCGCCGCCTCGCCAATCCGGCGTTCTCGATGGCGCGCCTCTCGGGGATGGCGGGACGCATCACCGGCCACGCCGAGGACCGAATCGCCGACTGGAGCGCGGGCGACGTAGTCAACGCCGAACAGGCGATGACGCGAACGACGCTCGACGTCATCCTCGATTTGATGATGGGCGTCGAACTCTCGGAGGAGCGGGTCCGGACCATCGAGGAGCAACTGATGCCGCTTGGCCAGCGGTTCGAACCGAACCCGCTCCGGTTCGCCGCGCCGGAGTGGATGCCGATGCCGGACGACGCCGCGTTCGACACCGCCGTCGAGACGCTGGACGAGGTGTTGGACGACATCATCGCCGTCCGCGAAGACGCCCTCGGGACTGACGAGGACGGCCCGATGGACTTCCTCTCGGTCCTCCTGCGGGCGCGCGACGACGGGAAGCAGTCGCCCGACCAGTTGCGCGACGAGATGATGACGATGCTGTTGGCGGGCCACGACACGACGGCGCTGACGCTCACGTACACGTGGTTCCTGCTGTCGGAGCATCCGGAAGCCGAACGCCGCGTCCACGAGGAACTGGACGACGTGGTCGGCGACGAGCGACCCGGGATGGAACACGTCCGGGAACTCGACTATCTGGAGTGGGTGATTCAGGAGTCGATGCGGCTCTACCCGCCGGTGTACACGATTTTCAGGGAATCCACCGAGGCCGTCGAACTGTCCGGCTACCCCGTCGACGCGGGAACGACGCTGATGCTCCCGCAGTGGGGCGTCCACCGCTCGGCGCGGTTCTACGACGACCCCGAGGCGTTCGACCCCGAGCGGTGGCGGCCTGAGCGGGCCAGTGAGCGCCCGCGGTTCGCGTACTTCCCGTTCGGCGGCGGGCCGCGACACTGCATCGGCAAGCACCTCGCGATGCTGGAGGCACAACTCATCGTCGCCACCGTCGCCCAGCGGTACCGACTGGAGTTCCTCGGCGAGACACCCCTGGAGTTGCTGCCGTCGCTGACCGCGCACCCGCGACAGGAGATGTCGATGCGCGTGGCCGAACGCTGACGGCCATAGTTTCGGCCTCGGGAGTCCGAAAACGCCTAACCCCCTGCGGCCACAGGAGCGGGTATGGTTACGTCGAGCGCTCCCGGCAAGGTGTATCTGTTCGGGGAGCATGCGGTCGTCTACGGTGAGCCAGCGGTCCCCTGCGCGATAGAGCGCCGCGCACGGGTCACGGCGACGGAGATAGACGAGGGGTTGCGAATCCACTCCGATGACCTGAAACTCGACGGCTTCACGGTCGAGTACACCGGCGACGGCGACGGGCGGCCGGACGTCGACGCCGCGGAACCCCTGCTCGAAGCGGCGATGGGGTACGTCAACGAGGCCGTCGCGCAGGTCCGCGACGCCGCCGACGCTCCGGACGCGGGGTTCGAGATAGAGATAGAGAGCGACATCCCACTCGGCGCGGGACTCGGGTCGTCGGCCGCCGTCGTCGTCGCGGCTATCGACGCCGCCACGCGGGAGTTGGGGGTCGAACTTTCGCCCGAGGAAATCGCCGAGCGCGCCTATCGGGTCGAATCGGCGGTCCAAGACGGACAGGCCTCGCGCGCCGATACGTTCTGCTCGGCGATGGGCGGCGTGGTCCGCGTCGAGGGCGACGACTGCCGCCGCCTCGACGGCGTCGGTAACTTGCCGTTCGTCATCGGGTTCGACGGCGGTGCGGGCGACACGGGCGCACTCGTCGCGGGCGTCCGGAGTCTCCGCGAGGAGTACGACTTCGCCGCGGACACCGTCGGCGCTATCGGCGACGTGGTCCGCGAAGGCGAGTCGGTACTGGCCGCTGGCGACCACGAGACGCTCGGCGAGTTGATGGACTTCAATCACGGCCTGCTGGCGGCGCTCGGCGTCTCCTCGCGGTCGCTCGACTCGATGGTGTGGGCGGCCCGGGACGCCGGGGCGATGGGCGCGAAACTCACCGGCGCGGGCGGCGGCGGATGTATCGTCGCGCTGGACGACACGGACGACTCGCTGACGGCGCTGAAGTACACGCCGGGGTGCGCCGAGGCGTTCCGGGCCGAACTCGACACCGACGGGGTCCGGCGCGAATGACGACCGTCCTGAAACTCGGCGGGAGCGTCGTCACCGAGAAAGCGGAACCGGAGACGGTCGACGAAGACGCCCTGGCGGCCGCCGCGGACGCCGTCGCCGCGGGAACCGACGACCTCGTGGTGGTCCACGGCGGCGGGAGTTTCGGTCACCATCACGCCGCCGACTACGGCGTGAGTACGACGCAGGGCACACACGACGTGGCGGGGGTCGCCGCCATTCACGGCGCGATGAAGCGGCTGAACGCCGCGGTGGTCGACGCCCTGCAAGAACGGGGCGTCCCCGCCGTCCCGGTCCACCCGTTCTCCGCGGCGTCGCGGGACGCCGACGGGGCGCTCACGCTCCCGACCGGACAGGTCCGGACGCTCTTGGGCGAGGGGTTCGTCCCGGTCCTCCACGGTGACCTCGTCGCCCACGAGGGCGAGGGCGCGACGGTGGTCAGCGGCGACGAACTCGTGGTCGAACTCGCCACGGCGGTCGGCGCGACTCGCGTCGGCGTCTGTTCGACGGTTCCGGGCGTCCTCGACGAAGACGGGGACGTCGTCGACCGAATCGAAGCGTTCGCGGACGTGGCGGCCGCGCTCGGCGGGAGCGACGCGACGGACGTGTCCGGCGGAATGGCCGGGAAAGTGCGAGCGTTGCTGGCGCTCGATAGCCCGTCGTCGGTCTTCGGTCCCGAGGCGCTGGCGGCGTTCCTCGCGGGCGAGTCGCCCGGGACCACCATCGATTCGACCGGCGCGGAACCGCGGTAAGCCGACCCCAATCGGCGGGGGCGGCGGGTACGGTCGGCGTAACCTATTTCACCGGCGTTGTCAATTGTCGAACCATGTCCGCTGTTAGCCTGCCCGATGTCTACCGCTACGGCGCTCGCTTCGTGGGGTACGTACTCGTCGTCGCCGTCGTCGGCGGCGCGTTCGTCGGTATCGGGTTCGTCCTCGCCGGGTCGCCGGGTCCGTCGGCCGCCGTCGAGACGAACCGTGCCCTGCTGGGTATCGCCGTCACCGCCATCGGCGTCCTCCTCTCGCTGTCCGGCCTGTTCGGACTCCTCCACAAACTCGTCGCCGACGCGACGATGGTCGGCACGACTGCGGCCGTCGCGAGTCGACCGGCGCCCCCGGCCGCCGAAACGGCTGGTGCGTCTGAATCGGCCGCGGCCGCCGCTGCCGGAACCGCTGCCGGTGTCGCCGCGGCGACCGAGCGCACCGACGAAGCCGAATCCGCCCCCGAACCGGCGTCTGAGCAGTCGAGCGACGAACCGGCAGAGGAGGACCCGACGCACGAGGACTCCGCGCCCGAATCCGCGTCCGAAGAGGACCCGACAACTGACGAACCAGCGTCCCCGGACCCGCTCGCCGCGTCGGCCGCGGACACCGAGACAGCCGACGAGCAGAGCGAGACAGTCGAATCCGACGCGGAACCCGACCCGGCCAGGTCCGAGGCGTCGACCGTCCCGACAGATGCCGACGACGGCACGGACAGCGCGGACCCGACACCGGCGGCCGACACCGAGTCGGAGCCAGCGGCGGCGGAGACGCAACCGACCGCGACGGCCGAGAGTCCCGCCGACACCGCGACCGACTCGGAAGCCGACGCCGTTGCCGACCGGCAGACGGTCGTCTCCACCGATGCGCCCGAGGAATCCGCGGACGACGGCGGCGAAGACGAGTCCGCCGAAACCAGCGGTATCTTCGGCGGACCGACGAACGCCGAATCGACCGACGCCGCGCCGCTGGAGGACGAACCGACGGAATCGGCGGCCGAGACGACGGAGACCGACGACGGGCCTGTCGAACAGGCGGGCGACGAGTTTGCGGACGAACCCGCCGACCAATCTGTGACGGCGGATACGTGGGGCGATTCGGCGCCGGAGACGACCGCGGAGGCAGACGCGGCCGAAGCGGCCGGGGAGGCGGAGACGGCCCGGACGGTCGACGACATCTTCGGCGGGCAGACCGGTGAGACGGGAGATACGTCCGAGGAGACTGTCGATGCCGACGCCGCCGCAGAGGACCCGGCGGAGCAGACCCCCGCGCCAGAGGCCGAACCGCAGGAGTGGTCGCCCCCTGACCCGGCGGAGTTCGAGACGAATTCCGGGGACGACGAGGGCGCGGAAACGACGAAATCTGCCGATACGGCGGCGACGGAGACGACGACAGCGACCGGGACGGACTCGTCACCACAGTCGGCGTGGGACACGCCGGTCGACAGCGACCCGGCGGAATCGAGCGAGACGGAAACGAGTGAACCGCGGACGACGGCGGACCTCTTCGGCGAGAACGACGAGCCGAGGACGGCCGACGACATCTTCGACGACCCGGCGACGAGCGAGGGCGGAGAGTCGAAGGAAGCGACCGACGCCCAATCCGAGGACGACGAATCGCTCGCCGACGAGGGCGTCGAGTCGTTCGACGTGAAGACGGATTCGGACCCGCTGTCGGACGCGCTCGACGACGAGTAGCGCCGGGGTCGAACCCACACCGTTTTAAGAAGTGACGTTGTAACGTCGGATAACCGAGCGCACGGCCGCCCGCGACTCGCGGTTCGGCGGCCGGCAGACGACGGGGAATAGTCGTCGGGACGCGAGTCCCTTCCACTACAGGCTGCGAGGCTACGGGCGTACCCGGATGGCCTCGACGCCGACACCGGAACAGAGACGCCGTTTCAGCAGACACCGTCGTTGCCACCTCCGACCGCGGGCTCGCGGACGGCTCCTACTCGGAGCTACAACTATGGAAGTCGAAATTGCAACTATCGGCGGTTACGAGGCTGTCGGTCGTCAGATGACGGCCGTCCGTGCAGGTGACGACGTCGTCATCTTCGACATGGGCCTCAATCTCTCGAAGGTACTGATTCACGACAACGTCGAGACGGAGCGCATGCACTCGCTCGACCTCATCGACATGGGCGCGATTCCGGACGACCGCGTCATGTCCGACCTCGAAGGCGACGTGAAGGCCATCGTGCCGACCCACGGTCACCTCGACCACATCGGCGCGATTTCGAAACTCGCGCATCGCTACGACGCTCCCATCGTCGCGACGCCCTTCACTATCGAACTCGTCAAACAGCAGATCAAGGGCGAGGAGAAGTTCGGCGTCCAGAACGACCTCGTGAAGATGGAAGCGGGCGAGACGATGTCTATCGGCGAGCGCAACGAACTGGAGTTCGTCAACGTCACACACTCCATCATCGACGCCATCAACCCCGTCCTCCACACACCCGAGGGCGCGGTCGTCTACGGCCTCGACAAGCGGATGGACCACACGCCGGTCATCGGCGACCCCATCGACATGGACCGATTCCGAGAAATCGGCCGCGAGGGTAACGGCGTCCTCTGTTACATCGAGGACTGTACGAACGCCGGTCGGAAGGGCCGCACGCCCTCGGAGTCCGTCGCTCGCCGCCACCTCAAAGACGTGATGTACAGCATTCAGGACTACGACGGCGGCATCGTGGCCACGACGTTCTCCAGCCACATCGCACGCGTGAAGAGCCTCGTCGAGTTCGCCGACGACATCGGCCGACAGCCGGTTCTGCTGGGTCGCTCGATGGAGAAGTACTCCGGCACCGCAGAACGACTTGACTTCGTGGACTTCCCGGAGGACCTCGGGATGTACGGCCACCGCAAGTCCGTCGACCGCACGTTCAAGCGCATCATGAACGAGGGTAAGGAGAACTTCCTGCCCATCGTCACGGGTCACCAGGGCGAACCGCGCGCGATGCTCACCCGCATGGGCCGCGGCGAGACGCCGTACGAACTGGACAACGGCGACAAGGTCCTGTTCTCGGCCCGGGTCATCCCGGAACCGACCAACGAGGGCCAACGCTACCAGTCCGAGAAACTGCTCGGGATGCAGGGCGCGCGCATCTACGACGACATCCACGTCTCGGGCCACCTCCGCGAGGAGGGGCACTACGAGATGCTGGAAGCGCTCCAGCCCCAGCACGTCATTCCGGCCCACCAGAGCCTCAAAGGGTTCGCGCCCTACGTGGACCTCGCCGAGAACCAGGGCTACAAGGTCGGTCGCGACCTGCACGTGACGCGTAACGGCAACATGATCCAACTCACGGAATAAGCCTATGTCCGAACGCCATCAGCAGGTCGAAGACGCCATCCTCGCCCGGCGAGAGCGGGTCAACGAGGCGTTGCCGGAGGAACTGCCGGTCACGCGGCCGGACCACCTCTACGAGGCGACCCGCTACCTGCTGGACGCTGGCGGCAAGCGACTTCGCCCGACGGTGCTGTTACTCGTCGCGGAGTCGCTCTTGGACGTGGACCCGCTCTCGACCGACTACCGCGAGTTCCCGAGGCTGGACGGCGGGCACGCCGACGTGCTGTCGGCGGCGCTGGCTATCGAGGTCATCCAGACGTTCACGCTCATCCACGACGACATCATGGACGACGACGACCTCCGGCGCGGGGTCCCGGCCGTCCACAAGGAGTACGACCTCTCGACGGCCATTCTCGCCGGAGACACGCTGTACTCGAAGGCGTTCGAGTTCCTGCTCTCGACGGGTGCGGCCGACGGCCGGACCGTCGCCGCGAACAAGCGACTGGCGACGACGTGTACCCGCATCTGCGAGGGCCAGTCCCTCGACATCGAGTTCGAACAGCGCGACGCGGTCACGCCCGACGAGTACCTGGAGATGGTCGAACTGAAGACCGCCGTCCTCTACGGCGCGGCGGCGGCCATCCCGGCCACGCTCCTCGGCGCGGACGACGAGACGGTCGAAGCGCTGTACAACCACGGCCTCGACGTTGGCCGCGCGTTCCAGATTCAGGACGACCTGCTGGACCTGACGACGCCCTCGGAGAAACTGGGCAAACAGCGCGGCTCGGACCTCGTCGAGAACAAACAGACGCTCGTCACGCTCCACGCGCGCCAACAGGGCGTCGACGTGGACAATCTCGTCGACACCGACTCCGTCGCCGAGGTGTCGGAAGCCGAAATCGACGACGCCGTCGCGACCCTCCGCGAGGCTGGCTCGATAGAGTTTGCCCGCGAAAAGGCGCAAGAACTCGTCGAAAGCGGGAAGCAGAACCTCGAAGTGCTGCCGGACAACGAGGCCCGCGACCTCTTGGACGGCATCGCGAACTACCTCGTCGAGCGCGAGTACTGACTCGCCGCGCCGAATCCCGCCTTTTCCCCCGGCGCGCGGAACTAAGTGTCCCCGAGACGAACGTCTCGTCGTGACACGGTTCGTCCTCTACGGCGGCAAAGGCGGCGTCGGGAAGACGACCGTCGCGACGGCGACGGGACTGGCGCTCGCGAAGCGGGGACACCGGACGCTGGTCGTCTCGACGGACCCGGCCCACTCGCTGGCCGACGCCGTCGAGACGCCTATCGGCGGTGACCCGGTCGAGATACGCGACCGCCTCTGGGGCGTCGAAGTCGACCCGCAGGCGGGTGTCGACAGGTACCGGTCGCTGTTCGAAGCGCTGGCGGCCGAATTTTCCGAGGCGGGCATCTCGCTGGACGAAGACGAGATAACCGAGCTGTTCACCGCCGGGGTGATGCCCGGCAGTGACGAACTCGCCGCGCTGGAGGGGTTCGCGACGTACGTCGACAGCGACCGCTGGGACCGCGTGGTGTTCGACACCGCGCCGACGGGGCACACGCTCCGCCTTCTCGACTTACCGGAGGTGATGGACCGAGGGATGGCCACGGCGCTGGACCTCTCCGACCAGATACGCCGGAAGGTCAACGCCACCCGAACCATGCTGTTCGGGCCGATGGGCCGACGCCGAACGGACGAAGCGACGGACTTCACCGAGATGCGCGAGCGGATGGCCCGGGTGGGCGAGGTTCTGCGCGACCCGGAGCAGACGGCGTTTCGCGTCGTCACGATTCCCGAGACGATGGCGGTCAGAGAGAGCGAGCGACTGGTCACGCAGTTGCGGGAGTTCGAGGTGCCGGTGACGACGCTCGTGGTGAACAAGTGTATCGAGGACCCCGGCGACTGCGAGCGGTGTCGCGGGAAACGGGCGGTCCAAGAGGACGCGCTGGCGGCCCTCCGTGAGTCGATGCCGGACCTCGAACTGTGGACGGTCCCCGACGAGTCCGGCGAGGTTACGGGACTGACGGCGCTGGAACGGGTCGGCGAGCATCTCGGTGTCTGACTCGAACCCGACGGCGTTTTGACGGCGGCGGTGCCACTCCCGGACATGGACGACGCCGTACGACAGCGCATCGAGGAGGCCGCGGAGACGAACGCCCTCCTCAACGCTGTCAAACACGACAGCGAGGCACAGGTCGGGGCCATCATGGGCCCGCTCATGGGCGAGAACCCGGAGTTCCGGGAGTACGGTGACCAGATTCCGGGCGTCATCGCACCCGTCGTCGACCGAGTGAACGGGATGGACGCCGAGGAACGCCGCGACCGGTTAGAGGAACTCGCGCCGGAGAAACTCGCGGAACTCGAAGCCGAAGACGAGGGCGAGGACCACCCGCTACCGGACCTGCCCAACGCCGACGAGTACGACACCGTCCGGATGCGCGTCGCCCCGAACCCCAACGGCCCCTGGCACATCGGCCACGCGCGGATGGCCGCCGTCATCGGGACGTACAAAGACCGCTACGACGGCGAGTTCGTCTGCCGGTTCGACGACACCGACCCCGAGACGAAACGGCCGGACATAGAGGCCTACGACGCCATCCTCGACGCTATCGACTATCTCGGCTTCGAACCCGACGACGTGTTCAAGGCGAGCGACCGGGTGGAGACGTACTACGAGTACGCCCGCGAACTCATCGAGAAGGGCGGCGCGTACACCTGTTCGTGTCCGCAGGGCGAGTTCTCCGACTTGAAGAACAGCGGGAAGGCGTGTCCGCACCGCGAGAAAGACGCCGAGACGGTCCGCGAGGAGTTCGCGGCGATGGTCGACGGCGAGTACGAGAGCGGCGAGATGGTCCTGCGCGTTCGGACGGATATCACGCACAAGAACCCGGCGCTCCGAGACTTCGTGGCCTTCCGCATGATAGACACGCCGCACCCGCGCGAGACGGCCGCGGACTATCGATGCTGGCCGATGCTCGACTTCCAGAGCGGCGTCGACGACCACCTGCTCGGCATTACGCACATCATCCGCGGTATCGACCTCCAAGATTCGGCGAAGCGCCAGCAGTTCGTCTACGACTACTTCGGGTGGGAGTATCCCGAGGTCGTCCACTGGGGTCACGTGCAGGTCGACGAGTACGACGTGAAGATGTCCACCTCGACTATCGCCGAACTCATCGCCGACGGCGAACTCGACGGGTGGGACGACCCGCGTGCGCCGACTGTGGCGAGTCTCAAGCGCCGCGGCATCCGCGGGCAAGCCCTCGTGGACGCGATGGTCGAACTCGGCACCTCCACCTCGAACGTCGACCTCGCCATGTCGTCCGTGTACTCGAACAACCGCGACCTGATAGACGACGAGACGGACCGCGCCTTTTTCGTCCGGGACGACGACGCACACGGCGGCCTCGTCGAGCGCCAAATCGTCGGCGGGCCCGACGCGGGCGAACCGCCGTACCACCCGGACTTCGAAGAGCGCGGCCGACGCGAGATACCCGTCGCGGCGGGCGTCGTCGTCGAGGGCGACGACCTCCCCGGACATGGCGAGCGCGTCTGGTTGAAGGGCTACGGCTGTGTCCGCCACACCCGCGACGCCTTCGAGTACGTCGGCGACGACATCTCGGCGGTGCGCGAGGAGGGCGTCGACGTTGTCCACTGGGCGCCCGCCGACGGTCCCGAACTCCGACTGCGGACGATGGACGGCGACGTGACCGGGGTCACCGAACCCGGATTCCTCGATTATGGCGCGGACGACCTGCTCCAGTTCGAGCGCATCGGTTTCGTCCGCGTCGATTCGGTCGATGCCGACGGCGAGTCGGTCACGTACTTCGCCCACCCCTGAGATTCGTCACTCGGCGCGTTCGACGCCGCCGAACTCGAACCGTGCGCCGCCGTCGTGGCTCTCGGCCACCGATACGTCTCAGCGGTGGGCCTCGGCAATTGTCTCGACGATGGCGAGGCCGTAGCCCGTCCCGTCGCCTGCTGTGGTGAATCCATTGTCGAAGACGGCGTCGCGGTTCGCCGGGCCGATGCCCGGCCCGTCGTCGGCGACGGAGAACCCGTCCGTCGTTTCGCCGACGGTGACGGTGACCGAGACTGTGCGACCAGCCACACGCGCCCAGAGAATCTGGACGGCGAGCGTCGTGGCGAGGACGTCGCGGGCGTACGCCAGCGACCCGACGGCGATAGCGACGTGACAGAGGACGAGCGGCGTCCCACCGGAGTCGGTTCGTTTTCGCCACGCCACGCCCGCGAACAGCACCCGATAGCCCAGCCGTGGCGTACAACAGGCCGACGAACCGCTCGTACATCTGTCAATCTACTACGCGAAGACCGGTCATTGTTTTACGGCCAATTTCCGCGGATGATACTACCTGTAGACCCGTCGTGAGTGGCCGTCGCTATCGTGTGCGGATACCGGCCCTCGGCGGTGTCAGGACGCACCCCGACGCGCTTTTGTGCCGCGGGGTCACAGGCCGAGGTATGACAGAACGCGCCGCCTCGACGGTCACGGTCCAGCGGGACATCCCGTTCCACGAGGCCGACGGCGTGACGCTCGCTTTGGACGTGTACGACGACCCGGACGCGTCCGGTCCGAAACCGGTCGCGGTCCTCGTCCGCGGTGGTGCCTTCACGGTCGGCGACAAGGGCAAGTTCGCCCGCCACGCCATCGACCTGGCCAGCGAGGGGTATCTGGTCGTCGAACCGCAGTACCGACTCGCGCCCGAGCACACGTTCCCGGCGGCCCTCGTCGACGTGAAAGCCGCCATCGAGTGGTGTCGCACGGAGGCCGACCGGTTCGGCGCGGACTCGGACCGTGTCGTCGCCCTCGGTCACTCGGCGGGCGCGAACCTCGTCTGCTTGGCGGCGGCCACCGGCGACGACCCCGCCTTCGAACCGGACCTGTATCCGGGGGCGTCATCGTCACTCTCGGCGGTCGTCGGATACGCGGGCGTCTACGACTTCCGGGCGATGACCGGCGCAGGACCCGAACACGAAGATATCAACACGAAGTACCTCGGCGGGACTCCCGACGAGATACCGGAGGCCTACGACCTCGCCTCGCCGGTGGTACAGGCTGACGTGGCGATGCCGCCGACGCTGTTGCTCCACGGCGAGGACGACGAGGTGGTCCCGCCGAACCAGTCGGCACTGCTCGCCGACACGCTGGACGCCGTGAGCACCGTCGAGTACGACCGCGTCCCCGGCGGCCACGGGTTCCCGTTCCACGGCGCGTTTTACGACGACGTATACGACCGCACCGCAGAGTTCTTCCGACGGCACGTCGGCGTGGTCGACGACGCCGATGCACCGCCGCAGAGCGGCCCGAATGGGGGGCCACAGGGCGGCCCGGAACCGCGGGCGGGCGACCGGTTCGAGGGCCCCGGCAACCGCCGTCGCTGAGGCTCTTCGGTCGAAAGCTTAAGTATCACCGACGAGTGGTGTTAGATACCAATGGCCATAGACCCCGAGTTCGAGGACAACCGCGACGTGGTCGAACAGCACGAGGGACACAACGTCTGGGGACCGGTCGAGGAACCCGAGACGCTGGGAATTCACGGCACGCACGTCGCCGTCGACTTCGACATCTGTCTCGCCGACGGGGCCTGCCTGGAAGACTGCCCGGTCGACGTTTTCGAGTGGGTCGACACACCGGACCACCCCGAGAGCGAAATCAAGGCCGACCCGGCCCACGAGGACCAGTGCATCGACTGTATGCTGTGTGTCGACGTGTGTCCGGTCGACGCCATCGACGTCGACCCCGGCCGCGCCGGTCGTATCTGAGCGAGGTTCCGTTCTGTCGCTGACGCCGCGCCGTGAGTGACGGCCGTCGCGGTCACCAGTTGTCAACGGTTATTGTGAACATACATTTATGTTCCAGCCAACATGAGGTACGTTGACGAGGTTCGTGACAAATATGCACACAGTAGTTTTGACGAAGGGCGTCCCCGACTTCCGCGAGGGAAAGGTCTCCTTCGACGAGGACGGCCACCTCGAACGGGGAAAGACCCCGACGGTGATGAACCCCAACGACAAGCACGCGCTCCGTGCGGCGCTCCAGACGCGCGTCCGCAACGGCGGCCACGTCTCGCTGATGAGCATGGGGCCGCCGGGGTATCAGGAAGTGCTCCAAGAGGGGATGCGCGACGTGTACGCCGACGACCTGTATCTTCTCTCGGACCGCGAGATGGGGGCCGCCGACACGTGGGCGACGGCGATGACCGTCGCGACGGGCATCCAGAACTTGGAGACGGAACCGGACATCGCGTTCGCGGGCTTCAAGACGGCCGACGGGGAGACGGGCCACACCGGCCCGCAGACGGCGTACTGCCTCGGATGGCCGATGGTGACCCACGTCGTCTCCCTGGACATCGACGAGGAGGCGGGCCGACTACGAGCGAAGCGACTGGTCGACGGTGACGTGTCCGAAATCGAGACGGTCGACACGCCGCTCCCGTGTTTCGTCGTCGCCGACCCCGAGTTCGAACCGACCTACCGGAAGGCCGCCCACCGCCTCGAACACAAGGACCTGCGTGAGGAGACCCAAGAGCGGGCCGAACGGTACGAGGAACTGGTCACCGTCTGGGACCACGAGGACCTGAATCTCGACCCCGATTATATCGGACTCGACGGGTCGCCGACCATCGTCGCTGGCGTCGACCCGATTCCGAAAGCGCCCTCGGAACGCGAAGCGACGGTGGTCGACGGCGACGACGCGGCGGCGATGGAACCGGTACTCGACGAACTGACGCCGTTCGCGGGAGGTGACTGACGATGCCCGAAATCGACCCTACAGAGCACGAAATCGCCGACCTCGGACCGAAAATCAAGGACATCGAGGACGCCGACGAACTGCGCGAGATGCTGGCCCTGGAGGAAGACGGCGAGGACCGCACGCCGGTCAAGACACTCATCGAGAGCCGCATCGAGAAACTCGAAGGCGAGGACGACGAGGAGACGGACCCGGCGACGGCGGACCTCTCGGCGATGACCGTCGCGGACATCGCGAACATGGTTCGGGACGTAGACGACGCCGACGTGCTTCGGGACATCCTCGAACGCGAACGCGACGGGAATGACCGTTCCAGCGCTATCTCGCAAATCGAGAGCCGAATCGAGTCCATCGAAGGGAGCGACGAGGACGGAGGGGAGGTCGAAGTCGAGTACGTCCCGCCCGAGGAGAAGTACCCCGAACTCGACCACCCGACCAACGAGAAGCAGTGGGTCGAGGGGACCGTCGGCGGCGACTACCGCGACATGTGGGTCTACTGCGAGACGCAGGCCGGTGAACTCGTCGACGTTTCGAAGGAGATGCTGGGGAAGGCCCGCGGACTGATGGACCAGTACAACGCCGACTACGGCGAGGACGAACGGGTGGTGGCCGTCCTCATCGGTGCGGACGCCAGCGACCACGTCGAGGACGTAACCGCCTACGGCGCGGACCTCGTCGTCTACTACGAGGACAGCAGGTTGGAACGGTTCCGACACACCTCCTACACGGAGATATTCTGCGACATGGCGCGGGCCGGTGGCGAACTCGCCAGCGAGGGCCACGAGGCGGTCGACTGGAAGGAGTACCACGAGCCACGGTACACGATTTTCCCGGCGACCAACAACGGCCGGGACCTCTCGGCGCTGGTACAGGGAGCGCTCGACTCCGGCCTCGCGTCGGACTGCTCGGGGCTGTACATCGAGAACGCGATGATTTCCAACCCCGCGAAGGTCGGCACGGCGGGCGACAAGAAGGAGTTCGGGCGCGTCCTCCACATGAAGCGGCCGGACTTCTCCGGGTTCGAGTACTCGACCATCCTGTGTATCGACAAGCCGAACCGGGACTTCCACCCCCAGGGCGCGTCGGTGATTCCGGGCAGTTTCGACGTTCCCGACCCCGACTACGAGCGCGAGGCCGAAGTCGTCGACTACGAGATGGAGTTAGACGACGCGTGGTTCGAGGTGGACGTGACGGAGTTCGACCGCCTCTCGGGCGGTGTCGACCTCACCGGCAACGAAGTCGTCGTCGCCGTGGGCCGCGGTATCGGCGACGACCCCACGACGGGAATCGAACTGGCTCTCGATTTGGTGGACGCCTTCGACGAGGCCGACCTCGGCCTCTCGCGGGGCGTCATCACCTCCTCGTACGCCTTCGACAGCCACGTCGAGCAGTACGTCACGGAGGAGCGCCAGATCGGGGAGTCCGGACAGGTCGTCGAACCGGCCGTCTACATCGCCGCCGGTATCTCGGGCGCCATCCAGCACAAGGTCGGCTGTGACGAATCGGACACCATCATCGCCATCAACACCGACCCAGAGGCGGACATCGCCGACTTCTCGGACTACGTCATCGAGGGCGACCTGTTCGAAGTCCTGCCACGGCTGACCGAGGCCGTCGAGAGGGGCGAACTCGCCGCGGCCGTGGAGGCGAGCGATGACTGACCACGAACACTACGAGGCCGTCGTCGTCGGGTGCGGTCCCGGCGGGGCCGCGGCGGCGGCGAACCTCGCGCGCAACGGCGTCGAGACGCTGGTCCTCGAACGCGGCGTCGACGCCGGGTCGAAGAACGTCTCGGGCGGCCTCATCTACGCCGAGGAGTCCGCGCCGTACACCATCGACGGCCTGTTCCCCGACTTCCGCGAGGAAGCCACCGAACGGCCCGTCACCGATAACTTCATCCACAACGTCGCGGGCGACCGGGTGAAGACGTTCGACCTCGGGGACTTACACCACCACGACACGGCGTGGGCCGATAGCGTCCTCCGCCGGAAGATGGACTCGTGGCTCGGCGACCGGGTCCACGAACTCACGCGCGAGACGGGCGGCGGCCTGCTGACGGAGGTTCACGTCACCGGTCTCCTGCGCGAGAAGGGCGAAATCGTCGGCGTCCTCACCGAGGAACTGGACCCCATCGAGGCCGACATCGTCGTGGCGGCCGACGGCGTCAACTCGGAGTTGGCCCGCGACGCTGGCCTGATGGACTGGGACGACCCCGACGAGTGGTTCCAAGGCGTGAAGGCCGTCGCCGAGATGGACCCGGACGTTATCGACGACCGGTTCGACATCGACGACGACGAAGGCGAGGCCCACCTGTTCTCGGGCGACCTGTTCGACGGCGTGCGGGGCGGCGGGTTCCTCTACACGAACGACGCGTCGCTGTCAATCGGGACGGTGTTCCACCTCGACTCGCTGGCGGAGGAACGCGCCGAACCACAGGAACTGCTCGACGGCCTGCTGACCCACCCCCTCATGGCCCAATGGCTGGGTGACGAGTACACCGAACTGGAGTACAGCGCGAAACTCGTCCCCGACTCGAAGAAAGTCGCGCACACGTCGCCGCACAAGGACCGCCTCGTCCTCGTGGGCGACGCGGCGGGGCAGATGCAGGCCCAGGGCCCCATCATCAAGGGGATGAACCACGCCGTCACTGCGGGGGCGCTCGCCGCCGAGGCGTTCGCCGACGCCCGCGCTCGCGGGGACCCGCACCGGGCGGGCCAACTGTACGAGCGGAAACTGAACGAGGAGGGCGTGATGGACAAACTCCGGCCCACTGCCTACGACGTGGTCGGCAAGACCGGAGAAATCGGGCCGCTCGACGGCGTCGCCAACGCCGTCGTGGAGTCGTCGCTCGGCCGCTTCGGCGTCCGGGCCGCGTCGGGCCTCATCGAACGGGCGTACAACTCGCCGACGCTCGTCTCGATGATTCCCGACACGAAACTGCCCTACGTCACCCTCCCGACGGTCATCGGGGAGGAACTGGGTGAGGTGGTGACGGACGTGAATACGATCGAACCGCCGGAACTGGACGACCGAATCGGTGCCCTGACCTACGACGTGGGCGACCCCCACATCACCCTCTTGGACAAGTCCTTCGAGGCGTCGGGGACGGCCGTGACGGCCTGTCCCGTGAGCGCGAAGGACTTCGGCGGTGGCTGTTACCGCGACGAGATGGTCCGGACGAACGGGGACGAGGAACACCTCGTGAGCCTCGACACGCAACCCTGCGTCGAGTGCGGGACCTGCGCCGTCGTCGCCGACACCGAGTGGCGACACCCCGCCGGTGGGAAAGGTGTCGAGTACGAGCAAGGATGAGCCATCAGTCACACGACCGCATCCGTGCGCTCGAACGCCGGGCCGAGGCGGCCGCCGAGGGGTTCGACCCGACGCCGCCGGACGAGGCGCGCGCCCTCGAACTCCTCCGGGAGGGCGTCGGGCCGACAGTGGCGGTGTACTGCGAGGCCCGGACCGGTGACGCGTGGGTCCGGTTCGGCCAACAGGAGTTCGACCGCCTCGAACGGACGTTCAACCGGTGGCTAGAGATGTACGCCGCGTGCTACGGCGTGGCCCTCGACGGCGACTACTCGATTCGGACCGCCGCGGAACTTCTCGTCGACACGCACGACATCCGCGACGTGGCGACGGTGCTGACCGGCGTTCCGGAACGGTAGGCGGCGACTTCCACCGACGCAGTCGCTTCCTGAAAAGATGACAAACAATTAAATACTGGGTTGTGGTAACAATAATCATGGAGATCACAGAGCCACTGCAGTTCGACCACGCCGACCGCCGCGATATCTACGACTACGTCGAGTCCCACGGCGAGGTGAAGTCCGACACCGTGCGGAAGGCTCTCCAGATGGAACCGCGACCGTTCGGCCACCACGTGGCGATACTCCAGCGCGCCGGGATGGTCGAACGCGACGGGGACTCGATTCGCATCGCCTACGAGGGGGGCGACGCACAGGAGTTCGAGACGGAGGAGGTCGAGTACACCATCCGGCAGGCCAAACAGGAGGACCTACAGGGCCTCGTCGGGGCGATTCGCGCGGCCATCGGGAGCGGGGCCTACGTCGACGCCGAGACGCTGGCGGACATCATCGACAACGAGGGCGTCCTCCTGCGACACAACGAACTGGAGTCGCGCATCTTCTTCGTCGCCTGCGTCGACGACGACGTGGTCGGGTGGGTCCACCTCAAGCACCCCGAAATCGAGAAACTCAGCCACACCGCCGAACTGACGGTCGGCGTCCTCGTCCAGTTCCGCGGACAGGGTATCGGCGCGCACCTCCTCGAACGCGGGACCGAGTGGGCGACCGACCACGGCTACGAGAAACTGTACAACTCCGTTCCGTCGACGAATCAGGACGCCATCGACTTCCTCGAAGCCCACGGTTGGGAGACCGAGGCCGTTCGGGAAAAGCACTACAAGTTCGACGACGAGTACGCCGACGAGGTGATGATGGCGAAAGCCCTCTAATCAGCGCCACTCGCCCTCGAAGTCGTCCAGCGGCTCGGGGACGACGCCGTCCCTCTGTACCCACACGCGAGCGTGTGCCGTACAAACGACCCGATTTTCCGCCCACGGAATGTGGAGTTCGACCGCCGCGCGCTCCTCGCAGTCCGCTTCTTCGCACGTCGTCACAGCGCGACCACCAGCATCGTCACGAGTATCGATGCGGTGAGCATCACTTGGACGACGCCGGAGGCGAGCATCCCCGCCGTCGTGACCAGCGCCGCTTTCAGCCCCTTCCGGGCGTCCTGCTGGCGCTGGAAC
This sequence comes from Haloarcula marina, assembly GCF_024218775.1. Taxonomy (NCBI): domain Archaea; kingdom Methanobacteriati; phylum Methanobacteriota; class Halobacteria; order Halobacteriales; family Haloarculaceae; genus Haloarcula; species Haloarcula marina. The sequence goes on along the minus strand of NZ_CP100404.1, from coordinate 2,180,784 downwards.
TCGATGGCGAACACCGTCGCCGTGACGCCGAGGATGATGCCTAGCGGTCCCGTGACGAAGAAGAGGAGCAGGCCGACGACGCCAGCGATGACCGCCGTCGTCGTCGACGCACCGCCGACGCGGGCCGCGATAGCGCCGCCGAGGAAATCCACGAGCCACGTCAGTACGCCCACCAGCGTCAGGGCGACGAGGAGCACGGTCCCGGGTTCGGTCATGTCGGTGGCGAACCAGTAGAGATAGACGCCAGCGAGCGACACCGGTGCGCCGGGCAGTTGGGGAATCAGACTCCCGATGACGCCGCCGACGAGCAAGGCGAACGCGAGGACGACGAGCAGCGGTTCGAGGCCGGAGATCATGTGTGGCGGTCGAGTTCCTCCTGTACCCACGCATCGCCGTAGCGACGCGTCAATCTTTCGACGGCTCCGCCGAGCGCGCGCATGCACTGGCGGCGAGAGACGAAGTCCAGTTCGTCGGCGACGGCGTCCCACTCGCTGGCCTGCAACACTTTCCGGACCAACAGGCGTTCCTCGCGGTCGGTGAGGGCGACGACATCGCCTCCGGATGTCTCGGCCCCGTCGGACGCGACCAGATGGCGAACTGCGAGCGTGCGGAACGGTGCGGGGTCGGTGTCGAGGATGCCAGCGCCGCCCGGGACGCCCGCGACGAGTCGCCACTCCAACTCGGAGAGGGCCACCGGCGGCGTCGAGTCGACGGCCCGCAGCGCCGCCCGGACCACGTCGGGGTCGCAGTCGTCCAAGGCGTCCGAGAGGACGGCGGCGATGCGGTCACAGAACCAGTCCGCGTGCCTGTCTGCGAGGGCCTTCCCCTCCTCTGAAACCGGGTCCAGCATGATTGCGGAGTACTCTCCGCTGGTGTCGTTGCGCGTCGTCGAGAGGTGGACCGTCGCGTAGCCGTTCTGCCGCCAAAATCGGACGAGTTCCGGCGTCGCGCCGTAGCCCACGCCGAGCCAATCGACCTCGTCGCCGAACTCGCTCCGGGCGGCAGCGAGCAGTTTCGACCCGAGTCCCCGCGAGCGGACGGCGGCGTGGGTCGCGATGCGCAGGACTCGCTGGCCGACCGGCACGCCCGCCGACTCGTCGCGCAACTGCGTCGTCAACACGTCGGGGACCATGTTCCCGCGGATGCGCCCGCCTTCGTACATCGTCGCTCTGAGGTCGGCGGGCAGGTCCCCCTCGCGGGCCAGCAGTGCGACGGCGACGACGTGGCCTTCGTAGGTGAGCGCCCGAACGGTGAGATTCGGGGCATCCAGTAGGCGCGCGAGGTCCGCCGGTTCCGTCCGGTAGTGCGCGAGGACGAGCAGTCCGAACACCTCTCGGAGCAGGTGTTCGTCGGCGAGCAAGTCGGCGGTCGAGATGCGGCGGTAGGAGGCGGTCTCGGGCGTCGCGTCGGTCACCAACTGCTCGACCGGCGGTCGTGCGTCGAGCAACAGCGCCCGGAACGCCCACGCCTCGATGGGGTCGGCGTCGGCGTACCGAATCGGCGTCGTCATCGTCACGTCCGTCACGTCGTGGTCGCTCTCGTCCAATCGGTCGCGGAAGCGGACGGAGAAGCCCCGTCCCGCGCCCTCGTAGCCGTGGACCGTCGTGGTAAAGGCGACGGCGGGCGCGGCCAGCAGGGCTTCGAGGCGGCGAACCGGGAGCGCGGCCGCCTCGTCGACGATAACCACGTCCGGGTCCCCGGGTAGTTCGACGGCGGCCGACGGCTTGCTGAATCGGATGCGGCCGCCTGACTCGGGAACGAGGAGTTCCTGCGGGGCGTCGGGACGGTCACGCTCGACGGTGACGCCGAGCGTCTCGAACAAACCGACGGCGCGTGCGAACACCTCTGCGGCGCTCCGGTACTGCGGTGCGGTCACGAGTACGTCGCGTCCCTCTAGCACGAGGGCGGCGGCCGAGAGACCCGCGGCGCTCGACTTCCCGCGCCCTCGGTCGGCCTCCACGACGACGGCAGTGTCGGGATCGCGGAGTCGCTCGAAGGCCCGGACCGCCGCGCACTGGTCGTCTGTGAGACAGGCCTCGTAGGTCGCCAACGGAAAGGTGGCGTCCGTCGGGGCGGTCGGTTCCGTCGGCGGGCGTCGGGGCGGCGGGTTCGTCAGCCCGTCGCGTTCGACAGTCTCGCCGTCTTCGGACAGGCTGACGACGGCGATGCCGCGGTGAGCGCGCAACGTCTCGACCAGCCGTCGCCGGAAGTGGCCGGTCGCGTCGCCGACGGCGAACGGCGGGACCGCCAGCGTCTCGTCGAATGCGTCCCGAATCTCGGGCCACTCGTCGAGCGGCGGCGTCAGGAGGACGAGCAGACCGCCGCCGTCGACGGCCCCGACCGCCGTCCCCAGCGCGTTCGGTCGGAGTTCGCCGTGACAGTCGAGGACGACAGCGGTCCGCGTTCGTCCGAGGAGTTCGCTCGCTCTGGACTGTTCGTAGTGTTCGCAGTCGAGAAACGGCATCGACCCGAGTGTCGTCGTCTCGTCGAGCGAAACGTCGGCGGCGTCGAGCGCGGTGCGGGCACGGTCGCGGCTCTGTTCGGCAGGCCCGGCGAGGACGAGGCAACGACGCTCGTTCGCGCGACGGGCCTCGGTCCGAAGCGACCGTGCGAGGTCCATACCGCAGGTCCGGCGGCCGCGGATATGGGCCTGACGGATACGGAGGGGGCTGAGCGGTCCGCCGCCGTCGACGGGTTGCGACCGTGCGGCGGGCTGGCACGCGATAGCGGCTTCGAAAGCGCTTTTAGGGCCGGTGGCACAGAATTGGGTACAGCCTGCGCCGGGTTGATGATGCTCCCAGCCTTTATAGGACAGCGCACACCGACGGGGTGTGCCGCGGGAATTCCCGCGAACGGCGGGGGAGCCTGAGCCCGCGCGCAGGAGGTGAACATACAAATGCCAGTGTACGTAGATTTCGACGTTCCGGCCGACCTCGAGGACGACGCCCTCGAGGCGCTGGAAGTCGCACGAGATACAGGAAGCGTAAAGAAGGGAACCAACGAGACGACCAAGGCCGTCGAGCGCGGCTCCGCGGAACTCGTCTTCGTCGCCGAAGACGTTCAGCCCGAGGAAATCGTCATGCACATCCCGGAACTCGCCGACGAGAAGGGCGTCCCCTTCATCTTCGTCGAGCAGCAGGACGACCTGGGCCACGCCGCTGGGCTCGAAGTCGGCTCCGCCGCCGCCGCCATCGTCGATTCCGGCGAGGCCGAGGCCGACGTCGAGGACATCGCCGCGAAGGTCGAGGAGCTTCGCTGAGGTGACCACGGATGAGTGCTGAGGAATCCGAAGGAAGCGGCTCCACGCCCGCCGAAGTCATCGAGATTGTCGGCAAAACGGGGATGCACGGCGAGGCCATGCAGGTCAAGTGCCGCATCCGCGAGGGCGAGAATCAGGGGCGCATCATCACCCGAAACGTGCTGGGTCCCGTCCGCGAGGGCGACGTGCTCCAGCTCCGCGAGACGGCCCGCGAGGCCGACTCCATCGGGGGGCAGTAACGATGCCGCGAACCCGAGAATGCGACTACTGCGGCGCCGACATCGAGCCCGGCACGGGCACGATGCTCGTCCGCAACGACGGTTCCACCACCCACTTCTGCTCCTCGAAGTGCGAGAACAACGCGGACCTCGGCCGCGAGGCCCGTAACCTCAACTGGACCGAGGCTGGCCGCGCCAGCAAGCCGGTGGCGGAAACCGAAACCGCAGACGAGGACGCGGTCGACGAAGAGCCCGAGGAACCCGAGGCCGACGACGTGTCCGAGGAAGTCGAGGAAGCCGACGAAGACGCCGAGTCGGAAGCCGCCGAGGAGGACGACGAGGAAGAAGCCGAGGAGGCTGAAGCCTGATGTCCGACTACGAGCGCACCTTCGTGATGGTCAAGCCCGACGGCGTCCAGCGCGGCCTCATCGGCGACATCGTCTCCCGGTTCGAGGACCGCGGTCTGAAGATGGTCGGCGGGAAGTTCATGCAAATCGACCAGGACCTCGCCGAGGAACACTACGGCGAGCACGCCGACAAGCCGTTCTTCGACGGTCTGGTCGACTTCATCACGTCCGGCCCCGTCTTCGCGATGGTCTGGGAAGGACAGGACGCGACCCGACAGGTCCGAAACATGATGGGCGAGACGGACCCCGCCGAGTCCGCGCCGGGGACCATCCGCGGCGACTACGGTCTCGACCTCGGTCGGAACGTCATCCACGGCTCCGACCACGAGGACGAGGGCGCGAACGAGCGCGAAATCGACCTCTTCTTCGACGAGGACGAACTCGTCGACTGGGAGAGCGTCGACGAGACCTGGCTGTACGAGTAAGCCACGGTCGCGGACTTTTCGATTCCGTTTTCCCGTCACCCCTGACCGCAACTTCCTTTGAGTCGCGACGCCCTACGTAGGGTCGTGACTCGCACGCTCTACCAACTGGACGGCTGTCCGTACTGCGAGAAGGTGGCGGACCGACTGGACGAACTCGACGTCGACTACGAGAGCATCTGGGTCGACGCCCTCCATTCGGACCGCGACGAGGTCAAGCGCGTCTCCGGACAGCGCGGCGTCCCGGTCCTCGTCGACGACGAGTACGGCGTCACGATGGCGGAGTCCGAACGGATTCTGGAGTTCGCCAACGCGACCTACGCCTGACGGGGGCGGTTGGTCTCGCCGAAGTCGTCACTCGTCGGCTTCGAAGTCCAACGCCGCGCCGTTGATGCAGTAGCGCTTCCCGGTCGGTTCCGGTCCGTCGTCGAAGACGTGTCCGAGGTGGCCGCCGCAGTTGGCACAGACGACTTCGGTCCGGCGCATCCCGTGGCTCTCGTCCAGTCGCGTCTCGACGGTGCCGTCGTCGTACACGTCCCAGAAACTCGGCCATCCGGTTTCGGAGTCGAATTTCTCGTCGCTGTCGAACAGTTCCGCTCCGCATCCCGCACAGGTGAATACGCCGTCGTCTTTCACGTCCAGCAGGTCGCTACTGAACCGCGGTTCCGTCCCGGCTTCCCGAAGGATAGTGTACTCCTCGTCGGTCAGCATCTCGCGCCACTCCGCGTCGTTTTCGGGGAGGTCGCCCGCTTGTTCGCTCATGCTTTTCGGTAGGGGCTGGAAGGGTATAAGCCCACGTCAGTGTTCGGCACACACCCGTTCGGTTCGTTCGAGAGAAGAGAGCCAGGGGTGGGATTTGAACCCACGAACTCTCGATTACAAGTCGAGTGCTTGGACCACCCAAGCTCCCCTGGCGCTCGCATTCGTTCGTTGTGGGGGGACCATTTAGAGGGTATCGTTTTCTGTCGGCTTTTCCAGCGTCACGCGGTGAGGCGCGTACCCGTGGTCGGCGTAGAAGCGCCGGGCCGCGTCGTTGTCGGCCATCACTTCGAGTGAGACGACATCGGCCCCGGCGTCGGTGAGGGCGCGTTCGGCCCGCCGGAGGAGCGCACCGCCGATACCCGCGTCTCGATAGGCCGGTTCGACGAAGATGTTCTCGACGAGGCCGCGGGTGACCGACTGTCGGTAGCGGCCGCGTTCGATGGTGACCATGACGAATCCGACTATAGCGTCGTCGACGGTCGCGAGAAAGACGTCGTCGGTGACGAGTCGCTGGGCGACGGCCTCGCGGACGGCGGGACGGTTCCCCTCGGCCAGCAGGTGTGACCCGACGGCTTGCTGATCGCGGGCGAGTTCGACCCAGAGGTCGACGATAGCGTCCACGTCGTCGGTCGTCGCGGGGGAGATCTCCACACGACTACTCCGTCGGCCTGGCGCAAAACAGTTGCCGCCGCGGCGGGTCTACACGTCCCGACAGTCGGTACAGAGCAACTGGCCGTTGAAGGACGCGAGGTTCCGCGTGAAAGTCCCGCAAGCCGAGCAGATGCCCTGTTCCTCGAAGGAGTCGTCGGCGGCAGTCTCGCCGCCCGTGGTCGCCGCCTGTCCGGTCGTCGCTATCTGCGTCTGGTCTTCGATGGGGGTCGTCGCTTCTGTCACATCGCCCTCCATGCGTGCCGCGGCGAGAATATCGTGTTCGGTGAGGGTCCCCAACAGGTCACCGTCTTCGGTCACCAGCGCCCACGACGTCGACCACGCGACCAGTTGGTCGCGTGCCTCCGGCAGGCCCGCGTCTGGCGAGAGCGATGGCACGGCGTCGCTCATCACGTCGCCGACCGTCGACGACGCCAATGCCTCGCCCTCGACGACGTGTGCGAGGATGTCCGCCTGTTTGACGACGCCAATCGGGTCCGTTCCGCGGAGGACCACGGCGGCCCGTTCCTCCTCACGGACGAGGAGTTCCGCCGTCTCGTGGAGGGTGTCAGACTCACTCGCACCGACGTACTCCCGATTCATCACCTCCCGAACGGATACCGGTTCGTTCATGTGTGAATGTATCACACGGTCGTTCTAAAAGCTACCTGCACCACGCTTATGTTGTGTGGTGACTAATACCAATGCCGCTCAGTCGGCGATAGTCACCGTCTCGCCTGTCGCCCGGCACGTCTCCAGCGCGTGTTTCGCGTCCATCCCCGCGTCCGAGGCGATACGGCCGCGGCCGACGCCGACCTTCAGTTCGACGTCGACGGATTCGCGGACGTGTTCGATGGCGTCCTGATACTCCGGTTCGCCCAAGTCTGGACAGACGGCGATGACGTTGTCGCCGCCGACGAAGAAGGAGAGCGAGTCGTGGGCCTCGCGCATGTACTTCATCAGCGCGGCGTAGCCCTGTTCTATCTGGATGAACGTGTCGAACTCGTTGAGTTGGTCGGTGTACTTCCCGGTGGCGTCGTCGACGTCGAAGTGCGCGAACTGGAGGTCGGTCTCGGTTCGGAACTGGTCGGCGATGGTCTGTCCGCGGAGGACTTCTCGCCGCCCGTCGTCCTGTGCGCTCCCGGCCTCCTGTAGTTGCTCGGTGGCGGTTCCCAACGCCGAGACGGGCGTCGTCCCGGTGGCGACGGAGAGACTCATCGTCACCGGATAGCGGTTGCCGACGGATTCCTGAATCTGGGCGTGGTCGGCCTCGTCGAGGCCGTTCGTGACGGCAATCATATTATCGAAACGAGAGAAAAAGATGTAGCCGTCCCGATTTCCGATGAGTTGGGCGAGGTCCGCGTACAGTCGTGACTGGAGGGTCTGAAGGTCCACTTCGCGTCGTGGCTCCGGCGTCACGGTCCACGGCCCGTAGTTGTCGATTTGGATGTGGGTGACCTGCGTATTCGTCACTGTCAACCGGCAATTTGCGGTCGAAAGCTATTGGTCTGTCGGAATCCGCTTACGACCGGCCTCGCTCTGCGACATCTCGCCGAGCGAGTTCGACGGTGCCGACCATCGAGTCGTACTCGACGACGCCCGTCGCTGTCAGTTTCGGGATGTGTTCGGTGTACAGTTCCTCGCGCATCGCGTCGCGGTCCGCCGCCGGAACTGCCGACTCGGGAACCCGCCGTTCTCTGGCGACGATGGCCGTCGCGAGGTCCTCGACGACCATCGGCGAACCGCGGTCATACAGGACGGAGAGGGCCGCTCGTCGACTCTCGGTCGCCAAGAGGTCGGCGACGACCGACTCCGGGAGTTCGTCCGGGCGCGTATCGGTGCTTCGTGTCGCCATACGAAATGATACAACGCACCGCTACAAGTATGTGTCGTGGGCACACACCACGTGAGAATCTGCTCGCCCGCTCAGGCGTGTTGGAGGCGGTACGGCCACAGGTCCGCCTCGCGGAGCGCTCGGCCGAGAGCCTTGTGGAAGTCCGGGAAGTCCTCGAACTCGTCTTGGTCGACGTGTTCGAAGATTTCCTCGACGCTGACGACCGTCTCGTAGTCGATACGGACGGGGTGGTCCCCGTACTGCTCGACGTACTCCGCGGCCGTCAGCGGGAAGTCCTCGTCTTCGTCTATCTTCTTCGCGAGGACGGCGTGCCCGTACTTCCGTCGGCCTTCGCTGCCCTCTTCACCGTCTGGGTCGTGCGGCCAGTCCATACCCGACTCTGGGAACACCGACACAAAAAGGATTGCTCTCCGGCGTCCTTCGCAGCGTCCGTCAGAGTTGGTCGAACCCGCCGGTGTTCCCGCCGCTACCGCCGTTCCCGCGCCGCAGGAGGAGGACGACGCCGAAGAACACGACGAGGGCGACGCCGACGCCCCCGGCGAGATAGCGGGTGTCGATACCCGCGACGGTCGGCGGCACGCCCGCGGGAAGCACGCCGTTCGGGTCCTCGACGTTCTGTGCGGGCGTCGCCGTGGCCGATTCGACGGAGTCCGTACCGCCCGTCTCTGTCTGTTCACCGGAGGCTGGCGTCGCCGTCACCGTCTCCGTCGCGACCTGACTACTGCTGATGACGAGGCTCCCCGCGTCCTCACCGTTGAGTCGAATCTCGTAGGTCCCCGCCTCGGTAACGTCGTGGGTGAGCGTCACCGAGCGCTGGTCGTCCGCCGGAATCCGGACTGTGGTCGCGTTCACCGCGCCGTCGTTGACGTACATCGTGGCGTTGTACTCTCCCGCTACGCCGCCGTCGTTCCGCACGACACCGTCGAGGACGATACGCTGACCGGCCTCGGAGTCGAGCGACTCGAAGGAGGTGTCGACGATTTCGTAGCTCGGTTCGATGTGGCCGACGGCGAACGTCGAGAAGTCCGTCGCCCGCGCCTCGTAGACGACGCTGTCGGTTCGCTGGTCCACGATAGTGGTCTCCAACGGCTCCCACGTCGACCCGTTCTGGTGGTAGATACCGACCGCGGACTGGTCGAGACCCGCAGAGCGCAGTCCGTCGCGGGACACGACGACGCGCATCGTCGCCGCGTCGATACCGCCCGTCGACCCGACGGTGACGACGCCGACGACGTTCGCCGCCTTACTCGGGAGTTGCGCCTCCGAGGCCAGGGGTTCGTCGTAGGTGGTCACCCGCTGGGTGAACTGCTCTTGGTTCGCCTCGACGGTCCACGATTCGACCGCGACGGAGTGGTTCGACTCGGGGAACGAGAAGGTGTACGGCTCCGTCGTCGGCACGCTCCCAGCGCGCGCTTCGACGGTCCGATGGGTCGCGGTGTTGTTCACCACCGACGCCGCCGCCGGGAGGACACGTACCGTCCCTAACTCCCGGTTCCCGGCATCGATGACGTACTTCCCCGGTTCGTCGAACTGTACCGTCTCGGTGAACCGCCGCGTCTCGTCGCTCGGGACGACGACGCGGTGTTCGGCTATCTTCGACCCGTTTCGCTGGATACCGACGTTGAGTGCACCGCCGTCGGAGCCAGTGTTTTTCACTGTGACGTTCACGTCGAAATCGTCGCCGACGAGGGTCGTCCTGTCCTCTAAGGACCCGCCGCTTACGAAGAGGCGGGGCGCGGCCGCCGCCGTTCCGACGGCCGTCGACAGCAAGAGGAGGACCATCCCGACGGCGAGTATCTGTGTACCGCTGTGTTCGGGGGACCGAATCAGTCGCTGCATCACGTGTTGCTGAACCACAGCAACGGCTTAAAACCGCCCGATTACTCTCACTTGGTTTGTAGTTTCCCTCGACGGGGATATGCTCGGCTTACCGTGGCTGTCTGTGCGGGTCGTGAGCCACCGTCGACCGTCTCGGTTGTCGTCGACTACTCCCTGTGGGCTGGGAGTGCGCCACTCTCGCGCGGTTATTCGGAGCAAAACGGTGGGGCCGGGATTCGAACTCGATGCCAGACATCACTCCGTTCGGTCTGCCGTAGTTCAAATCGCCAAGGGCACCGCTCTTCACTCACGTTCGGTCCCTCAGAAGCGGTGGGGCTGGGATTTGAACCGGAGGAAGACGATCACACTCACTCCGTTCGTGCGCTGCGACTTCCAGGGGTCAAATCCAGTTGTACCGCTCACTACTCACTGTCGTTCGCAGAGAAGCGGTGGGGCTGGGATTTGAACCCAGGAATCCGTGAGGATACCTGCTTTCAAGGCAGGCGCAATAGGCCGCTCTGCCACCCCACCGCAAATCCGCCTACCGGGCGGGTCCTCTAAGAGTTGTCGGTCTGGCGGACCAGTTCGGGGCCGTCGTCGCCGTCGCGCACGCGCAGGCCCAACTCTTGGACGAGCGTCGTCGTCCGCGGCGGGACCACGCGTTCGGCCCGGCGGCGGGCGCGAAGCCACGGAACGACGGTCAGCAGGTCGGCGGGCGTCTCGACGGTCGGGACGGTCGGGAGGAAATCGACGCGCATCCCGGCGTCGGCCGCCCGGTCGACCAGCGTCTCGACGGCGGGCGTCGCGTAGGCCTCCTCGAAGTCGATGGGGGCGCTGAACCCGGCGTAGTAGACGCGGCCGTCCGTTCCCGGACCGAGGACCACGTCCGACGAGCGGAGTTTCATCGCGGCGCTGTCTATCTGCTGGCGAGCGAGGAGTCCGGCGGTCGGTTCGACGGCCGCGGCGGTGGTCACTTGCTCGCGTTCGAGCAGGTGGGTGACCGTGTTGCCGACGCGCGCGGCGAACGTCGACCCGACCTGCACCTCGTAGCGGGCCTCGGCGGGCGCGTCGAGGGCCTCGTCCAGCACCTCGCTGACCGCCGCTTCGGGGTCGACCCCGTCGGGAACGTTATCGGCCGAGCGGTAGTTGACGAGGAGGTCCGCGCCGCTGGCCTCGATGGCGCGACACACGTCCGCGAGCATCGCCGCGTAGAGGGCCGACGCCTCGGACTCGTCGAGCGGTCCCGCCGCGAGTTCGGGGAGGACGAACCCGTCTACTGGCGGGTCCGCGAGTACTGCAACCGTAGTCATACCTCTCTCTGGGGGCGTCGGTGGTTAGTCGGTTCCGCTCTCGCGGCGGGACTTATCACGCCGGACGGCCAATCCGGCGTATGCTCGTCCGGGAGCTCATGTCGACGGACGTGGTCACCGTCGGCCTCGACGCGACGCTCGGGACCGTCGCCGACCGACTGCTCACTCGCGGCGTCGGGTCGGCTATCGTCGTGGACGGTGACGAGACGCCGCTGGGCATCGTCACCGAGTCCGACGTGTTGCGGGCGGCACGCGAGACGGACGCCCCGCTCTCGTCGATTCCGGTCCGCGAAGTCGGGCATCAGGCGGTGGTCACGACCACACCCGACACCGCCATTCCGACCGTCGCGCGGCGGATGGCCGACGAGAGCGTCAAGAAAGTGCCCGCGATGGACGGCGTGGACCTCGTCGGGATGATTACGCTGACCGATGTCGTTTGGCACCTCTCGGACCTCCGGGCGGAGGTCGACCGGGTGGAAGCGGTCAGAGAGGAATGGGGGCCGGACTGAGGGCGCAACGACGAACGGTCCGCTATCGCCCGCGTCGACCCTTCGTCTGTCGGTAGTCCTGTCCGAGCACGTCGCTGAAGTGTTCGAGGAACGCCTCACGCTCCTCGTCGGTCTGTTCGGCCGGCGGTATCATCGGGACAATCTCGAACCCGCGGCCGCGAATCGTCGTCGCGTGGCGCTCCTCGATATCGAGTTCGTCCTCGCTGAGCGTGGTGTACTCGAAGGCCAGTTCTTCGAGGGGGCGCTGGCCAACGGGAAGCAGGAGTTCGGGGTTGATCATCCGTATCTCGCTGTTGAGGTACGGTTCGCAGTTCACCACCTCGTCGTCGGTCGCCGCGCGGTCGGGGTGGCGACAGCGGGTGACGTAGGTGAGGAACGTGTTCTTCATCTCGGGCCGGTCGGCGTCGGGGTCCTCGACCATGTCGACGGCGTGGAGGATGTCCAGCAGTTCGCGCTCCTTGTCCCCAGTGAAGGGCAGACCCGTCTGGTCGGCCGCCTCGCTCGGCGAGTCGCCGAGGACGATGAACTCCGCGCCCACGTCGCCGTAGCCGTGGACGACGGACTCGCGCGTCTCGCACAGTTCGGGGCAGTTCTGACACGACTCGTCCATCCCGAAGGGGTTCGACATCGATTCCTGATTCGCGTCCATTGGCTCAGTCCTCGTCGACGGTTTTCGCGTGGGTGGCGGCGTCCTCGGGGTCGTTCTGCGGACTCGACGGGTGGTAGTCGGTGTCGTACTCGCCGGGGCGGCCGTCGAGTCGGTCGGGGTTGATGCGGCCGCCAAGCAGCATGAAGTCCAGCACGGTGCAGTACAGCATCGCCTCGACGACGGGGACGGCCCGCGGCGGCAGGACGGGGTCGTGACGGCCGGTGACGGTAATCTCCTTCTCCTCGCCCGTCTCCCAGTCGACGGTGGTCTGGGTCTTGGGGATGGAGACCGGCGGGTGCCAACTCACTTCGCCGTAGATTGGCTGGCCGGTCGTGATGCCACCTTGGATGCCGCCGTGGTCGTTCCCGACGGGGACGGGGTCGCCGTTCTCGTCGAACTCCCAGTCCTCGTTGTACTCGCTCCCGCGGGTCGTGCGGGCGTCGCGGCCGATGCCGTACTCGAAGTCGTTGACCGCGGGGATGGAGTACATCGCCTGCGCGAGACGGGTCGGGAAACTGTCGAACCGGGGCGCGCCCAGTCCGGCGGGAACGCCGCGGGTTTCGAAGTAGATAGCGCCCCCGATGGAGTCGCCTTCTTTCTGGTACTGGTCGGCCACGTCGCGCATCTCCTCGGCGGCCTCGGGGTCGGCACACCGGACCTCGTTCTCCTCGGAGTGTTCGAGTATCTCCTCGAAGGTCACGTCGTCGGCGACCACGTCGCCGATTTGGCAGACGTGGGCCTTGATGGTCACGTCGTAGTCGGACTGCGCGAGGACTTGCTTGGCGACGCCGCCAGCGGCGACCCAGTTGACCGTCTCGCGGGCCGACGACCGACCGCCGCCGCCCCAGTTGCGGGTTCCGAACTTCGCCGAGTAGGTGTAGTCGCCGTGAGAGGGCCGCGGGGCCGTGATGAACGGTTCGTACTTCCCCGAGCGGGCGTCCTTGTTCTGGATGACCATCCCGATTGGCGTCCCCGTGGTGTACCCGTCCTGTACGCCGGAGTTGAGTTTCACCTTGTCCGGTTCGCCCCGCGAGGTGGTAATCATCGACTGGCCGGGCTTGCGGCGGTCTAAGTCTTCCTGAATCTGCTCTTCGGAGAGTTCGACGCCCGCGGGCACGCCGGACACCGTACACCCCATCGCCTCCCCGTGCGATTCGCCGTAGGTCGTCATCCGAAAGAGACGACCGAACTCGTTGCCGTTCATTACCGTGGTGTCGGGGACGGGGGCATTTGAACCTTGTAGATGTGTGAGACGCGCGGTTCGACCGGGGTTATTCGACCCCGTCGACGAACAGGAAATATTCGAACTGCTTATCTCAGTCCCACGACGAATAGTAGGCGAGATGACGGTCATCGCCGAACTGAGCATAAACTCTGACGAGTTCATTCTCGGCCGTGTCCTCTCCAGAGACCCAGATACGCACATCGAGATGGAGCGCGTCGTTCCGTCGTCGCGGCGCGTCATGCCCTACATATGGGTGACCGGCGATGACCTCAACGAGTTCGAGAAGGCGGTCAGAGAGAGTGATTACGTCAGTAAACTCGTCGCGTTGGACGTCGTCAACGACAGCGGTCTCTACCGGGTCGAGTGGGATACGGAAGTCGAGAGCCTCATCTACGGCATCTCGGAGACGAACGCGACGATTCTGGAGGCGAAGGGCAACGAGCACTGGACGTTTCGGCTCCGGTTCGACGACCACCGCGGCCTCGCGGACTTTCACAACTACTGCACCGAACACGAAATCACCTTCCAGTTAGAGCGTGTCTACACGCTCGCCGATATCGCAGGTGAGGGGTTCTCTTTCGACCTTACTGACGCCCAGCGACGAGCGCTCGTCCGCGCCGTCGAAACGGGATACTTCGAAGTGCCGCGCGGCACGACGCTCGGCGAAATCTCGAAGGAACTCGGCGTCTCCCAACAGACGGTGTCTGAGAACGTCCGACGCGGGGCAAACAAAGTCCTCCGGGCCACGGTCTTAGACCAGTCTGCGGCGGATTTAGTCTCTGATTGAGTATCCGACGGTACTTAATGAACTTGTAAAAACAGGCAGTATCGTTTGGGGGAGGCGGTGCTTTACTGGGTCCATGGGAGCGCCTACTGACCCCGACTGGGAGTCTATATTCCACGCGTTGAGCAAACCGGAGCGCCGGACCACGGTGAACTTCCTGTTCGATTCGGACCAACCGGCGACGTTCGATGCTATCGCCGCCCACCTCGACGAGACGGGCGACGAATCGCGGACCGATGTCGAGGTTCGGCTCTATCACGTGACCCTTCCCATGTTGGACCGAGTCGACCTGGTCGACTGGAATCGAGACGGAGACACCGTCTCGCTCACCGAGACGGCGCATCGTGTTCCGGTCGGCGCGCTGAACCCGTCGACGCTCCCACAGCAAGTGGGCGTGGCGTCGACTTCGGACGAGCAACGGGCCGACGATTGAGATTGAGTCCGGTGGTGTAAACACAATGAACGAGCGCACGAACGACGACGACTTCGAGACGGTGTACGAACCGACAGCGACGAATACGATCTGTGAACACCTCGTTTCGTTCGTGGGTCGGATCAGTGAACGGGACGTTATCGACCTCCCGCCACTGTACGAGGCGGTCGACACGGACGCGCTGGAAGCGCTCTACGCCACCGCTCCCGACCAGTGGCCGACTGTCGTCTTCGAGTACGCGGCGTTCGAGGTCACGGTCGGACAGAACGGCGACATCTCACTTCAGGAGTCGGCGGCCTCCGATTGACGCCCTACCGCTCGACGGTCGCGCCGAGGTCGGCGAGTACGTCGAAGAAGTTCGGGAACGACACGTCGACGTGTTCCGCGCCGGTCACCGTCGTCTCGCCGTCGGCCACGAGGCCTGCGACTGCAAGCGACATGATGATGCGGTGGTCCGCGCGCCCGTCGACCGTCGCGCCGTGCAGGTCTGTTTCCTCGCCGTAGACGACGAGTTCGTCCTGCTTCTCCTCGACTTCCGCCCCCATCTTGGTCAGTTCTTCGGCCATCGCGCTCACGCGGTCCGTCTCCTTGTACCGGACGTGTTCGGCGTCGGTGATGCGGGTGACCCCGTCGGCGGCCGCCCCGAGGGTCGCGATGGTCGGAAGAAGGTCCGGCGTGTCCTCGACGCCGACTTCGACGCCGGAGAGCGACGACCGTTCGACCGCGATTTCGCCGTCCTCGCGGTCCCACTCCAGTGTCGCGCCCATCCGGTCGAGGATATCCACGATAGCCGAGTCGCCCTGTGCGCTCGGGAACGCCGAGGTGACGGTGAGGCCGTCCTCGGCGGCGAGCGCCCCCATCGCGAGCAGGTAGCTCATCGAGGAGAAGTCCCCGGGCACGTCGTACGCGCCGCCGTCGGGGTCGTAGGTCTGCCCGCCCGCGACGGCGTAGCCGTCGTCGGTCCGTTCGGCGGTCACGCCGAAGTCGGAGAGGACTTCGAGGGTGATGTCGACGTACGGCGAGGACTTGAGTTCGGTCGTCAGTTCAACGTCGATGCCGGTGTCGGTCACCGCTCCTGCCATCAGGAGGGCCGTGATGTACTGCGAGGACACGTCGCCGGGGATGGCGACGGTGCCGCCGTCGACGCCGCCGCCGACGACGAGGGGGGCCTGCCCGTTCGAGCGTGTGCTCTCGGCGCGGCCGCCCAACTGTCCGATGGCATCGAGGAGCGGTCCCTGCGGACGCGAGCGCAGGGAGTCGTCGCCTGTGAGGACGGTCAACTCGTCTTGGAGCGCTGCCGTCGCGGTGACCAGACGCATCGTCGTCCCGCTGTTCGCGCAGTCGATGACGTTGTCGGGCGTCTCCGGCCGCCCGTCGAAGCCGTCGACGACGATAGCGCTCTCCTCGCTCCGGTCGACCGCGCCGCCGTAGGCGGAGACGGCCCGCATCGTCGCTTTCGTGTCGGCGCTGACCAGCGGGCTTCGAACCGTCGCGCCGTCGGCGTACCCGGCGGCGAGGATGGCCCGGTGCGTGTAGCTCTTCGACGGCGGGGCCTGTGCGGTGCCCGCGACCGTCGATTCGCGTATCGTGACGTCCATGTCCGGGCGATTGCGGGCGGGCGACAAGAGGCTACCGCTCTCTACAATTCGAACGCAGAATCCAGTTTTTCACTCAGAAGCGAACCGCACCGACGACGAACGCAACCAGCGAGGCTGCCACGACGACGTGCAAGACGCCGAGGACGGCCTGTCCCGCAGTCGTGACGCCGAGGCCGGGAGCGACGAACGCGACTGGGAAGAGCATCCCGACGAAGACGAGGACGGCCAGCGCAGTGAAGTTCCGGACCGGGCGCTCGGTGAATCGGGCCAGCGCGGCGTAGGCGACGGCCGCGCCGACGCCCGCGACGATTGTCGTCGTGACGACGGGGACGGCCGCGAACGGACTTTGCGGCCCGCTCGCGCCCAGCGAGAGGCCGAGCGCGCCGACGATGGCCAGCACCGAAAGCGCCGCGACGACGCTGACGAGGACGCCGAGCGCCGTTCTCCGCGCGAGTTCACCGCCGCTCCGTGCGACCGGGTACCGTGACGTGACTGTAGCCATACCCGTCCTACGCCGTCTCAGAGCATAAAGTAGATAGCTACCGACAGCAGGCAGGACGCGTCCTCCCGGAGTCAGCGCCGCTCGAAGGCCGCGCGGACCGCCTCGCTGGTGTCGAGGGCCGCGAGTTCGTCCTCCACGTCCACGTCGGCGAACTCCTCGGCCCCCGCGGGCGTCCCCTTCAGGACGTTCACGTGGTAGAGATACGAGAGGCGCAGAAGCCACTGCGCGTGGTCGTAGTCCGCGGGCGATTCGATGTACTCGGTCGTCCATCCGGACTCCGTCAGCAGGTGGTGCGGCCCGGTGTGGTCCTCGTCGATGAGGACGTCACGGAGCTTTCGGAGGTAGGCGATGTCGAGCATCCCCCACCCGTGGACGTGGCCGATTTCCCGCGGGCCGACGCGGAACTCCGTCCCGCCGAAGCGGTGGTCGCCGACGGTGACGTGGGGCCACTCACTCACCTCGTCGATTAGTCGCTGGACGGTCTGTGCGACCGCTTCTCTGTCGGATGCCATACGGAGAGAACGCTCCGGGAGGCGATAACTGTCTCCGCGGAGAGGGCCGATATTCGCCGTCGGTAGCCCTTTGCCCTCCCCGGTCCACCGACGCATATGGACCCCGACTTCTCCGCGCTCGACGGGTATCTCGACGACCGCGACACGGACGGCTACCTCGTGGACGCCGATTCGACGGACTCCGACCAGTACTATCTCTCTGGGTTCGACGCGCCGGACCCGTTCGTGACGCTGTACGACGGCGAGACGCACCTCCTCTTTCCGCGCAGTCTGGAGTACGGCCGCGCCGTCCGCGAGGCGCGGGCCGAGAGCGTCGAGCGCTACGTCGACTTCGACCACGCGAAACTCGTCGACGAGCACGGTCCGGAGGAGGCCGTCTCACACGTCCTCGCTCGCTTCCTCCGCTCGTACGACGTGGACAGCGTCGCCGTCCCGCCGCGGTTCCCGCTCAAGACCGCCGACGGTCTCCGCGCTCGCGGCGTCTCCGTGACCGCCGACACCGACGGCGTCGTCACCGAGATTCGCGCGACCAAGACGGAGGAGGAAATCGACCACGTCCGCGCCGCCCAACGGGCCAACGAGGCGTCGATGCAGGCCGCCGAAGACCTCCTGCGGTCGGCCACGGTCGCCGACGACGGGACGCTCGAACACGACGGCGAGGCGCTGACGAGCGAACGCGTCAAAGAGGAGATTGAGGTGACGCTCCTGCGACACGGCTGTTCGCTCGACGAGACCATCGTCGCCTGCGGGAGCGACGCCGCCGACCCGCACGACCGCGGCAGCGGCCCCCTCTCGGCCGAGGCGGCCATCATCGTCGACATCTTCCCGCAGGACAAGGCGACGAAGTACCACGCGGACATGACCCGCACGTTCAGCGTCGGCGAACCGAGCGAGACGATACGGGAGTGGTACGACCTGACCGAACGAGCGATGGACGCGGCGTTCGACGCGCTGGAACCCGGGGCGACCGGCAAAGCGGTCCACGACGCGGTCTGTGACGTGTACGAGGACGCCGGACTGCCGACGCTCCGGAGCGACGACCGCGCCGAGACCGGATTCATCCACAGCACCGGCCACGGCGTCGGCCTCGACGTTCACGAACTCCCGCGCCTCTCGCCCGCTGGCGGCGAACTGAAACCGGGACACGTCGTCACCATCGAACCGGGCCTCTATGACCCCGAAGTCGGCGGCGTCCGCATCGAAGACCTCGTCGTCGTCACCGAGGACGGCTACGAGAACCTCACGGAGTACGAGAATCGGTTGGTCCTGTAGCCGCCGATAGTCAATCATTAACTTTTATTATAGATGGGGCGAAAGGTGGGGGTAGCCTATGCTTGTACCCAAAGCTTGCGCCGCACGCCCGTTCACAGCCCAGTTCGACGACCGACACACGACCCCCACACGACCCCCAGGATGACAACCCGAATCACGACACCCACCGACGACGAAGCGTATCCCACCGAAATCCCGACCTTTGGGCGCGAGTCACGCACCGACCGCGCGCCGATGATGTTCTCACCGACCAGTTCGGCGACCGCCGGGCAGTTCGACACCGAGGCCGACGAGCCTCGCTGAACCGCGGACACAACCGTTTTCAGCGTCGCTATCTTCCCGTCGCGTATGGCCGACTACACAACGGTATCCATCCCGAAAGACCTCGCGGAGCGCGTCGAAGGTACTATCGAGGGGACCAGTTTCTCCAGTACGTCCGATTTGGTCCGGTTCCTCCTGCGCAGCATCGTCGTCCAACACCAACGAGAGGGCGAACTGACGGAGGCGCAGTTTCAGGACATCGCCGACCAACTGCGCGACCTCGGCTACCTCGAATAATCAGGCGAGCGACTCCTCGGGCGGTTCCACGTCGAGGACGGTGACCTCCTGCTTCCTACCCGAGCGGTCGAACGCCCCGAAACTCTCGTCGTCCCACGGCGGAATCGCGACGAACACCACCTCGTGGAGGTCGTCGGTCTTGCTGACGCCCATGTAGCCGCCGGGGTGGGAGACGAACCGGCCCTGCGTCTGTCCGGCGGGCGTCCCGAGGTCCATCCCGAAGACGGCGTTGACCGACCCTCCGGCCGACGGGAGGTAGAAGTCCGTGAACACCGGCGTCTCGGGGTCCAGGTCGGCGTCCGGGAGGTCCTTCGCCCGCGTGACCGCGAGGGAGATGGTCACGTCGTCGGGTTCGGCCTCGCTGGCTAAGCGTAACAGCGTCTCGACGAGTCCGCGCGTGACGTACACCACACGTCACTGTTCGTCGGGCGCGCGTATAATCCCGTCGGCGAACTGTCGAGTCAGCCGAGGACGAACGACTTGAACGCCTTCGCGTACAGTTGCGGCGTCCGGCTACGCGACCCGCTGAGGGCGTAGGCTATCGCCTCCGTCGCGTCGTCCATGATACCGTGACCGTGGCCGACCAGCAGGCGGTCGGGGCTCAGCCGTTTCAGTTTCGACGGCGGGAACAGGCGGAGCATCGGGTGGACGCCGAGGCGTTCGTTCCCCGCGAGGAAGTAGTCGGCCGTCCCCAGCGATTCTGAGACGACGAGCGTGTCGTCCGCGTCGCCGTACAGCGTCGCCTCCTGCCAGAACGGGTTGTTGATGTGCTTGTGGACCCCGTAGTCGGTCCCCGGAATCTGCCGGTGGACGCGCTCGACGGGCGCGTCGAGGGCCGATTCCACGTCGTCCATCCAGTCGGGGACGTAGACGGGCGCGTCGTGGCGGTTCGCGATGGCCGCGCTGTCTCGCTTGTGGCGGTCTAGGAGGATGACGACGCCCGCCACCTCGCCGAACTCGGCGAACAGGTCGTCGATGCCGTCGGCGTCCACCGGGTCGACGACGATAGCGCCCGCGTCCGTTTCGAGGACGTGGCTCGCCCGTTGCATCGTCTCGTGGGGATACGCGAGCCAACTGGCCCCGCGCTCCCAGCGGTTCGTCTCCTCCCAACTCGTGGCCGCGCCCGAACCTTTCATCGGCATACCCCCTGTACGGCTTCGGCGTGGATAAATGCTCTAAAACGCTCGGGTTCGTGCCGAGAGTTTGGCGACCCGGTCGGCGACGGACGGAGAGTTTTGTCGCTCGCGCCCCAATCGCCAGCCATGCTTTCACGCCCGGCGTGGCTCACGCTCGAAGTGAAGTACACCGACCGGATGACCGCGTTCTACGACGCCTTCCTCGAACTCGACGTTGTCGAGGAGACGGAGGGAGAGGCGGTACTCGCGGCTGGCGAGACTGACATCCGACTGCGCGCGCCCGGACCGGTCCCTCGCGGCGGCCTCCACACCCACTACGCGATGACGATTCCGGAACGGGAGTACGACGACTGGTGGGACCGCCTCGACGAGCGTTTCGACCTCGTGGAGGAGACGTTCGGCGACGCGCGCTCGCTGTACTTCTACGACCCGGAGGGCAACTGCGTGGAACTGGGCGAACGGAGCCACGAGGGGTCGGGCGTCACCGGTCTGTTCGAACTCGTCCTCGAAGTCGAGGACCTCGATTCGGCCGTCGACTTCTACCGGCGACTCGACTTCGAGATGGTTGACGACGGCCGCGATGCGGGACGGGTCCGACTGACGACGGGAGAACTGGACCTCGAACTGTGGGAACCCCGTCTCGGTATCGCCGACGCCCGAGGCGGCGTCCACGTCGATTTCGGGATGGTCGCCGACGACCCGAGCGCCGCCGCCCGCCAGGTGGCCGACGACGCCCTCGCCGTAACCTCTGTCGATGAAGGGGTGAGAATCCGCGACCCCGACGGCCACTACCTGACCCTCGTGGCCGGGGAGTGAGGCGAGTCCTCGACGTACTCAGAGTCGGTCGGTGTCGATGCTGACGCCCGGCGGCGTCACCACGAGGAAGCCTCGGAAGTGCATCAGTTCGCCGTCCGCTTCCTTCACCGGCCGGGCGAACCCGGCGGCCAGTTCGTTCAGGTCTCCGTCGACGTTCAGGACGAGGGCCGCGCCGTCCTCGATGAGGTCGACCCACTCGTCGTCGTCGGTATCCCCGTCTAGCACGCCGAGGACGACGCGGTTGCATCCGCCGCCGTCCTCGTCGGCCGCCATCTGGTCTTCGACCGCCTGAAGGTCCAATCCCTCGAACTCACTCATACGCCCGTACAGACGCTGGGACGGCAAAAATCCTCTCCCCGTGTCTGACGCCCGGCATCCGCGTGAGAGTGACACACGTTCAGAACCGACCCGATGGACAAGTATAAGTACTGGAAGTGTCCATTTACGGGTGCTTATGTCCAACAACGAGGGCACGTCGGAATCTCCGGCGGATCGAGTTCTTCCAGGGCACACTGGATTCCACGTCTGAGATAACAGACGCACGTATTTTCGACACCACACTGCGCGATGGTGAACAGTCGCCACGCACGTCGTTCAATTACGAGGACAAACGCGAGATAGCCGCTGTACTCGACGAGATGGGGACCCACGTCATCGAGGCCGGGTTCCCCGTCAACTCCGACGCGGAGTTCGAGGCGGTGCGCGATATCGCGGAGTCGTCCCACGTGACGACGTGCGGCTTGGCGCGTGTGGTCGAGAAAGACATCGAGGCGGCCTTGGACTCGGGTGTGGACATGGTCCACACATTCGTCTCGACGTCGGACGTACAGTTGCAAGATTCCATGCACGCCACCCGGCAGGAGGCACTCGACAGCGCCGTCGAGAGCGTCCAGCGCATCACCGAGGCCGGTGCTGAGTGCATGTTCTCGCCGATGGACGCGACCCGGACCGACGAGAGCTTCCTCTTGGAGGTCATCGAGGCCACGTCCGAGGCGGGCGCAGATTGGATAAACATCCCGGACACCTGCGGCGTCGCGACGCCGCGTCGGTTCTACGACCTCATCGAGAAGGTCGACGCACACACCGACGCGCGCATCGACGTGCACGCACACGACGACTTCGGACTGGCGTCTGCGAACGCCATCTCCGGCTTCGAAGCGGGTGCGAGTCAGGCGCAGGTGTCCGTCAACGGCATCGGTGAACGGGCCGGTAACGCGGCCTACGAGGAAGTCGTCATGGCGCTGGAGTCGCTGTACGACGTCGAGACCGGTATCGACACGACCCGTATCACGGAACTGTCGCGACTGGTCGAGGAGAAGTCCGACATCCCGGTCCCGGCCAACAAACCGGTCGTCGGCCGGAACGCCTTCTCACACGAGAGCGGCATCCACGCCGCCGGCGTCATCGAGAACTCCAGCACGTTCGAACCGGGCGTCATGACCCCCGAGATGGTCGGCGCGGAGCGCGAACTCGTCTTGGGCAAACACACCGGCGCGCACTCGGTGCGCGAGCGGTTGGTCGACGCGGGCTACGCCCCGACGGACGCCGAAGTTCGAGAAGTGACCCGTCGCGTCAAGGACTACGGCGCGGAGAAACAGCAGGTCACGCTGAGCGAACTGGAACGGTTCGCCACGGAGGTCGGCGTCGAAGAGGAGAGCGAGGAGGTCCGGGCGTAGGCCCATGACCTCGTCTCCGGCAGTGTCGAACCGTCAGCAGCGGCGCGCAGTGTCGGCTCGCGACGACGACGGCGTTCGTCAGCACCTCTCACAGAACGTTTATTATCTACCGACGTTTGTCTCTCGACACGATGACAGCGCGCGCAGGCCGTCCGACTCGCCGGGCCGCAAGCGGCGCGCTCCTTCTTCGCGTCGGGCGTATTGTAGGGGCTGTATAGCCCCTTCTACCCCACCTTCGTCGCCGACCGTATCGACCACACATTACACAGCAGACACGCCAGCTATGCACACAGCACACACAACACTGCGGTATCGACCGTCGACGGGGGGGATGGCATGAGCGAACGTGCCTCCGTCCCCGCAGAGGACGAACAGCAAGAGGAGACGGAAGCCGAGGAGCAGACCCAAGCGCCGGTCACCACCGGCGCGCAGTCGGTCGTCCGCGCCCTCGAAAACGCGGGTGCGGAGTACGTCTTCGGCGTCCAGGGCGGCGCAATCATGCCCGTCTACGACGCCCTGTACGACTCGGACATCACGCACGTCACGATGGCCCACGAGCAGGGGGCGTCCCACGCCGCCGACGCCTACGGCATCGTCACGGGCGACCCCGGCGTCTGTTTCGCCACGTCCGGGCCGGGCGCGACCAACCTCGTGACCGGCATCGCCGACGCGAACATGGACTCGGACCCGATGATTGCCCTGACCGGGCAGGTCCCCTCGAACTTCGTCGGCAACGACGCGTTCCAGGAGACGGACACCGTCGGCATCACTCAGCCAATCACGAAAGAGAGCTACTTCGCGAACCACTCCGACACCGTCGGTCACGACGTGAGCGAGGCGTTCGCGCTGGCCGACGCGGGCCGACAGGGGCCGACGCTCGTCGACCTGCCGAAAGACATCACGCAGGGCGAAACCGACGTCGAACCGAACCCGCCGACGACGCCCGACACGTACCACGTGCAGGAGGAGGCCGACGAGGCCGACGTGCAGGCCGCCGCCGACGCCCTCGCGGCCGCCGACCGCCCGGTCATCCTCTCGGGCGGCGGCGTCATCAAGGCCGACGCCTCGAACGCTCTGCGGGAGTTCGCCATGGAGTACGAGATTCCCGTCATCACGACGATGCCCGGCATCGGGAGCTTCCCCGAAGACCACGAACTCTCCCTCGAATGGGCGGGCATGCACGGCACCGGCTACGCCAACATGGCCATCACGAACACCGACTGCATGCTCGCAATCGGGACGCGGTTCGACGACCGCCTGACCGGCGGCGTCGACTCCTTCGCCCCGGACGCGGAGGTCATCCACGTCGACATTGACCCCGCCGAAATCAGCAAGAACATCTACGCGGACTACCCGCTCATCGGCGACGCGCGGGAGGTCCTGCGCCAGTTGTTCGACGCGATGCCGCGGGCACCCGACGCCGACGAGTGGCGCGAGCAGTGCCAGACGTGGAAAGACGAGTTCCCGATGAGCTACGAGATGCCCGACGACGAACCGCTGAAACCGCAGTACGTCGTCGAGACGTTCTCGGACGTGACGCCCGAGGACACCATCGTCTGTACCGGCGTCGGCCAGCACCAGATGTGGGCCTCCCAGTTCTGGGAGTACACGGAGCCCCGGACGTGGGTCTCCTCGCACGGTCTGGGCACGATGGGGTACGGCGTCCCCGCGGCCATCGGCGCGAAACTGGCCGCCCCCGACCAAGAGGTCGTCTGTTTCGACGGCGACGGGTCGTTCCTGATGACCGTTCAGGGCCTGTCGGTCGCGGTTCGCGAGAACCTCGACATCACCTACGTCATCCTCAACAACGAGGCCGTCGGGATGGTCCGCCAGTGGCAGGACGGCTTCTACGAGGGTCGCCGGATGGCCTCGGAGTACCCGTGGATTCCGCAGTTCGACAAACTCGCCGAAGCGTTCGGTGCTCGCGGGTTCCGACTGGAGGACTCCGAGGACGTCGAGGAGACGATTCAGGCCGCGCGCGACTACGACGGGCCGAGCGTCATCGACGCCCACATCGACCCCGGGGAGAACGTCTTCCCGATGGTCCCGAGCGGCGGTGACAACGGCCTGTTCGCACTGGAAGAAGACCATCTGGAGATGCTCTAACCATGACCGGAGGAATGCCAGGTCCCGCACCGACGGAACGGATTCGCCCGGAAGGTCGACGCAACTCGCAAGGGATTCGCGTCGACCCCGAGGCCGAAGTCACCCACGACCCCCGACAGGCGGTCCTCTCGGCGCTCGTCAAGCACAAGCCCGGCGTGCTCGCGGAGGTGTCCGGGCTGTTCAGCCGTCGGCAGTTCAACATCGAAAGTCTAACCGTCGGCCCCACGAGTGACGAGAACATAGCCCGGATGACCATCCTCATCGAGGAGCCGGAGCCGGGAATCGACCAGGCGAAGAAACAACTGCAGAAGCTCGTGCCCGTCATCTCGGTGACGGAACTGGAGCCCGAGGCGCTCCGACGCGAACTCGCGCTCATCAAGGTCGGCGGGGAGAAACCCGACGACGTGAACGCCGTCGCGGAGATGTACGACGGGCAGGCCGTCGACGCCTCCACCGACTCGGTGACCGTCGAGATAACGGGCAGCAAGCAGAAGATAGACGCTGCCGTCGAGGCGTTCAAGCAGTTCGACGTGCAGGAAATCGTGCGAACCGGGGCCGCCGCACTGGAACGCGGCCCGAAAACACTAGACACAGATGTCTGACGAACTCACCACTGAAGTCTACTACGACGACGACGCTGACGTATCGACACTCGACGACGAGACAGTTGCCGTACTCGGCTACGGCTCGCAGGGCCACGCCCACGCGCTGAACCTTCACGACTCCGGCGTGGACGTCGTGGTCGGCCTCCGTGAGGACTCGTCCTCCCGCGCGGCCGCCGAAGACGCGGGCCTGCGCGTCGAGACGCCGGACGTGGCGGCCCGCGAGGCCGACCGCGTGGTCGTTCTGGTCCCGGACACCGTCCAGCCAGCCGTCTACGAGGCCATCGAGGACGAACTGGACGCCGGTGACACGCTCCAGTTCGCACACGGCTTCAACATCCACTACGGCCAGATCGAACCGCCGGAAGACGTCGACGTGACGATGGTCGCGCCGAAGTCCCCCGGGCACCTCGTCCGCCGGACCTACGAGCGCGGCGAAGGGACCCCCGGTCTCATCGCTATCTATCAGGACGCCACGGGCGACGCCTTCGAGGAGTCGCTGGCCTACGCGAAGGGTATCGGCTGTACTCGCGCGGGCGTCATCGAGACGACCTTCCAGGAGGAAGTCGAGACCGACCTGTTCGGCGAGCAGGCCGTCCTCTGTGGCGGGGTCACCGAGATGGTCAAGGCTGGCTTCGAGACGCTCGTCGACGCGGGCTACGCGCCGGAGATGGCCTACTTCGAGTGTCTGAACGAACTCAAACTCATCGTCGACCTGATGTACGAGGGCGGCCACATGGAGATGTGGAACTCCGTCTCCGACACCGCCGAGTACGGCGGCCTCACCCGCGGTGAGGAGGTCATCGACCGCGAGGGCATGGAGAAGATTCTCGAAGAGGTCCAGAACGGCGAGTTCGCCCGCGAGTGGATCAACGAGAATCAGGCCCACCGGCCCGCGTACAAGCAGTACCGACAGGCCGAACAGGAACACCAAATCGAGCAAGTCGGCGGCGGCCTGCGCGAACTGTTCGCGTGGGGCGGCGACGACGCGGACCAGCAGCAGGAAGAAGCACCAGCAGATGACTGACGACGAAACAACGATGCGGGACGTGGACCACACGCACCCGCACACGAACGACACCTTCGGCGCGGCCTTCCAGCGCGGCCCGGCAGTCGCGGCCGACGGCGGGAACGCAGACGCCGAAGACGAGGCAGAGACCGGCGAGACGATGGAAGACGTCGACCACGAAGCGCCCGGCGAGGGCGTCTCGCGCGCCTACGAACGCGGCACCGAAGGACGGGACGAGACAGTATGAGCGAAGGAACCCTGTACGACAAGGTATGGGACCGGCACAAAGTCACGACCCTGCCCAACGGGCAGGACCAACTGTTTGTCGGCCTCCACCTCATCCACGAGGTGACGAGTCCGCAGGCGTTCGGGATGCTCCAAGAGCGCGGCCTCGAAGTCGCGCGCCCGGACCTGACCCACGCGACGGTCGACCACATCGTCCCGACGGCGAATCAGGACCGACCGTACGCCGACGACGCCGCCGAGCGGATGATGGCCGAACTGGAGGAGAACGTCCGCGACGCGGGCATCCAGTTCTCGGACCCGACGACGGGCGAACAGGGCATCGTCCACGTCATCGGGCCGGAGCAGGGCATCACCCAACCCGGTAAGACCATCGTCTGTGGCGACAGCCACACCTCGACGCACGGCGCGTTCGGCGCGCTGGCGTTCGGTATCGGGACCAGCCAGATTCGCGACGTGCTGGCGACCCAGACCATCGCGATGGAGAAACAGAAGGTCCGCAAAATCGAGGTCAACGGCGAACTCGGCGAGGGCGTCGAAGCGAAGGACATCATCCTCGAAATCATCCGCCGTCTCGGCACCGAGGGCGGCGTCGGCTACGTCTACGAGTACGCTGGCGAGGCCATCGAGAACCTCGACATGGAAGGGCGGATGTCCATCTGTAACATGTCCATCGAGGGCGGCGCTCGCGCGGGCTACGTCAACCCCGACGAGACCACCTTCGAGTGGCTGGAAGGGACGGATTACTTCCAGGAGAACCCCGGGAAGTTCGAGGAACTGAAGCCGTACTGGCAGTCCATCCAGAGCGACGACGACGCCGAGTACGACGACGTGGTCGAAATCGACGCGAGCGAACTGGACCCCGTCGTCACGTGGGGGACCACGCCCGGACAGGGCATCGGTATCGACGACCCGATTCCGGCCCCCGAAGACCTCCCCGAGGACAAACAGGACACCGCTCGACGCGCGCAGAAGCACATGCGCGTCGAACCCGGCGAGTCGATGGAGGGCTACGAAATCGACGTGGCCTTCCTCGGGTCCTGTACGAACGCCCGCATGCCCGACCTGCGACGCGCGGCCCGCATCGTCAAGGGTCGACAGGTCGACGACGACGTGCGCGCGTTCGTCGTCCCCGGCAGTCAGCGCGTCCAGAAAACGGCCGAGGAAGAGGGCCTGAAGGACATCTTCGAGGCCGCTGGCTTCGAGTGGCGCAACGCTGGCTGTTCGATGTGTCTCGGCATGAACGAGGACCAACTGGAGGGCGACGAAGCGTGTGCGTCCTCGTCGAACCGCAACTTCGTCGGGCGGCAGGGGAGCAAGGACGGCCGCACCGTCCTGATGAACCCGCGCATGGTCGCCGCAGCGGCCATCACCGGGGAAGTCTCTGACGTGCGCGACCTGAAGGAGGTGGCGCTGCAATGACTGACCCGACCGAGGAGATTCCGCAGGTCGACTACGTCGAGGGAACGGGTATCCCCATCCGCGGGAACGACATCGACACGGACCAGATTATCCCGGCCCGATTCATGAAGGTCGTCACCTTCGACGGCCTCGGGGAGTTCGCCTTCTTCGACCTCCGGTTCGACGACGAGGACAACCAGAAGGACCACCCGATGAACGAGGAGCGATTCGGTGACGCCAACGTCATGGTGGTCAACAACAACTTCGGCTGTGGCTCCTCGCGCGAACACGCCCCGCAGGCGCTGATGCGCTGGGGCATCGACGCCATCATCGGCGAGGGCTTCGCCGAGATTTTCGCGGGCAACTGCCTCGCGCTCGGCATCCCGACGTTGACGGCCGACCACGAGACCATCAACGCGCTTCAGCAGTGGGTCGACGACACCCCCGACGGCGACATCGAAGTCGACGTGGAAGCCGAAACGGTCCGCTACGGCGGCAACGAAATCTCCGTCAGCGTCGACGACGCACAGCGACAGGCTCTCGTCGAGGGCATCTGGGACACGACGGCGCTGATGAAGGCCAACCGCAACGCCATCGAGGAGACGGCCGCGCAGTTGCCGTACCTCGACCAGACGCGGTCGGACCTCGAAGCGGACGATTAGGTACGCGGCGTTTCAACCCCGTGGCGTACGCGACTGCTTCGTAGGAGCGGCCGACTGACCGCCCGGCGCGGCCGGAACTCGCTTTTCGCGTTCGAATCACCGAGACGCCGGGAGCACGCGGTGTCCGATAATCGGTGGGTAACTATACACCGTGCACACGGCTGAGCGATATGGCTACGTTCGACGGGCGCGAACGGACCTCACTCGACGAACTGTTTCTCACGGGGCAGACCTTTCTGATGGTCGGTTTCACCGTGGTCGAGACCCTCGCGTTGGGGTTATGGTTGGCGCTCGTACAGGGCGAACCCGTCATCTCGCAGGCGGCGGCCGTCGGCCTGACCGTCCTCACGGTCGGCCTCGTCATCGAGCACATCCTGACGGACGCGACGGTCAACGGACTTTCGCTGTCGTTTCCCCTGACTCGAATCGTCGGAATCAGCCTCTCCGAGGCGCTTCTATGGGGGCTTTGGCTCGGCGTGGCTGACCAACTCGGCGGCGTCGACGGCGTCCTCCTCGCTGGCGTATTGCTCACGCTGTTGCTCGTTCCACAGCACACTGTCGAGGACAACGTCTTGCGGGGAGAAGCCCCCCTCTCGATGATGTTCGATATCGGCACGCTGGGATTCAGCATCGTGGAGGGTCTCGGTGCGACCATCTGGTTACTGCTCGTCTTCGAGGGCGAGCAGTTCACGGCGATTCTCCAGACGCTCGGCTTCGGCGGCGTCGACCCCGCCGTCGTCGGCCTCGCGGCACTCGGCGTCTTCTTGCTCGTCGAACACGACATCGGCGTCGCGATAGCGCGACGGGGGTAGCGCGCCCGAACCGGAACCGAACCACTTTCAGCGGACGCCCGCCTCTCGGCGCACATGACACACGAGATCGCGGTCATCCCCGGCGACGGCATCGGGCAGGAAGTAACGCCCGCCGCCGTCGAGGTGCTTGAGGCTATCGAGACGGTCGACTTCGAGTTCACGGAAGCCGACGCTGGCGACGCCGTGAAGGCCGAGACCGGCGAGGCACTCCCGCAGGAGACACGAGACCTCGCGGCCGACGCCGACGCGACGCTGTTCGGCGCGGCCGGTGAGACGGCGGCGGACGTAATTCTCCCGCTTCGCCAGGTCGTCGGGTCGTTCGCCAACATCCGGCCCGCGGTGGCCTACCCCGGACTGGACGCGCTCCAACCGGACACCGACCTCGTGTTCATCCGCGAGAACACCGAGGGCGTCTACAAGGGCATCGAGAGCGAGATAACTGACGGCGTGACGACGTGTACGCGCGTCATCACTGAGGAGGCGTCCGAGAAAATCGCGGAGTTCGGCTTCGACTACGCCAAACAGAACGGGTACGACGTGACCATCGCCCACAAGGCCAACGTCATGCGGACCACCGACGGCCTGTTCCTCGACACCGCCGAAGCAGTCGGCCAGGACCGCGGGGCCGAGTACAACACGGCCCTGATGGACGCGCTGGCGATGCACCTCGTCCAGCGACCCGAAGAGTACGGCGTCGTCATCTGCCCGAACCTCGCGGGCGACATGCTCTCCGACCTCGCCGCGGGCATCGTCGGCGGCCTCGGCCTGCTCCCCTCTGCCAACGTCGGCGAGGAGAACGCGCTGTTCGAACCCGTCCACGGGTCCGCGCCGGACATCGCGGGCGAGGGCGTCGCCAACCCCTCGGCGATGATTCTCTCCGCGGCGATGATGCTCGACCACTTCGGCTACGACGAGGAGGGCGACCGCGTCCGCGCGGCCGTCGAGAGCGTTCTCGAATCCGGGCCGCGGACGCCCGACCTCGGCGGCGACGCCTCCACCGACGCGGTCACCGCGGCCGTCGTCGACGAACTGTAGGCCCGACAACTCCTTTTCGCGCAGAAACAAGCAGTAGTCGATAGAAAGTGGTAAATCCGAAGCGAAACAATCACGCGAAAGAGTATGCTCCCGGCCGAACGCAAGCGGACTATCGTCAAATTAGTGACAGAGCGCGACGGCTGTTCGGTCGCGGTGCTCGCTGACGAACTCGACTTCTCGAAGGCGACTATCAGGCGCGACCTGCGTGACCTCGAAGCCGAGGGGCGCATCGAGCGCTCGCACGGCGGTGCTGTCCCCGCGTCGTCGGTCGGCACCGAGCGGTCTTACGACCAGCGAGAGGTCGACCGCCTCGACGCGAAACAGCGCATCGCGGCCCGCGCGAGCGAGGAGATACGCGACGGGCAGGTGGTCTTCTTCGACGCGGGGACGACGGTGATGGAAGTCGCGCGCGCCGCGCCCGACGCCGGATACGTCGCGGCGACGAACATGCCCGAACTCGCGATGGAACTCTCGGACCGAGAACTCGACGTCAAACTGACGGGCGGCACCCTGCGACCCCGGACCCGCGCGCTCGTGGGACCGACCGCAGAGTCGTTCCTCGAACGGACGAACTTCGACCTCCTCTTTCTGGGGACGAACGCCCTCGACGCCCGCGCGGGTCTCTCGACGCCGAACGAGGCGGAGGCCGCGGTCAAGCGCCACATGGTCGAACGCGCGGGGCGCGTCGTGTTGGTCGCGGACAGCACGAAGTTCGGCGAGCGGAGTTTCGTCTCGTTCGCGGACGTGGACGACGTGGACTTGCTCGTCACCGACGCGGAGTTACCGGCGGCCCTCGCCGACGCGTTCGCGGACGCCGACGTAGTCGTGGAAGGAGATAGCACATGATTCTCACAGTTACGTACAACCCAGCGGTCGACCAGACGATACAGTTCGACGAGCCGATGCGTCCCGACCGGGTCATGCGGACGGACGACTCCCGCTTCGACGCCGGTGGGAAAGGCATCAACGTCGCACAGTTCCTCACCGCCCTCGACACGCCGTGTGCGGCGACGGGCCTCATCGGTGGGTTCACCGGCCACTTCATCCGCGAGGACATGCAGGCCGACGGCGTCGAAACGGACTTCGTCGCCGTCGAGGACCCGACACGGCTGAACACGACGGCCCTCGCCGACGGCGAGGAGTACAAACTCAACCACAACGGACCGAAGGTGACGCCCGACATCGCCGACTCGGTGGTCGACGTCGTCCGGAAGCGGGACCCCGAGACGGTCCACATCGGCGGGAGCCTCCCGCCGGGCCTCTCGACGGACGCCGTCGACGCCATCGCGACGGCGGGCGACTGGCGCACCGTCGTCGACATGGAGGGGTCGAAACTCCGGCAACTGGACGCGCAGTACGCCCTGTGTAAGCCGAACCGGGCGGAACTCGGGGAGGCCACCGGTGCTGACGTTTCGACGGTCGAAGGCTGTGCGCACGCGGCAGACGCGTTCCGCGAGCGCGGGTTCGACCGCGTACTGGCGTCGCTCGGCGGGGATGGGGCCGTCCTCGCGACGGGGTCGGAACTGCTGTTCGCCGAGGCGCTGAACGTCGACGTGGTCGGCACGGTAGGCGCTGGCGATGCGCTTCTCTCGGGCGTCGTCGCGGCGTGGGAGGACGGCGCGGACGACGCGACGGCGCTCCAAACTGGCGTGGCCGTCTCCTCGCGTCTCGTCGAACAGGCCGGAACAGCAGTCCCGGCGTTCGAAGACTTAGCGACGCTGCGAGACCGAGTGACGGTCAGAAAACTGGACTGAGCCGCGGCCTTAGAACTTCTCGTCGTAGTCGTCGACGAACTGCCGGACCTCGGCGAGCGACGGCTGGTCTGCGGTTCGGACGAAGTACCCGGCGACGCTGTTGCCCAGTACCACGGCCGCCGCGGGGTCGAGTCCCGTGACGAGGCCGAGACCGAGGCCGGCGTTGAAGTGGTCGCCGGAACTCGTCGTCAGTTCCGGGTCCGCGACGGCGGGCACCGAGACGGTGTCGGTCCCGCGCGGCGAGACGACGACGGACCGGTCGACGCCGTGGCCGACGAACCACGTCGGGTCGAGTGCGTCCGCGACTATCTCCGCGTCGGCCTCGAAGGTGCGTTCGGCTTCGCCCTCGAACGCGGTGGCGAGGACGCCGGTCTCCGCGCGGTTCGAGGAGACGACGACGTTCGTGTGTTCGTCGAGTCGGCCGATGGCTTCTCGCCCGGCGCGCAGGCGGTCGGCGTCGAGTTTCCGCACGTCGCCCGGGTCGACGAGGACGTGTTCGGGGGGGTCGGCGATGTCGTCCCAGCGCTCGCAGAGGCCGTCGAGGATGTCGGGGAGGTTCGGCGTCTCCGACCAGTAGCCCATCCCCAGCAGTGCCGCGCCGCTGATGTGGTCGAGGAGGGCGTCGTGACCGAGACGCTCGTCGAGGCCCGCCCAATTGAGGTCCATCGTGTCGCCGATTTCGGTCAGCATCAGCTTTCCGTCGTCGAACTCGACGGCGTCCGTGATGCCCGGCGCGCCCATCGAGGTGAGGTCGTACTCGCCGAACTCGGCCTCGAAGGCCTCGTGAACGGGATTCCCGTACATCCCGACCAGTACCGGCGAGAACGCCCACGTTCCGAACGCCCGTCCGAGGTGGCAGGTGTGACCGCCGGTTCGGCTCCCTTCCTGAAGCCACTCGAAGGTGAGCGAACTCGCCGCGGCCACCGAGTCGTCGACGCGTTCACCGAAGGCCGCGAGCGTCGACACTCGCTCGTAGCGCTCGGGGTCGATGCGGTCGGCGACGACTTCGCGGACCCGGTCGAGGTAGCCGTCGAAGCCCAAGACGACCCGGCCCCGGTCGACGCCCTCCGGGAGGGCGTCGGGCGACGGGAACTGCTCGCGGGCGGCGGCGACCGCTGTCTGCGTATCGTCGTCCATGCCTACAGCACGTCGTCGGCGCTGGCCCCTTCGAAGACGACTTCGTCGAGTTTGTCGAGGATGTCGTAGGGGTCATCGCGCTGCCAGACGTTCCGGCCGACGGCCAGCCCTGAGACGCCCACGTCCATGCAGTCCGCAACGAGTTCGAGGAAGTCCCGGTCCGAGGACTTCGACCCGCCCGAGAGGAGGACGCGGTTGTCGGCGGCGGCGTCGACGGCGTGAGCCATCGCTTCTTTGCTCCGCGGGTACTTCACCTTCGTGAAGTCAGCGCCGAGTTCGAGGCCGATACGGGCGGCGTAGGCGATGATGTCTCGCGTCCGGTGGTCCTTGACGGCCTGTCCGCGCGGGTACGACCACATCGCGATGGGCAGGTCGTGCTCGCGGGCGGCCTCCTGGACCGGTCGGAAGTCCTCGAACATCTCTGGCTCTTTGTTCACACCGGGGTAAATCGTATAGCCGATGGCGTCGGCCCCGAGTTCGGCGGCGTAGTCGACGCTCCAGTTGTGCGCGGAGTAGGGGTCGCCCATCCAGAGGTCGGACCCGCCGTTGAGTTTCGCCAGCAGGTTCACGTCGTCCTCGTAACTCGGATAGTACGTCTCGGCGAGGCCCTTGCCGACGGCGAGGGCGGTGACGGCGTCGTGGGTCGCCATCTCGAACACTTCGCGCGGGTCGAGTCGCTCCTCGACGCCGCTGAACTGCTTCGGGCCGTGTTCGAGGCCGTGGTCGTGGGCCAGCACGAGTGTCTTGTCGTTCCGAACGAGGGGGGAGTCTCCAAGTGGTCGCATACCATGCGATACCCAGAACGAACATTAACAGTTTTCGGTTTTGCATTTTTACTACTGCCTGAGTTCGTTTATGCTCGGTCGAGAGGGTTAAGTGTCGCCGAGCGAAACAGTTCGGTATGCCTTCAATAGAACTGGCGGAGTCGACAGTAGACCGTCTCGACGACCTGCGCGTCGAAGACGAGTCCTACGACGAAATCGTCACGGAACTCATCAACATCTATCAGGCCGAGGAACTGACGTTATTCCACGGCGGCGACGAGTACTAACCGGCGGCTTGCTCGCACACCGAGCGCCAGCGGCCGTTCGATTCCAACTTCTCTTGTAGTTTCTCCGCGTAGCGCTGTGTGAGTTCTTCGGCCTCGGATTTTCGTTCGTCGGAACCGCCCCCGCCGCCCAGTCCGAGGGCGTCTTTCACGCCGGAGAGGAACCCGCCGCCGCTTCCGCCCGACCCGCCGCCCGCCGCCTGCCCCATCCCCGACTGCTGTTCGATGCGGTCGAGTTCGGGCAGGATGCTCGGGAGTTTCGAGGTGTTCGCGACGATGCGGGCCTCGTCGGGGTCCTCGGGGTTCTCTATCTCGAACTCGACGGCGGTCATCACCAGTCCCCACTGCTGGCTGGAAAACGACGACGCCTCGACCTGGTCGTTGAACAGTTGGTCGACCTGCATCCGCTCGCCCGCGATGCGGTTCGTCCAATGGCTGTCGCTCATAACCGAGCGTTCGGTACCCTCGTGCAAGAGCGTTTCCCGACGAGGACGCCTTGCCCCCGCAATCCACACGAACTCGAAAACGAATCCCGACGATTCAGACGCCCGACTCGATGGAGATGTCGGCGTGCAGTTCCTCGCGCAGCGCCGAGTGGACGTGACAGATCTCCTCGCCGAGTTCGACGATTTCCTGTTCGTCGTCGCCGAGGTCCGCCTGGACCCGGATGTCGAAGGCGATGCTCTCTAAGTCGTCGTCCTCGTCGAGTTCCGCCGATACGTCCACTTCGACGGTCCCGATGTCGTCGTAGCCGGTCTTGTTGGCGGCGACCCGGAACGCCGGGATGTAACAGGAGGCGTAGTCGGCCGCCAGAACCTCGTTCGCCGAGGGGCCGTCCTCGCTCAGGGCGTCGACGACGAGTTCCCACTCGCCGTTGATGACGCTCTCGACTGTGTAGCCTTCCGCGCACGTGCTGGTGACTTCGATGTCTGCCATAGCGTCTGGATTCTCTCGGGCCCCGTAGGTAAACCTTGCTCGCTCGGGTCGGCACCGGATTCAAGACTCTGGCACGCGTTAGCAAGGGATATGACGAAAGTTGGCTTCATCGGTCTCGGTGCGATGGGCGCGCCGATGGCGTGGAACCTGGACGACGCGGGCTTCGACGTGGTCGTCTACAACCGAACGACCGACCGCGAGCAACCGTTCGCGGAGGCCGGGATTTCGGTCGCGGACTCACCGAAACACCTCACGCACCGCGCAGACGTGGTCTGCCTGATGGTCAGCGACGGGGACGCCGTCGGCGAAGTCCTCGAACGCGACCTGGGCGTGTTGGATGGCCTGCGGGACGATACGACGGTGGTCCAGATGAGCACCATCGGCTACGAGGAGACGATGGTCGCCGCCGAACTCGTCACCGAGGCTGGCGGGCGGTTCGTCGACGCACCGGTGTCGGGCACCGTCGGTCCGGCCCGCGAGGGAACGTTGGTCGGCCTCGCGGGCGGCGACGAGGGCGAGGTGGAGTCCGTTCGGCCGGTGCTCGAAGCGATGTGCGACCCGGTCGTCTACTGCGGCGGCGTCGGGCAGGGGACGAACATGAAACTGTTCATCAATCTGCTCTTGGGCGACGCGATGGCGGCATTCGCGGAGGCGCTGGTCTTCGGTCACGCGAACGGCCTCGACACCGAGGCGATGCAACGGGTCGTCGAGAACGGCGCGCTCGACTGCCCGCTGTTCGCCGGGAAGGGACCGCTCATCGCCGACGGCGACTTCGACCCGCGATTCCCCGTGGACTACCAGTTCAAGGACCTCTCGCTGGCACTCGACCGGGCCGGTGAGATGGGTGTTCCGCTCTCGGCGACGGCGGCCGCCCGCGAGGCGTTCAGCGCCGCCCGCGGCCGCGGCTACGGGAGCGAGGACATGGCCGCGGTGATAAAGCCGCTCGAAGAAACGGCGGGTGTGTCGGTCCGCGACGGGGCGGAGTGACTACAGGTCGAAGGACTCGTCGCCCGCTAAGACGACGACTTCGGCGTCGCTCCCCGTGGCTTTCACTTCCTTGACGAAGTCGTCGGTGTCGATTTCGATGGGCGGGAACGTGTCGTAGTGCATCGGGAACGCGTAGTCCACGTCCAACCAGTCGGCGGCGATGGCGGCCTGCATCGGCCCCATCGTGAAGTGGTCGCCGACGGGTAGCGCCGCCGCGTCGGGTTCGAGGTACGGGCCGATGACCTCGCGCATCTCGGTCATCAGGCCGGTGTCCCCGGCGTGGTAGAACGTCGTCGACTCCTCGTCGCTGACCTGCGTTGGCTTCGTATCGGAGATGACGAAGCCTGCGGGCATCCCGGCGCTTGTCCCGTAGCCCGTGTCGATGCCGTTCGTGTGGTCGGCGCGGTGCATGGTGACGAAGGCGTCGCCGATTTCGACGGTGCCGCCGAGGTTCATCCCCATGCCGCCGACGGCGTCGAACTCGCCGAAATTGTCCGCACAGTAGCCGACGAGTTCCGGCGTGGCGACGAGGCCAGCGCCCTCGTAGCGGTCCACGTCGCCGATGTGGTCGGAGTGGCCGTGGGTCAACAGCACGTAGTCCGGGTCCAGTTCCTCCGGGTCCGTGTCGGTCTTGGGGTTGTCGAAGAACGGGTCGATAAGGAGGTCCGTCTCGCCGACAGTGACGTGCCACGTCGAGTGGCCGTGCCATGTGAGTTCCATGATTCGCCCGAGGCTACTCGTGGCTCGCACTTAAGACTAGACGGCAACAGGTTTCGATCCGCGTCCGTCAGTCGAAGATGCCCATGTTCGTCGGTTTGCCCTGCGCGTACCGAATCCAGCGGCGCATGTGGCGGTTCATCGCCCAGAACAGGACGACGACCATCCCGAACAGCGCCGACAGCATGACGACGCCCAGCACCAGCGGTTCCTCCGTCGGGAGGCCCAGCAATGCGATGACCAGCGCGACCAGCGCCATCTCGACGGCACAGCGGAGGCCCGGGAGGACGAATCCGGGCGATGGGAGTGCGGAACTGTCTGCCATACCCGTCGTTCGAGAGCCCCGGTATAGTAGCTTGTGCCCCCGACCGTGGCTTTATTCGGTCGCTATCCTAACACCGGGACATGGAACGAGCGCGACTGACGCGACGGGGCTTTCTCGGCGCCGTCGGCGCGGCCATCGCGGGGACCGCCGGGTGCCAGTCGCCGGGGAGCGTCGACACGCCGCCCGAAGCCCAAACCGATGCGACTGGCGACGCCGAACTGCGACCGCTGAGCGGGAATCAGGTCGAGGCCGACGCGAACGCCTATACGGAGGTGTACCGCGCCGTCTCCGGGGCCGTCGCGTCCATCCGCGTCTACTCGCGGACGGGGACCGGGTCGCAGGGAAGCGGCTTCCTCGTGGACGACGACTACATCGTCACGAACGAACACGTCGTCTCCGGCGGCGACCGATTTTACGTCCGTTTCGCCAGCACCGACTGGCGGCGGGTTTCGGTCGTCGGCACGGACGTGTACAGCGACCTCGCTGTCCTGCGGATCCGGAACTCGCCGACCGACGTGGCCCCGCTCTCGTTCGCCGACCGCGACCCCGCCGTGGGGACCCGCGTCGTCGCCATCGGAAACCCGTTCGGCCTCTCCGGGTCCGTCTCGGAGGGCATCGTCAGCGGCGTCGACCGCACGCTGCGTGGCGCGAACAACTTCTCCATCGCCGGCGGTATCCAGACCGACGCCGCAGTGAACCCCGGGAACAGCGGCGGGCCCCTCGTCGACCTGAACGGGAACGTCCTCGGCGTCATCAACTCCGGTGGCGGCGACAACGTGGGATTCGCCATCTCCGCGCAGTTGGCCCAACGCGTCATACCGGCCCTCGTCGAGGACGGCACGTACGACCACTCCTACATGGGCGTCGTCCTCCAGAGCGTCACGCCGCTGGTCGCCGAGGCGAACGACCTCCGGCGGGCGAGCGGCATCTACATCGACCGGGCCGTCGACGGCGGCCCCGCCGACGGCGTCTTGCAGGGGACGTCGGGGACGCGCACCGTCGTCAACACGAGCGTCCCCGTCGGCGGCGACGTGGTCCGCCGTCTCGACGACACGCCGACGCCGACGCGGCAGGCCCTCGCCACGTTCCTGGCGTTGGAGACGAGTCCGGGCGACACCATCGACGTGACCGTCCTCCGAGACGGAAGCGAGGAGACGGTCGAACTGGAACTGGGGACCCGCCCGCGGCCGTAATCAGTTGAGGACGAGAAAGCGGTAGTTCAGCAGGGCGGCGAAGGCCACCCAGAGGAGATACGGGACCAGCAACAGTCCGGCCCGTCGGTCGACCCGAGCGAACGCGCCGGTCGTCGGGACCAAGAGGGCGAACAGCGCGAGGATGACCCCGAGCGCCAGCGTCAGGTTCCGGGCTTGGAAGAATATCGGCGTCCACGCGACGTTCAGCACCATCTGCCCGACGAACAGTGCGAGTGCGAGACGCCGCGTGCCCGTCCGTTCGCTGTCCCAGACGATGTACAGCGCGACGCCGATGAGCGTGAACAGCGTCGTCCAGACGACGCCGAACAGCCACGACGGCGGATATATTCCGGGCTTTACGAGGCTCTGGAACCACGCCGAGTCGGGGCCGCCCAGCGCGGCGGGCGCACCGCCGACGACGTTGACGAGAACGATGGCCGCCACCACGCCGGGGATGTCTTCGCGGCCGAGTGAGACAGTCGTCGTCATACGCCACTAGAGGCGACGCTCGAACGTATAGCTACGGACGTGGTGCGGGACCGCTCACTCCAGCGGTTCCGCGGCGTCGCGTTCGACCAGCGGGTCGGCGTTGTCCGCCGGCAGGGTCACCACGTCGTCCGTCGAGAGGTCGTACTCGCGCTGGTCGACGCCGAAAATCTCGCCCACGTCGTCGGTAATGCGGACCGTCTTTCGGGCGACATCCGCGTCTTCGGTGGACGACTCGTCATTCGTCGGGGAGTCCGAGGGTGCCGCGGGGCCGTCGCTCTCGGCGGAGGCGATTGCGCCCGCTTCACCCGACGGCCGCGCGGCGTCTCGGTCGGGGGCGGACGGCGACTCCGCCGTCGACTGAGCGGACGGGTCGGTGCTCGACTGTCCGTCGCCGCCGCCCATGATGTCTGCGGCGTCGACTGTGGACTCGCTCGGGTCCTCGCCGTCCGGAGCAGGCACGTCGGGTGGCGATTGGTCTGGGGTCGAAGTGTCGGGCGGCGATTGGTCTGGGGTCGAAGATTCGGGTGGCGATTGGTCTGGGGTCGACGGCTCTGGGGCCGGTGTGCCGGTCGGTCCAGTGTCGGCCGCAGGGTCGTTGTCGCTCACCGCACCTGTGGGCGCTTCGCCAGCGATAACGTCCAAGACGTGATTCCGGTTCTGCTTGATGGCGGTGACCATCGTCTCGAAGAGGTCGCGTTCCTCCTGCGTGAGGCCGTCCTCTTCGGTGGGCATGTCCGCGGCCGCGAGCGACGCCATCTTGACGATTTTGCCGACGCGGCGCTCGTAGACGGCTTCGACGGTCTGCTCGGCGGTCTTGATGTCGTCCGTGAGGCGGTTGACCTCCGGCGCGTCGAAGGGGTCGTCGGCGCGTTCGGCGGCCCGTTCGCGCTCCTCGCGGAGTTGGTTGACGAACTGTCCGGCCTCCTCGTAGAACGTCGAGCGCAACTGCTGGAGCTGGTCGGTCTGGCGCTCGCGTGATTGGACCGATTGGAGTTCGTCGAGATTCATACTGTACTACTCCTGCGCCTTCTCGGCGCGGCCGCGGGCCATCAGGAACACGCCCACGTGCTCTGGTACTGACTGAATGCCCCCCGCCACCGTAAAACTATCCCCGTCGAGTTCGACGAGGCCACCGTCGGTCACATCCACCGCGATTTCGTGGCCGCGGAACGTCTCGGGGACGGCGTCGACGAGTGGGTCGAACGTGTCGATGTCGTCCCTGTCGATGCGCCTGACTTCGAGGCCGCTGCCGCCGTGGAGGGACCCCGGTAGCCGGATGAGGCGGTTCGTGTCCGTCGTCACGGGTTCGTCTATCGGGGCGTTCTCGTCGGCGACGGTCTCGTGGACGAGGACCTGTGCAATCTGGTAGAAGGCGGCGTGGACGTCGATGTTGCCCGCCGCCAACTCGTCGTAGTTGTTCCGGGCCGCGGTGAGCGCGGCGTTGGCCTTGCCCTGTCCGATGCCGTCGTATGCCTGGAGGCGTTCGAGCGCCGCGCTCTCCTCCATCGAGAGGAGCGTATCGACCTCCGACATGATGTGTCGGTGGGCGCGCGCGCTCCACCCGCCCTCGGTGGTGAGGGTCCGCTTCGTCGCCGGACTGGACCGCCCGGCCGTCCCGGCGACGGTCTGTTCGTCGACGAGTTCGTCGAAGTCCAGTCCGATGCCGCGGACGTAGTCGACGACTTCGCGGCGGGCGTCGCGTTCGAGGCCGCGAATGCTCTCGTCGCGCACGTGGACGTGGTAGCCGCGGCCGCCGGAGAAGACGACGGTCATGTCTTCGAAGCCGAAGTCGTCCTCCAAGAAATCGAGGAGGCGCAGGAGCGCGTCCTTACACTTCGCGAGCATTTCGGCGTAAGTGTCCTCGCCCAGCGTGACCGACGGCAAGTGGTCGGCGTCTAGGTCGAAGACGAGGTCCGAGGAGCGCCATCCCTTCTTGCTCATCGTCGAGATACTCGGGTCGTCGTATCTCCCCGCCGAGAAGTAGACGTGCCGGGGTTTCTTCCGGCCGAGGAAATCGCCGATACTGCCCAAATCG
This sequence comes from Haloarcula marina, assembly GCF_024218775.1. Lineage (NCBI taxonomy): Archaea > Methanobacteriati > Methanobacteriota > Halobacteria > Halobacteriales > Haloarculaceae > Haloarcula > Haloarcula marina. The sequence goes on along the minus strand of NZ_CP100404.1, from coordinate 2,139,924 downwards.
AGTAGCGAGCGATGGCGCACCATCGTCTCGCCGGGCCCTTCGGTCCACGGAATGAACCCCCACTCGCGCTCGTTGGCGGCGGGCGGCAGCGCTATCTCCGCTCGCCGATAGTGGTCGCCGAACCGACCGCGAAGGTACGAGAGCGTCCGCTCTTCCATCGGATATTCGGTTGGGCGGAGCCGTTGAAAAGCGTTCGCTTACCCGCGAAGAAGCTTCGAGAGTTTGTCGGTTATCGAGTCGTCGCCGAGTTTGAGGTAGTAGGCGTCCCCGCCGTCCTCGTAGTAGTTGTCGATGCGGCGGCGGACTTCGAACCCGATGTGCTTGTAGAAGCCGAGGGCCTCCTCGTTGGTCGCGCGGGCGTGGCAGGTGACGCTACCGTAGTCTTCGGCGACGCGGGCGACGAGTCGCTTCCCGAAGCCGTGGCCGCGGTAGTCGCCGCTGACGGCGAGAAAGAGGATGTATCCGTCGCGCCGGACGGCGGCGAAGCCGACGAGTTGGTCCGTCGACCGGTCGATGTAGAGGTACACCGTCGACCGGCGGTACGCGCTGCGGAAGAACCCGCGGCGCTGGCGGAGGACCCCGTCGGCTTCACGAATGTCCTCTTTGAGTCGCCACGCGGCGTCCACGTACTCGTCGGACCCCCGGTCGACGACCCGTGTCTCGATGTTGACGCTCACTGGCACAGTCGTAGTACTGGGACGAATATAATTCCACCGCCCGATTCACGTAGGTGGCGGTTTTTTCCGGTCCCGTATCGTCTACCCGGGCATGAGTGATAGGCGGGGGGCGCGGCGCATGTCGACGACAGCCGTCCGGACGACGGCACGGCAGGCGTTGCTCACTGGATTCGCACTAACGATTCCGCTGCTGGTGACGATACTCATCATCGGGTTCGTGGTCAACGCCCTCTCGAACGTCTTGGACCCCGTCGTCGCGTTCGCGGTGGAGATGACGGGACGCCAAACCTCTGAGACGCCGACGGTCTTACTGAAAGTGCTGGCGCTGTTCGTCCTGATTACCGTCATCTTCGCACTCGGATTCGTCGCGGAATTTCGCTCGGGAACGGGGCGTATCGAGTCGGTGTTCGACGCGACGATGGAGCGAATTCCGGGTATCGGGTCGCTCTATACGAGTTTCGACGAGATGAGCGAGATGCTGTTGAACGAGGACACGCAGAGCTTCAAAGAGGTGGTCCTCGTGGAGTACCCCACAAAAGGCTCCTACGCCGTCGCGTTCGTCACCGCGAACACGCCCCAGTCGATAGAGGACGCCACCGACAGCGGGGAGATGCTGACCCTGTTCATGCCGATGGCCCCGAATCCCGTGATGGGCGGCTACGTCATCCACGTCGACACGGACCGGGTCTACGACGTGGACATGACCGTCGAGGAAGGCATCCGCTCCATCGTGACCAGCGGCGTCGCCATCGGCGAAGGCGCGGTTTCGACCCCGCTCGATACGGACGGCCCCAGTCCGAACGCTGGACACCCCGCACAGGCGCAGTATCTCCCCAGAGAGGCGATTCGCGAACCGATGCCGCGGTCCGACTCGGCCGACCGAGAGACGGCTTACACCGACGACATCGACCCCGAACACGCCGAGACGCCCTCGGCCGTCGCCCGGCGGAAGCGGACCGATGGGAACATCGGGGACGAAGCCGACAGACCAGACGAAATCGAGGGCGGCGACGGGACCCTCGGCGACGACGCGCCCCGACCGGACGACATCGAAGACGGCGACGGCACCGTCGGGCCGGACGCCGAGACGCCAGCCGACATCGAAGGCGAGGACGGTGGCCCGGTGGAATGAGGCCTGCAACGGCACGAACGACCGTGTAGGAGTAGCGTTAGGTGGCCGCGCCCCCTGGGTTCGAACATGCTCACGCGTTCGATACCCGTCCCGTCGCTGGTCGCGTTCGCGTCGGTGCTGTTCGCGCGACCCGCGGCGGCACACGTCGACTACGTCACGGACGGCCCGGGGGCCGCGATAGACGGGCTGCAGTTTTTGGCCGAAGTCCTCTCGAACCCCGTGAATGCCGCGGTGTTCGCCGTCTCCGGCCTCGGCATCACCGCCGCCGTCGCGGTTTACCTCTGGGTCCGGCCGACGATAACGGACATCGTCATCCTCCGGGAGAAACTCGCGGGCTACGCTGACCTCGTGCCGTGGATGCTCCGTCTCGCTGTGGGTCTTCCCCTCGTCGGCGCGGGCTTTCAGGGCTACTTGTTCGCGCCCACAGTGGTCGTCGACACGGCCGCGAACCCCGTCATCCGCGTGGTGTTCATCGGCCTCGGGTTTTGCGTCCTGTTCGGCCTCGCCACCCGCATCGTCTCCACAATCGGATTGCTCACCTACGCGTGGGCGCTGTCCGTCGACACCGGCGTCATCCTCGCCCTGGAGTACGTCCCCGTGTTCGTCGCGCTCCTCATCCTCGGCGGCGGCCGCCCCAGCGCCGACGATATGTTGCAGGAAGTCGCCAGCACCGACGGGACCTACTACGGCCGTATCGACCCGGTCCACCACCTGAAAGGCTTCCTCGACGAGACCACCGACCCGTTCCGCCGGTACGTTCCGACGATTCTCCGGGTCGGCACGGGTCTCGCGTTCGTCTACCTCGGCCTCGTTCAGAAACTCGCCGACCCAGGTAGCGGTCTGCTCGTCGTCGAGAAGTACAACCTCACCGCCGTCGTCCCGGTGGACCCCGGTCTGTGGGTCGTCGGCGCGGGCGTCACCGAAATCGCCGTCGGCCTCGCGCTCATCGCGGGCTTTTTCACCCGCGGCGCGGCCGCCGCCTCCTTCGTCCTCTTCACGACGACGCTGTTCGGCCTCCCCGACGACCCCGTGTTGGCCCACGTCACGCTGTTCGGTATCGCGTCGGCCGTGTTCACGCTGGGTGCGGGGCCGTTCTCCTTCGACCAGTGGTTCGGGCGGCCCGCACTGGACGATTCGGAAAGCGTCGTCCCCTCGGACTGAGCGACGGACTCCCCCGCTCCCTATCCGGTTTCTGTCGTCGCCGTCGCGGACGCGTCAGTCGCCGTATCCGCGCGGTCGACCGAGACGTCGATTCGGTACGACATCTCCGCGGTGAGTTCCTCGCCCTCGAACGGTATCCAGAAGCGCCACTGGAGGCCGGGCACGAGCGATTCGAGTTCCTCGGCGCTCGTGTCCTCGAACTCGGCGATGCGGTCGGTCTGGTCGAGGAGCGTCACCGTCGCAGTCACCTCGGTGAACGTCACGTCGCCGACGTTCTCGACGACGCCAGTGACGCCGACGCCGTCTGCCGTCTCGTAGACGCCGTGGCTCAGAAGATTCAGACCCTCCGCGATTTGTCGGGGGGATTCACCCTCCATGGTGACCGGGTCGAACTTCTGGTCGATGCGCTCGGTGGTCCCTGTCTCCGTTCCCGTCTCGGTACTCGTCGCCGCCTCGGTATTCGTTTCGGTCGTCTCCTCGCCGTCCGCGGTTGGACTTGCGCCGTTGCCTCCCGCGCCGTCGCCTCACTCCTCCCAGTAGTCCATCTCGGCGTTTCGGTCCAGATACGTCGAGAGCGTTCGGTCGTCCTTCTCGCCGCCGGGGGCCGCCCCCGCGTACAGGCCGACCATCTCCTTGTCGGGGTAGACGGTGATGTCCGGTTCGTCCATCGTCGACGACATCAAGAGGCGGAGACCATCGTCGCCCGCGGCAATCTCGTGGGCGCTCGCCTCGCCCGCCGGAAGCGCGACGTAGTCGCCCGCTTCGAGACGGTGTTCCTCGGCATCCGGACCGAGAAACAGCGTCCCGCTCCCTTCGAGGACGAAAATCGACTCCTCGTTCCCCTCGTGGTAGTGTCGCAGCCAGAGCCGTTTCCCCGGTGACACCTCGTAGAGACTCGTCCCGAGTTGCTCGCCACCAGCGGCGTCGCCGAGTTGCTTGCGCCTGAACGCGCGGCGGCCGTGGTCGTACTCGGTCCACTGGAGGTCGTCGACGTTGACGGGGCCGTCGGTCATATCGGGACGACGGCGAGCGGTGTCAAAAAGTTCTGGCTTCGTTCCTCAGACTTCGGTCGCGAGGACCCGAAGCGTCGCTTCGAGTACCGCGGAGCGCTCACCGGCGAGGTAGCGAACGGAGCCTTCGCGGACGCTCCGGGTCGCGACGCCGCCCTCGGGAACTTCCTCGGCGACGGTGTCGACCAGTTCGTGCAGGTCCGCGTCGGCGTCGGTGCGGACGTACAGCGTGTCGGTGGCGACGCCGACGAGAGCATCGACGTCTTCGCGGATCTCTCGGTGGAGTTCGTCCAGCAGGAGCGTCTCCGGCGGGAACTCGTACTGGTGGGAGAACGCGTCCGTGTCGAGAACGGCGATGTCGTGGCCCTCGACGGTCTGGTAGTCGAGGTTCGCGCGGGCCGTGCCGACTTCGGTGTCGACCTTCTCGCGGAACTGCTCGGCGATGTGGCCAGCGAGGCCGCCCACGTCGTCTTCGTCGTCGCCGAAGACGAGGTCCGTGATGAGTTCTCGCTTGTCCTCGTAGGACTGGTAGTGCGCTTCCAGCGCGACGGCTTCGCGCAGTTGGGACACGGCGGCGGCGTCGTAGCCAGCCTCGTCGGCCGCGTCGAGGTACGCCTCGGGGGCGCCCTCCCAGAAGCTCACCGCGGGCAGGTGACGCAGGTCGTCGCGCACGTCGTCGTTGACGTGGGCGGCGACGTTGGCCGCGAGTGTGGTGGCGCTGGTCTCGGGCGCGTCGGCGAGACTCGGCGAGACGACGGCGTCGACGGCGTCGGTCACCGCGCCGTCGACTTCGATGTCGTCGACCACGACGGTCGGCGCGCCGTAGACGTTCAACAGTTCGAAGCCGTCGAGGCTCTCGCGCGTGCCACCGGCGGCGACGAAGACGAACAGCGGGAGCGCCTCGTCGTGGCGCGCGCGGTTGTCGAGCATCGTCGTCGTGTCCTTCGTGGCGTCGTCCATGTCGTAGACGCCGCCTTCGAGGGGTCGGCGGTCGAAGTAGTGGTACTGCGCGTCCGACCGGCGGTGTTGGTCGGCGACCAGCGGGAGGGTCGCGCGTTCGAGCGCGCTCCCGGCGAGGTAGCCGTCGGCCGTGTTGGCGTGGCGGACGATGACCGGCCGGTCCGTGAGGACGGCCTTCCGGATGTGGGTCGCCGCTTCCACGAGGTCGTCGGCCAGCGCCTCGACCGTCGAGTCCTCGGCGAGGGGGTCGACGGCGTCGGGTCGGGCCTCGTCGTCCAGCGCGTCAGCGAGGCGCTGTTCGACCGCGTCGCGCTCCTCGTCCGCGAGGACGGTGAGGTCCTCCGTCTCGACCTGAATCTCGCCGCGGCGGCGGCGCACTTCGCCGTCGAGTCGGACGAAGTCGGTTTCTTCCACGTCGGGGTAGGCGCGAACGCCCGCTTCGACGAACGCCGCGCAGTCGACCGTGCCGGTCTCGTCGTGGAGTTCGAACACCGTCGGCCCGGAGGTCTGTCGGACGCCGACGACCTCCCCTTCGAGTCGCACGTCGTCGCCGACGTGGTCTTCCAGGGACCCGACGGTCACCGTCGGCAGGTCGGCGTCGTCGCTCGCTGCGTCCTGCGCTTCGGCCTCGGCGGCCTGCTCTTCGACGACGGCGGCGCTCCCACCGGCCGACGCTTCCTCGATGGTCTCGGTCGCCGTCTCCGCGGCCTCGTCGTCGGTTGCACCGACTGATCCGCCAGCGTCGTCGACGCGGTCGGCGTCGCCGGTCTGACTGACCGCTCCGGCGGCCGTCGCCGCACCCTCGCCGTTGGTCGTCTCGTCGATGTCGACCGACGCGCTGTCGTCGTCAGCGGATTCCTCGGTCGCATCTGCCGATTCCTCGGTCGCATCTGCCGATTCCTCGGTCGCGTCTGCCGACTCCCCGTCGGCGTCAGCGTTTCCCGAGTCGGCCTCGCTCTCCTCTTCGAGGAGCGTCGAATGACCGATTTCGGGGTCGTCGACCAGGACGCCGCGGAACTCGCGTTCGGCCTGTCGAATCGACCATCCGAGGTCGACGTTGCCGTTGTCGCGGACGTTCTTCACCTGCACGAACACCTCGTCGCCGGAGTCCCAGTCGAGGGAGTCGAGGCGGCGGTCCAGTTCGCTCCGGTGGAGCAGACCGGTGACGCTGTCACCGATGTCGACGAAGACGCCGAACTCGGCGAACCCGTCGACGCTGCCGCGGTAGTATCGGCCGACCGACAGTTGGTCGGGACTGGTACCTCTGAACTCGAATACGGCATCCTCCTCGTGGAGGTCACAGATGCGTCCTTCAACAGACGTGCCGCAAATGATACACGAACCCATTGAACGGAGGAAGCGGTTCGGGCCTAAAACTGTTGTCGAATTCCGCGCGTCGGTGCGATGCCGGGTCAGTCCAGTACGTCGCTCTCGGATTCGAGAAGTTCGAGGCCTGAAGCGACCGCTCGCGCCTGTTCTGGGAATAGCGAGACCTCGACGGTGCTCCCCTGTTCGTCTTCGAAGGCAATTTTCACGCGCTTGTCACCGTATTCGCGAACGTCGACGCCCTCCACGTCGTATAGCTTCACCGTCGCCTGCTTGTTCGACGGGCCGACGTTCTTGAATGCGCCGTCTTTCAGTTCCAGCATGAAGTCGTCGATGTCGAGTGTCAGCATACCGGGAATGAGACGGGCCGGGGTCTAAAACCCACTACTCGATAGCAGTCGGAGCACCGCATCGAACCCCCGGAAGCCGTAGCCGAAGACGATAGCCGCCGGGAGGGCGGCGACGGCGGCGGCGATACCGACGCGCACCTCGTGGATGACCGCCGTCCCGACGACGTACAGCGCCGCGGCCCACGCGGTGACGAGGACGCGAACCTCGGGGAACGGCAGGCCCGCGAAGACGCAGGGGGCCATCGCGTAACAGAGGACCTGCACCGTCTCGCTGACGCCGCCGCGGTTCGGCGCGGCGGGCATCAGGATGAGCGTCTGGAGTGCGGCAGTCAGATGGACCGTCGCGGGCGTGACGAAGACGATGATGGCGAGAATCGCGAGGACGGCGACCCCCGGCGAGAATCCCCCGATGGCCGGATACGGGAACGGACCGGTCGAGAGCATGCCGCGGCGCGCGAGGTCCACGACGAGGAAGCGACTCGCCTCCTCTATTAGGACGACGACAGCGGCGAAGACGAGGCCGGGTGCTTGGTCGCCCGGCGCGACACCCGTCTGGAAGAACCGCCGCGGGCGGACCAGAATCTCGGCCCACGCGCGTGCGAGTGCGGTCGGCCCCCTGTCGCGTCCGCCGGTCGGATTCTCGACCCACTGAGTCACGTCTCCGTCTCGGGCCTCCGCGAGTAAGACGATTGCGAGTCAGTTCCGCCGGAGCGTGTGACACTCCCGACAGCGGGCCTCGTAGGACTCGGACGCCCCGACCACGATAGTCGGGTCGTCGACGTGGGCGGGGTCGCCGTCGACGAGTCGCTGGTTGCGCGTCGCGGGTTCGCCACACCGGGCGCAGATAGCCTGTAACTTCTCGACGTACTCGGCGACGGCGACGAGTTCCGGGACGGGGTGGAACGGCTCTCCTCGAAAGGTCTGGTCCGTGCCGCTGACGACGACGCGGCGGCCCTCGGCGGCCAGCGTCTCGCAGGCGTCGACCAGCGACGACTCGAAGAAGTTCGCCTCGTCGATAGCGACGACGGTTTCGCCGTTCAGCGACGCTCGTATCGCCGGAAGCGGGTCCGCCGGGTCGACGACAGTCGCGTCCCATCCGCGCCCGTCGTGCGAACCGATTCGCTCCTCGCCGTACCGGTCGTCGACGGCGGGCGTGAACGCCGCGACCGACTGGCCCGCGATTTCCGCGCGGCGAAGCCGTCGGAGCAGTTCCTCGGACTTCCCCGAGAACATACACCCCGTGACGACCTCTATCCACCCGCTGTTCGTGATAGCGTGCATCCGGGTTGGTCAGGGGTGGGCGACAGAAAATCGGTTTCGGTTCCGGAACCGTTCAGTCGTCCGCACCGACGTTCTCGGTGCTCTCCAGACACGGGGGGTCCGGTTCGATGTTGGCGTACTGCACCGCCTCTTCGCCGAGTCGGTCGACCCGTTCTCGGATGTCGGCGTCGGCGATTTCCCCCTCGGCGATGCTGTTTCGCGCCCGCGGGACGGCCGCCTGGTGCGGGATGACCCAGCAGTTCAGCGACCGACAGACCGAGCGGAGGTGCTCCAGCGCCGTGATGGGGAACCCACCGCCGGCCACCGCGAGCAGTCCGACCGTCTTGTTCTCGAACTCGTCGAACCCGCAATAGTCGAGAGCGTTCTTCAGCGGCGCGGAGTACGAACCGTGATAGACGGGCGTCCCGAGGAGTATCGAGTCGGCGTCGGCCACCGCGGCAGTCAGTTCCGGCGCGTCACCGGCCTCGCGGGCGTCGGCGTCGAAGACGGGGAGGTCGAGGTCCCGCAGGTCGAGCAGTTCCGTCTCTGCACCGGTCGACGCTGCGGCATCGAGGGCGCGGGCGATTCCGATTCGAGTGTAGCTCTCGTCTCTGAGGCTCCCGACGATACCGACGACGGTGGGTCTGGACATGGGTAGGTGCAGACGGGCGACCACCAAAGGGCTAGCGGCCTGTTCCGCTGCGGGAGTTCGGACTCCGGACGATACATCGACCCGAAGGTGAGTCGGGGATGGCGTATGCACCGACGAACTCTCCTCGGGACGCTGGCCGCCGAACTAGGGACGCTGCTGGCCAGGGTTAGCGGGCCGACTATCTCGGGCGGCGTCGCCGAGAACCCGACGCCGCTGTCGCTCGTCCGACATGAAGGGGCAGATGAATCGGGTTCCTATCCCGGTTTCGGCCGGCCAGTTATCGCTTGAGACTGGCCGTGGTCCCGTCGTCGCCCTCGTTCACGGCGACGATACCGTCGTCGGCCAAATCGTCGAGCAACCCCCGAAGCCACTCGCGGCCGTACTCCCCGCCGGGCGCGTAGTCGACGCGCACCCGCGGGCCCAGTTCGTCGAGCGCGAGTTCGTCGTACTCCGTGAGGACGCTGACGACGCGGCCGCGCATCTGTCGCCGCGACCCCTCGAAGGTCGGTTGCGTCGGCACGTCCGGCGCGGTGAAATCACCCGTCTGGTAGGCGGCACACCACTCGCGCCACGGGCACTGCGCGCCGTCGCAGTCCGGCGTCTTCTCGCAGGCGACGCCGCCGAGTTCCATGACGGCGTTGTTCCAGATTCGTGACTCGCCCTCTGGCATGAGTCGCTGGGCGACTTCCTCGAAGGTCGCGTCGTCGTCCGGCACGTCGAAGGCGCGGTACAGCACGCGCTTGACGTTCGTGTCGACGACGGCGTTCCCGTTGTCGAACGCGAAGGAGGCTACGGCGTTGGCGGTGTAGGGACCGACGCCCATCAACTCCGAGAGGCCGTCGGGGTTCCGGGGCCACTCGCCGTCGCGCTCTTCGACGACCTGTCGGGCGGCCTCGTGGAGGTACTTCGCGCGGTTGTTGTAGCCCAGCGAGTGGGCCGTCCAGAAGCCGACCACGTCGCTCCGGTCGGCCGCCGCGAGGTCCGCGACGGTCGGCCACCGGTCCAGAAAGTCGGTCCACGCGCTGACGACGCGGTCCAACTGAGTCTGCTGGCTCATCACCTCGGAGACGAGAATCTCGTAGGGGTCGGTCGTCTCGCGCCACGGGTACGACCGGTGGTCCGCCGTGTACCACGTCACGAGGGCGTCCTGCACCGCTCCGGCGTCGGCCGGGAGGTACTCCGCTGCGGAGGCGTCGTCCGTCGCCGACTGGTCGCTCATCGGCGTTCGGTTAGGGGCGTCCCGATTTGTGTGTGGTGGTTCCGGTCAGTCGTCCGTCTCGCCCCGCTCGATGGCCGTCTCCTCCGACGCCGCGGTGCCGCGGTCGAACACGTCCGCGAAGACGAACATCGCGCCGTCCTCGTAGGTGGTGTCGACGTACAGCCGCCAGCCGTGGGCCTCGGCGATGGTCCGGACGATAGAGAGCCCCAGCCCCGTGCCGCCGTCGCTCGTGGTGTGACCGTACTCGAAGATATCGTCGACTTCCTCGAATGGGATGCCGGGTCCATCGTCGGCGACGTAAAAGCCGTCCCTGAGCGTCCCCAGTTCGACGGTCACGTCGTCGCCGACGTGGTCGACGGCGTTTCGAAACAGGTTCTCGAACGCCCTGAGCAGGCGGTCCCGGTCGGCCTCGATGGGACGGCTCCCGGTAATCTCGATGGTTGCGTCCCCGCTGTCGACGTTGGCCCACGCCTCTTGGGCCGCGTCCTCCAGCGACACCTGCTCCGTCTCGTCGACGCTCTCGCCCTCCCGGGTCAGCGTGAGCACGTCGTCGATAATCGACTCGATGCGGTCGTGCGAGCCTTCGAGTTTCTCGACGTGGGTCCAATGGTCGGCGGTGTCGAGGCCCGCCGATTCCGCATCCGAGAGCCGCGTCGAGAGCAGTTCGACGTGCCCGCGGGCGACGGTTAGCGGGTTCCGCAGGTCGTGTGACAGCGTGGAGGCGAACTCGTCTAAGCGTTGGTTCTGCCGCTGGAGTTGCTGTTTCGACTGCTCGGCCACCTCCTCGGCCTCCCGTGCCTCGCGAATCTGCGCTCGAAGCTCGGTCTGCACGTCTGCGAGCGCGTCGTACAGCGCGCCGACTTCGCCTTCGCGGTCGGTCGAGAAGTCGACGTTGAGGTCCCCGTCACCCATCGCACGGACCCGTCGGCGGAGCCTATCGAGCGGTTCGGTCGTCTGTCGTCGGTAAACGACCGCGAGGACACCCAGCGACAGCAGCGAGAGGGCGGTGAGTAACCAGAGTGCGTGTCCGGCACGCGTGGCCGTCGGCGCGAGCGACGAGCGCTCGGCCGCGCTGACGAGGACCCACGACGTGCCCGGGACGGGCGCGTACGCGAGCAGTCGGCCCCCCGCCGCTGTCGTCGTCACGCGCCCGTCCCGGGCCTGCGTCAGTCCCGCGTCGGTCGCGTCGTCACCCACGCTGTTCCCGTCGGCGTCGGCCGCGAACACGACCTCTCGCTCCGCGTCGAACACCGCCGTTCCCGAGACGGGTCGGGTCTCGGGCAGTGGGATGCTCCCGACGACCAACACGACGCCGTCTCTGCCGGGGACCGGACTGCCGAACGTCATCCCCCGGCCGCCGTCGCGGTCGTGGGAACTCGCGGTGTGGAACACGGCGGTGTCGTTCGTCTCCGGTGCCATCGCTCGCTGGAGCACCGGTTCCCAGTCGGACTCGACGCCCGCGACGGTCCGCCCTGAGACCGAGTCGTCGGTGCTGGCCGTGACGACGTGGGGACGGTCCCTCGTATCGACGTAGTGGACGGCGACGACGGTGCCGGGCAGTCGTTCCGAGGTGGCCGAGAGATACCGTTTGATTCGTTCCTCGTCCCCGTTTTCGACCGGCGACGCGGCGGACAGCAGGCGCGCCTGTGCGGACAGTTGCGACTGCCAGTTCCCGACCGAATCGGCCTGTGTCGTCGCCGTCGAACGGAGGTCGGCCGAGGCCGCCGCTCCGGCGGCGTCCTGTACGTAAACGTAGCCGCCGATGCCGCACGCGAGGACGAGGAGGGCGGCCACACCGAGTCCGGTGACGACTCGCGAGACGCGTTCCTGACCGCCGTCGGCGCCAGTCTCAGTCATCCCGTTCCCAGAGCACCCCTGTCAGAACCGAGGACAGATACGTAACTGTCAATGGTATCGATATATAAATATTGAGATGTGGTGGCGCAAGTTACCACTCCACTCTCCCGAGGTCGGTACGGAGTCGCAAGGTGTTTCCCCCGCCGTCGCCGACGAGAACGACGTGACTCTCGAAGACCTTCAGGACGATGTCGAAGCCCGCTACGCCGAGCTGGACGAGGAGCTGTCGGTCGGCCTCGACCGGGAGACGCGAAACGAGTTAGCGATGCTGTCGGCGGCGATGGACCCGGAGGACGCCGACGAACTGGTCAGGCGCGCGGTCCACATGCTCTTTCAGTCGGCGGTCGAACGCGGCACGCTCGACTTCCACCTCCGAAGCGGCTACGACTGCACCTACGACGAGTACCTTTCGGGGATGACCTTCGACGAGATGACCGGGGCCTCCCAGTTCCCCCAGCAACAGGACAACGACGACCGTCGGTACCAGTTCTGACACTCACAGCAGTACGACAACCGTTACCGCGCTCACGCCGACGAGGACGACAGCGCTCCAGAGCGAGACCCGGTACGCGAACCCCCGATTCGGTCCGAGAGCAGTGAGGATTGCTTTGACCGTGATGCTGGCGGCGGTGGCGACGAGAATCGCGACCATCGCGGTCTGTTCGTCGATTGCGCCTCCGCGGTACAGTAACACCGCCGACGTGGTCGCGCCAGCGCTCGACACCAACCCGCTGAGCGCCGACGCTACGTAGAGTCCCGTGGTGCCGAGGCGGGCGCTGGCGACACCGCCGACGACAAGGACGAGGAGGAATATCCCGCCGAACCCGAGCGCGTTCCGTAGCGAGAAGGGACTCTCTAACTCCATCTCGACGGCTTCGGACCAGTCGGCCGCGAACGCCGCGACGACGATGCTCCCGACGACGACGACGAGCAACGGGATGGTCGCCGAGACGAGAACGCCCTGCTGAAGCGTGAACAGCACGGTAATGAGGAGGTTCCGGAAGGCCATCGCGGAGTCCGCGAGCAAGATCGCGGCCACGGCGTAAGAGGCCGCATCCGGGCGCTGCCTGACGTGGTCGAGCATCGTCCCGACGACGGCCGTCGAGGAGGCGAGGCCGCCGAAGAAACCGGTGACCGCGATGCCGCGGCCGCCGAACTGCTGGACGACGGCGTAGTTGACGATACCGATACCCGCCACGAACACGACCATCAACCAGACGACGCGGAGTTCGACAGCGATGTCCAGGACGTTGCCCGGGAGTCGGATCGGTTCCGGGGGTAACAGCGGGTAGACGACGAACGCGAGGATGGCGAACTCAGTCGTCGAGCGGAGTTCCGCCCGCGTCAATCCCCACGCGAAACTGTGGAGTTCGCGTTTGAGGACGAGCAACAGCGAGGAGACGACGGCGACGGTGACGCCTTCGATGGTCGCGCCGCTGGCGACGAGCGCTCCGACCCCGTAGGCGACGAGCATCGAGACAGACGTGGTCAGCGAGATGTTCTCCTCCTCCTCCAACAGCCCCTGCACCGCGATGAGGATGCCTTGGACGATGACGAGCGCGCCGCCGACGACCAGCAAGACGCCGTTCTCGACGATAGTGAACACCGCGCCCAGCAGGCTAATCAGCGCGAACGTCCGGATACCAGCGGTCTTGTGCGACCACTCCCGTTCGAGACCGAGGAGCATCCCGAGCGCCGCCGCCAACAGAATCCGCACGATTTCGGTGTCGACCGCCACCGGACTCAACTGTAGGAGACTCACGTGGGTCCGTTACGCGAGCGTCCGTGAAATATTCGTCTCTCCGACAGAACAGTTTTTTGCCACCCGCCGTGAAACGGAGACACATGGCAGAGACTGGTGGGGAGGTAGACTGGCCGCGCGCCTTCTGGATCGGGTTCGGCGTCGTCCTCTCCGCCGCGTTGCTCTTGGTCCTCTATACCTTCGTGGGCACGTTCGTCTTCGGCGTCTTCCTCTACTACGCGACGCGTCCGCTGTATCGGCGTGTGTACCGGCGCGTCCGCCAGCGGACGCTCGCGGCGTTCCTCTCGCTGTTCTTGCTCGCCCTGCCGGTCATCGTCCTGCTGTACTACACCATCGCCATCGCCCTCCAGGAGTTCGGCCGGTTCGCCGACACCACCGATGTCGGTCCCTACGCGGAGGTGTTGGACCCGTACCTCGACGCCTCCGCCGCGGTCCAGAACCCGGCGGCAATGCTCGGTGACACCGGGGCGACCGACGCCATCGTCGGGACGGTGACGCAGTTACTCGACTACCTCGGGTTCGTCGGGACGGGACTGGTCCACGTCTTCGTGATGTTCGCGCTGGCCTTCTACATGCTCCGTGACGGCCCCCGACTGGCCGAGTGGGCGAAGAACTTCCTCGACCACCGCGGCGTCTTGGACCACTACTTCCACGAGGTCGACCGCAGTTTCCACAAGGTGTTCTACGGAAACATCCTCAACGCCATCGTCACCGGCGCTATCGGCGCTATCGCGTTCAGTCTCGTCGACGCGGCGGCCCCGGCGGGGCTTTCTGTCCCCTACCCTGCGCTGACCGGTCTGCTCGCGGGCGCGGCGAGTCTCATCCCCATCATCGGCATGAAAATCGTCTACGTGCCAATGGCGATATACCTCGGGGCGCAGACCGCGGTCGTCGGCGGCGAGTGGTGGTTCGTCGGCCTGTTCGTCGGCGTCGCGTTCGTCATCGTCGATACGATTCCCGACCTCCTCGTGCGACCCTACGTCTCCAGCGGCGGCGGGTTCTCGTTCGGCCCGTTCGGTGTCGAGAACACAGAGGAGCAACCCCAAACGGGGCTGCACACCGGGACGCTGATGTTCGCGTACATCCTCGGGCCGTTCCTGTTCGGGTGGTACGGCATCTTCCTCGGGCCGATGATACTCGTGCTTATCGTCCACTTCGCCCGGTTCGTCCTCCCGGAACTCATCGAGGGCGAGCACATCAAACCGCACGCCGTCGACCCGACGAACATCGTCGGTGACGACGAACTACCGACCGGCATCGACGCCGAGACTGCGTTCGACGGGGACGAGACCGACGACCTGGACTCGGCACCGTCTGCCGCGCCGTCGTCGCCCGCGTCGAACGACGCGGACCTCGGTTGACGTGTCTCAGTAGTCGACGTACTGGTCCTCCCAGTCCCGCCGAGCGTCGAGTTCTCGCCGCCCGCGGCGAGTGAGCGTGTAGAAGTTCGTCCGACGGTCACGCTGTCCCTTCTCGATGAGGCCCTTATCGACGAGCGTATCCAGGTTCGGGTAGAGGCGGCCGTGATGTATCTCCTTCTCGTAGTACGCCTCTAACTCCTCCTTGATGGCCAGGCCGTGGGGTTCCTCCAGCCCGGCGATGACGTAGAGGAGGTCCCGCTGGAACCCTGTCAAATCGTGCATCGGTACGTTCTATAAGAATATACTTGTCGGACTCGGTTAAATGTTTCGGAGCGGATAGTTTTCGTTTGGCGGTGAAGAGTATTACGACATTCATCGGCTACAGAGCCATATTTAGACGAACACGGGATTTCGAGAATCAAGTCAGTATTGCGTCATTCCAGGATACGTGATGCCGAAGACATTAATTAGCGACGACACCAACTGTTGGACATGCCAGAAACAGTTCTGTTCGAGACCGAGCAAGACCTCAGCCGCGATGCCGTCGCGGAGTACCTCCACACGTTCGCCGATTCCATCGCGTCCGGCGGGGACGTGACGCTTCGCGCTGGCGACCAGTCCGTCACCCTCGACCCGCCCGCGCAAGTCGAGTTCGAAGTGAAAGCCGAACGGGAGGGGCCGGCGGACGGCGACGGCGAGTTGAGCATCGAGGTGGAACTGGAGTGGCCCGAGAACGCGACGGGCGGCGACGCGACTGGCGGCGCGCTCGAAATCGAATAATCGAGATACGGAAAGACTAACCGCTCACGGTTCGAGTCCAGCGAAGTAAGTGGAAAGCGGCCGCGAAATCCGCGGCCGCTTGCCGCCCTGAATTGGTCCCCGCTGACGCTTCGGCCCTCCAAGCGAAGCGTCATGTGGTGAGATGGGTGTCGAGGACTTAAAATTACCGGCACTCGCCTATTGCTGTCGATTTTCAAATTAGACTCAGACTACTACTTCTCACAGCTCCTCTTCTTCCAGTACCCAACCGAGAGCGCGCTTGTAGTGGGTGAACAGCAGTCGGATTCGCTCGTGACGCATCTCCTCGCTCGCTAACTGTGCTGACAGAAACTCGTACTGTTCGCGCACTTCGGCTTCGGAGCGCATGCTCGACGTACGGGTCGCTCGCGGAACAAACTTGAGGTCGGCGAGTGCATACGTATACATGAAAATCCGAGGGGAGCGCGAGTGTCAGTCCTGCGGGACGCGATGGTCCTACTACGACACGGGTAGCGTCGCCTGCCCGGAGTGCGACAGCGTCCACAGCGTCGGCGTCGACGACCGGACCGAACACACCGACGCCCCCGCGTCGTTCGACCTCACCGCCATCAGGAACCGCATCGACGACGACCCACTCGACGAACTCGCGCGCGCCGCTGGCGAGGCGGCACGGGAGTACGTCCGCAAGCGCGGGTTCATCGACGCGGGTCGCCTCCGACCGCTGGACGAGACGTACGTCGCCGCCGTCGAACTCCGCCACGCCGCCACCCACGTCGCCACCGAGATGCGCCCCGGCGACCGGACGGAACTGTACTTCTACGAGTTGCTCGGCGGCGCGGACGCGGGCGACCGACCCGACGTGGAGACGGTCCCGCCCGAGATGCGGTCGCCGTTCGGCCTCGCGATGGCCGCCGCCGTGGAGGCGTACCAGCGCGACGTGCGGACGTATCTCGACGGCAATCCGAACGAGCAGGGCCGACAGTTGGCCGGGCGCATCCGCGACCACCGCAAGCGCATCGAGGCGCTGGACGGCGACGTGGACCCGGCGGACGCGAACCGCCTCCTCCACGCCGCGCGCGACCTGGGCCGATTCGTCGGCGAGGACGACGAGAGCGCCGCCGTCACCGCCGATAACTGGCTCACGGGGCTGGAAAACGAGAGCTGAATGGACTACTGGAAGCGCGCGAGCAGTTCGGCGTCGAGACAGTTTTCGGGCACCGCGTCCCGCCACTCGACGCGCTCGATTTCCTCGTCGGTGAGACCGGGATCCGACGCGAGCGCCGTGGTCTCTGGCGTCGCGCGGTAGGTCCCGAACCGGAACGCCGTCTCTCGCTCCCCGTCGGTCAGCGTGACGTGGGTCACCGCGAGCAGTTCGTCGGGCGACACTTTCACGCCGGTCTCCTCGCGGACTTCCCGCACGAGCGCGTCGATTCGGGTCTCGTCGGCTTCGACGCCGCCGCCGGGGAGTTTCCACGTCTCGTCCTCGTAGACGAGCAGTAGCCGTCCGTCGGCGTCCTCCGCGAGCGCGCCGACGCCCCACTCCAGTCCGTTCTCGACCCGCCGCCGGAACGCCTCGAACGAGGCGGAATCCGTCGGCCGCGTCACTCGGCGGGTGAACACGCCGTCGGCCTCGAACGCCGAGAGCGAGCGCATTCAGGGCAGGTCGACGGCCACGTCGTGTTGCAGGCCAGCGGCCTTCACCGTGTTGTAGAGGAGCATCGCGCGGGTCATCGGACCGACGCCGCCGGGGACGGGCGTAATCGCGCCCGCGACTTCCTTCGCGCTCTCGTATTCCACGTCACCGACGAGTTCGTAGCCCTTCTCGGTGTCGGCCTCCACGCGGTTGATGCCCACGTCGATGACCGTCGCGCCTTCGCCGATCATGTCGCCGTCAATCATCTCTGGGACGCCCGCGGCGGCGACGAGGATGTCCGCCTCGCGGGTCTTCTCGGCGAGGTTCTGCGTGCGGGAGTGACACACCGTCGTCGTCGCGTTGCCGCCGGGGGCCTTCTGGATGAACAGGTTCGCCATCGGTTTGCCGACGATGTCCGACCGGCCGACGACGACGGCCTCCTTGCCCTCGGTGTCGACGCCAGCGGACGCGATGAGTTTCTGAATGCCGTGCGGCGTACAGGGCTTGTACCGAGCGTCACCGGCGACGAGGCGGCCGACGTTCTCGGGATGGAACCCGTCCACGTCCTTCTGGGGGTCGATGGCCCGCAGGACCTCGCGGTCGGAGACGTGGTCCGGCACCGGCATCTGGACGAGGATACCGTTGACGTTCTCGTCGGCGTTCAGGTCGTCGATGGTGTCGTACAGTTCGCTCGCGTCGGCCTCGGGGTCGATTTCAATGTCGATGGCTTCGATGCCGACCTCGGCGCAGTCGTCCTGTTTCATCGAGACGTACGTCTCGCTGGCCGGGTCGTCGCTCATCAGCACCGTCGCCAGCGAGGGCTGGACGCCCGCGTCGGCGAGTTGGTCGATGGCCGTCGCGAGGTCGTCCCGCACCGACTGGGCGACCGCGTTCCCGTCGATAATGTCTGTCATCACGTGGAGAGGGACACGGAGGGGCCAAAAGCGTCACTACACGAAGTCGTCATCGGCGTGCCGAACCGGCGAGCGGAACGGAGACCGACCGCGGCAGGGACTACCGTTCGAGGATGGCCCCGCCAGCACCGACGGCGATGTCGGTCGCGTCGCGGACGACGGCAGTCAGGTTCTGGCCGGTCGGTGTCGACTGCTGTGTCCACCCGTCCGCACCGCGACCGTACACCGTGCCGCCGCCACCGACCGCGGGGCCGCCGAGGACTCTGAGTAACACCGTCCGTCTGGTCTGACACTGGACGTCGAGACGGTTCTCGAAGAGCGCTGGCGACAACTTCTCACGGTGGGCCATCGCGGTACACCTGTCGCTGGATAGTCCAGAGACGAGAGTGAGAACGGGAGAGCGGGAAATAGCGGTTATTCGTACAGCGTGTACTCGTCGGTCAGTTCGTCCACGCGGTCGCTGACCTCGGCGACCACGTCCTCGTCGTGCGGGGCGTCGACGACGTCGTAGATGAGGTCGGCGACTTCGCGGCAGGCGTCCTCGTCGAACCCGCGCGTCGTGAGGCCGGGCGTGCCAGCGCGGATGCCCGAAGGATTGAACGAGGAGCGCGTCTCACCGGGGACGGTGTTCGCGTTGAGGACGATGCCCGCTTCTTCGAGGGCCTCCTCGACTTCCTTGCCGGTCGTGTCCGGGTGCGAGGGGCGGAGGTCCACGAGGACGAGGTGGTTGTCCGTGCCGCCAGAGACGAGTTCGAGGCCGTGCTCTTTCAGGCGCTCGCCGAGCGCCTTGGCGTTCGCGACGGTCTGTTCGGCGTACTCCTCGAACTCGGGTTCGAGGGCCTCGCCGAAGCCGACTGCCTTGCCGGCGATGTTGTGCATCAGGGGACCACCCTGCGCGCCGGGGAAGACGGCGCCGTCGATGTCGCTGGCGTACTCCTCGTCGCACATGATGATGCCGCCGCGACCCGCGCGAATCGTCTTGTGGGTCGACCCAGTGACGAAGTCGGCGACGCCGACGGGCGACTCGTGGGCACCCGCGGCGACGAGGCCGGTGATGTGGGCGATGTCGGCGAGGTGGTAGGCGTCGACGGCGTCGGCGGCCGCCTGAATCCGCTCGAAGTCGACTTCGCGGGGGTACGCGGAGTAGCCCGAGACGATGATGTCCGGTTCGAACTCCTCGGCGTGTTCGCGCAGGGCCTCGTAGTCGATGTAGCCCGTCTCCTCGTCGACTTCGTACTGCTCGACTTCGTACACCTGTCCGGCGAAGTTCGCGGGGTGGCCGTGCGAGAGGTGACCGCCGTGGGTCAGGTCCAGCGAGAGAATCTTGTCGCCGGGTTCCAGAATGCCCAGATAGACGCCCATGTTCGCCTGCGACCCCGAGTGGGGCTGGACGTTGACGTGCTCCGCGCCCCACAGTTCCTTGGCTCGCTCGATGGCGAGTTCCTCCACGTCGTCGGCGTACTCACAGCCGCCGTAGTAGCGCTCGCCGGGGTAGCCCTCGGCGTACTTGTTGGTGAGCTCGGAGCTCTGAGCCTCCATGACGGCCTCCGAGACGTGGTTCTCGCTGGCAATCATCGCCAGCGTGTCGTTCTGTCGCGCTCGCTCGCCTTCCAGCGCGTCGGCGACTGCCGGGTCCGTCTCGCGGACGGTGTCGTAGCTCATATCCGACCTTCGGAACGCCCCGGTCAATAATCTACCCTTTGCCCGAGCGCGTGCCAGTCCGTCACAGGTGTCGTGCTCACTCCCAGAATCTTTAATTTAAGAAGAAAAATGACACTCATCATAGCAGTGGTTATTTATTGGACTAGCCCACACTGGTTACCACATGGTCACCTGGGGGGTGCCAGACGCGGGAACCGGGGAGGGTGAAATCCCGGCCGTCGAGGGCGAACACACGAGATGGCCGACGAAGTTGCTCGAACAGTTAGACGAGCGTCGGGAGGCGGTCGACCGGCCGATTCCGCGTCCCACGGACGCGGCGTATGCGGGGGAAGCGACGCGACTGCGGCTACCCGAGGCGGACGTGACGGTGACTGCGATGGACTTCGAGGCCCGGTACCACCTCCGGTCGTCCTCGGAACTCCCGACCGGGACGTTCCTCCTCTCGGGAACCGTCGAGCGGCGTCCAGACGGTTCCCGAACGAGTCCGCTGACGACCGAGACGGTGGAGGTGTTCGTCCTGTTCGACGGCCCGGCATCGTTGCGACCAACCGACGACGGGACGGTTCTCTCGCTGTGGGATTCGAAACCGGTCACTGTCGGGTTCAGCGAGGGCGCTTCGGACCCGCCTCGCGTCGTCGTTCCGCCGACCGCCGAGGGCCTCGCCACTGGCCTGTCCTGTTTGAGTGCGGCCCATCACACCAGCGCCCCGATGCGGTCCCATCCCGACCAGCGCGACCACCCGCCGTTGCTGACCACGGGCGAGACGGAATCGGTCCCGCAGAGCGTCGCCGCCGACCACCTCGAAACCGACATCCACCTCCGTCTCCCGTCGTCTATCGACGCGCTGTTCGTCGCCGCGCCGTTGGCCTACTATCTCGGGGCAGACGTGCGCGTCGAAGACCGCGAGCGCGCGGTGCTGACCGCCGAAGGGACCGACCTGCACCGCGAGTTCGACCCGTTGCCGGGGTTGCAGGAAGACGTGGCGACGGTGCTCCGTCACGTGTTCTACTTCGACTGTCTGGTCCGTCGTCTCAGTCCCGAGCGGAACCCGGAACTGCTCGACGCGTGGTCGCTCGACCCGGCGGAACTCCGCTCGCTGTCGCCCGGAGTCCGACTGGCCCGATACCTCTCGGTTCCGTCCGCGGAGATACGCGAGTCGGTCCCCGAATGGCACCTCGCCACGTTCGCGCGCCCGTCGACCGACCGAATCCGCTGTCTCCCCTTCTTGCTGGACAAACTGAGCCTCGTCTACCTCCCGGACGCCTCGGAACTCGACCGGAGCGACCTGCTCGAACGGACCCTGACCGACGCGTACCCGACACGCGGGGCCAGCACTCCGTCGACGATGCTCGACCCTGGAACCGGCCGGGGCCACATCAACGCGTGGTTGGCCCCGGGAACGCCCATCGACGCGTTCAAGACGACGCCGACGGCCTACGAGAACCGCTATCGGTACCACGACACCGGCGAGGACCGCGTGCAGGTCGCGGTGGTGCTCAACGACGATTCGATGGCGGACGAACACGGGGCCGTCGCGGACATCTATCGAGACGCGGCGCTCCCGGTGGACGTGACGCTCTCTGAACACCTGACCCGGCGCGAACTCGGCGCCGTCTTCGAAGCGTCGAACGATTTCGTCCACTTCATCGGTCACTGCGAGGAGGACGGACTCCGGTGCCGGGACGGGCCGCTATCGACGGCGACGCTGTCGACGGTTCGAACGCGGACCTTCTTCCTCAACGCGTGCGGGTCGTTCGACCAAGGGATGGGTCTCGTCGAGAACGGGTCTGTCGCCGGGGCCGTCACGTTCACCGACGTTCTGGACGACCACGCGGCGACGGTCGGCCGCACGTTCGCTCGCCTCCTGAGCAACGGTTTCAGCATCCAGCGCGCGCTCCAGTTGGCCCGGCGTCGCATCATGATGGGCAAGGATTACACCGTCGTCGGCGACGGGACGGACGGACTCCTGCCGACGCCGTCGACGCCCGTCGTCGTCTGGGTGAGCGAGGCGGCGGACGAGTTCCACGTCGTCTGCGAAGTCGTGACGCCGCGGGCTGGCGAAAGCTACTCACTTCCCTTCGGTGACGCGTCGGCGCTCAACGGACGACAAGCGGAGTTCACGATGGACGAGGCGGAACTCGTTCGTTCGCTCGCGGCGACGACGGTTCCGGTGGTGTTCGAGGGCGAGTTCCACTGGTCGTCGGCGTTGGCCTCGCGTCTCCGCGGCCGTGCATGAATTGACAGGGAAGTATCACGACCGACAATTGGGGGGTCGTACGGGGGTCGATTCCAGTTATTTTAGGCGTCCTCCACCGGCCGATTTTCGACGCTGATATCGTGACGGGTAACCGTACATTTAATCACGTTCAGTGGTGTGTCTGACCGATACGTTCACGAATTCAACTATTTTTGGCCGATGAAATTAAATGTCTCAAAGCACAATACAGAAGTTAGGACAATGAGTGCAACCCTGCTGGAAGACGACGTCGGAACCATGCTGTCGGCGGTGTTCGACGGCACGGACGACGACGTGTACGTGGTCAATCCCGACCGAGCGTCGATTTCGGCGTTAGTGCGGACACTGGACGAACTGAGCGACCCGCCGACCGTTCGACTGCTGGCCGACGAACGGGCGCTCAAAGACGTGATGGACGACTTCCTCGTCGCGAGCACCGCCGCCGACCTCATCGAGGCGGACGTGCTCTCGATACGCCTCCTCGACGACGTGCCGAACCACTCCCTGGCTGTGACGGGCGAGTCGGTGTACGCGCTGGTGACCATCGGGGACGGCGTCGGCGGCCTGAGCACCGACGACGACGGGTTCGTTGGCGACGCCTACGACTACTACGAGGCGGGTTTCGAGGACGCCGAATCGTACTCGCTTCGCACGCCGCCCATCTCGCGGGTCCGCGAGACGCTTAAGGCGGACATCGGTGACGCGACGGCAGCGGACTTCGACAGCGTCCTCGAATCGCTGTCGACCGCCCGCGGCGACGGCGACGGCCTCGACGAGGTGACTATCAGCCTCCTCGTCGCCGCGCGCAACGGCGAACTGCTGTACGACATCAGCAAGTGGGGCGAGGACGTGGGCCTCGCGAGCAAGGCGACGTTCTCCCGGACGAAGACCAAACTCGAGGACATGGGCCTCATCGACACCGAGAAGGTCCCCATCGACGTGGGTCGCCCGCGCCTCCGTCTGATGCTCGGCGACGAGCGACTCGAAGAGGCCGACACGGACGAACTGGCGACCGTCGCACAGAGCCTGCTGGCCGCATAGGTTTTTCAGCCCCCTCCGTGTCATCCCGGGCATGACCACTGTCGAAGTCGCCGGGGACGGCCCGGCGGTCGAGTCGTTGGGTGCCGCGCTGACCGACGCCGGAGTCGAGGTTCTCGAACGGGCAGACCCGCTCGTCGATTCGACCGCCGACGTGAGCGTCGTCGTCGCACCGGTCACCTCGGACGCGTTTCAGACCGCCGACGAACGCGCCCGCGAACTGGGCCTCCCGTGGGTCGCCGTCGAACTCGGCGGTCTCGCTGGGGTCCCGGTCACGGACGCCGCGGTGAGCGGGTTCGGCCCGGAGACGGGGTGTTACGACTGCCTCCGAACGCGCGTCCGCGCCAACGTCGACCAGCGACAGGACCCCGCGGAAGCGCCGTCGGCCGCGACACAGCGGTTTGCCGGAGCGGTCGCTGGCCGTCGCCTCGAAGCGGCACTCGCTGGCGACGCCCCCATCGTCGGAACCACCGTCGAACTCCCCTACACCGAGCGGCAGTTCCTCCCAGTGCCGGGGTGTTCGTGCAGGGACGATTCTCGCTGGACGCTCCGTCACGCCGACACAGAGCACGAACTCGACGCGCTGAGTCGGGCCGAGGCGGGCCTCGACGACCGCCTCGGCGTCGTCCGGAACGTCGGGGAGGCCGAGTCGTTCCCCGCGCCGTACTACCTCGCGTCGCTCACGGACACGAGCGGGTTCAGCGACGTGACCGCGCCGCAACAGGCCGCGGGCGTCGCGGACGACTGGGACGCGGCGTTCATGAAAGCCCTCGGGGAGAGCTACGAGCGGTACGCCGCGGGCACGTACCGGGCATCGACCATGACGACGGGAACCGCTGACAGCGTCGAGAGCGCGCTCGACCCGGCTTCGTTCGTCGCGCCCGAGGACGCGACGTGGGACGCGGAGACCGACCTCGCGTGGGTGCCTGCGGAAAATCTCGCGACCGGCGAGACGCGTCAGGCCCCCGCCGAAACCGTCGTCTACCCGCCACCGACACGGTCGATTCGCCCGGCGGTGACGACCGGTCTCGGGTTGGGGAGCACCGAAAGGGATGCGCTCCTCTCGGGCCTCTACGAAGTTGTCGAACGAGACGCGGCGATGCTGTCGTGGTACTCGACGTACGACCCGCTGGAAGTGGTCGTCGAGGAGGCGGACGCCTTCGACGTGCTCCGCCGACGGGCGCGCTCGGAGAATCTGGACGTGACCGCGCTGTTGCTCACGCAAGACATCGACGTGCCCGTGGTGGCCGTCGCCGTCCAACGCGACGAGTGGCCCGCGTTCGCGCTCGGGTCCTCCGCTCGGTTGGACCCCGTCGACGCCGCCGTCGGGGCGCTCGAAGAAGCCGTGCAGAACTGGATGGAACTCCGCGGGATGGGGAAGGCGGAGGCGACGGACGCCGATGGCGCAATCGGGCGGTACGCGGGTGACCCGGCGGCCGCGCGCTCGCTGACCGAGTCGGAGACGGCAGTCCCCCTCTCGAGCGTCGGCCCGGAAACCCCACCGACCGGCGCGGACGAACTCGAGGAACTCGTCGACCGCGTGACCGATGCCGGGTTGCGTCCCTACGCGAGTCGGCTGACGACGCCCGACCTCGATGGAATGGGGTTCGAGGCGGTCCGGGCGCTGTGTCCGACGGCGCAACCGCTCTTCTTCGGCGAGAGTTACTTCGGCCAGCGAGCGGAAAGCGTCCCGGACGACCTCGGATTCGAGCCGCGATTAGACCGGGCGCACCACCCGTTCCCCTGACTCGTTAGATAGCGAACGTCGCCCGCAACATGTCTCGGGTGCCCGGCCCGAGGCCGACGGCGGTGACCGCGACGAGCAACAACAGCGCGTAGCGCGGGCTCTCGTCCATGAACTCCTCGTTGAACAGCCAGACGACCAGCGAGGCGACGACGAGTTTCACGACGAGGAACGGCCACGACGTGCCGATGGCGGCCGTGAGTCCCGCCGGTTGCAGCGCCTCCGTCGTCGAGATGATGAACGCGTTGGCGGGGTGCTTCGGGTAATAGGTCAGCGGCACGCTCAGCGCGTCCAGCCAATCCGCGAGGATGACGTTCGCCACGCCGTCGATGGCGTGGCCCCAGATGACCAACAGCCCGATGTACCCGGTGCCGCTGTTGACCTCGGGCGCGTACGCTCCGAAGGCACGGTAGAGACCGTACGCGAGGACGGAGGCGATGCCCACTGTCGAAACGAGGACCGAGGGGTAGAGCGTGGAGTAGTCGGTGGTCAGCGCGACGCCCGTGAGGTAGGCGAGGGTGAGGAGGACTAACCCGCTGCCGACGGCGGCCGTCGCCCGGTAGTAGTTGTCGAGGTACCCCTCGCGGTCCAGTCGGAGGCAGGCCACCAGCGTCACCAGCGTCATCACGAACAGCGTCCCGTAGATGACCGGGCTGATGATGAGCGAACTCAGCGGGTAGTCGACGATGGGCGCGACGCCCGCGTCCAGTGCGCGGTCGGTGGCGTCCTCGACGGTGCGGAGCGCGCCACCGAGCAGCATGAACGGCACGAACGCGAAGTACAGTTTCGGGTCGTCGGCGATGTCCAGTCTGTCGAGGAGGAGGTAGACGCCGACGAGCATGTACACCAGAATCAGCATGTAGCCGATTTCCGAGACGACGGTGTAGCCCGGTTCAGCGACGACACGGCCGCTCTCGATGGCTGCCGTACAGCCCTCGTACAACGGTTCCGGACCAGCGTCGGTCATGACCGCGCAACTCGCCGCCATCGCGTCGGCGTACACCGGTCCCCAGAAGTAGTGCCACAGGAACCGGTCCCAGACGACTCGCGGGGCGGCGGCCACCGCGCCAGCACCGGCGACGAGGACGGCGACGAACGAGACCACCCACAGGCGGCCCGCGCCGTACTCGTTGACGACCCGGTCGAACGTACTCATGGCCGAAAGGGCGGCGTGAGTCGGTTTCAGGTTTCCGGTCGCGTGCGCCAGCGCCGGGCGACCGCAGAGGGCGGGAGTTAGGCGTCGAGCGCGTCGTCCGCGGCCGCGAGCAGTTCAGCGTGGGCCTCGCCGTTCGAGGCGACCAGCGTCTCGCTGTCGTGGCGCCAGCGCTCGCCGTCGGCGTCGGTGACGGTCCCGCCCGCCTGCCGGACCATATGGACGCCCGCCATGGTGTCCCACGGGTTCATCGGCGTCGTACAGATTGCGCCGTCGAGTCCTCCGTCGGCGACGAACGCCAGCGTCGCCTGAAAGCTCCCGATGCGGCGCATGTCCCCGAACCGCTCGACGACTGCCCCACAGAGGTCGGCGAACTCGCTTCGGTCGTCCCGGTCCCACCAGCCGACGGGCGCGACGGCGAACGTCTCGGGGTCGTCGCGGTCGCTGACTGCGAGCGTCGCGCCGTCGCGGGTCGCGCTCTCCGGCCCGGCCGCGAAGAGGTCGCCCGCCGCGGGCATGTACGTCGCCGAACCGACAGAGTCGCCGTCTCGAATCGCCGTCACGCTCGTCGCCCAGGTCCGCATCCCCCGGATGTAGTTCGCCGTGCCGTCTATCGGGTCGACGACCCACGCGTCGCCTGTCTCTGGCACCTCGTCGAGCACGGCCGGGTCCGTTTCGCCGGTTTCCGGCCCGCTGAGCGTGACAACCTCTTCTTCGAGGACGAACGCGTCGCTCCCGAACTCCTCGCGAATCGTCGCGACGACCTGCGCTTGCGCGTCACGGTCGACTTCCGTGACGAGGTCGTTCTTGTGGTCCTTCGTCTCGACGGCGAGGTCGCCGCGGAACTGTTGGCGGGCGACGACCCCTCCGGCACGTGCGGCACGCTCGGCGAGCGCCGCACGATGATGGTCATCAGACATGTCTGTGGGTGACAGGCCCGGCCCCTTACCAACTCGGTATCCAGCAAAAGAGCGCTACGACTTCTCGGTGGCGGCGTCGACTGCGTCGAGTATCGCGTCGGCGATGTCCCGCGCCTCTTCCGGCGTGTACAGCACTTGATTGCCGAGCGACTGCTCGATGCGGACGTATTCGTCGTCGGCTTCGATGGAAAAGAACGCCGTGTTCTCAAGCGGCGGAACTCGGATGCTGCGGCCATCAGATTGGTCGGTCGCCATGTGTGTCATTACCTCACGTCACCGTATAAAGCTACTCATATGTTAGAATTCGACTGACTCAGGCAAAACGAGTGAGGAATCAGTACATAGATTATTCCCCGACGATGACAAGTTAGTTCTACCGGGGCCGGGATGACTCTGACTACCACGCTCTGTGGTGACGACGCCTGTCGCTCGTCGGTCGACGCCACGGGAAATTGCGAGGGAAGACCGCTCCGAGCGAGTCTTCCAGCACTGTTGTGCGAGGGACCGCGGTGGGTCCAACAGTGCGAGGGAAGGGATTTGAACCCTTGGACCCCTACGGGAGCGGATCTTGAGTCCGCCGCCGTTTCCAGGCTTGGCTACCCTCGCACGCTTGCTCGCATCGAAGATGATGGCGGTACAGTATAAAGGTCGTACGGAACCGGACGGGCAAACGACTAACAGCGTGCGCCGAGAGACTGGAGGTATGGGGCCGTCTGCAGTAGTCCTGCAACTCGGTGGGGCGCTCCCGGTCGTCGGCGTCCTCGTGGCGCTGATGGCCCTCGCTATCGTGGTCTACGCGCTCCGGGAGGACTCGGCGTACCACAACGTCGGCACGAGTGACCAAGTGGTCTGTCCCCGCTGTCGGCACGCGACTGCGGGGACCGACGCCGTCTGCCCGGAGTGCGGGAAAGACCTCACCTGAGGACCCGACGGGACCGGTGGATTGACCCATCCCGCAGTCCAACGGTGGGTATGGACGACCACACGCGGGACCCGTCGGTCGGCCCGCCCGAGGGGGACCGCAGTCCGGCCGGGTGGCGTACCGACGGCCAGTGGGAGCACGCCACGCTCCGGCGGGCCGTCGTCCACGGCGTCCGCCTGTACAACGACGGCGACTTCCACGAATCGCACGACTGCTTCGAGGACGAGTGGTACAACTACGGCCGCGGGTCCACGGAGAGCAAGTTCCTCCACGGGATGGTGCAGGTGGCCGCTGGCGCGTACAAACACTTCGACTTCGAGGACGACGACGGGATGCGGTCGCTGTTTCGCACCTCGCTCCAGTACTTCCGCGGGGTCCCCAACGACTACTACGGCGTCGACTTACTGGACGTTCGCACGACGGTCACCAACG
This sequence comes from Haloarcula marina, assembly GCF_024218775.1. Lineage (NCBI taxonomy): Archaea > Methanobacteriati > Methanobacteriota > Halobacteria > Halobacteriales > Haloarculaceae > Haloarcula > Haloarcula marina. The sequence goes on along the minus strand of NZ_CP100404.1, from coordinate 2,111,784 downwards.
CGCTGAACGACCCGAGCGTGCTGGAGGGGTGGCAGATTCGACTCGACGGTGGCTATCCGGTCGCCGACGAGACGGACTACGCGTTCGCCGAGAACCTCGACTGAGTGGGCGCGGTCGAGCGGTGTGCTGTCGTGTGCCGTGCCAGCGTCGATTCCACACGACTCTAATGGCCGGGTATCGTACGATGGATAGATGCGAGTGGAGCAACTGGGCGAGGGTGAGCCGAAAATCGCCGTCGTGGGGAGTATCCACGGCGACGAACCGTGCGGCCGCGACGGCATCGAGGCGGTGCTCGCTGACCCGCCGTCGCTGTCGGAACCGGTGAAGTTCGTCGTCGCCCACGAGGACGCGTTGGCGGCGGGCAAGCGATACATCGAGGCGGACATGAACCGCGTCTTCCCCGGCGACGCCGAGAGCGACGTGCTCGAAGAGCGGTTAGCCGCCGAACTCGCGGCGGAACTCGACGGCTGTACCGTCCTCTCGCTGCACTCCACGCAGTCCTACGACGGCATGTTCGCGCTCGTCGACGAGATGACGCCGTTCGCCCGCGAGGTGCTCCCGCACCTCTCTGTCGACGCCGTCGTCCGGACGGCGGGGCACAACGAGGGCCGTCTGTTCACCGTCGCGCCGGGCGCCATCGAAGTCGAGTGCGGCTATCAGGGGTCCGCACAGGCCGCCGCGAACGCCGAACGGGTCATCCGCGAGTTCCTCGCGGCCATCGGCGTCAGCGACGGGGATGCGGTCGGCCGCGACAGACCGCTCCCGGTGTTCCAGTTGGGCGACCCGATTCCGAAGTCGGCGGCCGACAGCTACGAGGTGTACGCCCGGAACTTCGAGGAAGTCGCGGCCGGTGACCCCGTCGCCGCCGCCGACGGCAATCAGGTGGTCGCCGAGAAGTCGTTCCACCCGATTCTGCTTTCCGCGGAGGGCTACGAGGACGTGTTCGGCTACACCGCCGACCGGGTCGGGGTCCTCGACTGACACTCGTCGGAATCGCAGCGACGGGACCGGCTTACGTGTCGTCCGGGGCCTCGAACTCGACCAGCGTCAGGTCGCGGTCCAGCATGCAGTAGTCGTGGGGCGGGTCGCCCACTATTGTCTCGATGCGGTACTCCTCGCCGAATGCCGCGCCCGCGGGTTCGCAGTAGCGATGGCTGGGACACTCGGTGTGGGGGCACGGTCCGCCGAGGGAGGCCTTGCTCCCGGCGTAGGCTCCTTTCGAGGGGACGTTCGCGCGAATCGCCGCCGGACGGACTTCGACGGCGCGGGCGCCGGTGTCGTGCATCGCGCAGTCGAGCGTCTGTCCGTTCTCGCGGACGCTCGTCACCTCGTAGCGGCGACCGGGCGTGAGGTTGAGACACTGGTCGCGGTACGGACACCCGGTACAGCCGTCGGCCTCGCCGTGGTAGACGAACTCCTCGCCCACCGCCGCGAGGCGGGTGCCGACGAGTGTAACTGTGGTCATGTGTGGGGGTAGAGCGGCACGTAATTTAAGCGTCAGGCCCGTCCGGTCAGGGAGTCGAGTTCGTCCAGATAGTCGTCGCGGGGGACCTGATACAGCGAGCGGAAGTCGAACTCGCCGCTGGCGAAGCGGTTGGCGAGCGTCCTCGCGGCGTCGACGGCGGCATCGCGGTCGGGGAACGACTCGGCGTCGCGGGCGACTTCGGGTTCGAGGTAGAGCGTGACGTACCAGTCCTCGCCGGTCCGGTCGACGCCGGGTCGACGCGTCCGCTTCCCCCGCGTGAGGTATATCGTCGGGAGACACGGCGCCGGGAAGTTTTCGCTGTCGAAAACGTCCGGGCGGTAGGCGAGGATGAGTTTCTCCTCGGTCTCGTTCCACACCGTCCAGTCGTCGGCCAGGCCGTCGAGGTCCATGCCGGGCAGGTGTCGGTCCGAAGGCAATACTCTGTCGACTGGGGGTGTCGAGCGCCCGCCGCCGTCGCCTTTGAGAATCAGGGTATATAAATACTGAGTCGGGGCTATGGTCATTGTTCACATACCTCGGATGCGCCGTCTCCGTATTAGGGTCAAATACCGGGTTTACAAATCCGGTCCTATATGGGTACTGGGAAAAGGCTCTTAGTGATGAAGCGCTCATATGATAAATAGTATCGGAAGCAGTACCACACTGTCACCCGTTACCACAGAGGTGGAGACGGTCCCCGCGACCACCTCCCTCGAACGTATGGCAAGGTATACAACCCGACCCGCGTTGACGGGTCCTGCCCCGGCCGCCCGCCTGCACGCACGGAGCGCCAGTCGGGGGAAGACGTGTGCTGGGTCCGACACGGTCGCGCCGACACGTGGTGCGCCATCGCGTGCCGAATTCATCGAGATAGCATGAGCAAGAACAAAGAGACACTCGAAGCGCTGAGCAAGGAGTACCAAGACACGATACCGGCGGACCTCCGAAAAACCCGGAGTTTCGAATGGTATCTCGAACAGCTCTACGACGAACCCCGTATCGCCCGGAACGCCCACCAACGGGTCGCGGACATGTTCGACTACTACGGGACGGCCTACGACGAGGACGCGGGCGTCGTCGAGTACGAAATCGCGAGCGACGACCCGCTCCACGACGGCGAGAACACCTTCTACGGACGTGAGGTCCACGAGGCCATCCACGAGTTCGTCAACAAGGTCAAATCCGGCGCGCGGGGACTCGGTCCCGAAAAACGCATCAAACTCCTGCTCGGTCCGGTCGGGTCGGGGAAATCCGACTTCGACCGGCAGGTCAGGACCTACTACGAAGACTACACCCGCCGCGACGAGGGGCGGATGTACACCTTCCGCTGGACGAACCTCTGTGACGTGGTCCACGACCAGGACCCCGGCGACGACCTCGTCCGCTCGCCGATGAACCAGGACCCCCTCGTCTTGCTCCCGCAGGACCAGCGAGACAGGGTCATCGAGCAGATAAACGAGGAACTGGACGCCCCCTACACCATCCGTAACGAGCAAGCGCTGGACCCCGCCTCCGAATTCTACATGGACCAGTTGCTGGCCCACTACGACGACGACTTACAGGCGGTCCTGGAGAACCACGTCGAGATAATCCGTTTCGTCGCCGACGAGAACCAGCGACAGGGTATCGAGACGTTCGAGCCAAAGGACAAGAAGAACCAGGACGAGACGGAACTGACGGGCGACGTCAACTACTCGAAAATCGCCATCTACGGCGAGAGCGACCCGCGGGCGTTCGACTACTCCGGCGCGTTCTGTAACGCCAACCGCGGCATCTTCTCCGGCGAGGAACTGCTGAAACTCCAGCGGGAGTTCCTCTACGACTTCCTGCACGCGAGTCAGGAACAGACCATCAAGCCGAAGAACAACCCCCGTATCGACATCGACCAGGTCATCGTCGGCCGGACGAACATGCCCGAGTACCGGGACAAGAAGGGCGACGAGAAGATGGAGGCGTTCAACGACCGGACGAAACGCATCGACTTCCCGTACGTCCTCCAGTACGAGGAGGAGGCGAAGATTTACCGGAAGATGCTCCGGAACGCAGACCTGCCGGACATCCACGTCGAACCGCACTCGCTGGAGATGGCGGGCCTGTTCGGCGTCCTGACCCGCATCGAGGAACCCGACACCGAGTCCGTCGACCTGGTCCAGAAGGCGAAGGCCTACAACGGCGAGATAGACGAGGCCGACGACATCGACGTGAAGAAACTCCGCGAGGAGGCCGACAAGATGGCCGACATCGGCGAGGGGATGGACGGCGTCTCCCCGCGGTTCATCGGCGACGAAATCGCCGAGGCCATCATGGACTCGATGCACCGCGACCGGCAGTTCCTCTCGCCGCTGACGACGTTCAATCACCTCGAAGGCAACTTGGAGAACCACGGCTCCATCGACGAGGAGTCCTTCGACGAGTACTACCGCTTCCTCGAACTCGTCCGCGAGGAGTACAAAGAGCGGGCCATCGAGGACGTGCGCCACGCCCTGGCCTACGACATGGACGAGATTCAGCGGCAGGGCGAGAAGTACATGGACCACGTGATGGCGTACATCGACGACGCGACCGTCGAGGACGAACTCACGGGCCGCGAACAGGAACCGGACGAACAGTTCCTCCGCTCCGTCGAGGAGAAACTCGAACTGCCCGAGGACCGGAAAGACGACTTCCGCCAAGAGGTGTCCAACTGGGTCTCCCGCAGAGCGCGCGAGGGCGACACGTTCAATCCGCAGGACAACGACCGCCTGCGCCGCGCCCTGGAACGCAAACTCTGGGAGGACAAGAAGCACAACATCAACTTCTCGGCGCTGGTGTCGTCCGGCGAGATGGACGACGACGAGCGCAACCAGTGGATAGACGCCCTCATCGAACAGGGCTACTCCGAGGCGGGCGCGCGAGAAGTGCTCGAATTCGCCGGCGCGGAGGTCGCCAAGAGCGAGATGGAGGACTAGATGAGCGGCGAGGAGTACATCGGCCGGGCGGACGAGTCCCTCGACGCCACCTACGAGGCCCCGATGAGCCTCGCGCAGTACGTCGACACCGTCCTCGAGACGCCCGAGATAGCGGCACACGCCTCGAAGTACCTGCTCGCGGCCATCGAGGCGGCGGGCACGCGGACCGTCATCGAGGAGGGCGACGAGAAGGAGCGCTACCGCTTCTTCGACGACCCGCACAACGACGGCGAGCACGCCATCCTCGGCAACACCGAGGTGCTGAACGCGTTCGTCGACGACCTGCGCTCCATCGCGGCGGGACGGGGCAAAGACGAGAAAATCGTCTGGCTCGAAGGGCCGACGGCGACCGGGAAGTCCGAACTGAAGCGGTGTCTCATCAACGGCCTTCGAGAGTACTCGAAGACGCCCGAGGGTCGACGGTACACCGTTGAATGGAACGTCGCCGGGGCGGGCGCGAGCGACAGCGCCCTGACCTACGGCGATTCGCCGGTCCAAGACGAGGACGACTGGTACGAGAGTCCCGTCCAAGTCCACCCGCTGACCGTCTTCCCCGCCGACGTGCGGGCGGACTTGCTGGCCGAACTGAACGAGCGACTCGACGACCACATCGAGATTCGGGTCGAGGGCGAACTGGACCCCTTCTCGCGCGAAGCGTACGAGTTCCTCGAAGAGCAGTACCGCCGAGAGGGAGTCGAAGACCTGTTCTCGGCGGTCACCGACCCGTCGCATCTGCGGGTGAAGAACTTCGTCGTCGACGTGGGCCGGGGCATCGGTATCCTCCACTCCGAGGACGAGGGGACGCCGAAGGAGCGACTCGTCGGGTCGTGGATGCACGGGATGCTCCGCGAACTCGACTCGCGGGGCCGGAAGAACCCGCAAGCGTTCTCCTACGACGGCGTCCTCTCGCAGGGCAACGGCCTGCTGACCGTCGTCGAAGACGCCGCTCAGCACGCCGACCTGCTCCAGAAACTGCTGAACGTGCCCGACGAGAGTCGAGTGAAACTGGACAAGGGCATCGGGATGGACGTGGACACGCAGTTGGTCATCATCTCGAACCCCGACCTGGAAGCCCAGTTGAACCAGCACGCCGAACGCGAGGGACAGGACCCGCTGAAGGCGCTGAAACGACGCCTGGACAAACACGAGTTCACGTACCTGACGAACCTCTCCTTGGAGGCCCAACTGCTCCGACGGGAACTGACCAACGAGACGCAGGTCTGGGACCCCGAGTCGTGGGAGCAGTTGGAGACGTGGATTCAGGAGCCGGTCACCGTCGCCGTGCGCGACGACATCGAGACGGCCACCGAGAAGGAACTGGCTCCGCACACCATCGAGGCGGCGGCGCTGTACGCCGTCGTCTCCCGTCTCGACGGGACGAACGTCCCGAACGGGTTGGACCTCGTGGACAAGGCGCTGTTGTTCGACCGCGGCTACCTGATGGAGGGCGACGAGCGAGTCGACATCGAGGACTACGACTTGGAGACGACAGACCGGGACGGCGACCACGGCATCCCCGTGACGTACGTCCGGGACATCGTCGCCGACCTCTTACACGAGACGCAGGACCGCCACCATCCGGACCTCCCCGTCGAACACGTCATCATGCCCCGCGACGTGCTGAACGCGATTGCCGAGGGGATGGGTGACGCCCCCGTGTTCTCGACCACCGAAGCGAGCGAGAACGAGGAGCGCGTCGTGCCCGTGAAAAACCACATCTTCGGCGAACAGGAGCGGGACGTGTTGGACGCGATGATGCGCGATAAGCGGGTCGACGAGGCCACCGTCGAGGAGTACATCGAGCAGGTGTACGCGTGGGCCTCCGACGACAAGATAGAGAACGAGCGCGGCGAGTACGTCGACCCGGACCCCCTGAAGATGAAGGTGTTCGAGATAGAGCACCTCGGGCGGTTCGACGAGTCGAACTACGCGAACAACGACCCCGACGAGGCGGTCGCCGCGTTCCGGACGGACAAGATAATCACGGCGCTGAACCGCCACGCGTGGCAGCGCCGCGACGAGGAGTTCCGGGTCGCCGACGTGAACCCGAAGGAGATCCCCGTCATCAAGACCGTGCTCGGGAGCCACGACTGGGACGACGTGAAGCGGACCTACGAGGACTTCGACCCACGGCAGTGGGACACCCCGCCGTCGGGGACCGAGACGGCCCGCATCAAGGAGCAGACGATAGCGAACATGGTCGACATGCACGGCTACAGCGAGGCGGCGGCGGAACTGACCAGCCGTCACGTCATGAATCAGGTGAGTTACCGATGGGACTGAAAGACGACCTCGAACGCTACCGCGAAGTCGGCGAGGAGCGCCGACAGGACCTCGCAGAGTTCATCCAGTACGGCGACTTGGGACAGTCCCGCGGCGACGAAGTCCGCATCCCCATCAAAATCGTCGACCTGCCGGAGTTCGCCTACGACCAGCGGGACAAGGGCGGCGTCGGGCAGGGCGAGGGCGCGCAACCGGGCGACCCCGTCGGTCAGCCACAACCACAACCGGGCGACGGCGACGAGGACGGCGACCCCGGCGAGGAGGGCGGCGAACACGAGTACTACGAGATGGACCCCGAGGAGTTCGCCCAGGAACTCGACGAGCAACTCGGTTTGGACCTCGAACCGAAGGGCAAGAAGGTCATCGAGGAGAAGGAAGGCGACTTCACGGACATCACCCGCACCGGCCCGTCCTCGACGCTGGACTTCGAGCGCCTGTTCAAACAGGGGCTGAAGCGGAAACTGGCGATGGACTTCGACGAGGACTACGTCCGCGAGGCATTGCGAGTCGACGGCTGGGGACCGGCGACGGTGTTCGAGTGGGCGCGCGGTAAGAACATCCCCGTCTCGAAGGCGTGGATAGACGACGCCTACGACGACATCCCGGCCGACGAGAAGGGGACGTGGGACTCCATCGAGGAGATGGAGGAGAACGTCGACCAGGTGTCGACGCCCCAGCGCATCCGCCGTGAGGGGGTCGACGAGATTCCGTTCCGGCGGGAGGACGAGCGCTACCGCTACCCCGAAATCGTCGAGGAGCGCGAGAAGAACGTCGTCGTCGTCAACATCCGCGACGTGTCCGGGTCGATGCGACAGAAGAAGCGCGAACTCGTCGAGCGGACGTTCACGCCGCTGGACTGGTACCTCACCGGGAAGTACGACAACGCCGAGTTCGTCTACATCGCCCACGACGCCGACGCGTGGGAGGTCGACCGCGAGGAGTTCTTCGGCATCCGGTCGGGCGGTGGCACCCGAATATCCAGCGCGTACGCTCTAGCGGCCGAGATACTGGAGGAGGAGTACCCGTGGAGCGAGTGGAACCGCTACGTCTTCGCGGCCGGTGACTCCGAGAACTCCTCGAACGACACCGAGGAGCGCGTCATCCCGATGATGCGCGAGATTCCCGCGAACCTCCACGCCTACGTGGAGACCCAACCCAGCGGGAACGCCATCAACGCCACCCACGCCGAGGAGGTCGAACGAAGCTTCCGCGACAGCGACAACGTCGCGGTGGCGTACGTCTCCTCGCCGGAGGACGTGGTCGAAGCGATTTACGAGATACTGAGCACGGAGGACGACGGATGAGCACCGACGACAGATTCGCGAAGCAACGCATCGCCGACGACCTGGAAGAACCGGTCCGGGAAGCGGGCAACCTCGCCCGCCGACTCGGACTGACGCCGTACCCGGTGAACTACTGGGTCGTCGACTACGACGAGATGAACGAACTCATCGCCTACGGCGGGTTCCAGAAACGATATCCGCACTGGCGCTGGGGGATGCAGTACGACCGCCAGCAAAAGCAGGGGCAGTTCCTCGGCGGGAAGGCCTTCGAAATCGTCAACAACGACGACCCGGCCCACGCGTTCCTCCAAGAGTCGAACACGCTGGCCGACCAGAAGGCGGTCATCACCCACGTCGAAGCCCACGGCGACTTCTTCGCCAACAACGAGTGGTTCGGGATGTTCAGCGACGGCGCGCCGCGGTCGGCGGGCGAGGCGGGACGCGACAGAGGCCCGGACGCCGCCGGAATGTTGGCCCGGCACGCCGACACCATCCGGGAGTACATGCAGGACCCGGACATCGACCGGGGCGAAGTCGAGCGGTTCATCGACCACGTCCTCTGTCTGGAGGACAACATCGACCAGCACGAACCGTACAGCCCGGTCGAGACGGCGGACGAACACTTCGAGGACATCGAGGGCGTCGACGTGGCCGACCAACTCGACGAACTGGACCTCTCCGAGGAGGTCAAGCGGCAGGTGTTCGACGACGAGTGGTTGGACGCCCAGCGCGACGACGAGGACGGCATCTCCTTCCCTGCCCACCCCGAGAAGGACGTGCTCGGCTTCCTTCGCAAGCACGGGATGGCTTACGACGAGAGCGCCGGGAAGGCCGTCGACATGGAGGACTGGCAGAAGGACATCTTGGAGATGCTCCGCCGGGAGGCGTACTACTTCGCTCCGCAGAAGATGACGAAGGTGATGAACGAGGGCTGGGCGGCCTACTGGGAGTCGCTCATGATGACCGGCGAGCGGTTCGCGGGCGACGACGAGTTCGTCCTCTACGCCGACCACATGGCCCAGGTGCTGGGGTCGCCCGGACTGAACCCGTACAAACTCGGCATGGAGATATGGGAGTACGTCGAGAACACGGAGAACCGTCGGGAAATCGTCGAGCGCCTGCTCCGCGTCGACGGGGTCACGTGGCGGGCGTTCCACGACGTGGTGGACTTCGGAGCGGTCCAGGACCTGCTCGAACCGCCCGCGTGGCTACGCGACGTGGCGGGCCATCTGGACGAACTGGACCCAGACGACCCCCGCGTCGACGCCGAGGGACTCGAACAGGCCCGTGGCGGCGAGATAGACGTGGAGAAATATCCGTGGAAGGTCCTCACCTACGAGGGACTGGCCCAGCGACACTACTCGCTCGTAAAGCCCCAGTATCGCGGGTTCGTCTCGCGAGTCAGCCAGTCCGAACTCGAACGCGTCTCGCGGTACATGTTCGACGACTCGCGTTACGAAAGCGTCGAAGACGCCCTCGCGGACGTGGACTACACTCGCGGCTGGGAGCGGATGCGCGAGATTCGCGAGAGCCACAACGACGTGACGTTCTTGGACGAATTCCTCACGCAGGAGTTCGTCGACGACAACGACTACTTCACCTACGAGTACACCCACGCTTCCGGGGACTACCGGGTCACGTCGACGGACCACGAGGACGTGAAGAAGAAACTGATGCTCAACTTCACGAACTTCGGGAAGCCCACCGTCGTCGTCGAGGACGGCAACTACCGCAACCGGAACGAACTGCTGCTGGCCCACCAGTACAACGGCGTCATGCTGGACCTGAGTCAGGCTCAGAGCGTCCTCAAGCGCGTCTTCGAGTTGTGGGGCCGCCCGGTGAACCTCCTCACCATCGTCAAGGAGTTCGACGACCACGACATCGAGGTGGCGAAGCGCCGCGACCGGGAACCGGAACCCAAGGAAGTGGGTAAGCGAATCCGCTACGACGGCGACCAGATTACTGTCGAGGACGTGTCGTGGGAGGCGGTCGAACACCTCGCGGCGACGGACATCGACTACAACACGAAACCCGACGAGTGGCTGGCCTGACCGGTCGCTCAAAGCGCGTTCAGAGTCACCACAAGGCACGTACCCCGTCTGGGAGTACGACGGGCCATGCCCTCTCGACGAACCTTTCTGGCGCTCTCGGCGACGGCGGCCGTCGCCGGGTGCATGGACACCGCGCAGTCACCGACCGGTTCGACGCCGCAGAACGGAACCGACGGTAGCGGCGGCGAGTCGACACCTGATACAGAGAAAGCACAGACGATTACCGACCGCGCCAGCGCCGAACACGTCGCGTGGGCGCAGTCGCTGTCCGGCGCGGTGGTGAATCCGCCGACGCCAGCCAGCGACAGCGTGTACGTCGGCACCGACGCCGGAACGGTGGCGGCACTGTCTCCCGCAGACGGGACGACGCAGTGGACCTACGACGCCGAACGGAAGGTACAGCGCTCGCCGGTCGTCGGTGACGGAACGGTGGCCGCCATCGCCGGAGCGGACGGGCTGAACTCCGCACACGCGGCCCACGCCATCGACGCCGAGACCGGTGACCGGCGGTGGACGTTCTCGCCGACGGACTGGTGGCTCGACGTCGTCGGCACCGACGGCGACACCGCGTACGTCGCCACCGGAGACGACCACGTCCAGTCGTCGGGACAGACGCTGTACGCGCTCGCCTTAGGCGACGGGACCGAGCGGTGGGCCGCCGAAATCGGGGACCCGAGCGGTGGTCTCGTCACAGACGAGCGCGTGTACGTCCCGTCGTATGGCGTCCTCTACGCCGTCGGGAAGGACGGCACTCCCGCGTGGCAGTACGAGGTGGGCGAGTACCAGTTCCGGACCCTCTCGGTCGTCGATGACACCGTGGCGTTCGTGGACGCCGAAGACCCGCGGGAACCGACCGTCGTCGCCCTCGACCGGGAGACGGGCGAACAGCGGTGGTCATTCGAGGAGTGGAAGGCTTACACCACGCAGGCCGTCGGTGACCGACTGCTCGTCGGCGGGGACTCCGTCGCGAGCCTCGACCCGACGACCGGCGACGTGGAGTGGCGTGCCGACGTGCCCGCGACCATCTACGACGCGCCGGTGGCCGACGGCACGCTGTACGTCGTCAACGAGGACGCCGCGGCCATTTCGCTATCTGACGGGAGCGTCGAGTGGCGGACGCCCGTCGACGCGTACCTCGCTCGGCCCACGTGCCTGCTGGACGGCCAGTTGGTGATACAGCGCTCGGCGAGTCAGGACGACCGGGACCGGCACGTCCTCGCTCTCGACGCCGAGACGGGCGAGAGCGCGTGGTCCTACGCCGCCGAGTCGAGGCTCACCCGTCTGGTGGGCGGCGAGGCGTACGCCTTCGCCGGTGAGGACGAGACGGTGCTGGCTATCGCGCCCTGACCACCGCGAAAGGGAAACCCGTTTTTCCGCCCGTCTCGAACGGCGGGTATGAACGTACGCAGTGTCGCCGACCTCGGGCCGGACGAGCGGTCGGCGCTGTTCGACCGGGACGCGGGCGTCGACGCGGTGAGAGACGACGTGCGCGACATCGTCGGCCAGGTCCGCGAGGAGGGGGACGTGGCGCTTCGCCGCTTCGCCAGCGAGTTCGACGGCGTGGAAGTCGGGAACGTCGACATCACCGACGCCGCCGAACGCGCCTACGAGGAGATAGACGACGACGTGCGCGAGGCCATCGAGACGGCGGCCGCCAACATCCGCGCGTTCCACGAGCGACAGGTCCCCGAGGACTGGCGCGCGGACTTCGACGGCCGGGAACTCGGTCGCCGGTTCCGACCGCTGGACAGCGCGGGCGTCTACGCGCCGGGCGGCACGGCCGCCTACCCCTCCAGCGCCCTGATGGGCGTCATCCCCGCGAAGGTTGCGGGCGTCGACCACGTCGCCGTCGCGACGCCGCCCGCCGACGAGGTGAACCCCGTGACGCTGGCCGCGATTCACGTCGCCGGGGCGGACGCCGTCTATCAGGTCGGCGGCGCGCAGGCCATCGCGGCGCTGGCCTACGGGACCGAGACGGTCACGGCGACGGACATCGTCGTCGGCCCGGGCAACCGCTGGGTCACGGCCGCGAAGGCCGAAGTGCGGGGCGACGTGGCCATCGACTTCCTCGCTGGCCCGTCGGAAATCATGGTCGTCGCCGACGAGACGGCAAACCCCGAGTTCGTCGCGTCGGACCTCGTCGCGCAGGCCGAACACGACGAGAACGCCTCCGTCGTCGCGGTCACCGACGACGAGGGCCTCGCGGAGGCCGTCGCCGAGAGCGTCGAGGAACAGGCCGCCGAGCGCGAACGTGAATCCGTAATCGACGGTGCGCTCGCCAACGACGCCTCCGGCGTCTTCCTCGCCCGGTCGATGAGCGAAGCGGTGCTGTTCGCCGAGGAGTACGCCGCCGAACACCTCTCGATTCAGGCCGACGACGACGAGGCGCTACTGGACCGCATCCCCTCGGCGGGGTCCGTCTTCCTCGGGCCGTACAGCCCCGTCGCCGCGGGCGACTACGCCGCCGGGACGAACCACGTCCTGCCGACGGGCGGGAGCGCGCGGGTCACCGGCGGCCTCTCGGTGGACACGTTCGTTCGGTCGACGACGGTGCAACGCCTCTCCGAGGACGCACTGTCGGACTTGAGCGAGACGATTACGACGCTCGCCGAGGCCGAAGGGTTGGAAGCCCACGCCGAGAGCGTCCGAAAGCGGCGTCAGGATTAACACGCTCGGGAACGCATCTGCTTGTATGAGTAGCACTGCAGAGGACGGCGACTCTGAACTCGGCGGGTCCGACGTGGCCGTCACCGAGACGGCCGCCGCGGAAGCCCTCGACCTCTTGGAGAGCGAGGGGCTGGACACCGACGTGGCCGGTCTGCGCCTGTTCGTCCAGCAGGGCGGCTGTGCGGGCCTCTCGTACGGGATGCGATTCGAGCACGAACCGGAGGAGGGCGACAACGTCTTCGTTCGGAACGGTCTCCGCGTGTTCGTCGACGGCGCGAGTATCGACTACATCGAAGGCTCTGTCCTCGACTACGAAGGGGGACTGCAGGGCGCGGGGTTCCACGTCGAGAACCCCAACGTGGTCAGCGAGTGCGGGTGTGGCGAGTCCTTCCGGACCTGATTACTCTTCGAGTTCGAACGCCACCGTCACTTCCGCTTGGTACTCCCGACCCTCGACGCTCGCTATCTCGACGCCGAGTTCGTCCACTTCCACCCACTTCAGGTTGTCCAGTGTCCGCTCTGCGCGTTCGATGGCGTCGTCGGCGGCGGCGTCGAAGCTCTCTGGACTGGTTCCGATCAGGGTTATCTTCTTGAACACCATAGCGTGTTACCACGTCGCATGGTCTGGATATAAAGCTACGGACGGTCGACTCGCGGGACTGCCCGCACCACACCTCTTTGACCGCTGGGTGCGAACGTTCATCCATGTCGACATATACTGCCGGGGAGATAACGCTCGAACGGGTCCGGGAGTACGTCTGGGAGATTCCCAAGCAGGGGGAGATGCGCGTGCCAGCGCGGGTACTCGCGAGCGAGCAGTTGTTGGACGAGATTAGCGACGACAAGACACTCGAACAGTTACGGAACGTGGCCCACCTGCCGGGGATTCGCAAGCAGGCGCTGTGCATGCCCGACGGCCATCAGGGGTACGGCTTCCCCGTCGGCGGTGTCGCCGGAATCGACGCCGAGGAGGGCTGCATCTCGCCGGGCGGGGTCGGCTACGACATCAACTGTGGCGTCCGGATGCTGACGACGCCGCTCACCTACGACGACGTGCAGGGCCACGAGGAGGAACTCGTGAACCGACTGTTCGAGGCGATTCCGTCGGGACTCGGCGGGGGCGGCGTCTTCGAGGGGACGACCGCGGACATCGACGCCATTCTCGCCCGCGGGATGGACTGGGCGCTCGAACACGGCTACGCCACCGAGGCGGACCTCGAACACTGCGAGGACGAGGGGTATCGACCCGAGGCGGACCCGAGCGCAGTCTCGGACCGAGCGAAGGACCGCGGGGCGACGCAGGTGGGGTCGCTCGGGTCGGGCAATCACTTTCTGGAGGTCCAGCGGGTGACCGACGTGTTCCGCGAGGACGTGGCGCGCGAGTTCGGCCTCGAAGTCGACCAAATCGTCGTTCTCGTCCACTGCGGGTCTCGCGGCCTGGGGCATCAGGTGTGCACCGACTATCTGCGGCAGATAGAGAAACGGCACGGGGACTTGCTGGCAGAACTCCCCGACCGGGAACTGGCCGCCGCACCCGCCGGGTCGGAACTGGCGGAGTCGTACTACGGCGCGATGTGCGCGGCCATCAACTTCGCGTGGGTGAACCGGCAACTCATCACCCACCAGACGCGGACCGTGCTGACGGAGGTGTTCGACGTGCCGCGGTCGGACCTCCGACTGTTGTACGACGTGGCCCACAACATCGCGAAGAAGGAGGTCCACACCGTCGACGGCGAGGAGCGCGAACTGTTCGTCCACCGGAAAGGGGCGACCAGAGCGTTCCCGGCGGGGCGGCCGGAACTCCCGAAAGCGTACGCCGACGTGGGCCAACCGGTCATCATTCCGGGGAGCATGGGGGCCGGGTCGTACGTCCTCCGGGGCGGGGAACACTCGCTGGCCGAGACGTTCGGGTCGACGGCCCACGGGGCCGGACGGCTGATGAGCAGGACGCAGGCGAAAAAGCAGTACTGGGGCGAGGACGTGCGCGACGAACTGCGCGACCAACAGCACATCTACGTGAAGGCCCAGTCGGGCGCGACGGTTGCCGAGGAAGCGCCCGGGGTCTACAAGGACATCGACGAGGTGGTGCGAGTCTCCGACGCGCTGGGAATCGGCGACCGGGTCGCCCGGACGTTCCCGGTCTGCAACATCAAGGGCTGAGGCGGGACGGCGCTACGCGCCGGTCCACTGGTCCAGTTGGGTGCGGTTGCCGCTCTGGTTGTAGTAGATTGTGATGGTGTCTCGCGCGCTGACCCGCCGCCCATAGGCGTTGCCACTGCTCAACTGCGCGATGTCGCCCGGGTCGACCATCGACGTGTCGTTGCGGTTGGCGACGGCCGCCCACGTCGTCGTCTCCGAGGGTCCCTCGAACTCGATGCTGCCCGCTTCCAGCGAGTCGCCGCGACTGTGGGTGACGATGAGGATTTCGCCGTCGTCGATGTAGTCGTAGGTGAAGTTGGCCTGCGGGCCGCCGGTGTCGTCGGACTCGACGACGAGGACGTTCAGGCCGACGATAGAGGTGACGACGAGCGTCAACCCGATGAGGACGGCGACGCCTATCGACTCGGACATCCCCACGGTGTCGGCGCTGAAGCCCCCTCGTCCCATCGTTCGTGCGTAGGACATGGACAGAGGGCGTTATATCTTGTGGGGTCCGGGCGGGCGAGGGGAAAACACATATCGATTCGGGTCACAGTCCGCGATATGATAGACGAGACGGTCGAAGAAATCGAGGAGATGCAGACCCATAGCTCGTCGGTGGTCGCGATAAAAGCGGCCCGAGCGTTGCGAGTGCTGGCCGACCGGGAGTTCCCGACGGTCGAGGAGTATCTCCGCTCGCTCGAACGCAACAGCCACGCGTTCCGCCGGGCTAACCCATCCCACGCGTCGTTGCACACGACCCAGCGAGACATCGTCGAGATGGTCACGGACGCCGACCCGGCGGACGTCGAGACGGCGAAACAGCGGACCCTCGACGCCATCGACGCCGTCGTCGACGAAGTGGAATCGGCGAAAGACCGGGCGGGCGCGCGGGCGGCGGACCTCATCGCCGCCGACGACGTGCTCCTGACCCACGACTTCTCCTCGACGGTGCTGGCCGCCATCGACGACGCCCTCGCGGCGGGGGCGACGTTCGAGGTGTACGTCACGGAGTCGCGGCCGCGGTTCCTCGGGCGGAAGACGGCCCGAAAGCTCGCCGAGCGCGACGGCGTGGACGTGACGCTCATCATCGACAGCGCCGCGGGCCACTACCTTCAAGAGGTCGACCGGGTCCTCGTCGGGATGGACTGCATCGTCGAGGAGACGCTGTACAACCGCGTCGGGACCTATCCTATCGCGACGGCCGCCGCTCACTCGGAGGTACCGATGACCGTCGTCGGCGCCGACGCGAAGTTCGTCGACGGCGCGTTCGCCTTCGAGAACGAGTTCCGGTCGCCCGCGGAGGTGTTGCGCGAACCGGCGGAGGGGTTCGCCGTGGCGAATCCCGCCTACGACGCGACGCCGACGGCGCTACTCGATTCGGTCGTCACGGACGAAGAGATACGCGAGTACTAGCGGTCGCTGACGAGCGTCCGGCACTCCGGGCAGGTCAGCGACCGGGTGTCGCCGCGCCAGTCGACGTGCCAGTCCCCACCCACGGGACTCTCGTGACCGCACGTCGGGCAGAACAGCACGCCCTTCGGTCGGTTCTGCGGACACCGCTCGGTTCGAGTGGCGTCCACGGGGTGGGTTTCGGTGTGCGTCATCGTCTATATTCACGTCCCGGAGCCGCAAGTACTTGTTGGCGAACTGTTTGATTGTTCACGGAGAACCACCACGTACACCGATAATAAACGTGACAGACTCCTGACCTCGTGCGGGGGCGTCGGGTTACATATACATGCGGTCGTCGGGCGTGGCGTCCTCGTCGGCGGCGTCGATACGCTCTGCGAGCGCCCGGTACTGCGCTTCGACGGTGGCGGCGAACGCCGCCAGCGGTTCGGTGTCGATGTCGATACCGTGGGTCCGTGAGAGTGCGTCGAGGAGTCTGATGGCCGCCTCCGCGTCGGGGGCCTGCGGATGGGCGGGCGTCGTGAACACGCCGACCGGTCGCTCGTCGTCGTCGATACCGCGGGCGAGGAGGTCGGCGGTGACGCCGTCGACGAATCCGGTCCCCATCGGGGCGATGCTGGTGTCGGCGAGGAACCGTTCTTGATAGTCTTCCGTCGCGATGTAGAACGGGACGTGGTCCTCCGGACCGTGCGCGACGGGGACGCCGGAGAGAACAGTCAGATTCGACGGCGAGACGGCCGCACAGAGGTCTTCGATGGCGTCCGCAATCGAACCCGTCGACTGCAGGGGGACGAACCGCTCGGCGACGACGACAGCCAGCGACAACGGTCCACTGGCGTACACCCGCGTGTGGTGCCGCGGCGTCCCCTCGTCGAATGGGGTGATGGTCGGTGGGCCGCTATCGTCGAGATAGCCGACCTCGGAGAGCGGCAACTGGTCGGTGAGGTAGTCGACGGCGGTTAGCCCGGCGAGGCCGTACTCGGTGAATCCGACGACGAGCGTCTCGACGTCAGGAACCGTGGCGGTTAGCTCGAAGTGTGGTCGCTGGCGGTCATCCATTGCCATACTGGGGACTCGGTCGGTCCGGAGTAAGCGTTTGTGGAGGACAACCCTTTTCTCGCGGGGCCGTGCAGTCAGGCCCATGCGACCCGGTCCCGTCTGGGAATTCCAGACCTCTCCCACGCCGACGGACACGCCGACTGCGGCGGAGGCGACGCAGTCGTTGCTGTCGTGGCTCCCCTTCGCCGTCCCGAAGTGGGCCGCGCAACTCTTGGCGTCGCTGTTCGTCGTCATCCTCGCGTTCGTCACCGCCCGACTGGTGGTCCTGGTACTGGGTCGACGCATCGCGCAGCGGTTCCGGCGGCCGAGCGTCACGCGGACCATCCTTCGGGGTATCAGAGTCGGCGTCTTCCTGTTCGCGCTGTTCACCATCATGGGCATTTACGGGCTCAGTATCAGCGATATCGGACTCTCCGTAGCCGTCTTCTCCGCCGTTGTGGGTGTCGTCATCGCACCCATCGTGGGCAGTTTCATCTCGGGCGTGTTCCTACTCGCGGACCAACCGTACGAAATCGGGGACATGATAGAACTCGCCGACCGAAACCAGCGCGGTTTCGTCGAGGACATCACGCTTCGCCACACGAAAGTGTTCACGCTCGACAACACCTTCCTGGTCATCCCGAACGGGACGATGCGGGACCGCGACGTAATCAACTACTCCGCCGAGGACCCGCGGACGCGGCTCTCTTTGGACGTGCTCGTCACCTACGAGAGCGACATCGACGAGGCCCGGAGTCTCATCGAACAGGCGGCCCGGAGCGTCGACAACGTCATCGAGGGCGGGCCGAACATCCGCGTCGGTGGCGCGCGGTACCCGGCCGCGCCGACGGCGTACATCGAGTCGTTCGCCGACCACGGCGTCAACCTCCGCCTGCGCTACTGGGTGACCGAACCGTACAAACTACTGACCGCCCGTTCGAAGGTGCAGACGAACGTCTGGAGCCAACTGGACGACGCCGACGTGGAGATAGCGTACCCCCACTCGCACCTCTACTTCGACGAGACGAGCGGGGAGATGCAGGTGTCAGTCGCGGAACGGGGGGCGGAGACGTTGGCTGGTGGCCAGTCCTCCGACGGGCAGTTGTCGGACGACGACGCGGACTACCGCGAAGACTGAACCTCGGGGCTAACGGTCACCACGTCGCAGTCGAGTTCGTCCCGGAGGAAATGTTCGATGTCCGGGTCGTCGACGAGGCGGCGAATCATGTCGCGCCATCGACTCACCTGTTTCGTGCCGATGACGACAACGTCGGCGTCCTGCGCGACGACTTCGTCGAGTATCGTCTCCTCGACGAGCATCCCCGAGCGGACGACGTAGCGCGTCCGCGGGAGGTAGCCGAACTCCTTCTCGACGGCGGTTTTCAGTTGCGACCGGGACACTCTGTGGCCGTTTTGATAGAGATTCACGTGCAGGACTGTCAGGTCCGCGTCGTCTTCTTCGGCGACCGCAATTCCTTCGGCGAGCGTCGCGCGCGAATTTTCGGAGAGCGGATAGCGAACGGGGACGACGACCTGTGGCATCACCGAGAAATTTGACAGCCGGCCTTAAATCCCTAGCGACGAACCACGCGCCCGGACACCGTCGGGTCGATACCTTCGGTGCGGGCGTAGGCCGCGAGCACTTCGTACTGCACGTCGTCGACTGCCGTCCGGTGACCCTCGGTCAGGACGGGGAACTCGTGAGTCGTGTGGAGGAGATACTCGGATGTCGCCACCGTGTACGTCGCCTCGGCATCGACCGGGTCGCCGCCGACGTGGAGGCGCTCGACGGTTTCGGTGTCACGGTCCCAGACGAGTTCGACGCCGCTGAGGTGGGCGTGCCACCACTCGGGGTCGCTGGCCGCGATAGTCGTTCCGCTCCCCTCGGCGCATAACTGTCGCAATTCTCGCCCCGTCAGTTCCGCGACGACCACGCGCTCGTCGAACGGGACGAGCGAGACGAGGTCGGCGACGGTCACCGCGCCCGAGAGGGGCGCGTCGTCGCTTCGAATGCCGCCGCCGTTCTGGAGGCCCACGTCGGCGTCGGTCGCCCATCGGTAGGCGTCGGCGACGAAGTTGCCGATACGGCTCTCGCCGCCGTAGGTGTCCATCCGTTCGCGATGAATCGGGTCCGAGACGTGCGCGACCGTCTGGTCTAATCCCGTCTCGGCGAGTCGCGCTTCGATGCGGGTCCTGACGGTTGCCGTCGGTTCGATTTCCGCGGTCGGCCGAAGCGTCGCATCGGGTCGGTCGCCGCCGAGGTCGACTACGGCGACGGCCTTGCCGCCCGACCCCGGCCTGACGATGAGCGTCCCGTCGACTCTATCGACTCGGCGGTCGTGGACGTGGCCGCCAAGTATCACGTCGACCGCACACCGGCGCGCCAGTTCGTCGTCCTCACGGCCGAGGTGCGAGAGGGCGACGACCAGTTCGGCCCCACGGTCGCGGAGGGTCGCCGCCGCGTCCCGGACGGCGGCGAACGGGTCGGTGAACGTCAGTGGTTCCGCTGCGGGGTTTCCGGACCCGGTCGACGGGGTGGTGACGCCGACGAATCCGACCGTTTGCCCGCCCAGTTCGCGGAGTGCCCACGGCGCGGTCACGTCGGGGAGGTAGCGGCGGCCGTCGCGCTCGATGTTCGCCGACAGCCACGTCTGCGGGGACCGTTCGACGATGTCTCGGGTGGCGTCTAGTCCGTGGTCGAAGTCGTGGTTGCCGAACACGTCGAAGTCGGGTCGGACTGCCTCGAAGAAGTCCAGCGCCTGCCGTCCTTCGGTCACGAGCGAAAGGACGCCCGGCGCGGTGTTGTCCCCGGTCCCGGCGACGACGGTGTCGGGGCCGGAAAGCGACGTGACGGTGGCGGCCAACCGGGCGATGCGGTCGGCGTCGTCGTAAGCACCTTCTACGTCGGCGTAGTGGACCAGTCGGGGACCCATTACCGACCGTAGCGGACGGGTCGACTAATCGGTTCCGCAGTCAGTCGGTGACGTCGCCGTCTGTGAGTAAGTGTCACACAATATGGTTAGGGAATTGTTACGTACCGTGAACGCTATAAACCGGCATACTGTACGGCGGCTATGAATGGATCGAATCCCAGAGGTGACGGGGAACCAAGGGTTTGTCTCAGCTGTAAGGACCCC
Source organism: Haloarcula marina (assembly GCF_024218775.1). Taxonomy (NCBI): domain Archaea; kingdom Methanobacteriati; phylum Methanobacteriota; class Halobacteria; order Halobacteriales; family Haloarculaceae; genus Haloarcula; species Haloarcula marina. Next base: position 2,091,360 of record NZ_CP100404.1, on the reverse strand, counting down.
TTTCGACTCGTCGGTGTGCTTCCCCTCGGTGGCGACATCGAGTACTGCCCCACCTGCTTCGAAGAGTACCTGAACCGGTAGGAGCGGCTTACACCGACGACGCGGGAAGACGGTATCGTAGTCGTTTAGCCGGTGGCCTGCCACCGCCACGGTATGAACGCACACGCCGGGCCGGACGGGGCGACGCTGTACGTGGACAGGACGGACGCCGATATCGGGACGAACGGACCGTTCTACGTCGTCTACGCCGACACCGACGGCGAGCGCCGGTGGGGGTACTTCTGCGGGAACTGCGAGACGTTCGACAACGCGATGGACTCGATGGGGCGCATCCGGTGTAACGTCTGTAGCAACCTCCGCAAGCCCGACGAGTGGGACGCCGCTCACGAGTAACTGCGTCGCCGCCGTTGTTGTTGGACGGCTGTCCAGTAGGAACGTTTATGATACAGCCACTGGTAGGCGTTGACAGATGGGGGCCGTTACCACATCACTAGGCGAGCAGGCCCAGTCGATATTCGACGACATCGGATACACCGTGTCGCGTACCGAACGGGGACTTCAGGCCGAACACAAGTGGCGCGTCGTCCGCGTCACCGTGGTCGAGAACAACGAGCGGTTGCCGGATACCGGCGATTTACGCTGTTTCGTCACGTGGGCGTCCGAGGCGTCGGCGCTCGGCCGTCGCCTCACACGTCTGGATGTCGACTACGAGTGGGCGGTCATCGGCGTCCACGGCGACGGGAGTTACGACGTCGTTCATCCTGAACAGAACCTTTAGGGGAGCGGCGTTCGACCGCTCTCCGTGCAAACGAATCTCGTCACGTCGGCGCTCGAAGAACTCTACGCCAGCATCGCCGCCGCCCTCCCGAACCTAATCGCCGGAATCGTGTTCCTCGCCGTCGCGGCGGTGTGCATCAAAGTCGTGATGACGGCCGTGCGGGCGATACTCGCACGTACGCTCCCCGGCGAAGCACCGGTGTACCGTCAGTTCATCGCCGCACTCGTCCTCGTGTTCCTCTGGTTCGCCGTCGGCCTCTCGTTCCTCTCTATCGTCGGCCTGACGCTGGTGGCAGCGTCGCTCGGGACGGCGACGGGGTTCCTCGCACTCGGCGTCTCCTACGCCCTGTCGGGCATGATTGCCGACGCCGTCGCGGGCGTGTATCTGCTCCGCGACCCGGACTTCAACCCCGGCGATACGGTCACCGCTGGCGACACGACGGGCGAAGTGACGGCTATCGAACTGCGAAAGACCCGGTTCGACGTAGCGGGAGACACCGTCGTTCGGGCGAACGCAGACATCGAGAAACGCTGGACGAAGGTCGAATCGGACGACTGAATGCGTCTCGAAAGCGTTTGTACGGGAGACACAGACTGACACGCGATACTTATATCTCTCGGCGTCGAATTCGTGTCTATGTTCATCGGCCACGGATTAGTAGCGTTCAGTATCGCGGCGCTCGTCGCCGATAGACTGAACGTTCCCCGTGACCGCGCGCTCGTCTTCGGTTTCGTCGCCGGACTGTTCGCGTCAGTCCCCGACGTGGACGTAGTGTACGCGCCGGTGGGGCTGCTCCTCCGGTCGGTCGAAACCGTCGGTCCCGACGTGTTCTGGGAGACGGCCAACGTGATCCATCGCGGACCGACCCACTCGCTCGTGATGGGGGCAGCCCTCGCTGTCGCCGTCGGCCTCTGGGCGCTGGAAACCCGGAGTACGCGGGCGCTCTCGCTGTCGCTCGTCGGATTGCTCGTCGCCGTCGCCACGGCCGCCAGCGGCCTGGTCGGCGGCTTGGTCGTCCTCGTGTTCGCACTCGGCGGCCTCGGCGTCAGCGTCCTCGCACGGCGTTTCGAGGTGGGGGCGCGGCCCCTCGTTGCCCTCGCTGCGGTCGGCCTCCTTTCACATCCGTTCGGCGACCTCTTCACCGGGTCTCCGCCCCCGTTGTTGTACCCGTTCGACGCCGTCCTCGTCGCCGAGCGACTGACGCTCCATCCCGACCCGACCGGGCACCTCTTGGCGGCGTTCGCTATCGAACTCGGGACGGTCTGGCTGGCCGTCTGGACCTACGCCCGGCTGTCCGGGTATCGTCTGCCCGCGCTCGTCAATCCCCGGGCGTCGCTCGGCGTCGGCTACGCCGTGGCCGCCCTGGTCCTTCCGGCCCCGACGCTCGACCAGTCCGCGCAGTTCGTCTTCAGCGTGCTGGCTATCGGCGTCGTCGGCGCGCCCGTCCGGCCGTTCCGTCACGGGGTCGACTGGCTAGAGACGCTGGTCACCGGGTTGACTGCCGTCACCATCGCCGCACTCGCGTACGCGGTGGCGTACGGATTCCTCTGACCCGCCGATAGTATTTTCCACGCAGAACCGCTCCAAAGCGATATGAGTGGTGACGTGACGAATTTATTGCGCGATAGACGGACCAACGCGATACTCGCGTGGACGCTCGTCGCCATCGTGGCGGCCGTCGTCCTCGCGAGCGTCGTCAACGGACAGTTGCTCTGGGCGGCGTTCGCCGCCGCCGTAGCGGCGCTCGCGGTGCTCCCACCGGTGGCCCTCTGGAATCGGGACGCGATGCTCCCGTGGGAGATTCTCCTTCTGGCCGCGCTTCCGGTGGTCGGGCGCGCGTTCGCAACGGTTCGGGTGACCGGGAACGTAGCCACGTACCTCTCGGTGGCGGCCATCGCGCTCATCGTCGCCGTCGAACTCCACGTCTTTACACCCGTTCGGATGACGCCGCGGTTCGCTGTCGTGTTCGTGGCCGTCGCGACGATGGCGACGGCTGGCGTCTGGGCCGTCGTCCGCTGGGTCGCGGACCAAACGCTCGGGACCGCGTTCATCCTCAATCCGGCGCTCACCGAACATGCGATAGAGCGCGCCATCATGTGGGAGTTCGTCGCGTCGACTATCGCTGGGGTCGGCGCGGGCGTCGTCTTCGCCGTCTACGTCAGTCGGCAAATCGGCACGACGCGGATTCCCGAGGAGGTGCAACCGGAGGGATGAGGGTCCGCGACTACCTCGGGGTCAGCCACCGACGCCAACGGCAACTCTCACGGGCGATGACGCTGGCGATGGTCGGTATCCTCGCCATCGGCGTCGACCGCGGCAGCACCGGCGTCATCGTCAACACGGCCGTGGGCCTCGCGGTCACGCAACTCCCGCCCCTGCTCGAACGGGACTACGGCATCGCGCTCGACCCGGCCCTGACGCTGTGGATTACCTCGGCGGTGTTTCTCCACGCTCTCGGCGTCCTCGGTCTGCCCGGTTCCGAGACGAACTTCTACGCCGGAATCTGGTGGTGGGATCACGTCACCCACGCGCTCTCGTCGTCTATCGTCGCCGCCGTCGGCTACACGACGGTCCGGGCTATCGACCGTCACTCAGAGGAGATCTACCTCCCGTCCCGGTTCGTCTTCGTGTTCATCCTCCTGTTCGTCCTCGCATTCGGCGTGCTCTGGGAGGTCATCGAGTTCTCCATCACGTTGGCCGCGGAGGCGTCGGGCAACGCCACGATTCTCACCCAGTACGGCCTCGACGATACCATGTTGGACCTCGTCTTCGACACCATCGGGGCAGTCGTCGTCGCCGTCTGGGGAACCGCACATCTCACCGACGTTGTCGGTCACGTCGAGGGATGGCTGGAGACGCGAACGAGTTGAGGTCGCCGCCGCCGAACGGCGGCGCTTCATCGGTCCCGTTCCCGTTTGCACGAACCGACGTATGAGATACGCCGCGGCGTACCGTCGAACTTCTGCGTCGGAATTTAACGGATGTCTATATGGAGCTTGTAATCAGATTTTGCGTAGAAGAATGCCAACCTGAATATAGATTTGCGATAATAGTGGTATATTTGGCGCTAATAAACTCATTAAAAATATATTTGAACATAAATATAGAAAACTAGAGATAAAAGTACGAAATAAGATTCTATTGTGACTAAATATCTAGTTATAGGTTGGGAAATCCACTCCAGATAATCTCAATCGATCACTGCTAGAATCGTATTGAGGTCACGGACGGGCGCCCGGTCGAAAGATAGACTCTCATTCGAAATAACGTATGTACGGGTGTTATCTAAGAACTCTCCGCTCGGAACGCGAATAACAATAGTACGTGTATTATGGAGGTCTCAGACTGCTGACCTGCGGCGGTAGCACTACTTCAGCCCTGCATTTCCGGCGATACCGGACGAAATCATCGCCTCGGACGCGTGGATTTCGAATCGAGGCACGAACGGAGCGGAGTCAATCGCCGATAACCGCGAGAGCCAGATGGTCACCGCCGTCTCGACTGGAAGCGTTTACTGTGTCGATTTCGGGTATCTTACGGCTCTTCGGTCCTGTTCCCCTTCCCTGACTGTGGCCGGGACGCGCCAACAATCGACTACCGACCGGTCGCTGTCGCCAGTCCGCAATCCGGTATTGGCAGAAATGCTCCGGTATCACCGGAAAAATTACGACCGGTTGCTCCACGGCGGAATAAATTCACAATGTCGAGATTAGTGACGGGAAAACCGAAAGGGCGCTTGAACGTGTTGATGTCCCCACCTGAATGCGGTGGTGTGGTACGTACGCACGTGCTCTACGTGGCCAGTAGTTGGAGTGAATTTTCTCCGGTATTGCCGGACACACCTTTCGAAGGTCGGTACCGCGACCGAACACCCTACACGCTTACGTACGCTCGCCACGGACGAGCGGATATGTCTGCACCAGAGACGAGCGACCGTTCCGCACAGTCAGATACACGGCTTCGTGACCGCCACGTCGTCGTCACCGGTGGCGCACAGGGCATCGGTCGCGGCATCGCGGTCCGGTGTGCGCGGGCGGGCGCCGACGTGACCGTCTTCGACCTCGATACAGAGACAGCGGCCGAGACGGCCGATGCGGTGCGCGGACTCGGGCGCGAAGCGGCTGTCGTCGAAGTTGACGTGGCCGACGAAGCCTCCGTGGACCGCGGCGTCGAGGAGGCCGTCGCAACGTTCGGCCCCATCAACGGCGTGGTCAACAACGCCGGTATTCAGCGTTCCGTCCCCTTACTGGAGACGAGCGAGGCCGAGTGGGACCGGCACTTCGCGGTCAACGCCAAAGGGACGTTTCTGGTCGCGAAACGGGTCGCCGGGCAGATGATTGCGGACGACGTGGCGGGGAGCATCGTCAACATCTCGTCAGTGGGGGCGGAGCGCCCGTTCACCGGACAGGGGGCCTACGGCGCTTCGAAGGCCGCGGTCCTGACGTTGACGACGGTACTGGCGAAGGAACTCGCCGAGCACGGCATCACCGCGAACGCCATCAAACCGGGGACCGTCGAGACGCCGATGGTCACCCAGTGGCTCGAAGAGAAGGCCGCCCAGAGCGGTCAGTCGCCCGACGAAGTCCTCTCGGAGTCGCTGTCGTCGCACATCCTCGACAGACCGGCCCAACCCGAAGAAATCGGTCACGTCGCCGTCCTGTTGCTCTCCGACGAGGGCGAGTGGATAACGGGCGAGTCGATTGCGGTCGACGGCGGCTATCTGAAAGGCTGACTTAAACCATCCGATACACTTCGTCCATCCACTGGTCGTCCTCGTCGACGAGGATTGGGTCCATCACCACGTTCCAGTCGGCTTGCGCGTCGCTCTCGGCCATGACTTCCTTGAGTATCTCCGGATTCTCGACGTCGAGAAAGCCGAAGACGTGACCGTCCTTCTCGAAGACGCTGTACGTCTCGATGCCCGCGCCGGAGTCGAGATACGCCGACTCCAGCGCCTCGGGCACGTTCTCGTGTTCTTTGCGGTACGCCTCTCGCTGGCCCTCCTTGATGCGGAGGTGGAACGCTATTCGCGCCATACGTTGAGGCAGTTCCTCGGCCCTCGGCTTAGTTCTTCCCCGGTACAATTTAGTAGGCCGCCCGACGATTCTCCGCGTATGCTCGATACCCATACCCACGCGTGGGGCGCGGCGAGCGACGAGCACCCGTGGGTGAACGGCCCGATACTGGACCTCGTCGACGGATTCGACGTGCACACGGTCTACACAGCCGACAGATTGCTCGCGGACATGGACCGCAACGGCGTCGACGAGGCCGTCGTCGTCGGCTACCCTATCTGCGACTGGACGGACAACTGGTACACGATGCGAGCGGCCGCGGAGTACGACCGTCTGTACGGTATCGTGATGCTCGACCCGTTCGCCGACGACGCCGCCGACCAACTGCGCCGATGCATGGACACCGATGGCGTGCTCGGATTTCGCCTCGGTGCGGCGTGTCCGTACGACCAGATGTGGGAGACGTTCGACCCTAGCGTGACGTGGCTACGGGACGCTATCGCGGAAACCGAGTTCTGGGAGGCCGCCGTCCAGACCGATGCGACGGTCCAGATTCTCTGCGACCACAGCCAACTGGACCAGGCGCTCGAACTCGTCGACGCCTACCCCGAACTCACTTTCCTGTTCGACCACTTCGCGCACGCGGGACCGGAGACGCCCACTGACGAGGGAACGTTCGCGCAGTTTGCCGACCTCGCCGCATACGACGGCGTCGCGGTGAAAGTTTCCGAGATTCCACACATGTCCGACTCCCAGTTCCCCTACGACGACATGCACGACCACGTCCGGTGGTTCCTCGACACGTTCGGCCGTGAGCGCGTCATCTGGGGGTCGGACTTCCCGAACGTAAGCGACGTGGCGACGTACCCCGAGTCGTACAACTGGCTTCGACACGTCGATTCGGTGTCGGCGAAAGACTGCGAGTGGATAACCGGCGAATCGTTCCGACGGCACGTCGGTCTCGACTGACCGCGGACAGACTTACTCGGCGAGCAGTTCTACCGGATGTCGGGGCTGTCGTTCGAGGAGCGCGTCAATCTGTTCGAGACAGGAGGTGCCGCTGGCGACCACTGGGCGGTCCCTGACGTCGTCGGCCTCGAACTGCTCGCGCAGGCGGTCACCGACATCCATGCTGAGTTCGTAGTAGTCACCCTTGTAGCCGAAACTCCCGGCCATGCCGCAACACTCCACCTCGGAAGTCGTCACGTCGTAGCCACACTGCTCCAAGACGGCGACAGTGTGTGCTTCGAGGCCGAGCGTCCGTTGCTGGCAGTGACTGTGGTAGGCGAGTCGTCCGTCCTCGACCGTCGAGAGGGCATCCGCGTCGGCCCCGTGCACCAGCAGGCCGTAGACGTACTCCATGACCTCGTAGCTGTTCTCGGCGAGGGTCATGAACTCGCGGTCGCCGAGCAGTTTCTCGTACTCCCGCTGGAACATCGCGTGGTCGCTCGGTTCGACGACGACCACGTCGCGGCCGTCCTCGATATGTGGGGCGAGGGCGGTGGAGACGCGTTCGGCGTGGTCCTGCGCGGTGGCTATCATCCCCTGTGAGAGCGGCGCGCGACCGCTGGAGGCGACGGACGGGACGACAACGTCGACGCCCAGCGCTTCGAGGACCTTTACGGCCGCTTTCCCGCGGTCGACTTGCACGTGGTTCGTGTACACGTCGGGATAGAGAACCGCGCGGCGGTCGGGGTTCGAGACGGTCGACTCGCGCGCGGCGACCCACTCGACGAACGTCTCGCGCTGGAACTGCGGGAGGTCCCGACGCGGGTCGATGTCCAACGCCCACGCCATCGCTCGGCGCGACAGACCGGTGTCGGCCAGCCAGTTCGAGAGGGGGGCGGTGGCGCTCCCCACCTTCGCCATCGTCTCGAAGTTGCCGAAAAAGCGCTTCTGGAGCGGCGCGCCTTCGTTTTCCTCGTCGGGCGTGAGGCCGTCGACCAGCCACTCTACCGGTTCGTCTTTCTCCCGGTTGATGCGGTCGCGGACGACCGTGTTTATCCACGGGATGTCGATGCCGACGGGACAGGCGTTCACACAGCGGCTACATCCGGTACAGAGGTCGTTGAACTCGGCGGCGGTATCGAGGCCCTCGATGCCCGCTTCCCATCCGGTGGCGATGCCGCCCGAGTACGTCTCGCCGCCGAAGGCGTGGCCGCCGACGCTCTGGAAGTTCGCACACGAGTTCGAACACGCCGAGCAGCGGATACAGTACAGCGTCTCTTCGAGGTGTTCGTCCTCGCGCATGTCCATGCGGCCGTTGTCGATGAGCACGAGGTGGAAATCCCGGTCGTTCTCGAACTCCGAGAGGGGCGTCTCGTCGTCCTCGAAATCCACGACGGGTGTCTCGACGGGCGGAGTCAACAACGAGACGTAGGAGGTGATGTCCTGTCCGGTCCCAGAGCGGCCGATGAGTTCGACGAACGGGTGCAGGTCGCTGACGGTCGGAATCACCTTCTCGACGCCAGCGACCGCGACGTGTGTGTCCGTCGCGGCCACCGTCTTGCGGGCGTTGCCCTCGCTGGTCACCAGCGCCATCGTTCCGGTGTCCGCGGTGACGAAGTTCGCGCCGGTGATACCGACTTCGCTGTCGACGATTTGTTCGCCGAGTTTCTCGCGAGCGAAACGAGTCAGTTCTTCGGCCGTCTCCAAGGGTTCGTCGGGGTCGAAGACCTCGTTGAACAACTCTGCGATGCTGTCGCGGGACTTGTGGATGGCGGGGGCGACGATGTGGGAGGGGGCTTCGTCGGCCACTTGGAGGACCCACTCGCCGAGGTCGGTTTCGACCACGTCGACGCCGTCACTCTCCAGTGCCTCGTTGACCTCGATTTCCTCGCTGGTCATGGACTTGCTCTTGACGACGCGGTCGGCGTCCCGGTCGGCGACCACCTCGCGAATGTAGGCGTTGGCGTCGTCAGCGTCGTCGGCGACGTACACAGTCCCGCGGTTTTCTTCGACGGCCTCGGTCAGTTGGTCGAGGAGTTCGGGGAGGCGCTCGATGGCGTCTTCCTTGATGGCGCGGGCTTCGGTCTTTAGGTCCTCGTAGTCCTCCAGTTCGGCGACCGAGCGGTACCGGCCCTCGTTGAAACCGCGCGTGTTCTCCGCGACAGCGACGCCTTCCGTCCGCATCAGTTCTCGAATCTCGTCGGCGCTCGCCATCCTTACGCACCCTCCTCGATGATGACGACGTGGACTGTTTCGGGGCCGTGCGCCCCCTGGACGAGCGCGCCCATGTCCGCCGTCGCGCTCGGTCCCGTCGCGAGAACCGCGCTCCCTCCAGTCCGATTGAATGTCGCGTCGAGGGTTTCGATGGCGGTGTCCATGTCGTCGACGACGTCGCTCGCACGGACGAGGGCAACGTGGCGCTCGACGAACAGACTCACCAGTTCGCTCGCGCGGTCGTCCAGCGTCAGAACGAGCGACCCGTAGTCGGAGACTGCGAGGTCGGCGGCCGTTACACCGGTCGTCGCCTCGCGGAGTTCGACTGGCGTCGGGTCGACGGACACCCCCGCGTCGGCGAGCGTGAACCCGTCGCTTCCGAACGCGTCCCCGAGTGAGACGCCGACGGCCGGGTCGACGACGGTTTCGGTGAGCGCCGCCGCGATGGTCGATTCCTCTGTGCGGGTTACTGTCACACCCAACTCGTCGAGAGATGTCTCGAAGGCCGAGCGGCTCTCTGTCATCGTATGCGTACGCTGGCACTACTCCGTCATTTAGCTTTGGTTGCCGAGCGGCGGCGTTTGTGTCCGGTATCGACGTATGACGTTCGTTTCGCACCCGCCCGCACACTCATACTTCCTCGCAACACACGCGGACGCTCGGTCACTCTGTGAAATGCCCATTATAAATTCCGATAAATTTATTAGATGCGACACACCTCATTTGTAATAGCGGACCATGACAAACGATAGCTCGCGGACTCGGCTCAACAGGCGACGATATCTGACCGGCCTCGGAACCGCAATGGCTGCTGGCCTCGCTGGCTGTGGCGGGGGCGGCGGTGACGGCGGAAGTAACGGCGGCGGTGGCGGCGGAAGTGACGGCGGCAGCGGCGACGGTGGATCCGGTACGCAGAACCTCGACTTCTGGCTGTTCGGCGGGATTCCTGCCGAACGGGAGTACATCAGCGGCAACTACGACAGCTACGGGACCCACAACATCAGCTACCAGCACCAAGAGTGGGGCCAGAAGTACCAGATTATCGCCTCGGCGGCGGCCAACAGCAACCTCCCGGACGTGATGGCGGGCCAGTGCCAGCAGATTCCCGACTACGTCGGCGCGCAGGCGATTCAGCCGCTCGACCAAGACGCCTACGCCGACCAGCTGGAGGAGATTAACAGCCACTTCGTCCAGGCCAACATCGATACGATGGTCTACGAGGGCCTCGGTGAGACGAGCGGCGAGCGCCAGTGGGGCCTCCCCGGCGGCTACGCCGACCTCGGACCGTTCATCGACATCCGGACGGACTACCTCGAACAGACGAGCTTCGACGCGCCGCCTCGGAACTGGCCCGAACTCCTGCAACTCGGCCAAGAGATGCAGGAAATCGACGAAGTCTCGGCCGCTATCACCGCGCCGGGGACGGACTTCGGCCTGACGACCGGGTACTTCATCGGCTTCGTCTACGCCAACGGCGGCCGGTACTTCGACCCCGAGACGATGGAGGCCACCGTCGATCAACCCGGCTTCGTCGACGCCGTGAAGCTCTATCAGGACATCGCGGAAGCCGGCCTGTTCCCGGACTCGATGGCGGAGAACAACCACATCGACGCCGGGCGACTCCTCCGCGAGGGCGAGTCGGGTATCTTCATCACGTACTCCCACGCGAACGCCGTCTACCAGACGACCGGTGCGCCCCAGCCGTGGCTCGACGGCGAAGGTCACACGGTCACCCGCGCGCCTCTGCCGGACTCCCCGTCGGGGAGCTTCCAGCCTCAGGACCTGCTCCTGCAGAACGCACAGGGCTTCATGATGGGCGGCGGGACGGCCAGCAGCGCCGAGCGCGACGCCGCGTTCGACTACATCAGTTGGTGGAACCAGCCCGAACAACTCGCACCGTGGACGTACAGCGCGGACGCCGACGTGGGCATCCGCGGCCGCGTTCCGACGCTCACGAGCGCGTTCGAGGACCCGAGCGACCTGTTCATGAGCCAGTTCGGCGACCTCGTCACGCTGTACCAGGACGACGACCTGTTCACGCGAACCTCGCGGTTCCCGTCGTTCTCGGGCATCGCCTCGATGCAGAGCATCATCAACACGCAGGTCATCCAGCCCGTCGTGCTGGGTGATGCGACGGCTGAAGAAGCCTGTAGCAACGCCAACTCCGCCATTCAGGAAGTCGTCGACGACCAGATCGCCTGAACCCCGGGGAAATATTCTTAACCACGACTATAGATATTCGAGGTAGATACGATTCAACTATGAGTTACGTAGACCAGGCACAGTCGTCGTACGAGAACGCGACCAAGCACATCCCAGAGGGCGTCAAGGTGTATCTCCCGATACTGCCGGTGATGGCGCTGGTGGGTGTGTTCATTCTCTACCCCATCGCACAGGCGATTTACTCCAGTTTCTTCGCCAAGAGCCTCCTCCGGCCCGACCAAGCGGAGTTCGTCGGCGTCGCGAACTACGTCGAGATTTGGACGGACCCGGACATCCATCAGGTCCTCTGGAACACGTTCGTCTGGGTGACCGTCGGCAGTCTGGCGGCCATCGTTCTCGGCTTCCTGATGGGATGGCTTCTAGACGAAAAGCTCCCGTACACGAGCGTCGCGAGCGCCATCGTGCTGATTCCGTGGGTCCTCCCGCGGGTGGTCGGCGCGTCGATTTGGCAGTTCATGTTCGGTGGCTCGCAGGGTATCGTCAACGAACTGCTGGTGCAGATGGGTCTCATCGACGAGTACATCGTCATGCTGGGGTCGTCGGACCTCTCGCTGTGGCCGCCCATCATCGGGATGATTTGGCGGCTGGCGCCGCTGTTCGCGCTGTTGACGCTGACCTCGTTGCAGGGTATCGACGAACACCTCTACGAGGCCGCGCGGATGGACGGCGCGACGCCGTGGGAGCAGTTCCGCTACATCACCATCCCGATGATGAAGTACAACCTCGCCATCGGCTTCCTCCTGATGCTCATCTACAACGTCAGGAACTTCTCGATGGTGTGGGTGATGACCAAAGGTGGTCCGGGCGTCTCCAGTAGCACGCTCCCGGTCATGATCTACCGCGCGGCGTTCATCGACTTCGAAGTCGGGTTCGCCTCCGCGCTCTCGGTGATGCTGTTCGTCGTGTTGCTGGTGTTCTCGTACTACTACATCCAGTTCTACGACAAAGTCCAAGGTGAAATGTAATGGCGACACAAGACTCAGACCCGACGGCGGAGTTCCGGAAGAATCAGTCGTGGCTCTACGACTCGAAAGCGGGCGGGTACGTCAGGAAGACGGCCATCGGCCTCCTGACGCTCGTCATCGGCGTGTTCGTGCTGTTCCCGCTCTATTGGATGGTCGTGACCGCGTTCAAGACGACGGCGGAGATTCAACAGATTCCGCCGACGGTGTTCCCCGAGGACTTCTCGCTCGAAGGGTTTAGACTCGTCATCGAGTCGTCGATACAAGCGGGCGGGTACGCGGGACTGGTCCAGAACCTGTTCGGTATCACGGTCACGTCGGCCATCGACATCAACCTGCTCGGTCTCGTCGTCAGCAGTCTGAAGGTCGCTGTCGGGGCGGGCGTCATCGCCGTCGTCCTCGGCACGGGGGCGTCGTACGTCCTCTCGCGCCGCGAGTTCCGCGGAAAGAACCTACTGATGAGCCTCTTGCTGGCGTCGCTGATGTTCCCCGGGACCGCCATCATGGTCCCCGAGTGGGAACTCATCTCGTGGCTCGGTCTGTTCAACACGCACCTCGCGCTCATCCTCATCTACGGCGCGATGACCGCGCCGTTCGTCGTCTGGCTGATGAAGGGGTTCTTCGACGACTTCCCCGACTCCATCATCGAGGCGTCGCGCATCGACCAGTGTACCCCCTTCGAGACGTTCTGGTACGTGCTCGTTCCGATGGCGCGCAACTCGCTCATCGCGTCGTTCATCTTCGCGTTCCTCCTCGCGTGGAACGAGTTGGTGTTCGCGCTGACGCTGCTCGACAACTCGAAGTTCACCGTCCCGCCGGGACTGCTGACCTTCGTGCAGGGGTTCAACACGCAGTGGAACGTGGTCGCCGCGGCGTCCATCATCGTCTCGATTCCGGTGCTCGCCGGGTTGGCCTACATCCAGCGCTACTTCGTGCAGGGGCTGACCGGCGGCGCAATCAAGGGGTAACACCCTTCGTCAGCGTCGACATGACGCTAGCTTTAAGGTGCGCTGGATGGTAGCAATTTTCAATGACACACCTAGAGTTAGATAGTGTCACGAAAGTGTTCGGCGACCCCGAGAAAGACGGCGTCGTCGCTGTAAACGACCTGCACATCGACGTTCCGGACGGCGAGTTCCTCGTCTTGCTCGGGCCGTCTGGCTGTGGGAAGACGACGACACTCCGGATGATTGGCGGCCTCGAAGACCCGACCGAGGGCGAAGTCCGATTCGACGGCACCGTCGTCAACGACGTGAAAGCGCGTAACCGCGACGTGGCGATGGTGTTCCAAGACTTCGCGCTGTACCCGCACATGACCGTCCGGGAGAACCTGGGCTTCGGTCTCAAACGCGAGGACAACGGGATGTCCGACGACGAAATCGACAGCCGCGTCACCGATGTCGCCGAGATGCTCGAAATCGAGGAACTACTCAACAACAAACCGTCACAGCTCTCCGGCGGCCAGAAACAGCGCGTCGCGCTCGGGCGGGCCATCATCCGAGAGCCGCGAATGTTCCTGTTCGACGAGCCACTGGCGAACTTGGACGCGAAACTCCGGAAGACGATGCGGACCGAAATCGACGAACTCCAGTCGGAAGTCGGTATCACGTCGGCGTACGTCACGCACAACCAAGAGGAGGCGATGACCATCGCCGACAAAATCGCCGTCCTCAACAACGGCCAACTCCAGCAACTCGGCACGCCCGACCAGGTGTTCAACGAGCCATCGAACCTCTTCGTCGCGCAGTTCGTCGGCAGCCCCGACATGAACCTCTTCGACGGGACGCTCAGCGACGCTGGCGACGCGTACCGCGTGGACATGGACACGACGACCTTCGACATCCCGAAGGCACTGGTCGAGGGGGAGATAACCGCCGACGAGGTGCTCGTCGGCTTCCGTCCCCAGGACCTGTACCAGGTCCGGAACCGAGCCACCGACGGTCCGGAGTTCGACACCGAAGTGCGCGTCGTCGAACCGGTCGGCACAGAGGCTATCGTTCACGGGACCTCGTTCCTCGGCGACGTGACAGCGAAAATCGGTACCTTCCACGACCTCGAACCGAACGACCAGATGACGCTCACCATCGCGCCCGAGCACGTCTACCTGTTCGACGCGAACACGGAGAAACTGCTCAAAGGGCGACTGGTCAGCGAGCGGAGCGAGAACGAAGCGTCGGCCGACAGCGTCGAAGCGTGACCTGTCAGCGTCGGCACCCACCACTTACCAACTATGAAAGCAATCGTCCAGACAGGACCCCGGTCCGTCGAGATACAGGAACGAGAGAAACCGACGATAGCGCCCGACGAAGTGCTCGTCAAAGTCCACACGGCGGGCCTGTGCGGCAGCGACGCGCACGCGTATAAGTACGACGGCGGCTACGAGTGGATACCCATCCCGCGAATCATGGGTCACGAGTACTCCGGCGAAGTCGTCGCTGTCGGCGACGCCGTCGACGGGTACGCCGAAGGCGACAAGATAATCGAGGAACCGATTCACGACTGCGGGCACTGCTTCCAGTGTAAGAACGGCCAGGAGAACGTCTGCCAGAACTTCTCCATCACGGGGATGCACCGCGACGGAGCGTACGCAGAGTACGTCGCTGTCGCGCCGGAACACCTCCACGTCGTCCCCGACGGCGTCCCCCTTCGGCACGCCGCCATTACCGAACCGACGAGCATCGCCACGCGCGCGGTGCTCGAACAGTCGGTGACGACGCCGGGCGACAACGTCCTCGTGGAGGGGCCCGGTCCCATCGGCGTCCTCGTCGCCGCCGTCGCGGACTCGCTCGGCGCGAACGTCGTCGTCTCCGGGCTCGACCAAGACGCCGCCTATCGCCTGCCCCTGCTCGACGACCTCGGAATCGAGACAGTCAACGCCCAGTCGACAGACCTCGGCGACGTGGCCGAGGACCACACCGGCGGCATCGGGTTCGACGTGGTGTTCGACTCGACCGGTCACCACTCGGGTATCGTCACGGCGAACGACCACGTCCGCAAGGGCGGACAAGTGGTCGTCGTCGGCATCCCGAACGCGGCCAGCGAGGTGACGCTCACCTCGACGGTGCGCGGAGAAGTCGATATCAACACCTCCTACGGGTCGACGTGGACGAACTTCGAGCAGGCGCTTCGCCTGATGGAGCGCGGCGAAATCGCCGTCGACGAAATCGTCGACACCTCGTACGGGATGGAGGACCCGCAGGACGCCTTCGAAGCGTTCCTCGCCTCCGAGACCTGCAAACCGGTCTTCCAGTTCAGCTAACCGCGACGCCGAAGCGCGCGAACGCGTCGACGTAGCGACAGCTATTCAATCCACACCAAATCAGGGGGATAGAAAGGCTTTAGCCCCGTCGTGCGGACTGTTCTAGTAGCACACAATGGAGATTACAGACGTTTCAGCGACGAAAGTCAGCAACGAATCGTGGGGCGAGTTCATCGAATTTCCCCTCGTCACCATCATGTCGAAGTACGACGAGTACCGCAACGTCGACGGCGAGAACCCCCAGGCCCGCCGGAAGTGGATGGGACCGGTGGGCGACGTGGTCGTCGAAGTCGAGACCGACGCGGGCATCACCGGTGTCGGCGTCGGCAACTGGGGTAGCGGCGCTATCGCTACCGTCGTCGAAGAGACACTCTCGAAACTCGTCGTCGGTGAAGACCCGATGCGCCGCGAGCACCTCTGGGAGCAGATGTACCGCGCGACGCTCCCCTTCGGGCGAAAAGGCGTCGCCGTCATGGCCATCAGCGCCGTCGACCAAGCCCTGTGGGACATCGCCGGCAAAGAGACCGGGAAACCGGTCTACGAACTGCTCGGCGGTCCCACCAAAGACGAGATTCCCGCCTACGCGTCCAACCTCCACCCCGTCGACATGGAGAAACTCGAACGCGAGGCAATCCAGTACGCCGAGGCTGGCTTCGACGCGATGAAGTTGCGCTTCCTCCACGGTCCCGAGGACGGCCGCGCGGGTATGAAGAAGAACGAGGAAATCGTCAAGACCGTGCGGGACGCCGTCGGCGACGAAATCGACATCGCCGGGGATGCCTACATGGGCTGGTCGGTAAAGTACGCGAAGAAGATGACCCAGCGCCTCGCGAAGTACGACATGGCGTGGGTCGAGGAACCGGTCATCGCCGACGACATCGACGGCTACGCCGAAGTCCGGGAGGCCGCGCCGATGCCCATCTCCGGCGGCGAACACGAGTTCACGCGGTGGGGCCACGAGGAACTGCTCGAACGGGAAGCCGTCGACATCCTCCAGCCAGACGTGGGTCGCGTCGGCGGTATCACCGAGATGAAAAAGGTCGCTGACATGGCGGAAGTCCACGATGTGCCGGTCATCCCCCACGCCGGGACGAACCCGACGCTGCACGCCATCGCCGGGCACACCAACATGCCGATGGCCGAGTACTTCCCCATCCCCGAGTGGTTCCAAGAGCAGCAGGAAGAGCAGGAGTCGACGTACGCCGACGCCATCTTCCAGAATCCGCCCTCGCCCGAAGACGGGTCGATACCGCTACCCGACGAACCCGGCGTCAGCACGGAACTGAACCACGAGGCACTGGAACACTTCGCCATCGAGTGACCATGTCGGACATCAGTTTCGAGTACAACGTCCCCGTCTTCGCCGGTGCGCCAGATGCTGGCGACGACGAACCCGTCCACCGGGACACGCCGGAGTACGAGGCGCTCGACTGGGAGACGACCAAGGAGGGCATCCTGCTCGCCGAGGAACTGGGCTTCGACGCCGCGTGGGCGCCCGACCACCTGATGCTCGGACGGAATCGAGCGGAGTACGAGTGCTGGACGCTCCTGTCGGCGATGGCCGGATTCACCGACGAGATGAACATCGGGTCGCTCGTCCTCTGTAACGACTACCGCAACCCCGCGCTGGTCGCGAAGATGGCGGCGACGCTGGACGTCATCTCCGACGGTCGCCTCGAACTCGGTCTGGGCGCGGGATGGCACGAACCCGAATACGACGCGTACGGCTGGGAGTACCGCGACGGGTTCGAGCGCCTGATGCGCTTGGACGAGTCGATTCGGCTGATGAAGCGGATGTGGGACGCCGGCGGCGACGGCGCGAGTTTCGACGGCGACCACTACCAAATCGAGGACGCGGCCTGTGCCCCGACGCCCGTCCAAGACCCGCACCCGCCGATTCTGGTCGGCGGGCAGGGAGAGCAAGTGACGCTGAAACTCGTCGCGAAGCACGCCGACGTGTGGAACACGGACGTGTTCAACGGCGACGTTGACACGCTGAACCACAAAATCGGTGTCATCGAAGACCACTGCGACACGGTCGGCCGCGACCCGGACGACATCGAGTACTCGTGGGACGGTCACGTCATCTGCACGCGCGACGAGGAGAAGTTCGACCACCTCGTCGACCTGATGACGCCCATCCAGTTCGAAGCGGAGTATCAGGACCAAGCGCCGATTCGCACCGCCGAGGACGCCCGGGAGTTCTTCGTCATGGGGACGCCCGAGGAGTGCGCCGAGGCCATCGAGTCACGTATCGACGCCGGCGTCACGAAGTTCCAGTGCTGGTTCGTCGACTTCCCCGACACCAGCGGGATGGAACTGTTCGCCGACGAGGTCATGCCGGAGTTCCGATAGGCCCCGTCGGGTCGCTCGTACCTACTTCTCGCGGTCGAGCGCGGTCAGTATCTGCGTCGCCGTCGCGTCCACGTCCCCTTCGGACAGGAACGTCGCTATCGCCGTCAGCACGCCGACACGCTGGTCGGGGGCGATTCCGAGTCCGCGGGTCGCGTCGACGTGGTTCCTCGCCGAGCGGTAGGCGTCCATCTGGTCCCGAAAGAACGGCGAGAAGCGGTCGAGCGAGACGTCCTCGCGCGGTGGAAGCGCGCCGCGGGTCCGTGTGAAGCGCTCGATGGCCGTCGCTGAACCGACATGCCGAAGCACGTCCTCGGTCGTCTCGGTATTCGTCGCAGTCGAGGGCATGAGGAACGCGTCCATCACCAACTGGAACGTCTGGGTCGTCCCGGGAAACGCGACACAGCCCCAGTCGGTCCCGTAGTCGAATCCGTCGCGGTTCTTGAGGACGCCGCCCGCCCAGTCGCCCATCGCGAAGAAGGCGGCCTCGCCGTCGACGAACCGGTCCAGACCGGCCTGCCAGTCGTCGTACAGCGCGTCGTCGGGGACGAACGAGGCGAGGGTCGCCAGCGACGACAGCGCCTCGCGGACGAGGTTCCCGTCGCGCTGCGGGTCGTCGCCGCGGAACAGGCGGTCGTACGCGTCGGCGGTCCCGTGGCTCAACACGAGCATGTCCCACACGTCCAGCGACGGCCACGGGCGTTTCTGCGGCACGAGGAGGCCCGCCGCGTCGGTTTCGTCTTCGACGGATTCCAACGCCGTCACGAGCGCAGCGACGTCGGTAATCGACGACGGATTGACACCGGCGCGCTCGACGACAGCGCGGTTGAAAAAGAGATTGTTCTGGCGCTGCATGTTGGTCGGAATCGCCCGATAGGTGCTGTCGAACCTGACCGCGTCCTTCGCGCGGTCGAAGTACGTTTCCGTGTAGCCCGCCGCCTCCCACATCGGGGAGATGTCGGCGACGACGTCGGCGTCGATGTACGGTTCGAGGTTGCGACCGGGCCACGTCTCCAGTATGCTCGGTGGCTTGCCGCGGAGGATGTCGACCTTCCCCTGGAGGCTCACGTTCGGATTCGTCCGCTGTCTCACGTTCGCGTCGGGGACATTCCGTCGGACAGTTTCGAGGAGCGCGTCCATCGCCTGTTGGTCGCGACCGACGAAGTGGTGCAAGATGTCGACTGTCGATGCCGCCTGGGTCCGCAGTGTTCGCTCGGGCATGGTGGGGGAGTTGGGTCAGCGCCGAATGTACCGCCGAACGGGACGCTCGCCGCCGATGTGGCTGTCCTGTGGTACGATTCAGAGTCTAAACTACACGGTATTAAAAATTGGCACACAGGTTCCGACGGTCCACTCGGCGTCGTATCCGCCTCTCCCATGTTTCCGGTAATGACGGAAAGACTTTTTTCAGCGTCTATCCATGGTTCGCGTATGAGCAACGATGTCCCAGTCAATGCGGCGAAGGTGTCGCTGGAGATAGTGGAGATACTCCGCGAACGCGACGGGGCTGGCGTCTCGGAGGTCGCACAAGAACTCGACAAGCCGACGAGCACCGTTCACGACCACCTCCGGACGCTCGAACGGGAGCAGTACCTCATCAAGGAGGGGGACCAGTACCACGTGAGCACCCGGTTCCTGCAACTCGGTGACCAAGCCCGCTCCCGAAAGAAGGTGTTCAACATCGCTCGCCCCGAGGTGGACGAACTGGCCGAAAAAACGGGGGAGCACTCGAATCTCATGATAGAGGAACACGGCCTCGGCGTCTTCCTCTATCGGGCGCGCGGCCCCGATGCGGTCCAACTCGACACGCACGCCGGGATGCGGGTCCCCCTCCAAACGACTGCGCTTGGGAAGACGATAATGGCGTTCCGTCCGCGGACGGAAGTCGAGGCCATCGTCGACAGACACGGTCTTCCGAAAATCACCCCCCGAACCATCGCCGACGAGGACGAACTGTACGAGACGCTCGACGAGGTCAGAGAGCGCGGGTACGCGTACGACGACGAGGAACGCGTCAAGGGGATGCGGTGTATCGCCGCCCCGATAATGAACCAGAACGACCGCGCTATCGCGGCCGTGAGTGTCTCCGGGCCGAAGAGTCGAATGCAGGGCGAGCGATTCACCGACGAGATTCCCGCGCAGATTCTGCGCAGTGCGAACGTCATCGAGGTGAACCTGACGTACTCGTAGCCGGTAAACACAACAGTTAGGTAGCAGTGGCCGGCAGTTCCCGGTGATGCAGTTCGTTCGCTACACCACTGGCAGTGCCCCGCAGTGGGGCGTCCGCCGGGACGACGACATCGTCCCGTTGGCCGGACTCCGCGAAGACGTCTCGTACCAACAACTGACCGACGCCGGATTCCTCCGCGTCGTCGAAGACGCCGTCGACGCGATGGCCGACCACGCAATACCCGCCGCGGAGGCGAAACTGCTCGCCCCTGTCCCGCGCCCGGGGAAAATCGTCTGCGTGGGGCTGAACTATCACGACCACGCAGAGGAACAGGACGAAGAGGTCCCCGAGAAACCGCTGCTGTTCGGGAAGGCGGCCACGTCGGTCACCAACCCCGGCGACCCCATCGTCCATCCTGCGGAACTCGATGAAGTCGACTTCGAGGTGGAACTCGGCGTCGTCATCGGCCGCACTGCCAAGGACGTTTCGGCAGAGGAAGCCCGCGACTACGTCGCCGGGTACACCGCCGTCAACGACGTGAGCGGGCGGGATGCGCAGTTCGACGACGGCCAGTTCTTCCGCGGAAAGAGCTACGACACGTTCGCGCCGATGGGGCCGACGCTCGTTCCCGACGAGCATCTCGACCCCACAGAGTTGGACGTGGCCTGCCGCGTCAACGGCGAGACGATGCAGTCTTCGAACACCGAGGAGTTCATCTTCGGCGTCGACGAAGTCGTCGAGTACATCAGCGGGTTTACGACGCTTCGGCCGGGCGACGTCATCTCGACGGGTACCCCCGGCGGCGTCGGCATCTTCCGCGACCCGCCCGAACTGCTCGAACCCGGCGACAGCGTGGACGTCGAAATCGAGGGTATCGGCACGCTGACCAACCACGTCGTCGCCGACCGGGACTGACGACGCGGTCCACGACGCCCAACGCGAGGCCACACGCGTCGAGCAACGACTCATTCTCGAATCCGTCCGCGATTAATCGAAGAAGTCACGATTCGGGCCGATTTTCCGCGTCGCCACCGCTCCCGCACTCGGCCGCGCACTCTCAGTCAATTTCACACTATGAACCCAATTCGAGAGGGTATGTATCCAGAAAGGGCTCATAGACTCCTAATTGGGTATAGAAAAATCAGACATAACCCACAATGGGCCGTATTTAGATAATAAATGGCGACTTTTGAACACTATTGCGCATAATGTCTCACTATCTGACGACCTTACTCTCACACTTGTCAAAACTCTTCTTCCGTCGAGACCATATTTCAGGGAACTACCTTCGGTAGCTGAGTCGTCGGGTAACCGGTGCGACGGCGAGACAGTATCGAAGACTTATGTACCCGCGCTTCGACCCTCTCTCTGCATGCAGTTCGTTCGCTACACAGTCGGCGGTACCAGTCCAGCGTGGGGAGTTCGTGCAGACGAGACAGTGTACTCGCTGGCCGATTGGCCGGGCGGGGAACCGACGCTCGCCGAAATCGGGTCGGCGGGCTATCGGCGGCGGGTCGGGTCCGCGCTCGAAACCGGGGCGCTGACTGAAGTAGACGGCGACGTGTCCCTGCTCGCTCCAGTCGAGGTACCGGGCAAAATCGTCTGTGCGGGGCTGAACTATCGGGACCACGCCGAAGAACAGGACGAGGAGATACCCGAGAAACCGCTGCTGTTCTCGAAAGCGGCCACGTCGGTCACCAACCCCGGCGACCCCATCGTCCATCCGAACGCGCTGGGAGAGGTGGACTACGAGGTGGAACTCGGCGTCGTCATCGGACATACGGCGAGCAACCTCCACCCCGACGAGGTTCGGGACCACGTCGCTGGCTACACGGTCATCAACGACGTGAGCGGCCGGGACGCGCAGTTCGACGACGGCCAGTTCTTCCGCGGGAAGAGCTACGACACGTTCTCGCCGATGGGACCGGCGCTCGTCGCTGGCGACGGGTTCGACCCGAACAACGTCGACGTGGCCTGCCGCGTCAACGGCGAGACGAAGCAGTCCTCGAACACGGAGCAGTTCATCTTCGACGTGGACGAACTCGTCGCGTACATCAGCGACGCGATGACGCTCCGGCCGGGCGACGTTATCTCGACGGGCACGCCCGGCGGCGTCGGCATCTTCCGTGATCCGCCCGAATTGCTGAATCCCGGCGACAGCGTGGAAGTCGAAATCGAAGGCATCGGCGTCCTGGAGAATCCGGTCGTCGCGGAACGTCAGTAACCGCCCGAGACGCGGGACCTCGAACGTTTATACACGTGTGTTCCGTGTGTCCGCACACCAATGGCTACTGACACGCTCGGCGCGTTCGAGTCGTCACTCTCGGCGTACGACGTTCCGGTGACTACCGTCTCTCAGACGGGGTTCGCCGCGGCCGTCGACGAGGCTGTCGACCCACCTGCGGTCGGCGTCGCACTCGACGGACAGTTCGACGGCCGAGACTTCTCACTCGACGACACCGCAGTCTCTGTCGACCCGACGCCAGTCGAACTCCGCGAGGCGACGACGGGTGTGACGGCCGCGGCGTTCGGCGTCGGCGACTACGGAACGCTGAGTCTCCGTCTCACCGACCGCGGGAGTGAACTCGTTAGTCTGTTCGTCGACCACCACGTCGTCGTCCTCCGCGAAGAAGACGTGCTGGCGACGATGGACGACGCCATCGCCGCAGTAGACGCCGACCTTCGGGAGACGCGCGGGAGCACCATCTTCGCGACGGGGCCGAGTGCGACGGCGGACATGGGCGCACTCGTCAGGGGTGCACATGGGCCGAAGTCGGTAGCCGTCCTCCTCGTGGAGGCCGAGTGAGTATGTCGAAGGCAGACGACATTCGAGAACTGATGCGGACCGAGGGCGCGGCCGTCGCGGAGAACACGCGCGGTTTCAACGAGGGCCGCTACCGCTCGGTCGCCGAACTGGAGGACTACGAGGACCTGAAGACCGAGGCCCGCGCCATCAAGGAAGACGCCATCGAGCGACTCCCCGAACTCCTCGAACAGTTGCAGGAGTCAGTCGCCGAGAACGGCGGGACGGTGTACGTCGCCGACGACGCCGCGGACGCCAACGCCTACATTCGCGAGGTCGTGGCCGACCGGGACGCCGACCGCGTCGTCAAGAGCAAGTCCATGACCAGCGAGGAAATCGAGGTCAACGAGGCACTGGAGAGTGACGGCGTCGACGTGGTCGAAACCGACCTCGGTGAGTGGGTCCTTCAAGTGGCCGACGAAGCGCCCTCCCACATCGTCGCCCCCGCAATCCACAAATCTCGCGAGTCTATCGCCGACCTCTTCAACGAGGTCTTCGACCCCGACGAACCCCTGGAGACCGCGGAAGAACTCACCCACTTCGCTCGCGAGAAACTCGGCGAGCAAATCGTCGACAGCGAAGTCGGTATCACCGGCGCGAACTTCCTCGCGGCCGACTCCGGGACCATGGCGCTGGTGACCAGCGAGGGCAACGCCCGCAAGACGGTGGCCGCGACAGACACCCAGATTACCGTCGCGGGCGTCGAGAAAGTCGTCCCCTCGGTGGCCGACTTTCATCCGTTCGTCGAACTCATCGGGCGGTCGGGGACCGGACAGGACATCACCTCCTACGTCTCGTTGTTGACTCCGCCCGTCGAGACACCCGTCGTGGACTTCTCGGACGATGATACGCCCCTCTCGGAGTTCGACGCCGACCGGGATTTCCACCTCGTGCTCATCGACAACGGCCGCATGGACATGCGCGAGGACGAACACCTCGAAGAGACGCTGTACTGTATCCGCTGTTCCGCCTGCGCCAATTCGTGTGCGAACTTCCAGAGCGTCGGCGGCCACGCCTTCGGCGGCGAGACGTACTCGGGCGGCATCGCCACCGGATGGGAAGCGGGCATCGAAGGCCTCGACACCGCCGCCGAGTTCAACGACCTCTGTACCGGGTGTAGCCGCTGCACCACCGCGTGCCCAGTGAAGATAGACATTCCGTGGATAAACACGGTCGTCCGCGACCGAATCAACCGCGATGGGGACGCTCCGGCGGCGTGGCTGGTCGACGGCCTCACGCCCGACGACGAGGACGAAGGCGCGCCGCTCCAGAAACGATTCTTCGGCAACTTCGAGACGATGGCGAAACTCGGGAGCGCCACCGCCCCCCTCTCGAACTGGCTGGCCGACACGCAGACGGCTCGGTGGCTCATGGACCGTACCGTCGGCGTCGACCCGCGTCGGGACCTCCCGCAGTTCCAGCGCGAGACGTTCGTCGAGTGGTTCGCCGCGCGCGAGTCGACCGTCTCGAACCCCGACCGCCGCGCGGTTCTCTATCCCGACGTGTACACGAACCACGTGCAAGTCGACCGCGGGAAAGCGGCCGTGAAGGTCCTCGAAGCACTCGGCGTCGACGTTGTCGTCCCGTCCGTCGCCTCCAGCGGTCGCGCGCCGTTCTCACAGGGGATGATAGCCACCGCACAGGACCACGCCGAACGGGTCGCAGAGGGACTCTCGCCGCACGTCGAGGCGGGCCGAGACGTGGTCGTCGTCGAACCGAGCGACCACGCGATGTTCTGTTCGGAGTACGAGAAACTGCTCGATACTGCGACCTTCGAGACCCTCGCCGAGCACAGCTACGAGGTCATGGAGTACGTCTACGGCCTGCTGGAGCACGGGGCCAGCGCGGATTCGCTCGGCCGCGTCGAGACGCCCGAAATCGCCTACCACAGTCACTGCCAGCAACGGACGCTCGGCCTCGAAGCTCACACGGTCGCCGTCTTGGAGGAGTGTGGCTACGACGTGACGACCTCAGAGGTAGAGTGTTGCGGGATGGCCGGGAGTTTCGGCTACAAGAGTGACTACTACGAACTCAGCATGGACGTTGGTGACCGCCTACGAGAGCAGTTCGAGGCCCAGGACGTTCGGGACCGCCCGGTCGTCGCCAGCGGGACCTCGTGTCTCGAACAGATAGACGCGCTCCTCGAACGACAGCCCCGACATCCGATAGAACTGCTCGCGCCGTGAAAAACGTCGGGTGCGGACTCAGTAGTTCAGGTACACCGTCTTCGAGAGGGTGTAGAAGTCCAGTCCCGCGTCGCCCTGTTCGCGGTACGTCTCGCTGGAGGAGTTCTTCATCCCGCCGAAGGGGACGTGCAGTTCCAGCCCCGTCGTCTTCTCGTTGACCTTCACGACGCCGGATTCGGAGTCGTCGACGAAGTCGTGGGCCTCCGAGAGGTCCTGCGTGACGATGCTGGCCGAGAGGCCGTACTCGACGCCGTTGGCGACGTCGACGGCTTCCTCGTAGCTACTGACGGGGATGACCGCCAGTACCGGGCCGAAGATTTCCTCTTGGGCGATGCGCATGTCGGGGTCCACGTCCGAGAAGACGGCGGGTTCGACGAAGTAGCCGTCGCCCTCGCTGGCCTCGTCGCTCCCCGTTTCGAGCGTCGCGCCTTCGTCGACGCCGATGCCGACGTATTCGAGGGTGCTGTCGCGTTCGCTCTCGGCGACCTGCGGCCCCATGTCCGCGCCGTCCAGTCCGGCGCCGATGTCGATGGACTCGGCCGCGTCGACGACGCCAGCGACGAACTCCTCGTAGACGTCCTCGTGAACGATGGCTCGTGAGGTGGCGGTACAGGCCTGGCCGGTGACGCCGAACGCGCCCGACGCCGCGATGTCGACGGCCTCGTCCACGTCGGCGCTCGGCATCACGAGGACGGGGTTCTTGCCGCCCATCTCCAGTTGGATGCGCTTGCCCGTCTCCTGGGCTTGGTCGCCGACCATGTTTCCGACGGCGGAACTGCCGGTGAAGGAGACAGCGTCGACGGCTTCGTGGGTGGTGAACGTCTCGCCGACGGAGCTACCGGGGCCGGTGACGTAGTTCAGGACGCCGTCGGGGAGGCCCGCGTCGTCCAGACACTCGACCAACTGACGGGCGACGC
This sequence comes from Haloarcula marina, assembly GCF_024218775.1. Taxonomy (NCBI): domain Archaea; kingdom Methanobacteriati; phylum Methanobacteriota; class Halobacteria; order Halobacteriales; family Haloarculaceae; genus Haloarcula; species Haloarcula marina. Next base: position 2,065,533 of record NZ_CP100404.1, on the reverse strand, counting down.
TGGGCGCGATGGAGGCGGGCTTGAACACGATGGTCGTCCCGGTCGCCAGCGCCGGGGCGATTTTCCACGCCGGGATGGCGATGGGATAGTTCCACGGCGTGATGAGGCCCGCGACCCCGATTGGCTCGTTTACCGTATAGAGCGTCGTATCCTGACTGCTGGAGGATTTCACTTCGCCCCCGAGGTCGCTGGCCTTCGTCGCGTAGTACGCGAAGATGTCGATGGCTCGCTGGACCTCTCCGGCGGCCTCTGGACGCGCTTTCCCCTCTTCGCGGACCAGCGTCTCGGTCAGTTCCTCCTTGCGCTCGGCGAGGTTCTGCGAGGTTTCGCGCAGAATCGCACCGCGCTCGGGACCGGGCGTCGCCGCCCATTCCTCGCTCGCCGCGTCGGCCGCTTCGACGGCTCGTTCGGCGTCCTCGGCGCCTGACTGTTGGAACTCACCGACTACGTCGCTCGGGTCGGCGGGGTTGTGCGTCTCGAACGTTTCGCCAGTCTCCGCGGCGATCCACTCGCCGTCCACGTAGTTGTGGTATGTCTCCGTCATCGCTCTGAGGGACACGCCGGGAGTACGAGTAAGTTTTGGTGCCGAACGCGTGACCGCAACGGCCAAGAGCCTCCGGTGTGCAGTATCGTGCGTATGCGTTACTATCGCACAGCCAGTGCCGAGGGACCCCGACTCGTCGCTCGCGACGGCGACCGTGCGTACGACCTCACCGCCGCCCGACCGCGGGTGACCGGATTCGACGAACTCGCGCACGTCGCGCACGTCGCGAGCGAAACGGTCGACGACGTGGCCCGTCGGCTACTGGACGAGGCCGACGAAATCAACCCCCCCGACGAGGCGACTGTCCGCGTCCCCCTCCGCGCCGACGAAGTGTGGGCCGCGGGTGTCACCTACGAAATCAGCGAGCAGGCCCGCGAGGCCGAGAGCGGGATGCCCGAGATGTATCTCGACGTCTACGAGGCGGACCGCCCGGAGATATTCTTCAAGGCCACGCCCTCGCGCGTCGTCTCGCCGGGCGACGCCGTCGGTATCCGGGCCGACTCGGAGTGGGACGTGCCGGAACCCGAACTCGGCATCGTCCTCCACGACGGCGACATCGTCGGCTACACCGTCGGCAACGACATGAGCAGTCGCTCCATCGAGGGCGAGAACCCGCTCTATCTCCCGCAGGCGAAGATTTACGCCCGCTCGTGTTCGCTCGGTCCCTGCGTCGTCACCCCGGAGGCCGTCGGCGACCCGCACGACCTAGAGATGCGGATGACCATCTCGCGCGACGGCGAACAGTTGTACGAAGAGGGAACGTCGACGAGCGAGATGGTCCGCACCTGCGAGGAACTCGTCTCCTACCTCACGCGGCACAACGACATCTCTGAGACCACGGTGTTGCTCACCGGCACGTCGCTCGTTCCAGCGGAGGGGTTCACCCTCGAACCCGGCGACGACATCCACATCGACATCGACGGTATCGGTCGACTCTCCAACACGGTCACGACCGTCTGAGGCGACTACCGTCGCCGGTTTCTCCGTCGGGCTCTCACGAACAAAAGTCCCGACGACACAGACAGCCGTTCACCTTTACAGAACGCAATTACACGTGCGGCGAACGCATATCTGCCCGGTAATAACGCGCGTACGATTGTTAGAATTTCCTCGTTTTTGCCGTTCATTTATATACGAAGGCACCGTTCCGATAGGATGAACGGGCCTGGTTCGTCGGACGACTGCACGCCTGTGCGTGCAGTCGCTCATCCGTCTCGCTCGCTGGACTCGACGGCGAACTCGAACTGCGTCGTCTCGCCGACGACGCTTCCGCCGGAGACGCTCTCGACGGTGAGAGTTATCGCCGTCGTCTGGCCACACCCGTCGTTGACGACTTCGTCCCACTGGTCGCCGGGAGCGACGGGACCCGCGCGACGCCGTCGGAGATAGCGACGAAACGGCACCGTTCGGACCTTCGACCCGACGCCGTCGCCCGTGGCGGGCACGCTGAGACGCACTGAGTCCGCAACGTCGACCATACCGGAGCGATTGGCGCGCAAGTCCTAAAGTGTCCCGGCCAGCGCAAAACGTGTTCAGCGAAGCCGAACGATTTCGGACCGCGCAGTCACCACGACGTGATGTTCACGTCGCGTAACGGCCGGTCCAGCGGGATGGACACCTGCCCACCGGTGTAGTGCGAGATGTAGAAGGCCGCGATGATTTCGAGCGAGCGAGTGGCTTCCTCGCCCGTCGACGGATTGTCCATCTCGCCGTCCAGCACCGACACGATATCCGAGGCGGCGTTGGCGAAGGCGTCGCGGTAGTCCTCGTCCCACGTCCACGCGCCCTCGATGCCGGGCAACGAGTCTTCGACGTGGTCGCCGTCTTCGAGACGCCAGTAGCGCCACTCGCCGTCGTCGTTGTTCAAGTACAGTTTCCCCTCGGTGCCGATGAAGTTCAGCGTCATCGAGGAGGGTTCGCGGGGTATCGTGCAGTCGATGGTCACGAACGCCCCGTCGTCCATCACCACGAATCCGCCGCCGCCCGCGTCGTCGACGCGTTCGGCGGCTTCCAGCGATTCGACGGCCTCGTTCTCGCCCGTGATGTGTCCGGCGACCTTGCTGGCCCTGTCGTCCAGCAAGTAGACCAGCGTATCCAGCAGGTGCGTCGAGTTCCGCAGCAGTTCCATCCGGAACTGCGTCGAGACCGAAAGCACGTCGCCGATGATATCTTCTTCCTGCACCAAGTCGCGGAGTTGCTGGAGTTTGGTCGTGAATCGGAACGAGTGGTTGACGAGCAGTTCCGTGTCCGTCTCGTCGCACACGTCGACCATCTCCTCGGCGTCGCTGACGGCCGACGCGATAGGCTTCTCACACCAGACGAGCGACGGGTCGGCCGCCGACCGGGCGGCGTCGACGACGTGGGCGGCGTGGAGGTACGACGGCGTGCAGACGGAGACCACGTCCAAGTCCTCGGCGTCCAACATCGCCTCGTGACCCACGTACCGGTTCTCCGGTGGGATGTCCCACGCCTCGCCGAACCGGTCGAGTTTCTCCTCGTCCACGTCGGCAACCGCGGCGAGTTCGATGCCGTCGGCGGCGTCGATGCCGCCCGCGTGACTCGCGCGGACCTTCTTCTTGCCGATGTCCTCGGCGTCGTGCATCCCGAGGATGCCCATCCCAGCGATACCGCCCGTTCCGATGATTCCGGCTCTGTATGTCATGGCCTCACTCGTACGTGTGGAGACTGCCGGTCGCGTTGGTCTCGATGTAGTCCCAGTCGTACTCGACGCCCAGTCCCGGGCCGTGTGGCACCTCGACCATCCCGTCGCTGTCGACGGTGTCGAGTTGGTCCTCGTAGTCGCCCGCGTAGATGGGCGGCGTGGTGTTGGGGGCGTCCGGGTGGACCAGCGCCATCTCGTAGTAGTTGGTGTTGCGGATGGCGGCGATGCAGTGGCGTTGGGCGGGTCCCGGCGCGTGGAACTCCACGTCCAGACCGAACCCTTCCGCGACTTTCGCGCGCTTCATCGCACCGGTGATACCACCGTCGTACTCGGGGTCGGCGCGGAGGAAGTCCGTCGACTCGTTGGCGACGAAGTCCGTCGCCGGTTCGAGGCCGCGGACGTGTTCAGTCTGGAGAATCGGCGTGTCGAGCGACTGTCGGAGTTTCCGGTGGGCGTGCTGAGAGATGCCGCCGTCCCGGTACGGGTCCTCGTACCAGAAGAACCCTTCCTCGTCGAGGGCACGGCCGAGTTTCAGCGCGTCGGCGAACGTCTCCAGTTCGCAGGCCGGGTCGTGCATCATGTCCATCTTGTCGCCCACTCGCTCGCCGACGGCGTGGACCGCCTCGATTTCACGGCGTAAGTCGCGCGACCCCTCGCTACCGCCCCATCCGTGAATCTTGAACGCCCCGTAGCCCATCTCCAGACACTCCTCGGCGAAGTCCGCGAACGCCTCGGGCGTGTCGAGGCCACCGTTCTCGTCGCCGTGGTAGGTCGACGCGTAGGCGGGGAATCGCTCCCGATAGGTTCCGAGCAGTTCGTGAATCGGCGCGTCGTAGTACTTCCCGGCGAAGTCCCACAGGGCGACGTCGATGGGGCCGATGCCCATCCGGTCGTACTTCCGCAGCGCGCGTTTCACCTCGCTCCAGTGTTTCTCCCGTTCGAGGGGGTTCTTGCCGACGAGGTAGTCGGCGAACATGTTTATCTGGGCTGCGCCGGGGGAGTTCCCGCCGACGTACTCGCCGGTGATGCCCTCGTCGGTGTGAATCTTCAGGCCGAACAGTTTGCGCTCGGTGACTGCACCGGGTTCGTAGACGAGATTGTACCCGTGCTGGTCTGTGCCCACGTCCTCGATGGGATAGGCAAACTCCACTGATTCGATGCTAGTTATCTCTGGAGCCATACTCGTATCATGAGATACCACCACAATAAACGTAGGTGCTTGTGTGGTCACTTGCCGTTTGGTCGGGGGCCGCGGCCGTCGGGCGATGTCGCCGCCGAACTGGACCCTACCGGTGGATTCTTGACCGCGTGGCGAGAGAGTCGTGATATGGTAGGTCACACCGAGTACGACTACGGTGACGAGTCGGCTATCGTCACCGGGTCGACGAAGGGTATCGGACGCGGTATCGCGGAGGGGTTGGCCGGGGCCGACGCGAACGTCGTCGTCAACTCCCGCAGCGAGTCGGAGGTAACGTCCGTCGCCGACGAACTGGCCGACCACGGAAGCGGGGAGGTCATCGGCGTCGCCGCCGACATGGGCGACCCGGGAGACATCGAGAGACTGGTCGAGACGGCAATCGACGCCTTCGGCGAAATCGACCTCCTCGTGAACAACGCGGCCGTCTGGCCGAACGAGGACTCGCTGGTCGACTCCGACATCGAACAGTGGGACTCGACGATGGACGTCAACGTTCGGTCGCAGTACTACGCCGCGAAACTCGTCGCCGCACACATGCGCGAGAACGACATCAAGGGGAGTATCATCAACCACACGAGCCAGGCGGGCGACAGACGAACCGGCCCCTTCGGGATGTACGGTATCTCGAAGACCTCTATCAACGGCCTGACGTGGCGAATGGCACAGGAACTCGCTGAGGACGGTATCCGCATGAACGCCATCTCGACGGACGTGACCGAGACGCACCAGACGTGGGTGGAAGCCGAAGCGGAGGCCGAGAACGAACCCGACCGGACGGCCGAGGAGATTCTGCGGGCGCGGGGTGAGAGACGGCCCATCGGCCGCCTCGGCCAACCCGAAGACCTCGCGAACGCCGTCCTGTTCCTCGCGAGCGACAAGGCCTCCTACGTCGTCGGCGACATCCTCAGAGTGAGCGGCGGCGGGAACTTGGAGTGATTCGATGCGATTCGTCGATACACACACCCACACGTGGGGACCGAACACCGAGGAACTGCCGTGGCCGGTCGACGTCCTGCCGCCGGGGTGGGAGGGCGCGTACACCGGCCACGACCTCGTGGCCGACATGGACGCCGCGGGCGTCGCGGAGAGCGTCATGGTCACGACGCCGATGTACGGCCGCGGGGTCCGCGCCAACGAGTACACGATGCGCTCTACCGAGGCCTACCCCGACCGCCTCTGGGGCGTCGGTCTCATGGACTTCTACGGCGACCCCGACGACGTGCGGGCCGACCTTCGGCGCGTCGTCGGTCACGACCGAATGCTCGGCGTTCGGATGCACGCCTGTCTGGAGTACGCCGAACACTCCACCGAACTGAATCGCACCGCCGACTGGATACTCGACGACGAACTCGACGTGGTGTGGGACGAGGCGGCCGAACTGGACACCTCGATATTCATCTTCCCGAAGGCCGAGCAGATTTCGACCATCGAGACGCTCGCTGGCCGCTACCCGGACGTGCAAATCGTCGTCGACCACATGGCGTTCCCGGACGAGACCACCGACCCAGACGCGGCCCCGTGGACGGACTTCGAGTCACTGGCCGACCACGACAACGTCGCGGTGAAGGTAAGTTCGCTCCCGCGGTCCAGCGAGGAGGCGTGGCCTTACGAGGACCTGTGGGGCTACGTCCGCAATCTGCTGGAGTGGTTCGGCCCCGAGCGGCTGATGCTCGGGTCGGACTACCCGTGGATGGACGACTGGGCCGACTACGAGTCCTGTCTCTCCTGGGTCGAGGAAGCGGAGTTCGCGTCCGCCCGCGACTACGCCTACATGGCGCACCGAACGTTCGAGCGGATTCACGAGTCCTGACGGCGACTCGTCGGGACCCCTAGCGGTTTACCGACCGAACGCGTTTCCCTCCGTATGGCTGTCACTATCGACCGCATCGAAACCGTCGAGTTCGAGTACGAACTCCCAGACGTGGGGACGCCGCCCGGCGGGTTCGACGTTATCTACGACCCCGGCAACACGATGACGCGTTCGCTGTTCGCCGTCCGAATCTCGACGAGCGACGGGCTAACGGGCGAGTACGTCGGCAGTAACTCGCCGGGTGCGGCCCAGATAAACATGGTCGCTGACTACCTCGTCGGCCGAGACCCGACGGCCCGCGAGCGGCACTGGTCCGAACTGAAACGCGCGCTGCGGAAGTACGACCGGATGGGCATCGGCCCGTTGGACATCGCGCTGTGGGACTACGCAGGCAAGAAGTACGACGCGCCGATTCACGAGTTGCTGGGGAGTTATCGGGACCGGTTCCCCGCCTACGCGTCGACGTATCAGGGCGACCGGAGCGGCGGCCTCGACTCGCCCGCGGCGTACGCCGACTTCGCCGAGGAGTGTCTGGAGATGGGGTATCCGGGCTTCAAGGTCCACGGGTGGGACGGCGACTGGCGTGACCCGGACCTGTTGGCCGAGACGGTGCGCGCCGTCGGCGAGCGAGTGGGCGACGAGATGGACCTGATGGTCGACCCTGCGTGTGACCTCGACACCTACGCCGAAGCGCTACAGGTGGGGCGGGCCTGCGACGAGTACGGCTACCTCTGGTACGAGGACCCGTACCGGGACGGCGGCATCTCCCAGCACGGACACCGGAAGTTGCGGCAGGCGCTCGACACCCCCATCCTCCAGACCGAGCATATCCGAGGGCTGGAACCACACACTGACTTCGTCGCCACCGAGTCGACTGATTTCGTCCGGGCGGACCCCGAGTACGACGGCGGCTTTACCGGCGCGTCGAAGATTGCGGCGATGGCCGAGGGGTTCGGTCTGGACGTGGAGTTCCACGCGCCGGGGCCCGCCCAACGCCACTGCATCGCGGCGACGCGGAACGCGAACTACTACGAGATGGCGCTGGTCCACCCGGACGCCCCCAACACCACGCCGCCCATCTACGCGGGCGGTTACCGGGACGAACTCGACGCCGTCGACGACGACGGGAGGGTCCCGGTCCCCGACGGCCCCGGCCTCGGCGTCGAGTACGACTGGGACTACATCGAAGCGAACGAACTCGGGCGGCGCGAGTACCGGTAGCGGCCGTGTGAGGGACGACTGCCCGCAACAGCTAATTGTCACCCAGACGAAACGAGGTGTATGGCTCTCGAACGAGTGCTGTTGGCGATACCGCCGGCGGACCGCGCCCACCTCGAACCGCTCGTCGACGCCGTGGTGGAATTGACCGCGGGGACGGCGGCGACGGTGTACTTGCTCTACCTGTTTCCGGACGACGACTTCGAGGCCGTGGCGGCGGAGATGGACGTCGACCCGACGACCGACCTTCTCTCGCCCGACGAACTCGCCGCCCGGCACGACAGCGTGCAACTGCCCGCGTCCCGATTGACCGAAGCGGGCATCGAGCACGAAGTCCGGGGCGTCGCTGGCGGCGACCCGGCCGAACAGGTCGTCAAGCGAGTCGAGGAGTTAGCTGCCGACGTGGTGGTCGTCGGCGGAACGCGACGGTCACCGACGGGGAAGGCAATGTTCGGCGACACCGCCCAACAAGTCCTCCTGAACGCGCCGTGTCCGGTGCTGTACGTCAAACGGGAGTGACTCAGGCGTCGGCCGCCCGTTCGCTCTGCTCCTCCTCTGGCATCCCGCCGACCATCCGCTTGACGATTTCGTCCTGGTCGAACTGTTCGCCGTCGAGAATGCCCGCGCTCTGGCCCTGATGGAGAATTTGGATGCGGTCGGCGGCCCGCCGGATGTAGTCGAGGTTGTGCGAGATGAGGATGATGGAGATGCCCTGGTTCTGCATCCGGTCTATGAGGTCGAGGACGCGGTCGGCCCCTTCGACGGAGAGCGCACTCGTCGGTTCGTCCATGATGACGATTTTCGGGTCGGAGAGGAGGGTTCGCGAGATGCTGACGAGTTGGCGCTCGCCGCCCGAGAGGTTCGACACCTTCTCGTCGACGTCCACGCGAATCTCCAAGTCGTCCAAGAGTTCCTGGGCCCGTTTGCGCATCCGCTTCTTGTTGAGGACGCCCAACAGGGAGTCGTAGCCGTTGACTTCCTCTCGTCCGAGGAAGATGTTCTGCGTGACGGTGAGGTTACCCGCGACGGCGAGGTCCTGAAACGTCGTCTCGATACCGAGGTCCTTCGCCTGCCGGGGGTTGTCTATCCGGACCGTCTCCCCGTCGACGCGTATCGTCCCCGAGTCGGGGTGAATCGCCCCGGCGAGGCACTTGATGAGCGTCGACTTGCCCGCGCCGTTGTCGCCCGCCAGCGCCAGCACCTCGTTACGCCGGAGATTGAACGTCACGTCCTGTAACGCGACCACTTCGCCGTACTTCTTCGTGATTCCCTCCATCTCGACGATGTGGTCTGCGCCGGTTTCGGTGCCCGCGGCCATGACAGACACGTGTCGGCCAAACTGTAAAAAGGTTCCCGCCGATGCGCCGCGCTATCGAGGCCCAAAGGTATATTGTATATCCATTGAAACGTATTCGCATGTCGAGTTCGGTCGTCAAATCCGGCACGATAGGCGAACGACTGACGGTAGCCAAGATTAGCCAGTACGGACCGATTATCGGACTGATCGGTCTTTACGTGGCGTTCTCGGTGCTGAACGACCGGTTTCTCACCGTCCAGAATCAGGTGAACGTCCTCCAGCAGGTGTCGATTATCGGCATCATGGCTATCGGCGTCACCTTCCCCATTCTCTGTGCCGAAATCGACCTGAGCATCGCGCAGGTGATGGAGGTGTGTGGGCTGACTATCGCGACGCTCGCCGTCGGTGCGCGACTGTTCGAGGGGTTCGGTGTCCCGGTGGTCGTGGCAATCCTCGCCGGGCTGACTCTCGGCGCGCTGTTCGGCCTCATCTCCGGTTACGTCACCGCCCGGTTCGGCGTCCCCTCGTTCATGACGACGCTGGCGATGCTGTTCCTCGCCGACGGCCTCGGCCTCATCGTCTCCGGGAACCGCCCGATTATCGGCCTCCCGTCGTCGCTGACGGCCATCGGCGGGTCACGAATCTTCGGCTTTCCGAGCATCGTCATCGTCTTCCTGTCGCTGTTGGTCATCTCGCAGTTGATTCTCTCGTACACGAAGTTCGGCCTCTACATCTACGCTATCGGCGGCGACAAGCAGTCTGCCGAACGGATGGGCATCAACGTCATGGTCGTCCGGATGGGGACGCTCGTCATCTCCGGCGTGTTCGCCGCCATCGCGGGGTTGGTGACGCTCGGGCGCCTCGGAAGCGCCGTCCCGACGATGGGAACGGGCCTCCTCCTCCCGCCCATCGCCGCCGTCATCCTCGGTGGCGCGAACCTCTTCGGCGGGTCCGGTAACATGGTCGGGACGCTCATCGGCGTCCTCATACTCGGCATCCTCCAGAACGGTCTGAACCTCCTCGGCGTCGGCCCCTCGGGCCAACTGGTGGCACAGGGTATCGTCCTGATGCTGGCCGTCCTCGCCAACGTTGTCGGACAGGACTGAAACTGATAACTGAAAAAACTGTCAGCCTGACCGATACTTCTTTTACCCGTGGGGGTGAATACTGTCACCGTATGCCACGAGACATTCGCAGACGGACGTTTATTCGGAGCGGCGCGATTGCCGGAACAGCCCTGCTCGCTGGCTGTGGCGGCGGCGACGGCGGCGACGGTGGCGACGGCGGCGCCGATACGGAGACGGGGACTGGCACCACCGGCGGCGACGGCGGTACGACAGACACTACCTCGACAACGGAGTCGAGCGAACCGCCGTCCGTCGGTCTGTCCGTTCCATCGCTGGAGTTCACGTTCTTCGCGCGGATGCAGAACGCGTTCAATCAGGCCAAGAGCGACGGCATGATAGCCCAGAGTTCCACGTTCTACGACGCGGGCAACTCCCAGAGTACGCAGGTTTCGAACGTCGAGACGGCCATCTCGAACGACATCGACTTCCTGCTTATCTCGGCCATCACGGCCGAGGGGGTCATCAACGCTATCCGGCAGGCCAACGAGGCGGGTATCCCCGTCATCGCCATCGACCGCAACGTCGCCGAGGGCGAGACGGTCACCTACGTCGCCTCCGACAACGTCCAACTCGGCCAGCGCTCGACCGAGTTGTGTCTCCAGTTCATGCAGGACGCTGGCAGTCAGGACACCTACAACGTCGTCCAACTGGAAGGGACGCCCGGCGCGAGCGTCACCAACGACCGCGGAGAGGGGTTCAGCAACGCCGTGAGCGAGAACGACGGCCTCACTCGCCTCGCCAGTCAGACCGGCGAGTTCTCGACGCAGAACGCCCTGAACGTGATGGAGGACTTCCTCACGCAGTACGGCGACCAGATAGACGGCGTGTTCTGTCAGAACGACTTGATGGCCCTCGGCGCGCACCAGGCGCTCCGAAACGCCAACAGGTCCATCCCGGTGACGGGCATCGACGGCACCGAGGCGTGGGTGCAACTGTTCTCGGACAACCAGTACTACGGGACCGTCGCCCAACTCCCCGAGGAGATGGTGACGACGGCCATCGAGAGCGGGATTGCCTACCTCAACGACGAGAGCGTCGAAGACACCATCGTCATCGAAGGGCTCGAAGTCACGCAGGACAACGCCTCGGACTACCTGAACCAGTACTTCTGAGGACGGCCAGCCAGGGGCCGTCACCGCCCTGTCGCCCGACACACCGATGACACAGGACACGATTCACGCGACGTGGGGGACGTGGCTCGCGGACGAGATAGCGCGCACGGAACCGGACGGCGTCGCCGTGTGGTACCTCGGCTGTAACGGCTTCGTCCTCAAATCGCAGGCCACGACGCTGTTCGTCGACCCGTACTTCGGCGACGGCGACCCGCCGACGCTGGTGCGGATGATTCCCGTTCCAATCGACCCCGCCGCCGTCGATACCTGCGATGCGGTCCTCGTCACCCACGAACACATCGACCACATGCACCCGCCGTCGTACGGCCCACTCATCGAGGAATCGGGAACGCTGTACGCGCCCGAGGCTGCCTACGAGGAACCGGACTACGACGGTGACCTGCGGGTCGATACGGACCGACGGGAGCGCATCGCCGTCGGTGACGAGTTCTCGGTCGGGGATTTCACGGTCCACGTCCGCGGGGCCGACGACGGCGACGCCATCGAACCGGTGTCGTTCGTCGTCGACCACGACGCCGGGACATTCTTCCATCCCGGGGACAGCAAGCCCGCCGACGCCTTCGCGGCCATCGGTCGGGAGTTCGACATCGACCTCGGCGTTCTCGCGTTCGGTACGGTCGGCCGCATCCACCACACCGACGACGGCGGGACGCGGCCGACGAAGTGGTACATGACCGAGTCCGAGGTCGTCGAGGCGGCCAACGCCCTCCGAGTGACCCGACTGCTCCCCTCGCACTACGACATGTGGAAGGGCGTCGCGGCCGACCCGAAGTCACTCCACGAACACGCCGCCTCCTACGAGTATCCGCGAACCCTCGAAGTCGTCCGCGTCGGCGACCGGGTTGACCTCGGGTCGCCGGGCGTCGTCGGGCCGTCGACGCACCGGGAATCGTAGCCGTCCCGACCCGGGTTCAGTCGAGTTCGACGACCCGGCCCGTCTCGGCCGATTCGTAGACGCCCTTGATGGTCTTGATGTCCATTAACCCGTGTTCGCCGGTTCCGTACGGTTCCGTCTCGGTCAGCAGACAGTGCGCGAAGTACTCGAACTCCTCTTCCATCTGGTCGATTTGCTCGAACTCGATTTCCATCTCGCTCCCGCCGTGGGAGACGTGGAGTTTCCGCTCGTCCCACGGGTAGAACGCGGGTTCGACCCGTACCTCGCCCTCGGTTCCGGTCACCCGGATGTGACTCGCCATGTGGGCGTTCTGACTCGCGGTACAGAGGCCGAACACGTGGTTCGGGAAGTCCACCTTGAACGCGGCGTGTTCGTCGGGCACGTCGTCGAACTCTTCGGCGACCGAAGCGACCGACCCCTGAACCCCGATGGGGTCGGCATCCAGCAGGAACCGGGCGGTGTTGAGCGAGTAGATGCCGATGTCCATAGCCGCACAGCCACCGGAGAGGTCCCAGTCGAGTCGCCACTGGTCCGGGTCGGGTACGAGTTCGAGAATGGGTTCTGTCATGTTGCCGTGGACGAAGACGGGGTCGCCGACGTAGCCCGCCTCTATGAGGTCCTTCGCCCGCCGGACCGCGGGTTCCGTGTGCATCCGGTAGGCGACCATCAGGGTCACGTCGTGTTCGTTACAGGCCGACACCATCTGCTCGGCCCGTGAGACGGTCGCCTCCATCGGCTTCTCGCAGAGGACGGCCTTGCCGAGTTCCGCGGCCGTCTCGACGAACGGGAGGTGTTTCGCGTTCGGGGTCACGACGTAGACGGCGTCGTAGGCGTCGCTGGCGACGCCGTCGTGGAACTCCTCGTACGTGATGGCGTGTTCGACCGTCTCGGAGTCGGCGGCCACGGACGCCGCTTTCTCCGAGTCACCGCTGACCAGCACCGTCGTTTCGGCCAGGTCACCGGCGGCGACGGCGGGCATCGCCTGCTCGCGCGTCCACCATCCGACCCCGACCATCGCGAAGCGGACGGGGTCGTCCGTCTCGGTGAGCGTCTGCCAGTCTCGGTCGTCGAACGCCGTAGTCAGGTCCGATAGCTCCATATCCGACACTCTCTCCGAGTGACAAAAGAACTACCGGCGGCGCGGGAGGGCGGTCACTCCGCGTCGACGGCGTCGACGATGTCCTCGAAGGCCCGTGTCAGAAGCGCGCCGTCGACGCCGACGGCGACGTACTGCACACCGGCGTCTAGCCACTGGCGCGCCATCGCGGGGTCGTCGGCGAACGTCCCGACGACTTTTCCCGCCTCGGTGGCCCGGTCGCAGACCTCCGTCATCAGCGCCTCCACCCGGTCGTCGCGCACCCGCCCGGGGATGCCGATGGACTGGGACATGTCGTAGGGGCCGAGAAACAGCACGTCGATGCCGTCCACCTCGAGGATGCCGTCGAGATTCTCGACACCGCGCTCGCCTTCGATGTGGCCGATGACTGCCCGCCGCTCGTTCTCCCGGTCGGTGTAGTCATCGGCCCCGGTATAGCCGCCCGCTCGGACGTACTGCGAGAGGCCGCGGGAACCGAGAGGGTCGAACCGCGCGTGTTCCACCGCGGCCCGCGCGTCCTCGACCGTCTCGATTTGCGGAATCTCCACTCCGGCCGCGCCGATGTCGAGGGCACGCTGTATCTCCGCCTCGGAGTTGTTCCGAACGCGGACGATTGGCGCGGCCCCCGCCCGCTGGGCGGCCGCACACATCCCGGCGGTGGTTTCGGCTGTCAGCGGTCCGTGCTCCTGGTCGAGGATGGTGAAGTCCATCCCCGCGACACCTGGCATCTCCGCCGCCATCGCCGAGTCGAGGAGTTGGAACGTCCCGACGACCGTCTCACCGTCGAGTAAGCGCTCTCTAAACGACTGTGGGTCCATACACACTACAATCATGTCAATCAATATGGTTCTATCGGCGCAATCGCTGGTCGGGTCCTCGAAATCGGTACGGTGAGAGTGAAACTGCGTTCACTTCTGCGGAACGGCGGTGTTACGAAACTAGCTCCGTTTTAGCTCAGTTACTAACACCAGTATTTGTGTTATAACCGGCCTTTTATATCAGTTGGGTTAGGGCTACAGTGTGTTCAGCAGGGGTGAACACCAGAACTGCCTGACTGAACGACTATCGAAATCGCTCGTTCTGACAGTACACGGGCGAATTGCGGGGTGCTCACCGGGTCACAGGCCGACGAACCACGGGGACCAGAGAACGGACAAAGGTCACGAGAATCCGAGTTACGAGTACGCCATGTTGATTTCGATGACGTTGGCCGACGAGCGCAGGAGTTCCGGAATCTCCTCGTGGAACAGGTCGCCCTTGATGCGCGTCGTCGGCCCCGAGACGCTCAGAGCGGCGACGAGGTTCCCGTCGTCGGCGACCACGGGGGCGGCGACACAGCGGAGGCCGGGGAGTCGTTCCTCGCGGTCGTAGGCGTACCCGCGCTCTCTGACCTCGTCGAGTTCTGTCTTCAGTTCGGCCGGGTCGGTAATCGTGTTCTCCGTGCGTTCGGGCAGGCCGTGGATGGCGATTATCTCGTCGACGCGCGACTCGGGCAGTTGGGCGAGAATCGTCTTTCCGAGCGCGGTGCAGTGGAGTTTCACGCGTTTGCCCGCGTAGGTGTCGACGCTCACCGCCTGTCCGCCTTCCGCTCTGGTGATATAGACGCCTTCACCGTGTTCCTCCACGGCGGCGTTCACCATCTCGCCCGTCTCCTCGGCGAGTGCGTTCACCTCCGGGCGCGCTTTCTCGTAGATATCCATCCGATTTCGCGTGTACTCGCCGAGTTCGAGAAAGCGCAGGCCCACGCGGTAGGTCCCATCCTCGCAGATGATGTACTCCTCCTCTGAGAGCGTCTGCAGGTGGTTGTGGACCGTACTTTTCGCGATGCCGAGTTCGCTCGCTACGTCTGTGACGCCCGCCCCGTCGGCCCGCTTGAGTTCTTCGAGGATACGGAACGACGTTTTCGTTGCGGCGACGGTGTTGTTCTGACTGGGCATAGCCCAGCCTACGATAGCCCCTGACTTAACACTGTTCACTATCGCGGGACGACTGTGCGGCCAGTCCGGACGCTCACTCGGCCCACGGAATTCGGTCGTGGAACTGTCGAATTCGGTCGAACCCGGTCAGCGCCGACACCGCCCCGGCCTGCGTCGTGGCGACGGCCCCGGCGGCGTTCGCGAGCGCCAGCGCCTCCTCGGGGTCGGTGACGCCGTGGGTGAGCGACGCGATGAATCCGGCGAGGAAGGCGTCGCCCGCCCCCGTCGTGTCGACCACGTCCACGTCGTACCCGGCGTGTCGTGCCCATCCCGCCACGGGGCTATCGTCCGTGCCGTAGCACAGCGCACCGCGGTCGCCGCGGGTCAGGACGACGGTGTGCGGCCCGTACGCGGCGACGTCGCGAGCGAGCGCCTCGTGGTCGTCGGTTTCGAACCCGGCGGCGTCGAGGTCCTCCGGCGTCGCCTTGACGACGTCGACGCTCTCTAGCGCGCCGCGAACGACCGCCCGGAACTCGTGGGTGCTGTGCCACATCTCCGGCCGCCAGTTGGGGTCGAGCGACACCGTACACCGGTCGGCCGCGCGCGACTGCAGTTCCAGCGTCGCGGACCGACTCGGTTCGACGCTCATCGTCACGCCCGTCGTGTGGACCCACGACAGCGAATCGAGCGCCTCGTCCGGTACGGTGCCGGTTTCGAGGCGGGTGTCCGCCCCGCGGTCACGGTAGAACGTGAACGAGCGGTCCCCGGTCTGGTCGTGCGTGACGACGGCGAGCGTGGTCCGTCCGCCGGTATCTGTCACGATGAAGCGGTCGGGGATGGCCGACTCCTCGAAGTGCGACCGCAGGAACGCCCCGAAGTCGTCGGTCGCTAGGCGCGTCCAGAACAGCGGCGGCGCGCCGATTCGGTCCATCGCCAGGGCGACGTTCGCGCCCGACCCGCCGAACTTCGGGGCGTAACCACCGGCGTCGCCCGGCGGCCCGGAGCGTTCGGGGACCAAATCGACCAGCGTGTCGCCTGCGACCAGCACCGTGGGATGTTCGGACATACTCGCCCGTTCAGCGTGCCGGTACTTAGCTACTGCCCGAGTGTCACTCCGTCAGCGGACTGCCGCGGTCGCCCCAGTCGGCCTCGAACCCGGCGACGCCTTCGTCGGTGCCGGGGTGTGGGATGTGGTCGTCGAGGACGGACGGGGACATCGTCACCGCGTCGACGCCCGCCTCGTACAGCGCCACGGCCTGCGTGGTGTTGCGGATACTCGCCGCCAGCACCTCCGTCTCGAAGCCGTAGGTGTCGTATATCGTCTGGATGCGTTTGACTGTCCCGACGCCGTCGGAACCCGCGTCGTCGAGGCGGCCGACGTAGGGTGCTACGAACGTCGCGTCGTTCTTCGCCGCCAGAACGGCCTGCTCGACGGAGAACAGGACGGTCGTTCCCGCGCGGACGCCGGTCTCTCTGAGTCTGCCCAGCGCCTCGAACCCCTCGCGCGTCGCGGGAATCTTCACAACGATGTCGTCGGCCCACTGCTGATAGCCGTGGGCTTCCTCGACCATCCCCTCTACGTCGTCGGCGAGGACTTGGACGAACAACGGGCCGTCGACGAGGTCTGCGAGGTTCGCGATGACGGTCCTATACGAGTCGTCTGTCGACGCCACGAGCGACGGGTTGGTGGTGACACCGTCGATGACGCCCAGCGCCATCGCTTCGCGGACGGCGCCGGTGTCGCCGGTATCGAGGTACAGTTTCATACAATTTCGTGCGCGGCGCGCTCAGATGAATGTACCGCTCGACCGGACCGCCCGCCCGTGGTCTTGCACCGACGTGTGACCGTTCGCGAATCGTGTTCGAACACACACGGTCGAGAGTCGAGAACAGATGTTTCTTCTAACGTCAGGGTACCGTAGAAGGCTGAACCCACTTCTCAGCGCGAACATACCCGGTGATGCGACGAGACGACGGCGGTTAATTCCCGAAAAGAAACGTTCGAAACAAACACGATATCGTACAACATCTGCGGCCGGTGGGAGCGTGGAGAGTATCCTCACGTTACCCAGTCTCGTCCGTGAACTATCGCGAAATCCTTCGAAGGCATATTAACCTCGACGAACGACCGACGACAGCAGTTTTCAACAATCTTTATGTATATACACCCTGTAGCTGACCTTTGTATGGCAGAGAATACCAGACGGAAGTTCATCAAGACGACAGGTGCTGCGATAACGACGGTTTCGCTCGCCGGGTGTGGTGGTGGCGACGGCGGCGGCGGTGGCGACGGCGGCAGTGACGGCGGTAGCGACGGTGGCAGTGACGGCGGCAGTGACGGCGGTACGACGGGCAGTTCGGACGGCGGCAGCGGCAACACGCTCCAGAAGGTCGGGATGTCAGCGTACGTCCGCGGCGGGTCGTGGATTACGGCCTACATCGAGGCGGCGCGCTTCTACGCCGAGGACCTCGGCATCGAACTGGACGTGCGCCCGAACCAGCAGAGCGCACAGAAGCAGGTGCAGGACATCCGGGACTTCACCAACAGCGACCACGACGCCATCCTCGTCGGTGTCTGGTCGACGGGTGCCGCAGAGAGCGCCATCAACGCCGCGATGGACGCTGGCACGCCGGTATTCGCGACGAACGCCGACACGTCGAGTTCGCAGATTCCGCTGTACGTCGGGTTCAGCAACTACGACGGCGGCGCGAGTTCGGCAGAGGAGATGGTCACGGCGCTCGAAGCGCAGTACCCCGATAAGGACAACTACCGCGTGCTGAACGTCCGCGGCCCGCAAGGGAACCAGTCCGCGAACCAGCGCTCGCAGGGGTACCTCGACGTTCTGGCCGAGAACGACAGCATCGAAGTCGTCCAGACCCTCAACGGCGAGTACGCCCGCGACCAGGCCCAGTCGACAGTGCAGGAGTGGATCAACGCGAACGGTCGCGTCGACGGTATCTACTCCGGCAACCTCTCGATGGGTCTCGGCGTCGTGCAGGCGCTTCGGAACCTCGACATGCTCGTTCCGAAAGGCGAAGAGGGCCACATCTGTCTGACGCAGATGGACGGTAGCCCAGAAGTGAACCCGCTCGTCGGCGATGGCACCATCGACGCCGCCGTCGACCAGCCCAACTACTTCTACAACCCCATCGCGATGCAGTACATGAAGGAGTACGTCGAGGCTGGCAACGACCCGAGCGTCATCCCCGAAGTCGGGTCCGAGGTCACTGCCGACCAACTCAACATCCAGCCCGGCCAGCACAAGGGCGTCGAGATGTGGTCCGAACCCATCTGGGAACCCGGAGTCATGCGCGAACAGAACGGTCACCCGTGGTTCCGCACCAACAGCGTCGTCATCACGGACGAGAACTACGACCAGCCATTCCTCTGGGGCAACGTCTGGGGCTGAACGCGGCATCTAACGACACCATATCCCTTCAAATATGTCTACGGAACAAGGATTCATCGGACGGACATTCGGCGACAGAGACGACGTAATACTCACGCTGCTGGACAACATGATCTGGCCGATTCTGGCCATCGTCATCCTCGGCGTCCTCGTGTTCGTCCCGCAGACGCTCAGAAACGTCAACGCCATCCGCCTCGTGCTCTGGGCGTCTGTCCCCATCGGACTGCTCGTCCTCGCGGAGAGTCTGTGTCTGCTGTCCGGGCACTTCGACCTGTCTATCGGCTCAATTGCCGGGTTCTCGGCGATGTTCACCGGCATGATTCTCGGGACCTGCCCGAGTTGCTGGGGCATCACCACGAGCCCGTGGGCTGGCTTCGTCATCATCCTGCTGACCGGGTCGCTCATCGGCCTCGTCAACGGTATCATGATCGCGAAAGTCGGACTGAACCCGTTCCTGCAGACGCTCGCGTTCCTCATCATCTTCGAGGGCGCGAAGACGGCGATGCAGACCCAACCGGTGACGGGACTGCCGCGCCTGTACGTCGACGTCGGTGGGAACCCCGAGTTCGCTATCGGTGTGTTACTGGTTGCGTTCCTCGTGTTCGGCCTCCTGATGCACTTTACCACGTTCGGTCAGTCCGTGTACGCGCTCGGCAGTTCAGAGAAGTCGGCGCGAGAGGTCGGTATCGACACCGAACGGCTCATCATCCTCGTCTACACCATCAGCGGGACGCTGGCGGCTATCGCCGGACTGATGCTGACCGGCTTCGTCGGCGTCGTCCCACCGCTCATCGGTGAAGGACTGGTGTTTCAGGCATTCGCCGGGGCGGTCATCGGCGGCATCAGCCTGTTCGGCGGGCGCGGGAAGATTACCGGCGCGCTCGGCGGCGTCATCCTCATCCAACTCGTCCAATCGGCACTCAACAACAGCCCCGCAGTCGGGGCGACCCAAATTCAGATGATTAACGGAATCGTGTTACTGGTGGCGATACTGCTGTACAGCACGCAGGCGAAGATTCGGGCTCGCATCCTCGCGAGTGGTGCGGCATGAGCGTCGAAGACGCCGCCGAAACCGCACAAGAGAGCGCGAGCGGGCAGGACACCAGCGATGGCTCCGCGCCGAAACTTCGCGTCGAGAACGTCACCAAGCAGTTCGGTCGCATCATCGCCGTCGACGACGTCACGCTCGACATCCAGGAGGGTGAAATCTTCGCCCTCGTCGGTGACAACGGGGCCGGGAAGTCGACGCTGATGAACGTCCTCAGCGGCGTCCACGCACCCACCAAGGGGACCATCTACAAAGACGGGCGAGAAGTCCACTTCTCGAATCCGTCGGACGCGCGAGCCAACGGCATCGAGACCGTGTACCAGGACCTCGCGCTCATGGACGACCTGGACATCGCGACGAACATCTTCATGGGGCAGTTCCCCCGACGCGGTATCGGGCCGCTGTCGATCATCGACTGGGAAGAGACGTACGCGCGCTCCGAGGAGATAATGATGGAGCGGTTGGGTCGCGACGTCGACATCAAGACCGAGGTGGAGTTCTTCTCCGGCGGTCAGCGCCAACTCGTCGCGGTCGGTCGAGCGCTCGCGTTCGACCCGGACGTCATCATCTTAGACGAACCGACGAGCGCGCTGTCAGTCGACGCGACGCGACTCGTCCAGAACACCCTCGATAAACTGGCGGAGGACGGTATCACTATCGTCATCGTGAGCCACAACATCGAGTCCGTCTTGGCCCACGCCGACCGCATCGGCGTCCTGTATCAGGGTAATCTCGTGGACATCAAACAGCCAGAGGAAACGGACCTCGAAGAGCTGAACGAACTGATGACCACGGGGACGCTCAACGCCGGACTGCTGGACGACGACTAACTCCCCTCCTTCTCGCAGTTACGTTTACGGTCCGCCGGGTCGATACTGAGTGCATGGCCGACGCAATTCCGGAAATAGTCGTCGACATCGAGTGTGAGACAGGCGAAGGACCGCTGTGGCACCCCGACGAGGAACTGCTCTACTGGTGTGACATCCCGAACGGTCGCATCTATCGGTACGACCCGACGGCGGACGACCACGAACTCGTCTACGAGGACGCCGACGAGCGCATCGGGGGCTTCACGTTCCAGACCGACGGGTCGCTCCTCCTCTTTCAAGAGGCCGGTGCGGTCCGTCGTCTCGACCAAGACTCTGGGACGGTCGACACCGTCACCGACCCGGACCCCGACCGCTTCCACGAGCGGTTCAACGACGTCATCGCCGACCCCGAGGGGAGGGTCTACGCTGGCGTGATGCCCGATACCGAGCGCGACCTGTCGGGCCAACTGTACCGTCTCGACACCGACGGGACGTTCACGCTCGTCCGGGAGGAGTGCGTCCTCCCGAACGGGATGGGATTTACCGAGGACCTCTCGAAGTTCTACTTCACCGACACCGGCGAAGTCGACCCGGACTGTCCGGGCTACATCTACCGCTACGACTACGACCGAGCGACGGGGGACATCTCGAACCCGGAGACGTTTCTGGACGCCAGCGACATCGAGGGAATGCCCGACGGCATGACCGTCGACGACGAGGACCACGTCTGGTCGGCGTTCTGGGACGGCCACAAACTGATTCGCTTCGCGCCGGACGGGACCCGCGAGCGGACCGTGGAGTTCGACCCGCGGAAGGTGTCGTCGCTCACGTTCGCTGGCGAGGGCTACGAGACGGCGTACGTTACAACCGCGTGCGTCGAGACGCGGGCGGAAGAGGGCGCGGGCGCGGGGAGCCTCTACCGCGTCGACCTGGGTGTGAGCGGGCGCGAGGAGTTCCGGTCCGATATCGACGTGTAGTCCTCGTCGCCACCGCCCAAATCGGCACCACGGAAACGTTTTAGTCCGGGAGTGGTGAAGTTTAGCCATGCCAACTTTCGAGGGCTATCCACGGGCAGATGGACCGCCCGGTGTCCGGAACTACGTCGCCGTGATACCGACGTCGGTCGCCACGTCGCCGATTGCTGACGAAATCGCCGCGCAGACGGGCGAAAACGTCCGGTCGACGCCACACCAGATGGGGAGCGACCCGCCAGCAGCGGCGAGAGAACAGATAGAGCGCACGCTCGTCGGCGTGGGCACGAACCCGAACGTCGGGGCGGCACTCGTCGTCGGTCTGGGGACGGAACGAATCGCCGCGGCCGACATCGCCGAGGGGATTGCCGACGCCGAGCGGACGGTCGAAACGCTCACGCTCCGCGAGGAGGGCGGGACGGTGGCGACAGTCGACGCCGGGGCCGCCCTCGCCAGCGACCTCTGGGACGAGATTTCGGACCGCAGTCGCGTCGAGTGCGACGCCAGCGAACTCCGCTTCGGCGTCGAGTGTGGCGGGTCCGACGCGACCAGCGGTATCGCCTCGAATCCGGGGGTCGGGGCGGCCTGTGACCGACTGGTCGAGGACGGCGGCACCGCCACCTTCTCCGAGACGCCGGAGTTCATCGGGGCCGAACACATCCTCGCCGACCGCTGTGTCGACGAGGAGGTCCGCGAGCGACTGCTGGACCGCGTCGACCTCCGAGAGGCGACGGCCGAACTGATGGGCGTCGACCTGCGGGGCGCGCAACCGAGTCCCGGCAACCAGGAGGGCGGCCTGACCACTATCGAGGAAAAGAGCCTCGGTGCGATATCCAAGGGCGGGACGACGCCGGTCCGAGGCATCGTCGACTACGCCGAGGAACTCCCCGTCGGCGGCGGCCTGGTCCTGATGGACACGCCGGGGTACGACGTGGAGAGCGTCGTCGGCAAAGTCGCCGGCGGCGCGCAGGTAATCGCCTTTACGACCGGCCGCGGGTCGACTACGGGGAACCCGCTGGCACCGGTCATCAAGGTGACTGGGAATCCGAAGACGGCCGAGCGCCTCGCGAACAACATGGACGTGGATGCGAGCACCGTCATTGAGGGCGAATCGCTCGAATCCGTCGGTGACCGCATCTACGAGAAACTCCTGTCGGTCGCGAGTGGCGAGCGAACCGCCGCGGAGCAACGGCGACTCGAAGAGTTCGCCATCAACGAACTCCAGCCGAACGAACTGGAGAAACTGCGAGGTGGCGTATGAAGGGCAAAGTGCTCGGTGACCTCGGGTTGCACATGGCCGCCGACGACAACGTCGTCACCGCCATCGTCGACGCGGAGGCGGGGGCGACGCTCCCGTACGAGGGAACCACCGTCGAACTCCCCGACGACGTGCAGTTCGGACACAAGATTGCGCTCGTTCCGCTCGAACCCGGGGACGACGTCCTCAAGTACGGCGAAGTCATCGGACAGGCGACCGAGACGGTCGCACCCGGCGAGTGGGTCCACACGCACAACATGGAGAGCAAGCGCGGCCGCGGCGACATCGCCGCCCAGGCGGAGGCGAACTGAATGTCGACAGCAGAGACGAACGAGACGCGGTCCGAGCACGAGACCGACCCCCGAGAGCGACGGCTGACGGGCTATCGCCGCCCCGACGGTGGCGTCGGCGTCCGAAACCGCGTCCTCGTCGCCCCGTCGGTCATCTGTTCGCACATCGTCGCAGAGCGAATCGCCGACGCCGCCGACAACGCCGTGAGCGCGCCGCACGACCACGGCTGTGCGCAAATCGGCGCCGACCACGAACAGACCGAGCGGACGCTGTTGAACCTCGCACAGAACCCGAACGTGGCGGGCGCGACGGTCGTCGGACTCGGCTGTGAACACCTCCAGAGCGCGCCGTTCGCGGCGCGTATCGAAGACCACGGGGTCCCGGTCCGCGAAACGTCGATTCAGGACGCCGGTGGCTCTGACCCGTGTACCGAGGAGGGCATCGAAGCGACGAACGAACTCGCCGCCGACGCGGCGACCGTCGACGCCACCGACGCGTCGCTCGGCGACCTCACAATCGGCGTCGTGAGTTCCGACCTCGACGACTCGACCCGAGACACCGCCGACCCCCTCGTCGGCGAGACGGTCGACGCGCTACTCGACGCCGGCGCTCGCGTCGCCGTCGCCGGGAGCGAGCGACTGGCACCGCACGCCGACGCCGCCGCCGACCGGGCCGCCAGCGAGGCCGTCGCAGACGACATCCGCGCGGCCGCCGAGCGAAGCGCCGACCGACCGGGGAACGTCCGCGGACTCGTCCGCCGCGCCGCCGACAGTCCGTTCGACGCCGTCGTCGGGTCGTGGGGCGACGCGTCGGTCGACGAGTTCGTCACCTACGGCGAACGACTCACTATCGACAGCGGCCTCGCCGTCGTCGATTCGCCCTCGCGCTTCGAGGAAGCCGCGACGGCCCTCGCCGCCGCTGGCGCGTCGGTCATCGTCCACGTCACGGCCGAGGGAATCCCGACGGGACACCCGGTCGTGCCGGTTCTCAAAGTGACGGGTGACGAAGGGACGGCGGAGTTACTCGCCGACGACATCGACGTGGACGCACGCTCGGCGTCGGCGGAGACTGTCCTCGACGAACTGCACCGTGTCGCCGACGGTGGCGAAACGGCCACGGAGCGCCACGGCCTCACGAAGTTCGCGATAAACCGCGTCGGTCCCTCGCTGTAAGCCGTCGAAAAATCCGATTTTGGCAGCCGGTCGTTACTCGTCGGCCAGTGCCTGCTCGCGCAGGCCTCGCATGTAGCCGATTGCGAACAGTCGCCCCTTCGTGTGGTACCCTGGGTTAGAGTTGTCTTCGCCCGCCATCGTCGGGACGTGGTCGGGTCGCATCGGCACGTCGTCGCCGACGTGGTCTTCGTAGGCGCGCATCGCCGCGAGCATGTCCGTCGGGCCGTCGTCGTGCCACGTCTCGACGAAGCGGTCGGCGTCGCCCTCGATGTCGCGGAAGTGGACGAAGTTGATACGGTCGCCGAAGCGCTCGATGGCCGCGGGGATGTCCGCGCCCATCGCCGCGAAGTTCCCCTGACAGAACGTGACGCCGTTGTACTCGCTGTCGTAGGCGTCGAGCACGCGGTCGTATGCCTCGACGCTGGTGACGATTCGGGGGGTCCCGCGGAGCGATTCGCGGGGCGGGTCGTCGGGGTGCAGGCCGAGTTTCACGCCCGCCTCCTCGGCGACGGGGGTCACTTCCTGCAAGAAGTATTCGAGCGCTTCCCACACGTCCTCGTGGGTCACGTCGGCGAACGATTGCGGGCCGCCCTGGGTCTTCTCGATGTCGAACTCCGTGACGTAAGAGCCACCGCGCGACTCGACGTGCGCGGCCGTCCGCGCCCACCGGACGCCGGCCATCCAGTCGTAGCAGACGACCGGGATGCCGATTTCACCGCAGTTCCTGAGGAACTGTTTGAACACTTCGATGTCCTCGTCGCGGCCCTCGGCCCCGACGCGAACGCGGTCCGAAATGGGGACGGAGCCTTCGAGGACCGAGAACTCCAGCCCCGCGTCCGTGAGCCAGTTGTCCAGTCCTTGCAGGTCGTCGTAGGTCCACTGTGTCCGCCCGTCGCCGATTTCTATCGGGTGAATGACCGTCTTCTCGACGCCCATCTGTTTGGCGAGTTGCCACCGCTCGTCGGGTTTCGGGGGGAGAATGAGTGCTGGTGCGACCATGCATCTCCTCCAGTCGCCACGCTACTAATACTCCCGGAGTCGGCAGGCCCGTCGGCGTAACACTCATTTGCCCCGCGGGAGTCTCGGCCTCTATGGCAGACGACACAGAGCGGGCCGTCTACGTCCAGCGAATCGACCCGGACCAGCGCGAGGCGTACGTCGACGCACACGACGACGTGCCCGAAGCCGTTACCGACGCGATGGACCGCGGCGGCGTCGAGGAGTTCGAACTGTACCTCCGCGACGACATCGCCGTCTGCATCCTCGAATGTGCGGACCTCGACGCGTACTTGGCGGCCGTCGACGGCGACGAGGAGGTGGCCGAGTGGGAGCGGTACACGGGCCAGTTCAAGAAAGAGGGCGTCGACGCAGACGCCGACCCGGAGTCGGGAATCCCGTTCATGGACTGCATCTGGCGGTTCGAACCCGAGGAGTAGGCACTCGCAGCGAGCGTCGGACCGCTACGAGTACCGGTCCGTTACGACCGCAGTGACCGGAGCTATTTTTTCGGATGCCGTCGAAAGCCGGGTATGGACACGTCACTCGACACAATCCTGCTCGCAATCGGGCCACAGGACGACGACAGACTGGACGAACTCGCCCGGGTCGCCCTGCAAGTGGCCAAGCCCACCGGCGCGACGGTAGTCCTCACGCACGTCTTCACCCCCGAGGAGTTCGAGGAAGTCGCGGAAGAACTCGACTACCCGAGCGCCACGGAGGAGGACTTAGACGAGATTCTCGAACGGCATCAGTCGGTCCGGTATCTGGAAGGCCTGTTCGACGAGAACGGTGTGGAACACGAGATTCGCGGCGTCGTCGGCAACATCAGCGGCGGCATCGTGAAAGCGGCCGAGAAGACGGACGCCGACCGCGTCATCATCTCCGGTGGCTCTCGGTCGCCCGTCGGCAAGGCCGTGTTCGGGAGTACCGCACAGACCGTCCTCATCAACTCGCCCTGCCCCGTGACCTACGTCCGGCCGCGCGACTGAGGCCCGGGAAACCCTATTCGTCGCCCTCTCGTCGCTCGACCAGCGTGATGTGTTCGCAGACGAGCAGCGTCGTCTCTGCTTGGTCGGTCACTTCGTACCGGTAGACGACGCGGCCGAGGGAATCGTTGTACTCCTCCGTCTCGACGACTTCTCGGTGGACGCTGAGCGTCGTCCCGATACCGACGGGCTTGACGAACCGCAGGGAATCGTAGCCGTACGAAAAGGAGCGTGGGTTCATGTCGGCTATCAGCGCTTCGGCCACGGAGAAGACGAGGTTCCCGTGGGCGATGCGCTCGCCGAAGTCGGATTCCTCGCTGCGCTCGACGCTCATGTGGAGCGGGTGAAAATCACCGGAGAGGCCAGCGAAGTTGACCACGTCCGCTTCGGTTATCGTGCGGGCGGCCTCGACGCTGTACGTCTCGCCTTCGTCGATGTCCTCGAAGTACCGGTCGGTGTCTTTCGACGGAGCTGTCATCGCCGAATCTACGCCGACGGAGGGTATAAAGCCACATACCGTTATTTGACGGTGTGCGTCGCTAACCGGACTGTCGACGACTGCGTCTCTCCCGGACCGAGTGACTCGGCCGTCCCGTTCTCGACGGCGTCGGCGACACCCGAGTTCGGAATCGACGTGCAGGGTTCGAGGCCGACGTTGTAGTTCCGGCCGAAGAACGGTGCCGCCTCGAACCCGCCGAGCGGTTGCCAGTACCAGAGGTACTCGTAGAACGAATCGGGATACTCGACGGTGACGCCCAACTCGAGGTCGGGGTTCGAGAGGGTGTACCGGCCCTCGGAGAAGTCCGCCAACGCGACGAGGTCGTGGACCCGTTCGCCCGCGGCCGGGAATTCACGCAGGTCGACGGGGCCGTCGTCAGTCTCACAGACTGGCCACTCGAACGTCTCTCCGGGCGGGAGGCGGGCGGTGTCGGCCGTCTGGTCCGGGTCGACGTGGACCGTCTCGCAGGGGACCGAGAGCCGTGCCTCCGGGGCCACCAGGGGTTCGCCGAGCGCGATGTGCTGGAGCCACGAGTAATCGACTTCGACCGCGCCGGTGTTCGTCACCCGCTCGCTCACCTCGACGGCCGACTCGCCCGCCGCGAGCGTCACGTCCCGTTCGATGTCGAACGGGTAGCGTGTGAGCGAGGCCGAAAGCCTGACACCGACTTCGTCGGGCGTGTCAGTCAGCACCGTCGTCTCGAACGGGACCAGACTCGACTCGCCGTGGAGCGCCAGCGGTGCGCCGTGGGCCGACGACGGCCCGCCCGCGCCGGGGAGCACGCTCTGCCACCCGCCGGGATAGTGGTCCAGAAACGAGAACGCGCCGTCGGGTGCGCCCACCGTCCCACTCGCCGGAGCGCGCCACTCGTGGGGGGCCTCGAACAGCACGTTCACGTCCGTCCGCTTGTCGCGTATCTCCGTCACGTCGCCGCCCTTCCCGGGCAGTATCTCCACGCGGAGGTGGTCGTTCTCCAGAAACAGGGCGTCGATGCCGCGCCGGGTGTACTCGTCGGTGAGGGTGCAGGCCATGCACCCGATTCGCCGCTGTGTCACATAACCGTCGGGGCCGCTACTGGAACTCCGGCATGACCTCGTCGCCGAACAGTTCCATCCCCGTCGTGTCGGGGAAGTCCAGAAACATCAACTGGAGCTTTCCGAAGCCGAGGTCCCGAATCCGCTCTATCTGGGTCGCCACCTGCGAGGGCGTCCCGATGAGCATACTCCCCTTCTCGCGGGCGTCCTCGGCGTCGTCGAGCGTCTCGTCCATGTCCGACTCCTCGCCCCACGGGAGCGGGAAGATGTCGTCGACGGCCGCCTCGACGGCTTCCTCGTCCTCTCTGACGAGGACGTGTGCGAGCCACGACCGCTCCACGTCGTCGGGGTCGCGGCCCTCGTTTTCGAGGTACTCGTCGAACTTCCGGACTTTGAAGTCGATGGGTTTGCCCCGCGCTCGGGCGCTTATCTCGACGTTCCACTCGTCGGCGTGGCGGGCGATGAGCCTGAGCATCTTCGGTCCCGCGCCGCCGATGACGATGGGCGGGTGCGGGTCGCTGACCGGTTTCGGGTTGTTCAGCGCGTCGTCGATGGCGAAGTGGTCTCCCTCGAACGTCGGATGGTCCTCGGTGAACATCGCTTTCGCCACCTGCACGCTTTCTTCGAGCATCTCGATTCGGGTCCCGATGTCGGGGAAGTCGAAGCCGTAGGCGTGGTGCTCCTCCTCGTGCCACCCCGCCCCCAGACCGAGGCGGAGGCGGCCCTCTGAGAGGATGTCCACCGTCGTCGCCATCTTCGCCAGCAGCGCGGGATTGCGGTAGGTGATAGACCCCACGAGCGGGCCGATGTCCACGTCGTCGGTGCGTTCCGCGAGCGCCGACAGGA
Source organism: Haloarcula marina (assembly GCF_024218775.1). Classification (NCBI taxonomy): domain Archaea; kingdom Methanobacteriati; phylum Methanobacteriota; class Halobacteria; order Halobacteriales; family Haloarculaceae; genus Haloarcula; species Haloarcula marina. Next base: position 2,037,314 of record NZ_CP100404.1, on the reverse strand, counting down.
GCGTCCACACCTCGTACTCCTCGGCCTTCGGCCCGAGCATGAAGTGGTCCGGTGCCCACAACCCTTCGAGGCCCACGTCGACGGCGGCGTCGACGCCGCCCATAATCGTCTCTCGCTCGACGGTTTCGAGCATCGGCGTGTCCCGGTGGACACCCGCACCTGCGTAACACTGGACCATCCAGTCGAATTGCATACCCACTCTGCGGTTCCGACCAGAATAATTGTTGGGGGTTCCTCGCAGATAGATTCTTGTGACCGCCGCGCCCGTATCCGGTATGAGCGACCCGTCAGTCGGCGACCTGTGTGAGCGCTACGAGCAGTTGTACCCCGGTGCGGTCGTCGACGTACTGGACGACGAGGGGTTGGAAGACCAGACGCTCTCGCCCGACATCGCGCCGCTACGGGACGGGATGACCGCGGCGGGCGTCGCCTACCCCGTCGTCGGCCGCCCGAACCGAAGCGTCGACCCCGAGGAGAACATGCGCAACATCCTCCAAATGCTCGGCGACGCCCCGGAACACGCCGTCCTCACGTACCAGACGAACGACGACAGGGCGGCCCACCTCGGGGAACTGTCGGTCGTCTCGCTGCAGGAACAGGGCGCGCGCGGCGCGGTGTTAGACGGCGGCGTTCGGGACGTATCCTACATCCTCGACGAGGAGTTCCCGGTCTTCGCCCGCTACCGCACGCCCGCCGACGCCGTGCCCCGCTGGGAGATTCTGGAGTGGGGAACGGACGCCGTCGTCGGCGGCGTCGAAGTGTCGGCCGGTGACATCGTCCTCGGCGACGAGGACGGCGTCGTCGTCGTTCCGGAAGCAATCCGCGTCTCGGTTCTGGAAGCCGCAGAAGAACTCGCCGAGACGGAAAACGAGGTCCGGGACGCTGTGCGTGCCGGACGGGCCCCGCTCGACGCCTACGACGAGTACGGCGTGTTTTGAGCGGTTGGTTCAGAGACCGCTGTGGGCCAACCATCCCCCGTCGACGGGGAGGTTCGCGCCGGTGATGAATCCCGCTTCGTCGCTCGCGAGGAAGACGGCGGCGTCGCCCACGTCCTCGGGCTTGCCGAACCGCGGGAGCAGCGTCTGTTCGCGCGATTTCGCCATGTCTTCCTCGGTGACGATGTCTTGTAGCGGCGTCTCGACGTAGCCCGGGTTGATGCAGTTGACGCGGACGTTCTCATCGCCCAGTTCCATCGCCAGGTCCCGCGTCATGTTGACGACGCCGCCCTTCGCCGCGGCGTATGGCGGGCCGCCGCCGCCCTCGAACCCGCGCACCGACCCGATGTTGACGATTTGGCCCTCGCTCTCGACGAGGTGCGGGACGGCGAACTTCACGCAGTAGAAGACGCCGCTCAGGTCGATGTCGATGGACCGCTGCCACTCCTCGACGCTCGTGGTCTGTGAGTCCCCGACGATTTGGATGCCCGCGTTGTTCACCAACACGTCGACGCCGCCGTAGGTGTCGACGGCCGCCTCGACCATCGCCTCGACGCTGTCGGGGTCGCCCACGTCCGTCTCGACGAACGTTCCGTCGCCCGCCGTCTCCTCGCTGACGAGTTCGTCCGTCGGCGTCGTCACGTCGGTGTCGTACTTCTCGCCCTGTTTCGGTTCGCGTCGCACGTCGGCGACGACGACGTTCGCGCCCTCCTCGCCGAATCGGTTCGCGATGCCGCGGCCGATACCGCTTGCCGCGCCGGTCACTATCACTGTCCGGTCTGTGTGTCGCTCTGCCGCCATAGTCAGAAATCAGGGGCGACCGACTTAAGGGTAGGTCCCGGTGCGTCGAGTCAGCGCCCGCGCTCGTGGCGAATCGCGTTCAGCATCCCGTTCAGGTAGCCGACGGCGTGGGCGCGCCCGCGGTGTTCCCAGTCGGTGTCGCCCTCGACGTGGGGGACGTGGTCCGGGATGACGAGGCCCGAGAATCCCACCTCGTCCAGCAGCGACAGAATCTCGTAGGCGTCGTAGTTCCCCTGGTCGACGAACGTCTCGTTGAACCGCGGGACCGTCCCGTCCACGTCGCGGAAGTGGACGTAGAACAGTTTGTCGCGCTCGCCGAAGTAGCGGATGACCTCGGGCAAATCCTCGCCCATCTCGGACCAACAGCCCAGACAGAACTCCAGTCCGTGGTTCTCGCTCGGCACCAGTTCCATAGCCCGCTTGAAGTTCTCGAAGTTGCGGAACAGTTGTGGAACGCCGCCGAGCGACCGCACGGGCGGGTCGTTGGGGTGCAGACACATCTGCACGCCCGCCTCCTCGGCGACGGGGAGCAGTTCCGAGAGGAAGTACTCGTAGTTGTCCCACAGTTCTTCCTCGGTGTACTCCCGGCCGTGGGTGAAGTCGTCTGGGACGGCATCGAGGTCGAACCCGGACGCGCCCGCGCCGCCTCGAACTGTCACGTCGGTGTTGCGCCAGACGCCGCCGGGCATCCAGTGGTAGCCGAACATCGGGATGCCCGCCCGGCCGATGTTCCTGATGGTCGTCTTGACGTGTTCCATCTGCCTCTCCCTCCCCTCCCGACCGAGCATGATTTTGTCGTAAAAGGAGATGGGGATGTTCTCGATGGCGTTCAGGCGGAGGCCCGCCGACTCGACGCGTTCGCGCAGTTCGACGAGGTTCTCGTACGACCACTCCTCGTCGCCCTCTAACGGAATCCGCTCGTTGTCGGGCATGTGCGGGTAGTCCGGCGAGTACCGATACATGTTCAGGAGGATGTCGTCGACGCCCAACTGCTTGCAGAAGCGGAGTTTCTCCGGCGTTGGGTCCATGAACTGACCGAGGCCGATACGCATCGGGAGCCCGTCGAAATCGACCGTCTCGGCGTCGCTATCGCTGGCCGTTGTCTCGCTCATAGTGGAGGAAACCCGGCGGACGGCGATAAGTGTTACTCGGTCGCACGCTCTGCGGACGGTCGACGACCGCCCCGACCGCTCACTCCAGCAACGCTCGCGCTCGCTCGTCGGCCTCGGCGAGGCCGTCCTCGACCGACATCGACCGGTCGACGACGACGGCCTCGACCATCTCGTTCAGAATCTCGTTCAACTCCGTGTACTCGGGGATGCGTGGGAGCGTGTTCACCGGGCCGGTGTTCACCTCTTCCAATATCGAGTAGAACGTGTTCGACCGCAGGATTTCGGGGTCGCGCCACGTCGAGAACCGCGTCCCCGACGCTCCCTCTTGTGTCGTGATGCGGTCGTTCTCCGGCGAGGCGGCGTGGCGGATGAAGTCGTAGGCGAGGTCCGGATGCTCGGCCCCGGCGGGGACGGTCAGGCCGTAACACACCGTCAGCGAGGTGTGCTCGCCCGCGGCGGCGTCCGCCCGCGGGATGAGGCCGTAGTTCGTCCGGCCGAACGCCGCCGAGTCGGGGTCCTCGGCCATCGCGCCAAAACCCGACCAGTTCCACATCATCGCGGCCTTCCCGTCGGCGTAGAACTGCCCCGTCTCGACGCTCTCCATCTCGACGGATTCCGGCGGCGCCACCTCGTGTTCGTGAATCAGGTCGTGGTAGTACTGGAGCGCCTCTCGACCTTCGGGGCTGTCGAAAGCCGGGGTGCCCTCGTCGTCGAGCAACTGTCCGCCGCGACTCCACAGGTGGATGGCGAAGTCGTACACGTCGTTGTGGCCGTCCGGTTTCGCGGCGACGACGGTCCCCCACATGTCCTCGTCGGGTCGCGTGAAGAACGACGCTACCTCCAGAAACTCGTCCCACGTCCGCGGCACAGAGAGGGGGCGACCGTACGCCTCGCGGAACGCCCGTTGCTCGTCGACGCTCTCGAAGCAGTCCTCGCGGTAGTGGAATATCTCCGGGCCGTCGTGGTACGGGACGCCGTAGGTCGTGCCGTCGTAGGCCATCAGGCCGCGCAGGCTCTCGGCCCAGCCTTCGGGCCAGTCTTCGGGCGGGTCTGCCGCCATCCGGTCGTCCAGCGGTTCGAGGTAGCCCGCGTCGGCGGCCATCGGCAGCCAGTCGCTCAGGCAGAGGAACAGGTCGTACCGGCCGTCGGCGATGTCGCCGGTATCGAGCAACTCCTCGTGAATCTCGGGAAGCGGGCGATGGTCGCGTTCGAAGGTAACGTCGGCGTCGACAGACGCGGCGAACGAGTCCATCTGTCGCTGGAGCGCGTTCTCGAACCCCTCGAACGGCCGCCCGACCAATCGAAGCGTTGGCATGTCCGAACCGACAGCGGAGTCGACATTAAGTGTACCGTCGAAACCAACGTTTATGCCCGAGCCACGACGTGTAACGGATATGGAGCGGGCACTCGACGGCGTGAAAATCGCCGATTTCACGCAGATGATGCAGGGGCCGTGGGCCACCCAGAAACTCGGTGACATGGGGGCCGACGTAATCAAGATAGAGCGACTCGGCGGGGAGTGGGAGCGAGATTTGGAGGCGGGCGGCGAACTGCTGGACGGCGTCAGCCCCTTCTTCCTCGCCATGAACCGCAACAAGCGGTCGGTCACGCTCGACCTCAAATCCGACGAGGGCCGCGAACTCGCCCTCGACATCGCGAGCGATGCGGACGTGGTGGTGGAGAACTTCCGACCCGGTGTGATGGAGAAGTTCGGCATCGGCTACGACGACGTGACCGAGGTGAACCCCGACGTCGTCTACGTCTCGGCCTCGGGATTCGGCCGCGACGGCCCTTACGCCGAGCGGCCCGGACAGGACCTCCTCTTGCAGTCGATGAGCGGACTGGCGAACTACACCGGGCGGAAGGACGACCCGCCGACGCCCGCCGGAACCGCCGTCGTCGACGAACACGCGGCGATGCTCATCGCCCTGCACACGATGTTCGCGCTGTTCCACAAGGAACGAACCGGCGAGGGCCAACGCGTCGAGGTGAACCTCCTGAACGCCGCCATCGATTTCCAGTGTCAGGAGATTACCGCCGCGCTGAACATGGACACGGAGTTCGAGCGCAGCGAGGAAGGCGTCGCGCAGGCGTGGCTCGGCGGTCCGTACGGCATCTACGAGACGGCGGACGGCTACGTGGCAATCGCGATGGCTCCGATGGCGGCCCTCGCTGAAACGCTCGACCTCCCCGCGCTCGCAGACTACGAGACGGCCGCCGAGACGTACGAACACCGCGACGAGATAAAGCGGACGCTCGAAGCGTACACTCGCGAACAGGAGAGCGACGAGTTGCTGGCGACGCTGCTTGAGGCGGACGTGTGGGCGGCCGAGGTCAACGACTTCGCGGACCTTGCGGCGGACCCGCAGGTCGAGCACAACGAGATTCTGGTCGAACTCGACCACCCCACGGACGGAACCTTCGAGACTGTCGGGCACCCGGTCGAAATGTCCGAGACGCCCGCCGAGACCCGGTCGCCGCCGCCGCTTCCCGGCCAACACACGGGCGAAGTCCTCGCGGAACTCGGATACGACGCCGACGAGCGGACGCGTCTCGCCGACGAGGGAATCGTGGGCGGAACGGTCGACTGACCGGCCCACAACTTCAATATTCGCGACCGGTAAGAGAAGGTATGTCAAATGCTGGCGGCCCGTACCGAGCCGCGCTTGACGCGGTGCTCACGCGGGTCGAGACGACGCTCGACGAGACGGGAGACAGGTTTCCGTACGTGTACGACCGGGAGGGCGATGCGTGGGAGACGACGGCGAACGGCAACTGGTGCGGCGGCCACTGGATCGGACTGCTCTGGACCGCCGCGAGCCACGCGGACGACGAGCAGACGCGCGACCGGTTCGAGCAAGCCGCCCGAGAACACACCGACGCGATGTACGAGTACATGCCGCGCGACTCGATGTTCTGCGGGATGAACTTTCTCTACGCCGGATTCCGCGCCTACGATGCCTGTGGCGACCGGACGCTGTTCGGTATCGGACTCGAAGGCGCGGACGCGATGGCCGACGCGTTCGACGAACGCGCCCGACAGATTCCGCTCGGCAAACTGGCGATCAAGGGTCCGGAGCAGTTCCGGGGTCCCGACTCCGACCACGGCCCACCGGGCGAACGCCTCGGGGCCGTCGACAACCTCTACACCGCCGTCCCGGTGCTGTGGCGTGCCTACGAGGAGACGCAGAACCCCCGGTTTCGGGACGTGGCCGTCTCCCACGCGGACCGCCACCTCGACTGGTACCTCCGGGGGGACGGCCGGACGTGGCATCACGCCGTCTTCGACGAGAGGGGCGCGCTGGAGCGACAGTACAACGAACTGGCCCACGGGGCGGACACCTGTTGGGCGCGCGGACAGGCGTGGAACATCGCGGGACTCGCGGCGGCCTATCGAGCGACGGACGCAGACCGGTATCGAGAAGCCCTCGAACGGTCGGTGGCGTACTACCGAGAACACGCGCCGACCGACAGGGTCCCACACTGGGACTTCGAGGTTCCGGACGCGGCCTCGGAACCGCGGGACACGAGCGCCGCGGCCATTACCGCCTACGGCCTGCTGACCCTGCTCCCGGACCGTCCGGCCGTCACCGACCTCCGAGACATCGGGTGGGAGATACTGGACTCGTTGATAGGGAACTACCTCGTCACGGACGCGCAGGACCCCTCGTACGGGCGGGTCGAACAGGGGTGTTTCAACCGGCCCGGCGAGTACGCCGTCGACACGGAACTGGTCTGGACGCAGTACTACGTCGCCGAAGCCCTCTCGACGGTGCTTGGCGACCGATGACGTGGACCGGCTACGACCTGCCGAGCGACCCGGATAGCTACGAGGACCTGCGAGACGGGTTCGCGTGGCGGGTTCCGGCGACGTACAACCTCGCCGACCACGCGCTCTCGGGTCCGGCCGACCGCCTCGCCCTCTCGCACGTCCCCGAAGGCGCGGTCGACGCACCGGACCGCACCCGGACGCTGACGTACGGCGACCTCGACAGCGCCTCGGCGACGCTCGCCGCACGACTCGCCGAATCGGGCGTCGGCCGCGGCGACCGGGTCGCCGTCTGTCTCCCCCAGTGTCCGGAACTGGTGGTCGCACACCTCGCCGTCCTCCGCCTCGGCGGCGTCGTCGTCCCCGTCTCGATGCTCGTCGGGGACGACTCGTTCGCCCATCTGCTCGCCCACAGCGACGCGACGGCGCTCATCGTCGACGCCGTACGGTGGGAGAGCGCGGAGGACGGTCTCCCCGGCCCGTCGACGGTCCTCTCCGTCACCGTCGACAGTGGAAACGACGCGCTCGGAGGGCTTGCGGCCCACACGGAGAACGTCGAGGCCCCCGCTGACCCGCCGATGGTCGCCACGTCGCCGTCGGACCCGGCGATGATTCTGTACACGTCGGGGTCGACGAGCGACCCGAAGGGCGTCCTCCAGAGTCACCAGTACCTGCTGGGGTCACTGCCCGGCTATCACTGCTGGTTCGGCTTGTTCGACGAGGCGGCCGCCCGTCGGGCGCGAGCGTGGACGCCGTCGGAGTGGGCGTGGGCCGGGGCACTGTTCGACGTGGTGTTCCCGACGCTCGCCGTCGGCGGCACCGTCGTCTCCTCGGTTCGGCGACGGGGATTCGACGCCGAGCGAGCCCTGACACTCGCCGAGGCACAGGGCGTCACGCACGCCTTCCTGCCGCCGACGGCGCTCCGGACGATTCGCAACGAGGCAGACCCCGCGCCGACGGCCGTGCCCGACCTCGAAGCGGTGATGTGCGGCGGCGAACCGCTCCCGGCGGCGGTCTCGTCGTGGGCGGAAGCCACCCTCGGCGTGACGGTCAGCGAATCGTACGGACAGACGGAGGCGAACGCGCTGGTCGGCGAGGTGGCGGGCGTCTATCGCACCGACGAGGCGCTCGGACGGGCGTATCCCGGGCACGATATCGTCCTCGTCGACGACGACGGCGCGGCGGTGCCCACGGGCGAAACCGGCGAGATAGCGGTCGTTTGCCCGGACCCAGTCGTGATGAGAGAGTACGTCGGCGACCCGGCGGCCACCGATGCGGTGCTGTCGGACGAGTTCCTCCGGACCGGTGACTTAGGCCGGTTCGACGACGACGGGACACTCACGCACCTCGGACGGAAGGACAGCGTCATCATCACCTCGGGCTATCGAGTTAGCCCGCTCGAAGTGGAGGGCGTGCTCTCGGACCATCCCGCCGTCGCCGCCGTCCGCGTCGAGGGCGAACCGGACCCGGAGCGCGGGCAGCGAGTCGTCGCGTTCGTCGTCCCCGCGGCGGACGCGACGGCCACCGACGACCTCGCGGCGGCGTTGCGGTCGACGGTCGCTGACCACCTCGGGCCGCACAAGCGCCCGCGGCGAATCGCGTTCGTGGAGGAGTTGCCGACGACGCGGACGGGCAAGACCGACCGGTCGGGCGCGCTCGACGACGGCGAGGGGGCGTGACCCCCCTGCGATTACGACGCGGTGATGCTCGTCGTCATCCAGCACCCGCCGTAGGGTTCTATGGTCTGTATCATTTGGAGTTCCAGTCGCCACGTGTAGACGCTCGTCTCGTTCCCATCGGTGACTTTGACTCGCTGAGACGCGAACGCGCCGTCGCGGACCAGCGGTTCGTAGGTCACCGTCGCGGGGGAGAGGAGCGGGCGATACTCTGACGTGACTACGTCGACGAAGTCCTCGTACGACCCGAACGCGGATCGGTACGAAAGGGCCATGAACCGCCACGTCGCGTTGACGCCAGCGTGCGTGACCGGGTCGTCGTTCTGGAGCGCGTTCACCTGTATGTGGACGACGAGGCCCGGCGGCCGGTCGCAGGTCGGCCGGAGCGACAGGTATCGTCCCTGCGCGGATGCTGTTCGGTTCGCATCGCTCACGACCCCGACCCAGTGTCCGCGCTGTGACGCGCCGCCCGCGAGCGACCGACCGTTCGGTTCCGGTGTCGGCGTCGGGGTGGGGGTGGGGGTCACCGCCGTCTCCGGTACGGGTGCGGGCGTCACCGCCGGTTCGTCGGCGGACCCGCCGGTCCCCAATAGCTCCCCACACCCTGCGAGTAGCAGGGCGGCGGCGAGCAGCAGTACGACGAGTGGGCCGCCCCGAGACATACGTGAACGACGGGGCGCAGTGACTTCGGTGTTCTCATCGAGCGAAATATGATTATTAGTTGGTTTTAGTGTGTTTCGACTTGTGAGGCGCAATAATATAGAATAGTGCTGAAATAGGTATATGCTCAAAAATTGGATATCCAATGTAATGAATCCAATCACCCGATTTGGACAGTGATAACGACCGCTCGGCAAGATATAGGTGAAACAAACATTTTAGTTATAGTCGCACGAAGTCGTGATAATGATTGACACCAACGTCTCTGGGACCCGATACCTCCAATCCTTTCGGCGGCACGTCCTCGGCCCCGTCACGACGGCGCTCGATATCGTCGAGGCAGAGCAGTCTGAAGTCGCCGCGGAAGCCGACGCCTTCGAAGCCTTCGCGTCGCGGGTCGCCGACGTCGATGCCGCCGAACCACAGTGGCTACCGATGGCGCAGTCACAGACCCTGCAGACTCGGCAGGACCGATGCTCACAACTCGAACGTGTCCGCGAGGCGTACCGAGAGACAGTGATGAGCGTCCCGCACTACGAGGCGGTGTACGACGAGTCGCTGGTCGAGAACGTGATGTTGGAACTCGGCGAGGCACTCGCCGAACGGTTTCGCCCCAACGGCGGGCAGTTCACTGCGCCGTACAAACAGGCGCTCGTCACGGCAGCCAAAGACGCGGCGACCGAACGGGAGCGGTTTCTGGAGACGCTCGACCGCGAGGAGTCGTCGCTGGAGACGGCGCGCGACTCCCTGATGGAACTCGTCGTCGGCCTCGACGGCATCACCATCCCACACTGGTACGAGTCGACGTTCGCCGAGACGCTCGAAGGCGTCGTCGAAACCCGGCAACGGCACTTAGACCGACAGGTGGCACTGCCCGGGGAGAACAGGGTGAGCCTGTGTACGCTCCTGTACGACGACCAACAGTGGACGTTCCCGGTGTTGACCGCCGCCGCGCGGACCCGCGAAATTCTCGGCGAGGACGAATCGCCCTGAGTCGGCGAATCGAAAAACTCCTCTCGCCGGTCAGTTGTCGTCGTTCTCCGCGAGGCCCTGCGAGGGGCCGCCCGAGAAGACGAACTCGTGTTCGGCCTCGGTCTGGAACCGGCCGAGGATGTCGCCGAGCGGTTGCGCGTAGCGCTTGAGTCGTTCGGCGCGCGACGACACTTCGTTCAGTTCTGCGGCCTGTTCCTCGGCGGCCCCGGCGACCGTCTCGGATTCGGCCATCATGTTCTCGCTGGTATCCGCGGCCTCCTGTAGCGTCGTCGCCGTCGTCTGGAACGCCGCGAGCGAGTCGGCCATCTCGACTTCGGGGTTCTCGTCTTGGAACCGCTGTAACTGCTCGACGAGTTCGTCCAAGTCCTCCGAGAGCGTCTGGAGCCGTTCTTTCTGGTCGTAGGCGTCGTCGGAAATCTTCTGGACGGACTCGGCGACCTGTTCGGAGGCGTCGCGCACGGACTCGGCGCTGGTCAGCACCACGTCACCGGAGTCGGCCACTTCGTCGGCGAAACTGTCGAGTTGGCCGATGGTCTTCTCCAGTTCGTCTATCATGCCGTTGAACTCGCTCGCGATGCGGTCCATGGCCTGATTCTCGCCGTCCGTCTCCATCCGCCTGGTGAGGTTCCCGGCGGCCGTCGCCTCCATCACTTCCGAGAACTCCTCGGCCTTCGTTTGGAGGTACTTGTTGACCTCCATCGCCTCGGCGCGGGAGACTTCCGCCTCCTTCTGTGCGCGCTGAGCCTCGTTAATTTGCTGTTTGAGCGCGTCGCGCATGTCGGCGAACCCGTCGTACAGGCGACCGATGTTGTCGATGCGGGACGAGGAGATGTCCACGTCGAGGTCACCCTCGCGCATCTGCTCGGTCTTTCGGGTGAGGCGGTCGATGGCTGTCGCGGTGTTGTAGCCGAGTACCGCGCCGACGCCGCCGATGAGCAGGACCATCACGACGGTCCCGACGATACCGTACAACTGGACGTTCTGGACGAATCCGAACACCGCCGAATACGGGGCGTGGACCAGCACGACCCAGTCGGTGCCCTCGATGGGCGAGAAGCCGACGGTGTACTGCTCGGCGACCACGTCGCCCGCGGGCATGGTGGCGATGACGCCCGCCGCTTGGTCGCCGCCGCGCAGGTCGTTGGCCTGCGAAATCGGCTGGGTCGCTTCACCGCCCGACGCGTACTGCTGGAGCATCTCGTCGCCGACGCCGCCCTCGGCGCTCTCGTCGAACATGACGACGTTCGAACCGTTCACGACCTGCGTGAATCCACCCTCTGCGCGCTCTGAGCCTTGCAGGGACTCGGTGATGCTGTCGACGGAGTACTCGATGACGATATACCGGTTCTGGGAGGCGTCGACGGGACTCATGAACCCGACGACGGGACCGGTCTGTGTCTCGTAGACGCCGGAGTGGGTCACCTCTCCCGCCCGGTCGAACGACGTGTCGGCCGTCCATCCCCGACCGACGGTCGAGACGTTCGTGTCGGCACTCAGCGACGTACTCGCGACGACGTTCGTGCCGGTTATCTGCCGTTCGACCAGGTGGACGCTCGACACGTCGGCCGATAGCCCCGCTTCCCGATTGCGGAGTTCCGCCCGCAGGTCTTCGGTATCGTCGGTGGTCCACCCGTCACTCGAGGAGACGAACTGCACCGACAGGCGGTTGCGTTCGAACCACTGCTCGATGATGTCCCCCTCCTGTGCGGCGACGCCCCTGTACTCGTCGGTGACCTGTGTCTCGGTGTAGGTACGGACCTGTTCCGTGGCGGCGATGCCGACGACGCCGACGGACAGCGCCATCACCACCAGCACGATACCGAACTTCAGCGCGAAGTTACGCCGAATCGGGTCCGGCGTAATCGTCGCGAGGAGACCGCCGCTCGCATCGTCGCCGCTCGATTCCCCATCCAGAGGTGTGTCCTGTCCACTCATAGTTAGTTACCGTCCAGCGAGCAGTCGGTCGCCGGTCCCTCGGTGCACGGGTACGTCGCCTCCCGTGTGGTCTCGACCAAGTCGTAGTACCGACCGAGACTCTGCTGTTCGCGCGGCCGTCCCCTGACGATTGGGACGGGACGCATCGACTGGTGGTCGCATGCCCGCATCGTCTGTGCGCCCATCCCCGCACCGTACTCCCACCCCTCCAGAGCCGAGATGACCTCGTTCGGGTCGAACGTCTCGGCGCGAGCGACGGCGTGGGCGTACTGCAGCGTCTGCGTGTAGGCGACGTGGGCCGGGCCGGAGGGTATCCACGACGACGTGGAGTTCGTGCCGCCCTTGTACTCGTTACTGAACGAGTCCATGAACTGGCCCGACAGCGGCGTCACGATGGACGTGTCCCACGCGATGGTCCCGAGAACGTCTTCGATTGCACCCGCGGCCGTCTGCGCGACCGCCCGGGTGTAGAGCGGGATGACGACGTTCTCCTCGGGGAACGCCTCGCGGACCGCGCGGACGGCGTTCGCCGCGTCGAGTCCCCGGAAGTTCAGGACGAGAACGTCTTCGTCGGCGTTCTCGATGTCCGCCGTGTACTGCGTGAAGTCCCGCGTTCCCAACTGGGCCCCCAGACTCCCGACCGGTTGCCACCCGGCGTCGGTCAGGAACTCCTTCATCTGTGAGCGCTGTGCGTACCCCCATTGGTCCTCGGAGTACAACTGGAAGAAGTTCACGTCCGAACCGAACTCCTCGACGAGGACGGGCGTGAGCGCCTTCGCCGTCATGTAACTGTTGAACATCTCCCGGAACGTGAACCGGTTGCACTTCTGGCCGGTCATCGAGTCGATGTGGGTCATCGTCGACATGTAGATGACCTCGTGTTCGGCCGCCAACTCCTGATGGGCGAGGCCGGTGTCGCTGGTCGACCCGCCCGACAGCATGATGATGTCGTCGTTCTCTATCATCGACGCCGCGGAGTCCCGCGCCGTCTCGGGGTCGCTCTGCGTGTCTCTGACGACCGTTTCGACCGTCTTTCCGAGGAGGCCCTCGCCACTCAGTCGCGGAAAGAACTTGTTGTTGACCCATCCCCCACCCTCGTTGATGTGTTTGACCGCGAGTTCGTGACCGCGAAGTCCCTCGTCGCCCGTCGTCGAGAACGGCCCCGACTGGGCGACGTTGAATCCGAACGTGACGGTATCCCCTGAGACGGGATAATTGCCGATGCGTTCCGCTGTCGATGTCCCCGAGCCACTGCCGCTCCCCCCACCACATCCGGCGAGTCCGGCGAGCCCCGACGCACCAGTCGCTCTGAGAAACGTCCGCCGAGACAGCGTCGCCGTCTCACTCGTTGCCCTACTATCCATAGAACTGTGTGCAAAATATGGGTACAAAAGCCTTTGGAGATATGAAGTATCATCCCTCAGATTAATGTCGTCAGAGCTGAACTATACTCGACCCATCCAGTGTGGGTCGGGCGTCAGATAACGCCGAGAACGGGTGACTGTACGAAAATCCGGCCGAATCCCGCTATCGGGGGCTATCGGTGGCCCTCGCGGCCTCGGGAACCGGGTCGACGACGTTGGCGTCGGCGTCGTAGTCGATGATATCGACGGCGTCCATCTTGGGGAGGTGGATGTGATGGAGTGTCGCGGCGATTCGACGGTCACCATCGTCGTCGGATGGCCATCTGTCGTCCTCGACGAGGGTCGCCGCGAGGTCCGCCAGCGCCAGGGAACTCGTCCGGCCAGCGAGGGCGTGCATCGTCGCCCGTCGCTCCGGCGAGGACAGGAGCGAGTACTGTTCAGTTCGCGACAGTCCGTTCGTCATCGGAAATTCTTCGATGACGTCCAAGTTTATCGGTGACATCGGTGGTGATTCAGGGGGTATTCGCTGCCCCGGAGTGTTCGTAACGAAGCACGTCTCGCCCCTAAGGCTGACCTAATAACAATTAGGTAGCGGTCGTTTCGCCGTCGTTGGTTCGCGTCCTGTAACGTGGTTGGAATTACGCGCTTTCGACCGAAACGATTTCTCGTCCCGAATTCCCACCCTGAACCCGGAGACTCCACCGGCGGAATGTTGATATATGTTTGCTGAGTAAGGGTTCCGATGACACTCGATTCGTTGACCGGCCCCCTCCGGGAGACGCTCTCGGTGTTCGAACGCTCGGGCGAACCGTGGACGACGCCCGAAGTGGCGGATGCGCTCGAACTCGGCCGCCGGAGCACGTACGCGCGTCTCGACAGACTCGCAGACAACGACGTACTGGAGACGAAGAAGGTCGGCGCGGGCGGCCGAGTCTGGTGGCGGCCGTCGACCGTGCCTGACACGAGCAGTGACCGTGCCCGGACGTTCTCGGACCTCGCGCAAACCCTCCCCGGTGCCGTCTGTCGCCACCGGGACGACGGCGAGTGGGTGGTCGGCGCTATCGACGACGAGGCCGCGGCGCTCACGGGGTACGACGCGGCGGTTATCGAATCCGATGCGGTCAGTTGGTCGGCCGACATCGTTCACCCGGAGGACCGGGACTCCGTGGAGCGCCACGTACAGACGGTGCGAACCGAGGGAGACGGCGGTCGCACCGACTATCGTATTCGGACCGCCGACGGGGCCGACCGGTGGGTTCGAGAGCGGACCACTGTCGTCTCGGGGCCGGATGGCGAGGACGACCGCCTCCTCGGCGTCGTCATCGACATTACCGACGCGAGAGACGCGACGCGGGAACTCGCCGCGGTCGAGGGACGGTTCGAGGCGCTGGACCGTGCGACCGACCGGCACGCGGTGGTCGACGTCGACGACGCGGGCGCTGTCGAGCGGTGGACCGACAGCGCCGCCCGTCTGTTCGGCTACGGGGCCGACGAAATCACGGGCGAACCGCTCTCGACGCTGTACGACTACCCGGAGCGCGGTCGGGACGTGGTCGACGACCTCTCGGCCGCGGCCGACGACGCACTCGCGGCGGACGCCGAGGGCTGAACCGCCGACGGAACCCGATTCCCGGCGACGGTCACCGTCGAACGCGTCGGACCCGATACCCACGAGAGCGAGTTCGTGGTGGTCGTCCGCGACGACACCGACTATCAGCGCTACGAGGACCGACTGCGCGAGGAAGTCTCCTTCAGCGAGAGCGTCCTCAACTCCCAGCGCGACATGGTTTACGCGTTCGACACGAGCGGTCAGTTCCTCCGATGGAACGACCAGTTGCAGGCGGTGACGGGCTACACGGACGCCGAGATCGCCACGATGGGACCGACCGAGTTCATCGCCGACGGCGACGTTCCGGCGGTCGCCGAGGCTATCGACCGCGTCTTCGCCGGTGAGAGCACGACGGTGGAGGCGGACATCGCGACGAGCGACGGCGAGACGATTCCCTACGAGTTCAGCGGCACGCCGATAACCGACCGCGACGGGCGCGTCGTCGGCCTGACCGGCGTCGGTCGCGACGTGACCGAACGGAAACTGAAGGAACGACGGCTCAAACGCCAGCGAGCGGAACTCCAGCGCGAACTGGAAGACGTGTTCACTCGTATCGACGACGCGTTCCTCGCGGTCGACGAGGGGCGGTTCGTCCACGCGAACGAGCGCGCGGCGGCCGTGTTCGACCGGTCGCCGGAGTCGCTCGTCGGCCGAGACGCCTGGGCGACGTTCGACGACGTGTTCGACGCAGCGGTCGAGACGGCCTGTAAGCGCGCCGTCGAGACGCAGGACTCCGCCTCCTTCGAGACGTACGCGCCGGAGGAAGAGACGTGGTTCGAGGTGAACCTGTATCCGTCCGAAAGCGGGCTGTCGATGTACTTCCGAGACATCACCGAGCGCAAGGAACGAGAGCGCGACCTCTCCCGCTACGAGACGCTGTACCGAGAGTCCAAGGACGCCAATATGGTCGTCGACGCCGACGGTCGGTTCAGCGAAGTCACTCCGACCGCGGCGCGCCTCCTCGGCTATGACCCCGACGACCTCACCGGTGAGTCCATGCTTTCGGTCGTTCATCCCGACGACCGGGAGACGGCACGGGAACAGTTCACCCGTCTCCTCGACGACCCGTCCCGCGAACCGCAGGTGCAACTCCGCCTGGAACGGCACGACGGTGACCGGGTCATCGTCGAAGCGGCGGGCCGGAACCTCCTCGACGACCCGGCCGTCGAGGGCGTCGTCGTCTACATGCGGGACGTGACCGAACGGGTCGAGCGAGAGCGGGAACTGGAACTGTACGAGACTATCGTCGAGACGATAGAGGACGGCGTGTACGTCCTCGACGAGGACTTTTGCTTCACCGAAGTCAACGACGCCTACGTGGAGATGACCGGCTACGACCGGGCGGAGTTGCTCGGGAGCCACTGTTCGCTGGTCGTCTCGGAAGACGTTTCGAACGATTCGCGAGACCGGATGGGGGAACTCGCGTCCGAAGGGGGCAGTGCAGTCATCGAAGCCGACATCCAATGTGCGGACGGGACGACGATTCGAGCGGAGAGTCGGTTCAGTGCGCTGTCGGGAACTGGTGGCCACGCACACAAGGTGGGCGTCGTCCGCGACGTGCGTGACCGGGTCAGCCGAGAGCGCGAACTCAGAGATAGGGTACAACAACAAGAGGTGGTCGCGGAGTTCGGCCAACGGGCGCTCGAAGCCTCGGACCTCGACGCGCTGTTCGACGAGGCGTCCGCTATCGTCGCCGAAACGCTCGGCAACGATTACTGTAAGGTCCTCGATTTGGACGCCCAGGCGGATGAACTCTTCCTCCGGGCGGGTGTCGGCTGGAACGACGGCGTGGTCGGGTCCGCGACGGTGTCGGCCATAGAGAACGAGTCACAGGCCTCCTACACGCTGTCGACGGAGGCGGCGGTCGTCGTCGAGAACCTCGAAACGGAGACGCGGTTCAGCGGCCCCGACCTGCTCCGTGACCACGACGTTCGGAGCGGTATCAGCACGACCATCGGCCCGACAGAGAACCCGTGGGGGATTCTCGGAACCCACGATACCGAGGTGAAGGAGTTCTCCCTGTACGACGCGAACTTCGTCCAGTCGGTCGCGAACATCCTCGCGTCCGCGATTGGACGGCACCGACACGAGCGAAAGTCCGCCCGCCGCCGCGAGCAACTCACCGCGTTGAACAGCCTCAACGAAGTCGTTCGGGAGACGACCGAAGCGATTATCGAGAAATCGACGCGCGAGGAGATAGAGCGGACCGTCTGCGACCACCTCGCCGCGACAGACTCCTACCTCTTCGCGTGGACCGGCGAGGTAGACAGCGCCTCGGAGACGGTGCGCTTGCGGACCGAATCGGGGGTCGAGGGCTACCTCGACGACCTCACTATCTCCGTCGACCCGGACGACGAGAAGAGCGAGGGACCGACTGGTCGCGCGCTCAGAACCGGCGAGACGCAGACGATACAGCACGCCGACGCGGACCCGCAGTACGAACCGTGGTGGGACATCACGTCGGAGTACGGATTCCGGTCCTCGGCGGCCGTCCCGATTACGCACGAGAGCACGACCTACGGGGTGTTGAACGTCTATTCCGACCGGCCGGAGGCCTTCGAACGCAGCGAGCGACGCGTCATCAGTCAACTCGGCGAGGTAGTCGGTCACGCAATCGCGGCCGTGGACCGAAAGCAGGCGCTGTTGAGCGACGAAGTCGTCGAACTCGAACTTCTGATACCGAACTTCCTCTCGGCGTACGAGTTCGAACAGTCCGACGAGGAGTCCATCTACCTCGACCACACCGTCCCGGTGGGCGACGACGAGTACCTCATCTTCGGCCACACGACGCCGGAGGGCCTCGACACCGTCCGGTCGATGGCCGACGAACTCCCGTTCTACGAGGACGTGACCGTCCGGGGCGAGGGCGACGAACCGCGGTTCGAACTGTCCGTCTCGAAGCCGCCGATACTCTCGGTGGTCGCGTCGATGGGCGGGTCCATCGAGGGTGCCGTCGTCGAGAACGGCGAGTACCAGTTCACGGTCCACCTACCGCCGAGCGTGGACGTGGGTCGGGTCATCGACGCGGTCACCGACGCCGAACCGGACGTGACGCTGCTCAAACGACAGCAACTGACTCTTCCGGACCAGGACGAGAGCGCGGAGGTGAATCTGTTGACAACCGACCTCACCGAGCGGCAGTACACCGCCCTGGAGACGGCCTACCACGCTGGATTCTTCGGTTGGCCCCGAGATGCCACCGGGGAGGACGTGGCAGACGCGCTGAATATCGCCCCGCCGACGTTCCACCAGCACCTCAGAAAGAGCCAGCGGAAGGTGTTCGACGCGATGTTCGGCGGGGGACCGGCCTAATCGCCGCGGTCACCGTTTCGAATCCGGCGGCCGACGCGTCTCTCAGGGATTTATACCGAGCGGGCGACGAGGTGGGCACATGACAGACCTGGTCACATTCGGAGAGACGATGCTCAGGCTCTCTCCACCCGACGAGGAGCGATTAGAGACCGCCGACCAGTACATCGTTCGGGCCGCCGGAGCGGAGTCGAACGTCGCCGTCGCCGCCCAGCGACTCGGCCTCGACGCCGTCTGGACCTCGAAACTGCCCGATTCGCCCGTCGGCCGTCGGGTCGTCGGCGAACTCCGGAACCACGGCGTGGACACCGACATCGTCTGGGACGACCCCGAAGCGGGCCGACAGGGGACCTACTACCTCGAACAGGGACAGAAGCCCCGCGGCAACGAGGTCATCTACGACCGGGCCGACGCCAGCGTGACCACCGCCGAGACGGGAGAACTCCCGACCGAAACGATAGCGGACGCCACCGGGTTCCACACCACCGGTATCACTCCCGCGCTCTCCGACACCCTCGAAACGACGACCGCGGAGGTCCTCTCGATGGCGCAGGACGCCGACACCGTGACGAGTTTCGACCTCAACTACCGGTCGAAACTGTGGGACCCCGCGACGGCGAAGTCGGTCCTGACCGAGCTGTTCCCCGACATCGACGTGCTCGTCGCCGCCCGCCGCGACGCCGAGACGGTACTCGGCCGAACCGGTGACGCCGAGTCCGTCGCCCGCGGACTTGCGGACGACTACGGCTTCGACGTGACCGTCGTCACCCGGGGTTCGAAGGGCGCTCTCGCGCTCGAAGACGACACCGTCTACGAGCAACCGACCTTCGAGGCGTCGAACGCCTACCCGGTCGGCACGGGAGATTCCTTCGTGGGCGGTTTCCTCTCGCAGTACCTCGCGGGCGAGTCCGTTCCCGAAGCGCTGGCGTGGGGCGCGGCGACGGCCGCGCTGAAACGTTCGGTCCCGGGCGACATCGCCGTCGTCTCACCAGCGGAAGTCCGCGAAGTCATCGAAGGCGACACCGAAGCGATATCCCGATAATCGCCGAACCGCGGGATAATTCTGCGACATCCGACAAGATTCTTATCCCCCGGCTTAGTACGCTTCAGTATGATTCACCGAAGTGCGAGTTCACTATCGTTTTTCCCCGGAGGACAGGCCGATGCGTAGCGCGAAAATAGTCTGTACCCTCGGCCCGGCCTCCGAGTCAGTCGAGGATATCGCCTCGCTCGCGGAGGCCGGTATGTCAGTCGCGCGACTCAACGCGAGCCACGGTTCGCCCGAACACCGCCGGACCATGATAGAACGGATTCGAGAGGTCGACGAGGCCGTCGACTCGCCCGTGGCGTCGATGCTCGACATGCCCGGTCCCGAAGTCCGCACCGCCCCCATCCGAAAGCCAATCGAACTCGAAGAGGGGACGACGGTTCGCTTCGTCGTCGGCGACGAGGCGACGCCCGAGGAAGTCGGCCTCTCGAAGTCGATTACGAGCGTCGAGTCGGGCGACCGGGTCCTCTTAGACGACGGTCGCATCGAGACGACGGTCGAACGCGTCGAGGACGACGTGGTGTTCGCTCACGTCGAGAACGGCGGCGAACTCGGGGCGCGGAAGGGCGTCAACGTCCCCGGCGTCGAACTGGGGCTGCCGACTATCACCGAGAACGACGAACAGGAACTCGACGTGGCCGCCGAGATGGAACCTGATTTCGTGGCCGCCTCCTTCGTCCGCGACGGCGACGCCATCTACGAGATAAATCAGGCCTTAGAGGACCGCGGCGTCGACATCCCCGTTATCGCGAAAATAGAACGCGCCGGGGCCGTCGAGAACCTCGACTCCATCATCGAGGCCGCCTACGGCGTGATGGTCGCCCGCGGCGACCTCGGCGTGGAATGTCCCCTGGAAGATGTGCCCATCATCCAGAAGCGCATCATCCGCAAGTGCCACCAGGCGGGCGTGCCGGTCATCACCGCGACGGAGATGCTCGACTCGATGATTCACTCCCGGCGGCCGACTCGCGCGGAGGCCTCGGACGTGGCGAACGCCGTCCTGGACGGCACCGACGCCGTGATGCTATCCGGTGAGACGGCTATCGGCGACCATCCGACTCGCGTCGTCGAGACGATGGACCGCATCGTCCGCGACGTGGAACAGAGCGAAGAGTACGCCGAGTCGCGCGAACAACGGGTCCCCACTGCCGGTGGGACGCGGACCGACGCCTTGGCGCGTTCCGCTCGCTTCCTCGCTCGGGACATCGGTGCGTCGGCCGTCGTGGCCGCCTCCGAATCCGGCTACACGGCGCTCAAGGCCGCGAAGTACCGTCCGTCTATCCCCATCGTCGCGTCGACGCCCAGTGAGCGCGTCCGTCGTCGACTCGCGCTCTCGTGGGGCATCACGCCCGTCACGACCGATTACACTACCGACGGGGCCGACGCCATCATCCAGAACGCTGTGCAGTCGGCCTTGGAGACGGAGGCTGCCGAGGGCGGCGACACCGTCGTCGTCCTCTCGGGGATGATGACCGAACTGGAAGGCATGAACACGGCGAACATGCTGAAGGTCCACGTCGCCGCCGAAACGGTCGCGAACGGGCGGTCGGTCGTCGAGGGCCTCGTCACCGGTCCGGTGTTCCACGTCGAGGACGGGGACATCACCGACGCGCCAGATGGCGCGATTCTCGCGGTCCCCGAGAACTTCGATGGCGAGTTCATCGGCGACACGAGTCGCGCTGGCGGCATCGTCGACGCCCACGAAGGTTTGACGAGTTACGCCGCCATCATCGCGCGCGAACTGTCGATACCGATGGTCTCCGACGCGCGCCTCGACGGCGTCGAAGACGGCTCGATTATCACGCTCGACGCCGAACGCGGCGTCATCTACGAGGAGGCCGTCGGTCGCGAGCAGTTGAGCGACGAACGGTAACACGGCTGGCGTCGAATATGTGCAATTAAGTAGCGGAAGAGCGACCTTCCCATCAACATGGCCGCATACGCTGGGGTCGACCTCGGTGCGACACACATCCGCGCCGTCATCGGCGACGCGTCAGGAACGCCGATTGCGTCGTACAAACGCGAGACACCACGCGGGCCCAACGGCATCGCGGTGACCGAAGCAGTCCTCGATGCGCTTCGCGAGGCCTGTGACGCCGCGAACATCGAACCGACCGACGTTCTGGCGGCGGGCATCGGTTCGTTCGGCCCGTTGGACCTCGCCGAGGGTATCGTCGAGAACCCCGCGAACCTCCCCGACACTATCGACCGGATTCCGCTGACCGGTCCCGTCGAGAACTTGCTCGGGACCGGCGAGGTGTATCTCCACAACGACGCCAACGCCGGGGTCATCGGCGAA
Organism: Haloarcula marina; assembly: GCF_024218775.1. Classification (NCBI taxonomy): domain Archaea; kingdom Methanobacteriati; phylum Methanobacteriota; class Halobacteria; order Halobacteriales; family Haloarculaceae; genus Haloarcula; species Haloarcula marina. Next base: position 2,015,804 of record NZ_CP100404.1, on the reverse strand, counting down.
CGCTACTACTCGGACCGAAACCCCGACGACATGGTGTATCTCACCATCTCCTCGGGCGTCGGTGCTGGCGTCGCCGTCGACGGAAACATCCTCAGCGGGTGGGACGGTAACGCTGGCGAAGTGGGCCACCTCACCATCGACCCGCACGGCTTCATGACCTGTGGATGTGGACACGACGGCCACTGGGAGGCGTACTGCTCGGGCGAGAACATCCCGCGCTACGCGACCCAACTCCACCGCGAGGACCCCGTCGACACGGCCCTGCCCATCAACACCGAAGGGTTCGACGCGGCCGACGTGTTCGAGTACGCTGGCGAAGACGAGTTCGCTTCCCACGTCCTCGAACAGATTTGTCACTGGAACGCCATCGGCGTTGCCAACATCGTCCACTCCTACGCGCCGCTGGTCGTCTACGTCGGCGGCGCCGTCGCCATCAACAACCCCGAGCAAGTACTCGACCCGATACGCGAGCGCTTAGACGACATGGTGATGTCGAACATCCCCGACATCCAGTTGACGAACCTCGGCGACGACGTGGTGGTTCGCGGCGCACTCGCTTCGGCGCTCACCGAGGGGACCGGCGACCCCGCGAAGGCACGCTGAGCGGTCGCTGGGTACCGTTCTGAAAAGCGACGACGCGTCGCTACTGCCGAAGGTCGTAGAGCCGACGGAACGCCGTCGGCGGGAAGCGCGGGACGACCCGGCTCGGGGGCCGTCCCTGTCCCTTCTGTGCGGTCGATTGCACGCGCTCTACGACGCCCGCTTCGGCCATCTCGTAGAGGAAGCGTTTGACCGTCCCCGGCGAGAGGTCCACCGAGGAGCGACCGCCGATTGCCTCCGTGGTCGCGGTGACCGACGAGCGTTCGTCCGGCCCGAGGTCGATGAGTGCGCGTAACACCGACTGCCTGTTGGCTGGCAGCGACAGGACGATGCCGAGCGAGACACAGGGGGCCGGAATCTCGTCGATTGCGGCCTCCACGTCGCCCTCGGTCAACTGGTTTCGTCCCGCGTCGCTGGCGAACTCCGTCGCGATGAACAGCGCCACGAGGGCGTCGTGGGCGTTGCCCTCCGCCCATTCAGCGATACGGCGGGCGAGGCCGTGGTCCAACGCCTGCTGTGCGAGGCCGACGGATGCCCGCGTCATCAGCACGTCGACGAGCATCTGCCGCTGGTAGCGGTCGACGTGAATCGAGTCGGCAGTGTACTCCGTCAGCGTCGTCTCCGGTGGCGGCGTCCGACCGATAGCGAGCCAACTGACGTTACTCGGGAGGCCCGCGAACAGCTCTACGAGTGTTTCTTCGTCTGTACTACGTGATTCGCCGACGTGGTCGACGGCCACGACGACACCGGCACGGGAATGCCCCAGTCGCTCGTGCAACTGTTGGCGGAGCGTCGACGTACCGATGCCGTGTTCCGGGACCGCCTCCTCGACGAGTGCGTCCAAGACGGCGTGGTAGAACGCGAACTCGCTGGTCGTCTTCCTCGCGTCGACGTACACGAACGCCGGGGACGTGGGTGAGTGTGCGCGGGTCGTCGTGTGAATGACGGCCCGCGTCTCGTTGGGTAACTGGTTCAGGTGGGAGAACAGCGCCGTGACGACGGCGGATTTCCCCGCCCCCATCGGGCCGTGGACGTACGCGTTCGGCGGGAGGTTTCCGTCGAACACCGGGTCCAAGTGGTCCAGCAACTGCTCGAGCACTGGCCCGCGGTCGGCCGGTTCGTCGATGTGGGTCACCGGCGACAGCGAGTCGTAGTCCTGAACGAGTCGCGGTGCCCCGTTCCGGCGTCTGCGTCGTTTGATTCGCGCTTCGAGATCCATAGCCTGTGCGAATAGTGTCTACCCGAGATGGGAAGTTGGTAGTAAAAAGGCTGTTGTCAGGGCAGCGGAATCCAGACCGCCGTCGGGAACACGCCCACCAGGAACAGCACGGCGATGATGAACGTGCAGACGACGATGGCCGCTGCGGGCGGGTCGAAGTGAGTGTCCGAGTGCGCGTAGAAGATGCGCTGGACGACTTCGCCGACCAGTGCGCCGAGGATACCGAAGACGGCCGCGGCGATGATCATCGTCGGTTCGCCAGCCATCGGCGCGACGGCCAGTGCGGCCGTACTCGCCGGGAGGGTCATGTGGTGCGTGACCGGAATCTTCTCGACGCCGAGGTTGAGGAACGTCAGCGACGCCGCGGAGATACCGAACCCGAGGAACGCACTGCCGGTGACGATAGCTATCCAGCCGCCGAGCAGACCGGCGACGAGGCCGATCATGGCGACGTTAGCCCACTTGTACTGGTGGGGGAGCCACGGTTCGACCGCGAGGCGGGTCGCTTGGACCGTGCCGCCGTCGGCGGCGACGCGTTCTTCGCCCTTCTCGAACGGCGTCATGTCCAGCAGGTTGTTGCTGCCAGCCCCGATGATGGGGTAGCCGAAGACGAGGCGGTGGACGACAGCCGAGAGGACGACGGCGATGGCGATGGGGTCCCACGGCGCGCCGATACCCGCGGAGACGCGGGTAATCAGCAGACCGAGGATACCGAAGACGCCGCCGACGGCGAGGATGTCCGGGCGGGTACCCAGCGCGTAGGCGATGTCCTTCGCAGGGTGATAGTCTCCGTCGCTCGGTTCCGGGAGGCCGTCGTTTTTCGCGGCGTAGGCTGCCGCAGCGGCACCGGCGGCGAAGGAGATGTGCGGCCCGAAGACCGGACCGAACGCGATGGAACCGGTGACGCCGACGCCGATTTCGCCGCCAGCGATGTCGAGTACCGAACCGAGTTCGGCGACGAGGATGTTCACCGCCTCACCGGCGATGACCATGAACCCGGTGAAACAGAACGCCGGGAGCGCGCCGATTGCGGCCCCGAACGCACCGCCCGCGAACGCGGCGAGGAGGAGCGCGATGAACCGCGGCACCTCGACGCCGAATATCGGAATCTGAAGGAGCAGACCGGAAACCATCCGTTATTCCTCCTGTGCCCAGTCCAGCGAGCGCTCGACGGCGTCGTCCCAGCGGCTGTAGAGTTTGTCGACTTCGTCGGCGCTCTTCTCGGGACTGAACTCGCGGTCGATCTGCCAGTTGTCGCGGAGTTCGTCCACGGTGTCCCAGTAGCCGACGGCCAGACCCGCGGCGTACGCGGACCCGAGCGCCGTCGTCTCGTCGACTTCCGGACGGGCGATGTCCGTCTGGATGATGTCGGACTGGAGTTGGCAGAGGAAGTTGTTCTTGACGGCCCCGCCGTCGACGCGAAGCGAGGTCAGTTCGACGCCGGAGTCGGCCTCCATCGCCTCGGCCACGTCGCGGGTCTGGTAGGCGATGGATTCGAGCGTCGCACGGACGATGTGTTCTTTGCGCGTGCCGCGCGTCATGCCGACGATGGTGCCGCGTGCGCGGCCGTCCCAGTGCGGCGCGCCGAGGCCGGTGAAGGCCGGAACCATGTAGACCCCGTCCGTCGAGTCGACGGACCGGGCGAGTTCCGCGGTCTGTGCGGCGTTGTTGATGAGGTCGACGTCTTCGAGCCACTCGATTGCCGCGCCGGTGATGAAGATGGACCCTTCCAGCGCGTACTGGACGGGTTCACCGGACATCTGGAAGCCGATAGTGGTCAGGAGTCCGTGGTCGGACTCGACGGCCTCGTTCCCGGTGTTCATCAGGTAGAACGAACCGGTCCCGTAGGTGTTCTTCGCGTCTCCCTCGTCGAAACAGGTCTGGCCGAACATCGCGGCCTGCTGGTCGCCCAGCGCGCCAGCGACGGGAATCTCCTCGCCGAGGAAGCCGTCGGCGTCCGTGTGGCCGTAGTAGTCCTCGTCGGAGGACGGTCGGACCTCCGGCACCATCGAACGGGGGACGTTGAACTCTTCGAGGAGTTCGTCGTCCCATTCGAGGTCCCGGATGTTGTACAGCATCGTCCGGGACGCGTTGGTCACGTCAGTGATGTGGTTGCCGGTGAGGTTGTAGATGAGCCACGCGTCGATGGTCCCCATCATGAGTTCGCCCGCTTCCGCACGGTCGTGAAGGTCCTCGCCGCGCGAGGCCTCCATCTTCAGCGGTTCGGCGTTGTCGAGAATCCACTCGGTCTTGGTGGCCGAGAAGTACGCGTCGGCTTCCAGCCCGGTCTTCTCACGAATCCACTCGACTTTGTCCGCCTCCTGAATCTCCTCGACGCGGTCCGTCGTCCGGCGGTCCTGCCAGACGAGCGCGTTGTGGACCGGCTTGCCACTCTCCTTGTCCCACACGATAGTCGTCTCGCGCTGATTTGTGATACCGAGCGCTTCGAGTTGGCTGGCGTCGAGGTCTGCGTCCTCCAATCCGCGCTGGACGACTTTCTTGGTGTTCTCCCAAATCTCGATAGGGTCGTGCTCGACCCACCCCGGATTCGGATAAATCTGCTCGTGTTTTTCGTATGCGTTCGCTACGACTTGCCCGCTGTGGTCGAAGACCATGAAACGCGTTCCAGTCGTCCCCTGGTCGATCGAACCGACGTATGTGTCTGCCATTGGTGTTCTCTCCGTATGGGCGGACCTTGTTTATCCAAGACCCCGCCTTATGAGTAAACAATATAGTGAATCATTATAAAGATTACTACTGCTTCCATAGTAGGGATAAAAAATACGAAATGATTCTTCTAACGCTTTGATGCGTACGATTCGAGTTGTTTCTCGACCTGCGAGTTGACTCTCGTCAACCGTTCGGACACCTCGTCGACAGATTGGACGTTGTCGATGCCTTCCTCGACGATGGTCCGGACGGTGTCGAACGGCCCGATTTGCGCGCCCCGGGTCGCGGTGGTGTCCGTCGTCCCGACCAACTGGTCGAACGCCGTGGCATAGTGGGGGTTCGCTTCGAACCAGCCTTCCGACCGAAGTTCGGGTATCGCGTCTTCGTGGACCGGGAAGTACCCCGTCTCCTGGTGCCACCGCTTCTGTTGGGCCGGTTCCGAGAGCCACGTCAGGAACTCGCCGACGGCCGACCGCGTCGAGGCCGGGAGGTCGTCGCTCAGCCACAGTGACGCCCCGCCGACGAGGACGCCCGTTCGGTCGCCAAGTACCGGGAACATCCCGGTTTCGACCTCGAAGTCGCCGCTGGATTCGATGGCCCGAAGCGACGAGGTCGACCCGATGAGCATCGCCGCCTGCCCGTCGTGGAAGGCGTTGCGGGCCTTCCCGCGGGCCTCGATACCGGGGTCGAGATACAGGCCCTCGGATTCCATCTCTGTCAGCCAGCCGACCAACTCCCGTGCGAACTCGCCGTCGAGGTTCGCGGTCCGTGGGGTTCCCGACCGACCGTTGTCGTTGTCGACGAGCAGTTCGTCTGCCTCGGCGAACCACTGCTCGACGAACCACGAGTAGTTCGCGAACGTGATGCCGTAGTCCGTGACGTTCCGGGAGACGAGCCGCTGTGCGGCCGAGCGAACGTCCGCGAGGGTTCGTGGCGGCGAGTCGGGATCCAGTCCCGCCTGTCGGAACGCGTCGCGGTTGTAGGCAAGCACCGGGTTCGACGCGTTGAACGGGAGCGATTGGAGCTTCCCGTCCATGCGGTAGTAGTTCGAGACAGAGTCCAACAGGGAGTCGAGGTGGTCGGCCGGAAGCACGTCCTCGACCGGCACGAAGTATCCACTGTCGCGTGCGCGCGTACTCCCGATTTCGAACACCTGCGCGATGGCCGGGCCGGTACCGGCGGCCGCGGCGTCGAGCGTCGCGTTCAGCGTCCCGCGATAACTCCCCTTCGAAGTGAGCGAGATGGCGATATCCTCGTGTGACTCCTCGAACTCGCGGGCCAGCGACTCCAACAGGAGCGCCTTCTCCCCGCCCATCGCGTGCCAGAATTCGACGACGGTGTCCGCCGACCGGGCCGTCCCGGCCGCCCCGTCCAACTCGAACTCGTCGAGCGTCCGTTCGAGCGTGTCCGCGCGCTCGGTCAGCGTCGAGACGCGAGTCGATACCTCCGCCAGTTCCGTCGTTTGCTCCTGTGCGGCGTCGGCGGCCGTCGCCGCTTCGGTGGCGGTCTGTTCGCTTATCTCGCCCACCTCGTCGACCATCGAGACGACTTCCTGGGTCGATTTCGCTTGGGTGTCTGTCGCGTCGTCTATCTCCTGAACGCTCGCGTCGACGTCCTCGACGCGCTGGACGACGGCGTCGAGTTCCTCGAGAGCCTCCTCGACGGCCTGGTGGGTGCTCTCGACGGTCGTCTGGGTATGGTGCATCTCCTCGACCGTCGCTTCGGCGTGGTCGTGAACCCTGTCGATGGAGGACTCGATTTCGTCCGTCGCGCGCTTCGTCTCGCTGGCCAGGTTCTTCACCTCGTTTGCGACGACGGTGAACCCGTCGCCCTCCTCGCCAGCGCGGGCGGCCTCGATGTTGGCGTTCAGGGCGAGGATGTTCGTCTGGTCCGCTACGTCGGTGATGAACTCCACGATGTCCTCGATGTCGGTCATCAGATCGTTCAGCCGTTCGACCTTTTCCGCCGTCTCCTCTGCGTGGTCGGTCAACTGGTCGAGTTCGTCCATCGCGTCGCCAGCGGCACGCTGTGCGCTCGTCCCGCGCGAACTGGCTTCCTTCGATGTCTCTGCCACCTGGTTGGCCGAGGCGGCGATCTCCTCGATGGTCGCCGAGAGACTGCGCATTTCGTCGGAGATGTCCCCGATGCGCTCGCTCTGCGTCTGCGACCCGGTCGAAATCTCGCCGACCGCGTCGCCGACATCGCGGCTCGCGCCTTTCACGCTGTCGAGGCGGTCGTCGACTCGTTCGGTGGCCGACGATACCTGCTCGCTGAACGACGCCATCCGCTCGACCGTCTCGCGCCACTCCGCCAGTAACTCACCGTAGGAATCGTAGAGAACGCGGGCCTGTTCGGTGGCTGGCTTCCCCGGCGTGACGGTGAAATCGCCGTCGGCGTTCGCGTCCACCACCTCGGCCAAGTCCGCGACGGCGCGCTGGAATTCCTCTCGCCGCGCGCGCTCGGCCGCGAGTTCGTCTTCGAGTCGGGCTATCTCCTCGTCGGGTGAGGGGCCGTCGTCGACGACATCCGCGTCGCCGCTGTCTCCACCACTGTCGCCTCCGGTGTCGTCTCTTCGGTTCGTCGATGACGCCGAGGGGTCTCGCTCGTCGGTTCCTGTCGTCTCGTCACCGCGGTCCCTGCTGTCCGCCGTGCCGCCGTCCGACCGGACGGGTACCTCGGATGAAAACGGATTCCACCTGCTCATGCCTGCCGCACACTCCCCATGATGCTGACCATTATCTCACGTACAGGCAATGTCATACACAATCATATATAGTAGTTACTGGGGGTTGGCCACCACTAGTAACCAATACGAAATCCTTCTTCTCTTCTCTGTACCGTTCGAATAACCTCTAATTCGGCCGTACTACAGCTCCACAACTCGAATATGCGCGTCTGTCCGAGTGTGAAACCGTGTAGCAGACGACGCCTCAAAAGACTCTGACAGTCCATTGACAATCATGATTACCGATAAAATTTACTGGCGAACCCCCGTTCAACGGTAAAATAAAGTGGATGCACTCCGAAGCGCAGGTATAACAGATGGCATCGACACCACACATCGCCGTCATCGGCGGTGGTTCGACCGGCGTCGGCATCGCCCGTGACCTCGCCATGCGGGGCCTCGACGTGACCCTCGTCGAGCAGGGGAACCTGACCCACGGGACCACGGGGCGGATGCACGGCCTGCTCCACAGCGGGGGCCGTTACGCCGTCTCGGACCAGGCCAGCGCGACGGAGTGCATCGAGGAGAACCGCGTCCTGCGGGACATCGCCAGTCACTGCGTCGAGATGACCGGCGGGATGTTCGTCAAACGGCCGGAGGACGACGAGGAATACTTCCAGAAGAAGTTAGAGGGCTGTAAAGAGTGTGGCATCCCCGCCGAAGTCGTCTCCGGCGAGGAGGCCCGCGAGATGGAACCCCACCTCGCGAAGGACATCGACAAGGCGATTACCGTCCCCGACGGTGCAATCGACCCGTTCCGACTCGTCGTCGCCAACGCCGCCAGCGCACAGGAACACGGCGCGCGTATCGAGACGCACTCGAAGGTGACCGACCTCCTCGTCGAAGACGGCGAGGTAGTCGGCCTGGAAGTCGAACACGCCTCCGGCGCTGGCAAACGTGTCCACGGGACGGCAGGCGGCACCGAGGAGATTCGGGCGGATTACGTCGTCAACGCGACGGGCGCGTGGGCAGGGCGCATCGGCGACATGGCGGGTGTCGACATCGCCGTCCGCCCGTCGAAGGGCGTCATGACCATCATGAACGTCCGACAGGTCGACACCGTCATCAACCGCTGTCGGCCGAAGGGCGACGCCGACATCGTCGTCCCCCACGAGACGACGGCCATCCTCGGGACGACGGACGAGGAAGTGGAGGACCCCGAGGACTACCCCGAGAAACAGTGGGAAGTCGACCTGATGATTGAGACGCTGTCGGAACTCGTCCCGATGCTTCAGGAGGCCCGGACCATCCGGTCGTTCTGGGGCGTCCGCCCGCTGTACGAACCCCCGGACGTGGGCAGTGAGGACCCGACTGACATCACGCGGGACTTCTTCCTCTTGGACCACGAGGAACGGGACGACCTGCCGGGCATGACCAGCATCGTCGGCGGGAAGTTCACCACCTACCGGATGATGGGCGAGAAGATTTCCGACCACGTCTGCGGGAAGTTCGGCATCGACGCCGACTGCCGCACCGCGGAAGAACCGCTCCCCGGGAGCGAGGACTTCTCCGTGCTCCGCGACTACATGGACGAGTTCGGCCTCCGGTCCCCCATCGGCCGCCGGAGCGTCGAACGCCTCGGCTCTCGGGCCGACGAAGTGCTGAAGACGGACTCCCCGAATCCGACGGTCTGCGAGTGCGAGGGCGTCACCCGCGCCGAGATTCAGGACGCCATCAGCCAGTCCGGGTCGGACCTGAACGCCGTCCGCATCCGCACCCGCGCCTCGATGGGCAACTGTCAGGGCGGCTTTTGCTGTCACCGGATGGCCAACGAACTCCACGGCGAGTACGACGAGGCCATCGCCCGTGAGGCGTGGGACGAACTCCTGCAGGAGCGCTGGAAGGGCCAGCGACACGCCCTCTGGGGCGAACAACTCTCGCAGGCGGCGCTGAACTACGCGCTCCACGCCACGACACAGAACCGCGACCACGACCCGGCGAGCGGCGAGCGCGAACCGGTCGATTTCGGCGCGTTCGACACCGGCGTCGACAGCGGCGGACACTCCGGCGCGGCAGACGTCGCCGCCGACGGAGGGACGCATGGCGATTGAGTCGGAGGTACTCGTCGTCGGCGGTGGCCTCGCGGGCCTGACCAGCGCCATCGCCGCCGCCCGCGAGGGCGCGGACGTACGCCTCGTCTCCTACAAGCAAAGTACGCTCCGGCACGCCTCCGGCCTCGTCGACCTGCTGGGATACACGCCCGACGGCGAGGGGCCGCTGACCGACCCCTACGCGGCGATGGCGGACCTCCCCGCCTCCCATCCGTACCGAACGGTCGGCGTCGACACCGTCCGCGAGGCGATGTCGATGTTCGACGAGGTGACCGACTACGAGGGCGGGCACACGGACACGAACGCCCTGCTGCCGACCCACGGCGGGACGGTCAAGCCGACAGCGCGATACCCGCGCGGCGCCGCCGCGGGCATCGCCAGCGACGACCGCGACGTACTCCTCGTCGGCATCGAGGAGATGACCGACTTCGACGCGCCCCACGCCGCCGCCCACCTCGATGCGGCGGGGGTGCCCTTCGACGTGCGCGGCGAGACGATTCGGTTCCCCGGCGACCTGCGGGCCGACGCGAAAGTGACCCGGTACGCGAAGCTACTGGACACCGACGGCGAGGTGGCCGTTCGCGGACGCAAACGGCCCGCCCGCGAGGCGCTAGCTGCACGCGTGAACCCGCTCATCGACGACGAGACGCGCGTCGGGTTCCCGTCGATTCTCGGGGACGACCACGCCGATGAAGTCCGCCGTGACCTCGGCGAGCGACTGGGGGCCGACGTGTTCGAGGTGCCGATGGGGCCGCCGTCGCTCCCCGGCCTCAGACTCGAGGACGCGCTGTTCGAAGCGCTCGACGAGTCCGGGGCCAGTTTCGAGACTGGCAACCCAATCGTCGACTACGAGGGCGAGGACGTTATCGAGCGGGTGTTCATGGAGAAAAACGGTGCGCGAATCCCGCTGTCGGCCGACCAGTACGTCCTCGCGACGGGCGGCCTCGTCGGGAAGGGCATCGAGTCCGACCGCGAAGGCGTCGTCGAACCGGTGTTCGGGTGTCACGTCCCCCACAGCGACGACAGATACGACTGGTTCGACACCGACGTGTTCGGCGACCATCCGTTCGCCGGGTTCGGCGTCGAGACGGACGCGGACCTGCGACCGCTGGCGGCCGACGGCACGGTGGAGTTCGATAACCTCCGTGCCGCGGGCGGCGTGTTGGGCGGGTACGACTTCGCGGCCGAGAAGTCGGGCAGTGGCGTTTCGATTGCGACAGGCTATGCGGCGGGCACGAGCGCCGCGGCGGAGGGACAATGAGCGACGCACAATCACCAGACTTCGACCCAGTTGAACCGAACACTGGGGAGGACTTCGAACCGGTCGAGGTGTTCCCCGACAGCGACGATTTCGACCTGCGACCCGGCGCGGACTCGTGTTACAAGTGCTCCACTTGCGACACGAACTGCCCGGTCGCGGAGGTGGACGACGAGTTCCCCGGGCCGAAGTTCCAGGGCCCCGAGCAGTGGCGGCTGAAACAGACCGACGACGACTACGAGATAGACGACTCGGTCATGTCCTGCTCGAACTGCATGCGCTGTGACAACGCCTGTCCGTCGGGCGTCCCGCTCAGCCAGATGCACAACACCGCCCGCGGCGAGTACGTCAGCGAGCAGATGGACAAACTCTCCGTGGAGTACGTCCGCAACCGCATCCTCGCGAACTACCGCACGTCGGCGTGGTTCGCCAGCAAGGTCCCGCGCCTCGCGAACTTCGCGATGAACTTCGGCCCGGCCCGCTGGGTCATGGAGAAGACGATGGGCATTACCAGCGAACGGGACTTCCCCGAGTTCGCCCAGCGGACCTTCCGCGAGTGGTGGGCCGACCGCGGCGGGGCCGACGCCTCGCGACGCAACGCCCGCGAGGCCCGCGAGCGCCGAGGCGAACCCGCCGAAGCCGACAAGAAGGTCGCCTACTTCCACGGGTGTTACTCCAACTACAACACGCCGGAAGTCGGCAAGGCGATGGTCCACGTCTTCGAGCACTTCGGCTACGAAGTCGTCGCACCCGAGCAGAAGTGCTCGGGGACGCCGATGTTCGCCAACGGGATGTTGGACGACGCCCGCCGCCACGCCGAGGTGAACGTCTCCTCGATGTCTGACCTCGTCGACCAAGGGTACGACGCCATCGCTTCCTGTACCTCGTGTTCGATGGCGCTCCGACAGGAGTACCCCGAACTGTTCGACATCGACGGCATCGAAGACGTGGCCGCGAACACGTTCGAAGCAATCGAATACCTCCGAATCCACGAGGACATTCGCGACGAGATTCGCGCGGCCGACGTGTCAGGGGACCTCGCCGACGAGTTCGCCTACCACGCTCCGTGTCACGCCCGGAATCAGGGCCTCGACCGACAGGCCGTCGAACTGTTCCGCGACTTAGAGGGCGTCGGTATCGAGGACGTGGGCGAGTCCTGTTCAGGTATCTCCGGGACCTACGGCTGGAAGGAAGAGAAGTACGAGAAGTCCATGGAGATAGGCGACGAGATGTTCGACCACATGGAACACGCCGAGGGGAGCACCGGCATGACCGAGTGTCCCACCTGCGCGATGCAGATGGAACACGGCACGGGCTACGAGATTCGTCACCCGCTGGAACTGCTCCAAGCCGCACTCGTCGAGTGACGACGGAGGGAACAGCCCGCTTTTTCCGACGGTTTCAGCCATCCCCGCGACAGCGCTGTCGCTACCCGGGCGAAATACGAGAGACGCGGGAAGAGAGAAGGCCTTACTCGCCGCCGCGGACGAAGGTGACCGGGCAGGGCGCGTTGAGCATGACCTCTTGGGCGACGGACCCGAAGACGGCTTTGCCGGTCGGGGACCGCTTGCGGCCGCCGACGACCACGAGGTCGGCGTCGGTTTCCTCGGCGAGGTCGACGATTTGCTCGCCGTGGTTCCCGACGGACCCTCGGATGCTCACGTCGATGTCGGCCCCGTCGAACACCTTCTCAAGTTCTCGGACGGTCGTGTGACGGTCGGCGACTTCGTCGGGGTTTGCCTCCGCGACGGAGGTGAACTCGAGTCGGTCGACGACGTTCTCGTACTCGTCTTCGGTGAACACGTGCGCGACGATGACCTCCGCACCGGTCGGTCCCGCGATGTCCGTTACCGTCTCGGCGAGTTCGTCGACGCGGTCCTTATCGTTCGGCCCGACTGCGAGGAGAATCTTCTGAATTGCCATAGCGCCACGTCTCGCGGCGTGACACTAAAAGCTTCGGTAGATACTACAGCTGTGGTAATAATCGTTTAGAACGGCGTGAAGGCGCCTGAAAGTCGCTTATCCGGTGTTTTTCATCCCGGCCGCGATACCTTGGACCGTCAGTCGGAGCGTCTGCTTCTCGGTCTCGGTGAGGTGCGACTGCTGGAGCAGTCGGACCTGCAAGAGGTTCAGCGGGTCGACGTACGGGTTGCGACGTTCGAGGTTCTGTTCCAGCCAGTCACGCGAGAGGAGGCTGTCGCGACCAGCGATTTCCAGCACGAGGTCCACCGTCTCCTCGTACTCGGCCTCCAGACGCGGGAAGATGCGCTCTCGCAGGTCTTCGTCGGCGAGGTCGGCGTACTCCCGAGCGATGTTGAAGTCGGTGCGGGCGAGGGCGAGCGACGCGTTGTCGATTTTCGTGCGGAAGAACGGCCACTCCGCGTACATCTCCTGGAGTGTCTCGATGTCGCCGCCGTCGTCGAGATAGGCGTTCAGCCCCGTCGCGATGGAGTACCACCCGGGGATGATACAGCGGGCCTGCGTCCACGAGAACACCCACGGAATCGCGCGCAGGTCGTCGACGCTGCGGTCCTCGCTCCGGGAGGCCGGACGCGACCCCATGTTCAGGTTCTCGATGACCGTGATGGGCGTCGCTTGTTCGAAGTAGTCGACGAAACCTTCGGTACCGAGGAGGTCCTGGTACTCCTCGCGAGCCGCGGGGGCGGCCGTCTCCATGGCGTCGCGCCACGCGTCGGGAATCTCCTCGACGGGGTCGTGCATCGTGTTGTGCCGGGCGCGAATCTGCGCGTTGAGCATCTGCTCTAAGTTGCGCTCGGCGATGTCGTGGTTGGCGTACTTCTCGGCGATGGCCTCGCCCTGCTCCGTGAACTTGATTTGGCCGGTGACCGTCTCGTTCGGGAGCGCGAGCATCGCGTCGTTCATCGGGCCGCCGCCGCGGGAGATAGAGCCGCCGCGCCCGTGGAACAGGCGCATCTCCACGTCGTAGTCGTCGGTGATGTTCGCCAGTCGCTTCTGGTTGTTGTACAGCGACCAGTTGGCGGCCAGGAACCCGTTCTCCTTGTTGGAGTCGGAGTATCCGAGCATGATTTCCTGCACGCCACCGCGGGCCTCCAGTGCGAGGCTGTAGGCGTCGTTCTCGAACAGCGTCCCCATGATGCGGCGCGCACCCGAAAGCGCGTACTCGGATTCGAGGAGCGGGACGATGTCCAACCCGCAGTATCCGGGCAAGTCGACGATACCGACTTGGTCGGCGAGGAACAGCACTTCGAGGACGTGGCTCGATTCCTCGCACCAACTGATGGCGTAGGTGTCGATGGCGTCGACGCCGAACTCGTCCTGCCAGTTGGCCGTCTCGCGGAACCGACGGAGGACGCGGGTCGAGTCGTCCGAGAGGCCCTCGGCGTCTTCCATGTCGATGACCTGTCCTTCTTGCAGAATCGCCTCGGTGAGGAACTCGACGCGTTCGTCCTCGTCCATCGAGGCGTAGTCGATGCCCTGGCGCTCCACGGCCTCGGCGATGGCGTCGGTGTGCATCTTGCGGTGGTCCCGCAGGTCGAGGCTGGCGAGCGCGAAGCCGAAGGTGTCGACCTTCCGAATCAGCGGGTCGACGTGGGACTCGGCGATGGTCTCGGCGTTGTTGTCGCGCAGGCTCTCGGCGATGGAACGGAGGTCCTTGAGCAGTTCGCCCGAGTCGTCGTAGCCGCCCTGCCGAACGTCGCTGACGCGCAGGACCGACTCGCGCATCAGTTTGAGCTTCTGACGGTAGGGTTCGTCCGGGTAGCGCTCCTCGGCCTCGCTCGCGACGCCGGGGAGTTTCGTCTTGTGTTCGCTGAGTCGCTCGTCGAACGTGTCGTCGGTCGTGATGTTCGACGCGTCCTGACTGAGGACACCGGAGAGTTCCTTCAGTTTGTTCCGGTATAGCGGGAGGATGGTGTCTCGCTGGCGTTCCAGCGTCTCCTCGGTGACTTCAGGCGTGACGAAGGGGTTCCCGTCGCGGTCGGACCCGGCCCACGAGCGGAACTCGTAGAGCTTCGGCACGTCGATGTCGCCGTCGTACTCGCCGTCGAGTGCGTGCTCCAGTTCGTCGTACACCTCGTCGATGACCTCGAAGAGTACGTTCTCCAAGTACCACTGCACGTTGAGCGCCTCGTCGGTGACTTCGGGCCGCCGGTCGCGGACCTGCGGGGTCTGCCAGAGGCTCGTCACTTCGGCTTGGAGGTCGCGGCCGACGACCTCCTCTTCGCGGTCGGTCAGCCGAACCTCGTCTAAGGTTTCGAGGTCACGGGCGACCGAGCGGAGCTTCGCCTTCACCGTCTTGCGGCGCGCTTCCGTGGGATGGGCCGTGAACGTCGGCTGGATGAGGACGTCGTCGAGGACTGACTCGACCGTCTCCGCGTCGGCCCCGTTGTCCGAGAGCTTCTTGACGGCGTCGAGGACGCTGTCCTCTAAGACGCCCGCCTGACTGCCCTCGCGGATTTCGCGGACGCGGTTTCGCTCCTCGGCGAGGTTGATGAGTTCGAAGTACGTCGTGAACGCACGAGCGACGATGTCCTGCATCTCGGGGTCCAGTCGGTCCAGCGTCTGCCCGACATCCTCGCGGGTCTCTGCGTCACCTCGACGGTACTCGATAGACGATGTTCGAATGCGTTCGACAATCTCGAACGCCTCCGTCGACGACTGCGCTTCGAGAACATCACCGAGAAGTTCACCAAGCTCGCGTACGTCTTGGTTAATCTCTCTGGCGTGCAAAGTCATACCATTCAATCCCAAGGCGAACCCTAAAACACTATTGAATCGGGGGCAGAGGACGCCGTAGACCCCTGTGGACGTTCATGTGAAAATAGAGACAGCGAATTGAACGGTTCAGGATACGTGAATCGTGGAATGAGTGTGCGACCGTTCGTAGGATTCTATTTCCGTGGTGGGCAGAATGATTTATCATTATGGAGACACGCAGTGGATGACAGCGTGGACTGCCTATGATCGACATCGCAATGGACATGGAGCAGTACGACTGCCCGTTCATCGACACGACGGCAGACCACGGTGTCGCGTTCGCGGCAGTCCACTGGGACTTCGATACCGCCCAACGGGAACTGGAGACTCGGATGGTCGTCGAGGCAGACGGTACCGGGGCGCTCGACTCGGGCCTGGAGACGCTACAGGACCACCGTAACATGAACGACGTCACGCTGGTCCGACGGCAGGACGACGTGGCGCAGATACGAACGGTGATAGCCGAAACGGCGGCGATGCGGACGATTCGGAACAACGGCGGCTACATCACGGGACCGTTCCACATAGCTGAAGGCAGCGAGATCTGGCACGTCGGCTTCGACAGGGGCCGTGACGCCGACGACACCCTCTCGGAACTCGACCGGGACAACGAGTTCGACATCATCGAACGCTCGGCGACGACGCTGCCCGAACTCAACGACGTGGCCCAGAACGCGGGGGCCGCGATGACGCTCATCGAGGGCTGTCGTGACCTCTCGGACAGGGAGCGGGAGACGCTCGAACGGGCCGTCTCGTCTGGCTACTTCGAGAGCCCCAGGGATGCGACCCTGGGGTCGCTGGCCGACGACTTCGGCATCTCGAAACCGGCCGTCTCGAAGAACCTCCGACGCGGCGAGCGCAAGATGATTGAACGGGTCGTGCAGGCCCTCGACGACATCGACTCCTGACGGCCGCGCGTCGCCGTCCGCGCCGCTCTGCCGTTCTGCCGTTCGCGGTTAACATGTTAACGCGCCGTTCTATTGTGGTCGTTCGTGTATGATATCCTGTATGCGAGAAAGTATCACACGGCGACGCGTACTCGGGTCGCTCGGCGTCGGCATCGCCGGACTCAGCGGTTGTGTCAGTGAGGACGGCGGCGATGGCGGCGGTGGGAGCGACGGTGGCGGCGGAGGTGGCGAAAACGACGGCAACTCGGACATGACTGAGGGAACCACAACCGGCGGGTCGGACAGCACGCAATCGGTGACGCTCGGGATGCTTCAGCCCCTCTCCGGGGACTTGGCGTACTACGGGCAACAGTCGCTCTGGGGCTTCCTCTCGGGGCTGGCCTACAAGGGCGACACCGACCCCCCCGCCGACCCCGGAACCGGGGAACTATCGATGACCGTCGGCGACGTGGAGTACACCATCTACGTCCGCGACACGGAGTTCTCGGCCGACGCCGCACAGACGGCCGCGACGAACCTCGTCGAGAATCAGGACGTGGACATGCTCGCTGGCTGCTCCTCCTCGGGCGCGGCGAGCCGAGTTATCTCGACGGTCGTGAGTCAGGCGGGCGTCCCGTACATGGCGGGACCGGCCGCCTCGGCCAGCATCACGTCGAGCAGCGAGACGTGCAGCGACATGGTGTTTCGCGCGAGCGAGAACACCGCGATGGACGCCCGGTCCGGCGGGAAGTACGTCGCCAACGAGACGGACGTTTCGAAGGTGTACCTGTTCGGTGCGGACTACTCCTTCGGGCGCGCTGTCGTGAACAACTACGAGGCCGTCCTCCGGGCGGAGGGCGTCGAAATCGTCGGTAAGCGCTTCGTCGAACGAGGCTACGCGGAGTGGGAGGGCCTGCTGGACAACGCCGAAGAGGCGGGGGCGGAGGGCATCGTCGGCGGATTCACCGTCGCGACGCTCCCGGCCATGTTCAACACGTTCCTCTCGGGCGAGTACCCGTACCGCGCGTTCGGCGGGTTCGCCACCCGCATCACCAACAGCGTCGTCGGCGGGACGCTCCAGAACGTGCTGGGCGAACCGCTGACCCGCGAGAAGATACAGAACGCGGAACTCGGGCCGTTCACGACCCGGTATCACTGGAATCAGTACGACAACGAGATCAACAACAGTTTCGTCGACAGTTACACCAGCGCCTACGGCGTCGTCCCGGACCTGTTCACGTCCGGGCTGTTTACCGCCGCCTCGGCCATTCAACAAGCTATCATCGAGGGCGGGTCGACCGAAGGCGCAGACATCGCGAGCGCGCTGAAGGGGATGACCGTCACGGACACGCCGAAAGGCGAGGGCGGCTACACGTTCCAGGAGTACAACAATCAGGCGCGCTCGGCCATGACCGTCGCCGACCCCATCCCGACCACCGACGAGTGGGCCGAGAACTGGGGCGCACCGATCATGCCCAGCGAACCGCTGGCCCGCATCGACGGGAGCGAGGCGACCATCCCCGCCGACAGCGACCAAATGAACTGCTCGCTGTAACATGCTCAGGACGCGAGGGTTGACCAAGGACTTCGGCGGCCTGACAGCCGTCGACAGCGTCGACTTCGAACTGGCGTCGGAACTCACGTCGCTCATCGGCCCCAACGGCGCGGGCAAGACGACGTTCTTCAACCTCCTGACGGGGGTCTTAGAGCCGACGGCTGGGAGCGTGGAACTGCGCGAGGGCGACGACTGGGTCGACATCACCGACGCGGCCCCCCACGAGACGGCCCAGCGGGGCATCCACCGGTCGTATCAGGTGACGAACGTCTTCCCGAACAGCAGCGTACTGGAGAACGTCCGCATCGCAGAGCAGGCCGCCGGGGAAGACTCGCACGCGATTTGGCGCAACGTCGATTACTTCGAAAAGTACACCGAACGCGCGTACTCGAGGCTCGACCGAGTGGGACTTGCCGACCGCGCGGCCGACGACGCGAGCACCCTTAGCCACGGCGCGAAGCGGAAATTGGAGGTCGCCATCGCGCTGGCGGGCGACCCCTCGGTACTCCTGTTGGACGAACCGAACGCGGGCGTCTCCTCGGAGAGCGTCGACGAGGTTCGCTCGCTCGTCGAGGACGTGGCCGCGGACCACGCGGTCCTGCTGGTCGAGCACAACATGGACATCGTGATGGACGTTTCCGAACGCGTCGTCGTCCTGCATCAGGGGCGCGTCATCGCCGACGGCGAACCGGCGGCGGTCCGGGCCGACCCCGACGTGCAGTCGGCGTACCTCGGCGGCTACGAACCCGGTGACCTCGACGACGCGGCGACCGACGAGACTGACGCCGGGGAGGGGGCCGCGTGAGCCTGCTGGAACTGGAGGGCGTCCACACCTACTACGGGGACAGCCACGTCCTCGAAGGCGTCGACCTCGCGGTGGAATCGGGCGAAGTCGTCGCCCTCGTGGGCCGCAACGGCGTCGGTAAGACGACGACGCTTCGCTCCGTCCTCCAGTTGACCCCGCCGCGGGAGGGCGACATCCGCTATCAGGGGGAGTCGCTGGTCGGACTGGAAACCCACGAAGTCGCGGCGCGAGGCCTCGGATGGATTCCCGAGGACCGCCGCGTGTTCGCACAGTTAACCGTCGAGGAGAACCTCCGGGTCGCGGTCCCGGAGCGCGACGACGTACAGGCGGGCCTGCAGTTGGCCTTCGAGTCGTTCCCCATCCTCGAAGAACGCCGTCGGCAGGAAGCGGGCACGCTCTCGGGCGGCCAACAGCAGATGCTCGCCATCGCGCGCGGACTCGTCGGGGACAACGACCTGCTGTTGGTCGACGAACCGAGCGAAGGACTCGCCCCACAAATCGTCGCGGACGTGGCCGAGGCACTGTCACGCGCCAGCGAGGGGGCGACCCTACTGCTCGTCGAGCAGAACCTCCCGCTGGCGCTGGACCTCGCGGACCGGTTCTACGTCGTCGACAACGGCCGCGTCGTCGACGAAGGGGACGCGGGCGCGGTGTCGGCCGACGACGAACGGTTACGGAGGTATCTCTCCGCATGATACTCGAAACACTGCTGGACTTTCTGACGGTGTCGGAACTCGGCAGCGTCCTCGTCGAAGGGCTGGCGAAGGCCGCGCTGTACGTGATGATCGCCAGCGGCCTGACGCTCATCTTCGGGCTGATGGGCGTCCTGAACTTCGCTCACGGGTCGCTGACGATGGTCGGCGCGTACCTCGGCGGCCTCGTCATGGTACTGACCGTGAGCCAAGCGACGGGCACGGTGGCTCGACTCGCCCTGTTCTTCGTGGCCATCGTCGCCGTGTTCGGCGCGCTCACGCTGTTGGGCGGGGCCATCGAGACGAGTATCATCCGCCCGCTGTACGACCGCCCGCCCATCTACCAGATACTGTTGACGTTCGGCCTGACGCTGGTCGTCGACGAACTCGTCCGCATCGTCCTCTCGCTGTACGGGATGCAACCGCTGTCGGACTGGCAGGCGGCGCTCGCGACCAAGCCGCAGTTCCTCCGGGAACCGGTGGCGCTGGGACCGGTCGACGTGCGGTGGCTCGCGGTCTTCGAGATTTTCGTGGGTGCGCTGACCGTGGTCGCAATCTGGGCGTTCCTCACGAAGACCCGGTACGGCCTCTACATCCGGGCCGGGAGCGAGGACACCGAGATGGCGTCGGCGCTCGGCATCGACGTTCGCCGCGTGTTCACCGTCGTGTTCGCGCTGGGTATCGGCCTCGCGGGCGCGGCCGGGACGTTGCTGATGTGGGACCAAGTCTGGGGGGCGAGCGTCCCGCTGGCGGCAGAGACGTTACTGCCCGCCTTCATCGTCGTCATCGTCGGCGGCCTCGGGACGTTCCGCGGGACCGTCGCCGCGTCGCTCGTCGTCGGGCTAACCGACGCGGTGATGACGTGGTGGTTCGTCAACTACGTCCGCTTCACCGGACTGCCGGAACTGATGCTGTTCCTCGTGCTGGTCGTGACGCTCATCGTCCGGCCACAGGGACTGTTCGGCGTCGAGGAGGTGGGGGGCCATTAGCACCGACACCGCCACGGTCACGTCCGGTGAGACGGCGTGGCCGACGCGGTACATCCGCGCCCACCTGCCGCATATCGCGGTCGTGGCACTACTGGCGGCGTACCCGTCGCTGTATCACCTCCTCGCGGAGACGCTGACGCTGTACGAGGCGGAGGTGTTGCTCCCCAGCGTCGATACGATGACTACGGTGCTGTACTTCGGCCTGTTCGCGATGTCGTTCGATTTCATCAGCGGCTACACCGGCTACCTCTCGTTCGGCCACGCCGCCTTCTACGGGACCGGCGCGTACACGGTCATCCTCGTCGCCAACGGTCTGGTTCCGCTGTTCCCGACGAGCACGCCGTTCATGATTTCGCTGCTCGTCGGCGGCGTGTTCGCAGTGGTGCTGGCCGTGGTCATCGGACTCGTCTCCTTCCGCCTCTCGGGCGTCTACTTCGCGATGATTACGCTTGGGTTCGCGCAGGTATTGTACATCTTCGTCCGCGGTTGGGACTACGTGGCGGCGAATCCACGCGACGGCCCCTCCGTCGGCGGCACGCACCCCGCTGGCTTCGAAATCGGCATCCCCGGCGTCGACCAGTTGAACCTCGCCATCGGCGTGCTGGCCGGTGAGGAGGCGACGGTGTTGGGCCACACGCTCGGTAGTACCGCAGTCTCCTACTACATGGTCGGACTGGTCGCTCTCGGGTGCTACTTCGCGATGCAGCGCATCCTCCACTCGCCGTTCGGCCGCGTGATGCTCGCCATCCGCGAGAACGAGGAGCGCGCCATCGCCATCGGCTACAACACGTACCTGTACAAACTGGGGGCGTTCGCCATCAGCGGGTTCTTCGGAGCCATCGCTGGCGGCCTGTTCGCGGGCTTCCGGCGGTCCGCGACCCCGGAGAGTTCCTTCTACTTCCTGACGACCGGCGACGCCCTGCTGGCGAGCATCATCGGCGGGTTCGGCACGCTGGCCGGGCCGTTGTACGGTCACCTGTTCGACGAGACCGTTCGTGAGTTCCTCTCGAAGTCCGGACAGGGCGGCGGTCTGCTGCCGTACCTCCGGGCCGGTCTCGGCGACCAAGCGCTCGCCACGCCAATCTTAGGCGACATGACGCTCGGCGTCCTCATCGACACCCTGTTGAACGGCCACGCGAGCCTCTACGTCGGCATCGTGTTCGTCCTGTTCGTTCTCTACGTCCCGGACGGCTTACTGGGGACGGTCCGGACCCGCGTCGGCGGGACGCTCGCGGACGCCGCCCGCGACCGATTCCGCGACGACCATTCGACCCCCGAACGCACGGAGGGCGACGACGAGTGACGGTCCACGTCACCGGCCTCGGCACCTACCTCCCCGAGGCGACGATGACCGGGGCCGAAATCGCCGAGCGTAGCGGTATCCCGGAAGCCGTCGTCACCGAGAAGATGGGGGTCCGGCGGAAGTACGTCTGCCCGCCCGACGGCGACCATCCCTCGGAGATGTGCGTCACGGCCGCCGAGGCCGCCCTGCGCGACGCCGGTCCCGACGATTCGGCCCTCCCCACTACTGCGCTCGATGCCGTGCGCTACCACGGCAGCGAGTTCAAGGACTACGTGGTCTGGAACGCCGCCGCGGCCGTCGCCCACAAACTGGGTGCCGACGGCGCCGCCGCCACCGAGAGCTACGCGCTCTGTGCGGGCCTTCCGGTGGCGATGCGGGAGGCCAAGGCACTGCTGGACGCCGACCCCGGCATCGACAGCCTCCTCCTCGTGGCCGCCAGTCGCGAGGAAGACCTGGTCGACTACGACGACCCCGACACCTCGTTCATGTTCACCTTCGGGAGCGGCGCGACGGCGTTCGTTCTCGAACGTGATGCGCCCGGGCGCGCCCTGGCGCGAGTTCGCGAGAGCGCGACGCTGACGGACGGCAGTTTCGCCGAAGACGTGGTCGTGCCCGTCGGCGGGACTCGGCGGCCGCCGAGTGAGGAAACGGTGACCGACGGCGGCCACTCACTCCGGGTACGGGACCACGAGCGGATGAAACGACGCCTCGCCGAGGTGAGCCTCCCGAATTTCCGCCGGGTCGCCGACGACGCGCTGGCGCGGTCCGGATACGACCGCGGCGACATCGACTTCGCCGCTATCACCCACATGAAACGGTCGTTCCACGAATCCCTCTCTGACGACCTCGGATTGACCGACGACGAGCAGCGATATCTCGACGAGTTCGGCCACGTGCAGAGTTGCGACCAGGGTTTGGCTCTCGATACCGTCCGACACGACCTGACCGACGGCGACGTAGTGCTCTGTCTCGCCGCCGGAACCGGGTACACGTGGGCGGCGACGGTGTTGGAGTGGTGTAGCTGAGACGCGACAGATGGTTCAGACAATGATTTGCCATTCGAGACCGACTTCGGAGGTATCGCACTATGCCTAACGCGTACAACGACGGGGTCCGACTCGCGTACGAGCGGTTCGGCCCGTCGGACGCCGAGACGGTGGTGTTCGTCGAGGGAATCGGCTACGGCCGTTGGATGTGGCGCTGGCAGCGCCGGGCCGTCGAAGACGCCTACGACACCATCGTCTGGGACAACCGCGGCACCGGCGACTCCGGCGAACCTGAAGGACCCTACACGATGGCACAGATGGCC
Organism: Haloarcula marina; assembly: GCF_024218775.1. NCBI lineage: Archaea > Methanobacteriati > Methanobacteriota > Halobacteria > Halobacteriales > Haloarculaceae > Haloarcula > Haloarcula marina. The sequence goes on along the minus strand of NZ_CP100404.1, from coordinate 1,993,004 downwards.
GACGACCTCGGGGCGGTCCTCGACGACGCCGGCGTCGACGCGGCCCACGTCGTCGGCGCGAGCATGGGCGGGATGATAGCTCAGCAGTTCGCGCTGGCCGACGACCGGGTTCGGTCTCTGACGCTCATGTGCACGTCGCCGGGCGGTCCCGAGGAGGAACCCATCCCCGAGGAAACCCTCGAACGGATGTACGGCGTCCCCGACGACCTCGACGAGCGCGCGGCGATTCGCTACAAGATGGCTCCCGCGATGACCGACGCCTTCCAGCGGGACAATCCCGGCCTCATAGAGCGCATCGTCGACTGGCGTCTGGCGTCCGACGCCAGCGAGCAGGCCCGTCAGTGGCAGGGCGCGGCGGTCGAAGCGTTCGACGTTCACGACCGCCTCGGCGAAATTCGCGTTCCGGCGCTCGTCCTCCACGGGACCGCAGACCGCGTCGTCCCAGTCGAGAACGGCGAACTGCTGGCGACGGGCCTCCCCGACGCCGAACTCGTCCGCCTCGACGGCGCGCCGCACCTCCTGTTCATCGAACGCGCCGACGACGTGAACGACCACCTCACGGAGTTCCTCGCCGATGTCTGAGTTCGCCGACGGCCCGCAGGCGTGGGTCGGTGCGTGGAGCGAGAAGCGCGCGGCGCTGACGCCGGACCGCGAGGCCCTGGTCGACGCGACGACGGGCGAACGGTTCACCTACCGAGAGTTGGACCGCAGGGCGAATCGGGCGGCGCGCCTGCTCTCCGCCCACGGCGTCGCGGACGGGGGCCGCGTCGCCGTCGTCTCGCGCAACCGACCCGCCTTGGTCGACCTCTTTTTCGCCACTGGGAAGACCGGCGGCGTCCTCGCCCCGCTCTCACACCGCCTCGCTCCCCCGGAACTGGGGACGCTCCTCGACAGGGTCGACCCCGGACTGCTCGTCGTCGAGCAACCGTTCGTCGACGACGTTCGGACCGCCCTCGACGACGCGGAAGACGTGGACGCGACCCTCCTTCTCGTCCGGACAGCGGGAGACGAGGCTGGCGCGCCCGCCGATTTCGACACCTACGAGTCCGCGCTTCCCGACGAGGACAGCGCCGTCGAGACGCCCGACATCTCCCCGTCGGACCCTCACCTCCTCTTGCACACCGGCGGGTCGACCGGGACGCCGAAAGAGACGGTCATCACGCATCGGGCCGTCGTCTGGAACTCGATGAACACGATTACGGGGTGGGGCCTGCGCGCCGACGACGTGACGCCGATGGTGTTCCCGATGTTCCACACCGGCGGCTGGAACGTCCTCACGGTCCCGCTGTGGCACATGGGCGGGACCGTCGTCATCGCGCGGGAGTTCGACCCCGGTGACCTCCTTCGAGTCGTCGAGACGGAGGGCGGGACCGTCCTCGTCGCGGTTCCGGCCGTCCTCCGCATGATGGCCGACCACGACGACTGGGCGAGGACGGACCTCTCGTCGCTCCGGTTCGTCAAATCGGGGGGCGGTCCTTGCCGTCAGGCCGTCATGGACGCGTGGTGGGACCGCGGGGTCGACCTCTCCCAGGGCTACGGCCTCACCGAGTGCGGCCCCAACAACTTCGTGATGCCCGACGGATGGCCCCGAGAGAAAGCCGATTCGGTGGGGAAACCGGCCATGCACGTCGACGCCCGAATCGTGGCCGACGACGGCCACGTCGTCGAAAACGGCGCGGTCGGGGAACTCCAACTGCGCTCCCCCCACGCTGCCGACGGCTATCTCGACAACGCCGCGGAGACGGCCGCCACCTTCGGCGAGGGGTGGGTGGCGACGGGCGACCTCGCGCGCGTGGACGCGGACGGGTACTTCCACATCGAGGGGCGCACCAAGCACATGTTCGTCAGCGGCGGCGAGAACGTCTACCCCGCGGAAGTAGAGGACGCCATCGCCGACTACGCGGGCGTCGCCGAAGTCGTCGTCGTCCCCGTTTCCGACGAGCAGTGGGGGCAAGTCGGCAAAGCCGTCGTGGAGTTGGCTGCCGACGCCGAGGAGTTCGCCCTCACGGACCTCCGGGAGTTCCTCGACGGCCGCCTCGCCGGATTCAAACACCCTCGCCGTCTCGCATTCGCCGAGGAGATTCCGACGAGCGGTCCGTCGAAGATAGACCGCGAAGCCGTCGCCGAGCGATTCGACGGATAAAGCTCGGACAGCACGTCTCTCCCCCGGCTGAAGAGTCGTGTCTCAATCACGCTCGTCACTCGCTTTCCGAGTCGTGCTGCCGGAGGCTGAGCCGAATTTCCGTGCCATTTGTGGGGAGTCGTTCGGCAGTCACGTCACCGCCTGCTTCGCCGACAATCCACGTCACGAGCCACAACCCGACCCCGTTCGAATGGTCGAGGGGGTCTTCTTTCCGCTCTTCGAGGACACGTAGTTCGTTCTCCGGTATTCCCGGCCCGTCGTCTCGAACGACGAGTTCGACTGTCGACCCTTGCGTTCGGACCTCGATTTCGACCTGTGGGGCTGCTCCGGCGTGCTCAGACGTGTTTTTAAGTATCTCACGGACCGCGCGACCGAGTAGTTCGTTCCCGACGACGAGACACTCGGGAGGTCCGTCGTGGGTGATCTCTCCGGAGTGGTTGACTGCAGAGACTGCTCGGTCGACGACCGCAACGATATCTACCGGGCGTTCGATGAGTTTCTCCCCGTCTAATACGTCTTCGACGACCCGTACCTTCTCTCCCGTCTCGGCGAGGTCTTCCAGCGTCGACGCTACCGTATCGAGCTGTTCTAATTCAGTCTCGGCGTCGACTCGCTCGGTCAACACACCAATGCGGCCCAGTGCGACAGTGAGGTCGTTCCGGAGGTTGTGACGGAATACGCGAGAAAGCACCTGTAGTTGCGTCCGTCGCTCCTCCAATCGTTGTGCGAGTTCGTTGAACTCGGCTGCGATTCTCGTCATCTCGGTGCTCCCTCCGAAGGAGAGACGGCTTTCGTACCGTCCTTGTTCGAGGGCTTTCAGACCAGTTTGTATCTCTGATACCCGCCTGATGGTCGTCGTGTACCACCAAATGCCGAACAGGCTGAGGACGAGAACAACGACGCTGACTGACCCTGTTTGGAGTTGTCGAGCGCGCGAAATCGCGCGTAGCGATTCGCTCTGACTGTCTCGAACGATTATTTCCCAGTTCGTCGTCTCCATCGATGTCGTCGCCGTGATTGGGTCAGATATGGTCTCAGAATGCTCGTACAGGAGCGCTCGCTGTTGGTTGTACAATAGTTGTCGCTCCGAGACTATCCTGACCGTTTGCTGTTCGGGGAGATATCTCCTGATGTCCCGAAAGAGTGTCTCGGCGTCCATCGGAACGGTAGCTGCGACGACGCCGACGGTCACGTTTCCGTCGCGGAGTGGGACGGCAAGGATGAGTACACCCTCCGATCCGAACGCCGACGACTGTTCGAGCGTGTGGTTTTTCGATGTCCACTGGAACTCGGTTCTGAATCCCGGCACCCTGTCGTTCAAGCGGTTTCCATACGGGCCAGCAACGGTTCGGTGCGTCTCTCCTGGGTCAGTGACCACGACGGAAGTGTACTGGCTCCCTCTGAGAAAGCCCCGTGCCATCTCCGTATCCACCTCCGAATCGCCGGCGACGGTCGCGAGCAGTCGGAGGTCCAATATCGCGGTCCGGACGCGTTGGTCCAGAATCATCGCCGTCGTGTTCGCTGTCCTGTCGACCGATTGTTGTTGCTGGTCGTAGATGTCTCGTTCGTGACTCTCCGTACCGACGTAGACTGTTCCGACGAGCACCGCTGTGGTAAAGAGAAGTAGACCGACGAATATCGCAGCCAATCTAATCGCTAAATCCACTCCGTTAGTGACCACATAGATACCTGCGTCAATAAATACGTGTTTCTATCTCGGACATTCGGTTCGTCAAAACCGGGTGACTTCACGTTCCTGTTCGAATGGCATCCACTGACCGAACGGAGTCACTCCCTCGGCAGTGAAATATCGATCCGTGTCTCTTTTTTCTCGACGAACCCTGCGTCCCGAAGCTCCATTTCACCACGTTCCGGCGAACGCAGCCGAGTTTCGCTCAGCGGGCACGCCGTCGACTCACTCCTCGTCAAACGACGCCGAGCAATGCTCGGCAGGCTCGATGATTCGTCTCATTTCTCGTCGAACGCCGAAAATCGGAGATTTTCGTGCTTGCCGAAGCTTACGCCTCGTCGAACAACGCGAATCGGAGATTCGCTGGCTCGACGAGTCGTTTCACTCCTCGTCGAACAGCGTGTCGCCGTCGACCATGTGCTCCTCGACGGCGTCCATGTCGAGCGTCAGGCCGAGACCCGGTTCCTCCGGAATCTCGATGTAACCGTTCTCGATGACCGTCTCCTCGACGAGGTCGTCCCACCAGCCGAGTTCGTAGGAGTGGTACTCGACGGCCAGCGAGTTCGGGACGGCCGCGCCGACCTGTGCGCTCGCCATCGTCGCGATGGGCGAGGAGACGTTGTGCATCGCGACGGGGATGTAGTACTGGTTCGCCACGTCCGCGATTTTCCGGGTCTCGCGCATACCGCCGACCTTGGGCATGTCGGGCGCGATGAGGTCGACCGCCTGGTTCTCGATGAGGCGTCGCTCCTCGGTCACGCGGTAGCGGTTCTCGCCGACGGTGATGGGCGTGGTCGTGGACTTCGTGACTTCCTCTTGGACTTCGAGGTTCTCCGGCGGGACGGGGTCTTCCAGCCACCACACGTCGTAGTCCTCGATGGCTTCGGCGAGTCGCTTGCCGGAGCCACCGGAGAAGGTCCAGTGGCAGTCGAAGGCCACGTCGGCCTCGTCTTTGACTTCCTCGGTGACCTTCTCGACGATTTCGGCCTTGTGGCGGATTTCGCCCGGGCGGAGGTGACGGTTCGCGCGGTCCTTCTCGAACCCGGACGGCACGTCGAGGTCGAACTTCAGGGCGTCGTAGCCGAGTTCGTCGACGACGCGGCGGGCCTCGGCGGCGCAGGCGTCGGCGTCTGCCTCTTCCTCGGTGTGGCAGTCACAGTAGACGCGCATCTTGTCGCGGTACTTGCCGCCGAGTAGTTGGTAGGCCGGGATTTCGAGAATCTTGCCCGCGAGGTCGTGCAGGGCGATTTCGATGCCGGAGATGGCGGTGACGGTGACGCCCTCGACGCTCCCTTCGCCGGACATCTTCTGGATGAGGTGTTCGTACAGGCGGTCGATGTCCAGCGGGTTCTCGCCGATGACGAACGGCTTCATCCGCTCGATGAGTTCCGGGACGCCGGCCCCCCAGTAGGCCTCACCGGTGCCGACGATGCCCGCGTCCGTGTAGATGCGGACCAGAGTCCACGGGAAGTTCCCGTCGACCATCGTCGTCTGAACGTCGGTAATTTCCACGTCGCGGCCCCCACCGCGCTTCGCGGTCACTCCCATCGTCTCCGACGAGAGCTCTCGCATCGTGTATTCGGCGTTGGGGTCGTGCAGGTCTGCGTAGTCGATGTCGTTCGCCAGTCCCATGCGAGTGGCTTGCTACGCCCCTTACAAAAGTCTAGAGGAATTCGTCGCGGGTTACGTCGCGTCGAAGGCGGCGACGATGTCGTCGGCCACCGCGTCCACGTCCCACGTCGAGACGAACGTCGAGATGGCCGTCTTCAGTTCGATGAGTTGGGCCGGGCGAACCCCGATACCGTGGGTAATCGAGAGCGGTTGGGCGCGGGAGTGCTGGAAGGCCTGTTGCTGTTCTTGCAGGAACGGCGTGAACGTGCTGGTGTCCACGTCGGTCCGCGGCGGGATGGAGCCTTTCTTCTGGTTGAATAGCTTCTGTCCGTCGGGCGACCCCGCGTACGCGAGGAACTTCGAGACGGCCTCGGGGTCGTCGACGACGGCGGCCGAGATGACCGCGTCCATGTTCATCGCGTAGAGGTTCTCCGTCCCGGGGAACGGCACGTGGTCCCAGTCTTCGTGGTAGCGGAAGCGGTCGGACTCGCTGTAGGCCCCGGCGGCCCAGTCGCCCTGATGGAAGAACACCGACTCGCCCTCGATGAAGCGGTCGTTGGCGTCGGTCAGCGCCATGTAGAGTTTGTCGTCAGTAGCCACCTGGCTGTACTGTTTGACGATGTCCAGCGCGTCGACGATGGCCCGGCGGTGGGCCGACGCCGAATCGTCGGTGATGCCGACGTAGGTGTCGTGACCGTGTTCGCCCAGCAGGACCGTTTCCCACACCTGCAAGACGGTCCACGGGTTCTTCATCGGGAACAGCATCCCGACGTGGTCCGTCTCCCGGTCGATACGTTGTAGTTCGTCCGCGAACGCGCGAGGGCTGTCGATGCTCGCGGGGTCGACGCCGACCTCGTCGGCGAGGTCCACGTTGAAAAAGAGGTTGTTGATGCGGTGGATGTTGAGCGGGACGGCCCGGTACGCGCCGTCGAATTTCGAGGCCGTCTTCGGCCCGTCGAGGTAGTTCCGCTCCATGTCGCCGCTCTCCCAAACCTCCGTGACGTCACCGAGGACGCTGGCGTCGTCGTACGGTTGGAGGTTCTTCCCGGGCCACTCTATCCACACGTCCGGGGGGTTCTCCTTGAGGATGCGACTCTTGACTTCGAGGCTGAGGTTCTCGTCGGTAACGTCGCCGAGCGACACGTCGGGATGTCGCCGTTCGAACCCCTCCAACAGCGCGTCCAAGGCCGCGCCGCCGTCCCCACCGACCAGTCGGTGGAGCAACTCGACGCCGTCGCCGCCACTCCGTACCGACGAAGCACGTGACATACTGCCATCGTCTCTGCCGTGTGGTTATCAAAGTACCCCACCGGTTCTCACTCGTGATTATCCGGCCCTGATGATTTATATTCCCCCTTAATTGATTGTGGGGTATGGTACACTCTATAGAGCGAGGTGTCGTGGCATCTATACTGGGGCAGTTCGGCCACGCCCTGTATCAGGCACTCGTTCTCGGGTTCGCACCGTCGGGGGTGGCACCGGTTCTGTCGGTGGGGGGATTGGTCGCCGCGGGGGTTGGCGCGGCGTACTCACTACATCGGTTCAGCGGCGCGTCCAAACGGCGGTCGGCGCGCCTCGCCACACTCGAAACTGAGAACGAATCGCTCCGGACGGAACTCTCTCGCACCCGGACGATGCGGGACGAACTCGTCGGGGACTTGCGGACCGCACGGGCATCGCCGATGGGGGCCGACGGGCGGACCGGCCGTCCCGATGCGCCGGTCGCGACGACGGACGGCGGCGTCACCGCGCAGTCCGACGTGACCGTCGAGCGACTGAACGAATATCTCGCAGACTGCTGTGCGACGCTGGACGCCGCGAGCGAGGGCGACCTGCGACAGCGAATGAACGCGGGAACGACTTCCGACGCGATGAACGACCTCGCGACGGAGTTCAACGAGATGGCGGACGCCTTCGAACAGACCATCGACACCGCCGCCGAGTTCTCGGACGACGTGGCCGGGTCCTCGGAGCAGGTCACCGCCGCGACGGAAGCGGTCAAAGAGGCCTCCGAGAGCGTCGCGGGCACGGTGCAGGAAATCGCCGACGTGTTCCACGAACAGCACCAGCAGATTTCGACCATCAGCGAGGAGATGTCCGAGATGTCCGCGACCATCGAGGAAATCGCGGCGTCCTCGAACGAGGTCACCGAGATGGCCGACAAGACCGAGCGGCGTACCGTCGAGGGTATCGAGGCCGGACGGGACGCCCACGAGACGATGGTCCAGACCGTCGGCCGCACGGACGACGTGGTCGAGACGGTCCAGACGCTGAACCAGCAGATGACGGAGGTCGGTAAAATCGTGGACCTCATCGACAACATCGCCGAACAGACGAACATCCTCGCGCTCAACGCTTCTATCGAGGCCGCACACGCCTCCTCTGGGGCCGAGAACAACGGCTTCGGCGTCGTCGCCGACGAGGTCAAATCACTCGCCGAGGAGACCAAAGACGCGACGAACCAAATCGAGGACCTCATCGAGGACATTCAGGACCAGACCGACGACGCCGTCGACGAGATAATCGAGATGCAGGAGTCCGTCGAGGACGGGCAGGAGGCCGTCGGCGAAGGGCTCGAAGCGCTGGAATCCATCATGGAACACGTCCAGGAGACCAGTTCCGGCGTCAAGGAGATCAGCAACGCGACGGACGACCAGGCGGCAACCTCCGAGGAGGTGGCCTCCATCGCCGACGACGTGGCCGAGACGTCCCGGAAGAACGTCGAGGAAGCCGAACACGTCGCCGCTATCGCCGAGGAACAGAACCTCGCGCTGGGCGAGATGTACGTCAACGTGCGGATGCTGACGATGCGCGCCCAGCAGTTGAGCACGCTGTTCGAGCGCTACGAGACCGAGGACTGAGCGAGGCTGTCGCAACTGCTTCCGGTGGTAGGGGACCCGTTTGTCCGCGGAATACTGAATTAACTTGCGACAGTGTCGCCGTGGTCCCGAATTTTTATCGCGCCGCCATCTGTAGGACGCCGCATGGAAATCGGTGTCCTGACTGTGCCGCTCGGCGGCCAGCCACTCGAAGACGCACTGGCGTATCTGGACGGTATCGGCGTCGAAGCCGTCGAACTCGGTTGTGGCGGCTTCCCCGGCGACGACCACCTCACGCGCGACGAGTACCTCGGCGACGCCGATGCGCAGGCCGAACTGCACGACCTGCTCGACGAGTACGGGATGTCCGTGAGCGCGCTGGCGACCCACAACAACCCGCTCCATCCCGACGAGGAACGGGCCAGCGAGGCCGACACGGAACTTCGGGAAGCAATCGAACTCGCCGACCAACTCGGCGTCGACGCGGTGACCTGCTTCTCGGGACTCCCCGCTGGCGGTCCGAACGACGAGGTGCCGAACTGGGTGACCGCGCCGTGGCCCGGCGAACACGCCGACGCCCACGAGTACCAGTGGGAGGTCGCCGTCGACTACTGGGGCGACCTCGCCGACCACGCCGCCGACCACGGCGTCGACGTGGCTATCGAGATGCACCCGAACATGCTCGTCTACGAACCGCACGGGATGCTGGAACTCCGCGAGGCCACCAACGAGCACATCGGCGCGAACTTCGACCCCTCGCACCTCTACTGGCAGGGCATCGACGTGACGGCGGCCATCCGCCTGCTCGGCGAGGAGGACGCCATCCACCACTTCCACGCCAAGGACACGAAGGTCTACGAGGACAACGCCCGCGAGAAGGGCGTCCTCGACACGACGGGCTACACCGAGGAGGCCGACCGCTCGTGGCTGTTCCGCTCTATCGGCTACGGCCACGGCGAGGGCCACTGGAAGGACGTGGTCTCCACCCTTCGGATGGTGGGGTACGACGGCGCGCTCTCCATCGAACACGAGGACTCGCTGACGAGCGCGCGCGAAGGACTCGAAAAGGCCGTCGACGTGCTCGACCGCGCCGTCTTCCAGACGCAACCGGGCGAGGCCTACTGGGCGTGAACGACCAGCAATCTATCCACCAATGACCACAGAACCACTCGACATCGGCGTACTGGGGTATCGATTTATGGGCAAAGCGCACTCCAACGCGTTCGCGCGCCTGCCCATGTTCTTCGACGACGCACCCGACCTGAACCGCGACGTTATCGTCGGCCGCGACGAGGACGCACTCGAAGACGCCGCCGACAGCCTCGGGTTCGACCGCACCGCGACGGACTGGCGCGACGTGGTCGACGAGGTGGACGTGTTCTACAACCTCGGGCCGAACCACGTCCACGCCGACCCCTCCATCGCGGCGCTGGAAGCCGGGACGCCGGTGTTCTGCGAGAAACCGCTCGCACCGACGCTCGACACCGCCGAGGAGATGGCCGACGCGGCGGCTGACGTGGACGTTCCGGCGGGTATCGCGTTCAACTACCGGTTCATCCCGGCGATTCAGTACGCGAAGAACCTCATCGAATCGGGCGAACTGGGCGAGATTCACCACTTCCGCGGTCGATACTTGCAGGACTGGCTCACCGACCCCGACGCACCGTGGTCGTGGCGCAACGACGCGGAGATGGCCGGGAGCGGGGCGCTGGGCGACTTGGGCGCGCACACCGTCGACCTCGCGCGGTTCCTCGTCGGCGAGTTCGACGAGGTAAGCGGCCACCTGCGGACGTTCGTGGACGAGCGACCCGTCGAGGGCGGGGAGACCCGTCCCGTCACCGTCGACGACGCCTACTCGGCGCAGGTCGCCTTCGAGAACGGCGTGATGGGGACCCTCGAAGCCTCGCGATTCGCCAACGGACGGAAGAACGACCACACCATCGAAATCGAAGGGTCGAAAGGGAGCCTGAAGTTCTCGCTGGAACGGCTGAACGAACTCGAACTCCTGCGTGATGGGAATCGCGGCTACGAGACGATACTGATGACCGACCCCGACGACCCGTATCTCGACCACTGGTGGCCGCCCGGCCACATCATCGGGTGGGAACACACGTTCGTCCACGAGAACTACGAGTTCCTCTCGGCCGTCGCGAGTGACGGGGCGTACGAACCGAGTTTCGCCGACGGACTCGCCGTCCAGCGGGTGCTGGACGCAGTCGAGCGGAGCGACGAGGCGGGCGAGTGGGTCGACGTGGCCTGACAGTCGTACTTCGCCGCGTCCGACCAATTTTTGCCTTCGGGTCTCGGGGCAGAGAGTATGAGTCTCCACGCTCGCCTCGATTCGTTTCTCGACACGAACGGTCTCGAAGCCGTCTGGTTCGCCCGACCGAACAACTTCACGTGGCTCACCGGTGGCGACAACGTCGTCGACGCCTCCGCGCCGGTCGGCGTCGCGGCCGCCGGGTACGACGGCGACGGCGTCACCGTCGTCACCGACAACATCGAAGCCCCCCGCCTTCGCGACGAGGAACTGGCCGCAGGTGTCGACGTGGAGACGTTCCAGTGGTACGAGGGCGGCCTCGGCGACGCCATCGCCGACGTGAGTCCGACACCGGCCGCCGCCGACTTCGACGTGCCCGGGTTCGAGACGCTCTCTCCGACCGACCTCCGGCAACCGCTGACCGACGAGCAAATCGAGCAGTACCGCACACTCAGCGCAGACGTGGCCGAGGCCGTCGAGACGGTCGCACGCGAGGTATCGCCGACCGATACCGAACGGGACGTGGCCGCCGAACTGCGACGCGCGCTGTCGGTCCGGAACACGGGCGCGCCCGTCGTCCTCGTCGGCGGTGGCGAACGAGCGCCGAAGTACCGACACTACACGCCGAAAGACGCCGAACTGGGTTCCTACGCGCTCCTCTCGGTGACCGCACACCGCAACGGCCTCTACACCAGTTGCACCCGCACAATCGCCTTCGATGCGCCGGAATGGCTCGCTGACCGCACCGAAGCGGCGATGCGCGTCGAGGCGACGGCGCTCGCGGCGACGCAGGCTGTCGGCACGGACGGCGGGGCGGCGAGCGAGGTGTTCGAGGCCGTCCAGTCCGCGTACGACGCCGTCGGATGGGACGGCGAGTGGCGCAACCACCATCAGGGCGGTGCGGCCGGGTTCGCAGGTAGGGAGTGGTTCGGGACCCCGAGCGCCGACGAGGCGGTCGTTCTCCCGCAGGCCTACGCGTGGAACCCGACGGTACAGGGCGCGAAAAGCGAGGACACGACCCTCGTCACCGAGGACGACGTGGAGACGCTGTCGACCACGGGCGAGTGGCCGACGGAAGTCGTCGAGGCGGTGGGCTACGACTTCGAACTCGCTCGCCACGCGCCGCTTCGGCGATAGGCTACGGGCCTGTCGAGTGCGGTTTCCGTTAGTGCCGAAACGTGTTTACAACACCTGTTGTTGTCTAATGCGTAGATTTAAGTAAAGCATTAGACAACCTTACCGCGTATGGACGAGGAGCGTGCGTGGTGGAAAGAGGCGGTCGTCTACCAAATTTATCCCCGAAGCTTCAACGATAGCGACGGCGACGGTGTCGGTGACTTACAGGGAATCACCGACCGACTCGACTACGTCGCGTCGCTGGGGGCGGATGTCATCTGGCTGAACCCGGTGTACGACTCCCCGCAAGCGGACAACGGCTACGACATCCGTGACTACCGGGCCATCTACGACGAGTACGGAACGATGGCCGACTGGGAGGAACTGCTGGCGGAAGTCCACGACCGGGATATGCGACTCATCATGGACCTCGTGGTCAATCACACGTCGACGGAACACGAGTGGTTCCAGCAGTCCCGCCGCGACGAGGGCGGGTACCGGAACTACTACTTCTGGCGCGAGGGCGACGCCGAGCATCCGCCGAACAACTGGAAGAGCGGGTTCGGCGGGTCCGCGTGGGCGTCCGACGAGGAAGCCGGGATGCAGTACCTCCACCTGTTCGACGAGACGCAAGCCGACCTCGACTGGGACGAGGCGGCCGTCCGCGAGGACGTGTACGAACTGATGAACTGGTGGCTGGAGAAGGGTATCGACGGGTTCCGGATGGACGTCATCAACCTCATCTCCAAACCCGAGGGCCTCCCTGACGGCGACCCCGAACAGGACTGGGTCGGCATCGAACACTTCGCCAACGGCCCGCGCGCCCAAGAGTACTTAGCGGAGATGGCCGCCGAGACGTACGACAACTACGACGCGATGACCGTCGGCGAATGCGTCGGCATCGACGTGGAGACGGCCAGCGACTACGTCTCGGCCGACGGCCCGATGGACATGGTGTTCCACTTCGAGCACATGCAGGTCGACATGGGCGACCGCTGGTTGTCGCCCGCCGAGTGGGACCTCAGCGACCTGAAGGCGGTCATGTCCTACTGGCAGACCGAACTCGACGGGTGGAACTCGCTGTACCTGACGAACCACGACCAACCGCGTATCGTCTCTCGGTTCGCCGACGACGACGAGTACCGCGTCGAGTCCGGCAAACTGCTGGGGACGCTCCTCTTTACGCTCTCGGGCACGCCGTACGTGTATCAGGGCCAGGAAATCGGGATGACGAACTACCCGTGGTCCGGCCTCGACGAACTCGACGACCTCCAGTCCATCGGCAAGGTCGAGGAAGCCATCGAGGCGGGCGAAATCGACGGCTTCGAGGAGGTTCAAGATATCGTCCGAGCGCGCTCGCGTGACAACGCGCGGACGCCGATGCAGTGGGACGACAGCGAGAACGCGGGGTTCACCGACGGCGACCCGTGGCTCGCGGTCAACCCGGATTACGAGGACGTCAACGTGGCGGCCGCCGAGGCCGACCCCGACTCCGTGCTGCACTACTACCGCGAACTGGTCGACCTACGGGACGCCCACGACGTATTCGTCTACGGCGACTACGAACTCCTCCTCCCCGACCACGAGGAGGTGTGGGCTTACCGGATGGAACTGGACGAGGAGGCGGTCCTCGTCGCGCTGAACTTCAGCGACACCGAGACGACAGTCACTCTCGACCCGGCCGCCGCGGCCGCCGACCTACTCGTCTCGAACTACGACGAACAGCATCCGAACGGCACTGAACTGACGCTTCGGCCCTACGAGGCCCGTGTCTACACATTGAACTAACGATGGGTATCCAGCACACAGCACCCGACGAAATCGTATCGGACGACGAACGAGCCTGGTGGAAAGAAGCGGTCGTCTATCAGGTGTATCCCCGGAGTTTCAACGACAGCGACGGCGACGGTATCGGCGACCTCGCCGGAATCACGGAGAAAGTCGACTACCTCGATTCGCTCGGTGTCGACGTAGTGTGGCTCTGCCCGGTGTACTCCTCGCCACAGAGAGACAACGGCTACGACATCAGCGACTACCGGGCCATCCACGAGGAGTACGGAACCATGGCCGACTGGGAGACCCTCTTAGACGCGCTCCACGACCGCGATATGCGCCTCATCATGGACCTCGTGGTCAACCACACCTCCGACCAGCACGAGTGGTTCCAGCGCTCGCGCCGCCGCGAGGGCGAGTACGCCGACTACTACCACTGGCAGGACGGCCGCCCGGCCACAGAGGCCGACTACGACACTGCTGACGGCCCCGCGGACGAAGTCGCGCCGAACAACTGGGATTCGATCTTCGGCGGGTCGGCGTGGAGCTACGACGACGAGCGCGGGCAGTGGTATCTCCACCTGTTCGACGAGACGCAACCGGATCTCAACTGGCGGAATCCCGACGTCCGAGCGGCGGTCTACGAGATGATGAACTGGTGGCTGGAGAAGGGCATCGACGGCTTCCGCATTGACGCTATCGACTTCCTCTCGAAGGCCGAGGGGTACCCCGACGGTGACCCGAGCGCGTCGCTCGTCGGCCTCGAACAGTTCAGCCACGGTCCACGGTTACAGGAGTACCTCCGGGAACTGCACGACGAGACGCTCGCGAACTACGATGCGACGACCGTTGGGGAGATGGGCGAGACCACCGTCGAGCAGGTCAACGACTACATCGGCGAGGACGGCCCGCTCGATATGGCCTTCCAGTTCGACCATACGGGTGTCGACTTCGGGTCCGACGGCCAGTGGGACCTCGACGACTGGGGCAAGTGGGACCTCGTGGAGTTGAAGGGGATCATCGCCCACAAGCAACGCGCCGTGGAGTGGGACACGCTGTTTTTCGGCAATCACGACCTCCCTCGCGTCGTCTCTCGGTTCGGTGACGACGGTGAGTACCGAACCGAGAGCGCGAAACTGTTCGCGACGCTCCTGCTGACGATGTCCGGGACCCCCTACATCTATCAGGGCGAGGAGATCGGGATGACGAACGCCGAGTTCGACTCGCTCGACGAGGTGGACGACCCGATGACTCTCGGGAAGGTCGAGGAGTTCCTCGACGCGGGCGCTATCGACGCCCCCGAGGACGCACTGGGCATCGTCAACTACTGGAGCCGCGACCACGCCCGGACGCCGATGCAGTGGGACGACAGCGAGAACGCGGGGTTCACCGACGGCGACCCGTGGCTGGCGGTCAACCCTAACTACGAGGAGATCAACGTCGCCGCCGCCGAGGCCGACCCCGACTCCGTGCTGCACTACTACCGCGAACTGGTCGACCTCCGAGAGGGGAACGACGTCCTCGTCTACGGGACCTACACCGACCTCTGCCCCGACCACGAATCGGTCTGGGCCTACCGAATGGAACTGGACGAGGTGGCCGTTCTCGTCACGCTGAACGTTTCGGCCAGTGTGACGAGCGTGACCATAGACGACGCGGCCCGAAGCACGGCTCTCCTCGTCGCGAACTACGACGACGCCCCGACTGTGACCGACGCAAACCTGACGCTGCGGCCCTACGAGGCCCGCGTCTACTCCCTGAACTAACGATGGCAATCCAGCACACAGCACCCGACGAAATCGTATCGGACGACGAGCGCGCCTGGTGGAAAGAGGCGGTCGTCTATCAGGTGTATCCGCGGAGTTTCGCCGACAGCGACGGCGACGGCGTCGGTGACCTGCGAGGGCTTATCGACCGTCTCGACTACGTCGCCTCGCTCGGCGTCGACATCATCTGGCTCAACCCCGTCTACGACTCTCCCCAGGAAGACAACGGGTACGACATCAGCGACTATCAGGCCATCTACGAGGAGTTCGGGACGATGGCCGACTGGGAAGACCTGCTCGACGAGGTCCACGCCCGGGACATGAAACTCGTGATGGACCTCGTGGTCAACCACACCTCCAGAGACCACGAGTGGTTCGTCGAGTCCCGTCGGGGCAACCCAGAGTACGAGGATTACTACATCTGGCGCGAGGGCGACGGCGACGGGCCGCCGAACAACTGGGAGTCCTTCTTCGGCGGGTCCGCGTGGGAGTACGACGAGGAGCGAGAGGCGTACTACCTGCACCTCTACGACACCTCCCAACCCGACCTCGACTGGACGAACGAAGACGTGCGACAGGAGGTCTTCGACACCATCGACTGGTGGCTGGCGAAAGGTATCGACGGCTTCAGGATGGACGTCATCAACCTGCTCTCGAAGGTCGAGGGCCTCCCGGACGGCGACCCCGACGGCGAATGGGTCGGCGCGGAGCACTTCATCGACGGGCCGGAGATGACCGACTACCTCGAAGCGATGGACGAACAGGTCCTCTCGAACTACGACGTGATGACCGTCGGCGAGATGCCCCAACTGACCGTCGACGAGGCGACGGAGTACGCCGCCGAGGACGGGCCGCTGGACATGGCCTTTCACTTCCAGCACACGAAACTCGACTACGACGGCGACGAGCGCTGGGCCGTCGGCGACTGGGACCTGACCGAACTCAAGGAGATTATCGGCCGCTGGCAGACCGGCCTCGAAGACGAGGGCTGGAACGCGCTCTACTGGGAGAACCACGACCAACCGCGCGTCGTCTCCCGGTACGGCGACCCCGAGAACTACCGCCGCGAGTCGGCGACGATGCTGGGGACGTTCGTTCTCACGCTTCGCGGGACGCCGTACATCTATCAGGGCCAGGAACTCGGGATGACGAACGCGCCGTGGGACTCGAAGGAATCACTGCGTGACGTGGACGCCATCAACCACGCCGAGGAACTCCTCGAAGAACCGGAGTACGAGGACTACGACGACGTGAAAGACGTGGTCGGTTACCGCTCGCGGGACAACGCGCGGACGCCGATGCAGTGGGACGACGGCGAGAACGCGGGGTTCACCGACGGCGACCCGTGGATACAGGTCAACCCGAACCACGACGAGATCAACGTCGCGGCCGCAGATGCCGACGAGGAATCCGTCCTCAACTACTACCGCGAACTCATCGCGCTCCGCAAGCGCCGAGACGCCCTGGTCTACGGCGCGTACGAGGACTTGCTTCCCGGCCACGAGAGCGTGTACGCGTACACGCGCACCGTCGAGGGGGAGGGGGGCCGCGACCGCCTCCTCGTCGTCCTCAACTTCTCGGACGCCGACCTGACCACCGACCTGCCGGTGGAGTTCGACGACGCCGCCGTGTTGCTCTCGAACTACGACGCCGACGACGATGACCCGTCCACGGTGTCGCTCGCGCCCTACGAGGCGCGAATCTATCAACTCGACTGAGTCACCTTTTTTGTTTCACCCGCGCAGAGAGATGAGAACAGGTCGACAATTGCTACACGTTCCCACGCACACGACACATGAACACGACAACCAACCGCGAGTGGTGGAAGGAAGCGGCAGTGTACCAGATATACCCCCGTAGCTTCGCCGACAGCGACGGCGACGGCGTCGGCGACCTACGGGGTATCGTCGACAGAGTCGACTACCTCGAGCGGTTGGGCGTCGACGTGGTCTGGGTATGCCCAGTCTACGACTCGCCGAACGCCGACATGGGGTACGACATCCGGGACTACCGGACCATCATGGACGAGATGGGGACGATGGCCGACTGGGACGAGTTGCTCGCGGAACTCCACGACCGGGATATGCGTCTCCTGATGGACCTCGTCGTCAACCACACCTCCGACGAACACGAGTGGTTCCAGGAGTCTCGGGACCCCGACGGCGGGAAAGACGAGTGGTACATCTGGCGTGAAGGGTCGCCCGAGGAACCGCCGAACAACTGGATATCGCTGTTCGGCGGTCCGGCGTGGACTTACGACGAGGCGCGGGAGGCGTGGTATCTGCACCTCTTCGACGAGAAGCAACCCGACTTGAACTGGGAGAACCCCGACGTTCGGGACGCCATCTACGACATGATGAACTTCTGGTTGGAGAAGGGCATCGACGGCTTCCGGATGGACGCCATCTCCTGTATCTCGAAACCGCCGGGCCTCCCGGATGCCGATACCGGCGAAGACTGGTTCGACATGGACCTGTACTTCAACGGGCCGCGAATCCACGAGTTCATGCGGGAGATGGCCGCGGAGACCTTCGAGAACTACGACGTGATGCTCATCGGCGAGACGCCCGGTGCGGACCCCGAGGAGGCGAAGAAGTACTACGAGGACGGCGTCGACATGGTCGTCCACTTCGACCACATGGACGTGACCTACGGCCCCGGCGGGAAGTGGAGTCCCGACTACGTGGGGATGGAGACGCTCGCGTCGGCGGGCGACGACGAACTCGACGCGATGCTGAACACGATGGACCTCGCCGACCTGCAAGCGGCCATCCGCTACTGGGACGAGGGCGTCGGCGACGAGTGGAACTGCCTCTACATGGGGAGTCACGACCAGACGCGGGCCGTCTCCAGATTCGGCGACGACCGCCAGTACCGCCGCGAGTCGGCCAAACTCGTCGCCACGTTCCTCCTCTCACAGCGCGCGACGCCGTTCCTGTATCAGGGCGACGAACTCGGGATGACCAACGCCGACTGGGACAGCGCCGACGACATCCGCGACGTGGAGGCCCGCGGACAGGTGGAGATGCTGATGGCCGACCACGACGTGCCCTACGAGACCATCGCCCCGTTCGTCCGCAACCGGTCCCGAGACAACGCGCGGACGCCGATGCAGTGGGACGACGGCGAGAACGCGGGCTTTACCGACGGCGACCCGTGGATACAGGTCAACGATAACTATCCCGAGATAAACGCCGCGGAGGCGCTCGACGACTCCGACTCGATTTACCACTACTACCGGCGGCTACTGGCGTTCCGACGCGAGTCCGACGTGCTCGTCTACGGCGATACCGAGTACGTCCTCCCCGACGAGACGTACCCGAACGTGTGGGCGCACCGCCGCACGCTCGACGGCGAGTCGGTGCTGGTCGTGCTGAACTGGCAGGGTGAGGAACGGACGCTCGATACTGACTGGGTAGACGCCCCGGTGCTGTTCGGGAACTACGCCGCGAGCGAACGGGACGGGGCGACGCTGCGCCCGTACGAGGCGCGGATTCTCGACCGCAGCGAATAATCGGGCTTCTCGTCTTCGGCGCTATTCGTCGTCTTCCTCACTGCCGACGCGGATGACCTGGAGAAGCGAGTAGACGGGCACGCCGCGGATGTCCTCGATGCCGCGCTTGTCGGCGAGGACGACGCAGGCGACGGGGTTGCCGCCCTGTTCTCGAATCGCTTCGACCGTCTCGGTCATCGTTCGGCCGCTGGTGATGGTGTCGTCAACGATGTAGCAGTCGCGGCCGCGAATCTGGGCGAAGTTCCGCGAGAACGACCCGTCGGTGGTGGCGCTGTCGTCGTCGTCCCACTGGTGCTTCGTCGGGGCGTAGGTTCCGAGGTCGGTGTCCAACTGTCGGGCGACGGTGGTCGCCAGCGGTGCGCCCGCTTTCTCGATACCGATGGTGAGGTCCACGTCTTCGCCCTGCTTCGAGAGCAGGTCGGCCATGGCACAGCCGATGTGGTGGAGTCGGTTGCTGTCACGGCCGAGGGCGGACCAGTCGACGTGGATGTCGTGGGGACCGCTCGCGGACGTGGTCTGCGGGGTGGTGCCCGCACCGCTCCGTTCCACGAGCCAACTGGCCGTCTCCCGCGAAACGTTCAGTTCGTCGGCAATCTCTCCCTTGGAGAGGCCTCGCTCGGCGAGGTCGGCCGCGCTGTCGACGAGGTCGTCGATGTTCTTCATACACCAGTCTCCGAGTGGCAGGACTTAATAGGCAATGCTCTCGGTCCCCGTTGCACCGAAAACTATTTACAACTGCTGTTGTTACCTAATCTTGGCTGGGTCGTGCCTGTCGTTCGTGGCCGAACGGCGTAGACGGCATATCAACGGGTGACTCTCCGAATAACCCGCGTCTCCCACACCCTTCGTTCCCCCACCACCGTCGCACACCCGGCCACCCCCCACCACAATCCGCCGACTCGTCAGGTCGGTCATGGTTGTCACCACTACGGTTCGTCGGCGGGGCACTCCCGCCGATTCACTTACTCGGACGGAAACGTGAACAGTCGCTGCTCACAGGACGGGCAGACGAGGGTTTCGTTGGGGGACTGTCGCGGCGTCATGTAGCCGCCACAGCACGAGACTTCCGAGGACTCGACGAGCGCCGTCCCGCAGGCCGGACACGCCTCCAGAAACATGCGGAACGACTCCGCGCCAGCGAGGCGTACCGCCTCGTCGTCGATTCGGTCGCCGAGCGTGCGGTAGGCGGCCAGTTCCGCGATAGCGACCGGCCGAGCGACGAGTTCGCCGCCAGCGTCGCCGACGACGACCCACTCGGAACCGTCGGTGACGAGGGTGTCCGCCCGTCCAACGTTGGGCATCGACCGCTCGACTTCCGCCGCGAGGTCGGAGAGCGACAGCGACGCGAGCGCGTCCATCTCGTCGCGCCACGCCTCGTCAACCTCGTCGGCCAACAGGAGCATCTCACCCTCGGCTACGAGGACGCCCGCCGCGCCCAGTTCCCGCATCACGGTTTCGCCGTCAAGGTCGGCGTCGGCGAGCGATTCCCGTTCGGCCTCGTGTTCGTCGATGGCGTCGTGAAACAGGTCGTTCGGCAACGGCGACGCGTCGACCAACTGCGGTGCGAACCGCGGGGTGTACGGGACGACGTAGCCCCGGAGGTAGACGATTCCGACCCCGACGCTCGCGACCACGAGGCTCAGTACCCGCCGTTTCCGTACTGCCAACCACAGCACGAACACCCCGACGACGGCGAGATTGACGAGCGTGCAGGGCCAACATCGGTTCTCCCCCGTGTACGAGGGTTCGCGCATCGAGGCAAGGTCTACCATTCAGAGAACGGGTGTTCGCGGGGGAGCATTAGCGTTCCCCTCCGTCAGAACTGGTCTGTGAATAGCAACCAAACTTTTTAACAACAGGTGTTGTTATATGCTCCCATGGTCGACACGCCCATTGCGTCCCCGTCGGCGAATCTCCCCCACGAAGTGCGGTGGCCGACGGGGTGCAGTTCTGGCGGGACCGACTGGGTCGGTCGGCGCGTCAGTCGCCCGCCCCCGGAGTCACCGCACCGGTCGTCACCGGCCGTGGTGGCCCTCCGCGCTAGTGCACTGGCGATGGGTCGAACGACTGAAATCCCTGTGTCCGGTATTTGCCGTCAGACAGACAGCGACACCACTCTCGCACACTCATGGACGACGACGAACTAACAGCGATACTCGAAGACTCGGGCCTCTCGCCGTATCAGGCGGAGGCGTACGTGGCACTGCTCGGACTCGGGACAGCCTCTGCGACGGACGTCGCCGAGTCCTGCGACGTCCCAGACCCGCGAATCTACGACGTGCTCCGGGACTTAGAGTCGAAGGGATACATCGAAACCTTCCAGCAGGACAGTCTCACCGCGCGGGCGCGGGACCCGAAAGAGGTCCTCGAAGACCTCCGGTCCCGGTCCAGTAAGTACCTCGACGCGGCGGAGACTATAGAGGAGCGGTACAACCAGCCGGAGATTTCGGACCACGAGGTGAGCATCGTCAAGCGGTTCGACACGGTGCTCAACCGGGCGGTCGACCTCATCGACGCCGCCGAGAACCAGATTCAACTGGGGGTCAACTCGCGGCAGTTCTACGAACTCGAACGGGCGTTGCGAGACGCACACGAGCGCGGTATCGACATCAAACTGAGCATCTGTACGGAGCCCGACGAGGAAGCCCCCACCGTCGAGGACATCGAGGGGACCTGTACCGAGGCGCGCCACCGGGAGTTGCCGTCGCCGTTCCTCGTTCTCGTCGACCGCCAGTGGACGTGCTTCGCGCCGCACCGCCACTCGGTCAGCGAATACGGCGTCTTGGTCAACGACCCCACGCACACCTACGTCTTCCACTGGTTCTTCCTCACCTGTCTGTGGGAGATCTGGGACACCATCGTTACGGAGCGAACCCCGGAGACGCCGACGACGTACGTCGACCTCCGGTACGCTGTCCGGGACATCGAACCCCTACTGAGCGAGGGCGCGACTATCGAGGCCACCGTCGAAGGGTTCATTACCTCGACGTCGGAGCACGTCGAACTCACGGGGACCATCACCGACGTCAACTACATCGGGAGCGCGATGGACCGCAAAGACCCCGTTCCCCTCGTCCAGTTGGCTGGGCGCATCAGTGCGACTCTCGAATCCGACGGTACAACCTACGAAATCGGGGGGTGGGGTGCGGTCTTAGAGGAGATAGAAGCGACCAACATCACGATTACCGACATCCGCTACGAGTGACGGTTCGTCCGGATAAACCATACAACTGTTTGCGCGTTTGAGCTGAGAGGATTCGCAAATAACCGTTTTTCTTTACGAAAGCTATTTATACGACTTGTTGATGTCGCGGTAGAACTGTCAGGAATATTCATTTTTGACGGTGAGACCACATGCCATTAACAACACCTGTGGTTAATTATGGATAACGCTTAAGTGGTGGCCCGGTAACCACAGAATAGACATGTCGGACAATGGCAAGCAGAACGGTGATAGCTCGACAGGCGTTTCGCGGCGACGGTTCGTCCGTGCCGCAGGGGCGACTGGTGTCGCAGCAGGTATCGCTGGGTGCGCAGACTTCGTCGGTGGTGGCGACGGTGGCGACGGTGGCGATGGCGGCGGTGGGAGCGACGGTAGCTCGACCGGAGACGGGAGCGGTCAGGAGACACAGTCGGTCACCATGAGCATGGGTGCGCCCATCCTGCAGGAAGCTGAGCAGGGTGTCCGCGACGCGTTCCGCAACGCGGGCCTCCCTGACTGGGTCGAGCTGAACTTCACGACACAGAGCCAAAACACCGGTGAGGTTCGGTCGAACTTCAACCGCCGACTCAGTGCGGGCGAGTCGAAACCGGACGCGATGCTGATGGACAACGGCTGGGTGAACATTTTCATCCAGCGCGGTCAGATCATGAACCTGTCGGAGCAACTCCCGGAGGACGTGCTCTCGACGGTCAACAACGACTATTTCCAGGGCTTTACCGACACCGCTCGGGACCCCAGTAGCGGGAACCTCTTCGGCGTTCCACTGTTCCCGGATTTCCCGACGATGCTGTACCGCAAGGACCTCGCCGAAGAGGCCGGTTACAGTCCGGAATCGAACAACTGGGCCACCGAACCGATGACGTGGGAGGAGTGGTCGAACATCGCCGTCGACATACAGGACAACGCCGGACTCGACTACGGCTTTACGACCCAGTGGGACATCTACGTCGGCACCGCCTGCTGTACGTTCAACGAGGTCATGTCCTCGTTCGGCGGCGCGTACTTCGGCGGCCGGGACAACCTCTTCGGGCCAGTCGGCGAGCGCCCCATCACCGTCAACGAGCCAGAGACGATCAAGTCGCTGAACATGATGCGGAAGTTCGTCCACGACGAGGACTTCGGCGGCGAGTTCGACGGCTACGGCGGCGGATTCACGCCGACGGACATCCTCGGCTGGATAGAGAACCCCTCGAAGGCACCCTTCGAGAACGGCAGTTCCGTGTTCCACCGCAACTGGCCCTACGCCATCGCCAGTGCTGGTAGCGAGGACATCTTCGGAACGGACCTGGGGACGATGCCGATTCCGTACGCCGTTCCTGAGAGTGATGCCGCACAGCCAGGGACGGGTGGCACGACGTCGGCACTCGGTGGCTGGCACGTTGTCGGCAACCCCAACACCCAGAGCCCGGAGGCCCTCAACGAACTGTTCCGTGCAGTCACGCAGGACTCGTTCAACCTCGACCTGCTCCGCGTGTGGGGTTGGCTGCCGCCGAAACCGGAACTGTTCAACTCCGACGTCGCCAGAGAACAGGAACCGACAGGCCGTTACATGGACACGCTCCGTGTGGCTGGTGAGAACACGATGCCGCGCCCGACCACGTCCGTCTGGGGCAATCAGACCAGCAAGATCGCCCAGCAGGCAAACCGTGCGGTCGCGCAGGATACGTCCTCCGAGCAGGCGATGGAGGCGTTGGCGACGGCCCTCGCCGAGACCGAGTCGTCATAAGCTCGGGATAACTTTACAAGCAACCCCAAACAGTTATAGACATGTTATCTATGCACATGTGGAGGATTGATTAACGATGAGCACAGACGCAGCCGACGCTGGACGTGAGTCCCGTCGGTCCGGGATGCTCATCGCCGCGGTTCGCTGGATGGAGAACCTGAGTGACACACAGTACGCGTATCTGTTGCTCACGCCGGTGTTCATCATCATGGGTATCGTGGCCCTCTATCCGCTCTTGCGGACGTTCGAACTCTCGTTGTACGCGGTCGGCACCGATCTGACGACGTTCACGTTCGTCGGAATCGACAACTACGTGCAGGTGTTCACCGGCGGCAAGGACCAGTTCCTGCCGGGGAGTAACACCTTCCTGCCCGCGAGTCTCACGGTGGACAACCTCGTTAACAGCGCGCTGGCCGTGACCATCATCTTCGCCGTCGTCAGCGTCTTCTTCGAGACTATCATCGGATTGGGGCAGGCGCTCGTTCTTGACCAGGACTTCTACGGGCGACGGTGGATCCGAGCGGCCATCATCATCCCGTGGGCCGTCCCCGTCGTCATCCAGGGCATCATCTTCTACCTGATGTTCAACTCCAACGTCGGCTTTGCGACGCCACCACTCGCTGACCTCGGGCTGTTGGCACCTACCAACACACTGAACGACCCGGTCAGCGCCCTGTTCATCATTCTGGTGGCCGACATCTGGAAGACGTCGGCGTTCATGGCCCTGCTGATTCTGGCGGGCCTCCAGAGTATCGACCGCGGGCTCTACGACGTCGCGAAAGTCTCCGGAGCCACGAAATTCCAGCAGTTCAAGATGATCACCTTCCCGCTCATCCTCCCGACTATCGGGGTCGCAGTGCTGTTCCGGATGGTCGGCGCGATGCGGGTGTACGGTATCATCGACACCGTGTCGAGTTGCGCCGTCGTCCCCTCGCTGTCGTGTATGGTCGTCTCGACGTTCAACACGCGGCAGGGGACGTCTGCGGCTATCGCGTTCATCACCGCGGCAATCATCGGCCTCGTTGTGATGGTTATCATCCTGTGGCAAGGGGAGGATGCGATCTGAAATGGCAACGACAACAGACAAGGCAGACGAGACAGAGGGCGGACCGCTCGCGCGATGGACTCAGAGTGCCATCCAGAACCCCGGGAAAGTGTATCAGGCGCTGTTCTACGCGGCGATGGTGTTTTTCATCGTGACAACGCTGTTCCCGTTCTACTGGCTGCTCGTCCTCGCGGTGACACCACGAGAGAACCTGCTCGCGGGCAGTTTCCTGCCGTCGTTCGATCTGTTCGGTTCCCAGATGACGTTCCCGCTCCCGGTGCCGAACAAAGGCGTTAATCTCGAGGCGTTCATCACTATCTTCGAACAGATCCCGTTCCACCTGTTCGTGTTGAATAGTTTCGCGCTCGCGCTCACGACGACCATCATCATACTGATTATCGCGAGCCTCGCCGGGTATGCGTTCGGTCGATTGGAGTTCCCGGGTCGGGCGCTGTTGATGCTCGGTATCCTCGCGATTAGCTACTTCCCACCGGCGGCGTTCCTCATCCCGCTGTTTGAGGCGTTCGCTGGCAACGAACCGATACTCATCCCGTTCACCGAGATACCACTGTTCACCGGGCCGCGTCTCCTCAACACGCCAGGGTCGATGGTGATTCCGTTCAGCGGCCTGTTCCTGCCGCTCGCGGTGTTCATCCTGACGACGTTCTACGCCCAGATTCCCGACGGACTGGAGGACGCAGCGCGCGTCGAGGGAACCACGAGACTGGGGGCGCTGTTCCGGGTCATCATGCCGCTTTCGGCACCCGGCGTTGCGACGGCCGCCGTGTTGACCTTTATCTCGGTGTACAACGAATACTTCTTCAGTTCCATCATGGCACTGTCACCGGAGGCCCAGAACTGGTCGCCTCTCGTCGGTGGTATCCTCAGCTATCAGACCCAGTACACTACCCAGTTCAATCTCATGGCTGCGGCGAGCGTCGTCGGGGTGCTCCCGGTCGTCATCCTCGTCGTCGTCGCACAGGAACGCATCGTCAGTGGACTAACCTCAGGCGCACTCAAGGAGTAACACAATGGCATCAGTACGACTCGAACACGTCACGAAACGCTACGACGACCAAGGTGAAATTGTCACCGCGGTCGACGACATGAACTTGGACATCGACCACGGCGAATTCATCTGCTTCGTCGGCCCATCCGGGTGCGGAAAGTCGACGACGATGGAGACCATCGCCGGTCTCACCATCCCGACCGAAGGGGAAATCCACATCGGCGACCGCGAGGTGACGAACCTCCCGCCGAAGGACCGGGGCATCGCGATGGTGTTCCAGAACATCGCGCTGTTCCCGCACATGGACGTTTACGACAACATCAGCTTCGGCCTGCGTCTGCGGGACTACCCGCAGGACGAAATCGACCGCCGGGTCGAGCGGGCCTCCGAAATCGTCCAACTCGAAGGCATGCTCGACCGGATGCCCGACGAGATGTCCGGCGGCCAGCGCCAGCGCGTCGCCATCGCCCGGGCAATCGTCCGCGAACCGGACGTCTTCCTGATGGACGAGCCGCTGGCGAACCTGGACGCGAAGCTGAAAGTCCACATGCGGACGGAACTCCAGCGCCTGCACAAGGAACTGGACACGACCATCATCTACGTGACCCACGACCAGGAGGAGGCGATGACGCTCTCGGACCGCATCGCAGTCCTCAACAGCGGGAGTCTCCAGCAAATCGACCCGCCGCTGACCTGCTACAACGAACCGGACAACCTGTTCGTCGCCGGATTCATCGGGTCGCCGTCGATGAACTTCGTCTCGGGGACAGTGAGCGAGAACAGCATCGACACGTCGAACTTCTCGTTGGCGTTCGACCCTTCGACTGTGGATGGGGTCGGCGTTGGCGACGAGGTGACCATCGGCATCCGTCCCGAAGACATCTACCCGGCCGAACACCGTAACGAAGTCGCCGACGCGACGGCGAGCATCGCGGCGAAGGTGGACATCCTCGAACCCATGGGCGACGAAATATTCGCCTACATGAAACTGGACGAGACGGAGACGTCGATGGACCAAGAGCTCACCACGGACAACCAACTCCTGATGAGCATCGAACCGGACTCCGAGTACGAGGAGGAAGACGACATCGAAGTCGTCATCGACCGGCGGAACATCCACCTGTTCGACACGGGGACCGGCGAGGCGTTGGTGCACAAACTCCAGCCAATCGGGGCCGGCGGCGGTGCCGCCGGAAGCGAAGTCGAATCCGACGACTGAAAGCATGAGCAGCCACCTCGCCGCCACAGTGTACTGGGGCGGAATGTTGGTGCTGTTCTTCTTCTGGGCGTACGGCATCGGGTCGTTCGTGCTGGACATGAAGAACAAAATCATCCCGGGGCTGGTGCAGTACCGGCGCGGCCGTCGCGCGGAGAAGGCCCAGCAGGAGCACGAAGAAGAGCGCGAAGAGCGCGAACGACAGCTGTACTAATCCGAACCCGAGACGCTTTTCTCGTCGCATCTGCTCGCTTCCGGTAGCAACGACAATGACTGATTTCTCATCCGTCCGTCTCGGTTTCGTCGGCCTCGGGAACATCGCACAGCTCCACGCGCAGCGCCTGCACGATGTCGGGCTAGGGAACGTGGTCGCCGGTGGCGTCGACATCGACCCGGCGGCCCGCGAGGCGTTCAACGAAGAGTACGGTGCGGTGGTGTACGAGCAACCGGAGCGGCTCTACGAAACCGTCGACGCCGTCCTCGTGACGACGCCGAACAAGTTCCACGAGGAGTACGTCGTGGGCGCGTTGGAGGCGGGGCTGGACGTGTTGGTCGAGAAGCCGCTGGCGAATACGGTCGAGAGCGCCGAGCGAATCGCCGACGCCGCCGCCGACGCCGAGGGCTTTTGCATGGTCGGCTTCCACAACCGCTTTGCCAACCCCGTACAGGCGCTCATGGGGTACGAGGAGAAGGGAACGCTCGGCGACATCACGCACGTCGAGGCTGACTACATCCGTCGGCGCGGCGTGCCCGGACGCGGGTCGTGGTTTACTCGCGAACCGATTGCCGGGGGTGGCTCGCTCATCGACATCGGCGCACACGCCATCGACCTCTCGCTGTATCTGCTCGGCTACCCCGACGTAGTCGAGGTGTCGGGCGAGACGCGCGCACAGTTCGGGACGCGGGACGACTACGCGTACGTGACGATGTGGGGCGAAGACCACGGCGCGGACGAGTTCTCCGTCGACGATTCGGCGAGTGCATTCATCCGCTGTGCCGACGGCTCGACGGTGACGCTGGAGGTCGCGTGGGCGAGCAACCGACCGGACAGCCAGCAGTTCTACGTCCGCGGCGACCGGGCCGGGGCGGGGTTGGACCTCTCGGACTACTCGCTGGAACTGTACGAGACGGAGACGACGGGCGTGATGCATCACCGGACGAGCGACATCGAGACGCAGGACGACGACGCTCACGCGACGGAATTGCGCCGGTTCATCGAAGCGGTCGCCGACGGCGCCGCCCCGGAGACCAACACTGTCGCGCAGGCGCTGACCGTCCAGCGGGTGATGGATGCCATCTATCGGTCGAGCGAGAACGGCCGCGCGGTGTCCCTCGATTAATCGGCGATAATCGGGAAGAAAGACTTAATCCGGTGTACTCTGACAGTCCGGTACGTTATGAAAGCCATCGGTGTTACGCGTGAGGGGGACGAACCGCAGTTACTCGACGTAGAACGACCGGAACCGAGCGAGGGGGAAGCGCTCGTCCGGACGCTCCGCGTCGGTGTCGACGGGACGGACCACGAGGTAATCGCGGGGTCCCACGGGGGATTCCCGGAGGGGGAGGACCACATGGTGCTGGGCCACGAAGCCGTCGGCGTCGTCGAGGACCCGAACGGCACAGGCATGGACCCGGGGCAAGTCGTCGTCCCCACTGTCCGCCGAAAGCCCGACGGGAAGACGAACGAGTACTTCCGCCGCGGCGAACCGGACATGGCTCCCGAAGGCGAGTACGTCGAACGCGGCATCGTCGGCGGGCACGGGTACATGGCGGAGTTCTTCACCTCTCCGGCAGACTACCTCGTCCCCATCGACGAAGACATCGCCGAGTACGGCCTGTTCGTCGAACCCATCTCCATCACCGAGAAGGCGAACGAACACGCCTTCGCGACTCGCGAACCGTTCGAGTGGCGCCCGGAATCCGCCTGCGTGCTGGGCAACGGGTCGCTCGGCCTCCTCACACTCTGGATGCTCCAGCAGAAGTTCGACCGGACCTACTGCGTCGGCCGCCGTGACCGTCCGGACCCGACTATCGACATCATCGACGAACTCGGGTCGACGTACGTCGACTCCCGACAGACTACCGTCGACGAGATTCCCGACGCCCACGAGTCTATCGACTACGTCTACGAGGCCACCGGATTCGCGCCGCACGTCATCGAGACGGTCCACGCGCTCGCCCCGAACGGCGTCGGCGCGTTGCTCGGCATCCCGGAGCCGTGGGACTTCGAAATCGACGGGGGGACGCTCCACAACGAGATAGTCCTCCACAACAAGTGTCTCATCGGGACGGTCAACTCTCACATCAAGCACTTCGAATATGCCGTCGAGACGCTCGAAGACATGCCGGAATGGCTGCTCGACGACCTCATCACGACCGTCGCGACCCCGGAGGACGTGGCCCCGGCCTTCGACGACGACAACGACCAAATCAAGGCCGTCGTCGAGTTCGACTCGCTGTAATCAGCGCCCTGCCCGGCGGGTTCGGACTCGAGAAACTTCCTTTGAATATCAGGGTAGGAGAAGCCAAATTCAAGATTCGAGGGCCCGATATGAATGATAATATTCGTTACATTTCCTACCAGCTAAATTATTTACTCGAACCGGAATAAAGACGTAACCGATGGACGGCTCGCGTTTTTTGTGCGGATATCGATGGGTAAAACGGACGCTGTTGTCATACAGAAGTATTAAGTGTGAATCCTCAATAAGAAATGGTGAGGTATTGGTGCAACCATGACTGACGAAAACTCTGACAAACGGCTTACACGACGGAACGCTCTACGCATCGCTGGCGCGGCTGGTGCTGCGTCGCTCGCTGGCTGTGGTGGCGGCGACGGCGGCAGTGGCAGCAGCGACGGCAGCAGCGATGGCAGCAGCGGCGACGGCTCCAGCGATGGTAGCGACGGCGGGAGCGAGACCACGCAAACCGCCACCCTCGAAGTGGCCCACTGGTGGGGCGAGGGCGACGGTAACGAAGCAATCAACGCGCTGTTCGAGGGCTTCAAGGAGGCTCACCCGGACGTCGCGACCGACGACAACCTCGTCGCCGGTGGCGCGGGGAGCAACCTCCAGACCAACATCCGAACGCGTATTCAGAACGGCAGCCACCCCAGCACGTGGCAGCAGTGGCCCGGCAAGGCCCTCATCCCGTTCACGGACGCGAACCTCCTCGAAGACATCGAGGACTCCGTCTGGAGCGAGAACGGCATGAAGGACGCCTATCTGCAGGGCGTCAAGGACGCCGCTCAGCCCGCCGGTAACTACGTTACCGTCCCGCTGAACATCCACCGTATCAACAACCTGTTCTACAACGTCAGCGTCGTCGAGGACGCGGGTGTCGACCCGTCCTCGCTCTCGACGCCGTCGGACGTGACGGACGCACTCGCGGCCGTCGACGAGGCAGGCTACACCGGAATGGCCCACCAGACCGGTTCCCCGTGGTCGACGGTCCAGATGTTCGCGACCATCTTCCTCGGGCAGACCGACGCCTCCACGTACAACGCGACGTGGGTCGAGGGCAACATCGACGCCAACAGCGACGCTATCGCGGCGGCGCTCGACACCGTTCGGGAGTACAGCGAGTTCTACCCGAGCGACGCTGGCTCCATCTCGTGGACCGAGGCGAACTCCGGTGTCATCAACGGCGAGACCGGGTTCATCCACCAGGGTGACTGGGCCGCAGGGACCTACATCGGTGCCGACGGCTTCGAGTACGGCGAAGACTGGGACTACGTCGTCTTCCCGGGCACGGAAGGGAACTACATGCTGAACATGGACTCCTTCCCGTACCCGACGGCGAACCCGTCGCCCGACGCCACCACCCTGTGGTGTCAGTACTGTGGGACCGCGGAAGGTCAGGAGCTGTTCAACCCGCGCAAGGGTTCGATTCCGCCGCGTACCGACGCGAGCGAGGAGCCCTTCTCGGCGTTCTCGCAGGACCAGATCGCGGACTTCGGCGAGTCCGAGGCCCAGCCGCCGTCGCTCCAGCACGGCCTGGCCGTCAAGCCGTCGGTCAAGTCCGGCGTCGCCTCGGCTATCAGCTCGCTCATCTCTGGCTCCTCGAACGACGAAGTCGTCAGCCAGATTTCGGACGCCTACAGCAACCTGTAACTCCGTCCACCCAACCGTCATTTTTTATTGGCTACCTGGATAGCGACAGCTATATACGTCGGCCAACGGCCCTTTCTACCTGATAGTGTCCCGGTCCGTCCGGTGGCAACAGCAGTGCAAGTAGACACGACATCAATGGGGGAACCAACCGATGGCAGGTCTGACACTCGATAACGTAACCAAGATATTCGACGACGACGGTGAGCAGATTATCGCCGTCGACGATGTTTCGATAGACATCGACGACGGTGAATTTCTCGTGCTGGTGGGTCCGTCCGGCTGTGGAAAGTCCACGACGCTCCGGATGATTGCTGGCCTCGAACAGATTTCCGAAGGCGAGATTCGACTCGGCGGTGAGGTGATAAACGACGTGCCCGCGACGAAACGCGACGTCGCGATGGTGTTCCAGTCGTACGCCCTCTACCCGCACATGAGCGTTCGGGAGAACATGGCGTTCGGCCTCGAAGAGTCGACCGACCTCCCGGACGACGAAATCAACCAACGCGTCGAGGAGGCCGCGTCGCTCCTCGGCATCGCCGAACTACTGAACCGACCGCCGAGCGACCTCTCCGGCGGGCAACAACAGCGCGTCGCACTCGGCCGCGCAATCGTCCGGGACCCCGAGGTGTTCCTGATGGACGAACCGCTGGCGAACCTCGACGCCAAACTCCGCGCGGAGATGCGGACGGAACTCCAGCAACTGCAGGAAGACCTCGGCGTGACGACGGTGTACGTCACGCACAATCAGGTCGAGGCGATGACCATGTCCGACCGCGTGGCCATCCTCGACGAGGGGATTCTCCAGCAGTGCGCGACGCCGCTGGAGTGTTACCACGAACCGAACAACCTCTTCGTCGCGGGCTTCATCGGGGAGCCCTCGATGAACTTCTTCGACGCAGAGCGCCAGGGAACGACGCTGGTCACAGCGGACTTCGAGTACGAACTCTCCGAGGAGACAGTGTCGGCGCTCGGCGACGAAAGCGAACTCGTGTTGGGCATCCGTCCCGAGGACATCGAACTCAAGTCGACCGTCGAGTCCGACCACGACTTCCGGGCGGTCGTCGACGTCATCGAACCGATGGGCGACGAGAACGTCGTCCACCTCGTCTTCGAGGGCAACGAAGTCACCGAGTCGAACCTCTTCACGGCCGTTCTGGACGGCATGAAGAGCGTCGAATCCGGGCAGCATCTCGTCGTCGAGATACCGGAGTCGGCCGTCCACGTCTTCGACCGCAAGAGCGGGCAGGCGCTCCACAACCGCCGCCTCGAAGAAGTCGACTCGCCGACGGTCCGGTAAGTACCGGGCGATAGCCGAACCTCTTTGTAGTCGACCGTGTAACGGCCGGTATGTCCAGTGACGATTTGGAGGCGTCACTAGAGCAGGTCATATCACGCTTCAATCTCGGCGAATACGAGATTGCGGCGTATCTGGCCGTCCTCCAACATGGCGAGATGACGGCGTCGGAGATAGCAGAGAACACGAGCATCCCGCAACCACGGGTGTACGATACGGTCAGGAGCCTCAGCGACGTCGGCCTCGTCGAACTGAAGGAGTCCCGGCCGATGAAGGTCCTCGCGATAGACCCCCGCGAGGCGTTCGGCGACATTCAGGAATCGCTGAATTCGTTAGTCGACGACCTCTCATCGCGGTACGTTGCCCCGGCCCGCGAGCCGGAAGCCGTCTCGCTCGTGAAGTCCCGGCCGACGATTCTGCGCTACCTCGACGACATCATCGATGCGGCGGAGTACGAACTGACGCTGTCGCTGACGCCCTCGCTGCTCGACCGGTTCGAGTCGAAGTTGGCCAAGCGCCGCGACTCGGGCATCGCGACGGAGATTCTCCTCTCGCCGTCTTCGAAGGCGCCGTCGCCGACAGAGTTCGACTACGCGTCGGTTGCGACGACGGTGAAGGGGCGACGGGGTATCACGACGCCCGTCGTCGCCGTCGCCGACGGCAACTACTCGATGTACGCGACGCGCGAGTCCATTCAGGGCGAGAGCGACCGGTACGGCGTCATCTTCAACCGCTCGGAACTCGGCTTCCTCGTCTCTGGGTTCCTCAACACCGTCCTGTGGACGACGGCGGAGGTCATCGCGACCGACGGAATGGGCCTCCCCTTCCCGCGGCGGTACGGAACGATACGGCGCTGTATCTCCGACCTGACGACGCTCGAAGGCAAGTTCTACGCGACCATCGAAGGCAGGGACGTCGAGACGGGCGAACACTGGGTCGTTCAGGGAGAGGTCGCCGAGGTGTCGTTCGGGCCGAATCGCGAGGTGGCGACGCTCGTCGTCGAGACGGCGGAGGGACCGGTCGACGTAGGCGGACAGGTCGCCGCCTACGAGGACATCGAAGCCTACGAGATACAGATCGGCCGCGACGAACCGCCGACCGCCTGAGGGCTGAGTCCGACCACCTTCGCTTTCGGGACTGTACCAGCGTCGGAAAGGACAATGAGTGCCGTGAGCGGATAGCCCACGGCCCGCACCGTCGCGTGGACGGATGCTGTCGAGGTACGGTGGCGACGAACGGTCGGGCGGAGACCCGACCGTCGTCCGAGTCAGCGGGGAAACGCTGGAAGACAGCACGCTGTCGGAGGCCAGCCTCAATCAAAAAGATTCCAGTATTTCTGCGAAGAACTCTCGAAGCGTCTCGCAAAAGCGAACTCCGCGCAGAGAGTTCCGGTTCTAGTGGAAACTGATATGTGTCTCGCCGGACAGGAGAGCATAACAAACACTCATGGGTGGCTCTTCACACGTCGAGTACGTCGGGGCGTCGTCGGTTCGGTCGGACGTAGTGTGTACGCTCTGTGACCGGACGCGGCGGACCGACGAACTCCTCTCTGCACTCGACGCCAGCGAATCAGCCGTCTACGACGCGCTGTCTGACCTCGAAACACGCGGCGTCATCGTCGAGACGCCCGATGGCTGGCGACTCAGCGGAATCGGGCGATTGGTCGCGGACACGCTCGCTCGGCAACACGCGACGGACGCGTTGCTCGCGGCGGAACCCGAGTATTGGGAGTCCCACGACGCGAGCGTGGTTCCGGAGCCGTTCCGCTGCCGCCTCCCGGAACTGGGGGAGTACGAAGTACTTCGTGCCGCCGAGCGCGACCTCCGTGGTCTGGTGCCGTGGGTGGTCGAGAAAGTCGAAGCCGTCGAGAGCTGTGACATCGTCTCGCCGGTGTACCACCGGGAGTATCAGGAGGCCATGCCGGACAACGAGGACTCACGACTCCTCGTATCGGAACCCGTGGTCGACGACGTGCTACTGAACATGGAGGACGGGCCGTACACGCGGGTCTACGAGGAGACGGACGTGCGTGTCACGACCGTCTCCTTCGCCCTCGGCGTCTCCGAACGGTGGACCATACTGACGGTGCCGACGTACGACGGGCGGTGGCCGTCTGCGAAAGTGTACGCCGAGTCGGCGTCGGCGGTTGAGTGGGGACGTGACCTGTTCGAGCACGTCTGGACGGCGTCGACGCCACTCGAAACGTATCTCGAGCGACAGTAGTTTTGGCGAACCTAAAAGCTCAAGAGGGGCGAGCAGATACGTCTCTCCAATGAACGCAGTGTCGACGCAACAGGCCGACGAGACCAGATACACGTTCGACGACCTCGCCGTCGTCATGGGCACGTACAACGAGGAAGAAGCCATCGGGAGCGTCCTTTCGGACATCGACGACGTGACCGACGGCCGGGCCGAGGTGGTCTGTGTCGACGGCTCGAGCGACCGAACGCCCGAAATCGCCCGTGAACACGGCGCGACGGTCGTCGAACAGGAACCGCAGGGCTACGGCGTCGCGGTCCGCGAAGCCGTCCTCACGCCCGAGCGCCCGGTCGTCGTCACGACGGACTGCGACGACACGTACCCGATGGCGCGACTCCCCGACTTTCTCGACGAGATAAACGACGGGGCGGACGTGGTCAGCGGCGACCGACTCTACTTCGGGGCCGACGAGATGCCCGGAATGAACAAACTCGGCAACGAACTGTTCGCACTGCTGGCGAGCGTGTTGATGGGCAAGCGCGTCCACGACACGACGACGGGCATGCGTGCCTACCGCCGCGAGGTGCTCCAGAAGATACGCTGGACGGAGAACACCGGTCTCTCGGCGGAACTCCTGATGCGCCCGCTCACGCGCGGCTACGACGTGCGCGAGCGCCCCATCGAGTACGACGAGCGCAAGGGCGAGACGAAACTCGACCCGTTCTCGGGCGGCGCGGCTATCGCGAAGTCCATCGTCCGCGTGGCCTACGAAGAACGGTTCCGGTGAGAGTGGCCCGCAAACGTCACTCGGGCGGTCGACGATAACTCTTCGTCCCACCGGGGTGGCCCTGCGGATTCTCGATGCCGACCAACGTCCCGCCGGTCGGCGAACTGTAGAGCGCGAACTGGAGGTCGTTCACGAGGTAGTACCGGACCCGCTGACGCGGGTCGCCGTCCGGGTCCGGCGTCGAGACGTGGACGCCCATCCCCCGTAGCGTCTCGTCCCGTTTCGGCGCGTCGAGTGCGGCGAAGTCGTCACCTTCCCAGTCGTGAGCGTACCGGTCCAGGGCGGCGACGGCGTCTGCGATACCCCGCGCTCGCTCCGGGTCGGCGTCGACTCGTCCGGCGAGGTAGCCGTCGACGAACCCCGCGACACCGCGGAGTTCACTCGGATAGACGGTGCTCGCGACGGCGCGGACCGTCTCGCGTTCGTGTTCTCCCATCGCAACGTTCTCGTCCTCGCTCTCGCCGTCCGGCCACGACAGCGCCGCCACGCCGCCCGCGACGGTCACTCCTGCGGCCCCGAGTGCTTTCAGCGCGTCTCGTCTGGTGAGTTCGTAGTCTGTCACGTTGTTCCCTCCACAGTCACGTTCATCTCGATGCCGTAGCGGTGCGTGCCCGGCACGTAGGCGGCCCGGCCATCACAGCGGCGCTCGGACCAGCACACTTCGAGGCGGGGCGTCAGCGCCCGTACTTCGCCGGTAGTCTGGTCGACGGGAAGTTCGGCGCGGTACTTGAAGCCGGACCCGGTCCCGAAATCGACGAACAGTATCAGCGTCACCGTGCCGCTGGTCGGCGTCGAGACGGCCACTCGTTCGTCGACCCCAGCGCCCGTCAGCACCGTCTGATTCGCGTTCGACCGAAGCCGCAGGTCCAGCGGCTCGCTCCCGTCTATCGTCGTGTAGGCGTTCTCCTCGCCGTTCGTGAGGCGCACGGCGACGAGTTCCGCCGAGTCGGGGACCGTCGCCTCGACGTGCGTGTCGACGGCCGCTCCCTCGACGAGGCGGACCCGCTGGAGCGTCGGTTCCACGGGCTGACCGAGGTAGGGAATCCACTCGCCGCGGTAGGCGTAGCGGTAGTACTGCCGCTCGGCGTAGTGGTCCGCGACGGCGAACTGCGCTTCCTGCATCGCGTAGACGGTGTCGCCGTCGAACCCGGGGTCGTTCCGGAGCGGTTGGAACGGGTGATTCAGCCAGTCGCCGTACGGCGTCGGCAGGAACACGACGCTGTTCGTGAGGTCCGTCTGCTCGAACGGCGCGTACGCCTGCTCGTACTGTTGAGTGACGGTGTAGTTGTCCCGTACTGGCTCGGCCGCCGCCGTAACGGCGACGCCGCCGCCGACCGCTCCACAGACGAGCGTCGCCGCGACGAGTACCGGTGTAGCACGCTCGGCGGGGACGTGCGTCTCGACGAGTTCGCGGAGGCGGTGTGCGGTGAACAGGACGCCGACGGCACCGAACGCGACTGTCGGCACGAGCAAGTCGACGTGATAGTACGGGCCGAGAAAGCGAACGAGGCCGTCTGTCGGATCAGCTAGCGCCCCCAGCATGTTGACCGTCCCCCAGAAGTAGAGGTTCCCGAGCGGAACGGTCACAAAGACGCCAGCGAGCGCGGTCTGTCGGGCGTCGAAACCACGGTGACGAGCGACGAGGACGCCGACGGCGGCGGTGAGGGTGCCGAGCGGTCCGGCGACCACCCACTGGGTCGCGAACTTCCAGAGGAGTTCGGCGTTGGCTTGCAGGGACAGCGCCGGGGTGAAGTCCCGCGAGTAGCCGAGAATCGACCGCTCGCCGAATCCGAGGCCGTCGTCCGGGGCGAACGCTTGATACGGAAAGACGAGCGGGTCGCCCGTTAGCAGGGCGTTGTACGACAGGGCGGCGAGCACGCCCAGGGCGCCGAACAGCGCAGTGAGTCCCACTCGAACGACGACCGGCCGCTCGACCGTCCGGAGCGACCAGAGCGCGTGGAGGACGAACGGCGTCGCGAACAGGACGGCGGTGTACGGCCGCGTGAAGAAGGCGACGCCGACACAGAGGCCCGCGAGCGTCGCCGTTCCGTTGCTCCCGGTTCGGTCGGCGTGGAGATAGCTCGCGGCGAACGCGAGGTTCCACATCGTCGCCGGGACGTACGAGAGGAACACGGACGCGTCGACGAGGAAGAGCGGCGAAGCCAGCATGAGGATGCTCGCGACGACGCCGGTCCGGGCGTCGAACGCCTCCCGAACGGTGTGGTACGTCCCGACCAGCGTCGCCGCCGCGACAACGGCGAGGGCGACCCGGTAGCCGCCCAGGAGTTTTCCGACGGCGAACATCGCCGCCGGGACGGGCGTGTATTTCGCGTACAGGCCGCGCTCGCTCTCGACGAAGAACCACGGCCGGAACGCGCCGTCGACAGGTGGCTGAAGGAACAGTTGCCCGTCTAACAGCATGGCCGCCTGCTGGAGGTAGACGGCCTCGTCGTGATTGCTCGTGTAGTACGGAAAGACGACGTGCGCGAGCGTGAAAACGAGCAGTCCGCCCACCAGCGCGACGGCGAGGGCTTGCACCCGCGGCCGTCGCAGTCTGTTCATTCCGCCGGGTACCACGCCAGTTCGTGGTCCGCGTCGAGGTCGACCTCGACGGGTTGGCCCGCCTCGAACGTCTCGACGTGGTTGTGCATGCAGTGGACCACGTCGCCGCTGTGGAGTTCGACCCGATAGATGAACGAGGGGCCGTTGTACTGGCGGTGGACGACGTAGCCGTCGGCCTTCGGTTCGTTGGTCGGGACCGCCCGAAGGTCGTCGGGACGGACGAGCACATCGATCATCGCCCCGTCGTAGGCCTCGATGGGGCCGTTCAGGAGTTCGAGGTCGAACGACCCGAGGCCGGTTTCGAGTCGCTCCTCGGTCACGCGCCCGGAGAGGAAACTCGCCTGTCCGAGGAAACTCGCGACGAACCGGCTCTCCGGGTTCTCGAACACCTTCGCGGGGTCGCCGACCTGTGCGATGTCGCCGTCGTTCATGATGGCGACGCGGTCGCTGATGGACAGGGCCTCTTCTTGGTCGTGGGTCACCGAGATGGCGGTGACACCGGCCCGCTTCAGAATCTTCCGGACTTCCTCCCGCATCTCGACGCGCAGGCGAACGTCCAAGTTCGAGAACGGTTCGTCCAGCAGGAGCACGTCCGGTTCCGGTGCGAGCGAGCGGGCGAGGGCGACGCGCTGTTGCTGGCCGCCCGAGAGTTGATTCGGCATCTTGTCGTGGTGGGCCGCCAAATCCACGAGGTCGAGCAGTTCGTCGACGCGACGGTCCGCGTCCTCCTCGTCCATCTCCGTGAGGCCGAACGCGATATTCTCGGCGACCGAGAGGTGCGGGAAGAGGGCGTAGTCCTGAAAGACGATGCCCACGTCGCGCTCTTCCGGACGGCGATAGGCCCCGTCGGCGTCGCCGGTGACCGTCTCGTCAGCGATGGTGATAGACCCGCTGGTCGGCTCCTCCAACCCGGCGATCATCCGGAGTGTGGTCGTCTTTCCGCATCCCGACGGTCCCAACAGCGTGAGCAGTTCGCCGTCCTTCACTTCGAGCGAGAGGTCCTCGACGGCGACTTCCTGCCCGTAGTCCTTCGAGATGCCGTCCATCGTGAGCACCGTCCGGTCGGGGTCCGCGACGGGCGAATCTATGGTATCGAACTCCGAAATGCGTTGACTTGGTTTCTGTTTCGACATTTAGTTACCCTCCTGTCTGAGTATGACCAGCATCGAGAGCCCCGAGACGCCGACGAGGATGAGCGCCGGGACGGCCGCCTGTCCTTGGTATGCTGCTCCGCGGACGAGCCAAATGTAGGTGACGATAGTCTCGAATCCCGTCGGCCGGAGCATCAGCGTCGCGGGCAACTCCTTCATCGTCGTCAGGAACACCAGCGCCGCACCGGCGGCGATACCGGGCGCGACCAGCGGCAGGACCACCTGCCGGAACGCCGACAGCGGCGCGTAGCCCAGCGACCGGGCGGCCTCGATGTAACTCGGGTCGACCTGCAGGATGGAGGACTCCGTCGCGCCGACGGCCTGCGGCAGGAACCGGACGACGTAGGCAAACACCAACACGACGACGCTCTGGTAGAGGAACGGGACGAACTGGAGGCCCAGATAGATGAGCGCCAGGCCGATGACCACGCCGGGGACGGCGTAGCCGATGTAGGACAGGCGCTCCGGGAGCGACGAGAGGGGGCCGGTCCCGCGCGCCGAGAGGTACGCGACAGGGAGGGCGACGACGAGACAGATGCCCGCCGCCGCCGCGGCGAGCCCGACGGAGTTCGCGACGTGAGAAATCCCGAACGAGAATCCGCCCGGCGGGCGCGTGCCCGAACGAACCAACCACTGGGTCAGGATACCGACCGGCAGGACGAGACAGAGGCTGGCGATGGCCGCACAGAACAGCGTCGCCGGTAACTTCCAGTAGCCCAGGCGTATCTCTCCGGGTCGTCGGTCGCCGCCGCTGACGTAGGCACCGTCGCGACTGGCGTTGATGCGGGACTCGACGAGGAGGATGCCCATCGCCATCACGAGCAACAGCATGGAGAGGACGGCGGCGGCGTCGACGTTGCGGGCCTGCTGTTCGTTGTAAATCATCCGCGTGAACACGTCGTAGCGCATGATGGCGGGCGTCCCGAAGTCCGAGAGCGCGTACAGCGCGACCAGTAACGCTCCGGCGGCGATACCCGGTGCGATTTGGGGGAACGTGACCCGCTTGAACGCCTCCCAGCGAGTGTGGTTGAGCGTCCGCGCCGCCTCGACGACGGTGCCGTCGAACGAGAGCAGTGACGCGCGCGTGGTCAGAAACACGTACGGATAGGTGAACAGCGTCAGGACGAGGACCGTCCCATGCAGGCCGTATATAGTGGGAAGCTGCTCGATACCGAGCGGCGCGAGCAGGTCCGCGAGTT
This sequence comes from Haloarcula marina, assembly GCF_024218775.1. Classification (NCBI taxonomy): domain Archaea; kingdom Methanobacteriati; phylum Methanobacteriota; class Halobacteria; order Halobacteriales; family Haloarculaceae; genus Haloarcula; species Haloarcula marina. Next base: position 1,952,789 of record NZ_CP100404.1, on the reverse strand, counting down.
CGCCGCGCGGCCCGAACGCCGAGACGAACGCGAATGCGCCGATGTAACTCGGGACGACCAGTGGGAGCGCTGACGTGACCGTCCAGAACCGCTTGAACGGCAGGTCCGTCTGGACCGTGAGAATAGCCAGCGGGACGCCGATGAAGAGTGACGCGACGGTGACGCCAGCCACGAGGACCAGCGTGTTCAGCGTCACTTCTGTCGCCGTCTCGCTGACGACGAGTTCGACGATTCGTCCCGGTTCCATGCCCGCACCGTGGACGAACAGCCACAGGATGGGCGAAATCAGGAGGATGGAGACAGCGAGCGTGACCGCTCCGAGGAGCCTCGGGGCGGAACTGCCAGTCGTCTCGCCGCTGGCTTGTTCCCGAAGCCGTTCGAACCGGTCACTCGCCCCCATCTCAGAGAACGCCCGCCTCCCGCAGTAAGTCGACTGTTCCGTCCACGTCGGCCAGTTCGGTCAGGTCGATGTCCGGCGGATTCAACTCGTCGATGCGCGGCAGGCCGCCGACCGGCGCGACGCCCGGAATCATGGGGTACGCGAACGTCCGCGTCGCGAAGAACTCCTGTGCCTCCGCCGAGAGGACGTGTCGGACGAAGTTCGCGGCGAGGTCGGCGTTGTCCGTGCCGTCGACGATTTCCACGCCGGAGACGTTGACGAGGGCACCGGCGTCGCCCTCGGTGAAGGCGAGTTCGAGCGGTGCGGACTCGCGGGCCGACCGCACCCGGAGCGAGTAGTAGTGGTTCGCGAACCCGGCGGCGAGTTCGCCGTCGGCGACGGAGTTCGAGACGCGGAACTCGTTGTCGTACTCGGTGACGCCGTGGTCCAGCATCGCCTCCAGCCACGCACGGGTCTCATCGTCGCCGCGGATGAGTCGCATCGCGGTGATGAACGACTGGAACGCGCCGTAGGTCGGTGCCCATCCCATCGCGCCCTGGAGCGCGCCGGTCTCGGGGAACTCCTGTACCGTCGAGGGCATGTCGGACGCCGAGAGTCGGTCGGTGTTGTACGGCACGGCGCGAGCGCGACCGGCGATGCCGACCCAGCGGCCCTGCCCGTCTTGGAAGGAATCGCGGACCGACGAGAGGGCTTCGTCCGGGAGCGGTGCGGTCGCCCCGGCGTTGGCGACGGCCCCGAGGGACCCGGCGTCGACGGCCATGAACACGTCGGCCTGCGTCGCGTCGGCCTCGGACTCTTGGATGATGGCGTTCGCGAGGTCGCTGGAGGGTTCGAGGCGGTGGTTGGCGGTGAAGTTGTCGTACTTCTGCTCGAAGAGGTCGATGAGGTCGAGATAGAGGCCGCCCTCGCCGCCGCCGAGGTAGAGGGTGAGTTCGCCGTCGAGGTCGGGCAAGTCCTCGATAGAAGTGCCGCCGGGGGACTCGCGTTGGCTGACGAGCGGGCCGGAACCGCGGAAATCTGCGAGAGAGATACTGCCGGAGACGCTGTCATCGTCGCCGTTACCGAGGATGCTCGAACACCCGGCCAGCGCGGTAACCATCGCCGCGCCGCCAGCGGTGACGAACCGTCGCCGCGACGGCGTCGAACTGCGTGAGTCGTCGGAGGTGTCGGTCATTGTTGTAGTATATGTTTTAGGTTTACCTAAATGGTTTGCGTTTTAGTCCTCCGCTGCCGCAACCGCTGGCTCTGCTGTCGCCGTCTCGATGGCGTCGAGACAGTCAAGCCAGTCGAGCATGAACTCGCCGCAGTAGTTGAGGAACGCGCCGTTCTCCCAGTCGTCGTAGTCGCCCTCGGCGAGTCGTCGGCCCATCGCCTCGAACGCCTCGGCGTAGGAGTCGGCGTCGTCGCCGACGGCGTCTATCTCTTCCCAGACGTGTTCGTTGAGTTCGAGGCCGTGCACCTCGTTGGTGAGGTCCGAGAACGTAGAGCGCGGCGCCTTGTTGTGTTCGCACAGCGGGCCGCCGTTGTAGATGTTCTTCCCGAGAACGTCACACGCGCGCTTGAGGAACAGGCCCGACCAGATGTCGTCGAACCGGCCCACGTCCCACTCGTTGTCGTCCATCGGGAGTTGGTAGAACGCCGGGACGACTTCCCGGCGGAAGGCCAGATTCATCGAGCAGACGGTGAGGTAGTTCCCCTCCGCGGCGACGAAGTCCCCCTCGAAGTCCTCGGCCCCGGTTCGGGTCTGGGCCTGTCCCTGCAGGTCGCCGTCCATCAGGATTCGGACGGCGTCGAGGTCGGGGACGTTCGTCCAGAGGCCCTGCGAGGCGACCACGTCGTCGACGGTGGCCGTCCCCGTCTCGACTTCTTCGTCCATCGCCGCGTAGGGGTAGCCGCGGGGGTAGAGGCCGTGTTCGTCCTCGTTCTGATAGAGCACGTTGACCCACCGCTCGTCGGACCCGACTGCCTCGATTTCGCCTTCGAAGGCGAGATTGTCCATGTGCGTGCCGAAGAAATCTTCGTCCTGATGGGGGAGCGTGTCGTCGTCGATGAAGACGCCGTAGTCGAACCGGTCGTTGGCCCACAGGTAGAGCAGGCCGAACGAGGTCTGTGCGTGGGACGCCGCGGGAATCAGGTGGTCGTACTCGGAGAGGCCGTGCTCTTCGAACCACGCCTCGCGGGCGGTCCCGTCGAAGACAGCGCCGTCGACGCCCTCCTCGTCGAGCATCCGTTCCATCGCGTCGGTGTCACAGAAGTCCTCGGTGACGAGGACGACGAACGTTCTGTCCAGGTCGAACCCGTGGCGGCGGGCGTTCTCGAAGTAGTCCCGCATACACTCGTGGTTGCGAATCGTCGGAACGACGACACACACGTCTTGGCTCATGCTATCCGTGAATGTTTAGGCCACCCTAAATAGACTATCGTTTTAGGCTCGCCGAACAACGCGCCGAGCCAGAGATATCTGCCACTATCTGTTTCCCACGTGAACCTGTATTCTGGACTTCAGGATGTGGGTCCGTCCCAAGGTCATAATATACACGGTCCGCCGATTAACGAAGTATAAGGCGAACTATTATTTGGCTGTGCTTTGCCCTCCTAGTAGAGATGTGTGCACGAACTGACGGGGGTCGATTGGGAACAGTATGAACCTCGATAACCAAACCTGCGTGGTCACGGGCTCGTCGCGCGGTATCGGTCGCGGCATCGCGAAAGATCTCGGACGACACGGGGCCAACGTCGTCGTCAACTACCGCTCCTCCGAGGAGGAGGCGCGTAACGTCGTCGAGAGCATCCGAGACGAGGGCGGCGACGCTATCGCGTCGCAAGCCGACGTCGCCAAACCCGACGAGGTGCAGGCGATGCGCGAGGAGGTGGCCGACGAGTTCGGTCCGGCCGACGTACTCGTGAACAACGCGGGTATCACCATCGACAAGAAGTTCGAGTACATGACCCGCGAGGACTGGGACACCGTCATCAACGTCAACCTCGGCGGCGTGTTCAACTGTACCGACGCCTTCTACGACGACATCATGCACGCCGAACACGGCCGACTCATCAACATCTCCAGCGTCGTCGGCCAACAGGGCAACATCGGACAGGCCAACTACGCCACGACGAAGTCCGGCCTGTTCGGTTTCACGCGCACGCTCGCGCTCGAACTCGCACACACCGGGTCGACCGCGAACTGCGTCGCTCCGGGATTCGTCAAGACGGACATGCTGGACGAGGTGCCCGAGCGCGTCCAGGAGAAAATCCTCCGGAACATCCCGCTCGACCGATTCGCCGAGGTGGAGGACATCTCCTGTATCGTCCGCTTCGTCGCCAGCGAGGAGTCGAGTTACATGACCGGTCAGGTCCTGGGCGTCAACGGGGGCATGGAGTGGTAACATGAGCCAACAGGAAGAACCCGAAGACGAGAGCGACGTATCGGACCCGATAGAGGAACTTCGAGAGAAGCGCAAACAGGCCGAACTCGGCGGCGGCGAGGCGCGCATCGAGTCCCAACACGAGAAGGGCAAGATGACCGCCCGCGAGCGCATCGACTTCCTCGTCGACGAGGGGACGTTCTACGAGGTGGACCCCTTCGTCGAACACCGCTCGACCAACTTCGGCATGGAGGAGAAGCGCTACGCCGGTGACGCCGTCGTCACGGGCTACGGGGAAGTCGACGGGCGCAAGGTGTTCCTCTTCGCCCACGATTTCACCGTCCTCGGCGGGTCCGTCGGCGAAGTCGTCGCCGACAAAATCTGTAAGGTGATGGACAAGGCCATCGAGAACGGCGTGCCGGTCATCGGCCTGAACGACTCCGGGGGCGCACGCATCCAGGAGGGCGTCGACTCGCTCGTCGGCTTCGCGAAGATTTTCGAACGGAACACGAAGGCCAGCGGCCTCATCCCGCAGATTTCGGCCATCATGGGTCCGTGTGCGGGCGGTGCGACGTACTCCCCTGCACTGACGGACTTCACGTTCATGGTGCAGGACACCAGCCACATGTTCATCACCGGGCCGGACGTCATCGAGACGGTCACCGGCGAACAGGTGTCCAAAGAGGAACTCGGCGGGGCCAGTTCCCACTCGACGAAGTCCGGGGTGGCGCACTTCTCGTACCCCTCCGAGGAGGAGGCCTTGGAGAACATCCGCCGCCTGCTCTCCTACCTCCCGCAGAACAACATGGAGGACCCGCCGCGGGTCAAGCCGTGGGACGAACCCGACCGCGAAGTCCCGGAGTTGACCGACATCGTTCCCTCCGCACCGCGCAAGCCCTACGACATGACGCAGGTCCTCGACAGCATCGTCGACGAGGGGTCGCTGTTCGAGGTCCACGGGAACTGGGCTCGCAACCTCATCACCGGCTTCGCCCGGATGGACGGCCAGTCTGTCGGTATCGTCGCGAATCAACCGCGCGTGAGTGCGGGGACGCTGGACATCGACGCCGCCGAGAAGGGCGCGCGGTTCATCCGCTTCTGTGACTCGTTCAACATCCCCATCCTCTCGTTCGTCGACGTGCCCGGGTTCATGCCCGGCACGGACCAAGAGCACAACGGCATCATCCGCCGCGGCGCGAAACTCATCTACGCCTACGCCGAGGCGACGGTCCCGCTCCTCTCCGTCGTCGTCAGGAAAGCCTACGGCGGCGCGTACATCGTCATGTCCTCGAAGTTCCTCGGGAGCGACGTGAACTACGCGTGGCCCGGGTCGGAGATGGCCGTCCTCGGCCCGCGCGGCGCGGTCAACATCCTCTACCGAAAGGAAATCGCGAACGCCGACGACCCCGACGCGAGGCGGCAGGAACTGATGGACGACTTCCGCGAGGAGTTCGCCCATCCCTACGGCCCGGCCAAACGGGGCTACCTGGACGACGTTATCGAACCGAAGGACACGCGCAAGCGCCTCATCGACGACTTGGACCTGCTTCAGCGCAAGCGCGAGGAGAGTCCACCGAAAGACCACGGCAACATCCCGCTCTAAGGCGATGTCTTCGCTCGAAACCGCGGACGACCGACCGGCCGAATCGTCGGACGACGACCTGCCCGTGCTCTCGCTGGCGGACCGGTCCGTCGAGGTGGCGATTCCGGACGACGCGTCGGCGGCAGAGGCCGCCGCCATCTCGGCCGCTATCGGTGCACACATCGCGGACCGACAGCGGGCGGCCGCGGCCGCCGCGTCGGCGACCGAGTCCGTCGAATACACAGACGAGTGGACGCTGGCCGCACGGCTGAACCGGTTCGGGAAACGCCGTCGCCCCCACAACGTCGAACGGGGCGAGGAGTGGAAGGCGGCGGCGCGAGCGCGCTACTGAACGCGCTCAGTGGAACTGGCGGAGGACTTCTAAATCACGCGCTGTCTTCATGAATTCCGACAGCGGCCGTCGAGTGCCGCACGCGTCACACTCGAACTCCGAGCGCGGGTCGGACAGGTCGTCGACGTTCGCTTCCCAGTTCTCCTCGCAGGCCGGACACTGGAGTTGGACCCAAGCCTCCTGCATGGTCGAGGGTGGCGACGGCTGACAGATATACTTTGTGTGGGTTGTCACCGACTGACGATAGGCCGCGTCCACGAACGCGACGACGGGTCGACATGTGACCGGACCGTAACGAATACACTACCTCCCTGAGTGGGCACCCGTATGGCAGTCGCAGTAATCGGCGCGTCGATGACGAAGTTCGGGCAGCGCGACGCCTGGATTCAGGAACTCCTCTCGCAGGCGGGCGAGGAGTGTCTTGAAGACGCGGGCGTCTCGCCGAAAGAAGTAGAGCACCTGTACGTCTCGAACATGGCGAGCGGTGAGTTCGAGGGACAGACCGGCGTGATGAACGCGCTGGCGCACGACATCGGGGTGCTGCCAGCCTACAGCGAACGGGTCGACCAGACCTCCTCGTCGGGCGGCGCGGGTATCTACGAGGCGTGGCAGTCCGTCGCCTCCGGGGCCAGCGACATGACCCTGCTCGTCGGCGGCGAGAAGATGACCCACAAGACGACGGGACAGGCGACGGACATCATCGCGTCCATCACCCACCCCGTCGAGTACAAGCACGGCGTCACCCTGCCGTCGTTCGCCGGGATGACCGCGCGACACTACCTCGAACGGTTCGACGCCCCGCGCGAATCGCTCGCGCGCGTGGCGGTCAAGAACCACAAGAACGGCGTCGACAACCCAAAGGCGCAGTTCCAGAAGGAGATTACGATGGAGAAGGCGCTGGAGTCGCCCATCATCGCCGACCCGCTTCGACTGTACGACTTCTGTCCCATCACCGACGGGAGCGCGGCGATGATGTTCACCACGGAGGAGCGCGCGAAAGAGATTACCGACGAGTACGCCGTCGTCTCCGGCGTCGGCGGGGCTACGGACACCCACGTCGTCCACGAACGCGACGACCCGACAATCATGGGCGGGGTCGTCGAGTCGAGCAAACAGGCCTACGAGATGTCGGGTCTCGGGCCCGACGACCTGGACGTGGCGGAACTCCACGACATGTTCACCATCCTCGAGTTCCTCCAGTTGGAGGGTATCGGGGTCGCAGAACAGGGCACCGCGTGGGAGATGGCGATGGACGGGACGACGGCGAAAGACGGCGACCTGCCCATCAACACCTCCGGCGGACTGAAGTCGAAGGGCCACCCGCTCGGGGCCAGCGGCGTCGCACAGGGCGTCGAGATTTACGAGCAACTCGTCGGCGAGGCCGGACCTCGACAGGTCGAGGCCGACACCGCACTGGCGTGTAACGTCGGCGGGTTCGGGAACTGTGTCATCACCACCATCATGGAGGCTGCAGAATGACGCTCGAAGCAGGCAAGTGTCCGAACGGTCACGTCTCGTATCCCACGCATCCGCGCTGTCCGGACTGTGGCGAACCGCAAGAAGAAACGCTGAACCTCGCCGAGAAGACGGGCGAAGTCGTCACGTGGACCACGTCGACGGCGACGCCGCCGGGCGTCCGGCAACCGAACACGATGGCTATCGTCGAGTTCGACGTGGACGGCCAAGCGGTCCGCGCACTCGGGCAAGTGACGACGGACGACGTAGAGACCGGCGACGAAGTCGAACCGGTCTACGTCGAAGAACTTCGGGACCCCGAGGCCGGTATCCGCGTCCCCGAGAGCATGTCGTGGGACGGCTACCGGTGGGAACCCGTCTGAGCGAGCGATTCACCGGACCGTAACGCCGATTCGATTCTGTCCAGGCCGTCCGTGACGGTGCAGTGACCGCACGGTCCGGCGTGCGGGTAGACGCCCACGAGGTCATCGTCCTCGTAGTAGGCGAGACAGACCACCGGGAGCGTCACCACCGAGTCGTCGCCGAGGAAGGCGCTGTGTCGCTCGTGCCGGTCGAACGTCGGCGCGAGCGTGCAGTCGTGTTCGGCGGCCCACGCTTCCATCGCCGCGATTTCCGCGGCCTCGGCGGTGTCAGACCCTGTCGAGAGTCGGTGCCAGTATGTGACCGAGATATCGTCTACGAACTCCTGCTGGTGCAACGTTTCTGCGCGGGAGAGGACAGATGCCTGTCGCCGCTCAGTATCTCCGGGGACCGGCGACCGGAGATACACTGCCAACCGTCTCGATTGTGTCATGGTAACATACACCGAATGAGTGTCCTACGCTCGCGGCGGAGATAGCCGTATCGGTGTCTGTGATAGCCATGGTCAGTCGGCAGTGGTCGGCGTCGCGGTTCCCGCGTCCATCGCCGTCTCTGTGGCCAGTTCCGCGAGGCACGCACCGAGGGAGGTGGGTGTTCCGTCCTCGGCGAACGGCGCGACGCGGGCGAGTTCGCCGTCTTCGTAGACGGCCAGGCACAGAACCGGTAGGACCAGTTCCTTTCGTCGCTCGCCCGTCTCGTCGCTGTAACACCACCGCGTGTCGAAGAAGGGTGCGAGACAGGCCCCGCGCTCGTTCGCCCACTCCGCGAACTCGTTGAATCGCTCTCGCTCGGGCCGATGGCCGTCGCCGGAGATGGGGATGCGTTTCTCCCACTCGGTGCGCTCGTAGTCGTCGAGAACCCCGCGGCGAGCGAGTTTCTCCAGCCCAACCTCGACGGCGTCGAGGCGCTTCTCGGACGCCTGTGGCAGGTCGCTTCTGACGAACAGTTCAGCGCGGCGCGTCGTAGGACACTCTGTTGTCGCCATCTGTATCGGTGAATAAAGTTCTATGATAATAAAGCATTATGATTATTATCTTATAGCTTACCGGAAGCCATTACTCGCTTTCGTCGTCAGGCCCGCCGTCCGGGTCGTCGGTGCCCTCTTGGCCGGTATCTGCGCCGAGGTCGTCCTTGATGGATTCGAGTTCGGCGTCAACGTCGACCGGGACGGTAGTGGACTCCTCATCGGGCTGGCCGTCTTCCCTGGTCGATTCCTCCAATTTGGCTTCGAGATCGGCTCGGAGCGTGCGCGCCTCGTCGAGTAATTCGGCCGCTTCTCGGTCGGACGGGCGCCCCTCCACGGCAGTCTGTAACTCTGTTAGCGCGTCGTCGAGGCGAGTGAGCGTCGCCTTGCTGAGTGCCGTCGCGCGCCGACGCATCTCGTCGGACCCCGACCCCGTAGAGGTGGGGCGGCCCTCGGCCATCCGGAGGGCGCGCCGGAGCAGTTTCAGCGCCTCGACGTTCGTCTGGAGGACGAGTATCGCCGCGGGAATCGTCACGTCGCTGGTAAAGCGAAGCAACTCGTCGAGCGTCGGCGGGCGCGGCCGCCCGTCGTCGGTGCGGGGTTCCACCTCCGTCTCCAGTTCCTGGAGCGTCCGCACGAGGTCGGTCAGGAGGGCGGGAATGTCGTCCCCCGTACTGGTCGTCATAGACGTATCTTACGCCGTCGGGTACAAAAGTTCGCCGCGGGGACTAGGTCAACCAAAACCCTTTTGTTTTTAGGCGGACCTAAGTATCGCCAATGGAACCACGGACGGACGACATCACGGACGACGCGCCGGACGAGCGCCCGACTGTGACCGCCCACGAGAGCGTCGCTGACCGAACCGTCTTCACAGAAAACGGGAACCGCGAGGGGTGGATTTCCACCGACCTGACCGTCGACTTACGTCCGTAAGCGCCGACTCGGTCGCCTTACTGGACCAGCGTGTCGTCTTCGAGGTAGTGCTCTATGTGGTGTGCGTCTTCTTCCGTCTCCACGAGGATTTCGCGGAGTATCTGGGCCGTCGCGTGGTCACCGAGGTTCTCCGCGAGTTCGACGTGGTCGCGTAGCGATTCGATGATGTCACCGTACATGTCGAGGTCGTTCGCGAGCGACGTGCGGATGTCGTAGACGTCCTGACCCTCGTACTCGACCGTTGCGTGTTCCTCCTGTGCCGCACCGCCGGATATCGGGGTCCCGCCGAGCGCCTGCGCCCGTTCGGCCAGTTCGTCGGCGGCCTCCTCGGCGTGTCCGGCGGCGTCACCGAGGAACAGGTGGAGGTCGCGGAATTCCGCCCCCTCGACGTTCCAGTGGTGTTTCTTCAACTGGTGGTACAGCGTGTACGTGTCGGCGAGGTCCTGATTCAGCGCGTCGATAATCTGTTCGGACTTTTCCTTCCCGAGGCGGAGGGAGTTCTCTTCGACTTCACCGAACTGCTTGCGGACGTGTTCCTGTGTCGCCATAACAACTACAGATACTCCCGTGAACCACTTAATACTTCCTCATAGGGAAAATTGAGTTTTCAAATACGAAAATGTCCTTTCTAAATACGGGTGTTTTGCGCCCACTCTCCAAACAGTTCGCACCGCTGACAGCGCCGCCGCCCGCTCGAATCTCCGGCTACCCGCGGACGCGTTCGACCTGTAGGTATCCCGCTGGCTCTCGCCAATCGTACACCGAAGGCGGTAGGTTCCCGACGCCCTGGATGCCCGGATGCGGCGTGATGACGCCGTCTTCGGCAATATCCGGGTCGCTCTCAGCCGTTCCCTCGGGTTCGCCGCCGATGACGAGCGTTTTCGCGGGCGGGACCAAATCCTCGAACAGTTCGGTGTTCTCCTCGGTTCCCACGTCGTACCCGTTGGCGTAGTAGGTCCGCGACTCGTTGACGTTCGTCGGGAGCGGAACGGTGTCCAGTCCGACGATGCCGTCGTTTGTCGCGACGAGCATGCTGACGAACGTGAGGTAACCCGCGCTGGCGTCCGCCGAGAGTTCCAGTTCGGCCACGTACGGCAGGCCGGTGTCGCCGGGGTCGGACTCTGGGACGAGCGGCGAGTCGCCGACGGCGGCCCCGCGAATCGCGTTCGTGTCTTCGATGAGCGAGGACAGCGGGCCGAGGTTGCCGTTCTCGGCGAGTTGTTGCGTCGCCTCGTTGGCTTCGGAGCCGACGGCGAACACCTCGACGCTGGGGCGGTGTGCGGCGACGGCCGGGGGCGTGAACGGTTGGCCCCGCGTGAGATTGGCGACGGTGACGCGGTACGTCCGGCTACTCTGTTGGCCGTCGCTCTGTCCCAGTACCGTCGCGCTCCCGAAGGCGAGACTCCCCAGCGCTGCCCCGCCGAGAGCGAGCGCCTGCCGTCGAGAGAGGGTCGGTCGGTCGTCGGTCATTGAACCGCACGGCGGTCAGTTGTAGAACCCATCGTGTTATCACCGACTCAGCGGACGGAACGGGCAGTCTTTGTAACTCGCGGCGTATCGGGCGGCCCCAGGCTGCGTTCGATTGCTAACGCCGCCTTGCCGGTCGCTAGCCTGCTGTTGCCGGGCGTCTCGTCGACTGAGTCCGGGGCGCTCCCGAACGACGATAATCCGGACTTAGTCTCGCTGCGTTGGCTCCCGGCCGACTACAAGGGGAACGTACCCCTCGGCCAGCGCCGTCAGGTCCACGTCCTCGGTGCGGATGGTCTGCTCCTGATGGACGGCCGAGAGGGCGGCCAGCACGTAGTCGTCGAGGCCGAGGTACGACCCGTAGTCTTCCCAAACGGTCGGCGGCAGGCCGACGATGAACGTCTCGGCGCTCCTGAACAGCACCGGGTCGTCGTACTGCTTTCGCCACTCGTACACTAAGTCCTCGACGCCGGGGTTCTCGCGCATCGTCCGCTGGTGGTCGGCGACCGCCTCGCGCAGTCGCTCGTACTCGACGTTGTTCGCGTCGGCGACGGCACGTACCACTTCCTCGTCGAACGGGGCTAGCAACTGAGACTCGGTCATCGGCTTCGGCTACGGGACACACGACAAAAACCGCGGCGAACGAGCGTCACTCGCCGGTCCTACAGTACGACCCTGGATATGCGTGATAGACCGTGTGTATTCCCGGTCTGTGGGAGATGTCGGCAGGTATTATCCGCTACGACACGAAGGACGAGGTAGAGGTATGGGACGACTATCGACGCTATTCGCGCCGGAACGCGTCGCCGTCATCGGGGCCACCGACTCGGAGGGGTCGGTCGGTCGCGCCATCACGGCGAATCTACTGGAATCGTTCGACGGCGAGGTCGTAGCGGTGAATCCCTACAAGGACGAGGTGATGGGTCTCACCTGCTACGACGGCATCGGCGATGTCGACGCCTCCCAGCGTATCGACGTGGCCGTCGTCGTCGTGCCACCGGACGTGGCCGTCCAAGCTATCAGAGATGCCGGGGCGAACGGCATCGCCAACGTCGTCGTCATCACTGCCGGATTCGGCGAGACGGGGAGCGAGGGCGCGGCCCGCGAACGGGACCTGCGGGCCGCGGCCGAGGAGTACGACATGAACCTCGTCGGCCCGAACAGCCTCGGCGTCATGTCGACGCCGAAAGGCCTGAACGCCACCTTCGGCAACGAGATGGCGACCGAAGGGGACATCTCCTTCATGAGTCAGTCGGGGGCGTTCGTCACGGCCGTTCTCGACTGGGCCGCGGAACGCGACGTGGGCTTCAAGGACATCGTCTCGCTCGGCAACAAGGCTATCCTCGACGAGGGCGACTTCGTCGCCGAGTGGGGCGAGGACCCCGAGACGGAGGTCATCCTCGGCTACCTCGAAGACATCGCGGACGGGAGCCGATTCATCCAGACGGCCCGCGAGGTCACGCAGGATACCCCTATCGTCCTCGTGAAATCCGGCCGAACGGACGCCGGGGCCTCGGCCGCCGCCTCCCACACCGGAGCGATGGCGGGGTCCGAGCGGGCCTACGAGGCCGGTCTGGAACAGGCCGGGACGCTCCGCGTGGAGTCGGTCCAAGAGCTGTTCGACTTCGCGCAGATTCTCTCGGGCCAGCCCTTACCCGACGGCGACGAAATCGCCATCGTCACGAACGCCGGTGGCCCGGGCGTGATGACCACCGACGCTGTCGGGGACTCGGACCTCTCCCTCGCGGAGTTCGAGGAGTCGACGCTGGACCGTCTCGGCGAGATGATGCCCGACGAGGCCAACATCTACAATCCCGTCGACATCATCGGGGACGCCCCCGCACAGCGGTTCGAAATCGCCCTCGAAACGGTGCTCGACGACGACAACGTCTCGATGGCCGTCGTCGTCGCCTGCCCGACGGCCGTCCTCTCCTTCGAGGAACTGGCCGACGTGGTCGTCGAGAAACAGCGGGAGAGCGAGATACCCGTCGCGACGACGCTGATGGGCGGGAAGTCCGTCGGCGCGGGACAGGACGTGCTCAGCGAGGCGGGCATCCCGAACTACTTCGACCCGGCGCGGGCCGTCGACAGCCTCGACGCGCTCTGGGACTACAGCGAGATTCAGGCCCGCGAGTACGAACCCCCGACCACGTTCGACGTGGACGAGGAACGCGCCCGCGAGATTCTCGAATCCGCCGCGCGCCGCGATACGAACCGCCTCGGCGTGGAGGCGATGGAACTGCTCGACGCCTACGGTATCCCGACGCCGCAGGGCGGCGTCGTCGACTCGCCGAGCGAGGCCGAAGCGCTCGCCGAGGAAATCGGCGACGACGTGGTGATGAAAATCGTCAGCCCGGACATTCTCCACAAGTCCGACATCGGCGGCGTCGAAGTCGGCGTCTCGCCGGCGGAAGTCCGAGACACCTACGAGGACTTGGTCGTTCGCGCGCGCAACTACCAGCGAGACGCCACCGTCCTCGGCGTCCAAGTGCAGGAGATGGTCGACCTCGACTCGGGCACCGAGACCATCCTCGGGATGAACCGGGACCCGCAGTTCGGCCCGCTCCTGCTCTTTGGCCTCGGTGGTATTTTCGTGGAGGTCCTCGAAGATAACACTGTCAGAGTCGCTCCCGTGAGCGAACCCGAGGCCAGAGGAATGCTGGACGACATCGACTCCGCGCCGCTCCTACGCGGCGCACGCGGCCGCGACCCGGTCGACGAGGACGCCCTCGTCGACGCCGTTCAGCGACTGTCACAACTCGTCACGGACTTCCCGGCCATCGTCGAACTGGACATCAACCCGCTCGTCGCCACGCCCGACGGCGTGCAGGCGGTCGACCTGCGACTCACCCTCGACCAGGAGGAACTATGACCGACTCAAACACGCTACTCGTCACCTCGACTCAGGAAGGTATCGGCAAGACGGCAATCACCCTCGCGCTGGCGAAGTCGGCCCAAGACGCCGGTCACGAGGTCGGCTACATGAAGCCGAAGGGGACCCGCCTCCAGAGCGCGGTCGGCAAGACCCGCGACGAGGACCCTATGCTGGCTCGTGAACTGCTCGGATTGGACGCCGAAGTCCACGAGATGGAACCCATCGTCTACTCGCCGACGTTCGTCCAAGAGGCCATCCGCGGCCGCGAGGACCCCGACGAACTCCGCGGGCGCGTCGTCGACAACTTCCAGGCCCTCTCGGAGGGCAAAGACCTGATGGTCGTCGAGGGGAGCGACAGGCTGGAGACCGGTGGTATCGTCGACCTCACGGACGCCGACATCGCCGACGCGCTGGACGCGCGCGTCCTCCTCGTCTGCGGGTACGCGACGGCGGGGGACGCCGACGAAGTCCTCGCCGCGGCCCGGTCGCTCGGGGACCGTCTCGCTGGGGTGCTGTTCAACGGCGTCACCGACGCCGCGATGGAGGAACTGACCGACGATGTGCTCCCCTTCCTCGAAGGACGCGGCGTGCCGGTGTTCGGGGCGCTTCCGCGCGTCCAATCCCTCGCGGGCATCACTGTCGCGGACCTCGCGCGGAGCCTCGGCGCGGACGTGCTGACCGCGGACGCGTCGACGGACGTGCACGTCGAACGGTTCACCGTCGGGGCGATGGGCGGCAACAGCGCGCTGGACCAGTTCCGCCGCACCCGTGACGCCGTGATGATTAGCGGCGGTGACCGCTCGGAGGTCCAGACCGCCGCGCTCGAAGCGAGCGGTATCAAGGTGCTCCTGCTGACCGGCGGCTACCGCCCGGCGAGCGCCGTCCTCGGCCGTGCGGAAGATGAGAACGTCCCCATCCTCTTGGTCCAATCGGACACGCGGACGACCATCGACAGGGTGGAAGACGTGCTTCGCTCGGGGCGCACGCGGGATGCCGGGACCGTCGAGCGGATGCAGGACTTGCTCGACGACGGCGTTGACCTCGACTCCCTGCTCGGGTTGGACGACTGACGAATAAGCCCGGTTTCGCTTGCGGTTTGGTTGCCTGTTTCTAGGCGTTTCGGGCGCTAATTATCGAAATCTCCAGACGAAACGCACCTCGTGCTTTTTTATTGTCTGACGCCGTTAGTGAAAGTGGAGCCGAGAGGCTCCGTAGTGTCACACGCTCGGGGAATCCCCTCCCCGATTCGACCCCTTTGTCCCCAACACGCTCAGCCAGTGGCGACGATGTCTTCGGGGAGGTGCGACTGGACGCCCGTAATCGCCGCCGCCGGGTCGGTCAGGTCCAGCGGCGGCATCGTCCAGACCGGGCAACCGGTCATCGACTCGATGACCGCAGGGTTCGTGCGCTCGGCCGTCGTCGCGCCCTCGTACTCGTTCAGGACGACGCCGCAGATGGGAACGTCCCGCCGTTCGAGGGCGTCGACGGTCATGCCGGTGTGGTTCAACGTCCCCAACCCGGACCGAGCGACGACCACCGTCGGGAAACCGAGGTCCGCGACGAGGTCGACGACCTCTCGGCCGTCGGCCAGCGGGACCCGGAGGCCGCCGATTCCCTCGACCACCCCGACATCGTGGCGGCCGATGGCGTCCTCGACGCCGGACAGTATCTCGTCGTAGGCGAGGTCGGCATCCGCCACGTCGGCGGCCACGGCGGGCGCGAGCGCCGGTTCGAGTCGCCGCAGGCAGGTCGCCGCCGACTCCGTCCCGCAGGCCTCGGCGACGAACCCGGCGTCGTCGTCGGGCGGATAGCCGGTCTGACAGGGTTTGACCGCGATGGCGTCGCGTCCGCGAGCGCGCAGCCATCCCGTCAATCCCGCCGTGACGACGGTTTTGCCGACCCCGGTTCCGGTTCCGACGACGAACAGACCGTCGTTCACCGTCGTCGTCACAGCAGTCCCACCTCCGCGCCCGCCGTCTCGAACGCGTCGAGACAGCGAGCGATATCCTCAGCCGTGTGGGTCGCCGTGGGCGCGACTCGGATTCGGGAGGTGCCGTCGGGAACCGTCGGCGGCCGAATCGCGGGTGCGACGACACCGTCAGCGCGCAGTCGCTCGGCCAGTTCCAACGCGTCCGTCCGGTCACCGACGAGGACCGGGAGGACGTGGGTCTCGCCGAGCACGTCGTACCCCATCTCCGACAGCCCCTCGCGGAGGGTCTCGACGTTGTCCCACAACCGCTCGACCTGATTCGTCTCGCGAGCGATACGGAGCGATTCGCGGGCGGCCGCGGCGGCGGGCGGGGCGAGGCCGGTCGAGAAGACGAACGACCGCGCGGCGTTCACCAGATGTTCGACGAGCGCCTCGTCGCCAGCCACGTAGCCGCCCTGACTGGCGAGCGCCTTCGAGAGCGTCCCCAACTGCACGTCGACGCGGTCGCTCAGCCCCTCTCGCTGGACGATACCGCCGCCCTCACCGAACAGGCCGGTGGCGTGTGCTTCGTCCACCATCAGCCACGCGCCGTGCTCCTCGGCGGCGTCACAGAGCAGTTCGAGGGGGGCCACGTCGCCGTCCATCGAGAACACCGAGTCCGTGACGACCAGCCACGACTCGTCGCTGGCCCCCTCTTCGGCCCGTTCAGCCATCTTCGCCCGCAGGTCGTCGGCGTCGCAGTGGTCGTACACCACCGTCTCGCTCGCCCCGACCCGACACCCGTCGATTATCGACGCGTGGTTCAGTTCGTCCGAGAAGACCACGTCGGGCGAGAGCGCGTCGATAGTGCCGACGTTGGCGGCGTAGCCCGAGGAGAACACCAGCGCTCGCTCGGTTCCCTTACACGCCGCCAAATCCCGTTCGAGCGCCCGGTGAATCCGCGTATCGCCGGTGACGAGGCGCGAGGCGCCCGCCCCCGTCCCGACCGTGCGCGCGCCGAGTTCGGCCGCCCGCTGGACCCGCGCGTCGTCGGCCAGTCCGAGATAGTTGTTCGCGGCGAAGACCACCGCCTCCCCGCCGAACTTGATGCGTCCCCCTTTCGGGTCGTCGGCGAAGCGCGTCCGGTCCCCGACGCGCTCTGCCACCGCCAAGTCCCGCCGGAGGTCCGCCGACTCTCGCTGACGAAGCCGACCGTCGAGGTCGAACCCGTGTGTCATGTTCGGGGCAACGGATAGCCGCCCCTTAGCGATTGGTGATGCGTCGATTGCGGACGCCGTTCCAGCGATACGACAGCGAGGTTACCTTTACTACCGTCGTGTGTGAATACTCCGCATGGACCGGGACACCGCCGCGCCCGACGTAGATTCGTTTCCGGGCGAAACGGCCCGCGAGATTGCCGACTACCACCACGAAGTCGCCGCCCCGTCGACGCACGTCTACGAGTTCGTCTGGGACGTGACCGAGGACGCCGTCGGCCCGTACTGCGTCGACGTCGACGGGAACGTTCTGCTCGATTTCACCGCCCACGTCGCCTCCGCGCCGCTTGGCTACAACAACCCCGCGCTGTTGGACCGTCTGGACGAGTTCGATATGGTCGACCCGCTGAAGTTCGGCGGGCAGGACTTCTACGCCAGCGCGGGCGATTTGCCGGGACCAACGGAACTGATGCACCGTCTCGTCGACATCGCGCCCGACGGTCACGATACCGTCTTCCTCTCGAACTCCGGCGCGGAGGCCGTCGAGAACGCCATCAAAGTGTGTTACGACTACCGCGAGGGCGCGAAGTACGGCCTCACCTTCGAGGGGGCGTTCCACGGCCGCACGCTCGGGGCACTCTCGCTCAACCGCTCGAAGGCGGTCCACCGACGGGACTTCCCGGAGGTGTCCGGCATCGCTTCGCTCCCGTACTGCGACGACCGGACCTGCGACCCCGACACCTGTTCCTGTGGCTTCTTCCCGGACGGCGAACCATCGCAGTTACGCCGCAAACTCGGCCCGGCGGGCAACGTCGACCCGGCGGAAGTCGCGTACGTCATCCTCGAACCCGTGCAAGGAGAGGGGGGCTACCGAATCCCGAGTCAGTCCTTCATGAGCGACGTGGCGGCCGTCTGCGAGGAGTACGACATCCCGCTGGTCGCCGACGAGATTCAGTCCGGCGTGGGCCGGACCGGCGAATGGTGGGGCGCGGACCACTACGACATCGAACCGGACGTACTGGCCGTCGGCAAGGCGCTCCGCGTGGGCGCGACAGTCGGCCGGGAGGAGATATTCCCCGAGGAGAACGGTCGCCTCTCCTCGACGTGGGGGTCCGGCGCAATCCTCGCCTCGATGGTCGGGACGCTCACCATCGACATCATCGAAGCGCAGAACCTATTGGCCAACGCCGCCGAACGCGGCGACCAGTTGGCGGGTGCGCTCCTCGCGACAGATGTCGACGGTTGTGCCGACGTGCGAAATCTCGGAGCGATGGTCGCCGTGGAGTTCGAGACGCCCGCCCGCCGGGACGAACTCGTCGAGAACTGTCTCCGTGAGGGACTGCTGACGCTCCCCTGCGGGTATCGGACGCTCCGATTCCTGCCACCCCTTGACGTGCGAGAACGAGAGGTACGGCAGGCCGTCGACGCGTTCGAGCGCGCCGGAAATCGGTAACGCGCAAGCCGAAAACGAAACGACGGGTCGCGGTCAGAATCCGGGCATCAGGTCCGCCGGACCGAACACGCCGTAGTGGCCCGCGCGGTTGTTTCGGACCCCGGCCTTGAGATAGCCAAGCGCCGGGCCGTTGACGTTGGCCTCCATGCTCGTCACGTCGCCGAGTTGGAAGGTGTTCGTCCCCGTCTCCCCGTCGAAGGTGGTCCCGGTCACCGAGACGGTGGTCGTCGTCGGTTTCTCGTCGGAGCGAACGTCCAGAACGCCGCCGACGTGGACGTCTTCGGCGTCGCAGATGCCCGCGCGTTCGAGCAACACGTCGTCGGCGTGTTCCATGTCGTGGAACTCCAAGACGCCGTCGTGCTCCTCGATGAGCGCCTCGATTTCGTCGTCGCTCATCTCGCGGGCCGTCTCGATGTCGTAGCCGTCGAGGTGGGCGATGTCCTCGCGGACCGTGCCGCGGTTGTCCTCGTACCCGCTCTTGAGGCCGACGCCCCACCAGATTTCGACTTCCTCGACGTCGACGAACGACTGGGCCGCGAGGGCGGCCGCGCCGGTCAGGAACCCGGGCGTCGCGCCCGCGCCGCAGACGAACGTGATGCCCGACTCCTTCAGTTTCGCCTCCCGGTCGTCCAGCATCCCGATGACCCGCGAGCGTTTGAGCACGTCGACGAGGACGCCCTCGTACGCCGCCTCGGCGAACCGTTCGGCCACGCGGGGGATAAAGTCGTGTTCTAAGTTGGGAAGCGCGACGAGGACGGCGTCGATGGCGTCGCTCTCGGCTATCACATCGTCGATAGGCGTCTCCGTCGGTCGGCCCTGTTCGCTGGCGACGATTCCGGCCTCGTCGCCGTGCTGTTTGACGCCCGCCGTGGCCGCGCCGCCGTCCGTGGCGAGGTCATCGCCCGGCCCGTCCTGTGGCCCGCTCGCGATGTTGCCCTCCGTGGCGTCCAACAGTTCTGGCACGTCGAGGCCGCCGTGGTCGACGGCGACGCCGTTACGGTCACAGGCCGCCACGGCCGTCAGGCCGTCCTTGTACTGCGAGACTTCGAGCGTTCGTCGTCCGATGCCGCCGGTGCCGAGTACTGCGAAACGTACGTCGTCCATAGTTAGTCGTCTGATTGGAGTTCTGATTTCGTCTGTGCCGTCCCCGCCGCCGTCTCGGGGTCGCTCTGTTCGTCCGCGCGTGCTCTGACCTCGTCGGGGTCGAATTCGTTTGCGTCCGTGTTCGGTTCGAGGCCCGCCTGCTCGACGATTTCGAGGTCGTCGGCCGGTGACTGACCTTCAGTGGTGAGGTAATCACCGGTGAGGATGCCGTCCGCGCCCGCCTCCAGTGCGGCCACCTGCCCGTCCGTGTCGAGGTTCACCTCGCGGCCGCCGGTCAGGCGGACGCGGGCCTCCGGGTGGAGCAAGCGGTACACCGCGATGGTTTCGATGACCTCCTCGGTCGTGATGTCGGGAAAGCCGCGGTCGGCCATCGGCGTACCTTCGACCGGGTTGAGGATGTTGACCGGGAGCGATGAGACGCCGATGTCCTGGAGGGCCATCGCCGCCTCGACCCGGTCGGTCGGCGTCTCGCCCATGCCGAGGATGACCCCTGCACAGAGGTCCATCCCGGCCTCCTTCGCGACTTCCAGCGTCGCGACGCGGTCCTCGAAGTCGTGGGTCTGGACGATTTCCGGGAAGTACCGGGGGGAAGTCTCGATGTTGTGGTTGTAGTGGTTCAGGCCCTCCTCGGCGAGGATGGCCGCTTCCTCCTCGGTGAGGATGCCGAGGCTGGCGTCCACTTCCACGTCCGTCTCGTCGCGGACGAGGCGGATAGCCTCCAGTACCTCCTCCCACTCTTCCGGTCGCTGTTCCTTCGAGACGCCTTTCTCGGCCAGCACGATGCCGAAGCGCTGTGCCCCGTCGCGTTCGGCACGCTCGGCGGCCTCCAGAATCTTCTCCGGGCCGAGGAACCCGTAGTTGTCGATGCCGGTGTCGAAGTGGACCGACTGGGCGCAAAAGCCGCAGTCCTCAGCACAGTTCCCGGCCTTCGCGTTCACGATGGAGCACGCGTCGACGGTCCGGTCGCCGAGGCGCGTTCGCACGTAGTCCGCGCCCGCCGCCAGGTCCTCGACCGGTTGCGCGACGAGCGCCAGACCGTCCCTGCGGTCGAGTCGCTCCCCGTCCAATACGCGCGCTACGGCGTCGTCTACCGTTCGGTTGCCCGTCTCGTAAACCACACTCCCAACGTCAGTTGACGAGTGAATAAAACTTCGGGTGACCGAGGGGTCTCTCGGTCAGTACAGGTCGTCCAGTTCCTCGTTCGTGCTGGCGTGTTCCTCGCCGGGGAAAGAACCGGATTCGACCGCCTCGACGTACTCGCCGATGGCGTCGCGCATCTCCTCGCGGGCGTCCCCGAACTGCTTGGCGAATGGCGGACTCGACTCGGCCAGTCCGACGACGTCGGTGAACACGAGGACCTGTCCGTCGCACTCGCCACCAGCGCCGATGCCGATGGTCGGGATGTCGATGGCGTCGGTGACCTGCGCGGCGAGGTTCGCCGGGACGTGTTCTAAGACGAGGGCGAACGCGCCAGCCTCCTCGTGGGCCGTCGCGAGTTCGAGAATCTCTTCGGCTTCCTCGCGGTCGCCCGCCTGCTGAGTGTACCCCGTCTGGTTCACGCTCTGGGGCGTCAGGCCGAGGTGTGCCATCACCGGAATCCCGAGGTGCGCCAGTTTTTCGGTCAACTCGACGGTGTGCGGCCCGGACTCCAGTTTCACCGCGTTCGCGCCCTCCTCTTTGAGCATTCGGCCGCAGTTCTCGACGCTCTGCCCCTCGTCGGCGCCAAAAGAGAGGAACGGCATATCGGCGACGACCAGCGCCTCGTCCGTCCCGCGCGCGACGGCCCCGACGTGGGAGGCCGTCTCGTCGACGGTGACCGGGAGCGTATCGTCGTGCCCGAGGACGGCGTTGCCCATGCTGTCGCCGACGAGGAGTACGTCGATGCCCGCGGACTCGGCGATACCCGCCATCACCGCGTCGTAGGCAGTTAGCATCGTAATCGGTTCCTCGCCCGCCATCGCCTGCAGGTCCCGGACGGTGGTCATGTGCGTGGCCGGGCGCGCCGTCGTATTACGTGTTCGGGTCTCACAGGGAGCGAGCGACCATCTCGCCCCACGGTTCGAACCCCCAGCGGTCGTAGAACGCCCGCGCTCGTTCGTTGTCCGGGTCCACGTCCAAGACGAGTCGGTCCAGCGGGAGCGATTGCTCGCGGGCCGCCGACAGCGCCGCGTCGAGTAGCGCGTCGGCCACGCCCGTCCCGCGATGGTCCGGGGCGACGTACAGTTCGTTCAGCACCGCCGCGTCCCAGACGTGGGCCATCGACTCCGGCAGGACGAAGACGTAGCCGACCACCTCGTCGCCCCGTTCCGCCAACTGAACGGTTCGCTCGTCCGCCGCGACGCACCGGTCGACCCACGCGAAGTAGGACGCCCGGTAGTCGCCGTCCAGTTTCTCCCGGTAGGCCGCGGCCTTCTCGTCGTCGCCGGTCCCCGTTCCGAGGCCGAGTTCGAAGGCCTGCTTACACTCCCAGAGTGCGTCGGCGTCGGCCTGTCCGTACGGTCGGACCGTCGCGTCGCTCACTCCAGCAACCCGAGGTCCCGGCCCACGCGGTCGACCAACTGTTCGAGTACTTCGGGGTCGACC
The DNA here is from genome assembly GCF_024218775.1 of Haloarcula marina. Lineage (NCBI taxonomy): Archaea > Methanobacteriati > Methanobacteriota > Halobacteria > Halobacteriales > Haloarculaceae > Haloarcula > Haloarcula marina. The sequence goes on along the minus strand of NZ_CP100404.1, from coordinate 1,930,749 downwards.
TCCGCGACCGATTCCCCGTCGTGTAACTGCTCGTTGTGTCGCTCGACGGCGGCCTCCACGTCCGCAAACGCCACGCGCGTGCGTGTCTCGCAGGCCGTGCAGACGACCGGAATCTCCGGCAGTTCGTCCTCTGTGGTCATCGAGCGTCGATTTTCGCTACTCTCGCAAATAAGGTCTGGTCGGCGGCGAACCGGAAGTCGCTTGTCCGTCGCTCGGAAACGCTCGCTCGTGCCAGCAGTAGAGCAGACGGACCCCGAGGGCGTGGACTTCGGATGGGTGATGCAGGTCACCTTCGTGACGACCATCCTCGTCGGGTCGCCCATCGTCGTCCTCGCGTCGTTCGGGGTGTCGCTGCCCACGTGGACGAGTCGCGCGCTCTTTGCGGTCCGGGTCGGCGCCGTCATCTGGTTCCTGACGGCCGTCGCCGTCTACCTCTACGCCCGATACCGGCGCTGACTGAACTCGCTCGCCCACTCGAAAGCCGTCCCGGCGCGCCGCGCGGTTTCGGCGTCGCTCTCCGAATCACCGACGAAGACGGTCGATTCCGGGTCGGCACCGAGTTCGTCGACCACGGTCAGGAGGCCCTCGGGATTCGGTTTCGAAGACCCGACGGTGTCGCGGCCCACGACCGGACCGACCGTCGACTGGAGGTCGTGGGTTTCCAACGCGAGTCGGCAGGCGACTTCTGCGTTGAGCGAACAGACGCCCACCGGCACCGAGTGGGGCAGGCCGTCCGCCAAGGCGAGACGGTCGGAGTTTCGCGCGCCTTCGCGTTCGTACTCGGTAATCGTCTCCTCGACGACCGGGCGGTGGCCCGTCTCGTCGGCGCGTTCCAACATCCCCCAGAGTCCGGCGTCACCCGGGTCCACGTCGCGGTCTCTGAGGACGCGGGCCACGTCGCTGGCGACGGCCCCCCAGTCCACGGCGAGGCGGACGAGCGTTCCATCGAGGTCGTAGACGACGGCGTCGTAGGTCACGCTCGCCGTTACGCCAGCGGTTCGCAAAGGCGCTTCGCTCAGTCGAGGAGCGACCGAGCGATGACGTTCTTCTGTATCTCCGTGGTTCCCTCGTAGATGGTCGTCACCTTCGCGTCGCGGTACAGGCGCTCGACGGGATACTCGGTCGTGTAGCCGTAGCCGCCGTGAATCTGGACGGCCTCGTTGGCCACGTCGACCGCTCCTTCGCTGGCGAAGTACTTCGCCATGCTCGCCGCTTGCCGAGCGTCTTCGCCCCGGTCCATCCGACCCGCGGCATCCCACGTGAGCAGTCGACCCGCCTGTACGGTCGTCGCCATCTCGGCGAGTTTGTGCCGAATCGTCTGGATGTCCGCGATGGGGCGGTCGAACTGCTCCCGTTCGCTGGCGTAGGCCAGCGATTCGTCGAGCGCGGATTGGGCGAGGCCGACGGCTTGGGCCGCGATGGCGACCCGGCCTCCGTTGAGAATCGACAGCGCGGCGGCCAACCCCTCACCGACCTCGGTGAGTCGATACCGTTCGGGGATGCGGACCCCGTCGAACGTGAGCGGCGTCGTATCGCTGGCGCGGAGGCCGAGTTTGTCCTCCGGGTCCCCGACGGTCAGCCCTTCGCTGTCTTTCGGGACGAGGAACTGGGTTATCGAGTCGGCGTCGTCGCGGTCCGTCTTCGCGAACACGACGACGACGCCCGAGCGAGCGCCGTTGGTTATCCACTGCTTCTCGCCGTCGAGGACGTATTCGTTCCCGTCTTCCCGGGCCACGGTGGTCATCGCGCGCGGGTTCGACCCGGCCTGCGGTTCCGAGAGTGCGAACGCGCCGACCGGGCGGCCGTCGACCATCTCGGGAAGCCACTCCTCGCGGACCGCCTCGTCGGCGAACTCCGCGATACAGGAGGTCGCCAGACAGTGGACCGACAGCGCGGTGGCGACGGCCAGCGACCCGTAGGCGAGTTCCTCGTTGACGATAGCGTACGTGCGCGAATCCGCGTCGAACCCGCCGTACTCGGCGGGGGTCGTCAGGCCCGTGAGGTCCATCTCTGCGAGAGCGTCCCAGACGCCCTCGGGAAACACTTCGTCGCGGTCCGCCTCGCGCGTCCCCGGCCGGATTTCCTCGGCCGCGAACTCCCTGACCGTCTCCTTGATGGCTCGCTGCTCGGGCGAGAAGTCCATGGCCTCGCCTATGCGTGGTAGTACCAAAGGTCTATGTCCGCCGTCGGACAGAAACCGCGCTCAGCGACCGTCCGCGAGTTCGATGTCGAGGTAGTCTTCGAGGACGGCGATGGTCGACCCGCCGACGTTGGCCTGCGTCGCCCGCCCCTGCTCGACGGCGAGAACGTCGCTCTCGTCCAACTCCAGTTCCTCGGCGAGTTCGCTCGTCTGGAGACCTTCCTCCTGCCGGGCCTTCGTGACGCGCGTCCCGTAATCCTTCACGAGGTAGGGGAGTTGGTCGCCGTCGTACTCCGCGCCGTCCTCCCAGTGGGAGGCGTCGGGGGTCTGCGAGTCCTGTAGCCGCGCCGTGTTCTGTGCCGCCCGTCGCGCGCGGTCCCGGTCGTCGCGAGAACTGTCACTGCTCTGTGACTGCGTGTTCTCGCCGTGGTTGTTCGCGCAGTCGCGACACACCTGCAGGGTCGCGCCCGCGACGGTAGCGGTCTGGAGGTCGCCACCGTCAGCGCCACAGAGTTCGCAGTTCCCGCCGGCGCTGTCACCCCCACTGCCGGTCGAGTATTTCGCCATGCCCCCGGTAGCGGCTTCGTCGTATTTCAAACGTCCGGTTCGACAGAATGGCACTGTGTCTCGCGGTGCATCGCAAACGAAAGCCCTTTTATTGGACCGCGGGATACGATTGAGTGCAGTAAGACAGAGCGTGCGTGGGTAGCCAAGCCAGGCCAACGGCGCAGCGTTGAGGGCGCTGTCCCGTAGGGGTCCGCCGGTTCAAATCCGGTCCCACGCATCGCATGGTGGACCACTCCACCGACACACGGCGGCGTCGCCGCCGGGACGATGCAGGTGCACTCCCTTGGGACTGCACCCACGCAAAATTCCTTCCGACGCTACTCCCCCAGACCAATCTCCGGACGGGGCGAGGTAAGAGTCACCGCAGTCACAACGCCGATAGCCGACGCCACGTATCTGTGGGTCGTGCCGTTCGAAACGCCCGACTTACTGCCGACGCCTGGCGACGTACCGGAGGAGATTGCGACGAGTGACTTCGTCGTCCGGCCCCTGACGGTCGACGACGCGCAAATCGACTCACCTGACGACACGACCGGTCTCTTTGACGCGCTCGGTGTCGCCGACGGACGACGACGGGCAGTAGACGGCCCCTTCGGGGTCGAGGAAGTCTCGTTGCGGGTCGATGACGAGCAACGCGGGCGTCTCGCCGATTGCACCGGGGCCGGTGGGAAGCATCGTCGGTAGTTCGACGGCTACCGGCACCACGTTTGCTGTCACCCCAATTTCTGCCAGTCGCGGCTACGGACACTCGCGTTGCACGCGCCTGCCGTGCTCGAATCCCGTGTTCCCCACGTGCCACTCTCGTTCGTTCGAGACAAAGTGGAAGGGGCGGGATTCGAACCACGCGGAGCCCTGCGAGGGAAACTGCCGAACCGATTCTGGCACGTTGGCTGGCAGCGCTCTACCACTGAGCCACCCTTCCAGACGCACATTTCTTCGTGGTCCGAAGGCAAATATGTGACGGGATGACATCACTCGGGCTGGAACTGGGTCGCCAGTTCGCGCGCTCTACGGCGAATGGCGGCGGCGTCGACGGTTCGGTGTTCGCCGTCGGCGTACACCACGTCGCCGTCGACCATCGTGAACTCCACGTCGTCGCCGTGGGCACCGTAGACGAGGTGTGAGATGGGGTCGTGAATCGGCGTCGCCCGTGACACCTCGGTCGTCAGGCCGACGAGGTCGGCTCTGAAACCCGGTCGCAATGCGCCGATGTCGTCGAATCCGGCGGCCCGCGCACCGTTGCGGGTCGCCATCTCGAACACCGTCGGGGCCGAGAGCGCTGTCGCGTCGAGTCGGTCGACCGACTGGAGCAGGGCGGCCTGTCGCATCTCCGTGAAGGCGTCCAGCGTGTTGTTGCAGGGCGGGCCGTCGTTGCCAAGGGCGACGGTGATACCGCGGTCCAGATAGTCCGGGACGGGTGCGACGCCGCTGGCGAGTTTCATGTTCGCCGACGGGCAGTGCGTGACGCAGGTATTCGTTTCGGCCAGTATCTCACGCTCTGCGTCTTCGGTCCAAACGCAGTGGGCGAGCGTCACGTCCGGACCGGTCAGGCCCACCTCGTCGAGCCATTCGATGTTTCGCATTCCGGTCCGCGCTGTCACCTCCGCGACTTCGTCGCGGTTCTCGCTCGCGTGCGTGTGGATTCGGACCCCGGGATGTTCGTCGGCGAGGGCGCGGGCCCCGCGGAGTAGTGTTTCCGAGCAACTGAGGGCGAATCGCGGCGTCACCGCGTATCGGAGACGGTCGTCGAACGCGCCGTGATACCGCTCGATGAGGCGCTCGGACTCTTCGAGGGCCGCGTCCGCTGGTTCGAGCAAACCCTCGGGGGCGTCGCGGTCCATCAACACCTTTCCGAGGAGACCGCGGATGCCCACCTCGCCAGCGGCCTCGAACGCCTCGCTCGCGTGGTCGACGGTGAGGTGGTCGACGACGGTAGTGACGCCGCTTTCGAGACACTCCAGATAGCCGAGCGCCGCGGCGACGCGCGTCGACTCCGCGTCGAGAGCGGCCTCCATCGGCAGGACGTGGTCTTCTAACCACTCCAGTAAGGGCACGTCGTCGGCGATACCACGGCCGAGGCTCTGGACGCTGTGGACGTGTCCGCCGACCAGTCCCGGGGCCACGATGTCGACACGGCGGCGTTCGTGGTCCGGGTACGCCTCTCTCGCCGCACTCGCCGCTCCGACGAACGCGATTTTTCCGTCGGCAGTCACGACGGCCCCGTCTTCGACGACCGTCTCGCTATCGGCGACGACAGTTCCCGAAACCAGCATTCTCACATCAACAGTGGGTCGGTCGGGGCAAAGCCGTTCGGGTGAGTCCAGTCAGATTGGAAGTGCGCATTTCCGAACCGAGAGCGGACGTTCGGGCGTGACCTACACGAAATGCAGTTCCACGAATGGCGAGGCGGTCGAGCTAACCGCTGGCGGTGCACTCAGAATCGACCCGCACTCGGTCAGACAGATAGGGAACGGCGATACCGAGAGTCAGTTCGTCCTCGTCGGCGCGCCCTGAACGGCGTCAGTAGCTCCGCTCTTTCGGTTCGTACGTCTCCTCGTCGCCTTCGAGGATGACCGGCTTGTAGTACAGTTCCGGCGTGCCCTCGTTCCACGCGAGCATCGTGTGCTTAATCCACTCCTCGTCGCGGCGCTCCTGGAACTCCGCGCGCCAGTGCGCGCCGCGGAACTCCTCGCGGGCCAGCGCACCGAGCGTGATGGCCTCGGCCACGTCGAGGATGTTGCGCGTCTCGATGGTGTGGATGAGGTCCGTGTTGTAGGTGCGCGACGGGTCGGCGACGGCGACGTGTTCGTACTCCTCGCGGGCGGTCCGGAGGTCACGGAGAGCCGTCTTCAGGCTCTCTTCTTCCCGGAAGACGTTGACGTTCTGGGTCATCGTCTCCTGCACGTCGGCCCGGACTTCGGCGTGGTTGATGCCGTCGTCTTCCAGCAACGTCTCGACGCGGTCTTGCTCCCGTTCGACGGCGTTCTCGATGACGCCGGTGGGTTCGACGGCCGCGCCGTCGGCGGCCACGTCTTCGTCGCCCGCGTCGACAGCGCCGGGCGCGACGGGCGGTTGCACGTCCCCGTCCTCGCTCTTGGCGGACGGCCCGGTCTGAATCTCCGCGGTCTTCATGTCCTTGCCAGCGGCGTGGTACCCGGCGCGCGCGCCGAAGACGAGCAGTTCGGGCAGGGCGTTCCCGCCGAGGCGGTTCGCGCCGTGGAGGGAGACGCAGGCCGTCTCGCCAGCGGCGTAGAGGCCCTCGATACAGGTCTCACCGTTCTCGTCGCACTCGACGCCGCCCATGGCGTAGTGCTGGCCGGGCTTGACCGGCATCGGTTCGTCGAGGCCGTCGACGCCCTCGAAGTCCTCCGCGAGGTGGAGGATGTTCTCCAGTCGGTCGAGGATGCGCTCCTCGCCGAGGTGGCGCATGTCCAGGTCGACGTACTCGTCCTCGATACCGCGGCCCTCGTTGACCTCGGTGAGTTCCGCGCGGGAGACCACGTCACGAGAGGCGAGTTCGCCGTCGTTGTTCGCGTAGCCGTACTCGAACATGAACCGCTCCTCGTCGTCGTTGTAGAGGATGCCGCCCTCACCGCGGACACCCTCGGAGATGAGCACGCCCGTCGACGGGAGCGTCGTCGGGTGGAACTGAATCATCTCCATGTCCTCCATCGGAACGCCGGCGCGGTAGGCCATCGCGCATCCGTCGCCAGTGTTGGCGACGGCGTTGGTCGTGTGGTCGAAGGCCTGCCCGAGGCCGCCCGTCGCGAGGATGACGCCGCCCTTCGCGCGGAAGCCCTCTATCTTGCCGGACTTGATGTCGTAGGCGACACAGCCGTGACATTCCCGGTCTTCTGGGTCGTCGTGGTCGGTCACCGCGAGGTTGGTGACGTACCACTCGTCGTACACTTCGATGCCGCGCTTGACCGCCTGCTCGTACATCGTGTGCAGGAGGTGGTGTCCGGTCTCAGCGCCCGCGTACGTGGTCCGGGGGAACGACATCCCGCCGAAGGGGCGCTGGGAGACGCGGCCGTCGTCCTCGCGGGAGAACGGCATCCCCCAGTGTTCGAGTTGGATGACTTCCTCGGGGGCCGTCTTGGCGAAGGTGTCTATCGCCGGGGCGTCCCCGAGGTAGTCGGAGCCTTTCATCGTGTCGTAGGCGTGCAGGTCCCAGGAGTCGCCCTCCCGGAGCGAGGCGTTGATGCCTCCCTCTGCCGCGCCCGTGTGACTGCGGACCGGATGGAGTTTCGTCACGAGGGCGACGTCTGCGCCCTCTTCGTCCGCTGCGATAGCCGCACGGAGGCCAGCGCCACCCGCGCCGACCACGATAACGTCGTGTTCGTACATAGTGTGTGGAAAGTAGTAGCGTGTCTGGCGTCGCTTAGGACTACCAGAACTTGAGGTTGTTCTTCACCGCTTCGCGCTTCAACTCTTGGATGTGCTCGGTCAGGGGGATGTCCTTCGGGCACACTTCAGTACAGGAGAACTGGGTCTGGCACCGCCAGACGCCGTGTTCCTGCTCGATGATGCGGAGGCGTTCTTGCTTGCGGTTCTCGCCTTCGCGCTCGTCCATCGCGAACCGGTAGGCCTTGTTGATGGCGGCCGGGCCGAGGTACTCGTTGTCCCCGGCCGCGATGTTACACGAGGACATGCACGCGCCGCACCAGATACACCGCGTCGACATCTTCACTTTCTCGCGGTTCTCTCGGGTCTGGCGCTGCTCTTCGAGGCTGTCCTCGGGGAGTTCGTCGGCGTCGAAGTACGGTTCGACGGCCTCCATCTGGTCGTAGAAGTGCTCCATGTCCACGACGAGGTCCTTGACGACCTCTTGGTGGGGGAGCGGTTCGATGCGGACCGGGTCCTCCAGGTCCGATAGCTGGGTCTTACAACCGAGTCGCTGCCTGCCGTTGACGAACAGCGCGTCCGAACCACACACCGCCTGTCGGCAGGAGTGGCGGAACGTGAGCGAGGAGTCGTAGCGGTCCCGGGCGTAGATAAGCGCGTCGAGCACGGTCATCCCCTTGTGGAAGGGGACGGCGAAGTCGTCGAATCGCGGTTCCTGCTTCCCCTCGACTTCGGGGTCGTAGCGGAACACTTTCAGGGTGACCGTCTCCTCGTCGTCCAGCGTCTCCTCCTCCGTCTCACGCTGGATGTCCCGTTCGGTCTGTCGTTGTCGTTTCGCCGCCCGGCGGCGGTCGCCCGGCGACTCCACCTCTGGTTCGGCCTCCTGTTCTTCCGTCTCGGTCTCCTGTTGTTCTATCTGTGTACTCATTGTTTAGAGGAACCCGTTCATCGCGAGTGCGACCCGCGTGCCCTGGGCGACGAGAAGCAGGCCCGCGACGACGAGGACGTACTTCACTGCGGTCTTCTGTGATCCGCTGATGCCCTGATTGACGAGGGCGTTGTAGACGCCGTTGACGCCGTGGAACGTCGCCGTCACGAGGAATAGCCACATCGTCGCGAAGTAGCTAATCTGTCCCATCCGCGCCTGCGTCCCAGCGAAGGTGATGTCCGCCGCGTGGTTGACGAAGTGCAACAGCATGAAGTGGAACGCGAGGACGCCGATGAGGAACACCGCCGTCAGACGCTGCAGGAGCCAGCGACGGCCGCCCCGCTCGAAGGACGAGTAGTGTTCGGCCATTACGCCAACGGCCCCCCGAGGAACGTCGGGATGCTACCGACGACGATGGCGCCGGTCAGCAGCAGCGACGCGTAGAAGCTCTTGTCCTGTGCTTCGAGGCCGACACCGAGGTCCACCATCAGCAGGCGAATGCCGTTCAGAATGTGGAAGACGGCGACGGCGAGCAGTCCGACTTCGAGGAAGCGAACGATGAGCAGGGCTTCGAGCCCCTGCAGTGTGTTCGTATAGAGTTCGGCGCCACCGAGGGACGTACTGAGGACGGCGATGTGGGTAAACAGATACCCCACGAGAACCCAGCCGGTGAACTTGTGGAATATCCAGGCCCACATCCCGGCCGAGAACTCCCGCCACCGTCCGAAGTCCTCGACGGTGCCGCGGTTGTAAGACTGACTCATACACTCGGGGGTTAGTCCGGGGACAGATAGTAGTTACTACCGCGTGCGTGTATCGCCGCTACCGTCGGAAAATACCTCTATTAGATTACGTGTTCGACCGGTGTTCAGGCGCGTTCCAGCGTCGCCCGACCGTCGACGCGCACCGCGTCATCGGTGACGATGACGTGGTGGCTTCCGACGTTGAACTCGACGGTTTTCGGTGGGCTGTCGTGGGCGAACAAGTCGTCCAGTGCCTCGGTGTCGATTTGGTCCTCCAAGACGAAATCGAGGTCTATCGGTTCGACGCCCTCGACTTCCGCGATTGCGTCGACGACGAGCACCGACGGCGGCGTCGAATCCGTTTTCTTCACGCCGACGTCCCCCCGAGAGACGTGGTCGCGGGGCGGTCGATGTGTGGTCTGTTCGGCCTTCGTTCAGCGAGCACACTGAACCGTCCGGGCCGGTGAAAAATATCCTTTGTGTTGGGCGGTATCGTGGGCATCGTATGTGTATGTGTATGTGTGTTCCGCTGTCGTCACCACCACGGCGACGCGTAGATGCCGATGCTGTGGTGGTAGGTTCTTCACTTTAAGGGTGTAACTAGGGGTGGTAAAGAACTGTCGGAACACCTCCGTCGCTATTGGCGTGCGGTCGCGGGCCGAATCAGTCGTACCCAGCGACGGCGTCGGGGACTGACCGCTCGATGTTCGGGCGTATTCCTACTTGTGCCGGTTCGGCGCTGTCGATATCCTGCGGAGTAGTTCGGCGAATCCCTCGAACTCCGGGCCGGGATACACCACGCCGTCGTGCCGGTCCCAGTTGATTGCGCCTGCGTCGGCGAGTTTCGGGAGGTCTACGTGGTGGAGTGCTATCTGTTCCGCACGGGGCGCGGTCCCGTCGTAGAAGTCCCCGGGGACAGACAGCCCCGAAGACGGGTCTCGTGCGTCGTCTAGTCGTCGGAGCACCATCCGACGACGTTCCTTGGCGAGTATGTCCAGTGGCACATCGCTCATCACCGAAGTTGTAGTTGTCAGTACTACATTACGTTACTGCCTAGGCATCTAGGTCGACTGTTACGGCGGCGAACCGACGCCCCCGTCGCCGGGGAACTCCTGACTCCGTTCGAGCGCCCGCCGCGTCCGGTTATCGAGGCGCACGAGGTGACAGAGCGGGTTGCCGGGATAGACGAGCGGGTTCTCCAATACGCCGACGAGCAACCCCGTGAAGGGAGCCCTGACCGTGGTGTCCTCCGTTTTGAACGGGTTCGCGATGGTGCAGATGATGTCGTCCTCGTAGACGAGCGCACCGCGTTCGTGATGCATGTCCACGAGGCCGCCAGCGTCGGCGCGAATCCACGTTTTCTCGTCGCTGTTGTCGATGACGGTGCGCCACCCCGGCCACTGGACGACTTCCGACGGCAGCATCTCGAACTCCGCCAGTACCGACCGGACGCTTTCGAGCGCGCTGTCGATGAGCGGTCGCTGGAACCGGTGGGCTTCGCCCATCTCGATGGTGATTGTCGGCGCGTCCGCGGCGCTGACCTCTCGCCTGAGTGACCCGCTGGGCCCCTCCGACGAGATGATGACGTTCGAGGCGAAGGCGTTGGCGACGCGGGCCACCGGTTCGTCGTCCATGTCGGCCCTGACGTGGAGCATGTTCGTCCGACCGCGCGTCGACGTGTGGAAGTCCAGGCCGAAGTCACAGGGTTCCAGGAAGTTCCGGAAGATGCGGTGGGCCATCCGCTTCGCGCTCGTCGAGTCCGGGTTCCCCGGGAACGAGCGGTTGAGGTCGCGGTCGTAGATGGGGAGATACCGCTCCTGTGCCAGGAACGCGGGCACGTTCAACACCGGGAGACAGACCAGCGTCCCGGCCAGTTCGGTGTGGTCCCACTCGTGGGCCACCTCCCGAACGACTTCGATGCCGTTCAGTTCGTCGCCGTGCGCCGCCGCCGAGAGAAACCCCGTCGGTCCCGGCCGCTCACCGTTGACGATGGTGACCGGCATCCGGACCGGGTCGCCCATATACGTCTCGCTCACCGTGTACCGGACGTTCTGCGTCTCGCCCGGGTCTACCCGTCCACCGTCGTAGGTGAACGGTTCGTCCTCGTTCATACCCTGATAAGCGGGACCGCTCGTAAAAGGGTGTCTGGCGGCGGTACAAACACGTAAGTTGTTACCGCGTGACACCACCTCATGGAGGAGGACATCCACCACTACGACGGCGAGGACGTCGACGTGACGTTCGACTCGAACCGCTGTATCCACGTCAGGGAGTGCGTTGAGGGCCTGCCCGCCGTCTTCGACACCTCGAAACGTCCGTGGGTCGACCCCAACGAGGCGTCGCCCGACGCCGTGGCCGACGTGGTCGAGCGCTGTCCCACTGGGGCGCTCCACTACGAACGCGCGGACGGGACACCAGAGCCAGTTCCCGACCGGAACACCGTCACCGCGACGGCGCAGGGTCCCGTGTACGTCCGGGGCGACGCGACGGTGACCGACGAAGAGGGCGAGACGCTGCTCGAAGATACACGGCTTGCGCTGTGTCGGTGCGGCCACTCGATGAACAAACCGCTCTGTGACAACAGTCACGCCCGCGTCTTCGACGCCGTCGGGGTGGAGTGGCGGCCGGACGACGTGAGCGCCGATGACGACGCAGCGACGGCGGCCGCCGGGACCCAAGCCGACGAACTCACCATCACCGCGACGGAAGACGGCCCCTTCCGCTTGGACGGACCCTTCGACCTCGTCTCGGGGAGCGGCCGGGAGTCGAGAACCGAGGCATGGCTTTGTCGCTGTGGCGGTTCGGCGAACAAACCCTTCTGTGACGGCACGCACGCCGAAATCGGATTCGACTCCGAGTGAAGCGGGCCTATCACAGTCACTCTCTCACTCACGGACAATCGACCCATCAGGGTTTTCCTGTCGCCACGTGAATCCCAGGTATGAGCGACGAAGACATCACCGTCGGCGTGTTGAGCCTCCACTCCAGCAAGGAATCGAAGGCGATTCTGAACGCCGCGGAGGAACTTGGCTACGACACGGCGTGGCTCCGCGAGGAGAACACCGCCGTTATGACCGAGGACGGCAAAGTTACCCTCGACCCCGACGTCGACGTTATCGCGAACCGTCTGCTGCTCTCCAGCGACGAGGAACCGATGGAAGGCGCGGGCCTCGCGCTGACCCTCAACCGCGTCGCCCCGATGCTGAACGAACCGACCGCGGCGATGACCGCGCTGCATAAATTCGCCACGGCGGCGGCGCTGGCGAACGCTGGCGTACCGATTCCCGACGCCGTGCTGGCGCTGTCGAACCAGCGCCTCAACAAGGAGCGTGAACGCTTCGGCGAGCGAGCGGTCTACAAGACGGCTATCGGGACACACGGCGGCGGGACGTGGATGGTCGACCTGAACGACCCGGTGAACGCCCAGGTCGGCGAGCGTCACGCCTTCCTCCAAGAGTTCCTCGAACACGACGACCAGCGACACCACGACCTGCGGGTGTACGTCGTCGGCGACCAAGTCGTCGCGGCGATGAACCGCTACGCCCCCGAAGGCGAGTGGCGGACCAACGTCGCTCTCGGCGGGGAAGTCGAAGACATGACCGGCCGCCTGCCCGACCAGGTCCGACAGATGGCCCTCGATTCCGCTGACGCTGTCGGCCTCGACTACGCCGGCGTCGACATCGTGCAGGGCGAGGACGGCTACTACGTTCTCGAAGTCAACCCGACCGCCGGGTTCCGGGGCCTGTTCAAAGCCAGCGGTATCAGCCCCGCGCCCTACATCGTCCAACTGGCCGTCGAACGCGCGGGCGGGAGCGTCGACGACGCCGAAGTCGAACGCCTCTCGGACCGTCTCGACGACTCGCGACCCACCGCGACGCCGCGGAAATCGACGACCGTCCCGCCGGAGAACGTCACCATCGGCTACATCGAGGAAGTCGTCGTCTCGGGGACGCGCGGGCACAAGACGGTCCTGGGGAAGTCAGACACCGGGGCCACCCGAACCAGCATCGACGCGGAACTCGCGGCCGAAATCGGAACCGGCCCGATTCTGGACATCGTGAAGATAAAGTCAGGGAGCGTGAAATCGGGCCGCTCGCGCCCGGTCGTGGACCTCGTCGTCGGTATCGGTGGGACGCAACACACCGTCACCGCGAGCGTCGAAGACCGCTCGCACATGGACTACCCGCTCTTGCTCGGTCGGGACATCCTCAAACACTATCAGGTCGACGTGAACCGCCGCATCGACGACGAGTACGACACGGACGCAGAAGAGGAAGAGCAGGCCGAAGAATAGCTACTCGTCGGCGACTTCATCGACGCTCTCGGCGACGTCCTCCTCGACTCGCCAGAGGTAGAGGCTCGCGTAACTCCGATACGGTCGCCACCGTTCTGCGTATTCCACCATCTCCGCGCGGTTGTAGCCCTCGCCGATGAGGGTAGTGAATCCCTTGCGGATGCCGAGGTCACCGACCGGGAACACGTCCTCGCGGCCGAGCGAGAACATCAGTTGCATATCGGCGGTCCAGTCGCCGACGCCGGTGATGTCGGTCAGGTCGTTTCGCACGGCGTCGTCGTCCATCCCCTCGAAGTAGTCGATGCTGTACCCGTGCTCGTCGAAAGCCGTCGCCACCGCGTTGACGTAGCGGGTCTTCTGACGCGAGAGTCCGGCGTCCCTGAGCACCTCGTCGTCCGCCGCGAGGACGCCCGCGGGCGTCACTTCGACGGCGTCGAACAGGCGCTCGCGAGTCGCGGCGGCCGACGCCATCGACACCTGCTGACGGAGGATGGAGACCACCAACCGCTCGAACAAGTCCTCGGCGGGGTCCAGCGTGAGTTCGCCGTGCCGGTCGACCAGCGGCCCGATGTCCGGGTCCTCGCGAAGCGTCTCGAATGCGGAGTCCATCGTCGTGGTACCGTAGCGGTCCCGGGAGAAAGAGTCTGTCTGTCGTCAGTCCTCGACCGCCGGGGGGTCCTCGGTGGCGGCGGCCTCGTCGCTGGCCTCCTCACCGATGGGCCGGGCGGGGTTGCCGACGACAGTGCTCTCCGGCGGCACGTCGTCGACCACCACCGCACCGGCCCCGACCGTGGCGTTCTCGCCGACGGTTATCGGACCGACGAGCGTCGCGTTCGCGCCGACCGTCACCCCGTCTTCGAGCGTGGGGTGGCGTTTCTCGCGTCGCATCGATGCACCGCCGAGCGTCACGCCGTGGTACAGTAGCACGTCGTCGCCGATATCGGCCGTCTCGCCGATGACGGTTCCCATCCCGTGGTCGATGAACAGTCGCTCGCCCACGTCAGCACCGGGGTGAATCTCGACGCCGGTGAGCAGGCGCGCCAGATGCGAGAGCAGACGGGCGGTGAGGGTGTGGTCCCGCGCTAACAGCGCGCTGGCGAGGCGATACAGCCAGACGGCGTGGAGGCCGGGGTACGTGAGGGCCACTTCGAGGCCGCTGGTCGCGGCGGGGTCTTTGGCGAGTGCGGTACGAACGTCGTCGCTGAGTGTGTCGAACATCGTGCTATCTTGTCGGGGGGTCGGTTACCGATGCCTCTCGGCCGAAAAAGAGCGGCACACTCAACAACAGCGACCGGACGCGGCGACGAGTCGCTGTCCGGTCCGTGCGGCCCAGTAGTCACGAGTGCTCCTGTGGCGCATAGCAGAGACTCCCGGACGAACGGGCATAAAACAGGTGGTAGTTCGTAGGGCGCCGCCGATTCCCCGAACGGCCTCACTCGATGTCGATGCGGTGGCCGTCGGTCGTCGGTTCCGCCTTCGCGATGCGGACGGTAAGGACCCCCTTGTCCATCGACGCCGAAACGTCGTCCTCGTCGACCGGTTCCGGGAGGCGAAGCCGCCGCGATACCGAGCGTTGCGAGCGTTCCCTGTGGATGTAGTTCTCCGATTCTTCGTCTGTCTCGTGGCTGTGTTCGCCCTCGATTATGAGTGTCTGGTCCGTGATGAGCACTTCCAGTTCGTCCTTGTCGAAACCGGGCAGGTCGGCGGTGACGACGAACTCCGTCTCCGCGTCGACGAGGTCGACCTGCGGCAGTTGCCCGTCCGGTGCCCACGTCTCGAACCCGCCGCCCCACCGCTCGGCGGCCTCCTCGAACTGCCGACTCATCTGTTCGAGCCACGACTCCATGTTGTCTAACGGTGATTGTCTCGCCATCGTCGGAACCCACACTCGACCGGCGCTTAGTTAGGACGGCCGTACAGCGGGAAAGCCCGCAGTGTCTCGATTACCGAGCGACTTCGCCGCCGATAAGCCGAGCTTTGACCCGGTCGAAACCCCGTCTACGGGCGAGTTTCGCCCTCGCGTCGGTGGCCCCGTCGGGTCGCGTCGGTGTCCCGGCATTAATGTATATTATCGAATGTAAACTCTGTCGTGGTTTTGTGACGAGAGAAACGTTGAAACGTGGGCCGACAGTGGGGATATATGTCATGGATTTCGAGGACATCGAGACGGTTGCAGTGCTCGGCGCGGGCAACATGGGCCACGGTATCGCCGAAGTGGCCGCCCTCGCGGGCTACGAGGTTCGGATGCGCGACATCAAAGACGAGTTCGTCCAGAGCGGGTACGACAACATCGAGTGGTCGCTGAACAAACTGGCCGAGAAGGACCAACTCACGCAGGATGAGGCCGACGCCGCGCTCGACCGCGTGACCCCGCTCGTGGACGTGGCCGAAGCCGTCGGCGACGTCGACGTGGTCATCGAGGCGGTCCCCGAGAAGATGGAGATAAAGAAGGACGTCTACACCGACGTTGAGGAACACGCCCCGGACGAGGCCATCTTCGCGACGAACACCTCCAGCCTCTCCATCACGGAACTCTCCGAGGTGACAGAGCGGCCCGAGCAGTTCTGCGGCATGCACTTCTTCAACCCGCCGGTGCGGATGCAACTCGTCGAAGTCATCACGGGCGCGCACACGAGTGACGAGACGCTCGACACCATCGAGCAACTCGCCGAGGACTTCGGGAAATCGCCCGTCCGCGTCCGCAAAGACTCGCCGGGATTCATCGTCAACCGCATCCTCGTCCCCCTGATGAACGAGGCGTGCTGGATAGTCCACGACGACGTGGCCTCCATCGCCGAAGTCGACTCGACGACGAAGTTCGACATGGGCCTTCCGATGGGGTCGTTCGAACTCTCCGACCAGGTCGGGAACGACGTTGGCCTCCACGTCTTGGAGTACATGCACGAAGTCCTCGGCGAACCCTACGCCCCGTGTCCGCTCCTCGAACAGAAAGTCGAGGCCGAGGAACTCGGGAAGAAGACCGGCAAAGGCTTCTACGACTACGAGAACGGCGGCGCGGACATCCCGACCGACGCGGGCCGCGAGGACGTGGAACACCGCCTGCTCGCCGTGATGGCGAACGAAGTCGGCAAACTCGTCGAGAACGACGTGGCCCCCGTGGCCGACATCGACGAGGCCGTGATGCTCGGCGGCGGGTTCCCCGAAGGCCCCGCGAAACTGGCCGACAAGGCGGGCCTCGAAACGCTCGTCGAGACGCTCGAAGCAGTCCACGACGAGACCGGCGAGGAACGCTACGAAGTCGCCGACGGCCTCCGCGAGGCCGCCGAATCGGGCGGCTTCTACGGTAGCGACGACGAGGACGCCGCCGAGTTCGAGAACATCACCGTCTCGTACCCCGGCGAGATGGTCGGTCACATCGAACTCGACCGCCCCCACCGGATGAACACCGTCAGCCCGGACCTGCTCGCGGAACTGGGCGAGGCGATAGACCTGCTCAGCGAGGACGACGAGGTGCGCTCGATTCTCCTGACCGGGGCCGGTGACAAGGCGTTCTCGGCCGGGGCCGACGTGCAGTCGATGGCCTCGAACGCGACGCCACTGGAAGCCGTCGAACTCTCGAAGAACGGCCAAGAGACCTTCGGCAAACTCGAGGAGTGCCCGATGCCGGTCGTCGCCGGTATCGACGGCTACGCCCTCGGCGGCGGGATGGAACTGGCGACCTGTGCCGACCTCCGCGTCGCCTCCGAGCGCTCCGAACTCGGCCAACCGGAACATAACCTCGGCCTCCTGCCCGGATGGGGCGGGACCGTCCGCCTCGCCAACATCGTCGGCGAGGGCCGCGCGAAGGAGATAATCTTCACCGCCGAGCGCTACGACGCCGCGGAGATGGCCGACTTCGGCTTCGTCAACGAAGTCGTCGGCAACGACGAACTCGACGACCGCGCGTTCGAACTGGCCGCCGACCTCGCCGCCGGGCCGCCGGTCGCGCAGCGCTACACCAAGCGCGCGATGCACGCTGGCCGCGACGACACGGACGCCGGACTCGAAGTCGAATCCCAAGCGTTCGGCCACCTCATCGGAACGGAGGACGTGATGGAGGGCATCACGGCGTTCATGGGCGATGGGGAACCGAACTTCGAAGGGAAGTAAGCCGGGCGTTTCACCGCTACCGCGGCGGAATCAGTAGATTCTCGGCCGGTATTTTTTCCGATTGCGGCCCGCCGACAGTTCTGCTTGCTGTCGGTTTGTCGGCCGACTGATGGGCGCGTGCCACCGCGGCACAGAGAGGGGCTATTTCGATGGGATTAAATTGATGCACCCGAGACGATAGAATGCGCTCGGTTGGTGTAGTCCGGCCAATCATCTTGGCCTTTCGAGCCGAGGACATGGGTTCAAATCCCATACCGAGCACATTTCTGTCGCGAGCAAGTTCGTGAGCGACTGCTGTGCGGGGGTGTGTCGCAGTCAGTTATCGGGAGTCCTGTCGGTGTCTGGTGTCACAGTCCCGTTCGGCGTTCTGGTGTCGCTTGGCGTGTTGGTCCCGTTCGGCGTTCCGGTGCGGTCCGGGGCATCGTCGGGAGTGCCGTTGTCGTCCGGGGTGCCGTCGTCGGTCGGAGTCCAGTCGTCAGTCGGCGTCTCGGTCTCCCGACAGTCGGTGGTCGGCGCGAACCGGACCCTGAGCCTGTTTCGGTTCGTCCCGCAGGCTTCGGTCGTCGACTCGAACGCGTACCACGCCTCGCGGTCTATCGACGTGACGTAGCTCTCCGGAACGCAGCACGTCGCCCGCGTGCCGTCGCAGTAGCGGATGCTGAAACAGACCACGTCGATCGCCTGGTTCGGGTCGTCGCAGGTGAATCTGGGCGTGAGTCCGGTCGAGTAGCCGAACTGCCAGGGTTGAGACTTCGGCCCGCCGGGGTAGCGGTTCGTGTTGTAGTAGCCGACGGCGGCTTGCTCGTTCTGTGCAGGGGGGCGGTCGGTCTGTGCGGCGGCCCGTTCGCTCAATATCGGTCCAGCGACGGCAAGTGCGCCGCCGATGCCGACGCCACGAGCCAAGACGTCACGTCGCGTCAGTTCACGCTCGTCTCCGGCAGTCGAATCCGTCATCGGTATCACGCTCCTACAGCGGTGCTGTGAGGGCGTTCGTCGCTTCGACGGCGTGGGCCAAGAAGGACCGCGAACGTTCAACCGTTCACGGCGTCCCGTTACCGTCTGTCGGTGGGCTTACTCCGGTGGAGTCGGGCGCTTTCTCGGTTCACGAACCGGCCGAAATGTGGGCGTTCGAACCCACAAACCGGGTATCCTCACATTACTGGCCAGCGCTGTGTCGGCACTCGGACTGATTTCGTGCTGTGTGTTCTCACGTGTCTCGCCGTCAACTATTTTTCCGGGCCGCGAGACCGATACGCCATGCAAGCAGTCCTTCTGACGGCGGGCGAAGGCACCCGGATGCGACCGCTCACGGCGAACACGCCGAAACCGATGCTCCCGGTGGCCGACCGTCCGCTCGTCGCCCATACGGCCGATACAGCCATCTCCGCAGGGGCCGACGAACTGATTTTCGTCGTCGGGTACGAGGCCGACGCCGTCCGCGCGTACTTCGGCGAGGAGTATCGCGGCGTCCCCGTGTCGTTCGCGGTGCAGGAGGAGCAACTCGGGACGGCCGACGCCGTCGACGCGGCGCGCGAGCATCTCGACGGCCCCTTCGCGGTGCTGAACGGCGATAACCTCTACGACGCGTCGAGTCTCTCGGCGCTGTTTGACGCCGCGCCCTCCGTCGCCGCCTACCGCGTCCCCGACCCGTCGAACTACGGCGTCCTCTCGACGGACGGCGACATCGTGACGGAAATCGTCGAGAAACCCGCGGACCCGCCGACCGAACTCGCCAACGCTGGCGCGTACGTCTTCCCCGAGGAAGCGAGCGAGTGGCTGGAAGTCCCGTTGAGCGACCGCGGCGAGCGAGAGATTACCGACGTGGTCGCCCGGGTCATCGAGGAGCGAACCGTCACCGCCGTCGAGGTGGACCGGTGGTTGGACGTGGGCCGCCCGTGGGAACTGCTCGAAGCGAACGAGTGGAAACTCGCCGAGATGGACCGGCGCATCGACGGCGACGTGAGGGGCGACGCCGACCTTCGGGGAACCGTCGTCGTCGAGGACGGGGCGGTCGTGGAACCCGGCGTCGTCGTCGAAGGCCCGGCGCTCCTCCGGTCGGGCGCGCACGTCGGTCCGAACGCGTACGTCCGCGGCGC
Organism: Haloarcula marina; assembly: GCF_024218775.1. Classification (NCBI taxonomy): domain Archaea; kingdom Methanobacteriati; phylum Methanobacteriota; class Halobacteria; order Halobacteriales; family Haloarculaceae; genus Haloarcula; species Haloarcula marina. The sequence continues at coordinate 1,911,527 of NZ_CP100404.1, read as the reverse complement.
GACGATGCTCGGTGAGGATTCGCACGTCGGCCACGGCGTCGAAGTGAAGAACAGCGTCGTGATGGCCGACTCGAACGTTCCGCACGTCTCGTACCTCGGCGACAGCGTCCTGAGTACGGACGTGAACCTCGGCGCGGGCACGCAAGTCGCGAATCTCCGCCACGACGGCGCGCCGGTGAAGATGACCGTGAAGGGGGACCGCGTCTCGACGGGCCGACGGAAGTTCGGCATCGTCGCGGGCGACGGCGTCCGGACGGCCATCAACACGAGTCTCAACGCCGGTGTCGTCCTCTCGACGGGGGCGACGACGACGCCCGGCGAAAGTGTCACTCGGGACAGATAGATACACTGTCTCGGGCCAGCGGCGATTATGTGGGATTAAGTATGGTGACTCCGACGCTCAAACAAGATGGTCGACCCCACTTCAGATCACCACGAGGATATCGACGAGGAGGACGCACCGAACTGCGAGGTATGTGGCGCACCCATCGCCAACGAGGTTACACATCGGGTCATCACGTGGATAGCGGACGATAGCGTCCAGACGGCCCACTTCTGCGACGAGGACTGCCGCGCCGAGTGGGACGGGGAGTAACGCGCGCTCTCGCGGACTGTCTGCCGATTACTTGTTCTGCGGTCCGGTCCGCTCTGTCGCCCCGACCGGTGTTTCGTCGTTTTCGTACGGTTGTTCGAGTTGCTGGATGCCACCGATACGCGCGGAGACGGTCCGCGTGAGCGTGTCGAACACGGCGACGATGGGGTAGAGGAGGAGTTCGACGTACCGAAGCGGTTTGACCACGCGCAGCGAGTACGACTGGGCGTGCCCCAAGCCGTAGGACTTCGGAAGTATCTCCCCGCAGACGAGGACGACGGTGCTGGCGACGGCGGTGGTCACTACGACGGCGACGCTGGGGTCGAACCGATCGACGAGCAGTGTCGTCAGGAGGCTCGACATCGCGATGTTGACGACGTTGTTACCGACCAGCACCGTGACGAGTAACCGGTGCGGATTCGACAGCACGTCCGACAGGGCCGCCGCCCGCGGGTCTGTCGCTGCCGCCGTCGCGACCCACTCGCGAGAGACGGCAAAGACCGCCATCTCGCTACTGGAGAAGAACGCGCTACAACAGAGGAGTGCAACGATTGTCGCGAGCGTCGGGAGGACGTGCATCGACATACCGACGGCAAAGCGCGCGACGGTGAAAGTCCTCCGGTGAGCGAACGGGGACCACGGACCAGCGGGTCGTGCGTCGAACAGCGGAAGGAAAGTGGGAGTGCTCCGTCAGGGATTCGAACCCTGGTCATCACCGTGAGAGGGTGATATGATTGGCCGGACTACACCAACAGAGCGTACAGTTACGTCAAGACGAGAGATACGTATAATGATTGCGCTTCAGCCCCGCCCTGTGGGGGTTTCTCACTCCTCTTCGAACGGCGACCCGGCGGCGTCGGGTTCCTGTCCGGCGATGCTGATGATGTTCTCTCGGCCGACGCGGAGTTTGCTTATCTCGCCGTCGTCTTCCATCTCCGAGAGGAGCATGCTGACCTTCGACTTCGACCACCCGGTGGTGTCGACGATGTCGACCTGCTTCATCCGCCCGCCGTTCTCCTCCAAGAGTTGGATGACGCGGTCGTTGTCGCTCAGCAGTTCCTCGTCGGAGACCGCTGGGTCGGCCTCTCGGGCGACGCCTCCGTTGGGGTCGCTGTCCGGTTCTGGCGTCTGTGCCGCGCTACCGCCGCCGGTCGTTCCGCCGTGGATGGCCGTCGCGGCGACGCCGGATCGCCAGATAGCCGCGACGACGACGCCGAGAGCGAGGACGAGCGCGCCAACGAGTATCTGCCAGAGGACGCCGCTGGTATCGTCGTCGGGACCGGCCGCGACGTCGGTCTGTGTCGTCGCCTGCGCTGTCGGCGGCGCGCCCTCGGTGGGCGTGTCGGGGACGACGGCCGACCGGGGGCCGAGTTCGACGTAGGGCCGCCGGTCCGCGAACGACGTTTCGCCGACCCAACTGACGCTCTCGCTGCGGGCCAACGAGTCCGGGCGACTCCGCGAGTCCGGCGGTGGTTGGGCCTGAACGAACGCGAGCGTCGGTCCGCGCTCGACGACGAACGACTGGTCCGGGCCGATGTAGAAGCCGCCCTCGAACACGTCGCTGACGACGACGCGGTCGCCGCGCGTGGTGGCGAACCCCTCCCAGAGGAACGACATCCGGACGGTCCCCGTGTTCTGGACCGGATTCGTCGTCGCGGTGCGCTGGAAGTTCCGGGCCGACATCTCCCGGCCCGTCGTGTTAGTCCCGTACTGGGTCAGCAGACCCGCCTGTTCGACGAAGTTCGTGTAGAGGTCCGTCTCGTTCCGCTCGAACGAATCGGCGAAGGCCTGGAACTGCTGTTCTTCGGACTCGTTTCGGAGGGGCGTCTGGTGCTCGATGGCCCACGTCGCAGAGCCGTTCGCGTACACCGTGACGCGGAACGTCGTCTCTTCGAACCCATCGGGCGTCTGGAGGCTGGCCGTGTCGGTCACGGCCGCGGCCGGACTCACGGCGGGTGCGACCAGCAAGACGACGGCGAGGACGCCGACGACCGGGCGGAACATCTACGTCATATGACCCAAGGACAGCATAAAAGCGCTATGAATAGGGCGACTTACCGCGTCGCCGGGCCGACGGCGTCTGCGAGTTTTTCGATGGGATGTGGCGGTTCTTCGGCGCCTGGTCGGTCGCCCAACTGGGTTCGACAGGATGCACCGGGCGCGACCACGGTGTCGCCGTCGCTCTCGTCGACTTGGTCGTAGAGGATTCTCGCGATGGCCTTGCTCATCGAGTAGTGCTCGCGCTCGTAGCCGAAGCTTCCGGCCATCCCGCAACACCCGGAGTCCAGCGGGTCGACTTCGTAGCCAGCGCGGCGGAGGACGCCGACGGCGTGGTGGTCTTTCTTCGTCGCCTTTTGGTGGCAGTGGCCGTGGTAGGTCAGCGAGTCGGCGGCCCCGTTCCAGTCGACGCTCGCGTCCAGCGCGAACCGGTCGAGGTACTCGCAGACGCCGAATGTGTTAGCCGCGACGGTGGTCGCCGCGTCGTGGTCGTGGCCCAACACGTCGAGGTAATCCGACTGGAACATCACGGCGTCGGACGGTTCGACGACGACCACGTCCCAGCCGTCCCGGACAGACCGTTCGAGGGCTCCGACGTTTGTCGCCGCGCGCTCGCGGGCCGTCTCGATGAACCCCTTCGAGTGTGCTGCCCGGCCCGACGCGGTCACGTCGTCGGGAACGGCGACGTGCACCCCCGCCGCTTCGAGGACGGCGACGGCGGCTTTCAGCACCGCGGGGTGGCTGTAGTTGTTGTAGGTGTCGGGGAACAGCAGGGCGCGGCGCTCGGCCGCCGCTTCGGGGACCTGCGGTCCGCGGTCAGCCCACCAGTCGACGAAGGATTCCCGCCGGAACGTCGGGAGGTCCCGCTCGCGGGCGATGCCGAGCACCGTTTCGGTGACGTAGTCGCTCCCCGGGAGCTTCTGGGCCAAGTTCGAGACGGGCGCGAGAGCGCTTCCGACCCGACTCAGCGTCTCGACGTTGGCGAAAACCTTGTCGCGGAGGCTTGCCCCGTGTTCCTGATGGTGGGCGTGCTCGACTTCCGTCTTCAGTTTCGCCATGTCGACTTCGCTCGGGCAGTCCTTCGCACACCCCTTACAGCCGATACAGAGGTCCATCACCTCTGAGACGAACTCGTCGTCCGTCGGGTCCTCCGGCAGGTCACCGCTCATCGCCTGCCGGAGCATGTTCGCCCGGCCCCGCGTGGCGGTAATCTCCTCGTCGGCCGCTCGATAGGTCGGACACATCACGCCGCCGGTCGTCTCCTGCGGGCCGCGACATCCGCCACACCCGTGACAGAGTTCGACCATCCCCTGCATCCCGTTCTCGTTGTCCCACGAGAGTTCGGGTTCGAAGTCGTACTCGAAGTCGTACTCCGGCGAGAACCGCAGATTCTCGGTCATGTCGACGGTGCGCGCCCGCAGCGGGGCTTCACCGGCCGCTATGGTCGCCTCGTCGACGCCGACGACCTGCCCGGGGTTGAGGAGCCAATCGGGGTCGAACGCCGTCTTCAGGTCCTGAAAGACGCCCCAGACCTCGTCACCGTACAGTTTGTGATTCCACTGCGTGCGTGCGCGCCCGTCACCGTGTTCTCCCGAGACGCTCCCGCCGTACTTCGTGACGAGGTCCGTCGCGCCGTCGGCGATGGCCGCCATCTGCTCGACGCCGTCGACAGTCTTCGTGTTCACGAGCGGACGGATGTGGAGACACCCCGGCCCGGCGTGGGCGTAGAAGGAGGCGAAGGTCCCCGCGTCGTCCAGCACCTCCTGGAAGTCCTCGACGTACTCCGGGAGGTTCTCGGGCGGGACGGCGGCGTCCTCGATGAAACTGATGTGTTTCGCGTCGCTGGTCCGGCCGAGCAGAATCGGCAGGCCGGACTTCCGGAGCTTCCAGAAGCGCGCACGCTTGTCCTCGTCGTGGGCCTCCATGCCGTGGAAGGCACGCCGCGGAGCGTCGGTCAGTCCCTCCGCGTCCGCCTGTGGGACCCCCGTCGTCGTCACGTCGGCGACTCGGTCGGCCAGCAAGTCCGCCACCTTCTGTTTTCCCTGCGGGTCGTTCTCGGCGTAGAACTCCACGAGCAACACCGCGCCGGTCCCCTCGGGGACGATTTCGTCGACCAACTCGCCGAACTCCTCGGTGTCCCCCGCGAGGTCCAACAGCACGTCGTCCAACACCTCGACGGCAGCGGGGTCGTGTTCCAGAATCGGGGCCACGTCCTCCATCGCCGCGACGAGGTCGTCGTAGGTGAGGAGGGCCAGCGCCTTCGTCTCCGGTATCGGTTCGAGCGAGACGGTGGCCTCGGTGACGACGGCCAGCGTCCCCTCGCTGCCCGCGAGCAGTCGGGCGAGATTGACCGTCCCCGCCTCGCCGTACTCGCCGTCGGCCTCCGCGACGAGGCGGTCGAGGTTGTAGCCGGAGACGTTCCGTTTGAGGTCCGGGAACGCCGATTCGACGGCGTCGTGTTCGTCGTCGACGACCCGGGCGACGGCGTCGTAGATACGCGCTTCGAGGGTGCCGTCGGGGTCGCCTTCGTCGCGGAGTGTCTCGACCGATACCTCGCCGAACGTCGTCACCGTGCCGTCAGCGAGGACGACTTCGCACTCCTCGACGTAGTGGTCGGTCTTGCCGTACTGGAGGGAGTGCGCGCCGGTGGAGTTGTTGCCGATTGCGCCGCCGAGCGCGGATTTGTCGCCCCACGCGGGGTCCGGCGCGAACTTCAGGCCGTGCGGTGCGAGTTCGGCGTTCAAGTCGCCGAGCGTAGTGCCCACCTGCGCAGTCGCCAGTGCAGCGTCCGGGTCGACCGACAGGAGCGCGTCCATCCGCTTCGAGAAATCGAGTACGACGGCCTCGTTGACCGTCTGCCCAGCGAGACTCGTCCCGCCGCCGCGCGGCAGGACCGGAATCTCCCGCCGTGCACAGTAGTCGACCACGGCCGCAACGTCCGAAGTCGACTCCGGAAAGACGACGCCAATCGGCGTCACCTCGTAGGCACTGGCGTCGGTGGCGTACAACTGCCGGGAGTAGTCGTCGAACCGTACGTCGCCGTCGATGCTGTCGGCGATGTCCGCGACGAGTGCGGGACGGGCGACGGTTCCGGTCTGGTAGTCGTAATCCGCTCGCTCGTCACCGGCCGGGTCGTCGCTCGGTCCCTTCTCGAGTGCGCCCATACGTTCGACTTCACGCGCCCGACAGTTAACCTGTCGCACACGACGCCGGTCTCCGGCGTTCTTGCCAGCGATTCGACGCGAAAACCATCGGAGAGTTATTTACGTTCCAGCGTCGAAGCAACCCCAAGCATGGGTATCGCCGAAACAGTCTCCGACGGTCGACGGTTCGCGGTCGAACGGCCCGGAACCGGTGTCGTCGCCGTCGTTCTCGTGTATCTTGTAGCCGACCTCGCGACGAAACTGATAGGGACCACCGTGTACGCGTTTGGCTTCCGAATGATAGGCGGGTCACTGACCGTCGGGTCGCTGGCGTCGATGGTCTTAGACGGAATCCTCGTCGGCCTCGCCGTCGGCCTCGCGGGTATCGGTCTCTCGATGACGTACAGCATCCTCGACTTCGCCAACTTCGCACACGGTGACACCGTCACCGTCGGCGCGTTCCTCGGATGGGTGGCCGCCTACGTCGTCGCTGGTCTCGGCACCGCCCCCATCGCGGACCTGTTCCTGTTCAACGGCGGCCCGCAACTGAGCCTCGTCTCGACGTTCGGCCCCGTCCTCCTCGGACTTATCGTGGCGGGCGTCGGCACCGTCGGCGTCGTCTTCCTCGTCGACCGATTCACCTACCGCCCGATGCGGGACTCGGGCAACATCTCCTTGCTCATCGCCTCTATCGGCGTCGCGCTGGCGCTTCGCTATCTCGTCGCGTTCGTCTTCGGGACCCAAACCAGCGGCGTCGCCTCAAGCGGCGCGCGCCTGCAGTTGGCCGCGGGCGTCGCCATCACCGACAACGAACTGACGCTGCTGGTCGTCTCCGTCGTCCTCATGCTCGCCGTCCACGTCCTGCTCCAGCGGACGAAACTGGGCAAGGCGATGCGGGCGATGGCCGACAACGAAGACTTAGCGCGCGTCACGGGGATTCCCACCGAGCGCGTCATCCGCCTGACGTGGATTCTCGGGGGCGCGCTCGCAGGTGTCAGCGGCTATCTCCTCGTTCTCGAAAGCGGCACTATCTCGTTTAACTTCGGCTGGATTCTCCTCTTGCTCATCTTCGCCGCGGTTATCGTCGGCGGCATCGGCTCTATCTACGGCGCGATGGCGGGCGGCGTCCTCATCGGACTGGTCGACAGCCTCGCCCTCATCTGGTTGCCGTCGGGACTGACTCGCGCCGCGGTGTTCGTGGTGCTCATCGTCGTCCTGTTGCTCCGCCCGTCCGGCATCTTCGGGGGGGTGACGACGGCATGAGCGCGATGGACGACGTTCGGACGCGGGTGGACGAACTCCCCGACGCCGCGCTCGTCGGGTTGTTCATCCTCGGTATCTGGGTGCTTCTCGCCGCCTTCGCGTTCAGCGTCGGCGGTGAGCAGGGAGCGAACCTCGCCGCCGGATTCATCGGGAGCGTGACCGTCCTCGTCGGCGCGTACGCCATCCTGACGCTGGCGCTGAACCTCCAGTGGGGGTACACCGGTCTGTTCAACATCGGCGTCGCCGGGTTCATGGCTGTCGGCGCGTACACCACCGCGATTCTGACGGCACCCGCGGACCCCGGGTCCGCTGGCGTTCCGGGCTTCGGCCTCCCCCTGTGGCTCGGCGCACTCGGCGGCATGGTGATGGCCGCCATCGTCGGGGGCATCGCCGCCCTCCCTGCCCTCCGCCTTCGTGCGGACTACCTCGCAATCGTCACCGTCGCCCTCTCGGAGATTATCCGGCTGTTCGTCAACTGGAACGGCGTCGCCGAGGTTGAACTGTTCGGAAAGCGGTTCGGCACCGGCGGGGCGACGGGTATCGCGTTCCCAGCCCCCGACGACATCGTGGCGAACCTCGTCAACGGCCTCGGCGCACCGCTGGTCGCGGCCGCCGAGAGCGTCGGCATCTCCGGACCGAACGTCGTCAACATCGTCTACGGCCTCTGTCTGTTGGTCGTCGTCGCCGGAAGCTACTGGGTTCTCAGCCGACTCGTCAACTCGCCCTTCGGTCGCGTCTTGAAGGCCATCCGCGAGGACGAACAGGTCACGCAGTCGCTGGGCAAGGACACCCGCCTGTTCAAAATCAAGGCGTTCATGATTGGCTGTGCGCTGATGGGGTTGGCGGGCGTCTTGTTCCGCGGGAGCGCGGGCTACATCAGCCCCGCGCAGTTTCGCCCGGCGATAACGTTCTACGTGTTCGCCGCGCTCATCCTCGGTGGCTCCGGGTCCAACACGGGGAGCATCCTCGGCGCGGCCACGTTCGCGGCGCTGTTGTTCTACCTCCCGGCACGACTCGGGGAGTACTTCCCGACGTTCGGGACGAGTTCGCCCGGTAACATCGTCGAGGCCATCGCCGCGCTCGGGTCGCTGGACGTGACGCCCATCGTCGCGTACACGGTGAGCAACGTCAGCACGCTCCGGTTCGTCCTCATCGGCGTCGTGCTCATCTACATCATCCAGCGCCAACCGGACGGCCTGATGGGCCACCGGAACGAACCGGCCGCGAGCGTCGACTTGACGCGGCCGCGCGCCGCTGACGGGGGGTCGGACGATGAGTAACACCAGCGCCGAAGCCGAGGTTGCAGGGACGGAACAGACGCCCGAGTCCGACGTGCCGACGACGAGCGAGGCCGTCGAATCACCGCTACTCGAAGTCGAGGGCCTCCGGAAGGAGTTCGGTGGAGTTACCGCCATCGACGGGGCCTCGTTCAAGGTCCAGCAGGGGTCGTTCACGGGCCTCATCGGCCCGAACGGGGCGGGAAAGTCGACGACGTTCAACTGCATCACGGGTATCCACGAACCCACCGCCGGGACCGTCACCTTCGACGGGCAGGACGTGACCGGATTCGCGCCCTACACGCTGGCCGAACGCGGCCTCGTCCGCACGTTCCAAATCGCCCGCGAACTCTCGGAGATGACCGTCTTGGAGAACGTGATGCTCGCGCCGCCCGGCCAGATGGGAGAGTCGGCGATTCGCTCCGTCGTGCCGGGCCTGCGCGAACAGGTCCAGCAGGACGAGATGGGCGTCGTCGAGGACGCGTGGGAGACGCTGGAGTTCTTCGAAATCGACCACCTCGCCCACGAGAACGCCGGGACGCTCTCCGGAGGGCAGCGCAAACTGCTGGAGATGGCTCGCGTCCTGATGACAGACCCCGAGATGGTCCTGCTTGACGAACCGCTGGCCGGGGTCAACCCAACGTTAGAGGAGAAACTGCTGGACCGCATCGACGAACTGCGCCAGCAGGGGCTGACCTTCCTGCTGGTCGAACACGACATGGACGTCATCATGAACCACTGCGAACACATCATCGTGATGCATCAGGGGAGCGTCCTCGCGGAAGGGGACGCGGCAACGATTCAGTCGGACGAACGCGTTCTCGAGGCGTACCTCGGAGGTGACGTATGAGCCAGCAGGCCCAGCGGTCCGCCGACGTGACGTTGGGAGACCCGTCCGAGAGCCTGCTCGCGGTACGGGACTTAGACGCCGGGTACGGCGACCTGCAAGTGCTCGACGGCGTCGACATGGACGTTGGTGAGAGCGAGTACGTCGTCATCGTCGGCCCGAACGGCGCGGGCAAGTCGACGGTGATGAAGTCCGTCTTCGGTCTGACGACGTACATGGGCGGCGAGGTGGTCTTCGACGGCACGGACATCGCCCAGCGGCGGCCCGACCAAATCATCCACGAGGGCATCGGCTTCGTCCCCCAGAACGACAACGTGTTCGGGTCGCTGAGCGTCCGCGAGAACTTGGAGATGGGGGCGTACATCCTAGACGAAGTTCCCGAAGACCAGATTCGCGCCGTCTACGACCGGTTCCCGATTCTCGAAGAGCGCTCGACCCAGAAAGCGGGCACGCTCTCGGGCGGCCAACAGCAGATGCTGGCGATGGGCCGCGCGCTGATGCTCGACCCGGACCTCCTGTTGCTCGACGAACCGTCCGCGGGGTTGGCCCCGGACCTCGTCGAAGAGATGTTCGACCGCATCGACGGCATCAACGACGACGGGACGGCCGTCCTGATGGTCGAGCAGAACGCGAAGGAGGCGCTGCGGCGCTGTGACCGGGGCTACGTCCTCGTGCAGGGACAGAACCGGTATCAGGACACCGGCGACACCCTCCTCCACGACCAGCAGGTCAGACAGGACTTCCTCGGCGGATAGCGACGAGCGAAAAGCGGATTTCTCGGACTACTGGTTCAGCGCGCTGTTGAGTTGCGAGGTGTACGAGGACTGCTGTGACTCGAAGCCGACCTGTTGGACGATGCTCCCGCCCACATCTTCGAACGCGGTGACGAAGCTCTCCTGGAGGGCTTGGCCGTAGCTGTTGTTGAGGTACAGCGTCGACGCCGTCGACGCGCCGAGTTCTTCGGTCGCCACCTGTGCGAGCACCTGTCCCTGCAGCGCGTCGCTCGGCGGCGTCCGGAACAGGAAGTCGTCGTCGTCCACGTCGGTTATATCGGGCGAGGTGGCCGACGGCGAGCACCCGACGACCTGATTGTCGACGTAGACGTTCCGGGCGGTCTGAATCGTCGCTTCGGAGCCAGCGGGACCCGTAATCGAGGGGAACCCGGCGCTTACCAGCGAGTTCGCGGCGTTGACGGCCGCCTGCGCCGTCGACTGGGTGTCACCGACCTGCGTCTCGATGGTCTGGTCGATGCTGTCGCGGAGTTGAATCGCGGGCAGCAGTGCGCCGTCGCGAATCGCCACGCCGAGCGGACCGAGGTCACCGGTCTCCGGTTGCAGGATGCCGAGTCGGACCGTCCGGTCAGCGCCGCTGCCGCTCCCCTGTGGTTCTGGCTGTGGAATCTCTCCGGAACCACCGAAATCGACGGTATCTCTCGTCTCGACGCCGTCCTCGGAGAAGCCGAACACCTGATACTGCGCGGAGGTAATGTCGCCAGCCTCGTCGAAGTTGACGTTGCTGGAGGCCCCTTCGTACTGGATGTTCTCCCCGGCGGCGGCCGCTTCGGCCGCTTCGGGGAGTTCCGACGGTCCGTAGGCCGTCCCGCCGGGGTTGGCGACGACGCGCATGTGGTCGCGGATGGCCGTGCCGTCGTTCTCCCCGGCCATCAGGTTGGCGAGAATCTGGACCGCCGAAGCGTCGTAGGCTTGGGAAGTGAACACGCCCACTTCCTCGTAGTCGAACTCCTCCAGGAACAGGTCGCCGAAGAAATCGACGCCCGGACCGGCCGCGGACGGCGCTGTCCCCTGCACGTTGGACATGTCGTTGCCCACGTCGCCGGGGAGACTGCCGTCCTGCAACCCGTCCGTGACGAGGATGTCGACGGTGTCGTCGCCGTAATCCGAGTAGAAGTCCTTGAACAGTTGGACACCGCTCTGTGGGTACCCAACGATCATCAGCACGTCCGGCGTCTCGCCGCCACCGCCATCTCCGCCGTCGCCGCCACCGCCATCTCCGCCGTCGCCGCCGTCGCTCGGTTGTGTCGAACAGCCTGAGAGCCCGACGAGGCTGAGGCTGGTGAGCGCGCCGGTGCGCTTGAGGAACGTTCGCCGATTGGTATCAGGTCCCATACTGGTCCACGGTTGGACCCACTAGTAGAAATATGTTGCCCGTAAAGAGACGCTGTACGGCATCGGTGTGGCTGGCTATCGACAATATTGTCCGTCAGTGCGCCGACCTGTCAGGGAGCGAGTCGATTCTTCCGATTCTTCATTTCGGACTCGTAGTAGTCGAAAGTGAGCGGACACCACTCGGCCGCGATGTCGAGTAAGTCCTCGGTCAACTCCCGAATCTCCCACTGGGCGTCGGCCGCGGCGCGCATGTCCGCGACGTGCATCAACATCCGGGCGTTCATCGACATGACCATGTTCACTTCCGTCCCGATGGGGAGGACGAACCGGGCGTCTTCGGGCGGCATTCCGAGGTCCAAGAGGTCCTGATAGGACTGCACCGCGTTCTCGATAGTGTCTCGGAAAATCTCGGCGCGTTCCCCGACCGTCTCCTCGTCGACGGCGTCGGTCTTCTGGTTGCGGCCGACCCAGTCGGGGTCGGTGGCCGACGGCGGGACAACGACCATCTCGCCCTCGCGAACGTCGGCGGGGTCCACGTCGTCGAACGAGACGTATCGCATCGATTGCACGTCGAAGGAGACGTGCCGGTGGCGCGTAATCTGGGCCATACACGACCGGGAGACGCCCTCGACGGCGAACGTAATCTGCGGGTGCTCGAACGGGCCGTAGTGCCCGTGTTTCAGCAGGTGACCGATGAGCGTTTCCTTCTTCTCTTCGAGGGTATCGCCGTCTACGTCTTCCATCGTCGCTTCCAGCGACTGCCCGCCGACGAACTCGGCGCTGTAATCGTTGCGCGCCGCTTTGCAGACGAGGTCCTCGGGGTCCTCCGTCGCCTCCAACAGCGTGACTTCCATACCGGATGGGAACGCCCGACCCTCAAAGTTCTTCCTTCACCGAACGGGGTCGAGAGCTCCGACTTACAATTGCTTCCACGCCGTCGGTTCGCCCGAAAGTCCCAGCACCCGCGCTTCGCGGCCGCCGGTTTCCACGTCGCGCAGTTCGATGAGGCCGTCGAACGCCTGCTTGATGACCTGAATCGTCTGTTCGTCGTGGGCGCTGGAATCGATAGTGAACACGCCGATGTACCCGGCGGAGTCGAGTCGCGAGGAGAGGACGTGACAGAATTTGAACACGGTCTTCTTGTCCGTGTAGGTGAGCATCGTCGACAGCGAGACGAGCGCGAGTCGCCCCCGCTCCCGGCCGGAGTTGTGGAGTCCCTCCAGCGCCTTCGTGATGCCGATACCGATGCCGGTCAGGTCGCCGGGCGAAGACACTTGATGGACGTAGGCTCCGTCTACGGACCCGCTGTCGGTCCCGCCTTCGCCGCGGCAGTCGATGACGCCGAGTTGGGACTCTTCCAGTTCGGGGACGAGGTCACGGAAGTCGCTGACGACGGTCTTGGCCTGGTCGCTGGTGGTCACCACGACGGCCCCGTCACCGTCACGAGCGCCGTCGGCAAGTACGTCGTAGGCGAGGCGTTCCTTGCCGCTCATCGCGGGGCCAGAGATGAGGATGCTGGACCCCGGGCGAACTGACTGTAGTGCGTCGAAGTCGAGGACGGTAGAGAGATCGTACATACTTTCGGCCCCCTCAGTTCTCTTCGCCATTGCTCAATCCACGGAGCGTCGCGATGAAGTCGTCGTCGTCCCCGATACCCCCCAGCGTGTCGGACAACCCCTCGCGCATCTCCTGTATCTCCTTCGTGAGTTCGTCGTACTGTTCGCTCTCGGCCAGTTCCGCCGTCGACTTCGTCGCTTCCAGCGTCGCCTGCTTCTCGACCAGCGCGTAGTACGCCTGCAGGAGCGAGTCGTACTCAGACCGCTCCAGGAGGTTCGTCACCGTGTTGTGGAGTTGCTCGCTGCGAATCGGTTTCGAGAGGTACGCGTCGAACCCCATCTCGAGAATGTCGAAGTCCGGTTCGACGGCGGTCACCATGGCGACCCGACACCCGAGGTCACGTTCGCGGATGCGGGTCAGCACCTCGTCCCCAGAGAGTCCCGGCATCATCCGGTCCAGGAGAACTACGTCGACCGTCTCGTCGAGTAGGTCCAGCCCTTCGTCCCCGTTCTGCGCCATACGGACCTCGTACTCTGCCTGTAGCCACAGTTTGTACGTCTCTGCGACGTCCGGTTCATCTTCGACGATAAGCACGACAGGCGGGTCCGATTCAGACATGCTGTTCTTACTATCCCCGTTTTCGCATCCACATACATAGCCCTGTGGGTGCTGTAATCGACAGCGATATTCGGGGATAGAACGACAGACACATCCCGCTCCCCGGGGAACCTCGCAGGCATGATTCGGAACCTCGCGCAGGGCGTCCAATCGTTTACGAGTAACGTGTTTCTGGTCGACGGCGCGCGGACCGTCCTCGTGGACGTGGGCAACGAGTTCGACGTGACCGAGAAAGTCCGGACTCACGCCGACGGTCTCGACGCCGTCGTCCTCACGCACACCCACTACGACCACGTCGGGAATCTCGATTCGGTAGTCGAGGAATTCGGCGTCGAAGTCTGGGGACACGATACGGACCAAGACGGCGTCGACAACGCCATCGCAGATTCGGAGACGGTTCAACTCGGTGACTCGCAGTACACCGCGCTCCACACGCCGGGCCACAAGAACGACCACCTCTGCTTTTACTCGGCCGCCGAGAGCGTCCTCTTCGCCGGTGACCTCGTCTTCGCCAACGGCAGTTTCGGCCGGACCGACCTCGAAGAGGGCGACCGAGACCTGCTCGTCGAGAGTATCGACCGCGTCCTCGACACCGTCGACGAGGGTCTCGAAGCGATGCACACCGGCCACGGTCCGAGCGTCACCGACGCGCCGTACCGCGACATCGAGTTTGCGTTGCAGGCCGCCCGTTTCTGATTCGGCCAAACACCTTTACTCGAATCGGCCGTCGTCTCGCATATGGCACTGCCAATCGACCCGACTGCGCTCGATAGCGAGGACATCGGCGAGGAGCGAGCCACGCTGGAGATGACCCACGAGGAGGCTGTCGACCACGTCCGCGAGGTGTTCACCGACGCCGGGTTCGGCATCGCCACCGAGTTCTCCCCCTCGGAGTTGCTCAACGAGAAAATCGGTGCCAACCGGGACCCGTACTACGTCCTCGGCGCGTGCAACCCGAACATGGCCGACCGCGCGTTGGACGCCTCCGACAATCGCATCGGCGCGCTGTTCCCCTGTAACGTGGTCGTCTGGCAGGAGGAACCCGGCGTCCAGACGGTGTACCACATCAGCATCATGCGGGCCGCCCGCCTGCTGGGGATGGCCCCCGACGACGAGGTGATGGCCGACATTATCGCCGACACCGGCGAGTTGGTCGACGAGGCGTTCTCGAACCTCTAGTCGAACGCTGTCGCCAACAGCGCATCGTAGGCGTGCGCGTACGCGTCAGCGACCGCCTCGGGGTCGGCCCGTGTCTCACCGTCGAGTGCCGGGAGTCGGACGGCGCTCGTTCGGTCGATGAGGTCCACGACCTTCCCGACCCGTTCCTCTAACTGGCCGTCGTTCGGCCCGCCGGTCGCAATCTCGCAGGCTTTGGTGTACCGCGCCCCGTCGTAGAAACGGGCACGGCCGGGTTCGACGACGGCGACGGCGTCCGGTTCGAACCCCGCGAGCGGTCGCGCCACGTCGCTGTAGGACTCTACAACCGCGCGTTCGGTCATCGCGATATCCTCGGCGAGCGAATCGAGTGCGTCGGCGTGCATCACGCCCATCAGGTCGTTGAAGTCCGGGAGGGAGGTGACACGCGGGGCGTCCTCGACCGGCAGGCGGTCGACCAGGCCCTCGGGCAGGTCGACGGTCCCGTTCCGGACGAACTCGCCGACCCCGTTCAAGTCGCCCACCCGGTCGACGACGAACTGCTGGTCCTCGCGGCCGAGGATGCCGGTCCCGGCACCCGCTGATGGGTGCCACAGGCGGTGAATCGGGTTTATCGACTCGGGGCGCACGTCGCCGGTCGATGCCGCGGCGAGTCGCTTCGCGTCCTTCCCGAACAGACGCCCCTGTTCGGTGGCGTACTGGTAGTCGTCGTGGTCGAACCAGTAGTTGTTGCCCGCTCGGGGCTTGAACCCGCGTGCGCCGGTGTGGGCAAGCAAGCCGACCGAAAACGTCGTCTTCCCGGCGTCGACCCGGTCGCTCCCGGCGACGAGCAGATTCATTCGTCGGCGAGGCCGTACAGACCGACCACGTCGTCGGCCTCCGGTTCGGCGAACACGAGGTCGTCTTGGTTGAAAATCATCCACGGGATGGCCCAGTCGATGAAGACGGACTCGTTGAAGTCGCTCAGTTCCGCGTCGGCGGGCAAGCCCTGCAAGAGGCGCGCGATTTCGGGAATGGTGTACAGTAGCTCCGGGTCGAGTACGTCCGCCGGTTCGTACAACTCGAACGACCGCACGTCGTCGAATTCCGCCTTTTCGGCTGGCATACGCGGGGCTACGCCGAGGGGGCCGGTAAATCCCTCGAACCGTCCAAACGACTATAATACTGGCCGGATTGTTCTCGAAAGATGGTGTCGTTGTACGTCGTCTACGCGATATCCCTGCTGGCGATTGGCGTGTTCGTCGCGGCACTCGCCGCCTTCGTCTGGCAACAGAAGCACCACGACGGCGCGACACCGTTGGCGGTCCTACTGGCCGGACAGTCCATCTGGTGTGCCTGTGCGTTCGCCGCCATCGTGACACGCGGGACGCGGTGGGCGCTGGTCTGGTCCCGTGCGTGGTACGCCGGTATCGTCATCGTCGTGGCTGGTCTGTTCGTCTTCGCGCTGACGTACACCGGACGGGACCGGTATCTGGGCCGCTGGACGTACGCGGCGCTGGCCGTGGAGCCAGTTGTCCTGTTCTGGTTCTCTGTTTTCGACCCGACTGGGCCACTGTATACGGTGGTCGGCCCGTCGTCGACGACGATGCTCGGGTGGGAACTGCAGTCGGGACCCGTGTTCTGGGCACACGCCGCGTACTCGTACCTCCTCGTCGCGGTGGCCAGCGCGCTCATCATCGAGTTCGCACTGACCTCGAACTCGCTCAGACAGCGACAGGTGTACGGGTTGGTCGTCGCCATCTTCGTGCCGTGGTTCGGCAACGGCCTCTACCTGTTCGGCGGCCTCGGTTTCGACCCGACGCCCGTCGCGTTCGCCGTGACCGGCGTCGCGTTGACGTGGTCGGTCGTCAAGGCGGGCCTCCTGGATATCTCGCCGGTCGCGCACCGCGCCGTCGTCGAGTCGCTCAACAGCGGGGTCTTCGTCATCGACACTGACGAGACGATTATCGAGGCAAACGACAGGGCGATGGCCCTGCTCGAGGACGATACCGTCGTCGGCACGTCGGTCGAGACGGCGCTGTCGTCGTGGCCGTCCCTCTACGACCAGTACAGACGACTCACCGATAGCAGCGAACACGAGTGCGTCATGGAACAGAGTGAGCGCTACTTCGACGTCCAGGCCTCGCCGCTGTACGACGACCGGGGGCAACTGCTCGGACGAGTGTTCCTCGTCCACGAGATTACCGACCAGAAGGCCCGACAGCGCGAACTCGAACGGCGGAACAGTCAGCTAGACCAGTTCGCGGGCGTCGTCAGCCACGACCTCAGGAATCCCCTGAACGTCGCCAGCGCGAGCGTCTCGCTGGCCGAGGAGACTGGCGACACAGAACACTTCGATAGACTTCGCAGGGCACACCAACGGATGGAACACCTCATCGACGAGGTGTTGGCACTCGCACGCGACGACGCGGCGCTGGACACCTCACCGCTCTCGCTGTCGGACGTCGCGGAGACGGCGTGGGCAACCGTCGATACCGTAGACGCGAGCCTAACTGTCGAGACAGACCGAAGGGTCGTCGCGGACAGGGACCAACTCCTCCGACTGTTCGAGAACGCGTTCCGGAACAGCGTCGAACACGGGGCCCGCGACGTGTCGGTGACCGTGACGGCGACGGACGGCGGGTTCGGTATCGCCGACGACGGGCCGGGCGTCCCGCCGGACGAACGGGGAACCGTCTTCGACTACGGGTACACCACATCGGACGCCGGTACCGGCCTCGGCCTCGCAATCGTCGACCACGTCGCGGGCAGTCACGGGTGGGACGTGGCGGTCAGTGAGAGCGACGACGGCGGATTCCGTCTAGAGGTGACCGGCGTCGAGACAGTCGCCGTCTCGAGCCCTCGTCAGTGACGGGTGCGAGAGATGCCACTGAGCGGGTCGGCGGCACGAAAAAATCGCTGGTGGGGAGTCGTTACTCGAAGTGACCGACTGCGGTCTGGTACTGGTCGGCGACTTCGTCCCAGTCGACGACTTCGAAGAACGCGGAGATGAAGTCGCCGCGGGCCGGACCGTAGTCGTAGTAGTACGAGTGCTCCCAGACGTCGAGGGCCAGAACGGGGTGAGCGCCCCAGAGCGCACCCTGGTCGTGCTTGTCGACCTTGACGTTGCGAAGTTGCTTCGCGACGGGGTCGTAGACCAGCAGTGCCCAGCCACCGGCGGCCGACGCGGCGGCCTCGAACTCGGCCTTCCAGCCGTCGTACGAACCGAAGTCCTCCTCGATGCGGTCGCGGAGTTCGCCTTCGGGTTCGCCGCCGCCGTTGGGGTCCATGTTCTCCCAGAACAGCGTGTGGAGATAGTGTCCACAGCCGTTGTGGGTGACGCTCCCCAGCGCACCGCCGGTCGAGGAGTGGTCGCCCGACTCGCGGTTCTCCGCGAGTGTCTCCTCGGCCGACGCGAGGCCGTTTACGTAGCCCTGATGGTGGGTGTCGTGGTGCCACGTGAGCACCTGCTCGGAGATATGCGGCTCGAGGGCGTCGTACTCGTACGGCAGCGGTGGTAGCTCGGGTTCGGAATGTTCAGACATGTATTATCGCCTCCACATTAGGCGAAGCGCGGACGACGGTTAAACGTTTAGGAGGCGGTGGGTTTCACGGACCGGTCAGTCGGCGACGGAACCGGGGTCACCGACCCGCAGACTGCTCGTTTCGCCTTGTGTACTGGAGTGCGAAGACGAACCAACCGACCGGGCGGCGGCGTGGCGTAGCGAGACGCGAAACACCGGTTCGAACAACCCGCTACAGTGGGCCCACTCGCCGAGACTCGCTTCCAGCACGAACGTCACGTCTGGCTTCCACTCACGCGCGGCGGCTATCTCCTCGTGGATGATGGGAACGATGTCGGCAGGCGGTTCCTCCTCCGGAGACACCATCGTCGCCAACTCCGCCGCCCGGTCGCTCACGTCCAACGCCACCGAGGCCCGTTCTTTGAGCGTCTCCACGTCGCTGACCGCGTCCTCGCCGTCGTCGGCGACGCGTTGGACGGTGGTCATCTCCTCCTGTATCGTCGCCCGGAGGACTTCGGTGAGTGCGTCCAACCGTTCTTTCCGCTCGCGGCGCTCGGTCACGTCCCGGAGCGTGATTACCTCGCCGAACTCGTGCTCCGCTGTCCCGTCTATCGCCGCGGTCCGAACGTCGTAGTGGGTCGTCTCCGCGTCTGTCTCCCGAGTCAGCGTAGTCTCACCGTCGGTGTCCTCCACGGCGCGAATCAGTTCCACTTCGCCCCTCGTCCGACCCAACAACTCCTCTCGCCCCATCTCGGTAACCGAGAGCGCTGCCGGGTTGCAGTCGACGACGACGCCGCTGGCGTCGACGACGAACACGGGGTCGTCGATGGCCTCGACCGCCGTCTCGGAGGCGAGGTGGCTGGCGACGGGCGCCCTGTCGAGCATGTCGTACTCCAAGATAGCGACCAGCGCGAGCGAACTCGACAGGGCGAACGCGATGGGGGTCGGGTCCACCACCGTCGCCGCGAGGATGTCGGTCGCGAAGGCGTAACTCGCGACCAGTGGCGCGACGGCCGCCCCCATGAGCGAGAGCGCCCGCGCCTGATACAGCGAGCGGCGGTCGACGACGAACTCGAGGAGCAGTATCGCACTCCCGGCGACCAGCAGCCACGTGTACAGCGCGAACAACCACAGGACCGGGCCGAACTCGCCGGTGAGGACGGTCAAGTCGGCGTGCGCTGTCGTGCGGACCGACTGCCTGATGAGGCCGTCGTAGGCCGACAGCGCACTGGCGAGCGTGACCGCCGGGATGACCGAGAGGGCTGCGACCGTCCGCCGAGTCAGATAGGCCCCGCGGCCCGTGTATTCGAGGACGAACGCCGTCCAAGCGACTGGCAGCACGACGACGCCAACCCACTCCACGCGGGCGAGCAGGAACGTCGTCGACGGGGTGGGGGCGAGCATCTCGCCAGCGTACGTGAGTATCCACCAGAGTTCCGCCATCGAGACGGCGAACAGCGGCGTCGCGCCCGGCATCGACCGGTGGCGGGCCGTGAGTACGGCGACCGCTCCGCACGCCAGCGCGGCCACTCCGAGCGCCGTCAGGAACACCACCCCCAGCATCGTCGTCTCGATACCGTTCAGGGACCGACAAAAACGCTCGGGTTCAAGCTAACCGGTTCGTCGGTCGTTCACCCGAACGATTCGCGTCGCTCGACTCTCGCGTCAGTCGTCGCCCGGGCCACGGGTCGCTATCGCTCAGTCGTCGCCCCTCGCTCGCTCGAACATCGCTATCGCCTCCTCACGCCGCTCGCTGTGGTCGACTATCGGGTCGGGATACTCCGGCGCGGCGTTGCGGCGCTGTGTGAGCGACGCCTCGTGCCACCCGTGGATTATCTCGGGGGCGAGGTCTGCGAGTTCCGGGACGTAGCGTTTGATGTACTCGGCGTCGGGGTCGTATCGCTCGCCCTGCGTCATCGGGTTGAAGATGCGGAAGTACGGTTGGGCGTCGGTCCCCGTCGAGGCGGCCCACTGCCACCCACCGTTGTCGTTGGCGGTGTCGTGGTCGACGAGTTTCTCGCGGAACCAGTCGTACCCGTGCCGCCAGTCGAGCAACAGGTCCTTCGTGAGAAACGACGCGACGATCATCCGGACGCGATTGTGCATGAACGCCTCCTCGCGGAGTTGGCGCATCCCGGCGTCGACGATGGGGTATCCCGTCTCGCCGTCTTTCCACGCCTGCAACGCCTCCTCGTCCTCGTTCCACTGGATGTCGTGTTCGTACGCCTTGTAGTTCTCCGTGACGACGTTCTGGTTAGCGAATAGGACCTGGGTGTAGAACTCCCGCCAGGCGAGTTGGGACTGGAACTCCGCGACCGACTCGTCGTCTTCGCCGCCGGGTTCGACGGCGCTCCGGGCTTCGTCGGTGCGCTCGTACACCTCCCGAATGCCGATAGTGCCGAACTTCAGGTGCGCCGAGAGGCGCGACGTACACTCGTCGGCGGGGTAATCGCGACGCTGTTCGTAGCGGTAGATGCCGTCCTCGAGGAAGGCATCGAGGAGTTCCCGCGCCGATTCGGTCCCGGCGGACGGCACGTCGGCCTCCGGGTCGTCGAAACCGAGGTCCGCGAGCGTCGGTAGCGAGTCGCCGTCTACGTCGGCGAGGGCGTCGGCGGCGGGCGGGTCGTAGGGGGCTTCCTTCTCCCGGTCGTGCCACTTCCGGCCGAAGTAGGTGAAGACGCTGTACGGGTCGCCGTCGTTGGTCGTTATCTCGCCTGGTTCGTGGAGGACGGCGTTCTGGACGGCCTCGCGGGCCACGTCGGCCTCGTTCAGCGCCTGTCGAACCGCGGCGTCCCGATGGGTGGCGAGGCCGGAGTAGTCCTTGCCCCACGTCACTTTTTCGGCGTCGTACTCGTCGGCGAGTTCTGGGAGGACTTCCCGCGGGTCGCCGTGGGCGACGACGAGGTCACTCCCGCGGTCTCTGTACCACGACCGCAGTGCGGCCAGCGCGTCGAGCATGAACGCGACGCGGGGCGGCCCCGCGTGTGCAAGCACGTCCCGGTCGAAGACGAACACAGGAACGACCGGGTCCGCTGCCCTCGCTCGGGCCACCCCCGCGTTGTCGGCCGCGCGCAAGTCTCGCCGATGCCAGTGAAGGCGCATACCGTTGGGTGGTCGCCGCGACGCAAAAAGCCGTACCCAACAGAGTTCGGGACGGCGGCGGAAGGGTTATTTCGCGGCGCTCGGTGGTCCACCGTATGTCAGACGATGCCGTCCTCCTGACCATCGAAGACGACGTGGCGAGGGTGACGCTCAATCGACCGGACGTGCGGAACGCCCTCGCCGCCGACACGGCGGAGCGTCTCATCGAACGCTTCGAGACAATCGCCGACAGCGACGCCCGCTGTGTCGTCCTCGAAGGCGCTGGCCCGGCGTTCTGCGCCGGGGGCAACGTGGGCGCGATGATAGAGGGCGTGGCGTCGGAGCAACCGCCCGCCGACCGGGTCGAACTCGTCGTCGACGTCATCCACGGCGCTATCGAGGCCGTCCACGACTGTCGCCTGCCGGTGGTGGCGAAGATAGACGGTGCGACGTTCGGCGCGGGGGCGGGCCTCGCGTTGGCCTGTGACGTCCAACTCGCCAGCCCCGACGCGAAAATCGGGTTCGGGTTCCGCCGCGTCGGACTGGCTATCGACTCCGGCGTCTCGTACTTCCTGCCGCGCATCGTCGGCCCGAACAAGGCGAAGGAACTCGTCTTTACCGGCGAACTGCTCGACGCCGACACCGCCCGGGAACTCGGCATCTTCACGCGCCTGTTCGAAGACGAGTCGTTCGACGACGCCGTCGAGAACGTGGTCGACACAATCGCCGAGGGGCCGACCGTCGCGCTCACGCAGGCGAAGCGCCTCATCGACCGCGGACCGGAGTCGACGTTCGAACAGGCGCTGGACCGCGAGGCGACCGCACAGGGTCTCGCCTTCACCACCGACGACCACGAGGAGGGGGCGACGGCGTTCATGGAGCAACGGGACCCCGAGTTCGAGGGCCGATAGGCCGACTTGGCCGGGACGTATTGTCAACCCTTATTTCGAATGGGGTTGACGGGGGTGTATGGCAGACGATAGGTTTCGATTGGCGGTCGACCGGGAGGAACGGTCGTTCCGCTACTACCGCAACGCTGTCGAACGACACTGGGACCCGGCGGCTATCGACACTGAGGGCGATATACACCCGCTCGTCGACGCCCATCCGAAGACGTTCGACAACTTCCGGGCGACGGTGGCGAAGTTCGGGGCGGGCGAGCGCGCGGTCACGGAGGACCTGGCTCCCCTCGCAGTCGTCATAGAGGACGCGGAGGCCCAGGCCTACCTCAGCACACAACTGTACGAGGAGGCGCGGCACTTGGACTTCTTCGAGCGGTACTGGCGCGACGTGATTCACCCCGTGGAGGACGCCCGCGGAGTGGCGCGCACCTCGCCGACCGACGACCGCTGGATAAACGACGCCTACGACGAACTGCTGGCGCGGACCGACGAGGCGATGCACCGACTGCTGGACGACGACACGCCCGCGAACCGCGCCGTCGCCTACTGCCACTACCACTTGACCATCGAAGGCATCCTCGCTCAGACGGCCTACTGGGGCCTCCAACGCAGTTTCGGACCGGCGGAATCCGACTTGCCGACCCTCCCCGGGTTCACCGAGGGCATCGAGTCGATTCGCAGCGACGAAGGCCGCCACGTCGGCTTCGGGATGTCTCGCTTGAAGCGGTTGGTCGCCGGGGGCGTCGACCCGCAACTGCTCCACGACACCGTCACCGAGTTACTGCCGCTGGTCCAGCGGACGACGACGGACGGTATCAGCGCCGACGCCAGCGACGAGACGTCCGGTCCGTCGGCCGGTGACCTCCAGACGTACGCCGCCGAGAAACACACCGAGCGCATGGCCCAGATAACCGACGACACAGAACCGCTCCCCGACGTAGAGACGCTGGTCGCCATCGAAGAATGATGCTAGGCGGAATCATCAACTATCGCCGCGAGGAATATTCAGTATGGTAACCGAGACACCCGACTGGGACTTCAAACAGCGGGACGTGTACGTCCTGCGGGAACTCGCGGCGGAGCCACAGCGGTCGTCCCGGGAACTCGCCGAGATACTCGACGAGAAGTACGGCATCGACGTCTCGCACGTCACGGTCAGCGAGTCAATCCGCAAGATGCGCGAAGAGGAGGTGTTCCGGGAGGCCATCGTCCCGAACGAGGCGCTGTTCAACTTCGCCCTGTTCGAGTTCAAGTTCAATCCGGAACACTTCGCAGAGGAGTGGCACGACGCGATGGTCGCCATCCGCGACGACGAGCACACGCTGTTTTACTTCCTCTCCGACGGCGAGTACCAGTGGAAGTCGGTGATGATGTTCCCAACGCGGGCCGCCGAGTCGCGGTGGATTCACGAGTTCTACAAGCACCACGGCAACGTCGTCCAGAACGTCCGCAACTCGGTGGTCCACAACGTCCTGAAGTTCCGGACGGACCCGGAGATATTCACAGAGCTAATGGACGACGCAGCGTAGAGAAGAGAGAGTCGAAGTCGGGGACTGCAAGCTACAGTTTGCGCTCTGCGTCCTCGGCGAGTTCCTGCATCCGCTTGCCGACGCGCCCGGCGTCCGAGAATTCGTCCTCGCTCATCGCCGTCGCCAGCGCGTTCCCGAGGACGAAGACGGCGTGTTTGTGCTCGCTCTTGGACTTGTGAACGTCGGACGGGCGAACGTCGAGTCCCTGATACGGGTCGAACAGTTCCGGGTCGACGGTGTCCATCTCGTCACGGAAGAACTCCATAATCGTGACCATCTGCTCGTGTAACTCCAGAAGCTCGTCTTTGTGCATTGTTGTGAGTGCTATGAACGTACACCAGTATAAGAATTGCTTGAGAAACGGTCCCAGACGGCCACGCTCCGAATCAGAAGACGTACTCGTCGTCGTGACCCATCATACCGTCGTCCTCGAAGCCCGGTTCCTCGTCTTCGTCGGTCGGCCCAGATGTCTTGTACGCTTTCAGCCCGGTCGAGAGGAGGTCTTCGATGGCTTCCTCGCGGTTGAGGAACTCGCCCTGCTCGACTAGCTGAGCGATTTGCATCTCCAAGTGTTCCGGGATGTTGATCTCTACCTTTGGCATCGCAACGTTGCCACCTTTGAGTAAGCCGTATTTAAAACTGGCGGGGGTAGCTACGGATTTCGAAAAAATAATTTTTTCTACAGAACATCCTATATTCTCTTTATCACCAGTATAATTCCATCTTCTGGAAACACTCGAACTCGCTCGCCCTAGTGGGCGTCGCGAGTCGCAGGTATAGTCAGGCTCAAAGGGACGGAATCCTAAGACCACGGTGATGGAACCATTGCGTGGCGACGAGACGACGGTGGGGACGACGGGGGTCGTCACACGCGGGTGCCGAATCGAGCGTGGCACGCCGCGGGCTGTCCTCGACGCCGACATCCGTCCGCGATTCGCGTGGGGGACCGACGCCGAGTCGGTCGCCGCTTGTGGCGCGGTGGCGACGGTGACCGCCGACGGAAACTCGCGATTCGCCGACGTGAAACGCGAGGCGACGGCGCTGTTCGACCGCTGTGAGACGCCGGGCACGCTCCCCAGCGCCGCCCGTCCCCGCCTGTTCGGCGGCTTCGCCTTCCACGACGGCGACCACGACGGCGAACACTCGCCGTGGGCGTCGTTTCCGGGTGCGTCCTTCTTCCTGCCCGAAGTGCAGGTCACGGCCACCGAGACTGGGACGTGGCTGACGGTGACGGCGACCGGCGACGACGCAGCGGCGACGGCAGAGCGACGGCTGGAAGCGTGGCGTGAACGCCTGCGCGAGGGCCCGACGCCCGACCGGACCCAGCCGCCGGGCGTCGAATCGCGCGAGCGGACGCCCTCGCAAAAGACGTGGCGAGAGCAGGTGAACGCGGCCGTCGAGAGCGTCGCCCGGGGAAACCTTCAGAAGGTCGTTCTCGCGCAGGCGTTGCGCGTGCGCCTGCGCCGCGAACTCTCGGTCCCGGGCGCGCTGGACCGACTCGCCGAGACGTACCCCAACTGTTATCGATTTATGCTCTCGCCAGCCGACGGCGGCACGTTCTTCGGCGCGACGCCGGAACGCCTCGTCTCCCTCCGAGGCCGAACCGTCAGAACGGAAGCGCTGGCCGGGTCCACCGGCCGCGGCGATACGCCTGCCGAAGACGAGTGGCTGGCCGCCGAACTCCTCGAGAGCGAGAAGGACACCCACGAGCACGAACTGGTCGCCAACGCGATTCGCGACCAACTGGAGCCGTTCGCCTCCTCGGTCCGCATCGGCGACCGAACCGTCCGCCGGTTGGCGACGGTCCAACACCTGCGAACGTCTATCACCGCCGAACTCGCCCGGGACGGACACGTCTTGGACCTCGTGGAGGCCCTGCACCCGACGCCAGCCGTCGGTGGTCTCCCGCCGGACGAAGCCCTCCGAACCATCCGCGAGACGGAGGCGTTCGACCGTGGCTGGTACGCCGCCCCGATCGGTTGGGTCGACGCCGCCGGAAACGGCACGTTCGCGGTGGGCATTCGCTCGGCCGTCGCCGCCGAGCGCACGGCGACGCTGTTCGCCGGGGCTGGCATCGTCGCTGACAGCGACCCCGACCGGGAGTGGGACGAGGTGCAACTCAAGTACCGGCCGATGCTGGACGAACTGGAGTGAACCGCGTGTACCCGAACGTCAACACGCTGTGGGCCGAGACGCTGGTCGAGGAACTCGTCGCAGCGGGCGTCGACGCCGCGTGCCTGTCGCCGGGAAGCCGGTCGACGCCCCTGACCGTCGCCTTCGCCGAACACCCCGACATCGAGGTGTTCTCCCACTTGGACGAGCGGTCCTCGGCGTTCTTCGCGCTCGGTCGGGCACGCCGGACCGGGACGCCGACCCCTCTGGTCTGTACCTCGGGGACGGCGGCGGCGAACTTCCACCCCGCGGTCGTCGAGGCCACTCAGTCGGGCGTCCCGATGCTCTTGCTGACCGCGGACCGACCCCCCGAACTCACCGACAGCGGTGCGAACCAGACCGTCGACCAAGAGAAACTGTACGGCGACGCAGTCCGGTGGTACCGTGACCTGCCGGAACCGGAGGCCGAACCGCGGAAGGTGCGGATGCTCCGGACGACGGCGGCGCGGGCGCTCTCGAAGGCCACCGGGAGCGACTCCGGGCCGGTCCACCTCAACTGTCGATTCCGCAAGCCGCTGGAGCCAACGCCGGTCCCCGAGGACGACCCGGACGGCGTTCCCGAGGACTGGGCCGACGGCGACACGCTGGCGGCAAACGGGAGAGACGGACCGTTCGTCGCTACCTCGCAAGGACTGCCGGAACTCACGGACGACGCTCTCGATGGCGTCGCCGCCGCCGTGGAATCGGCTGACAGGGGACTCCTCGTGACCGGTCCCGCCGATGACGGCCTCAGTGCCGCCGCGCTGGAACCGCTCGCCGAAGCGACGGGGTTCCCAGTGCTCGCGGACCCGCTCTCGGACCTCCGCTTCGGCCCGCACGTCGACCGACTCGACGTGCCCGTCTGCGGTGGCTACGACGCCTACCTCGGGTCGGACGCCACGGCGGCGTGGCCGGACCCCGACGTTGTCCTCCGCTTCGGCGCGTCGCCAACCTCGAAGCCGCTCAGACACTCCCTCCGCGACGCCGACTGTCGGCAGTTCGTCGTCGACCCGTCCGGCGGGTGGACCGAGGCGGAGTTCACGGCCAGCGACCTCCTGGTGGCCGACGAAGACGCTCTCGCAGAAGAACTCGCCGCGCGTGTCGACGGGACGGGCGGCGAGCGATGGGCCGAGCGATTCGCGGCCGCCGAACGCGACCACTGGGAGGGGGTTCGCGGCGGTCGCGAGGAGACCTACTGGGAGGGCGGCGTGCTGTCCGACGTGACCGACGCCGCACCGGACCCGGCGACGGTGTTCGTCTCCAACAGCATGCCGGTCCGCGATTTGGACCGCTTCGGCGAACCGCGGACGGCCGACCTCACGATGCTGGGGAACCGCGGAGCCAGCGGTATCGACGGCATCACGTCGACGGCGCTCGGGGCGGGGAGCGCGACGGACGACCCCCTCGTCCTCGTCACCGGTGACCTCGCGTACTACCACGACATGAACGGCCTGTTGGCGCTCGGACGGTGCGGCGTCGACGCGACTATCGTCCTCGTGAACAACGACGGCGGCGGCATCTTCCACATCCTCCCTATCGAGGACCACGACGCCTTCGAACCGCAGTTCAAGACGCCCCACGGCCTCGATTTCGGGCCGACCGGGGACCTCTACGACCTCGAATTTGCCCGGGTCGACGGCCGCGATGCGTTCCGCGACGCCTTCGATTCGTCCGTCGAACGCGACGGCACGCAAGTCATCGAATTCCAGTTCGACAGCGCGCGGAGCCACGCGGTTCGCGATGACCTGACCGCGCGGACGCGCTCGAAAATCGCCGACGACACCCGGTGACTACAACCGGAGGACGACGGCCGTCAGAATCGAGAAGCCGAACGGGAGCCACGTCCCGCAGAGGGCGACGAAACCGACGAGGGAGAGGAATCCCACACCCAACACGGCGAGGACGAGGGGCGTGAGCAGACTCCACGTCCCGAACACCAACAGTGCGACGCGGGGCATCGACTGGAGATAGCCGACGACGACGACGGCGCAGAAAGCGACGATGAGGTTGAGGTACAGCGGGAACGGCGGCATCAGTGCGCTGAACAACAGCACGGGGTACAGCGCGAAGGTGATGCCCAGCAAGGAGAGTTCTCGACCGCTCGGAACCAGCGAGTCGTAGTCCGGTCCCGTGTGGACTGTCTGCCGGACTCGGTACCCCCGCCCGGACGCCCACGCGGGCGACCTGGCGGTGTTGTGGGTGCCTGTACCCACGGAGACGCGTTCCTCGCCAGTCGCGGTCGTTCGCTCGTTCGCGGCCGACGCCGCCCGCGCGTCGGCGTCCGTCTCCGTTTCCGCGGCCGACTCGCGGGACGCCCGGTCGTCGCGCACCC
The DNA here is from genome assembly GCF_024218775.1 of Haloarcula marina. NCBI lineage: Archaea > Methanobacteriati > Methanobacteriota > Halobacteria > Halobacteriales > Haloarculaceae > Haloarcula > Haloarcula marina. The sequence goes on along the minus strand of NZ_CP100404.1, from coordinate 1,883,453 downwards.
GTTCGCTCGCTCGCCGTTCTCGCCGGGCGCGGTCGGCAGTGCGCCGTCGGGACCGCGACGCCGAGTGCCCGGTTGCGTCGTCGTCCGCCCTGCGCTCTGCGTCGCCGTAGCCCGCTTCCCGGGCCGCCGAGGCGACCCGACTCCCCGACGATTCGTCGCCGACGTAGGCATCGTGACCGAGGCGGTCGTATCGCGCTCGCTCGTCGGCGTCGACCAACACGTCCCGGGCCTCGATGAGGCGCTTCGTGGCGGCCTCGGCATCGCTCGCGTCGCTGACATCCGGATGCGTCTCCTTGAGACGTTCTCGGTAGGCCGCCTCGATTTCCGAACGCGAGGCGTCGTCGTCGACGCCGAGAACGTCGTAGAACGTCTCAGCCATGGCGCCCGTTCGTGGAACGTTCCGGAAGCGAGAGCATAAATTCTCGCTCCCCAGTATCAGCGCTCGGGTTCGAGGGGTCGCGCCGCCGATTCGGTGCTCGCCCCGTCGGTCCGTTCGCGTCTCTCTGTCCGGTCCTCTTCGAACCCGCCGTCGGCCAGCTCCAGCGCCACACGTTCGAGCGCCGAGGCGATGCGACCGAGGGCGAGGACGAATCGCCAGAACAGGTACACGCCCCAGAGCGCCGCGACGGCGAGCAGACCGAGGAGTATCTGCTGGACGATGATGAGGCTGTACGCCATCGCGAGCACCGAGAGGACGGCGAGTCCCGTCTTGATGCTTCGCTGGTTCGTGGTGGAGGGCATCGTCTCGAATTGGACCGTCTCGAAAGAAAGTGTTGTGCCTGACTGGGAATCTTTTTGCGGCCGCCGCCGTCAGCCACGGTATGGTTTCGGAGCTATTCGACCCCTCGCGGTGGGAGCCAATCGAGCGGTTCGACTTCGCCGACATCACCTACCACCGGTCGACGGAGACGGGCGCGGTCCGCATCGCGTTCGACCGACCGGAGAAACGCAACGCGTTCCGCCCCGAGACGGTCGACGAACTGTCCGCGGCGCTCGACCACGCGAAGCGCCTGACCGACGTTGGCTGTGTCCTCATCACCGGCAACGGTCCGTCGCCGAAAGACGGCGGGTGGGCGTTCTGCTCGGGCGGCGACCAGAGCATCCGAGGCGAGAGCGGCTACGAGTATCGGGCAGACGAAGATATCGGTGACCCGGACGCTCCGGAGAACGTCGGGCGGCTCCACATCCTCGAAGTCCAGCGACAGATTCGCCACATCCCCAAACCGGTCGTCGCCGTCGTCCCCGGATGGGCCGTCGGCGGCGGGCACTCGCTGCACGTCGTCTGTGACCTCACTATCGCCAGTGCGGAACACGCGAAGTTCCTCCAGACCGACCCTGACGTGGGGTCGTTCGACGGCGGGTTCGGGTCGGCGTACCTCGCCCGACAGGTCGGCCAGAAGAAGGCCCGAGAGGTGTTCTTCCTCGGGAAGACCTACGACGGCGAGGAAGCCGCGGAGATGGGGATGGTCAACGAAGTGGTCCCCCACGACGAGTTAGAGGACACCGCTATCGAGTGGGCCGAGCGGATGAACGAGAAGTCGCCGACGGCGATGCGGATGCTGAAGTACGCCTTCAACCTCGATTCGGACGGGATGGTCGGCCAGCAGGTGTTCGCCGGGGAAGCGACGCGACTCGCGTACATGACCGACGAAGCCCAGGAGGGGCGCGACGCGTTCAACGAAGGCCGGAATCCGGACTTCAGCGACGTGCCGTGGCACTACTGACCCGACACTTCCTCTTCGGGCGGGGCCGCGACGGGGAGGCGCAGTTCGACGACGGCCCCCGCCGGGTCGTTGTCGTCGATAGTGAACGACCCGCCGCTGTTGATGGCTAACCATCTGACGAACCAGAGGCCCAGACCGGACGTGTGCTGGAGGTCCGACTCGACGCCCGAGGTGAGCGCGTCTTTCTCCACGTCGGGAATCCCCGGGCCGTCGTCCGCGACCGTGACCACCACGGTTTCGTCGTCGCCGGTCGTTTCGAGCGTCACTGCGACCTCCACGCCGTCGCCGCCGTAGGTCGCGGCGTTGTCGAGAATCTCGCTCATCGCGAGTTCGAAGGCGTTGTGGGTCCGCGCCCAGAGGGTCCCCGGGATGTCTGTCACGAACGCCGCGTCCTCGTAGCTGAGACGCGCTTCGTCGACGACGTGGCGAGTGTGGGTAGCCACGTCGACGGCGCTGACTTCCTCGCCCCACCGGGGGTCGAGCGTATCGTGAAAGGCGCGGGCCGTCTCGCCGAGGTTCAGTAGCTCTTCGGCCGCGCGTTCGATTGTCGTCGTGGCGTTCCGTATCGCTTCGTCGTCGGTCTGCTCTCGGGCCAACTCGGCCTGTGCCAGCACTACGTGGAGTTTGTTTCGGAGGTTGTGTCTGAGGACGCGGTCGAGGACCGAGAGGCGGTACTCCCGCTCCCTGTGCTCTGTCACGTCGCGGCTGACGCAGACGACGCCGTCGAACTCGTCGGCGGGCATCACCGCCAGTGCGGTCTGGTACCGCCGCTTTCGCCCCTTCGCGTCGGTGACGGCCGTCTCTATCGTCGTCCCCATCTGGTCGTCGTTGGCGAGCGAGAGGAGGGCGTCGGCCAACTGCGCCGCGTGTGGCGCGCCGAACACTTCGCGGACGTGTCGACCCACGAGGTCCGCCTGGTCCGTCTCGCTGAACCGCGCTGTCGCCTCGTTCAACAGCGTGACCCGGAGGTCCGCGTCGAGCGAATAGATGGGGTCCCCGGCCGCACGGACGATTTCCTCGTATCGGTTTAGTTCTCGACTCCGTTCGATTCGGTCGGTCACGTCCTGCTGAAACCCGAGGTAGTGGGTTAGGTCGCCGTTTTCGAACACCGGGGTGACGCTGAGGTGGTTCCAGAACTCGGAGCCGTCTTTTCGGTAGTTCAGAATCTCGACTTCGACGGATGTTCCCGAATCGAGGGCCGCCCGTATCTCCTCGACCGTCGACCGGTCGGTGTCCGGTCCCTGCAGGAACCGACAGTTCCGGCCGAGCACTTCCTCGCGCTCGTAGCCGGTCGTTTCGAGGAACGCGTCGTTCGCGTAGACGAGTTTCTCGTCGTCCCCGGCGTCCGCGATAGTGATACCGTTGACCGCTTTGTCCATCGCCCGCCTGAACAGCGACGAGTGCTTGGACTGCCGACGTGCCTGCAGGTGCGCCCGGATACGACCGAGAAGCAACCGCTCGGTGGTCGGAAGTGTGAGGAAATCGTCGATGTCGTCGACCAACTCCCGCGCACGCGTTTCCGAGACCCCCGGTTCGAGGACGAGCAACACCGGAAGCAAGACCGGGTCAGCGTCGGCTTTCCGCCGTCGCAGTTGCTCGCCGACTGCCGGGTAGCTCTCGGTGTCGACGATACAGACGTCGAAGGCGGGCAGCGTCGAGGTGTCGTCGCTGACGACGGTGATATCTGCCTCGGAGAGTTGGTCGGCCAGCGTAGCCCTGTGCTCGTCGTCGACGAGGAGGAGCACGACATCGGGCGACTGGTCGATAGCCCTGACGACCGAGTGTGTCTGGTCGTCCATCAGCGTGACTTGTTCGGTCCGGTCGTCAGGCACGGTGACGCGGCGAGTTGGTCCCCCGTCAAGGCGGTGGTCGACCCCGACAACGCGTGTCGGCTGACACCGTCGAGAATCGGGTGAAAGAATCCCGAAACGCCGCGTACGTGGCGGAACGGCCCACGTGTTGTCTCGTGGCGTTCCGGACCGCCCGGCGGCAGACGGCGTCTACAAGCAAAGACCATGCAGGTTCAAACGCGCATGAACGTAAATATGTGCTGGCTGTGGGGCTCGTCGCTGTATTGCGGTTTGTGTGGTTCCGGCGGCCGAAGTGAGGAAACCGTGGCCCCGTGAACCACAGTCGCTTTGAGAGTGGCGGCCCGAGCAACGACCAATGAGTACAGCGACGGCCGACGTTTCGAAGCGGGAAGCGTGGGTGATGGCCGCCCGGCCGCAGACGCTCCCCGCGGGGGCCGCTCCCGTCGTCGTCGGGACTGGGCTGGCAGTACACGCTGGCGTGTTCGAACTCCTCCCGGCGGTGGCGGCCCTCTTGGGGGCGCTCTTACTACAGGTCGGGACGAACTTCGCGAACGACTACTACGACGCCGTGAAGGGCGCGGACACGGACGAACGCGAGGGGTTCACCCGCGTCACGGCGGGCGGACTCATCGACCCGTCCTCGGTCAGACGGGCGATGGTGTTGACCTACGCCCTCGCCGTCGTCGTCGGCGTCTACCTCGTCGCCATCGGTGGCCTCCCCATCGTCGTGGTCGGTCTGACCGGTATCGCCGCGGGAGTCCTCTACACCGGCGGCCCCCTGCCCTACGGCTATCGGGGCCTCGGCGACCTGTTCGTGTTCGTCTACTTCGGCGTCGTCGCCGTCACCGGAACGTACTACGTCCAAGCCGTCGCCAACATGCCCGCCGTCGGGACGTTCCCGACCACGCTCCCGCCGGAGAGCCTCCCCGTCGCCGTCGTCGTCGGGAGCCTAACCGCCGCTGGCCTCTCGACGGCCATCCTCGTCGTCAACAACGTCCGCGACCGCGAGACGGACATGGCCGCCGGGAAGAAGACGCTGGCCGTCTACCTCGGGTATCGCTGGAGCCGCGTCGAGTACGTCCTCCTCGTGGGCATGGCCTACGTGGTCCCTGTGCTGTTCGCGCTGGACCCGGCATACAGCCCGTGGGCGCTCGCACCGTGGCTCACGCTCCCGCTCGCTGGGCAGACGACACGAACCGTCTTCACGCGAACGGACGGCGAGGCGCTGAACCCGACGCTCGAACGCGTCGGCAAACTTCTCTTCGCCCACTCGCTCCTCTTCGCCGCCGGACTCGCGCTCCCGCAGGTGCTATGACGATACGCACGACGCCGTTCTCGCTCCCGCTGTCGAGTCCGCTGTCGACGGCCGCCGGACGCATCGAGGAGCGCTCCGGGTTCGTCGTTCGCTACGACCACCGCGGCGAGACCGGTCTCGGCGAAGCAACCCCGCTTCCCGGGTGGACCGAATCGCTCGACGGTTGTGAAGAGGCGCTCGCTCGCGCCGCAGACGCCGAAGCCGACGGCGGCCACACCGGGGCGATGCTGGCGCTCGACGCTGGCGAAGTCCCGGCCGCGCGGCACGGCGTGGCGACGGCCCTCCTGGATGCCGACGCCCGCGCCGAGGGTGTCCCGCTGTACCAGTGGTTCGACGCCGACGTACACTGCGAGTCGGTCCCAGTCAACGCCACCGTCGGCGACGGCGACCCGGCGACGACGGCGACAGCGGTCGCCGAAGCCGTCGACGCGGGCTTCGAGTGCTGTAAACTGAAGGTCGGCGCGCGCTCGGTCGACGACGACGCCGACCGCCTCCGCGCGGTGCGAGTGCGCGTCGGCGACGATGTCACGCTCCGTGCGGACGCGAACGGCGCGTGGTCCCGAGAAGACGCGCGCGACGCTCTCGAACGGTTCGCCGAGTTCGGCGTGGAGTACGTCGAGCAACCCCTCTCGGCCGACGACCTCGACGGCCACGCCGCTCTCCGCGGCGGCCCGGTCGACGTGGCACTCGACGAGTCAGTGGCCCACCGCCGCGTCGATTCCGTCCTCGCCGCGGACGCCGCCGACGTGCTGATACTGAAGCCGATGGTCCTCGGCGGTCCCGGTAACGCTCACACGCTGGCGATGCGCGCTCGCGAGCAGGGGGTCGAACCGGTCGTGACGACGACCATCGACGGCGTCCTCGGTCGACTCGCCGCGCTCCACGTCGCCGCGGCGATACCGAACGTTCGCCCCTGCGGCCTCGCCACGGGCGACCGACTGTCGACCGACCTCGCGCCGGACCCGGCGACAGTAGCGGGTGGGCGAATGACAGTTCCGCACTCGGACGGCCTCGGCGTGGACCCTCGGGAGGTGAGGGCAGATGCGTGAGTCTCTGGAGTGGCCCACCCGGGACCTCCTGTCACACCGCGCCGCGGCGACGCCCGAGAGGACTGCGCTCGTCGACGCCGACGACGGGTCTTCACTGACCTACCGCGAGTACGACGCGGCGGCCGACGAGATAGCCGCCGGAGTCCGGCCGCACCTGTCCGACGACGGTGCGCGCGTCGCGACGCTCGTTAACACGCGGCCGGAAGTCGGTAGTCTGCTGTTCGGCGCTATGCGGTGCGGTGCCACGCTGGCCCCGTTGAACGTGGACCTCGAGGCGGACGCGCTCGCCCGGCAACTCGCGGCGCTCGACGCGGACCTCCTCGTCTGTGAATCTGACACCGAGTCGCTGGCAACCCGCATCGCCGACTGTTCTGTCGTGTCCGTCGACGACCCGGCGAGGGACGGGGTGGCATCGCTGAGGCCTCCCGAATCGCCGTCGTCGGTCGAACCGGTCGAACTAGCGCGCGACGAGACGGCCGTCGTCCTGTTCACGTCGGGGACGACGAGCCGTCCGAAGGGCGTCCGCCTGACCGTCGGCAACCTCGTCGCCAGCGCGACGGCGTCCGCGTTCAGGCTGGGCGTCTCGCCGGGCGACCGCTGGCTCGTCTGTCTGCCGACGTACCACATGGGCGGCCTGGCGCCGTTCGTTCGGACCGCGCTCTACGGAGCCAGCGTCGTCGTCCAGCGGCAGTTCGACACCGCCGCGACGGGCGGGGTGCTGGCCGATTACGGCGTGACCGGCGTCTCGCTCGTGCCGACGATGCTCGGCCGGATGCTCGATTCGGGGTGGACCCCCGACGAGGCGCTCCGGTTCGTGCTGTTGGGCGGCGGCCCCGCCAGTCCGGACCTCGTCGACCGCTGCCGCGAGCGCGGCGTCCCAGTCTGTCCGACCTACGGCATGACCGAAGCGGCCTCGCAGATTACGACGGCGCGGCCCGACACGGCGTTCGAACACCGCGGGACCGTCGGTCAACCGCTCGTCTGTACGGTCGTGACTATCCTCTCCGAGGACGGCCCCGCAGTCGCGGGAACGCGGGGCGAAATCGTCGTCGACGGACCGACGGTCACGCCGGGCTACCTCGACGACGCACGCACCGCCGAGGCGTTCGGTCCGCACGGCTTCCACACCGGCGACGTGGGGTTTCGCGACGAGGACGGCCGGTTGTGGGTGGTCGGCCGCGTCGACGACCGCATCGTGACCGGCGGCGAGAACGTCGACGCGGGGGCAGTCGCGGCCGCTATCGAGGGACTTCCCGGGGTAAGGGACGCCGCCGTGGTAGGCCTCCCCGACGAGGAGTGGGGCGAGCGCGTGGCGGCCGCCGTCGTCGGCGATATCGACCCGGCGACAGTCCGAGACCACTGCCGAGCGGACCTCGCGCCCTACGAGGTTCCGAAAACGGTTCGGGTGGTCGAGGCGCTGCCGCGGACGGCGTCGGGGACCGTCGACCGTAACGCGGTCCGTGAGTTGCTGGCCGTAGGTGGCGACAGCGCGGCGTGACGCCCGGGCACAGTCGTTTTCTACGCGCGGCGTCTACGAACGCCCGTGTGTACCATCGTCCTCGCGTGGCAGGTGTTCGACGACGCGCCGATAGCGTTCGCCGCGAACCGTGACGAACGGGTCGACCGACCGTCGGAACCCCCGGCGGTGCGCCACTGGGGCGCGCGCGTGGTCGCCCCGGCCGACGCTGAAGCCAGCGGCACGTGGCTGGGCTACAACGAACACGGCGTTCTCGCTGCCGTCACGAACCGCTGGGTCGACGCCGAACTCGCCGCCGAGCGCTCGCGAGGTCTGTTGGTCCGTGACTGCCTCGGTCACGAGACGGCGGAAGACGCGGCCCGCGCCGTCGAGCAGGCGGCCCGGGAGGCCGAGTACGACGGCTTCAACCTCCTCTTGGTCGACGAGAACGCAGCCATCCTCCTGGAGTGGGACGGCCTGCTGGCCGCCCGCAATCTCGAACCCGGCGTCCACGTCGTCGTCAACGTCGGCGCTGACGGCGACTACCGCATCCCGAGCCACCGCCCCGACGTGGGCGAACGGCAGGCCGAAAACGCTGACCGACTGCGCGAGGCGATGCAGGTCGAACCCGGCGAGCAGGTGGACGCGTGGCTGGACCGCGCGGGAGAGACCATCGCCGACCACGACTACGGCGTCTGCATCCACGGCGACGGCTTCGGCACGCGCTCGTCGTCGCTCGTCGCCCTCGGCGAGCGCCAGCGGTACGACTTCGCGGCCGGACCACCCTGCACGACCGAGTACCGCCCGGTCGAAAGTCAGATTTAAGCGGCCGACCGTCGCTAGGCAATGTATATGAGCTCGGCAGCGTCGGAGGCGGACCTCTCTGAGGACGAGTACGCCGGACTGGAACTCATCCGCGAGTCCGGCGGCATCCATCAGAGCGATTTCTGGAAGGAGTTAGATGTCTCCTCCCGGAAGGGCAGTCGCATCGTCGAGTCCCTGTTCGAGAAGGACCTCATCCAGCGCGAGGAGACGGTCTACGAGGGACACAACACATACTACCTGACGCCAGCCGCCCGCGACCTCGATTTCTCGCTGCTGATGGCGGGCGACCAGCTATCGCCGTTCATCGGCGACGAGGAAGTCGACCCGCACGACGACACCTTCTCGCAGTGGGTCATGAACCTCGCGTACCAGAACTGAGCGCGCGTCGCCGTCCGGTTCTCGACGGCGTGACTCCTGACTGTCGAAAAACGACGTAAAAACGGCAGTCGCGACGCCGTCAGTCTTCGAGGGCGTCGGCGATGCGGTCCAGCGCGCGCCGCACGTCGTGGACTTCGTCGCGGAGTTTCCGCATCTCGCGGGTGAGTTCCTCGTTGTCGCTCCCGCTCTCTTCTTCGGGGCCGCGGCCGGGCGGACCGCCGCCCATGCCGCCGGGACCGCCGGGGCCGCCGCCCATCATGCCGCCCATCATCTGCGCGAAGGGGTTGCCGCCGCCGCCGCCCATGCCGCCGGGACCGCCGGGGCCGCCGCCCATCATCTCTTCCATTCGTTCTTCGCGGCTCATCTCGCCTTCTTCGCCTTCCTCGCGCTCTTCGGCGCGCTTCTGTCGAATCTCTTCGACGCGTTCGCGGAAGGATTTCTCGTCGTCGCCGTTCTCGCTCGATTCCGACGCCTCGTCGGTGGTTTCGGGTTCGTCGTCTGCCATACCACCCGATTCGGTTGGCCCGCGGAAAAGGATTGTCGTGTCAGGACAGGCGGCGGACCACGGCGGAGATGCCGATACCGCAGGCGAGGAGCACGACGAGGTTGAACCCGGCCATGAACAGCGACCGGTAGCGGTAGGTGACGAACGTCTCCACCGTCGCCGACACCGCAAAGTAAAAGCGGAAGGTGGCGAACACCGCGACGATAGCGAGGACGGCCAGCGCCCCCCACTGGAGGTACTCGACGACGGAGCGGCCGTCGTCGCTGTCGCCGTCGTCACCGTTGTTCCCGACGGGTCGGTCAGCGGTATCGGTCACCGTCACTGGCTGTTCGTCCGCGGCGTCGGTCTGGTCGCTGTCGTCGGTGTCTGTCTCTGTCATAGCTTCCTCCGTGCGAGTCCGCCCACCGCGAGGAGGAGCGCGGCGAGCGCCGCCAGCGCAGTGAATCCCGGGCCGCTTCCTTCGACGGTAGTCGGTTCTTCGGTCGGTTCCTCCATCGGTGCCTCGGTGGCTTCCTCGAAGTCGCCCGACTGGAAGCCCACGTCTCGGGTCGTCTCGTTTTCCGTCAGGGTCTCCTGCGGGTCGAGGTTGGCCGGGGCGCTCTCCGTCGCGACGATGACGCCGTCGGACTGGAGGATGCCGTCAAGCCAGTAGTTGTAGTCGTCGGGAACGGTCAACTGCGTGTTGACCGTCTGCGTCCTGCCGGGCCGTATCTGGCCGATGCGGAGCGTCGATTCGTCGGCGATGACGTTCGACTCGGCCTGTCTGGCACGCATCCGGAGGGCGAGGCCACCCGCTGGGTCGTCACCGCTGTTGGTGAGATAGGCCGTCACGTTCAGGGTCGTCTCGTTGTCCTCGACGGCGACGATGCGGTAGGAAATGGCCCGCAGAGGCGTGTTCGTGTTCTCGAACCGGTGGAACGAGACGGTCGAGGTGGCGTAAGCGGGGGTGAGTGCGCCGACGTTCCGGACGGTCCGGCGCTGCCCGGTCCGCACTCGTCCGTCGGCGTACACCGTCGTCTCGATGTGGTAGTCACCGTCTCGCGCGACGGTGACGTTCGCCGTGAACGGCACGTCTCGGTCGCCGCTGACGTTGCCGAGGGACTGTTGTTCTGTCGTCTTTACGAGACCGGTGTCGGCGTCGATTGCCCGCGTCACCACCGTGACGTTCTCGGCCGTCCCGCCGCGGTGTTGGAGGCGGGATGACAGCGAGAGCGTCACCGTCTCGCCGGTGACGTTGCGGGCGTCGACGTAGGACTCTCGGACGTCCAACCGACTCGGACGAACGTCCTCAGTCGGTTCCGAGAGGACTCCGGGGACCGCTGTGGCGCTGACGACCATCGCCACGGCGAGGGCGGCGATGCCGACAGCGAGGAGGGCTTCGCGTCGCACGTCTCTGTGCGCGCGACCGTTCGGTAAATGTTTTGTGTGCGACCGGTCGGCGGCGGATTCAAGTCAGAACGCGCCGAGACTGGACTGTAACTGCCGGTCGGTGCCCCCGTCGGTAAGTTCGTAGCCGACGAGGTTCCGGAGGTCCACGGCGTAGGTACTGCCGTTATTGTCGAGGACGGCGACGCGTCCTTTCGTACCGCGCACGGTTCCCGTCGCGAGCGTTTCGGCCATCGGTCGACTCGCCAACTCGAATCCGTAGTCGAAGTCGAACGTCGAAAGCGGGTCGTACTCGTCGAGGAGCGCCGACCACGTCGAGTCGTCTACCGCGTCGGCGAACCCCGAAATCTTCCTCGGGACTCGAACTCTGTCCCGGAGGTGGGCGGCGATGTCGGCCTCGATTTGCCGCGCGATGCGACCGTCGGCGACGGTTCGGATGTGGGCCGCGCGGTCTGCGCCCTGCTCTCTGAGTCGCGTCTCCAAGCGCCACGACCGGGTGACGCCGACTTTCACGGTGTCGGGTGCGAACGCCGCGAGGTAGATGGCGTGTTCCTCGTCGCAGGAGTCTAACGGCTTGTCGCAGTCGCCCGTACAGCGGGCACACGGCCAACGACTCGTGTGTTCTGGGCAGTACGGCGCGGGGTCGTTCGCGCAGGCGAAGTGGTCCTCGCCGTCGACGGCCCCCGCGCAGTGTCGCTCGCCCAGCGTGTAGGAGAGGTCGGTCCCCGGGTCCAGTCGCTCGACGCTGACCGCTCCCTCGTCCGCGAGGAGGAGGGCGGCGTTCGATTCGACGCGAGCGCGGTACCCGACGACCTGCACGCTCGGCGGTAGTCGACGGACGGCAAAAGGGGTACCGGGACGAGGTTTTTGTCGATACGGTGTCAACTGCTAGCTATGGCCGACCTCGAACTCACCAGTCCAGCGTTCGACGACGGCGAGCGTATCCCCCACGAACACGGCTATCAGGCGGGGAACACGAGTCCGCCGCTCCGGATTCGGAACGTTCCCGAGGCCACAAAGTCGCTAGTCCTCGTCGTGGACGACCCGGACGCCGAGAAGCCAGCCGGGAAAATCTGGGACCACTGGGTCGTCTGGAACATCGACCCCGAGACGGCGGAGATTCCGGCGGGGACTGTTCCGGAAGGGGCGACGGAGGGACACAACGACTTCGGCGAAGTCGGGTGGGGCGGCCCGAACCCACCGGACCGCGAACACACTTATCGGTTCCTGCTGTACGCGCTGGACGAGCGGTTGGACCTGCCGCGCGGTGCGAGCAAGGAGGACGTGTACGACGCCGCGAGCGGGCACATGGTCGGGAAGGCGGAACTGACCGGGACCTATCCCCGGAACTGACCTCAGAGTTCGTCGATAAGTTCGCGGGCAGACTGGCGCACGGCGTCGTCGCTCGACTGGTCGGGTTCCCACCCGACGGCGGCGAGTTTGTCGATGGAGAGGCGCATCCGCGGCACGTCGCCGGTCCAGCCCCGGTCCCCGCCGGTGTACTCGTACTCGGGGTCGATGCCCATCTCGTCGGCGACGATGTCGGCGATGCGGTCGACGGAGGTGGTGGTCCGCGTCCCGAGGTTGAACACGTTGTGGTCGGCGTCAGCGTTCTCGACGGCGTAGACCATCGCGTCGACGCACTCCGAGACGTGCATGTAGGACTTCTGCTGGCGGCCGTCGCCGAGAATCGTCAGCGACTCCGGGTTCTCGCGCAGTTTCTCGACGAAGTCGGGGATGACCGCGCCGCGGAGTCGCGGGCCGACGATGTTGGCGAAGCGGAACACCCACGACTGCAAGTCGTGGCTGTGGGCGTACGTCGAGACGAGCGACTCTTCGGCGAGTTTGGTCGCACCGTAGACGCTGATGGGTTCTAGCGGCGCGTAGTCTTCCGGCGTCGGCCGGGGGGCCTCGCCGTACACGGTGGACGACGACGTAAACACGAGATTTTCGACGCCGACTTCGTCCATTCGTTCGAGGAGGTTGTACGTGATGGCGCTGTTGTCCGAGAACTGTTTCCGCGGCGTGTCGGTGTCGACGAGTTTCGACGCGGCGAGGTGGACGACGAGGTCCACGTCCTCGGTGACTACGTCGGCGACCACCGACTCGTCGGTCAGGTCGCCCTCGACGAAGGCCGCATCGTCGTGGACCCATTCGGCGTTCCCGTTCGAGCAGTCGTCGACGACGAGGATGTCGTTGTCCGCGACCAGTCTGTCGACGAGGTGCGTGCCGATGAAGCCCGCACCGCCGGTGACGACGATTCGCTTCCCGTGGAGGTTCATACGGCTACTGGACGGCGGTTCTCAAATAGCGTTCCGATACGGGGATGACAACGCCGTTTTATAGCTCCGTGGGCGACGGTAGGGTACGAATCCGGTGTGGCCTGGCGAACCGAGCGGCCGACCCCACACCGTCCGGAGATACGCATGCAAGGAGACAACCACGTGACCGTCCTCAGATTGGGGCACCGCCCGGGCCGCGACGAGCGAATGACCACCCACGTCGGCCTGACCGCCCGCGCCCTCGGGGCCGACCGAGTCGTGATGGCGGGGTCGGCCAGCAGTCGGACCGACACCGTCGTCGACATCACCGACCGCTTCGGCGGGCCGTTCGAGGTGGAGTCGACCGAGGAACCGAAGCGCCTCATCCGCGACTTTGAGGGGACCGTCGTCCACCTGACGATGTACGGCGAGCAGATACAGGACGTGGAGGCGGACATCCGGGCGGCCCACGCCGAGGGGCCGCTGCTCGTCGTCGTCGGCGCGGAGAAAGTCCCGTTCGAGGTGTACGAGCGTGCGGACTACAACGTCGGCGTAACGAGCCAACCCCACTCGGAGGTGGCGTCGTTGGCCGTCTTCTTGGACCGCCTCTACGAGGGGCGAGAACTCGACCGGGAATGGGAGGACCCGGACCGCGTCGTCGTGCCGATGGAGACGGGAAAGAAAGTCGTCGACCCGAACGACCGAGAGGAGTAGCGCGCTGCGGAACACCGCACGGGTCCGGTGGGTTTAAACGCTTCACGGCCCGAATCACAGCCAATGGCTTTTGAGGACCTCTTGGAGGACCCCGTGATACAGAAGTACCTCCACGAACTGGTCGGACCGAAAGGGATGCCGGTCGCCGCCGCGCCGCCGGACGGCGAAGTGACCGACGAAGAGTTGGCGGAGGAACTCGGCCTCGAACTCAACGACGTTCGTCGCGCACTCTTTATTCTCTACGAGAACGACCTCGCGTCGTACCGCCGCCTCCGCGACGAGGACTCCGGGTGGCTCACGTACCTCTGGACCTTCGAGTACGAGGAGATTCCCGAGCAACTGGAATCGGAGATGTACCGCCTCCTCGAAGGACTCGAAGAGCGCCGCGAGTACGAGATGGACAACGAGTTCTACCTCTGTGAGCACTGCGGCATCCGATTCGAGTTCGGCGAGGCAATGGAGTTCGGGTTCGAGTGCCCCCAGTGCGGGAATCAGGTCGAGGCGATGGAGAACACACGCCTCGTCACCGCCATGGAGGAGCGACTCGCGGAACTCCGTGACGAACTGAACGTCGACACCAACGCCGAGGCCTGATGGTCGTTCTCGGTTCCAAGGTTTACGTCACGGGCGACGCCCGTGACCGCGCCTTAGACGGCCTGCGGTCGCTCGTTGCGAACGAACTCGGCGAACTCGACGTGGAGTTCGACGTCGGCCACCGCGAAGACGACTTCCCGGCGGTCACCGTCGACGGCCCGGACGCCACCGTCGCGCGTAACCTCCTGCGCGAGGAGTTCGGCGAGATGGTGACGACCCACGAGGACGGCGAGACGTACGTCGGCACGCTCGATAGCTGGGACGACGACGGATTCGTCCTCGACGTTGGCTTCGGACAGACCGTACGAGTCCCCGCATCCGGCCTCAATCTCGGGCAGGGGTCGCCCGCCCAGATTCGCAAGCGATTCGGCCTCGTCCAGCACCTCCCCCTGCGTTTCGTCGCCGGTGACGAACCGCGACTCGCCGACGAGGAGGTCGACCGCCTGTACGAGTGGTCCCGTGGCAACGGCCGCGTCAACGCCAACAGCGTCACGCGCTCGAACGCCCGCGCGACGGTCAACCGCGCCGGGCACGCACAGGACATCGTCACCGTCGAGCGACTCGGCCTCCTCGAACAGAGTATCGTTTGCAACCCAGACACCGACGCTCCGGGTCTGCTGGCTGACATCGGGAAATACATGGCCTCGGAGTTGCTCGCCGTCGTCCCCTGAGCGATGTCCCGCCGCTACCTCGCTCTGCTCGGCGTCGTCGCGCTCCTCGCGCTGTCGGGGTGTACCGGCCTGTTCGGTCCGCAGGAGGCCGACCCTGGTCGTCTCAACGAAAACGCCAGTTACGACTGGGACAGCGACGCCGACGCGTCTATCGTCCTCGACCGCTCCTCGTACCGCGCCGTCTACGACATCCGGAACAACTCGACCTTCGTGGTGTACGACCGCGACGGCCTCGGCCGCGAGCAGAACGTCCCGATCCGCGCGCTCCGGTTCCGGTACGAGAACGGGACGGTCATCAGCGCCGCCAACTCCTCGCTGACGGCGACGCAGGGCGGCAGTCAGACGACCATCGTGTTCCCCGACAACGTCACCGGACAGGTGGCTTACAGCGCGCCCCGCAACGGGAAGTCCTACGCGACGCCCGCCCATCTCGGTGACGCCACCTACACCGTCACGCTTCCGCCCGGCGCTCGCGTCGGTATCCCCCTGCTCTCGCAGGTGAGTCCCGGGAGCTACGAGACTAGCGTCGACGACTCGACGAACCGCATGACCGTCCGGTGGAGCGAACCGGTGACCGCCCGGCAGATACAGGTCCGCTACTACCTCGAACGCGACCTGCTCATCTTCGGCGGTCTCGTCCTCGTCGCCGTCCTCGTCGGCGGGGGCGGGTCGCTGTACTACTACCGCCAACTGCAGGCGGTCAAGCGCAAGCGCAAGGAAGCGGGCATCGACTTGGAGGAGGAGGACGCCGACGACGACCCCAGAGACCGCGGCCCGCCGCCGGGGATGCGCTGACTGGCGGACCGACAGTATTTGTATCGGCGCGCCGTACGGCAGTCCATGCGCGTCGCGGTGGTCACCGTCGGAGACGAACTGCTCGCCGGAGAGACGGTCAACACGAACGCCGCGTGGCTCGGTCGACAGTTGGCCGACCGGGGCGTGACCGTCGAACGAACGACGGTCGTTCCCGACCGGACCGCCGACATCGCACGGGTCGTCAACGAGTACCACGCCGACTACGACGCCGTCATCGTCACCGGCGGCCTCGGCCCGACTCACGACGACGTGACTATCGACGGCGTCGCCGCCGCGTTCGGCCGACAGGTCGTCGAGAGCGAGGACGCAATCGCGTGGCTCGAAGAACACGGCGGCTACACGCGCGACGACCTGACCGAGGGGACGGGTCACGTTCCGGAGGGAAGCCGCGTGCTCCCGAACCACGAGGGCGTCGCGCCGGGATGCGTCGTCGAGGACTGTTACGTGTTCCCGGGCGTTCCGGGCGAGATGAAGCGGATGTTCGAGGAAGTGGCCGACGAGTTCAGCGGCGAGCGACGACATGTCGTCACGGTCGACGCCGCGGAACCCGAGTCGGCGCTGCTCGACAGGCTTGCGGAGGTGCAAGACCGATTCCCGGTCAAGGTCGGGAGCTACCCCGGCGAGTACGTCACAGTGCGATTCGAGAGCGCGGACGAGTCGGTCGCCGAAGACGCGGCCGCGTGGCTCCGCGAACGCGTCGAACGGCCGGACGAGGGCTGACGGACTCAGCGATAGAGATACTGAAGCCAGACGAAGGTCAGCAGGAGGCCGCCGATGGTGATGACCGCGCCAGCGGCGCTGATGACACCGGGTTGGACGTTCGTCGCGAGTAGTGGGAGCATGGGCGGGTGTTTCGCGGGCGGTGGCTTGAAAGACACGCTCCCGGGTGCCTTTTGCCGCCGGGTGCGTTAGCGGAGGTATGCGACGAATCGCTGTCGTGGTCAACCCCATCGCAGGGATGGGCGGCCGCGTCGGCCTGAAGGGAACCGACGGCAAGGTGGCGGAGGCGCGGGAGCGCGGCGCAGAACCGCGCGCGCCGGACCGGGCGCGGGAAGCCCTCGACTCGCTGGCGGGCGTCGGTCGGGATATCGAACTGCTCACCTACGGTGACCCGATGGGCGAGTCGCTGGCCCGAGACGCCGGATTCGACCCCGTCGTCGTCGGTGTACCCGAGGACGCCGAGGCGACGACGAGCGACGATACGCGGGCGGCGGTGCGGGCGTTCGTCGACCACGAGGCGGACGCGGTACTGTTCGTCGGCGGAGACGGGACGGCAGTCGACGTGGCGGAGACGCTCGACGAACTCGACGACGGGACGCCGATTCTCGGCGTCCCGGCGGGCGTGAAAGTGTACTCCTCGGTGTTCGGCGTCTCGCCACGGGCCGCGGGCCGCATCGCCGCGACGTTCTCGGAGACGGAAGCCGCCGAGGTGAACGACATCGACGAGGACGCGTTCCGCGGCGGCGAAGTCGTCACCGAGTTGCGCGCCGTCGCCACCGTCCCCGTCGCGGACCAGCGACAGTCCGCGAAACAGTTGGGCGGCGGAACCGTCGAAACGCTCGCGGAGGGCGTCGCAGAGGGCGTCCGACCGGGCGTCACCTACGTGCTCGGCCCCGGAAGCACCGTCGGCGCAATCAAGCGTCGACTCGGCTTCGAAGGCACGACGCTCGGCGTCGACGTGTGGCGCGACGGCGAACTCCTCGTCGAAGACGGCGCGGAGTCCGACATCCTCGACGCCCTGGGCGAGGAGAACGTCGTCGTCGTCTCGCCTATCGGCGGGCAGGGCTTCGTCTTCGGGCGCGGTAACCAGCAGATTTCGCCCGCAGTAATTCGTCGGTGTGACGTGGAAGTCGTCGCCTCGCGGCGGAAACTCGACGACATCGGGACGCTCCGCGTCGACACCGGCGACCCCGAACTCGACGCCGAACTCGCCGGGTGGATACAGGTCCGCGTCGGCCGCTACGAACGGCGACTGGTCGAAATCGTCACCTGACCGTTCAGGTCGCTAACCACCCAACCATGTGATTGTATTCGATTGTACGAATTAATGGCTGTATAGTGAAGATTAAGGTCAGTCGTATCCAACCAAGGCAATATGGAAACGCGGAAAGTGCAGCGGTTGGGTCCGTCGACGCTCGCGATGACGCTCCCGGCGGAGTGGGCGTCGGCCCACGACGTGGAGAAGGGCGACGAGGTGTCGCTCCGAATGGGCGGTAAAGGCACGCTGACGGTCATGCCCGAATCGGTCCAGACGGAGGAATCGGAGGCCATCATCCACGCCGAGAACCTGAACGCCGACGCGGTCGAACGGGCCATCGTCGCCCAGTACGTCCTCGGACGGCGCATCATCCACGTCGAAGCGCCCGACGGGCAGACCCTCGATTCGGCGCACATCAACGCCGTCTACAACGCCGAGACGCAGTTGATGGGTCTCGGCGTCATCGAGGAGACGCCCCGTCGAATCACCATTCGCTGTTCGGTCGACCCGGAGGACTTCACGCTCGACAACCTACTCGAACGCCTCGAATCGACGGGGTCGACGATGCGAAACGAGGCGGTGAAAGCGCTCGCTCACGGCAACCCTGATCTCGCACAGCGTGCGCTGAACCGAGAGCGACAGGCTAACAAGATATTCGTCCTCCTCCTGCGCCTCATCTTCACCTCCTACCAGAACCCCAACCTCGCACGGGCGGTCGGTCTCGAAGACGGCTTCCCGCTCATCGGCTACCGCTCCATCGCGAAGAATCTCGAACTGACCGCCGACAACGCCGAGGACATCGCCGAAATCGCCCTCGAAGCGCCCGAACACTCGCTCGACGTGGACAGTTCCACGATGCGTCGTATCCGCGACTTCACCGACGAGGTCAACGAGATTACCGCCCTCGCGGTGCAGGCCGCCGTCGAACGGGACTACGACACCGCGATTCAGGTCCGGGAAGGGTACTCCGACATCGGCGATAAGGAACACGACATCCTGAACGACCTCCCGGAGATGGACAATCAGAGCCTCCTGCAGGTCCGTGAAGTGTTGGTCAGTCTCCAGCAAACCGCCGAGTACGCGGTCAGAAATGCCGAGATTGCGACGAACCTCGCGCTGGACGAGGAATCGGAACACACGACGATTCAGTAACGTCGCGGTCACCTTTTTCAGACCCAGAGGCGGAGTGAGCGAGGCGGTCACGCCTCCCCGCGCCCTGACTACAACCCGATGCCGAGGAGGCCGTCGTCGGTGGCCGTCTCCGTCGGGGTTTGCGTCGGCGTCCCGCTCTGGTCGTCGGTGGCTGTCTCGGTCGGCGCACTACCGGTGTCCGTCTCCGTTTCCGTCTGGTCGCCGAGGATGCCGTCACCGGTCGACGTTTCAGACGTTTGCGTGCCGCCATCGGTGGTGGTCGTATCGTCGAAGAGACCGCCGTCGTCGGTCGATTCGGTCTCGGCGGGCGTCGCCGTGGACTCGGAGGTGTCAGACCCGCCGTCGGCTTCGGTTCCGTCGCTCTCGGTTCCGGTCGGATACGTCGCCTTGTTGCCGAAGATGTCCGTCTCGATGGTCTTCGCGTAGTCGATAGCGTCCAGGTCGATGCGGAACTGCTCGCCGCCGCCCTCCACGATGAAGTAGAAGTCGATGTAGAGGTCGGTCACTTGATTCCGCTGGAGATGGGTGACCCACCAGTCGTCCAAGTTCTCGTTTTGGATGGCGGCGTTCGCTTCGATGGTCTCCGTCTCGCCGGGCGAGAGCGTGTAGCCGCGGTCGGTTTCACCCTCGCCGACGGTGACGTTGTTCATCGACACCGTGTAGCCGATTTTCGAGACGGCGTAGGGGTACGGCTTCGGGTTGTAGACGGTGAAGTCCAGGCCCAGCGGCGTCGTCGACCGCGTGAGGTTGCCCCGGTCCCACGACCCGCGTGTCTCGTTGATGTAGAGGACGGGGTCGGAAACGAGCGGTTGGTTCGCGTTGACCGGTCGCGTCTCCGTCGAGTTGAACTGGCTGATGATGTCCGTCTCGACGGTCTGGTCTTGACTCAACGAGAACGAGCGACCGCCCAGCAGCGAGGAGGTGACTGTCGCGTCGATGCTCACCTGCGTCGTCTCGCCGTTCTCGATGTGCGTGTACCACCACGGGGGAATCTGCCCGTTCTGCATCTGCGTCGAGAACGGTATCGTGGAGTTGCCTGTCGCCAATGAGAGGCCCTCTTTCTGCCCGCTGGCGATGTCGACGCCGTTCATGTCGACGGTGTAGTTGACCGTCGTCCCACCGAGTTGTACCCCGATGGGGTTCGGGTTGTTCACCGTGAGGTTGGTGTTGACCGTCGTCGTCATCTCGCCAACCCCGGCGAAGTGATTGTCTACTGACTCGACGCTCGGCGTACCGAGTACTCCCAGTGCGACTGCGCCGCCTGCGGCGGCCCCGACGAGGACGACAAGGGCGACGATGATTTTTAGCCGACCGAACCCTACCATTGCCACCCAATCGACGCGCCGGTGATAAATGTCCTCTGCCCCGACCCCGCCCCGAATGAACTAAGTACGCCACACGGAAACGAACGCGCATGGCTACGGAGTCGCAAACTGACATGGGTGTCGGCCTCGGTCTGCTGTTCGGAATCGTCGCCGTGGGCGCGGCGATGCTGGCGGCGGTCAACAGCTACAACTACGCGATTCGAGAAGCACAGCAACTCGACACGGCGGGACTCTTACTCAACAGCGGTATCGGGTTCGGCGTGGCGATGCTCGCGGCCGGTCTCGCACTGGTCGCCATCCACGTCTACGACGCCTGAACGGCCTGCCGTAACTGCTGGTGAAAGGAACCGTTAAAAACGCTCGGCACGTACTTCTGTTATGGTCGATTTCAGCGAGGAAGACCGGCGCATTCTGGATTACCTCCGGGAAAGCGTGTCGCGCGGGGAGGGGTACTTCCGCGCGAAGCACATCGCGTCGCAAATCGGCCTCTCGGCCAAGCAGGTCGGCGCGCGACTGCCGAAACTGGCCGAAGAAGCCGACGAAGTGGAGATAGAGAAGTGGGGGCGGGCGCGGTCGACGACGTGGCGCGTCACGACGAGCTAGTCGGTGGATTCATTCACGAGGGGCACGCAGCCTATCGTATGACTGTCCGGGTCGAGCGAACGATGACCGTGTCGGCACCCCCGGAGCGAGTGTGGGCGTTCATCACCGACCCAGACCAGCGGGCGCGCCCCATAAGCGTCGTCGAGGACTGGGACGTACACGACGAGCGACAGGCGACGTGGTACATCTCCCTGCCGATACCGCTTCTCGACCGAACCATCAGCGTCGAGACCCGGGACGTTGAACGCCGCGAACCGGAGTACGTCCGGTTCGTCGGCCGGTCGAAGATTATGCAGGTACAGGGCGAACACGAACTCGAAGAGACCGACGAGGGGACGCGTCTGACCAACCGCTTCGTCGTCGACGGCAAACTCCCGGGCGTCGAGCGGTTCTTCAAACGGAACCTCGACGGCGAGATGCAGAACTTAGAGCAGGCCCTCCGGGACCATCTCGAAGTCGAAGTATGAGGCTCGCACTCGCACAGCTACACGTCGAACCGTCCAACGTGAGCGGCAACGTCGAGCGAGCGGTCGACGCCATCGAACGGGCCGCCGCCGAGGACGCGGACCTGGTCGTTCTCCCCGAGTTGTTCAGCGTCGGCTACTTCGCGTTCGATAGCTACGCCCGCTCAGCGGAAAGTGTCACCGGCGAGACGCTGACTCGAATCGGCGAGACGGCAGACAGGAACGACGTGGCCGTCCTCGCGGGGAGTATCGTGGAGGAACTCGAAGCGAGCGCCGCGGCGGGCGTCGACGTGCCCGCGCCCGAGGGCCTCGCGAATACGGCAGTGTTCTTCGACCGAGACGGGCACCGGCGCGCCGTCTACCGCAAGCACCACCTGTTCGGCTACGGGTCCGCCGAAACGGAGCTACTGGAACCGGGCGAACGGATTCCGACCGTCGAGTTCGGTGGGTTCACTATCGGCGTCACCACCTGCTACGACCTCCGATTTCCCGAACTGTTCAGACAACTCGTGGACGACGGCGTGACCCTTACGCTCGTTCCCAGCGCGTGGCCGTACCCTCGCGTCGAGCACTGGAAACTGTTCGGCCGTATCCGGGCCGTCGAGAACCAGATGTACGTCGCAGCGACCAACGGCGTGGGGCAGTTCGCCGACGCGGAACTGCTCGGTCGGTCGACCGTCTACGACCCGTGGGGGACGACGCTCGCCAGTTCCGCCGACGAACCGGCGCTCGTCACGGCCGACGTAACGCCCGACCGAGTCGAACGGGTCCGCGAGGAGTTCCCGGCGCTGGCCGACCGCCGGACGACGCTCCGATAACACCAGTCGCTCTTTCACAAAAAGGCCGTTTTGAGCGTCCGTCGCAACTATACCCCAACGGTGAGGAGTATCCGTCGTCATGTCCTCCAGAAAACTCGCCCTCGCGTCGGTGGTCCTCCTCTTGCTCGCCGGGTGTACCGGTATGGGTGGGGCCGGTGGCAGCGACGGGTCACAGATGTCGGCCGGGAGCGGCGGTGACGGCGGACAGCAATCGGCCGCCGCCGAGCAACAGCGCGCGAACTCTGGCGACGGCGCGTCGAGCGTGCAGGCAGACAGCGTCGTCCAGCAGCGGGCGATAATCAGGACCGGGCGGATGGTCGTCGAAATCGAGAACTTCTCGCAGAGCCGGTCAGCTATCGTCTCGCGGGCCCGCCAGCGCGGCGGCTACGTCGGCGAGTCGGACCAGCGACTCCATCGGAGCGGAAATGCGACGTGGCGGAGCGGCTACGTCGTCCTCCGAGTGCCCGCGGAGGACTACGAACCGATGCAGGAAGACGTGGCCCGAGAGGGCGTCGTCGTGACCGAGGAGACGCAGATTCAGGACGTGTCCGACCAACTGGTCGACCTCGAAGCGCGACTGGAGAACCTCCGCCAGCGCCGCGACAGACTGCGCACGTTCTACGAGCAGGCCAACAGCACGGAGGAACTCCTGCGCATCGAGGAGCAACTGTCCGAGGTGCAGGGCGAGATTGAGCGCCTCGAAGCCCAGAAGCGCTCGCTCGAACAGCGCGTGGCGTATTCGACGCTCCGCGTGGAGCTCCGGGAACCGGACCCCGGTATCGACCAGATTCGGACCCAGTACCACCAGCAGTCGCTGACGGCGGTGTTCCTGCGCTCTGTGAACGACGTGTACGTCTTCGGCCGGGCCTCGCTGGTGACGCTGGTGGCGGTCGCGCCGTGGGTGGGCGTCCTCGCGATTCCGGCGCTCGGCGTCAGGCGACTCCTGCGAGGCCGACGGTTCCCGCGTCCGTGGTCGAGCGGAGACGATGACGGCGTCCCCGAGGCCGAGACGGGTGCTGAACCCATCGCTGCGGACGACGAAGCCACCGCTGAAACCGACGAAACCGACCGGGGAGAGCGCGAGGAGTAACCGGCCGACACCGGGCCTTTTTTAACGGTGGCTACAAAAGTAATGATTGCTGGCAAGGCGCTTTTCACGTCGATGCCAGCGACTAAGCCCGTCTCGCTGCTCGGCCACACGGCGTCGCTCGTCCGCCGAAGGCTGTCCGGACAGCCTTCTTCCACTCCTCGTCGGCGACGCCATCTCTACCCGTTCCTTACGTCCTTCGTTCCCGCAACCGTGTGTCGAGTGATACCGACGGCGGGCCGCCTCAGCGCTCGGCTTCCCGGTCGAGCGCCCGTTGGAAGTGCGCGGCGGTAATAGTAACCTCGTCGGCCCGGTCGTTCGCCGTCTCGGGACCCATCTCGTCGGCCGCTTCGCGAATCGCGAGCATCGACGCTTCGCGGACGACTGCCTCCAGTTCCGCGCCGGAGAACCCGTCGGTTTCGGCCGCGAGGTCGGGAAGCGAAACGTCGTCGGCGAGCGGTTTCCCCTCGGTGTGGACGCGGAGAATCTCCGCTCTCGCCTCCAAGTCCGGGTTGGGTACTTCGACGTGTTGTTCGAGGCGGCCCGGTCGGAGCAAGGCGTCGTCTATCATGTCCCGACGGTTCGTCGCCGCGAGGACGACGAGGTTCGGGTTCTCGGTGATGCCGTCGAGTTCCGCGAGCAGTTGCGAGACGACGCGCTCTGTCACCTCGTTGCCCTGCCCCCGGTGGCTGGCGATGGCGTCGATTTCGTCGAGGAAGATGATGCTCGGGGCGGTCTGTCGCGCCCGTTCGAACAGTTCGCGGACCGCCTCCTCGCTCTCGCCGACGTAGCGGTCCATTATCTCTGGTCCGGCGACGTGGATGAAGTTCACGTCGCTCTCTCCGGCGACGGCGCGAGCGAGCAGGGTCTTCCCGGTCCCCGGCGGGCCGTAGAGGAGGATACCGCTCGGCGGGTCCGTCTTGGTCGCGGTGAACAGGTCGCCGTATTCCAGGGGCCACTCGATGGCCTCGGTGAGCGTCTGTTTGACCTCCTCGAGGCCACCGACGTTCTCGAAGGTGACGGCGGGCGACTCGGCGACGTACTCCCGCATCGCGCTGGGTTCGACCGTCGCGAGGGCGGCGTCGAAGTCCGCCTGTGTGACTTCGGCGTCCTCCCGGTCGGCCCGAAGTGCCGACATCGCCGCCTCCGTCGTCAGCGAGGCGAGGTCGGCCCCGACGAACCCGTGGGTCTGTGCGGCGATGCGGTCGGCGTCCACGTCGTCGCTGACGGGCATCTCGCGGGTGTGTACGTCCAGAATCTCGCGGCGGCCCGCTTCCCCGGGCACGCCTATCTCTATCTCGCGGTCGAAGCGGCCGCCACGACGGAGTGCCGGGTCGACGGCGTCGACGCGGTTGGTCGCCCCGATGACGACCACCCGGCCCCGGTCTTCGAGGCCGTCCATCAGCGTCAGGAGTTGGGCGACGACGCGGTTCTCCATGTCGGCGTCTTCGTCGCGCGACCCGGCGATGGAGTCGATTTCGTCGACGAAGAGGATGGCCGGTGAGTTCTCCTCGGCGCGTTCGAACGCCTCGCGGAGTCGTTCCTCGCTCTCGCCTTTGTACTTCGAGACGATTTCCGGGCCGGAGATGGTGTCGAAGTACGCGTCGACTTCGTTGGCGACGGCGCGGGCGATGAGCGTCTTCCCGGTCCCCGGCGGCCCGTGCAGGAGGACGCCGCTCGGCGGGTCGATACCCAACCGTCGGAAGGTTTCGGGTTCCGACAGCGGCATCTCTATCATCTCGCGGATGCGGTCGAGTTCCTCGTCCAACCCGCCGATATCCTCGTAGCTAACGCCCGTCTCCGTCTCGGCGGGCGGGGTGTTCGCCGTCTCGGCCGCCCCGGTCAGGTCGCTCGTCCCGCCGGTCGACCGCTGTCGTCGGCCGGTGTCGACGGGGCGCTGTCGAATCGTCACGTCGGTATCGTCGGTCACGCGAACCGGGCCGTCCGGTTCCGTCGACCGGACGACGAACGTCCCGAGACCATCGACGTGCGTTCGCTCGTCGACCTGCACCATCTGGTCGACCAACCGCGTCCGCACCATGTGGGCGTACTCGTCGGTTCCAGGCAGGGGATCCAGTGGCTCGATGGTGATGGCGTCGGCGGCCGTGACCGACCCCGCACGGACCCTGACGGTGTCGCCGATGTTGACCCCGGCGTTGGCGCGCGTGTCGGAATCGATGCGAACCGACGAGCCGTCCCCGTCGTCGCCGGGCCACACCTTCACCACGGTCATCCGGTCGCCCTCGATGATGACGGGCGACCCACTGAGGACGCCGAGTTCGCTCCGGACTGACTCGGGAAGTCGCGCGATACCGCGTCCCGCGTCGCGCTTGTGCGCCCCGGCAACCGTGAGTTCGATACCGTCGTCGCTGGACCCGCTCATGGAGTCCGCTAGCCGTCCGGCCCTCTTGAGGGTTCCCGTCGTGTCGCGGGAAAACAATATACGCACGGCCGTCGGACTAAGGGATATGGTGGTCTCTACCGAGCGCGACGAGATGACTTGGTACAAGTGCGAGACCTGTGGGCTGATGTTCGACGACCAGAACGACGCGCGACAGCACGAGCAGAACTGCGACGACGAGGACCCCTCGTACATCCAGTGAGGCGACGTTCGCGGCGCGAGTCGGTGGGCCTTGCTTTTCCGGCGCCCAGCGGGCTGTGCGGACGAGGGTAGAGGCGAGTTCGGATAGCGGTGCGTCTCAGTCCTCGCTGGGAACGATTTCGTAGCTCCGCTCGCCCATCTCGTCCTCCTCGAAGACGAACACGCGGCCGTCGGTCACCGCGAAGTCCACGTCGACGACGACGCGCATCTGCTTGTCCCGGACGGTGACGCCGGGGAACAACTCGTCTTCCTCGCCGTCGTCTAAGATGACCCGCCCGACGCCGCTGGACTCGATGATGTCGTCGTGGGTCCGCAGGTCGTTGACGTAGACGAGGACGCCCGTCGTCTCCGTCGCGTCGGTGATGAGGACGTGCGTGTCCTTCCCCGGCGCAGTCGTCACGCGTGCTTCGGTTTTCGCCGGGACGCCGTGGTAGAAGGCCGTCCGGCCGTCGAGGTACTCGACGGCCACGCCGTCCTCGGTGAGTTCGACGGAGAGGGTGTCCGGTGCGATGTCCGACCGATTGCTCATACCCGCGCTTCCGGCCGCGTCGGGAAAAGCGACGCGTTGTCGGCGTGGCCGGTTCCGCAGATGGTAAATACTCCGGGCCGGGAGATTCGTGCGATGGAAGGGACGGCAGCAGCACCGGCCGCCGGGACGGTTCTGAACGCCCTCGCGACGGGCCACGGGTCTGCGTTCGCTATCGACGAGTACACCACCGCGACGGTCGAGTTGTTCACGGACGAAGCGGGCTACACGGGCGAGGTGGACGGCGCGCCCGACGCCGACACGCGCCTCGTCGAGCGATGTATCGAGTACGTTGTCGACGCCCACGGCTCGAAAGTGGTCGGCGAACCGCCGGTCGTCGGCGGCCACGTCCGCACCGAGAGTGAGGTTCCGATGGCTTCAGGGCTGAAGAGTTCCAGCGCGGCCGCCAACGCGACGGTGATGGCGTCGCTCGATGCACTGGACGCGACCGACCGAATGACTCGCGAGGACATGGCCCGCCTCGGCGTGATGGCCGCCCGCGACGTGGGCGTCACGATTACGGGGGCGTTCGACGACGCTTCGGCCTCGATGCTCGGCGGCGTCACGGTTACCGACAACGACGCCGACAAAGTCCTCAGCCGCGAGGCCGTCGACTGGGACGTACTGGTCTGGACGCCGCCCGAACAGTCCTTCTCCGCCGACGCGGACGTGGACCGCTGTAAGCGCATCGCGCCGATGGCGCACCTCGTCGAAGACCTCGCGCTCGACGGCGAGTACGGCCGCGCGATGACCGTCAACGGCCTCGCGTTCTGCGCCGCCCTCGACTTCGACACGGACCCCATCGTCGAGGCGATGGACCGCGTGTACGGCGTCTCACTGTCGGGCACCGGCCCCTCGTTTACCGCCGTCGGCGACCGCGAGACGCTCGAAGCAATCCGGGACCAGTGGGACGAACGACCCGGGACGACACTGCTGACCACCACCCAAACAGAGGGAACACACACAGTATGAGTACGAACCCGAACCCCGAAGACATGTCTCTGGACGAACTGCGCGACGAAATTCGGACGATTGACGAGGAAATCGTCGAGAAAATCGCTCAACGGACCTACGTGGCCGACACCATCGCGCGGGTCAAAGATGAGAAGGGCCTGCCGACCACCGACGAGGAACAGGAGCAGGCCGTGATGGACCGCGCTGGCGAGAACGCCGAGCGGTTCGACGTCGACGCCAATCTCGTGAAGGCGACTTTTCGCCTGCTCATCGAGTTGAACAAAGTTGAACAACGAGAGAGCCGGTGACCAATAACGGGCTTCTCAGGCTGTTTACTGCTAGTCGAAGGTCGATTTCTTCTTCCGTTAGCTGCTCTGCGGATTCCCGGTGGATAAATGCCGTTATACTTCGCTGTCGAGAGATTTTTTGTACTCTCCCTACGTTCGACCGAACCAAATAGGACATCTCACTCGGCAGAGTGCCTCACCAGTTCGATGACAGTCTGAGTGATTTGCTCAGGTACAGTAGTCACACCGTGGCCCTGTTCTGTCAGTACGGTGTCGGTCGATTTTCGGATGCCATTGTCGTGTTCGCAGGAGTTATTCAGTGTCTGATTCGACTGTCGCCGTTGAAGAGGACGCTACCGACCGCTGAGCTTGCTCTCGCGTTTGCCTGTATTCTTCGGGATCTGTCGTTTCCATGTGTACCTGCCCGAGTACGAAGGTCGACCTGGTCGGTAACGGAACACCCCCGATGGTCGGGTTCGTCTCCAGTTGAACCGGGTCACCGAGAGAGCGACCGTTCAATTCGGCGTTTGATTCTTCGATGAAAAACACCTCCTCCGGCATGATGATGGTGTCCTGACCGCTCGGCATGGTGAACGAGAAGTCGATATCGCCCATGCCGAGCAAGCGTTTGGCCATCCACTCCCGCCCCCACCGCAAGAGACCGGGTTTCCACGACCAGAGCGGAAGCTTCGAACTCACCGCATTCAGGGCCCGCAGAAATAGTGGGGCGGAGATCGTCATCGTCCACACGAAGTGTGGCTCTCCCATCTCGACGCGTAACTCGTTGGGCCCAGTCCACGTGACGTCGATGTTGGTAAGACTCGCTTGCTGAATGGCCGGGTTCCAATACCGCGAGCACGTCGTCTCCAAAGACAGACCATCGCTGTATATCGACCAATCGCCATCGGGTGTTCGGTGCCAGACGGAAACATATGGACCGAAGTCGCTCTGGGGCCAGACTCGAAGCCCGAGCAGGTCGCCCGAGGAGAACGGTGCTACCATAACCGAGTAGCCGCGGACGTACTCGTGATCCTCCCACGGGGAGCTGCCGATCCGGGGCTCGATTTCACTCACTCGTTTTGATAGATTCATCGGTATGCATACTTTCTCGGTTCGACATCGTGGTTGAATCGGGGCTGGTTCTCGAGGTCTCAGTTGTTTTTGCCCTTGACCACTCCATCGAAGTTCTCGCGGTAGGCGGCTTGTTGTTGCTCGCTTCCTCGGGGACGAAGTGGCCTCCGCCGGTCGAGCAGGGAGCCCTCTCTTCGTGCATTTCGCGTGCCCACCCGATACACTCCCTGTCCCGCTCGGACTCCTCCCACCGGCTGTGGAGCGTTTCTATCTTGGGTGGCAACATCGGCATACTCTCCCTTAGAACGGGTAGACATTTGAACTCTCTGAATATGTATAATAGACGTTATTTCTATGAATCCGAGCCGTGAGCGGATAGGGTAGGGTAGTTCATTAGTTCCTACTTCGACCGCAAGTACATCCCTCCTCTGTGTGGATATTCGAGTCATGAACGGGACTATCGATGCCAAATAAGTGCGACCGTCCGTTGGTACCCCATGGACGAAGGAAAGTACCTTGACGACGAACCAGTCCAACACTCTTGGCCAGATCTCACGTGTTATGGGTGCGGCCCGGCGAACGACGAAGGACTCCAACTGAAGAGTTATCTCGGGGATGATGCCGAAACACTCGTTGCGTCCGTTGATCCCAACGAGATGTTCACCTCCGGTGCTCCGAATGTCATGTACGGAGGCCATATTGCGTCATTGATCGATTGCCACTCCATCTGGACTGCGATCACGTTTGCCTACCGTGCAGAAGAACGTCCGCTGGGTAGTGCACCGCGGATCGCATTTGTGACCCGGGATTTGTGCGTCGACTACCGCAAGCCCACGCCGCTTGATCAACCAGTTCACCTTACCGCCTGGGTCGAAGGTGACGTAGGCCGAAAGACAACCATCCAAAGTAAACTCGGAACGGAGGGAGAACCGACCGCAACAGGGGAGGTACTCGCTGTCAGGGTCAGTCCACCCGACATCGCGGGCCACCACCAAGCGTCGGAACTGCCACTCGATCTGGATGATCTTTAGTGAATGGCAGTGTAATTCCAACTCTCCGTATACGACTCTTTTGCCAGGTACTCTCCGCGGACAATATATGGAGGTCATCCAGTTCTTTCTGCCGAAGTCGCTATCAAATAGTCGAGATAGAGATATACGACATGCTCGAACAAACGGTTAAGCTATTGGAAGACGATTTTCGATATTGATATGTTATTAGAGGAAACCACGAGAATACACGCGAGTCCCGAAGATATCTACCGCTTCTTCGAGAAAATGGATGCAAATTACGAGCAGTGGCATCCGGATCACATCGAGTTTAGTTGGATCGACGGAGACGGGTTGGAAGAGGGAGCAAAAGCCTACTTCGAGGAACGAATTGCGGGAAAGAGGCAGCAGAAGACCGTGCGGTTCACGGAGATCGAGCCCGACAGATATATCGAGTTTCGACCGACATCACGGCTGGTTGGGCTTCTCATGCCGTCGATTAGCTTTACTATCGATCCTCACCGGGACGGCTGTATCCTTACTCAGCGCATCAAAATCCGCACCGGGCCCATCGGTGCTCGGCTCAATCGTCGTGAATTCGATGCAGTCCGAACACACATGAAAGAGGAAGGTGAGAATTTGAAGTCCATCCTCGAAGCTGAAGCCGTCAGTACTTCCTGAAGTGTGACAGTCACCTTCACAGATATTCTACTTCGTAGGCCAGTCGGGCCGAGTCGCTCTGAGAGATGAGCGCAGTGTATGCACTATGGCTTCTGAAACAGACCACCGAGTTATGGTTTCAACAAGGCATCATATCCACCACCGTAGTTACTTTATATGCGGTTGCGGTTCAAGCGATGTGGCGGCTGATATCGACACCCTTGAACCTGAAATATCCTCTATTTTCACGAGAATCCATCATGGATTTCAGCTACCTGAACAAGGTAGAGCAGCGGGAAAGCCGGTAACTCGAAGTTGGCCGATGGCGGTGTAACGTCCGGTTCGTTTCCGGGAATTTCTACGAAGGGCCTTCGACGAAATCCGTCCGGATTCGGTCTCCGACGAGCGATGAGTTAGTCGACCAAGTAACGGGTCACGGCCTGAAGGAGGACGATACCCACGCCGACACCCACGGCGACGGTCACTCCGATTCTGAGTCCCCCCGCTATCGACCCCTGCTGAAAGTACCCGACGACGGTGCCCAAGACGGCGACGGCGAGGACCGTCCCGAGGGCGCGCCCCACGTCCAACGACTGCTCGGAACTCATATCCACACCTCGTCGACGGCCGACTTCAGCCCTGCGACTTCGCTGTCTCTAGTACTCCCAGAGTCGCTCGATACGGTCCGCAATCTCCGAGTGCTCGTCTTCGAGAGCGGCGACGCTCGTCTCGCCGTCGACGTTGACGATGTGGACTTGGCCGCGGCGGCCCGAATACACGTCTTGGAAGTCGTAGACGGCGCCGACGACAGTCGTCTCGTCCGGCACGTCCTCGCTCTCGCTCAGGAACGCGACCTGTTGGTCCACGTTGTACTCGACGAGGCGATTGATAGCGCCCGTGCGGTCCACGTCGTCCGGGAGCGCCTCGACGCCCGCTTCGAGGTGGGGGGCGAGGATGTCGATGCAGTGTTCGATGCCCGGCGCGTCCGAGAGGCCGTCGGTCAGCGCGTCGTACGTCGCCGTCACCGCGCCGCATCCGGTGTGGCCGACGACGACGGCGGTGTCAGTACCGGTGTGCGCGATGGGGTAGAGCACGTCGCCGGAAACGACTTCACCGGCCTCCGTGTGCTGGATGACGCGGTTGCCGATGTTCCCGCACGTGAAGATGCTCCCCGGTTCGTCGTTGCCCCACATCTGGTCCTGCAGGACCCGGGAGTCAGAGCAACAGATAGTAACGACGCCGGGGTGCTGGGCGTCCTGTACGTCGTCGAACAGCGACTCGAATTCGTCGACGTGATCGAGATTCCGTGCCAACAGATCGACGACGAGTTCATGCATAGGTTCGAATCCACACGGCCCAAATAAATAGAACTATCTGAAATGTCGTCGAGAAAAGGGTGTTTCCGGAGGTTCGAGCACACTGCAGTCGCGGCGGATCCAGCCCACGAGACGCTCGACAGTATGAGCGCCACCCCGTCTCGGTATTAACAAGCCCTAAAACGCTCGTTTGCGATTGGTCCGACGTGTTTCACACGGAGACGACTGGCCTGTTACTTGGGGCAATCGCACTGGGCGCGGTCCACGGCGTCGAGCCCGGTCACGGGTGGCCGGTCGCCGCATCGTACGCCCTCGAACGGACGAACAAGTGGGTGTACGGACTGGCAGCGAGTTTCATCATCGGCGTCGGTCACCTCGTCAGTAGTATCGCGATGGTCGCCGTGTTCTTCTACGCGAAGGCGTACTTCGACCTCACGCAGGTGAACGACCCGCTCACGATAGCGCCGGGGGTCGAGATAGGCGGCCCGGTGAGCGTCGTCGCGGGCGTCGTACTGCTACTGCTGGGCGTTCGAGAGTACCGGCACGGTCACAGCCACGCCCACTCCTACGGAGACGAAGCGACCGACGACCACGGTCACGGCGACGCCGTCTCGAAGTTCGACCACGGCGAGGGGCATACTCACGAACACGAAAGCGGCCACATTCACGACCACGACGACGGCCACACGCACGACGGCCACGGCCACGTCCACGGCGACGACGGGAACAGCGTCGTCGCCCGAATCCGCGCGGTGCTAACGTTCGGCGGCGGGCACTCTCACGAGACACACAACTTCGAAGACGCCGCCGACCGCGGGATGTGGGGTATCGCGTGGTTCGCGTTTCTGCTGGGGTTCGCCCACGAGGAGGAGTTCGAGATAATCGCACTGTGTGCCGGGTCGAACCACTGTCTAGAGTTGATGACCGCCTACGCGCTGACGGTCATCGTCGGCATCGTCGGCCTGACGCTCCTGTTGCTCGCGGGGTATACACACTTCGAGGAGACGGTCGAGCAGTACACCCCCTACCTCCCGCTGTTTTCGGCCGTCGTTCTCGTCGGGATGGGTATCGGGTTCGTCCTCGGCGTGTTCTGACTACGCCGTCGCGAAGCGGTAGGTGTCGTACCCGGCGTAGGAGACGAGGAGGACGCTCAGCGCGATGCCCGCGAGTCCGACCACCAGTCCGAGCCGCCAGTACGTCCAGATTCCGGCACCCAAGAGCGCTCCGGCGACGAGAAAGACGGCGGCGAGGCGAACCATGTAGACAACGTCGGCGTTCATGGACGCGCTTGACCCCCTGCCGACAAATACGTTGGGCGGTCAGCGACCGGTGAACAACCCGCTGAGACGGTCGACGACGGGCGAGAGTTCCGCCGCCAGCGCGTGTCGCTTGAGCAAGACGAACCCCGCGAAGATGACGACGAATCCGGCCGCGTCGTACAGTTCCAGCGTCTCTTCGAGCGCCAGCCATCCCGCGACGGCGGCGAATATCGGCGCGGCGTAGGAGACGAGGTTTATCTCGATAGCGCCGAGGCGGGCCAGGAGGTCGAAGTAGACGACGTAGCCGATAGCGCTCGCGAAGACGGCGAGGTAGACGAGGGCCGCGATACCGCGGACCGAGAGGGTCACGTCGGCGACGGATTCACCGGGCAGTCCGAAACTGATGGCGTGGAGCAAGAGCGCACCGATGGCGTTGGACCACGCGACCATCCCCGCAGAGGAGATGCCGCCGTCGAGTCGCTGGACGAGAACGCTCCCGAGGGCGACACACGCGGCGGCCAGCAACACGAACGCGGCGGCGAGCGTGTCGTCGCCGAGCAGGTTTGCGGTGTCGGGCCGCGCGACGAGGAGCACGCCGACGAACCCCAGCAATAGGCCGAGCGTGCCGATAAGCGTCAATCGCTCATCGGGGAGGAACGCGCGGGAGAACACCGTCGAGAGAATCGGACTCATCCCGATGAGGATGGCGGCGACGGCGCTGGTCACGTCCTGTTCCCCGACGAAGAGGAAGGCGTTGTACAGGGCGATGATGAGCGTCGCTTCGACGGCGAGGGTGAGCCAGTCTGCCCTCGTTCGCGGCACCCAGTAGTCGCTCGTCGTCGCGGCGTACCCCAACATCAGGGCACCGGCGATGTCGTACCGCACCGCGGCGAACAGGACCGGCGGAAAGTCGGCGAGTCCGGCCTTGATGGCCATGAAGGCCGTGCCCCAGACGGCGGCCAGCAGGACGAACAGTCCCGCGGCCCGACGGTCGCTCATATCGGACCAAGCGGTGGCGGGCCGATAACCCTGCTCATCGCCGGTGGACGGTCAGTCGAGGGCGTGCCAGACGGTCACCGAGAGGTACACCGACGCCATCGCACCGACGGAGACGACGACCCAGTACGTCGCGACGCGGTAGACCAGGACGCCAGCGGCGGCCACCTCCGGCGGGACGCCGGTGAGGAACGCGAGAAACGCGGTGAGGCCGACTTCCGTCGTGCCGAGTCCGCCCGGCGTCGGCACGAACGTCGCGACGCCGCTGGCGGGCGCGAGAAACAGCGCGAGGCCGACGGCGAGCGAGACGTCGACGGCCGCGAAACCGAACAGGAGCGCGAAGGCGAAGGCAAGCCAGCCGAGGACGGCGGCCGTCGCCCCGAAGACGAGTCGCCGAGTGTCGCCGGTCGCCGCGCCGAACGCGGACAGAAACGAGTCGATGCCCGCCTCGACGCGCCGCGGTGCGAGCAGTCGGCCGACGCGCGTCGAGAGTCGCCCGACGGTCAACCGGACGAGCGACGCCATAGAGGCGACCAGGGTGGCGATGTACCGGCGGCGGTACGCGAGGACCGCACCGCCAGCGACGAGGAGGAAGACGACCGACGCGAGCAGGGCGAGGACGAGCGGCCCGTCGAAGCCCGAGACCGGGTCGACCAACAGCGCGACCAATCCGAGGACGGCCACGCCGAGCGACCCCGAGAACACGAGCAGTTCGCTCGCCGTGACCGCGGCGAACACGTCCCGAAATCGGTGGTTCAGGTCCTCCGAGATGACGTAGGCGAGGATGGCAGACCCGCCGACGTTGCCGAGGGGGAGGACTTGCTTACCGAACGTTCCAGAGAGGTACCCCAACTGGATTCGACGGCGGGGGAGCGACCCGTCGATGCCGTCGACGAGGGCCACCGTCGTCAGGCTCCAGCAGAGCTGAGCGAACAGCGAGCAGCAGACGGCGAGCGCGACGAACCACGGATTCGCACCGATCAGTTCCGTGGCCGTCGTGCGAACGTCGAGCGAGAGAACGAGCGCGGCGAACAGCGCCACTGCGAGGCCAGCGCCGAAGAGAAACCGTCTGGACCCGCCGGGACGATGTACAGCAGTCGCCATTGTCTGTCTGTCGAGCGGCGACGGGTATCAACCTACGGGCCGCTCTCGGGGTCGTACGTCTCCGCGAGGGCGTCCAACGACTCGTGATGTTCGGTGGTGTGCGGGGCCGTCAGCGGCGAGACGCTGACGTTTCCGTCGACGACCGCCCGACGGTCGGTTCCCTCCGGGTCTGGAATGTCGCCGTCGGCCATGCGCTCCCAGATGCGGTCGTGGAGCGTCACGGCGTCGCCGTTCCGGACCGCGTCCATCTCGTACAGTCGGGAAGGTTTCGTGACTTCGAGTGGCGCTGGCCCCCATTCGGCGACGGGCGCGTTGACGTTGAGGTAGTCGCACTGCTCGAAGACGCCCGCGCCGAGGGAGTGGTCGGCCAGGTACGCCGTCGCGCGTGCGGCCTCGGCGTAGCTGTCGGCGTCGGCCTCGATGTCGGCGAACGCGGCGTCCTCCCGGACCGGGATGTACATCGAGACGGCGATGGCTGGCACGTCGAAAAAGGTGGCCTCGACGGCGGCGCTCACGGTTCCGGACCGCCCGAGGACGTACGCGCCGAGGTTCGCGCCGCGGTTACAGCCCGCGACCACGAGGTCGGTTTCGGGGACGAGCGCTTCCAGTCCGGCGACGACGCAGTCCGCGGGCGTTCCGTCGACGACGTACCCCATCTCGTGCTCTCGCACGTCGACTTCGTGCGAGAGGGCGCGGCCGACGGCGCTCTGGTCCTCCGCGGGTGCGACGGTGGTCACGTCGCCGACTCGCGAGAGACTGTGGTAAATCGCCCGCAACCCGACGCTGTCGATGCCGTCGTCGTT
The DNA here is from genome assembly GCF_024218775.1 of Haloarcula marina. Classification (NCBI taxonomy): domain Archaea; kingdom Methanobacteriati; phylum Methanobacteriota; class Halobacteria; order Halobacteriales; family Haloarculaceae; genus Haloarcula; species Haloarcula marina. Next base: position 1,847,954 of record NZ_CP100404.1, on the reverse strand, counting down.
CGTCAGCAGAATCGTCGGCTCGTCGTCGTTCATATCCCGTCTGGGGTCGTGTGCGAGAAAAACCCACTGCCTGTTCCGCGCTCGTCACCGCGCCCGGTCGACGGTCGTCTCGCCGTCGACGACGACGTTGTACGCTTCCTCGTCGTCGTTCCACAGCACCAGCGCGTTCTGTATCGAGAGCAGGTCGCCGTAGTCGGCCTGCCGCAGGTCGTCGTTCAACAGGGAGGGGTCGGTGACGACGGCGAAGTGGTCGACCTGCTGGCTTCCGTCGCCGAGCAGATACAGCGAGTTCGACCCCTCTTCGGAGAGGTCGTGACTGAGCTTTATCGCGACCAGATTGACTCGGTCCGTGACGTAAGACTCGGCGTCGGCCATCGGTGCGTGGGTCCCCCGGTCCGGCGTCATCTCGATTGCTCGCCCGCCGTCCAGTCGGAGGACGCTGTAGGCGTACTGTACGTCGACGTTGACGAACTCACCGTCGTCGCCGCCCGCGGCGTCGAGTCGGCGCTGCGTGGGCGTGACCTCGATGTCCGGTTTCCGGTCGAACGACCACGATTCGCTCGTCGGCGACTGGTGGGGCCACAGGCGGACCGTCGGCGCGTACACCGTCGCCGGGCCGTCGTCGGCGACCGCTCGCTCCACCTCGCGCAGGCCGAGGGCGGTGTTGCGGTCGGCGGGTTCGAGGGCGACGAGAGTGCCGTCGTCGGCCAGGCCGCCCAGATACCGCTCGACGACGGCCGACGGGTCTCCCAACTCGTTCAGGACGTTGCTGAACAGGACGAGGTCGAAGGGACCGCCCCCGGCGACGACGCCGTCGAGGTCGAACTCCTCCGCTCGCTCCCGGTGGACGGTCACACTGACGTTCGCCCCCGGGTCCTCGAGCAGTTCTGCGAGTACGTCGGCGGCCGCGCTCGGTTCGACGGCGTGGTAGTCGAGCAGGGCATCGTCGGGGAGCAAGTCGAGGAGCGCGAGCGCGGGGCCGCCGACCCCAGCACCCACGTCGAGGACGCGGAGTTGGTTGGGGAGCAGGCCGTCCGCAATCAGGTCGCCGAGGACGTACTGGGCCGTCGCGTAGTACCCCGGTAAGTGGTAGATGGCGTACCCGTGTGCGGTCAGTTCGTCGTACTTCACCTCGTCCTGCCGGAGGTACTGTTCCTTGAACGCCCGGATGCGCTCGCGGAGTCTGTCGCCGCTCTCGCCGCGCGCCCAGTCGTCGCCGTAGGCCTCGGCCAGTATCTCGTCCAGTCGCTCGTCGTACTCGTCGGGGAATCGCTCGACGCCGTGGAACGGGACCGAGAGTGCCCCCTCAGGCGCGGGAACGAAGGTTCCGTCGTCGCGCTCGACGATGCCGAGTTCCACGGCCTCCTCGCGGAGAATCTGCCTCACGACAGCGGGATGTGGTCGCCCCTCGACGTACTCGTGAATCTCCTCGGGGTCCAGCGGGCGCACGTTACGGAGGTACTGGGCGTTCTCGCGAACCTGTTGACGGGTTTCGGCGTTCATCGGAGGTCCTCGTATAGTTCGGTGAAGGCCTCGCGGTCGGCGTCGGCGATTCGCTGGGCGGCGTCGGCGACCCGGTCGGCCCCGTCGAACGTCTCCTGAATGTCGGCGTAGACGTGGGCGTCCCCCGAGGCGACCTGTTCGGCCAGGTCCCCGAGGACCGCAGAGACGGGCGTCTGGAACCGGTCGGGGACGCCCTCGAAGGCCGTAGCGTAGGCGAGGACGGCCGCGTGTGCGCCCGCTTGGACCGTCTCCATCGCCTCGTCGTGTTCGGCGGCGGTCGTTTCGAAGGTGTCGTTTCCGGCGGCGGAGAGCGCCCCCATGACGGTGTCGAGGAGGTCGCCACCGGCGGCGGTCACGACCGGGAGGTTACCGGGCGCGTTCTCCGGGGCGAACAGCGGGTGGAGACTCGCTCGTTGGAGTTCCGGGGCGGCCGCTTCCATCGCGGCCAGCGGGTCGGTCATGCTCCCGCTGACATCGACGAGGGCACCCGTCGCGCGGTCGGCGTACGACTCGATAGCCGCCTCGGCGACGGGCATCGGAACCGCGAGACAGACCACGTCGAAGCGCTCGTCAGTGTCTGTCGGAACGGCACGGCCGTCGACGGCGTCGGCCGCTTCGGCGGCGGCGTCGCTGTCGACATCGGCGAAAGCGAGTGTCGCGTCGGTGTGGGCGCGGAGCGTCCGTGCGAACCAGCGCCCCATCGACCCGGCACCGACGACGAGAACGTTCATGCGACGAGCGTAGCCCGGCGCATTTGAAAAGCCGTTCGGTCACCCGTAGCGGCCGTGAGTCAGACAACTGCCGACGGCACCGTAGACGGTCGTCGAAATCGCCCAGCGGCGGCGGGACCCGCCTCCTAAACGCTTATCCGTCGTCCCCGAGTCGTCATTTTCATGAAGCGAGTCCGATTCCGCGATTCTGCGGGGAACGTCCGCGGCGGTCGGTGGACCGTCGAAGACGGTGAACCGGTCGTCACGGCCGCGGCGGGTCCTTACGGCCGTATCGCCTTCGGCGACGAGACGTACTCTCCCGACGAGGTGGACATTCTGCCGCCGTGTGAACCGACGAAAATCGTCTGCGTGGGGCGCAACTACGCCGACCACGCGGCCGAGATGGACTCGGACCTCCCGGACCGGCCGATGCTGTTCCTCAAAGCGCCGAATTCGGTGGCCTCCCACGGGAACACCCTCACGCTCCCCTCGGGGAAAGAGCGCATCGACTTCGAGGCCGAACTCGGCGTCGTCATCGGTGAGCAGTGCAAGAACGTCAGCGAGAAGGGCGCGATGGACGTTGTGGCGGGCTACACTTGCCTCAACGACATCTCGAACCGCGACGACCAGAACAAGGAACAGAACTGGGTCCGCGGCAAGGCGTTCGACAACTCCTGTCCCATCGGCCCCCTCGTGGCGACGCCCGAACACGTTCCCGAGGACGCCACCATCGAGAGTCGTGTCAACGGCGAAGTGCGACAGTCTTCTTCCCGCGACCACCTCATCTTCTCCGTCGAAGAACTCATCGCGGAGATTACGGAGTACATGACCCTGGAACCCGGCGACGTCATCGCCACCGGCACCCCAGAGGGCGTCGGCCCTCTCGAAGACGGCGACGAAGTGGAGATAGAGATAGAGGGTCTCGGCACGCTCAAACACTCCGTCAAGATTCCCTGAACGGCGGAGATTCTTTTCGACAGCGATGGCAACGCCTAAGTTTAGGTTTGCCTAATCGCTGGTGAGATGCAGGTCGACCGCACGCCTGCCCCTCGTGCCGACGTGTGTATCGTCGGCGCGGGTCCCGCGGGGGCGCTCGTCGCTAGCCGACTGGCGAGCGACGGCCACGACGTGGTCGTGTTGGAGGCCGGGCCGCGCTTCGACTTCGCCGACAGGCCCGACCAGATGGAAGCGGCAATTCGGCCCGATTCGGACGTCTCCGTCTGGGGAATGGGCGGCGAGCGAGACGACTTCTCTGCGAGCGGCGACCGATACTACCCGCTGAACGTCTCCCGCGTGAAGGGCATCGGCGGGTCGACCCTTCACTGGCAGGGGATGGTGATGCGCCTCCACCCCACCGATTTCGAGGGCAGTCACGACAACGACGACCCGGCGTGGCCCATCGACTACGACGACCTGCGGCCGTACTACGCCGACGCCGAACGAGCGCTGGGCGTCGCGGGGGATGCCGACAACCCCTTCGCACCGGCGCGGGACGGCCCCTATCCCCTCCCGGGCTTTCCGCCGTCGTACAGCGACTCCTTGTTCGCCGAGGCCTGCGATTCGCTCGGCGTGGCGATGCACTCGGTCCCGAACGCTCGCAACTCCGAGGCATACGACGGCCGGGGTCCCTGCGTCGGGTACGGGACCTGTCAGCCCGTGTGTCCCTCCGGCGCGAAGTACGACGCCAGCGTCCACGTCGAGGACGCCGAGAAAGCGGGGGCGACCGTACTGGACAGGGTTCCCGTCCAGCGCCTCGAAACCGACCGCGACGGACGGGTGACCGCCGCCGTCTACGCGACGCCGGACGGCACGGAACACCGACAGACTGCCCGCGAGTTCGTCCTCGCGGCCGGTGGCGTCGAGATTCCACGGCTCCTCCTCCTCTCTCGCTCCGAACAGTTCCCCGACGGCCTCGCCAACTCGTCGGGACTGGTCGGTCGGTACTTCATGGAACACCTCTTCGCCGGTGCTGGCGGCACTATCGACGAGCGAACCCGGCAGAACCACGTCGGCTTCATCACCAGCGAGTGCCACCAGTTCTACGATGACCCGGGTCAAGCCGTCGAACGCGTCGCGGACGGCGAGACGGTGGTCCCCGAATCCGATGCGCCTCTCTCGCCGATCAAACTGGAGTTCCTCAACTACGCCGGGCCGTCGCCAGTCGAACTGGCGCTCTCGGCCGACGAGTGGGGGGATACCCTTCTGGAAAGCCTCCGCGAGGCATACGGCCACAGCATCGCCATGGGCGGCCTCGTCGGCCAACCGCCGCGGAAGGAGAACCGCATCGCCCTCGATACGTCACAGACCGACGATCACGGGAACCCCGTTCCGGATATCCAGTGGTCGTGGGGCGACAGAGTCGAACGGTCGCTCCGGCGGGCGACCGACATTCAGCAGTCGATACTGGACGAGTTGGGCGTCGACATCTCGTGGACCGCCGGACCGGACGGCGGCGGGACCGGCCCGGCGTATCACCACATGGGGACGACGCGAATGGGGTCCGACCCGGCGACGAGCGTCGTCGACCCGCAGTTACGGACCCACGACGTGGGAAACCTCTCGGTGGCGTCGTCGTCAGTGTTCGTCACCGCCGGGTCGATGAACCCGACGCTGACGATAGCGGCGTTGGCGCTGAAGTGTGCCGACCACGTGGCCGAGCGCCTCTAGTAGTAGAAGCCGAGAATCGCACCGGCGTTGACGAGGAGCAACACCGCGACCAGCGACGCGCCGAGGAGGAAGGGGCGGGCGTCGCGGGCCGGTTCGCGGACCTTCTTCTGATCGAAGCCGTCGGAGAGTTTCGACGTGGCGACTTCCACGAGTCCCGCCAGGACGAACCACAGCAGTATCATCGTGAGGACGAGGTAGCCGCGGCCGCTCCCGGTCAGCGATTCGGTGGTGTATCGCGTGGCGGCGAGGTGTCCGCCGGTCAAGAACAGGAGCAGGGCGCTGGCCCGCGATACCGTCGTGAGTTTCCCGGTTATCGCCGAGAGCGGCCCCGCTCGGGTGTCGCCGTTCAGCGCCGTCGGTAGGACGGCGTAGGTTGTGAACAGAACGCTCCCGGACCAGAGGCCAGCGAACAGGAGGTGCGTCGCGAAAACGGCCGCGTCGACTGCAGTCATAGTCCGACGTTAGCTGGCAGGCCCTTCAACGTCGGGAAATCGGCAGGCTACGTCAGTCCTCACCGAAGGCGTCCTCGAACGCCTGCACGTCGCCAGACATGTCCAATTCCTCCACGTCGGCGGTGTCGGCGTTCGTCGGCTTCCCGCTCTCCACGTCTCGGTCGAGTTGGTCGATGAGGTGGACGAACGATCCCGGGTCCGGGACGAGGAAGATTCGCAGGGAGAACGCCACGTCCGTCTCCTTGATGTCGACGAGCGAATCGAGGACGATGGTCAGCGAGTCCCGGCGGACGTGCGAGAGCGCGGCGTCGGTCACCGCCGTCGTCTCGGCCTGTTCGACCGTCGGGGTCCCCATGTCGATGGTCGCCTCCAGCGTGTTCGCGATGCCGTCGATGAACCCGGAGGTGAGGATGTTGCACATCTCCTGTAAGGCGGACTCCTGCAACTGGGTGAATCCGTCGTCGACTTCCGTACCGGTCATCAACTCCGCGATTTCGGCGGCCGTCGCTGTCGAGAACGTCATCAGGAACACGCCGTAGGGCGGTTCCGTCAATCTGACGCGCGCGCTGTATATCTCCCCGGTCCCCATCTCCGCGGCGATATCGTCCGGTTGGACGAAGGAGAGGCTCTTTATCTCCACCGACGCGTCGACGCCCGCGAGAGCGGCCAGCGACCCCGCGACTTCCTCCGCGCCGTCCTGTATGAGTTCGGTGATGAGCGTCAGTTTCCGAACGTCGATGAGAAGCGGCATTGGGCCGACCCACACGCCATCGGGAGTTACCGTTTTCGGTCCCTAGGGGGCCAGACGGCCAGCACGGGCCACCGCAGACTCACAGGTGGGCACGCTTAAGCCGCCCGACCCGTTTGGCACAGTCATGGACACACGGGACCTCTCTACGCATACGGTCTATCGCGCGGGTCGCGGTATCGAGGAAGTCGCCCGTGAACTCGGCCTCGACCCAGACGAGATGGTGAAACTCGCGTCGAACGAGAACATGTTCGGCCCGAGTCCGATGGCGGTCGACGCCATCCGCGGCGCCGCCGAACGGATGCACTCCTATCCGAAGTCGTCCCACGCCGACCTCGTCGAGGAACTCGCCTCGCTGTGGGAGACGACCCCGGAACAGGTGTGGTTGTCGAACGGCGGCGACGGCGCGCTGGACTGCCTCGCCAGGGCGATGCTCGAACCCGGCGACGAAGTCCTCGTTCCGACGCCCGGGTTCGCTTACTACGCGATGAGCGCCCGCTACCACCACGGCGAGGTGAACGAGTTCTCGATTTCGAAATCCGAGGACTTCGCGCAGACCGCTGACACCGTGTTGAAAGACTACGACGGCGAGCGAATCGTCTACCTCACCAGCCCGCACAATCCGACCGGCGCGGAGTTCACGACCGAAGCGGTCCGAACCATCGCCGAGGAAACCGACGAGCAGACGCTCGTCCTCGTCGACGAAGCCTACGGCGAGTTCACCGACTCGCCGAGCAAACGCCCCCTGCTGGACGAACGCGACGACGTGGCGATACTGCGGACCTTCTCGAAAGCGTACGGTCTCGCGGGCGTCCGCCTCGGGTACGCGCTGGTCCCCGAAGAGTGGGCCGACGCGTACGCCCGAATCAACACGCCGTTCTCGGCCAGCGAACTGGCCTGCCGGGCCGGACTCGCCGCGCTGTCCGACGACGACCACGTCGAACGCTCCATCGAGACGGCGGCGTGGGCGCGCGAGTACATCTACGACGAACTCGCCGCCGACACGTGGGAGAGCGCCGGGAACTTCGTCCTCGCGGAAGTCGGCGACGCCTCGGCCGTCGCCACGGCCGCCCAAGAGGAAGGCGTCATCGTCCGAGACTGCTCCTCGTTCGGTCTCCCGGAGTGCATCCGCATCACCTGCGGCACCGAGGAGGACACCCGACGGGCCGTCTCGGTCCTGAACGAAGTCATCGAGGTGGTCGAGGCGTGAGAGTCGCCGTGACCGGCACGCCCGGGACGGGCAAGACGACGGCGACGGACCGACTGGACACCGACATCCCTGTCGTCCACCTCAACGAGGTCATCAAGTCCGAGGAGTTCGCCACCGGCGTGGACGAGGAACGTGGTAGTCTCGTCGCGGACATGGACGCCGTCGCCGAGTGGCTGGACGGCCGCGACGACGTGCTGTTCGAGTCCCATCTCGCACACAACTTCGATGCCGACCGCGTAGTCGTCTTGCGCGCGCACCCCGACAGTATCGTCGAGCGCCTGCGAGAGCGCGGCGACTCGGACTCGAAAGCCTACGAGAACGCCGAGTCCGAGGCGCTCGACGTGGTCCTCTCGGAAGCCGTCTCCCGTCACGGTACCGAGAGCGTCTACGAGATTGACACGACCGACCGCGGCCCCGACGAGGTGGCCGCCGAAATCGAGCGCGTGGTCGCCGGAGAGCGCGAACCGAGCGCCGGGACCGTCTCCTACCTCGACTGGCTATGACGCTCGACCAGTTCCGCTCGGTCGCCGACCGGGCGCTCGGACCGTTCGTCGGGGCCGCGCAAGTGGTCGGCCTCTCGCCGAACGGCGTCAGCGTCCTCGCGTTCCTCCTGGCGGTGGCCGCCGGCGGCGTCTACGCCGTCGCCGCATCCGACCCCCTGCTGTACCTCGTCGGGGCCGTCCTCGTCTTCCTGAACGGCTGGCTGGACCTCGTGGACGGGGCGCTCGCCCGCGAGATGGACGTGGCCTCGGCGGGCGGTGACCTCTTGGACCACGTCCTCGACCGCTACGCCGACATCGTCATCATCGTGGGTCTCGCGGCCGGTGTGGAGCGCTGGATACTCGGCATCGCCGCCGTCACCGGCGTCCTCATGACCTCGTACCTCGGGACGCAGGCCCAAGCCGTGGGCCTCGACCGCGTGTACGGCGGTCTCCTCGGTAGGGCCGACCGGCTCGCCCTCGTGGGAATCGTCACGGGAATCGTCGCGTTCGTCCAACCGGCGGTCGGTGGCTTCGGACTGGTGGGCCTTCTATTGGCCGTGTTCGCCGTCGTGGGCCACGTGACCGCGGCCCAACGCTTCTACTACTCGATGCGGGCGCTGTAGTTTCCAGCGCACCATTTATACGGTGGCCCGTCCAATTCCGGGACATGGTTCAGTGCGAGATGTGCGGCAAGGAGGTTTCGTCTCCGAACCGCGTGAAAATCGAGGGGGCCGAACTCGACGTCTGCGACGAGTGTACCGACTTCGGTACGGAGGTCAAAACTCAGGACGCCTCGTCGTCCACCTCGACGAAGTACTCCACCTCGTCGAGCGGGTCTAGCTCCAGCAGTTCCTCTTCGGGGTCCAGCGGGTCCTCCGGGTCGTCGTCCGGGGGTTCCCGCCGCCGGGACATGTTCGACGAGATGGACGAGATTGCGCAGGATTTCGACGACCAGATTCGGAAGGCCCGCGAATCCCGCGGCCTGAGTCAGAAGGACCTGGCCCAGCAACTCAACGAGAAGGCCAGCCTCATCCGCAAACTGGAGCAGGGGAACTCGCTCCCGAGCGACGACGTGCGAAAGAAACTGGAGCGCGCGCTCGACATCGACCTGAGCGCGGGCGGCAGTTCGGACGACACCGAGTGGTCCGGCGGCAACAGCAGCGGCGGCTACACCCTCGGCGACGTAGTCAAGCGGAAGGACTAGAGGCGCAAGTCTTCTTTCTCGACGTCTAACTCCGCGGCTAGCGCGTCGACGTTCTTCTCGATGTCGGCGATTTCCGACTGCAAGCGCCGATAGCGCTCGCTGGATTCGAGTTCCGCCTGCGTCTTCTCGACCTGCAGGACGTTCCGTTTGAGCTTTTGCGAGGTGAGTTCTTGCAGTTGCTCGTTGTAGGCGGCGATTTTGTGGAGTCGTTCGACGACTTCCCGCAGGTCCTCGCGGGTCACCGGCTTGACGAGATAGTCGTCGACGCGCATCTCGATGATGTCGAAGTCGGGATTCACCGCTGTCACCATCGCCACCCGACAGGGGTAGCCCTGCTCTTCGATTTCGGCGAGCACCTCGTTGCCCGAGACGACCGGCATCCGACGGTCCAGCAGTACCACGTCGACGTCCGGCGAGAGCATCGCGATGCCCTCCTCGCCGCTGTAAGCCGTCTCCACGCGGTACCGGTCGGCGAGGTAGTCCGTGTAGAGGTCGGCGAGGTGCTGTTCGTCTTCGACGACGAGTACTGTCGGTGTTCCGTTCGCGTCCCCAAGTGTCACAACGTCTCTGCGGACAGTTGTTCACCCACCGTCTTAATGGTCACTCTCGGCCGCCGTCGGTGGCAGAATCCATTCGGGGAACGCTCACCGCCACCCTCACTCCCGCGGGTCCTCCGGCAGGAACCACGTCGCGAACCCGGATGGCTCTGCCTCGGTCTCTGCTCGGAACCGCGACCACTCGACGGCGACCTTTCCCACCACTATCGTCGCCGCGAAGAGGTCCGCCAACTCGAACGCCGGAACGACGATGCCCATCTCTCGAAGGAGGAATATGCCGAAAACGAGCGAGAGCAGACCGATTGACCCCAAGAGAAGTACGTAGGCGACCGCGAAAAAGAGGAATCGGCCGGGTATCTCCAGCACCATGTGCGCGGATAGCTCCTCGTAGCGGTTCTCGCTGAAGAACTCGCGAGAAAGGTGTTGCCAGTCAGAGAGAACCATCCCGGCCGCCGCTAGCCCGAGCCACGGCGAACGCAGACTCTCCACGACGCCCGGCGATGCCGCGAGAAAGAAACCCAGAAAGCCGAATCCCGTGACGAGCGTCAGGAAGACAAGTCTGCCGTTTCGCGGGTACACCGGTGGGAGCGACCACGGGAGGTCGAGGGGGCGAGGGTCGCGCTCCCACTTCTCGGCGCGGTCGGCCTCGGGGCTCACGCCCGGGAGGTAGAACTGTCGACCGTCGAGTACCACCGGTCGACGCGCGAACAGCGCGGCGACGCCGTAGGAGACCAGCGCGACGCCGATTTCCACCCAGTAGACCGCCAGCAATTCCGCGACACGCCACTCGAAGACGGCGATGCCAACGAGGGGAAACAGGTTCGCGGCGAGCGTCGGGAGGAACGACACCGGAGCTGCGTTCTCGCGGGTTCGTGAGGGCACTATTCGGAAGCATCCGAGGGGCGGTGATAAGGACGCGGTTCGATACCGTCCTCGCAACCTATTTGCCGAAGGCCTACGGTGAGGGAGATATGTTCGTCCTCGTCAACCTGAAGGCGTATCCGTGCGACCCGATCGAAGTAGCGACCGCCGCCGCCGACGTGAGCGACGATTCCGGCGTCCGCGTTGCCGTCGCTCCGCAGGCCGCCCACATCGACGCTGTCGCCGAGACGGGCGTCGAGACGTGGGCGCAACACGTCAGCCCCAACGAGTACGGGAGTCACACCGGCAGTACGCTCGCCGAGGCCGTCGCCGACGCGGGCGCGGTCGGCACGCTCTTGAACCACTCCGAGAACCGCATGAAACTCGCGGACATCGATGCCAGCCTCGACGCGGCCGACCGGGCCGACCTCGAAACAATCGTCTGTGCCAACAACCCCGAGCAAATCGGCGCGGCCGCGGCCCTCGGCCCCGACGCCGTCGCCGTCGAGCCACCGGAACTCATCGGGACCGGGACGCCCGTGAGCAAGGCCGACCCGGACATCGTCACCGGCGCTGTCGACGCCGCCGCCCGCGTGGACGGCGACGTGGACGTGCTCTGCGGCGCGGGCATCTCCACCGGCGAAGACCTCGTCTCGGCCAGCGACCTCGGCGCGACGGGCGTCCTGCTGGCGAGCGGCGTCGCGAAGGCCGACGACCCTCGGGCGGCGCTCGAAGACCTCGTCGAACCGCTGAACTAAACAGAAGTCGTCAGCGGGCGGTTACTGCGACGTGGAATGTCCGTCGACCGCTTCGCGTTCGATGCGCGAGGCCAGTTCCTCTCGTTCGTCCTCGTCTAGCCGCGCGTCCGATTCCTCGTCGACGAGGTCACGGAGTCGATAGTCGTACTTCCCGCGGCCGACGTGTTCGATGAGGCCGCGCAGGCGTAGCGTCCGGTTGCGGGCGTACGCCGACGTGCGGTCGCCGGACCCGCCAGCGGAGAAGTGGGCGTTGAGGGGCGTTCCCGGTCCCTGCGCCCGGTAGTAGGAGAGCATCCGGCGGGTCTTCTCCGCCATCGCGTCGATGTCGGCGACGATGTCGGTGACGACCGGATTCGCCTCGTCGTCCGGTTCGACCTCGTCCACGTCCGGGGAGGTATTCTGCTCCGTCGCATCGTCCTCGACGGCCGCAATCGCGGCCGCGAGCGCTTCGTCGGGGTCGCCTCCAGAACCGTTCGTCGTCGACCCGTTCGCAGACGCGTCCGACTCGTCGGGACTGCCGCCGTTCATCGCCGCCCCGCCGGCGGCGAAGGCGCTGAACGCGTCCCCGAACCCGCCGCCGGACGTGGCGTCCGCAGGTTCGCCTCCCTCGTCGCTGTTTTCGTCCGCCTTGGAATCCGAGTCCCCGTCGTGGCGGGCGTCGGGGGCGTCGCCGTTGGTCACGAACCGTTCGCGGTGACGCCGCATCTCCTCTTGTGCGGTTCGTCCGGGGTTGTACCCCTCGACGTGACCGACGAGGGCGTCGGTGAACTGCTCGGCCATCCGCTGGAGGTCGCGAGCGTCCTGTAGTTCTGTCTCCAGTTCGGCGATGCGCGAGTTCTTCTTGTCCAGTTCCTCGCGGAGGTCTTTGATTCGGTTCTCGGTTGCCTGCTTCTCCTCGCTAATCGTTTCGAGTTCGGAGACGAGGTCGTCGCTGACGGACTTCAGTTCCGGCCGTTCGAAGTCGTCGAGGCCGGGCGTCGCGCCCGCGTCGAACGTCTGCTTGCGGTGGAACTGGACGCGGCGGACGGACTCGGCCCAGTCGGTCATCATGAACGCTTCGCCGTCGTTCAGGTCCTCGACGGCGTCTGCGTAGTTGGTGTCGAGGATACGACCGACCACTTTCGTGTCGTTGTTCCACGTCAGTCGGTGCCACACCAGCCAGTCGCATTGGGTGATGTAGTCCTTCTTCACGTCGGCCGGTCGCTGACTGATGCCGACGATTCCGAGGCCGTGTTTCCGCCCGCGCTTGCCGATTTTGATGAGCATCTTCCCGACTTCGCCCATCCCGCCCTTCTCCGGAATCCACTCGTGACACTCCTCGACGAGCAAGAGAAACGGCTGTTTCTGCTTTTTCGCCTTGGCGAACAGTTGTTTGGCGACTTCGGTCAACAGCGTCTCGGCCTCCGATTCGTCCAAGAACGACGAGACGTCGAGGATGATGGGGACGTTCTGCTCCAAGGCGAGCGAGGCGATTTTGCCCGCGTGCTCCTCCGTGACCTGGATGTCACACTCCTCGTCGCCGCCGACGTGCAGAATCTCGTACTCCTCTTTTAGGCCGTAGTACTCGCCGTCGATGTCGACGATGAGGAGGCCGAAGCCGTTGTCGAGCAGTTTCTCGGCGACGACGCTGGCCGTGTTGGACTTCCCCGACCCGGACTTGCCGGTGATGAATCCGCGGCCCGTCAGCAGTTCGACCACCGGCACGTCGACGGACTGGCCCGGTTCCTCGGCGCCGCCGGGCCCCGAACTCGTGTCCGCGACAGTGATGTGTTCAGTCTCTGCCATGCGTTCTTACCCACAAGAGCAGGCCACACCCCATAACTCTCCGTCAGACGCTAGTCAGATACTCGATGGGTCGATGTTGACTCGGTAGCAACTGCTATTGTGATTCGTGCCCTCATGTGACACAGTCGGCGTGATGTGGGGATGAAACGCTACGATACTTTCGTCGAGGACGGGACAGTGTGCGTCGGGAGCGACGACGGTCCGCTGGAAGTCGCACCGCTCGACGACGTGGTCGACGCCGTCGGCGGTCCCGCGTGGACGATTCGGTACACCGACGCCGAACGGCGCCGCTATCCCGACATGGACACGGACGACGAGGGGATGGTCGTCGACGTCGTCGACATGCTCAACGCGATGACGCACAGCCAGCGATTCGTCGAGACGCTGGCGGCCCACCCCACGACGGTCCCAGAAACCGACACCGACACCAGCACCGAACGCGACACCCTCTCGCCGCGCGCGGGCCTGTTTGTCGGGAAGTTACTCGAAAACCTCGAAAACGGCGTCGCGTAGCGTCAGCGGAAGTCGCGTAGCGAGGCCTGTCCGTCGGCGGGCGGGCCACCGTCCTCGGTGACCTCTGCGGTTTCGGTCGTGTCTTCGAAAGCCGCGAGGCTTGCCTGTCCGTTCCGTCCGTCGTCGTCTCCGTGGTCGCCCCTGCCCGTGGCCGCTCCGCCACCGTCGCCCTCGAACCCAGCGAGGCTCGCCTGTTCGCCGACAGAGAAGTCGAGGTTCGAGACGCGAACGCCGATTTTGCGGACCGCGGCGTCGGTAAACTCGTCCAAGAGGTCCAGCGCCACCGACTCCACGAGGTCGGCGTCGGCCACCGGTCCCGGCAGCGACCGGGCGCGCGTGTTCACGTCGAAGGGCGGTTCGACCACCTTGATACCGATGGTCTGATACCGCGCGCCGCGTCGCTGTGCCCGGTCGGCGACTGCGGCGGCGAGCGTCCGGACCTTCCGTTCTTTCTCGGCCGTTTCCTCGACGGCCTCGGTGAACGCCGACTCGCGAGAGAGGCTCTTCGGGTCCCCGCGCGGCGTCACCGTTCGCGTGTCCTCGCCGCGGGCGTACCGGCGAATCTCTCGCCCACGCTCGCCGAACTTCGCGTCCAGCGTCTCCGGGTCCGCCTCTGCGAGGTCACCCGCCGTCTCGACGCCGATTTCGGCGAGTTCGCGCACGGTCACCGGCCCGACCCCGTGGACTTCCTCGACGGGGAGCGGCGCGAAAAACGACCGTACTTCTCCGGGTTCGACGACGACCAAGCCGTCGGGTTTGTCGTGGTCGCTCGCGACTTTCGCGGCGCTCATCGTCGGCGCGACGCCGACGCTGGCGACGACTTCCACTGAGTCCTCGATGGCTGCCTTGAGGTCGGCGGCCCACGCTTCGGCGTCGTCCCAGCCCACCTCGTCGGTCACGTCCAGGTACGCCTCGTCGATGCTCACCTCGCGGACCACGTCGGCCGTCTCGTGGAGAATCTTATTCACCTCGGCCGCGACGGCCTCGTAGTGGTCCAAATCCACCTGTCGGTAGAATCCCGCGTCGTCCACTGACAGGTCCGGGTCCGCTGCCGCCTCAACCTTCCGCGGCAAGCGCTCTAACGCCTCGGAGATAGCCATCGCAGATTCGACGCCGTACTCCCGCGCCTCGTAACTCGCTGTCGCGACGGCCCCGTGTGTCGTCCCGCTCTCGTAGCCCATGCCGACGACGAGGGGTTCGCCGTCGAGGGCGGGTTCTCGGCGGCGTTCGCAGGCTGCGTAGAAGCAGTCCATGTCGACGTGTGCGACCACTTGCTCGCGCTGGTTCGTTCCCGGGAGCCGACCCGCGTCCATACGTGTCGCTACGTCGCCGACGCCAAAACTGCTCCGCCCGCTACGGCGTCTCGTCGCCGTCGGCTTCCGTGAACACGCGCGTCGACCCACGAATCCGGTCGAGGTTCGCTCGGAGTGCGGTCCGCTGGTCCGCCGTCGCCCCGGGCGTCAGCGTGAGCGATACCTCGCCCTCGAACGGGTGCGCTTCGAGTTGGCTCCGGGCTTCGAAGAGACGCCCGTACCCGTCGCTTCCCCACTCGACGTCCGTCGAGAACACCATCGCGGTGAAGTCGCGCCCGTAGTTCGCCTCGGCCTTCGTGGAGAGCGTATCGAGTCGCTGGGCGATGGCGGAGAGCGCGCGACACTCGGGGACTGCCAGCAGGAGGTCCGTGACCGGAAACGCCGGTGACTCGGAGAAGGCAGGCGCGTACGTACCCGAGAGGCGAACGAGTCGTGGCCCGTCGTCGACTCGGTAGCCGACGAACCGCGGGAGACCACCGCCGTAAAGGTGCGCCTCGAACCGCGGGCGCATTCCGGCCCCTATCGGC
Source organism: Haloarcula marina (assembly GCF_024218775.1). Classification (NCBI taxonomy): domain Archaea; kingdom Methanobacteriati; phylum Methanobacteriota; class Halobacteria; order Halobacteriales; family Haloarculaceae; genus Haloarcula; species Haloarcula marina. Next base: position 1,832,664 of record NZ_CP100404.1, on the reverse strand, counting down.
GGCGTCTCACCTACCCGGAGCACGGCAACTAGAACACTCATCGTAGTGTCTCGATTACTGGCGGAGAACACGAACCGAACCGCCGTCGACGGGGTGGCCATGCCCCGCCGACGATGTTCGACCGGCGATGCCAATCCCTGAAGCTACGGCGGTGGTTCCCGCCGGGAACTCGGGGGTTCCATGTTAACGATAGGCACACAGGTACTTCAATATTTCTCAGTCGAGATGACACGAACGTCGACCGCTATCAGCCTCGGTTCTCCTCGGCCAGTTCTTCGTCCCAGTCGTCGCCGACCCAGGACCGGAGGCGTTCGGTGACCGCGGAGAAGTCGTCCCCGTCCTCGAACGACTCGACGACCACCCACTGCTCCGCGTCTGTGTCGAAGCCGAGACTGTGACCCCGTTCGCCGCCCACGATGACGACGAACGCGACGACGATGTCCCGGTCGGGCGCAAAGCCCACCGGCGCGACGCCGTACGCGTCGCGCTGGGCTTCCAGGGCGTGTATCTCACTCGACGACAGCGGCCGGTCCGGGAGCGACTCGGTGATTGGGCTCATCGGTACACCGTCGCGGAGAAATCGCCTAAGAGATTTCGGGATTCAGTGGAGGAGTCGCTCGGCCTCTTCGACCGACTTCGCGGTCTTCCCCTCGTACCCGGCCGCTCGCGACCGGCGCTGGAACGCGTTTTCCGTAACCGTGCTCGTCTCCTCGTCGACGATTCGGACGACATCGCCGACGCCCATCTCTTTCAACTCGGCCTGTGCCCGCTTGATGGGCTTTGCGGCTTCCGGTGACGGTGGTCTGAACTTCGAGATGTCGGTTATCACACTGAACCCCTCGCTGAGGTGCTTCGCCGACGTGATTGTCTCAGCCGCCGCCGTCTTTATCGTCGGCCCGTCCAGTGTTCCGGCCAGTTCAATATACAGCGTGTTCGTCCCGCGGTCGGCCCGGATGTCGTATTGTGCCTGCGTCGTCGCCATACTCTGATTACCCCACAGTACAGCATGCACGTGATACCTAACTGGTGAGGAATACGTGGGTGGTGTCGTTAACGGGGCTTCCGCCAGCCCCGTCCACGACACGCCATCCCACGAAAGCTATATCTGTCATTCTACCTAACACTATGCCGATGGAACACGTTCGCTACAACTGTGCGGTGTGCGGCTCTGAACTGAACTACCAGACGACCAAACACAACGGCTGCGTAAACTGTGGTCATCTCCCGGCTCACAGCGCTGACTGACCCAACGGTTACGCCGCGACCAGCGTCAGATGAATGCAGAGATACTGTTCGCTACGTCAATTTTCGGTAACTGAGAGAATGGGGTCGGAGGGACATCAGCAAATCGCTTGGCTGCATGGTTATTTTCGGTTCGCCTATCGGTGGTAGTATCGTTAGCTATCATCGGATTCGAAGTTGAGTTTCTCGACGAAGGCACGCCGTCGCTGTTCGAGCTTCTCGACATCGCTGGCCTTGTCGTAGTAACGGCGGAGCGTGTCGGGGTCGGAGTTGACGCGCGTGCCGACGGCCTCGAAAGAGAGGCCGGTGTTCAGTTGCCACGTAATCGACCCGGTCCGCACCTGGTGCGGTGACCGCGACGACGGGCATTGACTCGCTTTGCTGCGCTCGGTCCACTCACAGGAACGTGGGTCCTTCCCGTGTGGACACGAGGAAGCGACACAGGGGAGCGTCGCCTGATAGATCCAGTTCTGGATGGTGGAGACGGACGGCCGCCCCTGTCGCGAACAGAGGAGCGGGCGGCGACCGTCGCCGTCGCGTTTGTCCGGACGCACCGACTTAATCCAGACATCCAGGACCTCACAGGTCTCCGGTGGGAGGCCGACAGGGCGTTCCCCGTCGACTTTCTTCTTCAGCGGCGTCGAGTCCGGGTGATGTCGGAACCAGATGAGCTGGTCCGCTGACTGGTAGTCGCCCACGTCGAGCGAGCGAAGCGCGCCGAGGCGCGCGCCGGTGAACCACGCGAGTTCGAGGGCGACGTGTCGCTCCGTCGCGTACTCGACCTGTGATTCCCGGTAGTGCTCGATTAGCGCCTTCGCGTCGTCGGCCTCCAGGAGCGTGTCGTCGGTCTCCTCCGTCTGGGTGAGCGTCGGGACGTTGACCTTGTAGGGCAACATGTCGTCGACGGCCTCGATGTCGGCCGCATAATCAAGCCAGACTTTCAACGCCGTCATCTGGCCCTTCATCGTGGTCGGCGCGAGGTCCTGGCCCTGCCGGTAGGGTTTGAACTGCTCCAGTTGCCAGCCAGTGATGTCGCCCATCCGCTCGATTTCGTTGCCGTCTTCGGCCCACTCGACGAATTGGCGGAGTCGCGTCTCGTAGTCCCGAAGCGTCTCCTCGGTGTAGTCGAGTTGCTTCGCGTCGAGGAACATCTCGTACATCTCCCGAACCGACAGGTCACTGGGGTCCTCGACGGGTGGCGGGCTCACCGCAAGCCAACACCTCCGGGTGGACGGGCGAAACAACCAACACGCGGGTCTGTGTGCGTTTGCATGGGTCTGTGTGTGACAGCGAGCGCGGGTAGGGTTCCAAGCTAACACGCGCTCGCTGTCGAGGGACCCATCCGGAATCGAACCGGAGTCGCCAGTGGGTCCGGGCCGCAGTTCAGTTTGTTCTCAGTACGGCTCCGCACAGAGCGTGCGGAGCATCTCTCGAAGCATCGCCGTGTCCGCATCGTTTGCGGCATGGAGCACTCGGCGAACCAGCCGGTCGTGTTCGTCTTGCTCGTGGGTCGCTTCGGGCCACGGCACGCCCCGAACCTCACTCCAGAGGTCGTACATCGCTCGCTCGTCGACGAGTATCTCGACTCGGCCCGCATCAGTCGAAAACGACAGGACGTAGCCGTCCCCGTCGACGTGGGCGGACGGCCCGTAGGAAACGACCGAGCGGCCGGTCACCGTCGTCCGGTAGCTGGTGGCGTTACGCATCGAGCATCGCCTCCTTGGCGGCCTTCAGCTGTCGAAACGCCTCGGTACTCCCGCCGTGGTCCGGGTGGACCTCTTTCGCTTTCTCGCGAAAGGCGGCTTCCACTGCGTCGTCGGGCGCGTCGGGTGCGACGTCGAGCACAGTGTGGGGCGGCGGCGACGCGACGACCGTCTCGTCGTCCTCGCTCGGCAGCCGCGCCGCGGCAAATTCGCTTTCGCCAGTGACGACCGCCCGGTTCGCGCGCATCCGGGTTTCGTGAACCCACAAGCAGACCTCGCGGGCGTTGTCTCGCAAGCGGGAGTAGGCGTCACACGCCACCGCGAACTGTTGCCCATCCTTCGTCCAGCGGAGGACGAATCCGGGGTCCTCTGGGTTCGCGTTATGGAGCGGGAGCGTGTTCGACTTCGTGTGGCTGTTGCCGATTGAGGCCCGCCACTCGTCCGGGTTGAGGCGGTTCATCTCCGTCGCGAGGTCTTCCGTCACCTGCCCCATCCGCACCTCGAAGTTGCGGTTCGGTTCACGGCGACGCTGGGGAGTTCGCTCGAAGCCCGCAGGCCAGTTGATGCCGGTCATCCGAAGAACACCCAAACCCCGTTAAACACGAACTCGTGTGGATTCCCACACTCCGGGCACTCCACGGGTCGCCCTGGAACGTGGATGTTCCCGTTTCCGTCGACGTACGCCGGGTCATCGAGCGTGACGGTCTCGGGTTCGTGATCGCAGAACTCCGGGTTTGGATGGTCGAACTGGTCGTTCGCGGCGACCGCACATTGAAACTCGACGTTCGCCTCACCGACGAGGTGTTTCTCTGCTGGCGTCTCGAACTGTGGGCCGCCATCGGTCCGAATCTCTGGTTCGGTCTCGACTTCAAACTCGACGGATTCACCGCCTTGTGGCGTGATGCGCAGACCATTCGGTGCGAGGTCGGGATTCTTCGGGTCGGGCATCTCCGCAACGTCGCCGAAGTCGTCGGCGTCGATGAGGCCGTAGTAGGCCGCAAGCGCCTGACTCCCGAAGTGCTGAATCGTACAGCGCGGCGTCCGAAAGACGACCTGCCCCTCGAACTCCCGGAGGTCTGCCGGAATGTAGAGGCCCGCGTCGCCGATGTGTGTCTTGCGACGGCCGCCGTCGGTCACCAGTCGCCCGTCACCGTCGCCGACCTCCTCGGGGTCCATCCGGGCAAGCTTCCCGGCGAGACCCTGCAGGCCGGACTCTTCGTAACGTTCACGCTCGACGAGGTCGTAGGCGTCCAATTCGGCCGTGCAGTTCCGACAGTAGTAGTCGTGGTCGGTGGTGTCTCGAACCGTCGTCGAGAGGCCCGTGCTGTCGCATTCGGGGCACGCCTTCACGCAGTCGGTATCGTCTTCGCTACGCATCGTCATCCTCCCGGAGGTCGTCGACGCGGAGACTGTCGCCCCGTTCGAGGGTTGCGACGCGCTCACACCACAGCGGGTGGTCGGCGTCGACCACTGTCAGGTCGAATGTGTCGACGGTCTCGCGCTGAAACCACCGAATCTCTCGATAGGTCTGCCGGGCGTTCACGAGCTCGTCGTGATTCGTGATGTGGCCCGCCTCATCGTGTTCGAGGGAAGCCTCGTCTTCGTAGGTCTGGAAGACGGCTCGGACAGCCTCGTTGTCGGTACTTTCGTCGGTGGTCGTGGTTTCAGTCATGGATGCTCGAAAAGTGCCGTCAGCGTCGTCTCGGCGGCGCTATGGCCACAGGGCGAGACGGTCGCCCGGGCGTCGGCGTTGAACCCGTTGACCGGGCCGCCGCAGGTTGGACAGCGACCCGTAGCCGATGCGTACGGTGCAGAAGCGTCTCGGTTACTGCGCGTTTCCTCATTGGACTTTGCGGGTCGTTTTTCAACCCGCGTTGCGTGTCGTGACATGCGGTCCTGCGTGGACCGACGCGACGCCCGTGGTGATGACACGGCGTCGCACCCGTTTTCACGAGCGTATGACCCCCGAGGGAGCATCGCGTCGGCCTCAGCTAACCTGTGAATTGCGCAAGCACTTAGTGTTTTGCGTAGACAAGTGCAGTTATAGTGCAACAACCCCACAAATGCATTAGTTTCACTTATCCCAGCATATTCGGAGGAAATAACCGCTATCTCTCCGACGGTGGGGACATGCCTCCAGAGGCTCGCCGCGAGATGGTGCTGGAGTTTGTTGCCCAGCAAGACATACCGCTCCCACCTCTGGCGATTTGGGCGGGACTTAATCGGCACTTTAGAGTCACTTTCTCCTACCGGACTATGCAGAACATCCTGAATGATCTCGTAGAGGATGGTGACTTGTTTCGGGTGGACACTCAGAAACTCCGGGAAGGTGAAATAACCCCGATTGAAGGAGACAGTTCTTCGCGGAGAGCGTATTACTTCATCACAGATGCTGGACTTGAACGAGTTGAGAAGGAAATAAAAGATTCCTAAGTGCACTTTTTCGTAGATAGGCGCAAGTTCTAAGTGCCCCCAAGTCGTTACGTTAGAGTAGGAACACACGCGCCGCTGGTCGATTTTCCTCAAAGACGGAGAATCGCCCCGGTGTCCTACCACCGAGGCGCGTCGGTTCCGCCAAAACGCATGACGAAATCCGACCCCCATCCTGAAGAACGTATCGCCCGCCAGATGCTCACCCAGAACCGCCCGCTCTTTCTCGGCGTCGACGGCCACGATTGCGCCCACTACTGGGACAGCTACGAGTTCGCCGCGGTCGTCGTCCCGCGCAACGCCGAGACGACCACTGACGCCGAGAAATACGTCCTCGACGACACGCCGCTCGCCACCCTTCGCGAGTGGGCCGAACACGTCCGCATCCAACGCGGCTGGGACACCGGCCCGCGCGTCGGCGGTTCGTTCGTCGACGACCTCCAGGAGGCAATGGCGTGACCTGCACCGTCGAAGCCCGCGCCCGGGTCGAACGCGCGGCCCGGTCGCTCCGTGACACCGCGCCGACCATCGCCGTCGAGGTGCTCGACCCGGCCGACAGCCCACACGACCGCTGGACACTCGACGCCGCGATTCGGACCGCAGGCGTGCCGCCGACAGTCCTGCGAGAACTCGCACTGGCCGGGCTAACCCTCCTCCCGACGCCAGCACAGGGCGAGTTCGCGACCGTCGTCGCGACGGTCTAACCACCCCGCGCCGTTTTCGGTCGTCTCTCGAAACAGGTCGTCGGTCGACCACCCCCATCCCGGGTTGTCCGGGGGTTCGTCGCGAATTTCTGTCACCAGCCATACGCCGAGCGATGCTCTGCCCTGTAAAGGCGCTGGGGCGTGCGGGTGGGCGAAAGATGAATTTCGGACACGAGACGTAGAAATCGGATGCTTCAGTGTGTTCAGACGGCCACAGAACAGCGGGCGTAAACGTGGGCGTTAGTGGGCGTTAGTGCTGCCGTCCGGCGGTTCGGTGATGGGTGTTACTCGTCGTCGTTCGGTGGAGGGATAGTAGTGTCGACGGCGGGTGTCGTCGACCCCCGGGGGTTCAGAGGCTATTGGGGGTCGACGGAAACGACTTTGTGAGAACGTGCTCTATATCGCCTATGGCCCGTGATTGGGGCATGGTTACAGACGAACCCTTGTGGGGTTGAAGCGTTCCGACGCCGTTTACCTACGCGAGTATTCCGGCGTTACAGACGAACCCTTGTGGGGTTGAAGCCTCGAGGAGCCGATACCCCTCTATCGGAGTGTTTCGGTTACAGACGAACCCTTGTGGGGTTGAAGCGCGCGTCGCCTCGAACGCGAGCGATTCGAGGTCGTGTTACAGACGAACCCTTGTGGGGTTGAAGCGGTCTGGTAGTCGACGACTCCGCCATCAGTCGCACGGTTTCAGACGGACCCTTGTGGGGAAGAAGTATTGTGGTAGCGGAGATGGGTCGGCCGGACTGGACGTTTCAGACGGACTCTCATGCGGTTAAGATACCGAATCCTCAACTCCTACGAACAGCCCGATACATCGTCCCTCGTTTCTGCCCGAAGCGCTCGATGAGGTCGTACTGCTGCAGGAGTTGAAGATACCGCTTGCGCGAACTATCCGATTTCGGCCGGTCGGCCTCGCGCTCGTAGCGCTCGCGAAGCGTCCCACCGTCGACCTCGCCCGCATCCTCGACGATCCGCAACAGCAACCGATGATGTGTCCCCAGCGAGCGCACCCGCCGCGACCGGATGTCCTGTTCCACGCCGTCGGCAGTCTCGTCGATAATGTCGGCCGTCAGTCGCTCGGTGTCGCTCTCCTGGACATGGGTCACGCCACGACGGAGTAACGCGATACCGCGACGAGCGTCCCCGGCCGCAAGGTCGGCCACGTACGGAACCACATCGTCGTCGACGTGCGACGTCATGAGCCCGTGGCTCACGCGAGCGTTGAGGATATCGACCAACTCGGCGTGACTGTACTTGTCCAGGAGGACCGTCGCCGCCGACCGCATACGAGAGGTCGCCTGCCCAGACAGTGTCGAGAACCAGTGGTCCTCATAGGTCGTGATACACACGAGCGACACGTTCGAGATCTCGTGCAGCGCCAGTAGCGGTTCTTCGTCGAGGACACTCACCTCGTCCAGGATGACGACGATTTGGTCGTCATACTCACGGAGGCGACGCAGTGGTTCCGAGCGTGGCGTGCCTTCCCGACGGAGGTCTGCGCCGAGGTCGGCGTTCCGGGCGGCGGCGTGGAGGATACCCGTCGCGGACTCCGAGAGACAGGAGACGTACGCCCAGCGGATCCCGAGACGTTCACGTTCGAGCTGGCCGAGGGTGTACTTCGCGACGGTCGTCTTACCGACGCCCGGCGGTCCGAAGATACACACGTTCTCGGCGTAGGACAGTTGCGACGGTGCGAGGACAGACGAAAGGTGGTCAATCTGTCCCTCGCGATGTTGGAGGTCTCGGGGTACATACTCAGGGCGGAGCGCTCGGGCGTCGGTAATCATCGCATTCCGGATAGTTGCCAGATAGGGTCTAAAAGACGACCCGTCCGGAGTGGAAGTGAAAATGATACCGCTATATCTCACACTCTTTTGTTTAATCGCAGAGTTGGCATCGGCAGAGCTAGTCAATGACTCCTCTCCAAGCCATAATTCAATTACTACTAACCCTTGTTTTTGGCCTTTTTGTCGCCTTTGTCATCGGGGCATTCCTGTACTCTCTTCTGACAAAAGTCAACCGTGGATTCAACGCAGTCGTTTCATCCCTATTCTCAGATGTGGATGATGCCGATTTGGCTAAGCCGGTCCGGATGGCTATAATTAGTGGCGTTGTTGGTGGCATCGCTTTCGCAGCGATGGGGCCAGCATTTGCACCGTTCATCTACGATACTCAAGTCGCGACCGGTATTGTATCAGAACCAACCCCAGAGGTAGGTGTGTACCAGGTAGGAGATCCCCCGGAAGAAGATCTCGAAAGAGCGAGCCTTCCCGTAAACGACACGTACTCAAGATACATTCTAAATATTAGCCACAGTGGAGCACGATCTATCGACAGCTATAGCTTGAATATCCGATTCAATGGCTGTGTCGACAGTGCATCGCTGGGTATCTCCAATTTCGATACTGCTGTAATGTCGTCACAATCAGAATCGGTGCAGGTTGGCGAGTTCGCGAAGCGCCCAGCAAATACGACATGCTACGGTGCTATTCAGATAGACGATTTCTTACCCAGTCATAGTGCTATTGTTGTATTTACTGTAGATCACACACCAGAACCTCCGTCTCAAGATCTATACCCTAATCCGGAGAGGACCGGGACTGTCCTTATCACCGACTCCTACTCTTGGGAGTATAGTGGTCGACTGTACTATAATAAAGCGAATTTACAGATACATGAGATGAACTCAACTTCCTCTGTTGCAGAGTGATGGTGTGACACTCACCATCATGACATATATGAAATTTTTTGCAGTTTGAACAATGCTGTCAGCGGTCTCTCTTCAATTACAAATGCTTGGAATAGCGTTTCATCCATCTCCAGATATGAATGAGGGTTGACCTCAGTAGGCTGCCTGTGCGTGAGGGCCGCTATTTTTTGCAGACAGCCGAGTAAATATATTGTCAGACAAACCTCTGGCACTTGCTCTAACTGGCCCCTGAATTCCAAGGAAAAGTGAGCGTAAACAACTCATGTTAAATTATTAATAATATTGGTGTGAAATAGGAGTATGGCCCGATATTCAGCGAATTTGAGCGAGGTAAAGGGAAGTGAGGCTTATATCTTGGAAATAGCGTTTGACGGTGGGAAGCATCCGCTAACCTCGTTAGGGTTGGAAGACATCGGGGTAGAGATGGGCCGGGACCAACTGTATGTGCGGACCGGGGACGTTGCGGGAATGCAGGAGGTGATCTCCAAGTTAGAAGAGCACATTGATATGGGGCGGTTGCCAGTGTTGTTGCTGCTAAGTGAACGACCGTCGGAGGCGGAGAGTGCAGCGGTAGTTTATTGTGATGGTGTGGATTCGGAGACTGAGGCACGGGAACTGGTTCGAGAGATTGTGCAGAAGCTGCATGATCCGGAATTTATGGACTCTCATTCTAGCTGGGAGGAGCGGGTAAAGAAGTTACCATCAGCCCTATCAATCAGCGGAAGTGCGATTACCGTGATTGAGTTCTTACCGTTTTAGCACGGGAATGCTTTGATAGAGAACTCGGATTATTGTTTGCAACTAGCAGGTGCTTCAGCGCTATACTCGCCGGTCTACCTGAACGGCTCATCATCGAATCCAAGTTTAAAATAACTTCACGAGTATCGACTTTTCCAATAAGCCACAGTGGTAGAACTTGGCGGGAGCGCGACGAGGGCGATGATGGTGGCGGGTAGATGATTCACACAAACGTTTTCAATGCGTAACCAGTATTCTCACACGGTCACCAGAGAGGCCTGTGACCACCAAAGCGAACCGCCGCGGCAACGGCGGTGTAGCCAACCCACTGCAGACTGCCCGCTCAAGGGCATCGCAGACTATACACCTTTGCTCAGAAACCCACCAGAGGCGGGACCAACTGGCTTGCGCCAGCGGTTACTTGTTCACATAGGCCCACGTCACCAGTCCGCCAGCCAGAAAGACAAGCGCGGTGGCGTGGAACCCTGCGAACGCCAGTGCTCCACTGCAGACAATCGCAATCCCGGGTGCGGCAACACCCGAGACCGAAACAATCGCAGACATTTCTATACACCTTCGGTGCGGTCATATCCCGCACCGTGGCCGGGATCTCCGACCAGATATTAGGTGGGCCAGATGCATTAAAAAGTCCCTCATTAATTTTCCGCGCGTGCACGTATCCTGCAACAGCTATCTCTCCAACGGGGAACGCCAATAAGGAATAACGACTTGTCCCAAAAGTCGTAACAGACACATCAGCTTTCACTCGAAATACGGTATGAATCCGGGCTGACCGCGCTGTCCGCAATACCTTTCCTAGCGGAAACTCAATTAATCGTAATGCGAATTGAGGCCACCCGGGGTACGGAACACAAGGTCTGGCTGACCGACAGTGAAATCGATGACCTCCGACGGGCGACGAACAGCCAGCGCGACGACCTGATTATCCAGCTAGGTGCGCTCGTCGGCCTACGTGCCTTCGAAATCCCACAGGTCAGCCCTGTCGACGTGAAAGAGAGCGAGCGCGGGCAGTACCGCCTCCGCGTCCGGGCAGGCAAGGACACGAGCGGTAACGGCGGAAAGCCTCGCGATGCCTACCTCCCCGACAGCGTCGAGCGGGATCTCCAGCGCTACCAGAACGAACACAACATCGCGCCGAAGGACTCATACATCGACCTCTCGCAACCCGGCGTCCGTGCGGTCGTCCGACGGACGGCGAGTCGAGCCGCCAAGGCGACTGGTGACGAAGATTTCGAGAAGGTTAGTACTCACGACCTCCGTCGACGGTTCGCTCAGCGCCTCCTGGTCGACGAGCAGGTAAATCCGCGGGTCGTAATGGCTGTCGGGGGATGGGACAGTTTCGCTGCTATCGAACCCTACCTAAACGCACCCAGTGAGGAAGTCATCGACGACGCGTTTGCTGAGATAGGTCATGATTGACCGCATAATCGGTTGCTGAACGCTTCTGCTGGTGTGAAAGGTATGAATCGTATTATGTTAGTATTCACTCTAACACTCATGATGTTAGGATTAAAACTAACAGTTAGCGATGGCCGATGACGTCGCAGTGCTGGAAGATGAGATTCAGGCCTACGACGACGGAACTGTCGCTCGGATACGCATCCTCGATATCCCAGAGTCTGACCAGTATCCAGAAGAGATCAAATACGCCTTCCACTATGGTGAGGCCGGAGCCAACGACCAATCATCCGCTATGACAACCATCACGGCCCACACGAACTCCATATCGCAGGACAAGCATTCGAGATCAAATTCGACGGACTTCAGTCACACTATCAGGCCTGGCGTGTTGCACTCCCGCCCGAGAAACGTATCGAATGGTAGCAGACTGCACTCCCACACCAATCCATGACTCAAACGCTCCAAATCACGATCGGTACGCGTCCAGACCGCAAAGGTAAGAGGATACCCTTGTGGCTATTGACGCCGGAGAAGATATCGAATCCAAACCGTCCCGACTCAGTATCGAGAGTTTGGCGACGTTCGGCCGCCTCTTCCGGCCGACTAATCTGGAACTCCTAGAGGCGATTGTTGAACATGAACCAGACAGCATCCGCGAACTCGCTCGCCTTGTCGATCGGCATCCACCCGAAGTGACCGAAAACGTCCACGAACTCACCGACTACGGATTGATCGAGCTCGAAGATGTCGGGCGGGCCAAACGGCCTACTGTCTGGTACGACGAATTTGAATTCTCTGGTGATGTGCCACACCGCGGACTCAATACCGACCGCGACACTCCGATTGCACCGTAGCTCTCTATAAGTACTAACCGGTATCATTGTGACTAACTCAATCTCTCGACTGGCCATTTCGTTTCAGGGCTGAACGGGTGAATACGCTGCTCAGTAGATGTGCGTACTACCAACCGGTGAGAAGGCTTTTCCAGATCCCAACTGGAATTTTATGCGTGAAACGACGTGCCCTCCTCTCCACCGCTCTTGGGTGCAGTCTCACAATAACTGGTTGCCTCGACCTTGACGGAGAGCGGAGTGGAGAAGGAACGACCGTCGAAATCATCCCGAGGAACCACACTGATCAACAGGTCTCGCTTTCTGTAGCCGTCTACGCGAGAGATGGCTCCCTGTTACTCGATCACTCGTACTCGTTGCCAGCGGGACACGGTAACGAATCAAAGGGTGTCGAAAATCGCGTTGACCATCTCGTTGTCTCACGAGATGGTGGAGACGAGCTAAGACACGAATACGAACCTGCCGGGGATGACCTTCTCTGTTCGCACGACGGGGAAGACGTTCAAATCTTAGTTGAACCAGAAGACATCAGATTCACGTAATTGTGTTAACTCTCTCCTCTCCACAGCCCAAACCTTAGTCCACTGATTACCACGACAACCAAGAACCAAGAAATCCTCCGTCAATGCTGGGGTTTGGTCCTGTCAAATCGAATTATCACCTTCTAACAAAGGCGTTGTAATCCAGAGCAAGGTACGATGCATAGCTGGAACTCGATTCAAGAACGCCATGATTGGCAGAAATAATCACGTGATATTATGTATCGTCAGGGCCATCTTGGAGTTACCCTCGGTATCGCTAGCGCGGGGACTGCCTATCTGCTTCATAGACGATTCGATCAACAGAAGCAAAGGAAGACAGAAACCTTCGAAAAAAGACTCGCCAATCGAAGCCCTGTTGTCCTGAAAGGAATAGCTGCTGTCGCTACTGCAGGGCTTGTTTCAGGTATTGTCGATTACGACTTGTCGCTGGGACTGGGGCATCGCACTGTTACACATTCGTTGGCTACGGCGGAAGGCCTCAGACACTCCGTACCACGCATTGGCAAGCGAGTGGCCGATACATTAGACACAATATCAAAGCAATGGAATATCCCGTTTCTACGGGAATACGTCGCTCCGAGCATTAGAGAAAATGCTTCTCTCTTTGGAACTGCCATCACTTCGGGTATTGGTCTTCACGGTTTGGGAGATATTCCGACCCACGGTGTTGGTGGGTCAGCATTACAATTGCTCTGGCCGATTTCTTCCCATTCATTCACGCTTGGCCTTGTTTCATCGGTATCTCCACAATTGAATCTTTTATTATACCAGGTTGGCGTGGCTGTCGCAGTGGTGTCATGGGCTACGGTGCTCGGTCGTCTCATTTTCTCTAACGATGACTGGCAGAAAATCCGCCAGCCAGTCACCGATATTGCAGGCCGAGTAAAGGGTACCTTCTCGATAGCGAAATCAGAGTTGACTGAGATAATCGAAGCACTTAGAGCCCAGAAAGACGTGCTCATGCAGAGAGCGGGGACAAATACGCGTCCGAGGGGAAATCTTGGAAAAGGCCAGGCTCTAATAACAGACAAGTCAAAGTGGCGACATAGAAAGAGACAATCGCTGGCGAATGCGCCATCCCCTGCGAACGGACGTCGAGATATGATTCTGAATCGAGAATCACCGCCTCATTTTTGAAGTTGTAGCCGTGTTAGCATTGGTAGGTCACTCGTTCCCACCAAAGAGCTTCTTAGACATTTCCTCGTTGAAATTCGCACGTTCGCTCTCAATCTCTTCATCTGTCTTTATCGATTCCCAGTACCGCCAATTGTACGTGACATACCCCTCTTGCGTTTCTATGTGGAGATTCCCTTGTTCATCAAGCCTAAACTTGCCATCGCGGAATACCATATTTCGGCGCCCACTCTGACCATCATGCTGACCGAATACCTGCGCTTTCGCGAACTCTGTCGCTTCAGACATACTTGTTATCCGAAAGCAAGCTCAAAAAGTAAAGAGTGAGTAACGACTCACTCACCGACGTTGGGGGAACTACCGGTGTCTGCAGATGCTGTGCCTACAGTATTGCAAACTACATCAGGACCGGCAGCGGCCGACAGTGTACTGTAAGCGTCCCAACCATTCCTATCGGTGTTAGGATTTTATGGATAAGAAGGAGACACAAAGCTACGCTATTGGGGGTAAGTCGGCTCTGTTGAAACCTTCATCCGCTGATATTTTGTTGAAGGTGTGCTGGGCGCATTCCCCACTGGCACAGAGGTACAGGCGAGACCATTATGCTGTTTGAAATATTGATTTAAACCCACGCCCAGATTCGATTTGCATGAAAGGCAAGGTTCTGGAACAAATCGTCCAGAAGATACTCCTCAATCAAGGCTACGACCGGCTTAATCGAGATGACCCGAAGTTTGACCCGAGTACAGGCAAATTCGAGGGTCGTGGGGCGGACCACGAATTAGATGCGTTCGGTCAATACAAGCACTCAATCCCGTTTGTAAATCCGATTCGGCTGTTCGGCGAAGCAAAATGCTACAAACCAAACTACTCTGTCGGAGTTGATATCATTCGCGAGGCGATCACAGTCCGAAAGGACATCGACGAAAATTATGAGAGTCAATCAGGAGATCCAGCAGGTGACCGACGAGTGGAGTGTTTTGCCGTCTTTTCGACCTCAGGATTTTCATCTAGTGCCATCAAATTGGCGCGTGCCCACGGTATCTATCTGGTTCCGCTCGGACATCTCCGTCCTGTTGTAGATGAAATACTTAGACAGCATAATCCACAGACCCATAAAGAAGCTGAAAACGCCGTCAACACGTACTTTTCGGAAATTCAAAGAAATAGGTGGCATTTCGCGAGCATTACAACCAGCTACCCAGTCGCCCTGCGCGGGACGCTCCCCGAGGAAATGTTGTCGAATACTGACTCATTATTTGCTTCTGCAACGCTCACAGATAGTGAGGTATCGAATGCGACTCAGTTCCATATAGAGGACAATAAAACAGATTCACAGTGGAAGTTGACAACTGAGGTCCCGACTTGGATGCTTGAGTATGCTATCGATTGGTCTGAGGACGGATATTTATCACTGGTTATTCCGACGGTACTCAATGAACTTACCCGGCAGATTCGGGTTGAGCTTATTTCTGAAGATTTGGAATCTGTTTTGTAATTGATTTAGCTATGAGTCGGTGATGCTGCAATTATTTTTGATGTGCACGTGCTGAACAAAGAGTGGATTTGGGCACCGAGTGATTTGTTGACCTAATTGATAAAAGATTCATTACTGAAACGCGGAATGGACGATCCTCGCTTGCTGAATGTACCGTACTGA
The DNA here is from genome assembly GCF_024218775.1 of Haloarcula marina. Taxonomy (NCBI): domain Archaea; kingdom Methanobacteriati; phylum Methanobacteriota; class Halobacteria; order Halobacteriales; family Haloarculaceae; genus Haloarcula; species Haloarcula marina. Next base: position 1,817,522 of record NZ_CP100404.1, on the reverse strand, counting down.
CTACCTATCAACCTGTCCTCACTCACCCTGCCGACGTCCAAATACGTCCTCGTCTAGCATCCGTTCAGCAGCGATTCGTTGAATCTCCTCACACTCAGACAATTCTGGAATGTCGCCGTCACAAACCCGCACCACATAGGCGCGCTCCCCGAGGCGCTCGACCATGAGATGCGACTCATCGGGCTCGCCATCCTCATCTAGGAGGCCGTCACGGTCGAGGAACGATTTCGGAACCGTCACCACACCGGATCCGTTCCGGTTCTGAAGTTTCTGCATAGAGGAAGGGACATATCTGGACTATTAAACTTAGCTTCCATGGCGACGTTGGTGCACCAGCGGCGCATGTTCTGTACGCTCAGCGGGGAGTATATGGCTTAAGCCGTGGGTGAGCGGGCAACCCGCTGGGAAACAGCGGGCTAGTACCTCTACCATGCCTGACCACGAGTCTGGCGGCGACGAACCGCCGGATAACGCGGCTGACTCCGCACCAGGGCCGTTCCGAACAGAGTGGCGAAACATCGACGAGCGAGAGCGCGCCCGAATCCGTCACGAGGCGGGTGGCGCGAGTCGCGACCTCGACGCCGAACAGTATCACGAAACCACGGGTAGCGACCGGAACCGCCCCGAAACCGCATGAGAAAACCGATACTGGCCGTATTCCTCGCGCTGACCCTCATCGCATCGCCCGCTCTTGGGACCGCCTCGGCGGCCCCCGGAGTGAACTTCACTTCAGAGAAAGCACCGAACCCGACGTTCGTCGAGGACGAACTCACAATCGTCACCCACGACCGGGGCGAGATGGACGACCCACTGGAGTACTACAACGACTCCGGCGAAATCGCTCGTCTCCCGGCGACGGTGAACCAATCGCAGGACACACCCGTTGGCGTCCGCTTCGACAAGGTTGACGCTGACCGGTACACGCTGTTCCCACGCATCGACGGCGAAGTGGAGAACTCCGCAAACTGGACCGTCGCCTCCGACTGGACCACCTCCTCGGGTGCGTCCTCGTCGATGTCCATCACTGACGCCGACGCTGACGGCGTCGACAAACTCCAGTTCGCCGCCATGGTCGCCAGCACGGAGACCGCGACGGCCACCCTCTCGGACAACGTCAGCATCACCACCGACGCGAACAAGCGCGTCATGACCGGCGTCCTGAACGTCGACACCCTCGACGGTACGGCCGAACTCCGCGCCGTCGACGCTGACGGTGACTACCGCTACGCCGAACTCAACTCTTCGCGAGACGCCTCGAACGAGGCCGTCGTCGCGAACAGCACGGGCAACGGCATCGTTTTCCAACAGCGGATGTCGGACCTCCCGATGGGCGGGAGCGGTGACGGCACGTTCGACGGCATCCAGAAAGTCGAAATCGTCGGGCTCGACAACGACGTGACTGTCACAGTCGCGGGCCTCGACCTCGGCACGAAGAGCACGGACACGCTCGGCGAAATCCAGCGTGACACCGACAACGACGGCGACCTCGAAACGACGAGCGTCACGGACTACTACGAGGGCGGCGTCGCGAAGCTGACCGGCCTCGACACGATGGGGTCGGCCTTCGACAACGCCGTCATCACTGACCTCAAGGTCTACGATGTTCACTACCAGTTCGCCGACCTGACCGACAGCGACGAGTACTGGACGGAGTTCTCGTCGGCTGACGACTACAACTACCCACAGAAACTCGAACTGTACGGGGACATGGAGGTCCCGTCGGCTATCGACATCATCCACGGGACCATCTCGCTGGAGTTCGAGCAGGGCCTCGTCGAGTCCCGTTACGTGGTCGCCGAGGTCGCGACCGGTGCGGACACCGACGAGGAGTTCGGCAACCTCACCGACGAGGACGGTGCGTACTCCAGCGTCACGAGTTCGTTCGGTTCGCAGGGGTCGACGGCGACGTTCATCGCCGACGCCAGCGCGGACACGAACCACCGCGTCCACATGGTCGTCCTCCTCCAGAACGAGGAGGCCGACACGCTCCAAGACACGAGCATGACGGGCGGCCCGACTGACACCAGTAGCGGCGGGTTCTTCTCCAACATTTGGGGCCAGATTACCGGCGTTGTGGCCGCAATCGCGGGCGCTGTCGGCCTGAGCCGCCTCGTGGGCGGAGGGTCGTAACTGTGTCCGCGTCCGGCGCGGGCGGGAAACGTATCCGCCGTCTGTTCGACCGGGCCGCCGCGGCCGACAGCCTCGCCGGTATCATCCTCCAGGGCATCGGCGCGGTGTTCTTCGCCGCCGGGTCGGCCCTCGCGAGCGGCATCTTCACCGTCGCCGACGTGATTATCGTCCCGTTGTCGACGCTGACCGGTGCGGTCGGCGACCTCATCAACGCGATTTTCGGCGGGTCGGCGACGATTATCCAGTTCGGCGCACTGGGCACGGCGACCTCAATCGGGCCGGGCGGGATGTTCAACGTCGGGCCGCTGACGTTCGCGCTTGGAATCGGCGCGGTCCTGCTGGCGCTGTTGCTTGTCAATGCCTACATCTCAAGGCCTGAGACAGGGAACTTCGCTGTTGGACTGCCGTTCGACGTTCCCACGCCGTTTTTCCAAGGTCCCGAAGAGGACAACGAGGAAGAATAGCATGGTCCGAATCAGCGACTACATCGCCGCAGACGGCGTCTCCATCAAATGGCGCGAACTCGGAATCGTCCTGTTCGGCGCTGGCATCTTCGCCTACGTCCGCGGGTTCGTCACGGCGTTCCTGTCGCTGGTCGACATCCCGATAGGCCTGCTGTCGGGCTACACCGACTTTCTCGCGCAGGCCGTCGGCATCGTCTACGGCCTCCCGAGCGTCATCATTGAGCAAGGGTTTGCGGAAGCACTGCCGTTCGTCCTCGACGCCGGGTTCGCGGGCTACTTCGTCGCGCTCGGTATCGTGCTGGTGACGCTGTTCCCTATCGCGTGGGTGGTGTCTCGTGTCCGGTAGCAGTGACGAGACGCTGTTCACCCTTCGAGTGCCGGAGAACGTCGCCAAGACGCTATTTGCGTTCGCTCGGAACCCTGTCACGTACGTCGGCGCGATTATCTCCGGCTACATCGTCAGGTCGGTCCTGAACCTCGGCGCGTTCGGTGTCAATTCGGTCCTATCGGCGTTCGGCATAGTCGCCGGATTCTTCGACGGGATTCGCGTGACGCTCGTCAGAGCCTTCGGGAGCATCGGTATCGACCTTCTCGCGGCCTACCTGTCGGTACAACAGGTGATAGGGAGCGCTGTTCGGGTCGCCGGACCGGGCGGACCGTTTCTCGCTATCGGATTCACGGCAGTCACGCTGTACCTCGGCTACCGCGTAGCCGTCGCGCTCCTCGGCGAAATCCCGGTCGGGAGTAGCATCGTCGACCTGCTGGGGCTGAGATAGCCATGCAACGACTGAAACAACTCATTTCCCACCCGCTGACGGCTGGCGCACTCGGTCTGAGTGCCGTCGGGCAACTCGGGTTCGGGCTGTTCGAACCGCTCTGGAGCCTCGTCTCGACGACCTCGGGGATGTGGTTCCCGGCAGTTGCGGTGACGGCCGGAACAATCGCCCCGGAAATCGGATTCGCCGACCTCGGGACGAAGGTGCTCCTCGCGGCGGCAATCCTGTTTGTCGGCGTGCAACTGGACCGTCTCGCCAGCCGTGCGAAAACGTGGTACAACGAACGATGAAACGAACCAACCACTCGAAACAGACGGACAGAATCCCCTCACGGAGAGGGCGCATCACTCGCCGACCGGAAGGTGAGCGATAGTGCCGTACGGCCTCGACCTGTTGGCTGGCGCGGGCGCTGTTGCCGCCGTTCTCGGTCTCGTGTTCCTCGCGCGGTTCGGCGTCGCCTACGCCCGGTCGGAGGACCTCGAAATCGCGTGGGACAGGACGACAAAATGGGCGATGACGCTGGCGATGGGTCTCGGAGCGGCGGTCTCGGTGGGCCTCATCGAACTCGGGGCTGTCGTCTCCGGCGGCTTCGAGTTCATCGTCGGGCATCCGTTCGTTGTCTCGAACCTCGGCGTAACCGGCCTCGGCGCTGGCGCGCTGTCGGGACTGTTCACGCTCTCGACGGGCCAGTTCATCGGACTCGCGTTGATGCTCATCGGTGTCGTGTTCGTCTTCGGGAGGGTCGACGAGTATGTCGGGTAGGTTCCTCTCCGTCGACAGCGTCCGGCTGTCAGACCTCTCGCTACTCGGTTGGGGCGGAGTCTGGTTGTCGGTGGCGGGCATCAGCTACACTGTCCGCGAGGTCGTCCTCGCGAGCGTTTGGGGCGGACCGTGGATTGAGCCTATCGTCATCGGCGGCTTAATCGCGCTTCTCGGCGGAATCGGCGCTTACGAAAACGCTAGACCAGAGTGCCAATCGACGTGCGACCACTGCGGCGAGATAGTGCGCTCGCATTCTAGTCGTGACGCGACCGACGAGTTCGTCGAAGTTCACGCATCGGGAACGCCCCGTCGCGCCCGCCTCGGCCCGCTCTCGCTCGTCGTCGAGCGCCAGCAGAGCACGTTCGTCTACTGTTCGGGCGAGTGTGCCACCGCCGATGCGGAGTCCCGCGTCTTCATCGAGAGCATCGGCCACGACACCGGTATCACTGCGGAGGTCGCCGATGACTGAGCCGTATCCACTCCGGACACTGACCCATCCGGCGGTCGTCGACGATGCCGTAATCGGATTCGCGGCGCTCGGGGCCGGTGCATTCGCAGCCGGGTCGGCGACCGCGTCGGGGAGCGTCGGAGTGGTCGCCCCGTCGGTACTCCTACTCCTCGGAGGGCTGGTCCTCCTGAAACGCGTTGACGAATCCGCCCGAGAGGTGGCGCGACAGAACCGATGAAACGCGCGTCCATCGTGCTGGTCGCGCTGGCCGCTCTCCTCGTCGCCGCTCCCGTCGTCGGCGTCGTCGGTCTCGCCGACGCCCAACAGACGACCGGGAACGCGACGAGCAACGCCAGCGCCGACAACGGTCTCACGCTCGACGACCTCACAGAGACCGGGCCGCGGCAAGCGAACTCGCCTCCGAGCGTCCGGATGGGCGAGGAACAGTTCTTTTGGGCGGTCTACTGGCCAGCGAACAACCCGTTCGCGAACGTCGGTGCGACCGACGGCGGCGAGTACCTACCGCCGGGCCACACCGTCGGTCGGAACTCGGTGTATCTCCGGACGTGGACCTACGAGGACCAGCAGGAGACCGTTCACGTCGCCTACTGGCAGAAGGGTCAGAAGGTCGTCCAAGAGGGTAACACGACGACCACAGTCCCGGTCGCTCGGAACGTCACCCACGTCACCCACAACGTCACCTTCGAGCGCGGTCGGCCGACCGTCGAGATTCCACTCCGTCAGCACGACGACGAAGTTCGCGTGACGATGTGGATAGAGGGCAAAGAGTACGCACGATGGGCCAACTTCGGCCACCAGAGCATCGCTACCACGCAGTCCGTGGACATCAACAGCGCTGGTGACTACATCGCGAGCGTCATCGTCGACTTCCTCCTCATCATCGTCATCGGCGGGTTCGCCGTCGGGTTGGTCTGTAAGCGAGCACTCGACAGGGCGGGGAGAGGGCCGGGATACGGCTACTTCCCGTGGATACTGGCGCTCTCAATAGGGACCGGTCTCGGCGGCCTCCTGTTCTACGAGGGCATCGCGAACCTCGTCGTGAACGCGCAGTACATCGTCTCGCTGTACGTCGTCGGCCTGTTCGGTATCATCCTGCTGGAGACCTACACGAGCGGCGTCAGCACGGCCGGATTCGTCCGACCGACGCTCGAACACGCCGAGTCGCCGACCGGTGACGACGCGTTCGACATGGTCGACGCCGAAGTTCGCGAGGAGACAATCGTCCGCAAGCCGGACAGGACGGTCGCCGTCGTCACGCAGGGCGTCTTCCCGTTCCTCGCTCGCGTGTTCGGCAAGAGTGCCGAGTTGAAGAACGTCGAGCAACTCCGGACTCGCGTTCCGGTCAGCGGAAAGTGGGATGAGATGTTCCTCGTCGACCCTGAGTCCCCGGAACTGCTGTTCTACGAGAAAGAGGGCTGGACGCTCGACTGGCCGCCACTGGACCGTGTTCACGCTGGGGAGTGGCTGGCTATCGGTGGCGCGGTCATGCTGGCCGCGGCGTCGGTCTACACTGGCGTCGCCTCGGCGGTAGCCATGACTGCCGTCACAGGCGGCGGTCTCCTCGTGTGGCTGGCGACCCCGACCGACGGGAAAGCCGCCGTCCGACCCGCGCCGGTTCACCTTCGGACGGCGTTCGCGACGATGCTCCAGTACGCGGAGGACGTGGACGACGCCAAGCGGTTCGACGAACTGAAACAGAAACTCGACGGCGAGCGGATGCGCAAACAGCGCGACGTGGACCGCGAAGTCGCGGCCCACGACCGTACGCTCGTCGAGGGGATGTACGACCCCGACGAGAAAGTCCCGGCCGCCGACCTCGATGCCGAGACCGACGACGAAGTCACCGAGGGGAAACGGGACACGCCGCTCTCTAACGGCGAGGTGGCCGACGATGACTGACGCCGCCCCAAAGCCGTACCGTCCGGCACTCGTCACCCTCACTGAGGACGTTCGCGAACTCACGACGGAACTCCAGCACGGACTTCGCTCGGAAAAGCGCGTGCTGACGTGGTTGCAGGAGATGACCATCCGGACGCTCGGACGGTTGGACACGCGCGTCTACTCGGACATGACGCGCCAGTTCCGCGGGTCCCAAGGCGTCCTGCTGGCCGCGCTCGTCGTCCCGAGCAAGCGCCGGGGCGAGATGACCGACCTCGACGAGCGGAGGGCCGAGCAACTCCGAGAGTGGTTTCTCGCTCACTACATCCACCCTGCCCACCGGAACTCGTTTCGGCGACTCCGAGGTGATGCAACGGAGTACATCGACGCCGCCGACGACGAGGACGCTCACGAAGCCACACGGCAACGCTTAGTCGCGATGCGGCCCGCTATCTCCGAACTCGAAGAGTGGCAACAGCGGGCGCTCGGGTCGCTTCTCGACGGGTTCGAGGAGCGCGCGGAAATCCTCGACTGGGGCCACGACGTGCTCCTCGCCACACACGGCGAACTCGGCAAAGAGTGGGTGACGCGCGTCTATCGCGAACAGTCCACCGTCGAGATTCTGACCGGCGAGTCCGAGAAAGATGCACAGGCACGCCGCCTCTTCGCGGCGCACTACCTTCTGCCGACGTTCCGGCGTGGCGTCCGTGTTCTGAGCGGCCGCGCCAAGGAAAGCCCCGACGTGGGGCAGACAGACGATACGGAGGCTCCGGACTGGTGAGACGATGAGTACGATAATCGACCCCAAAGCCGATACGCAGGCGAAGATACGCGAACAGCTACGAGAAGCCACTGAGCCACACGAGAAGTCGTGTCAGGCGCTCGGCAACGTCGAAGCGCCGAACCACAACGACGGCGAGGAGTTGCACCGACACTTCTCGATACCGCCGCTGCACAAGTACCTCGCGGCCGCCGAGCGGAACGACGCCGCGGTCGCGAAGTTCCCGCGGGCGTTCGTCGACGCGATCGTTCACACCGACGAACGCGACCTCGAACTTCTCGATGCGCTGGCGGGGAAGGTCGACTACGACTTTCGCGACCCGAACCCGTCCCACGAGGCACTTGAGAGATACCCGCGCTACCGAGCGAAAACGCTGGAGTGGATAGCCGACGACCCCGACCGCGTTCGAGACATACGCGCGGTGAAAGGCACGGACTTGTTCGTCCACGGCGAACCCGGCGGCGGCAAGAGTACGCTAGCGCTGTCGCAGGTTCTCTGGCGGATGGAAAACAACAACGAGACCTGCATTTGGGCGGAGTCAGTCGACGAGTCCGGTACGAACGAGCGGACTGAGTGGCTGGCGTTCGCGCCGTTCGCGACGCTCGCGATACCGGAAGGCATGGACACGCGTGTCCGTATCGTGCCCGAGGATGTGACCGTCGACGAGTTCGAGGTCCGCCCGGAGGCCATCGCCCGCGACGTGGTTCGCTACGAGTCCATACAGGACCTCGTCGGCCAGTTGATGCCGGGGCAGTTCTACGTCGTCTTTCCCGACCCGTTGCATCGGGGGTGTCGGGAGGTCTCGAAGTTCAACTACTTCGACTACCGCGAAGTGACGCCGGTCGACGAGGACGGGCCGAACCAGCCGACCGACGCCGACCAGTGGTGGTTTGCGTTCGTCGCCCACCGCATCTCGGGCGACACGTTTCCGCATCCGACGTTCATCAACTTCGACGAGGCCGGGAACCTGCTCGACCCCGACGCCGAGAAGGACGTTCACGAGCACTACGACAAACTCCGCTGGTTCCGGAACAAGTACGCCGACGCTCGGAAGAAACGCGTCTCGTTCGGCTATCAGGCCCACGCACTCTCTGAGGTCCACCAGTTCGGCCGACAGAAAATCCGCTGGCGGCTCACGATGAACGGGAACAAGCCGCCCATCGGCCGGACGCTTCCTGGCGACCGCTCGTGTCCGCTGAAGTCCGACCTCACCTCAGACATGGATGCGGGCGAGGGCGTCATCTGGAAAGCGCCGCACTTCGCGCCCATCAAGTGGCCGAATCTGAAGGCACAGGCGAAACTCGACGCCGAGGTCAGCATCGACTTTCGCAATTGGCAGGAGGCGGTCGGCGGTGTCTGAAACGAAGCTCATTCGCTCAGAAAAATTTAAAAAATCTGAGCGGATTCGGCCACGGGGTCGCTTCGACGAATCGGGGTCGAGCGACCGCCTCGCGCCGGTCGAGATTTCGCCTTCACACGCGCGCGTGCTTCAGATAGGACACGAGGGGGTCCCCCCGCGCGGACACACGCAGTTCTGCGGAGGTGCGCCCGCGTGATAGTCGTCTACGAACTCGTCCGTGCGGCCGCCGAGGTGGTCGCGCCGTTCGTCGGCGTCGAGGGCGCACTCGTCTCGGCACTGGCGGCGACCGCTGTCGGCCTCTACTACGCGAGAGAGGCCGCGGGCCTGCTGGTCGTCGTCGCTCGCTGGCTCCGTATCGCCTCGTTCGTCGTCGGCGCTGTCGCGGTCGTGCTGGCCGTCGGGACGTACGTCGGCGTCGTCGACCTCTCGGGCGGCTCGCTGGTCGCACAGGCACTCAACCAGATTTCGGAGGTAGTTCACTAGTGAGACAACCACTTCAAACTGCGAAAGTCGCACTGTTAGCCGCCCTACTGGTTGCATCCACGGTCCCCATGGCCGTCGGTGCGCCGACTGGTGGAGATTCCTTAGAGAGTTTCGAGGACTCGGTTAGCTGGTATTCCACGCCCGGCGGCAGATATGACGTAAACTCCGCTCCAGCGACGGAAGGGTCTGATTCGCTCCACTGGCAATATGACACCACTTCAGATAGTGGTGTACTCAATCTCCCACAGGGTCAATACACATCTGTCTCATACGATGTGTATTTCAAGAGCTTAGGCCCGTATGTGAACGGTATCGGGCAGTTCGGAGATACTTCGTCGGCAGACGATATAGCCGGACTCTCGAAAGATGGCGGTGTTATCTATTTCCAGAACGAGCAAAGTTACGAATCTGCTACATTTAATCCTGAAATGGACAAATGGTACACAATTCGGATAGCAAATATTGATTATACGAACAACACGGCAGATTACCAGATATGGGCGCACGATGGAGAATTGTTGTTTGAAGAAACGAGCAAGCCCTTTACGTTGAATCAAATCACGTCGTTGCAAACGGCGGGTCCCGTGGAAGCCGAGTACTTCTTAGATAACATCCGGGCGGAGACAGAGACGAAAAGCGAGGTCTCGGGCCGTGTCCTCGACGAGACCGGCGACCCACTCTCCGGCGTCAACGTCTCAACCGGGACCGGCGTCTCGACGACGACGAACGCGACGGGCTACTACTCGCTGTCGTTGAACGACGGTAATTACACGATTACGGCCGACTCCTCGGAGTACGGCAAAGCGTCGACGGACATCGAGGTTGCCGGGAGCGCCGCCTCGGGCGTCGACTTCTCGTACGGCTACGAGATGGCGTTCACACTGGAAGACCGGACGAACGCGACCATATTCGAGGACGAGGACCCGCGCCTGACTGTCTACGGAGAGGACGGAACACTGACGACGAGCTCGTTCAACCACAACGGCCGGGCGTTCGTCGGCATGGTCGACGGTCGCACCTACAACCTCACAGTGACGAGCGATTATCCGGCGGTGTGGGACACGTACGGTTTCATCGCCGTCGAGTCCATCCGCGAGGGGCCGCTCGTCATGGAGTCCGACCTGTGGGACGAGACGACCAGTCTCGGAACGCCAGCCGCGCCGACCGCGACCGGCGAGACGACCCCGACGCTCGACGAGCGGTTAGACGTGCGGTTCGCCGAACTCGAAGAGGACGACGGAACGTCGGTCACTGTCCGGTCTCCGGAGCCGGTCACCCGTGTCAACTACACGATTCGCGACGAGAACGGCACGGCGCTGTTCAACCAGACGCGCGAGTTCGACGAAGCGACGCGGTACTATCAGGCGCTCTTGAACGACAGCGTGACGAGCAACGCCTCGGATGTGGACGACTCGATGATGACGTACTCGGGCGAGTACGCGAACGGGTCGACGTTCAACGGGACGACGGACCTCTCGGCGTCGTTCGGGACTGGCGGAGCGTTCGGCGGCCCGACCGGGTCGGGTGGCGGGGCGTCGACGGGCGGCGTCGTGCTGTTGGCGGGCGGCGCGGCGGTCGCGGCGTATCGCTACCGGCGACCGCTCATCAACGCGGCGTCGAGTGCGGTCGGGAGGCTCTCGGGATGAGCGGGCCGTCGACGTGCCGCTCGTCGCCTGCGTACGATGTGCCTCAATGTCCGAACGCTGGTGTCCGGCGTGTGGACGTCTGAGAGACTGATATTGAGCAACCGTTGGCGTACTATCGAAGTTGCCAGAAAGTCTTGTCACCGTCGGCGAAAACTGAAAATTCGAATGTCCAATATAGCTTTCCACTTTGAGGGACTTCGTAGGCGATTCTTCCACGGCGGGACTCCCCATCAGGAATTGGTGAACCTTGTGAGAAGTCACGGTCTAGCTGTGAGGTGGCAGAAAGGCTTTGTGAGTAGTTGAAGCCCTGATCGTCTTTCGCGCCCATCTGAAGGAGTGTTGAAACAGACTGCTCTTCGCCGGTTTCGTTTGTAACAGAAATGTCAATGATAGCAAACGTGTTCCCGTCTTCTGCGTTTGCACCGAATTCTCCCCCAACCTGTGTAGAGTATTCCACGCCGTTGACCGTCGTAGTTGTTCCCTGGAATTCGATAGCGTCGCCGATGCCGTATATCTGGACCTGAAGATTCTGCGTTAGGTCATCAATTGGTGAATCTTCCTGAGAGAGATCAATGAAGACTTGCTCAAAATTGGTGAACGAGAACACTTCGAAATCGAATAGAAGTCTGAGTCCAGAGGATTCCTTTGGTACTTCGAACACAACATCCCCACGTGAGACTTCTCCAGGTGCTAACTGACCGTTCTGAAATGAGCTACCGGTAACAGCCAAAGTCGGATCATAGTTGAAATCCTCGTTGTCACTTAGTGTAGTCTGGAGGAAGCCGCTGAAATCTGCAAAGCGGTCACTGGTCGTATTCTTCACGGCAAGCCGAATAACTACGAAAGTGTTACCGGGGTCTGCCTGCTGAAACTCTCCTATTTCTGTCGTACGAGACACGTTTCGCACGACCATGCTGAGCCTCTCGCCCTCAACAACTTCTCCAATGATTGCTTCCGCGGTTGCTGGCTCCGATTCCTGTGTCGCTGTTTCAGTTCCCTCCTCTGTCGCTGTACTAGTCTCTTCCTCGGCCGTGCTATCAGTCTCTCTCGGCGTATCGGTACTCACCTGTTGAGGCTCACTATTGTCACTGCTGCAACCAGCGAGCAAGGTCATTCCTGCACCCAACAAACCAAGCAGATTCCTCCGTCTCATTATGACCTCTACAAATGCAATCCACTAAACATTTTACACTGTCATTATCTCTAGGTAGATCCAGTACAAATCCAGATGGAATCACATGGGCCGGTATTCAGAATGGGGTGTTTGAAAGGTAAGTAAGTGTAATCTGGAGTTCTGCAATAGCAGCTGTAGAATTCAAGATCCGGTAGTATTGCGGTCCGTGGTGCGTTGCGGGTGCGGCCCGACCAAAGGGAGGGGCGCGTATTTGGATTGTGTACCGTTCGGTACACTACCTAAGGGTGCCTTGCCCACCAGGTGCGAAAGAGAACGCGACGGCCGCCGCTGGCGGGGTGGGCGACCGGGAAAATTACGGCCCGTAACCGGCTGGAACGCGATTGGTATATTAACTAAACCGACCGCTGGACAGTGATGCCTCTCTGTTGGAGCCGCTTACCAGATGGGTCGGTCCACGTTGTGCTTACCGAGGAACCGCCCGTCGACGACGACGCGGCGGTCGCGTCGAACATCTCCATCGAGACCTTTCCAGTCGATGAGCGCGTCCTCGAAGCGGTCGGTCGGCAGTGGCGACGCCTCCGCGGCGTCGAGGCCGGAGCGGAGTATCTTCAGGATATCCTGTAGACTGACCGGTTTTCGTAGCTCCATCTCCAGTGGGTCGCTCGTCGAGTGGATAACGATACCGTGGCGGTTCGCCCACCGTTCGAGCGCCGACGGTTCGCCGTCATCGCGGCGAGAGAACGGCGAGGCACGGTCGGCGACGCGGCGGAGTGCGTCGGTCGTCGCGTCTTTCGTGGCCTGCCAGCGCTCGGCGACCTCGCGAATCTGGTCGCGAACGATACCGTCGCGGAATCGGACCATGCCGTTGTCGACCTCGATGATGTCACCGAACTTCTCGGCCGCGCGATACACCGTCGACGCCGATTTCCCGGCGTCCTCGGCAACCGCTTGATAGTGGCGACCGCCGCCGTCGGTCATCGCGACCAGGACGTCCCACGCGCCTTCCGTCGTCTCCGGACCAGCGAGTTGGTCGAGCGCATCGGCCCGTTCCTGCTGTTCGAGGTCAGGCATCGGGTTCGGATACACGTCGACAGCGTCGTCGGCCTCAACCGGTTCGAAATACGGGTCCTCGACCCACACGTCAGACTCCGGCGAGAAGTCGACGCCCGCCCAGTGGAGCGCGTTCACGATCGTTTGGCGGAACTCCGCAACCGCCGACTCGTAGCCCTGCCACTGAATCGCGGACTCGCCATTTGGGTAGTAGTCAGACCAGTACTGACATTCGATTTTGTGGTGATAGAGCGGGTCGTCACCCGTGTCCTCTGACCGAACCCATTTCGGTTGATACGCCTTCAGCCGCTTCGCGAGCGTCTGGTCGGGGAGAAGCCGCTGCCAGTTATTTGGTGACAGCGCGACAGCTTCATAGTGGGCTTTCACCTTCTCGTGGTCCCACTTGTGCTCGCCGCGACCGCGACCGTTCGAGAACTGCGCGAGGTGTTCGAGTACGCCGCCTTTCCCGCCGATACGCCCGGTCGCGACCTCGCGGAGGATGCGTCCGTACAGTTCGAGTGCGTAGATAGACGACCACTCGTGAGCGTCGACGAAGTATCCCGCGTCGATAGAGAGGTGCGACGCGAGCGACTGGAGCAACCCAAGCACCTGGAACTGCGAGAGATTCGTCGATTCGACCTGAACGCGGATGGATTCGGGGCACTGCGTCGGCATCCCACCGATGAGTTCGCCCGTCTCGACGTGCTTCGCTTCTGGAAACCCCGGTCGGAACGTGAAGTCCGCACCGAGTTCGTCGTTCTCGTCGTTCGCAGCATACACGCCGAGTTTGTACTCGTTCATCGCGCCGTCGAACGTGGCCGAAGGTGGGGTCTCTATCTTGCCGGTCCAATGCGTCGAGCGGACGACATCGTACTCCGTACCGTCGAACACGAACGTCTCCTCGCGGTCTTCGAGGTCGGGTTCGTACTGACTGACCACCGCCCAGTACGGAGAGAGACCACCCTCGTCGAACACAAGATTCGCACCGATGCGGTGTGGCTGGAGGTCGATGACCTCCTCGATGCTCGTCGAGACACCGGTCATCGCTCCTCACCGCCGTCGGTGGCATACTTGCCGAGCGTCGCGGTCTCTGTCTCCGGCGTCGTCTCATTCGTGTCGACACTGTCGGGCGACCACCCTTCCGTCAGCCGGGCACGCTCCTTCGCGTCACGTTCACGAAGGTCGGCGGCGGTCACGAACCCGTCGGCTTGACAGCATTCACAGGACTCGCGTGGTCCGAACGGGAGTCGGTCGGGACGCTCGCCCTGGAGGCGGAGTGTCTCCTCGCGCTGATCGAGGCGTTGCATAATCGCCGCCCGTGGCTGGTCGAGCGGGTTTCGGGCCTCGTCGGCGTAGCGCTCGTTCGCGAGTCGCTTCTCGACGGCACGCCACACTGTAATCCGTTCGAGACTGTCGATGCCGTTGATGAGTGAGAAGACGAGTTGCTTCCGCCCGGCGTTCCCCATGAGGTCGGCGTCCAACCAGCGGGCGGGGTCCTCGCCGACCTGTTCCAGGAGTTTTGGACAGCGCATCCGCTCGCGGCGGTCGCCTGCCTGCGTCGCCGACGGCATTACGCACCGTCACCTCCCCCACGAATCCCGGGGCATGGGAGTGACCGATATTCCTTTAGCGAGCGGCGGTGACACAGTTCGAGTAATGGTCCTCGACCTGCTCTTCCCGGCCCTGATTGGATTCGTCTTCGTGATGGCCGCCGCGTATGCTGGTACGCTCCGTGCGTTGGAGATATACTTCGACCCAGAGCAAGACAGCATCTTCCTCTCGGATGACTACGACGCACCGAATCGCCGATAACGACCATCTATCGCTCCCCTCCAAGGTCGTTGACCGCGCGAAACAGTCGTGCAGAGTCCTTCCCTGTCGAGCACTGTGGGCAGAGAGCCTCCGTCTCCAGTTCGCCCGTGTCGGGTTGGCTGGGCGGGAGGTAGCGCCTGCGCTTGTTCGTCGACGTCTCGTCCGCGCATCCGTCACATTCGAAGGTTTCCTGACCGCCGTCGGCGATGAGGCGTCCGTCGTTGAGGTCCAGAAGCTCGTGGAGTGAGCGGTCGCGGTTCAATCGCTCCCACTTGTAGCCGCCGTAGAGACAGCCGACGAACCACCCCAGGAAGACATAGACGAGGACGATACTGGCTGCCTCGCCGCCCGTCGGGTACAGCGTCATCGCGACACCTCTCGGTCAGCTAACATCGTGTCCAGCATCTACGCATCACCGCCCGTCGGCGAGTGCTGTCGGTCCCATTCGAACTGGTGGGCGACCTCTACCTCGTCGTTCAGCAGTCGCGAGGCGAGCGTCCGGTCGGGATTGTCGGTCCCGAACATGGATGTATCGGCCTCTTTCCCAGTGTCGACGCTCCGATGGAGTTTCCCACTCGAGAACCGGCCCAAGAGGAACGTCTCGACCCCAAACCTGGCGACGCTGTCCTCGCCGTTGGGGAAACACTGCCCGCAGTACTCGTGCCCGTCGACGCGGCGGGAGTCCGTTGAACAGGTGAGCCACTTCCCTTGCGTGAGACATGGCGTTTCGAGCGTCGGCGTCACTCTGACTCACCCCCGTCACGGGCGACACTCCGAGCGTCAGCGTCGGTGCGGACGATGTAGCTCGAAGAAACGCCAGCGGCGTCACGCTCTCGCGTCGCCGGGCTCGTGCAGTTGGGGCAACCGTGGAGGTCGCCGTCGTTGCCCTTCCGCGTGCGGTAATAGGTCGGCGAGACGTGTGCCCCGCAGTGGTCGCACGAGGGCATCAGGGCCGACACCTCCGGCCGTCGTCGGTTGCTGGACAGCGTTGCTCGTTGCCCTGTTCGATGACCTCGCCACAGAGGTCACAGATGAGTGGGAGCCCCGCTACAGAACGCTGATCGAGGCTCATTCAGCACACCCCCAAATAGGGGTAGAATCATCTCTGAAGCGGTGGGGAGAAAGCGGCAGAACGTGCCGCTTTACTTTTATACGGTATGGGGTCGGAGGGATTTGAACCCCCGATCGGCTGATATCTCCGTCCTGTGCCTCGGAACTCCAGAGGGTCATCGTCGCGAACCGATGATCAGTCGGTCGCTCAGTATATCAGCCCTTGGAGTTTCGTCCCAGGCACGTGGCCTCTGGAGTCAGCCGCCTTCCCGGACTAGGCCACGACCCCGCACTCCGGCGTAAGCCGAGTTGCATTAAAGGGATTTCGATTGCCGGACGGCGGTTACTCCCGGTCGGTGTCTGACCAGTCACACTCTTGGCACTTGTAGCCAGTGACGAACTCCAGCGCGGAGGGCATGTAGCCGACGGAGATGACGTTCTCGCCGCATTCAGGGCAGTCCATCTCGGCGTCGGTTATCGGTTCTGCGTCCATCACGCTCTCGCCTTCGATGAGTTCGGCGAGGCTCTGAGGGGTTTGCATCCGCCCTTGCACTACGCGGTTGTCGGCCATACAGGAGTGCGTCGCGTGAGACGCCTAAACGTTGCCCCTTAGCGTCAGAGCCACGGGGCGCGTTCCTCGTCGGGGTCGTACTCGACGGTTGCGCCGTCGTCGGTTCGCTCGTCGGCCGCGACGCCCTGTGAAGCCCCGCCGTCGGCGAACGCCGCGGTCAGGTCCACGGCGTCGGGGTGGTACTCGGTGTGGCGCTCGCGGGCGTTGTCAGGGTCGAACGAGAGGAGGCCGGTGACGGCGAGGACGGCCAGCGCGACGGGGGCCGTCGTGGGCATCAGGCCGAGAACGGAGAGGGCGAGGATGCCCAGCGCGACGGCGCTCCCGAAGCGGAAGCGGTCGATGTCGACAGCGTTACGGAGCCACGGGCTTGCGAGGGCGACCACGAGGGCGAAGGCGACGCCGATACCCGCCGTCGCCGCGGCGCGGGCCAGCGTCGCGGGTTCGAGCGCGACGACGAAGGACGCGCCGCTCGGGTCCACGCTCGCGAGGAGGCCGAGGCCGACGATGATGGCCGGGCGTGGCAGTATCTCGCCGATGCGGGCGCTCGCGGTCTGGGCCGCGATGGCCATGATGACGATACCCGCAAAGCGCTCGAAGACGGCGAGGTCCACGACGCCCGCGATGGTCGGGGCGACGGCCGCTTCGAGGACGGCGATGGGAATCAGTCCAGCGCCGATGAGGAGGACGGTTCGGGCCTGTTCACGGGGGCCGCCCTCCATCTCGGCGAGGACGACGGCGACCATCGCGGACCCCCCGAAGACGAGTAGGCCCACTTCGAGCATGCCGGTCCACGTCGTCAGCGCCCCAGCGAGGACGAGGACGGGGAAGATACCGTCGACTAACGGGAGACCCATGACGGTCGCGAGCAGTCGCCCGCCGCGACCGACCTGTCGCTCGAAGTCGAGTGCTACCGGGTGTCTGGAGCTACTCATGTCCGGTTACGGACGGGGATACCCCTGTTCCCGACGGGTGGCTTCCGTGCCGTCTCGACGGCGTCCTGCCCGCGGGAAGGTCCACTTCCCGAAACCCACCGAAAATGTCTTCTGAGCCGCCGAGAAGCACGTCGCTTGCTGACCGGTGGCCGCGCTGGTAGGTTCGGGGTGGCGCATATCTATAACTATTCCTCATTGCAGTATAAACGTTGTGTGAGAATGGGGACCACACGCCGCGAACCGTGTGAATTCGGCGCATAAACTGGACGGGTGTCCCGCTGACCGTCGAAATTCCGGACACGCTGTGCCACCACACACCAGAGCGATGCCGTCTCGCAACGTTTTTGCCCGGCGGTCATGGACGACTTACATGGCGAACGATTCCGAGCCTTTCTCCGAGAAACTCCGCGTCCCGGAAGCGTTGACCTTCGACGACGTACTCCTGCGACCGAAGGAGTCGCGCGTCGAACCCGACGAGGCCGACACCGGCACACGCGTCTCGAAGAGCGTCAGTCTCAACGTCCCGGTGCTGACCGCGGCGATGGACACCGTCACCGAGAGCGACATGGCTATCGCGATGGCCCGGCAGGGCGGACTCGGCGTCCTCCACCGCAACATGGACGCCGAGGAGATGGCGGCCGAAATCGAGCGCGTCAAGCGCGCAGACGAACTCATCATCCGCGACGTCGTCACGGCCAGCCCCCAACAGACGGTCAAGGAAGTCGACGAGATGATGGAGCGCCGCGGCGTCTCCGGCGCGCCCGTCGTCGACGAGGAGAGCGGCGAAGTGCTGGGTATCATCTCGGGCACCGACATCCGGCCGTACCTCGAAGTCGGCGAGTCCGACGCCGTCACCGAGGCCATGACCGACGAAGTGGTCACGGCCCCCGAAGACGTGACGCCGCGGGAAGCGCTCGAACTGATGTACGACCACAAGATTGAGCGCGTCCCCATCGTCGACCAGGAGAACCGACTCGTCGGTCTCGTGACGATGAAGGGCGTCCTCCAGCGCCGCGAGTACGACGAGGCCGCCCGCGACGAGAACGGAAAGCTCCGGGTCGGGGCCGCCGTCGGCCCGTTCGAGGTGGGCCGTGCCCAGACCGCCGCCGACGCTGGCGCGGACATCCTGTTCATCGACTGCGCCCACGCGCACAACGCGAACGTCATCGACAGCGCCCGCGAAATCAAAGCCGAAGTCGACGCCGACGTGGTCGTCGGCAACATCGGCACCCGGGAGGCCGCCGAGGCCGTCGTCGACTTCGCCGACGGCGTGAAGGTCGGTATCGGTCCCGGCTCCATCTGTACCACGCGCGTCGTCACTGGCGCGGGGATGCCCCAGATTACGGCCGTCTCGCAGGTTGCCGACGTGGCGAGCCAACACGACGTGCCGGTCATCGCCGACGGCGGGATTCGGTACTCCGGCGACGCCATCAAGGCCATCGCCGCGGGGGCCGACGCGGTGATGCTCGGGTCGTACTTCGCCGGGACCGACGAAGCACCGGGTCGCGTCATCACCATGAACGGCAAGAAGTACAAGCAGTACCGCGGCATGGGGAGCGTCGGCGCGATGAACGAAGGCGGCGGCGAGCGCTACCTCAAGGAAGACGACGAGAACGAGGAGTACGTCCCCGAGGGCGTCGAGGCCGCGACGCCGTACAAGGGGTCGCTCGCCTCCGAACTCCACCAACTCGTCGGCGGGATGCAGTCCGGCATGGGCTACGTCGGCGCCGAGACGATTCCGGAGTTCAAGGAACGCGCCGAGTTCGTCCGCGTCTCCGCGGCGGGCCAGCAGGAGAGCCACCCGCACGACGTGATGATTACGGACGAAGCGCCGAACTACAGCCCCGAGAGCTAATCGCCGCCGCTCGGCGGGTCGCTCGGGATTCTCTCAGTCGTAGTAGTCGTCGTCCAGGGGCAGGTCCACGTCGACCTCCCGCACCGACTCGACCGGCGCGGCCAGCGCCAACGTCGTGCTACACTCGGGACACACCGTAGCGACTTCCACGACCAGTCGGCCGTCGTCGTCGTCGTGGATAGCGAGCACGTCGGCGTCCGAGGGATACAGGTACTCGGCCGACACGTCGTGCTCGTGGTCGCTGACGTACTCGTGGGACATACAGGGGAGTGTACTCTGCCCGACACATAGATAGTTTCGGGCGGTGGTCGGGCCCGGAACGCAAGATACTCCGCGCCGACCGGCCAACGACCCCCATGGAATCGTACGACTGCCGCGTCGGTGACGACGCCGAACTCGGCGACCTAGCGCGGCGCGTCCGCCGGACGGTGTTCATCGAGGAACAGGGCGTCCCGGAGGCGGTGGAGATGGACGATAAGGACGGCGTGGCCACGCACGTCGTCGTCACCGACGGCGAGACACCGGTGGCGACGGCCCGGTTTCGCCTCGTCGACGATGCGACGGCCAAGGTCGAACGGGTCGCGGTCCTCGCGGACTATCGCGGCGAGGGCCTCGGTGTGCGGGTGATGGAAACGGCGGAGGAACGCGCCCGAGAACGGGGGGCGACGAAAGCGAAACTCCACGGGCAGACGCACGTTCGCGGGTTCTACGAGTCACTGGGCTACGAAGTCGTCGGCGAGACGTTCGAAGAAGCGGGGATTCCGCACGTCGCGATGGCCAAGCAACTGGACCACTGAGGCCGCCGTTCACTTCCGAACGACGAGGGCGTAAACGGCGACCACGATGAGGCCGGGAATCAGGCCGATGAAGAACCCGAGCGCCGTCAGGACCGTCCAGATGATGGCGTTGTCGTCGCCGCGTCTCGTCGCGTCCTTGTACACCCAGTAGGTCGCGAGGATGGACCCCACGAGTATCGCGAGACCGATGACCAATACGACCAGTACGATGATGAGTTCGGCGCCGCCGGGCAACTGCAACAGTGGGAGGGCAGGCATAGTCGGCCGTTCACGAGGCGGGCATAAATCTGTTTCCCGGGAACGTGTCAGATATTGCTTCGATTATAACCACGGTTACTCGGTTTGAAACCGCTTCGCTACCCAGTAGCGTCCTCGTGGAAAACGGGCCGGAAGGGATTTGAACCCTCGACCGACGGCTTAAGAGGCCGTCGCTCTGCCAGACTGAGCTACCGGCCCAGCGAATGTTTCTTGCGGAGGGGTTTGTAAATACGTTTCCTTTCGAGCCGAGAAATTCGCGTGACGGTAGCACGACTGACACCCTGAATCGACGGTCGAGGGTAACTGAGGGGGTGTGCCGACCAGCCACGTCACGGGTTGTACAGACCGTACGGGAGACGGTGTGATATAAGTATATCGCACCCACAGACAAACCCAATGAGTGCAGCCAGCGGCATCACGATGGCCTCGATGTCGACGTACGCTATCTTGGGATGCGGGAGTGTGGGCCACGCCGTGGCCGAAGAACTGGTCGAGGAGGGCAAGGACGTGCTCATCCTCGACGCCGACGAGGGTCGCGTCGAAGCGTTGCGCGACCAGGACCTGAACGCCCAGCAAGCCGATATCTCCGAAGAACACGTCGTCGAGACGGTCAGCGAACGCGACGTGGTCCTCATCATGTCCCCGGACGTGAACGCGAACGCCGAAGCCGTTCGGAACATCCGGGCCGCCGGCGGCGACCAGTTCATCGTCGCTCGGGCGGACGACCCGGTATCGGCAGACGAACTGACTGACTTGGGGGCCGACGTGGTGATCAATCCCTCCGCGGTCATCGCCGACTCGGCGCTTCGCGCGCTGGAGACGGGCGAACTGGAGTACAAGGCCTCGCAGTTGAGCGACGTTATCGACGCCACGGAGGAGCGCATGGCTATCCTCATCCAGCGCTCGCCCGACCCAGACTCCATCGCGTCCGCGGCCGCGCTCCGGGCCATCGCCGATAGCCGGGACGTCGAGGCCGACATCATCTACGAGGGAGAAATCGGCCATCAGGAGAACCGCGCGTTCGTGAATCTGCTGGGTATCGAGCTGTCGGCGCGCGAATCAGTCGACCTCGACGACTACGATACGTTCGCCTTGGTCGACGTGGCCAAGGGCGGGGAACCGGTACTCGACCGTGTCGACGTCATCATCGACCACTACGAGCACGAACACGAACACGACGCGACGTTCTCGGACATCCGACCGAACGTCTCGGCCACCTCGACGATTCTCACGAAGTACATTCAGGAACTCGACCTCTCGCTCGACCAGACCGTCGCGACGGCGCTACTGTACGGCATTCGGGCCGAGACGCTGGACTTCAAGCGCGACACCACCCCGGCGGACCTGACCGCGGCGGCGTACCTCTATCCGTTCGCCGACCACGACACGCTGGAACAGGTCGAATCGCCGTCGATGAGTCCCGAGACGCTGGACGTTCTCGCCGAGGCCATCCGCAACCGGGAGGTACAGGGCAGTCACCTCGTTTCGAACGCCGGGTTCATTCGCGACCGGGACGCGCTCTCGCAGGCCGCCCAGCACCTCCTCAACCTCGAAGGCATCACGACGACGGCGGTGTTCGCTATCGCCGACGACACCATCTACCTCGCCGCCCGGTCGAAGGACATCCGCATGAACATCGGGAAGGTCCTCTCGGACGCCTTCGGCGGGATGGGCGAGACGGCCGGACACTCGACGGACGCGAGCGTAGAGATACCGCTCGGCATCTTCACCGGGTTGGAGACGAACGACGACAACCGGGATACGCTGTTAGAACTGACCGAAGAAGCCGTCAAACGGAAACTGTTCGAGGCGATGGGTGTCGACAGTTCCAGCGGCGAGAGTGCGAACGGGAACTAGGCCGGGACTTCTTCTTCGTCCTCGTCGGTCTCCGGGCGGCGCAGTCGCTCGACGATGTCGTTGACGATGACCACGTCGCCGACTGCCTGCACCCAGCGGTACGGGAGGATGACGCCGCGGGAGGACTGCACGTCCGCACCGAACAGTTCGCTGTTCAGTTGGTGGAGGGCGAGACCAGTGACGGATTGCTTGTCGAGGTCCAGTCGGATGTCCTCGACTTCGCCGACGAACACGCCGTTGTTCGAGTACACCTCTCGCCCGACGAGCGTGGTAATCTCCTGTGGAATACTCTCTTTATCCATACAGCAGTTCTTGGTGGGACGGGTCTTAAAGCTTCATTGCGCGTCAGACGCTGGTTTCAGCGGTCCGTCCCTCGTATCCTCGGTGGTCGACCGGAAAATTCTGCTACGGGAACACACGGGAGGCTTTTCAGCAGAGAATCCGTACCGTCGAGCGATGCCGGAGGTCACAGCGACCGTCGACGTGTCAGCGCCGCCAACCGTCGTCTGGGCAGTCCTGACCGACGTGGCCGCGTACCCGCAGTGGAACACGCTCCTCTCGGTCGACGGCGAGTACGCCGTCGGCGAACGCGTCTCGGCGCGGCTCTCGGTCCCCGGACTGCCGACCGTCTCTTTCGCCCCGGAAATCACGGTCGTCGACCCGAGGCGCGAACTCCGCTGGCGCTCCTCGCTGTTCGGCCACGACGCCGAACACAGTTTCCGCTTGGACGAACTCGCCGACGGGGGCACCCGCTTCGTCCAACACGAAGTCATCGACGGCCCGTTGGCAGGTCCGGTCGTCGGCGCGATGGAACGCCGGATACGCCGCGGGTTCGAACAGATGAACGTCGGCCTGCGGCGGCGGGCCGCCGAACTCGCTCGCGCCGAGTCCGGTCGTGTACGCCCATAGCACATCGACAGAGCGGTTAAGCGGAACGGTGGCGTACGTGGGGCCATGAACGAAACGAACGAATCAGACGAGCGAGAGGCGATTCGAGCGGCCAAACGAGAGCGACTCCTCGACGAATCGGGGAAGCCAACGACCCCCGTTCACGTCGAGAGTCCGGTCCATTTCGAGGAGATCGTGGCCGACGAGGAGGTGGTCCTCGTGGACTTCTACGCCGACTGGTGTGGCCCGTGTAAGATGCTGGAACCCACGATGGAGACGCTCGCCGCCGATACCGACGCCGTCGTCGCCAAGGTGGACGTGGACGCCCTCCAGTCGCTGGCCCAGCGGCACAACGTGCAGGGAGTTCCGACGCTGTTGCTGTACGTCGACGGCGAGGTGGCAGAACGGCGCGTCGGCGTCCAAGACGAGGGCACCCTTCGAACGCTCGTCGAGCAGGCCGCGAACTGATTCGCGTCGGCAGTCGAACCGATAACACGCCGAGGGCGGGGTTCCGAAAGAGATTTTATTCCGCTATCTCACCACCACAGATATGTGGGGGATTTCAGACAGACGACAGAAGCTCGCGGTGGTGTTCGGTATCGTCGTCGTGGACTTACTCGGATGGGGTATCGTCGTGCCGATACTGCCGCTGTACGCACAGCACTTCGGAGCGTCGGAGTTCGTGGCTGGCCTCCTGTTCACGTCCTACGCGGGCGCACAGTTCGTGTTCGCGCCGTTGCTGGGTCGTCTGAGCGACCAGTACGGGCGGCGGCCCGTCCTGTTGGTCTCAGTGGCCGGGAGCGTCGTCGCGTGGACGTTGTTCGGTCTGTCTTCCGTCTTCGGCGGCTTGCTACTCCTGTTCGCCTCGCGGATTCTCGCGGGTGTGATGGGTGGCAACATCGCCGCGGCGCAGGCCTACATCGCCGACATCATGCCACCGGAGAAACGGGCGAAAGGACTCGGTCTCATCGGCGCTGCCTTCGGCGTGGGCTTCCTCTTCGGCCCCAGCATCGGCGCAGTCACCTCCTCGCCAGCGGTGGTCGATGCCGTCGGCGGCCTCAGCGTGATTCCCGCGTTCGTGCCGATTAACGAGTTCTCGCTCCCGGGATTCGTCGCCGCGGTACTCAGTCTCGTGAACCTCCTTGTGGGCATCGTCATCCTTCCAGAGACGAACACGGGCCAGAACGAGAGTGGGGCGGAGACGACGCCCGAGACGGGCCGCCTGGCGGCTATCCGTCAGGCCCTCGGGACGCCGGTGCTGGGCGGCCTGCTGGTCGCCTATCTGCTCGTCTGGTTCGCGTTCGCCTCGCTGGAGTCGCAGTTCGTGCTCTTTACCGGCGACATCTACGGGTACGGAACGGCCACGAACGGCTACTTGTTCACGTACCTGGCGCTCGTCGCGACGGTCGTACAAGCGACCCTCGTCGGCCCGCTCAGCGACCGCGTCGGCGTCCGTCGGTTGGCGGCGCTCTGTCTCGCCGTGTTGGCCTGTTCGTTCGTCGCACTCCCGTTCAGTCGGACTATCGCGACCGTCACGCCGTCGCTGGCGGTTCCTCTCGTCGGGACGACGTTGTCGGCCGACCTCGTGGCACTTGGGGGCGTCCTCACTCCGATAGCAGCCAGTTACGGCCTGTCGAGCATCCTCTTGGAGACGCTCATCTCGGGCTATACTGACGAGGGCGCACAGGGCGGGATGTTCGGCGTCGTCCAGAGCACGAACGGTCTCTCCCGGACACTCGGCCCGGGAATCGCCGGTGGCCTGTACACCGGTGTCGCGTACTGGGCACCGTTCGTGGCTGGCGGTCTCGCGCTGGTCCCGGCCACCATCGTGCTCCTTCAGAGCGAGGCCGCGGTCGACAGCCACGCCGACGGCGCGACGCCGAGCGACTGACCCGGCTACCGTCGGTCGAGTTCTACGTCGACCGTCCGACGCAACACGTCGTAGGTTTGCTCGTCGAGTGCGTCGGCGACGACTGCGTAGACGCCGCGGAGGTTTCGCTCGCGTGCGAGGCCCATGGTGTGGTCCAGAAACCGAAGTACGCGCTCCTCTCGCGCGTACATCAAGAACACGTTGAGATTGTCGAACATGACCCAGCCACGGTCGGCCTCTAGGCCCTGCATCGCCGTCGAGAGACGCATGCTCAACCCCGTCAAGTCGTCGGGGACGAGGGGGTCACAGGTCCACATCGGGCCGTCGTAGGAAATGTCCGACCCGGAGATGGGGATGTGGCCCACCGAACGCGGGTCCCGGTCGAGTGTCGCGAGTTCGTCTTCGAGGTCCGCCGGGGCCGTCGAAGAGACGACCAGCAGTGAGTCCGCGCCGCTCTGCGGAAGTTCGCTCAACGGTGACTTCAGCGAACCCACGGAGAGAAGCGCCTGCTGGCCCGCTTCCAGTGCTATCGACGGTGCGGCACGCTGGCCGTCCTCGCGAGTCACTGTACGCCCGCCCCACGGTCACCGGTCGACGCGTTCGAATACCTCTGTCCAACCACCACTGCACCCATTTTCGTTCACCCTGTGGCAGCACTAGCGAACGGCCGGTAAATAGACTCTGGTACGTCTCACCGCAACACTCATTTTCGTCCTGCCAACAGTGAACGTATGCCATCGCTGGTCGTCCACTACGCGTTCGTCGGGTTGCTGGCGGCGACGCTACTGGGCGCGGCGTTCGACCGGCGCTCGCTGTTGCTCTCCCTCGTGGTCGTCACCATTCCCGACCTCGACGCGTTCATCGCGCTGTTCTCCCAGTACGGCCACCGGACCGCGACGACGAACCTTGTCATCCCGGCGATTGTCGCGGGGGGCCTCGCGGTGGACCTCTACGTCCGGGATGAGTCGTACATCCGCAGTCGATGGGGGGCGTACGGTGTGCGCGTCGCGTGGTTCTGCGTCCTCGTCTACGCCGTCGGCCACGTCCTGTTCGACGCCGTCGCTGGCGGTGCGAACCTCCTGTGGCCTATCCACGACGAGTTCTACGTCATCCGGGGCAAACTCGAACTGTCGACCCAGCGCGGCATCGTCCAGACGTTCGTCGAGTGGGAGACGGAGGCGGCCGCGAGCGGTGGCAGTGGCGGCGGTGCCAGTCCGTCGCTTCGCTCGCTCGGCAACACGAGTACCGTCCAGATGGACACCGGCGTCGACCCGACGCCGGGGCAGGCCGAACCGGAGAACGTCGACCGTATCTTCCCGGTAGCCCGGGGCGGGTGGCAACTGTTCCTCCTCGTCTTCGGAACGTTGGCGACGGCCGCCCGACTCGTGATGGGGTACGACCTGCCCGAGGAGTGACCCGCTTTCGACTCTTTCATGTAGGCGGTCGCCAACCGGATACGCATGGGATTCGCGGTCCACCGCCGACTCAGTGTCGCCGACTCGGTCACCCTCGTCAACGCCGTCGTCGGGTTCGTCGCCGGGGCCGTCGCCTTCGCCGACCTGGGACTGGCCGCGCGGCTACTGCTTCTGTCGGTCATCGTCGACGCCTTAGACGGCATCGTCGCCCGTAGCGGCGACAGCTCCGAGGTGGGGCCGCTGTTGGACTCGATTACGGACGTCATCTCCTTCGGCGCGACACCGAGCCTCTTCGTCTACGTCCTGTTGACCGGGGCGTTCGGCGACATCACGGGTAGCCCGCCGCTCGTCTACGTCGGCGTCGCCCTCGTCGCCTCGCTGTACGTCGTCTTCTCCATCGTCCGGACGGCGTTTTACTCGACGTACTTCGACGCTCCAGACGAGCGCCCCGGGATGCCGAACTCGCTCGGGGCGATTATCTTGGCGACCGGCTATCTCGCGGGCATCACCGACCCAGTAATCGTCGCCGCCGGAACGGCGCTTCTGGCGGCGGCGCAGGTGTCGCCCTTCGACTACCCAAAGCCCGGTCCCAAAACTGTCGTTCCGATGGGCGTCCTCGTGTTCGCCTCCGTCGTCGCGCCGACGGCGCTCGACAGGGCCGCCCCGCGACTGATGCTCGCCGTGGGACTCCTCTTTTTCGCGCTCGGGCCGCGGTACTATTGGCTCGACTGAACGGTCACAGGTCCGCGGTGTCGAGGAACGACCGGACCGCCTCGTTGAACGCGCCCGGCCGTTCCAGCATGGCGAGGTGGGCGGCCTCGGAAATGCGCTCGAACTCGGCGTTCGGAATCTCCGCTGCCAGTCGCTCGTGGTAGGACAGGGGGGTCAGCGTGTCGTACTCGCCACAGAGCGCCAGCGTCGGGACCGAAATCTCGCCGAGCCGGTCGGCCACGTCGTAGGTGTGGCAGGTGAGGAAGTCCCGGCGGGTGACCCGTTGCCCGGTCGCCCGCATCTGCTCGCGGGACCGTTCCTCGACACCGGGGTCCGCGTCGTGGAACAGGCGGTCCTCGCCGTGAAGGAAGTCGACGGCTCGCTCGAAGTCGGTCGCCAGCCACTCGCGTAGTCCCTCGAACACCGGGAGCGTGGGGCCGGTGCCCGTCAGGACGAGGGCCGACGGCACCCACGCCGTCTCCAGCGCGGTCCACAGGGCCACGGCCCCGCCCAGCGAGTTGCCGACGAGCACATCGGCGTCCGTCGCTCGGGCGACGGCGACCACGTCCGCGGCGTAGGCCGAGAGCGTCTCGGTGCCCGCTCCCGTCTCGATGTCGTCGGATTCGCCGTGCCCGCTCAGGTCCACGGCGGCGGCGGGATGGGTCGGACCACCCGGCGCGTACTGATTGCCCCACACGCGCCCCGTCCCGCCGCTCCCGTGAACGTACAGCGTGGCCGGGCCGTCGCCGTCGTCGACGGCTCTGTACGCGGTCGTCCGACCGTCGTGACCGACTGTCTCCATGCCACGCCGTTCGTGAGCGTAGTGAATAAAAGGGTGTGGCGCGAACGCAGAGGTGTGAACCGCTTTCAAGCAATTACGTCGGTACCCGCCACTGTATAGCGAATTTTAGCGATAGGTTTTTATACTTGTCGCACTTACTCTTGGTTAGCATGAACTCAAACCAACAGTTGTTCGACGAGGCGTCACTCCGCCGGTACGAGTACGAAGACAGCACCGTACTCGCGGCGGACGTGGGGTTCGTCGGCGACGCCTCCGTGGACGTCGTCGACGGCACCGTCATCGTCGTCGCGGGCGACGAGCAGTTCGAGCAGGAGGTGCCTGAATCCGCTGGCGCACGAGCGTTTATCAACAACGGGATTCTCACTATCGAACTGTCAGCAGCGGAGGGAGATAACTGATGAAACTCAACGTCAAACCACTCAAACAGAAGGACGCTGGGCGCGGATTGGCGGCAATCGACCGCGCCGCGATGGACCAGATGGACCTCGAAAACGGCGACTACATCGTCATCGAGGGCAAGCAGGGCAACCGGGCCGTCGCGCGCGTCTGGCCGGGCTACCCGGAGGACCAAGACCGCGGCATCGTCCGCATCGACGGGCAGTTGCGGCAAGAGGCCGGTGTCGGTATCGACGACAGCGTCACCGTCGAGAAGGCCGAAGTGAAACCGGCTACCGCCGTCACCGTCGCGCTTCCCCAGAACCTGCGCGTTCGCGGGAACGTCGGCCCGATGATTCGGAACAACCTGAGCGGACAGGCCGTCACGAAGGGACAGACCGTCCCCGTTAGCTTCGGTCTCGGCCCGCTCTCCTCGATGTCGGGACAGAAGATTCCGCTGAAAATCGCGGACACGAACCCCGGCGGGACCGTCGTCGTCACCGACTCGACGGAGATTCAGGTCAGCGAAAAGCCCGCCGAACAGATTCGCGGCGAGAGTGGCTCGGCCGACCGTGGCTCTCCCGACGTGACCTACGAGGACATCGGCGGCCTCGACAACGAACTCGAACAGGTCCGCGAGATGATCGAGTTGCCGATGCGCCACCCGGAACTGTTCCAGCAACTCGGCATCGAACCGCCGAAGGGCGTCCTCCTGCACGGCCCGCCGGGCACCGGGAAGACCCTGATGGCGAAGGCCGTCGCTAACGAAATCGACGCGCACTTCACCACCATCTCAGGGCCGGAGATCATGTCGAAGTACTACGGCGAGAGCGAGGAGCAACTCCGCGAGGTGTTCGACGAGGCCTCCGAGAACGCCCCCGCAATCGTCTTCATCGACGAAATCGACTCCATCGCCCCCAAGCGCGGCGAGACCCAAGGCGACGTGGAGCGCCGCGTCGTCGCCCAACTGCTCTCGCTGATGGACGGTCTCGAAGAGCGCGGACAGGTCATCGTCATCGGGGCGACCAACCGCGTCGACGCTATCGACCCCGCCCTCCGCCGGGGTGGCCGCTTCGACCGCGAAATCGAAATCGGCGTCCCGGACAAGGAGGGGCGAAAGGAAATCCTGCAGGT
The DNA here is from genome assembly GCF_024218775.1 of Haloarcula marina. Lineage (NCBI taxonomy): Archaea > Methanobacteriati > Methanobacteriota > Halobacteria > Halobacteriales > Haloarculaceae > Haloarcula > Haloarcula marina. Next base: position 1,788,261 of record NZ_CP100404.1, on the reverse strand, counting down.
CCACACCCGCGGGATGCCCCTCTCCGAGAAAATCAACCTCGACAGCTACGCCGAGAACACCCACGGCTTCGTCGGGGCCGACCTCGCCTCCCTGACCAAGGAGAGTGCGATGAACGCGCTCCGGCGCATCCGCCCGGAACTCGACCTCGAATCCGAGGAGATTGACGCCGAAGTCCTCGAACGTCTGGAGATTACCGACGACGACATGAAGGACGCCATGAAGGGTATCGAACCCTCCGCGCTCCGGGAGGTGTTCGTCGAAGTTCCCGACGTGACGTGGGAGTCCGTTGGCGGCCTCGAAGACACGAAAGAGCGCCTCCGCGAGACCATCCAGTGGCCGCTGGAATACGGCGAGGTGTTCCAGTCGATGGACCTCGAAGCGGCCAAGGGGGTCCTGCTGTACGGCCCGCCCGGCACGGGGAAGACCCTGCTGGCGAAGGCCGTCGCCAACGAGGCCGACTCGAACTTCATCTCGGTGAAGGGGCCGGAACTGCTGAACAAGTTCGTCGGTGAGTCCGAGAAGGGCGTCCGCGAAGTGTTCAGCAAGGCCCGCGAGAACGCCCCGACCGTGGTGTTCTTCGACGAAATCGACTCCATCGCCACCGAACGCGGCGGCGGGCAGACCGACTCCGGCGTCGGTGAGCGCGTCGTCTCGCAACTACTGACGGAACTCGACGGCATCGAGGAGATGGAGGACGTTGTCGTCGTCGCCACGACCAACCGGCCGGACCTCATCGACAGCGCGCTGCTCCGCCCGGGTCGCCTCGACCGGCACGTCCACGTGCCTGTCCCCGACGAAGAGGCGCGCCGCGCAATCTTCGGCGTCCACACGCGCGAGAAACCGCTCGCGGACGGCGTGGACCTCGACAGCCTCGCCCGCCGGACTGAGGGCTACGTCGGCGCAGACATCGAGGCCGTCTGCCGCGAGGCGTCGATGGCCGCGACCCGCGAGTTCATCAACAGCGTGGACCCCGAGGACATCGACGAGTCGGTCGGCAACGTCCGCGTGACGATGGACCACTTCGAGCACGCACTCGGGGAAGTCGGCCCGAGCGTCACCGAAGACACCCGCGAACGCTACGCGGAAATCGAGAAGCGGTTCGACACCGCCGAACCGGACTTCGAAGAGGACAAAGTCAGCCGGACCTTCCAGTAAGGTCGGCCGCGGTTTTTCCGAGCGGTCCCCCCGCGGGCCAGTTATTTAACGACGGCGAGCGCATCGTGTCGCATGGCCGAATCGACGGAAGTCGCCTCCGCACACGCGAGCGAGGGGGAACACGACGAACACGACCACCGGAGTCGGTGGCCCCTCGTCGCGGCCGTCGGGGCCGCCGGACTGTATCTCGGCGCGGGCCTCTTCTTCATCGGTCGGGACCTCGTCCCGACGCTCTTGCCGACGTCACTCGTCGCCGCCGGGGCTATCGGCCTCGTCGTCGGCCTCGCTGGCTGGGCGAACGAGGCGTTCATCGCGGGCTATCGGCAGGCGGCCGGAACTGGAACCCGGGACCTGTACACGAACGCGATGGTTCTGTTCCTCGTGTCCGACGTGGCGACGTTCTCCGCCGGATTCGTCTACTACGCGTTCATCAGGGCTGGCGCGTGGCCGCCGGACCCGCTTCCCGGCCTCCTCGGGTCGCTCGTCGTCGTCAACACGGCGCTGTTGCTCGCCAGTAGCGTCACCATCCACTACGGCCACGAAGCGCTCGAAGATGGCGACCGGCGGAAGTTCCTGGGACTCCTCGGCGCGACGCTACTGCTCGGTGTCGTCTTCCTCGGCGGACAGGCCTACGAGTACTACGAACTCCTCGTCGAGTCCGGATTTACGCTTTCGAGCGGCGTCCTCGGGAGCGCCTTCTTCGGCCTGACGGGTCTGCACGGCCTCCACGTCTCACTGGGGGTCGTCCTCATCGCTATCGCGTTCGGCCGGGCGCTTCGGGGACACTACTCGCCCGAGCGCGACACGGCGATTCGGACCACCTCGCTGTACTGGCACTTCGTCGACGCCGTCTGGATACTCCTCGTGGTCGTCCTGTACGTCGGGTCCGCCGTCTGAGAACGCTTCAGCCGTCAGCCCGCGCTCCGCTCCAACTCGACCAGTTTCCGGTACAAGGGCGGCGTGAGGATGCCGACGAGGCCCAGCGCGATGGCGAACACGCCCAACGGGAACTGGAGCGCCGCGGCGTCGAAACACGGGTTCTCCGAGACGACGGTCACGTAGTGTCGCTGGTCCTCGTAGACGACGATAGAACCGTTGCGGAAGGCATCACCGTTCGGGAAGTCGCCGTCGACGTGGGCTTCGCCGATAGGGTCGTCGAGGGCCTCGGTGAACGCCGTTTGTTCGGCCTCTGAGAGGGCGTCGAACTGGAAGCGGCGAATCTGGGGCGTCACCTCGCCGAAGCGTCGCTCCGTCTCCGCGGGGCCTTCGACGGCGATAGTCGGGTCGCCGCAGTTGCTTATCTCCTGTTGGATGAGCGCGTAGCCACCGGGGACGGCCCCGCCGATGCCCATCGCCACGAGGAGGACGCCGAGGAACGGCGCGACGTACGTGAACAGGATGGACTCCTCTGCCATCTTACTGTCCCCCGCGTGCCCGCCGACGCGAGCGGAGATACTGGAAGGTCACCGTCAGACCGAGGCCATACGCCCAGTGGGCGACGAGGCTGAATCCGAGATACCCCACCAGTGCGAGTCCGGACTGACCGGTGTAGAAGGCGATGGCGAACCCCGAGAAGATGAGCGTCGAGAAGACGAGGCCCGTCTCGAAGAGGAGTCGGCCGGGCAGGTACTCCTGGAACGCGAGGAACAGGAGCGGCCACGTCACCGTCCCGCCGACGAGGAACAGACCGGCCCCGATGAGGGGGTCAGCGGGCAGGCCGACCAACTCGGCGATTTCGCCGAACGAGGCGGGGTCGAGGACGCCGACGACCACGGCCGTCCCGATGCCGCCGGTCATCAGCACCGTGCCGACGAACCCGCCGATGGCCGCCATCGAGGCGTTACGGTAGACGTTTTCGACGACGCTGCCGACGCCACCGAGCAGTCCCAGCGGTTCCAGTTCGGGCGCGTAGGGGCGTCGCGTGCTGTCGGGTTCTGCCGGTTCGAGGTCGTACTTGTCCACCATCCGCTCCTCGAACCACTGCCATTCTCGGGTGAACTGCTGGGTGGCCTTCAGTCCCCAGGGGTCCGTCGTCTGGACCACGTCGCCGCGCCAGTACGAGACGAGCATATTGTAGAGCCACAGCAGCGCGCTCAGACCGATGATGTACGCGCCGACGGTGGCGATTTGCTGGGCGAGTTGGTACTCGACGGGGTAGATGGCCTGACGGCGCGGGAGGCCGAGACCACCGACGACCAGCAGGGTCATGAACGTCACGAACGACCCGAAGACGATGAGCACCGCCTGAAACTTCGCCAGCCGCGTGTCGTACCAGCGGCCGGTGATGAGCGGGTACCAGTAGTAGCTCGCGGCGATCATCAGGAACGGGATGATGCCGACGACGATGAGGTGGAAGTGGCCGACGACGTAGTACGTGCCGTGGTACAGCACGTCGATGGGGACGACGGCGAGGAAGACGCCCGTGACGCCGCCGACGATGAACGTCGAGATGCCGCCCGTACAGAGGATGAAGGGCGCGGACATGTCGATGTCCCCGTCCCACATCGTCGTTATCCAGTTGAACACTTTGATGGCGCTCGGAACGGCGATAGCGATGGAGATAGCCATGAACGACGCCTTCAGCCGCGGGTCGACGCCCGAGACGAACATGTGGTGCGCCCAGACGCCGAACGAGAGGACGCCCAGTCCGAGCGTCGAGTAGACGACGAACTTATACCCGAACAGTTTCCGCCCGACGAACTTCGGGAGGAGCGTGCTCATCAATCCCGAAGCCGGGAGGAAGAGGATGTACACCTCGGGATGGCCCCAGAACCAGAACAGGTGTTGCCAGAGGATGGGGCCGCCCCCGCCCGTCGCGAAGAACGTCGTCCCGAGGTTCCTGTCCAAGAGGAGCATCACGAGGGCGCTTCCCAGGAGGGGGAACGCGAACAGCGCGAGGCCGCTGGTCACGAGCATGTTCCACGAGAAGATGTCCAGATTGGCCCACGTCACGTCCTCCGCGCGCTCGTAGGCGACGGTGGCGATGAAATTGATGGCGCCTACCGTCGTCGCGATACCCGAGAGATGGAGGCCCAACAGGAGCATGTCTATCTGCGGGTTCGGTTGCTGGACTGACAGCGGGGCGTAGAGTGTCCATCCGACGCTGACCTCGCGGACGGTGAGAAAAAAGCGGATGGCGTCTTCGGGGAAGACGAGGCTCAGCACCTGCCCGCCGACCTGCACCAACAGGCCCATCCGAACGAGCAGCAGCGCCGGTGGGAGCAACCAGAAACCGATGGCGTTCACCCGCGGAAACGCCATGTCGTCGGCCCCGATGAGCAGGGGGAGGACGTAGTTGCCGATACCGAAGAACACGGGGAGGACGAAGAAGATGAGCATCGTCAGCCCGTGGGTCGTAAAGAGGGCGTTGTACGTCTCCGGCGTCCAGATGTCCGCGGGCGGGGTGAGCAGTTCCGTGCGGAGCATCATCGCGTCGACGCCGCCCCACAGGCCCGCGACGGTTCCGAAGACGATGTAGAGGATACCGATGTCGCGGTGGTTCGTGGTCGTCAGCCAGCGATAGACCTCCGATTGGAGGCGCCCGATTTCGAACCGTATCTCCTCGCGGGTGGTGTAGCCGCCGTCGCTCTCCGGGCGAACGGTATGACGGCTGTAGAACCAGAGGGCGAGAATCGCAGTCGCAAGCAGGGCCAGTGCGGACCCTTCGACGACGGCCCGATTCATCGTTTCTCGGGGGTTGAGGCCACGACACTCGGCGACGACACGGTGGCGGTAGTCATTGCCAATCACTGGTAGTGCCATTCAAATAAAACTACGCGAGAATCGACACGCATCGGCCCGCAGTCCTTCCGTTGGCCAAATTATATGTGCCAGCCAGCAGAACCGAGTGACAATGCGTCACAGTCGCCGGTTCGCGTGGCTCTGTCTCTTCGCCGCCGGAGTCTGCCTGTTCGCGACGCCCGCCGCCGCCCAGTCGGTCAACCGGGCGGCCATCGACGACCTAAACGAGCAGTTGCTGTACGTCGCGTTACCGTTGACGTTGTTCGTCGAACTGACGCTCGTCTACGCCATCTATCGCTTCCGGAACAACGACCGACCGCGTCCCACCATCGACGACCCCGCGCTGGAGATTACGTGGACGGCGGCGACGGGCGCGATTCTGGTCTTCGTCGGCGTTTCGGCCTTCTTCGTCCTCTCGAACCCCTACATCTCACCGGCCGCGGCCGGGCCGACGGAACCCGGCGGCGAACTCGACGACGACATGGAAATCGAGGTATTGGCCTACCAGTGGGGCTGGGAGTTCCACTACCCCGACGCGAACGTGACTACCCAAACGCGACTGGTCATCCCGCGGGACACCGACGTGCGGTTTTCACTCCGGTCGACGGACGTGATTCACTCCTTTTACGTCCCGCAACTCGGTATCAAACAGGACATCTTCCCCGCACAGACCGCCGTCGCGCGAACGAACGCGACGCAGAACGGGACCTACCGCCTCTACTGCGCAGAGTTGTGCGGGTCGGGTCACAGTCGGATGCACGGCAGTGTCGTCGTCCTGAACCAGTCCGCCTACGATGACTGGGTGGCCGACCAGCGAGACAACGCCACGACGGCGGCACGTGTCGCACCGCCCGCCTGACCGGCCTCCCCGACAGCCTCGCCCGATTGGGTCGCCTATTCGAGGTAGCCGAGTTGCCGGAGGTGTTCGTCCGTGTCTACCTCGCGGTCGCGCTCGGGCGGTTCGAGCGTCGGTTCGAACGTCCCCTCGTCAGTCGCCGTCGTCTCGGCCCACGGGACGCGCCTGACCTCGGGCACGGGGACGGCGTACCGGTGCATGTACATCCCCCACTCGCCGTAGGCGTTGCCGTGGTCGGCGGAGAGGACGACTTTCTCCGCGTCGAGGTTCTCCAAGAGCAGTTCCACCTCGTCTAACACCCACCGGAGGTTGTCCAGATACGCCTCCCATACCTTCTCGTAGTCGCCGCCGTCTTTCAGGTAGTCGAAGGGCTTGCCCTCCCACGGTTCGAGTTCCTCGCGGCCCTCTCGAATCGCTCGCGCCGTGAAGGGGTGGTGTGGCTGTTCGTAGTGGACGACGAGGCGCCCGGGGTCGAACTCCCGGCCGACACTGATAGCTCGTTCGGTGACCGGACGCGGGAGCGTCAGTCCGACCGGCGGCGGGTCGGCGTACTTCCACGGTTGGTCGACGTACAGGAAGTCCTCGTGGTACAGCGTCTGCCAGTTCGTGTTCGAGATGCCGCGGCCGTTCTCGGGGAACTCCCGGTTCTTCATCACTCGCTCGGTGAACGCGTTCGCGGAGACCAGCGCCGTCTGCGCCACTTCGTCCCGGTGGCGCTCGGTGAACGTCTGCGCAATCCACTCGGCCGACGCGGACCCGACCGACCAGATGCTGTCGACGTCGCCGATGAAGTCGTACTCCGGCGCCACTTCTCGGAGCGCGTCCACGCGGCACGTATCGAGGATTACGAGCGCGTCCCACTCCCGTTCGTAGACGTTGGTGCCGACGGGGTAGCGCGAGAGAATAGACATCGCCGTCCCGACGTACTGGTAGTAGGCGCGTTGCAGTAGCGACATGACACGGAAACCTCTGCGAACAAAACGCATTGTTAGACGGAGTATGCGTCACGTAGCCTCTCCCTAGCCCTCTGCGATGTCGGTCACCGACGACGACCGGATGTCACAACCCACATTATCGCCAGCCCCCAAGATTCGGTATGTTCGACGTTCGCGACCGAGTCCCCGCGCTGACCGGCGTGCTGACCGTCGTCTCACTGGCGCTCGTCTTCGGTGCCGTCCTCGGCGCTATCCCCAGCGCAGCCATCCCGTCGGCCCCGGACGCCGTCCTCGCGGCGATACCCCACGCCAACGCGTTCATCAGCGCCACGGCCATCGGGACTATCGTCCTCGGCGTCCGCGCGATTCGCGACGGGAACGTCGCTCGCCACCGCCGACTGATGCTCGCGACGTTCGCGTTATTCGCGACGTTCCTCGTCCTCTATCTCTACCGGGTCACGCTCGTTGGGCCGACCGACTTCGCGGGACCGGCCGTCGTCGAGTCCTACGTGTACCTGCCGCTGTTGGCCGTCCACATCCTGCTGGCTGTCGTCGCCATCCCGGCGGTGTACTACGTCCTCTTGCTCGCGGCGACGTACCCCGTCGCCGAGTTGGCACAGACGAACCACCCCCGCGCCGGGAAACTCGCCGCGACGATGTGGCTCGTCTCCTTCTCGCTGGGTATCGTCGTCTACGCGATGCTGTATCTGGTGTGGTAAGGCCCCGGTTCCATTCCAGAGGGGTCGAGATTCGGCCACGCCTAACGCTGGTCACGACTCGCGTTCGCTCCCCGTTCGAAATAATCGAGGGCCGCGCTCGGCGCGCTAGTCGTCGGCGATGGTCGGTTCGCTACCGATTTGCGGGCGGGCCACGTCCCGGTCAGTCTCCTCGCCCTCGATGTCGTACGGATACTTCCCGGTGACACAGCCCAGACAGAGGTCGGCCTTGCTCGTCTCCAGCGTCTCGGCGATGGCGTCGATGGAGAGGTACGACAGGGAGTCCGCCTCTATCTCCTCGCAAATCCCCTCGACGGACTGGTCGCCCGCGATGAGTTCCTCGCGCGAGGCCATGTCGATGCCCATGTAACACGGGGCGACGATGGGCGGGGCGCCGATGCGGACGTTGACTTCCTCCGCGCCAGCGTCCTTGAGCAACTGGATGAGTTGCGTCGACGTGGTCCCGCGGACGATGGAGTCGTCGATGATGGTGACTTTCTTCCCCTCGATGGTCGACTTGATGGGGTTGAGTTTCAGGCGGACGGCGCGTTCGCGTTCGTCCTGGGTCGGCATGATGAACGTCCGGCCGACGTACCGGTTCTTCATCAGACCCTCGGCGAACTCGATGTCTGAGCCGTCGTCCTGTGCGGCCTCGGCGTATCCGGAGGCGAACGCGCGCCCGGAGTCGGGCACGGGCAGGACTACGTCGGACTCGACGCCGGACTCCTCCCAGAGTTTCCGGCCCAGTTCGCGCCGGACTTCGTACACCAGACTCTCGTCGATGGTGGAGTCGGGGCGCGCGAAGTAGACGTGTTCGAAGAAGCAGTGGGCCGTGTTCTCCTGTTCGATGAGTTGGTAGGTGTCGTATCCCGTCCCGTCGGGGTGGAGGACGACGAGTTCGCCCGGTTTCACGTCGCGGATGAGTTCGCCGTCGAGCGTGTCGATGGCGGCGGATTCGGACGTGAGGACGTAGCCGTCGTCCAGTTCGCCGATACACAGCGGGCGGTTCCCCTGCGGGTCCCGCACGCCCAGCACCGTCTCGTCGTGCATGATGGTCAGCGAGTACGACCCGTGGATGCGCTCCATCGTCCGCTTGACGGCGCGGACGAGGTCCTCCTCCAAGAGGTTGCGCGCCAGGTCGTGGGCGATGACTTCGGTGTCCCCGTCGGAGGTAAAGGCGTGGCCGAGGTCGGCCAGTTCGTCGCCGATTTCGTCGGCGTTGACGAGGTTCCCGTTGTGTGAGAGGCCGAGCGACCCGGACTTGAACGACACCGAGAACGGTTGCGCACAGCAGGCGTTGACGCTGCCCGCCGTCGGATACCGGACGTGGCCGATACCGTTCGACCCGTTCAGCGATTCGAGGTCGTCGTTGTCGAACGCGTCGCCGACGAGGCCCATCTCGACGTGGCTGTGCTGCTGGAAGCCGTCGTGGGTGACGATGCCAGCGGACTCTTGGCCGCGGTGCTGGAGAGCGTAAAGGGAGTAATAGAGGGGACGGGCGGCGTTACGGTCCTCGAGAGAGATGCCAACAACGCCGCACTTCTCGTGCATGGTTTGGTGTTATTCGCCTGCTTTCGACTGCCACTCGTAGTCTCGTCGTTTCGCCGATTTGCCGAAGCCACACGACGAACAGACCTTCTTCTTGGTGTGATACGACTTGTTGCCACACCGGCGACACTTCGTGTGTGTCGTGGTGTTCTTCTTACCCTGGCTCGGGGTTCCTGCACCAGTCATGGGTTAATCGAGACGACGTTATCCCCGCGTATAATCGTTGTGTCTTCGTCTTCCACGACGAGGTTCATGTGCTGGTCGTACCCGGTTAGCGTCCCTTCGAATATCTCGCCGCCCTTCAGTTGTACGGTGACTTCTTCGCCGAGCGAGGCTTCGAGAACGTCCAGCGGTCGTCCACTCATATTCGGTTGGGATAGTGACTGCCGCTTAAACGTACCGCTTGCGAGGCCCATTATTCACCATTCAGACAGCAGTACCGCCAGTCAGGCCGCGTCAGCGTCGGTCGAATCGGCGTCGTTGGGGTCGTCACCCCCCTCTTTCGCCGGGGGTTCCGGGGGGACGCCGACCGGGCGCGTCCGCGGTCTGTCGACCAGTTCCGGGACGACGATTTTCGCGAAGTGAAAGATCAGGACGAGCAACAGGGGCCCGAGAAAGAGGCCGTACCACCCGAAGAGGAGCGGGCCGATGATGTACGCAATCATCACGAGGCCGACGTGGAGGTTCCGGCCGGAGACGTACGGGCGGAGGAGGAGGTCCGGGATGAAGTCGATGAGGACGATGGTCGCGACGGTGAACGCGATGGGGAACCAGAGCGGGTCCCCCCTCAGCACCGCACGGCCGAACAGTCCCAGCGCGACGGGGACGTAGACGAGTTTCATCCCGACGACCGGAACGAGGCTCGCGGCCCCGGCGAGGACGCCGATGAGCGCCGGGTACGGAATGCCTTCGTTCGGCGCGAAGAGGTTCAACACGGTGTAGACGACGACGGCGACGACGACGATGAGGAGCGCGTTGAGGATGTTACCGAAGAAGACGCTCCCGAGGTCTTCGTCGACGGCGCGCGTGTACCTCGCGAGGACGCTCTGCCCGTTTCCGAACGTGTCTCGGAACCACTGGCTGAGGCGGGGACCGTCTCGGAGGAGGTAGAAGGCCAGCGCCAGCGAGAGGAAGAGATTGACGAGGAACGTCCCCACGAGCGGAACGTAGTCGAGCGTGCCCTGTGCGACTACCTGTCCCGCCGAGACGAGGTCCGGGTTCTGGAGGAGCATCTCGGGGTCCTGCACGACTGCCGAAATATCGAGATACGGGTCGATGCGGTCCGCGACGGGACCGAGGTCGACCGTCCGCTGGAGGCGACCAAGTTCCTGTCCCGCGATGGCGAACGTGTAGGCGACGAGGAGGACGATTGGGACGGCGAGCAACAGTAGCGCCGTCGTCGCGGCGATGCTCGGTCGCAGCCACCGGAACTTGTTCAGGCGTCGGTACGCCGGTCGGGTGACGTAGTACAGGAACAGGCCGAGGACGACCGTACCGACGTACTCGAACAGCACCCACGAGACGACGGCGGCCACGCCCGCCGCGACGACCCACCACGCCGCCCGCCCTCGCGAGACGGGAAAGTCCATATTACCGACCGACACACCCCGTTCTGTCTGGGGTAGTGGAGCGTGTCGAGGCTGACGGTCGGGCGGCGCGAGACATACGGAACTCGTGACCAGCGACGGGGTTCGTTATGACCCGGATACCAACGCCCAGTCAGTCGGTCGACCGGGTTAGACGTCGACTGCGAACGGGGCCGACTCCGAGGCGCGAACGGCGAACCCGGCCAGCAGTTCGGCCAGCGAATCGAGGTCCGCCGGGTCGATGACTTCGACCGGCGTGTGCATGTATCGGTTCGGTAAGCCGACGTTGACCGACGGAGTGCCGCCCCGGGAGGTGTAAAAGGCGTCGGCGTCGGTCCCGGTCCGGATGCCCGCCGCCTGCAACTGCACGTCGATTTCTGCCTCCTCGGCCGTCGCTCGCAGAGCGTCGACGACGACGGGGTGGTTGGCGCTCCCGCGCGCGACGACCGGCCCGCCGCCGAGTTCGATACCGTTCGAACGCTTCCCCGGGGCGTCCGGGGCGTCCGTCGCGTGGGTCACGTCGATGGCGACGGCCGCGTCCGGGTCGAGGTCGAACCCGACCATCTTCGCGCCCTGCAAGCCGATTTCCTCCTGGACCGTCGACACGGCGTGAACCGTCGCGTCCGTCCCGCGCTCGGCGGCCCGTCGGAGCGCCTCTGCGGCCGCCCAGATGCCGATTCGGTTGTCCATCCCGCGGGCCGCGATGCGGCCGTTTTCGAGGTCCGAGAGCGCCTGCTGAAACGTTATCGGGTCGCCGCGGTCGACCAGCGCTTCCAGTTCCTCGCCGTCCGCGGCACCCACGTCGACGTGCTGTTCGGCAATCTCGGGGACGCTCTCGTCGTCCTGGTCCCGGAGGTGGATGGCCGTCTGCCCGACGACGCCCGAGAGGGGGCCGTCGGCGGTGTGAACCGTGACGTGTTGGCCCCGCGAGACCGTCTTGTCCGACCCACCGATGCGCTCGATACGGAGGAAGCCGTCGTCGGTCAGGTCACGGACGATGAAGCCGATTTCGTCGCCGTGACCTGCTAACGCGACGGCGGTGTCGCCGCCGTGGACCGTCGCGACGGCGTTGCCGTACTCGTCGGTTCGGACCTCGTCGGCGAACTGCTCGACGTAGTCTATCCAGACCCGCTGGCTGTCGGCCTCGTAGCCCGAGGGAGCGGGCGTGGTCAACAGCGCTTCCAAGAACTCGCGTCGTCGCTCGTCCATACCGCCGCGTATGCCGTCCCCACTGATGAACTTCCGGGGTACTGGCAACCGAAAATTACGAAGGGAGGGCACGACGGAGGTGCGCCCCTGCGCCGACCGTCGGTCGGATACCGCCCCGGCACAACGGATAAGCGTTCGGAGAGAAAAGTATCAGCATGGCGAAATTCACACTGCTCGAACTGCACATGGATGGCGCGGAGTTCACGGCCAACGCCCCCGGGAGCGGCGCGGGTGCGGCCGATGGCGAATCGCTGGACGACGCCGCGGAGACTGGTAGCGCGGGCGGGAAGAAGGCGGGACTGCTCGCCCTCCTCGCGTTGCTTCTCGTCGTGGGCGGCGTCGTCGCCGCCAAGAAGCGACGAGGCGGGGGGTCGGACGACGACATCGAGATGTAGCAGACGGCGACGGGGTCGCGCCGATTCGAGGGGCGGTGAGGGGAGAAAACCTTTGCGTGCTGACCCCCTTCTCGGAGTATGGGACTGTATCACAGCGTCCGCGCCGTCGCGTCGGCCTCCGGCGACGGTCCGATAGATTGGACTGCCGTCGCAGAGGCCGCGAAGGCGTCGACGGACGCGGGCGACCTCGACGTGTCACCGGCCGAACGCGAGGGGTACGCCACCGACGTTCGGGACGCCCGAAACCGCGTCCGTGCGGTGGGCGAACTGGACTTCGACCTCCCCGAGACAGTCGAGATTCAGCACCGCCACCACTGGATAGACGCCAACGTCGCGACGTTCCGGCGGGTGATGGCCCCACTCGAACAGCAGGCGGAGTTCGTCCCCGGCGTCGCGCGCGTCGCGAACACCGGGTCGATGGCGTTCGCCCTGACCTTCCTCGCGAACAACGTCCTGGGGCAGTACGACCCGCTCCTCCTGGCCGAGAGCGACGACCACGCGCTGTACTTCGTGCGACCGAACATTCAGAAGGTCGCCCGGCAACTCGACGTCGACCACGACCGATTCCGCCGCTGGATAGCGTTCCACGAGGTGACCCACGCCGCCGAGTTCGGCGCGGCCCCGTGGCTCTCAGAGCACATGGAGACGACGATGGAAGACACCATCGAGCGCCTGAGCAACGGGAATCTGGACCGGTCGTCGCTCGGGAAACTCGACACCACGATGACTGCCGTGGAGGGGTACGCGGAACTCCTGATGGACCGCGCGTTCGACGACGAGTACGACGACTTGCGACGCAAAGTCGACGAGCGACGGCAGGGCCGCGGCCCGGTCGCCGAACTCGTCCGCCGCGTCCTCGGACTGGGGATGAAGCGCCAGCAGTACGAGCGCGGGAAGGCCTTCTTCGAGGCCGTCGCGGACGAACGGGGGGTCGCCGCCGCCGGACGAGTGTGGGACTCGCCGGAGACGCTGCCGACGGACGACGAGATAGATAATCCGAGCCTATGGATACAGCGCGTGGACCCCTAACCGGAACCCTCACTCGACTGAACCGACGATAACCGCACTTTTCGGACCGCGAATAGACTGTCCGTGTCCGCTGAAAGCCGTCAATAACCTTACCCACACTTCGAGTAGGCGGGTCCAGATGGGACTGCTCAGTCGCGACACACTCGGCGGTCAGGTCGACGGAGCGTTCGGGGCACCCGAATCCGCCCTCGACCTGCGGGTGTGCGAGTCGGTTCAGTCGGTCGGTCGCGAGCGGTGGAACGCGGTCGTGGAGCGGGCGAGCCGCGGGAGCGTCTTTCACCGCCACGAGTGGATACGGGCAGTCGAGTCCGGATTCGGCTACGACGCTTGCCACCTCCTCGTCGAGAAAGACGGGAACCTCATCGGCCTCTTTCCGAACGTCCTCGCACCCCTCGACGGTGCGGAACAGGCGCCGTTCCGACGGTTGACCTCGCTGGACCCCGGATTCGGCGGGCCAATCATCACCACCGACACCGACGCGGCGCTCCGAACGATGCTGTCGACTCTCGACGACCTCGTCGCGGGCCGGACAATCGTTCACGAGATACGCGCGCTCGACTCCAGTTACCTCCGCTATAACACCTTGCTCCAGTCCCACGGGTACGAACCGAACCGGCGGCGGTGCCGGTTCCTGCTTCACCTCTCGCGGGGCTACGACGACCTGCTCAGTCGGATGAGTCGGTCGCGGCGCAAAGGGGTCGAGAAGGGGCGCGATAACGACTGCGAGGTGTCCGAAACCGAGATTACCCGCGACAGTATCGAGCGGTTCTACCGGGCCTACGAGGACGTGATGGACCGGGTCGGAACGACCCCGTTCCCCTTCGAATTCTTCGAGGAACTGCTGGAGATGCGCGACCGGTTGCTACTCGTCACCGCGCGGGTCGACGGCGAGTACGCTGGCGGGGTGTTGGAGATACTCGACGACGAGCAGTCGTCCGTCCACGGCTATCTCGCCGCCATCCCGAAGCAGTATTACAAACACCACGCCTCGGAACTGCTCTACGACTACGTCGTGCGCTGGGGCATCGACCACGGTTACGACTACTACGACCTCGGGTCGACGAAACCCGACTACGACAGCGGCCAGTTCCAGTACAAGGAGGGATTCGGCGGACAGGTCGTGCCGACGCTGGTGTGGGAGCGCGGCGACGGGTCGGCGTGGGACCTGTTCCGACGCTGTCGCTCGCTGTACCTCAAGCATCTCGGTTGACGGCCCGCGTTACTTCGAGTCCGAGCGCCGACCATCGCCGTCGGTTGCTCGCTCGAACTCGTCGTCGCCGCTCCGACGGCGTCGGGTCCGCGCACCGGGTTTCGGTCCGCGGTCCAGCGTGTCGTCGTACGGCGTCTCGGCGATGCTGTCCGGGAACGTGTAGTGAGCGAGAAGGCCACCCACCGCCGTCGCGCCGAAGACGGCCACCGCCGCGACGAGGAGAGTGCCTCCGCCCCAGAGCGTGACCAGTCCCATCGACCCGCCGACCAACAGGGCGAAACCGATTTTCAACTGCACCAGAAACCGCTTGCGTTCGTCCGCGCTGATGGAGGGGCCGACCATCAGTCGCCACCCGATCCGTCGCTCGCGTATGTCGGTGTCATCGGCATCAGTAGAATCCTCGCTCGACGTCTTCGTCGATGATGTCCTCGAACTCCGCGTCGAGCAGTTCCTCGGCTTCCTCGAACGTCTCGGTCAACTCGTCCATCCGCTCGGGGCGGTCGTACTGGTCGAACTCCATCGGGCCGTACGCGGGTGAGTCGACCGCGTCTAGCACGTCTTCGAGCATCGCCCGCGGCGTCGTCGGCGCGTCGGCGTGCGTCTCGATGACGGTTTCGAGGTTCTTCGCTTTCTGTTCGGCGTCGTCCTCGTCTTCCGGTGCCTGCTGGACGCCGAACAGGCCGCTTCCCTCCGTGGGAAACAGCGGATCGATGTCCTCGTCGATGCGCCGTGCGACCTGTGACCCGACTCCCTGTACCTCGAAGGGGTTCTTCGCGTAGGTCTTCAGTTGGAAGACGCCCGCCGACGGATGCCCGATGTAGATGTCCTCGCCGATGCCGTTCGCGCGGTCGCCGCCGACAGCGCGCCACCCGCCGGGGTCGGCACCGCTGTGTATCACGTCCTCGACGATGTCCTGCCAGTCACGAACGCGCATAGTCGGTTCCTGCTTGGCGTCGGGTCAGAATGAAGGCATCGGTCTCCGCCATCTGCGGACCCCGTCGAGGTACCGCTCGACGGTGCGACGGGGAGCCGAACGCCTTTACACCGACGGCCGATGGAACCGGTATGGAGAGCGAGACCAACGTCCTCGGCGCCGAACTCGAAGGCTGTTCGATGGACCCCGTCACGGGGTTCATGCGCGACGGCTACTGCTACCCGCTGGCCCGAGATCCCGGGAGACACGAGATTTGCGCGGTGCTGACCGAGGAGTTCCTCCAGTTCAGCAAAGCACAGGGAAACGACCTCGTGACCCCGCGGCCGGAACTGAACTTCCCCGGCCTCGAACCGGGCGACCGCTGGTGTCTGTGCGTGCCGCGGTGGATAGAAGCCCGGGAAGCGGGGCACGCACCCCCGGTGGTCCTCGCCGCGACGAGCGAGGACGTCCTCGAAGACGTCTCGCTGGAGACGCTTCGGGAGTACAGTCACGAGAACTGAGAACCGCGTATCTCGACCGGCCTCACCGCCAGTCGACGAGGGCCGCCGACGCTGTCGTCGGCATGGAGAGCCACACGTCGTCCGCCGAGATGTCGGCGATAACGACCCGCTCCTCTCCGTCCGTGTCGTCGAGCGCCGTGACGACACGTCGACCCTGACCGACCGTACTGCCGAGCGACTGCGGTTCTACGCTCATACACTCCGTTTCGAAGGGGAGTAAATGAATGTATCGAAATGGGGTGCAGATGTAAACTATCGGAACTTGCGTGGAAAATTTCGACAACTATGGGTACTATTCTCCGATATTCTTAAACTTTCAGTCTTGACGATATGTGTTTTTTCCACGCGTATTTTATTGTATGATTCGTGGTTCACTGCGTGGTTCAGATGTCCCTTCTGCGAACGCACGTGTGCGGCGAGGGGCGCGCGCCGTCGTCGAATCACAGGTACCGACAGCGTTTTTCCCGGGCCGGTCGTGGGCAGTATCGTGCAACTTCGCGGCGTCGTCGTCGACGTGTCCGACCCGAAAACGGTCCAGACGCAGTACGGCGAGAGCGACCTCTGTGAAGTGACCGTTCGTCCGGACCGGGGGGCCGGAGAACCCACCGACGTGACCCTGTGGGGGAAGTGGACGGAGACGGCCGACTACCTCGAACCGGGGATGGAACTCGCGGTGTACGACGCCGACGAGCGACAGTACCGCGGCGAGACGCAGTACTCCGCCGGTGGCGACGCCACCGTCGTCGTCGAACCCTCGTTCCTCGTGGACGTGACCGACGTCCGGGCCTGGGTCCAGTGTCCCCGGATGTACTACCTTCGGAAACTCGACGGCGCGGACCTCGCGTACCCGCTCGTGAAAGGGACCGTCGTCCACGAGGTGTTCGGTGACCTCCTTCGCGGGCGTGACGTGGAGACAGCAATCGACGACCAAATCGAGGCCGCCGGACTGGACATCGGTCTGTTGGGCCGCGGGGCCGACGAGGTGGCCGGCGACGTGCGCGACCACGCGAAGGCCATCGAGGGGTGGCTACAGCAAGGGACGCTCACGGAGTCCGACGACTGGCGCTCGGAGATGACGCTCATCTCCGAACGATACGGGATGAAAGGACGGGCCGACGCCGTCCGCCGGGGGATGCCCGTGGAACTCAAGACCGGCAAGAACACCAAGCGCGAACCGCGCTTTCAGGACAAGATTCAGGCGACGGCGTACGCGCTCATGTTGGGCGAGCGGGCGGCCAACACGCTCGGCGCGAGCGAGGTGATGGCGGGTGACGGCGGCGCGACACAGACCCCCATCGACGCCGCGCCCGATACGGGCACGCTCCTCTACACGAAGAACGCCGCCGTCGACCGCAACGAGGAGAGCGGCGACCTCTCTCCCGCAAAGGAGTTCTCCATCGGCGCGGGCCTGCTGAAGTACGTCATCCGCACCCGGAACGCCATCGCGGCGATGGAACACGACACGGGCGTTCCCACCGGCTACGAGGCCAACGCCAAGTGCGAGTACTGCTTCGAGCAGGACACCTGTATGGCCGTCTCGGGTCGCCTCGACCAAGAGTCGAAGGCCGGGCAGGTCGGCGTCGCGATCCCCCACGAGGAACGGGAGTACTTCGAGCGCTTCTACGACGCCATCGAGGCCGAACGGCGCGCGACCCACCGCGAGTACGCGAAACTGTGGGAACAGTCCCCGCAGGAACGGGCCGACGACGACCGGGCGCTCGTCGACCTGGAACCGACCGGACGACGGCAGTTAGACGACGGCCGCTGGGAACTCTCTGCCCGCGGCACGGGGGCCGTCTCGAAGATTCGCGAGGGCGATTACGTGATGGCCAGCGACGGCGACCCGGTCCGGGGCGACGCGGAACTCGGCCGGGTCGAGCGCATCGGGAAAGGGGAAGATGAAGGCGAGGGAACTGCTCCGGACGCTGGCGGCGAGACGATACTCGTGACGACGGACGAACCCCTCGAACTCCGCCGCCTCGACGTGTACCCATCGGAACTGACGACCGACCGCCTGGAGAACGCGCTCCACGACGCCCTGCTCACGCAAGCGCCCGAGCGAAAAGACGTGCTGTTCGGACGGCGGGACCCCGAGTTCGAAGCGGTCGAGGAGACGTACATCGGCAACAACGAGGCCCAGAACGAAGCCGTGCAGTTGGCAGTCGGTGCTGAAGACTTCGCGCTGGTCCACGGGCCGCCGGGGACCGGCAAAACGTACACGCTCGCCCGGATGGTCCGGGCGCTCGTCGAGCGCGGGGACAGGGTCCTCCTCTCGGCGTTCACCAACCGCGCCGTCGACAACGCCATCGAAGCCCTCGAAGAGCAGGGCTTCACCGACATCGTCCGCGTCGGAACCGAGAGCGGCGTCCGCGACGACATGCAGAAGTATCGCTTAGAGCAGTCCGGCGACCCCGAGGAATGTGCAGGGACGCTCCAAAGCGCGCCGGTCGTCGCCGCGACCACGGCGACCTGCGGCGGGACGGCAATGCAGAGCCAGTCGTTCGACGTGGCCGTCGTCGACGAGGCCGGACAGTTGACAGAGCCCGGAACGCTCGCCGCGACGACGCTGGCCGACCGGTTCACGCTCGTCGGCGACCACCAGCAACTTCCGCCGGTGGTCCAGTCGGAGGACGAGACCCTGTCGACCTCGCTGTTCGAGCGACTCATCGACGCCCACCCCGAGGCGGGCGTGATGCTCGACCGGCAGTACCGGATGGCCCAGCACATTCAGGCGTTCGCTTCCCGGGAGTTCTACGACGGGCAGTTACGCCCCGCCACCGGCCAGGTGGCAGCCCAGCGCATCGACGATATAGACGGTGTGTCGATGGACGCTCTCCCGCCACACCTTCGGGACCGGGTCGCGTTCGTCGACCCCGACGGCACGCAGCGGGGCAACACGAATCCCGCGGAGGCCGACGCCGTCGCAGACGTGGTCGCCGCCTACCGCGACGCTGGCGTTCCGCCAGCGGAAATCGGCGTCATCGCGCCGTTCCGCGCGCAGGTATCGGAACTCAATCGCCGCCTCCCCCAGGTGGCCGTCGACACCGTCGACCGGTTTCAGGGGTCCAGCAAGTCCGTCATCGTCGTCTCGTTCGTCGCCACGGGCGACCTCTCGGGACCGCTGTTCGAGGACTACCGACGTATCAACGTCGCGCTCACGCGGGCGAAGAAGGCGCTCGTGCTGGTCGGCGACGCCGACGCCCTCGCAAGCGACGAGGTGTACGAGCGCATGGTCGAGTGGGCGCGCGGGTGAGGATACCGACGTAGTTAGTGGGTGGAATTAATACACCGGTTGTGTAAGACGAATCAATGGCAGATTGCCCAGACTGCGGTTTTCCCCTCGCGGCCGAACAGGAACTTTCCGACGGAATACTGTTCAGTTGCCAGCAGTGCGGAAAGCGGCACGTCGAGTGAGTCGGTTCGAGGGGTGATGTTGTTGCTGGCCGAGCGACTGCCACCCATCGGCCACGTCGGTTTTTACCCGTCCCGTTCCGATGCCGCCTTCCGAGCGAGGAGGTCGGCGTACAACCGCGTTCGCAGTTTCTCTCTGAGTTCCGCCCCCGTTCCTTCGTCGACGTCGTAGGCCCGCGCGGCCCCGCCCAAGACGCTTCTCGTACTGGCCGTGTCGGCGGTCACCGTGGCGAGATTCCGGCGGCGTTGGAACGGCGAGCGACGAACGAAGACAGTCTGGATGCGGTAGTACGGCACGATTCGCGTGGTACGCCGCCAGAACCCGCTTCGCGTCGCGAACGCGTCGTCGTCGACTGCGAACCCGCGGTGTCGCCACCGGAGGTGCGCGGCGACGGGGGCCACCACCAGCAACAGCGACGGAAGCCACCAGTAGCCCGTGTCCAGAACGAGCGAATCGACGCCGTAGGCGAGTCCGGTGAGTGCGGCGACGGCGACGCCGAATCGAGCGGCGTAGCGCCGTCGGGCGCGGGTCGGCGGTCGTTCGAAGTCGAGGTCGTCGAACGGTTCGATGTCTCGGGCGAGTTCGTACACCACGGAACGCGGGGCCATCGGGACGGCGACGCCGTGTGACGACTGCTGATTGCCGCCGCTGTACCCCGCCGTCTCGACGGTGAGTGTCGCGAACCCGAACCGGCGCATCAGGACGTTTTCGCTGACGCTCACTGTCTGGACTTTCGACAGCGGAATCGTGCCGCTGTACCGCCGGATGAGGCCCCGCTGGTAGCGCAGGTCGTCCCCCTCCCGAAACAGTCGGAAGTCGTAGTACTCGACGATGGTCAACGCGACGCTGACCGCCAGCGCGGCGAGCAAGAACTCCACGCCGGTCAGGAGAACGAGCGCGACCAGTCGCGGCGGCCCGACCGCATCTAGCACCGAGAGCGAGGGGGACGCCGCGGCCCCGACGATGTCGAGGTTGAACTGCAGGACCGCACCGACGAGGTCACCGCCGAGCGGTAACCCCACGAGGGTCAGCACCAGCGCCGCGGGCCGGACGGAGACGACGGCGTACGTCAGGAGGTCCCGCCACGTGAAGGCGAACAGTTCCGTCGTCTCCTCGGCGTCGGCGACTCCGGCAGACCCACCGCCCGCCAGTCCCGTCGGTGACTCCGTCGGAGCCTCGTCCGCTGTATCCGTCCCGCGCTCTCGCCGCTCCGCGTCCGGGTCGTGGCGCTGGACGAGTCGGCGGAGTCGGTCCGCCTCTCCCTCGTCGACGGCGTCGAGGGTCGCCTCCGTGGTACTGCCCCCGGCCGTCTCGAAGGCGACGATAGTCAGTCCGAGCAACCGGTTCAACACGCCCTGTCGCAGGTCGACGTTCTGAATCCGGCCGAGCGGAATCTCGCGGGATTGCCGGGCGAACACGCCTGATTCGACGGCCAGCGTGTCCCCCGCGATTTCGTACTGAAACCGGTAGTACCGGGCGAGGGCGAACCCGCCCGCGAGGATGGCCCCGACCGGTGCGAGCGCGGGGACGGCCCACGCGGGTAGTCCGAGCGCGCCCGCGAGCGCCGTGCCGACGAAGAACCCGAAGATACCGCCCTGAAGGACCCCACGCCCGACCTGAACCACCGCGCTCAGGGGGTGGAGCCGTTTCATACCGCGTCGGTCGCCTCGCTCTCGATGGCGAGGTCCCGCAGTCGTTCGCGGAGTTCGGTCGCCCGTTCCGGTCGCAGTCCGGGGATGGTGATGTCCGCGCCGCGCGACCCGGCGGTGTAGACGACGACGCTGGCGAGACCCGCCGCCCGTTCGACCGGGCCGCGCGTCGTGTCGACGTGCTGGACCCGGACGTAGGGGACCGACGTGTCGGTTCGCGTGAGGACTCCACGGACCAGAAACAGCGCGTCCTCTTGGAGTGCGAACCGCCAGATTCGGTGCGCGAAGACCGCGTGGACGGTCCCCAGTACGACGAGGAGCAACCAGCCGACGCCGACAATGCTCGACGGGACCGAGACGACGAACCGGTCAGCGACGAGGGCGAGGCCTGCGAGCACCGAAGCGGCGACCGCCGTCCGGACGGCCCACAACAACCTGACTCGCGGGTGCAACGACTCCATACCTCACCGAATGGCCGTGAACCGGATTAATCATGGGGCTGGCGTCGGACGCCTGTCGGCGACGCTGCGGGTGGTTGTTCGGCCGAGCGAGATACTGATGACGGGATTGTGAGACTACTGGTCGATGAGTGAGACCGTATCCACGCTGGCGGCGGGCTACGACTCGCTCGGAAACTACACCTATCCGACACTTACTTTGTTCGGCGTCGACCACGTGACGGCGGGCTGAGAGCGGGGCGTCGAGTTCGGTGCGAATAACTATCCGTTATCGGACACGTCACTCGACCGGTGGAGCAACCACCGTGGAGCGATGCCAGACACAGAACCACACAGGGAAGTCTCGCGGCGGGGCTTCCTCGCGCGAGGGGTCGTGGCGGGTGCGGTACTCGCCGGGAGCGGACTGGTCGTCGGAGGAACGACCTTCACGCGGGCGACGACAGCACATCCGAAACCCGAGACACACGACGTGGTCTGGGGGGACGACATCGACTATCTGGACGGCGTTGTCCGGACCTACGCGACCACGAATCCGCAGGGGAACCTCTCGTCGCTGGGCGTGTACATCGACGCCGACGCGATGGCCGCCTTCGACGAGGACGAACTGGGGGCACACCTTCACCTCCCCGAGGGAGTGGCGACGCACCAGTTCACTTTCCTCGCGTTCCACTACAACCCCGAGGGACACCCCCCGCCGGACGTCTACACGGTGCCGCACTTCGACCTCCACTTCTACACAGTGCCGGAATCGACCGTCGAACCGATTACGACCGGCCCGGCGACGTACGCGCTTCCCGACGCACAGATACCCTCGGGGTACCAGCGAATACCGCTGGTGGACACCGACGGCGACGGGGAACCCGACGCGCCGTTGGTCGAAGAGGAGATGGGCGAACACCTCGTCGACCCCTCGGGTCCCGAGTTCCAAGCGGACGGGGAGTTCACGCACACGATGGTGTACGGGGCCTACGACGTCGACGGGAGCGGCACCGGGCGACTCACCTTCCTCGAACCGATGGTGACCAACGAATTCCTCGGCGGCCTCACGGAACCGGTTCGTAACGAGTTCGAGACCCCCTCCGTGTACCCGACCGCGGACGAGTACCCGGCGGAGTACGTGATGCGACCGTCACTGACCGGCGGCGTCTTCGTCTCGCTCGACGGGTTCACCGCGTTCGAGGGGGCCGACGAGTAGGCGTCGCCGACCGTTCGGACGGGGTCATCCCCGTTCGTTCACGCGTTCGGCCACGCGCTCGCCCGGTCGGCGGAGGTGGCCGCTCTCGACTTCGTAGACGTAGCCGCTCACGGTGACGGCGTCCGGTATCAGTTCGTGGCTCCGGAGGTACTCGACCTGTGCCGCACACGCCTCGTCGATGTCGTCCGTCATCCGAACCCACTCGGCCACCGAGTGGTCACCGATGTTCAGGTCCGGCAGCGACGGGTCGATGTCCACGCGGTCCAAGTCCTTGTCAGCGGCCGCCTCCAGCCCCGCGACGACATCCTCGTCGCTCGCGCTCATCATCCCGCAGTCGGTGTGGTTGACGACGATTATCTCCGTCGTATCGAAGAACTGCGTCGTCAAGGCCGCCGACCGAATCACGTCTCCCGTCACCTTTCCGCCCGCGTTTCGAAACACCTGTGCGTCGCCGAGTTCCAGTCCCAGCGCCTCCTCCACGGGGATTCGCTCGTCCATACAGGCCACGACGAGCAACTGCTTGTCCGTGGGGATGCCCTTCTGGCGGCGTCGCGCCCAGTCGTCCCGAGCGTCCACGTCGGCGTCGACGGACTCGTGGACGCGTCCCGGTTCCGGTTCCGCACGCTCCGTGCCATGCGTGTGATGTGGCATACTGTCACACTACCCTCGACCGCTCCTTCGTTCTGTTCAATTAGGCAACAAGTGTCGGTGTCTACGACGCGACTCACTCCGAGGGAATGGCACTCACGACGAGTCCCGTTCCGAGAACGCCGAGGATTAGACCAAAGAGCGGGAGCGGCAGTATTCCCTCGAAGAACGACCACGAGCAGTCCGAACAGCGTCATCTGGACCCTAGCCGGTCCGAAACTGGTGACGACCGCACGGAAAACACCCCACGCTCAGTCGTCCGTTGCCACTGCGCCATCCCCGTCCGTCTCACCCTCAATCTCCGCCATGACCCGCCGGTGGAACTCTTCGAGGACGGCGGACTCGTCCTCGGCGAGGACAACGTCGCTCGCCATCAGCGTCGCGAGGCCGAACGCCCGCGGCGACGGGGAGTCGACGCGGACCGAGGTCACGTCGACGGCCCCGCGCTCGAGGTCCGTCAGCACGTCCTCGATACCGGCGACGTTGAGTTTGTCCTCCAGAATCTCGCGGTACGTCTCCTCGACGACGGCGAAGTCTCCGAGGTCCTCGGCGAACCCGAGCAACATCTCCGACGACACTTGCTGTTCGCTGGCGGACTTCTCGTAGCCCTTGTACCGCTTCAGAATCATCAGCGAGCGCGTCGCGTTGATGCGGAAGTACCGCTGGAGGAGGTCCGTGCCGTCGAGACTCGCTCGCAGGTCGTCGCGTACGTCCGCGGGGTCGATGCCTTCGAGGATGCGTCGCAGGTCGACTTTCCGGTTCAGCGGCATCGACAGCGAGAAGCCGTTGTCGGCGACGGCGACCTGCACGTTGGCGTTTGCCTCCTGTGCGACCCGGTACGCGAGGAGGCGCGAGAGGCCGTCGTTGAACCGGCGGCCGTAGTTCGAGTGGACGTAGTAGTGGCGCTCGTACTCGTCGTGGTCTTTCGCCTCCTCTATGACGAGTCGGTGGTCTGTAGCGACGCTCTCGGCACCGGCGTAGGCCACCTGTTCGCGGAACATCCGCGCGATGGCCCGGACGCTGTTCTCGTCGATGGGGAAGGTTCGGAGCCAGTTTCGCACTTCGGACATCCCGCCGCGTTCGAGGTTGTCGAGCAGTTCTCGCTGTACCGTCAGAATCTCCCGGCCGAGGTCGTACGACAGCGGTAGTCGCTCGGAGAACCACGAGGGGACCGTCGGCCGGGCGCTCGTCGGGTCGACGTACACCTTCGACCCGCGGCGGTAGCGGTACTCGTAGTTCGACCCACCGAGGACGAACACATCGCCCTTCTCCAAGGTGTCGAGGTAGGACTCGTCCAACTGTCCAACCCACTCGTCACCGCCGCGGATGAGCACGTCGCAGGTGAACGAATCGGGAATCGTCCCGAGGTTGGTCATGTAGATGACCCGCGCGAGGCGGCCCCGCTTGCCGATGAGTCGCTCGCCCACGTCGAACTCGTCGTAGTGGTACTCGCCGTCGGGCGGGTCGTTCTCGTCGCGCCAAATCTTCGCGTAGACGTTCTTGTCCTCCATCCCGGGGTAGTCGGCGGTGAGGTAGCGACACAGGCGTTCCCAGTCCTGGTCGGTGTAGTTCCGATATGGGTACGCCCGTTCGAGGACGGCCCGGACCTCCAGTTCCGGGCGGACCCGATTGATAGCCATGCCGTAGACGTGCTGTGTCGCCACGTCATGCGCGTTCTCGGGAATGAACACCCGGTCGACGAAGCCGTCCTCTGCCTTCTTCAGCATCACCGCGCACTCGACGAGTTCGTCGCGGTCCAGGGCGACGACGCGACCCTGGACCGTCTCGCCCAACTGGTGTCCGGCGCGGCCGATGCGCTGGAGCAACGAGGCGACGGACTTCGGCGACCCCACCTGCACCACGAGGTCGATGTGAGGCATGTCGATGCCCAGTTCCAGACTCGTCGACGTGGTGACCACGTCCAACTCGCCGTCTTTCAGCGACTGCTCTATCTCGTGGCGCTTCTCCTTCGAGAGCGACCCGTGGTGACACCCCGAGTTCGTCTCGTCGTACTCGGCGAACGTCTCGCGGAGGTTGTGGAGGACGCGTTCGGCCCCGGAGCGGGTGTTCGTGAACACGAGGGTGTTCGTGTGTGACTGGATGTGGTCGTGGAGTTGCCGGTAGAACCGCTCGGTGACCACGTCCCGCGGCGTATCGATGAGGTCGTCTGTCGGACAGGACAGTTCCACGTCGAAATCGCGGGCGAACCGGGTGTCGACGATTTCGTAGGGACGAGCGGGGCCACCGGGTTCCTCGCGGCCCACGAGGAACTCCGCGACAGTGTCGAGGGGTTCGACCGTCGCCGAACAACCGATTCTGGTCGGCGGCTCCTCGACCATCTCCTCTAACCGCTCTAAGGACACCGAGAGGTGCGTCCCGCGCTTGTTCTCGGCGAGGCTGTGAATCTCGTCGACGACGACGTACTCGACGGTCTCTAACTTCTCTTTGAACTTCGGCGAGTTGAGCAGGATGGCGAGCGTCTCCGGCGTGGTGTTGAGGATGTGCGGCGTCGTCTCCAGCATCGCCTGACGCTCGCTGTCGCTAGTGTCGCCGTGGCGAATCGCGTGCCGAATATCCACGTCTTCCCCTCGCTCGTCGAGTTTCTCCGTGATGCCCGCTAGGGGAACTTCGAGATTCCGATGGATGTCGTTGGCGAGCGATTTCAGCGGCGAGACGTACAGGCAGTAGACCGAGTTCTCCAGTTCTTCCTCGCGGGCCTTCGCGAACAGTTCGTTGATGATGCCGGTGAAGGAAGCGAGCGTCTTGCCGGACCCCGTCGGCGCGCAGATGAGCGCGTTCTCCCCCTCGTGGATGAGCGGGATGGCCTCCTTCTGTGGCGGCGTGAAAAAACCGCCGTTGCCGGGGACGAACTCGCCGAACTGCTCGACCCACCACTCTCGGACGACGGGCGCGAGGCGGTCCAGCACGTCGGCGTCGTCGATGTCGACCGCGTCGGCGTCGAACGACGGGTCCGTCGCCGCGAGGCGCTCTCGTCCACCCATTGTCGGCTCTTACCGAAGCGTGGAACCGGACGGGCAAGTGGGTTCCGCCCAACTCGTTTGGGAGGACTGAGGGGCTAGTTACGACGTCGACAGTGAAAATTCCGTCACAGTCTCCACGAGATTCATTACGGTGGAATTCGCTCACTGTAAGTATATGTCCCTGCTGCCCTCGCGTGGCCCCGACGCGAGTACGTCTCAGGACGGGGAACTCCAAATCGTCGGCGTCGACGAAGACGTTTCCTCCGTCCTCGACGCGCTCTCCTCCGAGACGGCCCGTGAAATTCTCAACGCCGTCTATAGCGACCCCGGCACCCCCTCCGAACTCGCCGACCGTCTGGGAATGTCCATCCAGAAGGTCTCCTATCACTTAGAAAAGCTCGAAAACGAGGAGTTGATAGCAGTCGCCGGGACCCAGTACTCCGAGAAGGGCCAAGAGATGAAGGTGTACGAACCGCCCGAGGACCCCCTCGTGCTGTTCGTCGGTACGCGCGAGCGAAAGCGGTCCCTTCGCTCGCTCGTTCGCCGTCTCGTTCCCGTCGTCGGCCTGCTCACCGCGGCCAGCGTCGTCGTTCAGATACTGCTCGGGAACGTCCCGCTCCCGATAGGCGCGACCGGGTCTGCCGGTGGGGCCGACGGCGCGGAAGGCGGAAGCGGGGGTGCCGTGAGTCAGGCGTCGGAAGCGACGCCAGAGAGCACCCCGACGGCCACGCCCCAAGCGACCGAAACCGCGACGGCCGCCGAAACCACGTCGGGGGACGGCGGTATCGGCATCGCGGAAGCCACGGAGACGCCAGCGGCCACCGCGGAACCGACGGCGACGCCCGCGCCCGAACCCACGTCGACACCGATACCGACCGAGGAACCGACACAGACCGTCGAGATGGCCCGCGAGGCGACCGAGATGGCGACCGCGGCCAGCGGCGGCGGGTTCGAACTCGCGCCGGGACTGGCGTTCTTCCTCGGCGGCCTACTGGTCGTCGTCATCGTCGGCGTGATGTGGTACTACAACGACGCGTAAGCCCAGCCAACAACGACTTTGGGTCGTTCAAAACGAGTTTTGAGCCTCAGAACCACTTTTTATATCCCCCGTCCAAGGTGTAACTGCGCCGTCGCGGGACGCCCCGGCTTGCCCCGCCCTGTTCGGTGACATCGCGTCGCCGACCACCGCCCCGCTGACGGCCGTCCGGTCGCCCCCACCGGACTCCGCTGACAGCCCTCCCCGCTGTCCCCAGCGGCTTTCCCCACCGCCCGCCCCCGCTGACGCCAACGCCTTTGGCCCTCCCCTCGATTGTGGTGACTATGCGACTCACGTTTCTCGGTACGGGTAGTGCGATGCCGACCGGCGAGCGCTCCCAGTCCGGCTACCTCCTCGAAGCCGACGGTGAGACGCTGCTCGTCGACTGCGGGAGCGGCGTCCTCGACGCCCTGGCGCGGACCGGCCCCGGATACGAGGGTGTCGACACCGTGTTGCTGACTCACCACCACTTAGACCACATCTCAGACCTCGACGTGCTGATGAAGGCCCGTTGGTTGGCGGGCGAGACGGACCTCACCGTCGCCGGACCGCCCGGGACCGCAGAACTCGTCGAGGACCTCCTCGCCGTCCACGAGTACATGCAGGACCGCCTGTCGCTGACCCTTCGCGACCTCGACGAAGCGCCGTTCTCGCTCGCCGGGTTCGACGGGGACGCCGTCGAGACGCGCCACTCGATGCAGTGTTTCGCGTACCGACTCGCCCCCGTCGGCGGCGGCCCGACGATGGCCTTCAGCGGCGACTCAGAGGCGTTTCCCGAACTCATCGAGTTCGCCGACGGCGCGGCCGTCCTCGTTCACGACTGCTCGTTCCCCGACGACGTGGACGTGTCGAATCATCCCACGCCGTCCTCGCTCGGCGCGGCCCTCGACACGGCCGACGCCGAAGTCGGCCGGGTCTATCTCACGCATCTCTACCCGCACACGGAGGGCCATCACGATGAGATGTCCGCCTCGCTGGCAGCGCGATACGACGGCGACGTTCGATTCGCGAAGGACGGTCTGACGATTACCGTTGGAAAAGCGTGATTCAGAGACGCCGGAGCGTAACTCGGAAGTCTGCACCGCCAGCCTCGCTCTCTCCGACCGTGACACTGCCCCCGTAGGACTCCACCAGCGCCCGCACGAAACCGAGGCCGAATCCGCTTCCGGAACTGTCCGGTCCCTTCGCGCCCATCTCGAAAATCTGCTCGCGC
Organism: Haloarcula marina; assembly: GCF_024218775.1. Lineage (NCBI taxonomy): Archaea > Methanobacteriati > Methanobacteriota > Halobacteria > Halobacteriales > Haloarculaceae > Haloarcula > Haloarcula marina. The sequence continues at coordinate 1,759,854 of NZ_CP100404.1, read as the reverse complement.
ACGTCTTCCGGGATGCCGCTTCCGTCGTCGGCGAACCCGACCACGACCTCCTCAGGACTCGATTCTACCGCGTAAACGTCCACGTGGACGTCGCCCTCGTTGTGGACCGCGGCGTTCGAGACGACGTTGGTGAACACCGAGTCCAGTAGTTCGCCGCCGTACACGCGGTAGTCGAACTCCGCGGCGTCGTACGTGACCGACAGCGACTCGTGACTGTGCTCGACGTTGTCGAGCGTCTGTGTCAGTAGCGGAGCGAGGGCGCGCGGTTCGGGTTCGTCCTGTCGTTCGAGCGTGGAGACGAGATTGCCGACGCGTTCGATGAGGTCGGCGGAACTCCGGGCGGCGCGCTGAATCTTGCCGACGTACTCTTCGGCCTGTCCGTCGACCTCCATCTGGACGGCGTCGGCGAATCCCGCGATTATCTGTAGGTCGTTCCCGAGGTCGTGGCGAAGGAGACGGTCGTACATCTCGATCATCTCCTTGCGCGTCTCCAAGTCCTGTCGCGCCCGTTCTAAACGCTCTCGGGACCGGATGTTGCTGACGGCGGTGGCGGCGTGCGAGGCGAGAATCTCTAGCGGTCGGCTCTGTTCGTCGCCGAGCGAGTCGGTCGAGGTCGACCGCGTGACCAGAATCGCGGTCACTTCGTCACCGACCTGCGCGGGGACGGCGAGCGTCGCCCGCACGTCCGACTCCGGGGCTATCCCCGCTCGCTCGTCGCTGGCGATGACCGTCTGTCGGGTTTCGAGCGCTTCTTTCGCGACGGCGCTCGCCTCGTCACCGCTCGATAGCCGCGGATTCGTGCTGTGGACGACGCGAGGGCCCCCCTCTCTGACCTCGATAAACGTGGAGTAAGAGAACTCGAAGAGCAGCGACATGGCTTCGAGCGTGAGCGAGACCACCTCCTCGACGGTCTCACACCGGTTGAGTGCCTGACCGTACTTGTTGAGGTCGGCCACCTGTCTCGCGAAATCCGGTTGTTCTTCGAATGACATTCTCCAACCCGCCCACCACGGACTACTCCAACATGTGAGAGTCTGCCAAAAAACCGTTTCGGACGTTATCCGAGCTGATACGTTCTGGAGCGACGGACGGTATCGGCGTGGACACTCCTCAGTCGAGGCGGTAGCGCAGGAGCGCCGCGATACCGCCGAGGTTCGCCAGTTGTTGCCCGGGTGCGAACTCCGCCGAGAAGACGGTCACGTCGCCGCCCTTCTGCTCGCTCGTCTCGATGAGGCGGTCCACGTCGATGTCCCACTCGCCCTCGCCCGACCGCTCGACGCGGAGGCGTTCGTCGAGGACCAGTAGCGTCTCGATAGCGCCGTAGTCGGCGGCTTTCGCCACTTCCTCGGGGCCGTAGGCGACTTCCGCCCCCTCGCCGATGCGGGCCATCAGTTCGTCGATGAGGTCGGCCTCCTCGGCGATGCGGGTCTGCTGTTGCACGTCCTCGACGGCCCCGCGCTTGAGCACCTCGTGAACGCCCCTGTCGCCGACGCTCGCGGTGTCGACGACGGTCATCTGCTCGGCGATGTCGGGAATCTCCTCGCGGAAGTAGTCCAACGCGTCCTGTTTCGTGAATCCCGGTCCCGCGAGGATGTACGCGTCCACGTCCTGCCGCCGAACCACGTCGGCGAGTTCGGCGAACAGTTCCTTGCGGGGACGGGCGTACTCTCCCTTCCCCGTCGTGGAAGTGAGCGACGCCCGTTCTTCAGTGCCGTACTGGGCGACGGTGTGGACGTGCGCTTCGCCCTCTTCGACGGTGACGATAGCCACGTCGGGGTTCTCAGTCGCCTCGACGGCTTCGGCGAGGCGGTCTTCCTGGTCGGATTTCCACCGTTTCTCGATAGTCAGTTCGGTGTGTTCCTCGACGTTCAGCGTGTGGTGAAAGCCCAGTTGGTCCTCGCGCGAGCAGTCGACGATTTCCCCGCCGACGCGGAGGCGGTTCGCGAACTTCGCGAACTCCACGTCCGTGACTTCCAGTTCGAGCCACAGGTGTTCGCGCTCGCCGCCCTTGTCCCGGAGGTTATCGTCGTTGCGCTGGATGCGCCGCGTCGTATCGCCGGAGACGTGGTCGCCGGGTTCGACGACGTGCGAGAGGTGCCAGAGGTCGTCGAGCGTCTCGGGGACCACCTCGACGCGTTCGCGACCCTCGCCGGTGGCTTCCCGGCTCTTAATCTGCATGGATGGACCTCCATCGCCCGCCCACAAGTGCCCTGCTATTCAGACCGCTGCCTGACCGGTCCGCGCGTCCTCGTCGGCACGGCCGGGGACGTCGATGTCCGAGACGCCGACGCCGATGGCGTACGCCCCCGCGACGTAGCCGTAGAAGACGAAGAAGGGCACGAGCAGTATCCCGATGCCCGTGGCGGCGACGACGCTCCCGACGATTTGGGCGAGGACGGAGATGCCGACGGCGACCAGCCACGCGACGGCGTACCGCCGGTCGGTGGCGACGGTGCGCAACTCACGAGGCGAGAACGCCGACCCGAACCGGCCGGTCCGCGCGAACATCGCGATGGCGGCCGGGAACAGGTACGCCGCAGCGAGCGACAGCAGTACCGCGAGCGAGAGCACGAGCAACGCGAGGAGGAGTCCGCCGACGGCGAAGATGCCGGACGACGGCCCGGTGGGTCCGCCGCCGCCGTCGACGACGACCACGGGGACGAAAAACGACACCGCGGCCACCGCGATTGCCAGCGCCGGAACGATGGCGTACACGATCGAGATGGCGAACGCGACGATGCCGTCGACGAGCAAATCGCCCCACTCGTCGAACGCCGGCGGCGCGTCGGTGTCGCCCGCCGACACCTCCCTGACGGTGCGGACCAGGTAGCCATAAACGAACAGTACCGGAACGAACAGGAACCCCAGTAAGGTCAACACCCCGCCGATGAGGAGCGTCTCTACGTTCTGCTCGCCGTTCCACGGAAATCTAAGTGCGTCTTCGAACATTGTGAATCAGTATCTCGTACTTCGGCCGACGACGGGTAATGACTGTCTGACGATATATCGTCAGTCGTGTGCCAATCTATCGTCAGTCGTGTGACGATACGACCGACCGTACTCGTCACTTGCCGATGGGAGTCGTCAAAAATCTATACCGTCCCGCTCAGGCCGCGGGTTGGCTGGCGGGGGCGTCGGGGCCGTCCTCCACGAGGGGCATCTCCCGAACCGCCGACCCGATAGCGTGCGTCCCGGCCACGTTCGCGTAGAACGTGATGAAGGGCGCGAGGATTGCGCCGATGACCACCACGTTCAACACGCCGATGACGATGGCCGACAGCAGGCTGATACCGAAGGCGACGAGCCACCCGGTCGCGTACGTGCGGCTGAACGCCAGCGGTCGAATCTCGCTGGGCGAGAAGGCCGCCCCGAGGCGGTCAGCGCGGACCCACGACACGATAGCCGCGGGAATCACGTACCCGATGACCAGCGAGACGACGGTCACGAGCGCCAACGCCGCGAAGGCGATGAGGCCGATAGCCAGTCCCGCGCCGCTACTGTCGCCGCCGATAGCCCCGGTCAGACCGGTCGCGAACACCGCCACGAGGGCGATGGTCGCCGGAATCAGCGCGTAGACGAACCCGATGGCGAACACCTTCAGGCCGTCGACGAGCATCTCGCCCCAGTCGTCGAACTCCGGGGGCTCTTCGACGCCGTCGAGAACGCCCCGAAGCGCCCTGACGACGTACCCTAACACGAGGAACGTCGGGACGACGAGGAAGCTAACGAACAGTAGCAATCCGCCGATGGCAACGTTCTTCAGTGCGCTGTCGCTGTTTCGTGGATAGTTTAGTGCTTCTTGAAACATGGTCTGTCTCCCGAGACGCGGTGGAGGACCGTCCCGCCGGGACGAGCCCCTATCAGTCTCTACGTATAATACGACCAACAAGTATATAACCTTGCGTGAGCCGTGCTATTCGTCGACCATCCGACTGCCGCCCGGCGGCAGGAACTCCTGAATCCGGTCGGGACTGGCGACTTTACGGACGAACGTCTCGTCGGCGAAGCGGTCCTTGAACTCCCGGTAGAGGCGTTTGGCGATGTCGTTCTGGGCGTACTGACCCGGTTCCACCGTGATACTGGTGGCCGCCTGTGGGCGGATGGCCGCGGGCGGGCCGCCGACCACCTCCGTCCGGTCCTCGCAGATGATGCCGACGGCGACGCCGACGGGCGTGTCCTCGAAGTAGGTTCGGTCGCCGCGGATGGCGAACCCGCCCTTCTCCAGATACTCGCCGCTCTCGGGCGTCTTCGAGACTTGGTCGGGGTCGACCATGTACACGTCGCCAGCGAACTTCCCGTCTTTCCACACCGAGGAGTACGAGACGGCGAACTGCGCGGCTTGGTCCAGCGACGACTGCGGGAACTCGACTTCCTTCGCGGGTTCGCTCGGGCCGGTGGCTTTCAGCACCGTCACCGGACCGCCGTGAGCCTGCGCGTGGAAGAATTTGTCACCGCGTTCGAGGTACTTCTGGACCAGTTCCTCGTTGTCGTCGGCGTCGCGGCCGCCGATGACGAGGTAACCGTCTGACGTGTGGAACCACCGGAACTGCTCGTACCACTGCTCGTTCTTCCGAATCGGAATCGACGGCTCCGAGAGCCAGTCGGTCGGTTCCCCCTCGTCGTCTTCCTCGTCCGCGGCGTCCGCCCCGCCGTCATCGGCCGTCCACTCCTCGCGGCGCTGTTTCACGGCTTCCAGGTCCTCGCGGGTGTCCTCGATGGCCGCGAGTGCGCCCTCCTTCTTGCCCTCGATTCGCTTGGCCTCCTGATACAGTTCGTCGGCGTTCTTCTCGACGCCGACGCTCGCGTCCACGGTGACGCGCGTGCCGTCGATTTCGAGCGTGACCGTCCCCTCACTGCCGTCGACGCCGACGACGGCCTCGGCTTCGGGGATGCCACGGTCCGCGCCCTCGGCGAACGTCGACTCGATTTCGTCCCACGGCACGTCGTCGGCGCGGGCGGCCTGCACCGTCGAGAGAACGTCGTCGACGAGGTCGTACCGGGCGTAGAGGAGTTCCGCCTTCTCGCGTTCGGCCTCCGCGTCGGCCTCGAAGTCGTCGATGGCCTCCTGCTGTTGGCGGATGATGTGCTCGTACTTCGACACCTCCGCCTCGAAGTCGGGGCGTTTCGTCTCGCCGCCCTCGACTTCGTCCTCTCGCTGGAAGTTGAAGAAGTAGTCGTCCAGCGCGTCGTTGAACGCCTCGAATCCCTCGCTGTAGAGGTGTTCGTACTCTTCGAGGGGGATGGGGGTCACGTCCACTCGCTGGCGGTTCTCCGGGTCCTCCGCGTCACCGTCGCCGGTCGACTCGTAGTACACCCGCGGGTCGAGGTTCCCTTCGCGCAGGCGGGAACCCATCTCTGTGACGATGTCGTACAGTCGTTCTAACTGCTCGTCGGTCACTTCTTCGACGGGGATGTTGTAGTCGATGTCCGCCCGCGAGCAGAGTTCCTCGCCGTAGAGGCCCCCGAAGTTGAGTTGAGTCGCCAGCGTCCGTACGATGTCCGAATCGGACTCGCGGATGCGCGCGACGAACCCTTCGTAGTCGACGGTCAAGGGGTTGAACCGCGCCGACGGGAATTCGTAGGTGGCTCCCGGTGCGACGGTCCGCGATTTGAGGCGCACCGTCTCCAGACAGTCGATTACCTCGCCGTGCTCGTCCAAGACGGCCACGTTGCCGTCGCCGAACAGTTCCGCGACGATGGTGGTAGAGCCGTCCTCGCGGTCGAACTCCAGTTCGATGATACGGTCGAACTCGAACTGCTCGACGCGGACGAGGTCCGCACCGGAGAGTCGGTTACGGAGCATCATCGCGAAGTCCGGCGGCCGCCCCGGCGCGTCGGGGACGTGTTCGGCGGCGGCGACGTGGGCGCGCTTCACGTCGCCCACCTCGATGATGAACTCCACCCGCCCGCGGTCGAAATCCCGCATCTTCAGCCTGACGAGGTCGTCCTCGGTGTAGAGGTACGCCTTGTCGAGTTTCGCCCCGGCGTAGTCGGCGAGTTCCCCCTCCAAGGCCGCGAGGTCGACGCTCGTCAGCTCCCGCTTGTGGTCCATGTCGGTGGCTGTCGGCGGCGACGCAAAGGCCTGTCGGGACCGCACGACCAGCGGGTTCCGCCTCCCGAAGGACAATACGCTCGGGACCCCGAAGCGGTGTATGGACGACGGACCGCGACCGAGGGCCACCCGCCGACGCTTCCTCACCGCGGTCGGCGCGGCCGCGACGGGACTGTTGGCCGGGTGCCCGGGCCGCCGCGTCGACGCGCGACTCGGCCGGGAGACGGTGACGCCCGCACCGGTCCCGACGGCCACGGCGACGCCGCCGGAACCGCTGCTGGACACCGACGCGCCGTGTCCGGGGTTCCCGCTCGACGAATCGCGCCCCGTCACCCGTCACTGCGACGAGTCCGGTGCGACGGCGGGGTCGCCGTTCCGTCTCGAACGCGTCGACAGCGACCGAATCTTGCAACTCCCGCAGGGACGGGTCGGGTTCCGCTACGCCGCGACGGGCGACGCCTCGCTGCGAGGGTTGCGACCGCCGTGGTCGCTTCAGAAGTACGTCGGCGACCAGTGGTTCACCGTGCGACCGACCGCGATAGACATCGACGAGGTGCGGACGGCGACGGGCGGGCGAGGCGAACGCCACTGGGAACTGGCGGTCGACAACGAGGCCGAGGAGTGGCTGGACCCGCGCTCGGACGCCGGGAGCATCGAACTCGACGGCGACGTGACGCGAGTCCCCGTTTCGGGGCTGGGCGGCGGCGTCTACGCCTTCGTCGTCGCTGGCTGGCGTGAGGCGGGCGACGACCGGCGGCCAGTCGCGGTAGGACAGACGTTCGGTGTCGACGGTCCCCGTCTCGAACTGACGCCGACGGCAGCAGTGCAGGACGTGACCAGAGCGGGGTCCACGATAACGGTCACGGCGGACCCTGGTCTCGGCGAAGCGGCGACCTACACCCTGTTCGTCTCCGACCTCTGGCAGAACGTCCCCAGTTACATCCCCGAACAGGCGGCCGCGAATCCGCAGTTCCGGAACCTGCTGTCGGCGTACGTGCCGAGCGCCACCGAAGTCGTGTTACACACGCGCCGTCACCCGTCGTATCCGCCGCCGGTCACCGGTCCGTTCACCGTCGGGGGAGTGAAGTTCGGGATTCGGGAAGGCGGTCCCGAGGGGACGCCCGGCTAGTCAGAGCGTGTCGGCAATCGCCTCGCCGACCTCTAACCCGTTCCGAACGGCGGCGTGAACGCGCGCTTCCTCGGCGACCCAGTCCCCGGCGAAAAAGAGGTCGTGGTCGGACGCGGGCGCGATGGCCTCGCGGTCGACCTGCGCCTCCGGTTGGGAGTAACGCCAGTGCTGATAGTCCGTCCAGTCGGGGTCCGTCAGTCGCTCGTCACCCACCAGGCGGGCGGTCCGCTCGGCGATGGCGTCCAGCATCCGGTCCGGTCGCTCGTCGTAGTTGGCGACCGACCACGGCTCGTTCATCTGAACGAGCAAGAGCGATTCGCCGCCGGGGACGTGCCCGTCTTTGCACTCCTCGCGGGCGACCCAGCCGATGTCGTGGTCCTTGTCGGTGTTGACCGCCGCGTACCACGGCACGTCGAGTTCGAACGGGTAGTGCAGGATGCCCGCGACCACCGTCCGGTATGGAACCGACGCGATGGCCTGCCGGAACTCCCGGCAGTGGTCGTGGTCCCACTTGGCCTCGCCGAGCAAATCTGCGGTCTGCGGGGCTGGCGGCGTGAGCAAGACCCCGTCGAAGCGGCCCCGGTCGGTCCCCTCGTCGTCGACGACCCGCCACCCGTCGTCGAGGCGGTGTAGCGTCTCGACGCGGACGCCGTTCTCCACAGTCGCGTCAGTCTCGGCGAACAGGCGTTTCGCCAGTTGGGTGATGCCCGTCTCGTAGGTCCACTTGTGCTCGTCGGCCTCGCGGCCCTCCCGTATCTCGTCGCTCCGGTCGAAGGCGTAAATCGGCTCCTCGATGTCGACGAGGCCGTCGCTCGGGAGCGTTTCAGTCACCAGTTCGGCGACTCGCTCGTCGTCGGCTTTGATGTAGTTCGCCCCGTACTCGTAGGTGCAATCGTTCTTGCGGCGGGTCGCCGCTCGCCCGCAGACGCCGCGGCTCTTTTCGAGGACCGTCACCTCGATAGGCGTCTCACGGAGGGCGTACGTCGCCGCCGCTCCGGCCGCGCCCGCCCCGACGATTGCCAGCTTCGCCGTCATATCAGAACCCACGGACGGCGGCAGTAAATAATCTCCCCACGCCTCACCGTTGCCAGCGACGCCTACGAGACGCGGCGGGCCAGCGTCCGTAGGGCGTCGCTCCCGCCGGTCACGAGCGGGTCGCCGTGGCCCATCGCCGCCACGGAGAAGTCAGGTAGCCGGTCGGCGAGGCCGCCGACGCTCGCTCGCAGGCGGTCCATATCGTAGGAATCCCCCCAGAACGGGGTCGTCAGCGCCCCCTCCTCCGACCAGACGAGGTCGCCGAGGAAGGCCGTCGACGCGGCCTCGTGGTAGTAGGCGACGTGGCCGGGGTTGTGTCCCGGCGTGTGATAGGCGGTGAAGCCACCGACGGTGTCGCCGTCAGAAAGCGGTCGAACGTCGAGGTCCGGCAGCGGGAACAACCGACGGCTCGCGCGGTGAAAGAGCCCCTTGTGGTGGAGCCACTGCGGGTCGAGGCGGCCGTCGAGCAACGCGAGGTCCTCGCTTCCGACGTAGACGGGGCCGTCGAACGCCGGTACGAGGCGGTTCAGTCCGCCGACGTGGTCGAGGTCGTAGTGCGTCAGCAACACGCGGTCGATGTCCGCCGCTTCGTAGCCCAGCGCGCCGAGTTCGTCGCCGATGGACGGTTCGTTCCACCAGAGACCGGTGTCCACGAGGGTGAGGTCGCTGCCGTGGCTCTCACCATCATCTCCCATTTCGGCGGTTTCCGTGCCGCCGTCTGCCCGGATATCTGTCACGCCGTCCTCGTCCCCGCCGACGCGACGCTCGTCGACGAGATAGGCGTTCGAGGCGAGCGGCGGAACTAACCCGAGTTCCAACAGCCACACCCCCTCACAGAGTCGGCGAACCATACAACCAGTTGGTCCTCGAAGGACAAAACCGCACTGAATAGTGCGTGACATATTCACGCGTCCCTGCCGACAATTTCGGGCCGCTAAGCCGACCTTAGCGTCGATAGCCACTGAGTAGTAATGCGAGTAGGGTTTGGCACAACACCATATGGACGACGATACCTCCGACCGACCGATAGCCCGCCGCGACGTCCTCCGCGCCTCCGGAGGGGCACTCGGGTTCATGGGAATGGGGGGCGGTGGCTCTGAGCGCTGTCCCGACGCGACCTCGCGTCCGGCGATGCGCGACTGCGACGGGTCGACCCGGAAGGGGTGTCGGGACGACCATCCCCGAACGGAGGAGTTACTCGGTGCGGCGACCGAATCCCTCGATTCCGACTTCGACACTGTGGGCGCGCTCCTCGAAGACGGCTTCGTCCCGTACTTCGACGTGCTGACGGGCGACAGTTCGGGGGGGTGGTCACACTGGCTGAACCCCCGCTACATCGGCGACGACTCGATTTTCGACGCGTCACGACCGGCCGCAATCATGGTCGACAACAAGTGGTGGCGACCGCTCGGCCTGATGTTCGTCGCGACACGAGAGGGCGACCGGGTGTCGGCCCCCTCCGTCTACGGCGAGGACGACGAGCAGCGCTGTTCGCCGTGGCATCAGCACGTCGGCCTTCCGGGCCGGTACGCGTGGTGGAAGTACCGACAGCTATGGGGCGACGGCGGCGACGGTTTCAGACTCCCGTGTGACACGCCCTGTATGATGCACGTCTGGACCTACCCGCATCCGGACGGCGTCTACGCCCACGGCGCGCCGCCGCGGGAGAATCGGGGCGGCCCGCCCGCCGAACCCGCGGGGTTCGAGACGAGCGCCACGCCCGGCGAGGACGTTCTGGGCATCGACGTCCTGGCCGAGGAACTGCTCAACAGTTCCGTTGCTCGGTCGTAGCGACAGTCGTGACACGCAGTCGGACCGTCACTTAGCCGTCCAGAAATCGCCGCCACTCGTCACTCTCCGCCACGCGCTTCAATGCCTCGGCGTGGTACTCGATGAGGTGTTCGAGCCGTCGTCGCGCAATCGGCGTTCCGACCCGACCCAAGGGAGCAAACGGCATCTCGAATCGCACGTCGTCGCGCATCAGCGTCCCGCCCTCGCGTGCTTCGAACTCGTGGTCGTGCGAGAGGGACCCGAAGACGCCCGAAACCTGCTCGTCGCGGAACCGGCGCGGGCGGTCGAACGCGACGATTTCGGCGGTGAGTTCGAACGGGAACCCGAACTGCGGCGCGCGGAACGTCACCACGTCGCCCGGTCCAAGCAGTCCCGTCGCGCCCGACGCCGATTCGTTCGGCATCGTCGCGACGTGGGCCTCAACGTGGCGCGCGAGGTCGAACACCCGTGCTCGCGGCGCGTCGATGTACGTCTCCCGCGTGACCCGTGGCATCGCCCGAATCGAGGGGCCGAACCCTCAACGGCTTTCCGCCTCGCGGCCGACGCTTCGGCGTGGTGAGTCGACTCAATCTCCTCGCAGGCCTCCTCTGTCTCGGCGGTGTCGCCGTGCTCGGAATCCTGTACGGGCAGGCATCCATCACCGGCGGCCTCGGACAGACCGTCTTCGCGGGCGGCCTCGCGCTCGCGGGATGTCTGTTCTTGCTCGCCGCAACGGAGCGGACGACGGCGCTCGCGGGCCGACGCGTCGACCTGCAGGACTGTAGCGGCCTCGGCGATATCGCGGTCGGCGTCGCCGTCTTCGGCGGTTTCGCGACCGCTCCCGCAGGCGTCGAGGGCGTCGCCTACATCGTGCTCGTCGGCATCGGCGGCCTGAGCGCAGTGCTGTTCGGCCTTGTCGGCCTCGCTGAGAAGTACGACGCCCTGTGACTCGACTGCCGTCGCCCGTCCCGACGAATATCCCTTCGCCAAGTTTTACCGCGTGGTAAGCTAAGTAGGGCTATGAGCGAGAAGGAGCAGGTGTCGACCAGACCGATTTCGGGCGAGATAGTCCGACACGGGACAGGCGTGCGGTCGAACCGCGCGTTCCCGACGAGCGCGTATCCGCACAATCTGGACCCGTTCGTGCTGTTCGAGCGCTTCTACATCGACCCCGACCAGGGGTTTCCGATGCACCCCCACCGCGGGTTCGAAATCGTCTCGTACATGCTCGACGGCGGGATGGTACACGAGGACTCGCTGGGCATCTCGAACACCGCCACCGAGAACGACGTGATGCGCATCACGACGGGAAGCGGTATCCGCCACTCGGAGTTCCCCGCGGACGGCGAGGCCTGTTCGGGTCTGCAACTCTGGGTGAATCTTCCGCGGTCGCAGAAGGACGCCGACCCCGACTATGTGGACGCGAGCGCCGCCGAACTCCCGACCGAGACGAGGGACGGTGCGACGGTCACGACCGTCGTGGGGTCGGGGTCGCCCGTCGACCTCCGGACGCCGATGGAGTACCTGGACGTGACAGTCGACGAGACGTGGACGTGGTCGCTTCCCGACGGGTGGCCGGGCTTTCTCTACGGCGTCGCCGGGTCTGGGACCGTCGACGGCTATCGATTTACCGAGGGCGACGTAGTACCGGTGACCACCGCGTCTGCCCTGGAGGTGCAGAGCGAGGCGACCCTCCGCGCTGTCGCCGTCGCCGGTCGTCCCCACGAGGAACCCATCGACCAGCGCGGCCCGTTCGTGCTGTAATCGCCGATTCGATACCACGTGCTTACCAGATGGTAAGACTCTTTTTCGAGGCTCTGCTTCCGTCGTGTATGGCAGATATAGTAATCGTCGGCGGCGGTCCCGCGGGACTGAGCGCCGCGCTGTACGCGGCGAAGAACGACCTCGACACGGTACTGTTCGATACGGACGAGTCGTGGATGCACAAGGCGCACCTGTTCAACTATCCCGCGATTCGGTCCATAAGCGGTGACGAGTTCCTCGCAGTCACCCGCGGGCAGGCGAGCGACCGCGGGGCGGCGCTACGCGACGAGGAAGTCACCGACGTGGCGCAGACAGACGAGGGTTTCGTCGTGACCACAGCGGACGGCGAGTACACCGCGTCGTACGTCGTCCTCGCCACGGGCGGCGACCGAAGCCTCGCCGAGGGACTCGGCTGTGCGTTCACCGACGAGGAGGTGGTCGACGTGGACCTCGACATGGAGACGAGCGTCGAGAACGTCTACGCTACCGGCGCGATGGGTCGCGCGGAGAAGTGGCAGGCGGTCATCGCCTCGGGCGACGGCGCGGCCGCCGTTCTCGACATCCTCTCGAAGGAGAAAGGCGAGTACTACCACGACTTCGACATGCCGTCGGACGTGCCCGAACTCTAACCGGGCGTCACGCCCGACATGCAGACGAGTCCCCCCGTTGGCATCCGGTAGTCGTGGGACGCTACCCGTTTTCTCGTCCATCTCACCGACAGACAGTCGACCATATTGTGACGGTTGAAGTGTGTCGAGAACGAACTCGTCGATAGCCCTTCGAGATTCGCACCGTCTCGTTGATTCTACCCCACCGTTCGACCTTGCGGTCGCTCGATCTCCTCACTGCAACTGCTTCGACACGTACGGCCCGTCCTGCACGTAGTCGAGTTTCTCGCGATAGTACTCCCGAACGCCGATGCCCGAGATGACCGCGATTTTCGAGAATCCGGCGTCGCGGGCCAACTCCTCGGCCGTTCGGAGCAGGCGCTTCCCGTAGCCCTTGTGTTGGTGGTCCTCGTCGCCGCCCGCTTGCCCGACGCCGACGGCGTTGCCGTAGACGTGGAGTTCGCGTACCAGCGCGGCGTCCTGCAGTTCGCGCCGGACCGGGTCGTCGGGGAACCGCAGGCGGCAAAAGCCCACGAGCACGTCCTTCTCGAAGTCCTCGAACGAGATGAAGTGCTCCGTGCCGCCGCAGGCCTCGTAGGTCAGCACGTCGAGTTTGACGTTCTCGGCCTCGTTCTCGCTGTGGCCCGCCTCCCGACAGCGGATGCAGTCGCAGGACCAGTCGTGTTTCTCCATCTCCTGCCACGCCAACTGCCGGAGGTTCGACTTCCACACGCCGCCCTCGATGAAGTCCGCGGGGATGTCCCGCTGGACGCGCTGAAGCCGCGTGTAGCGGGGAATCATGTCTTTGATTTCGGCGACGAGTTCCGCCGCCTCCTGATTGTCCAGCGGGTCGAAGTCGTTCTTCTGCCACCAGTCGTAGGTGACTGTCCCCGGGACGACGAGCGTCGGGTAGATTTTGAGGTAGTCGGGCTTCCAGCGCGACTCCGAGAAGATGCGACGGAAGTCCTCTAAGCACATCTCCTTGGACATCCCGGGTTGGCCGGGCATCATGTGGAAGCCGACCTTGAACGCCGAGTCCCGCAGGCGGCGGTTGGCGTCGATGCTCGCCTGCACGCCGTGGCCGCGATGCATCTCGCGATTGATGCGCTCGAAGGTGGTCTGGACGCCGACTTCGACTTTCGTGCCGCCCAGGTCCAGCATCCGGTCGATTTGCTCCGGGTCGCACCAGTCGGGTTTGGTCTCGAACGTCGTCGCGACGTTGCGCACGTCGGCCGTCTCGTTCTCGGCGATGACGTCCTCCAGATAGCGGAACTCGTAGTCCTCGCTGGCCTCGGCGAAACTGACGCCCTCTGCGGGCGAGGGGTCGGCGTCGACGTCGAAGTCGTTCATCGCCTCCAAGGCCCGCTTGACGAACCACTCCTGATAGTCGTGGCTCCGGGCGGTCATCGTCCCGCCCATGATGATGAGTTCGGCCTTGTCGACGGGGTGGCCGATTTCCCGGAGTTGGTTCAGGCGGAGCGTAACCTGTCCGTAGGGGTCGTAGTCGTTCTGCTCGCCGCGGGCGGCGGCGGGTTCGTGGCCGGTGTAGGACTGTGCCGACGAGAACTCGGAGTCGGGGCCGCCCGGGCAGTACAGACACTTCCCGTGGGGACACCGCTCGGGCGAGGTCATGATGGCGATGGGCGAGACACCAGACGCCGTCCGGACGGGCTTTCGCTGGAGGACTTCCTCCAGCACTTCGCGGTGTTCCTGTGGGGCGTAGTCGAGCAGTTCGGAGTTCTGGGGGACCTTCGGGGCCGAGAACTCCCGACAGACGTCTATCTTCGCGGACTCCACGTCGTCGCGTTCCACCTCGCCAGCGAGGATGCGGTCGACCAACTCCGCACACACTTTCTGGAAGGCCTCCGTCTCCGTCGGGTCCGTCTGCTCCGTGCTCATCTGCTTGTGCGAAATCGTCGTCTCGCGCGAATAAGCGTGTCGCTGTCCGGTAGCGGGGTCAAGTACACTGACCCACGGACGGCACGTCGGGTAGAAACGCCAGCGCGACGACCGCGACCATCGACGAAACGACGATGGACACTACCGCCAGGCCACCCCTAATTTCGGTCCGCCTAAATTTCGAAGGGGTTATCAGGATTTAGGCTGGCCTAATCAATATGGTTCACGCTGTCCCACGTACGGAGGCCCCGACACGTCGAGACTACATTACGGCTGGCGGCGCGGTGGTCGCAGGCGGCTTGCTCGCCGGGTGTTCGACCGGAATCGGGTCCGACCCCCAGTCGACCAGCACCGAGGCGACTGCCACACAGGAGCGTTCCTACTCGGTCGAGATGGCCCCCGTCGGCGAAGTAGAGTTCGACGGCGTCCCCGAGACGTGGGTCGCCAACAACGGGAGCTGGGCCGACATGGGCGTCGCCCTCGGTCTCGAACCGCCGAAGGGAGTCTGGCTGACGAGTCGGTATCACACCCAGTACTACGACGAAGTCCCCGGCGTCTCCGTCGACAAGAGCGAGATGGTGTCGCTGTATCAGGACGGGGTCAGCAAGGAACTGTTCTTCGAACTCGACGGCGACGTACACGTCATCGACCCCAACTTCCTGATGAACCGGTTCAAGGGGTGGGACCAGTCTGATGTCGACGAAATCGTCGAGAACGTCGGCCCATTCTTCGGCAACTGCATCTACGCCCAGCACTTTCCGTGGCACGAGGACTACCGCTACTACAACCTCTACGAGGGCTTCGAGAAACTCGCGCAGGTGTTCCAGCGGACCGACCGATACGAGGCGTTCGAAGCACTCCACGACGACTTCCGCTCGAACCTCGCGCCCGTCGTCCCCGGACAGACCGACCGACCCGCCGTCGCCGTCCTCTGGGGCGTCGGCGACGAACCCGAGGAGTCCTACCCGTACATCGTCGGCGAGGGCACCGGCTTCAAGCATCTGCGTGACCTCGGCGTGCGGGACGCGCTCGCCGAGACGAATATTCAGGACTTCCACGGGAGTCGCGCGGCCATAGACCTCGAAACCGTCCTCGACGTGGACCCCGAAGTCCTCATGCTCCGCGGTTACGAGGCGATGACCCGCGAAGAGTTCCAGGACACCGTCGTCGACTTCCTCCGAAACCACGAGACAGCGAGCGCGCTCACCGCCGTCGAGAACGGCGACGTGTACCGCGCGGGTGGGCTGTATCAAGGCCCCATCACGAACCTCGTGCTGACCGAGCGAACTGCGGGCCAACTCTACGACGTTGACGAGGAACTGTTCGACCGCCAGCGCGTCGCGGACATCGTCAACGGGGAGTTCTGACGTGACAGACGCCGTGGACCGGAACACTTCCAGTGGGTCGGACCGCCCGAACGCCTGCGTGAGCGACATCGTCTCGACGGTTCGCGACCGCATCTCGACCCTCGCCGACCCGGACGGGGGCTTCGTCGTCGCCTGTCGCGAGTCCGGACTCCGGCCGGAACCGGTCCGTGACGTGCGGTTTGGCCGGTACGACGACGCGGAGACGGCCGCTCGATTGGCGGCCCGCTACCGCGCGGCGATACGACGCGTCGACCCCGCGCTGGCGACGTACGACTTCGTTGTCTCCGAAGCGAGCGACGAGACGGTCGAAATCGCCCGCGTCCGCGAATGGACCGAGGGACGGCGCGAGAACGGGCTTCCGCAGTCGCGACAGACCGTAACCGTCGCTGGCAACGGGAGCGACGAGTGGCTCCGTGTCGAGAACGGGGCGGTCGTCCACTTCACCGGCCCCGACTCCCTGTTGGACGACGAGTTCGTCACGCGACAACTGGACTCGAAGCTCACGGAGAACGCATGACTCCGCGACAGGTGCTCGGCGGCCGACCGCACGCGGAGGTGCGCTAGCGTGGCGACGACCACCGGTTCGACGTCCGACTCTCAGCAAGCGGGCTGGTTCGACTGGGTCGACGGTCCGCTAGTGACCCTCTGTGCCGGGAGCCTCGTCATCGTCGTCCTCGGCGGCCTCGTGCAGGTGAGTTTCGGGACGTTCTCGATGACGCTCGCGGAGGCGTGGCAGGCGGTTCTGGACCCCGGCGTCCTCCTGAACCTCGAGGCGTGGGGGGCCTTCCTGTTCGGGACGGACCTGCCGGAGATGAGCAAGCAGAGCCTCATCGTCTGGAACATCCGGCTTCCGCGGGTGTTCGTCGCCGTCCTCGTCGGGATGAACCTCGCAGTCTCGGGGTCGATTTTTCAGGCGGTCACCCGGAACGAACTGGCGAGTCCGTTCATCCTCGGCGTCTCCTCGGGGGCGGGACTGATGATTCTGCTCACGCTGGTCGTCTTCTCTGGGCTGTCGACGTTCCTGCCGCTCATCGCCGCACTCGGCGGCGCAGTCGCGTTCCTCGTCGTCTACGCAATCGCGTGGAAGAACGGCACGTCACCGGTCCGTCTCGTCTTGGCGGGCGTCATCGTCGGCACCGTCTTCAGCAGCCTCCAGACGGCGCTGTTCTTCTTCGCCGACGACATCGGCGTCGTCCAGTCCGCTATCGCGTGGACGACGGGGTCGCTGACCGGGACCGACTGGGAGCAGGTGCGCATGGCGCTCCCGTGGAGCGTCGTCGCGATGGTGCTGGCCCTGCTCGGGTCCCGGCAACTGAACGTTCTCTTACTCGGCGAGAGCACGGCCAAATCTCTCGGGATGAGCGTCGAGAAGGTCCGGTTCGCGCTCTCCGGAGTCGCGGTGCTGGCGGCGGCCGCGAGCATCGCCGTCGCGGGAATCGTCGGCTTCGTCGGCCTCATCGTCCCGCACATGGTCCGCAACATCGTCGGCAGCGAGTACAAGCAACTCGTCGTCGGCTGTCTGTTCGCTGGCCCGGCGCTGATGGTCGCCGCCGACGTGGGCGCACGCCTCGGCATGAGCGTCGTCGTCGGGTCCGCCGCGCAGGTCCCAGTCGGTATCGTGACCGGCCTCATCGGCGGTCCGTACTTCCTCTTCCTGATGCGCAAGCAGGACGCGATGGGGGGCATCTGATGCACGAAAGCGGACACGTTCGCGATATCAGCGACGGCCGGGACGAGCGGTCGGGTGACGAAGCGACCGAGACGAACGGGACAGTTACCGAAGCACGGTCCAGCGAACTCGTCGGCGAGGCCCTCGAAATCGGCTATCCGACGACCGACGAACCGGTCGTCGAGTGCGAGAAAGTCCTCCTCCCGGCAGGCGAGGTGACGGCCCTCGTCGGCCCGAACGGCAGCGGGAAGAGCACGCTCCTGAAAGCGATGGCGAACCAGCACGCGCCCGATTCGGGCCGGGTTCTGTTGGACGGCGAGCGGGTGCAATCGGTCGATGCGAAGACACTCGCTACCAAACTGGGGCTGCTGTCTCAGGAGAATCAGTCGCCGGAGAGCATCAGTGTCGAGGACCTCGTCTTCCACGGCCGCTATCCGCACCGCGGCTTCTTCGAGACGGTCACCGACGACGACCGAGAAGCGGTCGACCGAGCCATCGAACTGGCTGGCGTGGGGCACCTGCGCGAGAAAGAGATGGCGAACCTGAGCGGCGGACAGAAGCAACTCGCGTGGATTGCCATGGTGCTCGCTCAAGACACCGACGTGCTCCTGTTGGACGAACCGACGACGTATCTGGACTTGCACCACCAACTGCGCGTCATGGAAGTCGTCCGGACCCTCAACGAGGAAGCGGGCGTCACCGTCGGTATCGTCCTCCACGACATCGGGCAGGCCGCGCGGTTCGCCGACAACGTCGTCGCCATGCAGGACGGCGAACCCTACGACTGGGGACCGCCGAAAGAGGTCGTGACCGAGCAACTGCTCGCCGACGTGTTCAACGTCGACGCGAGCGTCGACAGCGAGAGTCCGACCGGCCCCCACGTCGCCCCGCACGGCGCGCTCTCCGAGTGATTTCGGCTAGCCTAAAAACCGGAACGCATTTATTGTTTTAGGTAAGCCTAAAAATATGGCAACCGACAGGAAAGGCGAAGCCGAACCGACGCGGCGGGAGTACCTGAAGTACGGCGGTGCGGTCGTCGCTGGCGGCCTCTTAGCTGGCTGTACCGACGGCAGTGGTTCTGAGACGACCCCAGACAGCGGTGCGTCGTCGACTGACACCGAGACGGCGACCGACCCGAGCACTACCGTGAGCATATCACCGGTCGGCGACGTGACGTTCGACGCCGCGCCGGAGGACGTGTTCACCGTCTTCCCGCAGTACGCGGACATGGCGGTAGCGCTGGGCCGCGGCGACGCCGTGAACTCCGTCTACGTCCCCGAGATGTCGGGGACGACGTTGAACCACTACACGCACCATCTAGACGGCGTCTCCTTCGACTGGGAGGGGCTGTACGACCCGCTGAGCGGTGGCCTTTCGAAGGAGAAACTGTACGCGCTCGACAGCGACGTCCACCTCGCCGACCCCGCGTGGGCGCCGACGCAGACCAACTGGGACGAGACTGATGTGACCGAAATCGCCGAACAGGTCGCGCCCTGGTTCGGGAACTTCTACAGCGGTACGCGGGCGTCACCGCCCGAGGGATACGACGACTACGAGTACTACACGCTCTGGGACCTGTTCGGGAAAGTCGCACAAGTGTTCGACGAACAGGCTCGCTACGAGGCGCTGGCCGATGTCCACGCGGACCTCGTCTCGACCATCCAGTCCGACTTGCCGCCGAAGTCCGAGCGACCGACGGTCGTCCGGGCGACCCTCGCGGCCGACGGCAGTCAGTTCTACAGTTACCACCTCAACAAACCGGGCTACTGGCTGGCCGACACGCGACCGCTGGGCGCGAACGACGCCTTCGCCGAGGAGGACTGGAGCGGCCTGTGGGGGACTGTCGACTACGAGGCGATGCTCGAAGCCGATCCCGACGTGTTCCTCCACCTCTGGGGGATGACCCCGAGTTACAGCATGACCGAGACGCGAAAGCGCCTCGAAGACCACGAGGTCGGGAGTCAACTCAGCGCGGTGCAAAACGACCGCGTGGTCCCCGCCGGGATGCGCTATCAGGGCCCGATAATGAACCTCTTCCAGATAGAGATGGGCGCAAAACAGCTCTACCCGGACCTGTTCGGCGAGTGGCCGCGCTACGAGGACGGCGAGCACTACCCGGACATCCCCGCGGACGAGCAGTTGTTCGACCGACAGCGCGTCGCGAACATCGTCGGGGGAGAGGTATGACGACCCGTCCGGAATCGACCGCTGTCGACCGACCAGAGATTGGACCGACACTCGTCGAGATTCGAGAATCCATCGAACAGTTTGCGAGCGACGACGGCCGATACTACGTCGTTTGCGGGCGGACCGGCGAGCGACCGGTCCCCGTTGCCGGACGACGCTTCGAAAGCCGAGCGACCGCTCGCGCGGCCCTCGAAGCGACAGAACAGTACCGGTGCGCGCTCCGGCGGTACGACCCGCGAACGCCCCGCTACGACCTCATCGTCTGCGAGGCGTACCCGCCGTTTCGGAAATTCCCTGCCACCGGCACGAGGCCGTCGATACGGCGATAATCGTCGGATACGGCAGTCGCGAAAACAGAATTCAACATGGCCATTTCGATATAGCACTATACGATTTATACGTCGCGAATGCGCCGTAGCGCAGGATGTTGAGTGGCATATTTCTGTCAGTAAAGCCCGAGAAATACGCCGAAAACTACGATTCGAAGGTGACCTGAATCAGGTATTTCACGAGGTACATCGACCCAATAAGCCCCACGAGCATCACGACGAGAACGATGAGTATCATGAACAACCGAACCAGCGCGGGGTCAGCCATGCATCTCCCCCCGTCGTCGCGTAGCGGTTCGAGTTAGTGTCACGTCGCCCATACTGCTCTCTCGATTTTCGAGGCACATCCCGTTTTGGATTCGTGGAGTACGAGCGTAGGACCGGGAAAACGCCCACGACGTCGCCGTGGGCGGAACGCGGAGGAGGACGTGAGTCGCGACGGCGGATCCGTCTGAGAGGCACGAGGCGGAGGAAAGCACGTCGTCCTCAATACGGCGTCAGGAACCGCCGAGCGGACGTTCGTCGTAGACACGATTCGGGACTCCGCCTGTGGATACTTCGATTTCAGCACGTCGACGGCTATGCTTCTCACCGCATCATTGGTCCCGACCGTGGTTCCGACTACGGATTTTGGGATTGCGCTCGATTTACTCGTCGGTTCCGGGACTCCTGGACTGTTTGTCACGTCGTGGCGACGTGTCTTCCACAGACGAACTGCAACGGTCCGTATCCCACTATCGTCCGGCAGGTTCTCGGAGGAGACGCTTCTTTCGCTCGGCAATCCGAAACTCGGCCCTCGCCGCTCAATAACTCTCCCGTGAGGAATGAATCGCGTCGTCGACGCAAGAGACGCTCGATGGCGTACGGGCGTGTTGATACAGCGGGAGTGTACGAAATCCCTCTCCTCAGCCTGTCCCGACGACACAGTTCGGCAGATGCTTGGGAACCACTACAAGGAATCTCCCGTCGACGGTGGATAATTTCCGTTGCGGCCCGTACTCATAGTGTGCCTTGACACACCCTCTCGCTCGGCCAGATGGGGACACGATACAGAAGGACGACAGAAGGAGGTACGAGAACGTCGATATCGATGAAGCCCACTGGCTAGCGACGTGGGCCTCCAGCGGAGACGGTCGTTTCAGAGGGTGAACGAGCGGAGCTCTTGAACGGCGCCGATTGACCGTTGCATCTGTCTCTCTGGGGGACCCTAATGCTCCCCTGCCGACCGGCACGTATCGTTCGTCAGTCTGAACTCGGGACTGACGAGGCTACGAATTTCCCCCTCGTCGGCTGAATTACGCCTCGAAAACAACTCGGGTGCGGTGTCTCGGAGGGCGCCACAGGACCAAACACACTGGGTCAAATAGTCCGAACGACGTGGAGCGTCGATATCTTCGAGAATCATTCAGTGTCGTCGGTGTGATACCCCGAACGCGGTGGGACCCGACTAGGAGCTTACTGTTGGACACCCGAAACGATTGCTACGAGTCGTCGTTATTTTTATTTGTGTAGGTGACACTCCGAATCATCGGAGATTGTCCGAAGGTGAGTTTTTATCAGTGCGTATGGTCCCGTCAGGGCCCCTGTGAAACACCTACTCACCCAAATAAGTGTGTTTATCTGGATTAGTGGGACTACTTTGAAGTACACGGGTTACATGGGGTGCATATGGCCGGAGACGACGGGGCGGACGAGACTGTCTCGATTCGAACGTACGTCCCCCGCTACCAGAAAGAGCGGTGGCAGGAACACGCCGACGAACTTGGCATGAGTCAAAGCGAATTTATCCGAACGATGGTGCAAGCGGGCCGCAAGGGCTTCGAGCCACCCGAATCGGCTGCAACGCCGGAGCGGGTGAACGAACCGAACCGAGAGGAACCCGATTCTTCGGCCGTAACCCCAGGGGTCGACGGGCTGAAGAGGCGGGTCGAGCAAGTCCTCGCCGACGGGAATCACTACGACTGGGACGAACTCCTCGCAGCACTGACTGACGACATCGAGGAACGTCTCGACGAGACGATGCAGGAACTCCAGTCTGCCGGTCGGGTTCGATACAGCGGTCGCCACGGGGGGTACGTGTTGGCGGAATGAGTTCCGATACGCAGTCGACCGACGCCGTCAGCGACCCGGTCGGCTACTTCCTCGAAGATATCACCTACCACGGCAAGAGCGAGCGAACCCGGGAGTTTTACGAACGAGTGCTGCGCGACTTCGAAACCTTCCTCAAAGACGGCGGGCGGCCTGTCCCCATCGCAGAAGCGTCTCATCGGGACTGTATGGCGTACGTCCACAGCCTCCGGGGTGACGCGAGCGAGAGTACCGTCGCGACGTACGCGTCCTATCTCCACCGATTCTACGCGTACATGACCCAGGTCGGGGCCTTCGAGTCGAACCCGATGACGCTCGTCGTCGAGGAGATGGACGAGGCCATCAACACGGACCCCACGCGCAGGGAGATAGACGTTGCGTCGATGCGGCAGTTCGTCGATACCGTCACACATCCGCTGGAACAGGCGCTCGTCGTCACCTTACTCAAGACCGGGATGCGTGTCGGGGAACTCTGTAATCTCGACGTTCGGGACCTCTCGCTCGCAGACCCCGGTCCACGGCCGGAGATACCTGCTCGTGCCGCCCTAGACGGTCGGCCGGACTCGCTCTACATCGCCGCGGAACCCGCGCGCGGGAGCGTCCTCAACGGCGAGGAACGGACGGCATCGAACAAGCGAAAACGTGATACGACCGTTCCCGTCGACGACGAGTTGGCACGCGTCCTCCGTCGCTGGCTGGCGATTCGGCCGGATACGCGGTCGGAAGCGATGCCGCTGTTCGTCTCGACGAGTGGGGACTGGGGCAGGCGTGTAACGCCCGATATGGTCCACCACATCGTGGAACGGCACGCCCGGGGACACGGATGGTACCGGGAGGGCGGCGGGACCGAGGAGAACGTCACGCCGCACTACTTCCGACACTTCTTCACCACCCATCTGCGGGACCGGACTGGGGACCGCGGCGTCGTGAAGTATCTCCGCGGCGACGTGGCTCAGGACGTTATCGACACGTACACACACGAATGGGGCAACAGGGTTCGAGAGGTCTACGAGGCGAATATCTACTCATTGGGCCAGTAGCGCCCGGACTTATCGGTTTTTGGATATCTCTATCCGGTTCCCTGCGAACACATAAATCTCATAGTGCTATATCTAATTGGAAGCGTTGTGGCGGGAAAACCGAGACGAACCGAGGGCACAGGCGGCACTGTCGAATAATGGGATGCGAGGGGGAGAGTCGCAGAGACGGGCTACCAGTCCGCCGCCGTGAGTTGCGTGGTCACTTTGATTCGCGAGACTTCGGTGAAAAACGGCCGGAGTTCCTCCTCGGCGGTGAGCCGCACGAGGTCAGTTTCCTGAGAGAACTCGACGACGCCCGCGTCGAGCAACTTCGGGAGGTGTGCGTGATGTAGTTGCGTCTTGATTCGCCCAATCAACTCTCCGTTCCGAATATCGCCGTCCGGTTCGACTTCCATCGCGATGTATTCTGCCAACTCGTTGAACGAGACGGCTTCGTCCTGCCGACGGAGGCATCGAATGGCGCTGATGCGGTGCGGGTGACTCAATAGGTCGTACACTTCGTCATCAGTCAATCGCCCGCCGATTACCTCATGATTTACCATGACTAATTCGAATCCGTCGGAAAATATAACCCCTTCCCATTATCACGGGGTCCGAGACGAGAATGTAATCTGTGACGAACTATCTGTGAAATCTCTCCGTTCGCCGCACCCCTATTGTTGGTCATCTAACCTTTGAGCGCACCGGCCGAGATGGTGTCAGCGAGGGTGGGACTAACGCGGAGCTAGACCTATGAATTCCCACACACCACACCAGAACCTCGCGATAATCGGCCACGTCGACCACGGGAAGAGTACCCTCGTCGGCCGACTACTGTTCGAGACGGGGAGCGTCCCGGAGCACATCATCGAACAGTATCGCGAAGAGGCACAGTCGAAGGGGAAGGGCGGTTCGAGTTCGCCTACGTCATGGCCAACCTCGCCGAGGAACGCGAACGCGGATTGACTATTCGAGTCGTTGGAGGGCAAACTCGACCCGTCCACCGGTGAAGTCGCCGAGGAAAACCCGGACTTCATCGAGAACGGCGACGCGGCCATCGTCACCGTCCGACCGCAGAAACCGCTCAGCGTCGAACTCTCTTCGGAGATTCCCGAACTCGGTTCGTTCGCCGTCCGAGACATGGGACAGACCGTCGCGGCCGGGAAAGTCCTCACCGTCACCGAACGGTGAGTGGCGGACAGGCCCGTGGCCGGGCGTTTCACTTTCACTCCGTGGCAACGTCCTTTTGTCCCACCGGCTGAACCTATCTGTTCGATACAGTGAGCCGGGAGCACATAGCCCAGCCGTCGGCCACGGGGACGTTTCGATCCGGAACGGTTCACGTCGGTCGAGCGCAGAGCCTCCTCGACCGAGCACACCGCGAGCGACCGCCGACAGACCTCGTGATGACGCCCGAGCAGTTGCACAAACGAAACCTCAACCGTGCGCTGGCCGCCGCACGTCGGCCGCGGACCTCGATGCTGGTACGGACGCCCGTCGAGGTCGCTGGTCGCATCGCGGGGGACGACCGGACGGTCCTCGACCGACTCGACCGTCGCCGTCTGCTGGATGACGTGTTGGCCGACCCGCCCGACGCGGTCGAGCGACTCCGCGCCGTGGTCGGTAGCGATCTCGCCGCCGCGGCCGAACGCGTCGAAGCGCTCCGCGAAGAACGCCTCCTCCTGACCGGCCGCAATCCCGAACGGGAAGCCGCAGTCCGAGACATCTGCGCACAACTCCCGTCCGTCGTCGCCGCCGACACCCGGGACGCGTTCGACGGTATCCGAGCGGTCGAGCGGACAGTACGGGAACGGGCGGCGGGGTTTCTCGGACCGGGCGCGGTGATCGAGGCGGCGACGGAGCGACTTCGCGCCACCGACGGCGACGCGTGGGCTGGGGCCTTTCCCAATGTCGAGCGAGTCACCCTCGCCGGAGTCAGCACGCTCGGGACGCCGCTCCTGGACTTCTTGGACGCGCTCGCGGCGACGACTGACACCGCAGTACACCTCTACCTTCGGGCGGGGACGGGACCGCAAATCGCGGCGCGACTCGACGAGCGGTTGCTGGCCGAGGACGCGGGAGGACGGTCGTGTAACGTGCGAGCGCCGACGCTCGAATCCCTCGTCGACGCCACCGTTACCGAACTCATCGCCCGGACTCGCGACGAAGAAGCCCGAGCGGTCGCCGCATTGGTCGACGGGGTCCTCCAATCGGGTGTCTCGCCGAGCGACATCGCCGTCGTCGCTCGGGACGCCGACGCGTACGAGCGTCACCTCGCGCGCGCGATGCCGGTCTACGGCCGCCATCTCTCGGTGTGGACGCAGTTGGACCTCGACCAGAGCCTCCCCTATCGACTGGTCGTGGCGACCTGTGACCTCCTCGCGGCCGCCGCGACGGATGACGTGGACGCGGCGACGCTCTGTCGCCCGCTCCGCCTCCAGTGGACCGCCCCGCGCGGGACCGGTTCGTCGCCGGTCAGCCATGCGGGACTCAGCGCGGTCGAACGGGCCATCGGCGACGGGGAACCGGCCTCCCTTTCGGAGTGGACGGAACGACTGCTCAGAGAGGTGGATAGCGACGAGACGGCCCGCAGGCGAGTGCTCGGACTGGTGAACTGGTGTCGCCAGCAACCGACGACCCCCGCTCCGGAAGACGTGGTCGGCGTCCTCGGCCCCATCGCCGACGCGTTCGACGACAACGTCCTCCCGAAGCGGGCGGACCGCGACGGTCCCGATTACACCGAGACTGCGCGGACCGCACGGGCCGTCGAGCGCGTGGCGGGCGTCGACGGCGACGACCACCTCCTCAGAGAAACCCGGGCGAAGTACGACGATTGGCTCGCCCGGTCCCACGTGGAACGCTCGTGGGAGACGGTTCGAGACGTGTTGGACGCGATTGCGACGGCCCGTCCGGGGCGGCGAGAACACGACAACGCCGAACGCATCGACGTGCTCGACGCAACGGACACGTGGCTTAGGACGTACCCCTACGTCGTGGCCGTCGGCTTCGTCGACGGTGAGTGGCCCCGGCGGCCCCGCGGTGCGCTCCCGGCCGAATTCCGGACCGCCGTGGTCGACGGGGATTCGCAGGCGGCGCGACACCTCGGCGTCCGGGGCGCGTGGACCGAAGCCCGCGAGTACGACCACCTCGCCGACGCCGTCAGCACGGCCTCGGCGCACCTCGTCGTGACCCGCTTCACAGAGGACGTTGATGGTGTGGCCTATCAGCGGTCGCCGCTGTTGGACGGTCTCGAACCGGCCGTAGTGGGGGCAGACGAGTACAATCGGCTCATCGCGGGCACGGGATTGCCGGACCGTCTTGCCGCCACCGTCGAGAGTGAGGTGGTGCGATGAGCGACGCGCCACCGTCACTGGAAGGCGCACAGGCCAGGATACGGGACGCCTTTGTCGCCCACGACAGCGGCCTGTTCGTGCTGGCCTGCCCCGCCGGATTCGGGAAGTCGACGACCGTCGAGCGAGTCGCGGCGGAGGCACTCGCCGGGGCAGACGCCGACGGTGTCGCCTGCCCCGAACGCCGCCTCTCCGTCGTCTCGTTCTCCCGGGAAGACGCCGGGAGCATCGAACCGGGGATGCACGCGGCGATAGACACGCTGGCCGAAGACGACGCTGACTCGCTCGTCGGCGACGCGGCGACTGCCGACCGGCTCCACCGACGGCTTCGACGGTCAGAATACGTCGGCACGATAGACAAGATACTCGGGATAGCGTTCCGCGACATCGCGGCCGAACTCGGCTTCGCGGAGATGCCGACCGTCGGCAACGACGCCCTGCTCTCGACGGTCCGGGAGTCGTGTCGCGCCGCCGTCCGAACGTCGGCGGCCCACGGCGACACGTTCGCGCGCGTGGCGAGGGAGTACGCCGACGAGGACTCCGACCCGGCCACCGTCCTCGGGGAACTACTGGAGGCCGCCCGGGAGGCGAAGCGCGAGCGCCGACTCGACGACCACGAGTTCCGCCGTCGACTCCGCGCCACGGTCGAAGACGCGTATCCCGACGGGCCGCCGGAAGAGTTCCGGGACCTGCGGGCCGACGTGGAACAGTTCTACGACGCTAACACCGCCGAGACGTTCGAAAATTCCTACGAAGGTTCGGAGGCCGAAGCCGTCTCTCGGGACCGCGAGTGTTACGACACGTGGACGGCGCGCGTCGAGGAGTTCTGTACCCTCGTCGCCGCGTACGAGCGAGCGTACGACGACGCCTGTCGCGAGCGCGGCGTCCTCGCCCACGCCGACGTGGCGTACTGGGTCGCGGCGTTCTTCGACCCAGACGACGACGCGGCGGGAGGTGGACCGGAGACGGACCCGGAGTTCCGCGAGCGAGTGCGCGAGCGACACGCTGCACACTTCGAGACGCTCGTCATAGACGAGGCCCAAGACGTTTCGGTCGTCCAGCACGACGCGCTCGCGGCACTGGTTCCCGACGACGCCCGGGTGTTGCTGGCGGGCGACGTGAACCAGTGCATCTACGCCTGGCGAAACGCCCGTCCTGACCTGTTCGCTCGCGCCGCCCGAACCGGGCGGTACTTCGGCAGGGAGTGGTCCGTCCACGTGACCGAACGCGGACAGCGGACCTACCGGATGCGGCCCGACGTGACCGCCGCCGTCGATGCAGTGTTCGCGGATGTATTCGCCGACGAGACGCGGGGCGGGGGCGTCGACATCGGAGATCCGTACGCACCTATCTCGACGGCGCGGGAGCGGACGACGACGCCGTCGGTTCACGTCGCCACCTACAGACCAACGGGCATCCCCGGGAGCGCGACGTGGTTCGAACGCGGCGAGGCCCCGGTGCTCGCGGGATACATCGAAAGCGTCCTCGCCGCCGACCCGTTCGAGGACGGGACCGACTCCGTCACGGTCCTCTTCGACACCCGCTCGAACATGGACGCCCTCGCGGCGCGTCTGGAGAACCGGGGCTTGTCGGTCGCGAACGCGAGCGAGTACCTGTTCGCGACCCCGCTGGTCGAACTCGTCTGTGCGGTCGTGCGGTGGTTGCAAGACCCGTTCGACCCCGAACGAACGAAAGCGCTGATGAGCGACGATGCCGTACCCCTCCCGACTGAAACCGTCGCTGACGCGGGACCCGACATCTCTGGCGTCGACGCCGCTCGATTGGACGACACCGAATCGGCGTTCGTCGACGGCCTCCGCGAACTCGCGTCTCGGCGGGCGAGACACACCGCCGACCCGGGCAGGATAGTCGTCGAAGACGTGGTCGAGACCCTCGAACTGGCGACCGACCCGTTCGACCGAGTCGAGGACCCGCCCCGTTCGCTCGCGACGCTCGATTCGCTGCTCGCGCACGTCCGCGACTGGGAGGGCGAGGACCGCTACACGATGGCCGACCTCGCGGCCGTCCTCGGGTCGTACCGCGACGACCCGAAATCCGGGCCGCTCGTTCCCGCGGGCGACGCTGACGCCTACGACGTGGTGTTCCGGACCATGCACAACATGAAAGGCGACGAGGACGAAGTCGTCTGTCTCGCGGACTTGAGCCGACCGCTCGGGGCTCACGGGCCGCACAGCGAGACGTTCGTCGCCCACGGGGAGACGCTGGCGCTCGCGCCACCGCCCACGGTGTCGCGGACGCCCGTCGACGGGGGCCGCGACGGTCACAGCGGCGACTTCGACTTTCTGGGGGAGCGGTCGCTCCGCTGGGCGACCACCCACTGGGTCGAAAACGGGGACGGCGAGCGGTTGGCTGGGCCACCGGGTCTCGCCGACGTGGCGGCCGCACACCGGGCCGACCGCTGGCGACTCCTCTACGTCGCGATGACCCGCGCCCGCGACCACCTCGTGCTCTCGCTCCCCCGTCCGGGGTGGTCGGCCCCGCCCCGTGACA
Source organism: Haloarcula marina (assembly GCF_024218775.1). Lineage (NCBI taxonomy): Archaea > Methanobacteriati > Methanobacteriota > Halobacteria > Halobacteriales > Haloarculaceae > Haloarcula > Haloarcula marina. The sequence goes on along the minus strand of NZ_CP100404.1, from coordinate 1,731,077 downwards.
GCAGAATCGAAACCCTCCAGCGGGCGCTGGGGTACGACCGCGTTCCCGACGGCGACACGTACCGGACTACCGTCCCGTGCCCCGGCGGACGACGGGAACTGACCGTCGGCGTCAACGACGTGCCGATGGTGTCGGGAAGCGGGTCCGCGCCGGGCAGGCCGACACCTCGCGCCGCCCTGTCTCCCCGAGAGACGCAGACCGGATGGACACCCCGATACGTCAACGCCAGCACCCTCTATCCCCTCGCGAGCGACCCCGACCGTCACCGACTCGCGCACCTCCTCGGTCGGGCACTTCACACGGACAGAGACGACACCGCCGCGGACCTCGCCCTGCCGCTGGACGATATCGGACCGGACGCGGTGGGAACCGTCGTCCACGACGTGCTGGCGAGGGCGGTGGACCAGCGGGTGTCGACCGCCACGCTTCGGGCCTGCGAGGGGACGCTGGCCGAGGCGCTGGACGCGAGCGTCCGCGAGAACGGGCCGGGGGCGACGCGGTCAGAGCGGGACGCAGTGTGCGAATACGTCCGCAACACCATCTGTCCGCAGTTCGCAGACACGGAGACGTGGGCGCGACTGCGCGCCAGCGAACGGCGGTACGTCGAAGATTCGCTCGACGCCGTCCTCCGGGTCGACGGCCTCGACATCGAGACGCAGAACCGAGTCGACGTCGTCTCCGTCGCTCCAGACGGAACGTGGTACGTCGACGACCTGAAGGTGCTGTTGGCGTCCCCAGACGACGAGACGCGGGCGAGATACGACCTCCAGACCTCCGTTTACGGATGGCTCCTCCGGCGACAACTCCCCGATGGGGTCGATGTAGTCCCCGCGCTCACCCACCTCGGCGAATCGGTCGACACAAGACGGCCGACTCCACCGAAGCGGTCAATCGAGGCGTGGCTGTCGGGACTCGGCTGACCGGCGTCAGCGTAATCACGCGGGCGCGAGTCTAGTGCGCCATGGCCCGCGTCGTCAGCCTCGGGAGCATCAACGTCGACAGGATTCGGACGGTGACCGACGATGAGGCGCGGGTCTTGGAGTCCCGCTACGAGTGGTTCCCACGGCGTGGTGAGACGGTTGAGGTACCGGACGTGCCGCCCGAAATCGGGGCCGAACCCGACCGCTTGTTACAGGGCGGGAAGGGCGCGAATCAGGCCGTCGCCGCCGCGAAGGGGGCCGCCGAGACGACGATGCTTGGGAAAGTCGGCCAGGACGCCACCAACCTGGGCGTCCTCGACAACTTACGGGACAGCGGCGTCGTCACCGAGCGCATCGGGGCGGCGGCCGAACCGACCGGGACGGCGTACGTCTTCGTCGAACCCGGCGGCGACAACCGCATCGTCGTCCGTGCGGGGGCGAACGGTGCGGTAGACGACTCGTACGTGCGTGCTCACGAGGCGGCGATTCGCGACGCGGATTGCCTGCTCCTCCAGAACGAGGTTCCACCTGCCCCAGTCGAGGGGTTGCTCTCCCGACTCGCGGACGCGGCGGACCGCCCCGCCGTCGTTCTGGACCCCTCGCCGGTCGCGGGGGCCGAACGGTTCCTCGAATACGACGCCGTCGACTACCTCACACCCAACGACGCCGAGTACGAGGCGCTGTCACCGCACGTCGACGCCTACGACGGCGTGGTGGTTCACAAACGCGGCCCGGACGACATCGTCGTCGAGGACGGCGAGCGGTTCACGGTGACGCCGCCACCCGTCGACGCCGTCGACACGACAGGCGCGGGCGACGTACTCAACGGCTTCCTCGCCGCCCGACTCGCCGACGGGGCCTCGCTCCAGCGGGCGGTAGAGGTAGCGGCGGTGGCCGCATCGCTGTCGACCCGAACGCCCGGCGCACAGGCCGGTATCCCGTCACTCGCCGAGGTGCTGTCCGTCGTCGACGGCGAAGACGGCGCGTAGAACGGAAGACGACGGCGCCCAGTGCGGTTCCAGGCCTTACTCGTCGTCAGTCGCGGGCCGAATCCGCGAGAGTCGCATCGCGTTGCCGGTGACGGCCGTCGTCATCCCGGCGTCGCCGGCGAGGACGGCCAACCAGATGGGGACGTAGTTGAACGGGACGGCCAGCGCGAGTCCCGCCTTGACCGCGAGGCTGGCCCAGACGTTCTGTCGGATGACGCCGTTGGCGTCGTGGGCCAGTTCGTACAGGTACGGCAACTTCGAGAGGTCGTCGCCCATCAGGGCGATGTCGGCCGTTTCCAGTGCGGTGTCGGTTCCGGCCGCGCCCATGGCGACGCCAACCGTCGCGGAGGCCAGCGCCGGGGCGTCGTTGATGCCGTCGCCGACCATCGCGACGCCGTCGTACTCCTCGACGAGTGATTCGACTTCGGCGACCTTCTCGTCGGGGAGCAGTTCGGCGCGGTAGTCGTCGACGCCGACCTGTTCCGCGATGGCCTTCGCGGTGCGGTCGTTGTCCCCGGTGAGCATCACGGTCCGCTCGACGCCGAGAGCCTTCAGGCGCGAAATCGCGGCCGCCGCCTCGGGCCGAACCTCGTCGGCCACCGCGATGAGCCCCTCTAACTCCGTCTCCGTGCCCACGAGGACGACGGTCTTCCCCTCCGACTGGAGGGCCGGGACGATGTCTTCGAGCAGGTCCAGACAGTTGTTGCGCTCGCACATCTGGTGGGCCGTCTGCGTGACCAGGCCGCCGTCGGTCGTCGCGTGGACGTGCGAGAGGTCGAAGCCCAGTTCCTCGAACAGGCCGGGTTTTCCCGCGAAGTGCGGTGTGCCCCCGAGGTCAGCACGCACGCCCTTGCCGGTGAGGCTCTCGAAGCCCTCGATGTCCGGTTTGCCGACGTTCGCACTCCCGGCCTCGGCGACGATGGCGTCGCCGATGGGGTGTTCGCTCCGGGCTTCGAGGCCGCGGGCGCATTTGAGCACGTCCGCTTCGGAGTTGCCGTGCAACGGCACCACGTCGGTGACGGTGAGTTCGCCCTTCGTGAGCGTCCCCGTCTTGTCGAAGGCGACGGCCTCGACTGCGCCCATCGCTTCGAGGTGGTCGCCGCCCTTGATGAGGACGCCGTTCTTCGCGGCGCTGGTGATGCCCGAGACGACAGAGACGGGCGTCGAGATGACGAACGCGCAGGGGCACGCGAGGACGAGCAACGTCAGACCGTGGACGAACGCCGTCGACCACGTCGTCCCGAGGACGAACGGACTGGCGAGGGTGACGAGGACGGCGAACCCGACGACCAGCGGCGTGTAGTACGCCGAGAATCGCTCGACGAACTGCTCGCGCTCGGTCTTGTTCGACTGGGCGTCTTCGACCATCGCGACGATGTTCGAGAGCGTGTCCTCTCCGGCGTCGGCGGTGACCTCGACTTCGAGATAGCCCTGTTCGTTGATGGTTCCCGCGTACACCTCGTCGCCGTCCGTCTTGTCGACGGGGACGCTCTCGCCGGTAATCGGCGCTTGGTTGACCGCGCTCTCACCGTCGACGACGGTGCCGTCCATCGGTATCTTCTCGCCCGGTTTGACGACGACCACGTCGCCGACGTGGACGTCCTCGACGGGAACCGTCTGGGTCCCGCCGTCGCGCTTGACCGTCGCCTCGTCCGGTGAGAGGTCCATCAGTTCGGCCAGCGACTCGCGCGCCCGGTCCATCGAGTAGCGTTCGAGCAGTTCCGCGACGCTGAACAGGAACGCGAGCGTCGCCGCCTCGAAGTACAGGCCCTCGCCGAAACCGAGGCTGGCGAGTAGCGCGCCGAGGATAGCGATGGACATCAACAGGTCGATGTCGAGATTGCGGTTGCGCGCCGAGTAGTACCCGTTCCGGAGAATCGCCTGCCCGCCGACGGCGACGGCGACGAGGAACAGGAGGTCCGCGAGGAGGAGTTCCGATTCGAGGAGGGTCCCAATCTGAACGTTCGCGCCGGTGATGACGAACTCGAAGAGCAGACCGAAGGCTACGAAGACGCCGCTAATCCACGTCTTCACCGCCCGCGGACTTCGCCAGAGGCTCCGTTCGTCCCCGTCGGATTCGGTGCCGTCTCCGGTCGTTCCCTCACCGGTCGTCTCCGTCACCTCGTAGCCCGCAGACTCGACGGCGGCCACGATTTCGCCTTCGCTCGTCCGCGTCGCGTCGTAGGTGACCCCGATTTTCCCCAGCGTGGGCTGTGTCTCGTAGGCCGTGACGCCCGGGACCCGGGCGAGCGCCGACTCGACCTTGCCCGCACAGGAGCCACAATCCATCTCCGGGGCGGAGAGTTGCAGCGTCGAGAGGGCGTCGTCCTCGACGGCGTACCCCGCGGCTTCCACGCGTTCGCGAATCGCGCTCGCGTCGGTCGTTTCGGGGTCGTAAACGACGCGTAGCGTCCCGGTGGTCACCTGCGGGTCCACGTCGCGGACCCCGTCGAGGGACCGGACGCTGTTCTCGACCTTGCCCGCACAGGAGGCACAGTCCATCGTCGGCACCGCCAACTCGACGGTCGCTCCCCCGTCGTCCGGTGGGGGACTCCCGCCACCGGTCGGGTCGGGTGACCCGTCCGTCTCCGGGGGGTCGTGTTCGTGTGTATTCATTACTGGAGACTAGCGAGCCACAGATTATTAATCCAGCTGTTACGAAACCCCGCTAAGATAGAATTTGTTTATAAAATATCGCTGAGATTTATTAATTCGGCGTCGGTTTGCGGCCGAGTCACTGCGAGTCGGGTCGCCTCGGCGAACTCGCGCTGTTCCAGTGGGTCACCGCGAGGACCACGAACAGCAGGCTCACGAGGACGGCTAACCCCCCCTGTGGGCCGAGCGGAATCGAGACGACGTCGCCAGCGATGGCCGTCGCAGTGAGCGCGCTCGCGGCTGCGGCGTAGAGGTATCGGCGATGCCAGTGCGTGTCCGTCTCCTCGTTCCCGTCGGCGGCCGCGTTTCCGGCGGCGGGGTCGACGGGTGCGCTCGCGCTCACCCGCCGGTCTGCGTGGGCGTCCACGCTATCCGTTTGGGCGTCACCGCCGTCCGTTCGCGCCAGGAGCGTGGGTTCGTTCGCGAGGAACTGGTCGAACTCGGCGGCGAGCGCGGTTCGTTCGACGAACCCCCGGTCACGGTCGTAGTCGACGATACCGAGGCGGTCCAGCGTCTTGAGGTGAGACTGATACAGGGAGATGTAGACGCGCTGGCGCTGTTGGGAGGTGAGTCGGTCGACGGTCGTCTCCTGTTCGACGGCGGCGACGTGTTCGGCGATATCGCCCATCCGCGCGGGGCCGTTGCCGCCGTACTCGTCGAGGTACTTCAACACCAGTCGGCGTCGTCGGCACTGCAAGACGTGGAATATCTCGTCGCGCGTCAACGCCGCCTCGTCTGACGGGTCGGGCGTCTCCGGCCCCGGAGTCGTTGGTTCGTGGTGTAGTTCTGTCGTAGCCATCTCGAGTACCCCTTCGGTGAGGACCGGGATATAGCGGGGCGAACGTTCCGGTCGATTGCGGCGTCCGGAACCGTTCCAGACAGTTCCCCGAGGTTCCGGGATTCCCGTTTCGGCGTTTCAATCCCTCGATTTCGGTGAAACTCGGTGAAACGGTCGGAAATCGGAGTGTTCGCTCCGCCGGCGCACACGACCGACTGCGAGTTCGCCTGTGCGCTCTCTGGGAACGGTCATCGCCGGCGACAGTGCGCCCCGACGGGCCTAGAGCGAGGGAGCGGGATAGGTCGACAGTGGCGGTCAGAGTGGGGACGCTGGTGATACGCGACGCTGTCGAGAAGTTCAGATAGGCGTGCGCGAGCCGCGGCACCCGGCCGTCCTCAGTAGCGCCGACAGCGGCGAATTACCGCGACACGCGGTCCCACGTGGGGCGCGCCGTCGCCTCAGACCGTCGCGGAGCTTTGCGTCCCGTCGCCAGGGGAGTCCGTCTCCACCGACTCGGGCGTCGCGTGTTCGAGACAGATGAGGTTCTCCCGACCGATGCGCACCTTCACCACGTCCTCGTCGGCGGCCATCCGAGAGAGCAACCGGCTAACCTTCGCCTTCGACCAGTCCGAGGCGGCGACGATTTCGCTCTGTCGCATCCGGCCGTCCTCGGCGGCCAGCATGCGGAGGATACACTCCTCGTCCGCGAGACGCCCGGGGTCGGCCGCTTCGAACGCCGCCGCGGCGGACTCGTACGTCGGCGGGGGTTCCTCGTCGCCCGTTGCGGACCCATGCTCGTCGGACGCGGCCTCAGCAGCGACTGGCTCAGCGTCGACGGGACGACTGGGGTCGGAGGCGGAACCCGCATCTTGGCCCGTCGGTACCGTCGTCTCGGCCTCAGTTCCGTCAGCGTCGCCCGCCAGCGTCGCTCGCTCAGCCACCACCTCACGGACCTGTCGTGCCCGGGAACGCACACGAGCGACCAGCGCGCCCGTACCGCCGCTGGCGACGGCGGTGACGGTGAGGCCGATACCGACGGCGAACCCGAGGAGCGCGCTGGTCAGCCACGCGGCCGTGCTGAGGTTCGTCGGGTCGGTCCCCATGTCCACCTCCATCTCGTCGGTCAGGAAGTCCCCGTCAGTATCACCGGCCAGCGGGTCCGTCCCGAGTTCGTGGACCTCCCGACCGTCGCGCAGGCCGTCGCCGTCGGAGTCGACGACGCTCGGGTCGGTTCCGACATCGAGTTCCGCTCCGTCCCACAGACCGTCACCGTCGGAGTCGGCAGCCGTCGGGTCGAGGCCCAGCGTTCGCTCCTCGCCGTCGGGGAGGCCGTCGTCGTCCGTGTAGGCCGACGTGGGGTCGGTGCCGAGCGTCACCTCCTGACCGTCGCCGATACCGTCGCCGTCGCTGTCGGCGACCACGACGCTCGTCCCGAGTTCGAGTTCGCGCCCGTCACCGAGGCCGTCGCCGTCCGTGTCGGCCTTCGTCGGGTCCGTCCCGGCGTCGAGTTCCGCCCCGTCCGCGATACCGTCGCCGTCAGTGTCGCTTCCGTTCGGGTCCGTGTCCAACTCCAATTCGCGCTGGTCTCGAACACCGTCGCCGTCCGTGTCGGCCTTCGTCGGGTCAGCGCCGACGCTCAGGTCGGTCCGGTCGCTGAGGCCGTCGCCGTCCGTATCGGCCACCGTCGGGTCCGTCCCGTGCTTGTCGATTTCCACACCGTCGGCGAGGCCGTCGCCGTCCGTGTCCGCGCCGGTGACGTTGGTCCCGAGGGCGAGTTCCCTGTCGTTGGCGAGGCCGTCTTGGTCCACGTCGCCACCGCGGGAGATTCGCTGGTACGTGACGGTTCGTACGTCAGCGGTCGCGCCCGTCGTCGCGTTGCGGAGCGTGAACGTGAGCGACTGGGCGTCGACGCTCGCGTTCGGCGAGAGCGTGAACGTCGTCACTCCGCCGCGGACCGGCGTACACCTGCGGTCGCCGTCGGCGTCGAGGCAGAGTTCGAGTCCCGCCTCAGCCTCCGTGACGGCGACGTCGACGATGTACGTGTTGACCGTGCGCCCGTCGGCAGTCTGTTTCCACACGTACGTGGTGGACCCCTGTTCCCACGCATCGTACGTGGTCGTGACTCGGTCGATAGCGCCGTCGGCGCTCGCCCCCGCCGTCTCGTTCGCGGCCGTCGGGACGCTAGCGGCGTGGACCGGACCCGCGAATAGTCCGGTTAGCACGACCATAACCAGTAAGATAGTCGACAGGCTCCGCACTCGCATCTTGGATAGGCACTGCGTGACACCGTTGATAGCTGTTTCGGGTCCGAAAATATTCTCGTGCAGTGATAGAACCGTCCTCTTGTGGACGATTCAAGTTTAATCCACACATCTGTGACTATTTTTACTGTTTGTGCCACTCTCCCGGCAGAAAGAGATTATTATCTCTCTGAAACCTCTCTCAACGTTGTTGTTTCGTGTTACGTACGGTTAGATACCACCTCAATCTGGTTGGGATGCAGTTAGGTTAGTTCGGTTTCGCGACGCGTTGTATTATCTGGTACCGTGCCGATTGCTTCTCGGGCGCGCTCTCGAAAGCGAGCCTTACCGCGTCGGCGTGTACGAGGCGGGGTCGAGGGCGCGACGGCCGTGGAACGTACGAAGTCCTTACCCGGCAAGGTGAATCGACGCCGACGGCGTGGGCGTCGGTGCGGCGAGATATCGAATGGTACTTTCTAAAACCACCATTCCTTGCGTCTCGCAATCGGATACAATTGTTCGACTATTTTGAATCGGTACGAATATTACGGCAGCGTTAGGAGACTTCACCATGACACGATACGAAACGCTGCTCGAAGTGACGGTGGACGAGTGGGAGGAGGGGCGCGGGGTCGTGCAGGTGGTCGACCCAGACGACGCCGACGGGGCTGAACTGCGGTTCTGTTACTACAACGCCGACGGCCGATTCACGAACCGGCCGCTGAGTCTCTCACCGGACGAGGACGCCGTCGAACGGACGACCGAGATGGTCGAGAATCTGGGCTACGTCGCCCGGACGTTCGACCCCGAGGAGATACGCGAACTCGTCGACACCCTCGGCGAGGACCGCGTGGTCGACCTCGCGCGGTTGGTGGATACGCTCGGCGAGGCGCGGTTGGCCGAAGTCTTGCAGGACTGACCGTCCTCGTCTCGCGGCCGTCTCAACTCTCGTGAGGCGTCGGCGCGGCAAACTGGCCGTCCTCGTCGAACTCGACCGGCATCGGGTCGGCGACTACCCGGAGGTCCGACCGCTCTCGCGCTTCGTCGACGAGTGCCGACGACGCGTACATCCGGTCGAGTCGCATCGTGTCCGTGACCCGGATGACGCGGGCCTCCGCGACCGGGACCACGCCGCCAGTCGAGAGCGACGCGACGAGTCCGGCCCGGTCCGTCTCGACCACGGGCGGCAGGCGGACGCCGCGGACTGTACTTGCCGTGATGGCGTTGATGAGCGTCTTCTCCGCTTCCAGTTCGCGGAGGACCGCCTCGTGAACGAAGTCCGCCGACCCCATCCCCATCGCGTTGCCCTTCGTCGTCTCCGTGAGACTCCGGGCGAAGATGCGTTTGATGTCTGGCGACTCGGGGGCCGGTTCGTTGATGGCGAACGGCCGGCGGCCGATGACGTTCGTGTCCATCCCCTGTCCGCTCACGTCCTTCCCGAAGCGGTCGACGACGACCACGTCAAGTTCGTCGAACGGAATCGTCGGCATGATGTCGTACGCCGTCCTCAGCAGTTCTCGCTCCCGGTCGAGGAAGCCGTCCGGCGTAATTCCTTCGACGAGCGCCGTATCGTCGTGCTGGTCCTCGACGATGGCGACGCCGCCGACGACCGGGAGTTCGGCGAGCAACTGCTCGGTAATCTCGGGAATCATGTTCCGGAAACTCCAGTCGACGGCCCACTCGTGGGCGATTTTCGCGCCCCGCTGTTTCCCCATCCCGATGACGAGCATCTTCGAGAGGCCGCTCTCCACGTCCCCGTCGAAGTCCGTGTGGGGCTTGACGCGGTTGACCGGGAGGATGGCGTCGGCCCCGACGGCGTTAGCGTCGGCGACGACCGGCACGTCTCGCTCGGCCGTCCGACCGACCTCCACTACGTCCATGCTTGACCGAATCTCACAGCCGATGGCGTCTTCGGTGACGCCCAGCGCTTCGAGTTTCTCCCGCTGGCCCTCGCCCGTGGCGCCGCCGTGACTCCCCATCGCCGGGAAGACGAACGGGTCGTACCCCAGTCCGTCGACGGCAGCGACGACACCGCCGACGATTGCGGCGAGGTTGGCGATGCCGCGACTTCCCGCACCGATTGCCACCTCGCCGCCGTCGGGGACGCCCGACCAGTCGAGCGATTCGACGGCGCGGCGGGTCAATTCAGGGATGTCCGCGGGAGCTATCGGGTCCGTCTCCCAGACCTGTTCGACGACGCCCATCTCCGGTATCGGCTGGTCGCCGGTGGCGTTCAGGACGACCGATTCGGGCACGGAGAGTGATTCGCGGTCCATGTTCCAGAGGCGCGTGCGGGCGCCATAAGCGTACGGTCCGCTGTGGCGTCGTTACAGTCTGAAACGACGTTTCGTTGCTCCCCGCCGTGGCAACTATGTAGCAGGGCCGGGTTGAGAGAGCCATGATACGGAACCGCGACACGCTCCCGGCCACGCCGTCGGCGACGCTGGCCCTCGACTGCCTCGAAGCGGGCATCGAGGCGGCCGACCCGCGCCGGGTCGTCTCGGAACGGGTGTCGCTCTCGGGCGACGTGCTCCGCGTACAGGACTCGGCGTACGACCTCTCGGCGTTCGACCGCGTCCTCGTTCTCGGCGGAGGCAACGCCGCCGGCTACGTCGCGGCGGCCTTAGAGACCGTCTTAGGCGACCGAATCGACGACGGAGCGGTCGTCACGGACAACCCGGTCGAGACCGACCGCGTGCGCGTTCTCGACGGCGACCACCCGGTTCCGACCGCGTCGGGCGTCGAGAGCACGCGCCAGATGCTCGAACTCGCCGAATCGGCGGGACCGAACGACCTCGTCCTCGCGGTCGTGACCGGCGGCGGGAGCGCGCTGATGGCGGCCCCCGCGGACCCCGTCGAACTGGCGGACCTCCAGGCCGTCACCGAATCGTTACTCGGGGCCGGGGCGTCGATAGACGAGATAAACGCCGTCCGGAAGCATCTCTCGGCGATAAAGGGGGGTCGACTGGCCCACCGACTCGGCGACGCACGGGTCGCGGGCCTGCTGTTCAGCGACGTTATCGGCGACGACCTGAGCGTCATCGCCAGCGGCCCACTCGTCGCCGACGACACCACGTATGAAGATGCGCTCGACGTCGTCGAGACGTACGACCTCGACGTGCCGTCCGCCGTCCGCCGCCGATTGACGGACGGCGCGGACGGGACGTACCCCGAGACACCGAAAGCCGGTGATCCCGCACTCGACGGCGTCGAGATTCACGTCCTCGCGAACAACGACACGGCGCTGTCGGCCGCCGCGGAAGTCGCCGAGGAACGCGGCTACACGCCGCTGGTCCTGGGTTCGCGCGTCCGCGGCGAGGCACGCGAGGCCGGGAAGGTAGTGGTCGGCATCGCCGAGTCCGCAGCCGCCGTCGGCGAACCGGTCGACCCGCCCGGGGTGCTCCTCTCGGGCGGCGAGACGACGGTGACGATACGCGGGGACGGGGACGGCCGCGGCGGCCCCAATCAGGAGTTCGCGCTGAGTTGCGCAATCGAGCGCCACGGGGCGGTCGCGCGCGGGTCGGCGGACGATGTCGTCGTCGCGAGCGCCGACACCGACGGCATCGACGGCAACTCGGCGTACGCGGGCGCACTCGTCTCGGGCGGTACCGTCGACGACCGGACGGCGGCCCGACGCGCCCTCGCCGAGAACGACGCGGAGGGGTATCTGGACGCCAACGACGCGCTCGTCGAGACGGGACCGACGACGACGAACGTCAACGACCTGCGGGTGGTCGTGGTCGAATCACCGCCGCCGGAGTGACTCCCGGGAGCGTCGGTCACGGCGACGCGACGTCGCGCGCGACGATGATAGTCGCCTCGAACGAGATGACCACTACGTCGTTCTGATTCACACCCGCCATGGAAACGGTGACGTACCCCCTGTCGGAGTGGCCGTCGGACGGACGTTTCTCGAGCACTTCCGTACGGAGGTAGAGCGTATCTCCCGGACGAACCAGTTCGTGCCAGCGCAGTGCGTCGACCCCGACACCAGCACGTGCGGCAATCTCGGACTGCTTCGTCCGGTCGACGTTCAACCGCATACATATCGCCGCCGTGTGCCATCCCGAAGCCACCAACTCCCCGAAGAACGACTCCTCGGCCGCGCCTTCGTCCACGTGGAACGGTTGGGGGTCGTACTTCTCGCCGAACTCGATTATCTCCGCTTTCGTCACGTCGTACGCACCGAACTCCTCGGCGTCACCGACCTCGATATCGTCGAAAAATTTCATGCGATAAGTTGTCACACATCCGGTAAAATCCCCTCGAAAGCGGAAATTCCTCCTCCCGAATTGGCGCCGGAACGGGTCAGTTCGAGCTCTGCGTCGGCAGTTTCGGAATGAGCCACGAGAGGAAGGCGTCCGGACTGCGAGTCTGGGTCCAGACGGTGCCTTCGCCCGTGAACTCGCAGACGAGGCCCTCACCGCTGAACAGCGTCGACTTGATGCCGCCGACCTTTTGAATGGAGAAGTCGAGCGATTCCTCGAAGGCGACGATATGACCGGTGTCGACGACGGCAGTCTCGCCGGACTCTACGTGTATCTCGTCGATTGCGCCGTAACTGGAGATGAACGCGGGACCGGTTCCGGAGAGTTTCAACAGAAAGAGCCCTTCACCACCGAAGAACGTCTTTCCGCCGCCGAATTTCGTGTCGACGTCGATAGCCGGGTCCGAGGCGATGAACGACGTGGACTGGACGTACAGCGTCTCGTCGGCGAGTTCGTGGTGCTGCACGTCGCCGGACAGCGCGGGGGCCAGTTTGAGCGTGGTGTCGTCCGTCGCGGTGAAGGTGTTCATGAAGAACGACTCGCCGCCGAGGACCGACCGGGACAGCGACTTCAGCAGGCCGCCTTCGGCGTTCGTCTCCACGTCGAGGTTCCCGGTGTGGCTGACCATCGCACCGCCCTCGGCCCGGACCGACTCCCCCCGCTCCAGCGAGAGTGCGAGTTGGGCGTAGGACGGTCGGTGAGTGATTTCGTAGTTCATACCACATGTTACTCAGACAGACAGTATAAAGGTAGTGTCCGCTGGGGTGAGCCCACCGTCGCGACCGAACGAGACAGACGCAAGGCATATTTCAGCACCGGCCACAAATACTCTATATGTCAAACGAAGAGTTACCGACGACGAAAGTGGGTCGTCTCATCGACGCCTACGAACTCGACGGGTTCGGGGCCGAACTGGAGGCCTACTGGACCGCAGAGGGAGAGGAACGAAAGAGCCTCCGCGCGCTGGCGGAACTGTTCAACAAGGAATTGCTCCGTCGTCAACTGCGCGACCACGGGATGGACACCGTCGACGACGGCGTCCAGATGTACTACCGACTACTGACCGACGACGACGCCAGCGCCGGTCGTGTCACCGACGCGAAACGCGACCTCGAAGACGCCGGTATCGACGTGGACTCGCTGACCAGCGATTTCGTGACCTATCAGGCTATCCGGAGCTATCTACAGGACGTTCGCGGCGCGAGCTACGACCACGCGACGGACGAGGAACAGGTCGCACGCGAACGCGAACAAATCGAGCGCCTGACTACCCGAACGGAAGTCGTCTCTCGCGAGAAACTCGAGCGGTTGTCGAAGACTGACCGAATCACGCTCGGCGACTTCCGCCTGTTCGTCAGCGTCGACGTGTTCTGCGAAGACTGCAACGCCCAGTACTCCGTCGCCGAACTGTTGGAACGCGGCGGGTGTGATTGCGAAGCCGAGAGCTGAGTCGGGTCTTAGATGCTCTCGACGCGAGCGTAGTCGTCCGAGAGCGCCTGCGCGTCCTCGGGCAGGAGCGCGACGACGAGGTGGTCGGCATACCCCGAGAAGTAGTCCACCAGCGACGCGATACGCTCGGAATCGATGGCCTCCAACGAGTCGAGCAGCATGAACGGCACGTCCTCGTAGAGGTCGTGGACCAGATACCCAGCGAGCGCGAAGATGAGGCCGGTCACCTCGCGCTCGGATTCCGAGAGATGGTCGACGGTGTCCTCGTAGGCCGCGCCGGACTCCGTGCTCCGGACGACGTGCAGTTCGAACACCGTCTTGTCGACTTTCTTCCGCCCCTCACGGACCGTCGTCTCGATGCGTTCGATCCAGATGCGGGAGATGTTGTCGTAGCCGAGGATGTCGAGAACCTCCTCCATGTGCTCGTTGAACTGTTCGACGGCCTCGGACTCTATCTGGTCGATGCGAGTCCGCAGGTCGGTGAGTTCGTCGACGAGTTCGTCGCGCTCCTCGCGAAGTTCGTCTTCCGCGACGATCTGCTCTTCTTTGGACTCGATCTCCTCGGTCAGCGACTCCAGTTCGGACTCCTTCTCGTCCAGTTCGAACTGTAACTGGTTGGCCTCCTTGTGGAGGTCCAGGATGTCGCCGAAGTCCTCGGTTCGAAGGTCTTCGACTTCCGCTTCGAGGGCTTCCACCTCGTCGGTGAGATCCGACCGGTCCTCGCGGAGGTCCTCAAGTCGGGATTCGCGCGTCTCGATTTCGCGCTCGACGTCGTCGAGTTTCTGCTGGACCGAGCGGATGCGCTGTTGGCGCTGTTGGCGCTCTCGCTGTTTCGACTTCAACTCGGCGAGTTCGTCCTCCAGACCGGAAACCTCGTTCAACTTCTGCTTGCGGAGGTCGCGCAGTTGGTCGAGCGTGCGCTCGATGTCCGCGCTGTCGACACCGGTCCCACACGTCCAGCAGGTGATGGAGTCGTCGTCCGAGAGCAGTTGCTCGGTGATGTCGCCGCCGTCTTCGGTGGTCCCCGCACCGTCGGACTGGACGGCGTCGACGACGGTGTCGTTGCCGCCCGCGAGCATCTGCTCGTTGAAGTTGATGACGCTCTGGAGGTCGTTCGTCTCGGAGTTGAGCTGTCGTTTCTCCTCGCGGAGGCGGTCGATGCGAGCGTCGATGCCCGCCACGTCGTCGCCGTCGTCGGCCTCGGCCTCTTCGAGTTCGTCGGACAACTCGGTCCGTTCCGAGCGGAGGGCGTCGATGCTCTCTTGCTGGCGGTCGATGTCCGACCGAACCGAGCGGAGGTCTGCGCGGCATTCGCGGAGTTCGTCGAGTTTCGACTCCAGTTTCTCCTGTTCCTGCCGGGTCTCTTCGACGTCGCGGCCGCTCTCGTCGATTTGTTCTTCGACTTCCGCGAGTTCCGCTTCGGTCTCTTCGATTTCGTCGCGGAGCCTCGAGCGCCGCTGTTCGAGGTTGGGGAGTTCACGCTTCAGCGATTCGAGCGCCGCGATTTCCTCGTTTAGCTCCCCTTTCTCGCGTTCGACGCGCTCTATCTCGGCGGTAATCTCGTCGGTATCCACCGGCCGCATGATGAGTTCGCGAAGGTCGTCGCCGACGGCAACGGCCTGCCGGGCCTCGTTCGTCTCCAGGAGGAACGAAAAGAGGTCGGCGACCGACGGGTCTTCCAGATATCCGGAACCGTTCTTCTCGACGGTTTCGGTCCCCGCGCGAGTGAGCGTGCGTTCGTACGTCTCCCCGTCGTACGTCAGTTCGACGCGCGCTTCGTCGGCGTCCCCCTTTATCGAGACGTTCGTGCTCCCCATCGCGGCCATAATGGACTGGAGGAACGAGGTACGATTCGTCGCGTTCTTGCCAGTCAGAACGGTGACGCCGGGCGGTATCTCGACGCTGGTCTGGTCGATACCCCCGACGTTCTCGACATCGAATACCGCTTTTCTGCTATCTTGAACAGATTGTGTCATTGCCACCGCTTGTAGCTGTTGTATTATGATTCTTCCGCCTTGGCAAATGTTACTAACAACGGTACGAGCGTTATCTACCCACGTACGGCGGCCTGCCCACCGGCGAGGTGTCCTTTCCACGACCGGTTGTCGGTGGAGTCGCCCGGCGTGCCCGATGAGGGTGACCGTTGCGGTACGAAGAGAGACAGTGACGTGACCACGACACGACTGCAATCCGTCGACGGAACGCTATCCGTAAGCGAAACTTACCTCGTTTCGGGCAGTGGGCCGCTTCCCGGCGAAGGTCCCTTCGAGAGACAGTACCTCTCGGAACGCGAGGCATACTTTTTACCGCCCGAATCGAAGCGGTACGGAATGCGTCGGGTTCGTACGATGGCCGGTGTGGGTGTCGCCGCGACGACAGCGTTGGCGGCAGTCCTCGTCTTCGTCGAGAGTGTGCTCGGCGTCACAGGGGCGTACGCGTTTGCCGCGCTCGTTCTCCCGCTGTCGGGTGAAGCCGCCGTCCGTCTGCCCAGGGCGGCCGTGACAGTCCTCCGACTGCTCTGGTTCGGCGTCCTGTACGTCGTGGCCTGGCCGACTGTGTATCCGGCGTTCGCACGGTTATTGCCCGGTGATTCGCGGTTGTTTCACGGCGCATTATTCGGACTCGTCGTGTGGTCGGTGTCGGTCGTCGTCCGCCTCGCCGTCGCTCCCGAGAGTGCGGTTCTAGACCGCCTTTCCGTCGTCGTTTCGACGCTCGTCGCCTATGTTGTCTACGGCGGGGCGCTGGCACTGAGTGAGGAGTACCTCCGCCGGTCCGACGCATCCGCCGGGTCGACGGATGCCTAAGCCGCGGTATCGACGGTCGTGCGTACGACGCCGGTAGTAACAGCCTCTTACCCGCGAGACGGGACGCCGATACCGGCGTCGCTTTCGCCGGTCGGTTACGCTCCGGAAGCGAAGCGAGCGTAAGAGCGTCCTGACGGGTCGTGGGTGGTGAATACTAAATACCATGTCTCCTTTGGGCCGTACTGTGGTATGTGTTTGATTGTCACACAGCGAACGCGGACGACGCACAGTGGAGTGTCCCGATGAGTAGTCATTCGGCTTCGAGCGGTGACGGTGGTCCACGTGGACCGCGTCAGCGGCAATTGCAAGACATCTTCGAGCGAGTGACCGGGACGCAGGAATGGGTCGAAGAGCAGGACCAACACCTGTCGGTGTCGCGGGAACTCGGCGGTGATGACGGAGTGGAAACGGTTTCGGAGTACGTGTCGGCGATGGTTCGGGAAGACGGCCTGTCGGAGACGTTGTCGGAACCTGGCGAGGAGGGGCCACCGGACTGACGCCAGCGTCGAGGCGGCCATCGTCGGGCCGGAGGGGGTCCGGTGCCTGTCTACGCTGGCCTCATTCGTCGGTGTCGAGTACCTGCCCGTGAACGTCGATTTCGCCGTTCCGGATGCGGGTGCTACTGATTCGGTAACCGTCTTCGGCGACGACGAACGGCGAGGTGTGGAGTTCCAGCGGGCGATAGCCGCGTTCGATGCGACGGTCGTTCAGTTCGTGCGCGCGACGTTGGGCCTTCCCCTCCGGCGCGACCACGAGAGCGTCGGCGTCCTCGCGGGTCAGCGCCGGGCCGAACGTGTCTTCGATTTTGACGATTTCCCACGACGCCGTGTAGGCGCGGCTGACGCGGTCGAGCGCGGTGTCCAGCGCTGCCCGTCGGTCGGCGAACGCGCCCAAACGGTCGGCGTGCGAGGGATCGCTCCGCGTCTCGCTCGCGAGTTCGGTCGAAGTGAGGCCGACGACGACGTGCCCGTCGCCGTCACCGTCGTGGCTCGCCGTCTGGAACGCGCTGTGGAGGAGCGCGCGGTGGCCGTTGTGGAGGGGCGTGAACGTCCCCCCGAGGATTGCGACGCGGTTTGTGTCGGGCATAGCCACGTGTACGTCGCCGGGGCGTGGTATAATTACGGGAGGCGCGAGACGGTACGATGTCGGAAAGTGACAAACGCTTAACTGCTGTTGGGTTGTACGCCGCGTATGGAGTCCATCCTGTTAGCGACTGATGGGAGCGAGTACGCACGCGCGGCCGCCAAACACGCCGTCGAACTATCCGCGGCCGAGGACCTCCCGTTGTACGTCATCAGCGTGGTCGACGAGCGCCGCTTCAACGAACCGGCGCTGAGTTCGACCGAACTGGCGACTATCTTCGCGGAGGACCACGCCACGATGACAATCGCCGACGTGCGGGAACTGGCCGACGGTACGGGCGTGAACATCGAGGGCGACACCCGGCACGGGATACCCCACGAGGTCATCCTCGACTACGCGCGGGAAGTGGGCGCGAAGACTATCGTCCTCGGCGAACACGGCGAGCACGAGGAACACTTCTCGGGCGTCGGTCGAAAGGTGGCCGAGGCGGCCGACTGCGAGTGCGTGGTCGTCGAGGGGCCGCAGAAAGCGTAGCGACCCACGGCGTAGCGAATGACGACGACACTCGGCCTGACTGGCGACGTGATGCTCGGGCGCCTGGTCGACGAGCGACAGTTACAGCGCCCTCCCCGGGCCGTCTGGGGCGACCTGCTACCGCGCCTCACCACGCTGGACGGCCTGTGTCTCAACCTCGAGTGCTGTCTCTCGACACGCGGGCGTCCGTGGGAGCGCACCGAACGGGCGTTTCACTTCCGGGCGAACCCGCGGTGGGCCGTTCCAGCGCTCGAAGCGGCCGGTGTCGACTGCTGTGCGCTCGCCAACAACCACGTCCTCGACTACGAGGAGGCGGCGTTACTCGACACGCTCGACGTGTTGGACGAGGCGGACATCGCCCGCAGTGGCGCGGGCCGAACGCTGTCGGCGGCGCTCGAACCCGCGCTGTTCGAGGCCGGACCGGTCGAAGTGGCCGTCATCTCGCTGACCGACAACACGCCGGAGTACGCCGCGACGCCTACCGCTCCGGGAACCGCCTACGTCGACATCGACGTTGAGGACGCTACCACCCGAGAGCGCGTCGGCGAGGCACTGGACAGGGCGCGCGAACGCGACCCGGACCTCGTCGTGGCGTCGCTCCACTGGGGACCGAACATGGTGACGGCCCCCTCCCCGAAGTTCCGCGCGTTCGCCCGATGGCTGGTCGACGAGGGCGTCGACGCCGTCCACGGGCACAGCGCGCACGTGTTCCACGGCGTCGAAGTGTACGAAGGGCGGCCGATACTGTACGACACCGGCGATTTCGTCGACGACTACGCCGTCTCCGAGTCGCTCCGCAACGACCGGAGCTTCCTGTTCGAACTCGCTCTCGCCGCGGACGGGACAGTCACAGAGGTCCGGTTGCGACCGACGGAGATACGCGACTTCGCCGTTCACGAGGCCCGTCCCGACGCGGCCGCGTGGAGTCGGGACCGCATGCGGGAACTGTCCGCGCCGTTCGGGACCACTATCGAACGCGAAGGGGACACGCTCGTCGTTCCGATGGCGTGACGGGCAAGCACGGCACGCCGGTTCTCATGCCGAGTCGTCAGTCATCCGTACGGTCAACACCGGCACATCGGCCAACCGAACGACCTTCTCGGTGGTACTTCCGAGGAGGTACCGTTCGAGGCCGCGGCGGCCGTGCGTCCCCATCACGACGAGGTCGATGTCGTTTTCGTCGACGTAGTCGAGAATCACGCGGTACGGTGCGCCGCGTGCCAGCGACGCTTCGGCGGCGTCGACACCAGCGCGAGCGGCCGCGGTCCTGACTGCGTCTATCGCTTCACGACCGGTGTCCTCCAGCGCACCGTAGACGCCAGCGACACCGGCGTCCGCGGCGATGGTCGTGTCAACGACGTAGAGCGTGTGAAGGGTCGCGTCGTAGGTACGGGCGTGCTCGACCGCGTGTTCGATGGCCGACGCGGTCCCGGGGCTCCCGTCTGTCGGAACCAAGATTCGGCTGTACATACGGTACTGTTGGGGGAGCTTCGGGAAACATGATTCGGTGGTGACACCCCCTCGGTATCGACCCCTTGCTCGGAGTATGCCGGATATGTTCTTGCGACGGGCGCTCGAATGCTCCGAGAACCATGTCCGACACCGTCTGCCTGCTGACGGACCCAGTTGCGACGGAACCCGCCGTCAGCGGCGCGAAAGGGGCGACGCTCGCCCGTCTGCTGTCACTCGGTCTGCCGGTTCCCGGTGGTGTCGTCGTCACGACCGAGACGTACCGAACCGTCGTCGAGACCGCCGGAGTGGGCGACCTGCTGAGCGACCTCGAAGCAGCAGTGGACCGCGGCGACGGGGCGGCACGGGCGGACCTCGCCGCCGAACTCCGCGAGCGGATTCGGTCGACGCCCCTCCCATCTTCGGTGGTCGACGCGCTGGACCGCGACCGACCGTCCGGCCCGGTAGCGGTTCGGTCGTCGGCGACGACGGAAGACCTCCCCGGAACGTCCTTCGCGGGACAGTACGACTCGTTCCTCGGCGTCGAAGGCACCGACGCCGTCGCGACGGCGGTGCGGGACTGCCTCGCCAGTCTGTTCACCGAGCGCGCCGTGGTGTACCGCGCCCGCAACGACATCGACGTGACCGACGCGGCGATGGCCGTCGTCGTCCACGCGTTCGTCGAACCGGACGCCTCGGGCATCCTCTTCACCGCCGACCCGGTCAGCGGGCGGCGACCCGTGACCGTCATCGACGCGGGACCGGGACGGGGCGACCGACTCGTCTCGGGGCGGACCACGGCCGACTCTATCAGATTCGACCGTCCCACCGACCGAATCGTCGAGTACGCGGTCGGCCCGGAACGGTCCGAGCCGATTCTCTCGGAGAGCGACGTGCGGGCGCTCTCGACGCTGGGCACCCGAATCGAGTCGGCGCTGGGGTCCCCCCAAGACGTGGAGTGGGCGATTCGAGACGGCGACATCTCGATTCTGCAAGCGCGGCCGATTACTTCGCTGTTCCCGGTCCCGGAACCGACGCCCGACGATGCCGTCCACGTGTACTACAGTTTCGGTCACCGCCAGGGGATGCCCGACGCCATGCCGACGCTCGTCCTCGACACGTGGGCGACGCTCATCGAGAGCGTGTTCTCAGACCTCGGGATGGACGGCTGGGACATTGCGACCGCGGGGAACCGGCTGTACATCGACGTGACGCCGTACCTCCGGGAACCACGACTCCGACGGCGATTGCTCGACAACTTCGACGTGATAGACGAACCGGGCGCGGCCGCCATGCGGTCGTTCATCGCCGACGCGCCCGAGCAGTTTCCTGCCACGGGGAGAGGGCTGCCACTGGCCGCCGCGCTCGACAACCGAGGCACGCTTCGCCGCGTCGTCGGACTGGCGTACCGCCTCGTCGGCGGAGTGCCGCGGACGATGGTCACCGGCGACCCGCTGGATGCCCCCACCGCGCTGAAGGCGACGTACGACGAGGAGTGCGACCGGGCTATCGAACGGATTCGCGCGCCGCAGACACTCCCCGCGCGACTCGACGCGGCCGTGCGGGAACTCGGGAACGGGGCGGACTGGTTGCTCGACCCGTTCTACTCGCGGTTCCTCTCGGGCATCATCGCGGGTGCCCTGCTCCGCCGGTTGGTCCCCGAGGAACGGGAGCGCGTCGACGAACTGGCGCTCGGCATCACCGACGACGTGGTCTACCAGATGAACGCCGCGCTGGCCGACGTGGCCGCCGTCGCACAGGAGACGCCAGCGGTCGAACGGGCGCTCCGCGAAGGGACGACGATGGCGGACCTCCGGGACCGGGACGACGCCGAGGCGTTCGTCGCGGCCGTCGACGCATTTCTCGACGCGTTCGGGTTCCGCGCCGTGGGCGAAATCGACTGGAGTCGCCCGCGGTACCGGGAAGACCCGAGTACGCTGTTGAACGTCGTGAGCGGCTACATCGCGGCCCCGGACGCCGATTCACCGACCCATCAAGGCGATGAGTTGCAGGCGCGCGCAGCGGACGCGAAGGCCGCGCTGGTGTCGGCCGCGCCCCGTCCGTTGCGGCCGCTGGTCCGCCGACTCGCCACGATGTACCGCGGCTACATCGGCCTCAGAGAATTGCCGAAGTACGCGCTCGTCCGTTTGCTGGACGAACTACGACAGCAGACGCTGGCGGCCGGTCGGCAACTCGAACGGGCGGGAGCGCTCGAAAGTCGGGACGACGTCTGGCACTTGACCTACGACGAACTTCGGGCCGCCGTCGCGGACCCGCGTACCCTCGCCGGTGTCGACGTGACGGCCCGACGGCAGGCGTACGAGCGAGCGACGGCCCTCGCTCCGCCGCGGTTACTGACGAGCGAGGGGGAGGTTCTGCGCGCGACCGGTCCCATCGACGGGACGCCGGGAGCGGTGACGCTCGCCGGAACCGGGGCGGCACCGGGCGTCGTCGAAGGCGACGTGCGTGTCGTCACCGACCCCGCGAGGACCCGAATCGCCCGTGGGGAGGTGTTGGTGGCCCCCTACACGGACCCCGGGTGGACGCCGCTGTTCTTGAACGCGGCCGCCGTCGTCACCGAAGTCGGCGGACGACTGACCCACGGGTCGCTCGTGGCCCGCGAGTACGGCATCCCGGCGGTGGTCGGCGTCGACGACGCGACGACCAGGCTGAAGACGGGGGACCGCGTCCGCGTCGACGGGGTGAGCGGGACCGTCGAGCGAATCGAGTGACTGCGCGCTCGCGGGAGTGGCGACCGGACGTTTAGGTCGCTGCGGCACGGACGGTACCGTATGCCACGAGGAACGGTCACGTTCGTCCACGACGAGAAGGGATACGGATTCATCGAGACGGACGCCCGCGAGGAAGACGTGTTCTTCCACCAGTCCGAAATCGACCCGGATTTGGAGGAAGGAGAGGCAGTGACGTTCGACATCGAACGCGGCGAACGGGGGCCGCGTGCGGTGAACCTCCGGCGGGCGTAGCGGGCCATTGTGGGCGGAACCGTCTCGACGTATGGCCGCTTATTCCACGCCGACGCGTCGCCGTTGGTCCCGCTTCGGGAGACGGAGACGGAGGACGCCGCCGTTGTAGGACGCTGACGCCCGCTTTTCGACCACCGGTCCCGGGAGTTCGACGACGCGGCTACCCGCGGGCCGGTTCCGCTCGCGCCGAAGGTAGGTGCCCTCGACGTCGTCGCTCTCCGCCGTAACGTCGATTCGGAGCCGATTCTTTCGGACCGTCACGTCGATGTCCTGCGTGCGGACGCCGGGGAGTTCCGCGGTGACGACGAACGCGTCACCGTCCGTCGCGATATCGACAGAGAACGGTTCGGGTGGTTCCGTCTCCGCGCTGTCGTCCGTTGCTCGACGCGTCGGGCGGAGTCGCCGTCTACGAGTCATGATAGCACGCGATACTGACGCGGGAGTGGTACTTAACCCTACGGTGGACCTCGGTCTGGATTCCGATTGAGGACGGCGTGCGGACCGAACACCGTCGAGTGAAAACCCGCACCGTGACGGGTAGCGTCGGCGATGAACGGCAGCACGGGTGAGAGGAACGACGGCCGCGGTGTCACTGGCGGACAAACGCTGGCTTACCTCGAACGGTCTCCGCAGGACGGAGTCCGTCGTGGGGCTTACCGCGACTTTCCGCGCAGTAATCTCCACATGATGATATGGGACACTGTACAAGCTATATTTGTCGCGGCCGCGTCGAGGATTCCACTGGTCCTTTCCCTCGGCACGATTCGCGACAAGTCCGATACGTACGGTCATAGACGACCGTCGTTTCGATGGCCGGAACGGAGGCTGTGGGGTACGTCCGAACCCACACACGGACCGATACACTGGGAGTCCGGTCCGAGGTACCCCCGACCTCTCGCGACGCGCGGTGTCGAGTGACGACACCGGGTGCTCATCCGTCGACACTCGATACCGTGTGTTCACTCGTCCGCGGCGAGTTCGTCTTCCGCTTCCTGTTCTTCGCGTCGCTCGTCGGCGGCTTCCGCCTCGTCCAATTCCTCGACTTCGGTCTCCAGTTCGTCCTCCCGCTGTCGTTTCTCCTCACGGAGCGCCTTGTCGTCACGGCTCTCTTTCGTGTCGCCCATATCTAGAGAGTACCAGTTCCGTGGATATAATACTATCTGAGCGACAGGAATCTGTGGGCGGTGTGGGTCGGGCAGGCAGTCGAAGGATCGGCCCGATATTGGGGGGCCACTGCACCGAATCTACCGGACTCGTCCCGACTTCCCCTCCCCCATATCGGTAGTAAACGCCGTTTACTGCCGAGTAAACCGAACCTACCGCGGGACGACGGCGGACCGCTACCGCGGGGGCAGTCGTTCGACTGCGAGTGGCGGAATCTGGGCGCATCCGTAGCGAGACGACCGAACGCGGTGTCGGTAGGGCTAGGCAGAGTGTTACAATGTGTGTGTCAAACCCACGTGGAAATGCCGACATCATTGTGTCGCGGAGACACGGTGTCGGCCGACACCGAAGCACCACCATCCCCACGGTACACCACCCACTTGTGTCCGACGCAGACCGGAAAATGGCTGACCGGCCATCCACCTGTGTACCCCACCCCGACTCACGTGCGAACTCCTCGCCGGTCACCATTTTCGCTGTGTCTTCGAGTCCGTAACTCTCGTCAGCCCAGCGTGGCGGTACTCGCTGGCGCTGACCCGCGATGCCACGTCCGCCGACAGCGGCGGCGCTCGTCACGTCGGGAACGAATGGGAGTGAGAAAACCGATGGACGGCAAACGGTTCGTCGAGGGCCGTTAGTCGGGAGACGGGTGTTACTCTTCGGTCTGGGATTCGACGTACCAGTGCGTTCCGGAACAGAACGCGAACGTGGCCACGACGAGGCCCACCATCAGCAAGAGCACGCTCTGAGCCAGTCCGAGTCCCACGGCGAGGCCGAGGACGGCGACGCCGATGCCCGAGATGACCGCGTAGTAGCGGTGCCACGGGACGCGCGCCGACTCGGCGGGCCGGTCGAGGTACTCGGTCAGTTGCTCGGCGGCGGGCGCGAGTTCGACGTGACCGCGGTTCTGGTTGAACTCCACGACGCCCATGTCGTCCATCTTCGGAAGATGACACTGGTAGAGGCCGACGTACACGCGCTTTCGCTCGCTGGAGGTCAGTGCCTCCGTCGTCGTGTCGTTCTCGATGGCGGCGACGTGTTCGGCGAGTTCGCCGAGTGACACGCGCTCGCCCTCTTCGTGGTCCCGGAGATAGTGGAGTACTTCGCGGCGGCGGCTGTTCTTCAGAATCTCGAAGATGAGGTCGAGCGAGAGGTCCGTCTCTGTCGCCTGCGTCTCGGCTTCCTGGTCCTGCGCTTCTGCATCGACCGCTGCTGTCTCAGAGGTCGATTCGTCTAAATCCGATTCGATGGGGGTCTGGTCCTTCTCGATGGGGGTTTGGTCCTGGGTACTCATTGATAGCCCTCCTGGGCTACGCCCGGACGCGGACGACGACGGTTTGTCGTGACCGGTTGGTGAAGTCGCACACACCCACAACGCGGTCGTGACGAGGCGTCCGTCCGAACCCAAGCGCCTGTCAAATGAGACACGCTTTCGCTACTTAATACTTTGTTACGTAAGATTCGTTACATGTAGGCGGATGATTACCCTGACGAAATGCACTCTCTATCGGAGAGTAATACGAGATTGTCGGCGTGAGCGACTATCGCGACAATCGAAACGGTTTGCACCCTGACTGGGCGACGGCAGTTCGGACGGGCCTGCCGGATTTTTCAAGGGCCCTACTGGCGTATTCCGCTACCGAGAGTATAGACCGACATCGGCACGTCAGGGAGGACGTCGCGGGTGTCGACGGCGACGGCGTCCGCGAAGCTGCCGTAGTCGAGGCTGTGGTACTCGTCGTGTGCGGTCACGAGAACGACCCCGTCGAACTCGTCGCCCGAGTACTCCACGGCGTCGTGCGAGAGCGCGTGAGCGGGGAGGTCCGGGACGCTCGCCACGTCGACCACCGGGTCGGTCGCCCACACGTCCGCGCCGAGTTCGTCGAGTTGCTGGGCGATGGGGCGGGCGGGGGTCTTCCGCGTCTCGTCGACCCCGCCGCGGTACGCGACGCCGAGCAGCAGGACCGTGGCGTCGGTCACGTCGACGCCTTCGTCGTCGAGCATCCCGACGAGCGTGCTCGTGACGAACGACGGCATCGCGTCGTTGACCGACCGACTCGTCTCCACGAGCGGCAGGTCCGTCTCCACCTGCGAGGTGAGGAAGTACGGGTACAGCGGGATGCAGTGCCCGCCGACGCCCGGTCCGGGCTCGTGGATGTTGCAGAACGGTTGGGTGTTGGCGACCTCTATCGCGCGGTTCACGTCGACCGAGAGCGGGTCCGTCACGCGGGCGAGTTCGTTCGCCAGCGCGATGTTCACGTCGCGGTAGATGCCTTCGAACACCTTCACGCACTCCGCCGTCGTCGCGTCGCCTGCGTAGAGAACCTCGTTGCTGGTGAGTTCGTCGTACAGCAGTCCCGCGACGCGTTCGCTCTCGGCGTCGACGCCCCCGACGACCTTCGGATACGCTCCGCGGATGTCTTGGAGCGCGCGGCCGCTGGCGGTCCGTTCGGGACAGAAGGCGACGCCGAACTCGCTGGGGTCGAGGCCGCTCTGCTCCGCGAGTCGCGGCGTCACCACGTCGCGGGTCGTCCCCGGCGGGACCGTCGACTCGATGACGACGAGGTCGCCCGGCGAGAGGCCCGCGGCGATGCCGTCGACGGCGGCCAGCAGCGTCGCGAGGTCCGGTTCGTTCGTCTCGTCTAACAGCGTGGGGACGATGACGACGTGGACCCGGGCGTCAGTCGCCGCGGCCTCCGGGTCGGCGGTGGCCGAGAGCGACCCATCGGCCGCGAGGTCAGCGACGAGTTCGGCGAGGCCGGGTTCGCCGCTGACGGTCGACTCGCCGCGTTCGATGGACGCGACCACGTCGGGGTCGATGTCGACGCCGGTGACGTTGCCGCTGACCTCGGCGAACACCGCGGCAAGCGGCAGTCCCATCTTCCCGAGGCCGTAGACGGCGACGGGAATCTGCCCCGAGACGAACGCCTCTTGGAGCGCCCACCCGCCGCGCTCCGCGGCGTAGACTTCACTCCCGGACTGTGCTGCCATCGGCGATGCTCACCCCCTCGACAGCGAGGTCACGAGAGTACGCGATATCGCTTATCTCGCGCGCGATAGCCAGCGCGCGGAGGCCGTCCTCACCGGTGATCCGCGGCGTCGACCCAGTCCGTACGCAGTCGACGAACGACCGGAGTTCGCGCTTCAGCGGTTCGTCACTCTCGATGGACGGTCGCTCGATGATGCTCTCCTGCGTGTACCGTACGTCGCCGTTGTTCGTCTGGTACGACGGGTCCGAGTGGCGGTAGATGCGCATCGACTGGTCCATGAAATCGACGGCGATGTGACACTCACGGGTGGTGACCGAGAGGTCCCGAATCCGCTCCTGAGTGATGCGACTCGCCGTGAGCGAGCAGACCGTCCCGCCCGCGAACTCGATCTGAGCGTCGGCGTAGTCGCCGTCGGACGCGCCGATGGCCGTGACGCCCGCCACGTCGTCGTCCAGTAACGAACAGATGACGTCGATGTCGTGAATCATCAGGTCCATCACCACGTCGTCTTCCACGTCGCGGGACACCGGCGGTCCGAGTCGCCGGGCCGAGGCGGCTATCGGCTCGAGGTCCGCGAGCACCTCGTCGAGGACGTCGACGACGGGGTTGAACCGTTCGATGTGACCGACCTGTAATTGGACGCCCACCTCGCGGGCGCGGTCGATGAGTTCCCGCCCATCCTCGGGGTCGCGGACGAACGGCTTCTCGATGAGGACCGAGACGCCAGCCTCGATGGCCTGCATCGCCACGTCGTAGTGGAATCGCGTCGGGACGGCGATGGAGACCAGGTCGACGACCTCCAGCAACTCGCCGATGTCCGCGAACCCGGTGCTGTACTCGGCGGCGACTTCGGCGGCGGCCACTTCGTCGGCGTCCGCGACGCCTGCGAGTTCGACGCCGGGTATCTCGTTGTACACGCGAGCGTGGTGCCTGCCCATGCTGCCGACGCCGACGACGCCCGCCGCGAGAGTCTCGTCTGTGTTCATTGGTCGTACTCCATAAGTGCGAGGCTGACTGCGCGCACGTCGCGCGCCGAGAGGTCCGGGTGGACCGGAACCGAGAGTACCTCGTCGGCGGCGCGTTCAGCGGCCGGTAGCGACGTCGTAACGTCCTCGTAGGCTGGCTCTTCGTGAATCGGGCGCGGGTAGTACACCGCCGACGGGACGCCGTAGCGTTCGAGGTGGTCCTGCACCGCCTCGCGGTCGGCGCACCGAATCGTGTACTGGTGGTAGGAGTGCCGTGACCCCGCGGGTTCGACGGGGGCCACGAGGTCCGACCCGACGAGCGCCTCGGTGTACTCCGCGGCGTTGTTCCGGCGTGCCTCGACGTAGTCGTTGAGTTTCTCGAGTTGGACCCGTCCGACCGCGGCGCAGATGTCCGTCATCCTGAAGTTGTGACCGACCGACGCGTGGTTGCCTTCGCCGTCGCGCCCGTGGTCGATGAACTCCCAGCAGTTCTCAGCGACTGTCTCGTCGTCGGTGACGACGATACCACCCTCGCCGGTCGTCATATTCTTCGTGGGGTAGAAGCTGAAGCAGGCGGCGTCACCCAGGCTTCCGACGGGGTCGCCGCGGTAGGTCGCGCCGTGAGCCTGCGCCGCGTCCTCGATGAGAGCGGCGTCGTGCTCGTCGGCGAGCGCTCGCAGTTCCTGCATCGGGGCCGGACAGCCGTAGAGGTGGACCGCGAGGATGGCGTCGACGTCACGGTCGGCCATCGTCTCGGCGACGCTGTCCGGGTCGAGGTTGTACGTCTGCGGGTCGATGTCCGCGAACACCGGGTCCGCGCCCGCGTGTCTGACCGCGTTCGCGGTCGCGACGAACGAGAACGGGGTCGTCAGGACGGTGTCGCCGGGGCCGACACCAAGCGCGACCAGCGCGGCGTGGAGAGCGGTCGTCCCGTTGCTGGTCGGGACGCCGTGGGCGACGTCACAGTACTCTGCGAACTCAGCGCCGAACGCGTCCACTTCGTCGCCGCCGCTCAAGTGGCCGGAGCGGAGGACGTCGTGAATGCGGCGCAATTCGTCGCGGCCGACATCGGGTGACGCGATGGACATCGTAGGCTCGAACGAGCGCGCGTCACTCATGCGCGGTCACCGCCGGTGGAGGGACCGGGCCGACGTTGGAGGGTCGGCGTTGATTGTACGACTATCACGGTTTGCGGCAGGCAAAGTGAAGCCATTGTTATGCAGGGCTTGTGTCACGACGCGTGATATCGCGGCTGTATTCTCGGATTACCGGGCGCTCGCCCTTCGAAACGCGTGTTTGCGTCTGGATAACCCAATGCTTCGATTGGAGTACTGTCTGCCCACCAGTGGATATGTGATACGTAACAAAGCACAATCATCCTGTCTGTAACGGTAACAGTGGCTCTACAACCCGGCCAGTTCGACAGGCGACCGCCCGGTCCGAGGAGGCCACGATGAGTGGGGAGACACCGCTCGCCCGCGATACAGCCTTCGGAGTGATGAGTAACAGCCGTCGTCGATTCATTCTCTCGACGCTCCGGGAGGCCGACGCCCCGGTGGAGCTGATGCGTCTCGCACGGGGCATCGGCGCGCAGGAAGCCGGAACGTCGCCGGACGACATCGATACCGCCGAGCAGAAGCGTATCTACGTCTCGCTGTACCAGACGCACATCCCGACGCTCGAAGCGGCCGGACTCGTCGAGTACGACGAAACGGAGCGGACCGTCGCGCCGACGACTTCGGTCACCGAGACGGACCGCTACCTCGGGCCAATCGCGCCGGTGGTCCCTTGGCCTCGTTTCAGCGGTGCGACCGCTGGAGTCACGGGTCTCGCACTCGTCGGCGCAGCGCTCGCCGGTTCGGCCGTCGCCGTCCCGACGACGCTCGTCGCGACGCTCGTCGTGGGACTCCTCACAGTCGTCACCGCCGCACAGTGTCTGGACTATCGACGCCGGGCGAATACCCGGCCGCCGGAACTCCGATGAGTCTATCCACGCCGTCGGTCGGCGACCGTCGCTCGAAGGGGCGGTGGTGCGGTATTGGAAGGCCTTACTCGTTCGAAACAACGAAATGGTTATTCATGTCCCTCAGCAACCACCACACGGTACATCCAGCGACAGTACCTCGCAAGCACTATTCCGGTAACAGGACACGAGGAGAAAGTAAATGACGAATTCGGACCCGTGGGACAAAGTCAGCTACGTGATCAGCTCCCGCTATCGCATCGCAACGTTGCAACGACTCTCAGAGGGACCCGCGACGCCGTCGCTCATCGCCGACGAAACGGACCTCAGCATCGCACACGTCTCTCGGGCGCTCCAAGAGCTACGGGACAACGATCTCGTCCGCCTGCTCGTCTCCGAGGACCGGCGCAAGGGCCGCGTCTACGGCATCACCGACGCCGGGCTAGACGTCTGGCAGACCATCGAGACCGAAAACATGGTGTGACGAATAGTCAGTCCCGCGCGTTGTTTTCTTTCCTGTTCTCGTCGAGTTCGCGTTCACCTTCGGGGAGCAGTTGTTCCGGCCGACGCTGATGTTTGGGAGTCTCGGCGAACTCAGTGATGCGTTGCCACTCGTCCGACGTCAGATGGCCACTCATGCAACAGCGTAGAACACGTCAAGCGACTTCGTAATTCGTAGATTATGCGCGGAAACAGCCTCTTTCGCTCAGTCGAGATTCGGCGGTCGGATCGCGATGCCCGTCGGCGTGACGAGTACGCGATATCCCTCGTGCGTGAACTGGAACTGGGCGTCCGTGGCCGCGGTACCGAACAGCGCGTCCAGCGCGTCAGTGTCCACGGAATCCGCTAGCGGTGTCATTTCCACCGGGTCGATACCCATCACCGCAGCGAGTTCATGGGCGATAGTCGTACTCATCGAGCGATCGCTGGGAACGGGACTTACGTTTTCCCGCGTCTTCGTATCACAATGCTGCATCATCAGTGTCAACGCACAGATGGTATATAATATTTGACTTTCTCGGTGGCCGACCGAAAGAACGGCTTAAAATCCGAAGACAGCAACAGGTCCTGGCTACTCTCGGCTCGGCGAATTCGCGTTTCCCCGGGTCGACACCACGCGTTGCTCATCTCTCGGCGTCGAGCGTGCGCGACAGTCCCTTTCGGAGGCCGACGTTGGCCTCGAACCCCAGGTCTTCCGCGGCCCGACGCACGTCGGCCTCGCTTCGGTCGATGTCGCCGATTCGGGCCGGGCCGTGCTCGATAGGCACGTCCGCACCCACCACGTCGCGAACCGCCTCCGCGAGGTAGTTGATGGTGACGCTCTCGCCGGTGCCGACGTTGAACGGACGGCCGACGGCGTCCGTCGTCGCGGCACAGAGGTTCGCCCGCACCACGTCGTCGACGTAGACGAAGTCGCGGGTCTGCTCGCCGTCACCCTCGACTGTCAGCGGGTCACCCGACTGGGCCTGCCGAACGAACGTCCCGATGACGCCCGCGTACTCGCCGTCCAGTCCGCGCGGCCCGTAGACGTTGAAGTACCGAAGCGGGACGGTCGGGAGGTCGTACGTCTCCGCGTAGAACTGCGCGTACTGCTCGTTGAGTCGCTTCTCGAAGCCGTAGGGCGACGACGGGTCGAGTCGCGCGTCCTCGGCGACGGGCACGGATTCCGGGTCGCCGTAGACGGCGGCGGAAGACGCCATGACGACCCGTGCGTCGTGGCGGCGGGCGCACTCCAAGACGCCGAGCGTGGCCGTCCCGTTCAGTTCGTGACACGCCTGCGGGCGCTCGACTGACTCGGGAACACTGACCATGGCCGCCTCGTGGAAGACCACGTCCGCGCCCGCCATCGCCTCGTCGACGGTCGATTCGTCGCGCACGTCGCCCTCGTGGACCGCGACGCCCTCGGGGAGGTTCGTCCGGTCGCCCGTCGAGAAATCGTCGAGGACGGTCACGTCGTTCTCGGGTGCGAGCGCCGCGGTGAGGTGACTCCCGATGAAGCCCGCGCCGCCGGTAACCAGTATCTGCCGGTCGCTGAGAGACGCTATCGCCATCTAGACGTGTGCAGTCAGACCGCGGCGTAAGTTATGGGGTGACGAACCGTTCGTTGGCGGTGCCTACGCCCCGATAGCCGACGCAGGGACCTGTCAGACGCACGCGAGCGCGCCCATCGTCGGGCGAACGCTGAGTATAACAATGAGTGAATCACCGCAACCGCCACCCGATGACGGAACAGGTCCCGTTCACAGACGTCTACGTCGACGACGACATCGTCGAGCGTGTCGTCGAAACCCTCGAATCGCGGCGCTACGTCAAGGGCCCGCGTGTGCAAGAGCTCGAACGACAGTTCGCCGAGACGTGTGGCACAGCCCACGCCGTCGGCGTCAGCAGCGGCACCGCCGCGTTACACCTCTCGATGAAAGCCGCCGGTATCGGCCCAGGCGACTCCGTACTGGTCCCGGCACACACCTTCTTCGCGACGGTCAGCCCCGTCCTCGAACTCGGCGCAGAACCGGTGTTCGTCGACGTGAACCCGCAGACGTACACGATGAGCGGGACCGACCTCGCTCGGAAGGCGTCGAAGGCCGACAACCCGCAGGCCGTCGTGCCGGTCCACCTCTACGGCCAACCGGCGGCGATGCACGCCGTCTGGAGCGTCGCCGACGCCCACGACCTCACGGTCTTCGAGGATTCGTGTCAGGCCCACGGCGCGACCTACCGCGGCGAACGAACCGGGAGTCTCGGCGACGTGGGATGTTTCAGTTTCTACCCCTCGAAGAACATGACCGTCGCGGGCGACGGCGGGATGCTCGTCACCGACGACGACGAACTCGCTCGC
Source organism: Haloarcula marina (assembly GCF_024218775.1). Classification (NCBI taxonomy): domain Archaea; kingdom Methanobacteriati; phylum Methanobacteriota; class Halobacteria; order Halobacteriales; family Haloarculaceae; genus Haloarcula; species Haloarcula marina. Next base: position 1,699,006 of record NZ_CP100404.1, on the reverse strand, counting down.
ACCGCCCGCCAACTCCGGAACCACGGCCGCGACGCGGACGGTAATCACGTCCGACTCGGCCTCAATCACCGACTCAACGAGGTCAGCGCCGCCGCCGGACTCGAACAGCTATCGCACCTCGCCGACTGGAACGCCGACCGGGCGGCCGCCGCGGCGCGCTACCGCGAGAACCTCGGCGACGTTCCCGAAGTGGAACTCCCGGTCGAACGCGACAACGGGACCCACGTCTACCACCTGTTCGTCGTCCAAGTGCCGGACCGAGACGACCTGCAGTTGTATCTGGAGGAACAGGGCATCCAGACCGGCATCCACTACGACCCGCCGGTCCACCTCACCCCGGCAATGCAGAAGGAACTGAGCGAGCGCCCGACGCTCCCCGAAACGGAGCGAATCTGCTCGCGCATCCTCTCGCTCCCGATGCACCCCCGCATCACCGATGCGGAGATAGACCGGGTCAGCGACGCCATCCGGAGGTACTACGAATGAGGTACGGCGTCGTCGGGACCGGATACTGGGGGAAGAACCACGTCCGAGTCGCCCGCGAACTGCAAGACGAGGGTCACTTCGACGAGGTGGTCATCTGCGATACGGACGAACAGCGCGTCCAGTCGCTCGCGGATTCCTACGACGTGCCGTACGTGACCAGTATTGACGAGTTGGACGTGGACGCCGCGACGGTGGCGACGCCGTCGACCACCCACCTCGACATCGGGAAGACGTTGCTCGGGCAGGGCACGGACCTCCTCATCGAGAAACCGCTGGCGCTGAACTCGACGGATGCATGGGACCTCGTCGAAACCGCCGACGAGCAGGACTGTTCGCTCGGCGTGGGTCACATCTTCCGCTACCACCCCGCCCTGCGGGCCTTGAAGCGCCGTATCGACCGCGGCGAACTCGGCCGCATCAAGTACCTCCAGACCCGGCGCTTCTCCTTCCGCGTCCCGCGGCGGACCACGGGCGTCCTCTACTCGCTCGCGGTCCACGACGTAGACATCTACGACTACCTCCTGGACCGTCGCCCCGACACCATCCACGGCCGGTTCGACTCCTTCGTCAGAGAGGACATCGTCGAGACGTCGACGCTGACGCTCGGCTACGGGAAGGCCACCGGCGTCATCAACTCCTCGTGGCAGGTCCCCGTCTTCGATAAGACCAGGGACCTCATCGTCGTCGGGTCGAACCGCTCGGCGTACATCGACTACCTCGAGAACACGAAGCTCGAAGTGTTCGACGCCGAGGTGTTCTCTGACCCCGACGGCGGCCTCAATTCGCGCAACGACGGCTCGATGGTTCACGTCACCGACGAGCAAGAACCCCTGAAGCTCGAAGTCGAGTCGTTCGCCGATGCCTCGAAAAGCGGCGAAGACCCGCCCGCGAGCGGGACCGTCGGTGCGCGCGCCATCGAGACGCTCGAACACGCCGAGCGCTCCGCGCGAGAAGACATCGTCGTCTCGATGGACGAACCGGCGCTCGTCGGGCAGTACGGCGACGACTAGTCCCGTTCTCGGCGGGGGTCCCCCCAGACCCCGGTGGTTACGCCGTCGATAGCGTCGCGGGGCGGAACTCACGAGTCAGGGGGAATCGTCGAGGCCGAGCGCACGAAAAGGACGCGCAGTGAGAGGGGTTCCGCGATGATGAACGGATTCGCGACGGTCATCCAGAGAGTCATAGCGACTGCTGGCCCCCAATCAGTCACCCGCTCTCTTGGTCGGACCCTCCTACGGCCGCTGGCACCGGGTCACTCGTGGGTCGGACGACGGTTCGGGACGGAATCTGGTCCTCCCGCTTCGGTGCTCTCGTGACGAGGCGCTGGAACCACGTCTCCTCGTTCGGCGCTGGCTTCTCCACGACTTCGTAGTCGACGGCGACGCCGCCGTCCTCGGTCGCAGAGACGCGGACGTAGTTGAGTTGGTACCACGAGTAAAAGACCGGCGGCAGGACGCCGAATACCGGTTCGACCCGCCGGAGTCGCTTCAGCCACGTTCCCGTGTTGACGACGACCCTGTCGGCCACTTCGGTGACCGAGGGTCGGTGAGTGTGCCCGTAGACGAACACGGCGATTTCCGGGTCGGACGCGAACACGGCTCTCGCACCGTCGAGATAGGTCTCTCCCGTCGAACTCCGGTCCTCCGGTCGGTCGATACCGAACCGCCAGAGCGTCTTCCGAACGTCTCTGCCGAGAACGTACAGCGGTATAGCGACGAGTATCAGTACCACGGTGATAGCGAGGTTCGCAGTCAACAGCAGGTCGACCAGCATCCCGACGGGGCCGAACAGTTCGAGGAAGCGTTCGACGAGGTCCATCGGCAGCGACCAGAGGCCGACCGCATCGAGTCCGAACGCCAGGATGTAGAGGAATCCGATGTTGAACAGGAATAGAAACGGCGCGGAGACGTATCTGAGCCACGGACTCATCTCACGATAGAAGTAGTTGGACACCATCCACGCCGGAATCTGGGTCATCGGCGTCACCGCCTGGATATCCTTGAGCCAGTTGAACTTCCCGCGACCGGAGAGGCGACCGGCGCGACTCGTTATCTGTCTGTTGACGAAGTATCCCGGTGGGTTCGCGTACGGGTTCCCGAAATCCGGAATCTGGTTGTTGGAGTCGCGCTGCATCCCGTGCTCGATGTAGACGACGTAGTCACCGACGTCCCGTGTGATCGAGATTTCCTGTCGAAGCGTGACGTTGAACTCGGCCAAACGGTCGACGTACTCGGAATATGCCGCGAGTTCGTAGTCGTGATTTCCGGGTATCAGCGTGATCGGGACCTGACCGCCCGTCGCTCTCAACTGCTCGAACAGTTCCGGATACCGGTCGACGAGCGCGTCGAACTTGTCGAGTCCGTCGAGGTCGGTGAACTCCCACAGACCGAACGCGTCACCGTTGATTATCAACTCGGCGTCCTCATCGGTCGTTTCGAGCATCCGGAGGAACGACAGCAACTCCTCCAGGAAATCGACGTGTCCCAGTTGCTCGTCGCCCCCGATGTGGAGGTCGCTGATAAGGTAGTACGAATCAGTCACGGTCGTCTCTCTAGGCCCCAAATACCGGTTTCCTCGTCGTGGCACCACGCTGTCGGCGTGCGTCTGGGCTGCCCTCCCTCCGCGTCCCAGTGGCCTGCGGCCCCAGCGCCCGACCCACAGACCAGCGGTCTCCTCGCCGAGACGCCGGATACCTGTGCCTCGACGACCTCGACTCTGCCGAGTTCGACTCCCTCGCTGTCCGCCTCGTCGAAGACGGCGTAGTCGAGACGCCGCTCACCGAGTGACTCGTGAGCCCCCTCTTCTCTCCATGGGGGTGCCGACGCTGAAACTAGTCGCATGGAACACATGACGCTCCGAGAGCGTAAAAAATATGAGTGTGTTGATAATTTGAGCGGTCCCCGTCCCCGGTTCGGCGGCGTTCCGCTACACGGCGGAACCCACCGGTGTGAGACGTACCACTCGGCGCGACAGCAGAGTGTGGTACTCGCTCTGCGGACGATATGTTTGAGAAACGGTGTCTCGCGTAATCGGTGGGTCGTGGCCCGACCACGCGTCGACGCGTGGCCGAACGCGTCGACTCCCGGACACCTCACACACGAGAAAGAGCTATCTGAAGACCTCACGTTCTATTACCTGTACGTTCGATAACACGTCACAGAGGCAGTCTATCCCTATGGCCGAAGACCCCAGTACCGACCCGTCGGCGCCCGAGTCCCCCGAGACGGACGGCTTCAGGCGAATCAGTGTGGCCGTCGAGTGGCCCGCGGTCGAGCGCGGACGCGCGGCGCTCTGGTTCGTCATGCTCGTCCTCGTCGCCGGACTCCTCTACGTAGGCTGGCGATACGTCGGGACCGTGGTTATGGGGCTGTTCGTCTACTACGTGACGCGTCCGGTGTTGCGTCGCTTCGAGCCACGATTCGAGTCACGGACGGTGGCCGTCGCCCTCACGCTCACCGCAGTCGCGTTGCCGTTGCTGTTCGTCGTGGGGTGGGCGTTCGCCATCCTGATCGCTTCGTTGAACGACCTCATCGAGTCGGACATCCTCGATAACGTGGAGGCGTTCATCCAGCCGTATCTCGACCTCACCGCGTTACTGAGCCAACTGGGCGTCTTCGTCGAGGAGGTCCTCAGAGACCCGAGCAGGCTCGCTGAGGTCGATATCGGAACCTTCACGGGGAACATCGTGGGGTCGATACTCGGGTGGGTCAGCGTCGCCGTCAACGTCGGCATTCACGCCTTTATCGTCCTCATCATCGTCTTCTACCTGCTCAAAGACGACTACCGAATCGCTCGGTGGGCTCGAACCACGTTCGTCGAGGAGGGGAGCCCCCTGGAATCCTACTTCGAAACGGTCGACAGAGACCTCCACAACGTCTACTTCGGAAACATCCTGAACGCGCTCCTCACCGGGATGCTCGCCGCCACGACGTACACGCTGCTCAACGCCTTCGCACCGGCGACGACCAGAATCCCGGAAGCGGCGTTTCTGGGCCTCCTCGTCGGCGCGGCGAGCCTCGTTCCGGTCGTCGGTATCAAACTCGTCACGTGGCCGGTCGGCGCGTATCTCCTCGGACGGGCGCTGTGGTTCGACCCGGAAACGCTCTGGTTTCCAGTCGTGTTCTTCGGCGTCTCCATCGTCATCGTGGACTACATTCCCGACCAGTTGCTCCGTCCCTACGTCAGCGGTCGGACGCTGCACGTCGGCGCGGTGATGCTCGCGTACACCGTCGGCCCGCTCCTCTTCGGATGGTTCGGTATCTTCTTGGCACCGCTCTTGTTCGTCGCGACGTTCGAGTTCGGCCGGATTCTCGTGCCGTGGCTTCTGAACGCGCCGGAACCGGACCGGGAATCAGGTGACCGGCCGGACGGCCACGCAGGACAGTCACGGGCGTCCGAGCAAGCGCTTCCGTCAGAGAGTTCAGACGCAGAGGCATCGGGGACGGCGGTGGACCGACCGCCCACGAGGCCCGATGCGACCGACCGACCGGTTACGGACGAGTGAGGACGACGGTCCGGCGGCGTCGGTGGTCGACCGCGGACCTCCGGACAGAGAACAGGCTTCGCGAACCGCTCAGTCCTGTGCCGGGGCCGACGCCGACACGGTCTCCTCGACGTCGAACTCGGGGACCGACGACGACTCGAACAGGTCGGTGTAGGAGGTGGCCGTGAGGTTGATGCGTCGACCGGCGAGGGTGGTGTAGGCCGGTTGGAACGGCGGGAAGTCGAGGGCGCGAATCTTGTCGTACACCTCCAGTTGCGTCTGTTCGTCGTCGGCCGCCAGTCGCTCGGGGGGAATCTCCTTCGCGCCGTCGAGGCTGGCTTTGGTGTAGAAGTAGCGCTCGCCGTCGTAGGCGTCCTGCGGAGTCGCGAGGCTGTGAACGTCGCCGTCGACGAGGGTCGGCAACTGTTCGCGGAACATCTCGACGGACGCCTCGGTGACGCGGTCGTACAGTGTGCGGGCGGTATCCGTCTCCCGAATCGGGACGAAACTCCGGGCGAGGATGTCCCCGGCGTCGACTTCGGGGGCCATGATGTGGAACGTCGTCCCGTACTTCCAGTGGTCGTCGCCGCGGGCGTTCAGGATGGCGTGACTGAAGACGTTGCTCCCCCGGTAGCGCGGGAGTTCGGCCTGATGGAGGTTCAGCGGGGCGACGTTCGGGTGGGACAGCAGTTCCTCGCCGAGGATGTTGGGGTAGTAGACGCTGACGAGGTAGTCGATGTCGTGGTCGAGTACTCGCCGTTCGTCCTCGCGCGTGACGACGGCGTGACCGAGGTCAGACGCGAGGTCGTACAGGCACCCGTCCCACCACGTGTCCTCGTCGGGACCGTAGGTGACGACGAGTTCCACGTCGAAGTCGTCGTGGTCCGTGAGCAGTTCGAGGCACCGTTCGCCGAGGGGATGGCTTCCCATGAACGCGACCGAAGGCATAGCGATGCGTACCTGAACGACGGGCGTAGTTATGGACTCCTTGTTACGAGATGAACGACAGGACGACGCGGGGTTTCAACATTCCGCTGGCGACGGCCAACGCCGCCCAGACGACGCCCCCGACCAGAATCGCGGCCGAGAGCGTGAGCAGGCCGTCGACTCTGGGGAGGAGCGTGAACACGACGCCGCCCATGACGAGGGCGATGGCCGAGACGCGCGCGAGGTGGTTCACGACGCCGTGGGCGTCAAAGGGCAACTCGCGGTGGATGTAGTAGACGTTGACGAACGTGTACGCAGTGTACGTGATGACCGTCGCGATACCGGCCCCCAGTGCGCCCAGCGGCGGGATGAGCAGGACGTTCAGGCCGAGGTTGCCGACGGCGCTGGCCCCGCGGGCGATGGCCCGCACCCGGGCCAGACCGAGGTAGTCGAGGGCCGACCCGGTAATCTTGTGGACCGCGCGGACCACCACGAACAGCGCGTATAACTGGATGAGCGGGACCGCGCCGAGGTAGTCCGGGCCGACGACGTACCGGACCGTGGGGCGGGCGACGACGACGAGTCCGGCGGCCGCGGGAACGTACAGCAGGAGGACGTTGCGGAGCGACGTGTCGTAGATTCCCCCCGCGCGCTCGCGGTTCTCGGCCGCCGACTGCTCGCCCAGCGTCGGTGAGATGGTGAACCCGAGCGACTGTGCGGGGACGATGCAGAGGTCGGCAATCTGTCGCGCGAGCGTGTAGAACCCGACGGCGGCGGGCGTCGCGAGTATGCCGACGAGGACGGTGTCTATCTTGCTGTCGACGACGACGCTCGCGCGGGTCGCGGCCGTCGGGACGCTGTATTCGATGAGTCGCCGCCGGAGGCCGGACTCCGGGTCGTCCGTCGCCGGGAGGTCGCGGTAGAAGCGCGTGTACAACAGGACGAGGCCGACGACAGTGGCAGTGAAGAAGCCGATGACGTACCCAGCCATCGCCCCTGTGACACCATAGCCCAGGACGACGAGTCCCGTCGCGGCGACCAGTCGCGTCACGCTGTTGACCGCCGTCAGCGCGGCGCTGTAGGTGACGCGGTTGAACGCCTGGAAGACCGACTTGAGGTAGCCCGACAGGGACCGACCGAGGACGTAGAGACCGCCGACGAACAGGGCTGACGTGACCGACGGCCGCCCCAGGAGTGTCGCCAACGGCTCGCTCACAACCGTGATGACGACGGCGACGGTGACCGCGATACCCGAGATGATCAGCAGCGACCACCAGATGATGTGTCGGACCTGCGTGTCGTCGCGTTCGAGGTACTCGTTGACGTACCGCGCGGTGGCGTTGGGGATGCCCAGCGTCGCGAACAGTTCCGCGACGCCGACCACGGAGATGGCGAAGTACAGCAGACCGTACTGCTCCGGGTCGAGCAGGTACCGCGTGAGGATGATGAGCAGCGCGCCGTTGGCGAGTGCGTGGACGGCGCGGGCGGCGAGCGAGGCCTTAAATCCGGTGGCGATGCGCTCGCTGATGCTGCTCATCGAAGGCAGTCCTCACCTCGGACGAAGTACAGGCGGTAGTCGCCGTTGGATTGGACCCGGTAGATGTCCGGGTTCTGTCTGAACGACCGGAAGTCCTCGGCGGAGTATCGGAAGCCTTCGTACAGCGCGATTTCCTTCTCGTAGTCCCGCGAGGTCAGCGGCACGTACCGACAGTGCGAGTAGAAGGTCGTCTCGTTGTTGCCGAACACCCGGAACGGTATCTTCTCCTCCTTGCCGGGGAAGTGTTCGCCGGTGGGCGTGTAGTCGGAGTAGGTCGTCCCGTAGTAGGCGTCGACGAAGCGCCGCGGCCCGCCGCGCGGCCCGGCGAACCACACCGACGGGTCGCGCTGTTCGAAGGTGGTGACGTGGCCCTCCATGTACGTCTCTGGGACGTGGTCGGAGTCCTTGTACATGTGCGGCGACTGGTGCAGGATGAGCGCCTGGGGCACAATCAGGAGGACCAACACGACGGCGACGGCGGCTTGCCAGTTCTTCTCCGAGAGGGAGAAACTGACCGGGATGCCGTCGCTGACCGCGACGGCGACGAGGATGGTGACGAACACCATCATGAACCCGAGGTAGCGGAACGGCTGACGGGTGACGCTGGTGATGAAGAAGATACCGAACAGCATGAACACCGGGATGAACCCGAACGTGACGTACCGCAACAGGTCGTTCCGGTCGGGATAGCGGTCGTCGAGGCGGCCGCTCATCGTCGCGAGCATCACCAACCCGGCGACGACAGAGAGGACGGCGCTGACGAGGAAAATCTTGACGAACAGTTCGTCGAGACCGCTCCCGAGCGCCGAGAGCGAACTCCCCGACTGCGAGATTTCGTCGGCGGGGTTCGCCCCGTACAGCAGGCCCGTGACCACCGTCTGGAGGGTCCCCGTCGCGCGGTCGAACCGCGGCGTCCACACTGCGAAAAAGAGACCCACGACGATGGCCTGCGGTGCGAGCGAGCGGTGGTCGGCGATGCGGTTGGCGAGGCCGTAGCGCCTCGAGGCGTGCGCGAGCACCTGCAATCCGAATCCGGCGGCGACGATGAACAGGACGTTCGCGCCCGACTGCGGGTGCAGGAGGATGGCGGTGATGCCCGCCAGCGTCAGCAACAGGCCGACGGGCGTCACCACGCGCCGCCCGGCGACGGTGAGCAGCGATTGACCGTCGCCGACGTACCGGAAGAGGAGGTACAGCGCGAACGGCGTGAAGAAGATGGCCGCGCTCGTCGGGTACGGGAAGATGTAGGTGTGGATGTTGTTGATGGGCAAAAACAGCAGCGCGAAGAACACGCCGACGGCCAGCGCGTTCGACCGCCCGGCGATACGCGCGACACAGAGGCCGGTGAACAGGACGTACAGCGCGATGAACACCGGGACGACCAACTGGAGTGTGCGCCGCGGCGGCAGGCCGCTCATCGAGGTCAAGACGACGGCCGTGCTGTGGATACCCGGATACAGGAAGTTCACGGGATTGAGCGCGCCTTCGGCTATCATCCGCGTCCAACCGAGGTAGCTCAGGGCGTCGCCGATACCGTAGTAGTAGTAGTCCCGAATCATCGGGAGCGTGGCCACGCTGATGCCGACGAGCATCCCGAGGAGGAGCGACAGGCGGTGGCGGGCGGTTCCGCCGGGCACGGTCAGACCCACGAGGACGGCGGCGAGGAAGGCGACGCCGGACCCGACCCAGAACAGCATCGGGGTGGCGGTGTAGATGGAGATCTCGTAGCCCGTCGGCGGGTGCTGCGCGGCGACGAGGACCCCGGCCGTGTAGAGCACGTATCCGACGAGGAGGACGGCGACGTGGCGGCGACGTTTCGAAGACATGACGACTATCTGAACCCTGCTGGGGAGTGTCCTGACATTGTTATGGATTCTCTGTGGGCGGTATGGTCGTATTTATTCTCAGTTCTGTGCTACGTCCTCGTAGACGGCGACGAGGCGCTCGCCCATCCGAGTCAGCGAGATGTCGCGGGCGTACTCTCGCCCGTTCGACCGGTGCCCCGCATCGAGTACCGAGGCGAGGCCCTCGACTAACGCGTCGTCGTCGTCGCTGACCGTCGACGGTTCGACGGTGGCGAGGCGCGAGCGCACGTCGCCCACGTCCGTCGAGACGACGGGGAGGTTGCAGGCCATCGCCTCTTTGACGGTGTTGGGCGACCCTTCGCGGAGCGAAGTCATAATCATCGCGTCGGCCGCGTTGAGGTAGTACGGCATTCGTTCGTGGGCGACGCCCGTCGCCGTCCGGAGCGACACCGGCCCGTCGACTCGGTCGCTGACCCGGTCGACGATTCGCTCTGCGCGCGGGTAGTTCTTCACGTCACGTTTCGGCGGATAGGGGAACAGGACGATGTGTTCGTCCTTGGGCCATCCGAGTTCCTGTCGGGCGATGCCGCGCTCGATGGGGCGGAACTGCTCTAAATCGACGCCGTGGGGGATGACCAGACACTCGCCCTCGTAAATCTCGGCCATCCCGTCGGACATGACGATGACCTCGTCGCAGTAGCGGGCGAACCGCTGGGTGACGGGACCGTACTTGCCCATCAGGTCGCTCCCCCACAGCGAGAGGACGACCGGTAGTTTCGGCTGGGCGACGGCCATCGGCGCGGTCAGGCCGTAGTTCGCGTGGATGAGGTCGTAGTCGTCCAGCGAGTTCGCCAGGACGGACGGGTAGAAGCGGACGTAGTCCAGCACCGACCGCTGGCCGTCCTCGTCTGGGTCGATCGACTCGGAGCGGTTGCGGCCCGGCACCGAGAGCGTGGTCAGTTCGACGCCGCGTCGCTCTAACTCCTGGACCTGCGCCCGGAAGAACTGGGCGTCCTTGTTCGTGACGAGGTTGAGTACACGCATTGGAGTCACCGTGTCACGGCCATGAAGGCCGATTTCGCGAGGTTCATTGCCGTGCTATCCGTCTCGATGGTGTAGTACGGAACCAGTTCGCCTGCGAACTTCCCCTTGTAGTCACACAGTCGCTTCGTGTTCGCGCCCATGAGGTCGTACTCGTCGACTTGTTCGAGCGCGGAGTCTTCGAGGATGTCCTCGATGACCCGCCAGTGGACGAGGCTGTTGACGCTGACCCCATCGTGGTCCATCCGCGTCCCGCCCTGCCAGAAGTACGCCGTCTCAGGGCCGTACAACACCGTCACGCCGGACAGGAACTCGCCGTCGCCGGTCCGGGCAACGTACGCGCGGGCGTCGTCGCCGAGTCCGGTGAAGAGGTCGCGGACGTAGTCCCAGGTCATCGGGAAGCCGCGGCTCTGGTCGTTGTAGCGGGTCCGCGTCGCCTCGAATATCTCCCGTGCGCTGTCGAGGCCCTCGACTGAAACGGTGATGTCGCTCTCGCTGCCCCGTCGGATGTCCCGTCGGAGGCTCTTGCTGAACGAGGAGAGCACCGGGTCGACGCCCTGCTGGTCGAGGTCGACGACGTAGGTGAACTGCGTCGAGAGTTTGAAGTCGGCCCACTGGAACGGCCGCGGGTCGCCGTACTGTCGCGGGGTCAGCATTCTGACCAGCGAGAGCGGTCCCATCGCGCCGAGGTCTTCGAGGACCGCCTCGACGAACTTCTTGTTCACTCGCTCGCGCTTGCGCTGTTTCGGACTGGTCGGCATCACTATCGGCCCCAACCGCGGGATGTTCATCCCCGGCGGGGGCGACATGAGAGTTCGACCGATGGTTCGTCGCGTCTCCACGATGGGCATCAGACCGACTGCCTGATGGCCCTTGAAACCGCCGTAGAGGACGAGTTCCCCGTCGACGTGTGCGTCGATTGCCGACAGCGCCGCTGGCGTGTGGAACACCTCGTAACCGGTCTCGGGTAGTGCGTCCCCCCACTCCGAGAGTGTCAATCGTTCGACTTCCATCTTGCTCGCTCCGGAGTCACTTGGCGACGGTATTGGTTATCGGGTTCCTAAGCGGTCGGCGTAGAGGTCACCGGGCGGTCCGACCCACGCACCGCGAGACAGCGCCGCCTCGACGAGGCGACGGTAGAGGCGGCCAAACCCGGGATGGTCGTCGCTGAAATAGCGGGGATGCCACAGCGCGGTCATCACCGCGTCGTTGTCGTCGGCCTCGTCGAGGAGGGACTCACACTCGGCCCACGCGCGGTCGAAGTCCTCGGCGGGGTCCGGCAGCGCCGCCTCCATCACGGTCAGCGGGAAGACGACGAACTCGTCGTCGAAGGGACGGAACGGGTGGTAGCCGTCGGTGAACCCGTACTCCGTGGGGCTCCCGAGCGTCGTGTCGTACTGCAAACCGATGGCGCGGTAGTGCTCCCACGTCTCGGGGCGTTCGAGACGGAGGTAGTGCTGGCGGCCGCCGACGACGGGTTCTCCGAGGACACCTTCGAGTCGGTCTTTCTCCGCTCGGAGGCGGTCGCGGTCGTTTACGGCCTCGTAGGAACCGTGCAGTCCGACCTCCCATCCGCCGCGGCGGAGCGTTCGGATGAGTCGCCGGATACGGTCGTCTTCGAGGTCGTACCGTCCGGCGAACAGTTGCCAGCCCTCCATCGTCAGCCACTCCGACATCGGGCGGTCGCCGAACAGCGACTGCTCGTCGAGCATGTAAAAGGCCGACCGCACCCCCGCTTCGCGCTCGAAGTCGAGCAGGTCGTCGAACGTCCAGTAGGGCGTCCGGTGCGGGGCGAGGTCGAGGAGGTGGGACGGGTCGCGCCGCGTCAGCGCGTAAAAGAGCGACTGGTAGGTCTTGTACGGGCGGTCCACGTCGTGGGTCAGACAGAGGGCGAACTCGTGGTCTTCGGGGACCCACTCGTCGGCGGTAGGGTAGCTCATCGGCCCGCGGCCAGCGTCTCCTCGACGACCACGTCGGTCACGTCGACGCGCTCTTCGAGCAGGCGCTCTCGTCGGTAGTCCCACTCGGCGGCCGTCTCGGGACTCTCGACGAGCGATTTCACTTTCTCGACGGCCTCGTTCTCGTCGCGGATGTTGTAGACGAGTCCCCACTCTTCGAGTTCGCGGAACGTCGAGAGGTCGTCGTCGCCGACGAAGGAGTTCGACCGGACTGCGGGCGTCCCGAGGACGCCCGCCTCGATAGCCATCGTCTGTGAGTCGCCGACGTAGCCGTCGGCGTAGTACAGCAGGTCGTGAATCGTCTCGGGCGGCACCGGGAGGCGGTACTCCTCGAACGCCGCGGGGAGCGGGGATTCGCTGGTGATGTACACCTGCCCGCGCTCGGAGAGATACTCGACGAGTTCCTGTTTCGCGGCGTTACTGAAGCCCGACTGGCCCACGTCGTGGTGCGCGGCCCACGAGACGAACCGCAGGACGTAGTACGGTTCGTCGACAGTGACGCCCGCTTCGCGCAGCGGTTCGGGGTCCGGTTCGAAGCGGTCGGGGTGGAGGTACGCGAGTTCGTGATAGCCGTCGTAGCGGCGGTGTTTGCCGTTGTAGTCCAACTCGAAGCACGCCGGGGTACAGATGCGCGAGGTGAAGGGGACGGTCAGTTTCGCCAGCGTGCGCGTCTCCACCTCGTCGTCGGTGAACGTCACGCTCGGCGTCCCGGTCAGTTTCGCGGCCTGCGCCGCGACCGGACTGAGGTGGCTGACCACCACGTCCGAGTCGAACTGCCGGATGGCGCGGATGAGTTTGAGTTCGCGGACCGCCCACTCCAAGATGAGTTTCGGCGTCGAGTCGGCCTGCCGCGACAACACCTTATAGTCGATGTCGTAGGCGTCCAGTAGGTCCGTGGTCACCTCCTTTTCGCGGGCGGTGACGAACGTCTCGTGACCCCGGTCCTGCAACTCCCAGATGGCGTGTTTGAACAGGTGAACGTGGGCCGGGTGGCCGACTTCGAAGTGGACGTTCATCTGAGGAGCGTCAGCCCTCGCTTGCCGACGTTCGTTATGGTGTCCTTCGCGACTTCGGCGACCAGTTCCGGCGTCGAGTCGGCCCATCGGTTGGGGTGGGTCAACAGGCACGCACGGTCGACGCGATGGCTCCGAAGGAGCGCTTCGAGGTCCGCCGTCGTGTCGGCGCTGACGCGCTTCTCGCCTTCGCCCATCGTGTGGTCTTTGATCTTCAGCGCACCGTCTTCCCACGTCCGGCCGGTGTCCGAGAAGTACGTCACGTCCGTGAAGTCCATCGAGAGGTACGCCTCGCCGAGGAGGTCCCACGGTTCGAGGTCCGCCGCCGTGTCCCACATGTCGCGGTTGTCGTGCGGTGTCAGCGGATTGCCGTGCATACAGACGGTGTCGACGGTGACGTGTTCGCGGAGGCGTTCGAGGTGGTCGCCGAAGGAGAGGCGGGCCTCCACCACGTCCCCGTCCGCGCGGTCTAAGTCCTCGTAGTGGTAGCCGACCTCGTGGCCGAGCGATTCGACTTCCCGGAGTATCTCCGGCTTGAACACCTTGTCTATCGTCCGGAAGTAGTAGGTGCTGGGAACGTCGCGCTCGGCCTCGATACGCGCGAACCGGGCCGAGTTTTCGGGTTTCCGGTCCACGTCGTGCCGGAGGACAACGAACCGTTCTGGCAGGTCGTCACACCGGATGTAGTCCCGGACCGTCAGAAACTCGTACCCGGCGTCGAGGGCCGTATCGAGGAGTCTGGCGTACGCCGCGTCGGTGAAGTCTCGTGTCATCGGTGCTCGTTCGGCGCGTCGAGAACTTCCGGGAGCGGCCGGTGCTTTGCGGGGGTGCCGATAGCCAGCGTGTTCGGCGGCACGTCGCCGGTGACGACGGCCCCGGCCGCGACGAACGACCGCTCGCCGACGGTGACGCCGGGCAGAATCGTCGCGTTCGCGCCCACGGACACGTCGTCTTCGAGTTTCGGCCCGACGAGGTCCACATCGCGACGGAGCGGATACGGGTCGTTCGTGAGGACCGCTCGCGGGCCGAGGAACACCCGGTCGGCGATGTCGGTGTGCGGCGGGACGTACACGCCGGTCTGCATGCTCACGTCGTCGCCGATGTCGCACTGACCGTCGATGACTGTCTGCGTGCCCACGAGCACGTCGTGGCCGATAGTCGTCTGTTCGCGGATGACCGAATCGTGTCCTGTCTGGAAGCCGTCGCCGACCACCACGTCCGGATAGATGATGGTCCCGGAGCGCACGACCGCGTCGTCGCCGATGTGAGCGGGCGTCTGCTCCTGTTCGGGCGGCAGAATCCGCGCCGAGTCCGCGATACGACAGCCGGTTCCGAGTTGGCTCTGACTCATCGGTCCGCACCCTGTTCGAACGTACTGACCGCCGCGGGACGGTCGATTGTATCAAACCCGTTCATCTGCATCCAGTTCGGCCACTCCCGGGCTTTGTTATGGAGAACCTGTCTCAGTCGAGTCGATAGACCCCCGTCTTGAAACCCCCTGCGGGAACAGTGGTAAGCTGATGCTACCGATGCGTCTACGTCGTATAACCAAGAGGGGTGACAGCCACTCGGCAACAAATGGGAACCGTCGTCGTCTCAGTGGACGCCGAACTCGGCTGGGGGTTCCACGACTACCCCCCGGAAGAACGACCGACCGACCGCATCGAGCGCTCCAGATGGGGCTGGGAGCGACTCGTCTCGCTGTTCGAAGAGTTCGACGTTCCGGCGACGTGGGCCGTCGTCGGCCACCTGTTCGAGGAGGAGTGTAACGGCGCGCACGTCGGTCATCCGTCCCCGCCGGGATGGTTCGACCACGAACGCGGTCCCGACGCGATGGCCGCGGAGTTGCGGTTCGCGCCGGACCTGATTCGACCGCTCGTCGACGGCCCGGTCCCGCACGACGTCGGGTCCCACACCTACTCACACGTCGAGTTCGGTGCCCCGTACGCCACGCCAGAACTGGCGAGCGCCGAGTGTCAACGGGCCGTCGAGGCCGCCGAGGCGTTCGGCGTCTCGATGGACTCGTTCGTCTTCCCGCGCAACCGCGTCGGGCACCGCGGCGCGCTGGCAGAGACGGATTTCACGTGCTACCGCGGACGAAAGCCGAACAGACACTCTGCAGGCTCACTGGCGAAACCGGCCAGAAAGCTCGCGCGCGCGACAGTCGTCGAACAACCGCCGCCGCTGGTCACACCGGAAATCGACGAACACGGCCTCGTGAACATCCCGGCGTCGCTGTACCTGTTCGGGTTCGAGGGCGTCGCGCGGCGGGCGCTATCGGCGACGGTCGGCGACCCCATCGTCAAACAGGCCCGTCTCGGCATCGAGGCGGCCGCGCGGCGCGACGGCGTCTGTCACCTGTGGCTTCACCCGAACAATCTCACCGACGACGACGACCTCCAGCGAATCCGCGCCGTTTTGGACGCTATCGACCGAACGCGAGCGCAGACGGACCTCAGCGTCGCGACGATGCGCGAGGTAGCGCGGGAGACCCTTCGGGCGCAGTCGCCGACGAAGCGGCCGTGACGCCGTGACGGACCTCACGCGAATCGCCGTCCTGGCCGGACCGACGCTGGCCCGATGGGAAGTCGACGCGCTCGAACGCGTGCTGCGCGAATGCGACGCGACACTGTCGCTTGTCGTCGAGCTCCGCGTTCCGAGAGAACGGACGACGGGCGACCGAATCCGGCGCGCCCTCGAACTCCGTGAGTGGGCGGCTGTGAGTGGCTGTACCTCATTGTACAACAGCGTATACGGCTCCGCTCCGGAGAAGCGCACCGTGAGGTTGTCGGACGTGACCTGCTTCGACGGCGTGACCACTCACGCGTGTACGCCGTCGGTGGTCGACGGGTGGAAGCACCGCCTCCCCGCCGAGACGGTCGAGACGGTCGCCGACATCGCCGACGTGGCGCTGTACTTCGGCGGCGAATTCCTGACCGGCCCGGTACTGACGGCCCCGACACACGGTGTTCTCCGGTTTCACCACGGCGACCTGCGCGAGTATCGGGGACAGCCTCCCGGGTTCTGGGAGTTCGTCCGGGACGAACCCGAAGCGGGTGTCTCCCTCCAGCGGCTAACTGAACGCCTCGACGGCGGCGAAATCGTCTCCTTACACCGCGTGCCTATCGACGATGCGCGCCGGTGGCGGACGGTTCGCCGTCGTCTCTATCGGACATCTGCCCACGTCCTCGCCGACGGCGTGAAGCGCGTCACCGACGAGGCGTTCGAACCGGTGAGGCTGTCGGCGGATGACCTCGGACGGGTCTATACGCTCCCGCGTGGTCGGGCGGTCGGACGATTCGCAGTGAAAACGATTCAGGCGCTCCTGGCCGACCGCTGTCGACGCGGGGACTACTCCCCGCCGGACGACGTGGTCGAGACCCCGCTCTGAACGGGTTCTGTCTCAACCTCGCCCTGCAGTCGCTCCTCGGCGGCGTCGCGGTCTTCTGGGTAGCCCACGTCCGTCCGCCAGCCGTTCATCCGGATGGCGTCGATGGTCCGGCCAGACTGGAGGAGGAGGTCGACGGCGTCCGAAATCTCGTACTCGCCGCGGTCGGAGGGCTGGACGAGGTGACACGCGTGGAAGATGGCCGGAGAGAACGTGTAAAAGCCGGTCATCACCAGGTTCGAGGGCGGGTCGTCGGGCTTTTCGACGACGTTCGTTATCTCGCCGTACTTGTTGGTGTCACAGACCCCGTAGCGGGAGGCTTCGTCCCACGGCACTTCCTCGACGAGGAAGGCGGCGTCGGCGCGTTCCTCTCGCTGTCGGTTCACAACGTCCTGGAGGTTGGCCTCGAAGATGTTGTCGCCGAGCATCAGCATGAAGTCGTCGTCGATGTGCTCTTCGACGGTCAGCAGGGCGTGGGCCAGTCCCTTCTGCTCGCGTTGGTGCGTGTAGGTGATGGGGACGCCCTCGAATTCGTCCTCGTAGTAGTTGATGATGGCTTGTTTCTTGTAGCCGACGACGACGTGTAGCCCGGACGCCCCGAGTTCGATGAGTCGCTCGAAGCAGTGCGTGAGGATGGGCTTTCCGGCGACTTCGACCATCCCTTTGGGCTTGTCGTCGGTGAGTGGTCGGAGGCGAGTCCCCTGCCCGGCCGCGAGTATCACAGCGTCCATCGTACCGTGGAGAGGCGCTTCTTCGGACAAAGGTATGGTCCGCCTTCGCTCGACTCAGGCTTGCATACCGTCGTCTTCGGCGAGCATCCGCGGGTGTTCGACGAGGGAGCGGGCCTCGTCGGCGGTGGCGACCGGGCGGAGCGCGTTGCGCGCGATTTCGGCCACCTGCCGGACCAACTGCGCGTTGCGTTCGACGGGGCGTTCGGGGTCGAAAAAGAGGTTGTCCTCCATGCCCACAACGGGGTGCGCGCCGAGGAAGAACGCGAGCGTCGTCAGCGGGTACTGGTTCGGTCCGGTCGCGCGGACCAGACACTGTGCCTCGTCCGGCACGGCCTCCAGCAGTGAGAGGGCGTTCATCGGCGTCGCGACGGTGCCGTCGCGCGCGCCGAACAACAGCGTCACGAGCGGCGGCCCGTCGAGGACCGATTCCTCGACGAGGCGGTTCACCTCGTGAATGTCGCGGCCGTTGGTGACGAGCAAGTTCGGCTTGATACGTCGGTCGACGAGTCCCTCGACGAACCGGTCCACGTCGCGGCGCGTCGTCGTCGTGGTTCCGCGGTACTCGTAGTGCGCCGGGCCGACCCGCACGGTGGCGATGTCGGGGACCGGGTCCTCGTCGAGGACGGCGAAGAAGTCGCCGAGTTCGCAGTCCGGAGCGACGGCGTAATCGATGAGCACGTCGTCGGCGCAGATGTCTCGGACCGCCGTCGCGAACGCCGGGAGGCGAGTCGCGTCGGGGTCGCCGTCCTCGTCGCGGCCGTGGAGATGTGCGACCGACGCGCCGAGCGACGCCGACTCGTAGACGTGTTTGGCGACGGCTTCGGGCGTCACCGGCAGGTGCTCGTTCACGTCCGTCGAGTAGCGGTATCCGGTCGGTGCGACGCCGAGTATTGCTTCGTCGCCGCGCATGTAGTCACTGTAGGTCATCGTCGGTCGTAGTCCCGAAATCTGGGGTGGCTGACCCCAGCACGAACCAGCAATTAGTTATGGAGTTCCTAGGGCGGTGTCACTCCCGCAGGTCGACGAGGACGTCCGCTTCGGCCACGATGAACGCCTCTTCGAGCAGGCTCGACTCCTCCGCGGGGAGGAAGACGTACTTGTCGTCGGTCTCCGACTGGATGACCGTCAGGTCGACCAGTTCGTAGCCGAGGTTCTCGTGCGGATCGGGGTCGTCTGGGACCGCGTCCCATTCTTCTGACGTCAACATCGTTACCCGTGGAAGATGTTGATGTCCGCGTCGCCCTCGAGGTCGATGCTCTGGAGGTTTCCGCTGTAGTAGTAGGCGTCGACGCCGTTGCGGACCTGCCCGGTTACCGTTCCGTCCTCGATGACGTCGTCCTGCAGGTCGACGGCGAGGTTGGTGTCGACGACTTCGGTGCGCTGTTCGTCGAGGGTGATGTCGCCGGAGACGGTGACCGCGTAGGCCGCGGACTCCTCGGCGTCACCGGTCCCGTCGATTTCGAAGCGGTTGGGGAGCGTCGACCCGCCCGTGGACCCGTCACCGGAGCTGACGGGGGTAATCTCGACCCGGTCGAGGTTCCCGAAGTCCTCGCCGGTCGACTCGATTCGGAGCGACGACTCGCCCTCGGGGAGCGTCATCGTCAGGGAGACGGTGTCCCACGCGGTCCAACTCTCGGTGGACTCCGTGGTCACCTCCTCGACGTCGTTTCCAGCCTTGATTCGCGCGGTCCGGGACGGGCCGTGCCCCAGCGCGTAGCGGATGGTCACGTCGTACTCGCCGCCGGTCGTGGCGACGGGCCACTGGACGTAGCCGCCGTCGACGGGATAGTTGACGAAGCCGTCGCCGGAGTACCCGTCGTGTTCGGTCTGCAACTCGGCGTCGCCGCCGATCATCGCGTCGGTCGGGTACAGGGTGGTCGTCTCGTTGACCGACGGGGCGTCCGTCTCGGTGGAGTCGCCACCGCTGTCGCCCGTGGTGTCGGTCGTGGAGTCCTCGCCGGAGTCCGAGGTGTCGTCACCGGACGTACCGTCGGACGTGGAGTCGCCACCCGAGTCGGCGGTATCCCCGGACGTGCTGCCTTCCGAAGTCGACGCGGCGGGTTCGACCTGCACGGCGTCCAGGTTCCCGAAGTCCTCGCCCGTGGCGGCGACGCGGAGCGTCGATTCGCCGTCGGGGACGGTGACCGTCGTCTCGACCGTCTCCCACGTCGTCCACGCGCCCGTGGCCGAGGCAGTGACGGGCGTCGAACTGCCGTCGGCGATGACCGCGCCGGTCCGCTCGCCGTAGCCGAGCGCGTAGCGGAGCGTCAGGTCGTACTCCGTCTCGCCGTCGGCGCTGACGGGCCACTCGACGTAGCCGTTCGAGTCCGGGAAGTTGACGAAGCCGTCGCCGGAGTAGCCGTCCCAGTCGGATTCGAGGTTGGCGCTACCGCCGACGGTGCCGTCGCGGGGCAGGAGCGTCGTGGAGGACTCGAGCGGGACGGTCGAAGGGTCGGAGGAGTCCGTCGACGTGTCGCTGTCGTCGGTGGACCCGTCCGTGGTCGAACCGTCAGAGCTAGTCGACCCACTGCCGTCAGTCGACGTGGACCCGTCGCCGTTGACCGGCGTCCAGATGGCGTAGTCGGTGTTCGGCGACTCGGCGTCGCCACCGGTCGCACCCGAGAACCCGGACGGGAGGTCCGTGCTCCCCGGCCCAGAGATGTCGATGTTCTCGCCGGACCAGTTGCCCTCCACGTCCCACTCGGTGTCGAAGACGTCGCTGTTCTCGTTGTAGATGCGGAGGTCGCGGACGACGCCGGACCCGCCTTCACCGCGCTCGTGGAAGTCGACACACACACCGCCGGTCTCGCCCCAGTAGAAGTCGCAGTCCTCGATGACCACGTCGTCTCCGGCGTCGTCTATCTTGATGGCCCGGAGGCTGTCGCCGCCGCCGTAGCCCTCCTCGGACGGGGCAGTCTCCGTCGCTTCGAAGTAACAGCCACGGATGATGCTCTCGCTCGGAGCGAACCGAATCATCGAGGAGTTGGAGTTGCGGAACACGCAGTCCTCGACGATGACCTGTCCGTCCTCGCCCGTGTAGGGGTCAGAGACGTATAGGGCGACGTTACCGAGGCCCTCGAAGTAACAGCCCTTGACGTGGAGTGTCCCCGCGTGGTCGGACCCGGCGTAGATACCGGTCGAGTCGGACCCGTCGACGGTTCCGTCTGGAACGTTGACGTTGAACACCTCCATCGTCGCGCCCTCCTCGGCCCCGACGCGCCAACGGGACTGCTCGACGCCGCGTTCGCCGCGAACGGTGATGTTCGCGACCCGGACCGTTCCGTCCGTCGCCTGGATGGACGGTCGTACCGTCTCCTCGGGGTCCGGGCGGTTGAACACGACGCCGTCCGCCGACCCGATGAGGGCGCAGTTAGCCTTCTCGCCACCGAGGCCGTCCCCGGTGTAATCGTACTCGCCCGCGGGAATCAGCACCTTGTTCCCGTCGTCGAAGTGGTCCTCCAGATACGGGTCGATAAGGTCACCATTCTGAAGACCCTCGTTCGCCAGGTCGACGGTGTTCTCGGCGGCGAGCGTGCTGCCGACCGCCGTACTCCCGACGGCGGCGGCCGCCGCGACGCCGACTGTCTTCATGAACGTCCGCCGGTTGGTATGGTTATCCTTCGCCGCTGGGTCGTCCGATTGGCGCTTTGCCATGGCTGGGAAAGTTTGACCTACTAAAAAAGCCGTTTTGACCACCTCCTCGCTATGGGTGGCTTACTTAGTCAGGGTTGTCTCCGCTCTACGTGCGGCATGGTTACCAGTATCTCTTGGTATCTGGAAAGACCGTCTTAATTCAATAGTTCGGCAGTAGGCCGGATAAATTGTTGGATAAGTACACTCTACTCTTTGCTAAGAAGAGTATAGGATACGATTAGCGACGTGCACCCGGCAGTAATAGTTGTATAACGAAGCGGGCTGACGCGACACTCGCATCCAATGCGGACGCTCCTCTTGGGATTGGACGGGACCTGTCACCCCGTCCTCGACCCGTTGCTGGACGACGGCCTGCTACCGACCCTCGAATCGGTGTTCGAGCGAAGCGTCACGGGCGCACTGACCTCACAGTTGCCGCCGTGGACCCCCAGCGCGTGGCCGTCCTTGTACACCGGCGTCAACCCCGGTAAGCACGGCGTATACGGATTTCTGCGGTTCGACGGTTACGACTACGACGTTGTCGACGCGACGGACGTGCGCGCTCACTCGCTGTGGGAACTCCTAGATTACCACGACAAATCGAGCGTCGTGGTGAACGTCCCGGTGACCGCACCCGCGAGCGAAATCGACGGCGCGGTGATTCCGGGCTACGTCTCACCGGAAGACCCGCCGGGACACCCCGAGGGAATCCTCGACGACGTGCGCGAGGCCATCGGTGAGTACAGCGTCTACGGCCCGATGGACACGCCGGGCGAGGCCGAACTCGGCGACATCGCGGCCCACACGCGGACGCGGGGCGACGCGTTCGCGTACCTCGTCGACCGGTTCGACCCCGACTTCGGCTTTCTGGAGTTCCAGCAGACCGACACCGTCTTCCACCGCCGACCGACCGACGAGGCAGCTATCGAGTGCGTGTTCAGTTCCGTCGACGACGCGGTGGCGACGGCGCTGGAGGCCGCTGACCCCGACAACGTCGTCGTCGTCAGCGACCACGGCATCGGCGAGTACAACGGCTACGAAATCCGCGTTAACGAATGCTTACGCGACTGGGACCTGCTCGAAGCGACGGCTGGCGGCGAGGGGATGCCGTCCTGGGACGCCATCGCCCGCCGCCGCCTCCAGCGCGGGGAATCGGGTGAGAAACCGAGTCCGGGCGTACTGGAACGGGGCGTCTCCCTGTTGGCGAGCGTCGGGGTGACTAGCCAGCGCATCGAGGCCGTCCTCGAACCGCTCGGCCTCGCGGAGTTCGTCGCCAGCGTCGCGCCGACGGACGCCGTCCGGGCCGGGACCGAACAGGTCGACTTCCCGGCCTCGCAGGCGTACATGCGCGACCGCATCGAACTCGGCGTTCGCCTCAACGTCGCCGGGCGCGAACCGGACGGCGTCGTCGGCCCCGACGAGTACGACGCAGTTCGCGACACCGTCATCGAGCGATTCAGCGCGCTCGAAGACCCTGACGGCCGACCGGTGTTCGAGGCGGTATTTCCCCGCGAGGACGTTTTCGAGGGGCCGTACGTCGAGGATGCGCCGGACGTGGTGGTCGTCCCGCGCGAGTTCGAGAACTTCCTCAACGGGTCGTTGCTGGGCGAGCGCTTCGGCACCCCTCGCGAGTCGTGGAACCACAAGCGCGACGGCCTCGTCGCGGCGACCGGTCCCGACATCGACGGAGACGAATCGCTGGCCGACGCCCACCTGTTCGATATCGCGCCGACTGTCCTCGCCACCCTCGGCGTGCCTCGCTCGGACCTGATGGACGGGAGGCCGCTCTCCGTCGTCGACCCGACGCCCGCCGAAACGTACCCCGACTACGAGGATTCCGGGCGGGCCACTCGGGACGACCACGAGGTGGCCGACCGACTGGCGCATCTCGGCTACCTCGACGAGTCCTGACGCCGTCGCGTGTCGACGGGACGACTGCCGTCACCCGCACCCGCACTGCGACAGGTGCAGAATGCCGTCGGGAGAAACCGAACGCAGGCGGATGTTCTGTCTGGAGAGCGGCGACCGGGTCGTCACTAACGGCGTCCCGGTGACGGTGATGTTCGCACCCGAGAGCGTCGACTGGCCGGAGTCGAGCAGGTGGACGCCGTCGCGGGCCGCTCCCGACTGACAGATGCAGAGAGTCTCCAACAGCGTTCCCGGCCGCTCGGCCACCATCACCGCGGCGTCCGTCGCCGCCGACCCGTCGACGGTGAGATTTCGGACCTGCAACGGGTACTGCCGGTTCCCCGACAGCGGTGACCGCGGCGCTTTCGCCCACAGCGCCCGGACGCCGTCGGCCCGGACGGTCACGTGCGTGTTCCTGACGGTGGCGGACTCCAGCCACTCGGCGCAGGTGATGGCCCCGTCGCTCTCCGTGACGCGGTCCATCACGACCCGGCAGTTGTCGACGAGGATATCACTCCCCTCGCGGAGGCGGATGCCCCGCATGTTCGGAACACCGGCGCGCGCCTCGTTGCAGCGAACGGTCACGCCGCGGACCGTCGCGGGACCGCTCACTCGGACGTTCGAGACGCCGCTGTTCCGGTACTCGCCGCCGAGTACGTCGACGCGGCCGACGGCGGGCGAGGCGTACAGGCCGTTGTCGGGGAAGCCGTCGATGCGACACTCCTCGAACCGGAGGTGGCCGCGGTGCGTCTCGCCGACGTAACACCCGGTATTCGGGTACCGCGGGTGCCCGCCGTCGGGCATCCGGAGGTTACGGACGACGCCGGTACCGCCCGGCGCGGTGACGTCGAAGCGCATCCCGTCTTGGTCGATGTCGAACTCGCCGCGGACGGTCACGTCGCCGACGTAGAGGCCGTCTCTCACCCTGCCGTAGAGTGGACGCGGGCCGGTGTCACGCTGTCGGAAGTCGAAGGTGAACCCTTCGACGGCGAGGTTCGAGGCGTCCCCGGTCCCGCCGAACCCGAACAGCGGTCCGGTGAAGTTCGGAACGGTCGTAATCGTCGCCTCCGGCCCTCGGACGGCGAAATTCTGGAACTCGTGAAGCCGCCACTGGCCGTCGATGAAGTACTCCCCCGGCGGGAACTCGACCAGCGTATCGTTCGGGTCGATGTCGTTCAGGACCGGGAGCACGGTTTCGCGACCGTTCGGGTCGGCCCCGGCCTCGACAACGTCGACGACGCGGTCGTAGTCAGACGCGGTCGGCGGTTGTGGGGTCGTCGTCGAGGCGGACGCCGTCGGGGTCTCCCCCCCGTCGGTCGAATCCGGTGACCGTTGCGGGTCCGTGGGGGACGCCGTCTCCGTTTCCGTCGGTGACTCCGTCTCCCCGTCGCCTGGACATCCAGCGAGCGCCCCCAAACCGCCCGCTGCCCCGAGTCGGGCGAGCAACTCTCGCCGCGTCCAGTTACCGGCCATACGCTCTCTGACGGAGAGCGGGGAATTGTTATAGATGCCGTATGCCAAGTAAGGCGCTGCTGGAATCAGTCCTGTCCGGTCGCCGCGGGGACGCTCCGTGATTCGTCCGTCGTCGCGGGCTGCTCGGCGGCGTCAGTCGTCGCTCGGCCGTCCAGGTGTGACTCGTTCCCCCGGTCGATGAGAAGCGCGGCCACGAGGAACGTCCCGCTGAGGAGGAGGGTCACGAGCAGGCGGCCCAGCGCCTCGCCCGCAGAGTCGCTGCGGCGAATCGTGTCGGCGACGCCGCCGAGACCCGCGAGCGCCGATGCCGCGAATAGCCCGAGCATCGAGTACGGCCCCTCGGCCGTGTGTTTCGTCCGAAGGCGCCAGAGGAAATCTCGGAGGAGCATCCCGGAGACCTTCGGGATGTACGAGCGGTAGGTGATGTGGCTCTCTTCCTCGCCGTAGTTCGCGGGCCGGGGCACGTCGAGGACGCGCATCCCGGCGACGTTCAACCGGACCAAGATGTCGTTACAGTAGCCGTAGTACTCGTACATCTCCTCGATACCGGTCGTCTCGAGCGCGTGCAGCGAGATGGCGGTGTAGCCGTTCTGCGGGTCGCCGATGGACCAGTAGCCGCTGGCGATTCGGGTGAGCCACGTCAGGATGCGGTTGCCGACGTACCGAAATCTCGGCATCCCGCTGGCGTGTTCGCGCGAGAGGAGGCGGTTGCCCTTCACGTAGTCGGCCTCGTCCTCGACGATGGGTCGAATGACCCCTTCGAGGAGTTCGGGTTGCATCTGGGCGTCGCCGCCCATGACCGCCGTCACGTCGATGCGGTCCTCGCGCGCAGCGAGATACCCGGTCTTGATCGCGCCGCCGACACCGCGGTTCCGGTCGTGCTGAATCGGGACGACACGACGTTCGAATCCGTTGGTTCGATTGGTGGCTTCGTTGACCGCCTGCGCAGTGCGCCGGATTTCGTCCCACGTCCCGTCGGTCGAGCCGTCCTCGACGACGTATATCCGGTCGACGTAGGCGGGAATCGTCTCAATCGTTCGTCCAACCAAGCCCTCTTCGTTGTACGCCGGGACGACGACGGCGACTGTGGCATCCTCGTACACAGTCACCACATCCCGGTTCGGTGGAGGTGTTCGTAACCCATTCTTCACCCGAACTCGGACTGTTCACGGCATTGTTATGGTCGGCCTGTCCCCAGGAAGCGGCTCTTCGAGTGTCGCACCCGCCGAATCCACGCGCACGGAGAGTCAACGTAGGGGACCCGAAACGCGGTAAGAGGTACATACCAGCCCACATAGCGCCTATAACAATACCCATACGAGCGAGGAGATGTGACGATGACACTGAAAACTGCGGTCGTCGGCGGTGGAGTGGTGTCGGACTTTCACCTCTCCGGCCTGAAGAAGTGTCCGAAGACGGACCTCGTCGGCATCTGTGACCTCGACGAATCGCGTGCGCGGAAGAAAGCTACCGAGTACGATATCGGCGCGTACGCCGACTTCGAGGGGATGCTCGCCCGCGAGGACCTGGATTGGATTCACCTCTGTACGCCCGTACAGACGCATCTGGACTTGGCCCGGATGGCTATCGAAGACGACATCGCCGTCCAAATAGAGAAACCCGTCACCACGTCGGCCGCAGAGGCCGAGGAACTGGAGGCGCTCGTCGAGGAACACGACGCGAAGGCGTCGGTCGTCCACAACCACAACTACGACCCCGCGATTCGGAAGGCGGCGCGTCTCATCGACGCCGGGGTCATCGGCGAGCTCCGCTCGGTCAACATGCTCTACGCCGGGGAGACGTACCCCGACGAAGTGAAGCGGGGCGCGTGGGCGTTCGACCTCCCCGGCGGCGAGTTCGAGGAGGGGCTTCCCCACCCCATCTATCTCGTCCTCAAACTCGGGGGCTATCCGGCCGCCGAGGACGGCATTCAGGCCCAGACCGCCCTCACACAGGAGTACGAGCAGGGATTCGACTACGACAGCGCCCAGTTCCAGTACACCAGCGGCGACGGCGTGCTGTGTAGCGGGACGGTCCTCGCAAGCGATATTCCCCACAAGACGCTGACCGTCCACGGCGAGCGCGGAAGTCTCGATATCGACGTGGTCTCGCAGTCGGTGACGGTGCTGGACAAGGACTATCAGGCATCGCCGAAGGCCCGCGCGATGATGAACGTCGACCACATCCTCGGCCGCGTCAGGGGGACGCTGGAGAACATCGTCGCCGTCGGCAAGCGCTCGTACTACGACGACTGGGAGTACGAGCGCGACCTCGACTCGCACTACTACCAGATAGACGTGGAGGCAGAGGCCATCATGAACGGCGACCCGATGCCCGTCCCCATCGAGGAGGGCACGTGGACGCTCCGCGTCATGGAGGAAATTCGCCGGGCGGCCGTCCGTCCCGACGAGGGCGAACAGATAGCGCTGAACACGGACTCCCTGTAGACGCTCGACCGATAACGGACACATTCCTGTCGGGAAACACGAATATGCTCAGATAGCTTGCCGTCGCGGCAGTATCCGAGCAGCGGAGGGTGCCGTCGACGTGGCCCTCGTGTTTCCCGTGCTGGTCGCATCCGCGGGCGTCGTCGGCCCTGCCAATCGGGCCGTTTCGACCGGCAAGAACCGACCGGTCGCGTACAGCGTGGTGCAGGGCGAGCAGTGGTATCCGCTATCGTTGGCGACCTGACGGAGACGGTCGGCGAGTACTACGACTACCGTAACGCCTCCGATTCGGACTACAGTTCCCACGGAACCGACGACCGGCAGGTCTCGGGCGTGGGCCAACTGTACGTCTACCGCGGGGAACGCGGCGACGCCTCGTCTTCCCTCCGATTAGCGAAACGAGAGAACGGGGTGCCGCGTTGTCGCTGGCTGTAACGGAGATTCCCGAGCGGGCGTCCTGGGTCGCCGAGGACGACGAGATAGTCGTCGAGGCCCGCTTCGGCGAGGACAGTTCCGGGGGCGGGAACTGAACCGGGTCTCTGCCGACGGCGCACGTATCGAAGACGACGAGATTCAGCGTCTGGTGTTCCGCTGCCAGACAATCGCTGCAGTTACCGGCGAGTAAGCAGTGTGTATCGAGCACTGTAGTCGAATCGGACGGCACCTCTTATCCGGCCGTAAGGTAGTTGTAACCGGTTCCGCCGCTGAGACGGCTATCCATAACAAAGCCGGATTCTTCTGAAATCCGACCATACTCAGTCGGGCACCAGCCCGTCAGACCACCATGGAACGTGAGACTGCTGCTATCGGGAGCATCGCCTGTGTACTACTGGTTGTCGCAGCCAGTTTCGCTCCGTTCGGTCCCGTCGGGATGGCCGCGGGGAACGTCGGGAACGTCGAGAACCGCCCGGACGCGTACAGCGTGGAGCAAGGCGACCGATGTATCCCGCTGACGATAGTCGGCGACGCCTCCCAAAACGTCACGTCGTACTACGACTATCGGAGTTCCCCGAACTCTGACTTTAGCTCTCACGGGACCGACGACCGGCAGGTCTCGCAGGTTAGCCAGTTCTACGTCTACCGTGGGGAGAACGCCGACAGCCTCCTCTTCCTCCACGACCGGCGCAACGACGACAGCCCCGAAGGTGGCGCGGTTTCGATGGACATCCAGAACATCCCCGAGCAGGCCAGTTGGTCCGTCGAGGACGACAACTACAGCGAGGAGGCTGACGACCGGTTCATCCACGGCGAGACGCGGAGTCGCGTCGACTGGGTCTGGGCACCCGAACGAACTGACGGCGGGGCGCTCTCCGGCATGGGCCACGTCAACGACAGCGGTATCACCATCCAAGCGGCCTTCGGGAACGACACGTACGCAGCTCGAGAACTCGACTCCCCCTACGCCGACGGCAACCTCTCGTGGGCGGCGCGCGGCCCCGACGAACGGCTCGCGCCGCTCTCGAAGTCCGAGTCGGTGACCGTCCGGCAGGGCGGTTGTCCCACCAACACGGCCCCGAACGCGGACCTGACGGTGACCCCGGAGACGGCGACCCCCGGAACGACGGTCACGCTCGACGCCAGCGCGAGCACGGACCCAGACGGCATCTACCGCTACTACTGGGACGTGGACAACGACGGCACCATCGACAACACGACGACGACGCCGACGCTCCAGCAGACCTACGACACCATCGGCCAGCGGACCGTTCGCGTCGTCGTCGAGGACACGACGCGGTTGCGGAGCGAAGCCACGGCGACGGTGAACGTCACGGCGGGGACGGTGTCCGCGACCATCAACGCCCCGACGCAAGCGACCGTCTCTGAGCCGGTGGCCTTCGACGGCTCCAACTCGACGGCCAGCCCCGGAGCGACCTACGAGTGGACCTTCGGCGACGGGACGACCGCCACCGGACAGCAGGTGTCACACACGTACGCGCAGACGGGACAGTTCAACGTCACGCTGAACGTGACCGAATCGACCGGGGAACGCGACAGTGCGACAGCGACCGTCACGGTCGGCCTCAACGAGAGCCGAGACCCGACGGCCAGTCTCAGCGCACCCGCGACCGTACAGGCGGGGACGAGCGCGACCCTCGACGCCTCGAACTCGACCGCTCCGCGCGGAAGCGCGACCTACGAGTGGGACCTGAACGGTGACGGGACCCCCGAAAACGTCACGACGACGCCGACGCTGACCACGACGTTCGGGACCGTCGGCAACCAGACCGTGTCGGTGACCGTCGTCGACGGCGCGAACCGAACAGATACCGCGACAGCGACGGTCACGGTCGGCCTCAACGAGAACCGAGACCCGACGGCCAGCCTCAGCGCGCCCGCGACCGTACAGGCGGGAACGAGCGTAACCCTCGACGCCTCGAACTCGACCGCTCCACGCGGGAGCGCGACCTACGAGTGGGACCTGAACGGTGACGGAACCCCCGAAAACGTCACCACGACGCCGACGCTGACCACGACGTTCGGGACCGTCGGCAACCAGACCGTGTCGGTGACCGTCGTCGACGGCGCGAACCGAACAGATACCGCGAGCGCACCCGTCTCGGTGACGGTCGACGAACGCCTCTCGGCCACGATACGGGCCGACGCGAGTCAGTCCGAACCCGGTGAATCGGTGGGGTTCTCCCTCGGGGCGTCGCCGTCCGAACGAGTGGTCGACCGCAGTATCGACTTCGGCGACGGGGAGACGGCGACCAACGTCGGCACGTCGGTCAGGCACGTCTTCGACGACCCCGGAACGTACACCGTGAGCTACACCGCGACCGGCCGTTTCGGACAGACGGCGTCCGCGACGACTGCGGTCACCGTCGAACGACAGGCCAGCAGCGGCGGCGGTGGCGGCAGTGACAGCGGCGGTAGCTCCGGCGGCGGTGGCGGGGGCAGTGACGACGACGATAGCGGCGACAGCGGCGGCAGCGGCGGGTCGTCCCTCCCACCCGCCCCGGAACCGACGCCGGAACCCGAGTCTGAGCAGACCACCGTGACCCAGACGGTCGGCACCCTGAACGTCACGTTCGCCGAGGCGACCGACCGGTTCGAGACGCGCCTCGACGACGGGACGCTGGGCCCGAGCGAAGTCCGCGTCCGCCGGGTCGCCTTCTCGAACGTCTCCGCCGACACCACGGTCACGGTGCGCGACGAGTGGAACGGGACGACAGAACCGCCGAACGGAACCGACCGGACGCCCCTCGCCCTTGGCCCATCGGTATCCGGTGGAAGCGCGTCCTCGGTGACCTACCAACTCGCAATCGACCGCGAGTGGGTCCGGAGTCAGGGGGGGTCGGTCGGGTCGCTCACGCCCGCGACGTGGAGCGGGTCCGAGTGGGAACCCGCCGAAGGAACCGTCGTCCGGAACGGGTCGACCGTGGTGATGAACGTCACCGCCGACCCCGCCGCCCCGATGGCGCTCGGCGTCGCCACGCCGCAGGTCAGCGGTGAGAGCATCGGAACCGCCGGGTCACCCGTCGTGGGACAGCCGCTCATCGTCACCGCGACGCTGTCGAACACCGGTCACCGCGACGGGACCGAGACGGTGACGACGGTCCTCGGCGGCCGCGTCGTCGCCTCCGAGCAGGTGACCGTCCCCGCTGGAGGGACGGCGGACCTGTCGTTCACGATCACGCCGACTCGCGCGGGGACGCAGGAACTCTCGCTCGCCGGGCAGAGCCGCACCCTCGAAGTGGCCGAATCGGTGGCGAGCATCGGGTCGCCGTCGGTCAGCGTCGCCAAGTCCCGCGTCGCACCCGGCGAAACGGTCCGGGTGAACGCGACGTTCACCAACGACGGGACCGCCGCCGGGAACGTCAGCGCGGAGTTCGTCGCCTTCGGCGACGTCGTCGAAACCGAACGGATGCAGTTAGAACCCGGCGAGTCCCGGACCGTGACGTTCGAACAGCGCATCGAGCGCCCCGGCGAGTACGCCCTCAGCGTCAACGGACAGAACGCAACGGTGACCGTCGACGGCGAGGTGACCCAGACCGAGGAGACGTTCGTCGGCGGGAGCGGCGGGTCCGGGGACGGCGGTTCCCGGTCGCCGTTGACGCTCGCGCTCCTCGCGGTGGGCGGCGTCGGCGTGGTCGTCGGCGGTATCGTCGTCCTGACCCGGCAGTTGTAGCGGTCCCTCGATTTCGTTCCGCCTCGTCGCACTCGGCACCGGTTCGTCCTGTTCGGTTCGCTTCCGTTTTCTGGGTTCTCGTTGCCGTGTTCTCACAGGTCGACTAGCCGCGGTCCGCCCCACCGACGGACTGCAAGGAAATACACAGTCGGGAGCAACACGGCGAACGCGCCGAGGGTGAGCACCGCCGCCGAGAGCGGGTCCGGCGGCGCCAGGACGGACCCCACCACCGTCGCACCGATGCTGGCCACGCCGACGACGCGCGCCGCTCGTTCGGTTCGGGTGACCGGCGACGACCGAGTGCGCCTGCGACGGACCGACACCAGATAGTACGCGGCGGCCGGGAGGAACAGCACCGAGACGACGCTCCAGAACAGCGGCCATCGGGTCCCGCGGGCCGACGCGTCCGCGTAGAAGGCGTAGCCCACGGCGACCCACGCGACGACGAACAGCGCGAGCGCGGTCAGATACGCGACCGACCCGGCCGGAGACACCTGCATACGTGCGTGCTACCGACGAGCGCTGATAGGTCTTCTGACGGCTAGGACGCAGCCACACGCACAGCGTCAGTCGACGCTATCCGATGGGCGTGGCAGCCACACAACGGAGCTAGCAGCCCTATGTCCTGCTAGTCGTCTTCGGCTGACCGGAGTGCAGCGATGGGCGAAAAGAGACCGCGACGCGCCTTAGTTCGGCGAAACGTCTATGCGGAGGTACAGGACCCGGTCGGCGGAGCCTTCGTTTATCTGGTCCGGGACGGGGCCGCGGACGACGTAGTAGACGAGTCGGAGGTCTTGCCCCGCCATCGTCGGCGTGACGGTGTGGTCGTAGGTCCACGTCTCGTCGACGCCGACGTGCTGTCCGGTCCGGAACAGTTCGTCGCTGGCGAGGACCGACCCGCCGTCGACCCGTTGTAACTTCGCAACCACCGTGTAGTTCGCGGCGCTGTCGTGGTGGTTGGTCACTCTGACGGCGAGCGGTTGGGACTCCCCGACGCTGCCGTTGGTCGGATAGCCACCGGCGATGAACTCGCCGTCGGACGACTCGGTCAGCAGCGACGCGCTGGTGAAGGACATCGACTGGTCAGCACCGGCCAGGGCCACCGACAGTGAACCAACGGCGGCGACGACGCAGACGAGGAGACAGACCGTGAGCGCCTTCGTCAGCGCGTCACCCGCCAAGAGGCCCTCGCCGCTCGACTGTCGGGCGATGGTCAGCGCGTCGAAGCGTTCGTTCGGTGGGAGCGCGAGTCGGCGGACCGCTCCGATAACGACGCCGCTCCCGACGATGAGCCACACCGTCGCAAGGACGGACTCGGTCGTCAACTGGACACCGAACGCGCCGAGGGTGACGGCCAGGAGGGGGATCAGCGTGACGCTCACGCCGAACGACAGCGCGAGTCGCTCGCGGGCCAGCAAGCCGTCGTGCGCCGACCCGAGTGAGAGGGCGATAGCCCCCTCGCCCGCGTCCCGAGTGGTCGGGCGGCCGGGGAACAGCGCCGCGACGACGGCGTACCCCGGCGCGAACAGCACGAGGACGCCCCCGACGAGGAACAACACCACCGTCCCGCCGACGCCCGCCCCAACGGTTGCCGTCGCGAAGACGACGTAAGCCACGAGGACCAAGAGGTCCACTGGTACCGTCTCGAGCGTCGAGGCCGCGAGGCGGCGAGCGGTCTCCGAAACGCTCACACCTCTGTCCCCCACTGGTCCATCGTTCGAACATACTCGCCCCGAAACATCGCGATAGCCATTGTTCGATTACGCCATATCCGGTTCGTCGCTTTGTTATGGCTCACATACTTCCCGCGGACTGCGCTCTGCGGCGTCGGATTCAGGATGGGCGTCGAACCGTTAGGAGGGGTATAACTTACCCCGCAGAATCGCCAGTATTGACAACCGATGTTGGCGTGTTACGGCCCTCGAAATCGGGGTACACCGCGAGGGATGGATAGATGAGTATAGAGGTAGAAGCCCTCTCCAGTAGTGACCGCGACGCGTGGAACGAGGCGCTCGGACGGACGCCGGAGCGAACCCCGTTCCACCGGTTCGAGGCCCTCGAAGTGTTCGCCAAGTACGCGAACGCGAGCCTCTATCCGCTGGTCGGCTACAAGGGCGAGCAGATAGTCGGGCTGTTTCCGCTGTTCGTCATCCGGAAGGGGCCGATAACCACCGCATTCTCGCCGCCGCCGAGCCTGAAAGTGAGCTACATGGGACCGGTGATAGTGTCCCAACCGGGGATGAAAACCAACAGCGTCGAGCGCCGCCGTCGTCGGTTCGTCGAGGAGTCTATCGAGTGGCTCGACGAGACGCACGACCCCCACTACGTCCACGTCCGAACCTCCATCACGGCACCCGACACGCGCCCCTTCGATTGGGAGTTGTTCGAGGAGACGCCCCGGTTCACCTACGTCGTCGACTTGGAGACGGACCCCGACGCCCTGTTCGACCGCTTCAGCGGGGACGCGCGGTCGAACATCCGCGACGCCCAGGACGCCTGCTCGATTACCGAAGGTGACGTGACCGCCGCCCAGAGCATCATCACGCAGGTCCGGAACCGACATGCCGAACAGGACATCTCGTTTACCGTGACTGCCGACTTCGTCGCCGACCTCTACGAGGCCCTCCCCGAGGGCTACGTCCGACCGTACGTCTGTTCGGTCGACGGCACCTTCGCGGGCGGGAGTATCGTCCTCGAAGACGACCGGCGCGCCTACGGCTGGCAGGGGACCGTCAAGACCGACGTGGAGTACGACGTGAACGACCTGCTCCACTGGCACGTCATCCGCGAGGCCGCCGGTCGGGGGCTGGCGTCGTACGACCTCGTGGGCGCGAACAACCCGCGGTTGTCCCGGTACAAGTCGAAGTTCGCGCCGACGCTGACGCAGTACCACTCGCTCGAACGGAGCTCGAAAGCCATCGGCACGATGGCGCGACTCTACAGGCGCTTCGGCTGAGACGCCGCGGCTACCCGTCCCGTCTTCTCTCGGCGCAAAAATTCTCCACGGCGCTGGCCGCTCAGAACACGTCGAGCAGCGACTCGAGACGTGCCGTTTCGCGGGCGACGACGGTCCGCTGGTCGGAGTCGTATTCGAGGACGCCCGCGGCGTCGAGTTTCGGGAGGTGCACGTGGTGCAAGTCGGCGGTAACGCGGTGAGTCGGCATATCCTCGCCACCGTCGACTGCCTCTCGCTCGGCGACGCGGGCGGCCAGCGAGTCGAGCGTGTGGGTCGTGTCGGCGGCCTCGGCGAGGACGGCGACGACCGTTCGCCGTCGCGCCGACGCCAGCAGCGAGAGCGTCTGGTCGTCCCAGACGCACTTCGGTCGCTCCGCTACTGTTTCTTCGGCGGCGTCGTGACTCACTCTACGCACCCCCTCGGGAGTCGACTGTGCCGTCGAACGACCGACCGCGGGACCGACTCATTCGTCTGCATTCGACCGACGGGTGCGGTAAGCGAGGGCAACCAAGACGAGGGCGATACTCGGGACGATGATGCGTTTGGGAAAGAGCATCACATCGGAGGAACGACCGCGGTAAGCAGTAGTTATACGTCTCCTTCCGGCCCGACAGCGTCGCTCCCCGACCCTCGGTCCGTCGGCCCGGCAACGGCCGCATACGACGGGCCTACCCGGATAGCGAGGGTATAACAATACGAACAGGCCGACCACGTACTGTCCGGGAGGGCGGCACCTGCACGTACTGGCCTACCGGTCCATCCCTTGCCAACTCACCCACCCCCACTCAGGCCATCATCGGCGGTACGCACCGCCGTCTCACCTGCGCTGTTCGCTCTCCCGTTTTCAGACCGCTTATGTCCAATTATTCGGAGATAGAAGGCTTGTAGGCCGGACTTAGTCGGGTGAAAAGGTCCTTCCCTTTTAATACTTCACTGGTGGGATGTGTTGGTGATGCCAGAGAGTTCACGTGAGTCATCGGACATCCTCCGGTCACTGCTGCCTTCGAGAGAGACACCGCTCCGGGCAGAGATGTTCGTCCACTCACTCGCACCGGTGGGGAGCAAGCAACAACAGGACGAGTTGGCCGAACGGTTGAGGAGTCTGGTCGACGATGACGTGCTCACCGACCTCGACCTGTTCGTCTGGGGAGACAGTATCTGTACCGGGAGCGCGCTCGCCGAAATCGGGACCGGCAAGCACGTCGTCTCGGCTATCGGTGATTTCTACGCGCTCGCGGCCACGCGCGACGTCTCCATCGCACCGTTTTTCAGAATCTCGAAGGTGACTTCCAGCATCACCGACGAATCGTTCCGGCGAATCGTCCCGCCGTGTCGGTGTCTCGCACTCTACGCGGAGGACGAACTCGTCAGCGTCTTCCCGTGTCTCGTCGACGGCGAGTCGTTCACCCCGGAGGACGCCCTCGACTGGCTGGAGTCGTCGGCGAACGAAGCTGTCGCCTCGGCCGTCCTCGCGGACGAACAGACCTAACAGACGTGGGCGTGCTTCACGATGAGGAGCGTGTTGTGTCCGACCGCGAACAGTTGCGGGAGTGAGAACGCGACGAGCGCGGCGCGGCGATACCGCGACGATGCGTACCGGTAGACGGCGAACAGCGCGCCGAGCGCGGCCGCCTTCAGCACGAACAGTCCGGCCCCGCCGCCGGTGTCGAGTGCCATCTGCGCGACCGGGTTCGCTTCGCTGAAACACATCGACAACCCGAGCAGCGTCAGCGCCACGTCCGCGCTCGCGGCGGCGAGGACGACTCCCCAGAGGAAATAATCCAGCCCGATGCTGTCGTCGCCGACGAACGCTCGCTCGGCGGTGAAGTCGAGTGACACTCGTGAAACGCAGTGTGGACAAAGTATGGTAACGAACCCAATAACCAGTCACTGACGTTCTCGATACTCGCGATTATCGCTATAAATCCGAGCCTAGAACCGGATTTCGAGCGAAGTTGGTGACTTCGCGGCCTATCACCGACGATAGTCCCGTACAGAGTGGGTAACTATACCGAAGTATCGTCTCCTCACCCGTGATGTCAGAACAGACACACAGCCGCTCGGGTCGGAGACGCCGAGCGAGTACGCGCCTCGCCGTCGTGGCAGTGGTCCTCGCCGTCGTCTTCGCCGGGCCGATTGCGAGTACGACGATGGTCGCTGCGGCACAGTCGACCCAAGATACACGCGAAATTGCTTACGGTGAGACGGTGTCGGGCGCGGTCGATAGCGTCGACCCGGTGCGAGAGGCTCCGGTCGACAACGGTCACACCGGCGACTTCTACTACGAACCGGTGTCCTTCGAGGGGAGCGCCGGTGACGTGGTCGATATCGAGCTGTACGGCCCGACGGACACGTCGTTGGTCCTCGTCGGTCCCGACGGCACGGAAGTGTCGATGAACGAGGACGGCGGCCCGGGCAACAACTCCCAAGTGGTCGCTCGACTCCCCGAGGACGGCACGTACACGATTCAGGTGACCAGCCACTTCCCCGAGAAGAGCTACGAGTACCTCCTCTCGCTCGAAAACCTGACTGTCGACGAGAAGTCGTCCGTGAGTATCGGTGAAACCAGAGTGGGCGTCGTCGACGACGAGAGCTCCGAGAGCACGCGCTTCGGCGGGGCCTACGACGAGTACCGGTTCGACGCCGAACCCGGCGACGAGGTGGAAATCACCATGCACGGCTCCGTCGACTCCGCGCTGTACCTCATCGACAGAGAGGGCCAGGTCGTCGCACAGGAAGTCGCGCCCTACGCCGGACGGGACGTGACGCTCGAATACACCGTCGAGCAAGAGCGTTCCTACCGCCTCATCGTGGGAAGCGGTGACGAGGACGGCGAGTTCGCGTACGTCTTAGAGACGCGGCTGGCGGGGTCCGTGGACGACCAGACCACCGACGAGCCGACCAGCGAGACGAGCGGCCACACAGACGGTGGCGGACACGCCCCGATCGGCCCGCCCGAGTCGTCGCTGAATCTGATGAGCAACGGTCTCGACGTGACTTCGGCGACGCTCGGGACGCCCGTCACCTACAGCGTCACCGTCGCCAACTACGGCGACGCCGCCGGAACGTTCAACGAGAGCGTGCTGGTCAACGGCGCGGAGGCCGCCCGGTTCAACGGCACGGTCGAACCGTACACGAAGCGGACCATGCAGGTCACGCTGACCCCCAACCAGACCGGCAAACACAGCGTGGGACTGCCGAACGAAACGACCGAGACGCTGACAATCGTGCCCCCGGACTCGCCCGACGGCAACACCGTCTCGCTCGCCGACGGAACCGAGATGGGTATCAAGCAGAACACCACCAGCGGCGAGACGGTCCCCTTCGAGTTCCGCGTCCGAACCAACGGCTCGACTCTGCGGACGGTGACGGTCAACGCGTCAGGGTCGGGGACCATGTGGCTCGAAGCCACCTCGACGCCCCTCGGCGCTGACGGGCCGCCTGCCGAGGGCCTGTCGGTCCAACACGGCTTCGCGCTCTCGCCGTCGCTCCAGTCCAACGGGACGGACGCAACTACGGCGATGACGGACGGCACGGTCACCATCGAGGTGAACCGGAGCGCGCTAAACACGAGCGAGGCGAGCGTCGTCGTCTACCGACAGTCCGAAACCGGTGACTGGGAACCGCTCCCGACCACTCGCGTCTCCTCGACGCCCGACAACGTGACCTACAGCGCGACGACCGACCAGTTCTCGACCGTCGCCCTCGGAACGGTCACACCGGTCACCAGCACCGGGTCGCTCTCGACCACCTCGATGACGGCCGGTGAGTCGGCGACGGTGACTGCGACGGTCACGAACAGCGGGTCCGCCGCCGTCGACCACACCGTGAACTTCGAGGTCGACGGGCAGACGGTGCGCCAGCAGACCGTGACCGTCTCGCCGGGGAGCGAGCAGACGGTGACCGCGTCGATTTCCCCCTCGGCGGGCGACCACGAGGTGACCGTCGGCGGCGAATCGGTCGGCACGCTCACCGTCGAGCAAGCGGAGACGCCCACGCCGACCGAGGACAGTTCGACGCCCGTCACGACGGACGCCACCGAGACCACCGCGGGTAGCGGTCCCGGGTTCGGCGTCGTCGTCGCAGTCCTCGCGCTGACCGCGGGACTCCTCGTCCTCGGTCGACGTCGCGAAAATAAGCCCTAACTCCACCCGCTGACTCGGTCGTTTCGGCCCTCCCTTTCTCGAACGAACTCAGTTCGGCGGTTCGATTTCGATTCGCCCGTCGCTTCGAATCGTTGCGCGGAACCCATCGATGATCACGTCAACGCTGATTGGCGCATCGGCCTCACCGATTAGCATCGTCAGCGCATCCGGGTCCAGCGAATCCGACAGCGGCGGGAGCTCTTTCACGTCACAGCACCGGACCTTCGCAAGCGCCTCGACGAGCGCGTACCCCGCGTCGGTGCGGTCGGCGTCGAACGCCGTGGTGTACGTATCGGTCCGCGGGTCGTACGACGGTTCCGAGTCGAGCGGCGTCGGTTCAATATCGCCGGTATCGACCTCACTGATAGCTGCCGAGTCCTTGTCAGCCATTTGTTGATTTTGAATTGACAGCGATTGGTATAAAGATTCCGTCAGACAATTGTATTTTTTCTAATAACATATCCCGCGGCCGGAACAATGTAGCCGGCGTTCACTCACCGACGGCGGTGCCGGGAACGAGTTCGAGGCCCGGATGGCCGTCGGCGTACCAGAGGAGGGCCGTCCCGCCGACCAGAAGCGCTTCGAGGAGGAGGAATCGAAGCCCCAGCGGCGTCCCCAAGACGGCGACGAACTCGGTGAACAGTTCCGCGGCCCGCGCGAGGACGTTCGTCGGCGGCGACGGTTCGATGGGGACAAGCGGCCACAGGAGGAATCCCAGCCGTGGGTGGTGACCGAAGGCGAGGCCGTAGAGAGCGTCACAGGGGAGGTGCGCGAGGTACGCGAGCGCGAATCCCGTCCCCGCTGAAGGGTATCGGTCACGCGTCGCGAGGACGACGAGTATCGATACCGGAACGGCGAACAGGAGCGAGTGCGCGAGCGACGTGCCCGACGGGAGCAGGGTCGTCCCCCATCCCAGCGGCTTGTCGACTAAATCGGGAAACTGCGAACCGACCGCGACGGCGACGACGCCCATCGTTCGCGGCCGTCGGCCCCGAACGCGGAGCAACAGCGAGAAGCAAAGATAGCCGACGGCGAGGTGTTCCCACGGCCACACGACTACCGACCCCACCGGACGCGCCGAACAAGCGATTGCACACCCACCGCTGACGGCCACGGTCGTATTGTAATGGTCGCCGTATCGGCGGCCATTCCAGTGGAAGGAAGTACGGTGTAGATTCGGACCGAGACTCAGGCGGTCGAGTAAAGACCGCATTCCGAGCCTATAGAGTTTATAACTATCTCCTATCCGGGGTTTCGGACTGGTGATGCCAAAACATCTTACGGAGCAAGACCTCGAACGGATGGCCGAGTTCGCGGAGACGCCGACGTACCTTCGCAAGCCCGAATTACTGCTTCCCGAAGGAGAGGAGTGAGACCCGGGCCGCCCTGATTCATTCGCTGAACTCCGCCGGCGGCGGGCGCTGACGCCGTCTATATACCGTGTGAACGACGGTCAAAACGACGAACGCCCCCACCACGACCACCGCGGTTATTCCTTCCGCAATCCCCAAGCCCGCCAGCGACGCCGCGACGAGTACCAGACTCACCGCGGCGAGACCGAGGTAGAACAGATACCACGGCGGTTCGTCCTCCTGGTCGCCGAGGTAGGGGTCTATCTCCGACGCCTTCTGGGCGATAGATACTTCACCGGAGTCCTCATCGTACTCGACCAGTCCTGACTCGGCCAGTTTGGGGAGATGCGTCTGGTACAGCGAGACGTACACGCGCTTTCGTTGTTGCGTGGAGAGTTCTTCAACCGTCGTGTCGTTTTCCCAGGCCGCAACGTGTTCGGCCAGGTCGGTCAACTGAATCGGGTTCGGTTCGGTCCTGAGGAAGTAGAGGACGTACCGACGGCGTGGACTACTGAGTATGTCGAAGACGCGGTCGCGTGAGAGTTCTGTGTTGTTTTGTTCCATCGCATCCGTCCCTGCGGTTGGTGTGTGAGCTGTTCATACTGCTGTCGTCAGAGACGACACGAACGTACCGATTGCCGGATACACATTTGTTACAGCGTCGTTACCGCACGGATAGGTGGGATTACTTCCTTCGTCTTCTTTCGAAATCGGCGTGATGGAGCCCCGACCCAAAACCCAGAACAGTAGTTTCGACTGTTCGAAACCAGTCATATAAATGTAAGAACTATATGCCTGGAATGTCAGGTTTTACACACGGAATTCCCGACAGCGAGTCACAGAGGCCAGATACACGTGAGCGATACGGAGTCTCCCCCCGCCGGTCCGAACGCCGTCTCGACAGCGGCGAGTCCTGACAGGTCCGGGCCCGACCAGTCGGGACGGGAATCACTCCCGCTCGGAACCGTCTTCGACGTGTTGAAAAACGACCGGCGGCGGCACGCGGTCAGGTTCCTCCTCGACGCCGCCGACGAAACCTCGGTCGGGTCGCTGTCAGAACACGTCGCGGCGATAGAGCAGGGGACGACCGCCGACGCAGTGACGCAAAAACAGCGAAAGCGCGTGTACGTTTCCCTCCATCAGTGTCATCTCCCGAAGATGGACAAACTCGCGGTAGTCGAGTTCGACCGGGACGGCGGGACGGTGCGAGCGGGGACCGCCGCCGCGGACCTCGCCCCCTACCTCGACCACGAATTCGACGACCGGACCCCGTGGTACCGGTATTACGCCGGCATTACCATCGTCGGGGCGGTCCTGTTCGCGGCGACGGCCGCGACACCGCTCCTCCCCCTCTCCGCGGTCTGTACGGGCCTCCTGCTCGCCGTCGGCGTCTGTGCGGGGCTACATTACAAGGCCGAGCGCCGTCGCTAGACCGACCGGAGCGCCGTCTCCTCGGGTTCGGAAAACAGGTCGGCGACCTGTCCCGTCGTCTCGGTCCGTTCGCGCGCGTTTTCCAGGAGGACCGTCTCGCTGGGAAACAGTCGCTCGCCGAGTTCGAGGTTGTGGTCCCGCGCCGTCGACCCGGTGACGGTGAGGTAGACGCCGATGCCCGTCGCCGCGATGTCCGCCTCCTCCTCGTTGCCGTTGTCCGGGTACGTGAACGTGATGTCGTCGAGCGCGGCGGTCCCGAGCACCGCCTCGACCAACCGCTCGTAGCGTGGCGAGATGCAGAGATCACCAGCGTAGTTCGTGACGAACGCCCTATCGAGCGGGCGGTCCTGCGAGTCGACCACGTCGGGGGTCGCGAGGAGCGTGTGGTAGACCGTGTCCCCGAGTCCGGTGGCGACGCGCACGTCGGTATCCAGCGGGTCGATGCGGTCGTTTATCTCGCCGATGCTGGTGAGCGCTTCGTCCCGCAGTTGGACCACCTCTTCGAGGACGAGGTCGGCGCTGTCGAACCCCAGCGCGAACTCGTGGGTCCGAAGCGCGCGGAACGGTTCCTCGCGGCCGATGAGTTGCACGTCGCCGTGGTCGGTCGGCACGGTGACGCTGTCGAACACGACGCGGCGCGGCATCCCGTCCCGGTCGTCGCGCAGCAGCGTGTACTCGGGTTCGTACGGGTCCGCGAGCGAGGAATAGTCGGCGAGGCGATGGTACACGTCCTCCTCGGCGGTCTGGTTGCCTTTGGTGATGGCCTTCTCGTACCGGAGCGTGGAAATGATGTCGTCAGCCAACTCGGTCGTCCCGGTTCGGTTCGCAAGGCGTTCCAGTACGGCCTCGAGGGGTCGTCCCTTGCGCGGGACGGCCACTCTGGTCGTCGTCATTACGCCTACCCACAGCCGGGACGAATAAAACCAGTTCGATTAGTTGCCGCCGCCGATGACCGAGGAGAGCTGTTCGCGCCACTCGTTGAGGGCTTCTATCTCCGATTCCACGTCCGAAAGTCGGTCGTCGAGTTCGCCATCGCCCATCTCCTCTCGCATCTCGTCGAGTTCCGTCTCCATCTCTTCGAGGGTGGTATCCATCTCGTCCACTTCTTCGGAGACCGACGCCATCTCGTCGGTGACGCCGTCGACGGTCTCGTCCAGTTCGGCCACGTCCTCGGCCGCGTTTTCTGCGGTCGACCGCGCTCTGCCGAGTTCGGATTCGAACTCACCGAGTTTCTGGTCGAATTCGTCGAGTCGGTCGCCGAATTCGGAGATTACCTGGTCACCAGTGCCGTTTTCTTCGAGGAATTCTTCGAGCGCGTCGGTGTATGCTCGAAGGTCAGCGATATCGCCCTGTATTCGCTGTATTCGAGCGTCGTTGACACCGCTCGTCTCATCGTCGTCGGATACCGCGTCCAATGCGCGCTTGAGTAGCTTCACGTCGTCTGCCGAGACGTTCTGTTGGCGGATTTCCTCGGCCATCGCCGCCACGACGTTCCCGGTCTCCACCTCGGTATCGGCGTCGGCGTCACCCGCCGCCTCCGAATCGCCGCCGCTCTCGCCGTCCCCGTTGGCCGTCGCGCCCGCGCTGGGGTTGTTCGGGTCCTTGAGTTCGAGCGTCTCGATGTCCTCATCCTCGGTTTCGTCATCGAGGCCCGGGACGCTACTGGCGTCGCCCGCGATGACGTCCCGGACGGCGTCGCCGCCGCTCCCGATGAGGTCGGCGTCCTCCTCGTCGAGCGGCGGGTCGACGCTCTCTATCTCCGGTTCGGTGA
Organism: Haloarcula marina; assembly: GCF_024218775.1. Lineage (NCBI taxonomy): Archaea > Methanobacteriati > Methanobacteriota > Halobacteria > Halobacteriales > Haloarculaceae > Haloarcula > Haloarcula marina. Next base: position 1,656,392 of record NZ_CP100404.1, on the reverse strand, counting down.
GGAACTTTTCCACGTCGTCCGTGCCCGTCGCGCGGATGCCGTACACCGTGGTGTAGTCCGCGTCCGGTTCTATCTCCTTCACGAAGGCGATCTGGTCGTCGTTGATGTCCCAGTACTCCGAACCGTACTCGGGGTGAAAACCGAGGTCTTCGACGGCGACGTCGTCGGGAACGGTATCGACGAGACGGAGCGTCACGGGTTCGGAGCGCTGTGACGCGACGTTGAACGCGATGGCCGGGACGGGAAACTCGTCGGCCTCGAACCGTTTGGTGACGGTGACGCCGTCCGAGACGACGGTAACCTCCTCGTACACTTGCGAGTCACTCATGTATGGTAGTCCATACCCAAGCAGTAATAAACCTGCTTACTGTTACAAAAAGTTAAATTAATCCAACCCTACAAGTCCACGCGGTCGCCGATTTCGGCGATTTCGAGCGATTCCGGGTGGTCGAAGCTGTTGGCGTGGTTGTGCAGGACCGTCGGTTCCGTAGTCATGCCTTTCCACATGTCCCAGTGGCTCGGCAGGAGCGTGTCCAACTGGAGTTCGTTGGCGGCCTGGATAATCATGTTCTCGTCGCTGTACCACTGGGTCCGCTGTGGTTCGCCGGTGTCCGGGTCGTCTATCATGCCGACGGCACCGAACGCGAGGACGCCGAGGTCGATGTCGTATCGTTCGCCGACCGTCTCGAAGTCGCCCGGGCGAGCGTCGCCGCCGTGGAAGAAGGTCCCGGCCTCGTGTTCGAAGACGAACGAAACGGGATGGTCGGCGTCGGGGTCGTTGGCCGGTTCGACGTGGATAGTTATGTCGCCGATTTCGAGCGTGTCGCCCTCCTCGATTTCGTGGAGTTGGTCGTCGGTGACCGACCAGTTCTCCAGCCACGCCTCGTCGTGGATGACCTCGTGGCCGCTGTCGGTCGTGTAGTAGTCCGCGCCCGTGCTGGCGAGGATGGGGGCCTGCGAGGAGCCGTGAACGTGGTCGGTGTGTTCGTGCGTGCCGAGGACGGCGTCGGCCTCCTGCACGTCGCCCGGTTCGAACGGCACGGGGACCATTCGGACGGTCCGGGGCGGGTCGCCGATGCCGAGATAGGGGTCGATGAACACCGTCGTGTCGCCGCTTGACTTGACGATGAAGCCGTTACAGCCGAGGTACCAAATCGCCAGTCCGTCGGGGTCGGCGTCTTCGACGGCGCGCAGGAGCCAATCGTCCCAGTCAGATTCGACTGTCATGTTCTGTCGTGCGAACGGGTATGGCTAAGTCGTTACGGACCACTGCGGAACTGTTCGATTCGGTCGTCGCCGTACTCGACGTCTCTAACGGCCGGGAGCGTGCGCAGCGAGGCCGACAGCGCGAAGTACAGCGTGCCCAGCAGGTTCGCGACGCCGACGGCTATCACCAGCGGGACGGGGCCGACGACGGCCGCCGCCGCGCCGCCGACCAGCGACCCGAACGGCGTCGCGGTGCCCTGGAGGGTCGTCATCGCGCTCGTAACCCGGCCAAGTTTGGCCTCCGGGACGACGGTCTGGACGAGCGTATCGAACAGGACACTGTTACCCCCGGAGTAGACGATAGCGAGCGCGAAGAACGCGACGACGGCGGGCGTCCACGTCGACAGCGCCGCGCCTATCCACGCGAGACCGGTGAGCGCAGTCCCGCCGAGCATGAGGTAGCCGTAGGGCACGCCGTCCAGGCGCGCCGAGAGGACGGACCCGACCAACGCGCCCGCCGCGAGCGCCGACAGCAGCACGCCGTACAATCCCGACCCGCCGCGCATCGCGGCGAACGCCGGGAGTATCGCCAGCAGCATCCCCGTCGCGAAACTGATGAACACCTGCGGGAGCAACACGGGGACGAACGCCGTCCCACGGAGGTATGCGATGCCGTCGCGAAAATCTCCGGTGTACCGTCGGACTCGCTCGCCGACGGATTCTGAACCGTCGCCCTCGCTGTTCTCGTCCGACGGGTCCGCTCCGCCGTCAGTCGTCGCCGTCTCGACGCTCGCCGCCCCGTCCGAATCGACGTCGGTGCCCGACCGTCGCTCTGGAAGGGTGAGGCCGACGAACAGGAGGATGGCGACGCCGAACGTCGCCGCGTCGACGAGGAACGCCCCCACCGCACCGACGGCGGCCATCCCAACCAGAATCCCGCCCACGGCGTTGAACGTCATGTTGACGCCCTCGTGGGCCGTGTTGAACACCGCGTTGGCCGTCGGGAGGTTCTCCCGGTCGACGGCGCGCGGGAGCGCCGACGACTGCGCGGGGTAAGTGACCAGATTGACGAGCGACGCCAGCGGGATGACCACCAAGACGAGTTCGACGGACAGAACGCCCAGCCATTCGGCGGCCGGAATCGTCAGCACGAGCAACCCCTGTATCGCCTGAGTGACGACGAGCGCCCACCGAACCTCTACGTCGTCGACGAGGGGACCGACGGCGAACTGCAACATGCCGGGGGCCATCACGAGAAACGACGCGATGCCCGTATAGAGCGTCGACTGAGCCAGGTCGTGGACCAACCACAGCGCCGCGACGTAGTAGATACTGTCGCCCGCGTTCGTCACGAGGCGACCGGCGAGGAGGCGGCAAAACGTCCGGTTACGGAGCAGTTCGCGCACAGGGCACCGTCGAACAGTGGGGCAAAAATACGTTGTGGATGTTCGTCACACATCCCGTGGGGACGGTGCGTCACCAGGACGGCGACGAGCGGGCGAGCCTCAGTCCTCGCAGCAACCGCCGGCCTTCCCACCGAAGTCGACGACGAGTTGCTCGGAGACGAGTTCGTTCAGTTCCTGCAGGCGGAGTTCGAGGTCGTTCTGGACCTGCAGATACTCGCTCATCACCTCAATCTCGTGGAGGTCCTCCTGTGCGGCCTGCAGTTTGCGGAGGTCCTCTTGGGAGGCGCGGCCGGTTTGTCGGGCCAACTGGAACTCTTCGCGCAGTTGCTCGAACTCCTGAATCGCCTCCTGGGCTTCCTCGTCGTTCTCGACCGCTTCCTTGGCCTCGGCGTAGCGCTGATAGACGGGCAGTTCCGCGATGGCCTGCCCGAACTCGGCGGCGAGTTCGTCGACGCTCGAATCGACGGGGTCGGCGGCGGTGTCACTCTCGATGCTCATGCTCCGGGGTTGGAACTGGCGCGGTATAGGCCTGCCGAAACCTGCCGAAACCTGCCGTCTGTGCGCGGTCCGGTGGCGAGCAACGGGGCAGTCGACGCCGACGGTGAGACGGCTACACAGGGCCTCCCGGCAAGAAACACCGAGGTTATACACCTCGAACGGATACGTCGTGCCAATGAGTCAAGAGCGTACCGAGGGTGACCTCCGCAACACGGGCCTCTCGCTCAAGCACGACCGGGAGTGGGACTACGAAGTCGACCGCATCGTCGACGCCGTCGAAGAGCGCGACGCCTCCACGGTCGGCCTCCAGTTCCCCGAGGGCCTGAAGCGGCGCGGTCCCGCCGTCGCCGACGACCTGCGCGAGGAACTCCCCGACGACGTGAGCGTGATGATGTCCGGACAGCCGTGTTACGGAGCCTGCGACCTCGACACCTATCTGATGCGCCGGACCGACGTGTTCGTCCACTTTGGTCACTCGCCGATGAAGGAGTCGGACAAGATTATCTACGTCCCGCTGTTCTCGAACGTCGACGTCTTCCCGATGATGGAACAGGCCGCCGAGGAGGAACTGACGAGTCCCGACGAGGACCCCGACGTGGGACTGGTGACGACGGCCCAGCACATGAACAAGTTCGACGAGATGCGCTCGTGGCTGGAAGAGCGCGGCTACGAGGTCCACACCCGCAAGGGCGACGACCGACTGACCCACGAGGGGCAGGTCCTCGGGTGTAACTACGCTTCTGCGGACGTGGACGCCGACCAGATTCTCTACGTCGGCGGCGGGAAGTTCCATCCCCTCGGACTGGCGATGGAACACCCCGAGAAGAAGGTCGTCATCGCCGACCCGGTGAACAACTCTCTCACTATCGCCGACACGGAGAAGTTCATGAAACAGCGCTACGCCTCGGTCCACAAGGCGATGGACGCCGAGACGTGGGGCGTCATCTTCTGCACCAAAATCGGGCAGGGCCGATGGGAGAAAGCCCAAGAAATCGTCGAGAACAACGACGACGCCTACCTCATCACGATGGACGAAGTCACGCCGGACCGCCTGACCAACTTCGGGATGGACGCCTACGTCAACACCGGGTGTCCGAGAATCACGACCGACGACGGCCCGCAGTTCAAGCGGCCGATGCTCACCCCCGGTGAGTACGAAATCGCCGTCGGCGAGAAACCGCTGGAGTCGCTGGAGTTCGACACGTTCCACGGCACGTGGTAAGGCCTTCGACCGCCGGGCCGGACTCCGCTTTCGACCACTGAACAGGGCGGTTTTCCGTTCGTCCTCTGCTGTCCCGAACCCCCGTAGTGTCGTCCCTACCGGGTGGACCGCAGCGAGGGACCGCGACCGTGAACTGGCGCGTCCGGAATAACTACGAGGCATCACCAAAAGTTTTTACATGAGTTTGGCGTATTGCAGGTGATGCCGACAAAGAGTGCGCTCGCCCAGCAACTCGGTGTCGTCGCGGGGTTCGACAACCCACAGGCCAGCCTCGAACAGTACCGGACGCCGCCGGAACTGGCGGCCCACCTGATTCACACGGCTGACCTGCAAGGCGACGTGCAAGACCGCACCGTCGTCGACTTGGGGTGTGGGACCGGGATGCTGGCGCTCGGGGCGGCGCTCAGAGCGCCGACTGCCGTCGTCGGTGTGGACATCGACCCCGCGCCGTTGGCGACGGCCCGGCAGAACGAGCGCAAGGTCGGATCGACGACGTCCGTCTCGTGGGTGCGCGCGGACGCGACGCGAGCGCCGCTCTGCCCCCCGTCCGACACGACGGTGGTGATGAACCCGCCGTTCGGCGCGCAGTCGGGGAACGAACACGCCGACCGCAGTTTCTTGGCGACTGCCGCCGACATCGCCGCCGTCTCCTACTCCGTCCACAACGAGGGAAGTCGCGAGTTCGTGGAGTCGTTCGCCAGCGACAACGGCGGCGACGTGACCCACGCCTTCGAGACGGAGTTCGAACTCCCGCGGCAGTTCGACTTCCACGAGGCAGATAAACGCCACATCACCGCCGAAGTGTACCGAATCGTCTGGGCCTAGCGCTCGGGCGGCGTCTGCTTCTGTGCGATTTTCACCCGCGTCTGGTTCACACTGGCGTACAGGTCCGTTCGGTTGCGCAGGAACGTGAGGCCGCCGACCGTTTCGGTGGTCATGTTGGCGGGCAGGGGGCCGACGACGGACGTGCCGTTCTTCCGAGTGACCTTCAGTTCGAACCCTCCGCTCCCGGGCCTGAGCGTGACGTTTCGACCGTCGAGTCGGGCGTCGGCCGTCGACGGCGCAGAGGTGAACGCGGTCTGTGGGTCGCCCCCCTCGCGGCGGAGTTGGACGCGATACACCGTGTCGTTCCCGAGGACGCGCCACCCGGTTCGAGAGGCGACGACGGTCTCTCGCCACCCGACGCCGCCGACGACGACGGTTGCGCGCTGGTCCAGCGCCAACCGCCCCTTCGGTACCGCGGCTATCCACACCTCGCGCTGGTCGCTCGCGACGATGACGCCGCTCTCGGAGACGTTCGTCCGGTCGTCACCGAGTCCCAACGGGAGGGAGATGCTGGCGACGTATTCGTTGCGCACGTCCTCGTCGTAGGTGACGACGTAGTCCCGCACCGTCACGCCGTCCTGGGGGACGTTGTCGGGACCGATGGCGACCGTGTTGGCGGGCACCGACGCGAGACAGAGCGCGCCGAAGGCGACGAGGAGGACCACTCCGGCCACCGAGTGCCAATCCCGTTCGAACCGCGGGAGTCGGTGGTGGAGTTGGGCCGTGGCGGCGGCGACGAGGAGGGCGAGGACGAACACCAGCGCCGTCCCCAGCCACCGGAACAGCGTGAAACGGCCGCCCCCGACCGGAACGTAGACCGCCCAGAGGCCGTTCGAGACGGCGTAAACGAGCGTCGCGAAGAACACCCGCGTCGTCGCGGGTCGCTCCTGGCGGTGCCAGAGGTACGCGCCCGCGACGACGATGCCCGCGAGCAAGCCGATGGCGTGGCCCTGAATCGCGATGTTAGCCCACCACGGTGTCACGAACCGGGTGGTCCCGCCGACGGTCGGTTCGGGGTACAACAGCGCCGTGTATATCTGGTTCACAATTCGGCTTCCCAAGAGCGCGCCCAGGAAGAGATACGGTCGCGTCACCAGGGCGAACCCGGCCAGCGCGAACACCACGCCCGAGAAGCCCACGACGGGGCCGACGGCGAACAGGCCGGTGAACACGCCGACGACGGCCATCGCCGCCGGGACGGCCAGGATGCGTGCGAACGGGTTCGTCGACAGCGAGGTGAACGTCTGGACGCCGCGCTCCTCGGGGTAGTGGCCCCAGACGTACTCGACGACGGTCCCGTACAACAGGGTTCCCAGCAGGTTTCCCGTGATGTGGGCCTGCCCGCTGTGGGTGAACGGACCGGTCAACATTCCGAGCGGGTAGAAGTACGACCACGTCCGGAACGGCGTCACGAGCGGATGGTGATACCACCACGCCCCCTGGACGAACAGGTAGATAGCGAGGACGCCAGCCATCGTGAGTAGCGTCCCCCACGGCACCCCGAACAGCAGTCGACGGCGGAGCGGGGCGGTCAATCGGTCGCCGGTGAGCCGGCGGAGGCCGACCATCCCGACGACGACGGCGAGGACGACTGCCGCCGGTCGAAACGGCGCCGCTGCCAACGCCTCCGGCACCCACACCTGCATCATGTAGCGGTACTCGGGCGGGTGTCGGCTTATGGCTGACGGCGTTCGGAGCGCACGAAGGAAGTGACCGTCGCGGCCAGGCGTCCGTCGTCGCTCAGACCAGCGAGAGGCCGACGCTGTACGGCCACGCGGTGCCAGCGAGCGTCAGGACGACGAGCGCGCCGCCCGCCATCACGACGTTCTTCAGGAACTGCGTCATCTCGTTTTGCTGTTGGTCTTCGGGGACCGCCCAGAAATCGTGCATCGTGACCGCAGAGGCGAGCAGGAAGGTTGCGAGCGCGCCCGCGGCGACGACGACGTACGCGCCGAGGATGACGAGCACACCGCTGACGGCCAGCAGGCCACCGCTTACGTACACAGACGCTTTCGGGAGCGGGAGCCCCTTCGCCTCGGCGTAGGGAGCCATCGACTCGGCGTTCATGAAGTGATTCAGCCCCATGAACGCGAGGACGCCGCCGAACAGCAGGCGCGCGACGAGGAACAGTTCGGCCGCGCCAGCGGCTTCGAACACCATTACGCTGACACCTCCGTGACGGCGGCCGCGGTGCTGAGCGAGCAGTCGAACCGAACATCGAAATGCGGTTTCATTACGTTACTTGGTTCGGATGCGAACCTATATATCGCTTCCCGGACATAGAGGTGACCAGGTAACACGCATGTCATCAGAAGTCTTCTCAGATTCGGCCGAACCCGAGGAAAACGGCCCGTGCGCGCTCATCGAGTCGCTCGAACAAATCGGCTCGAAGTGGCGGCTCATCGTCCTCAACGAACTGCAAACCGGTGAGCGGCGATTCAACGAACTGAAGCGGGCGACGGACGCGAGTTCCCGGACGCTGTCGCGCGTGCTGGACGACTTACAGGAGATGGACTTCGTCGAGCGCCGCCTCGAAGAGGACGCGCCCGTCGCGACGTACTACCGCCTCACGCCGAAAGGCGAGTCGCTGTGTCCCGTCTTCACCGAAATCGAGGGGTGGGCCAACGAGTGGCTCGCCTCGTGTGAGAACTGACCCGACGAGAACACAGGCTTTTCCACCCACTACCACGAATAGATGAGCAATGGGAGTACGGCCACCAGCGAACGACAGTGACGAACCGGACGTTATCGAGTTCGGCATCGCGGCGCTGGACGCCCGACTCGCCGACGTGGACGTCGAGTACCCCACCGACGCCGAAGCGGTCAGCGAGCGGTTGGGACACGTCGAAATTCCGTACGACGCGACGGGCCACACCGTCACACTCGACGAGGCGCTCGGCGAAGCCACGGTCAAGCGCTACGACGACGAACAGGAACTACTGAACGCTCTCCATCCCGTCTTCGAGCGCAAGCGACAGGCCGCGGCCAACAGCATCCTCTCGCAACTCCGCTCGCTCGTCCCCTTCTAGCGCTGTTGGTCGCCCGTCGCGACGGCCGGTTCGGCGTCCGAGTCCTCGCCGCTCTCGTCGGCGCCGTGGTCGGACGGTGGCACGGTTCGCGCGCCCGTTCGCGTCCCGACGCGGTTGGCGATGTCCTCCAACCGCCGGGTCTGCTCGCGGTTGACCGTCACAATCATGTCCGAGAGGACGGCGAACATCAGGAGTTGGATGCCCAGCAGGATGGCGACGCCGCCGACCATCGCGATGACCTCGTGGGAGATGCTGTTGACCACCCAGTCGTAGGCGACGTACGCGCCCAGCGCGAGGCCGACGCCGATAGAGCCGAACCCGACGCTCCCGAAGTAAAAGAGCGGGTTGTTGGTCTTCGCCATCCGGTAGAGCGTGACGATGATGGTCCCGCCGTCGCGGAACGGCCGGAGATTCGTCTCGGACTCGTCGGGCCGTGGCTCGTAGGTGATGGGGACGACTTCCGTGTGGACGCCGTGTTTGACGCACTCGACGGCCATCTCCGTCTCGATGCCGAACCCCTCGGAGGACAGCGAGAGGCGCTGGAACGAGTCGCGGGTGAACGCTCGGTAGCCGGAGAGGATGTCGGTGAGGTCGTGGCCGTGGATGATGGAGAAGGCCCAGTTGATGACGGCGTTGCCCGTCTGGTTGAGGCGGGTCATCGCGCCGGGTTGCATGTTCGCGAAACGGTTACCGATGACGTGCCCGGCCCGGCCTTCGAACAGCGGTTCGAGCATCCGGTCGGCCTCGTCGGGGCGGTACGTCTCGTCGGCGTCGGCCATCAACACGTAGTCGGCGTCGACGTGGCGCTCGACGGCCTCCCGTATCGCCTGTCCTTTCCCGCTCCCCGACTGCTCGACGACGCGAGCGCCAGCGGCGGTCGCGAGGTCCTGTGTTCCGTCGGTCGACCCGCCGTCGATGACGAGGACGTTCTCGAACCCCTCCTCGCGGAACCCACTGACGACTGATTCGATGGTCTCGGCCTCGTTGAAGGCCGGGAGCAGCACGCAGACGTCGTCGCGGTCAGCCATTGGCACAACGTCGGCCACGCGCACTCAAATAAATACGGGTCCGTGGCCGACCGTTTCACGGCCCGGAACATGCGGGGCGGCACGCCGATTTACCCCCGCCGTGCGGGAGATTTATACACTCACCGATACTGACACTAGTTGGCACGGTAATTCATGACATCTCTCACAGACCGGGGCGACACGGTCGTCCGGGTCGCGGCGTCGGACCACGACGACGTGGCGGTGACGGTCGACGCGGGCGTCGGCGGCACCGTCGCGCGCGTCGGGTCCACTGGCGTACCGGCACTCGAACCACTCGTCGTGGTCACGCGCGACGGCCGGAGCGGTTTCTACGCCCGGTGTTCCGACGACCGCATCGCGGACATCGCGTCGGCCTGCCTCGCCGACGCGGACGTGACGGCGGCCGACCCGGACGCCGTCGCGGACCACGACCCTGCGGCCACGTCACTCCCGCCCGTCGACCTCCCCGGCCTCGATACGGACCGGCCCGTTCTCGGTGGCTGTGGCTGGCGACGGCCTGAGAGCGCGGGCGACCACGCCGACGCCGGTGGGTTCGCCGACGCAGAGGCGGATGCGGTGTTCGACGCGGGCGCGACTCTCCTCGGTCGCGGGTGGGGCGACTGGTGTCGGGACCGCCCGCTGGTCGAGGCCTGGGAGACGGCCGCCGAAGTCGACGAGGCACCCGCCGTCGTGGTGAACGGCCACGGGTCGACGACGGACTCGCTCCTCCTCGCCAGCGCGCCGATGGAAGTCCTCGACGGCGCGATGGCCCTGACGGACGCGGTTGACGCGGAGCGACTGGTCGTCTATCTCTCCGAGGCCGACGAGCGAGCGGCCGAGCGAGTCCGGGCGGCCGCCGACGGCTACCCGGACCCGGCCGCCGCCGTCGAAGTCCACACCGGCCCCGCCGTCTACCGGGCCGCCGAACCGACGATGGCGCTCGAAGCCATCGAGGGGAACCACCGCCTCGAAGCGCGACTCCGGCCGCCCGGTCCGGACTCGGTCGGCCTCGACGGCCACCCGACCCTGGTCCACACGCCGCGGACCCTCGCCCACCTCTCCGTGACCCTCCGCCGCGACGAACCGCCCGAGACCCGCGTCGTCACCGTCGACGGGGACGTGGATACCTCGGCGACCGTCGAACTCTCCGCGGACGCGCCGCTGTCGACGGCGCTGGACGCGGTGTCGCTCACGGGCGAGTTCAAAGCGGCCTGCGTCGGCGGCCGCTTCGGCGGCCTCACCGACTCGCTGGACGTGCGGCCGACGCCCGAGGCCCTCACGGCGGCGGGCCTCGGGACCGATGGCCGCGTCGAACTGCTCACCGACGACCGCTGTCTCCTCTCGTTCGTCGGGAAGCGCGCGCAGTTCGCCGCCGACGCCAACTGCGGGCGCTGTGTGCCCTGCCGCGAGGGGACGACCCAACTCGCGGAACTGCTCCGCGACATCTACGACGGGGCGTACGACCCCGACGCCGTCGACGAACTGACCGACGTGATGGCCGAGACGAGCATCTGCGCGTTCGGCGTCGACGCCGGACGCCCCGCGCGGACGGCGATGGAATCGTTCGGCGCCGAACTCGCGGCCCACGCCGAGGGCCGCTGTCCGGCCGGGAGTTGCCCCGACATGCTGGAGGTTTCCCACTGACATGAGTTCCGAATCCCACGACACGACGGACGCACCGCCGCTGACAGAAGACATCGCGCCGGGGACGGCGACGGACCCGCCCCTTGGAAGCGCGGACCGGGCGACGGTGACCGTCGACGGAACGGAAGTGACCGTCGCCGCGGGGTCGACGCTCATCGACGCCGTCGAGGCCGTCGACACCGACGACTCTGTTCCGGCCCTCTGCCACTACGGCCGCGAGGGCATCGGCCCGCGGAGCGAGTGCCGGACCTGCATGGTCGAGACGGACGCCCACGGCGTCGTCCCGGCCTGCAGTTTCCCGGCCGAAGACGGGGCCGTGGTCAGCACCGACGCGGACGGCGCGGCCACCGCTCGGAGCGTGAACCTCGATTTGGTGCTGTCGAACCACAACCTCCGCTGTACGACCTGCGGGAAGAACGGCCGGTGTGAACTGCAGGACGCCGCCATCGAGGAGGACGTGGAGGAACCGCGATACGGCGTCTTCGACGACCGGGACGCCTACGAACCGCTGGACGACACGTCGTCGTTCATCCAGATAGACCGCAACAAATGCATCCTCTGCAACCGCTGTGTCGAGGCCTGCAACGACGTGCAGGTGGAAGGCGTCCTGCGGATGGAGGGGTCCGGGCAGGACACTCGCATCGGCTTCCAGAGCGACGCCGAGACGATGGAGGCGTCGACCTGTGTCTCCTGCGGACACTGCGCGACGGTGTGCCCGACCGGGTCGCTCGTCGAGAAGGGCATCGAGGACGCGACGACTATCCCCCTGCCGGGGTTCACCCAGAAGAACAGTATCGGGAAGGCCTACGAGAACACCGGTCGCTCGAAGGGGCCGATGACGCCGAAGAAGCGCGCCCAACGGGCGAAAGAGGAGGCGGCGACCGAGAACGAAACGGGCGACGGGGGCGACGCGACGCCCGGCGTCCCCGAGGACCCCGACGGGGGTGAGTGGCCGTGAGTTCGGACGGCGAGGGCGAGAAGTCGGGTGTCGCCGGATTCATGGAGCGAGCGAGGGCACAGGCACTGCAGAATGTCGAACACGTCGCGGAGGGGGTCGCCGCCGAGACGCTCCCGGAAGGAAAATTGTTCGAGGTTGCCAGCGCCGTGGGCGACAAACGTCTCAGCGAACTGACCGTCGCGGACACGACCTGCGGGTACTGCGCCGTCGGGTGCCGATTCGACCTCTACTCGGATGGCGAGGAGATTCTCGCCGCCAGACCCACCGACGACGAGAACGCCCCGGTCAACGGCATCTCCACCTGCGTGAAGGGGAAGTTCAGCTACGGGTTCGTCAACTCCGACGACCGCCTGACCAAACCGCTCGTCAGGGCCGAGGACGGGTCCTTCCGCACCGCGTCGTGGGACGAAGCGCTGAACCGCGTCGCCGAAGGACTCGGCGCAATCAAGGAGGAACACGGTGGGGAAGCCCTGTCACTCATCGCCTCCTCGAAGGCGACCAACGAAGAGAACTACCTGATGGGCAAGTTCGCCCGACAGGTGCTCGGCACGAACAGCGTCGACAACTGCAACCGTCTCTGTCACTCCTCTACCGTCGCTGGCCTCGCCCAGACGTACGGCTACGGGGCGGCCTCGGTCAGCACCGAGGACATCGAACAGACCGACTGCTACCTCTTGACCGGGTCCAACACGACGGAGGCCCATCCCGTACTGGCGACCCGCATCAAGCAGAACGTCAGGGACGGCGCGGACCTGCTGGTCTTCGACCCGCGCGAGGTCCAAATCGCCGAGTACGCGACCCAGTACAGCCGCGTCCAACCGGGCTACGACGCCGTCTGGATTAACGGCATCACCCGGTACATCATCGAGAACGACCTCTACGACGAGGCGTTCGTCGCGGAACGGACGAGCGGGTTCGAGGACGTGAAAGCGTCCGTGCAGGAGTTCACGCCCGAACGCGTCGAGGAGGTCACCGGCGTCCCGCCCGAGGAGATCGCGTCGGCCGCCGAGACACTCGGGGCCGCCGACACCTGCGTCTTCGGATGGACGCTCGGCCTGACCGAACACTCCCACGGCACGGAGAACGTCATCGCGATGGCGAACCTCGCGGCGATAACCGGCAACCTCGGGAAACCGGGGACCGGCGTCTCGCCGTTCCGCGGTCAGAACAACGTCCAGGGCGGGGGCGGCGACATGGGGCCGCTTCCGGACAATTTCCCGGGGTATCAGGACATCGCTGACGACGAGATTCGCGCGAAGTTCGAGGAGGCGTGGGACTGCGACATCTCGCCGGAGTACGGCCACTACACCACCCAGATGTTCCTCGCCGCCCACCGCGGCGACGTTCGCGGGATGTACATCATCGGCGAGAACGCCGCGCTCTCCGAACCCGGCGTCAACCACGCCGAGGAGATTCTGCGCGACCTCGACTTCCTCGTGGTACAGGACCTGTTCCACAACGAGACGGCCGAGTACGCCGACGTGGTCCTCCCCGCGTGTTCGTTCGTGGAGAAGACGGGCACGTTCACCAACACCGACCGGACCGTCCAGATGGTCAAGCAGGTGATGCCGCCGAAGGGCGACTCGCGCTCGGACTGGGAGATTCTCCAGGACCTCGCCAACCGGATGGGGCGTGACTGGAACTACGCGTCCAGCGCGGAGATAATGGACGAGGTGAACGCGCTGACGCCCCTCTACGGGGGCGTCACCCACGAACGCGTCGACAGCGAGGGTGGCCTCCAGTGGCCGTGTCCCCACGAGGACCACCCCGGAACGAAACGGCTCTACGAGGACGCGTTCAACACCGACGACGGCCTCGCGCACCTGCAGGGCATCGGCTTCAGCGCCCCCGCCGAGACGCCCGACGACGAGTACCCGTTCACCCTGACGACAGGCCGGGTCCTCTATCAGTACCACACGGGGACGATGACCCACCGCGAGGAGGGAATCATGCAGTACACCCCCAGCGACTTCGTGGAGATTCACCCCGACACCGCGGCGGAGTACGGCATCGAGAGCGGCGACGAGGTCCGAATCCGGTCGCGGCGCGGCGAAATCGTCGTTCCGGCCCAAGTCACCGACCGGGTCGGCCCGGATACCGTCTTCGCGCCCATCCACTTCGCCGAGAGCGCGGTGAACCGACTCACCGACGAGGACCACTTGGACCCGGCGGCGGCGACCCCGGAGTACAAAGTCTCGGCGGTCAGCATCGAACGCGTCGACGGCCACCACGAGACGGCCGACGAAGACGAACGCGAGCAACCGCGGGCCGCGGGGGACGACTGAGATGGCGGACCCACAGCGAACGGTTCCCGAGGAAGCGACGAATCGCGCGCGGAAAGAGCGACCGTCGACGAACGGCGAGACGGCGCTCGAAGACGCGTTGGCGGCCCACGGCGAGGAACTCGCGGCGGCCGTCGAGGCCAGCGACGAACTGGACGACGCGTTGACGACGGCGATTCTCGTCGCCGCCACCGCCGACGAGGAGGAAATCGCCAATCTGACCCAATCGGCGGCACACCTCGTGGAGGCGGCGGATGGCTTAACGACGGAGGGAGCCGCGGCGCTGGCGACACAGGTCGGCGACGACGCCGACGAACTCTCCGCGGCGGTCGACGCCGTCGTGGAACTGGAACGGGAGGGGCACCTCGACCGCGTGGTCGACATCGGGACAACCCTCTCCGAATCGCTCTCCGACGAGCAACTGGCCCAACTCGGAACGCTGTTGGAGGAAGACGGGACTGACCTGTTCGAAGCGCTGGACGTGGTCCTGTCGCTCCAGCGCGAGGGGAACCTCGAACCGCTCATCGACAACGCCCGGGCGCTGTCGGCGCTTCGTCTCGACGCGGAGACGGTGGCGGGCGTCGACACGGTACTCGGTGCGCTCGGCGAGGCACAGCACGAATCGGAGCCGATGGGACTCCTCGGTGCCGTCTCCGCGCTCCGGAGTCGCGACGCCCGGGCCGGACTCGGGTACCTCGTGACGCTCCTGAAAGCACAGGGCCGCAGGGTACGGGAGCGGTAAGCCGCGATGGTCGGAGACGAGTCGGACCCGCCGCCGACCACCTGCCCCGAGTGCGGCGTCGGCTGTCAGCTAACTCGCGGACCCGACCCGGACCGGGCGCGTGGCCGGAAGGGGCCCGCGAACCCGGACGGCCGCCTCTGTCGGCGAGGTGCAACGACGTTCGGGCGGCCGCCCGAGGCCGAGCGACTGCGCCGCCCCCGCGTTCGTCGAGACGGGGAACTGACGCCCGTCTCGTGGGAGACGGCGATGGCCGCCGCCGCCGAGGGCCTCGCCGACGCCCGTGACGCTACGGGTCCGGACTCGCTGGCCTTCCTCGGCGCGCCCCGCTGTACGAACGAGGAGAACTACCTCCTCCAGAAACTCGCGCGACTCTGCGGGACCAACAACGTCGACAACCGCGCCCGCCTGTGTCACGACCAGACGGCGCGGGCATTGGCCGACCGTCTCGGGTGGCCCGCTTCGACGAACGGCCTCGACGGCCTGCGCTCGGCCGACGTGATTCTCGTCGTCGGCGCGAATCCGGCGGCGCGTCAACCGATGGCGTTCGACTCGTTCGTCCGGCCCGCGGTCCGAGACGGCGCGACGCTCGTCCACCTCGACCCGGTCGGCAACGAGACGACGCGACTCGCGGACGTCCACCTCGCGCCTCGGCCCGGGACGGACGCGCTGTTACTGGACCACCTGAGCGCGCGAGTCGACGCGCGCGGCGGCGTCGCCGAGTCGTTCGTTGCGGACCGAACCCGCGACGCCGACCGGTACCGCGAGGAACTGACCGCGCTCGAACGGGGGGACGCGGCGGCCGTCGCGGGGGTCGACGACGCCGCCGTCGACCGGGTCGCGGAACTCCTCTGCGAGCGGGACCGGACCGCTGCCGTCGTCGGGACCGGCATCGACGGCCAGCCACCGGTGTCTGCCCCCGACGCGCTTCTGAACCTGCTGTTGCTGACCGGCAACGTCGGGCGGCCCGGGACGGGCCTGTACGTCTTCCGCGGCCTGGTCAACGAACAGGGCGCGACGGACGCGGGGTGCGTGCCGGACAAACTACCGGGCCACGTCTCCGTCACCGATGCCGACGCCCGCGAGCGAGTCGGGTCGGTTTGGGGCGTCGACCCGCCAAAGCGACCGGGACTCGACGCGAAAGCCCTCGTCGGTGCGTTCGGCGACGCGGTCCGGGCCGCGCTGGTCGTCGGCGAGAACCCGGCCGTCTCGAAGCGGCCGGACGAGTGGCTGGACCGACGCCTCGGTGGACTGGATACGCTCGTCCTCGTCGACGCGGCCGAGACGGCCACGACGCCGTACGCAGACGTGGTGTTGCCCGCCGCGACTGGCGTCGAGAAGCGCGGGACCGTCACCAACCTCGACCGGACGGTCCAGCGGGTCCGGCCCGTCCGCGACCCGCCGGGCGACGCGCGACCGGACTTCGAGGTACTGCGGGAACTGGGGTCGCGGCTGACGGCCCCGGCGCAGTTCGACTTCGACGGGCCTGACGAGGCGTTCGACGAACTGGCGGACGTGAGTCCGGCCTACGCGGGACTGTCGGTGGGCGAGACGAAATCCAGCCGACAGTGGCCCGGGGACGCCGGGTCGACCCTGTACGAGGACGGTTTCGAGACGGCGGACGGCCGCGCACGCTTCGTCGGCGTCCAACCGCCCGTCGACGCCGGTGACGACGACGGCCTGCGTCTCGTCTCGGTCGGGCGAGCGAACGACGACGCGGCGACGCGCGGCGAACGGGACCGCGTGCGGATACACCCCGACGACGCCGCGGCGCGCGACGTAGCGACCGGCGAAACAGTCGCCGTCACCGACGGCGAGACGGTGGTCGAAGCCGTCGCCGAGACGACCGACGACGTTCGGCGCGGGACCGCGGTGATGCACGCCGCCATCGCTGACCCGCTGGAACGTCGGGGGGACCCGAACGTCGCCGTTCGGCCCCTTCGGTCGGCGCCTGCCACGCAGGAGTGAGCGCCCACCCCCCGACCGTGGATTGATTACGCCGCGGGACGTGTCATCTGACTATGAGTTCTGCCACGTCCAGTGACACGATTCCGATTACCGTCGTCAGCGGACCGCTCGGGGCCGGGAAGACGACGCTCGTCAACCGACTACTGAGCGATTCCGGTGACCGCCGCATCGCCGTCGTCGTCAACGACATGGGCGAGGTGAACGTCGACGCCGAACTGCTGGAGGGCGACACAGAGGACGGCATCGTCGACCTCTCGAACGGGTGTATCTGCTGTCGCTTACAGGACGACCTCGTGACCTCGGTGACGCGGTTGGCCGAGGAGCGGTCGTTCGACTACCTCGTCGTCGAGGCGTCGGGCATCAGCGAACCGCAACCAATCGCTCGCACGCTCACGATGGGGACGGAGGAAGGGGCGCTTCCCGAGCAGTTCCGACTCGATACGACCGTCTCGGTCGTCGACGCCTACGGCTTCTGGAAGGCCTTCGACCCCGAGGAATCCCTGCCGGACGCCGCGCCCGACCCCGAACGCCCGCTGACAGAGGTGCTGGTCGACCAGATAGAGTTCTGCGACGTGCTGTTGCTGAACAAGTGCGACATGGTCCCCGACGACGCCCTCGACGACATCGAAGCCTCGATTCGGGAACTCCAACCGCGAGCGACCATCTATCGGACGACGTACAGCGAGGTCGACCCGGACGCGGTGCTCGGCACCGGCGCGTTCGACTTCGAGGAGACGCGTCGGCAACAGGGGTGGAAACGGGCGCTCGCGGGGGCGCAAGGGAGCGGCGATAGCGAGGGCGACGCCGGACACGAGGCCGGGGACACCCACGGCCACGACCACGACCACGGCGGGCAGTCCGCCGCCGAGGCCCACGGCGTCGAATCGTTCGTCTATCGCCGCGAACGACCGTTCCACCCCGAGCGGTTCGACGCGTTTCTGGACGACTGGGACGGGCGCGTCGTCCGTGCGAAGGGCTTTGCGTGGGTCGCCAGTCGGCCAGAGACGGTCCTCGGCGTGAGTCAAGCGGGACCGGCGGTACAGGCGGGGCCTATCGGCGAGTGGGGCGACGACGACCCGGCGACGCGACTCGTCTTCATCGGGCAGGGGATGGACGAAGCGGCGCTGACTGCGAGGCTGGACGATTGTCTCGCCGCCGACGAGGAACGGAACGCGGCCTACGAATCGGACCCGTTCCCGCGAGAGTCCTGACTACGCGCCGTAGCCCACGTCCTCTTTCAGGTCGTCCCAGGATTCGTGAAAGCCGTAGGTCGAGTCTGACTCGCCGGACACGGCGGTCTGATAGACCTCGTCGTACTCCAGCAGGCGCGACCACCCCTCCTGAAATCGGTAGCTACAGTACTGGCACATCGTGTCAACGTAGCGACTGCTCCGGCATAGCGGTTCCGGTCGAAAAAACGGCGAGTGGGGTTAGGGTTCCAGCAGGACCTTCGTGACGCCCTCTTCGCGGTCGTCGAACTTCTCGTACATCTCCGGGGCCTCGTCGAGGCCCACGCGGTGGGAGACGACCCAACTCGGGTCGGCGCGGCCCTCGATGATGAGGTCGCGGAGTTCGCGGTTGTAGGACTTCACGTTACACTGGCCGGTGCCGAGTTTCTGCCCCTTCTCGAAGAGGAGGCCGAAGTCGATGCCGAGTCGGCCCTGCGCGGCCATGTCGTCGGGCGCGCCGGGGTCCTCCGGAACGTAGAGGCCTGGGATGCCGAGTTGGCCGGTCGGTTTGACCGTCCGGATGAGGTTGTTGAGGACGACGGCCGGGTTCTCGCGGGCCGGGTCGTACGCGTCGTCAGCCTCCTTCTCGGGGTCGATGGCCTGATAGCCGACGGCGTCGACGCCCTTGTCGACTTCCCCGCCGTGTTCGTTCTTGATCTGCTCGACCGGGTCGCCCTCCTCGAAGTTGATGGCGGTGGCGTCGCAGTGCTCCTCGGCGAGTTCCAGTCTGCTCGGCACACGGTCGATGGAGTAGATTTCGGCCGCGCCTTTGATTTTCGCGCTGTAGGCGGCCATCAGGCCGACCGGCCCGGCACCGTAGATAGCGACGGAATCTCCGGGTTCGAGGTTCGCCAGTTCCGTGCCGTGCCACCCCGTCGGGAAGATGTCGGCGAGCAGCGCGAACGCGTCCTCGTGCTCGTCGCCCTCCGGGAGTTTCAGCGCGTTGAAGTCGGCGTACGGGATGCGGAGTTTCTCGGCCTGTCCGCCCTTATACGGCCCCATCGCGACGTAGCCGTAGGCCCCACCGGCGAATCCGGGGTTGACGTTGGTACAGAACCCTGTGTACCCGTCCTCGCAGTTCTCACAGAACCCGCAGGCGACGTTGAACGGCGCGACGACGCGGTCGCCCACCTCCAGCGAGGTGACGGCGTCGCCGACTTCCGTGACGATACCCATGTTCTCGTGACCGAACACGATACCCGGTTCGGCGGCCGTCCGCCCCTCGTACATGTGGAGGTCGGACCCACAGATACAACTGGTCGTGATGTCGATGAGAACGTCGTTCGGATGTTGCAGTTCCGGTTCGTCTACCTCTTCGACGGCGACTTCGTGCGGGCCTTTGTATACGACAGCTTGCATGGACATTTCTTTGACAACTCCGGGTCAAACTCCGGTTGGTAGACATTTATAGATAATCGTTACATTAGTGATTCAGCTACTGTGCCGTACGATTTAGATACGTATGGATTACGTACCACTCGTCAGCGAGAAGACTCACTCGTCTCGTTGTTCGCTGAGATGTTCCCAGACTTCAGTGCAGCCACAGCCGTCGTCTAACTCCTCGAAACGTGCGTCGTCCCGGTCACTCTCTCCCCGCTTTTGTTTACTCACGATGCGAGTAACTATGCCGGGCATCGGGTAAATATCTTCCGGCGATACTCCCGCGCGTTTTACCTTCTCCAGCGTGAACGGGGTGGTATGACCGACCCGTCCGACGTGTTCGAGCGCGTTGGGCTGACCGAGTACGAGACGACGGCGGTAGAGGAACTGCTGTCGCTCGGCCGGACTACCGCCCCGAACCTCGCCGAGGCGACGGGGATTCCGAAAGCACGCATTTACGGCGTCCTCGATTCGCTCGCCGACCGCGGGTTCGTCAAGGTGATTCCCGGCCGACCGAAGGAGTATCAGCCCAAATCGCCCGAAGAGATTCTGGACCGCGCCGTCGAGAACCGGCGGCAGTCCTACGAATCGTTCGCGGGCGACGTGGAGGCTCAGCGCGACGCCTTCCTCGCCGAGTATCGGCCTCGCTACGAGCGTGCGAGCGGAGACATCTCGCCGACGGCCGAACTGTTCCACGTCGTCGACGTGGGTGACCCGAGCGAGCGAGAGACACGACGACTGTACGACGACGCTACCGAGACGCTCCGAATCATCACGAACAGTTACGCCTACCAAGACAGCGTCGACCGGGCGCTCGCCGACGCCGTCGAGAGAGACGTCGACGTGGCCGTCCTCTTCTTACACCCCGACCGACTCCCACCCGAGAAGGCCGCCGTTCAGGCCGACATCGTCGACCGTCTGGCCAGCGAGTACCCCGACATCGGGGTTCGATTCAGCACCGAGAAACTGCCGTGGCGCGGCACGCTGGTCGACCCGAGCATGGACTACGAGGGCGGCGAGGCGATCCTCCTCGTCGAGGAACCGGACGTGCCGAACCACATGCGACAGGCCGCGCTTACCGAGAACGGGTCGTTCGTCGCGGGGATGAAACGCTACTTCGACCTCGTCTGGGAGCACGAGAGCGTCCCGGAACCCTGAACTGAGGTTACACCTTGTAGCCGAGTTCGCGGAGTCGCTGGTCGACCTTCTCCTGTCCGACCTCCGCCTCGTCCGACACCGGCGGTTCCGGGACGATGCGACGACGGGTGCCGTTCGTCGACTCGTACCACGGGACCCGCACGAGGTGCTCGTCGTACAGGCCGACGTGGTGGCCGTAGTCCGCTATCGGAACCGGCGCGGTCCGGTCGCCGAGCAGTTCGCCGTGGTCGGCGGTGACCACCGTCTTGCCGTCGAGTTCGTCGAGGAGGCGGTGGACTTCGGGGAGCACCCACTCCAGATTCTCGACGTAGGCCTGTCGAAGCGTCTCGTCGTCGATGTCGAGTTCGCCCTGCTGGATGCGCTCGAAGAGCGCATCTGACTGCTCCTCGTAGGACGGGAAGACGCGGTCTGCCGTCGGTCCCTTGAACGGGTGATGGGGCGGGATGAAGTGAATCAACAGGCGTTTGTTGGGGTACTCGTCCAGCGCGCCCAGCGCCGTCTCGGTCAGTTCCGGCGGGTCGCTCTGGTCGCCGTAGAGGGCCGCGTGGACCTCGGTGTCTATCTCCTCGTTGAGACGGAAGTACCAGCTATTGGTCGTCGCGTAGACCACGTCGTGGAGGTCCTTCCCGGCGAAGTTTCCGCGCACGAACTCCGGGGTCGCGGCCCCCCGAGAGATGCGCGACTCCACGCCCTCGAAATCCGTCACTTCGCAGAAGGTGTCGTACCGACACGCGTCGAGGATGATGAGGTTGTCCCAGTCGGCCTCGAAGATGTCGATGCCGTCGGTGTTGTACGGGCGAGTGTACAGGCGGCGGTGGTACGCGCGATTCAGCTCTCGTAACACCAGATGCGGATTGGAAAGCGCCTCTTTGAGTTCGCTCAGCCCGTACATCAACGCCTTGTGGTCCGGTGGTCCGTCGCTTAATTCCGTCGAAAGGTCGGCGTCTCGGGACGCCGCCCGTCGCCCTATCGATAGCCGAGTTCTTCCAGTCGGTCGGCGACGTGGTCGGGGACGTCGACTTCCCCGCCGGTGACGACCGCGGCGCGTTCGAGGCCACTCCGGAGGTCGTCCAACCGCGCTCTGGGGTCGTCTCGCTCGGCCCGTCCGACGGACTCGAACCCGTCGAGCGTCTCCCAACCGTAGTAATCGACGGGTTGGGCGCTCCCCCACAGTTCGGTGTCGTAGCGGTCGATGACCGCCTCGTCGTACCCCCGCTCTTCGAGGAGGTGCTTGTGCCCGGCCTTCAGGCCGTGTCGTTCGACCAGCAGGTCGCGCGGTTCGGGGTCGTCGAGCAGGTCCTGCCCGGGGTACTCGTCGATGTCGAGGCCGCTGGCCGCGAGAACGGTGGTGAACACGTCGCAGAGCGAGACGGGGAGGTCCGTGCGCCGGTCCTCGACGCCGTCGTAGTAGATTGACAGCGGCACGTGGACCAGTTGAGGGTAGATGCCGTGCGTGTGTTCCCACGCGCCGTACTCGCCGAACATCTCGCCGTGGTCGCTGAGGGTGACGACCACGTCGAACGCGTCGCGCAACTCGGCGAACACGTCCCGGTACACGTCCGCGAGATACCGGACGCTGTCGTCGTAGGCCTGCCGAATCCCCGCGTGGTCGGCCGCCGGCCCCGACTCGGAGATGGTGTCCTCGATGTTGGGGCTGTAGTCGACGTCGGTGGTCCGATACTCCTCGGGCGGGTCGTACGGCGCGTGGGCCTCCATCAGGTTCGCGAAAAAGAACGCCTCGTCGTCGAACGACCGGTTCCGGAGCGTCTCTCGTAACTGTGCCGCCCCGTCGTCGTCGCCCGTGAGCGTCGAGATGCCCATGTCGTCGGCTTTCAGTTTCAGCCCCCGCCGAAGCGAGCGGAGCGTGTCCACATCGGGGCCGAACAGTTCCTTCACGGCGTAGAGGTAGCGGCCGAACCCGCTCGTCCCGTGTTCGGAGATGAACGTCCCCCAGTCGACCACGTCGTCGTCGTATCTGCTCGCCTTCCACGTCGTCTCGAACTCGTCGAACCCGCGGTCGAACTGGAACGGGCGAGAGATGTTCGCGTTCGCGCTGAACGCGCTCGTCGTGTAGCCTGCCTCGGAGAGCAGTTCCGCGAGCACATCCCCCTCGTAGTCGAGTTGCTCGGCCTGAGCGTACACCCCGGTTTCGCTCGGATACCGGCCCGTGAACAGCGCACCGTGGGCGGGCACGGTCCACGAACACGGCGACCACGCGTTGTCGAACTGGACCCCTGGCATCCAGTCGAAGAACTCGTCGTAGCTGTCTTTGCGCAAGGTATCGAGGACGACGAGGGCGACGCTGGTCATCTGGCTTGCCGCGAAGTATAGCGGTTTGCTACAAAACAGTTCCCCTCCCAAATGACCCTCCCGCCCGGTCTGACGGTGGCCCCACCAGCGCGCAATCACGAGGTTATAATGGGTGGAGGGCGCATCCGGTGACAATGAGGGTCGCGCTACTCGTCAAGGAGTTCCCGCCGAACGTCGTCGGCGGCACCGAAACGCAGTCGCTGCGGATGGCCGACGCCCTCCAGTCGCGCGGCCACGACGTGACCGTCTACACGAAGTCCTACGGCGAGGCGACGCCCGACGACGACCACCCCTACGACGTGGTTCGCGTCCCCAACGTGCGGTCCTCGCCGTTCGTCAGCACGCTCACCTTCGTCCTCGGGGCGACGCTGTTGCTCCTCCGGGACGCGAAGCGGTTCGACGTGCTCCAGTGCATGATGGTGTATCCGAACGGCTTCGTGGGCTACCTCGTCTCGAAACTGCGCGGCCTGCCGTACTTCGCGTGGATACGCGGCGGCGACTACTACTTCATGAAAGACACGCCCGGCAAGCGGTGGAGCATCGACCGCGTCCTCCGCGATACGACGGTACTGGTACAGGGAAGCGACATCGCGGCCGACGTTCGGTCGGAGTTCGACCCGCGAGACGTGCGGGTGTTGGGCAACGGCGTCGCCCTCCCGGAGGGGCGGGCCGACGGCGAAGACGTCGTCTTCGTCGCCCGCCTCGAACGCTGGAAGGGACTCGACGTACTCCTCGACGCACTCGCCGGAACCGACCGCTCGCTAACCGTCGTCGGCGACGGACCCGAGCGCGAATCGCTCGAACGGCAGGCCAACTCGCTCGACGTCGACGCGGAGTTCGTCGGCCTCGTGGACCCCGAAGAAGTCGTCGACTACCTCGCCGACGGCCGCGTCTTCGTGCAACCCTCCCGAGAGGGCGAAGGCCTGCCCAACACCGTCCTGGAGGCGATGGCCGTCGGCCTCCCGCCCGTCGTCACCGACTCCGGCGGTCTGCCGGACCTCGTCACCGACGGCGAGACGGGATACATCGTCCCGATGGAGGACCCCGAGGCGATTCGTGAACGCGTCGAGACGCTGTTTACCGACGACGAGACGCACGCTCGCCTCTCGGAGAACGCCCGCGAACACGTCGAAGCGAACCACAGTTGGGACGCCATCGTGGACTCGCTGGAAGGCGTCTACGCCGACGTTCGCGCCGTGGGAGGTGCGTCCTGATGTGCGGCATCGCTGGGGTCCACGGGTGGGTCGACGAAGGGCGTCTGGACGAGATGCTGTCTTGCATCCGCCACCGCGGCCCCGACGAGGGCGGCCGCCACATCGACGAGAAGGCGGGCGTCATGCTGGGGATGCGCCGCCTCTCTATCGTGGACCTCGCGGGCGGGAGCCAACCCATCTACAACGAGGACGACACCGTCGCCGTCGTGTTCAACGGCGAGATATACAACCGCGACTCGCTCCGGGCCGAACTGGAGTCGGTCGGCCACCGCTTCACCACCGACAGCGACACCGAGGTGCTGGTCCACGGGTGGGAGGAGTGGGGCCAGTCGCTCCCCGAACGGCTCAACGGGATGTTCGCCTTCGCCGTCTACGACGAAACCGACGAATCGGTGTTCCTCGCTCGCGACCGCTTGGGCATCAAGCCGCTGTACGTCGCCACCGTCGACGACGGGTTCGCCTTCGCCAGCGAACTCCGGCAGTTGCTCCGTGCGGGTGTGACCCGGGAGGTCGACCCCCGGGCCGTCCACAACTTCTTCTCGGTGCGGTACACGCCCGGGTCGGAGACCCTGCTGTCGGCCGTCGAAAAGGTCGACCCCGGCACGTCGCTGCTGGTCACCGACGAGGGCGTCGAGCGCCGCCGCTACTGGGAACTGTCGCCGTCGCCGGTGCGCGGGTCCCGGGGCGACATCGCCGGGCAGGTCCGTGACCTCCTCGAACTGTCCGTCGAGCGCCGTCTGATGGCCGACGTGCCGGTCGGGGCGTTCCTCTCCGGGGGCCTCGACTCCTCGGCCATCGTCGGCCTCGCCAGCGAGCGCTACGACGGCGACTTGCAGACGTTCTCGGTGGGGTTCCAGCAGGCCGAGGCCGACGAGAGCGAGGAGGCCCGCTTCGTCGCGGACCACTTCGGGACGGACCACCACGAACTCACCGTCGATATCGACGATATGTCGGTGTTCTCGGACCTCGTCGCCCACTACGGCGAACCGCTGGCCGACGCGGCGGCGCTCCCGACGATGCTCCTCTCGGAGTACGCCGCCGAGAACGTGAAATGCGTCCTCACCGGCGAGGGGGCCGACGAACTGTTCGCGGGCTATCACCGGCACAGACTGCTCCCGAAGCACCGACAGTACGCACGCCACGTCCCGAGTCCCACCTTCGACGCCGTCGGCGCAGTTGCCGAACACGCCGGGCCGCTCCGCCGACCGCTGCGCTACGCCGCGAGTCTGGAGAGCGACGAGCGCGCGATACTGGAGTCGGCCCGGCGGTACGCCGACGAGCGACCGGAGACGTATCTCTCGACCGGCCACGACACAGCGTCGAGCGGCCTCATCGGGAAAGTCGAGACGGCGACGGCGCGAGCGGGGAACGATACGCTTCAGCGACTCACCGCCTACGACATCAGCTACTGGCTCCCGGACGACCTTCTTTATAAGGTCGACCGGGCGAGCATGGCCGCGTCGCTGGAGGCGCGCGTCCCGTTCCTCGACCACGAACTCGTCGAATACGCTTACAACGTCCCCACGGAGTACAAACTCGACGGCTACAAGCGGGCGCTGACCGACGCCGTCGACGACGTGGTTCCCGCGCGCATCCTCGACCGGGACAAGCACGGGTTCAACGTCCCCGTCAGCGAGTGGTTTCGGGAGGACCACGAGGCCATCGCGGGGTGGCTGACCGAGACACACGTCGAGACGGCCCCCTACATCGACAGCGACCGCGTGTTCGACCTCCGGCGGGCGCACCGCCACGGCGACGCGGACCACGGGATGACGCTCTGGAAAGTCCTCACCTACGTCGCGTGGTACCACGAGTTCCTCGTCGAGGAGTGACCGTCGCTGGAAAGGTTCATGTGGCGCGACCCGGCAGAGGGGATATGAGGAGCGAGTCGTGATGCGGCTGGGGAAGACGACGCTGTTGCACTTCGGGTCACAGGTCGTCGTCTCGGGCGCTGGCTTCGCCGTCACGTGGGTCATCTCCTACCTACTGGGCGAGGAAGTGCTCGGCCAGTACGCCGTCATCGTCGGCATCGGCTTCTTCTGGTTGGCGATTCCGATTCGCGCCGTCGGCAACGCCGTCCGCAAGCGAATCAGCGAGGGCCGTGACCCCGAGGGCTACCTCGGTGCTGGCGTCGTGCTGAACGCCCTCGTCGGCGTCGTCCTCGCGAGTGCCGTGTTGCTCGGCGGCGAACTCGTCGCCCGCGTTTCGCCGAATCCCTCCCAGACGTTCTTCCAGATTCTCGTCCAGTACAACCTCGAACTCGCCGCACTCGTGGTCAGCACCGTCGCGTACAGCACCGTCGCCGCAGGCCTCGAAGGGCAGAAACGAGTCGCGTGGGCCGGATGGTTGCAGGCGTTCGAGCGCATCACCCGGTCGACGGCCCAAGTCACGCTGGTCGTCCTCAGTTTCGGCGTCTCCGCGCTGGTCGCCAGTCACGCCGCGGCGCTCGCCGTCGCGGCCGTCGTCGGGCTTCTGACCAGCGAACTCCGTCCGAGCGTGCCCACGCGCGAGGAGATACGCGAACTCGTCAGCTACGCCCGCTACGCGTGGATGAGCACGCTCCGGAGCAACGTCTTCGGGTGGATGGACACCATCGTCCTCTCCTTTTTCGTCGGCGCGGGACTCATCGGCATCTACGAGGCCGCGTGGGGCATCGCCTCGCTGCTAGGGATGGTGAGCCTCTCGATTCGCCGGACCCTCTTCCCGGAGGTCAGCGACCTCTCGGAACAGGGCGACTACGACTACATCCGGCACATCTTAGAGGAGGGGTTGCTCTTCTCGGGCGTGTTCGTCATCCCCGGACTGGCCGGGGCGCTGGTCATCGGCGAGCGAGTCCTCCAGTTCTACCGTCCCTCGTTCGGTATCGGTCAGCCGATTCTCGTCGTCCTCGTCCTCGCGTACGCCGCAGACGTGTACGCCTCGCAGTTCCTGAACGTCATCAACGCCGTCGACGAACCGCGGGCGGCCTACCGCGTCAACGTCGCGTTCATCGCGACGAACCTCACGCTGAACGTCCTACTGGTCTGGCAGTTCGGCTGGATAGGGGCGGCTATCGCGACGGCCACCGCGTCGGCCCTTCGGGCCGTCCTCGGCTACCGGACGTTGACCCGGCTTATCGGTCGCCCGTCGCTCCCCCTCCGCGAAGTCGGTATCGAAGTGGTCGCGGCCGCACTGATGACCGCCGTCGTCGTCTTCGCCCGACCGATAGTGCCGTTCCGTCGCTCCGGAACCCTCATGCTGGTGGGTATTGGCGCGGTGGTCTACGTCGGCGCACTCGTCGGCCTCTCCGGGCGCGTGCGCGAGAAAGTGCAATCGCTGACCGCGGCGATAGCGTAGCCACGGCGTATCAGCATACTTAACCGGAACGCTGGCACACCGGCCCGTATGGACAACGTCCTCCTCGTCACGATAGACTCACTCCGGGCCGACCACGTCGGCTATCACGGGTACGAGCGGGACACGACGCCGAACATCGACCGCCTCGCCAGCGAGGGCAGTCGCTTCATGAACGCGTTCGCCCACGGCGGCAGCACGATGTTCTCGTTCCCGGGTATCCTGACCGGTGTGACGCCGCTGATGTACGGCGGCCACGACAGAGTCTCGGACTCACAGACGGTCGTGTCGGAGGTATTCGACGACGCTGGGTACCAGACTGGCGGCTTCCACTCCAACCTCTACGTCTCCGGCCAGTTCGGCTACGACCGGGGCTGGGACGCCTTCTACGACTCCGCACCGGACCAGGGGATGCTCGCGTCGGCCCGCAAGTGGGCCAAGACGAACCTACAGGAGACGCCGGTGTACTCCCTGCTCCAGTGGGGATACGACAAACTCGAATCGGAGGGGGGCATCAACGTCGGGTCCTACCACGTCCCCGCCGACGAGATGACCGACCGCGCAATCGAGTGGCTGGAAGCGACCGACGACGACCGCCCGACGTTCCTCTGGGTCCACTACATGGACGTTCACCACCCGTTCCTCCCGCCCGAGGAGTACCAGCGCCACTTCCGGGACGACGTGGTCAGCGACACCGACTCCATCAAACTCCGTCGGAAGTTCATCGAGGAACCCGACGCGGTGACCGACGAGGAGTATCAGCGGTTCATCGACCTCTACGACGCCGAGATTCGGTTCAACGACGCCGAAGTCGGCCGTCTCATCGACGCCGCCGAACGGGAGTGGGGCGACGACTACGTGATGGCGATGACCGCCGACCACGGTGACCACTTCTTGGACCACGGCTACTTCGGCGGCGCGAACGCGTTGGATCTGAAGATACACGTCCCGCTGTTCGTCTCCGGATGGGACGACGACGGCGAGTACGACGAACTCGTCGGCCTCACCGACCTGCCGTCGACGCTCGTCGACGCTGTCGGACTGGACGTGCCGCGGAACTTCTACGGCGAAAGCCTGCGGAAACTCGTCTTCGACGGCGAGTGGGACCGCGACGCCGTTTTCGGCGGCTGGACCAGCGACGACGGCGACAACCACTTCGTCCGCGAGGAGGAGTGGAAACTCATCCGCAGGCCAGACGGCTCCGCAGAACTGTACGACCTCGTCGACGACCCGGAGGAGCGGACGAATCTCGTCGACGACGACCCGAGCGAGGTCCGCCGCCTCCAGAAGCGCATCGACGAGCATCTGGAACTCGTCCGCGCGACGGCCGACGACGACGTGGAACGACCGGACATGAACGAGGACGTGAAAGAGCGACTCCGCCGTCTGGGGTACTCCGAGTAACCGCGACAGACGGGCGCAGCATCGGCGGCCGGGTCCGCGTCAGCCCGAAAGCGCGAACAGGATTTGTCGGTAGCGCTCGCAGGCCGCCTCGAAACTGTACTCCGCCTCTATCAGGTCGCGGCCGTTCTCGCTGATGTTGGCGAGGTCGTCGCGAGCGAGGATTTCCTCGATACCGTCGGCGAGCGCCGTCGGTTCTCGGGACGGAATATGGAACCCCGTTTCGCCGTCCCGCACCACGTCGGGAACGCCCGATACGGGGGAAGCGTACACCGGCGTCCCGCAGGCCAATGCTTCGAGAATCGTCGTCGGCAGGCCCTCGGTGGGTTGGGACGGCAGGACGAGCAAGGCGAGGTCGTTCAACTGCGTCGGCACGTCGTCGTGATCGACCCAGCCCGTGAGTTCGACTCGTCCGGCATCGATTTCGGCGGCGAGTTCCCGCTCCAGCCACCCCCGGAGGTCGCCGTCGCCGACGAACCGGAAGGTCACGTCCGCCGGGAGGTTCTTCGCGACAGCGGCGAGTTCCCGAATCCCCTTCTCCTCGTCGAGTCGGCCGAGGAAGCCGACGACTCGGTCGCGGTCCTCGTACGGACGCTCGACGTCGAATTCCTCGGTGCGGACGTAGCGCGCACCGGTCGGGAAGACTCGCTGTGATTCCGGATGGAGGTCGAGTTGACGGGCCATCTCCGGCGTGTACGTGACGACGCCGTCGGCGAGTGTGAATCCGACGCGTTCGAGGGTCTTGACGAGCCCTGCGAGAGTCCACGCTACGCGGTCGGGCATCCGCTGTTCCCAGTTGAGTCGAAGCGTTAGCGGCACGTCGCCGCGCGGTTCGACGACCACCGTCTTCCCCAGCAGTTTGGCCGCGAGGATGGGCAAGACGTACGAAGTGGCCCCGTAGAACAGGACGACCTCCTCGTCACGGTCGGCGAGGACGCGACACATCCGCAGTTGGTTCAAGAGGAAGCGGACGGCGGCGACGAGGACCGAATCGCCCGCGCCCTTCCGCGTGAGTTCGACGAGTTCGCGCTTCTCGCGGATTTCGGAATCTTCGGGGAGGCCGGCGGTGACGAGGGCGACGCCGGTTATCGCGCCGAGGATGTCCAGGAGGCTCCGAGTGGCGTTCTCTCCCGCGGCCGCGAGCGGGTGCGTGACGACGCACACGTCCGGGAGTGGTGGCTCGCCCATCCGGTCACCCCCAGACGTACATCCCGTAGAGGTAGCCGACGCCGACGGCCCCAGTCAGGACGAACAGGAAGACGAGTTGCAGAACGGCGGCGACGGACGGCGACGTGACCAGGCCGCCGAGTCGCTCGGGGACGAACGAAAAGAGGAGGTCGCCGAGGAAATCGGACTCCTCACCCGTCGACTCGGGGACGAACACCTCCATGCCCCGCTTCGAGTAGCCCTGCCAGAATGCCCGGTCGACGAGCCATCCGGGGTCGGTCCGGTAGTCGAATATCTTGTGGGCGACGAGGGCGTCGGGGACGTAGTAGACGCCGCTGTCGTACTCGCTTTCGAGGCGGGCACACAGTTCCGTCTCGCCGCCTTGGAGATTCTTGGTGCCCTGTCGGCCGCCGATGTCGTCCTCGAAGCCGCCCAACTCGAGGAACACGTCCCGGCGGAAGGAGATATTCGAGCCGAAGGTGTTGCGGACTTCGCCAGCCTCGTCGGGGTCGCCGTTCGGGCCGAATCCGCGGTGCGTGACGCCGATGAGCCAGTAGAACTCCTCCGGGAGGAACGACGGTTTCCCGGCGACCCACGCCGGGACCATCCGCCCGCCGACGGCGAGTGCATCCGTCTCCTCGTAGGCGGCGACGAGTTTCGCCAGCCACTCCTCGTCTGCGACGGCATCGTCGTCCAGAAAGACCACCACGTCGCCGGTGGCGACTTCGGCCCCGTTGTTCCGACTGTCCAACAGGCCGACGTTCTCGTCGTTGCAGTGGGTCACGACGTTCTCGCGGCCGCCGAAGTCGTCCTCGTACCGTTCGTAGACGGCCTCGTTTCCGTCGGAGACGAGGACGAGTTCCACGTCGTCGTGGGTCTGGTCCAGGACACTCTCGGCCGCCGCCCGACAGTCCCCGTAGCGGTCAAGCGTGTGCGTACACAGGACGACCGAGGCGCGCATGCACGCACGTCCTCTATGGGCGCTGTTAGGCGTTTCCATCCGGTTCCGTCCGGAGGTCAAAAGGCTTATGCGCGCGTTGGGACTGTCTCCGTTCAATGAGTCAATCGCGGGGTTATCTCGACGAAAATCCCCAACTCGAGTCCGCCCTGGACTGGGTTCAACAGTGGTACCACATACCGACACTCGTGGTACTGCTCGGGTTCATGCTGTGGAATCGGGTCCGTAACTACTCGAACTTCTTCGTCGACGGCGAAGTGCTGTTCAGCGGGCAAGACCCGTGGTACCACTTCCGCTCGACGATGTACGTGGTCGAAAACTGGCCCGCGACGATGCCGTTCGATCCGTGGACGTACTTCCCGTACGGGACCGCCTCCGGCCAGTTCGGAACCCTCTTCGACCAAGTGTTCGGGACCATCGCTCTCATCGTCGGTCTCGGGTCACCCACCGAACAGACCGTCGGCGCTGTCGCAATCGTCGCGCCGGCCGTCATCGGGACCCTCGGCGCGATACCGACGTACTTCATCGGCCGCCGACTCGGCGGTCGCATCGGCGGCGTCACCGCCGCCGTCGTCATCGCACTCTCGGCGGGGACGTTCCTCCAACGCAGTCTCGTCGGGACCTACGACCACCAGGTCGCCGAAGGCCTCCTCCAAGTGACCGCCGTCATGGCCGTGATGGTCGCCCTCTCCGTCGCCGAACGCGATAAACCGGTGTACGAACAGTTCCTCGAACGCGACGTTCCGGCGTTGCGCGACACCGTCGGCTACTCGCTGATGGCCGGGTTCGCCATCGCGCTGTACCTCTGGACGTGGCCGCCCGCGGTCCTCCTGCTGGGTATCCTCGGCGTGTTCTTCCTCCTGTGGCTCACCATCGAATTCGCCCGCGGGAACAGCCCCGAACACGTCGCCATCGCTGGCGCGGTGATGATGGGTGCCGTCGTCGTCTTCGAACTCGCCGTCCTCCAGACGCTCTCCATCACGGCGACCGACCACTCGCTCCTCCAACCCCTCCTCGCCCTCGCCATCGGCGTCGGGAGCGTGTTCATGGCGTGGCTGGCTCGCTACATGGAGGCCGAAGACTACGACCGAAACCTCTACCCGGTGACCATCGGCGGTATCATCGTCGTCGGCGCGGTGCTGATGGCGATTCTGACCCCGGACCTGCTCAGCTACTTCGTCGACCAAGTGCTTCGGGTCGTCGGATTCACCTCGAGTCCGTCCGCCACGCAGACTTCCGTCGGTGAGGCGACGCCGCTCCGCAACCCCGGCGTCCTCTACCGCTACTACGGCCTCTCGCTGTTCGTCGCCGGGGTCGGCGCCTTCCTCATCCTGTTCAACCAACTGTTCGACCGCGACGCACCCGCCGAGCAGTTCCTGATGGTCGTCTGGGGCGCGTTCATCATCGCCGCCTCCTTCACGCAGATTCGCTTCGGTGTCTATCTCGTCTTCCCCGTCGCGGTGCTGACGGGCTACGTCATCGGGCGCGTCGTCGACTGGGTCGACTTCTCGGCCGACGACGGCGTGGAGGCGTACCAGGTCATCACCGTCATCGCCCTCGTGTTCACCATCGTCGGGCCGCTCATCTTCGTCGCGCCGTCTGCGGCCGCCATCGGCGCGACGGCCGGACCCGGCCAGGAGGCCCAAGGCTGGAACGACGGCCTCGGGTGGATGCAAGAGAA
Organism: Haloarcula marina; assembly: GCF_024218775.1. Taxonomy (NCBI): domain Archaea; kingdom Methanobacteriati; phylum Methanobacteriota; class Halobacteria; order Halobacteriales; family Haloarculaceae; genus Haloarcula; species Haloarcula marina. The sequence goes on along the minus strand of NZ_CP100404.1, from coordinate 1,623,756 downwards.
CACGCCGGTCGAAGGCGCGTACGGGACGGGCGACCAACAGAGTCTGGAGTACTACGGGACCTACCAGAATCAGGAGGACTACGATTACAGTGCCGGCGAGTACGGCGTGATGTCGTGGTGGGACTACGGCCACCTCATCACCGTCGAAGGCGAGCGTATCCCGAACGCCAACCCGTTCCAGCAGGGCGCCACCACCGCCGCGAACTTCCTGCTCGCGCCGAACGAAACACAGGCGAATCAGGTCCTCGACGACCTGGACGAGGACGACGCCAGTACTCGCTACGTGGCCGCCGACTGGAAGATGACGAGCGTCTACGGCCAGTACAACGGGAAGTTCTTCGCGCCGCCGCGCTTCTACAGCACCGCTAACGTCTCCGAGAGCGACTACTACGGTACCGTCGTCTCCCGACAGAGCGGGGCGCGCTTCAATTACCGGACGCAGGCGTACTACAACACCACCGTCGTCCGCCTGTACGAGTTCCACGGGAGCGCCGTCACGCCCCAACCCGTCGTCCTCGACTGGGAGATAGCGACCCAGAACGGCCGACAGGTTCGGGTCACGCCCTCGGACGGCCGCGCAATCAAGCAGTTCAACACGCTCGAACAGGCCCGCACCTACGTCGCGAACGACACGACCTCACAGGTCGGCGGCTTCGGGACGATACCCGCCGAACGCGTTCCGGCGATGGAGCACTACCGCTACGTCGGATCTAGCGAGCGCACCGCCTACGAGTCGACGAACTACAACCGCGGGACGCTCGTCGAGGCCCAGAGCATCGGCGTCCGGTTCCGTCCCGCGGGCAACGAGAGCTGTATGGCCAACGAGACGTCCCTCCCGCTCGAACAGCAGAACTTCTGCATGAGTGACTCCGCCGCGGACATCATGAGCACGAACACGCCCGCGTGGACCAAAATATTCGAGCGCGTCCCCGGGGCGACGGTCGAAGGCACCGGTCCGGCGAACTCGACGGTGACGGCCTCGGTCCGGATGCGAAACGCCCAGACCAACGAGACGTTCGTCTACCGCCAGCAGGCCCAGACAGACGAGAACGGCAACTTCGAGATGACCCTACCGTACTCCACCACCGGCTACGACCAGTGGGGGACCGACGAGGGGTACACGAACGTCAGCGTCCGCGCCGAGACGCAGTACCAGTTCACCGCCACGGGCACGCAGGACGGCTCTCTCGTCCCGTTCGCTGGAACGACGGACGTGAGTGAGGGACAGGTCATCGGCGAGAACGAGACGGCGTCGACCGTCGAGATGGAACCGCTCATTCAGACGCAACCCGACGGCGATAGCCAGACCAACGAAACGCAGACGAACGACACGTCGACCAACACGGCTGACGACTCGTCGTCCGGCACGAGCGACGGGTCGACGAATACGACCGAAGCACTCGCGTCCGCGGCGACCGAGCAGATTCGCGTCGCACCCTGACTGACGGCGAGGTTCTACTTCCTCACTCGCGGTGTTCGTTCGTGACTACTCCTTCAGTACAGAGAGTGCGTTCAGCGTTCACTGTGCTCACAAGACACTTAACAGACTTGTCCATAGTCCGGCCGATGCCTAAATCGACGCGAGATACTGGTCGCCGCGACAGGACCGCTTAGTATCTCTCTCAGCGGCTGTCTGACCTCGGTCTCTCCCCCACAGAACACACCTCCAGAGAACACACCAGTGCCCTTCGATGTTCCATCTGCGGAGGAGTGTTCACAGACTCCTCGCCCGATGCCCGACCCAGTAGCGGGCTACGAGCCACGACCGTATCCCGACCCACCCGGCGAGGACAGCGAGACCGCTGCCGAGGAATTCGCTCTAGCATACGAACGTGCCATAACGTACAACCACTGGCTCGCGAATAACATCTCCGAGGACACGGACTCGTTCAGTGTCGATGTCACCGCTGGCCCCACTGAGGAAGCAGGCAACGGATATCTAGTGGGTCTCGATTGGTCCGCATATGATACAACCGAGGAGGATGCGATAGGGGAAGCATCGGGCGCAATCGTCTACTATATTGCACTGCGTGTGGGTATCCGAGCCTATCCGGACTCCAAAAGTATCCACGACGTATCGCTCCCGTCGTGCGACTGCACGGTTCTCGGAACCGTCTACTGTTAGTGAGGCGTGACCGACTCCCACACCTACTACGTTATCGTGGCTTTCTGGGCTATTCGTTAGACTGTCCAGCACGGGCGGTCTGCTGAACAAGCATCCGCACGAGTGAAGCGAGTGCGGTTCACTCAAGCGAGGCCAAAGGTCGAAGTTCAGCCTTTGTAGCGTAGATTTTCGCGCCGAGCGGTGGGCGAGCGAAGCGAGCGCACCCGATGCGTAAAAAGGGACTATTCAGCCAGCGGATTGAACGTCCCGTTGATGTCCCACTCGTGGAGACATCGCGGATTCCCCGATTGCTTTTCGCCGTTATCGTCGGCGATGCGCCACGTTTGCAGGTCGTCGTCCCATACGTCTCGTCGACCGCACCGTTCACACTCCCGTTCTCTGGGCGATACGATAGCTACCATAGTGAAGGGTACACGTGAACGGTTATCAGCGTGCCGGTCTTTCGCAATGGCGTCGAAGGAAAATGGACGAAGGAACTGGAATCTCGTCTCGTGACGGGTCGGGGAGACGGTTTTATCCCTCGGACCGGTAGCCTCTGAGGATGGGCTTTCACACGTTCGACCCGGCGCGCGCGGACCAGTTAGAGGACCCGAGTCGGTACGAGTACGTCTCCGTCGACGAGTTGCTCGCACTGTTCGACGCGAGGCCGGACGACGTGGTCGCGGACCTCGGGAGCGGGACCGGGTTCTACACCGACCACGTGGCGGCGGCCGTCGAGACGGTGTACGCGCTCGACGTACAGGCCGAGATGCACGAGTTGTACCGCGAGAAGGGGATGCCCGAGAACGTCGTCCCCGTCACGGGCGGCGTCGAGTCGATGCCGATAGCCGACTCGCTCGACGCCGTCGTCTCGACGATGACGTTCCACGAGTTCGCCACGCCCGAGGCGATGGAAGCGGTCGCGGACTCGCTTGCTCCCGAGGGCCGCGTCGGGTTCGCCGACTGGACGGCCGACGGGACCGGGAGTAGCGGCCCGCCGCTGTCGGAGCGCTATTCGGCGGCCGAGGCCGTCGAGATGTGCGAAGCGGTCGGTATCGAAGTGACCCGCGCAGAGGACCGGCGCGAGACGTTCGTCCTCGAAGGGCGGATTTAGAAGTCCGGCAGGTCCCCGGCGTCGACTTCTTCTGCCTCCCAGTCCAGGTACTCGTCGGCCAACACGTCGCACACCACCTGCCCGAACTCGGTCAGACCCGCGTTGATGCTGGAGACGGTCTCCCAGGATTCGATGTCGGGGTGGATTTCCCGCTCTCGCCAGTCTTCGGGCAGGCCCGGCGCGTGATAGCCGACGCGGCCCGCGAAGGAGTCCCAGAAGAAGTCGAACTCGGCGACGAGGTCGAGGTCGGTGACGATGGCCCACGTGGATTCGGTCAGCGGTGTGTCCCGGGCCCATTCTTCGAAGGCGTCGGCCCACGCGCCGTCGTCGAGGGCGTCCGCGAGTTCGTCCCGCCGGTACTCGTCGCCCTGCACGTCCACGTCGTCGTACGCCTCGGCCCCGACGCCGCTCGTCAGTTGCGGGCGGTCGGGAACGGGCACGTCGAGTGTCATGGGTCGCCTTCGGCGGCGACCGGGATAAACGTCAGCGCTCGCCGTCGGAGGCGGCGGCGCGCAACTCCCGACCGCGCTCCGAATCCACCGTGAGGTCGGGGACCGGTTGCGGGTCGCCGTCCTCGTCGATGGCGACGTAAACCGAGTACGACTCGGTCGTGGGTTCGCGCTCGCCGGTGCGAGGGTTCTCCCGGGCGGCCTTCAGGCGGACCTTGATGCTGCTGGTCCCGGTGTCGTAGACGTACGCCTCGACGACGGCGTTATCCCCCACGGGAATCGGTCGGGTGAAGTTCACCTGGTCCATCCGGGCCGTGACGCAACTCTCCCCCGCAAAGCGCATGGCGGACATCGCGCCGAGTTCGTCCATCCACTTCAGGACGTTCCCACCGTGTGTCGTCCCGAGGTGGTTCGCGTGGTTCGGTTGGACCATCCATCGGTTCTCAAGATACGTCTCCAGCAGGTCCGGCATACCCTCCGCTCCCAACCCCACCTAGTTGAGTGTGTCGACGGCCGTCACGCAGTGATGTACTGAGACTCCCAGTCCTGCCGGGCGTCGAGTTCACGCTTGCCGCGCCGGGTCAGCGTGTAGAAGTTCGTCCGACGGTCCCGTTCCCCCTTCTCGACGAGGCCCTTGTCGACGAGAGTGTCGAGGTTCGGGTACAGTCGGCCGTGATTCACCTCGCTCTCGTAGTAGTCTTCGAGTTCCTCCTTGATGGCGAGGCCGTGCGGTTCGTCTAGCCCCGCTATCACGTACAGCAGGTCACGTTGAAAGCCAGTCAGGTCGTACATGGTTCCGAGTAGTCCCATCGGACTCAATACATATCACTATTGCTGATTCGGTGGTCGGTAGTTTACAGCGAGGTTAGCGGACCGCGTCGTGTAGTTACCGGCTGTTAGCTGTCGTGAATTAAGCAGCACCAACCCGTTGCTTTTCTTACACGTGTCGTCGATTTGGCATCACCACAGCGGTAGTTCACGACGGTAACAGGTGAGATTCGGGGGACCCGACAAGGGTAAAGGACGCGACTGTGTAACGCGGATGATGACCGAACACGCGTCGGTAGACGACGGCCCGCCCGAGCCGAGCGGCGACGGGTCGGTCACAGTCGTCGGCACGGCCCACGTCTCCGAACACAGTGTCGCGGAGGTCGAGTCGGCCATCGAGGAACACCGACCAGATATGGTCGCGGTCGAACTGGACGAAGGCCGCTACCAGCAGATGAAAGGCGAGACGCCGGACGATTTAGACGCCAGCGACCTGCTTCGCGGGAACACCGTCTTCCAGTTTCTCGCCTACTGGATGCTCTCGTACGTCCAGACGCGGATGGGCGAACGCTTCGACGTCGAACCCGGTGCGGACATGAAAGCCGCCATCGACACCGCCGAACGCCTCGGCCTCGGCGTCGCCCTCGTCGACCGAGACATCCAGACCACCGTCCAGCGGTTCTGGGCACGGCTGACGCTCCGCGAGAAACTCACCCTCGTCGGCAGTCTGCTGACCGAACTCGGCCCGCCGATGACCGTCGGGTTCACCATCGGGGCGATGTTCGGCCTCGTAGGTGCGGTCGCCGCGTCGGCGTTCGGCGGTCCCTACTTCGTTCCAGCGGCGGTCGCGACAACCGTCGGGGCGTCCGTCACCGCCGTCCTCGACACCGTCCTCGTCGGCGTCGCGCTGACGGCGCTTCTCGGTCTCCCCATCGCAGCGGCGCTCGTGCGACTCCGCGGGAGCGGCGAGGAGATGGAGGAGTTCGACATCGAGCAGTTGACCGAGACGGACGTGGTGACGGCGATGATGGAGGAGTTCCGGCGGTTCTCGCCCGGCGGGGCAGAGGCGCTCATCGACGAGCGCGACGCATTCATCGCACACCGACTCGTCGGCCTCCGTGAGGCGGGCTACGACGTAGTGGCCGTCGTCGGGGCCGGACACCGGGAGGGTATCGAGCGCTACCTGGCCCACCCCGAGGAGTTGCCCCCCATCGACTCGCTCACCGGCACCGAGAGCGGAGGGCGCTTCTCGCTGTACAAAGCGGTCGGCTACCTCATCACGCTCGGCTTTCTCTCCTTTTTCGTCCTCTTGGCGATGGCGGGCGTCCAGAACACGTTCCTCCTCCAGGTGTTCGCGGCGTGGTTCCTCATCAACGGAATCGCCGCCGCCGGACTCGCGCGACTCGCGGGTGCACACTGGACGAGTTCGCTCGTGGGCGGCGGCGTCGCCTGGATGACGAGCGTCAACCCCCTGCTCGCGCCGGGATGGTTCGCTGGCTACGTCGAGTTACGCTACATCTCGGTCAACGTCGGTGACATCGGCAAACTGAACGAGATTCTGGCCGACGAGGAAGCCCCGATACTGGACCTCGTGAAACGGCTCCGGGCCGTGCCGCTGTTCCGCCTCATCCTCATCGTGGCGATGACCAACATCGGGAGCATGATAGCGAGTTTCGCCTTCCCCGTCGTCGCCCTGCCCTATCTGGCGACGCAGGACCGCGACGTGTCGTGGGTCGTCTCGAAGATGATAGAGGGCGCACAGAACAGCGCCGACCTCATCTGGGGGCTGGTCGCGTGAACCTGACCTTCTCCGCCGACGAAATACGGGACCTGTTCATCGCGTGGCTGGCGCTCGGATTCGCCTTCACGCTCCTCTTGGAACCGCGTCTCCGGACTATCTTGTTCGGCCAGTTCGGCGGCCTCTCGCTGGGCGGCGTCGTCCAGACGCTCGTCGTCAGCCTCCTCACCGTCGGGGTCGGCTTCCTCCTCCACGAACTCGCCCACAAAGTCGTCGCCGTCCGGTTCGGCCAACTCGCGGCGTTCCGCGCCGACTACCGGATGCTCGGCTTCGCTATCGTCGGCGCGCTGGTCGGCTTCCTCTTCGCCGCGCCCGGGGCCGTCGTCCACCGCGGCCGCATCACCCTGAAGGAGAACGGCCTCATCGCGCTGGCCGGGCCGGTGACGAACATCCTGTTAGCCGTCGTCTTCCTCGTTCCGTTCGCCGCGGGACTGCTCGGTATCGTCGGCGGGGTCGTCTGGGAGATAGCGGTCCGCGGCCTCCAAATCAACCTCCTGCTCGCGGGATTCAACATGCTCCCGTTCGGCCCGCTGGACGGCCGGAAGGTCCGCGAGTGGAGCAACGTCGTCTACGCCGTCGTCGCCGTCCCGTCGATTCTCCTCGGCGTCGCCGCGCTGTTCGTCCTCTGACCGGGGCGGGGGAACGATGCCCTTTTGCCCGACCCACGCACCGTCTCGGATATGACCGAGGAGCGCGAGGATTCCGCAGAGGAAAACGAGGAAGAGGGACTGACCTACGCCGAGACAGGCGTCGACATCGACGCGAGCGAGGCCGCGACGAAGGCGCTCATCGGCGCGGCCGGTGAGTTCGAGGGCGACTACGCCGGACTCGTCGACATCGGCGACCAGTATCTCGCGCTGGCCACCGACGGCGTCGGGACGAAACTGCTCGTCGCCGAGGCCATCGACGACTACTCCACCATCGGCATCGACTGCATGGCGATGAACGCCAACGACCTGCTGGCGGCGGGGGTCGAACCCGTCGCCTTCGTCGATTACCTCGCCGTCGAATCCCCCGACGAGGAGACGAGCGAGGAAATCGGTGCGGGTCTGCGCGAGGGCGCGAAGCGCGCTGGCGTCGCGTTGGTCGGCGGCGAGACGGCGGTGATGCCCGACGTAATCAAGGGCCTCGACATCGCCGGGACCTGCGCCGGACTCGCCCCGAAAGACGCCGTCTTCCCCGGGGAGGCCGAGGCCGGTGACGCCATCGTCGGGTGGCCCTCCTCGGGCATCCACTCGAACGGCCTGACGCTCGCCCGCGAAGCGGCGACTCGAAACCACGAGTACACAGACCCGTTCCCACCGAACCCGGACGTGACCATCGCAGAGGAACTGCTGACGCCGACGCGAATCTACAGCGAAGTGCTGGAACCACTTCGCGAGGTCGAGACCCACGCCGCCGCCCACGTCACCGGCGGCGGATGGACCAACCTGACCCGGATGGGCGAGTACCGCTACGAGATTACGGACGCCTTCGACCCGCAGGCCGTCTTCGAGTTCGTCCAGTCGGAAGGGAGCGTCGACGACGAGGAGATGCACCGGACGTTCAACATGGGCACGGGATTCGTCGCCGCGATGTCCGAGGCGGACGCCGAAGAAGTGGTCGACGGGTCCGAGGACGCACGCGTCATCGGGCAGGTCCAAGAGGACGACGACGGAGACGGCGTCGTCTCGATTCGCGGCCTCGAACTGCGGGAGTAGCGTTCTGAAACCCGGTCTTCTTCTCGCTTTCCAACCCCGTCAGCTAACGGTGCGTGCGATGTCCGCTTCCGTGATAACGCCGACCGTCCGGCCGTCTTCGACGACCATCACGGCGGCGTTGTGGTTGAGGTAGGCGTCTACCTCGTCGATGGTCGCGTCGGGTTCGACGGTCGCGATAGACTCGTGCATCACTTCGGCGACGGGAAGGTCACCGACGCTCTCCTCGGGTCGCTGGCGGATGTCCGAGTTGCCGATGAGTCCCTGCGGAGAGCCGTCGCGGATGACTGGTACCTGCGAGTAGCCCTTCTCGTCCATCAGTTCCTTGCTCTCGTGGACCGAGTCGTCCGGTTCGACGGAGACGACGGGCGTGTTCATCACGTCCCGTGCCCGGACGATGCCCCCCTCCGCCTCGTCCAACGCGGTGACGATTCGACGAAGCGTCGACAGACGCGGGTCCACGTCGCCGCCCTCGATGCGCGCGATGAGCGGTTGGGAAACGTCGGCGCGTTCGGCGAGTTCGCTCTGGGTCAACTCTAACTCGTTTCGCCGCTCCCGCAGGTCCTCGGGTGTCGGCAGTTCCATGCGCCGCTATAACCATAGGTAATACAAAAAACCACCGGGGTCGGCAGTTCCGGCCTACGCTTCGGCCTCGGCGTCGTCGTCCTCTTGGGTTTCGAACACTTCGATGACCTTCAGCGGCACGTCCCGGAGCGCGCCTCCAATTTCGCTCTTGGCGATGCGCTGGGCGTGTTCCATGGACTCCGCGTTGAACACTTCCATCTCCAGGACGAGGCCGACCAGCGCGGTGTCGGCGGCGATGAAGGCCGAGTCGAACGGTTCGCCGCAGGCCGGGCAGCCGGTCGCGCCGACTTCGACTTCGACGTAATCCATCTCCGATTGGTTGAGGCGCTTGCCCGCTTCGCTCACGGCGACGCCGATAGCGTCGTCGATGTCGTCTACGTCACGGACCAGCCAGGCGGCTTCCATCGCCACGAGGTAGTTCATATTCACACTCTCGGGGCCCGACTACTCCATAGTTTTGATTCTCCGACGGTGCGCACGTCACCGTTACTATCGCCATAAGTTATGGGAACGCCCGGGCTTTCCAATAGCCCAGTTATCGCTGAGCCGTCAGTTCACCAACGTCAGTTGTCTCGCAGGCAATCACAGTTTAATCGCAAGACAGCGGCGCCCCAATCCTTCACGAACGATTTAGTATATGCGTCCGTCGGGGCGAAGAAATATATAGGGGATGCCGCGTCCCGACGGGTGAGGGACGATGGAAACCCGACTGTACGCCATCACACTGCTCGCACTGTATCAACTCACGCTCGCCGCAGGTATCGTCCTGCTACCGGTGGCGATGTTCACCGAACGACTCGGCCTCCGGCTGCCAATAAACCGGGCTGTGGAGGGGCTCGGCGACGCGTACGCACAGGCGAGCAAGTAATCGAATCAGGCGGAGGCGGTGAGCCTCACCACAAGAAGAGGTTTTATCAGCGGCCGAGTGGTATCAGCGGTTAATGAGAGACACGAGCCCTCAGTTCTCGCGCCCCCCGACGGCCGACGAGTTCCAGACGAGTCCCTACGAACCCGAAGTCGGGTCCCTGCCGGACCAATCCGAACAGGACGCCGACAAGGTGAACAAGACGGGCACGACGACCATCGGCATCACCACGAACGAGGGCGTCGTCATCGCCACCGACATGCGCGCTTCGCTGGGCGGCCGGTTCGTCTCGAACAAGAACGTCCAGAAAGTCGAGCAGATTCACCCCACCGGCGCGCTCACCCTGGTCGGGAGCGTCGGCGGCGCGCAGTCGTTCATCCGCTCGCTCCGGGCCGAGGTAAACCTCTACGAGGCCCGCCGCGGCGAGGACATGAGCATGCAGGCGCTGTCGACGCTCGCGGGCAACTTCGCCCGCGGCGGCCCCTTCTTCGCCATCAACCCCATCCTCGGCGGCGTCGACGAGGACGGCCACCACGTCTACTCTATCGACCCGGCCGGCGGTGTGATGAAAGACGACTACACCGTCACTGGCTCGGGCCTCACCGTCGCCTACGGGACCTTGGAGGACCGCTACGAGGACGACATGTCCAACGAGGAAGCCCGCGAAGTCGCCGCTGCGTCCATCAAGGCCGCCGCCGAGCGTGACACCGGTTCCGGTAACGGCATCTTCCTCGCCGACGTGACCAGCGACGGCGTGGACATCCAGGGCTACGACTTCGACGAACTGCTATAGACCTTTTTACTGCGGCGGGTCGCCGATGGCGACCACCGATTACAACATCGCGAGAATGTGCGCCACCGCTCGGACCGCGAGAGCGGGAGAACTAAGCGGGAACCGGTCGGACCACCGTGCATGGAACTGTTCGGGACGGCGGGAATTCGCGGCGATGTCGGCGACCGAGTGACGCCCGAACTCGCCCTACAGGTCGGGCAAGCGGCCGGACGCGACGGCGAGGCGTTCGTCCTCGGGTACGACGGGCGCGTGAGTTCGCCCGCGCTGGCCGACGCCGTCGCGGCGGGCTTAGAGAGCACCGGCACCAGGGTCACCCGCCTGGGTGCGGTCCCGACCCCCGCGCTGGCGTTCGCCTCGTGCGGGCGCCGCGGCGTGATGGTGACGGCGAGCCACAACCCGCCGACGGACAACGGCCTCAAACTGTTCGTCGACGGCCAAGAGTACGACGGCGAAGCGGAGGGACGCATCGAACAGCGCGTCGCCGACGCTGTCGGGCCGGCGGCGTGGTACGACTGGGGCGACACCACCACGGCAGACGTACTACCCGAATACCGGGCCGCCGTCGCGGACTACGCCGCATCCTTCGGCGCAACACCGACTGACCTGACCGTCGCCGTCGACTGTGGCAACGGGATGAGCGGGGTCGCCACACCGCAAGTCCTCCGTGCGCTCGGGGCGGACGTGGTCGCGACGGAGGCCAACGTCGACGGTCACTTTCCCGCCCGCGAGAGCAAACCGACGCCCGAGACGCTCGCGAACTTTCGGTCGTTCGTGACGGCGACGGACGCCGACTTCGGGTTCGGCCACGACGGCGACGCCGACCGCATCGTCCTCGTCAACGGCGACGGCGATGTGGTCCACGAAGACACCGTCGTGGCGATGCTGGCGGCACACTACACTCGGGCCGCTGACTCATCGGACCCCGTGGTGGTGACGACGCCGAACGCCTCCGGCCGCATCGACGAACGGGTCGCGGCCGCCGGTGGGCGAGTGGAACGGGTCCACCTCGGGGCGCTACACGAAGGCGTCGCGCGGGAGCGGGCGGCGGGCGGCCCCGAGACAGAAGTCGTCTTCGCCGCCGAACCGTGGAAACACATCCATCTCCCCTTCGGCGGCTGGATAGACGGCGTGGCGAGTGCGGCGGTCCTCACGCAACTGTTCGCGAGCGAACCGCTGGCCGACCGTCGAGGGGAGATTTCCGAGCGTCCGTACCGCAAGGTGAGCGTCGAATGCCCCGACGAACGCAAGCCCGCGGTGATGGAAACTGTTGGCGAGACGCTCCCCGACGCGTTCCCGGCGGCGAGCGTCTCCACCGAGTACGGCGTCCGACTCACCTTCCCCGACGACTCGTGGACGCTCGTCAGACCCAGCGGGACGGAACCGTACGTCCGCATCTACGCCGAGAGCGACGACGTGGACTCGCTTGTGGACTCGGTCCGTGAAGTAGTCGAGTCTGCCGTCGCGGCCACCGAGTAGCCCGTTCCAGCGGAGCCTATTTGCCCCGGCCGCCCGACGCACGTCTATGGACGAACTGATGGAAGCCGCGCGTGAGGCCGTCGAAGCCTCCTACGCGCCGTACTCGGAGTACCGCGTCGGTGCGGCCATCGAGACGGCCGACGGCACCGTATACACGGGGTGCAACATCGAGAACGCGAACTACAGCAACAGCCTCCACGCCGAGGAAGTCGCCATCGGGACGGCGATTCGGGAGGGCCACCGCGAATTCGAACGTCTCGCCGTCTCATCGGACAAGCGCGACGGCGTGACCCCTTGCGGGATGTGCCGACAGACCCTCGCCGAGTTCTGTGACGAGGACCTGCCGATTCGGACCGACGGCGAGGACAGCGCGGAGTACACGCTGGGGGAACTGCTCCCGACGACGATTACGCCCGGCCACCTCGACAAATGACCGGGGGAAGCGAGGACCCGAACGACGACGTACAGTACCACGTCGGCGTCGGGCCAGACGACGTGGCCGACAGCGTTCTCCTGCCGGGCAACCCCGAACGCGTCGAGAAAGTCGTCGACTACTGGGACGACCACGAACTCGTCGCCGAACACCGCGAGTACCGCACCGCGACGGGAACACACGAGGGCGCACCGATTTCGGTCACGTCGACGGGTATCGGGTCACCCTCCGCGGCTATCGCCGTCGAGGAACTCGCCCGCGTCGGCGTCGACACCTTCCTCCGTGTAGGGTCCTGCGGAGCCATCCAACCGGAAGCCAGCGTCGGCGACCTCGTCATCTCGACGGGAGCGGTCCGGCAGGAGGGGACGAGCAAGGAGTACGTCCGCGAGGACTACCCGGCCAACGCCGACCACCGCGTCGTCTCGGCGCTCGTCGCCGCCGCCGAGGAACTCGGCTACGACTACCACCTCGGCGTCACCTGCACCACGGACAGTTTCTACACCGGCCAATCCCGGCCCGGATTCGGCGGGTTCGAGGCGCGCGACAGCGACGCCAACATCGCGGAACTCCGCGAGGCGGGCGTCCTGAACTTCGAGATGGAGGCCGCGAGCATCCTCACGCTGGCGAGCATCTACGGCCTCCGAGCGGGCGCGGTGTGTACGGTGTACGCCAACCGCCAGACCGGCGAGTTCCGCACCGAAGGCGAGCGCAAGGCCGCGAAGTGTGCCAGTCTCGCCGTGACGTATCTCGACCTGATGGACGAGGCCGTCGAGGAAGCCGACGCGGACGGGTGGCACGCGGGCCTGTCGATAGAGCGATAGGGCGATAGCGCGGCGTGGCCTTGGGGCCGGGAGCGCGCTCTGCCGCGCGAGGACGGGGAAGGGCAGGCTGACGAGCGAAGCATACCGCGCCGACGGCGCGGTTTCACGCGAATCGCCGTGCGATTCGCGCCATTTTAGCGTAGATTTTTGGGGGGGTTGAGGGCGCGCAGCGCCCGAACCTCCCGTCGAAAAAGGTACTTCTACATGTCCGGCCACGCCTTCGCGGCGCGGCCGACACCGGTCACGTCGGCGATCCAGCGAGCGGCGATACCCTTCTTGAGGATTTTCGCTGGGAGGCCGCCGAAGGTGTCGATGGGCACGCCCATCACGTCGTGGGCGACTGCCTCTTCACCGACGGAAATGACTGTCCCCTTGTCCTTGTGAGTCCACGTCTTCAGGGGCTGGTCCCGGACGGCGCGGGCGAGGTTCTCGCCTGCGACTTCGGCGGCCTGCCACGCGGCCTGTGCCGTCGGCGGCGCGGGCTGGTCGCCGGGTTGGTCGATGAGCGCGGAGTCCCCGATGGCGAAGACGCGCTCGTCTTCCGTCTGGAAGTCGCCTTCGGCGTGGATGCGATGGTTGCGTTCGTCCTTTTCGAGGTCCACGTCGCGGACGCAGTCGCGGCCGGTGATGCCGCCGGTCCAGATGAGCACGTCGTAGTCGACTTCCTCGTCGTCGCCGATGTAGACCGTCTCCTCGTCGACTTCGCCGATGAAGTCGCCGGTCATGATGTTCACGTCGGCGTCTTCCAGTCGCTTACGGAGCGCACCCTGCAGTTCGGGGTCGTTGCCCGGGAAGATTTCGTCCAGCCCTTCGACGAGGTGGATGTCGATGGGCGCGCGGTGGTCGTCGCGGAACTCCGCGATTTCACCGCAGGTCTGGATGCCCGAGAGGCCAGCACCGCCGACGATGACCTGCGCCGGGTCGCTCTGGGAGGCCTCGCGGGCGGCCTGCTGAATCGCGTCGTGGATACCGAGCGCGTCGTCGAGGCTCTTCAGCGTGTGAGCGTACTCTTTGAGACCCTCGATACCGAAGAAGGCCGTCTGCGAACCGAGGCCGACGAGCAGGTAGTCGTACTCGACGTCGTCGCCGCTCTCCAGTTCGACGAGTCGCTCGTCGGTGTCGATACCGACGACCGTGTCCTGCACGAAGTCCGTCGTCGGCTGTTTGATCTCGTGGACCGGAATCGCGACCTTCTCTTGCACCGAGGGGTCGCGGATACAGCGGTGGGATTCGTGGAGCACGAGGTGATAGTCGGTGTCGGAGATCCACGTCACGTCGGCGTCTCCGTGCAGTTCGTCTTCGAGGCTTTTAATCGCGCCAGCACCGGCGTAACCCGCTCCGAGTACGACGACCTTCTCACTCATACGCCGGACTCGGGGTCCGGGTGATACAAAGGCTACGAAATCGCCGTCTGAACGGGCGAAACAATCACGATTGTTTGTCGGGAACAGAGGCGACAAAATCGGTCGACGCTGGTGGGTCGAGAAGCGAATCGAATCGTGAGAGCGGCGGCAGAAGCGCGGCGTTAGTGTTCGGGTTCGCCAGCGGGCGCCCGCATGTCGTCGATAGTGAGGATGAGTTTGTTGTTGGTGTCGTCTTTCCCTTCGAGCGTCCCGATAATCTGGAGTTTCGAGAGCGGCGTCGGGCCGACGGTGACGGAGTCGCCCTCGTGGAACTCCGAGATGGACCCTTGTAGCTGAATCTCTGCGCGGCACTCTTCGGGGTGATGAACGCTCGTCAGGTCGATTTCCTCGACGTTCGAGTGTTCGACGAGGTCACCGTTGTGTCGGAGGGGGACCTCGGCGGCTTGGTCCATATCCTGAATCTGGAGTGCGTCGTAAGCGTTCGCTGTCGGCTTGTAGCCGCCCTTCGGGCCGGGGACGCCTTCGACCAACTGGAGCGCTTTGAGGCTCTGCATTTGGTTGCGAATCGTTCCGGGGTTCCGGTCGACCTTCTCGGCGATGTCCTCGCCCTTGACCGCACTCTCGCTCTCGCGGAAGAGGTTTACGAGTTCCTGCAAGATGTTTTTCTGACTCGGGGTCAGTTCTATTGATGACATAATCGTTCGTTCGGTACCTCTATTCATAAAGGCGACGGTGGTACATATTGTGCGTAAACGTTGATGGGCAACGGTGCAGTGGGCCTGTGAAAGCGATATTCCTTTACTCGTGGCTCGTCCTGGCACGAGTATGAACGGACAACGCGTGTTGGTGACCGGCGGCGGCGGCTTCATCGGGTCCAACCTCGCGAACGCACTCGCGGCGGACAACGAGGTTATCGCGCTCGACGACGGCTATCTCGGAACCATCGAGAACGTCGACGACGACGTGGAGTACGTCGAGCGGAGCGTCCTCGAAGACGACCTGCCGACGGACGTCGACGTCGTGTTCCACCTCGCGGCGCTCTCCTCGTACGCGATGCACGAGGACGACCCCACGCGGGGCGCGCGAGTCAACGTCGAAGGGTTCGTCAACGTCGTCGAACAAGCCCGCGAGGACGGCTGTGATACCGTCGTCTACGCGTCCACCTCCTCAATCTACGGCGACCGGACCGAACCGTCCCCGGAGGACATGGACGTGGCCGTCAACACCGGGTACGAGGCGTCGAAACTCGCCCGCGAGCGCTACGCCGAGTACTTCCACAACCACTACGGGATGTCGATGGCCGGGATGCGCTTTTTCTCGGTGTATCAGGGCATGGAAGACGGAGCCGAGGAACACAAGGGCGAGTACGCGAACCTCATCGCGCAGTTCGCCGACGACATCGCAAGTGGCGATAATCCCGTCATCTGGGGTGACGGCAGTCAGACGCGGGACTTCACCCACGTGGACGACATCGTCAGAGGGTTGGAACTGGCGGCCGACCACGAACTCACCGGCATTTACAATCTCGGGACGGGCGAGCAGTACAGTTTCAACCACCTCGTCGACGTGCTCAACGAGAAACTCGGGACCAGCGTGGACCCCGTCTACGAGGACAACCCAATCCCGGAGGACGTCTACGTCCACGACACCCGTGCAGACTGCTCGAAGATGTACGAAGCGACTGGCTGGGAACCGCGGATTTCCTTCGACGACGGCGTCGAGATGGTCTGTTCGCAGTACGACTGAAAGTCAGGGTTCGTCGCCGGGACGCTCGACGCCCGTGAACTCCAGCCGCGCACCGCCGTCGCTCCCACCCGTCGCGGTGACCTCCCAACCGTGTGCTGTCGCGATTTCCCTGACGATAGAGAGACCGAATCCCGTTCCGTCGTCGCTGGTCGTGTCTGCGGTATCGAACACGTTGCCGTCGTCTATCGCCGGGAACCCCGGGCCGTCGTCCTCGACGTAGAACCCATCTCCGTCCGGGAGCGGCCCCACTCGAACGGTCACCGTCGGACCGCCGTGTTCTATCGCGTTTCGAAAGATGGTGGCCATCAGCCGTCGACGGCGACTCTCGTCGCCGAGAACCGTTCCGAGTTCTCGCGGTCGTTCGATGGTCGATTGGGGCACGTCGATGCGGCCCACGTCACGTCGACCACGTCCTCTACGTCGACCGGCATCGGAGAGACGGCGTCTCGGCCCTGTCGGGCGAGGGTGAGTACGTCGTCGATTAGGTCGTCCATCCGTTCGAATCCCGTCTCGACCCCGACTCGTTCTCGCTCCGCATTGGTACGAGGTATCGTAGTCAGGACGGAAATGGATGCCCCTGTGCTTTATTCGCTGGACCGTCAACGTCGGGTATGGACAGGACCGTACGCGTACTCGGCGTCCCGATGGACCTCGGAGCGGACCGGCGCGGAGTCGACATGGGACCCTCCGCGATTCGATACGGCGGACTCGCCAAGCAGTTAGGAACCCTCGGTATCGACTGCCTCGACGGCGGCGACCTCGCCGTCCCGCGGCCGGAGGAACGCGACCCGGACGCGAACCAGCCACACGGCGGGCGAGCGAAGTTTCGCCGAGAGACCGAGGAAGTGTGCGAAGACGTGACGCGCGCCGTCGAGGGGACGGTCGCCGACGGCGAGTTCCCCCTCGTCCTCGGCGGCGACCACTCCATCGCCATCGGCACCGTCGCTGGAGCGGCCGACCCGGACGAGTCGCTCGGCGTCATCTGGTTCGACGCCCACGGCGACTTCAACACGCCGCTGACGACGCCCAGCGGCAACATCCACGGGATGTCGCTGGCGGCCATCCTCGGGAAAGGCCCGTTCGCCGACGAGTCGTGGGCGCACACCCCCGCCGTGAGCGAGGAAAACGTGGCTATCGTCGGCCTGCGGAGCGTCGATGACGGCGAACGGGAACTCATCCACGAGAGCGACGTGACGGCCTACACGATGTCCGACCTTGACGCCCGGAGCGTCCCGGAAGTCGTCGCGGAAGCCATCGAAATCGCGACCGACGGGACCGACGGGATTCACGTCTCGCTCGATTTGGACTGGCTGGACCCCACGGAAGCCCCCGGCGTCGGGACGCCCGTCCGCGGCGGCGTCTCCTACCGAGAGGCCCACAGCGCGATGGAACACGTCGCCGAGTACCGTGACCGACTCCGGTCGATGGAGATGGTCGAGGTGAACCCGATTCTCGACGACCACAACCGGACCGCCGAACTCGCCTGCGAACTCGCCGCGAGCGCCTTCGGTAAGCGAGTTCTCTAGTCGTCCCGATAGGCGGTCAGCCCGGCATAGTCAGCGATGATACCGTCTGCACCGCTCGCGAGCGCCCGGTCGGCCGCTCGCCAATCGGTCACCGTCCAGACGTACCGCGAGGCGTCGACTGCGTCGGCGGCGGTCTGGAGCGACGCCGGGAGTGTGGCGTCCGCACGAAGCACCGCGAGCGGGTGGTTTATCGCATCGACATCGTAGCGGCGGGCGACGGTCGCCCCGGCGTCGGCCCCGCCCGGTTCGACGAGGACGGCGAGCGATTCCCCGGGTGCGACCGAATCGACGGCCGCGAGCGCCCCCTCGCAGAACGACGAGTAGAGTACGTCGTGTTCGAAGCGGTCGGCCACCGCGAGGACGGACGTGACGAACGATTGCCACCGCCGTCGAGCGGCCTCCCTCGCAGGTTCGCCGAGGGCCTCTCCGGGCCGAATCGCGTCGCTCCCCGGATTCTTCAGTTCGACGTTGACGCCGACTGCGGGAGGTAGTGCCTCGAAAACCTCCGACAGGAGCGGCACCCGCTCCTCGGTTCCCAACACTCTCGCGCTCGTCACTGTCGCCGTCGACCGCTCCCAGACGACGCCCCTCTCGTCGGTGACGCCACGGCTCTCACCGCCGTCGTCGAGTCGTCGGTCGTGGAACGCCACCACGTCGCCGTCGGCGGTCGGTTGCACGTCTATCTCGACCATCGCCGCGTCCGCCGCCGCGGCCCCACGAACGCTCCGGACCGTGTTCTCGGGGAACTGGCCCGCGAATCCGCGGTGAGCGATGACCATGGACGACGTCATCGTCGGCTTCCCGGAGCCTGTCGCTGTGTCTGCATAGTTGGTGTACGGAGGTGAGAAACGTCAGGTTGCGGGTAAAGAGGGCCGTTCGCTTCGCTCGCGGTGCTACTCCTCGATGCTCCCCGCCGGAACCACCGTCACGCTCGCCACGCTGTCGCCACCGTCGAGGTCCATGATGGTGACGCCCTTCGTGTTGCGACCGACCTGCGAAACGTCACCGGCGCGGATGCGCATGATTTGGCCCCGCTCGGACATGATGACGAGATGGTCGTCGTCGGTGACGGCCTTCGCCGTCGAGACGGGACCGTTCCGCTCGTCCGTCTTGATGTCGATGAGGCCCTGTCCGTACCGGGACTGGCGGCGGTACTCGGTCAGTGCGGTCCGCTTGCCGTAGCCGTTCTTCGTCACGGTCAACAGCGAGCGCGGGTCGTCGTCGTTGGTGGCGACCATCGCGGCCACCTTGTCGCTGTCCTTCAGTTTGATGCCGTGAACGCCGCGGGCCGAACGCCCCATCTCGGTGACCTCGCTCTCGTCGAAGCGGATGGTCATGCCGTGTTCGGTTGCGATGACGAGGTCACCCGTGCCGTCGGTCACGTCAACGTCGACGAGTTCGTCCCCGTCTTCGAGTTTCGCGGCGCGGATGCCGGTCGAAAGGATGTTCTCGAACTGGTCACAGCAGGTGCGCTTGACGTAGCCGTCGCGGGTGACCATCGTGATACACTCGTCGGCGTCGAACTCGTCGGTGGAGACGACGGCGGTAATCTCCTCGCCGTCGGCCAACGAGAGGAGGTTGATGGCCGACTTCCCGCGTGCCGTGCGGGACATCTCCGGGACCTCGTAGGTCTTCAGGCGGTAGACCTGCCCGTGGTTGGTGAAACAGAGCAGGTAGTCGTGGCTGTTGGCCCGGAACACCTTCGAGACGCGGTCGCCCTCCTTGGGGTCCGCGCCGATGATTCCCTTCCCGCCGCGGTTCTGCGGGTCGAACTGGTCGACCGGCATCCGCTTGATGTAGTCGTCCTCGGTCACGACGACGACGCAGTCTTCCTCGGGGATGAGGTCCTCGTGCGTGACCTGCCCCTCGTCCTCGATGATGCTGGTCCGTCGGTCGTCGTCGTACTCGTCTTTGACCTCGCGGAGTTCGTCCTTGATGACGCCGTCGAGTTTCTCGGCGCTCGCGAGGACGGATTCGAGGTACTCGATGGTCGCTTGGACCTCCTCGTACTCCTCCTCGATTTCGGCCGACTCCATCGACGTGAGCGACCCGAGTTGCATCCGGACGATGTGGGCGGCCTGCTCTTCGGAGAAGGCAAAGGACTCCTGCAGACCGGACCGGGCGGCGTCACGGTCCTCGCTGTTGCGGATGAGGTCGACCACGTCCTCGACGTTCTCCAAGGCCTTCAGGCGGCCTTCGAGGATGTGGGCGCGGTCCTCGGCCTCTTCGAGGTCGTACTCGGAGCGCCGCCGAACGACTTCGCGGCGATGGTCGACGTAGTGCTGGAGCGTCTGCTTCAGCGAGAGGACTTTCGGTTGGCCGTCGACCAGCGAGAGGTTGATGACGCCGAAGGTGGATTCGAGATGGTGGTCGAGCAGTCGGTTCTCGACCACGTCGACGTTCGCGCCGCGCTTGAGTTCGACGACGATGCGGACGCCGTTGCGGTCGGACTCGTCGCGCAGGTCGGAGATGCCTTCGATTTTCCCCTCGTTCACGTCGTCGGCGATTCGCTCGACGACGCGGGCCTTGTTCTCCTGATACGGGAGTTCGCTGATGACGATGCGGCCGTTCTCACGGTCGACTTCGTACTCGGCGCGAACGCGGAGTCGCCCGCGACCGGTGGTGTACGCCGAGTAGATGGCGTCGCGGCCGACGATGTTCCCGCCGGTCGGGAAGTCCGGCCCCTTGACGTGTTCCATCAGGTCCTCGACCGTACAGTCGGGGTTGTCGATGAGGTGAATCGTCGCGTCGACGAGTTCGCCGAGGTTGTGCGGCGGGATGTTCGTCGACATCCCGACGGCGATACCCGACGACCCGTTGAGTAGGAGACTCGGAACCTTCGCGGGGAGGACGTCCGGTTCCTGCAAGCGGTCGTCGTAGTTGCTGGAGAAGTCGACGGTGTCCTTCTCGATGTCCTCCAGTAACTCCTCGGCGATGGGCGACATCCGAGCCTCAGTGTAGCGCATGGCCGCCGCGGGGTCGCCGTCCATCGACCCGAAGTTCCCCTGCCCGTCGACGAGGGGATAGCGCATCGAGAAGTCCTGTGCCATCCGCACCAGCGTGTCGTAGATGGCGCTGTCGCCGTGGGGGTGGTAGTCACCCATCGTCTCGCCGACGATGGACGAGGACTTCCGGTGACTGGACCCCGAGGTGACGCCCATCTCGTGCATCGCGTAGAGGATGCGCCGATGGACCGGTTTCAGGCCGTCGCGAACGTCCGGGAGCGCCCGACCCGCGATGACCGACATCGCGTAGTCGATGTAGGACTGCTCCATCTCGTCCTCGATGCGGACGTGTTTGATTCGGTCCGCGGGGGCGTTCGGGTCGTCTGCGGCGTCGGAGCTCATATGTCCACCCACTCCGCTTCGGGCGAGTGTTCCTTGATGAACTCCTTGCGGGGTTCGACGGCGTCACCCATCAGGATGTTGAACATCCGGTCGGCGGCCGCCGCGTCTTCGATGGTTATCTGCTTGAGGATGCGGTTGTCGGGGTCCATCGTCGTCTCCCACAACTGCTCGGGGTTCATCTCCCCGAGGCCCTTGAACCGCTGGACCTGGGTGGGGTTGCCGTCGCACTTCTCTTCGACGATGCGGTCCCGTTCCTCCTCGGTCATCGCGTCGTACGTGTTCCCGCGGTAGCGGATGCGGTACAGCGGCGGTTGGGAGGCGTAGACGTAGCCCGCCTCGATGAGCGGCTTCATGTGCCGGTAGAGAAGCGTCAACAGGAGCGTTCTGATGTGCGCCCCGTCCACGTCGGCGTCGGTCATCATGATTATCTTCTCGTAGCGCAGGTCGTCGATGTCGAACTCGTCGCCGATGCCCGTCCCGAGGGCGGTGATGAGGTTCCGAATCTCGTTGTTCTCCAAGATGCGGTCGAGTCGGTGTTTCTCGACGTTCAGAATCTTGCCCTTGATGGGGAGGATAGCCTGAAACTCGGGATTGCGGCCCTGCTTGGCGCTGCCGCCCGCAGAGTCGCCCTCCACGACGAACAGTTCGGCCTCCTCGGGGTCGCGGGTCTGACAGTCCGCGAGTTTCCCGGGCAGTGCCGTCGAGTCGAGCGCGGATTTCCGGCGCGTGAGTTCTTCGGCCTTCTTCGCTGCCTTTCGGGCTTTGGCCGCCTCGACGGCCTTTCCGATGATGGCCTCGGCGGTGTTCGGGTTCTCCTCGAAGAACGTCGCGAGGCCGTCGTGCATCGCCGACTCGACGATACCTCTGACCTCGCTGTTGCCGAGTTTCGTCTTCGTCTGGCCCTCGAACTGCGGGTCGGGGTGTTTTACGGAGATGACCGCGGTGAGGCCCTCGCGGATGTCGTCGCCTTTCAGCGTGTCGTCTAAGTCCTTCAGCAGGTCGTTGTCCGTCGCGTAGTCGTTGACGACCCGTGTGAGCGACGTCTTGAACCCGGTGAGGTGGCTCCCGCCTTCGCGGGTGTTGATGTTGTTGGCGAAGGCGTGGATAGAACCCTGCAAGTCGTCGGTCCCCTGCATCGCGATTTCGACCTGGACGACGCCGTCGGCTATCTCCTCCTCGTCCTCGAAGTAGATGACGCCGTCGTGGAGCGGGGCTTTCGTCTCGTTGAGGTACTCGACGAACTCCTTGATTCCGCCGTCGTACTCGAACGTCTCTTCGGTCCCGTCGCGGTCGTCCGAGATGGTGATGGCGACGCCGGAGTTGAGGAAGGCGAGTTCGCGGAGGCGAGATTCGAGCGTCGAGAAGGCGAACTCGCCCGTCTCGAAGATGTCGTCGTCGGGCCAGAACCGAACTGTCGTCCCGGTCTCTTCGTCGGGTTCGAGGTCCCGAATCCGCTTGAGTTCGTACTCCGGTTCGCCGTGGTCGAAGCGCTGTCGCCAGAGCGCGCCATCGCGCTTGACGTCGACTTCCAGCCACTTCGAGAGTGCGTTGACGACGCTCACCCCGACACCGTGGAGACCGCCGGATACCTGGTAGGACTTGTTGTCGAATTTCCCCCCGGCGTGGAGGATGGTCATCACGACTTCGACGGCCGGACGGCCGTGTTCTTCGTGTTCGTCGACGGGGATGCCCCGGCCGTCGTCGCTGACCGAGACGGACCCGTCGTCGTGTATCGTCACGTCGATGTTGTCACAGTAGCCAGCGAGGGCCTCGTCGATAGCGTTGTCGACGACCTCGTAGACGAGATGGTGTAGACCCCGAGCGTCAGTGGACCCGATGTACATCGCTGGCCGCTTGCGAACGGCTTCCAACCCTTCGAGGGTCTGGATAGACTTCGCGCCGTACTCATCAGACTCTCCTGACATAGGAACTGATTCCCCCTAGAAGGTCACTGCTCATAAAACTCCCGCACGCGCGTGTGCGCGGCCGGCGGGTCGAGGCGTAACGAGCGCTTACCGAACGGCCGCCGCGATGCGATAGTACCGCCTTACTGCGGGCCCGCACGCGGACCCGGTCAGTCCACTTTCACCCCGGTGGCGATTACCTTTTAACCCCGACGGCGGTACGTACCCCACGAAATGACCTCGTATCAGTCGCGACTCGGCGAAGGCGAGGGCATCGCCGAGGAGTTGGCCGAGTCCCAGCGGGCCATCTCCATCGCCGAGTTCTTCGAGAAAAACAAGCACATGCTCGGGTTCGACTCGAACGCCCGAGCGCTCGTCACAGCCGTCAAGGAGGCCGTCGACAACGCGCTTGACGCCTGTGAGGAGGCCGGAATCAAGCCCGACATCTACGTCGAGATTCAGGAAGTCGGCGACTACTACCGCCTCGTCGTCGAGGACAACGGTCCTGGCATCACGAAAGAACAACTCCCCAAAATCTTCGGGAAACTGCTGTACGGTTCCCGATTCCACGCCCGCGAGCAGAGCCGCGGTCAGCAGGGTATCGGTATCTCCGCCGCCGTCCTCTACTCCCAACTCACCTCGGGGAAGCCCGCGAAAATCACCTCGCGGCCGAAGGGCCAGTCCGAGGCGCAGTACTTCGAACTCATCGTCGACACCGACACGAACGAACCCGAGATTAGCGTCGACGAGACCACCTCGTGGGAACGGCCCCACGGGACGCGCATCGAGTTGGAGATGGAGGCGAACATGCGCTCGCGCGGGAGCCTCCACGACTACATTCAGGACACCGCCGTCGTCAACCCCCACGCCCGCATCGAGTTCGACGAACCGGGCCTCGACGAGCCCCTGAAGTACGAACGCGTCGAGGGCGCGGAACTCCCCGCCGAGACCTCCGAGATTCGGCCCCACCCCCACGGCGTCGAACTCGGGACGCTCCTGAAGATGCTCGAAGCCACGGAATCCTACTCTATCTCTGGGTTCGTCCAAGGGGAGTTCACCCGCGTCGGCGGGAAGACGGCCGACAGCATCATCGCCAACTTCAACGACCGCCACTTCGGCCGCGGGATGGCGTGGAAGCCGCCCCAACACCACGAGGACGTGGATATCGAGACGGCCGTCGAGGAGGCCGTCGCCAACAAGGGCGCGACGGCCACCGCCGAGTTCGCCGCCGCCGTGTCCGACGAAATCCACGACCGCGACCGCGTGGCCCACCACGAAATCGAGGCCATCGTCGCCGACGCCGCCGAAGACGCCGAGGCCGCACACGACACTACGTTCGGGTCCACGGTTCGAGAGAACGCCGTCGAGGCCGCGTGGGCCGCGGTGACGGCCGAACGAAACAGCGACCTGTACGAACTGGTCGACGCGGCGACCACCGTGCGGAAAGACGACGCGGCCATCGAGGGGATGGCGAGTCGACTCGCGGAGAAGTTCGACACGGAGAGTCGCCACCGCCTCACCCGAGACGAGTTCCGCCGGTACGTCGACCGGGCGGCCGACATGACCGAGGAACACGACGACGCCACCTTCGGCGAGACGGCCCGCGAGAACGTCCTCGACCAGTTGTGGGACGCCGCCGTCCCCGTCCCCGACGACCCGCCGAACGTCTCCGAAGTCGCGGACGACCGGGATACGGCGAGTAATCTACTGGAGGCGATGCGCGAGACGGACATCATCGCCCCGCCGACCGACTGCCTCTCGCCCATCGGCGCGGACCTCGTCGAGAAGGGGCTTCGCAAGGAGTTCGAGGCCGACTTCTACGCCGCCTCGACCCGCGATGCGGCCGTCCACGGCGGCGACCCGTTCATCGTCGAGGCGGGCATCGCCTACGGCGGCGACCTCCAGGCCGACGGGCCCGTCGACGTGATGCGCTTCGCTAACCGCGTCCCCCTCGTCTATCAGCGCGGGGCCTGTGCGACGACGGACGTCATCAAGGGCATCAACTGGCGCAACTACAACTTGGACCAACCCGGCGGGTCGGGCATTCCGAACGGTCCGGCGGTCATCATGGTCCACGTCGCGTCGACGAACGTGCCCTTCACGAGCGAGTCCAAGGACGCCATCGCGAACATCCCCGAGATGGAAGACGAAATCGAACTCGCCATCCGGGAGGCCGCCCGCGAACTCAAGAGTTACCTCAACAAGCGCCGCTCGCTCCAACAGCGCCGGAAGAAGCAGGACAAACTCGCGACCATCCTCCCCGAGATGGCCGAGAAACTGACCGAAGTGACGGGCAACGACGAGTTGCACATCGACGACTCGCTGGCCCGGATCATGAACAACGTCCTCGTCGAACGCGAGTTCGACGGCGAGACGGTCCGGTTGACCGTCGAGAACAACGACGACACGAACGCCGACGTGGACCTGACCGACATCGTCACCGCCGAACCCCAGGACACGAACGGGGCGACGGTGGTCGAGATGGACGGCGAGTGGTTCGTGAAGTGGTCGCCGACCGTCGCCGCTGGCGAGTCCGCGACGCTGGAGTACCGCGTGACAGACGACGCCGAGTTCACCGTCTCCGTCGACGGTGTCGAAGACGAGAAACTGACGGTGGACGCCTAACCATGAGCACGGACAACGACGCACCCCAATCGAGAGTGGCCCGCGAGAAACTCATCGACCTCGCGGCGGAGTTCTACGACCAGTTCGCAGAGGGCGACGTGCCCACGATGTCGATTCCCACCCGGACCAAGTCCAACATCGAGTACGACGAGGACAAGGACGTGTGGGTGTACGGCGACCGGCAGTCGACGCGGTCGGCCAAGACCGTCTCCGGGGCGGAGAAGCTGTTGAAAGCGACCTACACCATCGATTTCCTCGCGCAACAACTCGACGAGGACCGCTCGTCGACCCTGCGTGAACTGTACTACCTCTCCGAGTCGTGGGACCTCGAAGAAGCGCAGTTCGAGAGCCAGGACGAGTCCAACGACCTCGTCGAGGACTTGGAAATCGTCTCTGAGGTCACCCGCGAGGACTTCCACATGCGCCCGGAGGAGTCGGGGGCGACGCTGATGGGGCCGCTCCAGATTCGCGAGCAGACCCGCCGCGGCGAGCGCGAGATACACTGTCAGGAGGACGTTGGCGAAGGGGGGTATCAGATTCCGAACAACCCCGACACCATCGAGTTCCTCGACCACGACGCCGACTTCATCCTGTGCGTGGAGACCGGCGGGATGCGGGACCGACTCGTCGAGAACGGGTTCGACGAGGAGTACAACGTCATCGTCGTCCACCTCAAAGGGCAACCGGCGCGGGCGACCCGGCGCATCACCAAGCGCCTCCACGACGAACTCGACCTGCCAGTCGTGGTCTTCACAGACGGCGACCCGTGGTCGTACCGCATCTACGGGTCCGTCGCCTACGGGTCCATCAAGTCGGCCCACCTCTCGGAGTACCTCGCGACGCCGGAGGCGGAGTTCGTCGGCATCCGGCCACAGGACATCGTCGACTACGACCTGCCGACGGACCCGCTGAGCGATTCGGACATCAACGCGCTGGAATCGGAACTGGAAGACCCCCGCTTCCAGACCGACTTCTGGAAGGAGCAAATCGAACTCCAACTCGACATCGGGAAGAAGGCGGAACAGCAGGCGCTCGCCTCGCGCGGCCTCGACTTCGTGACCGATACCTACCTCCCAGAGCGCCTGACCGAGATGGGCGTGTTGTAGCGAAGACTGCCCGAGAACGAAACTTTATCTCGCTATACTCGCAGACTATAGCCATGCCCGTCATGTCCAGCGACGACTTCTCGCTGCACCGCGAGGAGTGCGACCAGTTCGACGACGGGATGCCCGTGAGTTCCTTCCCCGACGAAGTGACGAGTTTGGAGGACCTCGACTGTGAATGCTGGGACCGGTTCGACTCGCTGGCGGCGGCCGAGTGACCGAGTTCGTCAGTCGCGGTCCAAGACGACCGGGACTCGACGGCCCGCCACGTCGGCGGCGAACGCCTCGTCGTCCGCCTCAAGCGCGGTGAACGTGTTGTAGTGGATGGGGAGGACGAGGTCCGGGTCCATCTCCGCGGCGAGGTCGGCCGCGCTGTGACGGTCCATCGTATAGCTCTGTGAGATAGACGGGACGAACAGCGACACGTCGAGTTCGGCGTGGCCCGGGAGCACGTCCGAATCGCCCGGCCAGAACACGCGGGTGTCGTCCAGCGCGACGAGGAATCCACAGCCGATACCCTTCGGATGGTGCGGGTCGCCGTTCGCGTCGACGTTCGGGCCGTCTTCGCGGTTGTACGCTGGCATCGTCCAGATAGGCACGTCGCCGACGAGCAGTTCGTCTTCCATCCCGACTTTTCGGACCTCGTAGTCGAGGTCCGCGAGTCTATCGAGGTCGCGGTCAGACTGGTGGACGTTGATGCCCTCGAACGCGACGACGGTGGCGTCGTCGCTGGCGACGCGACGGATGCCGTCCGGGTCGTAGTGATGAATGTGCGTGACACAGACGATATCGCCGTCCTTCGGCGCGTAGTCACGCGTCTTCGGATGGCCGACGCCGGGCGTATCGGGTTCCCACTCGCCGGTGAGGACGCCGTATCGCCCGGGGTCGAGATAGACCGTCGTCTCGCCGTCCGATAGTTTGAGCGTCGCGTACCCGAGCCATTCGGCCGTGATACCGTCGTGTCTGATGGTCATGGACGGGCGTACACGCACCGGTGGGATACGACTATCGGTCGCCGCGGTCACTCGGCGTCGGCGAGTCGTCCGACCCGCGACAGCGAGTCCGCATCGTCGGGGGTCTTGTCCTCGCGGACGGCGAGAAAGCGGGGGAACCGGAGCGCGTACCCGGCGTCGTAGTTCGAAGAGGTCTGTATCTCCTCGTAGCCGACCTCGAAGACGAGATGCGGGTCGAGGGCCACTTCGCGCCCGGATTCGGCAGAGATGTGCGGTTCGAGGCGCTCGGTCACCGCGTCCAGTTCCGCGTCGGTGAACCCGGTGGCGACGTTGCCGACGTGCGCGAATCCGTCGTCCGTGCGTACCGAGAGTTCGAACGTTCCGAGGACGTTCGCCCGGCGGCCTTCGCCCCATTCGGCCCCGGTGATCACGCAGTCGAGCGTCTCCACGTCGGGTTTGCGCTTGCGCCAGTTCTTCCCGCGCTTGCCGGGCGTGTACGCCGCGTCGGGGTCCTTCAGCATGATTCCCTCGTGGCCCGCCTCCAGCGCTTCGGCCTCGATGTCCGCGATTCGGGCCGGGTCGTCGGTGGTCCACAGGTCCGAGACGGTATCCGGGGGAAACAGCGATTCGAGGCGGTCGTGTCGCTCGCGCAACGGCGCGTCGAGCAAATCCTCGCCGTCGGCGTGCAGACAGTCGAACAGATGCAGACGGACGGTCACGTCCTCGCGGGTGGCGGCCACGTCGTGTTTCCGGCGGAACCGCCGGAGGACCTCCTGAAACGGGAGCGGCGCGCCGTCGTCGTCGACGGCGACCACCTCGCCGTCGAGGATAGCCGGTGTCTCCAGCGCGTCGTCGACGGTGGCGACGATTTCGGGAAGCGGGTCGGTCACCTCCTCCATGTTTCGCGAGAACAGGCGGGCCGACTCGCCGTCGAAGTGGACCTGTACGCGAGCGCCGTCGTACTTCCACTCGACGGCGACCGCTTCCCAGTCTTCGAGCGCCCCGGTACTCGTCCCGGCCTGGGCGAGCATCGCTTGCACTGGGCGGCCGACTTCGAGGTCGATTGCGGCGAGTCCCGTTTCGCCCTCGTCGCGGGCCACCTCGGCGACGTAGCCGTAGTCGTTCGAGACCTGGAGCGCACGTTCGACGGCGTCGACCGGCGCGTCGAAGGCGGCCGCGATGGCGTCGCGGACGGTGCCGTCGCCGACCCCGATACGCATCTCCGAGAGGACGAGGCGTGCGAGATAGCGGGCTTCCTCGGGGTCCGCGCGGTTGAATAGCCCGAACAGCATGTCGACTTTCGTCTCCTGGCTCCCCGACCCCGTCACGGCGGCGAGAGCCGACAGTTCGTCGGCGACGGTCGCGACGGTGAGCGCGTCCTCGCCGCCGGACCCGAACGCGGCCAGGCCGCGCTGCCCCCCGAAGTCGTAGCTCGCCGCCACCTCGCCGATTTCACCCCGCTCGGCCAACCGGGTCTCCACGTCGTCGGCGCTCACGTTCTGCCCCGCGGCGCGCGCGATGGCCTCGTAGCACAATCGCGGCCCGATATCGAGCGTCGTCGACTCGTGGGCGGGGAACACCCGCCCCTGCACGAACCGCGCGAGCGTCGCCAAGTCGTCGTCCGCCTCGCCGAGCAGTTCGGTGACCGATTCCGTGATGGCGATATCGGCGCTCTCGGACTCGATTTCGGACGCGCGGGCGGCGAAGTCAGCGAACTCCATCGGCTGTCGGTATCCGGTGGGCGAGGGTAAACCCATTCATTCCCGACCCGGAGTCACTCCAACTCGACCGTCACCGAGACGGTCTGGCTCTGCCCGGAGGCCGGGTAGGGTCGGTCGGTCGCGTCGGAACCGGGGAACTCGAAGTCGTAGTCGAGGACGCCGTTCCCGTTGGTGTCGCGGTGGGCGACGACGACGACGTCCTGGCCCGCCGACGGCGGGTTGTCCAACTGGACGGACACGTCGCTGTGTGACCCCGGGGCGAGGTACGGGGAGACGCCGACGACTCGCCCGTCCTCGTCGTGGGCGTGGACGACGAGGAATCCGCCGCTGGACAGCGATGCCGAATCGACCGAAATCTGGCCGTTCTCGACGGTAGGCTCGGTTATCGTCATCGAGGCCACCGGCGAGGACAGCAGGACGAACACGAGGTAAGCGAAGCCGAGCAACACGGCGGCGTGTTTCGCCCCGTCGCGGAGCGACCCCTCACCTAACTGGCCGCCGACGAACCCGGTCAACACGGCCTGAATCAGCGCCGTGTGGAAGAAGACGAGTGTGTACGCCGCCTTATCGACTTGGCCGAGACGTGCGAACTGGTCGACGCCGACGCCGAGGCGGTTCGAGGAGGGCGGCGTCGGCACGGACGAGGGGAGACTGGGGACCAGTACCTCTTGGACGGCGACGATGATGACCAGAAAGACGAGAAAGGAGACGTAGATGACGACGAGGTAGGTGAGCATCTGCTGTTGGCGGCGCTTCTGGAGTCTCCGGTCCGCCCGCGACTGGGAGGCGGCGATTCGGAGCACGCGGCCGAGTTGCCCCGAGGCCTGCATCGCGTGCGTCACCAGCGTCACCACCCGCGTAATCGCCACCGTTCGAATTCGGCGGCCGAACCGGATAAGCGCGTCCTCGACGTTCGCGCCCATCCGGATGTCCGCCCAGATGCGGTCGACTTCGGGCGAGAGGACACCCACCTCGCTCCCTCGAACCCGGCGCAGGCTCTCGACGAGCGTCATCCCCGCCTCGTTGAGGCTCGCCAACCGTTCGAGCAGTTCCGGCGTCGCCGCCTCGATGCGCTGGACGCGCCGCGTATAGAGCGTCCGAACGACGGCGAACGACCCGAGCACGACGAGCGCGGACTGGACGAGAAAGTCGTCGAGCAGTCGAACGTTCATCGACCCGGTCTGGAACGCCTGCGGTGCGCGGACCGCGAACAACACGATAGCGACCGGGACCGCGAGGTACAGCACTTTTGAGGGGTTCCAGACGAGCGTCTGGACCGGCGAGCGAAGCGTCCGTCTCACCGCCCGGACGCGGTCGTACATCCGGAGTCGCCGCCAGTTGGCCCCCTCGTTGGGGAGCATCCCGCCGTCGGTCACCCCGGTCCGCGTCTGGACCGGTTTCGGACGGCCGAGCGCCGAGAGGTCTTGCCGGTCGAGGACCCCCGTCGTTCCCGCTCGCCCGATGCCCAGGGCGTCGAGTTTCTGCCCCAGATACACCATGAAGCCGAGGTTCGCCAGCGGAATCGCGAGGTAGCCGAGTAGTTGCAGGAATACGAGGGTGTCCGTCGTCGTCAGACCGAAGACGAGCAGAATGGTGATGAGGAACAGCACCCCGGCGACCAAGATGGTGACGTACGCCTCGGCGATGGTGGCGAGCGATTCGAGCAGGTCGGCCTGTCGCTCCGCGGCCTCCTCCTGATACCGCTCGTACTGGTCGTTGAGGAACGTCGACAGCGACTGGCCGCTCTGGAGGACGCTGGAGAGATTCTCCGCGAAGGTCTTGAACTCCTCGCTGGGCGTTCGGGCGGTCATCCGTTCGATGGCCGTTATCATGTCCTTGCCGAACATGTCCATCTCCCGGATAGCGATGCTTATCTCCCGGGCCGTCTCGCCGTAGATATCGTCGTTCCTCGCCAGCACGCGCATCACATCCGGGAATGCGACCCCACCGCGCGAGAGCGCGTACATGAACGCGATGGTGCGTGTCATCCCCTCGTTGATATTCCGCCGACGCACCTCCGCCGTGTTCCGCGGGAGTTCCCAGCGAAGCCAGTAGGCGACGGCGGCGCATCCGATACCGAAGACGACCCCGCTTCCGATGAGGATACCCAGCGTCTGGCGCCCTGTCAGAACGAGTTCGAACCCCCGGATGCCGAGCGCGTTCACCATCGTCCGCGGCAGTCCCATCAGCAGGTCGACGATAGTCGGGACGAGGAGTAAGAATCCGCCGACGACATATGCCCCGGCCGCCGCGCCGCCGAGGGCGGCGAGCCCGGTAATCAGGAGCGTTCGGGCCGCGTACCCCCGGTACGTCTGTCCGATGTAGGCCGCTTCGAGTTGGCGCTCGCGTTCCGGCGCGGCCGTGACGTACCGGCCGAACAAGCGGCGGGCGAACCGCGTCACGCGGCGGTCGAATCCCTCGCTCACCGAGGCCAGCGCCGCCCCGGCGAGGATGCAGGCGACGACGATAAGCGGGGCCAGCCCTATCGGGTTCAGCGCCATGTCAGACCGTCACGCTGGACCCGATGCGGTCCATGACTTCGTCTTTGTCGGCGTAGTACTTGTTGACCATCGCGGTGAAGCGACGGTAGTCTCCGACCTCCTGCTGTCGGAGGTACTCCAGAAACCGCTGTCGGTCTTTCAGTTCGGTGAGGAGGGTCGACTGGCTCCACCCTCGTTCCTCGCGAATCTCGTCGAGCAGTTCGCTGTTGTTCTCGGCGAATCGGTCCTCGGTCGCCCGCCACGAGAAACTCGTCGAGTAGTCGAGTTCGCCGGTCCGCTGGTCGATGCCCTCGATTTCCGCGAGCGTCTTCGCACGGCGGACGCGTTCGTCGCCCGACCGGGTCAGCACCTGCACGCAGAGGATGTCGAGACTCTGCACCATCGGCCGGGGGACGTTGATAGGTTCGTTCTCCAGTCGGTTGATGACCGTCTGCACCGAGTCGGCGTGCATCGTCGAGAACGTCGTGTGGCCGGTGTTCATCGCCTGAAACAGCGTGATGGCCTCCTCGCCGCGGACCTCGCCAACCACGATGTACTCGGGTCGATGACGGAGGGCGGACCGGAGCAGGTCGTACATCGTGATGTCGGAGTCGTCGAGTCGCTCGCGGGTGACCGAGGAGAGCCAGTTGTCGTGGTACAGCGACAGTTCGCGGGTGTCCTCGATGGTCAGCACCTTCGAACGCGGCGGGACGAACATCGCCAGCGCGTTCATCGACGTGGTCTTGCCCGCCGCCGTCCCGCCAGCGAAGATGAGCGACTTGTTGGACTCGATAGCCAACCAGAGGTACGCGAGCATCTCCAGCGAGAAGGTGCCGTACTCCAGCAGGTCGATGGGCGTGAACGGTTCGTCGGCGTACTTCCGGATGGTGAACGCGGAGCCACGCGGAGTGACTTCCTCGCCGAGCGCGAGTTCGATACGCGACCCGTCCGGGAGCGTCGTCGAGACGACGGGGTCGGAGATGGAGACGTGTTGGCCCGAGCGCTGCGCCAACTGGATGACGAAGTCGTCGAGTTCCTCCTCGCCGTAGACGATGTTCGACTCGATATCGGTGTAGTCGTCGTGGTAGATGAATATCGGGAGGTTCGACCCGTCACAGGAGATGTCCTCGATGTGGGGGTCGTGCATCAGCGGGTCGATGTAGCCGTACCCCTGAAACGAGCGGTAGAGGTAGTAGAACAACCGGTAGAACGTCTCGGGTTCGACGACGACGCCGTACTCCTCCAGACGGTCGCGCAACTCCTCTCGGAGCGCCGTCTCGGGGTCTGTCTCCACGTCGCGGCGGTAGATGAGCGGGCCGCGAACGTCGTCGTACAGGCGGTCTAAGAGTTCGGATTCGATGTCCGTGAGCGAGGGTTCGACCACGTGGTACAGGTGCTCGTCGTTCTGCGTGTCGTGTTCGATGGAGACGAACGAGAACGGGGCGTTGAGCCAGTAGCGCTCGATTTCCTCGTAGCCAGCGAGGCCGTCGAAAGTCACCAGCGAGTCGTGCCTGCTCGGGTCGTAGTTCGACTCCGGGACGACCGACCCGGAGAGGAGACTCGCGGTGCGCGAGAGCCACGACTGCACGTGACCGAGTGGGTCGCGGACGACGTCGCCGGGGGCAGGTGTCTCGGGGTTAGCCATCGGTAGCCAGTGAAGATGGGTCGGACAGCAGTTATCAGCCATTATGTGGCCACCTACTTAAATTCGCGCGCCCGGTTCGTACCACTCCGTCCGCAGATTCAGTCCGCCTGCTCGCTGGTGAGCAGGACGTACGCGAGGACGGCGGCGACGGCCGCCCCGACGGGGACGGTCAGGCCCGGGAAGTACCGGACGAACAGCGCCGTCGCGGCGAGGGTGAGGGCGGCGACACCGGCGAGTAACCACCCGAACAGCGCCACGGGGTCGACGGGCAGCGCGTCGGTCAGTCGCTCCTCTTCGAAGTAGTAGAACAGGCTCAGCGCGAACGGGACCGCAAAGAGGAGGAAGGCGGCGAACCCGGCGTAGCCCGCCAGCGTGAGTTCCGCCGACTGTTGGAACCGGGCGACTTCCCACGCCCAGAGGAACGGGCGCTCGTTGTCGAGGGTCGCGCCGAAGATGAACTGGAACCTGAAGGGGAGGAAGCGAAGCGCGACGACCGTCAGGTTCGACACCTCGAAGACAGACGCCGACCACGGGGCCAGCGCTACCAACCACGTCGAGAGGACGGCCAGTTCTCCGGCGTACTCTGACTTCACCCACGTCATCCTGTCAGCACCGGCGACAGCGACGGGGTAAAAGCTACCGAAAGCGCCGACGCAAAACGGTTGTGTCGGTGCCGCCGCCGTTACGTTCATTGCGACGGCGACCCAAGCGTCAATCACCCGAATGAGGCGCGACTACTTCACGCTCGACATCCGAGAAGACCCCGACGACGGGACACCTACGCTCAGTATCGACTACGACGGCCCGTCGGGTGTACTCCGAGAGCGCCTCACGACCGCGACCGGCGAGACACTCGACGGCGGCGAAGTCGACGTAACGTTCCGACGGCAGGCCGACACCGACGGCGGCGTCCTGTCGCTGACGAACCGCATGACCGGCGAGTTCGTCCTCGAAGTCATGGCCGACCCCGGCGAAATCGACGGGTTCGTCGCCGCCGCCGAGAGCCACGACGACGGGGAGTACCGCGTGGTCCTGACCGACAGCGACGGCGAGTCCGTGGCGTACGAAAAGGGGACGCTGCTCGTCTACGACCACGACGGCAGCCTCCTCCGCCAGCGAAGCCTCATTCCCGGCGGCGTCGAACTCTAGACCCGCTCTTCGAGCGCGGGTAGCACGTCCGTAACGTCCTCCCGAATCACGTCTGTCGCCGCCCCGTCCCGCGTCGTCTCGTCGAAGTTCACGACGACGAATCGACCCCCCGAGTCGACGGCTATCTTTGGCAGTAACGAGGCGGGTCTGACCGACAGGGACGACCCAACGGCGAGGAACACGTCGCTTTCGCGGGCCAGTCCCTGCGCGTCCGTCAGCGCGTCGTCCGGCAGTGATTCCCCGAACAGCACCACGTCGGGCCGGTACACGCCGCCGCAGTCACACCGTGGCGGGAGGTCACCGTCGGCCGCCGCGGCGAACACCGGGTCGGCCGGACGGCGGTCACCGCAGTCGTCACACCGCACGCGGCGGTGCGTGCCGTGGAGTTCGACCACGCGTTGGCTTCCGGCGTCGGCGTGGAGGCCGTCGACGTTCTGCGTCACGACGGCGTCGACGTGCCCCTCGGCTTCCAGCGCCGCCAACGCGTCGTGTGCGGCGTTCGGGCCGGGTTTCACGTCGCCGTACATCTCCTCCCGGAGCGTACGCCGGTCGGCCCAGAAGCCAGCGGGGTCGGCGTCGAACCGTCGACGGTGGAAATCCGTCGGGTCGAAGCGGTCCCAGATACCGTCTTCGCCGCGGAACGAGGGAATGCCCGACGCCGTCGAGACGCCCGCACCGGTCAGCGCGACGGCGGTGTCGGCCCGCCGGAGGGCGTCGGCGACGGTGTCGAGGGTGTCCGTGTCGATATCGTGCATGCGTTGTTGTCCCCTTACTCGGCGAACCGTGGAATCGCTACCGGTCAGCCGTCACCGGTCCGCGCAGACGCATTGCCGAGGCACTTCGACACCGCCAGATGCCAGCGGTTAACCAGTTGGTGACTAGCGTGCGGCCACCCAGCCATTAATTGGGGAATACGGCAGTTCCACGAGCAATAATCGTGATAAAATAGTTTTATGCCCGCCTGAATGAAAATATCAGCTACTAAATGCTGTCATCGCTGAACAAACAGTCTCGCAGAACCAGTGGACTGTACGGGTCGAGTGAGCGGTCTGACTCCACGTACGGGAGTCCGGGCGTGTGCGAACTGTGCGGGGAAGACAGACAGTGCTTCGACCGGTTCGGGATGGAGACGTGCCAGCCCTGTGAGTTGGACTTGCTCCCCGCGAGTAGCCTCCTCTGAGACGGCCCGGCGGCCGATTTAACTGTGCCGAGTCCTCACAGGGTGCTATGTGCTACGACCGACTCGTGAACGACGACGACATCGCGGCGACGAGCGTTGGCGCGCTCCTCCGCTCGGAACTGTACTGTGCCCTCCGCAACGGCGCGATGGCAGGCGTCATCGTTCTCTCCGTCCTGCTGTATCAGGGCGCTCCGGCGTGGCTCGTCGTCGCGAGCGTCGCGGGGGCAGTCGCCCTCGGCACGACGCTCCATCAACTCCTCTTGCTCGGCGGGGCCGGGATTCTCCGATTGCATGCTCGGTGGGACGGCCACGACGGGCCACATACCGACTCGGTATAGCACCTATCCGCATATTTCGCGAAATTCGGTCACTTTCTCCGGGTGGAATTTCCGAAGCCACAACAATGCCGAGAAGTGACAGGCAGCTAGTGCGTCCGCGAAAGACGGATTTAAACCGCCACCGCTCGCCTGTCCGTATGACATGCGATTGCATGAATACCAGGCGAAACAAGTCTTCGCCGAGGCGGGAGTCCCCACACCCGCGTCGCAACTGGCCGAAACAGTCGACGAGGCCGTCGACGCGGCCGAAGAAATCGGGTACCCGGTCGCTATCAAGGCACAGGTCCACGTCGGTGGTCGCGGAAAAGCCGGCGGTATCAAACTCGTCGAGAGCAAGGACGAGGCTCGCGAGGCCGCGGACGCCATCCTCGGGATGGACCTCAAGGGCTACCACGTCTCGAAGGTGCTCGTCGAGGAGGCCGTCGACTTCGTAAACGAACTGTACGTCGGCGTGACGATGGACCGCGGCGAGGGCAAACCCGTCGCGATGGTCTCGACGAAAGGCGGCGTCAACATCGAGGAAGTCGCCGAGGAAGACCCCGACGCCATCGCGCGCGAACACATCGACCCCGCCTTCGGGATGCACCCCTTCCAGGCCCGGAAGGTCGTCTACGAGGCGGGCGTCGACCGCGACGTCGCCAACGACGTGGCCTCGGTGCTGACGACGCTCTACCAGCTCTGGGACGACCGGGACGGCAGCGACGTCGAGGTCAACCCGCTGATGATCACGAGCGACGACGAGGTCGTCGCCGCCGACGCCGTGATGAACATCGACGACGACGCCCTGTTCCGCCAGCCAGAACTCGCCGAGATGGGCGAGGAGGCCGCGGAGGGCGACGAACTCGAACAGAAGGCCGACGAGTACGGCTTCGACTACGTCCGCCTCTCGGGTAACGTCGGCATCATCGGCAACGGCGCGGGCCTCGTGATGACGACGCTGGACCTCGTGGACTACTACGGCGGCACGCCCGCTAACTTCCTCGACGTGGGCGGCGGCGCGAAAGCCGACCGCATCGCGAACGCGCTGGACATGGTGTTCTCCGACGACAACGTCGACTCCGTCGTGTTCAACATCTTCGGCGGCATCACGCGCGGCGACGAGGTGGCACAGGGTATCAATCAGGCCCTCGAACAGTTCGACGAGATTCCCAAGCCAGTCGTCGTCCGACTGGCCGGGACCAACGCCGAGGAGGGCATGGAGATTCTGAACGAAGAACTCGTCACGGTCGAGTACACGCTGGAGGACGCTGTCCAACGTGCCGTCGAGTTCGCACAGGAGGTGGAAGCATGAGTGTTCTAGTCGACGAAGACACGCGCGTCGTCGTGCAGGGTATCACCGGCGGAGAAGGGAAGTTCCACACCGAGCAGATGCTCGAGTACGGGACCAACGTGGTCGCTGGCGCGGTGCCCGGCCGCGGCGGTCAGGAAGTCGCCGGTGTTCCCGTCTACGACACCGTCCAGCAGGCCGCCCGCGAGGAGGACGCCAACGCCTCCGTCGTGTTCGTCCCGCCCGCGTTCGCCGCCGACGCCTGTTTCGAGTCGCTGGACGCGAAGGGCCTGGACCTCGTCGTCGCCATCACCGAAGGCGTCCCGACGCAGGACATGGCCCGCGTCTACCGCAAACTGCAGGAGACCGATACGTACCTCGTCGGGCCGAACTGCCCCGGCCTCATCACTCCCGGCGTCGCCAAACTCGGCATCCTGCCGGGCAACATCTTCTCGTCGGGCAACGTCGGCCTGGTCTCCCGCTCGGGGACCCTGACCTATCAGGTCGTCGACAATCTCACCGAGCGCGGACTCGGTCAGTCCACCGCCATCGGCATCGGCGGCGACCCCATCATCGGTACGGACTTCATCGACGCGCTGGAACTGTTCGAGAACGACCCCGACACCCACGCCGTCGCCATGTGCGGCGAAATCGGCGGCGAGGACGAAGAAGAAGCGGCGCGCTACATCGGCGAGCACATGGACACGCCCGTCGCTGGCTTCATCGCCGGTCGTACGGCCCCGCCGGGCAAGCGCATGGGCCACGCGGGCGCTATCGTCTCCGGTAGCGGGACCGGCACCGCCGAATCGAAGATTTCGGCCCTCGAAGACAACGGCGTCCCAGTGGGCGACACGCCCGAGGAAGTCGCCGACCACATCGAAGACCTGCTGTAACCCTCGCTTTCTTATTCCCGCTTTTCGTACGTGAAGCGAATGAGTCCCGGTGAGCAGACAGTGCGGGTCGCCTCGTACGGCCTCGACAGCGCGTCCGTCAGTGACATACATCCCGCGCTCGCCGAGCACGACGGCGTCGACGTGACGGCCGTCGCGGACCCCGCGTCGGTCACGGGAGACGCGTTCGACGCGTTCCTCGTCGCGGACGACCCGCCGGACACCGACGCCCTCGACGCGTTCCAGCGCGTCCGCGCGGCCGACGCGGCCCTCCCCGTGCTGGCGGTCGGCGAGGGGAACGACGGCGACCGTATCGAAGCGATGCTCGCGGCGGGGCTCAGCGAGTACGTCGCGTGGCGAGACCAAGACAGCGCGCCCGAACTCGCGGCCAAACTCCGCACCTCGGTTCGGCTCCCGTGGGTGGACGGGGCAGCGATGACCGGTCGGTGGGAGGCCGTGATTCGCTCGCTGGCTCACGACGCGAAGAACCCGCTGAACGTCGTCTCCGGTCGACTCGAACTCGTCGATATCGACGAGACGCACGCAGACGCGATGACGCGCTCCGTCAGGCGCGTCGACTCCCTGCTCGGCGAACTCTCGACGGTCGTCCAGGTGATGGGGCCGGTCGACGAGAGCGAACCAGTAGCGCTCGACGACGTGGTGCGGGAGGTCTGGGCGAAAGTCGCGACGACCGATTCGACGCTCGCCGTGGAAGCCGAACAGACGATAGCGACGGACCCCGAGGCCCTCCGAACCATTCTGACTCGCCTGTTGGAGAACGCGGTGGCCCACGGCGGGGAGACGGTGACCGTCACCGACACGGACGGCGGATTCGCCGTCGCCGACGACGGACCGGGCATCCCGGAAGAAGATTGGGAAGCCGTCTTCGAGCAGGGCTACGGCACTACTCGCGAGGGGGAGGGCTACGGCCTGTTCGTCGCCGAATGGACGGCGACGGCGCTCGGATGGGACATCGAACTCGGCGACAGCGAGTCGGGCGGGACTCGCGTCGACGTTACCGTTCGCTGAACGTTCCGGACAGTAAGGTCGTCTGAAACGCCTGCCCGAACGTCCATCTTTCAGCCGAGTGGAGTGGAGAGTAGTGAACAGATGCGCAGAAACCGCAAGAAAGAGCAGGTATTCCGGGAGACCGACCCGGCGACGTGAACGTTCCGGTGTAGCTATAAGGAATCAATAGTAACATTCTGGTATGCCCCACACTTGCCGCAACTGCAAGCGGACCTTTGGCACAGAACTCGAACTCGAACTCCATCTCGATACGTGCTCGGCCGGGCAACTCTACTGCGACGAGTGCGGCGGGCGATTCACCGAGCGAGCGGCCACGGAGGACGGGTGGCACTATCGCTGCCCGAACGAAGACTGCGACGGGAGTGGCATCAACGAGGACATTCACCAGGTATCCGACGCGCGAGTGACCAAGCAGTAATTCTCAGGTCGACGCAGATTACGCTCGGTCCGCGAGCGCCGCGATGCGGCCACACGCCCTCGCACAGACGGGCGCGTAGCCGCTCGCGAGGAGGGGTATCTCGAACCCGACGACGGACCCGGTGGGGCGGGACTCGACGACGTGCCCAGTCGCGGGGATTCCCGCGACGGACCACGTCCAGCGGTGATTCTCACAGGTCGTAATCTCGTAAGGGACCCAGAGTCCGGCGACAGTTTTTACCCGACCCGTCGTCCCGGCCGCGATGTAGCGCGTCGGGGTGTCGACAGCGGTAATCGACGGACCCCAGTCGGGCCATCGCTCCGTGTCGGTCAACACGTCCCAGACAGCGTCGGCAGATGCGTCGACGCGCCGCCGAATGAGGAGGCGGCGCCCGTCTGGCGTCTCGCCTATCGACACGTCCGTTTCGCCGAGCGAGAGGCTCATTATCAGACGAGATAGGGCGGAGACAAGGTATAGGTTGGTTCGGTAACTACCGGTTCGCAGATGATTGACGCCCGCGACCTGCGTAAGGAGTACGGCGATTTCGTCGCCGTAGAGGGCAGTACGTTCTCGGTGGACCGGGGGGAAGTGTTCGGCATCATCGGCCCGAACGGCGCGGGGAAGACGACCACGCTGAAAATGCTCGCCGGACTCCTCGAACCGACCGCGGGGGACGCCGAAATCGCGGGGCTGGACACGGAGACGACGGAGATGCGCCAGCGACTCGGCTTCCTGCCCGAGGAGTCGCCGCTGTACGAGGAGATGACGCCCGTCTCGTACTTGGAGTTCTTCGCTGACCTCTACGACGTGCCCGGCGACGTGGCCGAGAGACGGATGCACGAGACGCTGGACGAACTGGAGTTGGAACACCGCGACCGGAAACTCGGCGACATGTCCAAGGGGATGAAGCGGAAGGTGGCCATCGCGCGCTCGCTCATCAACGACCCCGACGTGCTCATCTACGACGAACCGGCGTCGGGACTGGACCCGCTGACGACGAACTACGTCATCGAGTTCACCGAGCAACTCGCGGCGGAAGGCAAGACCATCGTCTTCTCGGCGCACAACCTCTTTCACGTCGAGTCCATCTGCGACCGCGTCGCCATCATGAACGAGGGGCAAATCGTCGCCCGTGGCGACCTCGCGGCGCTTCAAGAGGAGTACGGCCAGACGCGCTACCACGTCTACACCACCGTCGACGTGCCGGAGGCCGCCCACGAGAACGGCCACTACCGCCGCGTCGTCGAGAGCATGGACGCCGTCGAGGAGACGCGGACGGCCGCCGAGTCCGCGGGCGGCGAAGTCGTCGACATCCGCACGGAGGAGTCCAGCCTCGAAGAGGTGTTCCTCAATGTCGCGGAAGCGGGCACCCGCGGCACCCGATACGTCGGGGAGGACGCAGAGTAGATGCGTCAGGACAAACTGCTCCGGGTCGCGAAGTGGGAGGTGACGAAGAACGCGGGCGGCGTCGACCGGCGGACCATCGCCATCATGGCCGTCGCCATCGTCGCGATGGGCGGCGTCGCGGGCGTCGCCGTCGCCGGGGCGAGTCCCGGCCTCGACGCGGGCATCTACCGCATCGGCGTCGAGCAGTCGAGTCCCTACTACGACGTGGCCGCGGAGGACGGGTCGTTCCGCGTGCAATCGCCGGATAGAACCGCGGCCGCTCGCGGGGACCAGGAACTCGTGTTCGTCGGCACGACGCTCCAGACGGTCCCTCGAACGTCGAAGCAAGCGGCGGCGCTGACCGAGTTTCGCGACACCACCGAGCGCTACAACGACCGGACACTCGCCCGCGACGACAATCAGACGGCCGCGTTCCCGGTCACGGTGACGCTCGTCTATCGGGCACAGGACGGGCCGAGTCCGCTCGATACGCGGACCGACACCGCCGTGAGCGATGGCACCGACGGGACCGAAACCACGGACGGCGGCGCGGCGGGCGGTGACGGGACCGCTGGCGGGGGCAGTGACGGGACCGCGGGTGGCACCGCTGGCGGCGGGACCGGAGACGGTGCGGCCGGAGGGGGTGGCGCGAACCTCGGGAACATCGGCGCGCAGTTGACCGGCGACGTGCGCGGCGGCACGCCCTCGGACATCTCGCCGCCGTTCCCCTTCGAGTCGCTCGTCCTCGCCTTCCTCTACATCGTCCCGATGAACTTCGTGATTCAGGCGTACGGGTCCTCGATGCTCTCCGAACGGTTGAATCGCCGCGGGGAGTTACTGCTCGTGACGCCCGCCTCACGGGGCGACATCATCGCGGGCAAGACGCTGCCGTACTTCGCCGGGGCGCTCGGCGTCGCGGCGGCCATCACCGCGGCGCTCCGCTTTTCGGGCATCGCGCCCAGCGGCAGTGCCATCGCGGTGCTGGCGATTCTTCCCATCGCGCTGCTGTTCCTGTCGGCGACGTTCTGCGGCGCGATGTTCGCCCGCTCGTTCAAGGAACTCACCTTCGTCACCGTCACCATCACCGTCTCGCTGACCTCCTACGCGTTCGTCCCGGCAATCTTCACCGACGTGACGCCCATCGCGCTCATCTCGCCGCTGACGCTGGTCGTCATGGACCTCACCGGGCAGGCGGTCACGCTCTCGGAGTTCGCGTTCTCGACGGTGCCGCCGCTGGTGACGGCGCTCGTGTTGTTCGGCCTCGGCGCGGGCCTCTACCGCGAGGAGGACATGTTCACCCAGCGGTCGATTCCGCTGAAGGTGCTGGACGCGCTGGCGGGCCGCATCAAGTCCAGGAAGAGCGC
The DNA here is from genome assembly GCF_024218775.1 of Haloarcula marina. Lineage (NCBI taxonomy): Archaea > Methanobacteriati > Methanobacteriota > Halobacteria > Halobacteriales > Haloarculaceae > Haloarcula > Haloarcula marina. The sequence goes on along the minus strand of NZ_CP100404.1, from coordinate 1,581,418 downwards.
GGCGAAGATGAGCGCCGTCCTGCTCCCGTTCGTCGTCGTCGCGGAACTGGCGGCCATCGCGTTCCTGTTCGTCTTAGACTCCGTCTCGCTGAACGTCTTCGGGACGAACCAGTCGCTGGGCATCGTCCTCATCCTCGTCGTCGTCGCGCTGGTCGAAGAACTCGCGAAGAGCCTGCACATCTACGCCGGGTACGCCCACGCCCGCTACGAGCGAACCGTGCGGTCGGCACTCGGCCTCGGCGCGCTCTCGGGCCTCGGCTTCTTCGTCGCCGAGAAGGGCCTGCTCATCGCGCGACTCTCCGACCTGGAGAGCCTGCCCATCGGGAACGCCGCCTTGCAGGGGGCGACGCCGCCCGCCGGGGTTCCGCTGTGGGTCGTGGCGCTGCTGTTCCTGTTCGCGCCCCTCGCCTTGCACTCGGTGACGGCCGCCATCTCGTCGGTGGGTGCACAACGCGGTCGGAGCGCCTACGCGGCGGCCGTGGGGGTCGCCGTCGTCGTTCACTTCGCCTACAATCTGACGGTGGTGAGTTCCCTTGCCTGAAGGCGATTCTCGGCCGTGGTACCGGGACCCGCGACTGGTCATCGCCCGACGGGACGTGGCCTCGCTCTCCCGCGAGAAGACCATCGTCCTCGCCCTGCTCATCCAGTTGTTCGTGGCGGGGTTCTCGTCGTTCCTCGTCGTCGGCCTCACGTCGCTGTACGACCCGAGTTCCGTCTCGACCGGGGAGGTTGAAATGGCCGTTACCGGCGACGCCCGAGACGAACTGCTCCGCGCCGCGAGCGAACACGAAGGGGCCAACGCCGTCGTCTATCGGAATCCGGACGCCGCCATCCTCGCCTTCCAAGAGGGACGGGTCGACGCGGTGTTGAACGGCAGGTACACCGACTCGAACGCGGGTGACGGCAATCGGATAGCGGTGACCGCGCGCATCCCCGAGGGGAGCGTGCGGTCGACGCTCATCGTCGTCGAGGTGCGGCGGGTGCTGAACACGCTGGAACGACAGGAGCGGACCCGGCGAATCGGGTCGCTCGACCGGTTACCGGTTCCCCTCCCGCCGGAGGCCGCGGCGAGTCCGTACTTCGGGTTCACCTACACCGTGTTGATTCCCCTCCTCCTGTTTCTCCCGGCGTTCATCAGCGGGTCCGTCGCCGTCGACACCATCACCGAGGAGATAGAGCGGGGGACGCTGGAACTGCTTCGGGTCGCGCCGGTGTCGCTGCTGGACATCGTCGACGGGAAGGCGCTCGGGATGGTGGTGTTGGCACCCGCCCAGTCGCTCCTGTGGGTCGCCCTGCTGTCGCTGAACGGCATCCGGGTTGCGAACGTCGTCCCACTTCTGGTGTTCATCACCGCCGCCTCGGCGCTGGTCGTGACTATCGGCGTCGTCCTCGGCGTCGGGATGCGGAAGCGACGGCCCGCGCAACTGCTGTACTCCGTGCTCACGCTCGTCGTCTTCGGCGCGGCCGTCGCCCTGCCGGAACACCCGGCGACGACGGTGGCGAAACTCGCCGTCGATAGCCCGACGCTCGTGACCTATGCGCACGTCGCCGGGGCCGTCGGCCTCGCCGTCTTCGGCTACGCGGTGGCGCGTCGGTACGTCGCCCGCGTCGACGCCGCCGCGCTCTGATGGCGGTATAGCTTTTTCACCGCGGCGGCCGCCACTCCGATATGGAGTACACGACACTCGGAGATACCGGCGTCGAGGTCAGCCGCCTCTGTCTGGGTTGTATGAGCTTTGGAACCTCCGACTGGCGGGACTGGGTGTTAGACGAAAAGAAGAGCCACGAGATAATCGAGCGCGCAATCGACCTCGGTATCAACTTCTTCGACACGGCCAACATGTACTCGCTCGGCGAGTCCGAACGGGTGCTCGGAAACGTCCTCTCGGGCTACGACCGCGATTCGCAGGTCGTCGCCACGAAGGGGTTCTTCCAGATGGACGAGACGAATCCCAACTCCGGCGGCCTCTCGCGGAAGGCGCTCGAACAGGAGCTATCGAACTCGCTGGACCGACTGGGGATGGACACCGTCGACCTCTACCAGATTCACCGCTGGGACTACGACACCCCCATCGAACAGACGATGCGGGCGCTCGACGACGCCGTCCGCCGCGGACAGGCGCGCTACGTCGGCGCGTCCTCGATGTGGGCCCACCAGTTCGCCCACGCTCAGCAAGTGAGCGACGAGGAGGACCTCGAACGGTTCGCCACGATGCAGAACCACTACAACCTCCTCTACCGGGAGGAAGAGCGGGAGATGCTCCCCTTCTGTGAGCGCGAGAACGTCGGCGTCATCCCGTGGAGTCCGCTGGCGCGTGGGTACCTCACGCGACCGCACGAAGAGTTCGAGGCCACCACGCGCGGCCAGTCCGACGACTACGCCCGCGAACACCCGTACTTCGAGGGCGGCGGTCGAACGGTGAACGAGCGCGTCCAGGAGTTGGCCGACGAGTACGACGCCACGATGGCCCAAATCGCGTTGGCGTGGCTCCTACACAAGGACCGCGTCGACGCCCCAATCGTCGGGACGACCAGCGTCGAACACCTAGAGCAGGCCGTCGCGGCGCTGGACATCGACCTCGCCGAGAGCGACGTCGAGTGGGTGGAAGAGCCGTACGAACCGGTTCGCGTCTCGGGCCACGAATAACGGACCGTTTTCTGCCCTGAATTTTTATTTTTCCTCTGAAAATTGCACAACTGCTAATATATCTGCCCCCGTCTCTCTGTCATGTACGACGTACCGTTCAGAACGGACATAGAGGCCCCTTTCGCCGACGAGTTGGTGGACACCGCCCGCACCAACATCGGAGACATGCTGCGGAGCGTCATCTACTTCACACCGTCCGAGATGGACCTCCTGTACGTCAGGACGGACCTCTACGAGTCCCAGCAGCGGGCACTGGAGGCGAAAGCACGCCTCGTGGAGTTCGAACGCGTCGGGTTCACAGAGGCGCCCGTCCGCACGGCGCTCTCCGTGCCTCGCGAACCGGAGAGTATCGGCCCCTACGAGTTCACCATCAGGGTCCACGGCGACGGCTTCGTCGTTCGGATACTCGCCGACCAGGCGGGTGTCATCCTGACCACCGACACGATGGACGCAGCGGCGTTCGAAGACACCTCACTCGCTATCACGGAACTGCTCGAATCGGCGGCGTGAGTGGTGACGGTCGATACGCCGCTGGGGCAGACGGAGTTCGAAGGCGAATCGGCCCGAGAGACGGTTCGTCGCTACGGAATCCGACCGCCCGCGCTCCCCGGCGGGGCCGTACCCGCTTGGTCGTGCGTGTGGTGGAAGAATCGGAGGAGCGGCGTTCCCTCGTCGTCGCGAACTGGCTCGAAGCAGACGCGCTGGAACCGCTCGTTGTCGAGCAGGTTGACCATCACGCCCTCGTCGTGGAGGGATACGGATTCGAAGTCCGTCCCACACACGGGGCAGATGACCGGCGCGTCGGCCGTCGCTCCGTCCTCGGCCGTTTGCGCACGCTCGTCGACCGCACTGTCAGTCGAGTCCTCGCTCACGCCCGTACCTCCGCGGCCACCCGTTGCATCGTCTCGAACTCGCCGTCGTCGTAGGCGATTAGGCGAACGTCGGCGAGTGATTCCGGGTCGAACGCCGCTATCTCCTCGCAGATGAGGCGGACGCCGTCCTCGAAGTCGAACCCCGCGATACCGCATCCGATGGCCGGGAGGACGACCGACTCACAGCCGAGTTGGTCGGCCTCTGCCAGCGCGTTCCGGGTCGCGTCGCGGATGCTGTCGGCCGTCGACCGGCCGCCGGGCGGCATCGCGGCGGCGTGGACGACGTACTCGGCGTCGAGGGCGTAGGCGTCGGTGGTGGCGACCCCGCCGAGGTCCACCGGGCCCTTCGCGACCGCCTCGTCGTTCAGTCCGGCCCCGGCCGCGCGTTTGAGCGCGCCAGCGACGCCCGACCCCATCCTGAGACTCGTGTTCGCGGCGTTGACGAGCGCGTCCGCGGACTGTTCGGCGATGTTTCCGTGGATGACCTCGAACTCCATGTCCGACGGTGGGGCCGCCCGCCGCAAAGAACTACGGGCGTGCGCCACACCCTGTCACGCCAGTCCGAAACCGCTCCGGCCCCAACTGTCGGTATGGACCTGCTCAGGATGGACTGGCGAGACGTGGGGTTCGTCCACTGGCCGGTCGACCCGAAGGTCGTCGCTCGGACGCTCCCCGAGGGCCTCACCGTCCACACGTACGACGGCCAGGCCTGGCTGGGCGTCGTCCCGTTCGAGATGGGCGACATCCGTCCGCGCGCGAGTCCCATCGGCCGGTCGTTCGGTGAGTTGAACCTCCGGACGTACGTCACCGACGGCGAGACGCCGGGCGTGTACTTCTACAACCTCGACGCCGACGACCGGCTGAGCGTCGCCATTGCCCGGCGGTTCTTCGGGTTGCCGTACTACCGCGCGTCGATGGCCCTCAGTCGGGACGGCGACGGCGTGCGTTTCCAGAGCCATCGGACCGACGGGCGCGCACCGAACGCGGACTTCGACGCCTCGTACGGCCCCGTCGACGGGGCCGAGACACACCCCCCGCGAGCGGGGTCACTCGAAGCCTTCCTCGTCTCGCGCTACCGCTTCTACGTCGCCGACGCCGACGGGAGCATCTATTACGCCGACATCGACCACGACCCGTGGCCGTTGCAGGACGGAACCGTCGAGATTCGGCGGAACGACCTGTTCGCGGCCAACGGCTTCGACCGTCCGGACGGAGAACCAGTCGTCTACTACAGTCCGGGCATCTCCGTCACGGCCGGGCGGTTGCGGCGGTTGTGACGGCGGCGCTACACTGATTTCGCCAGGGCCCGCATATGGTGGCGTGTACTCCGTCCGTCCGCTCTCGGTGACGGTCGCCGACGTGTGCTTCTGTCACTGGCCGGTCGACGCCGCGGCGCTGAGGGAACGGGTCCCCGACTGGCTGACCGTCGAGACGGCCGACGGCGACGCGTGGCTGACCGCCGTCGCCCACACCGTCAGGGGCGTCCAGACGTTCGGGGCCGACCTGAGACGACCCGCCGAGGCCGTCAACTTCAGAACCTACGTCCGCGGCCCCGACGGCCAGCGGGGCGTCTACTTCCTCGCGCTGTTCTCGGAGGACCCGCTGACGAGTGCCGTCGGCGGGCCGACGCTCCGACTACCCTATCGGGAAGGCGTGCTGTCGCGTCGCCGTGACGAGGGCGAGTTTCGCACCCGTCGCACCCTCGACGTGGACGGACGCCGAGTGCTGGACCTGCGGTACACGCCCGCGGACGGCGAGACGACCACCGCGCCGCCGGACTCGCTCGCGGCCTTTCTCGTCGAGCGCCAGCGGTACTACGCGACCGGGCCACTGGGGGACCGCCTCGTCGGGAGCGTCGGCCACGACCCGTGGCCGCTGGCGGGCGTCGACGCCGACGTGACCGAAGCGCTCGCCGCGGTGCTGTCCTTTCCCGAACCGCTCGGTGAGCCGTTGGTTCACTACAGTCCCGAGGCGGAACTGGGACTCGCGCCGCCTCGACCGGTGTGGCTCGACTGAGGTGGGTCCGAAACTTTACAACTCACCAGGCGTGGCTAGTTGTATATCGTGAACGAGTACGAGCGGGTGAGCGGGTGGAGCGGCGTCGTCTCGGTAGCGCTGACCAACGCGGCGATACTCCTGGCGACGCTCGCCTCACCGTCCTTTTCGTGGACGACCCACGCGCTGTCGAACCTCGGCTATTCCGGCGACCCCGTGGCGACGCCGGTGACCACCCTGCTGTTCGACGGCGGCCTCGTCGTCGGCGGCGTCGTGGGCCTCGGGTTCGGCTACGTTTTGTGGGTTCGGAGTCGCAACGTCGTCGAGAAACTGGCGGTCCCGCTGTTCGGCGTCGCACTCCTCGGGATGGCGGGGGTCGGCGTGTTCCCGTACCCGAAGGCGCTACACGCCCCGTCGGCGATGACGCTGTATCTGGGGACGATGGCGGCGATGACGACGTACGGTGTCGGGAACGCGCTCGCCGGTGCGCGACGCCGAGCGGCCGGAACCGTCGCGCTCGTCGGCCTCCACGTCGGCGTCTGGTGGTGGTGGCTCTCTGGCGGCGGACTGTCCCGTGGCGGCCTCGCCGTCCCCGAGATGCTGGGGGCGTTGCTGTTCAGCGCCTGGGTGCTCTGGACAGCGCGGTGGCATCTGGTCGGCGAGCGGGCGACCCCGGCCGCGTGAGCCAGCGACGGTCCAAACAGCCAAGGGAGCGCACACACAGTATTCGGTCGACATGGTTGCCATCGAGACGACGGACCTCACCCGGCGGTTCGGCGACGTGACGGCGCTGGACGGCCTCTCACTGTCCGTCGACGAAGGGTCGCTGTTCGGGTTGCTCGGACCGAACGGCTCCGGGAAGACCACCACTATCGAACTTCTGACCGGCCAGCGCGAACCCACGAGCGGCGAGGCCCGCGTCGTCGGCCACGACCCGGTGGCGGACCCGATGGGTGTCAGACGGGCCATCGGCATTCTCCCCGAGCGCGAGGACCCGCCGAGTTTTCTCACCCCCCGGGAGTACCTGACGTTCGTCGGCGAGGTCCGCGAAGTGGACGACATCGACGGCCGCATCGAGGCGTGGGCCGACCGCCTCGACTGTGCTTCCGTCCTCGACGCCCTCTCGACGGGCCTCTCGGAGGGCGAGCGACAGCGCGTGATGCTCGCGGCGGCGTTCCTCCACGACCCGGATCTCGTGTTCATCGACGAACCGCTGGTCAATCTGGACCCCATCATGCAGGAACAGGTCAAACGACAGTTGGCGGACTACTGCGACCGGGGCAACACGCTGTTTCTCTCCACGCACTACGTCGACGTGGCCGCCGAACTGTGCACGCACGTCGGTATCGTCGACGACGGGCGACTCGTCGCCGAGTGCGACCCGCGGGAGATGACCGAAGACGAACTGCTCGACTACTTCATCGCGGAGGTGGGCGGCGACGCCGCGGAGGTGCGGGCGTGACCGGCACCGCGACGCTGTTCCGCTGGCTGATGCGCGAGGAGTGGCGACTGCACAGCCACCTGTTCGGCGGGCGACGGTTCGCGGCGTTCCCGCTCGCCGTCGCCGCGGTCAGCGGCGCTGGCGCGTGGTTGCTCGCGTTCACGGACATGGGACTGGCGACGGTCGCGGGCGGCCTCGTCGCGCTCGTCGGCTTCTTCGGCCTCCAAGTGGGCACTATCGGACTGGTCGGTCGTGACGCGCTTCGTGACGTGCTCGGGAACGTGACGCTGTTGGTGTTCTCGGCGCGGACGCTCCCGCTGTCGTGGCGGCGGTTGCTCGCCACGTTCCTCGTGAAAGACGTGTGCTACTACACCGGGTTCGTCCTCACGCCCGTCGTCGTCGGCTACGGCGCGGTGGCGGTGAGCGCGGGGGTCGGTCTCGCGACCGTCGCGCGCCTGTGGGTCGCCGTCGTCCTCGCGTTCGCGTTCGGCGCGTCGCTCAGCCTCTCGCTTGTCGCGCTGTCCACCCGGAACCGCCTCGCGCTCCTCGCCGCGCTGGCGGTCGGAACCGTCACCGTGGTCGGCGGCTTCCTCGACCCGGTCGCGTACACCCCGTACGCGCTCTACGCGGACCCGAGCATCGGAAGCCTCGCTCGCGGCGTCGTTCCGACGGCGATACTGGCCGCCGTCGGCGTCGCGCTGTTCGAACCCGTCGACGACGGCTCCTCGGGTCGCCGTCGAGCGACCGACGGCCTGTTCACGGGTGTCTCGGACCCGCTGACACGGCGCTCGCTCCTCGCCGTCGCTCGCTCGTCGGGGTCGGTCGGAAAGGTCGTCTTCTCGATGGGCGTCCTGTTCGCGGTGACGGCGCTCTTGCTGGGGCGAGTGACGGCCGGAACGGGAAGTCGGCCCCATCAGGGAATCGCCTTCGGGACGTTACTCGGTCTCGGCGCGTTCACGACGTACAGTTGGGTGACGCAGTTCGACGCGCCGCGGGAGTTCCTCCGGTTTCCGGTGTCCTATCGCGCGGTGTTCCGGGGGACGCTCCGGGCGTATCTCGTCCTCTCGCTCGCGACGGCCGCGGGGTACCTCGCCGTCGCGGCGCTGTGGTATCCCGTCGACCGGTTGCTCGTCGGCCTGCTGGTCGTTCCGGGCGTCGTCGTCTACGTGTTCGGGGTCGCGGCGTATCTCACCGGCCTCTCGCCGAACGAACTGCTCTTCGACACCGCGCTGTTCGCCGTCTTCGGCGCGGCGCTCGCCGCGGTGGCGCTCCCGTTGCTCGTCGCGGCCCTCGTCGTCTCCGTCTCGCCGACCGCTGTCGTCGTCGCGTCCGTCGTCCTCGCGTCGGCGGCCGGGGTAGTCGGATGGAGACTGGCGAGGCGCGCCGGGCCGCGCTGGGAACGTCGGTTCCGAGCGTAATTCGAGGGGTCACGGCCGTTGCCTTTAGTTATAAGTGCGGCAGTATCTAACTGTCACTCAGTACGGATAGAGCCACGATGGTCAAAGGAAAAATCAGGGCACTCGTCGTCGACGACAGCGAGTTCTTCGCGCAGATGACCGCCGAGACGTTGACGGAGGAACACGACATCGATTCGGTCGCGGTCCACAGCGGCCAGGGTGCGCTCGACAAACTGGCCGAGGAAGACTTCGACTGCGTGGTCAGCGACTACGAGATGCCCGAGATGAACGGACTGGAGCTACTGCGGACGATACGCGAGGACGACCCGACGCTTCCGTTCATCCTCTTGACCGGTCGCGGCGACGAGGAGACGGCGAGCAAAGCCATCGCCGTCGGCGTCGCGGACTATCTGCTGAAACTCGAAGTCGTCGAGGACAAGCAGTACGGTCGCCTCGCGAACCGCATCCAGAGCGTCGTCGAACAGGACCGGACCCGAAAGAAGTTCGAGTCGCTGGTCGCGAACTCACCCGACGGTATCGCGCAGGTGACAGACGGCGGCGTGTTGCTGTCTGCCAACTCCGCGATTGCCGACCGACTCGGGACCGAGGCCGCCGAACTCGAAGGTGAGCGGCTCACCGACGTGATGGACACCGAAGCGGCCCGCCGTCGGGTCGCCGCCGTCCGCCGCGCTATCGACACGGGCGAGGCGGAGGTCATCGAGGAAGCGGTCGACGGGCGTCACTACCACACCCAGTGTATCCCCGTCGAAAGTCACCGACAGCGCAACACGGTCCAACTCGTCTCACGGGACGTGACCGACCAGATCCAGCGCCAGCGGGAACTCGAACGGCAGAACGAGCGCTTAGAGCAGTTCGCGGGCGTCGTCAGTCACGACCTGCGGAACCCACTCAACGTGGCCGAGAGCGCCATCGAACTGCTCGAATGGCCCGACGACGACGAGGATGCAGAACTGCTCTCGAAGGTGGACCGCTCGCTCGACCGGATGGGCGAGATAATCGAAGACGTGCTGAAGTTGGCCCGCGACGGCCAGACGGTCGACGACCCCGAGGAAGTCGGCCTCGACGCGATTGCGACCGAAGCCTGGGCGTGGGTCGAGACGGACGACGCAGCGCTTTCGGTGGCGACGGACGCGGCGATTCGCGCCGACCCCAACCGCGCACAGGACGTCTTCGCGAACCTCTTTCGCAACGCCGTCGAACACAACGACGAGCGAGTGACGGTGACCGTCGGGCGGTTGGCCGACGGGTTCTACGTCGCCGACGACGGGAGCGGCATCGACGAGGACGCGGGCGTCTTCCAGATGGGTCACTCCACGAGTCGCGACGGCACCGGCATCGGCCTCGCCATCGTGATGCAGGTGGCCCAAGCCCACGGCTGGACGGTGACGCACACCGAGAGCGAGTCCGGCGGCGCGCGCTTCGAGATAACCGGCGTCGAAATCCTCGACTGAGACGAGTTTTTCAGGGCGGCCCCCCTAGCGGCGACGATGACACTCCGGGGCGTGATTCTGGACCTCGACGGGACCGTCTACCACGGCGACCGGCCGCTACCCGGCGCGGCCGACGCCGTCGACCGACTCCGCGACCGCGGCCTCTCGCTGTGCTTCTTCTCGAACAACCCGCTGCACGACGGCGCGGAGTACGTCGACCGCCTCCAATCGCTGGGCGTGGACGCGCGGCCCGGTGAGGCGTGTTCCTCGGCCGTCGTCACGCGGGAGTACGTCGACGACCACCACGCGGGCGACGGCGTCTTCGTCGTCGGGTCCGACTCGATTCGGACTCGCGTGGGAGCGACGCGGGCCGAACTGGTCACCGACCCCCGGGACGCCGACGCCCTCCTCGCCTCGTGGACCGACGAGTTCCACTACCGAGACATGGTGGATTCGCTCCGGGCGCTGGACGACGACACCGCCTTTCTGGGGACGGACCCGGACCGGACGTTCCCGGACGCGGACGGCAACCCGACGCCGGGGTCCGGGGCCATCATCCGCGCCATCGCTGGCGTGGTCGAACGCGAACCAGACCTCGTTCTCGGAAAACCGTCCGAGGTCGCCGTCGCCGCCGCGCTGGACCGTCTCGACTGTCGCCCCGAGGAGTGCCTCGTCGTCGGGGACCGACTGGACACGGACATCGCGATGGGCGAGCGGACGGGCATGGAGACGGCGCTCGTCCGAACCGGCGTCAGCGACGACCGGGCCATCGAGCGAAGCGACGTGACGCCCGACCACGTCCTGGACTCGCTGGCCGACGTGGACAGCGTCTTCGAAGGTCGCTGATGGTCGTGTTGTCTCGACTAGAGTTTTATCGTGACTCCGGACGTACGTTCGCGCGGTGATACCGATGAGCAAAACCATCCTGATGATAGTCGGCGACTTCGGCGAAGACTACGAGATAATGGTCCCGTTCCAGACGCTCCAGAGCGTCGGCCACGACGTCCACGCCGTCTGCCCCGAGAAGGAAGCGGGCGACACAATCAAGACGGCGATTCACGACTTCCGCGGCGACCAGACGTACATGGAGACTCGCGGGCACAACTTCGAACTGAACGCCACGATGGCGGACGTGGACCCGAGCGACTACGACGCCCTCGTCGTCCCCGGCGGCCGCGCGCCGGAGTATCTGCGGACCCACGATGAGGTATTGGACGCGGTACGGCATTTCTTCGACGCCGACAAACCCGTCGCGGCGGTGTGTCACGGCCCGCAGATTCTCGCCGCCGCGGGTGTGCTGGACGGCTACGAGATGACCGCCTACCCGGCCTGCCGCCCCGAGTGCGAGGCCGCCGGGTGTTCGTGGGTCGACGGCGTCGTCCGCGACCGAAACCTCGTCACCGGGCAGGCGTGGCCCGACCACCCCGAGTGGCTGGCAGAGTTCATGACCGTACTGGGCGACGAAGTGAGCCACGGCGAGGCCGCCGTGGCCGCAGACGACTGAACTTCTCGGAACGCGATTTCGCGGCACTCAGGCGGTCCGCAGACGGTGGACCGCGCCGCTCGACCCGCCGATTCCCTGCCTGTTCGTCGTACAGACGAGGAGTTCGCCCGACGACGTGCGGCCGAAGGAGAGGACGTTCGAACCGAACCCGTCGCTGACCACGGGCACCGTCGTCACCGACCACCGTTCGCCGCCGGTGTCCGTCGCCACGAACAGGTCGCCGCCCGCCTGCCAGTCCGCGAAGACGTAGCGGTCCCGGAGCGTCGGAATCGCCTCGCCAGCGTACAGATACCCGCCGATAACCGAGATGCCCGACACCGCACCGCCGTCGTGCGGGTACTGGACGATAGGGTCGGTCAGCGTCGTTCCGTCGGAGGTCTCGGTCGGGCAGTCGTCGACCCGGAAGCAGTTCGCGCCCTCGCGGACGTTCCACCCGTAGTTCCCGCCCGATTCGACGATGCTGACCTCCTCCCACCGGAACTGGCCCACGTCGGCGACGAAGAAACGGCCGTCGGGACCGAAGGAGAACCGCCACGGGTTGCGAAATCCCCACGCGAACTGTTCGTCCAGACCGGATTTCCCGACCAGCGGATTGTCTGCGGGTATCCCGTACGGCCTATCCTCGCCGGTCCGGTCCACGTCGAGACGGAGGATGCTCCCCAGGAGGTTCTCTGTCACGTCCTGTCCGTTGCCGCCGTCGACGGCGTCGTACCAGTCGGCCACGTGGCCCCGGCCTTGGTCGTTCGCGCCGCCGCCGTCGCCGACCGCGACGTAGAGGTAGCCGTCCGGCCCGAACCCGACGGCCCCGGCGTTGTGGTTCGGCTGCGGTTCGGGTATCTCCAAGAGGGTGCGCTCGCTGTCGGGGTCGATGGTACCACCGGAGAGCGAGAACTCCGAGAGGACGAACGTGTGCGAGTAGTTGTCGGGGGTGCCGTCGCGCCGCGGTGCGCTGTACCGGAGGAACGCCCGTCCGTCGTCAGATGACGGATGAACGGCCATTCCCAGAAGGCCGCGCTCGTCGTAGCCGCCCACGTCGACGACGCGGTCGGTGAGGTCCGCCGCCGTGGTCGTCTCGCCGCTCTCGGCGTCGACGGCGTACACGCGCCCGGGTTGGTCGACGACGAAGTACCGGCCCGAGGACGGGACCACGTCGACGGGGGCGGTGAATCCGTCGGCGACGAGTTGGCTCCCGAGTTCGAGCGTTTCGAGGGTGGGGTCGCCGGTGGGCGAGGCCGTCTGCTGGCCCGGGGTCCCGTCCGTCTGTTGCCCGGGGGAAGAGTCCGTGCCCGAACAACCGGCGAGCGCGGCGAGCGCGACGCCGCCAGCGCGGAGGAACTGTCGGCGCGTCGAATAGTCCATGGCGAGGGGAGGGGTTCGACGCTCAAGAACGTTGGTTCCGACGAATAAACTCCAAACAACGGAGAAGTGTATCGAGTTCGAATAGTTTATCAAACGGCTCCCGCAATGGTGAGACGACTTATGGTCGACAAAGCGGACCTTCGCGAACAGTTCGTCGCAGCGTTCGAAGACGCAGACTATCCCATCTCCAGCCCGATGGACCTCGTTCCGGCGCTGCCGAGCGGTCCGTCCACGAAGTTCGAGTCGGGCGACTTCTCGATGACCGCGATGGAACTCAACACCAAACTCAACGGCGAGTTCCCGTACGAGAGCGTCGACGCCTTCGTCGACGACGTGATGGAGTCGCTGGAGAGCCAGGACCTCATCTAAGCGGCGACCAGCGACGGTCGAGCGAGGGCGACGACGACGGCGGCGGCGAACACGCCGAGCGCCAGCATGGCGTAGTTCGCCACGACGTTGTCGGCACGGGTGAGCGAGAGCGTGTACTTCTTTCCGGAAAGCGGCCACAGCGGCGCGATTCCCGCGGGCGTAATCACGTCGGCGAGCAGATGTGAGACGATGGCCGTCGTCCCGACGAGGAACCCGAAGGCGGCCGGGCGCCACGGAGCGACGCCGCCCGTCGAACCGAGTAGCCACCCCGCAGTCCCGAGTACGAGACCCACCGCGAGAGCGAACAACAGCGTGTGAGTCACGCCGCGGTGAGTGACCAGCGGTACTCGCTGGTCGTAGTCGGGAACGGGCGCGAGGACGAGCGACAGCGCCCCGCCCGCGACGGCGAGGCCGAACGAATCGAGCGTCACGAACGCGGCCCCCAACGGCGCGTAGACGAGGAGCGCCGCCCCGTAATGTCCCGGCCGATACATGCCCGTCCGTTGGTGGACCCGACCCTTGTGCCTGACGGCTACCGTTTCCTTGCGGTTTATGTGTCGGGCTTCCAAACGAAAGGTATGTTCGTTGTGCCGGGACTGGACCTGCTCATCGAGACGTTCGGCCCGTTCCTCATCCCGGCGACGCTCTTCGTCCTCGGCGCTATCGGCTACTTCTTCCTCTGGTTACTCACCCGGTCGCGGCGCGAGACGTACACCGCCGACGAAGACTGACAGAACGTCCCACGGACCTGACGAACGATTTGCTTTCTTCCGCCACACTTTTAGTTTAGACTCGTCTAATTTACCGCATGCTGAGCGCGACGATGGAGGACTACCTGAAGGCCATCTACCGACTCGAACGGGAGGGTGAGCCACCGGTCGCGACGTCGACAATCGCCGAGACGCTGGAGGTGACCCCGCCGACGGCGACGAGCATGATAGAGAAACTCGAAGACCGGGACCTCGTCGAGCGCGAGAAGTACAAGGGCGTCACGCTCACGCCGGAGGGCGAAACCGTCGCGCTGGAGGTCATTCGCCACCACCGCCTGCTGGAAACGTTTCTCACCGAGCAACTGGGCTACGACTGGTCCGAGGTCCACGAGGAGGCCGAAATCTTAGAGCACCACATCAGCGAGGAGTTCGAACGCCGCGTGGCCGCGGCGCTCGACGAACCCGCCGTCGACCCCCACGGCGACCCGATTCCCAACGACGAACTCGAACCGATAGAGGAAATCCCCGCGTCGTCGCTCTCGGACCACGGCGAAGGGGCGCGTCTCGAAGTCGCCCGAGTTCGCGACCGGAACGCGGAGGAACTCACGTACCTCGACGAGGCGGGCGTCACGCCCGGGACGACACTCGTCGTGAAAGAAGTCGCACCCATCGGGATGGTCACCGTTCGCCTCGGCGACGGCGAAACCGTCTCGCTCCCGGACCATATCGCCAGCGCGATTCAGGTCACGAGGGCGGACGACACCATCGCCGACGGGGTGAGCGAGGTGTGAGCGAGGCGACGTGGCTGACCGTCGTTTTCATCGCCGCCGGTGCGCAACTGGCGGTGCTCCCCGGGGAGAAGGTCCAGTTCATCATCGCCGGTCTGTCGACGCGCTTCAACCCGTACATGGTCGTCGCGGCCGCTGGCACGGCCTTCGCCGGGTGGACCGCCGTCGAGGTCTGGTTGGGCCAACGAGTCACCTCGCTGTTGCCGGGTATCTACCTGGACGCCCTGACCGCCGGGCTATTCCTCCTCTTTGCGTACCTCCTCGTCCACACCGCTCCCGCGGCCGACGCCCCCGACCGCGAACCCGCACGCGACCTCCTGACCGACGGCGGCGAACTGGACGTGCAGGTCCCACTGGTAGGGTGGCGCGTTCCGAACAAACTCGGCGGCTTTCTCCCCATCTTCGCGCTGATGGCCTTCGGCGAGTTTGGCGATAAGACCCAACTCATCACCATCTCACTGGCCGCCCAGTACACCGCGTTCCCGACGGCCATCTGGACCGGCGAGATGCTCGCCATTATCCCGGTGAGCCTCGCGAACGCGCTCGTCTTCTACCGCTTCTCGCACGCCTTCGACCTTCGAAAGGCCCACTTCGCCGGGGCCGCCCTGTTCCTGTTCTTCGCGGCCGACGGCGCGGTGAGCGTGCTGTTCGGCGTCTCCGTCTGGGAGACGATAGTCGGGGCCGTCGTCGCCGCCGTGGGCCTCTGAGTCCAGTCACCACGGACACTCATTACGGAGCGGCGAGCATCGTCGGGTATGCGCGGCCTCGACGACACCGACCGAGAGATAGTGAGACTGTTGCTCGACGACGCCCGTCGCCCGTTCAGCGACATCGCCGACCGCGTGGGACTGTCGGCCCCCGCCGTCTCCGACCGGGTCGACCGCTTACAGGAGATGGGCGTCGTGCGGGGGTTCACGCTCGACCTGGACCGGTCGCTGCTCCGGTCCGGCGTACCGGTACTGCTGGAAATCGTCGCCGAACCGGGGCGGACAGACGCCGTCGCGAGCGGTCTCAACGACGCCGACGCCGTGGAACACGTCTTCAGGACCGCCGACCACAGAGTGACCGTGACGGCGACCGTCCCGCAGTCGGCGGTCACGGACCTCCTCGACGCCCACGTCGACGTTGCCGACATCGACAGTTACGAGGTGCGACTCGTCGCCGACACCGAGTGGACACCCGGCCTCGGAACCGCCGAGTTCGCCCCGGACTGCGCCGAGTGCGGCAACACCGTGGACGAGGAGGGCGAGCGGACGGTGCTGGACGGCGACACCTACTACTTCTGCTGTGGGTCGTGCGAGTCTCGCTTCGTCGAACAGTACGAATCGCTGAAAGAGGGGGCGTGAGTCTGGGCGTTCGGGCGACGGTGACGAAGATTCTACGCTACTTCACTTTCGAATCGTAGACTGTCCCGGGAATATACTTTTGCTCCCTAAGCACAAACCGCATCAAAGAGTACCACGTAGTATACGACAAGATGACTGATAGAACCGTTCGCCTCGAACTCACGGGGATGAGCTGTGCCAACTGCTCGGCGACCATCGAGGACGCGGTCGGGCGGTTGGACGGCGTCGAGTCTGTCGACGCCAACTATGCCACCGACGAGGGGAGCGTGACGTACGACCCCGAGACCGTCTCGCTCGGCGATATCGTGGCCGCCGTCGAAGACGCGGGCTACGGCGTCGTCACCGAGTCGGTGACCGTCGCCATCACCGATATGTCGTGTGCCAACTGCGCCGAGACGAACGCCGAGGCCTTGGAACGGACGCCCGGCGTCGTCTCGGCCGACGTGAACTACGCCACCGACGAGGCACAGGTCACCTACCTCCCGTCGGCGGCGTCGCTGTCGACCCTCTACGACGCCATCGAATCGGCGGGTTACACCCCGGTTCGGGAGGACGGAAGCGCCGACGACAGAGACGGTGAGGGCGCCGAGCAATCGTCCGAGGACCGTCGGGACGCCGCCCGGAACGCCGAGGTTCGGAAGCAACTCCGGTTGACCCTCTTCGGCGCGGCGCTGTCGGCCCCCCTGCTCGTTTTCATGGCCGACCACCTGCTGGGACTCGGCCTGTTCGAGTCGACGCTGTTCGGCGTTCCGCTCGGGTGGGTCCAGTTCGCGCTGGCGACGCCGGTGCAAATCGCGCTCGGTCGGCCGTTCTACGAGAACGCGTACAAGGCGCTCGTGAAGAACCGCCGCGCGAACATGGACGTGCTCATCGCGCTGGGGTCCTCGACGGCGTACGGCTACTCCGTCGTCGCACTGCTGGACCTCATCGCCAGCACGGGCCTGTACTTCGACACGGCGGCGTTCATCCTCGTGTTCATCACGCTCGGGAACTACCTCGAAGCCCGCTCGAAGAGCCAAGCGGGCGCGGCCATCCGGCAACTGCTGGAGATGGAAGCCGACACCGCGACGGTCCTCCGCGAGGACGGTTCCGAGGAGGAGATTCCCCTCTCGGACGTCGAGGTCGGCGACCGCCTGAAGGTCCGCCCCGGCGAGAAGATTCCGACCGACGGCGTCGTCGTCGACGGCGACTCGGCCGTCGACGAGTCGATGGTCACCGGCGAGTCCGTCCCCGTCGAGAAAGGGGCGGGCGACGAGGTCATCGGCGCGACGGTGAACCAGAACGGCGTCCTCGAAGTCGAGGCCACGAAAGTCGGGTCCGAAACGGCGCTCCAACAAATCGTCGAGCGCGTGAAGCAAGCCCAGTCCCGCCAGCCCGAGATTCAGAATCTCGCCGACCGCATCTCGGCGTACTTCGTCCCGGCGGTCATCGCCAACGCCCTGCTGTGGGCGGGCGTCTGGGCCGTCGCGCCCGAAGTGCTGGCCGGGTTCGTGAGCGCGCTCCCCGTGTGGGGACTGGCGGCGGGCGGTCCCGCCGCCGTCGGCGTCTCCGAGTTCGCCGTCGTCGTGTTCGCGTCGGCGGTGCTCATCGCCTGTCCCTGCGCGCTGGGACTGGCGACGCCCGCGGCGACGATGGTCGGGACGGCCATCGGCGCGCGCAACGGCGTCCTGTTCAAGGGCGGCGACGTGCTCGAACAGGTCCGCGACGTGGACACCGTCGTCTTCGACAAGACGGGGACGCTCACCGAGGGCGAGATGGAACTGACCGACGTGGAAGTCGTGGGAGCGGCGGCGGACGGTGGGACGCTGGAAGAGCCTCCCGAACTCACCGAGGCGTACGTCCTCGAACTGGCCGCCAGCGCCGAGAGCGGGAGCGAACACCCCCTCGCGCGGGCCATCGTCGACGGGGCGCGAGAGCGCGGTATCGACGTGGCCGACGCCGATGACTTCGAGAACGTCCCCGGACAGGGCGTGCGCGCGACGACGCCCCACGGCGAGGTGCTGGTCGGCAACCGGAAACTGCTCGAAGACGCGGGGGTCGACACGGCCCCCGCAGAGGAGCAGATGGACGCCCTCGAACGCGAGGGGAAGACGGCGATGCTCGTCGCCGCGGCCGACGGCGGGGCGACGAACGACCAGTTCCGTCTGGTCGGCGTCGTCGCCGACGCGGACACCGTCAAGCCCAGCGCCGCCGACGCCGTCTCGGGCCTCCGCGACCGCGGCCTCGACGTGTGGATGATTACCGGCGACAACGAGCGCACCGCCCGGGCCGTCGCCGAAGAAGTCGGTATCGACCCCGACAACGTCCGCGCGGGCGTCCTCCCCGAGGACAAGGCGGAGGCCGTCGAGGGGATTCAGTCCGAGGGCAAGCGAGCGATGATGGTCGGCGACGGCGTCAACGACGCTCCCGCACTGGCGACGGCCGCCGTCGGGTGCGCCATCGGGTCGGGGACCGACGTGGCCATCGAGGCGGGCGACGTGACCCTGCTCCGGGACGACCCGGCCGACGTGCTGAAGGCCATCCGCATCTCCGACGCCAGCCTCCGGAAGATAAAACAGAACCTCTTCTGGGCGCTTGGCTACAACACGGTGATGATTCCGCTGGCCTCGCTGGGCCTGCTCCAACCGGCGCTGGCCGCGGCCGCGATGGCCGCCTCGTCGGTGTCCGTCCTCGCCAACAGCCTCGCGTTCCGGCGCTACACGCCCGACGAGGACTACGAACTGCTCGGGTTCCTCCGGCCCTGAACCGGCGGTTCCAGTACACTCTTTTGCCGTCGGCCCCGACTGTGGGGTAGTGAGTGAGAGTCAGTCGGGCGGCGGAACACCGGGTACGCAACCGACGGGCGTTCGGGTCCGTCTGCGGGCGCTGTGGCGCGCCCTCGTCGTCGCGTGGCAGTTCGTGCCGTTCGTCCTCGCGTGGGCCCGCGACCGAAAACGGTACGTCTTCTTCGGGGCCTCGCGGTCGGTGTCCAGCGAGGACCGGACCCGGCGGGCGCGCCGACTGAAGCGGACGTTTCTGGAACTCGGCCCGGCGTTCATCAAACTCGGGCAGATGCTGTCGACGCGGCCCGACGCGCTCCCGGCGGAGTACATCGAGGTGCTCTCGGAACTCCAAGACAAGGTCCCGCCGGACCCGTGGGCCGACATCGAACCCCTCCTCGAACGGGAGTTCGGCGGGCCGGTCGACGAGCAGTTCGATAGCTTCGACACGTCGCCCATCAGCGGCGCGTCGCTCGGACAGGTGTACGAGGCGGAACTCGACGGTCAGCGCGTCGCGGTGAAAGTGCTCCGACCGGGCATCCGCGAGCGCGTCGAATCTGACCTCCGGGTCTTGGAGACGCTA
This sequence comes from Haloarcula marina, assembly GCF_024218775.1. Taxonomy (NCBI): domain Archaea; kingdom Methanobacteriati; phylum Methanobacteriota; class Halobacteria; order Halobacteriales; family Haloarculaceae; genus Haloarcula; species Haloarcula marina. The sequence goes on along the minus strand of NZ_CP100404.1, from coordinate 1,562,197 downwards.
ACGCCGGTCCTCGTCCGCGGCGCGGACCCGGCACAGGCGTTCACGCTGGAGAACCTAACCGAGGAGTTCGCGGCCACCATCCGCCGGGAGATGGACTACGCCCACGAGGCGCGGATGCTCCGGGAAATCGGCGCGAACTTCGCGGCCGAGGACGGCGTCGCCATCCCGACGCCCGTCGAGAGCCACTCGACTGACCGTGTGGTGACGATGACGTACCTCGACGGCGTGAAGATAGACGACGTGGCCCGTCTGGATGAGATGGGCGTCGACCGCGAAGCGCTCGTCCAGCGGTTAGAGGAGGTGTACATCCAGATGATAGTCGAGGACGGCCGGTTCCACGCCGACCCGCACCCCGGGAACCTCGCCGTGCAGGAAGACGGGACGCTCGTCTTCTACGACTTCGGGATGACGGGCCGACTCGGGTCGGGAACCCGCGAGCAGTTGATGGAGTTCTACGTGGGTCTGGCGACCGACGACGTGGACCGCGTGATGGACGCGTTCGTCGCCATGGGGGCGCTGGACCCGGCGGCAGACCGCGACGTGATGCGCGAGGCCTTCGAAATCGTCATCGAGCAGTTCCGCGGCGAGGACATCAGCCAGTACCGTATCGAGCAGTTGGTCGGCCAGTTCGAGAGTCAGTTGTACGAGTTCCCGATGCGACTGCCCCAAGACCTCGCGCTCGTGGTCCGGGTCACGACCGTCTTAGAAGGGGTCTGCCGGACCCTGGACCCGGAGTTCGACTTCATCGAAATCATCACGGACTACGTGATGGAAGAGGGCATGGCCGACGCCGGGTCGGCCATCGGCGAGGAGATACGGCGGACCGTGACCGACGCCGGACGCTCGCTCGTCACGACGGCCCCGCGCGTCGAGGCCGCGCTCGACAGGGCGACCCGCGAGAACCTCGTCCTGGACACGATACTGGAAGACAGCGGCGGACTTGCACAGCGGATGGCCCTCCGCCTCTTGCTCGGCATGGTGGCCGCCGCGGGCATCCCCATCGCCGCGTTCCTCTACGTCACCGCGAGCGTCGACGCGACGGCGCTGTCGCTGGGCGGAACAGCGCTCTCTCTCGTGATTCTCGCGTGGTCGTTCCGGAGCGAACGCGGGTCCGCGCTGACCACGCCCGCGCCCCAGTTCACGCGCCACGAGATGCGCCAGCGCGAGGGTGACGGCCCCTCAGACCAGTAGTTGCACGTCGGCGTCGGCCATGTGTTGCAGGGCCGTCGCCGCGCCCACGTCCGTCGTGACGCCGTCGTAGAACTCGTCGTGGTCGTAGCCGAACAGTTCGGTCGTCATCTCGCAGGCCTGCAGGTCTGCACCCATCTCCAGCGTCGTCTCGATGAGTTCCTCGACAGTAGCGGTCCCGTTCGCTTCGATTTCGCGGTTCATGTACCACGTCGCCAATGAGTCACCGCCGGGGAGCGCGCCGATGACGTTCGGCATCGGCATACTCGGGTTCCCGACGGCGCTCACTCGCAGGTCCTTCGAGCGCTCCTCGTGGAGGATGTCGAGGCCCCAGAACGTGTGGAAGACGGTCACATCCCACCCGAACGCGGCGGCCGTGCTGGCGAGGATGAGCGGCGGATACGCCATGTCCAGCGACCCCTTGGTCGCGATGATGGTCATCTTCTTGGGGCCGTCGTCGCGGAGTGATTCGACGGTCGACTCCAGTTCCTCGATACGGTCGTACAGCGCGGCCACGTCCGCCTCGTCGTCGACGGTTTCTGGGGCCTCTGTCGCGTTCGAAGTCGTCTCGCTGCTCATGCCTCCACACGCTCCACGAAGTGGTGGTAGACGGTCTGGTCGTCCGTCTCGGACTCTGTCTGTGCGAGCAGTTCCACGTCGTCGAGCGAGGCCGCCCACCCGTCGATGTCGCTGACACTGCCGGAATCCGTCGCCAGCACTTCCAGCACGTCGCCGACCGCGAGGTCGTCGACCGCCTGCTTCGTTCTGACGACCGGCATCGGGCAGGACTCGCCGGTCACATCTATCGTCGTCGTCACGTCGTCAGTTGGTGCATTTTCGGGCATTGTATTTCGCTTGTCCTGCAATATATGGTTCAAAGTCATAAATCTGTTGCCCGGGCTCGAAGAGATATATTCGACAATTTCACGCCCTGAAGTTCAACAAAGGCACCTACAAAGGCACAGTTTGTAATATATGTTGACGCACCCAAGTTGCCCAAATTGTGCAATACGCTCGCAACACTTTTCAACCACAGTCCGTTACGATGGAGTACAGAATGAGCGAGAAACCCTTCACCATCCCGGACGACGTGGCGACAATCGAACCGACCGACCTCTACGACCGACTCGACGCTGGCGAGTCCGTCGGGGTCCTCGACACGCGCGCTCCGAACAGCGTCGACGACTGGCGCATCGACGGGGACTCCGTGGACTTCGCGAACGTCCCGTACTACGACTTCCTCGACGGCGCGTCCGAGAGCTCGCTCGACGAACTGCCTGACGCGCGTCCCATCTACACCGTCTGTGCGAAGGGCGAGTCGAGCAAGTTCGTCGCCGACGTGCTGACGCAGGCGGGCGTCGACGACGTGGTCGCCGTCGAGGACGGCATGCAAGGCTGGGAGACGGTGCTCGACAGCACGGAACTGTCGGCCGACACCGACGCGACTGTCGTCCAGTTCCACCGGCCCTCGTCGGGGTGCCTCTCCTACCTCGTCGTCGACGGCGAGGAGGCCCTCGTCGTGGACCCCCTCTACGCCTTCGCCGAGGAGTACGTCTCGGCCGCACGTGACTACGGCGCGGAACTCGTCGCCGCCGTCGACACGCACGTCCACGCGGACCACATCAGCGGCGTCCGCCGACTCGCCGAGGAGTACGGCGTCCGAGCGGTCGTCCCCGCCGCCGCAGAGGAGCGCGGCATCGAGTACGAGACGGCGTACGACACGGTCACCGACGGGGAGGCAATCCACGTGGGGACGGTCAGTGTCGAAGCCATCCACACCCCCGGCCACACGTCCGGGATGACCTCCTACCTCGTCGACGAGGCCGTCCTGCTGACCGGCGACGGCCTGTTCGTCGAGAGCGTCGCCCGCCCGGACCTCGAAGGGGGCGACGAGGGCGCGCCCGATGCCGCCGGGCAGTTGTACGACACGCTCCACGACCGAATCCTGTCGCTCCCCGACGAGACGCTGGTCGCGCCTGGCCACGCGAGCGACGCCGCCGAGACGGCCGGGGACGGGAGTTACAGCGACGCGCTCGGTGACATCGCCGCGTCGATGCCCGCGCTCGACCGCGACAGAGATTCGTTCGTGGAGTTCGTCCTCGCCGATATGCCACCCCGACCGGACAACTACGAGGACATCATCGCCGCGAACCTCGGCCATCAGCGGGTCGACGGAGACGAGGCCGCCGAACTCGAACGCGGCCCGAACAACTGCGCCGCCACGACGAACGCGATGACGGGGCAGTAAGATGGTGGTCGAGACACTGTTTCCGAACGGTTGGCTCCACTATCTCATCGGGGGCCTGCTCATCGGGACCGGAACCGTCGTCATCTACCTCTCGACGGGGATTACGGCGGGCGCGAGCACGTTCCTCGAGTCGACGCTGTCGTACGTCTCCGACCAGTCGCGCTTCCAGCAGTACCGCTTCCGGGCGACCCGCGACTGGCGCGTCGTGTTCACGCTGGGCATCGTCCTCGGCGGGGCTATCTACGGCCTCACCCTCGGCGAGTTCGGGTGGACGACCGACGTGCAGTGGTGGCGACTCCTCGCCGGCGGCGTCCTCGTCGGCATCGGAACGCGCGTCGGCAAGGGGTGTACCTCCGGCCACGGCGTCTGTGGCGTCGGGTCGCTGTCGGAGACGTCGCTGCTCAACGTCGCCACGTTCGTCGGTATCGCCATCGGGACGGCCCAAATCGTCGCGGCGCTGGGGGTGTCTCCATGAGCGAACGCGACGGTCGCCACCCGCTGTTCATGCCCGCCATCCTCGTCGGCGGCGTGGTCTTCGGGTTCGGCCTCGGCCTGAGCGAGATGTACCAACCGGAAGTGGTCCTTCGCTTCCTCCAACTGACGGACTTCGGCCTCTTGCTCGTGATGGGCGGGGCCAGCGTCGTCGCCGGGACAGCCTTCGCCGTGATGTCCGCGACGGGCGGGAGCGCCCCGCTCACCGGCAAGCAGTTCGGCAAGCGGGTGAAGTCGATGGACAAGAACGTCGTCCTCGGCGGCGGCATCTTCGGCGTCGGATGGGGAGTCTCGGGCATCTGTCCCGGTGCCGCGTACGCCAGCCTCGGCGTCGGCAACGTCACCATCCTCTACGCCATCGCCGGGATGTTCGTCGGCGCGTACGTGCAGGGATACGTCCGCTCGTCGTCGAGTGCGACCCAAGCCACGGAGGAACCAGCATGACCACCGACACGAACGATACCACTATTCCGACGGCGAGGGAGGCCTAACCATGCCCGAAGCCATCCGCGCGACGCTGGAGGACGACCTCGAATGCGAGTTTCTGCTCGACTGCTTCCACGGCCTGACGGAGTTGGACAGGAACTGCTTCGAGCGGTTGGTAGCCAGCGACGACCCGCTGACCGTCGACGAACTCGCCGACCGCGTCGACCGCGACCGGACGACGGCCTACCGGTCGGTCCAGCGTCTGCTGGAGGCGGACCTCGTCGTGAAGACGCAGGTCAGCGGCGAGGGGAGCAGCTACTACCACGTCTACGAACCCGAGGACCCCGACGCCATCGCCGACCAGATGCAACGCGAACTGAACGACTACTACGCGAAGATGGGACAGCTAATCCACGAATTCCGCGACAAGTTCGGTGAGCGATCGGGATGAGCGACGAGCAGTTCGACCCCAGCGGCGAACGCGAGCGGGCTCTCGGCGCGGGGCTATTCGAGCGAGACATGGGACCGAGTTCGTCGATGGCCCACCTCTACCGCGGGGAAGTCCACCGGATGACCCGCTGGCGCGAGCGACTCGACCGCACGACCAACTGGGCGGTCACCGTCATCGCGGCCATCCTCACGTGGGCGTTCTCGGACCCGACGAACCCCCACTATCTCGTCCTCGTCGGCCTGGTGACGCTCGCCATCTTCCTCGGTATCGAGGCCCACCGCTACCGGGGCTTCGACGTGTGGCGCTCCCGGGTCCGTCTCATCCAGCAGAACGTCTGGTCGCACGGACTGGACCCGAGCCAACCCGTCGACGACGACGCGTGGCGACGGAAACTCGGTGCGGACTACCAGCATCCGACGCTGAAGGTGTCCTTCGAGGAGGCGCTGGCCCACCGCTTGCGGCGGGTGTACCTCGCCCTCTTTAGCGTCGTCACCGCCGCGTGGGTCATCCGCGTGACGGCGTTCGCCGAATCGGGCGCGTGGCCCGCGAGCGCGAGCATCGGAATGGTTCCCGGGAGCGTCGTCACCGCCGCCGTCGCCGTCGCGTACCTCGCGGGCGTCGTCGTCGCCATGCGGCCCCGGACGTGGCACTCCCGGTCGGAACTCCGGGACTGCGCCGTCGACGAGTGGCGCGAGAATCAGGGCGAGGCCGACACCGAGGGCGCGAGCGAGGCCTAGAGGGCCCCAGTGGCGGCCATCGACCGAATCTCCGCGGCCCGTTCGCGAATCTCGGCCCACTCCTCGTCGTCCTTGCCGTCGACGTGGCTGTACATCAGCCCCATCCGGTGGTTCGACCGCAGTTCGTCCTCGTTTCTGTCCAGAAAGTCCCAGTACAACGCGTTGAACGGACACGCACCCTCGCCGGTGGTCTTCGTCTTGTAGTAGGGACACCCCGAGCAGTAATCGCTCATCTTGTCGACGTAGTTCGCGGAGGACGCGTACGGTTTCGTCGCGAAGACGCCCGCGCCGTACAGCCCCATCTCCACGACGTTCGGCGTCGTCACCCAGTGGAAGGCGTCGACGTAGCCCGCGTGGAACCAGCGGTTCAGTTGCGCCGGTTCCACGCCGTAGATGAGCCCGAAGTTCGAGAGAATCATCAGGCGCTCGATGTGGTGCGAGTAGCCCCGCTTGCGAACGCCGTCGACCACGTCCGAGAGGCACGCCATGTCCGTCTCGCCGGTCCAGTAGAACTCGGGGAGGGCCTCGTCGGCCCCGAGTTGGTTCGCTTCCGTCAGTTCCGGCGTCTCGCACCGGTAGACGTGCCGGAGGAACTCCCGCCACCCCACGACCTGTCGGACGAACCCTTCGACGCTGTTCAGGGGGGCGTCGCCCTCCTCGTAGGCCGCGATAGCGCGTTCGACGACTTCGCCGGGGAGGAGGAGGCCGAGATTCAGCGACGTGGAGAGCAGACTGTGGCTCATCGCCCACTCCTCGCGAAGCATGGCGTCCTGATACGGGCCGAACTCCGCGAGACGATGCGTGACGAAGTGGTCGAGCGCCTGTACAGCCTGTCGGCGCGTCACCGGCCAGTTGAACGACTCTGGAGCCGCCCAGCCGCCGCCGTACGGCGGGTCGGCGTAGTCGCCGTCGAACGCCTCCGCGACCCACTCGGCGACTGCCTCGGTGGTCTCGTCGGGGTCGAACGTCGGCGGGTCGGCGGGGTCCCAGTCGTCGGGCGGCGTCTCGCGGTTCTGGTCGTCGTAGTTCCACTCGCCCTCGACGGGTTCGCCGTCGTCCATCAGGTAGCCCGTCTCGCGGCGCACGAACCGGTAAAAGTCTTCGTGGCGGTAGCGCTCGTCGCTGGCCCACTCGTCGAACTGTGCGGGCGAACAGAGGAATCGCTCGTCCGGGACGAACTCGACGGTTCCCCCGGCGTCCTCGACGAGTGTCTCGATGCGTTCCCACGCGCCCTCGGCCTGCGGGCGCGTCGTCACCAGCGTTTCGTCCGGATACTCTTCGAAGTGGGCGTCGAGGCCCTCGGCGAAGGTGTCGGCCCGCCGGTACTCGACCTCGCGGCCCCGGTCTCGGAGTTCGTCGCGGAAGTGCCGCATTGCGCTGAACACGAGCGTCAGTTTGTGCGGATGATACGGGAGTTTCCGCGCGAACGATGCGGCCTCCACCAGTAGTACTCGGTCGTCGGGCCGGTCTGCCACCGGTCCGCGCTCGGCCACGAGGTGGTCACCGCGCACCCAAACCGTCACAGCAGTGTCCTCGGTTGCATGGTACGCGATACACCCGCGACGGGGATGAACCCCCTTCCAAACTGTGTCGGTACCCACCGGTCGCGGTCGTTGAGGCAGGTATCCACTCCCTTACACGAACACGTTAGGGCAAAGACTTAAACCATATCCTCGGGGCTTGTATCGGCCATAATCGTTCGTTTCACTGTCTCCGAAGCGACCCTCTTTTACGTCTCAGAACCCAAGAATGACTGTATGGCAGACAACCTCGATAGACGGACGTTCATCCGGAGTACAGCTGTTGTCTCGGGCGTCGGACTGCTCGCCGGTTGCGGCGGGTCGAGCGACGGCGGGAGCGGTGGTTCGGATGGCGACAGCGGGAGTGGTGACGGCAACGACGGGAGTACCGAGACGGACGCCGAGGCCAGCACGACCGAAGGCGGGAGCGGGTCCAGCGGGGTCCCGTCGGAAGTCTCGGAGTACCTCTCGGACGTCGACAACTTCGACGGGACCGTCGCCGACCAGACCGGCACCGGCAACGTCGAGGTCACGGTCGGTGCGGAGGGCAACGGCGGCAACTACGCGTTCGGCCCGGCCGCCGTCCGTATCGACGCCGGAACGGACGTCAACTGGGCGTGGAACGGCGAAGGCGGCTCACACAACGTCGTCCACGAGGAGGGCGACTTCGAGAGCAGTCTGGTGAGCGACTCCGGCAACGACTTCCAGCACACCTTCGAGGAGTCCGGCGTCTATCTCTACTACTGTCAGCCCCACAAGAGCCTCGGCATGAAGGGCGCGGTCATCGTGGAGTGACTACCGGTCGCCGAACGCCGACCGACTCGCGACGGACAGCGAGTACGCGATGACCGCGAATCCCGCCGCGGTGATGGCGTTCTCGAAGACGAGCGCCGTGTGCGTATCGATACCGAACAGTTGGTCGGCGACGCCCGCCAGTAGCGACCCCGACGTGACCGTTCCGAACCCGACAGCGAGATAGGTCAAGGCCCTCGACCGGGTCTTCCTCGCCGCTTTGGCGGCCAGATAGGTGATGAGGCCGCCGAGCAGGAGCGTTACTGTCTTGAAGCCGATGACGATGGGTGAGATGGGTCCGTTCATAGTTCCTCGCTAACGCGTGCCCACAGGCGGGCCAGTCGTTCGTCGGGCGACTGCTGAGCGGAGACGACTTCCACGTCGAAGGCATCGTCGCCGTCGAGCGCGACGAAGACGCCGTTACAGTCACGAACGTACGTCGTCCTGTGGTGCCCGTCTGGGCGCACGTCCGTCTGCTCGGCCACCAGTCCGGCCTCGCTCAACTGTTCGAGTTTTCGGTACGTACTGGTCTGCGGGAGGTCACACTGCTGTGCGACCGCCTTCGCTGGCAATGGCTCCGCAACCGTCGCGAGGATTTCGCGGCAGTCGGGGTCCGCCAGCGCCTCGAACACGGCTTGCTCGTCTGTGGAATCGTCTCCTCTCACGGGGGGCCTCCGGGGGTTCAGAGGGATTCAGGGTGGAGTATGGCCGTCGCGAAGACTGTCTGCCGTCTCGAACCTTAACGTGTCGGTTTTCGGATAGCTGCCGCGCCGACCATGTACGTCTTCGTTGCAGTCCAGTGTACAAAGGCCCGACCGCAGATTTCCAGAATGTGGAAATCAGTCTGATACTTTTCCTCTCGTTCGGCCGTAGCCGGACACGCGATGTCAAAGCCCTCCCGCCGCGACGTCCTCCGAAGCACAGCCATGACTGGTCTCCTCGCCACCGCTGGCTGTCTGTCCAGCGATTCCACCAACCAATCACTCGGGATGCAGCGCGAGAAGACGACGGCCACCGAAACCTCGCCGACGTCTCCAAACAGTCTCGACGAGTGGCTCAGCGACGCGAACGGCTACGACGGCGAACCCCGTCGATTCGGCCCCGACTCCCGCCCCACAATCAGCGTCGGCGCGGGCACCGACGGACTGGCGTTCGACCCGCCCGTCATCGAAATTGCCCCGGGAACGAACGTCGTGTGGGAGTGGACCGGCCACGGTGGCCAACAGAACGTCGTCGCCCTCGATGGGACGTTCGACAGCGGTCGAACCAACGCACAGCCCGGTACCTGCTACCAGTACGTTTTCAGCGAACCCGGGGAACACGCCTTCGTCAGCGAACCCCACCGCGACGACGGGATGAAGGGGGCCGTCATCGTCGCCGAACCGCCGTCGACTGGCTACGCGGCCGTCGACGAGTGGTTGGCCGGTGCCGGTAACTTCGACGGCACCGTCGTTGACCGAACTGACCGTGAGACGGCCACCGTCACCGTCGGGAGCGAGGGCAACGGCGGTGCCTTCGCCTTCTCACCGCCGGCGCTCAAAATCAGTGCTGGCAGTACCGTCCGCTGGGAGTGGACCGGCGAGGGCGGCGGTCACAACGTCGTGTTCGACGGCCACGACATCAACTCCGGCGGGGTGACCCCAGACGCCGGGACGACGTTCGAACACACCTTCGAGACGACCGGCCAGTACCTGTACTCCTGTCTGCCACACCGAGCGCTGGGCATGAAGGGAGCAGTAATCGTCGAGTGAGCCGCCAACGGCGCTCGTAGAGCGGGCGGTGCGGGAGTGAACAAGCGTACGACGTTTGCGAACTACGCCGCGGCCGCGAGCGCCTGAAGGGAGCGGGCGCGGCGGGATTCGAACCGAAGCAAGACGGTCGGTCGCTCCGCTCGGCGCTGCGACTTGCAGGGTTCGAACTCCGGGCCGACGCACGCCTCACTATCGTTCGGCGGCGACGGGCGTGGCGGGATTCGAACCCGCGGTCTAGGGGTTAGGAACCCCTCGCCCTCGTCCACTAGGCCACACGCCCTCGTTCGCGGGTCGTGGGACTGCTGAAAAACCCTTTCGTTCGGTGAGACAGCGAAAAGACGAGAAGAGTCAGTTGCTCGTTTCGGTGGACTTCTCTTCGGACGCCGTCTCCGTCGACGACTCGCCAGCGGCCGACGTTTCGGGCTTGCTGCCGCCCTCTTTCATCTCTTCGAGTTCTTGCTCGACTTCGGTTCGCCCCTTCTGGAACTCGCCCATCGCCTCGCCGGTCGAGCGTGCGAGCTTCGGAATCTTGTTCGCCCCGAACAGCAGGACGGCGATGAGGAGGATGACCATCATCTCCGTCGTCCCGGGCATTCCGGGGAACAGTGGTACGAATGTCCCTGACATTGTGTCCGAAGTTTACGTGGTTGCTATTATAGTCTTTTTGCTAGTCGCCGGGCGCTGGGACGCCGTTATAGGCCTTCTGACGGCCCCAGCAGCGAATCGGCGTGGTTCTGGTACGTACTAGAGGGTCCCTACCGAATACGTGGCAGCCTACTGGTGGCGTAACCGCGCAATTACGTCGTCGAACCACTCCGGAACGTCCACGTCGGCGAGGGTGCCGTCGCGCCACGTCGTCACCACGTCCATCCCGCCGTCGCGGGTGACATCGACGCGCCACTTGCGACCGTCTTCGGCGGTGATGTCGAAGCGAGCGCCGCCGCTCGCCAGCCTGTCGACGTGTTCGACGTGAACCTCGGTACCGGTGTAGACTTCCATCGTATCGCCCATAGGCGGTGAGTGGGGTGCGACGGCCTTAAATGAGGGCCTCGGCGTGGTTTTCCCGAGCGCCGAGAAGGACATCACGTAAGGGCTATGCCGCGGCAGTCGATAGCGGCGGGTATGGTATCTGTCGGAGACGACGCGCCCGATTTCACCGCGCCGCTGGCGAACGGTGACGTGGACGAACTCACCCTCTCGGACGAACTCGGCGACGGGCCAGTCGTGCTGGCCTTCTTCCCCGGTGCGTTCACCAGCGTGTGCAGTCACGAGATGGAAGCGTTCGACGAGAGACTCGACGCACTGCGCGACCTCGACGCGACGGTTTACGGCGTCAGCATCGACACGCCGTTCGCGCAGAACGCGTTCCGCGACGAACTCGGACTGGACTTCTCGCTCGTCAGCGACAACGACCGGGACATCGTCGAGGCGTACGACGCGTCGATGGACTTCGAGGCGTTGGGCGTCCACGACCTCGCGAAGCGCGCCGTCTTCGTCGTCGACGAGGACGGCGTCGTCACGTACGCGTGGGTGTCAGACGACCCGGGCGTCGAACCCGACTACGAGGAAGTGGTCGCCGCCGTCGAATCGGCCTGAGACGGGGGTGAGTTTTTTTCGCTCCGCCCAGATGTATCACGTATGAGTGAGACAGACGAGGAGACGGTCGGCCGAATCTACGACCCCGACGCCCCCCACGCGTTCCCCGACGGCCGAGTCAACGCCGTCCTCGAATCCATCGCCGCCGACGAGACGGTGCAGGCGTACCTCGAAGCCCAGAACGTCAATCCGGTCACCCGAAAGCGGTACAACGACCACGGCAAGAAGCACATCAGCATCGTCCGGAACCGGGCGCTGTGCCTGTACGACCTACTGAAACAGAGCGGCGTCGAGTTCAACGGCGCGCTGGACCACGGACTGGACGAGGCCGACGAGGCGGTCATCGTGGCCCTCGCGGCGACGCTGCACGACATCGGCCACGTCGTCCACCGCGACGACCATCCCTACTACTCGATTCCGCTGGCCGCGGACCTCCTCGACGACCTGTTGGAACCGTTCTACGACGTGACCGAACGAGTCCAGATGAAGGGGGAAATCCTCCACGCCATCATCTGCCACCATACCGAGGAGATGCCGCTGACACTCGAAGCGGGCGTCGTCAGGGTCGCCGACGCGCTCGACATGGAACGCGGCCGTTCGCGCATCCCCTACGAACACGGCGGGCGCGGTATCAACACCGTCTCCAGTCAGGCCATCGAGACGGTTACGCTCAGCCGCGGCGAGGAGTACCCCGTCTTGGTCGAGATAGAGATGAACAACGCCGCGGGCGTCTATCAGGTCGACAACCTGCTGAAGGCGAAACTGAACGATTCGGGCCTCGAAGAGTACGTCCGCATCGTCGCGCTCAACACCCGGGAGGACGGCAACCAAATCGTCGAACGTATCGAACTCTAAGCTGGGTAACCTGTGAGCTACACAACCGTTTTGTAGCCCCACACCATACCCCTGTGTATGAGTCTCACACCCATCGACGAGCATCGGGATAGGGGACCCGACGCTCCGGACGAAGCGCGTGGGGAGACCACTGCCCTCCAGCGATTCGTGTCCTCCGTGCGGTCGGCCTTCGGGAGACTGGTCGGGGCGGAATCGGTCTTCGGGTCGGCGAACGCTCGCGGCGACGGCCCGGTCCGACAGGAGCGGGCGGCACGGACCACAGAGGCGTCGTCGGACTGCCCGCCAGTCGCGGGCCTCCCCGAGCGCGCCCGTCCGTTCACCTATCCCGCGCGCGACAGCGACGACGAGAACCCGGTGGAACTCGTCGGCGTCGAAACCGCCGAGGGCCTGACCGTCTCGCTGCCCGACAATCCCGACGCGACTATCACCTCCGACACCTGGGAGCCGGTCGAACCGTAGCGTCCGGTCTTCTCGTTGGCCGCCGATTTCGCTCGTCCAGTTACTCGACGAAGAGACGCGTCCCCGGAACGAGTGCCGCGTCGTCCGGGAGTTCGCTGACCCACGCTGCCGCGTGGGCGTCACCGTCCGCACCCGGAACGGCCGGTGACGGGTCGGCCGTGGACGCGCTGAAGACGACGAACTCGCGTTCGGCAGTCCCGTCGCCACCCTCCAGTCGGGCCTCGTACCGCCACACCCCTTCGACGCCCTCGATTTCGACTTCGATACCCGCGTTCGTCTCCACCCACGCTCGCACTTCAGCGGCGTAGTCTTCGTCCGCTCCGACGGCCGCCATCGGAATCTTCCAGTCACAGGTGTCCGTGACCTGCATCAGGAGTACGTCGCCGTCGGCGTTCTTCACCCCGACGGGAGCCGCGTCGTCCATCTCGGCGACCTGCTCGAACCTCTTGGCGTCGACGGTGTCGGTGTCCTCGTGGACGGGAACGTCGGCAGGAATCTCCATGAACACCGATGTTCAGACGAACGCGACATAAAACCTATCGGCGTTTCGGGGGACCGGCCGTCGGCTCAGTCCCTGCCTTACTCCCCCCTTCGTTTCGTCCGAGCGATGCGGCGACCGGGATTCATACCGGACCGAGACGGTAGTGCTCGCTCACTCCGTTCGCTGTGCACACTGCGACTCGTAGGATTCAAACCCTCTGTACAGCATTTGCTGCTCGCGAACTGCTCGAAGCAAAATGCGGCGACCGGGATTTGAACCCGGGCCATGAGCTTGGAAGGCTCAGGTCCTGCCACTAGACCACCGCCGCTCACTGCGTTCGCGGCGTCATTCGCAATTCCGATGGAATTGCTCATCACCGCCACGATACGCTCAGTCCGTCGCCCACGCGGCGATGTTCTCGGTTCCGTCGGAACCGGTCACCGCCGCCGCAGGTGGAAACGAACGTATTTCACCGTAATCGGGAGGTGATTAAGGGCCTTTCCCTTCGACGCCGACGACGGCGTAGCAGTTGCCGCTGGAGATGCGCAGCGACCGCAGGGCGAGGCCGCTGTCCGCGACGGCGCGTTCGAACTCCGCGGGTGCGTAGATGTGGTAGAAACGAGGGACCGTCTCGCCGCCGGGGAGCGTCCAGTCGACGGTCGTGTCGAACCCCGTCTCCGCGTCTTCCGGTGCGTCGAATCGGTCGTGGGCGGTGCTCCACGCGCTGACGAGGGCCGTGCCGTCGGGCGCGAGGACGCGGGCGAGTTCGTCCAGGCTGGCCCGACGGTCGGTGGCCGTCGGGAGGTGATGGAGCGTGGCGACGTACACCGCGAGGTCAACGCAGTCGTCGCGGAGCGGGAGCGAGGCAGCGTCGCCCTGGAGGAGCGAGACGCGGTCACCGACGCGCGCGACTGCCTCGCGGAGGAGCGCTCTGCTGGCGTCGAGGCCGACGACACGGTCGGCGGCGTCGGCCAAGAGCGCGGCGTGCCTGCCGTTACCACACCCTACGTCGAGCGCCGTCCCGCCGCTCTCGGCGTCGGCGACGAACGACTCCACCTCCGGCCACGCGTACTCGCGGGTCTTCGAGAAGTGGTCGCCGATGCGCTCGTACGTCCGGCGAACGCTGGCCCGGGAGCGGTCGTCCATACCCACTCCTGTCCCAAGAGCGGCTTACTCGTTTCGACCGCGCACGGCCGCGCAGCCACCGTCTGTTGGCGAACGTGAATAAATGTCCGTCCAACTCGGCTTCCGTTTCGCACGAAAATCTGGACAGACCGTTACCTTATACACATAATACTCTACCCAATTCTGTCCATCTGTGATATTCGAGGGCGAATTATCAATCATTGTTTAGCAAAAGTTCATATAGGAGTCTTCCAACCCACCTGGTGATGCTGATGACGTGGACAAACGATTGCGTGACGTACATCAATCCGGACAAGCGTACAGAAGTGAGTGGTTCGACATGGTGAGTGTCGAAGCGTTAGCGACTGGCGTTAACCTATTGTGGGTGCTTATCGCCTCGTTCCTTATTTTCTTCATGAAAGCCGGGTTCGCGATGCTGGAGGCCGGGCAGGTCCGGGCGAAGAACGTCTCGAACCAGTTGACGCAGAGCCTCCTGACTCTCTGTGTCGGCCTGCTGGTGTTCTTCGTCGTCGGCGAGGGCGTCGCCCGAGGCGTCGGACTGGCGACGGGGGCCGACATCCCGACGCTGTTCGGCTACATCGGCGGCGACCTGACCACCTCGGTCAACTGGCTCATGGGCGGGATGTTCGCCATCGCCGCGGCGAACATCGTCTCCGGCGGCGTCGCCGGGCGCTGTCGCCCCCGGATGTACGTCATCTACACGGCGTTCATCACCGCAATCATCTACCCCATCGCGGTGGGGCTGACCTGGAAGGGCGGTTTGCTCGCGCAACTCGGCTTCGCCGAGTTCGCGGGCGGGATGGTCATCCACGGGATGGGCGGCCTCTCCGGCCTCACCGCCGCATACGTGCTGGGACCGCGACTGGGCCGCTACAACGAGGACGGGAGCGCGAACGTCATCCCCGGGCACTCCGTCACGCTCGCGGTGCTGGGGACGCTCATCCTCGCCTTCGGTTGGTACGGCTTCAACGTCGGAACCGCGGCCACGGTGTTCTCGCCGAACGGCGGCGACATCGCGCTGGGGTCGTTCGCCGCCGCCGGACGCGTCGCCGTCGCCACCTCGCTCGGCATGGTCGCTGGCGGCCTCGCGGCGGGCGTCGTCGCGTGGCAGAAGACCGGCAAAGTCGACACGCTGTATCTCGCGAACGGGATGCTCGCGGGCCTCGTCGGCGTCACCGGCGCGGCGAACGTGCTGACGTGGGTGGGCGCGCTGTTCCTCGGCGCACTCGCTGGCGCGCAACTGCCCCTCGTCTTCGACTTCGTCGAGAATCGACTCGGTATCGACGACGTGTGCGCGGTGTTCCCCGTCCACGGGTCGGCGGGCATCCTCGGTATCGTCCTCTACCCGCTCCCGTACGTCTCCACCGTGGGCTTCGACCCCGGACAGATAGCGGTCCAACTGCTCGGCGTCGTCGTCATCGGCACCATCAGCGTCGTCGGCACGTACGCGCTGTTCACCGCCACGACGGCGCTCGGATGGGCGCGCGTCGACGCCGACAGCGAACGTGAGGGTCTGGATATCGCCGAACACGGCGTCGAGACGTACCCCGAATTCGCCAGCCCCGATGCGCTGACCGATTCGGCCGTCCGCGCCGACGGCGGCCGCGCGGCGGACATCGAACTCGTGATGGCGATGATTCGCCCGGAGAAACTCGCCGCCGTGAAGGAGGCCCTGACCGACGTGGGCGCGCCCTCCGTGACCGTGACGAACGTCTCCGGCCGCGGCTCTCAGCCAGCGAAGAAGGGACAGTGGCGCGGCGAGGAGTACGTCGTCGACCTCCATCAGAAGGTGAAAGTCGAGTGCGTCGTCGCGGACGTTCCGGCACAGGAAGTCGCCGAAGCCGTCCGCGAGGCCGCTCATACCGGCGAGAAAGGTGACGGTAAAGTGTTCGTCGTGCCCGTTTCCGAAGCCCTCCAAGTCCGGACCGGAACCCGCGGCACCGAAGCCGTCTGAACGCCGCACTCCGACCGTTCTTCGACCGCGTTTCCGTCACCGTTCGACCGTCAGTAGTAACTGGTTTCCCGCCGTCTGCCGGTGAAATCGACCTATACCTTTCCGCCGTGGCTTCGAGCTATCGGTGTCATGACCGAAAGGAACCTCACCCGCCGTCGCGTCCTCCAGTACGGCGCGGTGGCGTCAGGCCTCGCCGTCGGTGGGTCCGCGCTCGCGGCACAGCAGACGCCGGGAGACGGGGACTGTTCGCTGACGGCGGCGGCCGACGGGAGCGGCGACTACGCCGACCTCCAAGCGGCCGTCGACGCTGCGAGCGACGGCGAGACGGTGTGCGTCGCGCCCGGCGAGTACGACGGGACCGTCGTCGTGGACACGCCGAACGTCACCCTCGCAGCGACGGAACCGGAGGCGGCTACAGTCACCGGGAGCGAGACGCCCGCAGACCCAGCGATTCGCGTCGCGGCCGACAGCGTCGCGCTCACGGGGCTAACTGTCCGTAATTCCGACGGGGCGCTCGGCGTCAGCGTCGACGCGGACGCCACTGACGTGACGCTCAGAAACAACCGAATCGTCGGGGTAGGGCCGGTCGCCGGGTCGGCGACCGCTATCCGCGCCGCGGGCGGCAACGCGGGCCTCACCGTCAGCGGCAACACCGTCGAGAGCGTCGCGAGCGAATTCGGCGAGGAGGCGGCCGACGGCCCGACGGCTACGGGTATCGCACTCGGTGAGGCGGGCGCGGGCGGCCACGCCGACGTGACCGTCGAGAACAACGCCGTTCGAGCGGTCCAGAGCGAGGCGGGCGCTGTCGGACTCGCCTTCGGCGGAACACTCGACGGCGCGTCGGTCCAGGGCAATCGCGTGACCGGCCTCGCTGGCCGGAACGACCGGAGCGAATCCGAACAGGCGGCCCCTTTCGAGACGTACGCACGCGGCCTCGTCGTCGACGCCGACCGGACGGCCGAGGTGACCGTCGAGTGGAACGTCTTCGAGGACATCACCGCCGAGTACTACAATGGCGAGAGCGCGCGGTTCGAGAGCGGTGCGGGCGGCGTCACGCTTCGACTGAACAACTTCCTGACGGTCGTCGGCGTTCACAACCGGACGGAGACGGCGGTAGCGGGAAGCTGTAACTACTGGGGGAGTCGGGACGGCCCGCGGCAGGTCGACTCGAACCGGGCCGCGGACGACGAACTGCCGGAGACGGACCGGGCGGCAATCGTCGGACCGATGACTTTCCGCCCGTGGTTGCTCCACTCCGTCGAGACGGGCGAGATGGCCGCCGAGTCCTGCCACGGCGGGCGGTAAGGGAGGGGCGAGCGGTCCGCGGGAAGACGGGATTTACTCCGCGCCGTACGATTCGGGGTACGCCTCGGCCAGCAGTTCCGGTCGGTCGGTCAACCGCTCGCGGACCGGGTCGATGACGTCGGAGATGGCCGATGCGGCCGCGGGTTTGAGGTCGGCGGGGTGGAGTTCACCGCTGACGAAGTCTTCTTCGACGGCCTCGTAGGACTCGTAGGTCAGGTCCCCGCCGTACTCGTCGGGTCGCTCGACGACGAAGGGTTCGTCGTCCAGTTCCAGAATCGGGAACACGAGGTAGTCGAGGTACTCCAGCACGCCGTTGTCCTCGACGTCGCCCGCGGGACAGTACGCCTGTCCGATTTTCTCCTCGACTTCCGCAGGCGAGTCGGTGAGGTTCACCTTCGACGCCTCGTCGGAGGCGCTCATCTTCCCGCCGGAGAGGCCCGAGAGGAGCGGCGCGAAGATACAGACCGGCGAGTGGCCGCCGTGGTCGGGCAGAATCTCTCGCGAGAGCATGTAGATGCCGCGCTGGTCGACGCCGCCGTAGGCGATGTCGGCGTCTAAGGCCTTCACGTCGAGGCTCTGCATCAGCGGGTAGATGAGGCCGCCGAGGTTCGGGCTCTCGGACTCGCGGACGACTTCGCTGGCCGCGCGCTGGGTGCGGGCGATGGTCGTCTCCGCGGCCATCCGGTACATCTCCAGGGTGTACTCCTCGTCCAGTTGGAAGTCGGTCCCGCGGACGAACTCCACGTCCTCGGGGTCCGCCCCGGCGGCTTCAATCATCCCCTCGATGGCGACCCGGTAGTACTCCGAGCGGGCGTCCAGCAGGTCGAAGGGGCTCTTGTTGTCGTCCAGGTGGGCGTGCAGGTCCGCGATGAGGACGGTCACGTCCACGTCGGCGCGCAGGAAGTCGGCCAGTTTCCGCATCGTCGTGAAGTGGCCGATGTGCATCTCGCCGGTCGGCGCGTAGCCGATGTACGCCGACGGCGTCCCGTCGTCGAACAGGGCTTCCAACTCCTCGTCCGTGACGACCTCCTGTGTGTGTCTGCTCACGAGGTCGAGTCGCGCGGCGGTATCCATACGCTCCGGTCCCCGCTCCGGCGAGTAAAACGTTCCTGTGTCGGGTCGTCACCAGCGGGTCACTCGGCCGCCGTCCCCACCGACCCGTAGGGGTCCTGTCCGTCGCCCGTCGCCCCCGCATATCCACGTGCGAACAGGTGGTATCCGACGACCTGTCCGTAGAAGGCGAACACGGACCCGATGAGGATGAGGACCAAGACGCCGCCGAGTCCCGCGACGACGAACAGCGCGACGTACGCCTCCACGACGGCGACGACGTAGATTGGTCGGCGCGCGGCGGCGGCGACGGCCCGGATGTCGAACGCCGCGGCGAGCGAATCGGTCGTCGCCAGCCGAGTCAGCGCCCCCGGCAAGAAATACAGGACGGCGACCAGCGCGAACCCGCCGAGCACCAACAGCGCGGTCCCGACGGCGGGCGGTGCGACGGCCGGAGCGACGACGCCGAACAGCACGAGGAGAACCGGGACGAACAGGTACGCCACTTGGACGGCGATAGAGCGCGCGCCGTCGACGAACAGGTCCCCCCAGTCGGTGAACTTCGGCGGGTTCGGCCGTTCCTCGGCGGTCGACCGAAGCACCCGGAGGAGATACCCCTGCACCGGAATCAGCGGGACGAACGTCACCGTCCCAACCAGTACGAGGAGACTCCCGGTCACGAGCGTCCAGAGCCACCCCGGCCCGCGCTGTGGGTAGTAGATGGCGTCTCGCAGCATTGCCCCCAACTGCCCCGGCGGCGCACTTATACCCCGCCGCTCCGGTCACGTGGTCTGCAATCCGAGTACACAAGCCCGTCGCGCCCAACTGTGTCGTATGTACACGGGGAAGACGGAGAAGGCGTGTTGCCTGTGCGGGAACCCGGACACGAAGACCCGACTCGACTTGCCTCCGCGAGCGGTTCCGCTTCTGAAACACGCCGAGGCAATCGCGTGGCGGGACATCGTCGGCGAGGTGTCCATCTACTTCTGTGAATCGGACTGGGAGACGGTCCGCGAGTTGGTGCTGGAGACGGGGATGAGTCCGCTCTCGCGGTGTAACGTCGCCCGCGCGTCGTTCGACCTGCGCGAGGACTTCGAGGCGCTGCTCAACGACATCCGGGACGAACCGGACCACTCGGAGTTGGAGGCCCGGATGCGCTCTGCGGCGCGCGAGACGCTCGCCGACCCCGACGACCCGTACGTCGAGGAACGCGACCTCGTGGAAGCGCGGGTCGTCACGTGGGCGTTCGAGGACACCGAAGCCGAGGCGTAAGTGTGAGAGGACCTATGGTTTTATTCTCCGTTTACAGACGCTAAAACGCTCGTATTTATCCCGTAGAATCAGACCTGTTCGTCCGACAATATTACGTGGCCACCGGTTAATTTATCGTGACTGCTGGTAGAGAGGCGGTCGGGATATGCCATCGAGCGACGAAGGCGAGCGAGAGCGGCCGACGCGCCGCAAACTCCTCGCGACAATCGGGGTGGGGACGGTTTCGACCGGCCTCGCGGGATGTACCGGCCTGTTGAGCGAACCGGAATCGGACGGCGACGGCGGCGAGGCGACCGACGCGCCGACCGCGACCGATTCGGCCGCGGAGACGGCGACCGAGGCACAGACCGAGGCACAAGACACGCAGGCGCAGGTGTCGGGACCGACCGCCGGTCTCGAACCGTGTCTCCGGCCCGCCAGCGCCGCTACCTGCGGCAGTCCGGTGAGCGTCGGTGGCGACATCGCTGCGGACACCGTCTGGGGTGCAGAGTGCGACGAGTACGTCGTCGCCGACAGCGTCAGCGTCACCGGCGGCGCGACGCTGACCGTCGAACCCGGGACCCGCGTCGTCTTCGCGCAGAACACCGCGCTCCACGTCGAGGAAGACAGCGCGCTCTCGGCCGTCGGGACCTGTGGGGACCCTATCGTGTTCACGGGCGAACAGCAGACGCGAGGCTACTGGGACGGCATCCAACTCATCGAGGCGGACCAGACGCCCAGCGAACTGGCCTACTGCGTGGTCGAGTACGGCGGCGGCGACCGCTTCACGTGGGCACCGGCCGCCGGGAACGTCGCCGTCGTCGACGGCGCGCGGACCTCGATTACGAACAGCGTCGTCCGCGAGTCGGCGGGGTACGGCGTCGTCCTCGACAGCAACGTCATCGTCGACGGGTTCTCGGAGAACGTCCTCACGGCCAACGAGAGCGGCGCGGCCTTCGCCTCGGCCCGGGCCGCGGGCGGCCTCTCGGACACCAGCAGTTACACCGGCAACGACGAAGACGTGGTCGTGCTGTACGGCGGGACAATCACCGAAGGCCAGGAACCCACGTGGGACGGTATCGACGTTCCCTACCGCGTCCTCGCGGGCGACGACGTGACCGTCAGGGGCCACCTCACCGTCGCGCCGGGCGCGACAATCGAGTTCGGGCAGGACTGCGCGATGACGATGGACGACAGCGGCCCCGGCCGACTCACCGCCGTCGGCATCGACCCCGACACCGAGGAGTCGCGCCCCATCACGTTCACGGGCGAACAGAAGACCCGCGGCTACTGGCAGGGCATCCAGTTCTACGAGAGCGACCGCACCGAGAACCAACTGCGCAACTGCGTCGTCGAGTACGCCGGGAGCGAGCGGTTCACGTGGGCGAACGCGGCGGCGAACGTCGTCGCCATCGACGGGTCTCGCGTCCGTATCGACGACACGGTCATCCGCGAGTCCGCCGCCTACGGCGTCCAGATAGACGGCGAGTCCGAGGCCGATAGCTTCACCCGGAACACGCTGACGCGGAACGGAAGCGGTGCGGCGTACGTCCACCCGCGGAGCGCGGCCGCACTCAGCGACACTGGCACCTACGCCGGAAACGACGTGGACACGGTTGCCGTCTATGGCGGCACCATCACCGAGAACCAGCGACTGACGTGGGGCGCCATCGACGTGCCCTACACCGTTCGGAGCGGCGACGCCGTGACCGTCAGGGGCCACCTCACCGTCGCGCCCGGCACCACCGTCGAGTTCGGACAGGACTCGTCCCTGACGATGGACGACAGCGGCCCCGGCCGACTCACCGCCGTCGGCATCGACCCCGACACCGAGGAGTCGCGCCCCATCACGTTCACGGGCGAGCAGAAGACGCCCGGTTACTGGAAGGGCATCCAGTTCTACGAGTCCAACCGCACCGAGAACCGACTGCGAAACTGCGTCGTCGAGTACGGCGGCGGCGACCGCTTCACGTGGGCGCAGGAACCCGCCAACGTCGTCGTCATCGATGGGTCCCGACTCGCGCTGGTGGGCAGTACGATTCGGCACAGCGCCGGATACGCCGTCGACGTGGACGGCGAGTCGACGCTGACGGCGTCGAACAACACGTACACGAACAACGCCTCCGGCGGCGTCTCGAACTGAGCGGGCGGGTCCACAGCGGCGTCCGCCGCTCGCGTTCAGACGCCTTCCGTCGATACCGACCCCCGTGAGAACGCGGCCCAATACCCAAACCGTTTTGAGTGCCGCAAGCAGACCGGTATCACAATGTCTCTACGCGTAGGCGTTCTCGGGGCCACCGGGGCCGTCGGACAGCGACTCATCCAGTTGCTCGCCCCGCATCCCGACTTCGAAATCGCCGCACTGACCGCAAGCGAATCCAGCGCCGGAAAGTCGTACCGAGAAGCCGCGAAGTGGCGCATCGACGCGCCGATTCCGGACGACGTGGCCGAGATAACCGTCGGCGCGACCACTCCCGACGACGTGCCGGACGACGTCGACCTCATCTTCTCCTCGCTCCCCTCTAGCGTCGGCGCGGAGGTCGAACCGGAGTTCTGTGAGGACGGCTACGTCGTCTCCTCGAACTCCTCGAACGGCC
Organism: Haloarcula marina; assembly: GCF_024218775.1. Classification (NCBI taxonomy): domain Archaea; kingdom Methanobacteriati; phylum Methanobacteriota; class Halobacteria; order Halobacteriales; family Haloarculaceae; genus Haloarcula; species Haloarcula marina. The sequence continues at coordinate 1,539,898 of NZ_CP100404.1, read as the reverse complement.
GGATGGACGAGGACGTGCCGCTCATCATCCCCGAGGTCAACGCCGACCACGTCGACCTCATCGAGGTCCAGCGGGACGAGCGCGGGTGGGACGGCGCGCTGCTGAAGAACCCCAACTGCTCGACCATCACGATGGTCCCGCCGCTCGGGGCGCTCGACGAGGCGTTCGACCTGACGAACGTCCACGTCTCCACCCTGCAGGCCGTCTCCGGCGCGGGCTACGACGGCGTCACGTCGATGGAGATTATCGACAACGCCATCCCGCACATCGGCGGCGAGGAGCAGAAGATGGAGAGCGAGTCCCGCAAACTGCTCGGCACGTTCGACGGCGCGGAAGTCTCGCTGCACGGGATGGACGTGGCCGCCTCCTGTAACCGCATCGCCACGCTCGACGGCCACCTCGAAAACGTCTGGGCCGACGCCGAGGAAGACATCACCGTCGAGGGCGCGGAGGACGCGATGGAAGCGGCCACCGGCGTCGACCTGCCGTCCTCGCCCGAGCGTCTCATCACGGTGTTCGAGGAACCGGACCGGCCACAGCCACGACTCGACCGGAACATCGAGGACGGCATGGGCGTCGCCGTCGGCGGGTTCCGCGAGACGACCGCGGGCGTCCAGTTCAACTGCCTCGCCCACAACACGATGCGCGGCGCGGCCGGTGCGAGCGTCCTGAACGGTGAACTGCTCGCTCAGCGCGGCTACATCTGAGGCGGCCGCTCGTCGGTCTGTTTTCGAATCGGTCCGCAGTCGTTACGCCGGTTACACGTCGACCTGGTTCGTGAGACCGTCCCACGACCCCGTCTCCTCGGCCCGTCGGACGTTCTCGGCGACGATGTCCGCCAGTCGTTCGAAGTAACTCGGCGTGTGCCCGGCGTTGTGCGGCGTCAGGAGGACGTTCTCGAAGTCCCACAGCGGGTGGTCGTTCGGGAGCGGTTCCGGGTCGGTCACGTCCAGCGCGGCCGCCCCGACGTGACTCCGCTGGAGTGCGTGGACGAGGGCGTCGGTGTCTATCACGGGGCCGCGAGCGACGTTCACGAGGACGCTCTCGGGATGCATCGTCTCCAACAGTTCCGCGTCGACGAGTCCCCGCGTCGTCTCCGTGAGCGGGCACGCGAGCGCCACGTAGCGCGCGTCCACGACGGCCTCGTGTATCTCGTCGTAGCCGTACACCGCGTCGGCGGCCCCACCCTTCTCCGGCGAGTGGCGGACTGCGACCGTCTCCACGTCGAACCCGTCGAGTCGGTCTACGAGCGCCGACCCGATGGCACCCATCCCGACGACGCAGACGCGACTGCCCGCGAAATCGGTGGCCTGGAAGGACTGCCACACGCGGTCGGCCTGTCGGCGGCGCGCGGTGAAGAACCCGCGCGCGAACGAGAGCCACGCGCCGAGGACGTGTTCGGCGACGTTCGGGGCGTGGACGCCCGACGCCGTCGTCACCGCGACGCCGCGGGCCGCCAGTTCCTCCAGCGGGAGGTGGTCGTACCCGGCGTACGTGCTGGCGAACAGGCGGAGGGCGTCCGCCCCGTCGAGCAGGTCAGTCGAGACGGAACTGCCGGTCAACACCTCGGCGTCACCGACCGCCGCACGCACGTCGGCGGGCGTCCTCGCGAGCGTCACCTCGTAGGCGGGTAGTCGGTCGCGCAACGCGGCCGCGTACTCGTCTGTGCGCATCCCGTGGATGTTCTGTCGTCTGACGACGATAGTGCCCATACGGACCGTGCGACCGCGAGCGACAAAACGGTGCGGTGGCGTCCGAGGACTCCGCCTACGCCGACGCAATCCGGCGGTTGAAACGAGAGCGGTCGGCCGTTCGGTCCGCGCTCGACGCTGTCGAATCGACAGTCGAGTTCGAAAGCCCGAGCGCTTCGCCGCCACCCGCGGTCACGGCGATTCGAGAGACGCTGTGACGCGACGAGACAATAGGTTTTAGCCGACGGGGGGCACGGTAGCGGATATGGAGTACGTAGACGTCGCAGTCGTCGGGGGCGGTCCCGCCGGGTCGTCCGCCGCGGAAGCGGCCGCCGCCCGCGGTGCCGACGCCGTCGTTCTGGAGAAGGGGGTTCCCCGCGCGGACCGGGCCGAGCGGGGGCCGGATTCGACGGACGCCGCGGGCCTGCTCGACTACTGGCTCGAAATCATGGACATCCCGTTCGAGGAGTTCCCCGAGGACGTGGTCCTCAGCGAACTGGAGGGCGCGAAGTTCTACGGGCCGAACGCCGAGTTGGCGCTGACGGAGACGGGCATCGACGCCGAGTACGACGGGTTCGGCTTCACGATGCACCGCGCGCGGTTCGACGATTGGCTCCGCGAACGGGCCGTCGACGCCGGCGCTGACTACCGCGTCGGGGTCAGCGTCACCGGCGTCGACACCGACCTCTCGGCGAGTCCCCGCCACACCGTGCATCTGGCCAACGGCGAGGACATCGAGACAGACTACGTGATTCTCGCCGACGGCCCGCAGCGAACGGTCACCGGCGGCACCCTCGACCAGTTCCTCGACGGGCGGACGATGAGCGACATCATGCCGTCCAACACGGTCAACCACATCGCCTATCAGGAGCACCGCCGGATGCCCGAGGAACTGTTCGACCCCGACTTCATCGAGTTCTGGTGGGGCATCATGCCCGGTCACACGGCGTATCCGTGGATTTTCCCGAACGACGCGCCCGTGGCCCGCATCGGCCTGACGATGCCCATCGGACTGGACATCGCCGACTACGACGTGAGCGAGTGGGACCTGCTCTCGTCCGAGGACGACGGCATCCCCCGCGGTCGAGAGTACATCGAGCGACTCCTCCGCCGACAGTTCTCGGACTACGACCTCGACGACTTCCCCATCGTCGAGGACCGCGGGAAGTCGAAGGGAACCGAGACGTACCCCATCTCCTCGACGCGCCCCATCGAGTCCCCCGCGAGGGCGGGTATCGCCGTCACCGGCGGGGCGATGGGCGCGACGTCGGCGTTCCACGAGGGCGGTGACCACGTCGCCGTTCGGACCGGGAAAATCGCCGGGCGACTCGCCGCCGTGGAACGACTGGAACGCTACAACGACGAGTGGCACGCGGCCATCGGCGACGAAATCCTCCGGAACGTTACCTTCGCAGACCTCGTTCGGGACTGGGGGCCGCGTGACTGGGACCGCGCTTTCACCACCGCCAGTGACCTGATGGACGCCCGCGGCATCAAGGCCGACGCCGCGCTCAGGGGCGGCCTCCACGGCATCGAACTCGTCATGAAGTACAAGTGGGGCAAGTTCGGCTACCGCAACGGGAAGTACGTCCAGTTGCGCGAAGACGAGTTCGCCGTCTGAACGCCACCCTTACGTACGGCTCTCGCCTAGGGGAGGTGCGTGCCTTTAATCCCCGGCCGAGGCCCGTCATCGGGACGATGACCGTCCGGAGAACCCGGGCACGGTACATCCCGGCGACAACCGTCGCCCGTCTGGCGGTCGCACCCCGCCCGTCTCGCGGAACGTATCCGCCGCCGGACCGGTCAACGCCGTTCCGGCACCAGTCGCCTGTAGGGCGACCGCCCGGCACGAGGGTTTGCTGGCTGACGTGGCGCGCCGCCGAGGATGACGCCAGTCGTTAGTGTTCCGGGCGTACACGTTCTCGATACTCGCTGCAACGGTGAGGCGCCGGTCTGTCTTACACCCGTCGTCGTCTGCCTTCACACGCGGTCGGTCGAGTCGCTACTCGGGCCGAGTCAGGTCGGAACGGACGGCGTCGGAGCGACTAGTCGGCGACACGTTCCAGTAGTGCAAGAAATGGAGGCGGCGATGCGCCGCCGGCAGGCAGGCGTGAACTCGCGGACTGCGGAGCGGGTCACCGCCGGTTCTATCCCGTCACCGAGACGACGGGGTCACCGCCGGAGCGGCACCCGGTAGTTCAGTACTGTCCCCACTGGGCCTGGGACTGTTCCAACTGCGGCTGACCCGGACCCTGCCCCTGTCCCACTCCGGGTTGGCTCTGGAACTGGCCGAGTTGGGACTGACTGACTCCCTGGGAGACAACGGTCCGAATGGCGTCGAGGGTCGACTGTGCCTCCGAAATCGCCTGCTGGACCGCTGGGTCGTCGGCGGCGGCCTGCCGAAGTCGCTCGACGCCCTGCTGGATGGTGTGCGTGACCGCCTCGCCGATGGGCTGAGCGAACGGCGACTGCCGGAGGATCAGTTTCTCCTGCAGATTCGTCACGATGGCGAGGTCACCGCAGACCTGTGCCACCTGCGTCCGACCGGTCTCTAACGCTCGGTTTCGGGCCGCTTCGAGTACCGACTCGAAGCGGTCCAGCACCAGTACCGTCTGGCGGACGTCCTGTCCGACCTGCTGGCGGTGCTGGCCCTGACCGACGCCGATGCCGACCTGCCCGGACGAGTACATCGGCTGGAACCCGGCGGCTGTCGCGGCCTCGCGCGCCTGCACGAGCGCCGCCGCGCGTTCGATAGCGTTCGTGCTCTGTTGTGCCTCGGCGATGGCCTCTTGGACCTCCGGGATGTCGGCGGCCTGTCGGAGTTGCTCGACGCCCTGCTGAATCGTCTGTCTGGCCGCGTCCCCGATAGGCTGAGCGAACGGCGAGCGTCGGAGGACGAGTTTCTTCTCCGCCTCCGCGATAGTCGCGAGGTCGTTGGCGAACCGCGCGACGTTCGACCGCCCGCTCTCCATCGCGCGGACGTGGACGATTTCGAGGACAGTCTCGAAGCGGTGTAGCGTCATCGCGGCCTGCAGAATCTCCTGTCCGCTCAGTTGACCCTGCCCGGCGGTACCGAACTGTCCCACGGACTGCGGCTGAGACTGTTGCTGTGTCTGTGGCTGGAACTGCTGTTGCTGTTGTGGCTGGTACTGCTGTTGCTGTTGCGGCTGGTACTGCTGCTGTTGTGGCTGATACTGCTGCTGCTGTTGCGGCTGGAACTGTTGTTGACTCATGGTTTCTCTGTCACCGGGGCCTATCTCGTACCGACAGGTCTCGCAGACGACCCAACGCGCCCGGGTGACCGAGGCAACGACGACGGGTGGCTTTGTTATACGACGAAATCGATATCCAATCCCGCGCTACTCTCAGACCGCTAACTGTAGCCCGTTCTTTGGTGTGGCAAGGGCGGGCTATCGTCGTCGAAACGCGCGCTTGCGTCGGGGGTGCCGACGCCGACTGCTCGACGACTGACTCGGGGGCCGCGGCGGCGTCGGCGCGAACCAGAATACGTGTCGCTTTCGCAGTGTCGCGAGTCGGACGGGCCAGTCGTCGCGGTACGAGTGCCGCGGTACCACCGCCGTACCGCTCGGGTAATCGCCGACGACCGAGGCGATGGCTGAGCTACTGGAAACTACCGCGAAACCACCGGGCGGCGTCGGCCCGGGACGGTCTCATGTATCAGGGGATCGCTCTCAGAGGACTACCGCGACGGCGACAACGGCCTCGCAATCGAGTCGCCCGTCTCACGACACGCTGTCCGCTAGGCGGTCGCGTGCCCTGTAGCGATAGGCCGCCAGGAAAACGAGCGCGAGCGCGAGGCCGCCGATGGACTGGAGCCACGTGTGCGCCCCCGCCAGCGGGCGAGCGAGCACCATTCCCAGCGCGATGACGAACAGCGGGACGAACCGGGTGTCGACGAAGAGGAGATAGCCCGCGGGAACGACGGCGTAGAGGACGTGACTGGAGATGTCCCAGAACGGCGTGACGGCGAGGTGCGGCACCGTGACGGCGACGAGAATGGCGGCGAATCCCGGGACGAGGTCACCCCAATCTCGCCATCGCCACCCGGCCCAGATGACCAGGATGCCGACCCCAAGTCCGGCACTGCCGGTCGCGTCGAGTCCCCACTCGGGAACGGCCGCAACCATACGGGGGACCCCCTGATAGATGAGGAACGCGACGGCCCACCCACTCCCGAGAACGCCGAGTCGCGCCCCCAATCCGGCGACGGAGCGCGTCGCCGCGTCGCGCCACTCGTAGCCGACGAGCAACAGGCCACAGAGAAGCACGAACAGTTCGGGGGCGAACACCGCCGAGTACGTCTGGGAAATCCCGCGGAGCATACGCTCACCTCTCGAACCCCTGTTGTGTCGATTTCGGTTCGGAACCGGCCGGTCGTCGCGCGACGGGCGGCGGTGAGCGGTCCGCAGGGTCGACGGTGCGCTTTTCACGGTCCCCGTCGACGGGGCCTGACGACAGCGAAGTGCCGTCCGTAACGGTTGAAGCGAGAACGAGACCGAAAAGTCATCAGAGCCACCAGTGTCGGACTCGAGGGACGTCTCCTACGGGAAGAACGCGTTTATGTGTCGTCACGAGGTCGTCCCTCAACAGCACGTCTCGTCGTCCCGAGAGAGGGCGTGAAAGACGAACACGAGGCTCCGGTCAGCGAGTCTGACGAGGCTGGTTCGCGCTTCGATATCTCCAGTGTGGGAGCGGAGTACTGTGGTCCCAGTCCAGTTCCACCCGTCCTCGATGACCGGGAAGGCTTCGACCCTGAGGTGGCGAACGGATTCGTCGGTGAAGATGTCGGTCCAGTGACGACCCGAGATGGGGTTTCGGTCTGCAGTGACGGCTGACGAGAGCGGCTGATTGGCGTACGCGATTCGCCCGTCTCCGCTCACGACGAGCGTCAGTTCCTGACTGAGGTCGAGCGCCGTTCGGAACTGTAACGTCCGGTGTTCGAGGCGGGACCGTGCGACAAGGTTCCGGAGCCGTCGCTCGAACAGGCGGAAGGCCGGTCCGTCGCGGTTCCTCGGGTGAAAGTCGACGGCTTCGACTTCGAATAGTGTGTCCTCGACCCCGGACAGGTCCTGCGACGTGGTGAACAGCAACGGCATGGTCGGGTCCTGCTCCCGGACGGTTTCGAGCAACGGCCCACCGTCGGTCGTGGACGCCTCGATGGCACTGACGACGCAATCGACGTCGTCTAGTCGGTCGAGGGCGGTCGCTGGGTCCGCGTCGACGACGAGTTCGATATCGGCTACGTCTTCGAAGGCCGCTTGGAGGGCATCGAGGTACTCGGTGTCGTCGTCGATACAGAGGACCGTAATGTGGCCGTCGACGGACTGTCGATGGGCCTCTCGCATCGTTCAGTGAGAGAGAGGTCCCGAATTTGCTTCGGGAGACCACTGCACCGACAGTGTCCGGTCTGAGCGAGCGGAGGTAACGTACGGCGACCACATCACGTGACCACCGCCCGCGTGACAGTGGACTGTATCCACGCGTCGTCGTTTTCTGGGTCGGCGATGGTCGCGATGGTCGTCTGTCCGACCGTCTGTTCCTCGTACGTCTCGCGGTAGTTGTGCTCCGGGGGGCCGGGATTATCTGTGTTCGTCATGGTCTGGTGAGTACTGGATGCTGTTCACTGGTTGGTCTCGCCCAACGTCTGGACGACGAGGTCTCCCTGTTTGAGCGAGACTCGACAATCGGCATACGTGAACGTCACTTCGACGCCGGTCTCGCCACCGGACTCGACTAACGAATCGAGTGCATCGGGGTCAACAACTGTCCCCAACGGGGGATTCAGCGTGCACGGGTCGCTGCCGAGGGTATCTGCGACGGCCTCGACGATTCGCAGCGAGGTCGACTCGACATTGCCCGGCCGATGGTATTCGTTCATCTCTATCTCTCGGTATGCGAAGCGGAACCTTCTGGATGGCCTAGATGTATATCCACTCCCCCCGAAGGGGTACCGTATGTGTATAGTGTCACACCGGTCCCAGGGCCAGACGCCGAGGTACCCAAAACCGAACGCAACGTCTGAGACCCCCCTGCGAGGGACTGCGACGGCACAGGGCGGACACCGGGCGACCGGCTACGCCCTCGCGCTCAGGGCGGCCACGAGGACGGGCAGATGACGCCGATAGCCGCCGTTCTCGACCCCATGACGACGATGTGGGCGGCGCTGGCCTGTCTCGCGTTCGGCGTCGTCGCGCTGGTCGCACGGGACGACGCCATCACGCAGTTGGCTGAGAAAGTCCGTCGCGCCGCCGACGGCGAGGACGTCGAGTTCGAGGCCGACCGAGACGACGAATTTGGTGACTTGTGCGCCGCTGTCGAGAAACTGAATGAGACCGTCAGCGCACACGAGCGAACGGAGGCGTCGGCGGAACGCTACCGCCAGCGGTTCGACGAGATAGTGGCCGATTCGGGGACGAGCGACGACGAGAAGATAGCGGCGGTCGTGGAACTCGGCGCCGAGGTATTCGGCGTCGAAAACGCATTCGTGACGAGTCTCAACGAAGTGACCGATAACTACGAAGTGACGACGGCGTTGGGTGACGGATTCCCCGAGAACGAACCCGTGACGGGGGTTATCGACGCGCTCTGTCGCGAGACGACGAAGAATCACGACGCCGTCCTCGGCGTTCCCAACCTGGAAGCCATCGGCTACGAGGACGATGACGACGGTGAGGTGGCTGTGGGTTGTTTCCTCGGTGCCGAGATATTCGTCGACCGAGACCTGTACGGGACCGTCTGTTTCGTCGGCGACGAACCGCGCGCGGAGGGGTTTTCGGCCGTCGAAACGGAGTTCGCCGACCTCGTCAGCAGATGGATCGGACAGGTGTTCGAGCGCCGTGCGAACACGTCGTCGTTGCGTCTGGCGAGCAAGACGATGGAGGCAGCGCCAGTCGGGGTCACGATTCTCGACCCATCACGGGACGGGTACCCGATTATCGCCGTGAACGAAGCGTTCGAATCGATATCCGGCTACTCGGAGGAAGAGAGCATCGGCGAAAGCTGGCAGTTCCTGCACGGGACGGGCACCGACGAGGAAGCCGCCGCGGCCATCCAGTGGGCGCTCGACGAACGAGAGTCCGTGTCCATCGAACTCCGGAACTACCGGAAGGACGGCACGCCGTTCTGGAACCGAGTGAGCGTCGCGCCCGTCCTCGACGACGAGGGAGCAGTGGCCTACTTCGTGCTGTTTCAGGAGGACGTGACCGAACGGTCCGAACAGGAGCGCCAGACCGCGGCCCTTATCGAGAACACCATCCACCCGATATTCATCAAAGACCTCGACGGAGTCTACCAGTTCATGAACGAGGCGGCGGCAGCCTACTTCGACCTCGATCCGGCAGATGCCATCGGAAAACGCGACGAGGAACTGTTCGAGGCCGACAATCTGGAAGACGTTCGGCGAGGCGACGGGGAGGTCCTACGCACCGGCAGGGCCATCACGATGGAGACGGCGACGACGATAGACGGGCGCGAACACATCTTCAGCGACAACAAGTATCCGTACCTCGACAGAGACGGGTCGGTCATCGGCGTCATGGGAATCAGCCAAGATATCACCGACCGAAAGTCGAGCGAGAGCGAACTGGAGCGGACCCAGCACCTGCTCCAGCAGACGGAGCGTCTCGCGAACCTCGGCGGCTGGGAACTCGACGTGCGAAACGGCGACGGTCCCACGCTTCACTGGACCGACGAGGTGTACCGCATCCACGACCTGCCGACCGACGCAGACGTCACTCTCGACGACGCCATCGACTTCTACCACCCCGACGACCGGGAGCGAGTCCGGGAGGGCGTCGAACGGGCGCTCGAATCCGCTGAACAGTACGACGTAGAGGCACGGTTGATAACCGCAACGGGACGAAATCGGTGGGTGTGGGCCATCGGGGACCCTGTCGTAGTGGACGGAGATGTCGTCGCCGTACGTGGCTCGGTCCAGGACATCACCGAACAGAAAGAGCGGGCGCTGGAACTCGAACGAACTCGGAATCTTCTCGGTCAAGCCGGGCGGATGGCGAACTTCGGTGGCTGGGAACTAGACGTGACCACGGAGCCGCCGACGCTGACGTGGACGGACTCGCTCACCGAACTTCACGGGCTTCCACCGGAGACGGAGATAGACTTGGAGACGGCGCTTTCCCTGTACCGACCCGAAGACAGGCGGGTTATCAGGGAGAAGATTCAGACAGCCATCGAGACAGGAACGGGGTACGAAATCGTAGCGCGGGCGAAGACAGACGACAGCACGTTCGGGTGGGTACGCGGCATCGCTGAAGCGGTCGTGGAGAACGACGAGGTCGTTCGCATTCGCGGTGCGATTCAAGACATCACCGACCAGAAAGAGCGAGAGCTCGCGCTCGAATCGCTCCACGAATCGACGCGCGGGCTCCTCAACACGGAAGACCAAGCCGCGGCGGCAAAGCTCGTCGTCGATGCGGCTGAAAGCGTCCTCGACGTCTCCGTCTTCTGTATCTTCCTGTTCGACGAGGGGACGAACGTCCTTCGGCCGGTGGCACACTCCGAGGGGTTCAGAGAGTACTGCAAGCGTGACCCCGTACCCATCGGACCGGAAGACGGGTCGCTGCTGTGGCGGTCGTTCGTGACTGGCAGCCTCACCGTTATCGACGACGCTGCGGCGGCTGATGAGCCGTTCGTGGCCCCAATCAAGAACGGGCTCGTAGTGCCGATAGGACCCCACGGCGTCTTCGTCGCCATCGACCAAGCGAAGGTCATCGACGACGACGTTCGACAACTGGTCGAGACGCTCGTGGCGACGGCCGAAGAGGCGTTCTCGCGCATTCAAACCGAGACGGAACTTCGCGAGCGGGACGCGGAACTCAACAAGCAAAACAAACAGTTGCGCCGACAGATACGGATAAACGAGACGATTCGGTCGGTCCACCAGTCGCTCGTGGGTGCGACGAGCAGAGAGGCGTTGGAGTCGACTGTCTGCGAACGACTCGTCAGCGGCGAGGACATCGAGTTCGCGTGGGTTGGCGGTATCGTCGCCAGCACCGGAGCGGTGGTCCCCCGAGCGTGGGCGGGTGAAGATAGGGGCTACCTCGATAACGTCTCGTTCAACGGGACGGCCGGGGACCGCGAACCGGCCGCCGAGACGGCCGACACCGGGACACCCACAGTCGTCTCGAACGTCGCCCGAGACATTCAGACAGCACCGTGGCGACAGCACGCACTGGCCGCGAACTTCCAGTCGGTGCTGGCCGTTCCGCTCGCATTCGACGAGTACAGCTACGGGTTCGTCGCCGTCTACGCGAACGAGCCACGAACGTTCGGTGACCTCGAACAGAAGGTGTTCACCGAACTCGGCGAGAGTATCGCGAACGCCATCGCCAGCGCCTCGACCAAGCAGGCGCTGCAGGCAGACAGGGCAATCTCACTGACGTTACGACTCGAGGGGACGACCGACCTGCTCACTGCAATCGCTCGCGAGGCCGGGTGTGAGGTGACGTACCTGGGATTGTCCACGTACCTCGACGACACGGCGCGACTATTCGTCCGGACGACCGGCGTCGACGGGTCGGTAGTCGCAGACGCACTCGACTCGTTGCACGCGGTACAGGCCTACCGTCACGTCAGCGAGAGCGACGACGGCGACGTGTTCGAAGTGGACCATCGCGGGACCTCTATCGTGACAAAGTTGGTCCGACACGGCGGACGCCCGAGTTCGATTCGGGCCGACGAGAGCGGGCTCACGGTCGAGGTCGATATCCACGTATCTGCGGACGTTCGAACCTTCGTCGAGATGCTCGGCGAGGAGTACGACGTCGAACTCCGCAGCCGCCGGGAGCGAGACCGGTCGCTCCAGACCAGACAGAGCGTCCTCGAATCGATTCTTGGCGACCTCACGGACCGACAGCGAGAGGTCCTCCAAACGGCATACTATGCGGGCTTCTTCAATTGGCCGCGCGATACCACGGGCGAGGGCCTCGCGGCGATGCTCGACGTCTCACAGCCCACCGTGAATAGACACCTCCGTGTCGCTGAGCAGCGGATTATGCGTCAACTCTTCGACCCGGAGACAGAGAGAGACACGTAGCGGGTGGAGTCCGCGGAGCGGATTCACGGAGTCGCTGCCGGGATTTTTGGTCCCATCCCCGCTAATACGCACATGACCGACGACACGGACCCCGAGGCGAACCTGAAGCAGTGGAAGACGGCGATGCAAGACGAACACGACGAGGCAATCGCCAACCCCGACCCGAGCGAAGACCACCGGATAGAGACGGTCGAACAGGTCACGTACCGCGTCTACTTCGAGTACGACGCCGCGGGCGACACGCTCGAAGAGACACGGCGAGAACAGGTCGAGGACGACGACGACCCGGAACTGCTCTCGTGTGCCTGCGGCGTCCGAGGGATGACGCCCGAAGAGGCTCGCCAGCACGTCCGGGCGGCCCGAGACGCGGCGTGAGTGGTCAGAGCCGGTCGAACACGTCCGTCCAGAGTCGGGTGAGTTCGGTCTCCGGGTCGTCGCCCGACGCCGAGACGACCACGTGGTCGACGCCCGCCTCGTCGAGACCCCGGAAATACTGGACGAACCACTCGGCTCCGGCCCGGTAGCCCTGATGGACGGGCTCTGGGTCGGCCCCCGGGTCGTCGGCCAACTCGGTGCGGACGACCATCGCGTACGGTTTCTCGCCAGCGAGTTCGCGCCACTCCTCGACGTACGACGACAGCGTCGACTCGGGCAGGTGGTAGAACAGCCACCCGTCGCCGTGGTCGGCTATCCACTCGACGGACTGGCGGGCGTTCCCCGTCGGGAGGAGCGGTATCGTCTCCGAGGTCGGCTTCGGGACGAGGTCCAACTCGCCGTCGAGTTCACCCCACGCGCCCGTCGCGTCGGGAAATTCCTCGGCCCACGCCGTTCGGAGGAGGGCGACGCTCTCGCGGAACCGCTCGCCGCGTTCGTCCGGGTCGACGTCGAACGCCGGGTACTCCGGGTCCCGGTCGCCCGTTGCGACGCCCATCACGAGGCGCCCGCCCGAGAGGCGGTCGACAGACGCCGCACTCTTCGCGACGTGGAGCGGGTGGCGAAGCGGAAGGACGACGCTCGCCGTCCCGAGCGCGATGTCCTCGGTGTGTGCGGCGGCGTAGGAGAGCCACGACCACGGCTCGAAGGTCTGTCCGGCGTCGCCGAAGCGGGGCCAGTACATCGGCACGTCCCGCGCCCAGAGCGCGTCGAAACCGAGCGATTCGGCGCGGGCCGCGAGGCGCATCTCGGCGTCGGGGTCGGGCCGGGTTTCGGCGCTGTCGGTCAGCGGAAACCCCACGCCGATAGAGAGAGCATCGCTCCCGAACAGGCGGTCGTAGCCCGCGTTGAATCGGTCCATAGTGCGTCAGCCGAGCATCGCCTGCTGGGGGATCTGGTCGCCGAAGCGCACCACCAGATACAGGGTGGTGAACAGCGTCGCGTTGTAGACGCCGTGAATCAGCGACGGCACGACGATGTTGTCGGTGTACTCGTAGCTGACGCCGAAGACGAGCGCCGGGACGACGAGGACGCCGAGGGCGGCGAGGTTTCCGAGCGGCGACCCGCCGCTGAGCGCGAACCAGTGCAGACCCGCGAACACCACGCTCGGGATGAGGACACCCGGGACGGGGCTGAAGACTTCTCGGATGCGGCCCTGCACGACGCCGCGGAACAGCAGTTCCTCGCCGGGACCGATGAGCAGTATCGACGCCGGAATCAACAGGAGGAGTACCTCGGGGTTTTCGAGGCCGAGTTCGGCCGCCTGATTCGACCCGGTGTCGACCTGCAACAGCGAGAGGAGAATCGCCCCGACCATCGCGCCGCCCAGCGCGGTGACGTAGCCGACGCCGACGACGACGATGTCGCGGAGGTCGGGGACCGACGCCGGGATGTCGAACCCTCTCGCACTCGGGCCGACGCCGAGGGCCGACCTGATTTGGGGGCCGACGACTGGTCGGAGTTTGAGGTAGGTCAGCGCGACGCCCATACAGCCGATTCCTTGCACGAACACCAGGCCGAGGACGATAGACAGGGTGGCGGAGAGTTGGAGGCCCGCGCCGACGACGAGGATTGCCCCGACGACTATCGTCAGGACGAATCCGAGCGCCAGTCCGCCCGCGCCGAGGCCGAGGGCGGCGATAATCGCGACGACCGATTGGAGGAGGGGGCGGTCGCCCGTCACTGTAGACATGGCCGTAGCTAGCGGCGTCACCCTGAAAACGGTTTGCTCGCCGAGGGTGCGTCAGTCGGACCGCTCGCCAGCCTCGATTGTCGTCTCCAGCCAGTTCGTCTCCGGCGGGAGCGGACAGGAGAACGTCTCGCTGTACGCGCAGAACGGCGCGTACGCGAGATTGAAGTCAAGTGTGACGGTGTCGCCGTCGGCCAACTCGCCGTCGACTTCCAGTTCCATGTAGCGGCCGTGTTCGTACGTCTGGTGGCCCGTCGTCTTATCGCGGAAGGGGACGAACAGCGCCGCGTCCTCGTCGCGGGCCTGTCGGTAGCCCGCGAGTTCGTGTGTCTCGCCCTTGATGTCGAACGTGAACGTGACCACGTGCCGGTACTGCACCGACTGTCCCGCCGTCGTCTCCATCGCAACTGTCTCGGGGTCGTCGTGTCGCGTCACCGTCGCGGCGACGCGGTACGCCTCGTCGGGGTCGTAGTAGCGCAGGCCGTCGAACTCGTCCCGTTCCTCGGGCGGTATCGGCGACTGCGGATGCTCGGCGAAGAACTCGTCTTTCTCGGCCCGGTGCCCGCGGAGGCGGTCGGCGTAGTCGCTGGTCATACCGACGGTAGCGGGTCGAGTCGTTTCAGTCCGGCGAAGGTCAGTTCAGCCCGGTTATCTCGAAGCGAGCGCCGCCCGACCCGCTCTCGGTCGCGCAAATCTGCCAGCCGTGCGCGTGGACGATTTGCTCGACGATAGCCAGACCGAAGCCGTTGCCGTCCTCCGAGAGGGTCAGCCCCGAATCGAAGACGCTCCCGCGGGCGTCTTCGGGTATCCCCGGGCCGTCGTCGGCGACGAACACGCCGCCGTCCTCGGTATCACCGACCTCCACTGTCGGGCGCTCGCCTGCGTACGCCACCGCGTTCGCAAAGAGGTTCTCGAAGACGCGCCGCAGTCGGTCGGGGTCGCCTTCCACGGTCCGCTCCGTCGAGACGACGAGGTCCGCGTCCTCGGTCTGGAGGTCCCGCCAGCACCCCGTGGCGAGGTCCGCGACCGACACCGGGCGGGGGGAGTCGACGGCCGCCCCTTCGCGCGCCCACGTGAGCACGTCGCTGATGAGCGTCGACATCCGGTCGTGGGCCGCCTCGACCCGGTCGAAGTGTTCGAGGACGTCCTCGTCGTCGGTCGCTAGCTCTTCGAGGGCGAGTTCGAGGTGGACGCCCGCGAGGTCGAGCGGCGTCCGGAGGTCGTGGGAGACGATAGAGGCGAACTCGTCTAAGCGCTCGTTCTGCCGCGCGAGCGACTGTTCGCGCTCGCGGAGCGTCTCCTCGCGTTCGACCTGCTGGAGCGCCGACTGGACGGTGGCGGTCAGCACCCGCCCCAGCGAGAGGTCCGTCTCGTCGAACTCGTCGACGGCCGTCGACCAGGCGACGAACACGCCCTGGTCGCCCAGCGGCAGGACCATCGCAGAGCGAATGGGAGTCTCCGGATGTCGCACGTCCGCGTCCTCGCGAACGTCGCCGGTACGGGTCGGCGCCCCCGACTCGTACGCCCGCCAGACGATGCTGTTCCCCGGTTCGACCGTCGGCAGGTCCGCCAGTACCTCGCGGGCCTCGTCGGTCGCCGCCGCCGGGGCGAGGCCGCCGACCACCTCGTCGTAGCGGTAGATGGCGCTTATCTCGTGACCGAGGCCGTCTGCCGCCGATTCCAACCCGATTTCGAGCAACTCGTCGACCGACGCGGCCGCCATGAGACGGCGAGCGGTCTCGTGGAGCGCCGTCAGGCTCTCCTCGTAAGCGATGCGCTCTGTGATGTCCGTATAGACGCCGTACGCCAGCACGTCGCCGTTGTCGTGCGTAATCGGGACGTTCCGGAACAGGAAGTCCCGCGTCTCGCCGTCGACCGTCTCCCGTCGGACCTCTCGGTTCACGTACTCGCCCTGGCGCATCGCCTCGTCGATGTTCGCGGCCCCCTCGGCACGACCCGGCGGCACGAGCAAGTCGTTGACGGACTCGCCGACGATGGCCTCCGGGTCGTAGCCGAACACCGTCTCAAAGGCGTCGTTCGCTCGTCGAATACGCGGCACGCCGTCGTCGAACGCGAGGACGACGGTCGGGTCGGGGAGGTTGTCGAACAGCGCGCGGTAGCGATCGGTGGCGCGCCGTCGGTCGCTGCTGTCGCTGACGATACCGACGTATCGGGGCGGCGACTCGGACAGCACTCTGAGCGTCCCCTCGACCGGCGTTCGCTCGCCGTCGACTATCATCTCCTTCTCGAAGGAAACTTCCTCGACGCCGTCCGCGGCGAGTCGGTCGAGGGCCGCGCGCGTCGTCTCGTGGTCTTCCGGCGCGGTGATGTCGAACGCGCTAGTCCCGACGATGTCGGCGGGGTCCGCGCCGACGAACGCGCACAGGCGGTCGTTGACGAAGACGAATTCGCCGTCGTCGTCGACGACGTACACCGGGTCAGACACCGTATGAAGCAACGCTTCGGCCGCCAGGGGTTCGCTGGCGTGGGGCGAGTGTAGCGTCTCGCCGCCGCCGTCGGCCTCGACCGGTGACCCGTCGTCCAGCACGCGGAGGATGCCTACCGACCCCCGAAACGACTCCCCCTCGTAGGGGAGGACGCCCATGTGGTCGCAGCAGGCGACGTGGTCGCCGTCGGCCGTCTCGATGGTCGCCTCGAATCGACTCGTCGTCGGTCCCGTCGACGAGAGCAGTTGCCCGAGTTCGGCCTCGGCCCGCCGGACCGTCTCGTCGGGTTTGACGAACGATGTCGGTCGGCCGACGATGTCGGCGATGTCGTAGCCGGTCACCCGCGCGAACGGTTCGTTGACGTACCGGAACGTGCCCCGTTCGTCGACGACGTACACCGGGTAATCCAGCGCTTCCAGCACCGTCTCGTACCGCTCGGCCTTCACCTGTGCGCGATAGTTCGCCGTGGCGTTTCGAATCCGGTTGGCGAGCAAGTCGTACTGTTCGGCCCCGCCCTTCTGGAGGTAACCGGTCACACCGGCGTTCAGCGCCTCGGCGGCCACCGACTCGCTTCCGCGGCCGGTGAACAGGATGAACGGGAAGTCGACGTGGTCGAACGACGGAGCGAGGCGGTCGTACAGTTCCAACCCGTCGATACCGGGCATGTCGTAGTCGCTGACGACGCAGTCGAACGTGGCGGCGTCGAATCGCGTCAGCCCGTCCTCCGGGTCCGTCGCCGTGGTGACCCGAAAATCAGCCTCCCGCTCCAACATCGCGGCGGAGAGGTCGGTGATGTCAGGGTCATCATCGACGTGAAGAACGTGGATAGCACCCGCAGGCATTACACCTGATTCACCCAGCGGACACTTCAACGCAGTGGCTCACACGTTAGGAACCCGAGGAAAAACGCCGAATATGGCGGGGCTGAGAGTCCGGCCGTTCCTGGGCGATGGCTCAGTTTTTGGGGTTGTAGTCGTCGCCGTAGATGTCACGCAGTTTCTGGTCGAACTCCGTCCGGATGTTGCGCCGCTTTTTCTTCATCGACGGGGTCAACAGGTCGTTCTCTGCGGTCCACTCCTTCGGGACGAGTTCGAACCGCTTGATGCGCTCTATCTTCTCCAGTTCGGCGTTCGCCTCGTCGACGGCCTCCTGTATCCACGCGCGAACGCGTTCGTCCGCACACCGCGCGTAGTCGTCGTCGGGTAAGTCGACGCCCTCGGCGGCCGCCAACCGCGCCACCTCCTCGAAGTTGGGGACGATGAGCGCCCCGACGAACTTCTGGTCGTCGCCGACGACCATTATCTGCTCGACCCGGTCGCTCGTCGAAAAGTGGTCTTCGATGGGTTGGGGCGCGACGTTCTTGCCCGTCGAGAGGACGAGCAGTTCCTTCAGTCGGTCGTGGTAGACGAGGAAGTCGTCGTCTGTTTGCTCGACGATGTCGCCGGTGTGGAACCACCGCGTCCCGTCCCTCTCGGAGAACGCCCGCTCGGTCGCCCCCGGTTCCTCCCAGTAGCCGGACGTGACGTTCGGCCCGTCCACCAGTAGTTCGCCGACCGGCCCCTCTACGTCCTCGAACTCGCTGGCGTCCACGACGGAGGTATCGATTCGCACGTCTACGTCCGCGACGGGGACCCCGAGCGTGCCGGGCCGAACGTCCTCCGGTGGATTGGTGGTGATGACCGGCGACGTTTCGGTGAGGCCGTACCCCTCGACGATGGTCAGCCCCATCCCGAGGAACGTCTCACAGAGCGTCTTCGAGAGGCTCCCGCCCCCGCTGACCATGAACTCGATGTTCCCGCCGAGTTTCTCTTTCACCGTGGAGTACACCAGACGGTCGGCGAGGCCGTGTTTTAGTTCCAGCACCGGTCCCGGGTCGTCGGCGCGGGCGTACTCGCGGGCGACATCGACGGCCCACCCGAAGATGCGTTTTTTCACGCCGGAGTCGCTGGCCTGTTCGCGCATCGTGCCGAAGATGCGCTCGTAGACTCGCGGAACGCTCGCGCCGGTGTTCGGCCGAATCTTCTGGATGTCGTCTGCCAGCGTGTCGGGGTTCTCGACGTAACCGACGGCCGCGCCGGAACCGTACATGAAGAAGTGGCCCGCGAGTCGTTCGAAGACGTGCGCCAGCGGAAGGAAGGCGATAGAGGTGGTCTCGGCGTCGACGGTCGGTAAGTCGGGATGTTTGTCGGGACGCGGTGCGAGGCGCTTTCGCGTCTGATTGACGTTCGACCGGAAGTTCCGATGGGTCAACTGAACGCCCTTCGGTTGGCCGGTCGTCCCCGACGTGTAGATGAGGCTGGCGAGGTCCTCGGCGTCGCGCTCGGCGAGCCACGAGCGATAGGCGTCCTCGTCGAACGTCTCGACGCCGCGCTCGTACACCTCGTTGAGCGAGTAGACGTTCGGTCGGTCCACGTCGCAGTCGTCCACGACGACGATGAACGAAAGCGAGAGGTCGTCTTCGACCTCCAGAACCCGCCGAAGCAGTTCCTCGTTCTCGACGACGACGGCCTCGGCTCCCGGGTCGGAGAGCAGATACTGGACCTGTTTGGGCGACGATTCGGTGTACACCGTCGTGACGACGCCGCCCGCCGAGAGGAGCGCGAAGTCAGAGAGCGCCCACTCCATCCGCGTGCTCGAAAAGAGGCCGACGCGGGTATCGGATTCGACGCCCAGCGACCGGAATCCGGCGGCGAGGCGCTTCACGAGGTGGTGCATCCGCTCGTAGGTGATGGACGCGTACTCGCCCGGCGGCGCCGACGGGAGCACGTCGTCGCTCAGTGAGCGGTCGTACACCCCACCCTTGTACAGTTGTGCCACTGACTCGGCGTTTCGCTCCGCGCTCGCGGCGAACAGTTCCCCCAGTGTATCGTCGCTAATCACCTCGTCGGAGTACGAGGCCTCCGCAGTCCGCCAACTCGGTGTCCCTGCCATGTCATCCCGTTAAGCAGGCGTCGCCAAATATATAAGGGAAGTTCACGATAGAACCGTTTTCAAAAGTTTCCGCGCCGACAACAACCTACTGTCCGATTCGCATCCGGTTGGAAGAAGCGCCCGTGCTCACTGGATGTCGATGTCCGAGCCAGCGTCTTCTTCGTCCTCAACGGTGAACCGGATTTCGAGGACGCCGTTGCGGTACGTCGCGTCCGCGTGCTCGGGGTCCACGTGCGCCGGAAGGTCTATCGTCTCGCTGACGGTGCGGCGGCGGTAACTCGCGCCGTCGCCGACCTCGTGTTCACCACGGAGGTGGAGTCGGTCGTCGTGGAGTCGGAGCGAGAGTTCGTCGCGCTCGAACCCCGGGAGGTCCGCGAGGACGACGAAGCCGTCGTCCGTCTCCTCGATGGATATTCCGGCGTCCCAGCCGCTTTCTCCACCGAACTCGGCGTCACGCCAGCCGTGCCCGCTGCTGTCGCTCCGGTTGCTGAACATGTCGCGTCGCATCTGGTCGAAGAATCGTTCCATGCTGTCGAAGGGGTATCGTCGGTCGTTCATATTCACTACCTAATACATCTCGTGAATATATAAAGACGTATGCACACGTGATAGCACATCGTCCAGTAGGAGGCCCGAAACCCTTGTTTTCGGCACAATTCCAGAGAGGTGGAATCCCGGACGCACCAACCGCGGGGCTTTTTCGCGTCGGGGACGCACCCTCGGCCATGACAGACGGGTGGTTCGCGGGGCTAGACCCCGACGACGAGGCGGCCGCCGCCGACCGAATCAGGACGGGGCGGGCCGACGCACCGGGCGATTGGCCGACCGAGGCCGTCGCGTCCGGGTTCGCCGCGGACGAAGCCGATTACTACGACCGACTGCACGCGGCCGCGACGGCGGCGACGGCGGCCGCCGTCCACGAGCGAGAGACGGCCGACGACCAGCAACTCGTCCACGCCGTCCGGGCGATGGCCGACTGCGAGCGGACGGCCAACGAACTGGCCGAACGCGTCGCCGAGTGGGCCGGAAGCCGATACGGCGAGAGCGGGACCGGCGTCGCGTACGCCCGCGAACTGAGCGCGCGCGAGACGACGGACGAGGGCGACGAAGCGCTCCGCTCGCTCGCCGACCGGACCGCCGCGCTGGCCGACGAAGCCGAGGACCTGCGGGCCTACATCGAGCGGACGGCCCCCGCGGCCGCCCCGAACCTCTCGATGCTGGCCGGGCCGGTGCTGGCGGCGCGTCTCATCTCGCTGGCCGGGAGCCTCGAATCGCTCGCAAAACAGCCCAGCGGCACCGTACAGGTCCTCGGTGCAGAAGACGCGCTGTTCGCGCACCTCAGCGGCGGCGCGCCGTCACCGAAGCACGGCATCATCTTCACTCACGAATACGTCAACGGGACCCGCCGGGAAGAGCGCGGATCCGCCGCGCGAGCGCTCGCCGGGAAACTCTCTATCGCGGCCCGCGTCGACCACTACAGCGGCGACCGACGGCCAGAACTCCAGCGGGAACTCGACGAGCGCATCGAGCGCATCCGCTCGCGCGGAGGTGACGAGGAATGACCCTCCCCGACGGCGTCGAACGCCACGACTTCGGCGGGACCACCAGTATCGCCACGAGGGGCCATCCCGAGTACGGCGAGCGAACAGACGGCGAGTGGCGGCGCTGGGACCCCCATCGCTCGAAACTCGGCGCGATGCTCGAACTCGGGATGGAAACCGGCCTCAGCGCCGGGCAGACGACGCTGTACCTCGGCGCGGCCGCCGGGACGACGGTGAGCCACGTCGCCGACTTCGGCGGCCCGACGTACGCCGTGGAGTTCGCGCCGCGGCCGACGCGGGACCTGCTCGGGGTCGCCGAACGACGGGCGAACCTCTTTCCGTTGCTCAAGGACGCCCGCAAACCGGAGACGTACGCCCACGTCGTCGAACCGGTCGACGTGCTCGTACAAGACGTGGCGACCAGAGGACAGGGGCGCGTGGCGACGCTCAATCGGCGGTTCCTCGGCGACGACGGGCGCTTGCTGGCGGCAATCAAGGCACGCAGCGAGGACGTGACCGCGGACCCGGTCGACGTGTTCGACGACGTTCTCGCGGACATCGAAGAGGGCTACGAGATTCTGGCGACCGAACGCCTCACGCCGTACCACGACGACCACCTCGCGGTGGTGGCCCGCCCGCTGTCCGAGTGACCGCCGTCGTCGGGTGACGGAAGGCTTTAGCGGGTCCCTTGCGATGTTTCGGTCGATGGACGAGACGGGGTCTCCCGAGAACTTCACCCGGATGGGAACGTTGGGCATCGAAGAGGAGTTCTACGTCGTAGACGAGTACGGTCGGCCCACTTCGGGAACGGACGAACTCGTCTACGAGTCCGACCCGCCCGAACTGCTGGCGGGACGACTCGACCACGAACTGTTCAAGTGCGTCATCGAGACGCAGACGCCGCTCATCGAGGACCCGACCGACGCCCGCGAGCAGTTGCTCGCGGTGCGGGAAGCGCTCGCCGACCACGCCGACCGAAACGGGTTCGGCATCGCCGCCGCGGGCCTGCACCCGCTGGCGAAGTGGCGCGAACTCGAACACGCCGAGAAGCCGCGCTATCGGGCGCAACTCGACCGCATCCAGTACCCACAGCACCGCAACACGACGGCGGGCCTGCACGTCCACGTGGGCGTCGACGACCCGGACGCGGCGGTCTGGATCGCCAACGAACTCCGCTGGCACGTGCCGCTGATGCTCGCGCTGTCGGCGAACTCCCCGTACTGGAACGGCTTCGACACGGGCCTCCAGTCCGCTCGCGCGAAGATTTTCGAGGCGCTGCCGAACACCGGGATTCCCACGGCGTTCGAGGACTACGCCGCCTTCGAGGCCTACGAGACGCGGATGGTCGAGAGCGGGAGCATCGACGACCGGGGCGAACTCTGGTTCGACGTGCGGCCCCACTCGGGCCACGGCACCGTCGAGGTGCGCGCCCCCGACGGACAGGCCGA
This sequence comes from Haloarcula marina, assembly GCF_024218775.1. Taxonomy (NCBI): domain Archaea; kingdom Methanobacteriati; phylum Methanobacteriota; class Halobacteria; order Halobacteriales; family Haloarculaceae; genus Haloarcula; species Haloarcula marina. Next base: position 1,517,643 of record NZ_CP100404.1, on the reverse strand, counting down.
CCCGGACCGCGTCCTCGCCTTCGTCGAGTACGTCCGCGCCCTCGTCGAGGACTACGCGGCCCGCTACGAGGACGGCGAATCGGGGGCGGCGATGCGCCGCGAACTCTTAGACGAGAACAAGTGGCGCGCGATACGCCACGGACAGTCTGCCGAACTGCTGACCCGCGACGGGAGCGGGACTGCCGCAGTGACCGACATCGCCGAACGGGAGTGCGACCGCTTGGGTATCGACGGCCTCAGAACGCTCGTCGACGCGGAGAGCGGGGCCGCGAAACAGCGACGTATTCGGGCCGACGAGGGCGTCCGCTCACTGTGTGAGTCGCTATTGTTGCAGTACTGAAGGCCCGAAGAAAGCGAAGAAACCGTCGGCGGCCGACCCGTCGCCGGTTTCGGGCGAAATGCTTCGGTTGCCACCACTATTTGACGATGCCCCCACACCGTCTCCACACCTTTTGCCAGTCAGGCAGTCTGCAGTCCCACAGCACCGCGTTTCGCGGGTTCGTTCCCGACGAAAACGCACCTTCCATCAACCGATTATAACGGTTAATTAGCCATGCCGTGCGACGACTGTTTCTTGTGACGACGACGATAAAATACCCCTCGGTCGCTCTCAGAACCGATATTGGAACCCCGATTTTCACCCACTTTATATTCAGGCGACCTGAAACGACAGGAACGAAAAGCGAAACTGACCGATATCGTCGGTGTTTGCGAGATAGTGAGAGCCTCGGCGGGGTACACCGACGGGTCGGCGACCCGAGTCGAGTCCGCGCAAAACGAGACATCGAGCCAAGGTTTTTATCCGGCAATCGCTTTCGTCCTCACAGAGACAACGCATGTCTTCCGACGACGACCACTACGACGACGACCTCGACGAGAACGGAGACGTTCGGGAGCGCCTCGAACAGGAAGCCGACCGCGCGGTCGAACAGTTCGACGAGGGCATCGTCGACTTGCTCGCGTGGGTCCTCGACACGGAGACGCGTGCGCGCATCTACGTCAGCCTCCGCCAACACCCCGACAGCACCAGCGACGAGATTTCGGAGGCGACCGGCCTCTACCCGAGTACCGTACGCGAAGCCCTCGCGGCGCTCCACGACGAAGGGAAAGTCACGCGCAAGAAACGCGAGAGCGACGGCGCGGGCAACAACCCATACGAGTACAGCGCGATTCCGCCCAGCGAACTCGTCAACAACATCGTCGGCGACGTGCAGGCCGAACTGAACACCGTCTTCAACCTCGACGACCACCTCGGCGGCAACGACTACACCCCGTCGGGCGACGACGGCGGCGAACCGGTCACGATATCCGTCGAAGACGCCGACGACGACGAGAGCGACGACGAAGAGGAGTGAATCGGCCGCCGTCTCTCGGTTCCGGACGGACCGTGTGAGGCGTCCTCGAAGGTTGTGAAAGACGACACCACTAAATCAGACCACACCGTTGCCCGGGATATGAAGGTCGCGCTGGGGGGTACGTTCGACCCCATCCACGACGGGCACCGCGCGCTGTTCGAGCGCGCGTTCGAACTCGGCGATGTAACTGTCGGACTCACCAGTGACGACCTCGCGCCGAAGACCCGCCAGGACAACCGGTACGTCCAACCCTACGCCGACCGCCGGGCGGCCCTCGCCGACGAACTGGAACGCCTCGGCGCGCAGTACGACCAGTCCTGGGAGATACGCGAACTCTCCGAACCGACCGGCATCGCCACGGAGGCGCAGTTCGACGCCCTCGTCGTCTCGCCCGAGACGGAAACCGGCGGCAAACGCATCAACGAAATCCGGCGCGACCGCGGCCACGACGAACTGGAGATTGTCGTCGTCCCGCACGTCTACGCCGACGACGGCGACATCATCTCCTCGACGCGTATCGTCAACGGCGAAATCGACGAACACGGGAACCTCACGCCCGAGCGAGAAGGGCGCGGCCAGCCCTCGTAGTCACCAGTTCGGCGCTTCCAGACCTCGTAGTCACCAGTTCGGCGCTTCCAGACCTCGTAGTCACCAGTTCGGCGCTTCCAGACCTCGTAGTCACCAGTTCGGCGCTTCCAGACCGACGCTCTCTAAGAGGTCTTTCCACCGCTGCTGAATCGTCAGCCGAGACACGTCTGTCGCGTCGGCGACGGCGGTCTGCGAGCGCTCTTCGCCCGCGACGAGTGCGCCGACGTAAACGCTCGCCGCCATCGACGCGCGCTTCGACCGGTCCTCGTCGGGGAGTGTCGAGAGAAAGAGGTCGACGGCGTGCGACCGGGCCTGTGTCCCGAGGTCCAGCGTCTCGGCGGCCGCCTCGATTTCCGCAAGCCACGTCTCCTGTTCGACCCGGTCGCTGGCCCGATACATGCACGGCGGTTGTTCCCCGACCTACCTAAAGCTTCGTCGCCCGCAAGCGAAGGGTTCATGACGATTTCGTGGAAACGGAGGAGTGCGCGCGGGTTGCCGAGCCAGGAAAAGGCGTAGCGCTTAGGACGCTATCCCGTAGGGGTCCGCCGGTTCAAATCCGGTCCCGCGCATGAGCGAACGAAGTGAGCGAAGAGCAGGACCGACTTGAACCCTGCAAGTAAGGCGCAGCGAACGAATGTGAGCGAGCATTTCTTGCTCCGGTTCAAATCCGGTCCCGCGCATTGCTGCTGCGAGCAAACCCGCGAGCAGCAGCAATCGAAACGAGCGGATTCTGAACCCGAGGAGTCGCAGCGGCCGACCGACGCGAGGCCGACCGTCTCCGCTCGGTTCAAATCCGGTCCCGTGCCTCGGAAAAACGCGGCTCTACTTGTGCGTAAACAGCACGACGCTGTCGTCGTGGATGGTCGTACAGAGGTCCATCTCGAAGTCGAGATTGAGCGAGGTGAACGTCTCCTTGCAGACGACCATGTCGTCGAACGGCTTTTCGCAGGCCGGACAGGCGACGGCGGTGGTGTTCTGGTACGACTTGATGGCCTCGTTGTCCTCGCGTGGCGTCAGCGACGAGACGAGTTCGTCGAAGTCCTCCATACACCGAGTCGCAGGTCGTATCGCTTAAATCATGCGCCCAGCGTCCCGGTGTCGCCGCAACGCACCGATGGGATAAAGTGGGCTTGCAGTAGTGCAACTCTGTATGGAACAGTCGCCCGACGGAACGCGAGTCGTCCTCGTCGGGGGGACGACGGAGACGGCGCGGAGAGACGGTATCAGCGCGGCGGGCGCGGACCCAGAGTTGATGAATCAGACGCCCGGGGCCGACGCGGAGGTGATTACGTACGGGCGGCCGGTTCGGGCCGACGCGGTGCCGGTGAGTCCGACAGGGTGTCCGACCCCTGCGCTGGTGACCCGCGCGGTCAGGGAACTGCTCGGGTTCGAGACGGTGGTCGTCGACGGCGGCCTCGCGGACCCGACGGGTGCGCCGACGGTGTCGGTGGGCGCGGGCGTCGGCCGCGACATCGCCGAACAGGACCCCGTCCCGACGGCCCACGGCGCGTTCGAGGCGGCCCGGCAGTTCGGGCGCGCGCTCCCGGCCGACGAGGTGTGGCTGGCGGAGACGATTCCCGGTGGAACGACGACGGCGCTGGGCGTCTTGCGCGCCCTCGGCGAGGACGCGATGGTCTCCTCGTCGCTGCCGTCGAACCCGACGGGGCAGAAAGAGCGCGTCGTCGACGAGGGGTTGGCGGCCAGTTCGCTCGAACCGGGCGACGCGGCCGGAGACCCGAAGCGGGCGGTCCGGCGGATGGGCGACCCGGTGTTGGCGACGCTGGCGGGCATGACGGTGGGGGCCGTCGAATCAGATACGCCCGTGACGCTGGCGGGCGGGACCCAGCAGATTGCCGCCGCCGCGCTGGTCCGCCACGCTGGCTACGAGGGGCGACTGGGCGTGGCGACGACGGCCTACGTCGCCGACGACGAGACGGCCACGTTCCGGGAGAGCGCGGCCGCCTTGGACCTCGACGTGACCGTGACCGACCCCGGGTTCGAACAGAGCGACCACGTCGGGATGGAGCGCTTCGTGGCCGGTGAAGCCAAGGAAGGCGCGGGGATGGGTGGTGCCCTCGCGCTGGCCGACAGGGCGGGGATACCGATGGCCGACGTTCGCGCTCGCTTCGCGGCAGTGTACGACCGTCTGCTGGGCGAGCAGGTGGCAACAGACAGCACCGACGCATCGGCGCGTGACCGGCCGTGAAGGGCGTCGTCCTCGGTGGGACGGCCTCGGGCGTCGGGAAGACGGTGGCGACGCTGGCGACGCTCACGGCGCTGGAGTCGGCGGGCTACGACCCGCAACCGGCGAAGGCCGGACCGGACTTCATCGACCCGAGCCATCACGAGGCGGTCGCGGGCAAGCCGTCTCGGTCGCTGGACCCGTGGCTGACTGGCGAGAACGGACTGCGGCGGACGTACTGGCGCGGCGACGGCGACGTGTGCGTCGTTGAGGGGATGATGGGGCTGTACGACGGGTCTGCCGCCTCGACGGCCAGCGTGGCCGAAGCACTGGCCCTCCCGGTCGTCCTCGTGGTCGACGCGAGCGCGGGGATGGAGAGCGTCGGCGCGACGGCGCTGGGGTTCCAACAGTACGCCGCGGAAGTCGGGCGAGACATCGACGTGGTGGGTGTCCTGGCCCAACAGGCCCACGGCGGCCGTCACGAGGACGGCATCCGCGACTCGCTGCCGGACGGCCTCCGGTATCTGGGCAGGGTCCCACCGACGGAGGAGTTGGAGATTCCGGAGCGTCACCTCGGTCTGCTGATGGGCGCGGAAGCGCCAGTCGACGAGAGCGCACTCGCATCGGCCGCCGAACCAATCGACGCCGAGGGCGTCGTGGAGGTGGCCCGCACGCCACCGGAAGCGGGGCCGAGCGAACCACCCGCGACGGCAACGACGGTGGCAGTCGCCGACGACGCGGCCTTCTGTTTCACCTATCCCAGTACGGTCGAGCGACTCCGTGAGGGCGGCACAGTGCGCCCGTTCTCGCCGCTGGCGGGAGATTCGGTTCCGGAGGCCGACGCCGTGTATCTGCCCGGCGGGTACCCGGAACTCCACGCTGAGCGTCTCGCGGATTCCGGAACCCTCGACGAACTCGCCTCACTGGCCGCCGACGGCCGCCCAACGTACGGCGAGTGCGGCGGCCTGATGGCGCTCGCGGAGTCCCTGACGACGGCCGAGGGCGCGACGTTCTCGATGGCAGGCGTCCTTCCGGCGACAGTCGAGATGCGCGACCGGTATCAGGCGCTCGACCACGTCGAACTGACGGCGACGCGGACGACGCCGATAGCGGACGCGGGGACGCGGCGGCGGGGCCACGAGTTTCACTACTCCTCGGCGACGGTCGGTAGCGACGCGCGGTTCGCCTTCGAGACGGTTCGGGGGGAGGGCATCGACGGCGAGCACGACGGTCTGACGGAGTACCGGACCGTCGGCACGTACTGCCACGCCCACGGGGCGAGCGGCGCGTTCGACGGCCTACTCTCGGAGTGACAGTCGAGTCGTCCAACCAACCGGCAGACGGGCGTCTGACCGCTCATAAACTTTTTTCCTACGTCCCGTCATGGTACAGGCAATGAACGAGTTGCGCGACCTCTTCGAGGCCGTGGTCGCAGACGCCGACGCCGTATTCCTGTTCTCGCCGAGCGCGAGTGAGTTCGAACAGTTCGAAGAGGCCGACGACCCGGTAGTGGTGGTCGGCCCCGAGAACAACGTCGAGGCCGAGTCGTTCGTCGAACTCCCCCTCGACTTCACCGACTTGGAAGGACGGGTGCGGTTCGGCATCGAGGGCGCACTTGAACAGGGCTACACCGAGGAGGGCGACGAAGTCGTCTGCGTGAGCGGGTTCATGGGCGGGACGACGAACTCCGTCTCGCGCATCGAGACGAGCGACTTCTCGCCGTCGGGCGTCTACGACCTGTTCGTAAACTCCCGGGCGGAACCCGGCGTCGTCCGGGACGTCTTCGAGGTGGCTATCGAACTCGGGAAAAAGGGACAGAAGGGGAAACCGGTCGGCGCGCTCTTCGTCGTCGGCGACGCCGGGAAAGTGATGAACAAGTCCCGACCGCTCTCGTACAACCCCTTCGAGAAGTCTCACGTCCACGTCGGCGACCCAATCGTGAACGTGATGCTGAAGGAGTTCTCGCGACTCGACGGCGCGTTCGTCATCTCCGACGCCGGGAAAATCGTCTCGGCGTACCGGTACCTCGAACCGTCGGCGGAGGGGGTCGACATCCCGAAGGGACTCGGTGCCCGACACATGGCCGGTGGGGCCATCACCCGTGACACGAACGCGACGGCTATCGTCCTCTCGGAGAGCGACGGACTGGTTCGGGCGTTCAAAGGCGGGGAACTCGTCCTCGAAATCGACCCCGAGGAGTACTGACGATGCAGGGCGGATTCGACTGGCCCAACGCCATCAGGACGTTGTTCTCACCGGAAGGGACGTTCGTCATCTCGCTGCTGGTGCTCGGACTGGGCGTCCTCGTCGGCTTTCTGGTCTGGCGGGCGTCGCGGGAGTTCATGCGCGAACTCGGCGTCCCCGAGACGGTAGAGGGGACGCCGTTCGAACGGACGGCGCGGAGCCTCGGCACGTCGACGGTCGGTATCGTCTCGAACCTCGCGGCGCTGTTCGTCTACATCGTCGCCATCACCGTCGCGCTGAACATCGCGCAACTGGTGAATCCGGAGGCCTACTGGACCCGCTTTACCGCGTTCCTCCCCGACCTCTTTATCGCCGTCTTCGCCATCATCATCGGCCTCATCGCTGGCGATAAGGCGAAACTGGTCATCTCAGAGCGTCTCCGGAGCGTCAAGCTTCCGGAGGCGACACTCCTCCCCGAAATCGTCAAGTACAGCATCTTCTACCTCGCCGTCCTCATCGCGCTGGGACAGTTGAGCGTCGACACCCTCGCCCTGCTCATCCTGCTCGCGGCGTACGCCTTCGGCGTCGTCTTCCTCGCCGGACTCGCCCTGAAAGACCTGCTGGCCGCGAGCGCGGCGGGCCTGTACCTCCTGTTGACCGAACCGTACAGCATCGGCGACGAGGTCATCATCGGCGACCAGCAGGGTATCGTCCAAGAGGTCGATATGTTCGTCACGCACGTCGAGAGCGGCGAGAAAGAGCACATCATCCCGAACCAGCAGGTCGTCCGAAACGGTATCGTCCGCGTCCGGAGTTAGCGGCCCCCGGATTCGACCGGTGTGGCCGGAACGCCCGCGACGGTCGTTTCGGGGGGCACGTCCTCGGTGACGAGCGAGTTGGCGGCCACCTGCGCGTCCGCGCCGATTTCAACGCCCGGCAAGACGATAGCGCCCGCCCCTATCATCGCCCGTTCGCCGACGACAACCTCGCCGGTCCGGTACTCGTCCTGTAAGAACTCGTGACAGAGCAGGGTGGCGTCGTAGCCGACGATGGCGTCGTCCCGAACCGTGATCAGTTCGGGCCAGAACACGTCCGGCGTCGACTCCAATCCCCACGCGACGCCGGTGCCGACGGTCACGCCGAGTCGGCGCAACAGCCAGTTCTTGAGGCGGAGACTCGGCGAGATACGACAGACGAGGATGACGGCGTAGTTCACCATCACGCGCAGCGGGTGTTTCGCCGCGGGCCACGAGAACAGCGAGTTGCGGGGGCCGGGCGTCGGATGGCGGTCTAAGTCGTCGTGGCGTGGGCCGGTCACGCACGCCGATTGCGGCCCGGTGGTAATGAATCCACGCGGACCAGACTCACGTCCGCCGCCAGAACGTCGGCGTCAGCAGGACGAGCACCGGGATAATTTCGATGCGCCCGACCCACATCAGCAGGACCATCAGGAGTTTGCTGGAGCGTGCGAACCCGTCGTAGGTCCCGTACGGTCCCGCCTGCCCGAACGCCGGACCGATGTTGAAGAACATCGACGCCGCCGCGCTGAGCGCCTCGAACTCCGTGATGGTCGCGCCCGTCCGCTCACCGTCGGCGACCAGCAGGACGGTCCCGACGATGAAAAAGAGGAGCGCGACCAGCGTGTAGGCGTACACGTCTCGAATCGTCTCCTCGCCGATGACCTCGTCACCGAGGCGCACCGCACGGACGCTCTTCGGGTGAGCGGCGACGTTCAAGTCCCGCCAGAAAGACTTGGTGACGATGAGCCACCGGAGCGTCTTTATCGAACACGTCGTGCTTCCGGCCATCCCGCCGATGAACATCCCGACGAACAGGACGTTCTTGGCGGCGGCCGACCAGAGGTTGAAATCGGTCGACGCGAATCCGGTCGTCGTGACGATGGAGGCGACCTGGAAGGCGGCGTGACGTGCCGTCTGTTCGGTGCCGCCGGTGAATCCGGGGTCGACGACCAACAGGCCGGTTATCAACAGCGTGCCGGTGGCGAGGATTCCCAGATAGAACTGGAGTTCCTCGCTGCTCCGGAGCCTGTCCGTCTCGCCGCGAACGAGCGCGTACAGCAGGATGAAGTTCGTCGCGCCGACTATCATGAACCCCGTGACGGCCCACTGGACCGCTGGCGAAAACGCCCCGATGCTCTCCGCTCGCGGCGAGAATCCCGCAGTGGCGATAGCGGTAAAGGCGTGCGCGATGGCGTCGAAGGCCGTCATCGCCGGCGCGAGTCCGAGCAGGTGCAATGCGAAGAGAATTACGGCCGCCCCGGTGGTCAGCGCGAGGTAGAGCGCGACCAGAATCTTCGCCGTCTGTGCGATGCCCGGCGTGAGTTTCGTCACGTCTTTCGTCCGCGTCTCGGTCTCCATCAACTGCGCCCCGGCGACCGAGAGGCGCGAGAGGACGGCCGTCGCCAGCAAGAGCACCCCGAGGCCGCCCAACCACTGGAGCACTTGTCGCCACATCAGGAGGGCTTGGGAGTGAGCGTCGAAATCTCGGATGACCGTCGCACCGGTCGTCGTGATGCCGCTCATCCCCTCGAACAGCGCGTTGACCGGGCTGGCGAACACACCGCTTCCCTCGACGTACAGCGGTATCGCGCCGACGACGGCGATGGAGAGCCACGCCAGCGAGACGGTCAGGAACGCCTCGCGGTCGTGGATGCGGCGGCGCTCGAACTGCGCCAGGCCCGTCCCGACGGCGACACTGACGGCGATAGCGAGGAGGTAGGGCGTCGGGGACTCGCCGTAGACGAGAGCGACGGCCACGGGGACCGACAGCGGCACCGCTAACCACTGGAGAATCGACCCCAGGACGTTCAGCGCCGACCGCACGTCGACCGTCGTCAGCGCCACGTCACGACACCTCTGCTTCGATAGACCGACGCCACGTGTACGGGAGAAACAGGCGGTGGCGTATTGAAACCACTGTCCGATCGGGCCCTAGTGCGAACCTGATTCAGTCGTCGCCGCGAATCTCGTTCATGTGGTCGATTCGCTGCTGGACGAGGTCGGCCTTGCCGATATCGTGGCGGACGCGGAGGCCCTCGGTTCCGGCGCGTTCGAGCGCGCCCTCGGCGATTTCCTCGGCTTCGGCGATGGTATCGGCGACGCCGACGACGGCGTACGACCGGGAAGTGGTCGTGTAGATGCCGTCCTCGCGCTGGTCGACGCTGGCGTAGTAGAGAATCGCCTCGCCGGCGTTGTCCTCGTCGATGGTGACCTTCGCGCCGGATTCGGGGTCCGTCGGGTAGCCGTCGGGGACGGCGTACTTACAGACGGTCGCCTTCGGTTGGAAGGACAGTTGCGGGATGTCCTCGTCGTCCCGGGCGGCGGTCAGCACGTCGAGGAAGTCCGTGTTGAGCACGGGAAGCGTGTTCATCGCCTCGGGGTCGCCGAAGCGGGCGTTGAACTCGACGACGCGCGGCCCCGTCTCGGTCAGCATGAACTGGCCGTAGAGGACGCCCTTGTACCCGTCGAGAGCGTCGACGGTGGCCCGGAGGACGTCGACTGCGTCCTCGTAGTCCCCCTCGTCCATGAAGGGGAGTTCGAGACCGGCGTCGGTGTAACTGCCCATACCGCCGGTGTTCGGGCCCTCGTCGCCCTCGTAGGCGCGCTTGTGGTCCTGCACGGCGGGCGTGACGCGCAGTTGGCCGTTGGCGACGAACGCCTGCACGGTGAACTCCTCGCCGACGAGGCGCTCTTCTAAGACGACGCGGTCGTAGTCGGAGTCCCGGAGGTACTCCTTGGCTTCCTCGGGGGTACACTGGTCGCCGATGACGCGGACGCCCTTCCCGCCGGTGAGGCCCGCGGGCTTGACCGCGAGGTCGCCGTCGTACTCGTCGATGTACTCGCAGGCGGCCTCCATGTCCTCGAACGTCTCGAAGTCCGGACACCCGGGGATGTCGTGTTCGCGCATGAAGCGGCGCTGAAACGCCTTGTCCGTCTCGATGCGGGCCTCCGCCTCCTGCGGACCGAAGGCGTAGACGCCTGCGTCGTCGAGCGCGTCCGCGACGCCCGCCGCCAGCGGGGCTTCGGGACCGACGACGGCCAGCGTCGCGTCGATATCGCGGGCGTAGGTCGTCACGGCCTGCGGATTGGTCGTGTCCAGCGTCTCGAACCCTTCGGCCAGTTCGACGATGCCCGGGTTCTTGTTGCCCGCGCAGGCGTACAACTCGGCGTCCGAGTCGGCGAGCGACCGAGCTACGGCGTGTTCTCGCCCGCCCCCGCCCACCAGCAGCACTGTCTCTGTCATATCGGAACGCCGGATGGGCGTGACTGTAAGTATTGCTCTTCGAGCGTTCCACCGGGTCACACCCCTTTTCCCCGCGGCCCACCGAGAGTCGGGCATGAGCGACAGCGCGGACCCGACGCGACGGAACCGCCTCGACGAGGAGGAGAGCCCGTACCTCCGCCAGCACGCCGACAACCCGGTGAACTGGCAACCGTGGGACGAACAGGCGCTGGAAGCCGCGAAGGAGCGGGACGTACCCATCTTCCTCTCTATCGGCTACGCCGCCTGCCACTGGTGTCACGTCATGGAGGAGGAGAGCTTCGCCGACGAGGAGATAGCGGCGACGCTGAACGAGCACTTCGTCCCCGTCAAGGTGGACCGGGAGGAGCGCCCGGACCTCGACTCGGTGTACATGAGCATCTGCCAGCAGGTGACAGGCGGCGGCGGGTGGCCGCTATCGGCGTGGCTGACGCCGGACGGCAAGCCGTTCTACGTCGGGACGTACTTCCCGCCCGAGGAGAAGCGGGGCCAACCCGGCTTTCACGACCTGCTCCAGCGGCTCGCGAACTCGTGGGCCGACCCCGAACAGCGCGCGGAGATGGAGACCCGCGCCCAGCAGTGGACCGACGCCATCGAAAGCGACTTGGAGGCGACGCCGGGCCAACCGAACGACCCCGACGAGAACCTGATTCAGACGGCGGCGACCATCGCCCACCGCGGGGCCGACCGGAACAACGGCGGGTGGGGGTCGGGCGGCCCGAAGTTCCCCCAGACCGGGCGGATTCACGCGCTCCTACGGGCACACTCTGACGGCGGGCAGGAGGACTACCTGACCGTCGTCGAGGAGACGCTGAACGCGATGGCCGACCGGGGCCTGTACGACCACGTCGGCGGCGGGTTCCACCGCTACTCGGTGAACTCCCAGTGGAGCGTCCCCCACTTCGAGAAGATGCTGTACGACAACGCCGAGATTCCGAGGGCGTTCCTCGCCGGGTATCAGGTCCTCGGCAACGAGCGCTACGCCGCCGTCGTCCGCGAGACGTTCGCGTTCGTCCAGCGGGAACTCCAGCACGAAGACGGCGGGTTCTTCAGCACGCTGGACGCGGTGAGCAGGCCGCCCGAGGACCCCGACGGCGACACCGAAGAAGGCGCGTTCTACGTCTGGACGCCCGAACAGGTCCGCGACGCCGTCTCGGACGAGACGGCCGCAGACATCTTCTGTGACTACTACGGCGTCACGGAGAAGGGGAACTTCGAGGGCGCGAACGTCCTCGCGGTTCGCAAACCGGTCCCCGTGCTCGCCGACGAGTACGACCTGAGCGAGGGCGAAATCACCGAAAAGCTCCGACAGGCCCTGAACGAGACGTTCGAGTCCCGCGAGGAACGGCCCCGTCCGGCCCGCGACGAGAAGGTCCTGGCGGGGTGGAACGGCCTGATGATTTCGACACTCGCAGAGGGCGCAGTCGTCCTCGACGACTCGTACGCCGACGTGGCCGCCGACGCGCTCGGATTCGTCCGCGACCACCTCTGGGACGCGGAGACGGGACGGCTGAAACGGCGATACAAGGGCGGCGACGTGGCCATAGACGGCTATCTGGAGGACTACGCCTTCCTCGCACGCGGGGCGCTGGACCTCTTCGGGGCGACGGGCGACGTGGCCCATCTCGACTTCGCGATGGACCTCGCCGAGGCCATCACCGAGGCGTTCTGGGACGAGGCGGCGGAGACGCTCTACTTCACGCCCACCGGCGGCGAGTCGCTGGTCGCCCGCCCGCAGGAACTCACCGACCAGTCGACGCCGTCGAGTACGGGCGTCGCCGCACAGTTGCTACTGGGCCTCTCGCACTTCCGCGAGGACGACCGGTTTGGCGACGTGGCCGAGAAGGCCATTCGTACTCACGCCGACCGCGTCTCCTCGAATCCGCTGCAACACGCCTCGCTGACGCTCGCGGCCGATTCGTACGAACAGGGGGCGCTGGAACTGACGCTCGTCTGTGACCCCGAGACGCCGCCCGCCGAGTGGACCGAGACGCTGGCCGAGCGGTACGTTCCGCGGCGACTGCTCGCGTGGCGCCCCGACGACGACGCGACGTTCGACTCGTGGCTCGACGCCCTCGGACTGGCCGACGCGCCGCCAATCTGGGCCGGTCGCGACGCCGTCGACGGGGAACCCACCGTCTACGCGTGTCGGAACTTCGCGTGTTCGCCACCGAAACACGACCTCGGGGCGGCGGTAGACTGGGGAGAGAACTAGTTCAGCGCCGTCTCGATTTCGTCGGCGAGATATACGGCGATGGGGACCGGTTCCTCCTCGACGAACCGGGCGATTTCCTCGCCCTCGTGTTCGACGACGACGGTCGGGATGTACTCGATGCCGTACTCGTCGACCTTCGGACCGGTCTTCGACCCGTCGTCTTCCTTCTCAACGGGGTAGTGATGAATCTTCGCGGCGGGGACTTCCGCCGCGTCGAGGGCCGCGCCGAAGTCCGGGAGTTGCGCCCGGCAGTCCTTACACCAGTCGCCCCCCCAGATGTGGTACTCCAGTTCGGCGGCGTGGCGCGCGAGAACGTCCACGGTGTCGGCGTAGGCGTCTTTCACCCAGACGGGGTTCGGTTCCATCGTGTCCAGCGTGTCGCTTTCGCTCATAGCACCCCGTAACCGGGCGAACGGCTTGAATCTCCCGGCCGACGGCCGAAATACCCGGCTTCACCGCCGAATGCCGCTCTCTGACCGCGTGCTACCGTCGAACCAGCAGTAAATTCTGCCGGGAACGGCGACTCCCCACAGCATTCGGCGGGTCCACTAGGGGTTTAACGCGGGGTGGCGTAGCGGCCTTCAATGCACGAGACCCTACACGATTCCATCGTCGAGGCCATCGGGTCGCCGCTGGTGTCGGTCCGCGCTCCGGCGGGCGCGACCGTCGCCGCGAAAGTCGAGTCGTTCAACCCCGGCGGGTCCGCGAAGGACCGCCCGGCGAGGTTCATGATCGAACGCGCCGAGGCAGACGGCGTCATCGAACCCGGCGATACGCTCGTGGAACCGACGAGCGGGAACACCGGCATCGGGATGGCGATGGTCGGGGCCGCGAAGGGGTACGACGTGGTGCTGGTGATGCCGTCCTCGAAATCGCCCGAGCGAAGGCAGATAATGCGGGCCTACGGCGCCGACATCGAACTCGTAGAGGGCGACATCTCGGCGGCGAAAGACCGCGCTGACGAACTCACCGACCGCGACGGCTACGTCCAGTTGCGCCAGTTCGAGAACCCGGCGAACCCGCAGGCCCACTACGAGACGACGGGCGCCGAGATTCTCGACCAGGTCGGCGACCGGACCGTCGACGCCCTCGTTGCCGGTGTCGGCACGGGCGGGACCATCACCGGGACGGGCCGCCGCCTGCGCGAGGCGTTCCCCGAGGTGGACATCGTCGCCGTCGAACCGGCGGCCAACGCCGTCCTCTCGGGCACGGAACCGGGCGAAGGCGAGGACAGTTTCCAGGGGATGGGACCGGGGTTCGTCAGCGACAACCTCGACGTGGACCTCTTGGACGACGTGAAGACGGTCACCCTCGACGACGCCGAGGACGAGTGTCGCCGCCTCGCGCGCGAGGAGGGCATCTTCGTCGGCCAATCGTCGGGCGCGTCGAACCTCGCCGCGCGTGAGGTGGCCGAAGAACTACTGGCGGCGGGCGTGGAGGACCCCCTCGTCGTCACCGTCTACTGGGACAGCGGCGAGCGCTACATGTCGACCGGGATGTTCGACTAAGCGCCGTCGAGCGGTCGTGCATCGGCTTTGAACTGTCGGTACTGCTCACGAGTCCACTCGTTCATCGCGTCCGTATCGTTGTGGATTGCGCCGCGGACTCCATTCTCGGTGTGGACGATGATTCCGCTGACCGTCTCCTCGGGCTTGACCGCTATCCAGATGAGGCACGGGAGGGCCTGCTCGGTGACGTGTATCTCGATGTTGTCCGACCCGGCGAACTGCTCGAAGGCGTCGGGATAGCTCTCGCGGAAGGCCTCGACGACGGCTTTACTCAAGACGAGTTCCGTCTCGTCACCGTCTTCGAGGAGTTCGGATATCTCGGCGATGTACTTGGGGAGGACAGCCGGACCGGTCCCGTACAGTCGCGTCGCGCCGTCGCCGAGCGTCGTCGCCCTCTCGATGGGAGCGTGCGGTGCCGCCATCGTGGCTTCGACGACTTCCGCGCCCTCCAGCGCCTCGGGCGGAATTTCGGCCTCCAGTGAGAGGTCCTGCAACACCGGTTGGGCCGCCTGAAGCGCGTCGAGACGGTCGAGAAACCGCTCGTAGGCCCGAAGCGATTCCCGACCAGCGTACGTCGTTCGGTATCTGCTCCCCGTCCGCTCGACGAGGGCCGCGTCGGTCAGCGTCTCGATGGCCCGGTCGACCGTCGAGCGCGAGGCGTCCACGTCCTCGACGAGTTCCGGTTTCGTCTTCGGCGAGGAGAGCGCCGTGAGGATGGCACGCCGTCTGGCGACGATATCCGCAGTGTCCGGCACAGTGGTCATGTAGTGGGACGCGACCAGCAACCACAAAGCATCTTCTGATTACTCGACTCTCGAAGCCACGCCGTCCGGGGCTTGTTCACCGCGTGGGAATTTTCCCATCCCTTTGGCATATATATGTAGCGGCCAAGAATATCTGTGTGGGCGTGCCGTTCCCCGACGGCGACAGTCCCACCAGGGTGTCCACCAGGTCGTACTGACCAAGCCTCTGACAGAGGACACCCGCCATGCCTTTCGTCTACGCGCCGAACTCCGACTCGGTCACCCGTACCACCAGCGTGTCCTCGATATCTCGGAGGTCGTACTCCGGTATCGTCTCGCCCGTTCGCGTCACCAGCATCGGTTCGACGAGGCGTGGTGGGCGGTCCTGCGCGGGGTCGGCGGGCGCGTCGTCGTCGTCTGCTTCCGCGTCGCTGTCGTCGCGGTCCGCACCCGTGTCGCCCGCCCCGTCGACGATGCCGTACACTTTGAGGAACCGCTCCGTCTCGTCGGGCGCGATTTCGTCGTCGCGGACGGCCGAGGCCAACTCACGTGAGAGCCACTCTGTCACGTGAATTGACGGCTCTTGGACGAGCGCCGCGTCGACGAAGCGAACGAGGTACCAGTTCAAGTCGTTGAGCAACGCCACCGCCGCGCCGAGACTGACCGTCTCCAGTTGCAGCGCGTTCTCGAACGGTTCGCGCAGGTCGTACGTCGCGAGCGCGTTCCGGGCCGTCTCGCGCGAGAGCAGTTCGTACTGGAGGTTCACGTCCTCGCTCCCGACGAGACACACCTGCGTCATAGCTGGTTCCTGTCTCGCGCCGGAGATTTACCTTTCGGTAGGGACGACCGACCGCTCGGCGGCGCAGGCCCGGGCACGCTCGAAGAGGTCACCGGGTTCCGCGGCGCGGAGCGTCTCCAGTGATGCGTTCGTCTCGGGGAGTTCCGGCGCGACGCGGTTACACCCGGTGTCGACCGTCGAGTCCTGGAACGTGCCGATGGCCCGCGCCGCTTCGGTAATCTCGGCTTTATCGAGCGTCAGGTTCGGCCGGTGAACGGGTAGGGTCGCCGCCGCGTCGGTCACCGCGACGTTGGCGGCGGTCTGACTGGACTTCTGCCCGATGGCTTCGCCGGTGACGATGCCCACGGCGTTCTCGTCCTCGGCGACTGCCTCGGCCGCGGCGAGCATGAACCGGCGGAGCGAGAGCATCCGCAACTCGCTCATCGCGTCGGCGAGGTCGGCGACCACGTCGCCCGCGTCGACGACGTGGAACGCCATCTCCTCGCCGGGCGCGTAGTCGGACAGTCTCTCGACGGTCGCTCGCGCCCGCGCCCGGTGGTCCGGGCCGCCGTAGTCGCCCAAGTCGACGTACACCGGAATCACGGGACAGCCCCGGCGCATCAGTTTCCACGCGGCCACCGGCGAGTCGATGCCGCCGCTGACGAGGGCGACGACGGGCCGTTGCGTGCCGAGTGGGAGGCCGCCCGGCCCGTCGCGTCGCTCCAGGAAGACGTACGCTTCGTCCGCGCGGCACTCGACGTACAGCGTGAAGTCCGGGTCCTCTAAGTCCACGACCGGGTCGTACCCGAGCGATTCGACGGCGTTCCACACCGCCGCCCCGCCGTCCGATTCGATGTCTGTACTCGCGAACGGATGGGCGTCGGCCGGACCGGCCCGGCGTGCGTCCACGGCGAAACTCCCACCGTCGAAGTTGGCCTCCGTTGCGGCCGCGAGTGCGTCTTCGATAGCGTCGAGCGTCGGGTCGACGGTGACCGCCGGGGACGCGGCGACGACGCCGAACGTGTCCGCCGCGGCCGCCGTCGCCGCCTCGGGGGCGTCGGTGTGAACGAACAGGCGGTTGCGCCGGACTTCCACATCACCCCCGACCTCGCGAGCGGAAAGCATCGCGCGCAGGTTCTCGGCGAGGCGGGCCTCCATCCGGCGGCGGACTTGCTCGCTCTTGACGCCCAAATCGCCGTGACGGACGAGGACCACGTCGGCATCCGGCGGGTGCATACAGGGAAATTGCCGAATCGCGAATAAAGGGGTGTCGCCTCCGCGCGCTGGCTGGAGCGCCCCGTCGCGCGCGACAGTCTGCCGTTCCGTCCGTCGGTCCGGTTGCCCGTCCGTCGGTCAGTCAGTCGTCCGCCGCCTGTGATTCGAGGTGGTCGGCTATCTGTGCCATCTTGACTTTGAACTCCTCCAAGTCGTACTCCAACGCGTGGAGCATCGCGCTGTACCGCGAGGTGTGGCTCGCGAGCGAGGCCGCCTCGTCGAGTTCGGCCTCCGTCGCGCCGTGCATCTGCGCCGCATTGCGGTGGAAGTGGGTGCAGTAGGGGCACTTGATGTTCGCCGCGACGGCGAGGCCCATCAGTTCGCGGTACTTCGGCGGAATCTCGGATTCGCCGACGGTGTACTTCTGGAAGAAATGCCATTCGCCCACCATGTCGTCCTTCGGAATATCGCTCAGCGGCGGCGGGACCATCCCGAAGGTATCCTTGATCTCCTGTTCGACGTCTGCCGTTGGTTCTTGTGTCGCCATGGTCTACGGTGTGGTGTCGTCGGCCGTCCCGACGGCCCGTGTACATCTATTAGAGGTTCGACATGTTAGTTATGCGTGGGCACGGGACACGGCTCACAGAGCGGCAGCGGCCTTACTTGACAGGAACGCACAGACGCGAAACTCGAACGCGGGACGGAGAAAGTGCGGCCAACTGCGTCGGTACGGTCACCGAACGGACTCAGAACGTCGACACGTCGCCGTCAATGACCTGTCTAGTCACGTCGGTGACGTTCGCGAGTTCCGCGTCGACGGCCTCGTGAACGTCGTCCTCGATATCGCCGAGGGCGACGCCGTCGTCGGTGACCAGCATCGCGTCGGCGACGTGCGGTTGGTCGATGGGTGACCCGATTTGCGAGAGCAGACGAATCTGGAGTTGGCGGATGCCGTCCACCTCGTCGACGACGGACTCCGCGATTTCGGTCGAGAGGAGGTTGTAAATCTTCCCGATGTGGTTGACGGGGTTCTTCCCGGAAGTCGCTTCCATGCTCATCGGCCGGTTCGGCGTGATGAGGCCGTTGGCGCGGTTGCCACGACCCACGGACCCGTCGTCCCCCTGTTCGGCGCTCGTGCCGGTCGTCGTGAGATAGATGGACTCCTCGTCGTAGTCGTCGGCGGTGTTGACGTGGACTGTCACGTCGCGGTCGGTGTATTCGGTTGCGAGCGTCGCAACGTACTCGCGAACGTCCTCGACGGCGGCCTTGTAGTCGGCGAGGTCGGCGACGAACTCGTCGACCATCGCGACGGCCACCGTCACGTCGATGTGGTCGCCCTCGCGCTTGCCCATGACCTTCACGTCCTGTCCGACCACGGGGTTGTCCGCGGCGTACTCGCCCGTGAGTTTCCGCTCGGTGTTGTAGACGATTTGCTCGGTTTCCGAGAGCGGCGCGTGGCCGACCCCGTAGCTCGTGTCGTTCGCCATCGGAACCGTGCCCTCCTCGCCGAAGACGGTCTGGAGGTCGCCCGACCCCTCGCCGAGTTCCACGTCGACGACGATGTCGGTCCCCAGGTCGAGATGCGGGAAGTGGTCGCCGAGGTAATCGCGGGCCGCTTCGAGGGCGATGCTCTCGGCCGGTATCTTCGTCCCCTCGTACTCCTTGGTCGCGCGGCCGACGATGAGGAGGTAGATGGGTTCGAGGACTTCGCCGCCGCCGTAGGCGGGCGCGGCCGTCCCGGCGACGAGTTGCGACTCGTCGGTGTTGTAGTGCAGGACGTGGCCGACTCGCTCGATGTAGGTCTGTGCCAGTGCCCGCGAGACGCTCTCGGCGACGCCGTCGCAGATGGAGTCCGGGTGGCCGATGCCCTTTCGCTCGACGATTTCGACGTTCTGGTCCTCGACTGCCAATCCACTCTCCGGTTGGACGTGGATGTTCCGCTCGGTCATTGCTCCGTTCTTTGCTGGCCCGGGTTCTATAACTTACGGGAACCGTTCGGTGGGGAAAGATTACTCGCCTGCATTTTCGAGCAGGAGACCGAGGTACGAGGTCCGAATCTGGTCGTCGGGGTCCAGACCGAGGTCCCGAAGCACGTCGAACGCACCCTCCCGTGCCGCGTCGACGCCCTCCGCGTCCGTTTCCGTCTCGACTTCGACGAACTCACCCACGTCTTCTACGTCGTCGACCGTGACCGTGTAGCCGTCGTAGCGGTAGAACCGTCGGTCTTTTCTGACCGTCGCGGCCGGTTCGAACCCCAACTGTCCGAAGATCGCGTCGGCCGTCTCCCCGTCGTCGACGCCCGTCTCGAACTCTTCCCGGGTCTTCGAGGCGGCCTCGACCAGCGGCCCCTTGTACGTGATTCGGGCCTCGGTGTCACCGTCGCGCGTCTCCCGGCGGAGTCTGAAGGCTTCGTCCGTCTCGGCGAAATCACGGTGTGGCGCATCGTAGTAGGTGTCGACCTGCACCACGTCGCCGGTCTGCTCGGCACCCAGTTCGTCGAGGCGAGCGACGACGGCGGCGGCGGGCGCGGCGACTTTCACTTCGACTTCGTACATGGCTCGTACTTCGGTGGGACGCTCAAAAGCGATTGCATCACTCGCCAGTGGCCGGTTGTGCCTCGTCGGACTGCGTGGTCTTCGCGTCCCGGCTTTTCGCCTGTCCCGGCTTCGAGGGGGGAAGGAAACTCGACGCGAGGAGGGTCACGAGGACGAACAACACGAGCACGACCAGGACTGCCCGTTGGGCGGCCACCATCGAGGACTGGAGTATCCCCACTAGCTCCCGCTGGAGGTCGGGCGACAGACCGCTTACGAACGCGTCCTGTTGGGCCTGGGTCGTCGCCTCGAGGGCGTCTTCGAGTTTGACCGCCAGTTCCCGCCGGTCCTCGCCCGTGACCGCAGTCCCGGTCGCGAGCAGCGTCGTCTCGGCGACGAGGCTCCCGTAATACCGAGACAGGAGGGCCGAACCGGCGACGGCCGTTCCGAAGGCGTACCCCAGTTGGCTCAGCGAGTTAATCACGCCGGAGGAGACGTTCGAGAATCGCTCCGGGACGGCAGACATCGTCAAGTCCACGACCTGTCCGGTGAACAGTCCGAGCCCGATGCCGATAACCGTCATCGGCACCACCAAGTCGCGGATGGTCTGGTCGATTCCGGTCGCCCTCGTCAGGAGCACCAGACCGAGTCCGATGAGAACGAGACCGAGTTGGATGAGCCGTTTCTGGGCGACGTACGCACGCCAGCCAGTGGATATCACCGCCAACACGAGCGTCGACACCGAGAACGGCAGGAGCGCGACGCCGCTCTCGAACGCCGAGTACCCGAGTGCGGACTGGAGGAACACCGGCACGGTGAACATGAATCCGGCGAGGAACAGCGATTCGCTCCCGAACGTGAGAACGCCCGTCGCAAACGTCCGGTTCTGCAGTACTGCTACCGGAATCAGCGTCGGTCGTCCGATGCGATGCTGCCGGAATTCCCACTGAACGAACGCGACGAGCAGGGCGATGCCCAACCCGATGCACCAGATTGCGGGCGAGAGACCGAGCGGTTGGACGAGCGTCCCCCCGACGACGAGCGGGCGCAGGGGACGAATCCACCCGTAGTACCCTGCGAGGAGCGACCCACCGATAATCCCGACGACGGCGAGTATCGAGAGAATCGTGCCGCCAACGTCCACCGTTATCTGCTCGTTGGTCGGCTGTGAGCGAAGGTAGCGGAGTGTCAACCCGACGATGAGGAGGACGAGGAGGAACTCGCCGAGGAATCCCCAGCGCCAGCTAGCGTACGTCGTGAGCATCCCGCCGAGCATCGGACCCACAGCGACGCCGACGGCCGTCACCCCGCCGATAGCGCCGAACGCCTTCGCGCGGTCGCTCCCGACGTAGTTCTCGACGATGATGGAGTAGGTTATCGGCAACAGGAGGGCGGCGGCGATGCCTTCCACGATGGACCAGCTAAAGAAGAGCACCGGCATGCTCCAACTGAGGCCCGCCAAGAGCGTGCCGACGCTGTAGACGCCCAGCGTGACGATGAGGAGTCGCTTGGTGTCGATGGCTCCCCTGAGGGTTCCGCCGGGGATGATTAACGCGGCCATCACCATCGAGTAGACGGCGATGGCCGCCTGCATCGAGCTAACCGTCGTGTCGAGGTCTTGGACGATTGCCGGGAGCGCGACGTTCATCATCGAAGTATCGAGAACGCCGAGGAACAGGCTCAAAGCGGCGATAATCGCCGGCGCCCAGTAGGTGAATCCCCTCGTCTCGTCTCTCGGTGGCGATGGACCGTCGCTGGCGTGGTCATCGGGACGTTCCATTGGGCGACCTACGATTCCCAGCCAATAAATGTTCGTCAGTAAACACGACTCTGTGGGCTCGCATCACGACCGCACCAGTCCTGACCACATCGGTGGGACCGCGAGTTTTAGTGTCTCTGCCCACAGGGGAGGTGTATGGACGGTCGCTACGACCCTGTGGAGTCCCCCGACGAAACGACCGTCTTCCCGTATCACGACCTGACGCCGCCCACGACGGACGACGTGCGGCGCGCCCGCGACGTCGTCGACCAGTACCTCCCCCAGACGCCGCTGGTCCGGTCCGAGACGCTGTCGGCCGAACTCGACGCCGACGTGTACTTAAAGCGGGAAGACACCCTCCCCACCGGGGCCTTCAAAGTACGAGGCGGGGTGAATCTCGTCTCCTCGCTCGACGACGCGTTCCGAGACCGGGGCCTCATCACCGCGAGTTCCGGCAACCACGGACAGTCTATCGCGTGGGCTGGCCGGGAGTTCGACGTGCCAGTGACCATCGGCGTCCCCGAGGACGCGAACCCGGGGAAAGTGGCGTCCATGGAGCGTCTCGGCGCGACGGTCATTCAACACGGCCCCGACTACGACGCCGCACGCGAACACATCGAGGGCATCGCCGTCGCGGAGGGCGCGCGCTACGTCCACTCGGGGAACGAACCGAAACTGGTCGCGGGCGTCGGCACCGCCGGTCTGGAAGTCGTCGACCAACTCCCCGAGGTCGACCGCCTGTTCTGTCCCGTCGGCGGCGGCACGTCGGCGGCGGGGTACTGCCTCACCGTCGCCGAACTGACCGACGCCGATGTCGTCGGCGTGCAGTCGGCGGCCGCACCCGCCATGTATCACGCGTGGACCGACGGCACGCTGGCCCCGCACGACCGAATGGAGACGATGGCCGAAGGCGTCGCCACTCGCGTCCCGTTCGCACTCACGATGGGGGTGCTCGGCGACGGCCTCTCGGACTTCCGTCTCGTCTCCGAGGACGCCCTCCGCGAGAGCGTGGCCCGACTGTTCCGTGACGAGCGAATCGTCGCCGAAGGGGCCTGCGCGACGGCCGTCGCCGCCGCCCTCGACGCCGGGGCGGAGATTGCCGGTGAGACGGTCGTCATCCCCATCTCCGGTCGGAACATCGACGCGTCGAAGCTTCGGCGCATCCTCGACGAGAGCGACGCCGACGCGTGACGGCGGGCGGGAAACGTTGTTCTTAAGAGTGGCACGCCTGACCAACAGGATATGAGCAACGACTCCGAGGCCGACGCGACAGAGGAAGTCGAAACAGAGGCGGCCGACGAAGAGCCCGAAGAAGCGACCGAGAGCGGACTCCAGCAGGGCGACGTCATCAAACTCGCCTACACCGCCCGCACCGTCGAGGACGGCCGACTCGTCGACACCACGGACGTCGAAGTCGCCGAGGAAGACGGCATCGACACCGAACAGCAGGACTTCGGTCCCCGCACCATCGTCCTGGGCGAGAACCACATTTTCCCGGATGTCGAAGAGGACATCTACGGGAAAGAAGTCGGCGACGAGGGCACCGTGACCATCGCCGCCGTCGACGCCTTCGGCGAGTACGACGAGTCCGAAGTCCGCACCGTCTCGAAGGACAAGATTCCGGAAGACGACCGCTACCCCGGCGGCCACGTCGACATCGACGGCCAGCACGGCCACGTCGAGACCATCATCGGGGGCCGCGCCCGCGTGGACTTCAACCACCCGCTGGCCGGTGAGGACGTCGAGTACGAGTACGAAGTCGTCGAGGAAGTCACCGACCGGGAGGAGAAGGCCCAGGGCATCATCAAGATGATGCTCGACATGGAACTCGACCTCTGGTTCGAGACGGACACGGTCGAGGAAGAGCAACTGGTCGAGTCCGACGACGAAGACGAGGACGAGGAGAGCGAACCCGAGTACGAGACCGTTGAGGTCGAGAAGGACACGCTCTACATCGAGGCCACGCCCCAGCTAACGATGAACCAACAGTGGATGATGGGCAAGCAGCAGATCGCACAACAGCTCACCCAACTGCTCGACGTCGACCGAATCATCGTGCAGGAAGAACTCGGCGGCATGGGCATGGGTATGGGCGGCATGATGGGCGGCATGGGCGGCGCTGGTGGCGCTGACCTCGAAGCCGCACTGGAAGACGCCGACGTCGACGCCGAGGAAATCGTCGACGAAATCGAAGGCGCGGAAGAGTAAGCCGACAGCCGCGTTTTTCTGCTTCCGAGCCGCGTAGCCGCCGCGCTCAGTCTCGCCGTCTCACGAGGCCCGCGGGCGCGACATCCGGCCCCCGCATTGCGAACACCGATGGGGTTTGGTCGGGGCCGTTGTCAGGAACGAACAGCCGGGACACTCGAACTGTCGCTGCTCTTTCGAAAGCGGGTCGTGGGCATTCATGTTTGTAGTACGACACCTACAGAATTGTTGTATCCGATATGTGTTAAATGTTACCACTACTCGAACTCGACAATTTCTAAATCGGAAGCGTGTTCTGAGTAACGGCCACAGACAGACACCGGTTCGCGATAATTCGTCCGTTTCGGCCGAAAGACACCTCCCAGTCGGGACGATGGAGTGAGGAGCCGAATGGCGTGCCGACGACACGAGCGGACTACGCGATGTCTCGACTGGTGTCGATGCTGACCTCTTCGACGAGATTGAGTTTGATGATGTCGTTTGGCGCGCGCCCGCCTCGGAACTTCGGAATGGCGAGGCGGTTCTCGACTTCGTCGCCGTTCGTCGTCGTCTTCAGTTGGAACACCACGTCCGCGAAGTGCTCGGTCGTATCGCGAAGCGGCGGGACCTCTCGGCCGTCGAGACAGTGGAGGATGGCCAGACTCCCGGTGTTGACGATGTGGTTCTGGAGGTCGTTCATGAACGCCCGGAACCGGGAGTGGGGTTCCTGTGCCTCCAGTACGTCCAACGGGTCGACGATGAGGTTCGACGTTTCGGGCAGCGCCGAGACGAGTTTCCCGGCGTTGTCCAGCGGCGCTTCGCCGGAGATGTGGCGCACCGTCGGGTCGCCGGTGTTGGCCGGTGTGTGTTCGATGCTGGCGACGACGGACTGGGCCGTACGGTCGAGCGAGAGCCAGAGCGTCCCGCGCGTGGCCGTGAGTTCGTACAGAAACAGCTCTGCTTGGCTTGCCGGTTGCGCAGTGAGGGCGACGATGCTCCCCGCGGGAATCCCGCCGTCGAGTTTCCTGTCGAGAACATCGATTCCCGTTCTGAGCCGGTTCACCATCCAGTTTGAAACGTATGTACCCATCCGATTAAATATTCCGCTTGCGCAAGATTTTCGCACAGCTCAGGTACCCTGCTACCGATTCCTCGGTTTCGAGTGGAGGTTCTGAGAGTTCGGGGATGTGCACGACCGCCGGGGACTCGAACAGCGGCGACGGGTCACTCTCGCCGTCGCTCCGGACGAGAACGACGAGAGCGGGCGCTGCGTCGAGTTCGCGCGCCATCGCGGCCGTCTTCGCGGCGTCCCGGAGGCTCTGGGGCGAGGGCGTCGAGACGACGACGGTTCGGTCGGCGGCGCGCAACGGCGCGACGGCGGCGGGCCCCGCGCCCGCCGGGCAGTCGAGGAGGACCGGACGCGCGGCGTCGGCGAGACGGTGGGCCACGGCGGCAACCGCTTCCGCGTCACCGTCGCGGCACGGAAGCACGTCGACCCCGGGAAATCGCGGCGACCGTCGGGCGGCAGTTCGCGGGCGTCCGCCCTCGGCGACTACCGCCACGCCGCCGTCCCCGTCGACCCCCGCGCGATGATGCACGTCCGGCATGTCCGCGTCGGTGTCGACGACGAGCGGCCGCGCCCCGATGTCCGCCAGTGCGCGGGCTATTCCGAGCGCCGTCGTGGTCTTCCCACAGCCACCTTTGCCACCGGCAATCGCGAGCATAGCGGGGGTGGGTCCGGTCTCCGATTTGAACCTTCGGTCCGGCCGTGTCGGGAGATTCAAGAGCGTCGGGGGCGGGGTTCCCAGTAAGATGCGGCACGACCACATCATCAGCGCGAAACAACTGACGCGGGCCGACATCGAGGAGGTGCTCGACCACGCGGCCGACATCGCCGAGGACCCGGGGGCGTACGCGGACCGGCACGCGGACACCCTGCTCGGGATGCTCTTCTTCGAGCCGAGTACGCGCACGAAGATGAGTTTCACCACGGCGATGAAACGCCTGGGCGGCGACATCGTCGACATGGGGTCGGTCGAATCGTCGAGCGTCAAGAAGGGCGAGTCGCTGGCCGACACCGTCCGCGTCGTCGAGGGGTACGCCGACGCGTTGGTCCTTCGCCACCCGATGGAGGGGTCCTCGAAGATGGCCAGCGAGTTCGTGGACGTGCCACTGGTCAACGCTGGCGACGGCGCGGGTCAACATCCCACGCAGACCTTACTCGACCTCTACACGATTCGGGAGAACGCTGGCTTCGACGACCTCACCATCGGCATCATGGGCGACCTGAAGTACGGTCGCACCGTCCACTCGCTGGCACACGCTCTGACGAACGTCGACGCCCACCAGCACTTCATCAGCCCCGAGTCGCTGAAGCTTCCCCGGTCCGTCCGCTACGACCTCCATCAGGAGGGGGCCGACGTTCGAGAACACACCGAACTCGACGACATCCTCCCCGAACTGGACGTGCTCTACGTCACCCGCATCCAGCGCGAGCGGTTCCCGGACGAGAGCGAGTACCGGGAAGTCGCCGGACAGTACCAGATAGACGGCGAAACGCTCGACGTGGCGAAAGACGACCTGACGGTTATGCACCCGCTCCCGCGCGTCGACGAGATTGCCCACGAGGTGGACGACACCGACCACGCGAAGTACTTCCAGCAGGCCCACAACGGCGTGCCGGTGCGGATGGCGCTGCTCGACCTGCTGCTCGGAGGTGAATCCGAACGATGACCGACGACCGCAAACTCCGCGTCTCGAAGATTCGCAACGGCACCGTCATCGACCACATCGCGGGTGGACAGGCGCTGAACGTCCTCGCAATCCTCGGCATCGACGGGACCAGCGGCGAGTCCGTCTCCGTCGCGATGAACATGCCCTCCGATAGGCTGGGCAAGAAGGACATCGTGAAAGTCGAGGGCCGAGAGCTCTCACAGAACGAAGTCGACGTGCTCTCGCTCATCGCGCCCGCGGCGTCTATCAACATCGTCCGGGACTACGAAGTCGTCGAGAAGCACCGCGTCGAGCGCCCCGAAGTCGTCGTCGGCGTCCTCGAATGCCCCAACCACAACTGCATCACGACGGAGGACGAACCCGTCGAGTCCCGCTTCGCCGTCGTCGACGACGGCGTCCGCTGTGAGTACTGCGACACCATCATCCGCAACGACCTCCCGGCGCACATCCTCGCGGACTGAGCTACCGGTCTTCGAACGCCGCGGCCAGTTCTCGAAGTCGCTCGGCGCTGTCGACGCTCGTGAGCGAGCGACGCCACTGCCGCGTGTCCGGGGCGTCGACGTACCGAACGTCGAGGCGGTCGAGTGCACCTCGAAAACTCCGCTCTCCGGCAGAGAGCGCCGCGTCCGCCGCCGCGCGCGTCGGTTCGACGCGATAGACGGCGTGGAGCGGTTCCGGACCGCCCGGTTGGCGCGGGACGGCGGCGTCGACGCCCGCCGCGTCGTCGATGAGCCGTCGCAGTAAGTCCGGGTCGGCGAGTGGCATATCACAGGCGAGGACGACCGCGAGGTCGGTTTCGACGACTGACAGCGCCGTCCGGAGTCCGGCGAGCGGACCCTCGTCCGGCCGCTCGTCGAGTGCGAACCGGACCGACGTGTCGACGCCCGCGAGCGACGCGGCGAATCGCTCCTGCTGGTCGGGGCGGCAGTTCACGACGACGCGGTCCGCGACGGCGGCGAGCACCTCGGTGACGCGACGGAGCATCGACTGGCCGCCGAGTTCGGCCAGCGCCTTCTCGCCCTCGCCGAAGCGGGTCGACCGACCGCCAGCGACGACGACGCCAGTTACGGTCACGCCGGTACGTCTCGCCCCCGGCAGTTAGAGGTACGCCCCGGGTCCGCTCCGGGGACGGTTTAGGACTCCGGCGCGAGGGTCGACCATGGGCGACCACGGGCACGACCATTCCGACCATCACCACGGACACGAAGACGACGACCATCACGCACACGACCACGACGCCGTCACTATCGCCGTCGTGACCGTCTCCTCGTCCCGAACGCTCGACGAGGACCCCGCTGGCGACGCCATCGAACGGCTATGCGCCGACGCCGGGCACGACGTTACCGTCCGGTCGCTGGTCGGCGACGACGCGGCGGCCATCGCCGACGCGGTGGCAGGTGCGATGGACGACGGCGCGGACGTCGTCGTCACCACGGGCGGAACGGGCCTGACAAACGACGACGTGACAGTCGACGCCGTCGGTGCGCTGTTCGACCGCGAGATTCCGGGCTTCGGCGAACTGTTCCGGTGGCGGTCCTTCGAGGACGTCGGGCCGATGG
This sequence comes from Haloarcula marina, assembly GCF_024218775.1. NCBI lineage: Archaea > Methanobacteriati > Methanobacteriota > Halobacteria > Halobacteriales > Haloarculaceae > Haloarcula > Haloarcula marina. The sequence continues at coordinate 1,489,825 of NZ_CP100404.1, read as the reverse complement.
CGATGGCCTCGCGCGCTACCGCTGGCGTCGTCGACGACCGACTCGTCTTTTGTCTCCCCGGGAGCGAAGCGGCCGCCCGACTCGGCGCGTCGGAGTTCGTCGCCCCCGCCGCGGGGCACTTGCTCGGCCTGGTCCGTCGTTGACCGCCGCCATCCCGTACGGTTTTCACTCCCCTCGCGCTACCGACGGGTATGAGCGACGAGTTCACGCACGTCGACGACGAGGGCGACGCGCAGATGGTGAACGTCGGGGAGAAAGCCGAGAGCCAACGCCGAGCGGTCGCCCGCGGCGAGATACGTCTCTCCGACGACACGCTGGACGCCATCAACGACGACGAGGTAGCGAAGGGCGACGTGTTGACGACGGCACGCATCGGCGCGATTCAAGCGGTCAAGCACACGTGGGAGACGATTCCGATGTGCCACCAGATACCGATCACGAACGTCGATACCGACTTCGAGGTCGGAGACGGGTCGGTCGAACTCACCGTCGCCGTCGAGACGGTCGGAAAGACCGGGTGTGAGATGGAGGCCTTAGAGGGCGTGACGACCGGACTCAACGTCGTCTGGGACATGGTGAAGGCCAACGAGAAAGACGACGACGGCCAGTATCCGACGGCCGCCATCGACGACGTGCGGGTCGTCGAGAAGTCCGTCGACCGACCGTAGCCCTCGACTCAGTTACCGTTCTGCCGATTGCCGTTCCCGCCGCTGTTCCCCGGGCCGTCGTCGGTGGCTGTTTCGGTCGCGGTGGTGGTCTCCGTTTCCGTCTCCGCAGAGTCGGTTCCCGTCGCCGTCTCGTCGGCCGTCGTCGATGCCGAAGCCTCGGCCGTGTACTCCTCGTCGCCGTACAGGACCGTCGTGCCCGTGGCGACCGGGCGAATGAGGTAGCTCCCGTTGCCGCGTTTGACCGGAGTGAAGTCGGCGACGAAATGCGTCCGCTCGTCGGCGCGAATCTCGAAGGCGTGGTTGAACTTCAGCGGCGCGTTCCCCGGCGTGTCGACGGATGCCTCGGTCCCGTCCGTGAGGACGCCCTCGACGCCGGTGACGGCCAACTGGAGGAACCGATACTCGCCCGTCCGCACGTCGATTTCGTCCAGCAGTTGCGTGTTGTTCCCCTGGAGGTCGACGAGGTCCGCCCGCTGTGGCTCCTCGAACGCGACGTACCTGCGCCCGCCGTCGCTATCGTCGGTTTCGGCGTCCGTCGTCGTCTCGGTTGCCGTCTCGGTTGCCGTATCTGTCCCCGTGTCCGTCGTCGACCCCGTTGCGGTCGTGGTCGCGGTTTCGGTTTCGGTCTCCGTGCTCGCCGTCTCCGATTCGGTGTCGGTCATCTCCGTCTCCGACTCGGTCCCCTCACCGTCGGTCTCCGTCGCGTCGTCGCTGGCGGGCACGAGCCACATGCCCTCCAACGTGACGACGCAGGATTCGAAGTCACCGATGTCGCTCGGTTGGTCGGTGACACTCGTTGCGAGCGTCCCGTACGTCGTGCCATCGCCGGACTGGTCACCGGTGTCGTCGGAGCTTTCGGTTGCGCCGCTCTCGGAGTCGCCCCCGCTGTCGCCGGTACATCCGGCGACCGCGGCGACCGATACTGCCGTGCCCGCTCGCTGGAGATATGTACGCCGGTCCATAGGGAGAGATATCGGTTCCCTCGCAAAGGCTTGCTGGCCACCGATTATTCCATTGACAAGTCGTGGAACGGAAACCCCGTCCCGCGCGTCGGTCGGCTCAGTTCGTGGTCGTCTCGCTCGTTGGCGTCTCCGTCGTGTAGCGGACCTCCGTCTCCGAAGCGACCGGGCGGATGATGTAGCCGCCGTTGCCCTGCTGGACCGGCGTGAAGTCGGCCACGAAGTGGGTTCGCTCGTCGGCGCGCACCTCGAACGACTGGTTGAACTTCAGCGGGGCGTCGCCAGGCGTCGTAACGGTCGCCGACTCGCCGCCGTCGAGCGTTCCGTCGACGTTCGTCACGTCGAGTTGCAGGTACTCGTAGGAGCCGGTGTCGACGGACTCCTCCCCGACGAGGCGCGACTTCTCACCCTGTAGGTTCACGAGGTCCGCCTCCGTAGGTTCGTCGAACTCGACGTAGGTTCGGTCCTCGCTCTCGCCGGTAGCCGTCTCTGTCGACGTGTCCGTGGCGTCGTCACGTACCGGTTTCACCCAGACGCCCGCGACAGTGACGACGCAGGACTCGAAGTCGCCGATGTCGCCGGGTTGGTCGCTCACGCTCGTCGCGAGCGTACCTGTGGCGTCGCCGTCCCCGCCGGAACACCCGGCGAGCGCACCAGTCGTGAGTGCCGCCGCGGTACTCTGCAAGTAGGTTCGTCGGTCCATGCGAGCACTGGATGGGTGTTCCTTGCATCCGATTGTTGGCCAACTAGTTAGGTGTGAGATGGGGTCACGATGCGAACACATACGTAGCCGCGGTCGGAATCGGGGACGTATGCAGGTGCTCGGTATCGCTGGCCACTCGGACGCGGGGAAGACGACTCTCGTAGAGCGACTGGTCGACCGCTGTTCGGCGTCCGCGCGGGTCGCGACGGTCAAACACTGCACGCACGCGCCGGCGGTGGACACAGATGGAAAAGACACCGCCCGCCATCGGGCCGCCGGGGCCGCAGAGACGGTGGCGCTCACCGACGACGGCGAGTGGTTCGCGACCGGCGAGTCCCGGACGCTCACGGAGACGCTCGACGCCCTCGCGCCGCGCTACGACTACGCGTTCGTCGAAGGGTACAGCGACGCCGCGATTCCGAAGGTCGTCTTGGGCGACCGCGACGCGGCGGACCCCGTCCTCGCCCGTTTCGAGGACGGCGGGAGCGCCGACCTCGACGCGATTCTCGACGCCCTCCACGACCGAGACCCGTACGTCACGCTCGAGACGTTAGTCGAAGCGGTCAAACAGTCGGCCGACGAGGACCGCGCCGGGGCCATCGCGACGTTCACGGGCCGCGTCCGCGCGAAGGACGACCCCGACGACCGGCCCACGGAGTATCTGGAGTTCGAGCGCTACGACGAGGTGGCCGCCGAGCGGATGGCCGCTCTCAAGACAGACCTCGAATCGCGCGAGGGTGTCTACACCGTCCGTCTCCACCACAAGACCGGCGTCGTCGAGGCTGGTGAGGACATCGTGTTCGTCGTCGTGTTAGCGGGCCACCGCGGCGAGGCGTTCCGCACCGTCGAGGACGGCATCAACCGCCTGAAAGAGGAGGTCCCGCTGTTCAAGAAGGAAGTGACCGTCGACGGCGAGTTCTGGGCCCACGACCGGCCCTAGCGCCACGGCGTCGCGCGCATCGCGTGGACGACGAGGAGCGTGCCTATCGCGACGCTCAGCAGGACGACGGCCACGGGCAGGGCCGCGTCCAGTCCGTTAGCGATGAACGACGCCCAAATCTGGACCGGGAGCGTCCGCGGGTAGTACGCCAGCATCATCGTCGCGCCGAACTCGCCCATCGCGCGGGCGAACGTGAGGACGAGACCGGCGACGATACCGGGTTTCGCGAGCGGCACCGTCACCGAGCGCATCGTCTCCGGCCAACTCCGGCCGAGCGACCGAGCGGCCTCCTCGAAGTGGCTGTCCACGCCGTCGAACGCCGCCTTCACCGTGACGACGAAGAAGGGCGCGGCGACGAACGTCTGGGCCGCGACGACGCCGACCAGCGACCGGGTCAGGCGGAGGTCCGTCAACCCGCCCAGTCCGCCCGGCCCGATTACCGTGAGGAGGAGCATCCCGCTGACCACCGGCGGGAGGACGAGGGGGAGGACGACGACGCCGAGCGCCACCGTCGCGAGGACGTGGTCGCTCCGCGAGAGCCAGTACGCGAGGGGGAGACCGAAGGCGAACGCGAGCGCCGTGCTGACCAGCGCGGCGACCAGCGACGTGACCGCCGCGTCGACGACGTACCCCGCGGTCAGGTCCGCCAGTGCCATCGGCGAGTACGTCACCACGAGGACGGCGACCGGAACGACGAAGTACAGGAGTAACACCGCGCCGAGAACCGGGACGAGGTGGCGAATCTCGACCGGCCCGTGGCGGGCCGTCGCCTCAGCCTCCGACGCCGTTCGGGACATCGCCCTCCATGCGCGGATATTCGTCGCGGGCGGTAAAGCCGTGCTGTCGCACCCACTCGCCCGCGAGCACTGTCTCGAACACCGCCACAGTCGCTCCGTCGTCCGCGCGCCGCGTCGCCGCGTACTCGATGGGCGCGCCGCGGGCGACGGTTCCGTCGGGGAGTTCGTACTGTACTGTTGCGTACGTCTCGGCGTGTTTAGGGTCGCCGAGGTTGACCGCAGGAGGAAGACTGCGGTACGGATACCCCCGTTCGACGGCCATGCTCCGGTAGACGAACGCGGCGTCGATGCTCCCGGTCTCGAACTGCGCGAGCAGTTGCGTCTCCGGGTAGCGCTGGTCCGGGCGGAGGACCGCCGCGGCGAGTTCGGGGCGGTCCTGTCGCTTGCCCGCCAGTTCCAGCGCGAAGCGAGTCCGGTAGCCGAGCGGGTCCAAGTCGGGGTCGGTGCGACCGAGCGACACGTCCGCGCGAGTCAGCGGCGCGGTCCACGTCTCGGCGTCGCGGACGATTCGCCCGCCGGACGTCTCGGGGTTGTACGCCAGTGCGAGTTCGTTGCTCGCGACGACGGCATACCACGGGGTCGACAGGAGGCGGTCGAACAGCGCCGGGTCCGCGAGCGCCAACACGTCCGGGTCGCGCTTGCCCTCGGCGACGAGTCGCGCGGCGTGGACCGACCCGTGGGCCTCGACGGCCAGTTCCGGGCCCGTCCGTCGCTGGAGCGTCTCGCTCGCGGCGGCTTGCAGACTCCCCGCGACGAGCGTTCGGACGCGTCGCTGCCCCGTGCCGACGCATCCGGCGACGGCGGCCGCACCGGCGCTACCGAGCGCCGCGAGGACCGCACGACGGGACTGGCCGTCCATACTCCGTGGTTGGCAAGTAGCACATTTCCGTGTTTGGGTGTGCGCGAACCGTGCCACATCTTCGACTCTGCCGACAGTTCTTTAACCACGCTGGACGACAAATGAAACGATGTCGAAAAAGCTCATCGCCCTGACCGCTATCGCCGCCCTCGCCCTCGTCTACTTCGTCAAGAAGTGAGGCCGAGTTTCCTCAGTCGAACCGCCCTTCCGACCACCCTTTTCAGAACCCTTACCCGCAGTAGCGACTAAGCCGTCCCCATGTACGGCGTCGTCACGCGCAACGAGGAGGAGACCCGGTGGTCGGAGTTCGACCGGGCGTTCTACGAGGTGAAAGACGTCACCGGCCGGGCCGCCGAACCCGTCGCCGACGCGGTGAATATGGTGTCCTGTTTCGGCGACAACGCCGTCGAGGGCGAGGAGGAACTCCTCGCGTTCGACGACGAGGGGACCGCCGCCACCCGGAACGAACCCTATTTCGACTGGACGTACGTCTGCCCGACGCACGACCGCTACCGGGAGGGACTGCTCGACATCATCGAGGAAGCCGCCGCGGTCAACGAGGACGTGCGTCTCGACGACGTGGGCTTTCCCCGCGAAGAGTACTGCCACTGTGACCGCTGTGAACAGCGGTTCGCCGAGAGCGAGTTCGACGACTGGGGCGCGTGGCGGACGAACGTCATCACCGAATTCGTCGCGAACGCCCGCGAACGCGTGCCCGGCGACCTCTACCTGACGGTGTACCCCGACCCCTATCCCGGCCACCTCGAAGCGCGAACCGGCGTGGACGTAGACGCCGTCGCCGAGTACGTCGACGAGTTCGTCGTCCCCATCTACGACATGGCCTACTCGACGACCTACTGGCTGGAGATACTGGCGAAGGGATTCCGTGACCGCCTCTCGACGCGGTTCAGTATCGAACTGTACGCCGTGGACGTGGACATCGACGACCTGGCGAAGGCGACCGAAGTCGCCGCCGAGTATGGCCACTCTGTCCTGTTCGGCTACGACGCGAGCAACGCCCGGGCGACGGTGCGGCGTCTCGACGCCGACGCGCGGCAAGGGAAGTCCTTCGGCCCGGAGTGACGGGTCGGGTCAGTCGGCAGTTACGTTTATCTATCTGAACGGCGATAATTACGGTATGCGAGAACGAATCAGCAGAGTGGTCAACAGGGCGAAGTACGCGGCCGTCGGCGGGGCTATCGGCGGGGCAATCGGCGGGTTGTTCAGTCGCGGCGCGGCCAGTACCGGGGCCAGCGTGGGCGCGTTCGTCGGCGCTATCGTCGGCGAGAAGTGGGCGACGGCCGCGCCGGTCGTCAAGCGCGCGAAGTCGAAGGCAGACGACGAGTGGACCGTCGCCGCGCCGTTCGTCGAGAAAGCGAAGTCGACGGCCAGAGAGAAGGTCCCCGCGCGCCGTTCGTAGACTCAGCGAAACGTTCGTAGACTCAGCGAAACCGTCTGTCGCGCCAGCGCAGAATCTCGTCGCGGTCCCGCGTGTCCTCGGGTAACGCCGTGAACCAGCGAGCGTCGCTTATCTCGTGGTCCGGGTCTCGAATGGCGACCTCCGTCGTCTCGGCCCGCGCCTCGAAGACGGGGAGGACGCCCCACGTATCGTTGCCGTCGCAGTAGAACTCGACGCGGCCGAGCATCCCGAGGCCTTCGATGGTCGCCTCGATGCCCCCTTCCTCGCCGAGTTCGCGGAGCGCGGCCTCGTGGAGCGTCTCGCCAGCGTCGAGTTCGCCGCCGGGGAGCACCCACTTGTCGACCCCCTCGTGACGGACGAGGAGGAGTTCGCCCGAGGGCTTGTAGGCGAGCGTGTGCGCCCCGTACGGCGCGCCGTGGTCGCGGGCGGCCTCGGCGACGTGCCGGAAGCGCGGCCGCGGCACGCGCCGATGTCGCGTGAACTCGACGAATCCGTCGTGACGCTCGGTCAGGTCGTGGTACGTCTGCTCGGCCTGCTGACTCGCCACGTCGGCGAGATACCACAGGTCGTCGACAGTGGTCATCGGTGTCCGGCGCGCGAATCACACCTGCGACGCCGCGACGGAGACCGCGACCGGAGGGGCGGAGACGAACCGTTCATGCACTCGGGTTCGTGTGAGATTCACTATAACCCTTCGACACCGTACTCGCGAGGAGACACCGCCCGACGTCGGCGCGTGGCCACGCCCGCGAACGGAATCAGACCATTTTTGAGCGGTCGTACAGTAGCGCCGGGTATGGCATTCGAAGAAGACGATACGGTCATTCTGCACGACGAGCACAGCGACTACGACGGCGAAGAAGGGACGGTCACGCAGGTCGTCGAGACGATGTTCGGCGACGCAAACTACACCGTCTCCTTCGAGGACGGACAGGAACAGGGCGTCTCCGAGGACAGTCTCGAAGCCGTCGAGGACGAAGAGTAACGCCCCGAAATGTCGTCGGTCCCGTTCCACTACGTCGACGTCCGGACGTTCTGCTACGCGACGGAGGACGAGAAGCGCGTCGAGCAAGCGCTCCGCACGTTCCTGCCCGAGGAGTACGAAGTGGAGCGGGCGACCAGCGAGGGCCACTACGGCGACCGCATCGTGGTCCTCTCGGCGCGCGTCGAGAACGCCGACGACGTTCGCCACGTGCTCTCGCAGGTGGCGGCGATGGACGACATCGACACGGTGAAGGCGGAACTCGACGACCGGGTCGACGACAACTGCTCGTTCTTTCTCACCTTCGACAAGCAGGCCGCCTTCGGCGGCGACGTCCGTCGCGGCGACGGCATCACGATGCGAGCGAAAGTCGAGGCGTACCCGGCCAAGCGGGAGAAAGCCGTCGAGAACGCCCGCGCACTCCTCGACGAGTTGTGATGTACGAGGCCGTCCACGCGCATCCGGACGGCGACAGCACCGTCGCGCGGCAGGCGCTCACCGCCGCGGAATACGGTTTCGACGGCCTCGTCGTCCGGAACCACGGCGACGAGATGCCCGACTACGACGCCGACGCGATAACCGACGAGTACGACATCGACGTGGCGACGGGCGTCGAAGTCAGGGCCGACGACGTTTCGCAGGCCCGCGGCCTCGTCGGCAACCACCGCTCGGAGCGGACCGTCGTCGCCGTCCACGGCGGCGACCGCGCGCTCAACCGCTTCGCCGTCGAGACGCCCGCCGTCGACGTACTCGCCCATCCGATGCGCGGGGACGGCGACTTCAACCACGTCTTGGCGGCCGCCGCCGCCGAGAACGGCGTCCACGTCGAGTTCTCGTTTCGGTCGGTCATGCAATCGAACGGCGGGAGCAGAGTCAGGGCGCTCCAAGGCCTCCGCAAACTCCGGGAACTCGTCTTCGACGCCGACGCGCCCTACGTGGTGAGCGCCGACCCGCGAAGCCACCTCGAACTGCGCGCGCCCCGCGAACTGGTCGCGCTCGGCGAGACGGTCGGGTTCTCCGCCGAACAAGTTCGGACGGGACTGCGCGCGTGGGGGGAATTGGCCGAACGAAACCGCGAGATAGCGGACGAATCGTTCGTCGAACCGGGCGTCTGCATCGAGGACGACGGCTGATTCCGTCGCTCGGACGACTGATCGAGGGAGGTTTTCGAAGATGGTGGCAGATGTACAGAGATGTGGGTGCGGCAATCTCCGTTCGGTGGCCTCGTCGTCGGGTCGCTCCCGGCCGTCGTCGCGGGCGGGTTCGTCCTCGTCGTCGGCCTCACCGGTCCGGCGCTGCTGTGCGGCGACCCGTTCGTCGCCGCCGTGACGGCCGGGATGGTGTTGGCGTCGGGGTACTTGCTCGTTCGGCCCCCGAGGGTCACCGAGGCGGGCCGAACCACCGACCAGGACGACAGCGCCACCCGTATCGGGTCGCCGCTCTGCTGACCGAGCGCGCCGCGTCAGCGTCCGCGAATCGCCGTCCGCGCACCAATCGCTTCTTCACACGCCCGTCCGAACGGTGAGTATGGGACAGTCACCGACCGGAGGCACTCGATGAAACACCTCCCGAAGCACCTCCAACCGCGCTGGCGGTACCTCGCCGTCGCCGTCGAGACGTGGCCCGACGCCGAACTCGACCGACGGGCGTTCCAGCGCGAACTCTGGTACGCCGCACAGAATCTGTTGGGCGATACGGGCAGTGCCGACGCCGACGTGCGACTCCTTCGCTTTTCCCACGCCGATGGAAGCGGTCACGCCATCGTCCGCGTCCGGCGCGGCCACACCGACGAGGCACGCGCCGCAATCGCGTGTATCGACGCCGTCGACGGCCACGAGGTCGGTCTGCGCGTAGCCGGAACGAGCGGGACCGTGCGCGCCTGTGAAGAAAAATATATACGCGGCCCGGCGGAACCATCCGACCAGAGACACGTCGTGTTCGACAACGCAGACCGCCACGCCGTCGCCCGAGGAACCCGGGTCGACGTGCGTACCGACGGGGCGTTCGTGGGCGCGACAGACCTCGATTTCCGATAACTATGCAGGGACAAAACCAACAACAGGCGTACGACCGCGGGATTACTATCTTCTCTCCGGACGGCCGCCTCTATCAGGTGGAGTACGCCCGCGAAGCGGTCAAGCGCGGCACAGCGAGCATCGGTATCCGAACGAAGGACGGCGTGGTGCTGGCCGTCGATAAGCGTATCCGCTCCCCGCTGATGGAGCGGTCTTCTGTCGAGAAGATTCACAAGGCCGACGACCACATCGGCATCGCCTCGGCGGGCCACGTCGCCGACGCCCGCCAACTCATCGACTTCGCCCGCCGACAGGCCCAGGTCAACCAACTCCGCTACGGCGAACCCGTCGGCGTCGAGACGCTGACGAAGGAGATTACCGACTACATCCAGCAGTACACGCAGGTCGGCGGCGCGCGCCCGTTCGGCGTCGCCCTCATCATCGCCGGTATCGCCGACGGCGAACCCCGCCTCTACGAGACTGACCCCTCGGGGACGCCCTACGAGTGGAAGGCCCTCGCAGTCGGCGCGGACCGCGGCGATATCCGCGACTACCTCGAAGCGCACTACGACGAGGAGATGGACCTGGACGCGGGCGTCGACCTGGCTTTGGCCGCGCTGGCGTCGGTCAACGACAACGAACTCTCGCCGGAGGGCATCGGCATCGCCGTCATCGACACCGAGACGGAGATGTTCCGCGAACTCTCCGACGAGGAGAAGGCGGACCACCTCGCCGAGGCCGACCTGCTGGCCGACGAGAGCGAGGACGAGGACGAGGACGAAGACCAACCCGAAGACGAAGAGTAACCGGCCGCCGCGACCCGCATTTCTCAGTCCCGTATCCCGACGCAGTAAGGTCTTTAACTGCGCCACCGCTATCCGGAGGTATGATATCGCTTGACGAGGCGGTGACTGCACGCCTCGAATCGCACGGGCAACGGTTCGAGGTACTGGTGGACCCCGACGCGGCACTGGCTATCAAGCGCGGGGACTTCGACGGCGAGTTGGAGGACGTCATCGCCGCCGAGGACATCTTCGAGGACGCGTCTCGCGGCGACCGACCGCCCGAGGACATGCTGGAGAAGGTGTTCGAGACGACGGACCCGATGGAGATTATCCCGGAGGTCATCAAGCGCGGCGAGATACAGATTACCGCCGACCAGCGCCGGGAGATGCAGGAGCAAAAGCACAAGCAACTCGTCCAGCGCATCACCCGCAACGCGGTCAATCCGCAGATGGACGACGCGCCGCATCCGCCGGAACGCATCGAGTCCGCGCTGGCGGAAACGGACTTCCGCGTCGACCCGATGGAACCCGTCGAGACGCAGGTCGACGACGCCTTGGACGCGCTCCGGCCGGTCATCCCCATCAGGTTCGACGAAGTGACCGTCGCCGTGCAGGTCCCCGCCGACTACGCCGGGAGCGCGCAGGCGCGAATCCGGCAGTTCGGCGACCTAGAGCGCGAAGAGTGGCAGGCCGACGGGTCGTGGGTCGGCGTCATCACGTTCCCCGCGGGGATGCAGAACGACTTCTACGACCTCGTAAACGAGCACACGAGCGGCGAGGCGGAGACGCGAATCATCAAAGACGAAGACGACATCAGCACGCGCTGAGCGCGACGCGGCGAGAAGTCGGTTGCGTCATCCCTTCTTGAAGCCGACGAGGAAGCCGCCGGTGAAGCCGGCGCTGACCGGGAGGGCCGAGAGGAGCGAGAGCAGCCACGACGGTGGTTGTCCCGCAGCGGTCGTTCCGGCGGCGGTCGCGTTCTCTGCGGCCCCGCCGATGGCCTGCCAGTTCACTTCGAGGATACCCCGGGTTTCGAGGAACTTGAACAGCGCCAGTTCGAGGCCGACGATGACGGCGATGAGCTTTGCCACCTTCTTCGCGGCGAAGCCGATGAGGCCGCCGATGAGGCCGCCCGCACCGAACTCCAGTCCCACCTGCTGGAGGCCAAATCCATCCAGTTGCAATGCAAACTCAACCATAGTGGATACCTGACCGTCGTATTTTAAAGCCTTTGTGCCCACCCCGTCGCCGTCCGCGACTCCCGGCGACCACCCCGCAGATTAAATAATCGGCGAACCTACTCCACGGTGAGTGACGGCGACACAGACAACGGACCGTGCGGTCGTCGCGAAACGCGTCGACAGCGGCACGGCCGATACCGAAGAAATCCGTGACCTCGCGCGGGCCGCCGGCTACGACGTGGTCGGCGAGATAACCCAGACCCGGACCGAAGACCCCGCCTACCACCTCGGCGAGGGGAAGGTGACGCGACTGGGCAACACCGTCGCCCGCGAACGAGCGACGGCAGTCATATTCGACAACCAACTGGGACCGTACCAGACGTACAACATCGGCAACGAACTGCCCAAGGGCGTGAAGGTCATCGACCGATTCCGCCTCATCCTCGAAATCTTCGGCCAGCGCGCCCACACGCGGAAGGCCCAGTTACAGGTCGAACTGGCCGAACTGCGCTACGAACTCCCGCGGGCCGAGGCCAAAGCCAGCCTCGCCAAGCGAGACGAACGGCCCGGGTTCATGGGCCTCGGCGAGTACGACGAGAGCCGCGAAGAGGACATCAAAAAGCAGATTTCGAACATCAGGGACGAGTTGGCGTCCATCGAGGAGACCGAGCAACACCGCCGCGAACAGCGCCGGGAGTCCGGGTTCGACCTGGTGGCGCTCGCGGGCTACACGAACGCCGGGAAGTCGACCCTGCTGCGCCGTCTCGCCGACGACTTGGAGGTCGACGAGAACGAGGACCTACATCCGGACCTCGATACGACCGCCGAGAGCGAGGACCGCCTGTTCACGACGCTCGGGACGACGACGCGACGCGCGCAGGTCGGAAAGCGCGAAGTCCTCGTCACCGACACCGTCGGGTTCATTCAGGACCTCCCCCACTGGCTTGTCGAGTCGTTCAAGTCGACGCTGGACTCGGTGTACCGGGCCGACCTCGTCTTGCTCGTCGTCGACGTCTCCGAGTCCGTCGAGGAGATACGCGAGAAACTGGTGACGAGTCACGACACGCTGTACGAGCGCAACGAGGCCCCCATCGTGACGGTGCTGAACAAGACGGACACCGTCGACGACGAGGAGGTCGAACGCAAGCGCGCGGCGCTGTCGAAACTCGCGCCGAACCCCGTGGCCGTGAGCGCGGCCGAAGGGCTGAACATCGAGGAACTGGCGGCGCGCATCGACCACGAACTCCCCGACTACGAGCAAGAGCGACTGGTACTGCCGATGACCGACGAGACGATGAGCGTCGTCTCGTGGATTCACGACAACGCCCACGTCATCGACGTCGACTACGGCGACCAAGTCGTCATCGAGTTCGAGGCCCGTCCGGCCATCGTCGAGCGGTCCCGGTCGAAAGCCGGGGACCTCGTGGGCGCGTCGGCCTGAGCGACGCTACGAGGCCGACGCCGATTCTCGGAGCGACTCGTTGAGGAAGCGCAGCGTCTTCTCCCACGCGTCTCTGGTCGCGTTCGGTCTGAAACTCTCGCCGCTGGGGTTGGCGAAGCCGTGACCGGCCCCCTCGTAGACGTACACCTCGTGTTCGACACCCAGTTCCGTGAGCGTCCGGTTGAACGCGCGCACGTCCGAAATCGGGACGACTCGGTCCTCGGCCCCGAACACGCCCAGCACCGGTGCGTCGATTCGTTCGAGCGTCGACGCGTTCGTCGTCAGTGTCCCGTAGTAGATGACCGTCGCGTTCAGGTCGGCCTCGCTCAGGCTGAGTTGGAGGCTCTGTCCGCCGCCGAAACACCATCCGAGGCTCGCGACCTGCTGGGTCGTATCCGAGCGCTCGCGGAGTCCCGCCGTCGCGTCGCTCATCTTCGCCACCGCCTCGTCGGGGTCGTTCCGAACCTCGCCGGAGAGTTGCGCGGCGTACGAGGAGTTGGTCGCCACGCGGCCGTCGTACAGGTCGACGGCGAAGACGACGTAGCCGTGGCCCGCGAGGATGTCGGCCATGTGCCTGATGTTCCGGTTGACGCCCCACCACTCGTGAATCATCACGACCGCGGGGTACTCGCCCTCGGCGGCGGGCCGAGCGAGATAGCCCGGCGTGCCGTTGATAGTCGTGTTCGACGCCGTGATGGCCGAGAGGTTCTCGGCGCTGAATATCTCGGCGTTCGAGCCGTTGGTGACGACCCGGCAGGTCCCGTTCTTCTCGATGGCACCCGGCTGACAGCCCATGTGGGGCGTCTGGGTGTAGGACGCCTCAGTATCGGTGGTCGATACGGCCGTCGGCGATGCTGTCCCGGTCTGTGCCTGCGTGTCAGTCGCCGTCGCCGCCTCGGTTCCGGTGCCCGTCCCGGCCTCCGTCGGCGACACCTGTTCGCTCTGCGAGACGCCCGCACAGCCACTGAGCAGGACGACGAGAGCGAGACAACACGCCGTGAGTGTGGTTCGCATGCGCTGTCACAAAGGACGAGAGTTGTAAATCCGTTGTTACGATTTGGGCAGCAGATGCGTACCTCGGCGGCGACCGGCGCGCTATTGCTCGCCGTCGCTCCACAACGAGGGCGGAACCGCGTCGAGGAGGTCCGTCGCCACGAGGCCGTAGCCGCGGTCCGCGACCACGGTATCTCCGGCGTCGCCGACGGCGTAGGCGGCGATAGCGGCCGCGTGACGGGGTTCCTGCACGCACGCCAGCGCGCCGGTGACGCCCGCGAGAACGTCGCCCGTCCCGCCGACGGTCATCCCGGCGTTGCCCGTCCGGTTGACGCGCGTTTCCTCGCCGTCGGAAATCACGTCGTACGCGCCCTTCACGAGCATCGTGTGACCGAGTTCGGCGGCGAAGGATTCGACGAGGTCGGCCCGTTCGCGCCAGTCGTCGCTGGTCTCGCCGCCCATACCCACGAGTTCGCCCTGATGAGGGGTACAGACCAGCGAGGCGTCGGTGTCGATTTCGGGGACGACCGAGAGCGCGTCGGCGTCGACGACGGCGGTCCCCTCGAACGTTTCGAGGAGGTCGCCGACCGCGTCGAGGGTTCCCTCGGCGTCGCCCAGTCCCGGGCCGAGGACGAGGGCGTGGTGGTCGGCCGCGAGGTCGGCGAGTCGGTCGGCGTGCGGCGGCGCGAGGTGGTCGCCGTCGTACGGAATCACGATGAGGTTCTCGCTGTACCCCTGAATCTCGCGGGCGACAGCGGCGGGGGCGGCGACGCGGACGAGGTCCGCGCCCGCACGGAGCGCGGCCTGTGCGGAGAGGGCCGGGGCGCCGGTGTACGGGCCGCCACCGACGACCAGCACCTCGCCGTTGTCGCCCTTGTGGCTGAACGGGTCGCGGTCGAGTCGCGTGAGGTCGCCCCGTTCGACGAACAGTTGGGCGGCGTCCGGGATGCCGATGTCAGCGACGGTGACCGTCGCGTCGAGTGCGTCGAGTCCGGGTTTCGTGTCGTGGAACGTGACGACGTGGTCCGGGTCGACGGCGTTGTCGGCGCGGGTCCCGTCCTCGGCGTCCAGTCCCGAGGGCACGTCCACCGAGAGGACCGTGGCGTCGCTCGCGTTCATCGCGGCGGCGGCCGTGGCCTCCGGTTCCCGGAGCGCACCGCTGATGCCGGTTCCGAGCATGGCGTCGACGACCAACTCGGGATTCCCGAGGTCGAACGCGGACGCGTCGCCGACCTGTTCGGTGGGATACTCGGCCGACTGGAGCGCATCCCAGTTCGCCCGGGAGATGTCTGTCGTAATGGTCTCCGGACGACCCAACAGGAGGACTCGGAGGTCGTACTCGTCCAAGAAGCGAGCGGCAACGAGCGCGTCGCCGCCGTTGTTGCCTCGCCCGGCCACGACGGTCACGGCCGCGCCCGGGTCGACGTGTTCCCTGACCGCCCGCGCGGTGGCGTTGCCCGAGGACTCCATCAACTGCTTGCGCGGGACGCCGAGCGCCGCCGCGTTCTCGTCGACGACGCCCATCTCTGAGCCAGTGAGCATACGCGGGGGTTCGCCCGCCTCCGTGGTAACGATAGGGGGCGGGCGGGGCCGCCCAGCCGGTTCCTACCAGCGGACCTCGAACCCGTCCAGTCCCTCGGGGTCCTCGTCGTGAATCTCTACGTCGGTGACGTTCGCTCGCGTGCTCCCGTCGTAGCAGAACTCGACCATTTCGTCGACGGCGTCGGGGTCGCCTTCGAACACCGCTTCGACGCGGCCGTCGTCGAGGTTCTTCACCCAGCCGTCGACCCCGTGTTCGCGGGCGGTGTCGCGCGTGGTCGCTCGGTAGTAAACTCCCTGTACGCGGCCCGTGACGTACACGTGTACCCGTTTGCGAGACATAGGCGAGTGTACCGCGGGCCCGAAGTTAGTTTCAGTGGTCCCGGCCGCCCGACCGGAGGTAGTGAAACAGGTAGGTCTGCGTGTACCCGGCGTACTCGCCGCCGAGGGTCTCGCGGATAGCCGCAGACGTGTCCCGGTAGTTCCCGCGGTCGCATTCGGGGTAGTACTCCTCGATAGTCGTCCGAATCCACGTGTCCAGCGGGACCGCTTCGAGGTAGCCCAGCGAGAACAGGAGGATGCAGTCGGACACCTTGTCGCCGACGCCGACGAACTGGGTCAGCGTCTCGCGGGCGTCCTCGTAGTCGAGGCCGCGCGCGTCGTCGGGGTGGGCGTCGCCGTCGGCGACCATCTCCGCCGACCGCTTGACGTAGGGCGCGCGGTAGCCGAGATTCAGGTCCCGCAGGTCAGCCTCGCTCGCCCCGGCGAGGGCGTCGGGCGTCGGAAACGCGCGGTAGGTCCCGCCGTCGAACTCGACGGCCTCGCCGAACTCGCGACGGAGCGCCTGTTGCATCCCGTGAATGCGGCCGACTCGCATCTGCGCCGAGCAGATGAACGAGATGAGCGTCGGAAAGGCAGGGTCGCGGACGATACGCATCCCCCAGTAGGCGTCGAAGGCCTCGTCGACCACGGCGTCCGGCGGCGCAGTCTCCCGAATCGCCGGGAGGTCGTCGTCCAGACCCAGGAGGGTTCGGACCTGCGGTTCGGCGTCGAAACTCGACTCCCATTCGAGGTTGCCGTCCGCCTGCCGGACCCGGATAACTTCGGGGTCGCCGTCGACGCGGATAGTCGTCCAGTACCACGCGTCCCCACCGCTGGCGGCCGTCCGCTCGTACATCCGGCCGTCTTCGCGGTCCCAGAGGTAGGACTGGCCGCTCTCGACGGTCGCCTGCAGGTCGATGCCGCCCGAGAGCCCCGTCACGTCGATGCGTCCGCGTTCCATCGTCTCGGGGGAGGCACCGAGCGCTTTTCCGGGTTTCCATCCGAGAAGGGGCGCGGGAGTCAGGCCGTCGAATCGGTGTCTGACCGAAGCAAGACGATGGCCCCGCCGACGCCGACGACGGCCAGCGCGAGTGCCGCCGGTGCGGACACAGGGACGCCGGCGACGGCCCCGAGTCCCGTGAGGAAGGTGAACGCGAGGAACAGGGGAATGACGACGGCGACGGCGTAGTACCACGGACGACCCGTCAGGCGGGCGAGTCGACCCGCGCCCGTCTCGTACTCGTCGAGGGCGGCACGCCGGAGCACCCACCCGTCGAACAGCAGGAATCCGAGGAGTCCGGCGGTGAGGACGAGGTTCGCCAACGTGTCCGCGAGGAGGCCGAACAGCGACGGGGAGAGGGCGGCGGCAGTCCCCGTAACCAGAAAGAGGCCGCCGACGCCAGCGGTCGCTCGCGGCCGGGAGAGCGCGTGTTCGTCGACGAGGTAGGCGACGAGCACCTCCATGATGCTTATCGCCGAGGACAGCGCCGCCAAGAGGACGACGCCGAAGAAGACGACGCCGACGACGCGACTGTACGGAAGCGTCCCGAACGCGCCCGCCAGGCCGACGAACAGCGCGCCGGGCCCACCTTCGCCCGGCGAGACGCCCAGAGAGAACAGCAGCGGGAAGATGACCAGCCCCGCGAGGACGCCGATGCCGGTGTTCAGCGCGGCGATGATGGTTCCGTCCGCGGCCAGCGAGCGGTCCTCGCCGAGGTAGGAGGCGTACGTCAGCATCGCGCCCGCACCCACGGAGAGAGTGAACAGCGCCTGTCCGGCCGCCGCGACGAGGACGCTGAAGAAATTATCGCGGAGGTACGCCACATCCAGCGAGAGGAAGAACTCGTAGCCGCCGCCGCTGCCCGGGAGGGTGGCGACCCAGACGGCGAGGCCACCGAACAGCAGGACGATACCGGGCACCATCACCGTCGTGGCCAGTTCGATGCCGCGGTCGACGCCCGCGTAGACCACGGCCACCGTCGCCAGCAGGAACAGGGCGTGAAAGCCCGCCGCGCCAACTCCGTAGTCGATGGCCGCGAAGTACTGCTCGGGCGCGGCGAAGTACGCGCCAGTCGCGCTGGCGAGGGTGTACCGGAGAATCCAGCCGCCGACCACCGAGTAGAACGAGAGGACGACGACGGAGGCGACCAGCGCCACGCCACCGAGGACTCGCCACCGGGGGCCGCCCAGTTCGGCGAACGCGCCGACGGGATTCCGGCGACTCCGGCGACCGATGACCATCTCGCCGACGAGGCCGGGGACGCCGACGAGGACGATTACGAGGAGGTACAACAGGAGGAAGGCCGCGCCCCCGTTGGTCGCGGTCAGCCACGGGAACCGCCAGATGTTCCCGAGGCCCACGGCGCTTCCGACGGCGGCGAGGACGAACCCGAGTCGGGTCCGCCACGTGGCTCTCGTCATCGACTGGGGGTCAGTCCACGCAGGAAAAAGCGTGTCGAGAGCGGACGAAACGCGTCAGAGCGGTTGGAAGAAGTCGGCGTTCTCGACGAGGAACATCTCGTTGATGCCGAGCAAGAGCGTTCCGACGATGGCCGCGACGACGACTACGCGGAGCGTCCACAGCCAAACCGGGCCGAAGGAGTCGAGCGACTCGGCCCCGCGGCGGAGTTCGTCGACGGCGTCGCGTCCGAGTACCCACCCGACGAATCCGACCATCGCGAGCACCGAGACGGGGAGGAACACCTGATACGCGAATCGGTCGAACCACGTCAGCCACGCGGTGTCCCACGCCGACGGCAAGCCGAGGAGGAAGAGGCCGACGCCGATGGCCGCCGCGAGACGGCCCCGGGAGACCCCGTAGTTGTCGTTGGCGTACGCGACGGTCACCTCGAGAAGGCTGATGGCCGAAGAGAGCGCCGCGATGAGGACGACGCCGAAGAAGACGACGCCGAACACGCGACCGAACGGGACCGAACTGAACCCGGCGGCCGTCGCGACGAACAGCGCCCCCGCGCCGCCGCTCTCGGTGGTGATTTCCGTGCCGATAGTGAGGAGGATGGGGAAGACGACGAGGCCCGCGAGGATGCCGACCAGGGTGTTCGTGACCACGATGACGCCGCCGTCGACGACCATGTTGTCGTCGCTGCCGACGTACGAGGAGTAGGTGACCATGATAGCCATCCCCAGCGAGAGCGTGAAGAACGCCTGCCCGACGGCGAAGGGGATGATGGTCGGCGCGTTCTCGACCATCGTGCCGAGGTCAGGCGAGAGGAAGAACGCGTAGCCAGCCCCCGCACCGGGGAGCGTCGCGACCCACGCTGCGAGTGCCACCAGCAGAACGGCGATGCTGGGGACCATCAGTTTCGTCGCCTTCTCGATGCCGTCCTCGATGCCGAGGGCGACGATGCCGACGACGACGGCGAGGAAGAGGGCCTGTGCGAGCACCGCGCCCGGTCCAGCGGAGACGGCACCGAAGTAGCTCCCGGGGTCGGCGAAGTACGCCCCCGTCGCGCTCCCGACGATGTAGCGGATGACCCACCCGCCGACGACGTTGTAGTACGAGAGAATCCAAAAGCCCGTGAAGACGGCCAACCCGCCGACGGCCCGCCACTGACGGTGGCCCAGTTCCGAGAACGCGTCGACGGCGTTGACGTTCGTCCGCCGCCCGACGACGAACTCCGCGAGCATCGCCGGAAACCCGACGAGGAGGACGGCGGCGAGGTAGAACACCACGAACGCCGCGCCGCCGTTGGTCGCGGTCTTGAACGGGAACTGCCAGAGGTTCCCCAGACCGACTGCGCTACCGATGGCCGCGAGGACGAACCCGATTCGCGTCGCCCACGTCTCTCGCTCGGACATGTTGCTGTCCCGCGGTAACCCGGTCCCGTGGTTAACCGCTGTGATTACCGACCGATACCGCGACGTAATCCGGTGATACAGTGGCCGATTGAGGGCTATATAGGGATATTATCAACGGACTAATGCAATCACGGCGAACTGACGACCGTCCACACTCGCTTCCCGGAACTCACCGAGCAACCATCGCATTGTCATGGTGTCCCACATCTCGTCTGTTGCCAGTGTGGACGGCCAATCGTGCTAACGGCTGACGGGGCTTTCCCCCACCACACCCCGTCAGTTCTGTCCATCAGAACGTGCTTCTGTCTGCGGGCCGTCGTCCGTCCACCGGGACGACGACCCGTTTCGTTCTCCGTCCCGTCCGTGAACACCGGTACTGTGCATCAGACGCGCCGCCGCTGCTCGGTCTACGCTTCCCCGTAGACCGGGACTGTCACTGGTCAGATGCGCCGCCTCTGCTCGGTCTACGCTTCCCCGTAGACCGGGACTGTCACTGGTCAGATGCGCCGCCTCTGCTCGGTCTACGCTTCCCCGTAGACCGGGACGGCGGCGCCACTGGTCACCGACGCCGCGTCGGAACACAGATACAACATCGTGGCGGCGATGTCCCGCGGGTCGACCCACTTCTCGAAGTCCGAGTCGGGCATCATCTCGCGGTTCATCGGCGTGTCGATGACGCTCGGCATCACGCTGTTGGCCCGGACCGTCCCCAGATTCTCCTCGGCGATAGTTTCGGTGAGGATGCGGACGCCCGCTTTCGTTGCTCGGTAGAGGCCGTCGCCCTCGCCGCCCTCCAGCGACGACCTGGCAGACACGGAGACGATAGCGCCCTCGGTCTCTCTGAGGTGGGGGAGCGCGTGCTTCGATGCGAGGAACATCGTCTTGAGGTTGACGCCGAAGAGGAAGTCGAACGCGCTGGCGTCAGTCTCGTGGATGGGGTCGCCGCCGCGCCACGTCCCGGCGATGTTGAGGAGGTAGTCGAGTCGGCCGTGTTCCTCGACGATAGCGTCGACGACGGCCGCCACGTCGTCCTCGTCGGTGAAGTCGCCCTGATGGAAGTGGATACGGTCGGGGTCCGCTAACTGGAACTCCTCGCTGTCGGGTTCGACCACGTCGGCCCCGCAGACCGTCGCGCCCGCGTCGAGGAACGCGTTCGCGGCGGCGCTCCCCAACGCCCCGCCGACGCCGGTGACCAGTGCGACCTCCCCGTCGAAATCGAAGGTGACGGACATGCGAACAGTATCGACCGCGGACAGGATAAAGGGTCAGGGCGTGACGACGAGTTTGCCGAGGAAGCTCTCTTCGAGAACGTCGACGTGGGCGTCGGCCACCTCGTCGAGGGCGTAGGTGTCGGCGACGACCCCAGTGAGCGCGTCGTCGGCCATCAGCGTCGCGAGGCGGTCGAGGACGGCCCCGAACTCCGGCGTGTTGAACATCGAGACGTGGTGGACGGTGAGGTCTTTCGCTCGGCACTGCGGGACGTTCTCGAACGTGGCCGCGAGGTCCGAGTTGCCGATGGCGGCGATGCGCGCGCTCTGTGCGGCCACGTCGGTGTCGAACGAGAGGTAGTCGTCGAGTCGGTGGTCGAGAATAACGTCGGGCGCGCCCGCCTCGGTAACGGCGTCTGCGATGTCCTCGCGGCGGTAGTCGAACACGTCGTCGGCCCCGAGTTTGCTCAGTCGGTCGTGGTACTGCGGGGACGCCGTCGTCGTGACGCGCGCACCGGCGGCGTCCGCGAGTTGGACCGCGACGTGGCCGACGCCGCCGCTCCCGCCGTGAATCAGGGCGCGTTCGGCCAGTTCGAGCGAACAGGCGTCGACGAGCGTCTGCCACGCCGTGACGCCGACGAGGGCGACGGCCGCGCCCGTCTCGAAATCGACGGCGTCGGGCAAATGTGCGAGGTGGGATTCGGGGACGATGGCGTACTCCGCACAGGTCCCCTGCAACCAGTTCCCGAGACCCGTCGCGAACACGCGGTCACCCTCGGCGTAGCCCTCGACGGCATCGCCGATTTCGGCGACGGTCCCGGCGCAGTCCGACCCCGGAATCCACGGCAGTTCACCCGGGTCGTACGCCCCGTCGCGGAAGTAGGTGTCCACCGGGTTGACTCCGGCGGCCGCCACCTCGACCAGTACTTCGTCCCCCTCGGGCGTCGGCATCGGAACGTCTTCGACTGTGAGAACCTCGGGACCGCCGTGCTCGTGAAATCTGACAGCGCGCATACGGACCCCGAGGCCCCCGACGAGCAAAAAGGATAGGGGGCGGGTCAGAGACTGGCGAGATTCTGCCGGAGTTTTATCGTCGCGGTCATCAGCGTCGTCGCGGTCATGATGACGAAGACGACCTGCGTGTGGAGGACGACGACGCGGTCCAGTCCGACCAGCACCGCGAGGTCGACGGCCGGAACCATCGCCGCGAACAGCAACACCGGGAGGAGATGTCGGAGAAGCGTGTCGATTACCGTCCCCTGGACGCGCGTCTCGGCGGCCCCGCGGCGGCCGAACGAGAACCCGGCGACGGCGAAGGTGAGCGCGCTTCCGCCCATCACCGCCACGAGTAGGGGGTGACGGCCGACCGACGCCATCCCGAGGAAGACGACGACAACGGCGACGACGGCCGCCCGGGAGAGGACTCGTTCGGTCCGGCCGCTTCCGTCGCTCGTCGCGGGGACGACGCTCCGGTACAGCACCCGCATCGTCACCGCGAGTAAGAACACCGTCGCGAGCAACAGCGCGCTCTTGAACGGCAGGACGAACGTGGTCAGGATTTCGACCAGTCCGAGGACGGCGAACCCGACGGCGAGGAGGCCGACGACGGCGAGGTAGTCCCACAGACGGTGTTCGGCCACGAGGTCACTCGCCCGCCGATTCAGGTACGCGTAGAACGTGAATCGGAGGCCCAAGACGATGAGCAGCGTCAATGCGATGAAGAAGATGAACGTCAGATTCGGGTTGTTCGGCGCGAACGGCAACCCGACGGAGACGCTACTTTGCATCGTTCTCCTGTGGTTCCCGGAGCGCACGTAGCTCTTGCGCTACGTGTGCGGCCGTCTCGTAGCGTCTGAGTTTCTGCGTCGCCATCGCTTTCCCGACGATGTCGTCGACGGCCGTCGGCACGTCGGCCACGTCGCTGGGCGTCGGCGGCGGACCGTCGATGACGGCGTCGCGGACCGCCGCGAACGACCCCGTGTAGGGTGGTCGGCCCGTGAACAGTCGGTAGCAGACGGCACCCAACTGGTAGATGTCCGTCGCGTGGTCAATGCGGCCGAAGCGCCGTTCGTAATACTCTGGGGCCGCGTACCGCGGGTCGAGGAAGTTCGACGGGTCGGCGTACTGCCGGTAGACGTGCAGGAGACCGACGCTGTCGAGCATCGGGGGCTGACGGTCGTCCTCGGTGAGGACGTTCCCGTAGTAGGCGACGGCCTGCGCGTCGATGCCCGCGTGGACGACCCCGCGTTCGTGCAGTGTCGCGAGTGCGCTCGCCAGTTGCTCGGCCTGCCACGCGGCCTCGGGCGGCGGGAACCGGGACCGCTCGGCGAGCGTCTCGTCGGCGTACTCTGCGGCGAGCCACGGCAGGGGGGCCGTGTTCCAGTCGTACACCGACACGACGTTCTCGGCGTCGCTGACAGAGGTCCACGTCCGTAGCTGTGACCGGAGCGCCTCGACGAACGACGAGGCCGCGTCGCTGCGAAGCAGACGTAACGACACCGCGTACTCCTCGTCGTCGGCCATCCCGAGCGTGCGGTAGGAGTCGCCGTACCGCCCGCGGTCCCGCGGCGACAGGATAGTGAAGTCGTCGAAGCGACTCTCGTAGGTCACCAGCGAGAACCACTCGGCGTCGTTGGCCGGCGGCCGCTGGCCGATGGTCCGGCCCGCGTCCGAATCGCTGTCCTCCCCACCCCCACCTCCCGCGTCACTGTCCCCGTTCTCCTCACCGTCGTCGGTGTACACCTGCCGGGGGCCGTAGTCCGACCCCGTCCCCGCGAGGCGCGTCCGGCCGATATCGCGGTTCGACTGCCCCTCACGGGTCGGCGCGGACCGCTCGACGCCGTACGTCGGTCGCGCGTCGTCACCTTCGAGTTCGTCCGCGACGGTGTCCGGGTCGAGGGCGGCGAGGTAGTCGAGTGCGAGGGCCGCCGCGAGGCCGGTTTCCCCGTCGGCCCGGTCGGCGAGTCGCCCGGCGAGATATCCGACGATGTCGGGATGCTCGTCGGCGACCACGCAGAGGGCCGCCGCCGACCCGAGACGGACCTGCCGGTCCCCCACGTCGAGGAAACCCAACAACGTGGGAACCCGGTCCGTGTCCACTTCAGACCCCGTCAGCACGTCCGCGACGAGCGAACTGGGGTCTGTCGAGTCGTCTGTCTCCGGCGGCATTCGCGATACGCGTATCCTCGGCCGCGGGAACAGTTCACTGTTTTGGTGGGTCGAACCGGCCGCCAATACGGGTCTCGCGGGACGAGGTGGCGACCGGCGACGAACTTACCGGTCGCTGAGCGGCGTCGGACGGCAGTCGCAAAAATGGGGCGCTGGCGGGATTCGCGGGCAGTCAGTGGATGCCCATCGCTTCGATCTGTTCCTGATACCGGTTCCGGATGGTGACTTCCGTCACCTGCGCCACGTCGGCGACTTCGCGCTGGGTCTTCTTCTCGTTGCAGAGGAGCGACGCCGCGTAGATGGCGGCGGCGGCGTACCCAGTCGGGGACTTGCCGGAGAGCAGGCCCTGTTCGGCAGTGGTGTCGATAATCTCGTTGGCCTTCGACTGGACCTCCTCAGAGAGTTCCAGTTCCGAGGCGAACCGGGGGACGTACTGCTTGGGGTCGACCGGTTCCATCTTCAGTTCGAGTTCCTGTGCGACGTAGCGGTAGGTCCGCCCGATTTCCTTCTGTTCGACCCGGGACACGTCGGACACCTCTTCCAGACTGCGGGGAATTCCTTCCTGCCGACAGGCGGCGTACAGACACGCCGTCGCGACGCCCTCGATGGAGCGGCCGCGGATGAGGTCCTCGTTGAGCGCGCGCCGGTAGATGACCGAAGCGACTTCCCTGACCGAGCGCGGGACACCCAGCGCGGAAGCCATGCGGTCAATCTCCGAGAGCGCGAACTGGAGGTTTCGCTCACCGGCGTCTTTCGTCCGGATTCGCTCCTGCCACTTCCGAAGTCGGTGCATCTGCGAGCGTTTCTCGGAGGACAGTGAACGGCCGTAGGCGTCTTTGTCTTTCCAGTCGATTTGGGTCGTCAGCCCCTTATCGTGCATCGTCTGGGTCGTCGGCGCTCCGACGCGCGACTTCGACTGACGCTCCGAGTGGTTGAAGGCACGCCACTCCGGCCCGCGGTCGATGTTCTCGTCTTCGATCACGAGGCCACAGTCCTCGCAGACGAGTTCCCCGCCGCCGTCACTGGATATGTTCTCCGACTCACACTCGGGACAGGTCTGCTGGCCTGTATCCTCGGACTCCTGCTCACGCTCCTGTTGGTCCGTATCCCGCTGGCGCGTCGGCCTTTCCATGTGTTCTTTTACGGAGAAAGGCCCATCACGTATAAATGTTTGGGCAGTACCGGCGAAAGTGACGGCGTTAAAACCCGGTTACCGGACCCGAATCGGGCACGAGTAAAGGCTTAACCGGTGGCACAACACTCATAGTGACATGAACGTGGCCGTACTGGGAGTCGGGGGACGCGGGCGTGACCTAACTCGACGGTGCGTGCGCGCCGGACATGAGGTGCGCCTGTACGCGAACGACGCCAACGCCGTCATGGACGCCGTCGACACAGTGGACCAGACGCTCGACGTACCCGTCACCGACTACGTGACCGGGACGACGGACTTACACAGCGCGGTCGACGGGGCAGCGCTCGTCGCGGATGCGACCGACGGCGACACCGGACGGCGGCGCGAACTACTCGCGGAGGTGGAGACGGCGATAGGCGACGAGACGCTGGTCGCGACGGGTGATGCGACGGTGTCGGTCACCGCCGTTGCGGCGGGGTTACAGACGCCCGGTCGAGCGGTAGGCATCAATTTCCTCGATTCGACTGACCCGCCGCTCGTCGAAGTGGTACTGGCCGAGCAGACGACGACGAACGCCCGCGACCGAGCGACGGCGTTCGTCCGCGGACTCGACTGCGTGCCGGTTATCGTCGGCGACGGTCCCGGATTCGCTGGCGCGCGCCTCGAACTCGCGGCCGTCGCGGAGGCGATACGGATGGTCGAGGCCGAGGTGGCGAGCATCCCCGACATCGACCGCGTCGCGACGCGCGGCGCGGACCGGGGCGGCCCGCTGGCGCGGGCGGACGAACTCGGCCTCGACGCGGTATTGGACTCACTGGCAGTCCTTTCGTCCCGCCTCGGTCCGCAGTTCGACCCGCCGGACCTGCTCCGTCGGGCCGTCGACGCCGGTCGCCTCGGCGCGTCGACCGGTGAGGGCTTCTACGTCTGGACGAACGGTCGGCCCGACGAACCGAGCGACCTGAACCCGACGCTCACTGGCCGCAGTCCGGACCGCGATAACTGATGAACGGCGACGACCACACCGAAGCCGACGGCAGCGGCATCAGCGAGTTGTTCGACGAACTGGAGGAGTTAGCGGACCTCGTCGACTCGCCCGAAGAGCGAAAACAGGTCCGCGAGGCGATGCGTGCGGCCACCGAGGCCCAGGACGACGACCCCGTCGTCTTCGGCCGCGTCGTGTGGGGCTTCGACCGCGAGGACCTCGCCGAAGCGGCGCTGGGGTCGCTCCTGTTCGGCATCCCGATGGCCGTCGAGAGCGGCACCATCGACGCCGGGCGCTACATCGCACAGCACCCCCTGTATCTCCTCGGGACGCTGGCGACGGCCGTCGTGATGGTCGTCGGCATCCTCTACGTCGCGGATTTCCAGGACGTGCGCGTCGCGAGTCGACTGTTCGGTCTCGTGCCCCGCCGCCTCGCGGGCGTGACGCTGACGGCGTACGTGGTCAGCGTCGCTCTGTTGACCGGATGGGGCGTCGTCGCGTGGCCGGTTACCGACCCGGCGGTCCTCTGGCAGTCCTTCTGCGTCTGTAGCGTCGCCTTCGTTCCGATGGCTATCGGCGCGGCGCTGGGCGACATCCTGCCCGGGAGCTGAGTGTGGCACTCTCTCGCAGGGAGTCGGCGGCGTTTGGCAACCGTTAAAAGCCGCCGTCGGATACGATGGAGTATGAGCGAGAGCCAGCAAAAGCGAACGCAAAAGTGCGTCTCGTGTGGCATCAACATCGCCAGCACGAACGCCGCCGCGTTCAAGTGCCCGGACTGCGGGCAGCAGATTTACCGGTGCGCGACCTGCCGGAAGCAGAGCAACCTCTACAAGTGCCCCGACTGCGGATTCACCGGACCATAACCATGGGAAAAGTCGCAGCCAAAATCAAGATCATGCCGCAGAGCCCGGAAGTCGACCTCGACGACCTGCAAGACCGTCTCGAAGGCGCGCTTCCCGAAGGTGCCAAAATCAAAGGCTTCGAGCGTGACGACGTCGCGTTCGGCCTCGTCGCCCTGCTGCCCACCGTCATCGTCCCCGACGATGCGGGCGGCACGGACGCCGTCGAGGACGCCTTCGAAGACGTCGACGGCGTCGAGTCCGTCGAAGTCGACACCGTCGGCCGCCTGTAACTGGCTCCCGTTTTCGCGTTCCCCGCCACCCGTCAGCGGCGCGTCTCGGCGTGCCACGGCGGTCGCGGAACGCACGTTTTATTAGGGCGACCAGACAAGCGATGGGCAAGAATGCCTAGTTCGAACGGCCCTCTCGAAGGAACTCGTAACAAACTGAAGAACAAGCCCCGAGACCGCGGTACCTCGCCGCCCCAGCGCGCCGTCGAGCAGTACGAGGAGGACGAGAAAGTCCACCTCAAAATCGACCCGTCGGTCCCGGAAGGTCGCTTCCACCCCCGCTTCGACGGGCAGACCGGCACGGTCCTCGGCCAGCAGGGCACGGCCTACAAGGTCGAAATCGTCGACGGCGGCAAGACCAAGACCATCATCGTCAAGCCCGCTCACCTCCGTCGTCAAGAGAACTGAGCGATGACGATATTCAAGGCGAAGCTCGACGAGGAGTACCTGACCCTCGCCGAGACCAAGGAGATACTCGAAGGCCTCGAAATCGAGCGCGCGGCCGACGAGGACCGCGAGATGCGCTACGAACTCAAGCGAGCCATCGAGCACGTCAACCGCTTCGCGCTCCTCGACCCCGAGGAGTCCCGCGAGTTCGTCGAGCAACTGCAGGAACTCGACAAAGTTGACGAGGCGACGGCGTACAAAATCGCGAATCTCCGTCCGCTGGACCGCGACGAACTCCGAGCGGTGTACGCACAGGAACGCTACACCCTCTCCGGCGACGAACTCGACGAGATTCTCGGCGTCGTCAGACAGTACGCCTGACGCCGCAAACCACCACTCGGCGTGGGTTGTCTATCCATCGCCATTAAGTGTGTACTCGTCGTACTTCCTGACATGACTAGCACGGAGAGCGGTAGCGACGAGATGGTCGCAGCAGTGCTCGACGTCCTTCCCAACGGTCGGAGCGACGACGACCGTCCCCAGCACCAGAAGGAACCGCTAGCGTACGTTCTCGATATCGACGAGTTCTACATCTACGAACTGACGCTCGCGGACGACGACGACATCTCCTTCGGCGACCGCATCGACCTCACGGAGTTCACCCGGGTCAACGAGGCCGGGTTCGACGACTTGCCGAGCAGCGCGCGCTCGGAACTGGAGTACGCCGTCGAGGAAATCGTCGACGCAGACGAACAGCGGTTCGTCGACTTCTACAACGACGCCCAACCCATCACACTGCGCCTCCACCAGTTGAACCTCCTGCCGGGTATCGGGAAGAAACTCCGCAACAGCATCCTCGACGAGCGAAAGCGAAAGCCCTTCGAGAGCTTCGACGACCTCGAAGAGCGAGTCAGCGGCCTGCACAAGCCGAGGGAGGTCCTCGTCGAGCGCATCCTCGAAGAACTCCGTGAGGACGACCTGAAGTACCGGTTGTTCGTGCGACGGAGCGAGCAGGGCGGCGAGTGAGCGTACGGACCGGCGGGGACCGTGACGCGATACAGCGAGTAGAGTAGGCGGCTTTTTCAACCGCCGACCGTCTACGGTGAGCCAATGACCGAGACACCGACCGGGAGTCGTGACCCCGACGCGCTGGTCCGGCGGGCCGGGAAACGGGCGGACACCCGACAGGACCAACACTTCCTCGTCGACGACCGGGTGCTCGACCGGATTCCCGAGTACGCCACCGAGGCGGGGGTGGACCTGTCGCACGTCCTCGAAATCGGCGGCGGCCCGGGCGCGCTCACCGACCGACTGCTCGCCGTCGCGGACCGCGTCACCGTCGTCGAACGCGACCCGGACTTCGCGGCCCACCTCCGCACGGAGTTCGCCGACGAGATTGCCGCGGACCGTCTGACCGTCGTCGAAGGGGACGCCTTGGACGTCGACCTCCCCGAGTTCACCGCGAGCATCTCGAACCTGCCCTACGGTGCGTCTTCCGAAATCGCGTTCCGCCTCTTACCCGAGAAGCGACCGCTCGTACTGATGTTTCAGCAGGAGTTCGCCGACCGGATGGCCGCCGACCCCGGAACCGACGACTACGGCCGCCTGTCCGTGACTGCGGGCCACTACGCCGACGCGGAAGTGGTCGAGACGGTTCCGCGAACGGCGTTCGACCCACAACCGCGCGTGACCAGCGCACTCGTTCGGACGACGCCGCGAGACCCCGACTACTCCGTGCCGAGCGACGACTTCTTCATGGACTTCCTGAAGGCCGTGTTCACCCAGCGCCGGAAGACGATGCGCAACGCCGTCCGCAACACCGCCCACATCTCCGGACTCGGAGACCCCGACGCCGTCGTCGCGGCCGCCGACGAGGACCTGATGAGCGCTCGCGCCGGGAACGTCACGCCGGCGGAGTTCGCCGACCTCGCGACGCTGGCCCACGAGGTGGGCGACCCGGAGGCCTGAACCGTGGGCGACGAGGAGTCCGCGGACAGCGGGCGGCCGAAACTCGCCGAGGCGCGTGGCGTCGAGTCCGTGTATCAACCCGCCGAGGACTCGGCGTTGCTGGCGGACGCGGCCCGCGAGCGAGTGAACGAGGGCGACAGAGCGCTCGACGTGGGGACCGGGTCGGGGTACGTCGCGGCGGCGATGGCCGACGCGGGGGCCGACGCCCTCGGCGTCGACCTGAACCCCGAGGCGTGTCGTCAGGCCCGCGAAAACGGCGTCCCCGTGGTCCGCGGCGACCTCCTGTCTCCGTTTCGCGACGGCGTCTTCGACCTCGTCGCGTTCAACCCCCCCTATCTCCCGACGCCCGAAGAGAAAGAGTGGGACGACTGGATGGAACACGCCCTCTCAGGCGGCGAAGACGGCCGTCGGCTCGTCGACCCGTTCCTCGACGGCGTCGGGCGGGTCCTCGCATCGGGCGGCGAGGCGCTACTGCTGGTCAGTAGTCTCACCGACCCGGAAGCGGTTCGCGCGTACGCTCGCGAACGCGACCTGGTCGGCGAGCGAATTGCGAGCGAGAAACATCCATACGAGGAACTCGTCGTCCTGCGCTTTACACAGATGGAATAACTGCCAGACATTTTCTCGAATAGGAAATATTAAAGCCCGTCATTTCGTAGCCCGGGCTAATGACACAGGTAGTTGCCACGACTCCGGGGCTGTTCCCGCTTCCGGACTGGGCCAAAGACGAACTGTCTGACCTGAAAGGCCACCAGAAGACGGACCTCATCAGCGGCGACGAGGACGGCGCAATCGTCGACGCCTACGACCGCGGCCGCGAGGAAGTCGTCTCGCTCCAGCAGGACCTCGGCCTCGACCGCGTCGTCGAGGGCCAACTCCGCTGGGACGACATGCTCGCCCACCCGCTGGCGGTCCACGACAGCGTCGAGACCCGCGGTATCGTCCGCTACTACGACAACAACAACTTCTACCGGGAGCCGGTGGTGCAGGACGACCTGACCCCGGACGGCGACGTGGCCGCCGAACTCGACGCTGCCGCCGAACTGGTCGATTCGGGCCTCCAAGCGGTCCTCCCCGGTCCCTACTCGCTGGCCGACCTCGCGACGGACGAGCACTACGGCGACGATGCCGCGTTCCTCGACGCCATCGCGGAGTTCCTCGCTGGTGAAGTCGACCAGTTCCCCGACGTGGAGACGCTGTTCCTGCTGGAACCGTCGCTCGTCGAGAACGCCCCCGAAGACGGCGAAGACGAACGCGCCAGCGAGGCCATCGACGCCGTCGCCAGCGCCACCGACGCCGACGTGGTCACCCACACCTACTGGGGCGCTATCGAGGAGAAGACCTACGCGCACCTGATGGACGCCGACGTCGACGCCATCGGCTTCGACCTCGTCGCGGACCACGACAGCAACGTCTACAACGTCCAAGAGTACGGCACGAAAGACGACGTGGCCCTCGGCGTGGTCGACGGGCAGAACACGCTCGTCGAGTCCCCCGAGACCATCCGAGACCGTATCGACTGGTTCGAACAGCAGACCAACACGGTGTACGACACCGTCTACGCCACCGCGAACACCGAGCTATTCTATCTCCCGGTCAACAAGTTCGCGGACAAACTCGAATCGCTTGCGAACGCCGCCGACCTCGAAGAGGTGGAAGCATAACATGACTGGCCCCCGAGAGCAGTTCCGACCCGAGAATCACGAGAACGACCACTTCCTGCTGACGACCGTCGTCGGCTCCTACCCCAAGCCGAAGTGGCACGACCGCGCCCGCGAGATGTTCGAGGACGAGGACGCCGACTTCGGCGAGGAGGAGTGGGAAGAGTCGAAAGACGACGCCTCGCGGCTCATCACCCACGAACACGAGCGCAGCGGTCTCGACGTCATCTGCGACGGCGAGATGCGACGCAACGAGATGGTCGAGTACTTCGCCCACCGCATCGACGGCTACGAGTTCAACGGCCGCGTGAAGGTGTGGGGCCACAACTACTTCGACAAGCCGAGCGTCGCCGACGAAGTCGAATACGGCGAGCAGTGGCTGGTCGAGGAGTTCGAGTTCACCGACGAGGTGGCCGAACGTCCCGTCAAAGTCCCCATCACCGGCCCGTACACGCTGGCGAACTGGTCGTTCAACGAAGTGTACGAGAGCGAGGAGGAACTCGCCTACGAACTGGCGGACCTCGTCAACGAGGAAATCGAGGCGTTGGTCGAGGCTGGCGCGCGCTACATCCAGATAGACGAACCCGCGCTGGCGACGACGCCGGACGACCACGCCATCGTCGGCGAGTGTCTCGAACGCATCGTCGACGACGTTCCGGACGACGTGCGCCTCGGCCTGCACGTCTGTTACGGCGACTACTCGCGCATCTACCCCGAGATTCTGGACTACCCCGTTCACGAGTACGACCTCGAACTCGCCAACGGCGACTTCGACCAACTCGACGTGTTCAAAGAACACGAGTTCACGAAGGACTTCGCGATGGGCGTCCTCGACGCGCACACCGCCGAAGTCGAGTCCGTCGAGGAAATCAAGGAGAACATCAAGAAAGGGCTGGAGGTCGTCCCGCCGGAACGACTCACCGTCTCGCCGGACTGCGGTGTGAAACTCCTGCCCCGCGAGATTGCGTACGGCAAGATGGAGAACATGGTGCAGGCGGCCCGCGAAATCGAGCAGGAACTCGACGCCGGTGAGATCGACGTGGTCGCGAGCGGTGCGGAAGCCAGCGCAGACGACTAGCGAGGGGCGCACGTAGCGCGGTCCTCGGAAATGCGAGCAGCGTAGCCGCGAGCAAATTGCAGTATTCCTTCGGCATTCCGACGAACGAACGGCGAGCGGAGTGAGCCGTGAGACGTGCCTCGGTGAACGGGCTTCACGGCGAGTGGTCGGCGACGTACCGACCGGCTACCCGGTGCGACATCTCGACATCTCAGTCGCGGTACGTAACCACGGTAGTGACGACTATCTCGGCGACCAAGGCCACACAGCTACTACCGAAGAATACCACCTGAAGATAGCATCGCAAAATATTCGACATGGGACGAAACACACATCGACCAAGGCAGAAGATAAATTATCCTTAATTGTCAAGTAGAGAAATTCTCAAATCAGGATTAAACGCCGATTTGAGGTATTTAGAGCGTTACTTGGCGACTTTCCCACGTGGGTTTATTTAATTCTAAATGAATGAAAATCTGGGAAAGAGTTTAGTTGTCATCTGCTGAAGATTCGAACGAGAACACCATGACGGGAGACACACACCTTCGGGCAGAACTGTATCTTCGGGGAGACACGTACGGCACATTCGACGCCCAACAGTCGGTGCTGAACCGCGTCAAGCGGTTGGAGGCCAACGGCGTGTTCACGGACTCTATGATCGCCGGGGAGTGGCAGCGGATTCGGACGATGGCCGAGGACAAGCGCTCGGGGGCGCTCGCCACCTACGAAGAGTTCCGAGACTGGACCGAGCGCAACGGGTTCTCGCTGGAACCCGCCTTCGAGCGGCGGAATCGGAGTTACGTGGGGCTGGACCGGGTCGACGACGTTGTCGTCTTCCCCGTCGTCTCGCTGGCCATCTACGACGACACGCAGTTACAGGCCGTCTTCCCGTGTACGGACGCGGAGGAGAGTCACACGTACACGGTGGGCGACGCCCTCGAAGCGTTCGAGCGCGGCGACGAAGAATGGCTGGCGCAGTTCGACACGGTCACCGTCGGCCGCACGGAACCGTGGCTCGAACCCGGCGTCGAGACGCCGATCTAACCGCGCAGGGCTTCGACGGGTTCTTCGCTCGCCGCTTTCCACGCCGGGTAGAGACCGCTGACGATACTTGTCACGACGGCGAATCCGAACGCGACCAGCAGGTACCACGCGTTGGCGACGCGGAACACGGCCGTCGCGTCGCCGACGGTGTAGTGGTTTATCGCCAGTCCGGCACCGAGACTGAGGAGGACGCCGACGACGCCGCCGACGACGCCGAGGAGGGTTGCTTCCATCAGCATGATTTTCAGCACGTCCCGCTTCTGGTAACCGACCGCTCGCAGGACGCCGATTTCCCCGCGACGCTCGACGGTCGACATCAGCATCACGTTGAGGATGGAGATGCCCGCGACCAGGAGCGAGATGGAGGCGATGCCGATGAGGACGGTGTTGACGACCTGAAACGTCTGGTTTATCTGGTCGACGAGAGAGCCGAGTTCGGTGACGCTGACGCGCTCCTCGCGGTCGTTGAGCGCGCTCCGAACCGCCATCGCCGTCTCGTTGGCCTGCGTGCCCGAGGGGGCGGTCAGGTACACCTGCGAGTAGCCGCGCTGGTCGAACGACGAGGCCGGGAGGACGAGACGATTGGCGGGGTTGAGTTGCGAGAAACCGTCGCCCGACGCGAGGACGGCGCGGACTCTGACGGTACTCCCGTTGACTGCGATGGTGCTTCCGGGATGGAGGTCGTGTTCCTCGGCGAGCGATTCGCCGACGAGTGCGCCGGTCCGGAACGGTTCCGGGACGCGGCCGTCCGACGCCTCGTACACCTCGGCGGGTCGGTCCAACCCGTACACCAGCGTCGTCGAGTTCGTCTGCCGGTCGAACGCGACCGGTTGCACGTCCTGTTTGACCGGCGAGACGGTCACCTCCGGCCCGGCGACGCGCCTGATGTCGCGAACGTCTCGCTCTGAGAGTTCGGTGACGCCGTTCTCGCCGCTCGGCGAGACGGTCACCTGATTGCCGATGTCGCCGAGGTTCTGGGAGATGGAGTACTGGAGCGCGACGCCGAACATCCCCAGCGATGCGATTGCGACGACGCCGATAACGATGCCGAGCGACGCCAACAGCGAGCGCATCTTGGTTCTGGTGAGGTTGCGACGGGCCATCAGCGCCGTCGGGAATCGCCGGTAGAGGCGTTCAAACATCGTTCTCCTCCCGTCCGAGGGTGCCGTCGACGAGGTGGACCGTCCGGTCGACGTACTCGTCGACCAGTTCGTCGTGCGTGACGGCGACGATGGACACGTCCTCGTCGTCGGCGATGCGGCGGAACTCGTCGAGAATCTGTCGCCCGGTGTCGCGGTCTAAGTTGCCCGTCGGTTCGTCGGCGAGGACGATGCTCGGGTCGTTGACGAGCGACCTCGCGATGGCGACGCGCTGTTGCTGGCCGCCGGAGAGTTGGTCAGGGCGGTGGTCGAGGCGGTCACCGAGACCCATCCGGGTGAGGAGGTCCCGGGCGCGAGCGGTCGTGTTCGGGTCCCGTTCGAGGAGTCGCGGGACCGCCACGTTCTCGACGGCGGTCAGCGTCGGCAGGAGGTAGAAGTCCTGAAACACGAAGCCGATGGTGCGCTTTCTGAGCGTCGTTCGCTTCCGGTCGGCGAGGTGGGTCACGTCGTCGCCGTTCAACAGCAGGCGGCCCTCGCTTGGCGTCGCGAGGAGGCCGAGGATGTTCAGGAGCGTCGACTTCCCGCTTCCGCTCGGTCCCATGATGGAGACGAACTCGCCCGCGTCGAGGGCGAAGTCCACGTCGTCGAGGGCGACGAGGGTCTCGTCGCCGCTGCGATAGCGCTTGACCAAGTGTTGGGCGTCGAGGACCCTCATACGTCGAGTTCGTCGTCACCGCGTCGAGACCGACGGACGAGGAGCGCGACGACGACGACGACGGC
Organism: Haloarcula marina; assembly: GCF_024218775.1. NCBI lineage: Archaea > Methanobacteriati > Methanobacteriota > Halobacteria > Halobacteriales > Haloarculaceae > Haloarcula > Haloarcula marina. The sequence goes on along the minus strand of NZ_CP100404.1, from coordinate 1,454,784 downwards.
GACGGCGGCGACGGCGAGTATCGGGAGGAATGCGCCCGGGCCGCCGCCGGTACCGCTCGGTGTCGCCACGTCGTTGTCAACCGTCGCGACCCCCACGTCGAAGGTCTGACGCTTGCGGTCGCCGTCGACGAGATAGGACACCTCGACCGGGACCGACGAGACGTTGCCCTCGGTCCGAGCGGTCAGGTCGAAGGAGACGAAGTCGCTCGCCGGGACCGTCCCGACGAAGTAGTCGCGATTCGGCGCGGCGGGGTCGACGTTCTCGGTGGGGACGACGCGGACGACGACGCTGTCGGCGGTGGTCATCCCGATATTGCTCGCACTGCCCGTAATCTGGAGGACGCCACCGTCACGAGTGACCGAGAGACCGGTCAGGTCGATGCTACCGGGCACCGAGCGAAGTTCCGTCGTCGTCGTGGCCTGCCGCTGTCGGGTGCCGACATCGTACGTCGCATCGACGGTCACGTCGGCGCGTGGTTCGGTCATCGTCGCGTTGAGCGTCACCTGTCGGGCGGACCCCGCGGGAACCGCCTCGACGATTGCGCGGCGGAAGGTGGCGTTGTCCGCGGCGGCGGTGACGACGACGTTCTCCACCGGTGCGTTGCCCTGGTTGATTACGTCGACGGCGAGCGAGCGGGAGTCGCCGCTCCCGACACCGGCCGCGTCGAGGACGACGCCCTCGCGGAGCGCCTCGGTCTGAATCGTCGTCCGCCGGGTCACGGTGCGGTCGGTGTCACCGGCGATAGTGTACGAGAGCGTCGCTTCCAGTTCGTGCGGGCCGTCGCTCTCCGGACGGAAGCGGAAGGGAGCGGTCACCGTCTCGCCTTCCGGGAGCGTCGCGACGACGGTGCGGCCGTCGAGCATCGTCACGTCGGTTCCCGAGACGGTCACTTCGACGTTCGAGACGGGCGCGTCGAGGCCGTTGGCGACGGTCACCGTCCCCGTCGACGCGACGCCGGCCACGGAGTCGTTGGTCTGGATGTCGAGTTGGGGGTGGCGCTCGGCCACGCGGACCGAGACGGGGTATCTGAGCTGAACCGACTCGTCGGTGTTCGGGTTGTACCCGTAGACGAAGACGCGCAGGTCGCGCGACCCCGGCGAGTCGAACGTGTGGGTCAGCGGGACGCGCACGTCCGACCCGGGCGACAGCGTCCCGATGTTCCGGACGCGAGTGTACTCGGTGACGCCACCGCCGCCAGCGCGGCGGAGCGCGATGCTTCGGATTTCCAGCGGGTCGTCGCTGCTCTGGAGGTTGCGAATCGTCGGCGTGAACGTGATGGTCTCGCCGGGGGCGGGACCGCTCGGCGAGACGGACACGTCGGTCACCGTCGCGTTGACGCCCGCCGCGGTGACGGTCACCGGGACGGCGGTGACGGTGACGAACACGGCGACGGCGAGGAGCGTTACGCGGCGCATGCTCCAGATATCGACCGAACGTTCGGTTGGAGGGCAATCGACGGCGATGGAGGTACGGGTGTGTGGACCACAGTTACGAATTCATATCGGCGCACCGAGTGTTTAAACTACTGATTACTGCGGTTTGGAAGACTCAGACCGGAATCGCATCCAGCAGTCGCTCGAACTGCTGACGGTACTGGGCCTCCGCCCGCGCCTGCGCCAGGCCGGAGGCGTCGGCGAAGGCGGCCTCGAACCCGGCCATCCGCCAGAGGAGCGTCGACAGTTGGTACAGCGGTCGGCGCTCGGCGTAGCCGTCGTCGAAGTCCATCGGTCTGCCCGCGCGGTATCCCTCGTGAAAGGCCGTCCGCAGTCGCTCGCGGATATCGGGGTCGCGGAACGAGGAGTCGATGAAGAGGAATTCCGTCTGCGCGAGGTTGTACTCCGGCAGCGCCGCCAACACGTCCTGCCAGTCCAGCACGGCGGTTATCGGGTCGTCCGCTTCGGGGTCGAACAGGAGATTCGCCGGGCGGAAATCGTCGTGGACGAGACGTGGGACGCCCTCTTCCGGAACGAGGTCCAGCGCCGGGTCGATGCGGTTCTCGGCGCGGTCGGCCACGTCGGCGAAGGGCGTCGCGTCGAGTCGGTCCAGATGTCCGCGCGTCAACTGTTCGAAGTACGCCCGCCAACTCCCCATCCAGTCGCGGACGATGAGGCGGCCGTCGTGGAGGTCCAACCGGCCGAACGCCTCGAACCCGATTTCCGAGTGCATGTCGCCGAGCATCGCCCCGGCCTGCCGGAGGATGCGCTGTCGCATCTCCGGCGAGAGTCCGGCGAAGGCCTCGGCGAGGTTCCGCCCGTGGACCCGTTCGGTGACGAAGTACGGCGGCACGTCCAGTCCGGGGTCTTCTTTGAACACGAGGATGCGAGGAACGGGCACTTCGGTCCGGTTGGCGACGTACTCGTGGAGTTTCGGTTCGACGTCGAACGGGACGTTGCCCGCGGGCTTGAACTTCACCACGACTTCGTACTCCTCGCCGCGGTGGTCCATCGTCACCATGTACACGTCGCTCTGGTGGCCCCCACCCGGCGTCTCGTAGGTGAACCCGCTGTAGTCGGGTCCCGACTCGTCGAGGACTGCCTCGATATCCCGTTCCGGCGTCGACACTACGACCGGCTAGGCGAGAGGGGTAAATAAAACTGCCAGTCACGCGTCCTCTGCTGCGCCGAGGACAGCGGCTTTATCAGGGCGGGCCGAACGCGCCACCATGGTCGAACTCGTGTGCATCGCCGGTGTCGCGAAGACGGGCGCAATCGGCGACGGCGAGACGATTCCGTGGCACTACGACGAGGACGAACGGCAGTACAAAGAGCGAGTCGCCGGGCATCCGGTCGTCGTCGGCCGGAAGACGTGGGCGGGGATGACCGACGTTCGCGGGACCCACCCCGTGGTCGTCACCGGCAGTCCCGACGAGTACGACGCAGAGAACGCGACGTTCGTCTCGACGGTGGCCGACGCCGTCGACGCCGTCACCGCCCGCGACTCGACGGGCTACATTATCGGCGGCCAGTCGGTGTACGCGATGTTCCTCCCCTACGCCCACCGCGCGCTCGTCTCGGAACTGCCCGAAACGAAAGTCGCCAGTCGCGTCTTCCCGTACCTCGGGACGGACTGGTCGGTGACCGACCGCGAGTCCTACGACGAGTTCGAAGTCGTCGAGTACGCCCACGAGAACCCGCTTTCACCCGATGACGGGACGACAGAGTAGGCCGCCGCAACCGCCAACGCTTACAGTACCCAGTCCTACGCGCTAGATATGCGAAGGGTAGACGCGGCGGGCCTCGAAATCGGTGACGACCGGCCACCGCGAATCATGGGAGTGTTGAACGTCAGCAGCGAGTCCCCCTACAAACCGTCCGTCTACAACGACGCGAGCGAGGCGGCGGCCTACGTCGACGAGGAACTCGTCGGCGAGGGCGCGGACATCGTCGACGTGGGCCTCGAATCGGCCAACAAGCGCCTCGACGTGCTCTCGGCCGAGGAGGAACTCGACCGCCTCGATACGGCCGTCGACGCCATCCACTCTGTCAGCGGCGACGCGATATTCTCCATCGAGACGCGCTACGCCGAAGTCGCCGAGGCGGCCATCGACGCCGGGTTCGACATGGTCAACGACATCTGCGGCTTCGCCGACCCCGAGATGCCGGACGTCTGCCGGGAGTACGACGTGGCCGTCGGGAAGATGGCGAGTCCCCCTGACCTCGCGCGCCCCGGGGCCGTCGACGACGTGGACTGGGGCGAAACTCGGTCGCCCGAATGGGCCGAGCAAGCCGACTACGTCGATAAGGTGTACGAGGCGCTGAAGCAGAACGGCTTCACCGAGAAGACCATCGTCGACCCGGCCTTCGGCGGGTGGAGCGAGCGCAAGACGCTCGAAGACGACCGGGCGACGTTCCGCCGCCTCCGGGAGTTCCGCGGCTTCGGTCTCCCGATACTCGTCTCCATCAACCGTAAGAACTTCCTCCGTGACCTCGCCGACCGCTCGACGGAGGACGCGCTACCGGTCAGTCTCGCCGCCACGTCGATGGCTATCGAACGCGGCGCACACGTCGTCCGCACCCACGACGTGACGGAGACTGTCGACGCCGCGGCCATCGGCGGCGCGTTCACCGAGCGCGGGACCAGCGTCGAAGACGACGTAGCGGTAAGCGAACTCGACGTACGGGCGACCGGCGACGTAGCGCGCCACCTCGAACGCATCGGCGCGAACAGCGCTGACGGCCGCCCGTTCGTCGGCCGGGTGTTCGAAGTGAGCGGCCTCGACCCCGCGAGCGTGGACGTACTCGTCGACGCCGCCGCGACGGCCGGTGCAGTCGTTCGGCCCGGCGACGGGAGTCTCCTGCTGGGAGGCCGCCGCGACGCTCTCGACTCGCTGGCCGACCACCTGCCCGAGACGGCCGAGTTCGACCCCGTCCGCGAGGCACTCGACACATAATGGATTACGCACAGGAGCGCATCACGACGCTGCACGACCTGACCGACCCGACGCCAGACGCGCCGGTCGACGACAGCGCCGTCGTCGTCCCCATCGCCGGTGAGACGGTCGACGCGGTCACGCCAGACTACGTCTTCGACCCCCTCGCTACCGTCGGTCCCGCCGAGGTTGTCGTGCCACTCCGCGCACCGGCCGACGTGGTCGCGGCGTTCCGCGAGTGGGTTGCCGAGTACGACCTCTCCGTGACGGCCCTGTGGTGTGACGCCCCGGAACTCGACACCCTGCTGGAGAACCACGGCCTTGCGGGGGAAACTGGCAAAGGGCGAGACGTGTGGCTTGGCCTGGGCGTCGCCGCGGCGCGGGCCGACTACGTCGCCGTCCACGACGCCGACGCGACCACCTACTCGGCGGCGACGGTCCCGCGACTGCTCGCACCGCTCGCGATGGACCACGACTTCGTGAAGGGGTACTACGCCCGCGTCGAGGACCGACAGTTGTACGGCCGCCTCGTTCGCCTGTTCGTCGCGCCGCTGGTCCGCGCGCTCGAAGACCGACACCACCACCCGTTCGTCCACTACCTCGCGTCGTTCCGCTACCCGCTCGCGGGCGAGTTCGCGTTCACCGCCGACGCCGCCCGTCGAATCCGCGCTCAGCGGGCGTGGGGCCTCGAAATCGGGATGCTCGGCGAGGCGTTCGACGTGGTCGGCGCCGACGGCACGGCACAGGTCGATCTGGGCCTGCACCAGCACGACCACAAGCCCGTCGGCGGCCGCGGCGGCCTCTCGACGATGTCCGAACAGGTCGGCGAAGCCCTCTTCCGGGCCGTCGAAGGCGCAGGCGTCGACCCGGACTACAAGACGCTTCCGACGGCGTACATCAAGGCAGGCGAGCGACTCGTCGAGCAGTACGCCGCGGACGCGGCGTTCAACGGACTGGAGTACGACCCGGCGGCAGAACGGGAACAGGTGGACGCCTATCGCTCCGGTATCCGACGCCCCGGACCCGACACACGATTGCCCGCGTGGGCCGACACCGACCTTCCGCCTTCGGCGGTCGTGGAGGTCACGCGACCCTCACAGCCAGCGGTCGACCGGGCGGACGACTGACGACGGGGCTGACGGGCGGTTTTATTTCACTCCGCTTCGCCCACGAGCTATGGACACAGCCACGTGGCGTTCGGTGCATCTCCGAATGCTCGCCGTCCTCGCGGTGTTCGTGGCCGTGCTGTTGGTGGTTCCCGCCGTGGTGCTCGTCGTCGCCCTCTTTCTGAGTACCGCGACGCTGGTGGTACTCGCGATTGCGGTCGACGCGCTCGTCTCGTCGGTGGCCTCGATGCCGACGATTTCACCGATGTGGTGGGCCGTCGCGTTCACCCTTCTGACGGTCGTCTGGACCGGTGTCGTCGTCTCGAACGTTTTCGGGGCGTCGCTGTCGGCCGACGGAACCGTGCTCTCGGGGATGCCCACGGAGCGGCCCGACTCAGCCGACGGTCGGGAACTGGTCCGCACCGTCGAGCGATTGGCACAGCAGGCCGACTGCCAGCCACCCGACGTGGTGCTGACCGACGCGGCCGTCGGCGGTGCGATGACCGTCGGTCTCCGGCCCTCGGACTCGACGCTCGTCGTCTCACGACGCGCCCTCGAGACGCTGACCGAGGCGGAGCGCCGTGCCGTGGTCGCCCACGAGATTGCACACCTGAAGAACCGGGACGCCGCCGTGCTGACGCTGGCATCGAAGCCGCTGTTCTTGCTGGACGAGGCGACCCGGAGCCAGGCCGACTACGAGCGGACCGTCCCCGAACTCGTGGCGGCCGCGCTGAGTGCGATGCTCGTCGCGTGGCTCTCACGGACCCGCGAGCGCTACGCCGACAGCGGGGCCGTTGCTATCACCGGGGACCCGGCCGCCCTCGCGACGGCGCTCGAACGGTTGCGCGACGCCGAATCCGGCCCCGAGACCGACGTTCGGGCGCTCGGAGAGGCGGCCTTCGGCGTGGTCCCGCCGACCGACGAACGCCGCGTCGACTACGACCGCTCGCGGAATCGCCCGCCGGTATTCTGGTCGGCCCGGAAGCGCTACCGCGAACTCGTCGCCGCCCTGGAAGCGACACATCCGTCGACCGAGGAGCGGATAACACGCCTCAGAGCGTTGGAACGGGCGTCCGAGGGGACGGCCGGCGATTAGACCAGTTTCTCGCGGAGGTCGTGGAACGACGAAATCGTCAGGTCCGGTTCCCCGGCGAAGGAGTCCCACGGCCCGCCGTCGCGGTCGACCCACACGCCCTGCATCCCGGCGTGCATCGCGCCGTACACGTCGAAGTACGCCGCCGAGACGTGGGCTATCTCGTCTATCGGCGTCCCCGTTCGGGCGGCGGCGTGGCGGTACAACTCGGCGTCGGGCTTGAACGTCCGAATCTCGTCGGCGCTGACGGTGTCTTCGACGAGGCCTCCGATGCCCGCGTGGTCGAGCATCGACGCCAGCATCTCGGGGTTCCCGTTCGAGACGACGTAGAGGTCGTACCCGGCGTCGTAGAGTCGGTTCATCCCCTCGCGCACGTCGTCGAACACGTCGAGTTCGTGGTAGACGGCCAGAATCTCGTCGCGTTCGTCGGTCGAGAGGGCGACCCCGTGGGCGTCCAGCGCGTACTGCAACGCGTCGCGGTTCATCTCGTAGAAGGGCTTGTACGCGTCGACGGCGTTGGCGATAAAGGTGTAGGCGAGCGAGCGAGAGCGCCACAACCGCGATACCGGCTCGGGGTCCGGAACGCGGTCCGCGAGTGCCTCCTCGGCCGCCTCGACGTCGACGATGGTGCTGTAGGAGTCGAAGGTGACTGTCGTCACCCGCGCTGGGTCGAACGGCATGGGTCGACCTACGGCCCGCGAACGGAAAAGAACGAGCGGGCTGTTGAAATGCGTTTCAACGCCCTCGCGCCGACGCGCCTGTGGGTTTATGCCACGCGCGGACCCAGACCGGGCCATGTCGGAACCGACACGAGTGATTCGCGGATGACGGTCAGAGACGTCTACCTCCCGGTCGCCGCCCAACCCTCGGTGGAGACGCTCGTCGGGATGAGTCAACTGGCCGAAGACCACGGCTACGAGCGCGTCTGGTTGCCCGAGACGTGGGGCCGAGACGCCGTCACGACGCTCACGAGCATCGCCGAACACACCGACGACGTGGGTATCGGGACCTCCGTGATGAACGTCTACTCGCGGTCGCCCGCGCTCGTCGGGCAGACCGCCGCGACGCTCCAAGAGGTCTCGGACGGGCGACTCCGCCTCGGCGTCGGTCCCTCCGGCCCCATCGTCATCGAGGGGTGGCACGGCGTGGACTTCGAGCGACCGCTCCGTCGGACCCGTGAGACTATCGACGTCGTCAAGCAGGTGCTCTCGGGCGAGACGGTGAACTACGACGGCGACATCTTCCAACTGTCGGGGTTCCGCCTGCGCTGTGACCCGCCGGACCCGGTCCCGCCCGTCGACGCGGGGGGTCTCGGCCCGAAGTCGGTCGAACTCGCCGGGCGATTCGCCGACGGGTGGCACGCACTGTTGCTGACCGCCGACGGCCTCGAAGACCGCCTCGAAGACTTCACCCGCGGAACGGAACTGGGTGACCGCGACCGTTCGGAACAGCGAGTCACGCTCTCCTTACCCTGCTGTGCCCTCGAAGACCGAGAGCGGGCACGCGAGTTGACCCGTCAGCACGTCGCCTTCTACATCGGCGGGATGGGTACCTACTACCGGGACGCGCTGGCCCGGCAGGGGTACGAGGACACGGCCTACGAAGTCGCCGAGAAGTGGGCCTCCGGCGAGCAAGACGCCGCCACCGAAGCTATCGGCGACGACCTGCTGGACGCCATCGCCGTCGCGGGCACGCCCGAGGAGTGTCTGGACCACATCGACCGGTTCGAGGGTATCGACGGCGTCGACGCCATCAACGTTTCGTTCCCCCGCGCGGCCGACCGCGAGGCCATCGACGCGACTATCGACGTACTCGCGCCCTGACGCTCACTGTCGCGACGGTCGGTGCGCTCAGTCCGGCCCGTCTATCGGGTCGATGCCGTCCCGACGGCCGTCCAGAATCGCGAACCGCTCGCCGCGTCGCCGTTCAAGCCAGTACAGCAACCGCTCGGCCCACCGGAGTTTCTGTCGCTTCTCGGGGTCGACGCTCGGGTCGTCGAAGTCCCACCCGACGAAGACGAGGCCGTCGGCGCCGAAGTGGTCGGCGAAAAAGGCCGCGCGGTCGCCGTCGGTGAATCCCCCGAAATCGTGGACCGCGTCGGTCGGCGCGGCCTGCGTCGTCGGCACGACGAACGCCGGGTCGTACGTCGGGACGAACGCCTCGACGGCCGGGACGTTGTCGCCGTGTGCGTGGACAAGTACGGGCGTCCCCGACCGAGTGAGTTCGGCCCCCGTTTCGGCGTTCTTGTCGAGGTCGGTGACCATGCAGTCGACCCGGACACCGACTGCTCGAAGCCTATCGGCGGCCGTCGAGGCCGCCACGACGATGTCTGCGTCGGCCGCCCGGTCCGCCTCGTCCTCGACGGACGGTCCGGCCCCGACGACGGCGACGGTTTGCCCCTCGATACCGAGGGCCCGCGGCTCGTAGGTCGCGGTTGATTCGAGTATCACGCCGAGCACGTCCCGCGCCCGTTCGTCACCGGCGCGGTCGTAGCCGAAGTCGGCGAGGATGCGCTCGTACACCGGCTCCCACGTGTCGAAGTTCATAGCTGTGACTACCGAATAACGTCCAGATAAACCGGGTTGAGCCGAAGTGGCACGTCCGTGTACCCCTACCCGGGTGCCCTTTCGGCTGTCAAGATAACTTATTGACGCCTACGGTATAAGCTTTCTCTTACTGCCACCTGCATGATTGCGGTTGCCCAGTTACGTACCAGCCACGCGACAGGCTCAAGATGGAAAAGCGACAACAACTCGAAGATGGAACTCCCGAGCACCGAGGCTCTCCCCGATTCGCTGGTCGTGGTCACGAATCGACAACCCTACACCCACGAGTGGACTACAGGGCCGGTCGAGGGCGAAATCGGAGAGCGAGACGTGACCGTCTCCTCGGCCGCCGGGGGCGTGACGAGCGCGCTCGACCCCTTACTGCAGGTCACGGGCGGGACGTGGGTCGCGTGGGCCAGCGGTGACGCCGACATGGCCGTCGCCGAGGACGGCGTCGTCACCGTCCCGCCGGGCGAGGACGGCTACAACCTCAAACGGGTTCCGCTCTCGGACGCGGCCGTCGAAGGCTACTACCACGGCTACTCGAACCAAGTGCTGTGGCCGCTGTGTCACGAGGACACCGGGCGAATCTGGGCCGCGCCGTCGTTCTGGGAGCAGTACCGGGCGGTCAACGACCGGTTCGCGGAGGCCGTCAGGAGCGTCACCGACGCCGACGAACTCGTGTGGTTTCAGGACTACCACTTCGGCCTGGCTCCCCGAGCGGTGCGGTCGGCCCGTCCCGACGCGACCCTGCATCACTTCTGGCACATTCCGTGGCCCGCGCCGTCGGTGTTCGAACACTGCCCCCACGGCGCGGAACTGCTCGACGGGATGCTGGCGTGTAACGTCGTCGGCTTCCACACCGAGATGTACGCCGCGCAGTTCCTCCGCTGTGTCGCGGCCACGCTCCCCGAAGCGTCGGTCGACCGAGACAGCGGCGTCGTCTCGTACAAGGGGACCGAGACGCGCGCCCTCGCGAATCCGCTGGGTATCGACGTCGACGGCGTCGAGGGCCTGGCCAAGACCGTCGATACGGACGCCGTCCGCCGACGCGTCCTCGACGACGGCATGGCTCACCCGTCGATTCGACTCGTCCTCGGCGTCGAGCGCCTCGACTACTCGAAGGGAATTCTCGAGCGAATCGCGGCGCTCGACCACCTCTGGGACCGCCGTCCGGACCTCCGAGGAGCGTTCACCTACGTCCAGAAGGGGAGTCGCACGCGCGAAGGCATCCCGACCTACCGCCGCTACCGGCAGGACGTCCTCGACGAAGTCAATCGCGTCAACGAGACGTACGGGACCGACGACTGGCAACCCATCGCTTACACCGAACAGAACTTCGACATGGAGACGCTTGTGGGACTGTATCGCGCCGCCGCCGTGGCCCTCGTGACGCCGCACCGCGACGGGATGAATCTCGTCGCCCACGAGTACCCGGCGGCCTGCGTCGAGGATACTGGAACGCTCGTGCTGAGCGAACTCGCGGGGGCGGCCACCCAACTCGACGGCGCACTCATGGTCAATCCGCACGACGTGGCCGAAATCGCGTCGACGCTCGAACGGGCGCTGGAACTCGACGACGCCGAGCGCCGCGACAGACTCGCCCGACTGCAGGCCAGTGTCGCCGCCCTCGACAGCAGAACGTGGGTACAGCGGCAGTTCGCCGCGGCCGAGTGAGATAGCCAGCGCCACCGACCTGTGTAACGACTGCTTACCGGGTCCGAGCATCGGTAATACGTTTCTCACGGGGCGGGAACTACCCCCTATATATTTCGTCTATCATGTCGAAGCAATAACTATGAGTACCAGACAAACACTCCACTCAGAGATACTCGGGCGCGACGTGAACTTCGACTACTCCGAGAACTGGGTCGGCTATTCCCTGTTCTTCATGCGGGTCGTGATGGGATGGACCCTGTTCCAAGGCGGTATCACGAAAGTGGTCACCTACCTCGACGCCGACCCGTCGAACAACTGGACCGCCGCCGGGTTCCTCGCGAACGCCATCCCGCAGGGCAACCCCTTCACCGGGATGTTCGCCGCGATGGCCGGCAACCCCCTCATCGACTGGCTGAACATGCTGGGGCTGACGCTGGCCGGTCTCGCCCTGCTCCTCGGTGCGCTGGTCCGCTTCGCCGCGTTCTGGGGTGCGGTGATGATGCTGTTCTACTGGCTGGCGGCGCTGGAAGGCGGCCTGATGGCTGGCCTCCCGGTCGCCCACGGCTGGGTCGTCGACGACCACATGGTGTACGCCGTCCTGTTGTTCGGACTGGGCGCGTTCGGCGCGGGCCGCATCCTGGGTCTGGACAGCTACATCGAGGACCTCTCGTTCGTCGAGAACAACCGGTGGCTCCGGTACTTCCTCGGCTAGACGCCACACCGCGCTCTTTTAGTCGCGTTGCCGACTAGCCCCGCGCATGGGCAAGGTCAACATCGGACTGCGAGGCTGGCGGTTCGACGAGGACGTGTTGGACGAGGACGGCGACGTGCGGCCGTTGGTGTCGCAGGAACCGGACGTTCGACAGCGTCTCCTCGTGCTCGCCGACCGGGTCGTCGACCCGTGTGACGCCTGTTGGCTGATTCACGGCGACGAGGAGATTCAGGAGTGTAACGTCGCGGAGGTCATCTACGGCGAACCGGGCGGCGAGGTGGTGCTGTGTTCGGTCCACGAATCGGACTTCCTCTACTGGTTCCGGGAGGACGGCGGCGACGGCTACGCTGGCGAACTCGAACTGCAACCGGCCTTCCACGAGTGGTTCGCCGACGGGAACCGCGCGCCGGACGGCTACGCCGGACTGGAACACGTCGAGGAGGACCCGACTGCCTTCGAGGACGCGCCCGACAGAGCGGAGTCCATCCCGTCGTTCGAGGAAGAGGTACAGGAACTCGACGACGAGGAACTGGACGCGATGAACATCGACTTGGACAACCTCGACGTATGATTTCGGTCGCCGTCGTCGACGCGGAGACGCCGGGTAACGTCGGGACTATCGCCCGGTCGATGAAGAACTTCGGCCTCTCGGAACTGCTTTTAGTCGACCCGCCCGAACTCGACCCGGACGGCGAGGCCTACGGGTTCGCCGGACAGGCCCGCGAGGACATCCTCCCGAACGCCCGCGAAGTCTCCTTCGACCACCTCACCGAGAACTATCACACCGTTGCCTGCACCGCGACCACGAACGAGGGCGACGCCAACCACGTCCGGTTCCCGGCGAAGACGCCCCGCGAACTCGCCGACTCCTTGGGCGAGGTGGACAGCGACACGTGCATCGTGTTCGGGCGAGAGCGGGTGGGCCTCACGAACGACGAACTCTCACGACTCGACGAAATCTGCTCGATTCCCGCCGCCGGTGAGTACCCCGTCCTGAACCTCGGACAGGCGGCGACAATCGTTCTGTACGAACTCCGCACCGTCACCGTCGAGCGCACCCAGCATCCCGAGGAGCTACACCCCCACGCCGACCAGCGAGCCGTCGACGGCCTTCACGAGGAGTTCACGCGGTTCCTCGACGCCGTCGACCACCCCGACGAGAAGCGACAGAAGACCCGGCGGATGTTCCGCCGGGTGTTGGGCCGCGCCCGCCCCACCGGACGCGAAGTGAGCACGCTCAGAGGGCTCTTCCGGAGCGCACGGACGAAGATAACGCGACTGGACTCCGACGACGAGTAGCGCTCAGTTACGGACCTGCGCGGACTCGCCGTAGGTCGCCGCGAGGTACGCTTCGGCCCGGCGTTCGATGTCGCCGTCGTACGACCAGAATCCCTCGAACGTGTCGTCGCCGCGTTGTACCGCTAGCAGCGTCCCCCGATTGTCCGGGTCGCCGCCCCCGTCGTAGACGACGAACCACGACTCGGCGATTTCGCTGTCCGGGTCCGCGGGATGGACGGTCACTCCCGGGACGGTGACCTCGGTGTCCGGGACGCCGTAGAGGTGGACCTCGACGCCGCTCTCGGCCAGTTTCTCGTAGATTCGGGCGCTCTCCGGACTCTCGGTGAGGTTCGACAGTCGCTGGAACCCCGCGTGCAGTCGACCGCCGCCGGTTCGGTAGGCCAACTGCTCGACGGAGTGACTCACGTCGACGAGGAGTGCCCTGTCGGCCGCGGCCGCCCCGAACACCGACCGGTCGAGGTGGGTCAACAGGTCGCTGGTCTGCCGGTCGGCGAACGCGTCCGGGCCGTCCTGCAGTTCGATGGCGGCGCTGAGCGAGGAAATCGATTCGCTCGCGAGTACGTCGTCACCGTGGTGCAACAGCGCCACGCCGCGTGGTTGTGGGACATCCATCGTCGCCTCGCGGACGGCGATGCCGTGACGGTCGAAGTACCGCTCGAGCACCGAGAGCGTCTCGGGCGGCCCGTCGTAGTTGCAGACGGTCAGCGTGGGCGACTCCGCACGCACCGATTCGAGTAGCGACCGCAACGAGTCGTCGACCGGGGCGTCCAGCGCCGCCGCCGACGGCGATTCCCCCGGTTCTCGCTTGGGTCGCCCGTCCCGGTCGTAGGGGACCCACGCCGTCGGTTCGCTGTCGACGCCGACGACCCGAAGTTGCACGTCCGTCTCGCGTTCGCGGATTTCGACGACCCCGTCGACGAACGACCGGAGGCGCTGAAGGTGCTCTTCGTCCATCGTATCCGAGTGCGCGACGACGAATCCAACCCCGTTCGCCTCCGCGATTCTGTTCGAGACGACGTGGAGGAACCGAACGACCTGTTCGGGTGGCGCGTACATCGACATCGTCGTCAGCGAGAGCAGGCCGACTCGGAGCGTCCTACTGTGTCCCTCGTACAGCGCCTCCAGAAGGCTCGTCAGTTCCATCCCGATTCCCGTGAGGTCCGCCGGTGACCCGACTCGACTGTCCAGCGAGTGTCGTTCAGTCCTGTCGTGCGCGTCTCCGAGACAGTCGACGATGCCGAGCGGTAGCCCCTCGGGGGGCATCTCGGCGTACTGTGCAATCGACTCCCGCACGTCCGCGGCGCTACTGTCCGTCGTGACGACGGCGACGCCGTCGCCGTCCGAGAAGCCCTTCGCCAACAGTCGGGTGACGAGTTCCCGCTTCCCGGTCATCGGCGGGCCGACGACAAGCAGTGTCGACCCGGGGGCGACGCCGTCGACAGGGAGGGAGTCCCCAACGTTGTACATACCGCGCCTACGGCGACTGGGGTAAGAAATGTACCGCCGTATCGTGAACCTCTGCCGACGTTTCAGGCTCGCTTCTGAATCTCCTCGCGGAGCACGTCGCTTACGGTGTCGCCGTCGGCCTTCCCGCGGAGCGCACCCATGCACTCGCCCATCAGGGCCGAGAACGCGCCCATGCCCTGTTCCTCGACTTGGTCGGCGTTGCGTTCGACCACGTCGGCGACGGCCTGGCGGACCTCGTCTTCCTCGACGCCGCCGAGGTCCTCCTGCTCGACCGCTTCCTCGGCGGTCAGCGACGGGTCCGCTGCGAGTGCCGTGAGCAGGTCTTCGAGGCCTTCTCGGGGGACCTCACCGCCGTCGACGAGCGCCAGCGTCTCGCGGAGGTGGTCGTCGGTGAGCGCGTCGACGGCCACGCCGTCACGACGGAGTTCGGTCAGCGTCGATTCGAGCGTCCCCGCCGCCAGCGTCGGGTCGACGCCCTCGGCGACGACGGCCTCGAACAGCGGCCAGCGCTGGCCGTAGGCGACCTGTTCGGCGAGGCCGGAATCGAGGCCGTACTCGGACTCGTAGCGAGCGACCTTCTCCGTGAGCAGTTCCGGCGTCTCGACTTCCGTCACGTCGGGTTCGACCGGCGGCACGTCCGTTTCGGGGTACATCCGCGCCGCGCCTGGGAGCGGTCGGAGGTACCGCGACGTTCCGTCCTCCAGCGCGTCACGAGTCTCCTCGGGCACGCCGTCGAGGGCCGTCTTCGCGCGTTCGGCGACGGCGTCGATTGCCAGTTCCGCCGTCTCGGGGTCGTCCGCGACGAGGGCGACTGCGTCCTCGGGTCCGGCGTCGACGGCCTCGCGGAGCGCGGCGACTTCGGCCTCGGTGACGCCGTAGGCCGGGAGTTCGTCGGTGTGGAAGATGCCGCCCGCGCCGTGGCGCTTGGCGTGGTCGGAAAACTCGGTGCCGAGGCGGCGGTCGGGCTGGACCTCGCGGCCGACGAGGCCGTCGAAGCCGTCGAGTCGCACCGCGTGGACGCTACCGCCATCGTCGAGCGCACCCCGGATGACGCCCGAATCCGTCTCCGCGAACACGTCCGTCACGTCTTGCGGGTCGCCGACGGCGGCGTCTCGCTCGACGAGTTCGTCTGCGATGTCGACGAGTTCCACCTGTCTGCGGACCTCGTTGCGCACGAGGTCGTCGATGTCGTCGAGGCTCTGGACGCCTTTCAGTTCGATTCGCGCCCCCTCGCCGATGGAGATGTTCACGTCCTGTCGGATGGTCCCGAGGCCGCGCTTGACGTGGCCCGTCGAGCGCAGGAGCATCCCGATTCGCTCGGCCGCCTCGCGGGCCTGTTCTGGCGAGCGGATGTCCGGCTTCGTGCCGATTTCGACCAGGGGGATGCCGAGGCGGTCGAGCGAGAAGCGGACGCCCGACTCGGTCTCCTCGACGCGCTGGCAGGACTCCTCTTCGAGCAGCATGTCCTCGATGCCGACCGGTCCCTCGCTCGTCTCGATAGCGCCGTCGTTGGCGACCAGCATCGAGCGCTGGAACCCGGTGGTGTTCGACCCGTCGACGACGATTTTCCGCATCACGTTCACCTGGTCGACCACGCTCATGTCCATCAGTTGGCCGATTTCCAGCGCCGTCTCCATCGCCTCGCGGTCGACGCGGTGGGGCGGTTCGTCGTCCTCCTCGACGAGACACGTCGAGTCGTAGGCGAGGTACTCGAACTCGCGGTCGACCATGCTCTCCTCCAGGGCGGCGTCGTCTATCTCCCCGAGTTCGCTCTTGGTCGGATGGAGATACCGAGTGAACGAGCGGTCGGACGCGTCCGGTTCACGAATCCGCGTCGGACAGTCACAGAACAGTTTCGTGGCCGTGTCGAGTTGCTGGTGTATCTCCAGCCCGGCCACGAGGCCGAGGTCCTCGTAGTCGAAGTCGGCGGCAGTCATTGTCAGCGTGTCCGGGACCGGGGGCCAAAAAACGCACCCTTCCCGCCCCCGCACTTTTGCGCGTTCGGCCCCTCTCCCGTGGTGTGCGTTGGCAACTCGTGGCCGTCGTCGGTCTGCTCCTCACGACGGCGGGATGTACCGGCTTCGCCGACTTCGGGAACGAAGCGACGCCCGTGACACCGGCCCCCGTCCCGACGGAACGCGCGGAGGCCCGAACCCCAGCGTTGCCCGCGGGCGTGACCGACGCAGGCCTCCAGCAGACCGACAGACTCGTGGCTGCCCACCGTCAGGCCCTCGCGAACCGCTCTTACACGTTCAACGAACTCTACTCACAGCGGCAGGCCGCCGGAACCGACGGTGAACGCCTCCACCGGAGCGAGACGACCCGGGTCACCGGCGTCTCGACGTACCGCCACGAACTCGTCCGGCAGACGATGCTGGTAAACGGAAGCGTGCGGCGGTACGCGCAGTCGACGTACGGCGACGGAACTCACTGGTACGAGCGACAGAGCGAGGACGGCGACGTTCGGTACACGGCCGGTACGATTCGCTTTACCAGCGACCAGTTCGCCTACGAATCCGCGTTCTACGTCGAGCAGTACGCCGACGCCAACTGGACCGCTAACGGGTGGGTCCGCCGCGACGGCGAGCGGTACTACCGCATTCGGGGCGTCGGCGGTCGACCCCCGAGTGGCGTCCCCGCCAAGGAGTACCGATTCGACATGCTGGTCGGCACCGACGGCGTCGTCCACCGCTTCGAGGTGGCCTACACCGTTGGCTCGCGCGTAGTGCGCTACGAGTTCTGGTACACCGGCCTCGACGAGACGCGCGTCGACCCGCCGGACTGGCTACCGGCCGCCGAAGACGCGACCGGGGTGTGAGAAATCGGAATGCCGCGTTTGAAGGGGCTTCGCTAGTCCTCTCCGAGAATGCCGCGCTCGGTCATCTTCGCCGGGTCCAGCACCTCGTCGACTTCGTCCTCGTCCAGATACCCCTCTTCGAGGACGACTTCGCGGACCGTCTTGCCCTCGGCGAGGGCCTTCTTCGCGACCTTGCTGGCCTTGTCGTAGCCGATGGCGGGGTTGAGCGCCGTCGCGAGCGCCATGCTCTGTTCGACGCGTTCGGCGCAGTGTTCTTCGTCGGCTTCGAGTTTGGCGACGAACTTCTCGGCGAACACCTCGCTCCCGTTGGCGATGAGGCGGGCCGACTGGAGGAAGTTCGAGGCGAGTATCGGCTTGTAGAGGTTGAGGTCGATCTGGCCCTCGGCCGCACCAGCGGCGACGGCGGCGTCGTTGCCGACGACCTGCTTGTGGATCTGATTGACGGCTTCGGCGACGACGGGGTTGATTTTGCCGGGCATAATGGAGGACCCGGGCTGGTTCTCCGGTTGGTCGATTTCGCCGAGGCCGTTGCGCGGACCGGAGGCGAGCAGTCGGAGGTCGTTGGCGATTTTGTTCAGCGACCCGGCGACGGTGCGAAGCGCACCGTGGGCCTCGGACATGGCGTCGTGGGCGGCCTGGGCCTCGAAATGGTTGTCCGCCTCACGGAACTCGACGCCGGACGCCTCGCTGATGTACTCGGCCGCCTTCGCGGGGAACTCGGGATGGGTGTTGAGGCCCGTACCGACCGCCGTTCCGCCGAGAGCGAGTTCAGAGAGGCGGCCCTGCGTGTCCTGCACGCGGGAGATACCCTTCTCCACCTGCGTGCGGTAGCCCGAGAACTCCTGTCCGAGCATGATGGGCGTCGCGTCCTGCAGGTGGGTCCGACCCGTCTTGACGACGTTCTCGAACTCGTCTTCTTTGGCTTCGAGGGCGTCTCGGAGGGACTTCAGCGCCGGAAGAACGTCCTTCTCGACGGCCTCCAGCGACGCGACGTGCATCGCCGTCGGGATGACGTCGTTCGAAGACTGGCCGAAGTTGACGTGGTCGTTCGGGTGAATCTCGCGGGTCCCGATTTCGCCGCCGTACAGTTCGGTGGCGCGGTTCGAGATGACCTCGTTGGCGTTCATGTTCGAGGAGGTGCCCGACCCCGTCTGGAACACGTCGACCGGGAACTGGTCGTCGTGCTCGCCCGCGATAACCTCGTCTGCGGCCTCGACGATGCAGTCAGCCTTGTCCTCGGGAACCGTTCCGAGGTCGCGGTTGGCCTGCGCCGCCGCCTTCTTCACGATGCCGAGGGCCCGGACGAACCGCCGGCCGAAAGTGACCTCGCTGATGGGGAAGTTCTGAATCGCGCGTTGTGTCTGCGCGCCCCAGTAGGCGTCGGCCGGAACCTCCATCTCTCCGAGGCTGTCCCGCTCGGTTCTGAACTCGTCGCTCATACGTACGGGGGGTCGAACGCCCGCGCGTAAAACCCACCGGTACCGGCCGAGCGAACGAGTGACTCATCTTGGGACGATGAAAGTACGAAGTATTCATTCAACTAATTTGGTCAGAGTTCCAGTCGAAACTGAGGTTGTGGTCAGAGGGCCTTCGTGGCCGATTAGCTCGGCGAAGTGGTTCGCGATAAAATCGGCCATTCCTTCGAGGGATATTCGAGGAGATACGTTCTAAATTCGGAGTTCCGAGTATATGCCACGCCATGGTAACAAAACACACATGACAATATTTCTAAATAACGAATATTAACGATAGAACGCTGAAGACGTTGAAATTCGGCGTCTGAACGACTCGCTGACATGCATGAATATTCGGAAGCATTAAGTGTAACGTCTAACCACTTAGGATGAGTTCGACTCCACGGTGACGACCATGACTGACGACCCCGTCCCAAACCTGTCACGAATCCGTGCATTTGGCACGCGTGGACAGGATGTCGCTCCCGACGGAGTGACCTGCCGCGGGCACGCCGGAGCGGCGACGGGTGACAGTGGTACATCAGCGGACTCGACGGGCGACTGGCACGTTCACTGGTGGGTGAACGATACAGGGGACACGACGACGGGTCGACGATACGCGGACCCGTCAGCCGTCCCTGAGCCAGTCGGTTTCGTCCCGGACGCGACGGCCGACCGCGCGTCGACCGTTCGACCCGGGCACCAGACGATTCCGGGGACCGATGCCGACCGTCGACCTGATGTACGAACTCACCTGCGCGTACGACTGACACAACCATGCGCGAGATACTCAAGAGACTGAAAACTGCCGGGGACACACTCCGGTCGGCGGTACGGAGAGACGCATCGGACGAACAACCAGTCGCGACTGACGGTGGGACCGAGACGGCGGTGGGGAACCGACGACGAGACACCCTCCGAAACTCGTTGCCGGTCGAATGGGAACTCCTCGAATCGTCCCCGTTCTGGCTCCCGCCAGTGCTGCTCGCGGGCTTTTTTGTTTACGGGGCGATTCTCTGGAACGCCGTCCTCTCGCTGACGGACTTCCAGGGCCTCGGCGAACCGGACTACAGTTCGCTCGACTTCAGCATGTACGCACAGATGGCGAGCGACGGCGCGTTCTGGCAGGCGACACAGAACACCCTCGTGTTGCTGGTGGTGTTCACCATCTTCTGCCTCGCGCTCGGGCTATTGGTCGCCATCCTCATCGACCAGAACATCCGGTTCGAGAACACGTTTCGAACGATATATCTGCTCCCGATGGCCCTCTCGTTCGTCGTCACGGCGACGATGTGGTCGTGGGTGTACAACGCCAGAAGCGGCGTGTTCAATCAACTGCTCCGCGTATTCAACCTCGAAGGACTCGTTATCACGCTACTGAAACCGGCGGCGGTCAACGCCGACGTGGTCCAATGGCTATCCTGGAACACGACGGCGCTGGCGGCGGTCATCTTCGCGCTCATCTGGCAGTTCAGCGGCTACGCGATGGTCGTGTTCCTCGCCGGACTCCGCGCGATTCCGACCGAACACTACGAGGCCGCACGCGTCGACGGCGCGTCGACGGTGCGGATGTACATGCGCGTCATCATCCCACAACTGCGGGCGTCGGCCGTCTCCGCGTCCGTCGTGCTGATGGTGTTCGCGCTGAAGGCGTTCGACTTCATCTACTCGCTCCGCGGCTCCCAGCCGGGTGCGAACATGGACATTCTGGCGACGATGATGTACCGCGTGGCGTTCGACAGCCTCCAGTGGGCCTACGGGTCGGCCATCGCTATCGTGCTGTTCCTGCTCGCCCTGCTGGTCATCGGACCGTATCTCTACAGCGAATACCGACGAGGTGAACTATGAGTACCGAAAGCCGCGACCCCATAGCGAAACTGCGGGAGATGGAAACGAGCCGCATCGGCCTGTACGCCGTCCTCCTGTTCGGTCTCGTCTTCTACCTCTTCCCGGTGGAGACGGCCGTGATGACGATGTTCAAGACACAGGACGCGTTCATCCGGACGGTGCCGTTCGCACCGCCGAACGCCGACGGCTTCACGCTCGAGGCGCTGATGACGGCGTGGAACACGCTGCGGCCCGGCCTCATCAACTCGATGTTCATGGCGATTCCGGCGACCCTCCTCTCGGCACTGCTGGGGAGCCTCACCGCCTACGGCCTGACCACGCTCAGTTGGCGCGGACAGGTCGGCGTCGTCGTGTTCATCATCGCTGGCATCTTCATCCCGTATCAGGCCGTGCTGGTCCCGCTGGCACAGTTCTGGTACCAGATTCTGCCGGACCTGCTCAACGGGTTCGTCAACACCGTCTTCGGCTTCATCACCGGCGGCAACTGGACGTACCCCAGCCGTAACGGCTACCTCCAGTTGCTCCAGCTATCGGTGACTCACGCCGCCTACGGCATCCCCATCTGTACGCTCCTGTTCCGGTCGTACTACCAGAGCATCTCCGACGAGATGATCGAAGCCGCACGTCTCGACGGCGCGACGGCGTTCAGCATCTACAAGAACATCATCCTGCCGCTGTCGCTACCGATGTTCGCGGTGACGCTCATCTACCAGTTCACGCAGGTGTACAACGACCTGCTGTTCGCGCTGGTGCTGGTCAACGACCCCGCCTCGCAGGTGGCGACCCAGCGCCTCGCCGCGCTGACCGGCGGCGTCGTCCAGTCGTTCAACACCACGATGGCCGGTGCCATCGTCGCAGCACTCCCGACCCTGCTCGTGTACATCTTCTTCGGCGAACAGTTCGCGAAGGGTGTCGCAGGGGAAACCTAAGGAGGCTCAAACATGGCACAACTCACACTCGACGACGTAACGAAAATCTTCCACGACGACGACGAGGGCGAAATCGTCGCCGTCGACGAGGTGTCTGTCGACATCGAGGATGGCGAGTTCCTCTGTGTCGTCGGCCCGTCTGGCTGTGGCAAGTCGACCACGCTCCGGATGATCGCCGGACTCGAAGACATCACGCGGGGCGAGATTCGCCTCGGAAACGAGATCATCAACGACCAACCGCCCGCCCGACGGAACGTGGCGATGGTGTTCCAGTCGTACGCGCTGTACCCGCACATGAGCATCCGCGGGAACATGGCGTTCGGGCTGGAGCAGTCGACGAACATGTCCGACGACGAGATTCAGACACGGGTCGACGAGGCGGCCGACCTGCTCGGTATCGACGACCTCATCGACCGCAAACCCGGCGAACTCTCCGGTGGGCAACAACAGCGAGTGGCGCTGGGTCGGGCTATCGTCCGCGACCCCGAGGTGTTCCTGATGGACGAGCCACTGGCGAACCTCGACGCCAAACTCCGCGCAGACATGCGGACGGAACTCCAGCATCTGCAGGAGGACCTCGACGTGACGACGGTGTACGTCACGCACGACCAGACCGAGGCGATGACGATGTCCGACCGCATCGCCATCCTCAACGACGGGAAACTCCAGCAGGCCGCGACGCCGCTGGAGTGCTACCACGAACCGAACAACGTCTTCGTCGCGGGCTTCATCGGCGAACCATCGATGAACTTCTTCGACGTGGACCGGCAGGGGTCGACGCTCGTCGCCGACGACTTCGAGTACGACCTCTCGGACCGCGTGGCTCGCGAACTCGGCGACCGGACCGACCTCACCCTGGGCATCCGCCCGGAGGACATCGAAGTCGTCGCGGACGGGTCGGGCACACACACCTACCAAGGGGTCGTCGACGTGGTCGAACCCCGTGGCAACGAGAACACCGTCCACATGCAGTTCGAGGGGACCGACGGCACGCAGTTCATCGCCACCGTCGACGGGATGCGCAACATCGACGGGGGCCAACACGTCACCGTGGCATTCCCCGAGGAAGCAATCCACCTCTTCGACGCCGCCACCGGTGAAGCGGTCCGCAACCGCGAACTCGGCTCCGTCGAGAAAGTCGAATCGGTCGTCTGAACGGCGTCACATCTCGCGACGATTTTCTCACACGTGTTTTTTCACCGCCACTCGACAGTCGGTAGCGGTCGGTAGCGGTCGGTTCGGCGTCTGCCCGCTCAGGTCCAGCGGTCGAGGCCGGTCTGGACGAGCGACTCGCTGATGCGCTCGAACCCGCGCGCCACTTCGTCGGCGTCGACTTCCCACTCCTCGGTGACGAACCGCCGGGCGGCCTCCACGTCGGGGTCAATGTCGGCCGGAACGGCGTACTCGTCGGTCACCGCGGGGTCTAAGAACAGATTGCGGATGCGGTCCGCGTGTTCGATATGCTCGTCCCGGGCTTCCAGAACGGTGTAGAGGTCGCCGTGTTCGGCAATCTCCTTGACCGCCGTCTTCGGTCCGATACCGGAGATACCCTCGTTGAAGTCCGTCCCCATAAGGATGGCCGCGTCGACGAGTTGCTCCCACGTCAGGTCGTGTTTGTCCAGCGTCGCCTGGAAGTCCATCAGTTCGGGGTCGCCGCTGGAGGTGAGTTGACGGAGCGTGTAGGGCGCACCGAACAGGAGCGCGTCGTAGTCTTCCGTCCCGACGTAGTCCACGTCGCCCTGTCGGGCCATGTAGGACGCTTGGCCTTCGCCCTCCGCCGGAGCGTCGACCACGGGCACGTCGAGAAGCGAGAGCAGTTCTCGGGTCGTCTCGACGATGGTGCTGGTGAGTCGCTGGGTGCGGGAGTCGAGTTTCGCCACGCGGGTGGCGTCACCGGCCTCGCGGGCTTCTTCGAGTTGCTCCTCGTAGCGTTCGCGCTGTTCGCGGCGCTTCGCCACCTCGTCGTCTTTCAACTCAGTGACCGCGCCGTCGAAGACGAACACCGGTGTCAGGTCGTGTTCGAAGAACTTCGGGAGGCCCTGTACGACGCCGATGAGGTTCGCCACCTCGTCACCGTCGGCCGTCGTGTACTTCGCGTCGCTCGTGAACTTGACTGTCGTGGTCAGATAGCGATAGAGCCAGTTGTGGGCGTCGACGGCGACGACGCTCCCCTCTAACTCCTCGAAGGTCACGTCCTCGATGGCGGCCAGCGACCGGAGGTCTGCGTTTCCCATTACCCCGGCGTTGGGCGGACAGCGGTTTGAATCTCCCGGGACGAGCAAGATTCAACTGCGTGCCACCCGAACGTGTCAGCGATGCACATAGTGGACCGACTCCGCCGCCCGGAGTACACCGGTGCGAATCGCTGTCTCCCGTGTACGGTCGTGAACCTGCTCATCGCCGCCGTCCTCTCGGCGGCAGTCGCCACGCTCATCGTCTCCCTCGGACGGCCCGCGTTCGCCGCTCCTGCCGGTGGTCTCGTCTTTCTCACCGCCGCCGGTCTCGTCTACGTCCGCGGCTATCTGGTCCCCGGCACGCCGACGCTGACCAAGCGGTATCTCCCGGCACCAGTCCTAGCGCTATTCGGGAAGGGGCCGCAGTCGGCCCGGCCCGGCCGAGAGACGGAATCGATTGCCGACTTCGACGTGGAATCCGTACTGCTCGACGTGGGCGCGTTGGAACCCTGTGGCGACGACCTGTGCCTGACCACGTGGTACAGAGACGCGTGGCAGGACGCGGTGGCGACCGTCGACGCCGACCGTGAGGCCCTGCTGTCGCAGTTGGACCTCGACGCCGCCACCGTCGAGTTCGAGGAGTACGGCGACGCCTTTCAGGCCCGCGTCGACGAGACGACGGTGGGGACGTGGGAGTCGCGGGCGGCCTTCGAGGCGGACATCGCCGCCGCGTCGGTGCTCGAAGACGCCTACGACGACTGGGACCGACTCTCCGTCCAACAGCGCGGACAGGTGTTGAACGGCCTCCGCCTGTTTCTCGATACGTGTCCGGAGTGTGGCGGAACGCCGACCTTCGGCGCGGAGACCGTCCAGTCGTGCTGTCACGAGTACGAGGTGGCCGCGGTCACCTGCGGGGACTGTTCGGCCCGTCTGTTCGAGTCGGAACCGGTCTAATCGCCGCCTGGGCCGTCGGCGGGGTCCGCAACGACGCTCGGCGGGTCGCGCCCGCGTTTCGCGGCGAGGAAGTCCTGCTCCTCGGCCGAGAGGTCGCGCTCTCTGAACCGGTCCAACCCCGCCTGATAGCGTTCCGTCGAGCGCTCGCCGGGCCACGCCAGCGTCAACTCGGCGAGGCCGCGTTCCTCGCCCGTGAAGCTAAATCCCGCACGGTAGGCCGCCTGAAACGAGAACGGATTGTTGACGCCGATAGTCACGCGGTCGTAGCCGCGTTCGGTCGCTCGTGCGCGGACGAACCGGAGGAGAGTGGCTCCGAGTCGCTCGCCCTGCCGGTCGGTGCGGACGGTGACGTAGCGGACGCACAGCGTCGCGTCGTCCGTCCGGTCGGCGTCGAAGGCCGCCGCCGCCACGACGCCGTCGTCCCCGACCACCGCCTTCCCCGTCGACGTCATCACGAACTTCCCGGCGTAGGCGAACCGCGTGTGGTCGAGTCTGAGGCGGTGGCCGTCCTCGGGCCACCCCAGCAACGCGAACTCCATACCGACTCTCAGTGGCCCGGCGAGTTGTACCCTGCGACCGAGCGGTTTTGGTCGCCGCGACGGAAGAAGGGGCATGCACGGTGACGTGGGGCCGTTCGACCGATTCGCGCCGGTGTACGACCGAGTGATGCCCCCCGCTCGCAGGGGGCTGCTCCGCGACGGGCTTGCCGTCGCGGAGCGGGACGTGGAGCGCATGGTCGACGTTGGCGGTGGCTCGGGACGGGCGATTCGGCGTCTCGACGCCCCGCAACGAACGGTCGTCGACGCCGCCCCGGGGATGCTCCGACAGGCCCGGCGCCACGGTCTCGATACCGTCGCTGGCGACGCCCGTCGTCTTCCGCTCAAGTCCGGGAGCGTCGACGCAGTCCTCGTCGTCGACGCGATACACCACATGGACCGAGTCGACGACGTACTCGCGGAGGCCGCGCGCGTGCTCAGGCCCGGCGGCGTTCTCGTCATCCGGGACTTCGACCCCGTGACGCTGCGCGGACGGGGGCTTGTCGCCGCCGAACACCTCGTCGGCTTCGAGTCGGTCTTCTACACGCCAGCGGAGTTAGTCGAGAAGCTAACGGCCGCGGGTCTCAGGCCGACTATCGTCGAGGAGGGATTCGGTTACACGGTCGCGGGTGTCGCCGAAAGCGAGACAGGGAAGTGAGCGGAGTTCGAACCGCCAAGCATGAGCGTTTCGACGGTCGGCGGCGAACGAGTCGAACTGTCTTCGCGGACGGCGGCGCTGGCAGTCGCCGACTTCGCCGCCATCGCGGTGTTCGTCGGCGTCGGCGAGGTCACGCACGGCTACAACCCCTTCGTCGACGTGGGCCGATTCGCCGGAACCCTCGCGCCGTTCTTGCTCGGGTGGGTCCTCGTCGGCGGATTGACCGGGGTCTACGGGAGCGACGTGTTGCGGAGTCGGACCGGGATGGCGGTGAGGACGCTCGGAAGTTGGGTCCTCGCCGTCGTCGTCGCCCAACTGCTGCGCGCGACGGCCGTGTTCCACGGCGACGCCGCACTGACGTTCGCGCTCGTCTCCGTCGCCATCGGCGGGACGCTGCTCGTCGTCGCGCGGACGGCCGCGTCGCTCCTCCTCGCGAGATAGTCCGAAGAAAGGACACCGCGTCCCGATAACCGGTTTTTGAGTGCCGTAACCCTCCCACCACTACCGAAGCAGTCGCGCCACTTAGCGGAGTTCGTCTACGTCGAGAGCGACTGTCGACTGAATCCACGCTTGGTGGTTCTCTCGGTCGTAGATGACGAACTCGTCGTCGCCGATGTGTAGTTCCGCATACCGCCGTTCCGGTGCGTCCGTCGTGGCGTCACTCGTGTTGTCCGTGGCGTTCGTGCTCATTGTCCTGAGAGCAGGCAGTGTGTGGCGCTGCCCCCTCCGTATTGGGAGACTTTGGCATGGTTCATAAGTACTATCCCCCAGTTATCAGCCGAAAAAACCAGCTCTGCCGATGCGTAAACGATGTCCTACGTCGTTCTCACGAGCTGAAAAACACCGGTAGCGGGGGAGAACGGATACGTTCCTGACAATACCTCGCGCGCGGCCAGAATGCGACGGATTTCGCCGTCGTCGACCGCCAGAACGCGCGTAGTCTGCCCCGAACGTCGCAAACGCCGCCACCGACCGTCTCGAAGCCGATGTCCAGGTCTCGCTAATACGCGGTAGAGTCGCTCTATCCGATAATTTGGCCCTGTACCTTCCCATAACTTATGAGAATCTATCGGAGAGATTTCAGACGGGGTATAAGATGCCTATAAGAAATACTATGCAGAGAATACGGGAAACACTTATGTACCCATATCCCGAACTATAATTCACACTTATGACGGGTTACTACGACATTGTCCTCGGTCTCATCCCGCTCGCAATGGCTGGAATCACTGGTGCGCTCACGATTGCTGGCTTCGCGATTACCACCGCGATTCCGATGGCTTCGGTCGTCGCCGTCGGCCTCATCGGCCACGCGATGTTCGTCCGCGCACCGGTCGACCCGGTCCCCACCGAGTCGACCGCACAGACCGAACCGCTCCAGACCGCCGACTGACCGTCGGTACCCGTCATCCAATTTTTCCGCCGCTCTGTCGCCACCGAGGTTAAGGACCGGTCGACCGAAGATGGAGGTATGTCGACCGACGCGACTGCCCTGTTCCTCACGAGCGACGAGATAGCCTCCCTCGCGGGTCCCGCCGACTACGTCGACCCCGTTCGGGAGGGGTATCGAGAGCGCGGCGACGGCGCGCCCGCCGAACCGCGGACGACGCTGTTCAACGACGACCCCGCCGGGATGCTCACCGGTTACCTCGCGATTCTCCCCGAGACGGGCGCGATGGGTGGGTACACCTACGCCGCCGGATTCGGCGGTCGGGACGCACACTTCGCGCTCCCCATCTTCGACGCCGAGTCCGGCGACCCGTTGGCCCTGCTCGACGGCGCGAGTATGAATCCGCTGAAGACCGGCGCGGCCGGTGCCGTGGGTATCGACGCCCTCGCGCGCCGGGACGCGACGGACCTCGCCGTCATCGGGAGCGGCGCGCAGGCCCGCGGGCAGGTCCGCGCGGCCGCGACCGTTCGCGATTTCGACCGCGTCGAAGTGTACTCGCCGACGCAGGCTCACCGGGAGTCCTTCGCCGCCGAGATGAACGAGGCATTGGACGCCACCGTGGCGGCCGTCGCGTCCTCCGCGGCCGCCGTCGAAGGCGCGGACGTGGTCGTGACGGCGACGAACGCGAGCGAACCGGTTTTCGACGGCGACGTGCTCGAAGCGGGCGCGCACGTCACCGCGATGGGACAGTATCACCCCGAAAAGCGGGAGTTAGACGCGACGACCATCGAGCGAGCGACGTACGTCCCGGACCTCCGCGACCGGGTCACGCAGGACGCCGGGTCGTTTATCCACGCGATGGAGGAAGGCGTCGTCGACGAAGCCCACATTCACGCGGAACTGGGGGAGGTCGTCGCGGGCCACGCCGACGGCCGCACCAGTCCCGACGAAATCACGGTCTTCGACTCCGGCGGGACGGCCATCGAGACGGTGGCGGCGGGGAAGATGCTGTACGACCGCGCCAGCGACGAAGAGGTCGGCGAGGAGATTCCGTTCGCGCCCGCGAGTCGCGCGATGGACTAGAGGTACGGAGCGAGTCCGAGGGCGTCGACGAGCGTGATACCCGCGGCGAACGCGCCCAAGACGTAGCCCGCGATGGTGCCGCCGTTGAGTAGCGGTAGCCCGGCGTGCGCACGGCCCTTGAGGACCATCCAGAGCAGTATCGACAGGCCGACGAACGTCCCGACCATCGCGGTCAGCGACGGGAGGGGTATCCCGAGGACGGTGGCGACGCCCTCCGGCGCGAAGAAGGCCGCACTCGCTACCAGCACCGTCGGGATGACGGCGTCGCCGAGGCCGATAAACAGGGCGTCGCGGTCCAGCGGCCCGCCGTCTTCGTGGGCCCTCTCTCCGTCGTCGCCCGTATCCGGTTCGCGCTCGTCGACCGCCGGTTCGGGGGCCGACACGCCATCTCCGCCATCAGCGGCGGCGTCCGCGGTCGGATTCGGCGTCGGCGCGTCGAGGAACGAGTACGACAGCGACAGCGGGATGACGAGGACGACGGGGACCTTCAGGTCCATCACGCCCGAGGCCAGCGTCAACATGTGTTCGGTGCCGTAGACGCTGATGGCGTCGTACACCGCGAGCACCGTGAGCAAGACGAGCGCCGGGAGGATACCGAAACTGATGCCGAACAGTCCCGCGCCCGCCGCGCCCATCACCGCTCCGGCGGCGTCGATGACGTACCACTCCGGGTGGACCAGTAGTGCGACGCCGAGCGCGGCCGCCAGTCCGATGGCGAGGACGTTGAATCCGCCCACCGTCACGACGGGTGGGACGAGGACGCGAAAGACGTACAGCGAGAGCCACGCCCCCGAGAAGACGACAAGGCCGCGAATCAACTGGTCTGCGTCGTACTTGAACGCGAGCAACATCACCGCCGTCGCGACGAGGATGCCACCGATGTAGAGGACGCTGTTCGTCGGGTCCGACGGGTCCTCGACGGCCTGATAGCCAGCGCTCTTGAACGGTTCGACGAGCGCCAACGCACCCAACTGCACGAACAGGAAGATGAGCGCGATGAGTCCACATCCCGCGGCGACGCGCCAGCGTGTATCCATGCCGATACGTCCGAGAGGACCGACTTTGAGGGTTACGGAGCCGTCTGCTCAGCGTGCGTACAGCGCCGACCCCACCAGTCCGGGCAGGTGGACGTTCGACCCCGGCGAAACGGCCATGTACGGCTTCTCGACGGGACCGAACACGTCGACGACGGAGCCGACGGTCCGGAGTTGGTCGTCGACGATATCGGTCCCGACATCGGCGTACTCCGCGTCGGGCGCGCGGACGATTGCCAGCCCTTGCGCGACTCTGACGACCGACCCGACGCGCCTCATTCGCGGAGCGCCTGTAGGTACGCCGCAACGGCACCCAGCAGGTCCGTCTTCGTGGCGTCGTCGGCGTTCTTCACGAGGACTCTGCCCCGAGTCTCGTACTCTCTCGGATAGGTCTTCTCGCGTTCGATGACCGCGTCGTAACCGACCTGCTGGACCGCCTTGGCAATCTCGTCGACCGTCGGCTCCTCGACCGCGAGGCCCCGGGAGACGCGTCGCCCCTCGCTGCGCGAACAGTCCGCGTCGAATGCCGCAGGCCAGATGACGTTCTCGACCATACCGGACGTGGCCCCCGCTGGCTTATGTGCCTTTCCGACATCCGACGTGCGTCGGCCGTCGCATGAGGGAAACATACATAACCAAATGGGATATGACTTCGTACGATGGTCAACAAAACCGTGCTGGGCATCGCCGTCCTGTTGGTCCTCGCCTCCTTCGGCGGTGGTATCTTCGTCGGGATGCAACTCGGTGGACAGGACGCCGAACCACAGACCGATTCAAGTGGTTCGGACAGCGGTGGCGGCGATGACGGCGGCGCGGCGCAGACGAGTACAGCGACGCCGACCAACGGGTCCGCCTCCAACGGCTCTGTGGACAATGGTACAGCGACGAACGAGACGACGCCAGACGGGACGGCGACGGCGACGCCAACCCCGACGCCGGTCGAGACAGAGCAGGAAGCGTACGTCCCACCGCGGTACTACAGCGAGAGCAAAATCGCAGCACACGTCGCCGAATTCATCAACGAGGAGCGACAACAGCGCCGCCTCGACCCCATGTCCCCGAACGGGAACACCGCGGACCGTATCGCAGTGATGGCCGAGGGCCACAGTGACGCGATGGCGGCCGAAGGGCGGACCGTCCACGAAATCGACGGCGTCGACAGTGCCGACCGATACCGCCAGAGCGACCTCTACAGCGCCTGTACGTTCCAGGCCGCTGGAAAGTCGTACGTCCGATATCCCGACGGCAACAACTTCGAGGCAATCGACCGCACCGTCGCCGGACAGGTCTACACCGAAGACGGCCAAGAGCAGTTCAACGCCGGGAACCGAGAGGTCGCTCGCGCCATCGTCGACTCCTGGTTCGACACGCAACCGTACCGCGACCGCCTCACCTACGCGAACGCCGCCCGGATGGGCATCGGCATCAACGTCACCGACTCGGGCGACGTGTACGCGACGGCGAACATCTGCGGCTGACCGGACCGGTTTTTCGCGGTTCGAAACGACGGACGCATTCTGGAGAGCGGCTACCTGACGAGCGAACAACTCGCTTCGCCCCGAAGGGTCCGACGCAGGGAGCGACACTCACGCCGACAGCGACGGGAGCGCGGTGCCGACGCCGAACAGCGTCCCGGTCGCTTGACGCCGAGAGACGGGACCGAGTACGGCCGACGAGTGAGTCGAGCGCGACACCGCGTGCGAGGACAACGTCCGTGGGTCGAGGGCGTCTGCTTGTTCGACAGTGCTCGTCGAGCGAGCGGATACCGCTCGCTCGGATAGGGTGACCACTTCGTCGGGCGCGTCTGTCTGACGCGACGGCCCGCAGTGAACTGCTTCGAGTGAGTGCGAGAACGAGCGTGAGACGACACACGGCCGAGAGAGTGAGGCGACGGAGTACAAACACGAACGGTCCGGGGGAGCGACGGAATCGTGTGAGAACGGCGAGAGAACGAGGCCGCAGGCGTCAGTTACTGGACTGGTTCTGCTGGTCGGCAATCCACTGGTCGTACTCGTCGGGCGGCATCACGACGACTTCGCCAAGCATCCTCGAGTGGCCGGAGCCACAGTACTCGGCGCAGTACAGTTGGTAGGTCCCCGGTTCGGTCGGGACCGTACGGAGACGGTTGTACTGGCCGGGGAACGCGTCGGACTTCAGCCCGAGGCTCGGGACGTGGAAGGCGTGGAGCCAGTCACGCGAGGTGATGCGTAACCGGACCTCCCTGTCCGCTGGCATGCGGAGTGTTCCGGTCGACGTGGCCGCCGCGTTGTCCTGGAAACTGGAGCCGTTGTAGTAGAACGACCAGCCGTAGCGGTAGGCCTGCACCTCGATGTGTTCGGGGTTCTCCTGTTGGATGTCGGCTTGGGCCCCCGCTTCGGCGGTGACGTAGGGGCTCGCGAGCACCTGATAGGAGGCGACGCCGACGAACAGGAGGATGATGGCCGTCGCGACGGTCCACGTGATTTCGAGGCGACGGTTCTCCATCGTCGGGAGCGGTTCGTCCTGATTGCGGAACCGCCAGACGGTGTAGATGAGAATCCCCTCGACCAACACGGTAATCGGAATGGCGACGTACAGCAGGTTCAGGTTCAGCTCCCAAATCTGCTCGACCGTCGTCGAGGCGGACGGCTGTGCTGCGACCGGTTCGGCGGCGAGCGCGAGCAACGCCGCGCCGAACAGAGCGACAAGACCGACGCGTCTCCGGGTCATGGTCGCGGCTTAGGATTTCGGGGATAAATAACTGCTGTCTTGACTTTCGGACCCCGTCTCGTCCGGCGACAGACAGGGCGTCGGCACGTCGATTAGGAGGGGGTTTCTCAGGCAGATAGCGGCCACAAACCGACCTCGAAACACGGGGTGAGCGGAACGTGTTCCGGGCGAGCCGCTATAGGCCAGTTATCCGCGATTACGAAGCCTGATATGGCCGGTGTATCGCACGTATGCCCATCAGACGCTCTCCAGTATCGCGCCGAACGCGGCGCTCACAATTGCCCGACGGACCGCTGACGCGGGAGGACGGGTAGGTGACGACACCGTGACCGCTCGCACATCTCGTTCCGTATCCGCAGTCGTCGTGGCGGCGCTCGTCGTCCTCGCGACGGACGGCTTCGCCGGTGTCGCGGCGGCCCAGACCGCCAGCGTCACGCAGTCGACGACGGCCACGACCGCGCTCCCCGGCGACGAAGTGACTCTGACGACGACGTTCGAGACGTCTGCCGACACGGGTGCGCCCCAACTGCAACTCGAGTTCCCCGAGGGCTGGGAAGGTGAACTGGACGACACGGACGGTGACGGCCAACTCAGCGACGAGAGCGCCGTCGTCACCGAGGACGTGACGCTCGACGGCGGGGAGAGTACGACCGTCGAGTTCACCGGCATCGATACGAGCGGCCTCGTGCCCGGCGACTACGCACACGGAGTCCTCTCCGAGGACGACACTGAGACGACCACTCTCACCATCGAGCAGGCGAACCGGCCGCCGACGGCCGACGCGGGGGACGACCGGACTGTCGCCGAGGTGACCGCGGTCGAACTGAACGCCACCGGGTCGGCGGACCCCGACGGCGACCCGCTGACCTACAGGTGGACCGAAGCGACCAACACGGGAGTCACGCTGACCGACGCCGACACGGCGACGCCCACGTTCACGTCGCCCGCCGTCGATTCCGCGACGACGCTCACCTTCGAGGTGACCGTCACCGACGAGAGCGGTGCGACGGACACCGACACCGTCAACGTCACCGTCCAACCGACCACCGTGACGGAGGCCGTCGCCAGTTACGGGTCCGGCGACGACGCAACCATCGAGGACGACGAAATCCAGCAGGCCGTCTTCTGGTGGCAGACGGGCGCGGAGGTGCCGGGGACCGGCGGCGAGACTATCACCGACGGCGAGATTCAGCAACTCGTCTTCCAGTGGCAGACGGGCGCGACGGTCACCGGATCGTAGCCGGGGTCCCGCCTCGTTTCGGTGCCACAGTGGGGTTCGAGCGAAAAAGCGAGGAGTCTAAGTGTCCGCCGACAAAGTCGTAACTAATGGCTGCAAGCCGGACCTTCGCCGGACTGTTGGCGGCGACTGCCGTCGGCGTCTATCTGCTGGTCATCGCCGGTGCGACGGCCGCCATCACCGACGCGGTGGCGACGTGCACCACGTGGCCGCTGTGTCGCGGTCCGGTCTCCCTCTCGGAGCCCGAACTGCTCATCGCCCGCGGGCACCGCCTGACTGCGGCAATAGTCGGCGTCCTCGCCCTCGTGACCGTCGGCCTCGGTCTGCGAACCGACGCGTCCCGTCGCGTCAAGGCCACGCTGGTGGCGGGCCTCGCGCTGTACCCCCTCCAAATCGCGCTCGGCGCGTTCGTCGCTACCTCGGGCGCGGCGGGCCAACTCCCCGGCGCGCACCTCGCGGTCGGGATGGCGATTTTCGGCGCGTTCGTCCTCGCGCTGGCGTGGCATCTGGAAGCCGAGACCGGTGACGACGAGGAAGAACCGGTCACCGACCTCTCGCCCGCACCGATGCCCGAGGAAAACGACGAGCGCCCCGTCTCGGCGGCGTCTCTCTCCGCGCGTGAGCGCGTCGTCGCCACCGTCTCCGCGTACTTCCGACTGATGAAGCCGCGGCTGATGTGGCTGCTGTGTCTCGTGGCCGCCGCGGGGATGGCGCTGGCGACGGGGGCGACGGGGACCGACCTCACCGTTCGGACCGTCCTGCTGACCCTCGGCGGCGGCGTCCTCTCTATCGGAGCCTCCGGGACGTTCAACCACGTCCTCGAACGCGACATCGACAAGCGGATGGACCGGACCTCCGACCGCCCCATCGCGACCCACCAGATTCCGGTGCGCAACGCGATGGCCTTCGGTCTCGTCCTCTCCGCGACGTCGCTGTGGCTGTTCTGGCAGGTGAACCTGCTGGCCGCAGCCCTCGGTCTGGCCGCCATCCTCTTTTACAGCGTCATCTACACGCTCGTGCTGAAGCCCAACACCGTCCAGAACACGGTCATCGGCGGGGCCGCTGGGGCGCTCCCGGCGCTCATCGGCTGGGTCGCCGTCGCCGGAACCGTCGGCCTCCCCGGTATCGTGCTGGCGACGGTCATCTTCCTCTGGACCCCCGCGCACTTCTACAACCTCGCGCTGGCGTACAAGGACGACTACGAGCAGGGCGGCTTCCCGATGATGCCCGTCGTTCGCGGCGAGACGACGACGCGGAAACACATCGTCTACTACCTCGGCGCGACGCTGGTCGCCTCGGGCGTGCTGGCGGCGCTGACCTCGCTCGGATGGCTGTACGCGCTGACCTCGGTGGCGTTCGGGGCCGTCTTCCTGTGGACGGTCGTCCGCCTCCACCGCGAACAGACCGAAGCGGCGGCGTTCCGGGCGTTCCACGCTTCGAACACCTACCTCGGGCTCTTGCTCGTGGCCATCGTCGTCGATGCCCTCGCGATATGAGCACGCTCACTCGCCGACCCGACTTCTCGCTCGACCGCGAGACGCTGCTGTACGGCGCGCTCCTCCTCAATACGGAACTCCTGCTGGTCGCATTCCACGTCCTCTTCGGCGGGACGACGGCCACCTCGCTGACCGGCATCGCCCAGTACGTCTACCCGCTGGTCTGGATAAACGTCGGCCTGCTGGCTATCGTCAAGACGACGCCACCGCCCGTCTCGCAGTCCCAACGCCGTAAGGGAATGCTCGTCGCGGGCGCGTACTTCCTCGTACTGGCGGCCATCGGCGGTATCGTCCGCCCGGGGTCGCCCGGCATCGAGTCGTACTTCCAGTTCAACCTGCTGTACCTCCCGCCGGGGTGGAACCCGATGCTTGCGTACTTCGGCGAAGTCGTGTCGGTGACGCTCATCCCGTACAAACTGGTCGGCTACGCCGCCCTGTCGTATCTCGTCTACGTGATGGTGCTGGACTCGGCGGGCCTCTCGTGGGGGACGCTGACCGGCCTGTTCTCGTGTGTCTCCTGCGTCCTCGGGATTCTCGTCCCGGTGGTCTCCAGCGTCCTCGGCGGGACGGCGGCCGTCGTCGGCCAGTTGGTCCCCCAATCGTACGGCGCGGCGACTGTGGTGTACCTCCTCTCCGTCGCGCTCCTGTACTGGCGGCCGTTCGGCCGCTGAGGGCGGGCGTTTTTCTCCCGCGAGAGCGTACCCGCGCGCATGTCGAACGTCGAAGTCGAAATCGAGTACTGCGTCCCGTGTGGATTCCTCGACCGAGCGCTGGCCGTCGAGCGCGCGATTCTCAACGGCCTCGAAGGCGAGTTGGATAAGGTGAGTTTGGTGATGGGGTCACACGGCGTGTTCCGCGTGACCGTCGACGGCGAGGCGGTGTACGACAAGGACGAAGACGACTACGACGTGGACGACATCGTCCGCGCCGTGCGCGCCAGTCTGTAGCGTCGACAGAACGGAACCGCTTTCGGCGGCGATACCGGACGGGCAGATATGGACGAGGTACTGGTCGCCGAGGACGTGCAACGGAGGTACGGCGACACGGTCGCGCTGGACGGCGTGTCGCTGACAGCGACAGCGGGGGAAGTCCTCGCGCTGGTCGGCCCCAACGGCGCGGGGAAGACGACGCTGGTCCGGGCGCTGACGGGGACCACCGACGCCGAGGGGCGTGTCGAACTGTTCGGCGAGTCACCCCGCGCAGTGGACCGGAGCCGAATCGGCCTGCTCCCGCAGTCGTTCTCGCCCCACGAACGCCTGACCGCCCGCGAACTCGTCGCCTACTACGCCGGACTGTACGACGAGACGCGAGACGTGGACGCCGTGCTGGCGGACGTGGGACTCGCGGACACCGCCGACACCACCTACGAGAACCTCTCGGGGGGCCAACAGCGTCGGACCTGCGTGGCGACGGCGCTCATCAACGACCCCGACCTGCTCGTGTTGGACGAACCGACGACGGGCATCGACCCAGCGGGTCGGCAGGCCATCTGGGAGTTGCTCGAGGGCCTCGCCGACCGGGGCGTCACTATCCTCGTGACGACACACTACATGGAGGAGGCCGAACGACTCGCCGACCGCGTCGGCTTGCTCGCCGACGGCCGACTCGCCGCGCTGGACGACCCCGAGCAGTTGATAGCCGACCACGGCGGCGACAGCCAACTCCTCGTCGACGGCACGTTCGACGAGGACGCCGTTTCGGCTATCGACTACCCCGCGCGGACCGCCCTTCGGAACGGGCAGTTGGTCGTCTACGGCGTCCGCCCGGAGTCCATCGGTGGCGTCGTCGACGCTCTCGAGGGCGCTGGCGTCGGCTACGACGGCCTGACGTGGACCGAACCCGACCTCGAAGCGGTGTATCTCGAACTGACCGGCACCGGCGTCGGCCGCGGCGGTGAACCACAGGCGACGGCCGCCGCGTCGGGAGGCCCGCAATGAGCCGTCTCGGCCGACTCCGCTCGGAGTCGCGGGCGGCAGCGCTGGCATTTCTCCGCCGCCGGA
This sequence comes from Haloarcula marina, assembly GCF_024218775.1. Lineage (NCBI taxonomy): Archaea > Methanobacteriati > Methanobacteriota > Halobacteria > Halobacteriales > Haloarculaceae > Haloarcula > Haloarcula marina. The sequence continues at coordinate 1,418,212 of NZ_CP100404.1, read as the reverse complement.
CGGCCGTCTTCTTCACGTTCTTCTTCCCGCTCATCATCGTCGTCATCTTCGGCGTGTTGGTCCAGACGCGGCCAGGCGGGGGCGGCCTGTTCACCGAACCACCGGCGTACTACGTTCCCGGCTACCTCGCCGTCGTCGTGCTGTTCACGCCGCTGTCCCGGGTCGGGAGCGAAGTCGCGCGGCACCGCGACGGCAACCGCTTCGAGAAACTGGCGACGACGCCGCTCACTCGACCGGAGTGGCTCCTCGCACAGACGCTCGTCAACGTCGTCATCATCGGCCTCGCTGGGATACTCATCCTCGGTCTGATGGTGGTCCTGACCGGGGCGCAGATTCGACCGTCGCCGCTCTTGCTCCCGTTCGTCGCCGTCGGCGTGGGTCTGTTCTGTGGCGTCGGTGCGATGCTCGGCAGCCTCGCCGACTCACAGGACGGCGTCATCTCCGCGAGCAACGCCATCGCCCTGCCGCTGTTGTTCCTGTCCGAGACGTTCGTTCCCCCCTCCCTGCTCCCGGCGTGGCTTCCGACGTGGCTCTCGCCGCTGACGTACTTCTCGCGGGGCGTGCGCGCGGCCACGTCGACGGGCGGCAACGCGCTTCCGGCGCTGACGGTCCTGACCGCGTGCGCGGTGGTGGCGTTCCTCGTCGGCGCGCGACTCCTGCCACGGACGGACTGAATCAGCGCCAATCCGGACTGGGGGCTGACGGGGCGCGCCCGACCGCGCGCCAGGTTCTGTACGGACCCTCATCGGTTGATTTTGTAAGTATTGCCGGATATTTAATCACGTCATACGCCAGTAGACGACGACGCAAAGCAGTGCGGTCTACGACCGGATTAGTCCGTACAGCATCTGAAACAAACGTATTGTGGACTTTCGAGCGATAGATTTCTTATCTAGTTGCCGACATATATGAGGGGTGACAATAGCCCACATCCGAAAGGTTTACTATTATAATTGTTATTCCGCCAGTTGGCATGGCAGAGAATCCATTCGGTGGTAGTGGCAGCGGACTGAACCGACGGGATTTCCTCGGTGGGGTGACCGGGCTACTGGCGGCGGCAGCGTACTCGAGGGACGTTCCGGCGGAAGTCGCCGCGCAGGTGACTTCGGGGGACAGTTCAGACGTTCAGAGCGTGACATCGCCGGACGGATCCATCGAGATGACCGTCGACCTCTCCTCGGGCGTTCCGACGTACAGCGTCTCGGCGAACGGCACGACTTACATCGACCCGTCGCCGCTCGGGTTCAACTTCGCGAACCAAGCGGCGTTCGGGACGGCCATCAGCGGCACGGGCCCGGACATCACGGTGACTGGCACTGACAGCGGCACGGCGACGGAGAACTGGACGCCCCAGTGGGGGGACTTTGCGTCCGTCTCCGAAGACTACAATTACCTGACCATCGGTCTGGAAGAGACGGCCAGTCCGGGCCGGTCGGCGAACCTCCGCATCCGGGTGTTCGACGACGGCCTCGGGTTCCAGTGGGCGTTCGATTCCGAGTTCGGAGACTTCGCCATCACCTCCGAGAACACGGAGTTCAACTTCAGCGAGGACTACACGGCGTGGTGGATCAGAAACGAGTTCGTCAATCCGCGCTTCGAACAGGAGTACAACGAGACGAACCTGAGCGGCATCGACGCCGGGTCGCGAACGATTCGGCCGAACGACAACACGGTCCGGTCGGGGGCGCACACACCGGTGACGATGCAGGCCAGCGACGGCACGTATCTGAGTGTCCACGAGTCGAATCTCGACGATTACGCGTCGATGTCGCTCGCCTCGAAATCTGACACCGGCAGTAAGAACATGGCGACGGAACTCGCGCCGCTTCCCGACGGGACGAAGGTGTCGGCGTCGGCCCCGCACGTCACGCCGTGGCGGACGGTCCAAATCGGCTCCACTCCGGGTGAACTAGTGGAATCGCAGTTGATTCCGCTGCTGGCGGATCCGCTCGACGAGTCCGTGCTACCGACCGCTGGGGGGAGCGTCGACACCGACTGGATAACCGCACGGAAGTACGTCGGCATCTGGTGGACGATGATCGCCGGGTCGGCCAACTGGGAGTACAAGTCCGACAGCGAGATTTCGGGGGACCCGGCGGCGTACATCCACGGGGCGCGAACCGAACGGATGAAACGCTACATGTCCTTCGCCAGTCAGAACGGGATGGACAGCGTCCTCGTCGAGGGATGGAATCAAGGGTGGGACACGTATCCGGGCGACGGGTCCGGATTGGAGATGGGGGTGGCCGACTCCTACCCGGACTTCGACGTGCCGGAAGTGACTGACTACGGCGCGGCCCTCTCTAACTCGGTGGAGATGACCATCCACAACGAGACGGCCGGGAACATCGTCAACTACGAGGACGAGATTCAGAACAACGGCATCTTCCAGGAGTACGAGGACGAGGGCATCCGCTCCATCAAGAACGGCTACGTCTCCGACCCGGGCCTCGGCTTCGAAGGCGACGGCACGTACGCGACGCACAACCAACACTGCCAACTCGCGGTCAACCACCATCGACTCGTCATCGAGCAGGCGGCGGCCGACCGGCAGATGCTGGAGATTCACGAGGGCATCAAACCGACGGGGGAGATTCGGACGTACCCGAACGTCGCCGCGCGAGAGGTCGTGAAAGCCCAGGAGTACGACGGGTTCGGCGCGCTCGGGTCAAACGTCGGCCGCGACCACCACGTCCTGCTACCCTACACGCGGATGCTGGCGGGGCCGACGAGCTATCAGCCCGGTATCTTCGACATCACGTTCAACGACGACGAGGGCGACCAGATTCAGACCACGCGAGCGAAACAACTCGCGATGTACCCCACCTACCTCGGCGGCATCCAGATGGCCGCCGACCGCATCGAGGCCTACGTCGACTCGAGCCTCGAAGTCGGCGAGTTCGTGCAGGCCCAGTCGGGCGAGTTGGACGGGATGATTACCGCCGATAAGTGGCGCAACGCCTACGGCGCGCACTACGTCCCGGTCGACCCGAACCGCGAACCCTCGGGGGCGTCGGTGACCTTCACGGTCAAGAACGTCCCGAGCGCGGGCGACTACGACCTGCACTTCCGGTACGCCAGCGACTCCTCGGCGAACTCCCAGCGGGTCATCGACAATGGCGGCCCGGAGGCGACGCTGTCGGTCAACGGGAGCACCCAGAAAATTCAGCCCAGCTATACCAACTACTGGGACGACTGGGGCATCCATACGACCACGGTATCGCTCGACGCGGGCGACAACACCGTTGCCGTCGAACTGAACTACAGCACCGACGGCAGCGGTACCTGGACCGGCGGCGACGTGGGGGGCTTCAACCTCAACTCCGTGGCCGTCAGCGACGTTGGCGCGGGGTCGCCCGTCGCGGCGGACTACGCCAACGTCGACCCGAGCAAGGAGAACTTCGACACCGAACCCGAGTTCGACTACATCGAGAACGTCCCCGCGAGTTGGGACGAGACGGTGGCCGTCGACGGCGAAATTGGCGACTACATCGTGACGGCGAAGCGCTCGGGCGACGAGTGGTACGTCGGCGCGATGACCGACGAGACGGCCCGCGACGTGACCGTCTCGCTCGACTTCCTCGCCAGTCAGCCCGACGGCTGGACGATGACGAAGTACGCCGACGCGGCCGGGACGGACGTGGACACCAACCCCACGGACGTCGCCATTACCGAATCGAACGTCGCGGCCGGAGACAGTATCACCTTCTCGATGGGCGCGGGCGGCGGGACGGCGCTCCGTCTCGTGCCCGCCGAGTCGTCTTCGAGAACCTTCTCGTCGAGTCTCGGCGACGCGTCGGGCGACGACGCCGGACCGGGCGCGTACACCTACCCGACCGACAGTTCCTTCGAGGACGGCGCGTTCGACCTGCTCTCGTTCGACGTCGATGAGACCAGTTCCACCTACGACTTCACCTTCGAGGTGTCGAACCTCTACGACGCCTTCAGTTCGGGGAACTTCTCGCCGCACTACTTCGTCGTCTGGCTCCGCGACCCCTCGCTGTCGGGCGGGTCGGCGACGGAGAACGGCGACCTGAACGTCACCGCCGAGTTCGACGCGGCGTGGCACTACCGCGTCGACGCCAGCGGCTACAGTCAGGGCGTCATCGACGCGGCGGGCAACAGCCTCAGCACGCCCGGACTGAGCGTCGATCTCGGTGCGAACACGGTCACGCTGTCCGTCGCCCAGAGCACGATGAGCAACGTGGACATCGAGAACGCCGAAGTCGTGCCCGTCGTCGGTTCCGAGGACTACGGCGCGTTCCGCGACGTACAAGAGAGCGCGACCCAGTGGCAGTTCGGCGGCGCGCAGTCCGGGGCCGTCGGCAACGCCCCCAGCATCATCGACATGGTGACCCCCGACGGCGTGAGCCAATCCAGCGCGCTCGCCTACGACGGGTCGACGCTGGCGTCGCTGCCGTTCACGTCGCTGTAAGGCGAACTCACACGAGACCGACATTCGGTTATCGAGGTCTGCTTTCGTTTTTTACGGTCCGCCCGCCGCCGAACGTCGGCGGCCGAGATTGAATTAACCTCGCGGAAAGTTGAGATAGGCGACGAAATAGTTCTTCATCAACGTCCATAATCGTTGGATTTATGGTGCATAACTCATCTTACTGAGGTGGAAATGGTTAGTAGACAATCCAAACAAACTCTTAATGGGCTCAAGCGCCGGGAGTTCCTCGGCGGCGTGGCGTCGCTCGTGGCAGCGGCGGCGTACACGCAAGACGTGCCCGAATCGGTGGCCGCACAGGTCACTGGTGGGGACGACAGCGACACGCAGACTGTCGCGTCGCCCGACGGCAGCATCGGGGTAACTGTCGACGTATCGGGTGGGACACCGACCTACAGTGTCGCGTTCAACGACACGACGTACATCCAGTCGTCGAATCTGGGCTTCGACTTCCAGAATCAGGCGACGTTCGGAGCCAGCGCCGACGGCACCAGCGGTGCCAGCATCACCGTCACCGGCAGCGAGAGCGGGACGGCCACGGAAAGTTGGACGCCCGAATGGGGGGAGTTCACGAGCGTCTCGGAGGACTACAACTACCTTCGACTCGGCCTCGAAGAGTCGAGCGCCCCCGGTCGGTCGGGCAACCTCGAACTCCGCGTCTTCGACGACGGCCTCGGCTTCCGGTTCGTCTTCGACGACGACTTCGCCGCCAACAGCGGCAACCTCGTCGTCAGTTCAGAGAACACGCAGTTCAACTTCGCGGGAGACTACACGGCGTGGTGGATTACGAACGAGTTCGTCAACCCGCGGTTCGAACAGGAGTACACCGAATCGAAACTCAGCGAAATCGACGCTGGCACGCGGACGATTCGACCGACCGACAACGAGATTCGTACGGGGGCACACACGCCGTTGACCGTCAAGGCGGGCGAGAACGCCTACATGAGCGTTCACGAGGCGAACCTCGACGACTACTCGACGGCGTCGCTCGCCGCCGACGCCGACGACGGCGGCACGACGTTCTCGACGCAACTCGCGCCGCTCCCGGACGATACGAAGGCCTCGCTGCAGGCCCCGAACGCGACGCCGTGGCGCACCGTTCAGTTCGCCACGAGTCCGGGTGACCTCGTCGAATCACAACTCATCCCGCTGCTGAACGAGGACCGCGACGACGACGTGCTCCCGAGCGACGGGAACGGCGGCGTCGACACGAGTTGGCTGACGCCCCGGAAGTACATCGGCATCTGGTGGACGATGATCGCGGGCAACGCGCGGTGGGAGTACAAGACCGATAGCGAAGTTTCGAACAACGGCAACGACCCCGCGGCGTACATCCACGGTGCGCGCACAGAGCGCATGAAGCGGTACATGCACTTCGCCAGCGAGAACAGCATCGACAGCGTGCTGGCAGAGGGGTGGAACGTGGGATGGGACTCCTATGGGTCCGACGCCAGCGACACGGGCGCGTCGCTGGAGATGGGCGTCGCCGACTCCTACCCGGACTTCGACGTGCCGGAGATTACGACCTACGGGGCGAACCTCTCGAACCCCGTGGAGTTCACCATCCACAACGAGACGTCGGGGAACCTCCCGAACTACGAGAACGAAATCGAGACGGACGACATCTTCTCGCAGTACGACGACCAAGGCATCCGCTCCATCAAGAACGGCTACGTCTCCGACCCCGGCCTGTTCGGGGACAACCAGTCGTCGCCGAGTCACAACCAGCACTGCCAACTCGCGGTCAACCATCACCGCACCGTGATTCAGGCGGCGGCGGGCGAGCGACAGATGCTGGAGATTCACGAGGGCATCAAGCCGACCGGCGAGATGCGGACGTACCCGAACGTCGCCGCGCGAGAGGTCGTGAAAGCCCAGGAGTACGACGGGTTCGGCGCGCTCGGGTCCAACGTCGGCCGCGAACACCACGTCACGCTTCCGTTCACGCGGATGCTGGCCGGGCCGACGAGCTATCAGCCCGGCATCTTCGACATCACGTTCAACGACGACACCGGCGACCAGATTCAGACCACGCGGGCGAAACAGCTCGCGATGTACCCGACCTACAACGCGGGCATCCAGATGGCTGCCGACCGGGTCGAGGCGTACATCGACGAGTCGTTCGGTATCGGCGAGTACGTCCAAGCACCCTCGGGCGTCTTGGACGGCCTGATTACCGGCGACGACTGGCGCAACGCCTTCGGGACGCACTACGTCGCCGTCGACCCCAACAACGCACCCTCGGGGTCGAAAGTCAGTTTCACCGTCGACAACGACTCGGGGGCTGGTACCTACACCCTGCACCTGCGGTACGCCTCGAACGGGTCGGACGGGACCAACGCGCCGCGTGTCCTGAACAACGGCGAGTGTCAGGCGACGCTGAAGGTCAACGGTAGCGCCTACGACGGCGGCGACGGCAAGATTACGCCGCAGTTCACCAACGCGTGGGACGACTGGCAGATTCACACGGTCGACGTTGACCTCCAGTCGGGCGAGAACACCATCGACGTCGAACTCAACTACACCGACGGAGATTCCTTCTCCGGCGACGTGGGCGGGTTCAACCTGAACACCGTCGGCATCTCCGCACAGGGCGGCAGCGCGCCGTTCCCGGCGGACTACACCGCCCTGACCGACGGCATGGTGGCGAACGAGAACGTCGCTTCCAAGCCCGACTTCAAGTACATCGAAGACGTCCCGGCCGGGGGCTGGGACGAGACGCGCGTCCTCGACGCGTCCATCGGCGAGTACATCGTCACCGCCCGCAAGCAGGGCAACGAGTGGTACGTCGGCGCGATGACCGACGGCAACGGCCGCGCAATCAACGTCACGCTCGACTTCCTCGCCAGCCAGTCCAACGGCTGGAAGATGGAGATGTACACCGACGAAGCCGGTATCGACGTGGACACGAACCCGACCGAGATTCGCCAGACCGAGTCCATCGTCAGTAGCGGCGACACGGTCCTCGCCTCGATGGCTCGCAGCGGCGGGACGGCCTTCCGACTGACCCCCGCATCGTCGAGTGAGGCGTCGAACCTCTCGGCGTACTCGCTCCCCTCGCAGACCGTGAGTTTCAACATCTCGACCGGCCCCGACCTCGACCAGCAGTTCATCACTGCGACCGGGTCGAACACCGGGGACTACATCGGCGGGACGACCGTCGGCATTCAGGTCGACGGCTCCGTCGACGCTATCGAGAACATCCGTCTCGCTCCCGGCGCGTCGGACAAGGACTTCAACTTCGGGTACACGTTCTCCTCGCCCGGGACCTACGACGTGGTCCTGAAGGACCTCCAGACCGACGCTGACCTCGCGTCGGCGACGGTCACCGTGACTCCCGGTGTCTTGGTCGCCGAGTTCACCGACCCCGACGGCGACGACGACGGACCGGGCGGGTACACCTACCCGACCAACAGCGCCTTCCAAGACGGCGCGTTCGACCTCAAGAGCTTCAAGGTGTACGAGTCCGACACGAACTACCTGTTCGCCTTCGAGGTCGACAGCCTCTACGACGCCTTCGGCGGCGATTTCTCGCCGCACTACTTCGTCGTCTATCTGCGCGACCCGTCCCTGTCGGGTGGGACCGCCACGGAGAACGGCGACCTCTCTGTCACGACGGACTTCGAGTCCGGGTGGCACTACCGCGTCGACGCCAGCGGCTTCGGCGGCGGCGTCATCGACGCCCAGGGCAACGACATCGGGTCGGTGAGCAAGCTCGTCAACCTCGACGGGAATACGGCTATCCTCTCCGTCTCGAAGAGCGACGTGGACGATATCGACATCGTCAACACCGAAGTCGCGCCCGTCGTCGGGTCCGAGGACTTCGGTTCGTTCCGCTCGGTCAACGTGGACAACGGCGAGTACGTCTTCGGCGGCGCGGACGCGAACGCACAGAGCAACGCGCCGCGCGTCCTCGACATGCTCACACCGCCCGGCGTGAGCCAGTCCGATGCGCTGGCCTACGATGCCGAGAGCAAGGCGCAGATACCGTTCACGCCGCTGTACAAGGACCGACTCGGCACGAGCGTCGAGCGTATCGCCTCGCTCGAAGACGACACCGGCGACCAGTACGGTCCCGCTACGTCCTCCGACGGCGATAACGCCTTCAGCTACCCGTCGACGGGCGACATCACGCCCGAGGACCACGACATCCAGCAGGTGGACATCTACGAGGACGGCAGCGACTACCGATTCCTCGTTCAGGTGCCGCAGATTCGTGACCCCTTCGGCGGGGACTACGGCTACGGGCTTCAGCACGTCCAGATATACATCCGCGACCCGGCCGCGTCGAACGCGAACACCTACAGCCGAGAGGGTGTCCACGCCTACGACAGCCCCCAGAACATCTTCGGGGAGAGCTACCACCGCCGCATCGTCGCCCACGGGTTCGCGGCGACGACCAACGTCCCGAACAGCGAGGCGACGATTCCGGTCGTCGAGGACGGCAGTTGGAACGTCGTCGCCGACGCCGACAGCGGCGTGAGTACGCGGGCCATCCCCGAGTACAGCGCCATCGAAATCGTGGTGCCACAGAGCGCGATTCCGTCCGGCATCCGCGGCTCGGACATCGTTCCGATGATGTTCAGCTATGCTGGAGATGATGAATATACCGCTGGTGTTCGGAAAGTCGAATCTGACGGCAATGTGAATAGTAAATACGACTTCGGCGGTGCACCGCCGAACTACACTCACAACAACATCCTCGACATCGTCCTGCCCGACGGCGTCTCGCAGGCCGACGTGCTCGACCCGACCGCTTCGGATATCACCGGCAGCGACGACTTCGACGGCTACGACATCCCGTTCGTCGACGGCGAGGCCGTCACGAACAGCGTCCGTGAGGCAGTCGCGGGTCAGGGTCCGGTGACCAGCGCCCACTTCGAGACAGTGCAGGACGCGTACAACAACAACAGCGCGATTCCCGGCACCGACGGGGTGGTGCCGGACTATGCTGACGTGCGGGAACTCGCACGGGAGGCGAACAAATGAGCGATACCTCACGACGGGCGCTCGTCGCGCTCGTCTTGGCAGTGCTGACGGTCGCAGCGGCTCCCGCCGGAATGCTCGGTTCCGTCGCGGCATCCTCTCACACCGGGAACGCGGGTAACACCGGCGCGTGGAGCAGTTATCAAGCAGACACGACCAACACCGGCAACACGACGACGCCCGTCCAGTTCGGCGGCCTCAACTTCGAGTGGGGGACCGACAGCGGCGACGGGACAGACATCGCGTCCAGTCCGGCCGTCGTCGACGGCACGGTCTACGTCGGTGACGACGACGAAGTGCGCGCCTACAGCGTCGCCGACGGCTCCGAGACGTGGTCCGCGACGGTGAACGGCCAAGTGTACGGCACGCCCGCCGTCCACGACGGGGCTGTCTACGCGGCGACCGAGGACGGCTACGTCTACAGTCTCGACGCGAGCGACGGGTCGCAGAACTGGGAGGCGAGTGACCCGAACGGTGCTATCTACGGGTCGGCCACCGTCGCCAGCGACGGAACCGTCTACGTCGCCAGCAACGACGGCTTCGTCTACGCGTACGCCTCCGACGGCTCGCTGAGTTGGTCCCACGACCTCGGCTCGGCGGCCGGTCGGACGACGCCCGCGCTCGACGAGGATAACGACGCGCTGTTCGTCGGCGACCGCAGCGGGGCACTCCACCGCCTCGACAGCGGTGACGGCAACGAGCAGTGGCAGGTCGACGTGGCCGGTGGCGCTATCAACGCGCCCGCCGTCCACGACGAAACGGAGACCGTCGTCGTCACCGCGACCGACGGCACGGTCGCCGCCTACGACTTCGACGGCAACCAGCAGTGGAGCGACACCTCAACCTACGACGGCGTCTTCTCCAGCCCCGCCATCCACAAGGGCGTGGCCGTCGTCGGGTCACAGAGCGGCATCGTCGCCGCCCACGACATCGATTCCAGCGGTTCGGCCGTCTGGACGGAGACGTACGACACCGCGGGGACACTCGGTATCGCCGTCTCGACGGCGAACGATACCGTCTTCGCCGCCGGTGACAACGGCAACATCACCGTCATCGACGCCGACGCTGGCGAAGGGCGCTTCCAGGTGGAACCGAACGGCGACACCGTCGCGACTGCGCCCGCCATCTCCGGAACCGACATGTTCATCGGTACCGACGACGGCACGGTGGAGAAGTTCGCCGCGCTACGTGTAACGTCAGTCTCAGCGCCCGATACCGCGGAGCAAGCGTCACCGTTCACCGTCGACGCGACGTTCGAGAACACCGGTTCGACCAGTGCGTCGCCGAACTGGGGCGTCGTCGTCGGCGACGATACGTCGGCCCAAGACGTGCAACAAATCGACATCGCGGCCGACTCGACGACCACCGTCTCCTTCGAAGCGACCCACGACGGGTCCGGGTCGACGACGGTCCGCGTCGGTCGACAGACCGAGACGGTCGACGTGCAAGCCCGGTCCATCTTCAGCGTCACCTCGATTTCGGCCCCGAGTTCGACCACCGAGGACGAGGCGACGACTATCACGGCCGACATCCAGAACAGCGGTGACGCGAGCGGAACCTACACCGCCGAACTGAAAGTCAACGGCACGCTCAGGGACACGAAGGAAATCACGGTCAACGCAGGCAGTACCGACACTGTCACCTTCGAGCACGAGTTCAAGTACGTCCGAAACAACGAGGTGACCATCGGCTCACAGAGCACCATCGTCACGGTGACCGAGGACGGAACGTCCGGTGGTAGTTCCGGCGGCAGCAGCGGTGGCGGCGGCGACGCCGGTAACGTTGACGACGATACGGAGACGGAAACCGACGAACCGGCGACGGAATCCGAAACCGAGTCCACCGAGGACGAGACGGAGACTGAAGCACCGGAGACCGAAACCGCGACTGAATCCGTCGAAGACGATCAAGGCGACGATTCGTCGAGCGGATCGGACTCCGACGGCGGTACCGAAGACAGCGACAGTAGCGGGGAGAACGACGACAGCGACAGCGGCGGCGAGAGCGAACCCACGGCCACCGTGACCACGGAAGGGTCCGGCCCCGGCTTCACCGCCGTCGTTGCGCTGCTGGCCATCGTGGCCGCCGCGCTCCTCGCGACGCGCCGCGACGAATAACGGGACCGTCCCGTCTGGAACGTCTCTTTCTTTCGCGACCGGTGAGCGACAGCCGTCGCCGGTGAACGAGGGCACCGAGTCAGTTAGTCGTCGGTCGAGAACAGTCCGTCGCGGAGCGACGGCCCGGCGACCGCGAACAACAGCGCCGCTTCGCCCCGGGGGACCCAGCCGTAGACGTGGTTGAGCATCACGTACGTCACGAGGCCGAGGAAGAGGCTCAGGCCCCACGCGGCGACGGCGATGCGGCCGACGCGTGCGTGGGCCGTCTCGCGGAGTTCCGCGACGGAGTGCGTGACTCCGAGGACGACAGCGTGGACCACGACGGGGACGGACACCGCCGACAGGAGGATGTGGATGGCGAGCATCACGATGTAAGCGCCCCAGACGAGTCCCGTCGCCTGAATCTCCTTCTCGAAGCCGCCGCCGACCTTCAAGAGGTACATCACGAGGAACGCGAGGATGAGACCGAAGGCGGTCAGCATCGCCGCGCGGTGCTTGCGTATCTGGTTCGTCTTGATGAAGTAGACGCCGACGACGATGGCGCTCAACGCGGCGGCGTTGACGACAGCGATAGCGTCCGAGAGGAGGATGACCGTCTGGTCGCTGATGGACGGGAACGGGAGGACGCCGCCGAACGTGGCGAAGACGAGTGCGTATCCGACGACGGAGGCGGCGGCGGTGACGAGCCGTGGTGATGCACGGGCGCGCGACTGGAGTCTGTCTGCGACTGCCATACGTCCCACTCGGGAAGCGAACGGTTTCCGTGTTCTGGAACGAGAAAAGCGGCTATCGAGGGCTCAGGCGAACGTCCGGGAGACGTCGTCGTCCTCCTCCTCTTCCTGCTGAATCTTCTCCCACGCGTCGAGGAAGTCGGTCATGGTGACCTCCGTGCGGTCGTCGCGGATAGCGAACATCCCCGCCTCCGTACAGATGGCTTTCACGTCGGCGCCGGATGCCTCCTCGACGGTTTCGGCCAGTTCCTCGAAGTCCACGTCGTCGGCGACGTTCATGCCGCGGGTGTGAATCTGGAAGATTTGCTTGCGACCTTCGAAGTCCGGCTTGGGGACCTCGATAAGGCGGTCGAAGCGGCCCGGGCGGAGGATAGCGCGGTCGAGCATATCGAAGCGGTTCGTGGCGGCGATGATGCGGATTTCGCCGCGGTCGTCGAAGCCGTCCATCTCCGAGAGCAGTTGCATCATCGTCCGCTGGACCTCGGCGTCGCCGGAGGTCTTCGAGTCCGTCCGCTTGGCCGCGATAGCGTCGATTTCGTCGATGAAGACGACCGCTGGTTCCTCCTGCCGGGCGAGTTCGAACAGATCCCGGACGAGTTTCGCGCCCTCGCCGATGAACTTGTGGACGAGTTCCGACCCGGCCATCTTGATGAAGGTGGCGTCGGTCTCGTTGGCGACGGCCTTCGCCAGCATCGTCTTGCCGGTGCCGGGCGGGCCGTGCAGGAGGACGCCGCTCGGGGGGTCGATGCCCACGTCTTCGAACATTTCGGGGCTGATGAGCGGCATCTCGACCGTCTCCCGGACCTCCTCCATCTGTTCCTCGATGCCGCCGATGTCGGCGAAGGTCACGTCCGGCGACTGGTCCACCTGCATCACGCGGGCGCGCACGTCCGTTTCGCTGTCGAGTTGCTTGACGATAGAGAGAGAGTTGTTGACGGCGACCCGGTCGTCCGGCGAGAGGTCTTCGCGCATCTCGTCGGTCACGTCGGTGAGCGCCTCCTGATTGTTGCCGTGCTGTTTGATGATGACGCCGTCGTCGCTGAGTTCCTGCACCGTCGCGACGAACAGTGGCGACTGCTTCAGTTTCTTGTTCTCGTGGGTGAGGCGTTCGAGTTTCTGCTGGAACTTGTTGTTCTCGGCGTTGGCGTCCAGCAGTTTGTCTCGCATCTCCTCGTTCTGTCCTTCGAGCACCTCGAGGCGTTCCTGCAGCGCCTCTATTTTCTTCTGTTTCGAGGCGTCCTCGTCGTACGGCAGGTCCACCTCGTCGACGGTGTCGGTCATTACGCAATCTCTAGTGGGTGAATCATTATGAGGCTTCGGGTAGTCCCAGATTTCGATACGGCCAGCAGAAGGCCTATAACCCTCGCATTTGGCCATCCCGGATTGAGAATCCGAACCGGCAGTTTTCTGTCCCGCCGTGGGCTATCGCCGCGCATGCCTGAAGAACCGGAGTCTGTCGTCGTCGTCGGTGGCGGTGTCGCGGGCCTCTCCGCGGCGCTGTTCACCGCACGAGCAGGCGTCTCGACGCGTATCGTCTCGACGGGCGAGTCGATTCTGAACCGGAACGCGCATCTCGAAAACTATCCGGGTTTCCCGGCCGGTATCAACCCGCGACTCCTGCTCGAACTGATGCGGGCGCAGGTCCGCCGGGCGGGCGGGTGGTTCACCGACGGCGAGGTGACTCGCGTGACGCCCACCGACGACGGCTTCGAGACGGCCACCGCCGACGGCGAAGAGTTCGAGTCGACGTACGTCGTCGCGGCGTCGTGGTCGGACGCGAGCTATCTGCACGGCCTCGACCTCGAGTTCGTCGACCGCGGGAGCAAGGAGTTCGTCGGCGTCGACGACGGCGGACGAACGAGCGTCGACGGCCTCTACGCCGCGGGACGACTGGCCGAACAGCACCATCAGACAATCGTCGCCGCGGGCCACGGTGCGCAGGTCGGATTGGCGCTGGTCGAGGACAGCGACGTGGACTTCTACCACGACTGGACGGCCCCGGAGGGCTACTTCACCGACCGCGGTCGGGAGGTGCCGCCGGGATGTGAAGAGATATCCGAGGCGGAGCGCCAGCGACGCGAGGAGGAGTCACTCGAAATGATGAAGCGCTACTTCGAGGAACCGATGCCGGGCGAACCGACGATGCACCCCAGCATCGCCGACGACGAGTAGCGTCACAACTCGATTTCGACGCGACGGAGCCGAGCGATACGCTCGTCGGTCGGCGGATGCGAGCGGGTTTCGACGTGGAACGTGTCGTCGGGCGGCGACCGCTCGAATCCATGTGGTAAGAAGCAGAGGCCGCGAACCCCGTCGTAGGCGCGGCGCTTGTCTCGCTCGGGTGTCGCCGCCGCCCCGTCGTCCAGTCGTTCAAGCGCCTCGACCAGTGCCGACGGATTTCCGGTGAGTCTGGCGGCGCTCCGGTCGGCCGCGAACTCGCGGGCCCGCGACAGCGAGCGCGCGAGGACGACGACGGGCGCGGTGAACACGCCCAACAGGACCCCGCCAAGACCGACCGTCGCGGCGAACAGGAACGCGACGGCGAGTGCGAATTCGAGCGACCCGACCGGTGCGTCGACGAACCGGACGCTCAGTACCGCGGCGACAGCGAGACCGACGGCACCGAAGACGACCCGACGGCTGGGGAATCCGGGGAGTAGGTCGTCGAGCGGGCCGTACTCGCCGTTCGTGAGCGCGGGGAGGAAACTCGCGAGGGTCATCACCGTCGCGTCGCGATTCTTGACGTGCATCAACTCGTGAGCGAGGACGGCGTCGAGTGCCGCCCCGTCGAGCGTCGACAGCAGTCCCTCGCTGACGACGACAGTGGCGCTCCCGAACGTGCCGACCGCGAAACTGTTCGGGACCGAACTCTCGGCGACGGCGAGCGTGGGAACGGACATGTCCGCCTGCTGGCAGAGTCGCTGGACCCGGTCGTGGAGGGCGGGGTAAGCCTCCGGACCCACCACGCTGGCATCCACGGCCGCGAGCGTCTGTCGGCGCGTATAGCGCAGTTGCGCCCAGACGAAGGCGAGCAGCGACGGCGCGACGACCGCGACCCACCACGCGATAGCCGACCCCACCGGGAGCACGCGAGCGAGAGCGGCACGGAGCGGGGCGAGCCACGGCGTCAGCAGGGCCGCCACCGTCAGCACCACCGCGAGGTCGACGGCCAACAGCAGAGAGAGGGTGAACAGAATTCGGCGGGTGAGTGTCCCCATTCGTCTTCTTAGAGTTGTCGGCAACCCATCAAAATCCTTCTGGTGACTTCGATTCCCGTCGAAGCGAGGGGAATACTTTAGATTCATTGGCAGAAATTTACGGCCAGTGCCCTCTACCCTCGTCCGTGCGGCTCTCGCCCTCCTCTGTGTCTGTGCCGTCGTGTTCGCGACAGCGCTGTTTCCGGCGGCTCTCGACGTCGGCCTCGACCAGCCCGCTCCGGTCGAGGCATCGACGCCGAGGGCCACACCGACCCCGACCCCGACACCGACGGCAACTCCCACGCCGACCCCAACGCCCGTCCCCGACGCTTCGACTGGCGGTGGCGGCGGGCTTCCGGATTTCTCGTGGCTCTCGACGTTCTTCGCGTTGCTCGGTCTCGCCGCCGTCGGCTACGTCGGCGTCCTCGCCGTGCGCTCCTCGGAGGGAGTCGACGGCGGCGTCCTCACCTCGCTCCTCGCCCGTCTCCGGCTACCCGCCATCGTCCAGCGGATTCCGCAGGTCACGACGGCCATCCTACTCACCGGGTCCTCGGCGCTCGCGACCGTGGCACGCGGCGTCGGGAGCGCGGTCCGCGGCGTCGGTCGCGGCCTTGCCGCCGGTATCGGTCCGATAGGACGGGTCCTCGGCCGCTCGCTCGCCGCACTTCCGGCCGCCGCCGTCGCCCTCATCGCCGCGCCGGTTCGCTCCCTTACCGGCCTCCGCGGCGGCGGATTCCTCGCGCCCCTCCGTGGCGGCTTCGACCGCCCTGCATTCCTCCGGCCCGACGACCCGACGACGGAGGACGCCCGAAACGCGACCGACATCCCGCCAGCCCCCGACGAATCCGGGGCGACCGACACCGGCCCGCTATCGGTTCGCGAGGCGTGGGAACGACTCGTCGGTGCCGTCCCGGTGTCGAACCCCGACGCGACGACGCCCGGGGAGTACGCTCGGCGGGCCGTCGACAGCGGTCTGCCCGCCGGGCCGGTGTGGCGGCTGACCGACCTGTTCCGGGCCGTCGCCTACGGCGGCGCGTCCGAAACGAACGACCGGATTACGGCTGCGAGAGACGCCATTGAAGGTATCTTCGACCGGGGTGACGACTCGTGAGCCGGACCGCACAGCGAGACCGGAGCGCCGAGACGGAGGACGAAACGGAGGGCGCGACCCGGGCCGACACTCAGCGGTCGCGCGTCGGGATGCAGTCATCCGACTCGGAGATAACGGCCCGGACGCGCATCGACGGAACCACCGACGCCGACGACCCCGGACGACGCTGGATACCGTTCGCCGTCGTCGGCGTCGTCTCGCTCGCGGCGGCCGTCGTCGTCGCGACAGTCCCGGGCTTGCTCGGTGCGCTCGGGGGCGCGGGCGCGACGGCGACGCTCCGAGTCGCGGCCGCCGCACTGGCCGCCGTAGCCGGACTCGGCGGCGCGTACGGCGTCGCACGTCGGGCGGGGCGGAGCGAGGCCGACGAAACCGAGTTCGGAGGGCCGACCGGCGCAACCGGGCCTACCGACGGCGAGGACGAGAGCGCCCTCGTCGGCGCGGAGTTCGACCGGCTACTGACGGCAATTGACGGCCGGGTCGACCCGCACCATGGCGTCCAACTCAGCTACGCGGCCGACGTTCGGCGACACCTCCGAGCGACGGTCGAGCACTCTCTCGTCCGGGCCACAGGGTGTTCAGCCGCGGACGCCGAGCGCGCCGTGGAGACGGGTACGTGGACGGACGACCGGCGCGCCGCGCAGTTCGTCGGCGGTGACGAGGTTCCGGCCCTGCCGCTCCCGATGCGACTCCGCGACTGGGCCAGCGGCGAGGGCTTCGACAGGAAGGTACGGGCGACTATCTCCGAGATTCGCCGCCTCCGGGAGGGCGAGTCTGCGTGACCGACCGTCACGGCGGACGGCCCGCGGTCGGCCTCTCGGTTGCGCTTGTCACCGGTGCTATCGGCGTCGTCACCGGCAACGCGGCCATCTTCCTGGCGTCGACCGTCGGCCTCGTGTACGCCGCCTACGAGGCGGCGACCAGCGACCCGGTCCCGGAACTGACCGTCGAGCGGTCTATCGACACCGCGAACCCGCGACCCGGCGAGACGGTGAGCGTGACCGTGACGGTTCGGAACGACGGCCGCCGCTACCTCCCCGACGTGCGCCTCGTCGACGGCGTTCCCGAGCGACTCAGCGTCGTCGACGGGACGCCGAGCATGGGGACCACGCTGGAGTCCGGCGCGAGCGACTCGGTCACGTACGCCGTCGAGGCCCGCCGCGGCGACCACGTCTTCGGCGAGACGACCGTCGTCTGCCGGGACCTGAGCGGGACGACAGAGCGACGGGAGACGGCGCTCGTGGAGACGGCCATCGAGAGTTCGGCCGACGTTGGGACTCCGCCGCTCCCGGCGCAGACCCTCCCGCGAGCGGGGCAGGTGGAGACCGAGAGCGGCGGCGACGGGGTGGCCTTCTACGGCGTCCGCGAGTACCACACCGCAGACCCGATGCGCCGTATCGACTGGAAGCGGTTCGCGCGGACGACGGAGTTAGCGACCGTCGAGTACCGGGAGCGGTCGGCCGCGACGGTGGTCCTGCTCGTGGACGCCCGATACCACCGCTCGGCCCGGCCCGAAAGCCCCACTGCCGCGCAGTTCTGTGCGTACGCCGCCGAGCGACTGGCGGCGACGTTCCTGGCCGAGAACGACCGCGTCGGCGCGGCGCGGTTCGGCGGGGACGCGTACCTCACGCCGGGCGCGGGCCGGACGCAGCAGCGCCGCCTCACGGAGTTCGTCCGCGAGTCCGTCGACGGGTCGATGGCCGACGGTTCCGCGACGACGGTTCTGACCGAACCCCGTGGGGGCGACACTTCTCCGGCGTCGGTGAAGGAGAGGGAGCGCGTCGAGCGACTTTCCCGGCGGGTGCCCGGGGAGGCCCAGGTCGTGTTCTGTACGCCGCTGTTGGACGAGGAGGCGGCGGACGCCGCGAAGCGACTCGCCGCCCGCGGGCACGCGGTGACGGTAATTAGCCCCGACCTCACCGACACGGGGACGCCGGGCGGGACGCTGGCCGAGTTCGACCGCGACGAACGACTGGACGACCTCCGGCGGACGGTCAGGGTGGTCGACTGGACGCCGACCGACCCATTGGCGGCGGCGCTCGCGCGGGCCTCGGCGGGGTGGTCGCAGTGACCGACGCCGACACCCGACCTGTCGAACCGACCGCCGCGTTGGCGGGGACCGTCGCGGTTGCACTCGCCGTCGCCCTCGGCCTCGCCATCGACGGACCCCTTCCGGTTGCGGCGGGCGTGACGGGCGCGCTACTGGTCGCCGCGGGGGTCTGGGCGCTCGACGGCGAGACGAACGCGCGCGTCGCGGTCGGGAGCGGCGGTCTCGTCCTCGGGACGCTCGCCCTCGGCGCGGCGACCCTCCTCGCGGCGGGAAGCTACGCCCTGCCGGTCCACCTCCTCTGCTGGTGGGCCGTCCTCTGCGTGGTCGTCGACGCGGCGACGGGCATCACCGCCACCGAAGCGCTGGGGACCGCGCTCCGCGAGAGCGGGAACGCCCTGCTCGTCGGCGTCGTCGTCGCCGTCCTCCTGAACCTGAACGCGGAGTTCAACATCCTCACCGCCGTTGCCGTGATGACCCTCGCCGTGGCCGTCGCCGACCCCTTCGGCGCGTTCGTCTCGCTCCAACTGGCCGTCCTCGGCACCAGTTGGCTGCTGTCCAAGGTGACGCCGGTCCTCGACGATTGGCTTCCGGCGGAGGGCGCGGCCCGCAACGGCACGCTCCGGACGCTCGACGAGGCCAGCACCGTGCCGAGAGAGGTCCCGAAGACGGTCTGGGCGCTCGTCGCCGCCGAGTGCGTCCTCCTGTTCGTGCCCGCCGTCCGGGCGCTGTTCGCGACGTTCCTCGATGGTCTCCCCGTGCTCGGTCAGGTCCTGCGTGTCCTGCTGTCCGGTCCGCTGCACGTCCTCGTGGCGGCGATAGCCGTCGCGCTCTGTACCGTCCTTCTCGCCGACGTGGCCCGCTACTGGGTCGCCGATTGGCTCGGCGAATCACCAGCCGAGACCCTCGCGTTGCAGGCCGGTGGGCTGTTCACCACCGCGGTGGTCCTCGTCGGCACCGCCGTCGCGACCGCTCTCGGCGCCTCGCTGTTCGGCGCTCCCGCGACCGGGATGAGCGCCGTGGTCGGCCCCGCCGCCGTCGTCCTCTGTAGCGTGGTCGCGGCGCTTCTCGTCGTCGGTCTCGCCCTCCAATCCGCGAACCTGTTGGCGGCGTACGGCGTCCTCTCGTCGTCGACGGCCGGGTTCTCACTCGGGAGCGCGCTGCTGTTCGGGGCGACGCTCTGGGCCGCGGAACTCGGCGTGGGGACGCCCCTCGTCGTCGGCGGCGTGGCCGCGTCGCTGCTGGTCTGGGACCTCGGCACGCACGCGAGCGGCATCGGAGCGACGCTGGGTCGGGCCGCCGAATCGACCGACAGCCAGTTCGTCCACGCGACCGGGAGCGTCCTCGTCCTCGCGGTGGCCGTCGGCGTGGCCGTCGCCGCGCGCTATCTCCTGGTGCCCGCACTCGCGCCACCCGCGACGCAAGCCGCCGCGTGGCGCTCGGTCGTCGCCCTCGGACTGGTGCTGGTCGCGATACTCGCTTTCGCCGCCGCGTCGGCGCTTCGTGGCGGGCGGCCGAGCGGCGAGTGAGAACCGGGACTTTTAGCCCCGGACGGCGAAGGGCGAGCCATGTTGCAGGGAGTCAACGTCGTGTTGGGGGTTTCAGGCTCCATCGCCGCGGTCAAGACGGTGGAACTGGCCCACGAGTTGCGCCGCGAGGGGGCGAACGTCCGGGCCGTGATGACAGACAGCGCGACGAGCATCGTCCACCCGTGGGCCGTCGAATTCGCCACCGAGCACGACGTAGTGACCGAACTGACCGGTCGAGTCGAACACGTCGACCTCTGCGGCGTCGACGGGTGGGGCGACGTGCTCTTGTTGGCACCCGCGACGGCCAACACCGTCGGGAAGGTGGCCGCGGCCATCGACGACACGCCGGTGACGACCTGTGCGACGACGGCGCTCGGCGCGGGCGTGCCCGTGGTCGTCGCGCCAGCGATGCACGAACCGATGTACGACCACCCCGGGGTCATGGACGCCATCGAGCGCGTCGAGTCGTGGGGCGTCGACTTCGTCGACCCGCGCATCGAGGAGGGGAAGGCGAAGATAGCCAGCGAGGAAGCCATCGTGACCGGCGTCGCACGGGCCGCCGGGAACCGACCGCTCGCGGGCCGCCACGTCGTCGTCACCTCCGGCGGAACCACCGAGTCGGTCGACCCGGTCCGGACCCTCTCGAACCGTGCGTCGGGCCGGACCGGGCGGGCCGTCGCTCGGGCGTGTTACGTCGCGGGCGCGGACGTGACGCTCGTCCACGACGGTCCCGACGTGCCGTACGCGACCGTCGAACGGGTCGAGTCGGCCGCCGAGATGACCGCCGCCGTCACCGACGCGGCCGAACACGCCGACGCGCTCGTCTCCGCCGCCGCAATCTCCGACTACACGGTCGAACGCGTCGACGAGAAGATAGCGAGTGGACAGGACCGCCTGACCCTCGAACTCGAACCGACGCCCAAACTCATCGACACGGTCCGCGAGGCTCACCCGGACCTCGCCATCGTCGGCTTCAAAGTCGAGTCCGAAGGCGGCGATGACCGCCTTCGCTCGCGGGCGCGGGAACTCCTCGACCGGGCGGGACTGGCCTTCGTCGTCGCCAACGACGTGAGCGTGATGGGCGACGCGGAGACCAGGGCGCTTCTGGTCTGGGCCGACGACGACAGCGAGTACGTCGGCGACAAGGGGGGACTCGGTGACCGTGTGGCCCGCGAACTGGCCGTCGAACTGGGCGAACACCCACCCGCGGCCGAGTGATTGCGAAATAGTTTTGCGTATTCCGTTGTTCGCTTCGGATAACGACTGTAGCGCTCGTCAGACACACACAGACAGGATTCTCAAGGAACTACCGTGACTGCATCCGACGCCCGCCGTCTGCTGGTCCCGGTCGACGACTCGGTGACGATGCGTAACACCGTCGCCTACGTCGTCGACGAGGCCCAGACCGCGGCCACTGACGGACCGGTCGAACTCCACTTCGTCGACGTCGCCAGCACCCGCTCGGTCGACCCCGACGCCATCGAGGAACTCAGCGAAGCGACGGACCTCCTCGAACGCGTCGAGGTCTGGGTCGACGAGGACCTCGGCGAAGACCCGCCATCGGGCATCTCGGTCCACACCGACGTGGTCGGCGCGGACCGCTATCTGTTCAGCCCCGGCGACTACGCCGACGCGATTCTCGGCTACGCGGCCGACGTAGGAGTAGACCGCATCGTCTTAGACCCCGAGTACAGCCCCGGCGGCGCGACACCGATGTTGCGACCGCTGGAAATCGAACTCGCGCGCGACGACATCGACATCGAGCGCGCCCCCGTCGAACGACGGGCGCAGGGGACGGTCCTCGCCCGCGCCGCGTCGCTCCCGAAGTACCTCACCGTCTTCGGCGCGTCGTACCTGTTCTACATGCTCCTGAGTTCGTGGAAGCCGCTGGACTTCTTCACCGGGTTCCTCACCGCGACGCTGGTCTCGGTACTGCTGGCTCCGGTCGCGTTCAGCCAACAGCCCTCGGTCTTCCGCGTGGGACGACAACTCGCCCGGATGGCGCTGTTCGTGCCGTACCTGCTGAAGGAGATCGCCGTCGCGAACCTCCAAATCGCGTACGTCGTCCTCCACCCCAGCCTCCCCATCGACCCGAAAATCGTCGAGTTGCGGGCCGCGGTGTGGGGCGACGCGCCGGTGACGACGCTCGCCAACAGCATCACGCTCACGCCGGGGACGCTAACGGTGGACGTCACCGACCGCGCGTTCGCCATCCACTCGCTCACCGGCGGCGCACGGACCGACCTCTTCGAAGGTGGACTGGAGCGGGCCGTCCGCTTCGTCTTCTACGGCCGCGAAGCGGCCGCAATCGCGTCGCCCCGCGAGCGCGGGGACGACGGGGAGGGCCAAGATGGTTGAGTTCGCCACGGCCCTGCTGGCCGTCGCCGCGGCGTTCGTCGTCTTCGCCGTCGTCGCGCTGTACCGCGTGTTCGTCGGCCCGACCATCCACGACAGAGTCATCGCAGTCAACGTCATGGGGACGAACACCGTCATCGCCATCGCGCTCGTCTCGGCGGCGTTCGACGAACCGGTGTTCCTCGACGTGGCGCTCGTCTACGCCCTGCTGAACTTCCTGCTCTCGATAGCGTTCTCGAAGTTCAACGTCGAACACGGAGGGGTGCTGTGACGCCCGTCGAATGGGCCATCGTCGGCCTCGCCGTCCTCGGTGCGTTCTTCGGGGGCGTCGCGGCGCTGGGCATCGTCCGCCTGCCGGACGTGTACACCCGCGCGCACGCCGCCTCGAAGAGCGACACCCTCGGGGCCGTCCTGGCCGTCGGCGCGGCGGCGCTCGCGCTCCAGACGGACCTCTCGACCATCAAGGCGGTCTTCCTCCTGACGTTCATGTTCCTCACCAACCCGACGGCGGCCCACGCCATCGCCCGGGCCGCACAGGACCAAGGTATCGAGCCGTGGACCGTCGACGAGGAGGGCGAATCATGAACCCGCCGCTGGTCGAACTCGCGCTGCTCGTCTTCGTCGTCGGGTGTGCGCTGGGGGCCGCGCTGCTCCGGGATACGCTCGCGGCCGTGATGGCCTTCGCCGCGTACAGTCTCGGCGTCTCGGTCCTGTGGCTCATGTTGCAGGCCCCGGACGTGGGCCTGACCGAAGCGGCGGTCGGCGCGGGCATCATGACCATCCTGTTCTTGCTCGCCCTCGCCAACACCGTGACGCCCGACCCCGACCGACTGCTCGAATCGGTCAACCTCCGGACGGTGCTGTTGGTCGGCGGGTTCGTCGCCGTGATGGCGGCGACGGTCCCGGCGCTCCCGGCCATCGGCGACCCGAGTTCGCCCGTCGTCGGGGGCGAGGTGACCCAGTACTACCTCGAAAACGCCTACGAGCAGACCGATGTGGAGAACTCCGTGACGGCCGTCCTCGCGGCCTACCGTGGCTTCGACACGCTCGGCGAGGCCGTCGTCGTCTTCGCGGCGGGCGTCGTCGCGCTCAGCGTCCTCCGTCGGGAGGTGTTCGCATGAGCTTCGACGACCGACCCGGCCTGTACGTCGAGAGCACCATCATCATGACGACAGTGCGCGTCGTCGCGCCGTTCGTCCTCACGTTCGCACTGTTCATCATGTTCCACGGCGCGGACACGCCGGGCGGCGGCTTCCAAGGCGGCGTCATCGCTGGCTCCGTCGTGATGATGCTCGCGTTCGCTTACGGCATCGAGTCGACCCGACAGTGGGTCGACGTGCGCGTCGTCGCGGCGCTCGCGTCGGGCGGCGTCCTCGTGTTCACCAGCATCGGCCTCGGCGCGATGCTGCTGGGCGGGCAGTTCCTCCAGTACACCGAGTACGAGTTCCTCAACTCACACGCCAGCAAGTACGGCATCGAACTGGTCGAACTGGGTATCGGCGGCATCGTCGCCGCCGTGGCCATCGGCCTGTTCTTCGTGCTCGCCGCCGGATTCGGCCACGCCGTCGACGAGGAGGGAGATGCATGAACGAACTACTCCAACTGGACCTGCTCGCGTCGCGGTACAACTACTACGCCGTCGTCCTCTTGCTGGGCATCGGCCTCTACACGGTCGTCGAGTCGCCCAACCTCGTGAAGAAGGTCATCGGGATGAACGTCTTCCAGACTGGCATCTTCCTCTTTTTCATCACGCTCGCGTACCGGACGGGCGGAAACCCGCCGGTCGTCACGGAGGGCGGCGGCCCGTACGTGAGTCCGCTTCCGCACGTCCTCATCCTGACGGCCATCGTTGTCGGGGTGAGTCTGACGGCGGTGGCGCTCGCACTCATCGTCCGCATCTACTCGGAGTACGGCACGCTCGACGAAGAGACACTGGAGCAACTCTACTATGATTGAACACCTGCCCGTCCTGCTGGTCGTCTTGCCTATCGTCGGCGGTACCCTACCGCTGGTCGCGAGTTTCTACACCGACCGTATCGGGTGGTACGTCGCCACGGCGGCGATGCTCTGTCACACGGTGCTGGCCGGACTGCTCGGCTGGACCGTCTGGACCGACGGCGTCGTCTCCTACGCCGTCGGCGGGTTCGCCGCCCCGTACGGCATCGAACTCGTCGTCGACGGCCTCTCCGTCGCGCTCGTCGCCCTCGTGAGCGTCGTCTCGCTCGGCGTCCTCGCGTACGCACGCAGCGCAGGCCCCCGCTCGAACGCCTTCTACAGCCAGTTCCTCCTGCTCGCCACCGGTCTCACCGGGATGAGCATCACGGGCGACGTGTTCAACCTCTACGTCTTCCTCGAAATCACGGGACTGGCGGCCTACGGCCTCGTCGCCAGCGGCCGGGAGGCGAACGCCGCCGTCGCCGCGCTGAAGTACCTCATCGTCGGAACCATCGGCGCGTCGCTGTACTTACTGGGCGTCGGCTACGCGCTGGCCGCGACGGGGACGCTCAACATGGCCGACCTCGCGGACAAACTGGCGGCCGTCGGCTACGACTCGACGCTCGTGCTGACCGCGTTCGGCCTGATGGTCGGCGGCCTCACGGTCAAAGTCGCACTGTTCCCGCTACACACGTGGCAACCGGACGCCTACGCGAACGCGCCGGACACGGTCAGCGCGTACATCTCCGCGCTCGTCTCGACCGTCTCGGCGTACGCGCTCGCCCGCCTCCTGTTCTCGGTCTTCACCGTCCAGTTCCTCGACGCCGTGCCCGTCGCCCAGTGGGCGCTGCTCGGACTGGCCTGCGTGAGCATCGTCGCCGGAAGCGCGCTGGCCGTCTCCCAAAGCAGCGTCCAGCGGATGCTCGCGTACTCGTCGGTGTCGCAGTTCGGCCTCGTCGTCGCCGGGTTTACCATCGCGACGCCCATCGCCGTCGTCGGCGCGACGGTCCACCTCGTCGGCCACGCCGTGATGAAAGGCGGCCTGTTCGCCGCCAGCGGCATCATCGAACGGCGGACCGGCGCGACCACCGTCGGTGGCTACGCCGGGATGGCCGCGCGGACCCCCCTCGCCGCTGGTTCGTTCGCCGTCCTCGCCTTGGCGATGGTCGGCGTGCCCCCCGCTGTCGGGTTCGTCGGCAAGTGGTACATCGTCGTCGGGGCCGTCGAGGCCAACGCCTGGCCCGTCGTGGCCGTCCTGCTGGCGAGTACGCTCCTGACGCTGGCGTACTTCGCCCGACTGGTCGAACGCCTCTACTTCGCCGAACCGACCATCCGCGAGGAGACGGCCGTCGCGGACGGCGGTGACTCGCCGGTGTCGACGGGGATGATTACCGTCGTCGTCGCCGCGGCCGTCCTCGCCGTCGCACTGACCGCGGCCGTTCCGGCCATCGAACAGTTGCTGGAGACACTCCCACCCCTTCTGAACCAATGACTGACGTTGCCTCACTCCGACCGCTGCTCGCTGTGCTCGTCTCGGCGCTGGCCATCCCCGTCATCCTCTCGCTGAAGTCACGACCGAACGTCCGGGAAGGCGTCACCCTCGCCGTCGCCGCCGCGAAGTTCGCCATCGTGGCGAGCATGGTCCCCGGCGTGCTCTCGGGGACCCAGTACGTCTTCTCGTTCGGCCAGTTCGCCACCGGCATCGAACTCGCCTTGCGGGCCGACCCGCTCGGCATCCTCTTTGCGGGCCTCGCTAGCCTCCTGTGGATAGTCACGAGTTTTTACAGCATCGGCTACATGCGTGGGTTGAGCGAACACGCCCAGACGCGCTACTTCGCCTCGTTCGCGGCCAGTCTCGCGAGCGCCGTCGGCGTCGCCTTCAGCGCGAACCTCCTGACGCTGTTCGTCTTCTACGAACTGCTGACGGTGTCGACGTATCCGCTCGTCACCCACGACGAGACGGACGAGGCCCGCGCCGCGGGCCGGAAGTACCTCACCTACACCTTCGGCGGCGGCGTCGCCGTCCTCGGCGGCACCGCGCTGGTCTTCTTCCTGACCGGAACGACGGCGTTCACGCCGGGCGGCATCGAGGCGCTGGCGACGGCCGACCCGATGCTCGCTCGCGCGGCGTTCGCGCTGCTCGCGGCCGGGTTCGGCGTCAAGGCGGCGCTGATGCCCGCCCACTCGTGGCTCCCGGACGCGATGGTCGCGCCGACGCCCGTCTCGGGCCTGCTCCACGCCGTCGCCGTCGTCAAGAGCGGCGTGTTCGGCATCGCCCGCGTCGTACTGGACGTGTTCGGGACCGAGACGATGGCGAACCTCGGCGTCGACCTGCCGCTCGCGGCGCTCGCCGCCTTTACCCTGCTGACCGCGAGCGTCATCGCGCTCAGGCAGGACAACCTCAAGCGACGGCTGGCTTACTCGACGATTAGCCAACTGTCCTACATCGTACTGGGACTCGCACTCTTGGAGGGGGACGCGCTCGTCGGCGGGTTGCTCCACATCCCCGCCCACGCGTTCATGAAGCTCACGCTGTTCTTCTGTGCGGGCGCGATTCACGTCGAGACACACACCGACGACATCAGCGACATGGCCGGCATCGGGAAGCGGATGCCACTGACGATGGCCGCCTTCGCAATCGCCGCCGCGGGGATGGCCGGAATCCCGCTGGTCGCCGGGTTCGTCAGCAAGTGGTACCTCGTCATCGGCGCGTTAGACGGCGGCGGCCTCGTCTTCGCCGCGGCGCTGCTGGTTTCAGGGGTCCTCAACATCGCGTACTTCTGGCCCATCGTCTATCAGGCCTACTTCGAGTCCGAGGACGACTACGACGACAAACCCCTCATCGAGGCGGCCTTCGGCGGCCGTTCGCTCGCCACGGACGGCGGCGACGCCGAAACCGCCACCGTCGATGCCGACCACGAGGCGGACGGCGACGGCGAGGACGACGAGATTCCGGACCCGCAACACGTCGACCACCTCGGCAAGCGCCACGAAGACGTGGAACACCACGGCGGCCCGCCCGCCGAGGGCTGGGACCAGCGCAACTGGCGCGGGGCCGAGAGCACGTGGTTCATGCTCGGCCCCATCCTGACGGCGGCGACGCTGTCGCTGTTGCTCGGCGTTGCGCCGCGCGCGGTGGTCTTCCTGCGCATCGTCGAGACTATCGTCGGTAACCTTCCGGGGGTGGTCGCCTGATGGCGACCGGACCGCTGACGATGGTCCCACCGGTCGTCGTCCTGCTGGCCGTGGCGATACTCGTCTCTCGGTTGCCACGGCGGAGCGGGCACGCGCTCGGCGTCATCTCGACGGCGGCGGCGCTGGCGTGGGCGTGGTTCGTCCCCGCCGGCGCACACCTCCAGACGACGTTCCTCGGCTTCGAGGCCGTCCTGCTCAACGTCGACGAGTTCTCGCGGCTGATGGGGCTCATCTTCGGCCTCATCGGGGCCGTCGCCGTCCTCTACTCCTACGCGAGCGAGGCCGAGAACGTCCAGACGGCGTTCGCGCTGTCCTACGTCGCGACGAGTTTCGGCGCCGTCTTCGCGGGGGACTGGCTCACTCTGCTGTTCTTCTGGGAACTGATGGCCGTCACCAGCACGCTGCTGGTCTGGCACTACCGCGGCGCGGCGGTCCGCGCGGGCTTCCGCTACGCGCTCTTACACGGTCTGGGCGGCACCCTGCTGATGGCCGCCATCCTCCAGACGTACGTCGCGAAAGGGACGTTCCTGTTCGCGTCTGTCCCCGGCGGTCCGGCCGCCGCGGGCATCACACCGGGCCTCCCCGCGGCGCTGGCCGCCGTCGGCATCGGCGTCAACGTCGGCTTCATCGGCCTGCACGCGTGGCTTCCCGACACCTACCCGCGCCCGCACATCGCCGCCTCCGTCTTCCTCTGCGTGTTCACCACGAAGACCGGCGTCTACGGGATGTACCGGGCGTTCCCGGAGGGTCACGTCGCCATCGCGTACATGGGCGGCGGGATGGCCGTCTTCGGCGCGACGTTCGCGCTGTTCCAGAACGATATGCGCCGCCTGCTCTCCTATCACATCCAGTCGCAGGTCGGCTACATGATTGCGGGTGTCGGCATCGGGACGACGCTCGCACAGGCGGGCGCGTTCGCGCACGTGTTCAACCACATCCTCTACAAGGGCCTGCTGTTCATGACCGCGGGCGTCGTCGTCTACCGCACCGGCGAAGAGAGCCTGAAGAAACTCGGCGGCCTCGCCCGCGAGATGCCCATCACGGCCGCGGCCTTCACCGTCGCGGCGCTGTCCATCGCCGGGTTCCCCGGCTTCAACGGCTTCGTCAGCAAGGGCATCGTCATCGCCGGAAGCCACTACGACTTCGTCGAGGGACCGCTATACGCGGGCGGCCGGACCACGCTCGAATGGCTCCTCCTCCTCGGGGGCGTCGGCACGTTCATGTCGTTCATCAAGTTCGGCTACTACGCGTTCTTCCACGGCGAGTACGACGGGAGCGTGAAAGACGCCAACCGCGGGCAGAGCGTCGCGATGGTCACCGTCGCGGTGCTGTGCGTCGCCTACGGCATCTTCGATGGCGCGCTGTTCGCCATCCTCCCCTTCGACGTGACAGACGAAGCCGTGGTCTCACACGTCTACACCACCTACACCGTCGACCACCTCGTCGAGGGAGTCGCCCTCGCCGCCGCCGGACTCGTCGGGTTCACCGTGACGAAGAAACCCCTCTCGAAACTCGGCCGCGTTCCCGACATCGACTCGCTGTACAACCCCGCCGTGTTCTACGGCACCCGTGCCCTCGTCGTCGGCGTCACCGAACTGTACGCCGCCGTCGACCGACTCGTCGTGCGCGCGGTCAGCGGCTTTACGATGGCCGTCACGGACCCGGTAACGGTCTACGACCGCCTCGACGGCGACGAGGAAGACACGCACCCGCTCAGGGCCGGTATCGGGTTCAGCGTCCTCGTCCTCGCCGTGTTCGTCACGGTGGCGTTGCTGGTCCTGTGACGACCGCCGTTTACCGGTAGGAACCGGCTACTTCGGGTAGAGACTAGATGAAACTCAGGCTGAACGAACGCTGAGGTGAACTGCATATTTATGTATCCAGATACGCATAGTCGGAAATAAGCGCGCGTCCGAGTGCGCCGCCGACTGACGGTCGGCGGGTGGTCGACGACGCGTGTCGGATAACTAACCATGGAACTCAAACGTTTCTTCGACGACGACGATGCGGTGTCACCGGTCATCGGGGTCATCCTGATGGTGGCCATCACCGTCATCCTCGCCGCCGTCATCGCCACGTTCGTCCTCGGCCTGGGTGACCAGGTCAGCAACACCGCGCCGCAGGCCAGTTTCTCCTTCGACTTCGAGAACGACGCCAGCGGCGACGATTCGCTGACTATCGTCCACGACGGTGGTGACACGATTCGGTCCGAAGACCTGAACATCGTCGTCTCCGGTGCAAATGTGGAGGGTTCAGATACTGATGCCGGGACGTACACTGGCAGCACATTCGATAGCGTTACCGACGTGAGTGCGGGAACGTCGGAGACTATCGACGACGAAAGTCAGTTCTCGGCCATTAGCTCAGTGGACCTCGACCTGAGTCCGGCGACGGTCCGCGTCGTCTACAACGCCGACGGCACTTCTGCCACTCTCGGCGAGTGGGACGGACCTGACGCGTAATTCCCGCGTTTCATTTTCGATTTTTGCGCTGAGAGACAACAGAGTCGCGACACTATCCGTCCAGTACCGGGCTGACATGCAGACGCGAACGGACACGTCGGCGATGTGCGTCCAAACGTTGTCGCGAGAATCATCGATGATACGGAGTACTACCGTCTTGCGGATTTCGCTCTCTGAATCGAGAATCGAACGGACCGTGCTCCGATGCGAGCAAACGGATTCAAGCCTGGATTGAACTGCTAAAGCGTAGTGTGGGTATAAGTCACCCGACCGTCTGTAGACGACTCAGCACACCACTGCGAGCGACCTACCCCACCAAGCCGGAGTAGGTTCCGATTAACGGCTCGCCTATTCAGCCCACGGTGTGTAGATACAACCATGGATCTGAAACGACTCATTCACGACGACGACGCTGTCTCGCCGGTTATCGGGGTCATCCTGATGGTGGCTATCACTGTCATCCTCGCTGCCGTCATCGCCACGTTCGTTCTCG
Source organism: Haloarcula marina (assembly GCF_024218775.1). Lineage (NCBI taxonomy): Archaea > Methanobacteriati > Methanobacteriota > Halobacteria > Halobacteriales > Haloarculaceae > Haloarcula > Haloarcula marina. Next base: position 1,387,604 of record NZ_CP100404.1, on the reverse strand, counting down.
GACTCGGCGACAACCTGAGCAACACCGCACCGCAAGCGAGCTTCAGTTTCGACTTCGAAGACAACAGTGGGGGCGACGACTCCCTAACTATCGTCCACGACGGGGGTGACACCATCCGATCCGAGGACCTCAACATCGTCGTCTCGGGGGCTCAAAACGAAGCAGGAAGCGATATTGGAAGTTACGACGGCTCCACTTTCGATAGCGTGACCGATGTCAGTGCGGGGACGTCTGAAACCATCGACGCCACGGGTGACTTCACCAGTGGCAGTGGTAACCTCGACCTGAGTCCGGCGACGGTCCGCGTCGTCTACAACGCCGACGGCACTTCGGCCACTCTCGGCGAGTGGAACGGGCCTGACGCGTAAGGTCGTCGACTCATTTTTCGCTTTCACCCGGACCGCTGTGGTTATTACCATCGACTCACAGATGTAGGACACATGCCGGTGCTCGGTATCGCGTGTCGGGGTGAGACCGAATCGTGAGTCAGCAGACCGAGCGCCCGTCCGTCACGCCAGCAGAGGACGCGCTCTCGAAAGGCGAGATTTTCGACGTGTTGCAGAACGAGCGGCGGCGCTACACGCTCCAGTACCTCCGGGAGAACGGCGGTCCCGTTGACCTCGGCGACCTCGCCGACCACGTCGCCTCGCTGGAGTACGACTGCCCCGAGGGCGAGGTGTCGAGCACCCAACGCAAGCGCGTCTACACGACGCTGCAACAGACACACCTGCCGCGGATGGACGAGACAGGTATCGTGGACTACGACGCCGACGCTGGCGTTATCGCGACGACGCCGCAGACCGAGGAGTTGACGGTCTACCTGGAAATCGTCCCCGGAAGCGAGTTCCCGTGGCGGGAGTACTACCTCTCTTTCGGCGCGGTCAGTCTCGCCGTCGTCGTCGTCCTGTGGGTCGGCGTCTACCCCTTCACCCTCATCCCGCCGCTCGTCTGGGCGACGGTGATGGCCGTCGTCCTGACCGGGTCGGCGCTGTACCACACGTTCCTCGGCCGCGAGATGACGCTCACGGAGTACATGACCCGTCAGTACGACGACGATGACTAATTGCACCGTCCGAGAATCACGTCTGATAATCGAAATCCGCCACCCACCACTTTGATTCGCTGAACAGGCGTGAATATCGAGATTAGACAGCTCCTGAAGCCGTTCAAGCCGCCGTTGAAGCGCTAAAACGTGGTGTGGGTATAAGTCAGCCGCCGTCATGAGAACGAATCAGCACACCTCTACGAGCAACACCGAACCGTGTGGTGGGAGTAGGATCGGGTTATCGCTCGTAAGGACCGACATGCGGTGTGCATATGGACACAACAATGGATTTGAAACAACTCATCCACGACGACGACGCTGTCTCGCCGGTTATCGGGGTCATCCTGATGGTGGCTATCACCGTCATCCTCGCCGCCGTTATCGCGTCGTTCGTCCTCGGACTCGGCGACCAAGCACAGCAGACGACTCCGCAGGCCAGTTTCGCGTTCGACTACGACGGAGATGCAACGGGTTACAGTGCGAGTAACGGCGTTCTGTCCGTCACCCACGACGGTGGCGATACCATCCAAGGTAACAGTCTGTACATCCGTGGAGATGGGTGGGTTTCTGCCCAAGCAAGCGGACCAAGAGTCTACTTAGCTGACGGTAACGAAACCCAAACCTGGAACGATGCAGAAGGGACGACGGATGTCTCGGCCGGTTCAAGTATTACCGCATCCCTGAGCAATGACTACGAAGTCCGTATCATCTACGAACCGCCCGAGGGAGACAACTCCGCAACCCTCGCGCAGGACTCCGGACCGCAGGCGTAACTGAACGACCGCACTTCTCTCATTTTTTCACCCCGGCCAGCGACGGCTACGCCACGACGCTTTTATCACCACCTCTCCAGAGACAGGTAACGATGGATTACTCGCGCGCCGCCGTCCTCGGAGTGGCTATCGTCGTCCTCGTGACGGCGGCCGTCTCGGGACCGCTCGTTCCGGGCGTCACGCTGACGACGGAGCGGAGCGTCGCGTACGGCGAGGGGACGGCGAACGTCTCGTCGGCGACGTTGCCCGACCGGGCGACGCTGGAGCGCGGGTCGTTCGGGCAACGCGGGTACTACCTCACCGTGCCGCCGGGGACGGTGCAGTTCGACGCGCTCACCGGCACCCCGATGCTCGTGTACCGACTGAATATCGACGACATCGGCTACACGCGCTCGACGGTCCACTTTCTCGACGCGTCCGTCGCCGAGCGCTACGAAGTGACGATGGACGCCGATAACTTCGCACCCGAGCGCATCGACCGACAGACGTACCGCGGGACGATTGGCGTCGTCGTCGAAGACTCGCGAAGCCGTCGACTGGTCGCCGAGCGAAACCTCACCGTCGAGGTGGACGAATGAGCGTCGATAGCGTCGAGCGATGGACGTGGTCGCGTTCCGGCATCTGGTCGACCGTCCGAGCGGCCGTCTTCGGCGACCGGACGGGGCTGGCGATATTCCTCGCCAGCGCCTGTCTGTTCGCCGTGTGCTGGCGAACCAGCGTGTTCATCAACGACAGCTACGCGCTCGCGAACGGACTCTATAGCCTCTCGAACGGGCGTCTCGTCCTGACCGAAGCCGTCTACGGCCCGGGGCTGGAGACGCCGGGCGTCCGGACCTACGGCGGCGAACTGCTCTCACGGAACTACGGCGTCATCGTTCTCTCGCTGCCGTTTCTCTGGGCCATCGATGCGCTGGGGAACGTCGTCGCGCCGCGAATCGGCGTCCTCGCACTGTGGTCGCTCGCGCTGTTGGCGCTGGTCGTCCAGGTTGGCCACCTCACGGGACGGCGCTGGGTGCGCGTCCTCGGGAGCGGCGGTGTCCTCGTCGTGTTCGCGGCGAACGTCGCCCTCGCCGAACCGCTGGCGGCGAAGTCGCATCTCCACGCCCTCCAACTGTTTCACCTGACCGTCGCCGCCTTCGGCCCGGTTCTCCTCTATCGACTGCTCGGCCACGTTCACACGCCCCGGGTCGGCCTGCTCGGTGCGCTCCTGTTCGCCCTCGGCACGCCGCTGGCGTTCTGGGCCACCGTGCCGAAACGCCACGTCATCACCGCGACAGTGGTTCTGGGCATCGCCTACGCGCTGTATCGGAGTCGCGTGCATGCCGACGGAGCGGTGGTCGAAAACCCACTCGCGTTCCGGGCGCTCGCGTACGCCCTCGTCGGCCTGTACGCGTGGGTCCACGCGCCGGAGGCGCTCTTGCTGGGGACGTGCCTCGCCGCCGCCGACGTGGGGACCGCCGACGACAATAGCCCGCGGACGCTCGCCGTCCTCACGGCCGCCTTCGCCGTCTCGCTCGTCCCCTTTTTCATCACGAACACGCTCATCGCGGACTCGCCGCTCCGGCCGCCTCGACTCCTCGCGGCGACGGGGGCGACGGGCGAGACGACGGCCGCGAGTGGTGGCGGGACCGCGGCGCGGAACGGCGGCGAAAGCCCGTTCGCACCGCTCGCCGACGCCCTCGAAACCGCGCTGTCACCGCTGACACTGCTCGTCGGTGAACTCGTCCTGGGGTTCGAGACGGCGCTCCGGCAACCCGGCGACATCTTTCACGCCTACGTTCGGTCCGGGTCCAGTCCGGACGTGTTGAACCGGTCGAACGAAGAGGCGGTGAACCTCTCCGTACTGGAGTCCGCGCCGATTCTGGCCGCCGTCACGGCGCTCGTCCCGACGATACGTCGGTGGTGGCCGCGGGCCTCGCTCCCCGACCGGACGCTTTCTGCGACGCGGGTCGTCGACTGCTTCGCCGTCCTCGCGGCAGTCGGGTTCGCGCTCCTCTATGCGACCCGATTGCCGGTCCACGCGCAGGTGACCGCGCGGTATCTGTTCGTGTTGTTCCCGCTGGGTGTGTACGGCGTCCTCCGGCTACCACCAGTCCGAGAGGCGCTCACCGGCCACTGGCGCCTGTTCTGCTGGACGCTCGCCGCTTGCGTGTTCGTCGGCGGGCAATTGGTCGTCGTCGCCGTCGCCCTCGGTGCCGCTGGTCTCGGCGAGGCGTTCCAACTGCACGCGCTCCTCTCGCTGTCGGCGGCCGCACCACTCGGCCTCTGGGCGCTCGCCGGACGGAGCGAAGGTCGCTACGGACAACTCGGCGCGGTCCTGTTGGCACTCGCGACGAGTGCTGCCCTCCTCTTCACCTGTCTCGCCGCCGTCGAGTACTATCCGGTCGGCGGCGCACAGGCGTTGCCGATAGTCCGAACGGCGGGCGACCTGCTCCCGCTGGCCTAACCGTTGACGACGAATTTTTGTACGCTCTCACAGTACCGTCGCCATGGACCGACTCAAGCAGTCGCTGTTGGACGCGCCGATTATCGAGAAAGACGGCTATCACTACTTCGTCCACCCCATCAGCGACGGCGTCCCCATGCTCCGCCCGGAACTCCTCCGGGAAATCGTCATCAAAATCATCCGCAAGGCGGAACTCGAAAACGTCGACAAAATCGTCACGCCCGCGGCGATGGGCATCCACCTCTCGACGGCCGTCTCCCTGATGACCGACATCCCGCTGGTCGTCGTCCGCAAGCGCCAGTACGGCCTCGACGGCGAAGTCGCGCTCTCGCAGGTCACCGGCTACTCCGAGAACGAGATGTACGTCAACGACGTGTACGAGGGCGACCGCGTCCTCGTCCTCGACGACGTGCTCTCGACCGGCGGCACCCTCGCCGCCCTGACCGGCGCGCTCGAAGACATCGGCGCGGACATCTGTGACATCGTCTGCGTCATCAAGAAGGCCGACGGCGTCAACAAACTCGACGAGGCGGGTTACGACGCGAAGACCCTCATCAACGTCACCGTCGAAGACGGCGAAGTCGTCATCGTCGACGAGACCGGGGACGACTGAGGGACGCTCTCGGGAACCGGTCTCTTTCTCCGAACTGCTCGCGATTGCCGATGCCGACAACGACGGCCTTCGTCGTGGGTGGGAAATATACACCCCGCTATCGCTCGGTGTTCTCTCGTTCAAGCTACCGTGACCGAAGAATACACGCTCACGAAGGTCCGTGAAGACAGGGCGTGGCGGCGGCGTCGTTCGCTGTGCGCGACTATCGAGATTCAAATCGACTCGTGTGAATCCGACGCTCACGATATTGTGAGCGATAGAACATAGCGGGAGGTAGATTTGAACTACCGATCTGCGGGTTATGAGCCCGCCGGAATCTCCTGGCTATCCCATCCCGCTACCTCTTCATATCCGAGGCCCCTCATTAAGGGTTGTGATTCGAACGCCGTCCGTGAATTAGTCACGCGCTACGTCGCGTCGCGCTGGTGGACCTTCCAGGTAAAGAGGCTCTCGAAGACGTAGTTGACCAGCATGGCGACGGCGATGGCGATGGGACTGGCCGCGAGGAACCACAGATCCGTGCCCGCGATGACGAGTTCGACAGCGAGCCATTGGGTCAACACCCAGTAGACGGCCAGTTGGACGAGCGCGCCGCCCGAGCGGACGAGGTGTGACTTCCCGAGGCGTTTGGCGAACGGCACGATGCCGTCGGCCCCCTGCGCGGAGAACGTCCAGTGTTCGTTGACGAGAAACATCACGACGATGGCCGTCTCGATGCCCGCGGCTTTCGCCCAGAGTTCGGGAACACCGAAGCCGAGACGGAGAACGGCGAGCACGGTGTTGTCGCTGAGCGCGCCGACGACGCCGACGGACGCGAACTGGCCGAACCGGACCGCGGAGACGAGCGACTCGAACCGCGCCGGAACCGCGTCCCTGAGCCTGTCGCCGGGGCCGCTCATCGCTCCCGTTCGACGAGCGCCGTCGGGTCCTCCCGACGCGCGGCGATGGCTGTGTGCAGGCGGTCGTCGCGGAGCTGTTTCGCCCGGTGGCGGGCCGCCAGTAGCGCGCGGAACAGCGCCGCCGAATCCCGAATCGGGGAGACGGTCGACCCCGGCTGGTCCTCCCAGGCGATGGGTACCTCCGTGACTCGGAGGTCCAGCGCGCCCGCGATGGCGACGAGTTCCACGTCCCACGCGAAGCCGGGTTCGTAGAGGTGCGCGCGCACCTGCGCCCACGCGCCAGCGTCGATGGCCTTCGCGCCGCACTGGTAGTCGTACAGGGACACGTCGAGCAGGCGACCGGCCAGCCAGGCGAAGCCGTCGCCGAGGAATCGGCGGGCGAACGTCTGGTGACTGGTGACGGCGGAATCGGGGTGGCGGCGCGACCCGACGGCGAGGTCGGTGTCGCCGTCGCGGACCCCGCTGACGACGCGTTCGAGCGAACGGACCGGCGTCGACCCGTCGGCGTCGGCGAAGACGAGCACGTCCGTCGACAGGCGCTCGAACCCCGCGGTGACGGCCGCACCTTTCCCGCGGCGGTATGGAACTGTCTCGATGCGGGCCGGAACGTCCGCGAGTCGGTCGACGACCCCGTGGCGGGGCGCGTCGAGTTCGACGAGAATCGTCTCCGGAGCGAGCGTCTCGTCGATAGCCGCGACGTACGCCCGGAGTTGGGGGACGTCGGGCCGGAAGGCTGGGACGACCACGCCGACGGAACGCGACATTGTGTTGGCATCCACCGCCGCCGAGTAAAAACAGTTCGGACCGTGACCGGACTCGCGCGCGAGGGTGCAAAAGACGTATAGGCCAGCGTCGCGCTCTCTCGTGTGATGGAGTACGGCCTCGTCGCCCTCTGGCTCGCGCTTTATCTGCTGTTGTGTTACGTCGGTGCGACTGTCGCCGCCGTCCTGTTCCCCCGTTTCGCCGACCGCGGCGTCGCCTTCGGGATTCCGGTCGCGCTGACGATACTGTGGCTCGTGACCTACTTCGTCGGCCGCATCTCGCTCACCGCTGGCGTCTGGGGCGGACTCGTCGTCCTCGTGGCCGCCGCCGCGGTGGCCGTGCGCACGGTCGACCCGGTAGACGGCCGCGCTTACGCCGAAGTCGCTGGCGTGTTCACACTCGCCTTCTGCTTCCTCGTCGCGATACGGGCGCTCGACCCCGTGATAATCCCCATCGGCGGCGAGAAGTTCCTCGACTTCGGTCTCTTGCAGTCCCTCCTCCGGGCCGATAGCCTGCCGCCGGAGGACATGTGGTTCGCGGGCGAACCGGTCGCGTACTACTACGGCGGCCACCTCGTCGCCGCTATCCTCACCCGCTTGACGGGAACCGCGGGCCAGTACGCCTACAACCTCGCGCTCGCGGGCTTCTACGCGACGCTCGTGACGGCGACGTACGGCCTCGCTGGGGCCATCGCCGCCGACCGGGGCGTCCCGCGTCGTCTCGCGGCCGCGCTGTCGGCCTTTTTCGTCGGCATCGCCAGCAACTTCTCGACGCCCGCCAGATTCCTCATCTGGCTGTTACCGGACGGCCCCGCACGGTGGGTGGCGACCAACGCTGGCTACGAACTCGACGGGTTGGCGGCCGGCCCGGGACAGTTCAGTTACTGGGACGCCAGCCGTGTCATCACCGACGACGCCGCGGACTTCGTGACGTACGAACCGAGCGCCGCGTTCGTCATCGACGAGTTCCCCCTGTTCGCGTGGCTCAACGGCGACATGCACGCCCACATGATGAGTACGGGCTTTTTGCTGTTGGCGGCCGCGCTGTGTCTCAGCTACTTCCAGACGCCCGCCGTCGAGTGGCGGCGTCGGCTGGCGCTGTTGTTCGGCGCGCTCCCCGCCGTCGCCGGGTTGATGGCCGTGACGAACACGTGGTCGTTCCCGTCGGTGGCGGGGCTGGCAATGCTGACCGTCGCCGTCGCGCCCGCCGACCCCACGACGCTCCTCCCTAACAGCGTCGGCGAACGCCTGCGGTTCGACGGCCTCGGCCACGAGGGACTGCGAATCGGCATCGCAGTCGCCGTCGCCGTCGGTATCGTCGCCATCGGCCTCCTGTGGTCGCTGCCGTTCTGGTTGGGGGCCGCGAGCGGCCGTGAAATCGCCGTCCTCCCGGACCGAACCTCGCTGCTGGAACTGCTGGCGGTTCACGGCGTGTTCCTCGTCCCGTTCGGTCTCTACCTCTACGCGCAGGTCGGAAGCGCGCTGGGGACCCGCCGGGCGCGCATCGCCGGTCTCGCAACGGTCGGCCTCGTCTTCCTCGGCGCCACACTCGACGTGGCCGCCGTCGGTCTGCTCGGGCCGCTACTCGTCGGAACCTGGCTGTTGGCTCGGTCCCCGAGACTGGAGCGAACGCTCCCGGCGTTCCCGACGTTGGCCGACGGGGGCGACGGTCCGATGGACTTCGAGGCGGTGCTCATCCTCGCGGGCGCGGGACTGGTCCTCTTGGTCGAGTTCGTCTTCGTGAAGGAGAACATCGGCCGGATGAACACGGTGTTCAAGACGTACATGCAGGTGTGGGTGCTGTGGGCCGCCGCCGTCGGGCCGGTGCTGGCGTGGCTGGTCGCCCGCTGGCGGCCGAGCGCGGAGTCGCGACGGCAGTGGACCAGCGTGGGCACGCGCGCGCTCGTGGCCCTGCTGGTCGTCTCCACCTCGTTGTACGGCGCGTTCGCGCTCTCGAACCACGCGGAGGCGACCGGACCCGCGACCCTGAACGGGACGGCCTATCTGAACGAGGACCACCCGAGAGAAGCCGAGGCCATCCGCTGGCTGGACCGGACCGTCGAGGGGCGACCGACGATCGTCACGGCCGCCCCGGCAGGCTACCGGTGGAACCCCGACGACGGCGAAGGCGCGAGCGCACCGGCGAGTCTGACCGGCCTGCCCACCGTGGCCGGGTGGTTCCACGAGGCGCAGTATCGCAACGACAGCGTCTATCAGAATCGAGTCGCGGACGTCGAAGCGATATACACCGGGGCATCGACCCGACAGCGCGCGCTCTTACGTGAGTACGACGTGCGGTACGTCTACGTCGGCCCGGCCGAGCGAGCGCGCTACGGCGACGTGACTATCGACCACCTCTCGGGCGTGACGCCGGTAAAACGGTCCGGCGGCGTCGTCATCTACCGCGTCCACCAAGAACAGCTCTGAGCCGCTGACTATCGACCACCTCTCGGGCGTGACGCCGGTAAAACGGTCCGGCGGCGTCGTCATCTACCGCGTCCACCAAGAACAGCTCTGAGCCGCGTTACTCGGCGGGCGGCGCGCGTTCGCGGAGGACGGTGACGGCCTCGGCGTCGACGTTCTCCGTATCGAGGTGCATGGGGATGTACTCCTGGGTCTGGAACGTCTCCTCTTCGTCTTCGGAGCCGATAGTACACCACAGTTGCGGCCGCTCGGGGCCGTGCCAGTCACCCTGCCGCGTGACCGAGAACACCTCGTACTCCGCGCCGTCGTACTCGATGCGGCCGCCCTTCCGGAGGCCGGGGTCCCCGTGGATGATGAGCTTCTTCATGCGAACGGCTTCGGAAACAGCGTACTTAGTGACTTCGAAGGCGAGCGCGTGAGTTGTCCGCATGGACGGACGGCGGCCCGACTCCGAACCAAACGGGTTTTAAGCGACCACGCCAAATCGCTCCGTAAGGTCGATATCTATGGAGATGCCGCGACGATTCAATACGTACTGTCCGCACTGTAACGAGCACCACGAACACGAGGTCGAGAAGGTCCGTTCCGGTCGCGAGACCGGGATGAAGTGGATCGACCGCCAGCGTGAGCGCAACTCCGGTATCGGGAACGACGGTAAGTTCTCGAAAGTCCCCGGCGGGGACAAGCCCACGAAGAAGACGGACCTCAAGTACCGCTGCTCGGACTGCGGCAAGGCCCATCTCCGCGAGGGATGGCGCGCCGGGCGACTCACCTTCCAGGAGTAATCATGGCAGGTAGTTTCGTCACCGTCGCCTGTCCGGACTGCGAGAACGAACAGACTCTCTTCGAGAAAGCCGCGAGCGAGGTAACGTGTGCCGTCTGTGGCCACACCCTCGCCCGCCCGACCGGCGGGAAGGCCGACATCGAAGGCGAAGTGACCGCCGTCGTCGAGGCCCGATAGGATGAAATACAGCGGCTGGCCAGAACCGAGCGAACTCGTCGTCGGCAAGGTCGACGAGATCGAGGACTTCGGCGTGTTCGTCGACCTCGAAGAGTACGAGGGCAAGCGTGGCCTCTGTCACATCTCCGAGGTCGCCAGCGGATGGATAAAGAACGTCCGCGACCACGTCAACGAGGGTCAGACGGTCGTCGCCAAGGTGTTAGACGTCGACGAGGGGTCCCAGCAGATAGACCTCTCCATCAAGGACGTCAACGACCACCAGCGCAAAGAGAAGATTCAGGAGTGGAAGAACGAGCAGAAGGCCGACAACTGGATGGAACTGGCCTTCGGCGAGGACATCGACGACGAGACGTACGGTGCCATCGCCAACGCTCTGCTGGCCGACTTCGGGTCGCTGTACGACGGCTTCGAGGCGGCGGCTATCCACGGTGACGAGGCGCTCGACGACACCGACCTCGACGACGACGAAATCGAGGCCATCGTGGAGACGGCCCGCAACAACGTCTCCGTGCCCTACGTCAACGTCACGGGCTACGTCGACCTGACGTGTCCCGAGAACGACGGCGTCGACGTCATCAAAGAGGCGCTGAAAGCCGCCGAGGGCAACGGCGAAGTGCCCGAGGAAATCGAACTCGAAGTCACCTACGTCGGGTCTCCCGAGTACCGCATCCAGGTGAAGGCGCCCGACTACAAGACTGCCGAGGGAGCGCTCGAAGAGAGCGCCGCCCGCGCTCGCGCCGTCGTCGAACAACACGACGGGACCGGTCAGTTCCACCGCGAACGCCACGAAGACGACGAATAGCGAATGAAGGCGGACATCCGGGTGTGTTCGGCGTGGAAGTCCGAACACGACGGCCCGGTGTACACGCTTACCGATTCTTGTCCGGAGTGCGGGGCCGACGCCGTCAACAGCGCCCCCGCACCGTTCGACCCGACGGACCCACACGGCGAGTATCGACGTTCACTTAAGCGCCGCAACCGCACGTAGGCGGTATGGACGAATTCGACATCGAGGTACTCGCCGACCCCGAACTGGCAGACCCCGTCCTCATCGAGGGGCTCCCGGGCGTCGGCCACGTCGGAAAACTCGCCGCCGAGCACTTACTCGAAGAACTGGACAGCGAACTCGTCCGCCGCGTCTACTCGACGCACTTCCCCCCGCAGGTCACCGTCGACGAGGGCCGCGCACAGTTGGCCTGCGCGGAGTTCCACGCGGTCACACCCGAGAACGGTCGCGATATGCTCGTCCTCTCGGGCGACCATCAGGCACAGGACGGCGCGGGCCACTACGGCCTGACCGACACCATTCTCGACATCGGCGAAGAGTTCGGTGTCGAGGAGATATTCGCCCTCGGCGGCGTCCCTACCGGCGAACTCATCGAGGAGTACGACGTGCTCGGTGCGACCACGACGGACGAGGCCATCGAGACGCTCGAAGACGCGGGTGTCGTCTTCCGCGAGGACGAACCCGCGGGCGGCATCGTCGGCGTCTCGGGACTATTGCTCGGCCTCGGCGAGCGTCGCGGCGTCCCGGCCACCTGTCTCATGGGCGAGACGTCGGGCTATCTGGTCGACCCCAAGAGCGCGCGTGCGGTGCTGAAAATCTTGGAGGAGGTGGTCGGCTTCGAAGTCGACTACGAGTCCCTCGAAGAGCGGGCCGACGAGATGGAGGAAGTCGTCCGGAAGATTCAGGAGATGGAACAGCAGAACGCGCCGTCGCCGACGGACGAAGACCTGCGCTACATCGGCTGAGAGCGAGAATTTCTTAACCGCAGACCCCTAACGGATTCGCGTGCAGGCAGACCCCGGCGCGCTCCCCGAATGGCTCGTCCTCGGCGTCCTCTTAGGCGCGGCGGGGAGCGTCGTGGTCGCGGGCTTGTTTGTCGCCGCCGCCAGACTGTTCCCAGCGGAGAATCACGCGAGACAGTTACGCGACGGCGGCGAGGAGCGTCGGCGGACCGAACTCAGAGAGTACCTCCACGCCATCGACGAGCAGTTCGCCGAGAACCACTTCGTCGAGGGCCAACACGTCGCCTTCTACCTCCCGAAGCGGGACGTGGCAATCACGTTCGACGCCCGGGCGTACTACCGCATCGAGCGCTCCGAGACGGTCCCCGTCCTCGTCGAACACGAGATGCCCGGCGTTCATCTGGGCGCGAGACTCCCCTTCGAGACGCCGGAGGTATCGCTCGGTCCGGACCCCGACCGGTCGCCCGACCCCGGCGTACAGGCGTTCGCGGAGTTGGGACTGCGGCAGAACGCGACGCTCGCCGAAGTGAAGTCGGCCTACCGTGACCGCGTGAAGGAGGTCCATCCCGACCACGGCGGCGACGAGGACGACTTCAAGCGCGTCCGGGAGGCGTACACCATGGCGAAACAGCGCGCGTCGTAGCGTCAGGGGTCCGGCGACGGGTAGTTTCCGCGCCCCGCCTCGGTGTGCCCCGAGGCGTTCACCCATCCGTCCCGCGGTCCCGTCGCGTTCGCGTGGACCCGGTCGTGGTAGTCGTTACCCGTCCAGCCACCGCTGAACCACTGGTTGGACCCGACGACCATCGCGCTGGCGTCGACGCGGGCGGACTCCGGAGCGTCGTACGCGAGGTACACCGGCGCGTCGTACTCGAAACACGCCGTCTCGTCCCGGTAGGGGAACGAACACGCGGTCAGGGTGCGCGTGACCGACGCACCGGGGTAGAACGTCGCCGACGCGCCGACGGGCGTCCGCGTCTCGATGGGATACGGCACGTCGCGGAACACCGACGTGGCCACGGTTCGGCGCGTCCGCTTCGCGTGGTCTGGGTTCTCGGGGTCGTACTCCGCGGCGTCGATGCGCTCCTGTCTCCCGACGCCGTCCTCCTCGACGTAGCGGTAATACCGGGTCTCGACGGGGAACCGGTCGGCGGTCAGTTCCAGCATCGGTCCGTACCGCGTCTCGACCAGCGAGACGGCGAAGACGCCACCGAGCGTCCCGTTCGGCGCCACGTCAGTCGCCTCGTACGTCGGCGTCCCGTCGACCTGCGGGACGGGCAGACGGACCGTCACGTTCCGGAGCGTCTCGTCGGCGTCGACGCCGATGCTGTAGTCGTACGTGCTCGTGTAACTGTCCGGGTTCGGTCCGAGAAACGAACACCCGGCGCTCAGGAGGAGGCAGGCGACCAGCAGAGTGCGGAGCGCCGCGGACATTTCCTGTTCGTGGAGCGAACGGTTCGCGGAGCGGCCACAAAGCCGTTCGGGCCGTCACTCCTCGCGTTCGGCCTCGTAGAGGTGGACCATCTCGGCGACGAACCAGAGTTTGAGCGCCATCGAAAGTGCCGTCGCCAGCGCCATCTCTGCCGGACGACGGCGGAGCGCGGCGTAGACGGCGTACGCGGCGGCCGCGCCGTTGCCGTAGTTCAGCACCGCCGGATAGCCGAACCGGTCGTGGTCCTGCTGCGTCCACAGTCGCTCACCGTACACCACCTTGGTCATCCACGCGCTGTCGTCCTCGGGCGGCGAGAACAGAAACGGATTCAGCAGGACGAACGCCAGCGTCACCGCGACGCCGCGCCAGTTCCGGTAGTAGAGACACGTCATCAGGAGGGGCAGGGAAGCCACGCGGGACCACCCGCTCTTGGGGTTGGCGTGGCGCGCCCAGAAGAACCGGTCTAGTGCGGACGCATCGTCGGGCAGTACGTCGGGGTCCATACCCCCACAACCGCCGCCGCCGACAAATCGCTACCGCCCTCAGAGGCCCTGGCTCATGAGGTGCGAGCGCAGGAGGTCGCCCTCCTTGCTCCCGGCGACGGGGTTGACGAGGACGACGCGGTCCTCGGGGTCGAACGCGTCCCGGTCGCTCAGCGCCCGGACGCCGCCGACGGCCGTCCCGCCGGTCGCCCCGATTTCCGGCCCCATCTCACAGCCGTCGACGGCCCCTTGCAGGGTGTCTTTGTCGGAGACTGCGACGCCGTCCCCCCCGCTCGATTCGACGGCGCCGATGGCGGCGCGTCCGGCGGCCGGAGCGGGCACTTCCAAGGGACCGACGATGGTGTCGGGGAACTCGACCTCACTGGGGGCGTCGTCACTCTCGCGGACGGCGTCGGCGATGGGCGCCGACGACTCCGGTTGGGCGGCGTAGAGACGCGGGACCCCCTCGGCGAGGCCCGCCGAGACGGCGAGTTCGAACCCGCGGGCGAGGCCGACCAGCGTCTCCCCGTGGCCGGTCGGGTGGACGACGGCGTCGGGAGCGGTCCCCCCGCAGTCGTCCAGCAGTTCCATCGCGAGCGAAACGCCGCCCTGAATCCGGAACGGGTGGCCCGGAGCGACCGGCGCGAATTCCTCGTCGGTGTCCTCGAAGACGGCGACGGCGTCCGAGTAACGGCCCTCGACGACGCGCATGTCGCCGCCGTGGACGTTCACCATCGCCTTGTTGACGAACGGACACCGCGAGGGGACGAACCCCTTCGAGTCGATACCCGCGCGGGCCGCGGCGGCCGCGGCGGCCTGTGCCCCGTTGCCCGTCGAGGGCGTCGCCACGCGGTCTGCGTCCTGCTGGGCCGCCGCGGTGACGGCGGGCGCGAGTTTCCGGTCGGTGAGCGACCCGGTCGGATTCCGCCCCTCGTCCTTGATGCCGACGCTGTCGACGCCCAACTCCGCTGCCAGTTCCGGGACCGACACCAGCGGCGTGTCGCCGTCGTCGATACTCACGGCCACCGGGTCGGGGAACGGGGTCAGGGCCGCCGTCGTCTCGACGGCGTCGGGGTCGTAGTCGGGCGCGAGCACGCCGCCGCAGTCGGGACAGCGCTCCACGCCGGGGTCGACTGCTTCTTCACACGCCGTACAGACGAGGCCGCGAAACGCCGCTGTCGTCTCCATACACCCGCCTCGGGACGGCACCGCCTTGTGTCGTGCGGTCCACTCCAGCACGCTCTTTGCGGACGCGTCCGAACCGGACGCTATGACCGACGCCGTTGTCGCCGGTGGTGGCCTCGCGGGCCTCGTCGCGGCCCGCCACCTCGCCGAGGCAGGACTGGACGTGACCGTATTCGAGGAACGCGACGACGTGGGCGGCCGCGTCCGCACCGCCCGCGCGGACGGCTACACGTTCGACCGCGGGTTTCAGGTCATCTTCTCGGCGTACCCCGCGGTCCAGCGCGAACTCGACGTGGAGGCGCTGTCACCGCGGCCCTTCACCCCCGGCGCGACTATCGCCCGTCCGAACCACCGGTCGGTGCTGTCGGACCCGCTCCGCAAGCCCACGGCGGCCCCGCAGACGGTGTTCAACCAAGAGGTTCGGACCGCCGACAAACTCCGTCTGTTCAGGCTCCAGCGAGAACTCGCCGACAGGGACCCCGAAACGATACTCGACGGCGGCGGCACCACCATCGCGGACTATCTCGGTCGAAAGGGGTTCTCCAAGCGGTTCGTCGAGCGGTTCGCCGCGCCCTTCTACGGCGGCATCACGCTGGACCGCTCGCTCGGGACCGACAGCGCCGTCTTCGAGTACACGTACAAGATGCTCTCCGAGGGCGAGATTTTCGTCCCCGCCGACGGGATGCAGGCGATGCCCGAGCAACTGGCCGACCGCGCCGTCGCCGCGGGCGCGACCATCGAGACGGGCCGGGCCGTGACTGGCGTCCGCGGCGAGGGCGACGAGGCGACCGTCGAAGTCGGGTCGGAGACGCTGACGGCCGACGCCGCCGTCGTTGCCACGGACCCCGCGACGGCCACCGAGTTGACCGCCGTCGACGGCATCCCGACGGACGCCCTCGGATGTGTCACCCAGTACTTCTCGCTGCCCACGAGCATGGCCCCGAAGACGGGCAAGCGCATCGTCCTCAACGCCGCCGACGAGCGACCGAACACCGTCGCGCCGCTGTCGGCCGTCGCCTCGGAGTACGCCCCCGAAGGGATGGAACTCTACAGCGCGACGTTCCTCGGAATCCCCGAGGAAGACGACGAGACGCTGGCAAGCGAGGTCAGAGAGGCGGTGGGGTCGTGGTATCCCGAGGCGAGTTTCGGCGACCTCGAACTCCTGCGGACCGACCGCGTCCCGTTCGCCCAGTTCCCACAGCCACCGGGCTTCCGCGACTCGCTCCCGGACCCCGACGCACCGGCGGGACCTGTCGCGCTGGCTGGCGATTACACTCGCTGGTCGTCGATACAGGGTGCGCTGGAGAGCGGCCGCGTCGCTGCGGACCTGCTCGCGTAGTAGATAGAATCGCCGCGGCGGCCTACGCCGTTCGACCGCCGCTACTCAGGTTTCCCTCTTGCTCGTGGTCCTCTTCGTCGTCAAGCAGTACTGCCGAGACGTACTTGATGGTCGCGAAGTACAGCAACAGCAGCGAGAGCAGCGTTATGCCGATAAGCGCGAGTGCGGCACCTGTCTGAACCATGTTCGACGGTCCACCGCGGTAGCCCAAATAGCTACCGTTATAGCATCCGTCGGAACTCGCCGAGAGCGGGGAAGGAGAGCGTCTCGCGGCCGCTCTCGTCCCAGACGACCGGTTCGAGTCGGTCGGCGTCAGTCACCAGCGGCGACTGGAAATCGCGAGCCGACATACGGTTGACGACGACGCCCGCGTTGAGTTTGTTGAACGAGGGGAGCATCACCACCTCGCCGTCGCCGTACTGGGCGGGGCCGACGAGGTAGCACGGACGCCGCTGTCCTTCGATTTCGATGGTCGGGTGGTCGTGCCCGACGACGTAGCGCGCGGCGTCTTGCTCGGGTGCCTCGTGGCCGTGGAGGACGACGGTGTCGCCGACCCGGAACTCGCGTTCGGTCGGGCCATCCCACACCGAGTCGAGCATGGTGTCGTGGTTGCCCGGCGTGACGACGAGGCGCGCGCCCTCGTCACGACAGGCGGCTTGCAGGCCCTCGACGGTTCGCTCGACGGTGCGCGGGACCGTCCGGAACGAGTGGAGCAAGTCACCGGCGACGACCACCGTCGAGGGGTCGTGCCGGTCGACGAGCGAACGCACCCGTTCGACCATGTCC
Source organism: Haloarcula marina (assembly GCF_024218775.1). NCBI lineage: Archaea > Methanobacteriati > Methanobacteriota > Halobacteria > Halobacteriales > Haloarculaceae > Haloarcula > Haloarcula marina. Next base: position 1,370,712 of record NZ_CP100404.1, on the reverse strand, counting down.
GACCCGGAACCGACCGGGAACTCCAGATTGCCGCCCGTGCCGCGGCCGACGTGGAGGTCCGCGAGTACGAGCGTCTCCCCCAGCATCAGCGCCCGGTCGTCGTAGGTCAGTCCCATCGGTCCGAGTCGGCACGCCGCGCACATATCCCTGACGCCCGCGGGGCGATGGGATTTTTATCCGCCGCCTCCCGAAGGCGGGTATGGTCGACGTCCTCGAAAACAAGCGCGCCGCGACGCGCTTTCGCATCCTCGTCGAGATAGCGGAGCGCCAACCCGCGGTAAGCCAGGGAGAGATAGCGGAGGCCGTCGGCGTGACGAGTCAGGCGGTCAGCGAGTACATCCGCGAATTGGTCGACGAGGGCCTCGTCGAGAAGGAGGGCCGTTCGCGCTACCGCGTCACCAAAGAAGGCGTCGACTGGGTGTTCCAGTCGGCCTCGGACATGCGGCGGTTCGTCGACCACGTCACAGACGACGTTCTCGGGAGCGTGCAGGAGGACGCCGCTATCGCCGAGGCGGCCCTCGACGAGGGGGAGACGGTCTCGCTATCGCTCGCCGACGGCCTGCTTCACGCCGCACCCGGCGACCACGGGGGCGCGACGGGCGTGACGACGACGAGCGCCGAGGAAGGGGCCGTCGTCGGCGTCACCGGGTTCGAGGGCGTCATCGACCTCGAACCGGGCCACGTCAGCGTCGTCCAAGTGCCGACCGTCCGCTCGGCCCCGAACGGGAGCGACGCCGACATCGCGGCCGTCTGCGCCGACGCCCCAATCGTCACCGCCGCGGGCGTCGAAGCCGTCGTCGCTCTCCGAGCGGCGGGCGTCGACGTGACGACGTACTTCGCGCCGGGCGAGGTGGCGGCCGACGCCGCTTCCCGGGGTTTGGACGCCGTCGTCGTCGCCACGCAGGACACCGTGGGCCGCGTCACCGACGCCCTCCGGGACGCGAACGTCGGCTACGACGTGACCCAGTGAAACCTTTTCCACGCCGAGGGTTCTCGGTGTAGGTATGTCCGACACCGACGACACCGAACTGGACGCGGCCGTCTCGACGTTCCTCTCGGAAGCCGACGCGACGTTCGAAGAGTACGAGCGGGGGTACACCGACGCCGACGCGACCCTGCGGCGACTGGAGGTCGCCATCGACTCGCTCCGCTCGGCCGCCGAGGAGTGAGCGGGCGAACAGTCTTGTAGATTCGGAGTCATTTTCGGCGTATGACCGACGTGGTCGTGGTCGACGGCGCTCGCACCGCACACGGGAAACTCCTCGGCGCACTCTCGGAGAAGTCCGCGACGGACCTCGGCCGCGCCGCCGTCGAGGGTCTGCTCGACCGGACCGGCGTCGACCACGAACGCGTCGACTGGGTGTGTCTCGGCACCGCCGTCCAAGCGGGCGTCGGGCAGGTCCCGGCGCGACAGGTCGTGGTCGACTCGCCGTTGCCCGACAGTTGTCCGGCGACGACGACCAACGAGGCATCGGGGTCGGGACTGCGCGCCATCGCGAACGCCGTCGACCGCATCGACGCGGGCCGGACCGACCTCTGCATCGCTGGCGGGATGGAGTCGATGTCGAACGCGCCCTATCTCGTCCGGGAGATGCGCGGCGGCCGCCGCCACGGGGACACGACGCTCGTGGACGCGATGATTCACGACTCGCTGTGGGACCCGACCTACGACGCCCACATGGGGACGCTGACCGACCGCATCGCCGAGCGCTTCGAGATTACCCGCGAGCAACAGGACGAGTACGCTCGTCGCAGCAACCACCGCGCCGCCGAAGCCATCGAGCACGGCCACTTCGAGAAGGAGATGGTCCCAGTAGAGGTGGGCGCTGGGCCACCGGGCCAGCGAGCGGACGGTGAAACCGTGAGCGACCACCTCGTCACCGAGGACGAGGGGCCGCGGCCCGAGACGACGGTCGAAGGACTCGCGAAACTCCCGCCGGCGTTCGACGAGGAGGGAACAATCACGGCGGGCAACGCCTCGAAACTCTCCGACGGAGCGGGCGCGGTACTGCTCGGCGACGCCGACGCCGTCGACGCGGCGGGCCTCGGCCCGATGGCCCACGTCGAGGACTACGCCGTCGCCTACCGCGACCCCGCCGAGTTCTCGCTCGCAGTGGCCGACGCCGTCTCGAACCTGCTGGCGGTGAACGACCTCACCGTCGACGACGTGGACCACTTCGAACTGAACGAGGCGTTCGCCGCGCAGATGGTGTACGTCGCCGACGAACTGGGGATTCCCGCCGAGAAGCACAATCCGCTGGGCGGCGCGGTGGCGCTCGGTCACCCCATCGGCGCGAGCGGCGGCATCCTCACGACGACGCTCCTGTACGCGATGGAGCGAGAAGACCACGACAGAGGCGTGGTGGGGATGAGCGTCGGCGGCGGGGGCGCGATAGCGATGTCTCTCGTTCGGTAGCACGGGGAGGGACGCTCAAACGCCGGTCGAAGCGAACGCGGGTTCTTCAGGCCCAGGTCGTGAAGGTCGGGGCAACGATGCCGCCTCACTCCCGACGACCCCTTCGCTATGCCCTCGCGCTCGTGGTCTTCGTGGCTCTGGTGACCGCCGCCCTCGCCGTCGGTGCGACGGTCGCAGAACGACGCGCTCTGACTGCCAAAACCGAGTACGTCGACCACCGACTCGAACAGCAAGCGGACTGCCTCTCGGATTGGGGGGCCGACGAGGGGGCGGGTCCGGACCGGGACGCCGAGATACGGCGGGTGACGCTCGGCGGCGTCTACGTGGACGTGACGGTGCCGTACGCCTACACGGTCGGTGACGTCGACGACAGGGTGTTCGCCGACACCGCCTCGCGGGCCACGTACGCCGTGACACCAACGACGACCACCCGCGTCGGCGGCGACGACGTGGACGTGTGCTGACGGCGAGCAACACCGACCGAATCGGGAAGAATTATCGGCCCGCCTCCCGCAGCACTGAGCATGACTCACTTCTCCCACCGTGTCGAACAGGTGTCGATTTCGGGCATCCGCGAGGTGTTCGAGGCCGCTGGCGAGGACGCCATCAACCTCGGACTCGGACAACCGGACTTCCCGACGCCGGACCACGCCCGCGAGGCCGCCGTCGAGGCGATTCAGGCGGGCAAAGTGGACGCCTACACCTCGAACAAGGGGACACTGGAACTCCGCGAGGCCATCGCCGAGAAACACGCTCGGGACAACGATTTGGACGTAGACCCCGAGGACGTCATCGCCACCTCCGGCGGGAGCGAAGCACTCCACATCGCCCTGGAGGCCCACGTCGACGCAGGCGAAGAGGTCATCTTCCCGGACCCCGGGTTCGTCTCCTACGAGGCGCTGACTCACCTCGCTGGCGGGACGCCCAAACCGGTGGGTCTGCGGGACGACCTGACGCTGGCCCCAGAAACCGTCGAGGAGGCCATCACCGACGAGACGGCGGCGTTCGTCGTCAATTCCCCCGCGAACCCGACCGGCGCGGTCCAGTCGCCGGAAGACATGGCCGAGTTCGCCCGCATCGCCGACGAACACGACGTGCTCTGTATATCCGACGAAGTGTACGAGCATCAGGTGTTCGAGGGCGAGCACCGCTCGCCCGCGGAGTTCGACGAGACGGGCAACGTCGTCGTCGTCAACGCCTGTTCGAAGGCCTACTCGATGACCGGGTGGCGACTCGGGTGGGTCACCGGGTCGAACGACCGCATCGAACGAATGCTCCGAGTCCACCAGTACGCTCAAGCCTGCGCCTCCGCACCGGCCCAGTTCGCCGCCGAGGCCGCGCTTTCCGGCCCGCAGGACCCCGTCGCGGAGATGCGCGAGGCCTTCGAGGAGCGCCGAAACCTCCTGCTGGAGGGCTTCGAGGAGATGGGACTGGAGTGCCCCACGCCGAAGGGGGCGTTCTACGCGATGCCGAAGGTGCCCGACGGGTGGGTCGACGAGGTCATCGACCGGGGCGTCGTCGTCGTCCCCGGCGACGCCTTCGGCGAGAACGGCGCGGGCTACGCGCGCATCTCCTACGCGACGGACACGGAGACCCTGAAGGAGGCCATCGACATCATGGCCGAGGCGACGGCCGCCCTCGACTAGCCCCGAATTTGGAACAGTCTCGGAAGGGACTGCGAAGAAGGGTTTTGAGGCTGGGCGTCCTCTCCGAGGACGAACTTGCCGTGGCCTACGGACACGACCGGAGTCGGCGGGACGCCCGCGAGCGGACAGCGGAGAGACAATACTTTGAGACGGGCGCGAGCAGTACGGATAGAGGCATGGAGAAAGCGCTCTGGTACCTGCTGACGGCGACGCGCGGCGGGGCCAACCGAGCGCGCATCATCGACGCCCTCTCGGAGCGACCGATGAACGCGAACGAACTCGCGGACCGACTGGACGTTGGCTACAAGACGATTCGCCACCACATGGAGCAACTGGAGAAACACGACATCGTCGAGTCCGGGGACGAGGACTACGCGAAACTGTACTTCCTGACCGACCGCTTCGACAATTACCGAGACACCTTCGAAGAAATCGTGGAGCAGATGGACGCATGAACGTCGAGACGCCGAACGTGGCGGTGAGCGGGTGATGGCGATGGGACCGATGATTACCGCGGCGGCCGTCCTCGCGGTCCTCAACGTCGTCCTCCTGTTGCCGCTGGTCGGCATCTGGGTCCGCAACTACGCGACGTTCCGAACGGGTCTCGTCGCCGGGTTGCTGGCCTTCGCCGTCGCGATGCTCGTCGAGAACGCCGTGGCCGTCTACTTCTTCTTCTCGATGCAGAGCTTCTACGCTGGCGACCCGCACGTCCAGCAGGCGGTCCTCATCCTCCGGTCGCTCCAGTTCGTCGCTATCGTCGGCCTGAGTTACACGACGCTCCGGTAGATAGCCGAAGAGTCGATACGGTTCCGATACGTACGGTATGCCGATGGACCACCTCACACCGTCGAACGTCCCGGTGTACGCCACGGGCGACGAGCGACGGACGATTTGGGACCGCTGTGCGGACCGCGGCCAACCGGTCATCGCCGTCCGGGTCGCGACTCGCGGCTACATCGTCCAGTACGACCTCCAACACCTCGACAAACAGCTATCGCCGACCGCCGTCCAGCAGTTACGCGACCGCGTCCGTTCCCGCAGACCGTATCCTACCGGAACGGACCCCATCTCCGAGGCGGAAGGCGTCGGCGGGGAGGCCGGGGCCGTCTCCGGCGACCTCCATACGCCGACGGAGAAGGCGGGCCGTGACCTCGCCTCGCACATCTCGCAGTTCGTCCTCGACCGGAGCAACTGGCGGTAACGACCCGCGCCACTCACTCGGCACGAGACTTTTTGCCAACTCGCGACCACGATAGAGTATGGCAGTCGCCCGACACGAATCGGGGGCGCTCGGCGCGGGCCGTGCGCTCGCCTCGCAGGTCCACCCGGTGTTCATGCTCCCGCCGCTGGCGACGTCGCTGTTCGGTGCACTCCTCGCTGGCGGCGTCGACCTCCGCGTGGCCGCCCTCCACGCCGGGGCGATGTTCTTCGCCGTCTACACCGCCCACGTCAAGGACGGCTACGTCGACTTCCACGTCCGCGGCGAGGACGACGACCACCCCCTCACGGTCGATGGCTGTCGGGGCGCACTGGTCGGTGCGGGAATCGGCTTTCTCGTCTGTCTCGTGGGCCTCTGGGCGCTCGTCGGCCCCGGCACGGCGCTCGTGACACTCCCGACGTGGGTCATCGGCTACACGCACGCCCCACAACTGGACCTGAACCCCGTCGGCGCGACGATGGGCTACCCCACGGGCATCTCGCTGGCACTACTGGGTGGCTACTACGCGCAGGCGACGGCGTTCAGCCCCCGCGTCCTCGGCCTCGCGGCCGTCTTCCTCGTCCTGCTGACCGGCATCAAAATCATCGACGACGAGAAGGACTACGACTACGACCGTTCCATCCAGAAGCGAACGGTCGCCGTCGTCCTCGGACCGCGTCGGGCGCGACGCCTCGCGGTAGGATTACTCGTTACGGCGATGGTCGGCACCGTCGCGCTCGCGGTCACGCTGTCTGGCGTCCCCCCGACGGCCGCCGGGGCCGCCGCCGTCTTCGGTCTCGTCGCCGCCATCGCTCGCCGCGCGGAGTCGGAACTGGCGACGATGCTGCTGATTCGGGGGTCCTATCTCTTTCTCGCCGTTCTGGTCGCGGCGGTGTGGTTCCAGCCGTTCGCCTAGTTCGAACTCACGATTTTGATGACCGCCCCTTCATCTAACTCCGTCTGGTCGCTGATACGCCGTTCCTCGCGGGCGTCGACGGCGTGGATGTACCCCTCGCCGATGTCCGAGTGGACGGCGTACGCGAGGTCTTTCGGCGTCGACCCGCGGGGCAGGAGGAAAGCGTCGGGGAGGACGTTCCCCTGTCCGTCGGTCCACTTCGTGTCGTTCTGGACCGGATAGGCCGTGATGTGGTCGAGCAAGTCGTAGACGGCGGCGTCCATCGCCTGCTGGACGCCCGTGCCGCCGTAGTCGGCCATCACGTCGCGGATGCGGTCCAGTCCCTGCCGTTGCTGGTCGCTCACGTCGCCGACGATGTCGAAGTCGGTGTCGCCGGGGTCGTAGTCGACGACGCCCGCCTCGGCGGCCTTCCGGAGGGCGAGTTCGCCGTCGGCCGTCGCGGGAATCACGATGTCGGCGGCTTCGCGCAGTCGCTCGACGTTGCCCTCGGGCGCGATGTCGGCCTTGTTCGCGACGACGACGATAGGTTTCGTCCGTTTGCGAATCTGTCGGGCCAGCGCTTCGCGGTGCTCGTCGGTCCACGCAATCGGGTCCTCGGGATAGTCCAGTTCGCGGAGGGTCCGAGCCACGTCCAGTTCAGTCGCGCCGACGCCGGTGAGCATGTCCACCAGCGCCTCGTCCAAGTCGAAGTCGGGCGAGCGAGACTGGCGTTCGACGGACTCCCAGTTGCGGGAGACGATGCTCGCCAGCCAGAGGTCCATCTCCTCCTCGACGAAGTCCACGTCCTCGACTGGGTCGTGTTCGCCGACTTCGACGGGTTCGCCTTCCTCGTTGGTCCCTCCGGAGGCGTCGACGACGTTGAGGATGACGTCGGCGTTGGTGAGTTCGTCCAGAAACTGGTTACCCAGACCGCGGCCCTCGTGCGCGCCGGGGACGAGACCGGCCACGTCGATGAGTTCGACGGGAACGTAGCGTTTGCCGTCCCGACAGTTGTCGTCGCCGCACCGCTCCGCGCGGTCCAGGCAGGGACACTCGGTGCGGACGTGGCTCACGCCCCGGTTGGCGTCGATGGTCGTGAAGGGGTAGTTGCCGACGTCCACGTCGGCCATCGTCGCCGCCTTGTAGAAGGTAGACTTCCCGGCGTTGGGTTTGCCAGCGAGTGCGAGAGAGAGCATGCGATGACGTACCAGTGTGCGCGGAAAGGCGGTTTCGGTTCGGGAGTCGCTAGAACCGCCGTCGCCCGCCGCGGAACGTCGGGGCGCTCGGGGTACTCAGTCGCCCGAGGAGTCGGCCGCCGCGTCGCCCGCGTCGATGGTCCCCATCTCGGGCGTGGACTCCTCGCCGACCGCGTCTTGGACCTTCCCGGTGACGACGGCCAGGACGTAGATACCGACCGCGACGAGCACGACCACGCCGCCGGCGGTCGCACCGGCGTAGTACGAGATGGCGATACCGAAGATGACCGCCAGTTCGGCTAACACGATAGAGACGAACAGCGACTCGGTGAAACTTCGCGAGACCTGTGTCGCCCCAGCCACGGGGACGACCAGCATCGCCGCGACGAGGATGACGCCCATAATCTGCATCGCGCCGACGACGACCAGCGCCGTCAGCATCACCATGATGCGGTTGTACCAGTCGACCGAGATGCCGGACACCTCGGCGGCCGTCTCGTCGAAGGTGACGTAGAGCAGTTGGTTACGGGTCACGGCGACGACGCCGACGATGACGGCGAACAGCACCAGCAGGATGGCCGCGCTCTGTGAGGTGACCGTCGAGAGGTTCCCGAAGAGGTACTGGTCGACGCTGACGGTCAGGCCACCTGCGTTGATGCTGATGAGCGTCGTCCCCAGCGCAAAGCCCGTCGAGAGGACGATTGCCATCGACACGTCGTTGTAGGCGTCGGTGGCTTCAGAGATGAGTTCGATGAACAGCGCCGCGACGATAGCGACGACGACGGCGGTGAGGTACGGCGTCACCCCGAGGTCGATGACGGCGTTGAGAAACAGACCGACGGCGACGCCAGCAAAGGCGGTGTGAGCCAGCGCGTCCCCGATGAGCGCCAGTTGCCGGTGGACGAGGAACGTCCCGATGAGCGGGGCCATCACGCCGATACAGAGGCCGACCAGGATAGCCCGGTGCATGAATCCGTACTGGAGCAGTTCCAGTCCGGTCACACCGGCCACCCACGTCAGCAGTTCCGACCAGAGGGCCAACAGTAAGTAAAGCGGCGCGAGCACGGCGTCCAGCGGACTGGCCTGCAGGATGATAGCGACCCCGCTCATCCGTCTGCCCCCAGCCCCATCGCGGCGGTCCCGAACGCGCGGGCAAGCGCGTCACCGTCGACGAACTCGTCGGTCGGGCCGTCGAAGTACACCTCGCCGTTGAGACAGACGACTCGGTCGGCGTGGTCGGTGACGGCGCTCAGGTCGTGTTCGATGAGCAAGACGGTGATGCCGTCCTCGTTCAGGGCTTCCAGCAGGTCGTAGAACGCGTCGACCGACTCGGCGTCGACGCCGACCGTCGGTTCGTCCAAGACCAGCAGTTCCGCCTCGCCCGCCAGCGCTCTTGCGATGAAGGCACGCTGTCGTTGTCCGCCGGAGAGTTGCGTCACCCGTCGGTTCCTGAACGCCGACATACCGACCGCTTCGATGGCGTCGTCGACGACTGCCCAGTCTTCACGGGAGAGTCGGCCGAAGCCGACGTGGGGGAATCGCCCCATCTTCACTACTTCGCGGACGGTGATGGGCATCTCTTTCGAGGCGCTGGCGTGCTGGGCGACGTAGCCCACTCGGGAGCCGTCGTCGAAGGCGTGGGCCGGTTCGCCGAACAGCCGAACCGTCCCCTCGTCGGGGCGGCGCAGGCCGAGTAAGAGCTTCATCAGCGTCGACTTCCCGGAGCCGTTCGGTCCGACGATGGCGACGTACTCGCCGGGGTCGATGCGCACGGAGACGTCCCGGACGACCGGCGTCGCGGTGTAGCCGAACGAGACGTTCGACGCCTCCACGACCGGGGCGTCGCCCGCCCTCTCACCCCGACTCATTCGAAGTTCCTCCACGTCTCGCCCCAGCCCTCCGTCGGGCCCGCCTCTTCGGGCGTCTTGTTGCCGAGGACGACTTCGAACGTAGGCATGTTGATGTTGTAGGCAATCTCCTCGTAGCCCCAGTCGTTGGCCACCCAGTCTTCCCGGACGCCAGCGTACGGCGTCACCGGGAAGTACGCCTCCGCGCCCGTCTCCTCGATGAGCTGAATCGCCGGACGGCGCGACTCGAAGACGCCGTTGGCGATGTAGCGGATGTCGTTGTCTTCGATGACCTGCTGGGCCTGCCTGATGTCTTCGGGAGCGACGTCACCGCTGGCCGCGAGGTTGGTCACGAGCGGCCGCATCCGGACGCCGTAGCGGACGCCGATGTACTGGAACGCGTTGTGGGCCGCGAGTTGCACCACGTCGCGTTCGGCGGCGTCGAAGATGGCCTCGTAGTCGGCGTCGATGCGGTCGATAGTCTCTGACTTGTACGTGCGGGCGGCCTCCCGGAGCGTGTCCTCGTACTCGGGCGCGAGTTCGACCAGGCCCTCGGTGATGTTGTCGATTGAGGTCTTCGCCCGTCGGGGGTCGAGCCAGAAATGGGGGTCTTTGCCCTGTTGCTCGCCGACGCCCTCCTCCTCGGGGTCGAGACTGGCGGCGAGGTCCACCAGTTCGACGCCCTTCCGGACGTTGATGAGTTGGGTGTCGACCCCGTCGTCCCGCAGCGTCTGGATGGCGCGGTCGGCCCACGGCTGGAACCCCGGGCCGACGTGGATGAACGCGTCGGCCTCGATGATACGCTTCGTAACGCTGGCGTTTGGCTGCCAGCCGTGGCCGTGGAGGCCCGTCGGAACGAGGTTCTCGACCGTGATGGGAGTCTCGGCGGCGACGTTGCGAGCGAAGTCGTAGAAACTGAAGAAGGAGGCAACGGCGACCGGTCCGTCATCGGAACCGTCGGTGTCGGTGTCAGTATCGGTCCCCGTTCCCTGCCCGCTACTCGTACAGCCAGCGAATCCTGCGGCCAGCAGACCCGCGCCGGTCGCGATTGCTCGCCGCCGCGAGAGTCCGCGTCCCGTGGAACTTCGGTTCGTGTCGTTCATTCCTTACTGAGCGAGGAGGCATCCAAGGATAAAGTAGTTACTATCTACTCAAAAGATTAGACTCGTCTAATTCATTCGTGCGGCGAGGGCGAGTGCTACGAGAGTCGAATCGGTTGCCCGTGGCTATCGGGTAGTACGGCCCGTTCAGAGACGTCCGGGGAATAGAAGCCACTGCAGCGACGCTCGCCTCAGTCGGATGCTTCGGCAGTATCGCCCTCCTCGTCGACCGGTTCGTCCCGGTCTTCCGAGGCCGCGTCGTCGCCGCCCTCGTCCGTCGAGTTCGTGCCGCTCTCTAACTCCTCGGCCATCTCGGCCATCGCGACGGCCGATTCGTCCGGGCGGTCCAACACTTCGTCGGTGTGCATCCGCATCTCCTCGCGAGCGCGAATCTTCCCGTCGACGGTGGCGTTCTCGTGGAGTTCGACCGTGTTCGCGGAGATGTCGCCCCACACCTTCGCGCCGGGGCCGACGCGAACGTCGCCGTTGCGGGTCGTCACGTCGCCTTTGATTTCGGTTCCCTTACCGACGACCACGTCCTCGCGAGCGCGGAGACTGCCGAAGACCACGTTGTCCCGGCCGACCTCTAGGGATTCGGCGCGGATGTTGCCGTGGAGTCGGCAGTCGTCGCCGATGGTCGCGGGCGTCGAGACGCGCCACGCGTCGTCGGAGACGCTGGCCCCGCGCGGGACGAGGATAGGGTCGTGGTCGCGGTCCTCACCGAGCATCTCGTCGACGAGGTCCCGTGCGGCCTCGTCCTCGCCGATGCGCAGGAGTTGCGAGAGGTAGACGAACAGGAACACGATGGTCGGCATCGGGTTGCGGATGACTATCCACCCGTTCGCCTCGAAGCCGTCTTCGATGTCCACGTCGTCGCCGATGTCCACGTCCCCGGCGACGCGCAACTCGCCGCCGATGTGGACGCGTTCGCCGATGTAGGCGTCCTCGCCGACGAGGACGTTGTCGGCCACGTCACACCACATGTCGAGGCGACAGTCGCCCTCCGCTTCGATGTGGCCGCCGAAGCGGACTCGCTCGTCGGCGATGACCGAGCGCCCGCGGACGCCGAACTCGACCGTGCTCTGCCCGCCGATAATGACGTCCCCGTCGGTCACGAGGTCGTGTTCCTCGACGGTCGTCCCGTCGGGAATCGAGAGTTCCGAGAGCGGATCAGAGCCGAATAGCACACCCGATATAGCGGTATCACGGGTATTAAAGCCTGAGGACGCGCACGACGGGCGTCTGACGTTCGTCTGACGGGGCGTGGGAACCGGGCACAACCATCCGCCGAGAGACTACACTTTTATTCGTTTCTCCCCTACGGCGGGTATGACTGTTCTCTCGTTCGACGAGCAAGGCGTCGACGTGGTCTACGACGGCACCGAGTTCCGACTGGAGAAAGCCCTCATCGAGGACGCGACCCAGAAGTCCTACCCCGACGTGACCGACCACGAAGTCTTGCAAATCGTCGAACCCGACCCGACCCTCAGCGGCGAACCCCGACGCATCGCCGAAATCGTGAAGTGAGGTCCCCGCCCGCACGCAGTTCTTTCGTAGGCAGTAATTCGCTCGTAGGAATATATACAAATATCGTCATAACGTCCGCCGTCTTGCGGTAATTCGTCGCCGAAATCGTGGCAAAAACTCACACGGGCGGCAAGAATTTAAGTACTCAGTTCGGACTGAGTGGTAATGACAGACCCACGTATCGCCGGTGCCGGTGTCACGAAGTTCGGGAAACACCCCGAACGCACCGGTCGGGACCTGTTCGCGGAGGCGGGACTGGAGGCGCTCGACGACGCCGGGGTCGCCCCGGACGATGTCGACGCGCTCTACTACGGCAACTTCATGGGCGAACTCGCGGAGCATCAGGGCCACCAGGGACCGTTGATGGCGGAAGCTATCGGCCTCGACGCCCCCGCGACGCGGTTCGAGGCGGCGTGTGCCTCGGCCGGGGCCGCCGTCCGCGAGGCGGTAAAGAGCCTGCGCAACGGCGAGTCCGACGTTATCGTCGTCGGCGGTGCCGAGCGAATGACCAACATCGGGACGGCCGCCGCGACGGACGCACTGGCTATCGCCGCCGACGACCTCTACGAGATTCGCGCCGGGATGACCTTCCCCGGGGCCTACGCGCTGATGGCCCGGTCGTACTTCGACCAGTACGGCGGGTCACACGAGGACTTGGCCCACATCGCGGTGAAGAACCACGAACACGCCCTCGTCAACGAACACGCGCAGATTCAGAAGGCGATTACCGTCGAAGACGCGTTGGAAGCGCCCACCATCGCGAGTCCGCTGGGCCTGTACGACTCCTGTCCGATTACCGACGGCGCGGCGGCGGCCGTCCTCACGAGCGAGGAGTACGCGGAGGACCACGGCCTCGACGCCCCCATCGCCGTCACCGGGACGGGCCAGGGCGGCGACAACCTCGCGTTACAGGACCGGCCGCACCTCGCGCAGACGCCCGCCGCCGATAAGGCCGCCGAGGAGGCCTACGCTGACGCGGGCATCGGACCCGACGACGTGGACTTCGCCGAGGTCCACGACTGTTTCACCATCGCCGAAGTGCTGGCTATCGAATCGCTGGGCTTCTACGACCACGGCGAGGGCATCCACGCCGCGACGAACGGCGAGACGGACCGCCACGGCGAGTTGCCCATCAACCTCTCGGGCGGCCTGAAGGCGAAGGGTCACCCGGTCGGTGCGACGGGCGTCGCCCAGTTGGCGACCGCCGCGTGGGTCCTCGACGGGTCGCACCCGCGGGCCGACGCCGTCCCCGATGGAACTGTCGGCGTCACGCACAACGCGGGCGGGACCGTCGCCTCTACCACGGTCCACGTCCTGGAGGTGAGAGAATGACGGACGCCGCCCCCGACGGCCAGTACGACGCGTGGCTGGACGCCATCGAGGACGGCGAGGCCTACTACATAGAATGCGAGAACGGTCACGGATGGCTTCCGCCGCGGCGGGTCTGCCCCGACTGCGGGTCGCGCGAGTTGACCGAGGAGCAGATGCCCGAGAGCGGCGAAGTCCTCACCCACTCGACGATTACCGTCCCGACGCCGCAGTTCGAGGACGACGCGCCCTACGTGACTGCCATCGCGGACTTCGGCCCGGTTTCGGTGACCGGCCTCGTCCGCGGTATCGACCCCGACGACGTGACTATCGGGACGGTCGTCGGCCTCCACGTCGGCGAGCGAGCGACGACCGGGGACCGGGCCGTCGTCTTCGAACCGCGGTGAGAGAGTCCGACGCTACTTTTCGACTCTGACCGTCGCCGTCTCGCCGCGCACCACGTCCACGAACTGCTCGGGGTGTTCGACGTGCGGGAGCAGGAGCGATTCGCCGAACACCACGAGCGCCGTGTCCGCGCGGTCGGCGAGCGCGCGCCCCTCCGAGAGCGGCGTGATGTCGGCGTTCTCGCCCCAGACGAGCGTCACCGGCACGTCGAGGTCCGCCAACACGTCGCCGAGGCTCTCCTCGGGGTCGAAAAAGCCGGAGACGAACGACGCCGGGGCGAACCGCGCGCCGGGTTGGTGGCCGCTCTGCCACTCGTAGTCGACGATTTCCTCGGTGAGGTTGTCCATGTCGTAGTAGCCGTGGTCCTCGTGGAAGTACCGAATCGAGGGCTTCGAGACGATGAGGTTGAACAGCGCCTGGCCGACAATCGGCGAGCGAACGAGCGACCGGACCCAGACGTTCCGGTTCCCCATCGAGGAGTCGGTCGGACAGACGAGGACGAGTCGCCCCACGTCGACTTCGCGGGCGGCCATGGCCGCGTAGGACCCGGTGAGCGAGGAGGCGACGACCGTCGCGTCCTCGCTCTCGTCGTCGAGGAAGTCACGGACGAACGTCGAGAGGAGCGACGCCGAGTACAGCAGCGGCGGCCGGTCGGAGTGGCCGAACCCGGGGAGGTCCGGCGCGATGACGTGGTACTCCTCGGCGAGCGTCTCGAACACCGCGTGGAACTCGTGGTTCGACGCCGCGGCGTTGATGCCGTGGAGAAGGACGAGGTCGGGGTCGTCGGGGTCGCCAGCCTCCGCGTAGGCCACGTCGAACCCGCGCCAGCGATACGTCTGCTGTTCGCCGGGCAACAGCGGTTCGAAGTCGTCGGCGCGCGACTGGAGGAGTTCGTTCGCGAGTGCGGTCGACCCGACCACGCCGACGGCGGCACCGAGTACCTTGCGGAGTTTCATACCCCGAAATACGGGCCGCGGCCTGTTTATACGTGATGGACGGGTGGTAAGTTCGGGTCCTACCGCGGGTGGTCGGCGTCGAGGCAGTCCCGGAGCGGTGCGAGGACGTCGTCGACGACGGTGTAGGGGTCCGTCTCGCGGGCTACCACGGCGTCCACGTATTGCTCGATGCCCCCGCGTTGGACCAGTTCGCGGGAGAGGAGTCGGTTCGCGTCCTCGCGCAGGAGCGTCCGAATCTCGGCGGCGAAGCGCTCGCGCTCCTGGGCCTCTCGTTGGCCCGTCCGGTCGAGGTAGTCGCTGTGCTCCGCCAACGCCTCGATGAACGCGTCGACGCCCTCGCCGCGGTTGGCGACAGTCTCGACGATGACGGGGTCCCAGGCGTCCCCGTCGTCGCCCGCATCTCCGTCGCCGCCGGGCCGTTCCAGACCCATCCCTCCGTGGTGGCCCGCCGTCCCGCCCCGGCCCTGTAACATCTCCCGTAACTGCTGGACAGTGCGGTCCGCGCCGTCCAAATCGGCCTTGTTGACGACGAACACGTCCGCTATCTCGAGGATACCGGCCTTCAGCATCTGCACGTCGTCGCCGCTCCCCGGTGGGACGAGGACGGCGACGGTGTCGGCGGTGCGAACGATGTCCACCTCGTTCTGTCCCGCACCGACCGTCTCGACGATGATTACGTCCTTCCCGAACGCGTCCAGCGCGGTGACGGCGTCCGTCGTCGCCGTCGAGAGGCCGCCGAGCGACCCGCGGGCGGACATCGACCGAAAGAACACGTCCATGTCGCCCGCGTTCGACGCCATGCGGATGCGGTCGCCCAGCACCGCGCCGCCCGAGAAGGGCGAGGACGGGTCGATGGCGATGACGCCGACGGTGAGGCCCCGGTCGCGGTATTCGGCGGCCACCTTGTCCACGAGCGTCGACTTCCCTGCGCCGGGACTGCCGGTGACACCGACTACGTCGGCGTGGCCCGTGTGTCGGTGGAGGTCGGAGATTATCTCCCGGTAGCCCGGCGACCGGTTCTCTATCTTGGTGATGACGCGCGCCAGCGCGCTGTGCTTCCCGGCGAGCAACTCGTCGACGAGCGCGCTCATCGCTCGGGGGCGTGCTCGCGGATGTACGTTATCATCTCCTCCATCGACGCGCCGGGGCCGAATATCTCGTCGACGCCCTGTTCGCGCAGTTCGGCCTTGTCGTCGTCGGGGACGATGCCCCCCACGAGGACGAGACGGTCGTCGAAGGCGTCGTACTCGCGCAGGCCGTCGAGAATCTTCGGCACCAGCGTGTTGTGGGCACCCGAGAGGATGGAGATGCCGACGACGTCGACGTCCTCTTGGACGGCCGCTTGGACGACTTCGTCGGGCGAGCGGTGGAGACCGGAGTAGATGACCTCGAACCCGGCGTCGCGTAGCGCCCGCGCGATGACGTGTGCCCCGCGGTCGTGGCCGTCGAGGCCGACTTTCGCGACGAGACACCGGATGGTGCGCTCTGCCTGTTCCTGCTCGACACTCATGCCACCGACTACCACCGGATGCGGTTTGACTCTTGCCCCCGTCTGCCACAGTCAGGGGTCGGTCGGGTCACACAGACGCCGAGAGAACGAGGTATGGCACGACGAACAGCAGGAGAAACAGCACGAGGAGGACGACGCCGTAGCCAGCGAGCGTCGCCGCGGCGGTTCGCCACGCCGGGTGGTCGAAGCGGTCCGATATCGTCGCCATGGGCTACTTTCGTCGGCCCGGCCGATAGTCCTTTCCCGACGCTACATCCCCATGTCGCTGGCCGCGTCGGGAACCGGGAGTGCAGTCGGCGACGCGCCGAGTAGCTCTGCGGCGTGGTCCAGGGCCATGTCGAACCCGTAATAGCGTTCGAGTTCGTCGCCGTCGGCGGTGGGTCGAACCTTCAGCATCGCGTATCCCTCGACGTTCTGGGCGATGGCGGCCGTCCGGCCGTCGGCCTCGAAGGTGAGCAGTCGCTCCGTCTCCGTCTCTCGGTAGCGGGCGGTGATGCCGTCGGCCGTCGCCGTCGTCGGGTCGTCGATGTCTGCCATCGGTCGCTCTAGGGAAGCATCGTATGCTAAACTGACGGTCCGCCGGTCGAACCGCAACGCGCAAACGGGCGGCCGCCGACGAATCGCGCATGGCGAAGTGGTTCCAGAGCGGGCGTCGACGCGACATGTGCGTCCTGTTGGCCGGGGCCGAGGACGGCGAGATGACCGGCCAGCGCCTCAAGACGCGACTCGAACGGCGTTACGACACGCGCATCGAGCCAAAGAGCTTCTACGGCGCGCTCGACGCGATGGAGGACGCTGGATTCGTCCAGCACCGCACCGAGGGCATCGCCGACAAGTACTCGCTGACCGAGGGCGGCGAGCGTCGACTGCGCGAGCAGTTCGCGTGGATGGCCGAGCATCTGGACGACGGGGCGGACGAACCGCGCGACGAACAGTAGCGAGGGCGGCCGAGACTGCGATTCAGTCCAGCAACTGGTCCGCGATGGTGTTCCGCAGGACTTCGCTCGTCCCCTCGTAGATTTCGTTCAATTTGGCGTCGCGGTAGAACCGTTCGACCGGGAAGTCCTTCGTGTAGCCGTAGCCGCCGTGAATCTGGATCCCTTCGTTCGCCACCTCTCGAGAGACTTCTGAGGCGTACAGTTTCGCCTGCGCGGCCTCCTTGATGAACGGTTCGCCGCGCTCTTTCAGGTCGGCGGCCCGATGCATGAGCAGGCGGGCGGCGCTGGTCTTCGTGTCCATGTCGGCCAGTTTGTGCTGGATGGCCTGAAACTCGCCGATTGGCTGGCCGAACTGCTCGCGCTCCTGGGCGTACTGAAGCGCCTCGTCGAGGGCCGCCTGTGCGATGCCGACACCGCGGGCGGCGATGGTGATTCGCCCGCCGTTGAGCGTCTTCAGCGCGTGGACGAACCCGCGGCCCTCGTCGCCGAGACGGCGCTCCTCGGGGAGGTACATCTCGTCGAAGCGGAGTTCGGCGGTCGGACACCCCTTGTCGCCGAGTTTGTGTTCCGTCCCCTCGACGACGAACCCGTCGTCTTCCTCGGGACGGACGACGAACGACGAGATGCCCTTGTTGTCCGCGTCGGGGTCCGTCTTGGCGAACAGGACGACGGTGTCGGCGACGGAACCGTTCGAAATCCACAGTTTCCCGCCATCGACGACGTAGCCGTCGCCGTCGCGTTCGGCAGTCGTCTCCATCGCGGGCACGTCGCTGCCCGCGCCGGGTTCCGAGAGCGCGAAGGCACCGATGTCGTCGCCCTCGGCCATCGGCGTCAGGTACGCCTCTTTCTGGGCTTCGTCGCCGAACTCGGAGACCATGTTGCAGGCCAGCGAGATGTGGGCGGCGACGATGGTCCCGAGGCCGCCGCTCCCGCGGGAAATCTCCTCTAAGGCCATCGCGTAACTGTGGTAGTCGAGGCCCGCGCCGCCGTACTCCTCGGGAATCGGCATCCCCATGAGACCGAGGTCGGCCATCTGGTCGACGAGGGTCCACGGGAACTCGTCGGCCGCGTCGATGTCGGCCGCGCGGGGGACGACTTCCTCGTCGACGAACTCCGCGACCATGTCGCGTATCTGTCGCTGCTCGGCCGTCGGACTGAAGTCCATGGTGGAAGGTATCGTGCGGCGTCCTTTACTGTTCGGCACGGGCGGGACGACGGCCGCTGTCCCTATCGCTCGTACTCGTAAAAGCCCGCGCCGGTCTTCTTCCCGAGGTCACCCGCCGCGACTTTCCGCTTGAGGAGATAGGCTGGCTGATACCGGTCGCCGAGTTCCTCGTGGAGCGTCTCGGAGGCGTCGAGCACCACGTCGAGGCCAATGTGGTCGGCCAGTTCCAGCGGCCCCATCGGGACGTTCGTCCCGAGCGTCATCCCGCGGTCGATGTCCGCCTTGCCCGCGATGCCCTCGTCGTAGGCCCGGACGCCCTCGTTTATCCACGGCATGAGGATGCGGTTGACCACGAAGCCGGGTTTGTCGTCGGCGTCCCACGTCTCCTTCCCGACGGCTTGCGCGAACGCGCGGCCGAGCGCCAGCGTCTCTTCGCTGGTCTTCTCGCCCTCAACGACTTCGACGCCCTTCATCACCGGCACGGGGTTCATGAAGTGCAGGCCCACCACCCGGTCCGGGCGGTCGGTGACGCTGGCGATGGTCGTTATCGAGAGCGTACTTGTGTTGGTCGCCAGCACCGTCTCGGGCCCGCAGGTGTCGTCCAAGTCACCGAAGACGGACTGCTTGACGCCCATGTCCTCGGTGACGGCTTCGACGACGAGGTGGGCGTCCCGCAGGTCGGCGAGGTCCGTCGTCCCCTCGATTCGCCCGCGCGCCCGGTCGGCCTCGGCCTGCGTCAGTTCCTCCTTCCGCACCAGTCGGTCGAGACTCCGGTCGATGGCGTCGAACCCCGCGCTGACGAACTGCTGTTCGACGTCCCGCATCACCACGTCGTAGCCCGCCGTCGCGGCCACCTGCGCGATGCCGTTGCCCATCGTGCCCGCGCCGACGACGCCGACCGTGCCGATGTCTTCGAGTTGCATATCCGAAATGTTCGGTCGGCGTTCGTGTAAGCCTGCCGCCGAGACGGTAATAGTAAGCGTTCGAATACGTTTTCGAGCTTGCGGAACAGTAACACACCCTAACCCCCAGAAAGCGCGGATTCCAAAGGATTCACTCGCTCCGTAGTAAATGTCAGCAACAAGATACTTATGCCGGGCGGGTGAATCGGAGCGTACGTGATACACTGGGCCGACACTCGGCGGGTCACCTCGATACTGGACCGCACGCGCAACTACCGCCGGGCCACGACGCCCAGCACCCCTCGATAAATGAGCAAATCACTCGACGCTTCGGCCACGCAGGCCGACCGAACCGTCGCACAGGTCATCGACACCATCGCAGCCACCACCGCCGACGTTCGCACGGCCATCGCCACCGAACGTGAACACAGCGGCACCGTCAACCCCAGCGGCGACGAGCAACTCGCCGCCGACGTGCGCGCCGACGAACTGTTCGAGGCGCGCGTCCTCGGCATCGACGGCGTCGCCACCTACGCCAGCGAGGAACGCGAGACGCTCGCGACCAGCGACGGCCGCTTCCACGTCGCGATGGACCCCCTCGACGGGTCCTCGAACCTCGAACCCAACAGCGGGATGGGAACCATCTTCGGCATCTACAGCGAGCGGCCGCCGACCAGCGGCCGGAACCTCCTCGCCGCGGGGTTCGTCATCTACGGCCCCGTCACCTCGATGGTCGTCGCCCGCGACGGCCGCGTGAAGGAGTACATCCTCGAAGACGGCGACAAACGCCTCGTCAACGACGACGTGACCATCCCCGAAGACCCGACGGTGTTCGGGTTCGGCGGCGGCGTCGACTCGTGGACCGACGAGTTCCAGCCGTTCGCAGAGGAGATTCGCCACGAACTGAAACTCCGCTACGGCGGGGCGATGATCGCCGACATCAACCAGATACTCACCTACGGCGGCATCTTCGCGTACCCGGCGCTCGACTCCAGTCCCGACGGCAAACTCCGCCTCCAGTTCGAGGGCCAACCGATGGCCTACGTCATCGAGGCGGCGGGCGGACAGTCCTCTGACGGCACGCAGTCGCTGCTCGATATAACGCCCGACGAACTCCACGAGCGAGTTCCCCTCCACCTCGGGAACGCCGCCCTCATCGACCGACTCGAACGCTCGGTCGGTCAGTAACCGAGATAGATAGCCAGCGCTTTTAGAATGCCGTAGACGACCACGACCAGTCCCACGACTGCGCCGAGTATCGTTCCAACGATACCGCTGGGCCACAGCGACAGCGGGTTCGGTAGTCCCGACGGCGCGCCGAGGGACGGCAGCGAGAATCCCCCACCGCCGGTGACGTTGGCGACGCGCGTCGTTCCCACTTCCAGCGGCCCGCTGTCGTCGAGTTCCCGCGAGAACTCCGTCGTCCGCGTCTCCCCGGCGGGGACGGTCACCTCACGCGTCGCGAGCGTGCTGTCGTTGAGGAAGACACCCACCAGATAGTCGCCCGTCGCGGTCC
The DNA here is from genome assembly GCF_024218775.1 of Haloarcula marina. Classification (NCBI taxonomy): domain Archaea; kingdom Methanobacteriati; phylum Methanobacteriota; class Halobacteria; order Halobacteriales; family Haloarculaceae; genus Haloarcula; species Haloarcula marina. The sequence continues at coordinate 1,350,187 of NZ_CP100404.1, read as the reverse complement.
CGTCGTTCGTGACTTCGACGGTCAGGACGACGCTGTCGCCGACGGCGAGCGAATCGGGTTCGGCCGTGACGTTGGTGACTTCGATGTCCGGCGTTCCCGTCGACTGGGACTCGGACGCCGCCTGCGCGTCCCCGCCGGACTCGGCCGACTCCGCCTCGCTCTCGGTAGCGGTCGCCGTCTCGTTTTCCACGGGTGTCCGAGTCGGCACCGGCGTTTCGGTCGCCGTCTCGGTCGGCCGCGCGTCAGCCCCGTCCCCGACGCCGACGGCGAACCGCGAGAGACCCGGCGAGGACGCCTGATAGACGACCCGCGTCTCGTTCCGACTGACGACGGCCGTGTCGAGCGCCGACCACCCGTCGTCGTCCCGATAGAGCGTCACCGCCGACGGCGACGCCCCGTTCAGCGCGGGCCGCGGAACGGTGAACGTGAACGTCGCGCGGTCGACCGGGACGCCGCCGTGGTCGACGGCGAACGTCGCGAGACCGGCGTCGCCCGTCACGGTCAGGAACGAGAACGGCGTCCGGTTGCGCGCCCGAACGGTCAGTGGGACCGTCTCGTTGGCCGGGAGCGTCACTGTCACGCGGTCCAGCGAGGCGTTCGCAGTGGTGACGAGCGAGTCGTTCGGAGCGGTGATTCGCTGGGCGAATCCGGTCCCGACGACGGTCGTCGAGGCGGTGGTGGCGTTCGGTTGGCTGACGTTCAGTCCGGACGCGTCACCGTCGCGGGTCACCGTCACCGTCCGGGCCGCCGTGGCCGCGTTGCCGAACGGGTCGGTCGCCTCGACGGCGACTTCGTGGGCCCCCGGCGTGGCGAAGGCCACCTGAATCGACGGACCCGGCAACAGCGTGCCGCCGTCGATGCGCCATCGGTAGCGGTCGATACCCTGCTCGTCGGTGGAGTTGCGCGCCGTGAAGTTCAGCGTCTCGCCGACCGTCGCGTTGGTCGGCCCTTCGAGCGTGACGTTCGGCGCGGACCCGTCGTACCGGAACGAGCGGAGGCGAGAGAGTTTGACGGTGTTGCCGTACCGGTCGGTCGCGTTCAGCCACAGTATCGGGTACGCCCCTTCCTCGGGGAACGTGTAGCGGGCCGTGTAGACGACGGCGTCGCCGACCGATTCGGTGAAGTCCGAGCGGTTCAGGCGGTCGGTGACCGGACCGCCGATGCTGACCGAGAGGCCGTCGAGGGGTTCGTTCACCGCCGCGCGAATCTCGACGGTCGAGGCGTTGACCCGCCGTATCTCGAACGACCGGTATCTCGGCGTCACCGTGTCCATACCGGAGACGGTAACCGTCCCGTCCCTGAGTTTGTTCCCGGCGGTGTCGGCGATGCCCCCGGCGCTCCGAATCCCGACCGTGACGTTGTTCGCGTTCAGGCGTTCTGCGAGGTACAGCGAGACGCGCGCGCCGGTGCGGTTCTCTCCGGCGTCGATGTCGGCGACCGAGATGTTCTCGACGGTTCCGCGGGTCGTGACGAAGTCGGCGGCGGCGATACTGCCAGTGTCGAGCGTCCCGTTGTCGTAGACGGTCACGTGGATGGTCGTGGCGTTGCCCTTCGTCGCGTTCCCGAACTCGGGTGCCTCGGTGTCCGCCGCGGCGACGGTGCCCGACGCGAGGACGGCCAGCGCACAGAACAGCGCGACTGCGAGGAGACGACGGCCCGCGACCCGTCCGCGTCCCGTCGACTGTCGGCGTTCCGCGCTGGCGGCGCTCATCTCCCCTCACTACCCCAGCGGCGGTTATCAATGGCCCGGCGACATTTCGAACGCTGATAATCGCGCTCCGTCGGGGGCAACTACTGTGGTGCCGGGGGTCGTGTGGTGTGGTATGAAGGTCCGTATCGCGAAGGGCGCCAGCCGTGAGGAGGCGTCGGCCATCGCCGCCGCCGTCGCCGAACACGTCGGCGAAACCGTCGAAGTGTACGTCGGCGACAGCGACGAACCGACACTCGTCCGGGAAGTCCTCGAAGTCGACGATACCGACGCCGACGGCGTCGCCGCGGCCGAGGACCTCGGACCGACCGACCGCGAGAAGCGTCTCCGCGAGGAAATCGCCGACATCGAGCGCGGCGGCCCCGAGAAGTACCGCGAGCGACTGGCCGACCAGGGGAAACTGTTCGTCCGGGACCGCCTCGAACTGTGGTTCGGCGAGGACGGCCTCGACTTCGAGGACGGCCGGTTCGCCAACTTCGATAGCTGGTACGGCGAGGACACCGACGACCGACTCCCCGCCGACGGAATGGTCGCGGGGGCGGGGACGCTGGATGGCCGGAAGGTCCACGTCGCCGCCAACGACTTCACCGTGAAGGCCGGGTCGGTCGCCGAACGCGGCGTCGAGAAGTTCATCCGTCTCCAACAGCGCGCCCTGAAGTCCGGTCGCCCCGCGCTCTACCTCGTGGACTCCTCGGGCGGCCGCATCGACCAACAGCGGGGCTTCTTCGCCAACCGGGAGGGCATCGGGAAGTTCTACTACAACCACTCGATTCTCTCCGGCGCAGTCCCGCAGATTTGCGTCCTCTACGGCCCCTGTATCGCCGGTGCGGCCTACACGCCCGTCTTCTCGGATTTCACCGTGATGGTCCGGGGAATGAGTGCGCTCGCAATCGCCTCGCCGCGAATGGTCGAGATGGTCACCGGCGAGGACATCGACCTCGAAACGCTGGGCGGCCCGGACGTGCACGCCCGGCACTCGGGGAGCGCCGACCTCGTGGCCGACGACGAGGAGCACGCCCGCGAACTGGTCGCAGACTTGCTGACGTACCTCCCGGACAACTGCGACGAGCGACCGCCCAGAGCGGAGACGGTCGCACCCGCCAAATCTCCCGACGGCCTCGACGCCGTCGTCCCGCAGGAACCGAACAAAGGCTACGACATGCACCGGGTGATAGAGCGCGTCGTCGACGGCGAGTCGTTCTTCGAGCTACAACCGGAATACGGCAAAGAGATTCTCACCGGGTTCGCCCGCGTCGACGGCCGCACCGTGGGCGTCGTCGCCAACCAACCCGCCCAGCGCGCGGGGGCAATCTTCCCCGACTCGGCGCGGAAGGCCGCCGAGTTCGTCTGGAAGTGCGACGCGTTCAACGTCCCCCTGCTGTATCTCTGTGACACGCCGGGGTTCATGGCCGGGTCCAGCGTCGAGAAGGAGGGCATCCTCGAAGCGGGCAAGAAGATGATTTACGCCACCTCCTCGGCCACCGTCCCCAAGCAATGTGTCGTCGTCCGGAAGGCCTACGGTGCGGGCATCTACGCCATGTCCGGCCCGGCCTACGACCCCGAGGCGACGCTGGCGCTCCCGAGCGGCGAAATCGCCATCATGGGGCCGGAGGCGGCCATCAACGCCGTCTACGCGAACAAACTCGACGCCATCGAGGACCCCGACGAACGGGCCGAGCGCGAGCGCGAACTCCGAGAGTCCTACCGCGAGGACATCGACGTACACCGCATGGCGAGCGAAGTGGTCATCGACGAAATCGTCCCGCCGAGCGACCTGCGGGCGGAACTGGCCGCCCGGTTCGAGATGTACGAGGACGTGGAGAAGGACCGGCCACAGAAGAAACACGGCACGATTCTCTGAGCGCGGTTATCGACCCTCGACGGCGGCCCGGTCCAGCGTCGGGACGCCGCGGGCGACCACGACCCCCGTCCCGACGGCGAACGCGACGACGCTGGCGAGGCCGACGGAACTGGCGACCAGTTGGCGGAGGACCGCGCTCTCGGTGGTCGCGTAGACGAACACGAACCCGGCCGAGGCGTTGAATACGCCGTGGAGGAACGCGGCGGCCAGCACCGACCTCGCGCGGAGGACGACGTAGGTGTACAGCGGCGAGAACGCGACGCAGGCGAGCACCATCATCCCGACGCCGACCAGCGGAAACGAGGGAAAGTTGTAGCCGTCGAGGATGACGGGCGCGTGCCACAGACCCCAGCAGACGCCGATGAGGCCCGACGCCTTCCAGAAGCCGAGCGGCGCGAGTTCCCACAGGAGATAGCCGCGCCAGCCGAACTCCTCACCGAAGGCGAAGGCGGCGTTTATCGTGACCCCTGCGGCGAGCGCGATAGCGAGCGTCACCAGCAGGCCAAGAACGCCGCCAGGGAGGGCGACCCCGGGAAGCGGGTTCGCGCTCGGGTCGAACGCGACACCGGGGATGGCCAGCGAGAGGGCGAGCGTCAGCGCGACAAGCGGGAGCGAGAGGAGGGCGGCGACGGCGAGCCACGTCGGGCGGCCGACACGCAAGCCAACCGTCGACGGCGAGACGCCGGTCGTGAGCGTGGCGACGAACGCGGCGACCATCGGCGTGAACATGTAGACGGGCGCGAGCGCGACCAGTCGAATCCCGGTAACCAGCGAGACGGCGACGACGGCGGCGGCGAGCGCCAAGAGGGCGACCACGAACCGTGCGAGACGGGACCTATCGGGGGCGGGCATCGTCGCGGATATCGCCGGGGGCGGCAATAAAACGCAGTGACGAGGGCGGCGTTACGCCGGTCGGCGTTCGACCAGCGCCGTCCGCTCGAACGAGCAGACGAGCGTGTCGTCCTGTTTGAACACGTCGACGCGCATCGTGACGACGCCGCGCTCCTCGTCGCTGGTGAGTCGGGTGTTCGTCACCGTCGTCTCTGCACGGACGGTGTCGCCGTGGAACACCGGCGCGGGGTGTTCCACGTCGTCGTACGCGAGGTTCGCGACGATGGTTCCGTCCGTCGTGTCGGGGACGGTGAGGCCGACGGCCAGCGACATGGTGTAGAGACCGTTGACCACCCGCTCGCCGAACTGCGTCTCGCTCGCGAACTCGGCGTCCAGATGGAGCGGTTGCTGGTTCATGGTCAAATCGCAGAAGCGTTGATTGTCGCTCTCGCTTATCGTCCGGCGCTTCTCGTGGCGGATGGTCTCGCCCTCGGTGAACTCCTCGAAGTACAGACCGGTCATGGACGCGAGGACGCGGTCCCGCTCCTTAGCGATGGGGGCCGCCACCGCCGGAGACTTACGTGCGTTCGCGTCGAACTCCCCGCTATGGCCCGGAGAAGCATCCTGTTCGCGCCCGGCGACGACCCGGCGAAACTCCGGAAGGCGCCGACGAGCGACGCCGACGTGGTCGTCTTCGACCTCGAAGACGCCGTCGTCCCGGACGCGAAGGCGGCGGCCCGCGAGACGGTTCGGGCGGCGCTGTCCGACGTGCTCCCCGCCGACTGTGAGGTGTGCGTGCGCGTCAACTCCGTCGACGGGGAGGCGGCCGACGACGTGGCCGAACTCGCGGACGGCCCACACCCGGACTCCCTCATGCTCCCGAAGACGCGAACCGGCGAAGACGTGCGTTCGCTCGCGGCCCTCGCGGCCGAGGTAGGTATCGACTGCCCGATACTGGCGCTCGTCGAGTCCGCAGCGGGTGTCCTGCACGCCGAGGAAATCGCGGCCGCCGACCCGACGGACGCCCTCCTGTTCGGGGCCGAGGACCTCGCGGGCGACATCGGCGCGACCCGAACCACGGAGGGGAACGAGGTCGAACACGCCCGTCAACACGTCGTCCTCGCCGCACGAGCCTCGGGGGTGACGCCCGTCGACACGCACTTTCCGAACTTCACCGACCACGACGGCCTCCGTCGAGAGGCAGAGCGGGCGCGTCAGTTGGGTTACGACGGGAAACTCGCTATCCACCCCGCGCAGGCGACGGTCATCAACGAGGTGTTCACGCCGGACGCCGAGCGCATCGAGTGGGCCACCCGAATTCTGTCAGCCCGCGACGAGGCCGACGGCGGCGTGTTCGTCGTCGACGGCGAGATGATAGACGCACCACAGATTCGACAGGCCGAACGGGTGCTGGACCGCGCTGGCGTCGACTGGTCCTGACCGACCCGGCGGACGATTTCACGTTCGCTCGCGTGGTACCGATGTTACCGGACGGTCGCCCGCACTCGACGCTGGCCCGTGTCGACTACGACGCCGACGAGGTGTTCGCGGGCGACTAGCGAGGCCGGAAACCGAGTGACGAAGCGCCTGCCTATGTAGGCAAGCCCGCCCATGACCGGCGGTACCCTTTTCACCGCGCTAAGTGTCTATGTAGCTATGTCTAACGAGGTGAACCCGTTCGAGAGCTTGCAGGAGCAAATCGACGACGCGGCCGCCTATCTGGAGTACCCGACCGACGTTCTCGAACGGTTGAAACACCCGGAGCGGGTCTTGGAGACGAACCTCTCCGTGGAGATGGACGACGGGTCCATCGAGGTGTTCAAGGCCTTCCGCTCGCAGTTCAACGGCGACCGCGGCCCGTACAAGGGCGGGATTCGCTATCACCCGCAGGTCTCTCGCGACGAGGTGAAGGCGCTCTCGGGGTGGATGGTGTACAAGTGCGCCGCCGTCAACATCCCCTACGGCGGCGGGAAGGGCGGCATCAAACTCGACCCCCGCGAGTACTCCGACGGCGAGGTGGAGCGCGTCACGCGCTCGTTCGCCAAGGAACTGCGCCCGTTCATCGGCGAGGACCGAGACATCCCCGCGCCCGACGTGAACACCGGCCAGCGGGAGATGAACTGGATAAAGGACACCTACGAGACCTTAGAGAACACGACCGAACCCGGCGTCATCACCGGGAAAGCCCCCGAATCGGGCGGGAGCGCAGGTCGCGTCGAAGCGACCGGTCGCTCAGTGATGCTCACCACGCGGGAGGCGTTCGACTACCTCGGGAAGGACGTCGGCGAGGCCACCGTCGCGGTCCAGGGCTACGGCAACGCCGGGTCCGTCGCCGCGAAACTCATCGACGACCTCGGCGCGAACATCGTCGCCGTCTCGGACTCCTCGGGGGCCGTCTACAACCCCGACGGTTTCGACGCCCGGGCCGCTAAAAGTCACAAGAACGAGACCGGGTCGGTCACGGGGTTCGAGGACGCCACCGAGGAACTGACCAACGAGGAACTGCTGACGCTGGACGTGGACCTCCTCATCCCGGCGGCGCTGGAGAATGCCATCAACGGCGACATCGCCCAGGAGGTGCAGGCGGACATCATCGTCGAAGCCGCCAACGGCCCGCTGACGCCGCGGGCCGACGACGTGCTGACCGACCGCGACGTGGCCGTCTTTCCCGACATCCTCGCCAACGCGGGCGGCGTCACGGTGTCGTACTTCGAGTGGGTCCAGAACCGCCAGCGCTTCTACTGGGAGGAACAGCGCGTCAACGACGAACTCGAACGGGTCATCACGAACGCCTTCGACAACCTCGTCAAGACGTACGAGCGGACCGACGCCCCGAGTTTCCGCACCGCGATGTACGTCGTCGCCATCGAACGCGTCGTCAACGCCGCCGAGGAAGCGGGCATCTGGCCCTGAGGTCGGCGGCAATCGACCGCCGCCACCGCCGTCGTTTTCCCCGTGTCGCACCAATCGGAGGTATGCCCGTCTTCGAGCGCGAAGTCCGCGTCGCCGCGCCGCTGTCCGAGGTGTGGGAGTTTCACTCGACCGGCGACGGCCTCGTCGCCCTGACGCCAGACTGGATGCACCTCCGCATAGAGGAGACGCGCGGCCCGGACGGCGACCCCGACCCCGAAGTACTGGACGCGGGGTCCGTCGTCGTCTCGTCCATCCGACCGTTCGGCGTCGGCCCGCGACAGCGCTGGGTCTCGGAAATCGTCGCTCGCGAGGAGGACGACGGCGAGGCCATGTTCCGGGACGTGATGACCGAGGGGCCGTTCCCGGAGTGGGAGCACACCCACCGATTCCGCGCCGACGGGGAGGACGCGACCATCGTCCGGGACCACGTCGAGTACGAACTCCCCGGCGGACCGCTCGGCCGCGCCGTCGGACCGCTCGGATTCCTCGGGATGGAACCGATGTTCCGGTATCGCCACCGGGAGACGAAGGCGCTACTGGAGCGGTGAAGGGACGGCATCGAGTTCCGTCGACAGACCCCTAGCCGCCGACTTCGGTCTCGCCCTCTCGCGCGAAAATCGACTGTTTCGGCCGCGAGCGGTGTACTCTTCTCGACCAAGGCATCGACCGCTGGCCTCCCGTGCCGGAGCCAACACGGCGTTGCCGACTCGATACGACGATTTATCACGAATCGTGGGAAACGTTCACGTGATGGTCGCCCTGACACCGGACCAACGCGAGTACGCCGAGCGTGCGGAGTCGGTGGCCGCCGAGTTCGCCGACGAGGCGTACACGTGGCGCGGCGACGTTCCGTGGGAAAACCTCCGGCGACTCGCCGACGCGGACCTGTACTGCCCGTCTATCTCCGCGGAGTACGGCGGGCAGGGACTGGGCGACGTGACGGCGATGCTCCTGACCGAAGCGGTCGGCCGCGAGTGCCCGGACACGGGGTGGTTCACCTACATGCAGAGCATGGTGGCCCCGCGAGCCATCGACCTGTTCGGCTCCGAGGAAGTGAAACGGGAGTTCCTCCCCGACGTAACCGCGGGCGAGAGCTTCGTCTCCATCGCCATCTCGGAACCCGACGCCGGGTCGGACGTGGGGGCGATGACGACGGCAGTGACCGACACCGACGGCCGGTTGGTGTGTAACGGCGAGAAGACGTGGGTCGGCGGCGTCCCGTTCGGCGACGCCGCCGTCACGTGGGTCCGGTTCCCGGACGGCCTCGGGTCCGTGGTCATTCCCTACGACGACCCCGGCGTGGAAATCGAAACGGTGTACACGAACATGGCCGGGTACGCCCAGACGCACTTCACCATCGACGACGTGGTCGTGCCGGAGAGCCACGTCCTCACCCGCGGAAAAGCGGCGTTCAAACGGCAGTTGGTGTCGCTCAACTGGGAGCGGTTGGGGAGTTCGGTCCTCACCGTCGCGTGGGCCGAGGCGGCGCTGGAACAGGCGCTCTCGTACGCGAGCGAGCGCGAGCAGTTCGGACAGACGCTCGACTCGTTTCAGGGCATCGAGTGGAAACTCGCGGAGATGTACCGGCAGGTCGAGACGGCGGCTTCCCTGACGTATCTCTCCGCGGCCGGAGCACAGGGTCACGAACGCCCGCCGTCGCGACTCCGGACCTCGACGGCGAAGCTCCACTGCTCGCAGATGGTCGAGAGCGTCGTCAGCGAGGCCGTTCAAATCGTCGGCGCGCGCGCCTACCAGCAGGGTCACCCGCTGGAACACCTCTACCGACTCGCGCGCGGCCGTCGAATCGCCGCCGGGACCGACGAGATGCAGTTGAACACCATCGCCCGGGCGCTGAAAGAAGACGGCCTCCCGGCCGTCTCGGAGCGGTAACGCGGCGGTCGGCCGACTTCGCCGTGCTCGCTCAGTTCTCGTATGCCCGCTCGAAGTTCGGTGGGCGGCCCTCGTTGAACGCGGCGACGGCTTCCCGATGTTCCGCGTCGACGACGCAGTCCCACTGGTACTCGGCCGCGTTCCGGCAGTACTCGGGGAAGCTCTGCTGGGGGTCGATTAGTCGGTTCGTGTGCCGGACCGCCGTGGCCGGTTTGTCCCGAATCTCGGCCGCGAGGTCACCCGCCGCGTCCAGGGCGTCGGCCGCTCGTTCGACGGCGAGACCGATGTCGACGGCGTCCTCGGGGGTGATGTCGCGGCCGGTGAGCAGGTACTCGCGGGCCTTCGACTCGCCGACGAGTCGGGGCAGGAGCCACGCGCCGCCGTCGCCGGGGACGAGGCCGATGTTGACGAATCCCTCGCGCATGACGCCGTCCTCGCCGACGACGCGCAGGTCACAGGCGAGCGCGAAGTCACACCCCGCGCCGATAGCTGGCCCGTTGACGGCGGCGATGGAAGGCGTCGCCATCGTCCGGAGGTTCCAGACGAACTGCTGGATGACCCAGAGGAACGCCCCGTACTCTTCGGGCGATTGGTCGTCCCAGTCGGGCATCTCGGTGGTGTCCGCACCCGAGCAAAAGCCCGCGCCCGCGCCGGTCAGCACGACGGCGTAGACGCCGTCGTCCGCTTCGGCGGTCCGGGCGGCCGCGTTGAGTTCGAGGACGGTGTTCCGGGTGAAGGCGTTGTACACGTCCGGCCGCTCGATGGTGACTGTCGCGATGCCGTCGGTGACGACGTAGCTGATGTCGTCGAACTGTTCCATGTCCCGCCCGTCGCCGCCTCGGTACATCAACGCTCGGGGGCCGACGAACCGGTGAACCTGGCGGTTCCGTCGTCGAAGGTGAGCGACCCCTGTTCGAGGACCGTCGCCGCGTCGGGCAGGTCCGAGCGCACGGCTTCGGAGACCCACATCTCCGAAAGGTCCTCGGTGTTCCGTATCCAGAGGACCCGGACGGTGTCGGAGTCGTACCCGCCGAGCGCGGCAAACGCCGTCCGGAGGGCGAACTCGTCGTCCGGCGCGACTATCGGGAGTTTGGCCTTCGCGAGCGACCCGCTGGTGAGCGCGTTGGCGTACGTCTTCTGGAAGTCGAGTTGGTCGAGCGCGGCCCGTCGGGTGATGTCCGCGAGGCCGATGCCGTTGCCGTTGCCCTTCGTCGCCTCGGTCAGGCCGCGGGCGTAGATGAGTTTGATAGCGGGCGTCTCGGGGTCGTCCGCGTTGAGGACGCGGTAGCGACCGATGACGTTCGTGTCCATTCCCGCCCCGGAAATCTCCTTGCCGAGTTCGTCGACCACCAGCAGGTCCACGTCGTCGACCGGTAGAGTCGGCATCTCCTCGTTCGCCTGTGCCAGCAGTTCGGGTTCGCGGTCGAGGAACGACCCCGTCGGGACGCCCTCGACGGTCGCTATCTCCTCGCTGAAGTTCTCGACGAGGGCGACACCACCCAGCAAGGGGGTCTCCGACTCGACGACCGGTAACGCGGTCCGAAGCGTCTCGACGTAGCCCTCGGCGATGGCCGTCGAGTGGAACGCCTTCGCGCCGCGCTGTTTGCCCAGTCCGACGACCGCCATCTTCGTCAGGCCGCTCTCAATCGGCCCGGAGAAGTTCGTGTGCGCCTTCACGCGGTTTACGACGACGACGGCATCGGCGGAGAGTGCCGCCGTCGAGAAGTACACCGGCATCTCTGTCTCGCCGACCGTGACCGTCGCCAGTTCCTCGGCGTCCATCCGGGCGTCGATGGGCGCGCCCGTCCGCTCCTCGGTGATGTCGAGCGACGCCAGCACCTCCTGCTGTCCGTCGGGCGTCGCGCCGCCGTGGCTTCCCATCGCGGGGACCAGCACCGGGTCGAACCCCCGTTCGGCGAGTTCTGCGACGACGCTGGCGGCGATGTCGCCGATAGCGTGGATGCCGCGGCTACCGACGGCGACGGCGACGGTCCCGCCGTCGGGGACGCCATCGAACGAGAGCGCGTCGAGTTCGGCCCGCGCCGCCGCGGCCGGGTCTGACACCGTCTCGGTCGGTGGTTCGTAGCGGACTCGTGCGAACGCCGGGAGAGGTTGTGGGTCGATGAGGTGGTCCACATCGCCGCGTTCGGGTACGTCCATACGACAGTGTGTCGGCGGTCGCGTACAAATATCCAGTCTTCCGAACGAGGCGGCCCCGCCGTCAGTAGAACGAGTTGTTAAAGTATTACTCGGTGAATCAACCAAGTGATGAAACGACGTACGTTCCTCGCCCGCACCGGCATCGGGGCCGCTGGAGTGACCGCGTTGGCCGGGTGTAGCGGAGGGTCGTCCGAATCGCTGAACGGAACGCTGACCGTCGCGACGTACTCCTCGTTCACCGGCGAGGGGACGGCGGGGAACTGGCTCAAGTCCGCCTTCGAGTCCGAACACCCGGACTCGACTGTCGAGTTCCGGACGCCGGAGAGCGGCATCAACCAGTTCATCCAGCGGAAGGCCGAGGGTGCGCCGATAGACGCCGACGTGTTCGTGGGCCTGAACACGGGCGAACTCGTCCGGGCCGACGAAGAACTCGACGACGCGCTCTTCGCCGCGGCCACCGATAGCGTCGACGGCGCTGACTCGGTCAAGCCGTCGCTGAACTTCGACCCCGACGGGCGCGTGATTCCGTACGACACCGGCTACATCAGTCTGGTGTACGACGAGGGCGCCGTCGACGAACCCGCGACGTTCGACACGCTACTGGAACCGGGCTACGAGGACGCGCTCATCACCCAGAACGCCCAGCAGTCCGACCCCGGCCGCGCGTTCCTGCTGTGGACCATCGCGGCGAAGGGGGCCGACGGCTACCTCGACTACTGGCAGGGACTCCTCGACAACGGCGTCCGAATTCTCTCGGACTGGCAACCGGCGTATCAGGCCTACACGAACGAGGAGGCCCCGATGGTCGTCTCTTACTCCACCGACCAAGTGTACTACCACGGCGAGGACGTGGACATGTCCCGCCATCAGGTCGGATTCCTGAACGACCAGGGGTACGCGAACCCCGAAGGGATGGCGCAGTTCGCCGACGCCGACAACCCCGAACTGGCCCGCGAGTTCATGTCGTTCGTGCTCAGCGAGGAAGCCCAGTCCGAGATTGCGGTGCGAAACGTCCAGTTCCCGGCCGTCGAGGGCGTCGAACCCGGCGGCGACTTCGGCGAGTACGCCCTCGAACCCCCCGAACCCGTGACCTTTAGCTACGACGAACTCGCGGGCAACGTCGAGGGCTGGATAGACGAGTGGGCGCGCCAAATCGCGAGCAACTGACGATGCGGTTCCGGGACGGCCGGGCGCTCTCGGTCGGCGTCGTCGCGGCGATAGCGACGCTGGTCGTGATTTTCTACTACCCCGTCGGGAGCGTCCTCGCCAGCGCCGTCTCCGTCGGCGGGCGACTCACCCTCTCACCGGTCGTCTCGGTGCTGGCCGACCCGTTCTACACGGGCGCGGCACACACGCTCGTCACCGCGCCGACGACCGTTCCCCGCGGTGTCGTGACGTGGCTTCGCGCCGGGATGCCCCCCGTTCGGTTGGGGCTGTTCGGCTTCACCGCGTATCAGGCGTTCCTCTCGACTGTCGCGAGCGTCGTCGTCGGCCTGCCGGGTGCATACCTGCTCGCCCGCTTCGAGTTCCCCGGACGCCGGTTCGTCAGGTCGGTGACGATGCTTCCGTTCGTCCTCCCGTCCATAATGGTCGCCGTCGGATTTCTGGCGATGTTCGGGCGGACGGGCCTGTTCAACGACGCCCTCGCACTCGCGGGCCTCGGGCCTGTCGAGGTGACGTTCACGCTCGAACTCGTCGTCCTCGCACACGCGTTCTACAACGCGCCGCTGGTGACGCGGTTGGTGACGGCGGCGTGGGAGTCGGTGGATTCGCGCCGCGTCGAGACGGCCCGGACCTTGGGCGCGTCGCCCCGCCGGGCGTTCGTGGACGTGACCGTCCCGCAGTTGCTCCCGGCGTTGTTGACGGCGTCGGTGCTCACCTTCGTCTTCACGTTCATGTCGTTCCCCATCGTCCTCGCGCTGGGCGGCCTGCAACTCGCCACCGTCGAGGTGTGGGTGTTCGCGAGCGTCCAGAACCTCGAACTGACCGAGGCGGCGACGCTCGCCGCGATAGAGACGGCGCTCTCACTCGGTCTGCTGTACGTCTATCTGCGGTACGAGGCCGCGCAGATTCGGCCGCGCGGCGACGGCGGCGGGCCGACGCGGACGCCCCTGTTCGTCGGGCGGCGGTCGGTGCTGTCCCCGAGACGGTTGGCGCTGTTCGCGTACGGACTCGTGGCGCTGGTGCTGTTCGTCGGGCCGCTGGCGAGTCTGCTCGTCGAGAGCGTGACGACGCCCGACGGCCAGTTCACGCTGGAGTACTACGGGTTCTTGCTGTCACGGCAGGCGTCGGCGGCGTCGGGGACGGTCCGTCCCCTGCCTGCGATACGCAACTCGCTGTTGTTCGGCGCGGGCGCGCTGGCGCTGGCGCTTCCGACGGGGGTCCTCGTCTCCGTCGTCGCCACGCGAGACAGTCGGTGGTCGCGGGTCGCCGAGGCCCTTCTGACCGCGCCGCTCGCGGTCAGCGGCATCGTCGTCGGATTGGGGATGCTCCGCTCGCTCGTGTTCGGCACGTCGCTGTTCGGGCAGCGAATCGTCCTCACGGGACCGCTCGCCGTCGTGGCCGTCCACGCCGTCGCGGCGTACCCCTTCGTCTCGCGGAACGTCACCCCGGCTCTTGGCGGCATCGACGACCGACTCGTCGACGCGGCGCGGGCGCTCGGGGCCGACCGCACGAGGGCGCTGGTCGACGTGGAGTTGCCGCTGGTCGCCCCGGCGCTCGTGGCCGGTGCGGCCTTCGCCTTCGCCATCAGTATCGGCGAGTTCGATTCGACAGTGCTACTGGCGGAGGGCGTCGACAGCGCGACGATGCCCGTCGCGCTCGAACGCTACATCGCCAACCGCTCGCTCGGGCCGAATCTCGGTCCCGCGACGGCGATGGGGACGGTCCTGCTGGCGGTGACAACCGTCAGTTTCGTGCTCATCGACCGCGTCGGGGGGCGGTGGGAACGATGACCGCGCCCGGTATCGACGTGGAACGTCTCTCCGTCTCCTTCGACGGCGTCGACGCCCTCGACGACGTGTCGCTGTCCATCGCCGACGGCGAGTTCTTCACGCTCGTCGGCCCCTCCGGATGCGGAAAGACGACCATGCTGCGCGCCATCGCTGGCCTCGAATCACCGTCGACGGGCCGGGTGACCATCGACAGACGCGACGTGACCGCCGACGCGCCCGAGGCGCGCAACGTCGGCATCGTGTTCCAGAGCTACGCGCTCTTTCCGCACATGACCGTCCGCGAGAACGTCGCCTACGGGTTGCAGTTCCACGACGTCGAGGGCGACGACGACGCCCGCGTCGGGGAGCTACTGGAACTGGTCGACCTGCGCTCGCTGGCCGACCGGGACCCGGACCAACTCTCGGGCGGCCAGCGACAGCGGGTCGCGCTTGCGCGCGCGCTCGCACCCGAACCGGACGTACTCCTGCTCGACGAACCGCTCTCGGCGCTGGACGCGAAGCTTCGAAAGCGACTCCGGGTGCAAATCAAATCCATCCAGCGCGAACTCGGTATCACGACGCTGTACGTCACCCACGACCAAGCGGAGGCTCTCGCCGTCAGCGACCGCGTCGCCGTCATGCAGGACGGCCGCCTCGAACACGTCGGAACGCCCGAGTCGGTGTACCGCGAACCGGCCTCCCGCTTCGTGGCCGAGTTCGTCGGCGACAACAACGTCTTCGCCGGAACGGTCACCGGCGACGGCGCGGGCGTCGCCGTCGACGGGGTGACGCTCCCGCTCCCGCGAGACGCCGACGCGAACCCCGGTGACGCTCTCACACTGGCCGTTCGCCCGGAGGACATCGTCATCGGCGACGCGGACAGCGGGACCGAGACCGGACTCGCCGCGACGGTCGAGACGGTCGAATTTCTGGGCGACGCCTACCGCGTCCACTGCGCGTGGAACGGGCGAACCGTGCTCGCGAAGACGGCGGCCGACGCGCCGCCCGAGGGAACGGTCGAACTCGGCTTCGGTCCCGAGGCCGTTCACCGCCTCTGATGTCGGTGCGTATTAGGCGCGGCCGACGGAACCCGTGGCAATGACCGGACTCGGGAAGATAGACCGCGAGGTTTTCGAGGACATCATCTACCCGCAGTTGGGGGCCGAGCGAGACGATATCGCGGTCGGGCCGCGCCACGGCGTCGACTTCGGCGTCCTCGACGTGGGCGACCGAGCGATGGTCCTCGCCACGGACCCCATCTCGATTCTCCCCGAACTCGGGTTCGAGCGCGCCGGTCGACTGGCGCTGGAAATCGTGCTGACGGACGTGGCCGTCTCGGGTATCGCGCCGACCCATATGGCCGTCAACCTGACGCTGCCGCCGTCGTGGACGGACGACGAGTTGGCCCGGCTCTGGGGCGGCCTCGCGGGCCACGCCGCCGACCTGGGCGTGAGCATCGTCTCGGGTCACACGGCCCGCTACCCCGGCATCGAGAGTTCGTGGGTCGGGGGCGCGACGGTGTTCGGGTTCGGCGAGAAAGCGGATATCGTCCGGCCCGACGACGCCGCACCCGGCGACGAACTCGTCGTGACCACGGGTCCCGCGGCGGAGGTCACGGGACTGCTCGCGACGCTGTTTCCCGAGCGGTTGGGACTCCCGCCGGAGACGGTGGCAACCGCGCAAGCGCGCGTCGAGGACATCGCCGCGGTCCGCGCGGCGCGGGCCGCGTTCGACGCGGGCGGCGTGACCGCGATGCACGACGCGACGGAGGGCGGCGTCGCCGGGGGACTGACCGAGATGGCGCGCGGCGCGGGCGTCCGGGTCGACCTTCACGCCGATTCGGTCCCGGTCGCACCGGGCGTCGAGGCCGTCTGTGACGCCATCGACGTAGACCCGTGGACGGTCACGAGCGCGGGTACCCTGCTGTTGACCGTCGAATCCGGCGAGGGTCAGTCGGTCGTCGAGGCGATACGGGAGACCGGCACGGCCGCCGCCGTCGTCGGCGAAGTGTCGTCCGGCGAGGGCGTCTTCCGCGACGGGGAGCGACTGGCCGCGCCGACGAGCGACCCCTCGTGGGACGTGTTCGCTCGGCTTTCCGAGACGGAAGACTGAGGACGGCGGTGCGCCGTCAGTCCTCGCTCTCGTACGGTTCGCCCACGGCGGCGGGCATCCGCGTCGACCCCCAGACGGAGAGGACGACGACGACGGCGATGTAGGGGAACAGGCTGACGAGTCGGTTCGGGAGTTCGATGCCCGCCGTCTGGAACTGTATCTGGAGCATATCCAGACCGCCGAACAGGAGCGCGGCGGCCGCCGCGCCCAGCGGATTGTAGTTCCCGAACAGGTACGCGACGATGCCTATCCAGCCCCGGCCGTCGACCATCGTGTCGCCCGTGCCGGTGAACGACCCGGCGTGGGCCAGGAGGACCGCTCCCGCCAGACCGGCCAGTATCCCCGAGAAGATTACCGCGGCGTAGCGGACGCGGTTCACGTCGACGCCAGCGGTGTCCAGCGCCTCCGGGTTCTCGCCCGCCGCTTGGAGCCAGTAGCCGTACTTCGTCCGGTAGAGGACGACCCACGCGGCGACGGCGACGACGGCGGTGAGCAACACCAGCGGCGACGTGTCGAACAGTATCGGGCCGACGACGGGGAGATCGGCGAGAACGGGAACCGTCACGTCCTGCACGCTGACGAGGCCGGGGCTGTTCCGGTTCCCCCAGAGCAGGACGGCGGTGAACGGTCCGAACCCGAGGCCGATGAACCAGACCGCCAGTCCGGCGACGATTTGGTTGGCCTGATAGCGGATGAGGAAGACGGCGAACACCAGCGCGTACACGAGACTGACGAGGACCGCACCGACCATCGCGACTGCGAGGTCGCCCTGCGTCGGCGACGACCCCCCGACCAGCCACACCAGCATCGCCGTGTTGACCGCGCCGAATATCATGAACCCCTCCAGTCCGATGTTGAACACGCCGCTCTTCTCCGCGTAGAGCCCCCCGATGGCCGCGAGTGCGATGGGCGTCGCGGCCTGTAGCGACCGCTCGACGAACCCGACGGTCACGATTTCGCCGAGGGGAACGTCCAGGGAGAGCGCGGCCACTACGGCCAACGCCACCACGCCGAGTGCGCCGCCGAGACGGAGCGAGTTGCCCTCGACGTAGTCGCCGACGCTCGCGCTCATCTTCGGTCCTCCCCCAACCCGACACGCTCGGCGGCCATCCGGAACAGTTCGGGCGCGGCGACGAACAGGACGACGAGGCCGATGATACCGTCGATGAGTTGGACCGGCAGGTCGCTGTTGATGCTGATGTGCGACCCCGCAGAGTCGAGGCCGCCGAAGAGGAGGCTGGCCGGGACGACGCCCAGCGGATTGTTCGCCGCGAGGAGACTGACCGCGATGGCGTCGAAGCCGTACGTCGCGACGCCCGACGGGTCGCTGTAGTACCCTTGAATCATGATGGCGAACACCGCTCCGGCGACCCCGGCGAGCATCCCGGAGAACGTCATCGTCGCGACCACCATCCGGTCGGGGTCGACGCCCGAGAACGTCGCCGCCGCCTCCTGCCGCCCGCTGGTCACGAGGTCGTAGCCGAATCTCGTGCGGCCCACGACGAACGCGACGATAACGACGGTCACCACGGCGACGGCGAGGCCGACGACGGAGAAGTCCGGGTTGTCGTAGACGAGTCGCGGTAGGTCGACGTACTCCGGGAGGCGCGCGGTGTTCGGCGCGCGGTTGCCCTCCCCGCGGAACGGCCCCTCGACGAGGAAGCCGACGACGCCGACAGCGATGAAGTTCAACATGATGGTCGTGATAATCTCGTTGGCGTCCGCGTAGGCCTTCAGCAAGCCCGGAATCGCGGCGTACGCGCCGCCAGCGAGGACGGCCGCGACGGTTCCGAGCGCCATCAGCGCGACGCCGCCGACCGCCCCGCCGGGCAGGAACGGCGCGAGCCAGAGAATCGTGACGATAGTCGCGAACCCGCCGACGACGAACTGGCCCTGGACGCCGATGTTGAACACGCCCGCGCGGAAGGCCACGGCCACGGCGACGCCGGTCAAGACGAAGATGGTCGTGAACTTCAGCGTCCGCGCGGTGGCGGTGCTGTCGCCGAACGACCCCTCGAACACGTCGACCAGGAACTGCACCGGGTCGTAGCCCGTCGCCGCGACGACGACGAGGCCGACCAGCAGGGCGAGTCCGGTCGACGCGACGGCGATACCGAGTCGCTGGAGCGCCGACGCGGACAACATGGCCGTCCCGGCGCGTTCGAGCGCGTCACGGAGGCGTCCCGCCTCGTCGCCGCTCACGACTGCACCTCCGAGTCCATCGGCCGTTCCTCATCGGACGAATCGTGCCCGGCCATCAACAGCCCCAGTTCCTCCTCCGTGGTGGTCTCAGGGTCCAGCACGTCGATGAACTCCCCTTCGTACATCACGGCGATGCGGTCCGACAGCTTCTGAATCTCCTCCAGTTTCGAGGAGACGAACACGATGGCGACGCCCGCGTCGCGGAGCGTGGTGAGGCGGTCGTGGATGAACTCGATAGAGCCGATGTCGACGCCCCGCGTGGGGTGGGCCGCGACGATGGCGGCCGGGTCGTGTTCTATCTCCCGGCCGACGATGAACTTCTGCTGGTTCCCGCCCGACAACGAGCGCGCTTTCGCCTCCGGATTCGGGGGCTGCACGTCGTACTCGTCGACGATGTCCGCGGCGTGGTCGGCGACGGCGCCCCAGTCGACGACCCAGCCGTCGACGTAGGGTTCGACCGTCTGGTTGCCCAGCAGGGCGTTTCTGACCAAGTCGTATCCCATCACCACTCCCTCCGCTTGCCGGTCCTCGGGGACGTAGGCGATGCCGCGCTCGATGCGGCGGCGACGGCTCAGTCCCGTGATGTCTTCGTCTTCGAACCGGACCGTGCCGTCGTCGACGCTTCGGAGGCCGGTTAGCGCCTCGACCAGTTCGGCCTGGCCGTTACCCTGGACGCCCGCGATACCCAGTATCTCGCCCTCGCGGACCGTGAGGTCGACGCCCCGGACTTGCTCGATGCCGCGGTCGCCGTGGACGCGAAGTCCATCGACTTCGAGTACCCGGTCGCCGGGTGTCGTCTCGCGGGGTCGCCGGTCGAACAGCACCTCCCGGCCGACCATCATCCGCGCCAGTTCCTGCTCGGAGGTGTCGGCGGCGTCGACCGTCCCCACGGCCGACCCGTCGCGCAGGACGGTTATCTCGTCCGCCGCGGTGAGCGCCTCGTCGAGTTTGTGCGTGATGAAGATGAGCGAGCGACCCGACGCCGTGAGTTCGTCCATCACCTCGAACAGGCCCTCGACCTCTTGGGGCGTGAGGACGGCCGTCGGTTCGTCGAGGACGAGAATCTCGGCCCCCCGATAGAGGCTCTTGACGATTTCGACCCGCTGGCGAACGCCGAGGCCCACGTCTCGGACGGGCGTGTCCAGATGCTGGGCCACGTCGAAGTCGTAGCGGTCCGAGAGCGTCTCCACGTCCCCCCGCGCCGTCGTCTCGTCGACCAAGCCCCGCTCCGTCGGTTCGTGCCCGAGAACGACGTTCTGGAGGACCGTCATCGGTTCGACCAACTGGAAGTGCTGGTGAATCATGCCGACACCGGCGTCGATGGCGTCCCGCGGCGAGTCGAACGACCGCGGTTCGCCGTGGATGCGTATCTCCCCGGCGTCGTGTTCGTACAGTCCGTAGAGGACGCTCATCAGCGTCGTCTTGCCCGACCCGTTCTCGCCGAGCAGTGCGTGGACCGTCCCGCGTTCCAGCGTGAAGTCCACGCCGTCGTTCGCGACGACGTCACCGAACCGCTTGGTGATGCCGCGGAGTTCGACGGCGGGGGCATCGCCCTCACCGGCCATAGTGCGTGATAGCTCGCATGGTGACGAGAGTCCGCTTAGTTACAGCCGGAGGCCGTACAGGGAACCGTGATGTCACCGCTGGTGATGCCCTGCTTGGCCTCCGCTAAGTTCTGCGAGACGGCGTCGGGGAGTTGGCCCTCGAACGCCTGTCCGATGACGCAGTCGACCGCCTCGTCCTCCAGGCCGAGCGTGTTCGGGCCGGAGACGGACTGGAAGTTCCCCTCGGCGACGGCCGCGGCCACCTCGTAGGTCCCCTCGTTGATGTACTTGACCGCCGACCCGAGGATGACGTCCTGGAAGTCCGGGAGGGTCTGTGACTGGTCGGCGTCGACGCCGACGGCGAACCGGCCGTTGTCCTGTGCGGCCTGAAAGACGCCCCGACCGGCCGCCGCCGCGGCGTGATAGACGATGTCCGCGCCGTCGTCGTACTGCGAACTCGCGATGTCGGCGGCCGTGCTCGTGTCGGTGTAGTTGCCGATGTAGCCGACGTTGACGCTCACGTCCGAGTTGACCCACTCCGCGCCCGCGACGTAGGCCCGCTCGAAGGCGTTGATGAGCGACCCGTCGACGCCGCCGACGAAGCCGATCTGCGGGGTGCCCGGGTCGGTCGAACTCCCCTCGTGGGAGAGTTCCTGCGTCGTCATGGTCCCGGCGAGCACGCCTGCGAGGTAGGACATCTGGTGGTTCGCCCACGTGTAGCCCGCGACGTTCGGTTGCTCGACGTGGTCGTTGATGAGCATCCAGTTCTGGTCCGGATAGTCCTGTGCGTTCTGCTGGAGCGCCTCGGTGTGATTGTACGAGACGAGGACGATGAGCGCGTAATCACCGCTCTGGGCGAGGTTCGCCTGCGTCGTCTGGTACTGGGCCTGTTCGGTCTCCTCGACCTGATTTATCTCGATGTCGTACTCTTCGGCGGCCGTCTGGAGGCCCTGCAACGCGAGGTCGTTGAACGCGTTGTCGTCGAACCCCGCGGGGCTCGAGACGATGGCGATGTTCGTCGTCTCCCCGCCACCGCCCGCCGTCGTGCCGTCGCTCCCGTCCGACTGTCCGCCGCCACCGTCGCTGCCGTCGCCGCCGTCCGTCCCGCCGCCGTCACCGCCGTCGCCGGAACAGCCAGCCAGCGCGAGGCCGCCGACCAGCGCACCGCTGGATTTGAGGAGGGTCCGCCGGTCGACGCCTTTCGCTACGCCTTCGGTCGAAGTACCGGACTCGTCGCCCGAATTACGCTCATCTGTCATTTTCATTATTGCTGTTCAATTCAGTTCAACTTATATGTTTTGGGCAGTGAAATGTATGTTTCACAGACCAGTTCCGGCGGTCAGTGAAGGCTGTTCCGTGGGTCGCTTTCGTCGCGTACCGTCCACACGTCTCTCGGCAGTCGACCACGTCAGCCCCGTGGACGCCGAGGCAGGTGTCTCGCGGTGGCGACTGTAACCAGTTAGGTATGCTCGATATTTTCTCGTCACGTGTCCGTTGTAGTATGTCGAACGCGACACATAGATTACCGGACCCGGAGCAGTACGAGTGGGACTTCGAGAAGCGCGGTACCGTGGGTGTCTGGTTCATGCAAGGCTGGCAGGGCTTCGCCGACGACGACTTGGCGGCCGCGAGCGACCACTACCGCGAACGCGGGGTCCGTGACGACATCGAGGCTACCCTCGCCGTCTTCGGCGACCGGACGAATCTCGCGAGAGAGACGCAAGAGTACATGGGCGAGGCGTGGTCCGAAAACGGCGAGTACACCGGCGTCGACAGAATCGGCTTCGTCTCGGACGGCACCACCGCGATGGCCGTGAAGTCGAACGTCGACGTTCCCGGTGCCGACGTGGACTACTTCACCGACCTCGAGACGGCCGTCGAGTGGGCGCAGGGCTGAGCGGCAATCGCACTGGCCCGTCGCTCGTCGGCGATGTAGCCCCACAGGCGCGACGGTAGCACCCCAGCCCGGACACGCCTCGCACGGGGGCTGGCGTACCTTTATCCGACTGAACGGCGGACTAGAGGGTGCATGACCGACGTACTCGTCGTCGGCGGTGGTCCCGCCGGACTGAGCGCGGCACTGTTTACAGCGAAGAACGGGCTCGAGACGGTCGTCTACGACACCGACGAGACGTGGTTGCACAAGGCCCACTTGTTCAACTATCTGGGCATCGAGTCGAAGGACGGCACCGAGTTCATCGAAGACGCTCGGCAACAGGTCGAGGAGTTCGGCGTCGAGCGGCGTTCGGCGGAAGTCACGGGCGTCGAACAGACTGACGACGGATTCGCCGTCACCACCGCGGACGGCGACGCCGAGGCCACCTACCTCGTGTTGGCGACGGGGGCGGACCGCTCGCTCGCCGAGGAACTCGGCTGTGCGTTCGACGGCGACGTGGTGGACGTGACCGTCTCGATGGAGACGGACATCGAGAACGCGTACGCGACGGGCGCGATGGTCCGCGACCAAGAGTGGCAGGCCGTCATCTCCGCGGGCGACGGCGGCGCGGCGGCGCTCGACATCCTCTCGAAGGAAGAAGGCGAGCACTTCCACGACTTCGATACGCCCGCCGACGCCGAGTGAACGACCCGCCGGTCGACCCTCGGGTCGGCCTCGTCGTCGCCGTTCTCGCAGTCAGTACGAGCGCAATTCTCGTGCGCGCGAGCGAGGCGCCCGCCGCCGTCGCGGCGTTCTACCGCGTGCTCCTGACGACGGCTATCGTCGCGCCGTTGGCGGTGACCCGCAACCCGGACGCGTTTTCGAGACTGAAACGGCGAGACGTGGTCGCGGCGGCCGCCACCGGCGTCGCGCTAGCCGTCCACTTCGCCACCTGGTTCGAGAGCCTCGCGTGGACCAGCGTGGCCGCCTCCGTGACGCTCGTCCAGTCCCAACCCCTGTTCGTCGCCGTGGGGGCGTGGGCCGTGCTCGATGAGCGAGTCACGCGCGGGACGGCGCTGGGCATCCTCGTCGCCGTCGGCGGTATCGTCGTGATGTCGCTCGGGGAACTGCTCGGCGGCGGCGTCGGCCCAGACCCACTGTACGGGAACGCGCTGGCGCTCGTCGGCGGGGTGACGGCCGCCGCCTACGTCCTCGCGGGGCGGTCGCTCCGCCAGCGGTTCCCCCTGTTCCCGTACGTCACTGTCGTCTACGCCGTCGCCGCCGTCTGCCTGTTCGCGTTCGTCCTCGAACAGGGCCATCCCGTGACCGGTTACGCGCCCCGCGAGTGGGTCCTGTTCTCGCTGATGGCGCTCGGCCCCGGCCTGTTCGGCCACACGGTGCTGAACTGGGCGCTGGGCCACCTCGAGTCGAGTCTGGTGAGCGTCTCGCTGCTGGGCGAACCAGTCGGGAGCGCGCTGCTCGCGCTCCTGTTGTTCTCGGAGGTCCCCGGGTCGTGGACCCTCGTCGGCGGGGCCGTCGTCCTCTGTGGCGTCGCCGTGACCGCTCGCTCGCGGCAGTCGGTCAGTTAGCCCGCTGTTCGACCGCGCCGCGAATCGCGGCGGCGTCGAAGTCGTGGTCCGGCCGGATGTTGACGAAATCGAGGAACTCCTCGGCCGCGAGGAGTTCCGCCGTGGTGTAGTAGCGGGCGACGGCGTCGACGGCGACACGCGCGCCGACGAGCGGTTCCAGGGCGCCGAGCGCGCAGGCCACGTCGTACGCACGGGCGTCCGCGATGCCTTCTTCCCGGACGCTGGTCGCGTCGATGAAGTACAGCGTCCCGTCCGCGACGAGGACGTTCTCACAGCGGAAGTCGCCGTGAGCGAGGCCGTCCTCGTGCATCCGATGGAGGTAGTCGAACACCGTCGGCGCGTGGGCCTCGGCGGCCTCGGCGGGCAACTCGTCCAGCGTCTCGAACTCCCGCAGGTACTCGAAGACGAGGACGCCCATCCCCTCGTACTCGAAGGCTTCGACGGGTTCGGGAGCGTTGACGCCCAGTTCACGCATCCGCCGGGTCGCCGCGAGTTCGTGTTCGGCCATCTGGTACGGCGTGCCGAAGTGCTCGAAGAAGCCCTCCGTCCCCGAGGAGAACGCGCCGAGGTTCCGACCGGTCGTCAGGAGCGCGTGGACCAGCGAATTCTGCTGGGTGATGAGTTTCACGAACCAGCGGTCGTTCACGACGAACGGCGTCGACAGCCAGTTGTCGGCCTCCAGGAACTCGACGCGGCCCGCGGGTTCGTCGTAGCGCGCCAGTACCGCGGCGGCGACGCCCTCCAGTTGCTCCCACGGGACCGTACCACGGAGGAGTCGGCGAAGCGCCATCGACTGGATGCAGGCGAGGCGCGGAGATAGTGTTTGTGTCCCAAATGGTATTTGATGACAGGGGACAAACACGGACTATGGACTTCTCGCTCCCAGCAGAGCATCGCATGATTCGGGACTCGGTACGGGAGTTCTGCGACGAGGAAATCGCCCCCATCGCACAGGACATCGAGGACGAACACCGCTTCCCCAACGAGGTGTTCGACCACCTCGCGCAGTTGGACGTGATGGGCGTCCCTATCGACGAGGAGTGGGGCGGACTGGGCGGTGACCAGTTGATGTACGCGCTCGTCTGCGAGGAGTTGGGTCGCGTCTCCGGGTCTGTCGGCCTCTCGTACGCCGCCCACGTCTCGCTGGGGTCGAAACCCATCGAACTGTTCGGCGACGACGACCAGAAGGAGCGGTGGCTGGAACCGCTGGCGACGGGCGAGCACCTCGGCGCGTGGGCGCTCACCGAACCCGGGAGCGGGAGCGACGCCAGCGACATGGACACCACTGCCGAGAGAGACGGCGACGAGTGGGTGCTCGACGGGACCAAGCAGTTCATCACGAACGCCTCTATCGCCGGGTCGATACTGGTGAAGGCCGTTACGGACCCCGGCGCGGGCTACGACGGCATCTCGACGTTCGTCGTCGCACCGGAGGACGACGGCTGGGAGGTCACCACCGAGTGGGAGAAGATGGGACTGAACGCCTCGCCCACCTGCGAACTCCAGTTCGACGACTGCCGGATTCCCGCCGACAGACTGCTCGGCGAGGAAGGCGACGGCTGGGACCAGACGCTCGAGACGCTCAACGGCGGCCGCATCTCCATCGCCGCGCTCTCGGTGGGACTCGCGCAGGGGGCCTACGAGGCCGCGAAATCGTACGCCACCGAGCGCGAGCAGTTCGGGCGACCGATTTCGAAGTTCGACGCCATCCGGGACAAACTCGTCGAGATGGACCGAAAGATAGAGCGTGCGCGATTGCTGACACACAAGGCCGCGACGATGTACGACGAGGGCGCAGACACCACGCGCATCTCCTCGCTCGCGAAGTTGGACGCGAGCGAGATATGTCGGGAAGTCGCCGAAGACGCCGTACAGGTGCTCGGGGGGTACGGCTACACCACCGATTTCGCGCCGCAGCGGTTTTATCGGGACGCCAAACTGATGGAAATTGGCGAGGGAACCAGCGAGATACAGCGGTTAGTGCTTGGCCGCGAATTGGGCCTGTAATGGTTTCCCGTAGGATACGGTTACTAACGTTCTAGGTACGGACACGTGTCGGTAGGTTCCCACAACGAGAAAAGCTATACTACGTGAGGGAACCACCCCGGTATGGACCTGGAGAAGATACCCACTCCTACCAAGGCGACCCTCGACCAATTGGCCGGGGTCACCGGCGTCGGCTGGACCACGTCGGTGCTCGGCTTCCTCACCGCTCTCATCGGGTACGGAAACCATATCCTCGCTCGCTTCCTCGTCGAGCCACAGGCGCTGTTGTACGCGGGCGTCGTCTTCTTCGTCGCGACGCTCGGCCTCGACAAACTCGCGAACAGCATCGCCGAGGACGAGGCGATGCCAGCGGAGTCGAGCGACTGAGGACGACGCGGCTAACTGGTCGGGACAATCGTCACGGGTACGTCCGCGGCATCGACGACGGCGAAGGCCACGTCTCCAGCGGTCAGCCGACCCGCCAGTCCCTTGGGTTCGTGGCCCATGACGATCTGGGTGATGTCCACGTCGGCGGCCAGTTCCAGCAGTTCCGCGGCGATTCTGGGTCCCGACCGGGTCCGTGTGCGGCCCACGTATTCGAGCGCCACCGTTGCGACGACCGTCTCGTCGGCGAAGCGCTCTCTGAGACGGTCTCGAACGTGTTTCGCCTCGCTGTCGGCGACTTCTTCTTCCAACAGGTGGACGACGTACAGTTCCTGTCCCAACCCCTCGCCGAGACGAATCGCCGTGTCGATGACCGGCGCGGAAATCGTGTCGTCGGCGACCGCGACGAGAATAGTCATACCCACAACAGAACACGGACCAGCATATCTCTTTTCGCCCGCGGGCCTCGACTACGTCGTCGCCTTGAGATTGTGAACGGCGTCTAGCCAATCGACGACTTCTGCCGTGGGTTCGAGGGCGTCGACGATGCGCTGGGCGTCCTTGTAAGCCATCGGCGCCTCGTCGCGGACGCTCTCGACGACGGACTCCGAGTACACGTCCGCCATCGCGTCGGCGAACGCGTCCATGTCGACCACGTCGTGGGCCTCGCCGCGGCTCATCACCCGACCCGCGCCGTGCGGAGCCGTCTGGTGGTAGGCGTCGTTGCCCTTCCCGCGAGCGAGGACGGACCCCTCGGCCATGTTGAACGGGACGACCAACCGCTGGCCCTCCCGGGCGGGGGTCGCCCCTTTCCGGACGGTCAGGTCGCGGAAGTCGACGTAGTTGTGAACGCTCTGGAAGCGGTCGACCGGGTCGACGCCCAGCGTCTCGCAGATGGCGTCGCTCATCACCGCGCGGTTCCAGCGGGCGTACTGCTGGGCGAACAGCATGTCGACGTAGTACCCGTGAGCCTCCCGGCCGTCCAGCCAATCGAGGTCGTCGTCGCGGTCCGCGTCGTCGCCCACGTGTGGACCGAGCGACCCCAATGCGTCGAAAGCGTCCTCGATGTCTTTGCCCGACAACTCCCGGCGCAGTCGGTCCTTCTGGATGTGGGATTCGCCCTTGCCCCCGGTGACCCACGCGTAGAGGTCCGCGTCGCTCACCGTCTCCGGGTCGAACTGCAGGTACTCGGCGTACTCCTCGGGAATCTCCGAGCGGATAGCGCCGATGGCCCGCCGGTCGGTCGCTTTCGACTGCCAGTACTCCGCGACGGACTTCCCGAGGTATCGCGACCCGCTGTGGACGACCAGCCAGTAGTCGCCGCTTTCGCGTGCGCGAGCGAACTCGACGAAGTGGTTGCCGCCCCCGAGCGTCCCGACGCTCTGGATGACGTGGCCCATCCCCTGTCGCTGGTCGGC
This sequence comes from Haloarcula marina, assembly GCF_024218775.1. NCBI lineage: Archaea > Methanobacteriati > Methanobacteriota > Halobacteria > Halobacteriales > Haloarculaceae > Haloarcula > Haloarcula marina. Next base: position 1,322,780 of record NZ_CP100404.1, on the reverse strand, counting down.
CAGCACTCGCTCACACAGGTCCTCGAAGTACTCGCCGTCGTAGCCGTCGAAGTCGAACTCTATCGGATCGACGCGCTGGCCGAATCGGTCGGCGTAGGCGTCGTCGAACTGCCGGAACACGTCGTTGGCCCGCTCGAACGGGAACTCCTCCACGAGGTGGACCGCGTCGTCGTAATCGTGGACCGCCCGGCCCATCGGAACGGCCTCGCGGACCCGACGCTCGCGTTCGGCGTCTTCGAGCGGGAGTTCCGGTCCGAGGTTCGTCGCCGCCATCCCGCATCCCACGTCGACGCCGACGACGTTCGGCACGATGCGGTCAGCCAGCGGCATCGTGAACCCGATGGGAGCGCCCGCCCCCCAGTGGGTGTCGGGCATGATGCGGACGGGTTCGGTGAACGCGGGGTGGTCGACGAGGCGCTGAATCTGGGCCAGACACCCCGCCTCGACCAGCGACTCGTCTTCGACCATCACCCGCGCCGTCGTGTGCTCGCCGACCAACTCCAGTGGCATCTCTGTGGTGGATAGTCCGGTCGGTGTGTTGAATCTCACGGAGAGCCCCCAGCCGGTAAAAACCCTCTCCCGAACGAGGGAGAGTTCCCTGATGTGCACAATTCTACATTCTCAGCCCTCCAGAACCGTTTTCAGCCGATGGGAACGCTCGTCTGTTTATATGGGGTTCCCCGGCAGACATCCATATGTGAGGTAACGACGATGTCCTACCAAGCAACCAACCCACTGGCCGACGAGTTCGAACTCGAACTGGACGGGCCGTTGACGGCGTACTGGCTGGCACTCCTGCGTGTGGTCACCGGATGGTGGTTCTTCCACGCTGGCGTGACCAAACTCATCGAGGACGGCCTGGCCTTCGGATACGGTCCGGCCTACCTCCAACAGATGACCGGCACGGCGCTGGGGCCGATTCCGGTCTGGATGGGGAACAACCTCGCGTTCCTCATCAAGCCCGGCGTCCCGCTGTTCGAGACGCTCATCGGGCTAGCCCTGATAGCGGGCGCACTGACCCGCTTGGCGGCGCTGGGCGGGGTCGTCTTCATGACCCTGTTCTGGGTCGGCAACGCCGGATTCGGGCACGGCCTCGTCAACAGCGACCTGATGGGCCTGCTCCTGTTCGGCACGATGATCGTGTTCGGGGCCGGGCGGTACTACGGTCTCGACGCGGTCCTCGAGAAGTTGGAGTTCGTCAAACAGCGGCCGAAGCTCCGGTACATACTGGGCTAACGAGGTGACCAAGAACATGACTGATATCATCGACAAAGCGGCAATGGCACTGAGCGGCGGACTGATGCTGCTGGGCATCGTGGGCCTCGGCGTCGTCGAAATCCTCGCCGGAGCACCCTACGGTGCGGCCCCGGTGACGAACGACGCGGGCGAAATCGTGGCGACGCCGATGGTCGACCCGGTCCTCCGCACCGGCCTCGTGCTGGCGGGCCTCGCCGTCCTCGGCCTCTACGCGGCCTACCGGATGATGGCCCCGGCGGAGGACAGGGACATCGACCGGCGCGAGATGACGGCCGACTGAGCGGCCGACGACTCGGCACGGACTGCCCGACGCTGCGTTTCTCCTTTTGGCTGTCACACCGAGAGCGCCGCGAGACTTTTCCGCCCGCCGTCACTCTGTGCGGGTATGCTCGACGCGGGCGACCCAGCGCCGGACTTCGACTTGGAGGGGACCGCTGGCGCGGGCGTCGGGGCGTACCGTCTTTCGACGGCGGCCGAACAGGCCCCGGTGCTCGTCGCCTTCTACACCGAGGACTTCGCCCCGACGTGTACGGCGTATCTCGAAGCCCTGCGGGACACCGACTGGGCCGCGCTCACCGACGCCATCGCCGTCTTCGGCGTCGCGCCCGGCAGTCTCGACGACCATCGGCAGTTCGCCGACGAACTGGAACTACCGTTTCCGCTCCTCGCGGACCATCCGGGCGTCGACGCGCAGTTCGGCGTCCAACGACCTGACGGGACGACGCGACGAGCGGCGTTCCTCGTCGACGGGCGCTGTCGGGTCCGGTTCGCGTGGGCCGACCACAGGGACGCGCCGGGCGGCGAACCACCCGATATCGAGCCGATTCGCTCTGCCGTCGCGGACCTGTGACTACCATGCTGACCGGGCGCGGGCCGGAGCGTTCACACCGACGCGACGTGACCCGCCTCACTCGCCGGGAGCGATAGCACAAAGTCGGTTCCGCACAGTCGAGTGGGTATGGGAACGCCGCTCGATTCGCGCGAGGCGCAGGCCACGGAAGTCGTCGACAGACTGCACGAGGAGTACCCCGATTCGACCATCTCGCTGAACTACGCGAACCGGCTCGAACTGCTCGTCGCCGTCGTCCTCTCGGCGCAGTGCACCGACGAGCGAGTGAACGAAGTGACTGCAGACCTCTTCGAGAAGTACCGGTCTCCGGAGGACTACGCTGAGGCGAGCGAGGAGCAACTCGCCGAGGACATCTACGGCATCACGTTCCACAACAACAAGGGCGGCTACCTCAAGGGTATCGGCGAGAAAATCGTCGAAGAACACGACGGCGAAGTCCCCGACACGATGACGGCGCTGACCGACCTCCCCGGCGTCGGCCGAAAGACCGCCAACGTCGTCCTGCAACACGGCCACGACATCGTGGAGGGCATCGTCGTCGACACACACGTCCAGCGACTCTCACGCCGTCTGGGTCTGACCGACGAGGAGCGGCCCGAAGCCATCGAACAGGACCTCCTCGACGTGGTTCCCGAAGACGAGTGGCAGCAGTTCACCCACCTGCTCATCGATCACGGCCGCGCGGTGTGTGGCGCGCGCTCGGCCGACTGCGAAGCGTGCGTGCTCGCGGACATCTGCCCGTCGGAGAAAGGCGACAGCGACACCGACCTCGCCTCCGGCGAGGCGTGGGCGTAACTACGCCTGTTCGTCGTCGCCGAGACGGACCGTCAGGACCGGTATCTCGGCCGTTCGGACCACCTTCTCGGTGACGCTTCCCAGCAGGAAGCGGTCGATACCGCGTCGCCCGTGCGTCGGCATCACGATGAGGTCGGCGTCGGCCTCCTCGGCGTAGTCGAGGATGGTCCGGTAGGGGTTCCCGCGACGGACCTCCGTGACCGTCTCGATTTCGCGGTCGGCGAACGCCGCGGCGGCGGCCTCGACGAGTTCCTCGCCAGCCGCCTCCAGCCGTTGCATCCCGCCGCGTCCCTTCTCGGTCATTCCCGACTCGCGTTCGACATCGTCGGGCTTCACCATCCCGGAAAAGCCGGTGTCGTCGTCGGACATCACCAGATGCGACGCCTCGTTTTCGCTGTCGGCGACGTAGAGGACGTGGACCGTCGCATCGCACAGCGACGCCAGTTCGATAGTCTGGTCGAGGGCCGCTTCCGCGCCGGGGCTGCCGTCCGTCGGAAAGAGGATTCGGTCGTACATGTGTCGACGACCGGATGTACGCCACCGACTATTGTCAATCTGTTTGAATTATCGAGTCGTGGATAACCGGGTCCCGCCGTTCAGACGAGGTAACGGAGGACGTAGCGCGCCGCGCCGACGACGTACGCGAGCATCCAGAAGATGACGTAGCCGAAGACGCCGATGCGGAGGCGGGAGCGCCAGTGGCTCATCTGCTCGCCGCCGATTTCGTCGAGCAAGAGGTCCTCGTCGTAGTCGTTGTACAGGTCGTGTTCGCGCTTGGCCCGAAAGATGCGGACGATGCCGGTCCCGCCGAACAGCAACAGCGCGTACGCTTGCAGACCGAGGTACGCGTGGACCGCCGACAGGCCGCCCAGTTGGTCCGGGAGTCGCGGGGCCATCCAGAACACCATCGGAACCGTCGTCAGCGCGAGGCCGGTCACCACGAACTTCAGGTGGTGCACCAACACGTCCCACGTGACCGGTTCCGTCTCGATGATGTAGTACGCGCCGTAGACGAAACACGGGAAACTGAGTGTCACCGACACCAGCGCGACGCTCGCGACGACGCTCTCGGACACCATGAGCGGGCGTTAGCGAGCGAGCGGTAAAACCTGTCCGAACGCCGCGTTGCGAGCGGTATCCGTCGCCCTCGTGTGCAGTGGGCGGCGACGGTCGGTCACGACACGTTTTTCGGTACCCCAACCGTATCTCCGACAATGGCCGACCCGTCTGAGGAACAGCAGGACACCGACGCGACGGAGACGCTGGCCGACCAGACAGTCGACGGCGATGGTGACGCCGACGAGCAGTCCGTCGCGGCGCTCCGCGAACAAGTCGAGGAGAAGTACGACTTCGACAACTTCGGGCCGACGGACATGGCCGAGATGACTCCCGAGGAGTGGGACGCGGCCTTCGACGCCGACACGTGGATTACCGGCGACGAGTTGCTGGACCGGGTCACGAAGGACCTCCGAAATCGGGTGTCCAGTCGGGACGTGTTCGCCCGCATCGAACGCCACCACACGCCGCCGCACGTCCTCGCATACTCCGACGAGGGATACGCCATCGTCCGCCCCGACGGAAGCGTGGAGGGCGAGGGCACCGTCCTCCGGGACGTGAAGCCGACGGTGGCGCTGTGCTCGATGGACTCCTACGACGTGCCCGAGAGCGTACCCGACAACCCGCTCCCGGAACCGGACGAGGTCCCGGAGGGCGGCGGCGAACTCGGCAACCGGATGTTGCAGGTCATCGCGGGCGCGCAACTGCTCGCTGGCCTCGCGCTGTTGGGTGGCGGCGTCCTGGCCGTCGCGGGCGTCGTCGGCGGTCCCGGAGTCAACATCGTGGCGCTGTTCGTCGCCGGACTCGCGTTCGTCGGCATCGCGCTGGTGCTCTTTTTCACCGTCGCGAACGCCCGCCTCTCCGATAAATTCCGCGCCGAGGAGTACCGGGACCGACTCCGCGCTGTCGGCCTGGAAGACGGCGAACGGCCCGACTTCGTCCCCGAACTCGACCCCCAGAACGGAGGGCACGAGACGGAGACCAACGAAACCGACGAAGTCGGTGCGTGACGGTGCCTGCGGGCGGTATCCGGTGGGTTTATACAAACACAGTCCTGACTTCGGGACGTATATGAACAGGCGGGAGTTCGTCCGGACCGCAGGAGGTGCCGCAGGTGCTGCGGCCACCCTCGGAGCCGCCGGGACAACCGCTGCCCAGGAAGAGGGCGGCGGCGGCGGCGAAACTGCACCGGACTACGGCGGCTATCTCGATCAAGTCGGGAACTTCGGCGGCCCGACGAGCACTGTCGACGCCACCGGACAGGACACCGTGACGGTCGAAGTCGGTGTCAACGCGAACGGCGGCGCCTACGGATTCGGCCCCGCGGCCGTCCACGTCGACAACGGCGCGACTGTCCAGTGGGAGTGGACCGGCGAGGGCGGCGGCCACAACGTCAAATCGACCGGCGATGGCCCGATCGATTCGGGTAGCGCAGTCGCGAACGCTGGCGTCAACTACGAGCACACCTTCGAGGAGGACGGCGTCTACACGTACTTCTGTGCCCCCCACGAGGGTCTCCAGATGAAGGGCGCAATCGTCGTCGGCGAGGACTACGCCACCCAGACAATCGGTGGCGGCGGACCGCAAGAGGTGGACCCCCACTACGCGGGCGTCCCGATTCAGCCCCACTACGTCGGCTTCGGCGCGGGGCTTGCGGTGGTCATCCCCCTCGTCTTCACGTTCTTCCAACTGAAGTACGGCGAATCGCCCCACACTAGCGGAGGGAACAACTGATGGCGTCCGAAGGCTCCACCTACGGCGACATCCACCGGTACGAACCGCCGCGCGAGAGCACGGCCGCCGCGATGGGTATCGTCCTGCTGACGGTCATTCAGGTCGCCCTCGTCGGCCTGTTCACCTACGGGATGCTCACCGGATGGGCGTCCGGTATCGGGACGACGCTGACGGTTCGACTCATCGAGGCCAACATGTTCCTCGGCGGCGTCCTGACCGTCATCTTCCTCGACTTGGCGTTCATCATGCTGCTGTACCGCAAGGAGTTCCTCCCGGACGTGATGATCGTCAAGAAGCGCCGTCGCAAGTGGGAGGACCTCTACATCCGGCAGGAGGACGTCGACGGGGCCTCTCTCGCCGACGAGGAACAGTTGGTCGACACGATCAAACGCGCAGTCTACCCCTACTACAAGAAGTAATATGCCACTAGACGAAGACAAGTATCCAGCCGAGACAGGTCGTCGGCGCTTCGTAAAGGGAGTCGTCGGCAGCGCCGCGCTCTCCAGCGTCGGAGTCGGCGGTGCCGCGGCCGTCGACGCAACGACTGACGCCGCCGGAGAAGGCGGCGGGACGACTACGTTCGTCGGCGTCGAGAACACCGACGGTCCAGCACCGCGTGGGATGCCCATCATCCCCATCGAAATCAACGGCGGCGAGATATCCGGCCTCTGGCCGGAGTTCGACCCCGAAGCGGGCGTCGCAATCGCGCCGGACTTCGGCGGCAGCGGAATCGACTACTCCTCCGCGTGGTTCCAGTACTGCGGTATTCAGAGTTCGCCCGGTATCTACCCGCAGGCCGAGCGAACGAACACGTTCCTGAACAGTCCGGGGTCGTTCGCGTGGCAGGGAGAGGTGGAGCGAGGCGCACCGCTCACCGTCGACATGTTCGACGACTACCAAGAGTGGGGCAACGGTATCGGACGGTCCGGCCTCGGGAAACCCGCGAGCGCCAACTGGCGCGCGGGCGACGAGGACAGTGGCGTTCCGATACAGATTCTCCGATCCGTCGAAATCGAGAAGATGGCAAACGGGGAGGGCCAGTACGGTGACCTGCCCAACAACATCCAGAACTTCATCTCGGAAGCGACCCAAGACGGGTTCATCGCGTGGCTGAACAAGTGTACGCACTTCTGCTGTGTCCCGGGCTTCAAGACGCAGGAGGGGAGCGTGAACTTCGGCGCAGAGGACAGAATTTACTGTCAGTGCCACCAATCCGTGTACAACCCGTTCAGTCCCGTCCAGAAACAGTTCGTGGCACTGCCACGCCCCCCACAGGCATAGACAATGAGTCTCGAACGCAAAGACGAACACGACCACAAAGGCTGGATGGAATCGCGCGAGCTATCGCCGCTCGAATCGATTTATCTGACCGCGCTCATCTGGCTCGATAAGCGCCTGCGCGTCGTTGACTACCTCGAAATCCTCGAGGACCTCTACTACAAGGTCAACATGCAGATGCCGAAGAGCCACACCGAGCAGTACAACCTCGACAACAAGTTCTGGTACTGGTACCCGCTGTACGCGCTCGGGTCGTTCTCGACCATCGCGTACGTCGTGGCCGCCATCTCCGGCGCGCTACTCGGCTTCTACTACGCGCCCGCGGCGGCCGCCGCCGACGGGTCGCCGACCGTCGCGTACGACTCGGTGCTGCTCATCATGGGCCAGTTGAACCTCGGCTACTTCCTGCGGTCGGTCCACCGCTGGGCCGCGCAGGTCATGGTCGCGGCGGTGTTCCTCCACATGCTCCGCGTCTACTTCACGGGCGCGTACAAGGAGCCCCGCGAACTCAACTGGCTCATCGGCATCATCCTCATCTCCCTGACGCTGGTGTTCGGGTACACCGGTTACCTGCTCCCGTGGAGCCAGCTATCGTTCTGGGCCGGACAGATAGGCGTCGAGATGTCGCTTTCCATCCCGCTCATCGGCGAATGGGTGGCACAACTGATGTTCGGCGGGTTCACACTCTCGCAGTCCACGCTGCAACGGATGTACATCCTGCACGTGTTCTTCCTGCCGTTCATCACGACGGCGCTCATCGCCGTCCACATCGGCATCGTCTGGATGCAGGGCATCGCGGAACCACACTGATACAATGAGCGACAACGAAACCAACGACGACGTTCGCACAGACGGCTCGGGCGGTGGCATCGTCGCGCCTGACGACGAGACCCCCACGTGGTCCGAGCGCAAACAGCGGTCGCAGGGCCTCTCGCGGCTCACCTACGAGTACTTCGAGCGTGCCCGCCGCGAGGACCAGGACCTCCGACAGGAGTCCGACTACGTCGAACGCGACGTGCTGGCGTTCCCGGCGTGGCCCCACGAGATGATTCGGAACCTCGCGCTGACGAGTTTCTTCGTCGGCATGATTCTGTTCCTCTCGGCGGCGCTCCCGCCGGAGATGCCCAACGCGGCGAACTCCGGCGTGACCCCCGCCATCATCCTGCCCGACTGGTACCTCTACTGGTCGTTCGGCCTGCTCAAACTCGGGCCGCTGAACCCGGACCTGTCCATCCTCGGCGGACAGAAACTGATGGCCGACCGGACCTACGGCGTGCTGGCGAACGTGGTCGTCGTCGGCTTCGTCGCTATCGTCCCCTTCCTCAACAAGGGGTCGGCGCGCCGCCCCGTCGAGCAGCCCTTCTGGGCCGCCGTCGGGATGGCTGGCGTCATCTTCAGCCTGACCATCGCCGCGCTGTCCATCAAGAACCTCATCCCGATGGACTCGCACCTGCTGTTCGACCTGACGTTCCTCGTCCCCATCGTCGCGGGCACCATCACCTACGCGGTGCTGAAGACGATGCGCGAGGGCTACATGTTCGACCTCAACCGCCGGTACTACCGACTCCGCCCGCCGAAGTAACGCGTTCGTCTACCCGTTTTCCCGCCACACACTACCGTTCGCGAGCGACGCGCGGCGACGCATTGTCCCCGTCTCGCCGCAGTAAAGTAGCTCCCAGCCCTAGCGGTGGTAATGACCGAGGACCAATCCGCCACGGAGGACGACCCGGACCTCACTGGCGTGCGGAGCGCCGAGGGGTCGCGTGACGTGGTCGTGCCGCTACGGGTCTACAAGACGGTCACGGTGTTCTCGACGCTCATCGCGGTGTTCAGCGTCGTCGGCGGGTTCATCCTCGTCGACGTCGCCACCGACCGCGCCTCCGCCCCAGCGTCGGAGATAGACGTGCCGGTGGCTATCGGCGGCGTCGGCCTCATCCTGTTGGGGACCGTCGTCTACGCCTTCTCGACGCGATTTCGCACCGAGGAGATGGGAAAGTCTAAAGACGACGCTAACGAACACTCAGATAATGGCTGACGAGTTCATCAAAGGGTTCGGCGCGCTGATGGTCGGCGGACTCGGCTGGATGACTATCGCGGGCTGGTACCGCACACCGAGCTTCGAGGGAGCACAGCTCATCGGCGAGGTGACCGTCGAGGAGCCCACCCTGTTCGACAGCATCGCACTGGCCCTGATGGACGTGTTCTTCTGGTTCGCCATCTTCGGGGCCCTGACGTTCTGGGTCCTCATTCCGCTGCTCGAAGAACTGCGCGAGTACCTCGACGAGCGGTCGGCGTAAGTCGTCTCTTTTCACGATAGCGAGCCCTGAGCAGCGCCGCCGCCGGTCGACGGTTTCGGTCCGACAGCACACCAGCGCGGTTAGCCGCGGCAGGACTGCCGTAGCACAGAAACGAATATGGCGGCCTGCGTGACGATGGCGACGTACGTGAGTTCGGCCAGGTTACCCTACTCGGGCCGGTGACGTGTAGCGACACGTCGCTGTGGGCAACAGCGGCACCGCTCGTCCGGAGGAAACTACCGAAAACGGAGACGTGACGATTTCAGACGATGGCCTGCCACGGAGCCTTGATGAGCCAGAAAAGGCTCTGATAGCTCGCGTACAGCAGGACGACCATCGCCGCGGTGACCGCGCCCTTCGGGCGTTCGAGCGCGAGGTCACTGCGGGCTTCGACTTTTCGCGACTCGAACTCGAAGAAGTCGGTGATGACCATCCCGAGGACGAGAACGGACATGACCATGCCGCCGTGGTGAGCGAGCGTCATGTAGTACAACGACGTGACGACCAGCAAGACGTTACTTGCGAGGTGGGCCGGATGCCGACTGATTTCGTCCGCGCCGCCGTCGGCGTACTGCGCAGTCTGTCGTCTGTGGGCCAACAGGCGCGTCCCGAAGTTGGCAACCACCAGCACGAAGAGGATATACTCGATAACGAGCACGTCCCCGGGAGCCGTACTCCCCATAATGGTGTCCAGTGGCCCGAAGAGGGTTACGGATGGCTGCATATTCGTGTCTCCGTCCGAGGGCCATTAGTGTCTTTCCAATCAGGGCGGGGTCAGTCGAAGCGCGAGCGGCTCGCACCGACGACCGCGACTCGCGCGGTGCCGGACAGCGCGAGCGACACTGCGTCCCCGCAGTCGACAGTTCCCCGTCGCGTCCCGTCGACGAACAGCGCGACGGTGGCCTCGTCGCGCTCGACCGACAGCGAGAGGGCGTCGATCGGGAGGACCCAGTGGTCGGGACTGGTCGCGAACGGCGCGACGGGTGCGACGACGCCGACGGCGTCCGACGGTGCGAGAATCGGCCCGCCGATGCGGCGGGCGTAGCCGGGTGACCCGGCGGGCGTCGCGACCGTGACGCCGTCGGCCCGGAACTTGCCCACGGCGTCGGTCGGCGTCTGGATGGCGTACTCCGAGATGTGGGCGGCGTCGGCCGTGACGACCGTCACATCCCACACGGCCATGCCGGTTGGCTCTCCGGCGACCGTGACCGACAGCACGGGGTGTCGTTCCACCGTCGCGTCGTCGAGCGCGTCCACGGCGTCCCCGACGGCCGCCCGAGAAACGGAGCGGACGCCCCGACCAGCGTCGACCGGGAGGACGAGCGAATCGCCGTCGGCCGTGGCGACGGCACGCACCGCGTCGCTTCCGACAGCGACGACGCTGTCGGCGGTCGGCACGTCCTCAGGGGTCCCCCGAACGACCGAGTAGCCAGCGTCCCGAACCGCCTCGGCGACACCGGCGTCGCCGACGACGCCCACCGTGTTACTCATTGTGAGAGAATCCGGTCGGGCGGAGAAAAGCCTGCCGCACTCGGTTTTTTTCGGTCCGCGCGTCGCGGCGCGGTTCGTCAGTTCGAGAGTCGCTGGCGAGCGTACTTCGCCAAGAGCGGGAGGTCAGAGAGGTGGAACAACTGGGCGAACGCCCGTCGGTTGCCAGAGTTGACCTCGGTCAGCACGTCGTCGTCGGTCTGCTGGAGGTCGGCCATCAACTGGTCGTAGCGCTCGTTTGGCGCGAGGTACAGCAGTTCGGTCATCGTCAGTCGCGTTCGCTGTTTCGGGGCCACGTCGCTGTGCCACAACTGATCGTAGACCGCCAGCGACTCCGCGGACGTGTCCGGGTCGTTCGGGGTGAGGGCGGCGTCGACGGTGGCCGCGGCGGCGCGGGCGGATTTCATGCCCTTGTGGATGCCCTCGCCCCAGAGCGGGTCGATGCTGGGGACGGTGTCGCCGATGGCCATGAAGTTGTCCGTGCTCAGGGAGGCCGGCGGCTGAATGTGTGCCGAGCCACGATGAGCGTGTTTCCCCTCGATTCGTTCGGCGTTCTCGAAGCGGGGGTCCCTGTCTAACCAGTATTCGAGGTAGTCGTCGATGCCCATGCCCTCCTTCGAGTAGTCGTGGTGGGCCGCGTTCTGAATGTAACAGAGGCCGACCTTCGCGGTGTCCTCACCGGTGTGGAAAATCCACGAGTAGCCGCCGGGCGCGAGGTCGTGGTCGAGGCGGAGCATCATCGCGTCGTTGAGGTCGGCGTAGCCCGCCCGATTCATGTCGACGCCCTCGTACTCGTACTCGATGCCGATGGCCTGCTTCTCGCGTTTGAGGTCGCAGACGCCGAGTTTCTTCGCCAGCGGCGCGGCCGGGCCCGTCGCGTCGATAATCACGTCGGCGTACACCTCTCTGTCGCCGTCGTAGCGGACGCCGACGACCTCGCCGTCCTCCATGATGGGGGCCGAGACTCGCGAGTCGAAGCGATAGGTCGCGCCCTTCTCGCGACTGTCGCGGACGAGGAAGCGCTTGAAATCGGCGAACTCCAGCACTGCGCCAGTCTGGGTACGGACGTAGTGGTCGTTCGGCGATTCGAGGACGACCTTGTCGGTGTAGTGCATCACGACGTCGTCCGGGATCGAGAAGGCCGTCATCGCAGAGGGGAACGTCCCGGCCGTCGATTTGTTGCTCTGACGTGGGAAGTCCGATTCCGACTCGGTTTCGAGGACCAGTACGTCGTAGTTCCGCTCGGCTAAGTCACGAGCACACTGGCCGCCCGCGGGACCAGCCCCGGCAATCACCACGTCAAAGCGGTCGCGCATGCTTGTGGGTTACTCGTATCGGTTATCAGTCTTGCTTTATCTACCGCCGACGCGCCGTCTCTCGAAAGGGTAAAGGACCCGCCAACCACAGCAGTTGCCACACTCGGAGAGACGATACATGGTGCTCAAGACAGGGGCTGGCGCGCTCGCCGACAGTCGAAGGCTCCCGACCGCACTCCGGTCGGTCCTCGGCTACTACGCGGACACCGGCGTGTTCGACTACAGCAGCCTCTCGCTCAAGTCGGAAATCGACGACCGGACCGAACGGATGCTCGACGACGTGTACGACCGCGTCGAGGCGGCGCTCGAAGACGAGTTCGGCCGCCCCGTCTCTTTTCGCTACGACACGAAACTCATCCTGCCCGCGCAGTTGACGCTCGGGTACGTCTATCGAGAGGCCCGTCGAGACGCCGGCACTGACCCGGTGACCGATAACATCGCCACCGGTGTCCCGCCCGTCGAGACGGCGGGCCTGAGCGGCGACACGCCCGACATCTCGCCGCGCGAGCAGGTCGTCCGCGCCGAGCAGATGACCCGTCTCTCCATCGAAGCGCTGGTCGACGGCGACATGCGCGACGCCATCAACGACGACGAGTTCGAGGACTTCGAGACGGACATCGACGCCGACCCACGCCGGGTCGCTGAGACAGCGCAGGCCGCGTTACAGTCCCACCTCGACGGCCTCCTAGACCAGATGCCCCCCGTCGTCGCCGACGCCTACCAGTGGGCCGTCGACTACTCCGAGGCCCATCAGGACCGCGACGACTACTTCCGCGACCTGATGACGGCCGCCGAGGACGGCGACGAGGACGCGAAAGACGCCATCCGCGAGGAGTACAAGTTCGCCGACTACGATGAGGACCCGGCGGCGCTGACCGAGGCCGAGAAGCAACTCCCCTACAGCAAGACGCAGTACGCCCGCGTGGGGGTCATCTACGACGGAATGCTCGACCTCTATCGACTCGCCGGACTGGACATCGACGACGACTTCGCGAAGGCCATCGTCCTCGCTATCATCGGCGCCCAGGTGTGGCTGGACGACGTGGACGACTACGCTGACGACCGGGCCGAAGGACAGTTGACGCCCGTGACGGCGGAGTACCTCCTCGCGCCGGACGACCGGGCGGCCTACACGCGGGTCGTCGACATCACCGAACAGTACCTCAACCTCGCCAAAGAGTACGCCACGGCCGCCGAGTCGCCGCTGACTGGCGTCGCTGTCGAGTACATCTATCGCTCGGGCGACCCGAGTGTGTTGCCCGGCCACCGCTGAGCGGTTTCTCGTACCGCCGCGTTGTCACAGCGCACACCCAACCACGTCGGTATGCCGTAGTTACTCCTGTATCGCCTATCTTCCACGTGACCACGAACGCTCGCTCGGCGGCGGTGTCCCACCTCGTCGACAGAGACTACCTCGCGGCCGCGCAGTCGTACACTCACGACGCCCACCGGCGCTTCGGCGGCAGCGACACCGGCAGCACGCTACTCGAACCCGGTGGCAGGGGACGGACGGCGAAGGGACTCGCGTCGCTGACGCTCGCTGGCCTCTGTTTCCGACTGGTGGGACTGGACGACCGAGGAGAGACGCGGTGTCGAGAAGTCGAACTGCTCGCGGGCGAGCAACGCGACCACGTCCGGGAGGGCGTCGAGAGCGCACTGTTCTCCGAGTTCGTCGGCGACGCGAGAGCGGTCCGCGGGGCCGACCCGGGCGACGCCTACACCGACGCCGCCGACCGCTACCGCGCCTGTGCACCCGTCGACCCGATGGAGCAGGTGACAGCGCCGACGTTCGACGCCGCGAACGAAGTCGTACTGCACGCCTCTCGGAACACGAGCGCAGAGGTCGCGTGGGACGATATCCACGGGAGCGACACCGGGTCCGTCGGCTACCTCACACACCGCCCGGCGTTCAAACGGCGGACGTTCCCCGGAGTCGTCGACGCGGTGCTCGACGCCGGGATACTGCACGTCCCGCGCGGAACCACAGAGTTCAACAACGCGAACTTCCGGTGTCCCGACTGCGACCGGACCGACGTGAACTGGGTGGCCGGAGAGACGGTCTGTCTGCACTGTAGCGTGCGGATGGCCGACCGCTGACTCCCGCACCTACCGCTTCCCGAGTGCCCGCTCGAACACCCGCTGTGCCCGTTCGTACGCGTCGTTCCGGTCGACTATCGGCCCGGGATAGTCGGGCGCGAGTTCCTCGCGTTCCGCCGCCGGGAGCGTCGGCCAATCGACGATTTTCGAGGCCGGTACGCCGCGCAGTTCCGGGACGTACTCGGTGACGTAGTCGGCCCCGCTGTCGTACTTGCTCATCTGCGCCACCGGGTCGAAGATGCGCACGTCGACCGAATCGGTCCCCGTCGAGGCCGTCCACTGCCAACTGGCGTAGTTCGAGGCCGGGTCGTGGTCGACCAGTCGCTTCGTGAAGTACCGCGCGCCCTTCCGCCAGTCGGTGAGCAGGTGTTTCGTGAGGAAGGAGGCGACGTTCTGTCGGGGTCGGTTGTGGACGTACCCCTCCGCGTCCAGTTGCCGTATCCCCGCGTCGACCAGCGGATACCCCGTCTCGCCGCGTTTCCACGCCTCGAAGTGCTCTGGGTCGTTCTCCCACTCGATGGCGTTCGGGAAGGACTTGTAGTTCGCCGTCAGGAGCGTCGGATTGTGGTACAGCAGGTGGTAGCTCTGTTCGCGCCACGAGAGTTCGTAGCGGTACTTCTGGACGTTGCGCTTCCCGTCGGCGCCGACCACGGCGTGGCGGTCGCTGGCGTCGCGCCACACTTCGCGGATGCCTATCATCCCCGCCGCGAGGTACGGCGACATGCGCGAGACGGCCCCGACCGGTCGTTCGACGGCCGCCTGCATGTCGTCGCGCGTGTCGTTGTACGTCTCGATGCCGTCGGCGAGAAACCGGTCCCAGCGGGCGCGGGCAGCGTCGTAGCCCGCCGCGGGAAGGTCGATATCGGCCTCGATTTCCGGCGCAGTCTTCGAGTCGCTGACGGCGGCCAGCGAGTCGTCGTCCGGCGTCTCGGCAGGTGGCAGTTTCTGGACGGCCTGCCAGTCGTCGTAGAACCGACTGTGGTTCTCGTACCGCTGGTCGAGTCGGGCGGGGTCGACGAGCAACAGGTCGGTCAGGGACTTCGTGGGGAGGGCGTCGTCGACGCGGCGCTGGCGGTTCCGCCGCGCAGGTCGGTAGTGCTCGTTGTAGAACACCCGGTCGGCATCGTGCTCCTCGACCACCTCGGAGAGAACGTCGACGGCGGACCCCGAGCGAACGACGAGGTCACTCCCGCGCTCGCGATACTGCCGCTTCAGGGCACGAACACCGCGCATGAAGAAGGCGCGCTGGCGCTTGCCGACCTTCTTCAGCAGGTCGGAGTCGACGACGTAGACGGGGACCACGTCGGCGTCGTTCGCCGCGAGCGAGAGGCCGCGGTTGTCCGGAATCCGAAGGTCCCGCTGGTGCCAGAAGACGTGCATACCTCAGGTTGGGACCGCGCACTTATGGTCCGGACCCAATCCAGTTGTGTGTGCGACGGCGTGGCAGTGAGAACGGTGCGGTAACAGGGACGCTGTGCGGTCGCGGGCACCGATACCGTCCCGAACTCGCGGTATCGCCCACGTGTTTGGCCCGCAGTCGAGCGTTCGTCTGTGGCGAGCGCGAACCCGACAGGAAAGAAGAAGGCCTAGTAGAACTCGCGAACGAGGTCCATCGCGCCCTCGGGCGCGCCGTCGGGGATGTCGTTCATCGGGGCCTCGATGCCTTCACGTTCCTCGAAGGGGACGGAGTCCTCGTCCTGATAGAGGACGCCCATGTACTCCTTGTCGCTCTCGAGTATCTTGTCCTTGGCCTGGTCGCGGTTCTGCGCGTCGTGGTCCGTTTCGTCCAAGTCGACGATAGTGTCGCGGAAGTAGTCGTACGTGTCGACGTCGTTGAACGTGACACAGGGCGAGTAGACGTTGACGAAGCCGAAGCCGTCGTGTTCGATGGCCTGCTGGACGATTTCAGCGTGGCGCTGAGAGTTCGAACTGAACGACTGCGCGATGAATGTCGCACCGGCCGCGAGCGCCAGCGCCTTCGGGTTGACCGGCGGTTGGCCGGGACCTTCGGGGGTCGTCGCCGTCTCGAAGTCCTGCCGCGAGGTGGGCGAGGCCTGCCCCTTGGTGAGGCCGTAGATGCGGTTGTCCATGACGACGTAGCTCATGTCGACGTTCCGGCGGACGGCGTGGATGAAGTGGCCCGCACCGATGGAGTAGCCGTCGCCGTCGCCGCCGGCGACCATCACTTCGAGTTCGGGGTTCGCCATCTTCACGCCGATGCCGACCGGCAGGGCGCGGCCGTGGACGCCGTGCAGCGCGTAGCTGTGCATGTACGTCCCGATTTTGCCGGAACAGCCGATACCGGCGACCACGAACGTGTTGTCGGGGTCGTTGCCCGTCTCGGCCAGCGCTTTCATCATGCCGTTCATCGTCCCGAAGTCGCCGCATCCGGGACACCACGTCGGTTGCTTGTCGGATTTGAAGTCTGTGAATCGGACGTCTGAGCTCATTCTGCTTCGACCTCCTGTGTGCCCGCGTCGCCAGCGAGCGTCTGTTTGATTTCGTCTGCCAGTTCGTCTGCCTTGAATCGCACGCCGGTGTACTTGTTGATGCGCTCGACGCGTTCGAGGACGTCGTGTTCGATGACGTCGGCGAACTGGCCGGTGGCGTTACACTCGACGACGATGACGTCGTCGGCGGATTCGACTTCCTCGGTGAGGTCCGGCCGCGGGAAGATGTAGGGAACGGAGATGAACCGAACGTCGTGACCGTCCTCGTCGAGGAACCCGAGGGCTTCTCGCATCGCGCCCTCGTTCGACCCCCACGAGATGACCAGCGTGTCCGCGTCGGCGTCGCCGAACTCGCGGTAGTCGAAGTCCTCCTCCTCTTTGGCCGTCTCGACCTTCCGCTGGCGCTTGTCGACCTGTTCGACGCGGACCTCGGTGTCCTCGGTCCGGCGACCGAGTTCGTCGTGTTCGAGGCCGGTCGTCATGTGCGCGCCGTCGGTGGTGCCGGGGAAGGCGCGCGGCGAGATGCCGTCTGCGGCCGGGAAGTGCGCCTGGAAGCGCCCCTTCTCGTCCAGCCACGCGTCGATGTCGTTCTCGTCGACGACTTTGCCGCGCTCGATTTCGACCTCGTCCATGTCGAAGGTCTCGGGCGAGAACGTCTGTTCCGTGACCGCGAGCGCGAGGTCGGAGACGAGATATACCGGCGTCTGGTACTTCTCGGCGAGGTTGAACGCCTCGACGGTCTTCCAGAAGCACTCGGAGATGGTCGTCGGCGCAAGGACGAACCGCGGAATCTCGCCGTGACCGCCGTACAGCGTCATGTTCAGGTCGCCCTGTTCCTGCTTGGTCGGCATCCCCGTCGAGGGGCCCGAGCGCATCACGTCACAGATGACCAGCGGCGTCTCGCTGGTCGCGACGAGGCCGAACGTCTCGGTCATCAGGTCGATACCCGGGCCGGAGGTGGCGGTCATCGACCGCGCACCGGCGCGGGCCGCGCCCAGCGCCATGTTGATGGCCGCGAGTTCGTCCTCGGCCTGTACGACTTTGCCGCCGAACTGGTCGACGCGCCCGGTCATGTACTCCATCACGTCCGTCGCCGGGGTGATGGGGTAGCCAGCGTAGAAGCGACAGCCACCGGCGATAGCGCCCATCCCGATGGCCTCGTCGCCGTTCAGAAGGACGTAGTCGGCGTCGGTGGTTTCCAGTTCGTAGCCGAACTCCTCGTCGTACTCCTCGCGGACGTAGTCCCGGCCTTTGCGGGCGGCCTTCTTGTTGTTCTCGACGATGGCCTCGCCCTTGTCGCCGAAGCGCTTCTGGAGGCTCTCGTCTAAGTTCTCGATGGGGAAGTTCGTCACTTCACAGGCCGCACCGAGGGCGACGACGTTGAGCATGATGGCCCCACCGGCGTCCTCGGCGAGACGCTTCAACGGGACTTCCAGGGCGGTAGCGTCGCCGGGCACCTCGACGTCCTGCATCGTGGTGCGCTCGCCGTCGTAGATGATGACCGAGTCGTCGTGCAGTTCGTCCTCGTTCTCGTGGATGGTCCGCTCGGTCAGGGCGATGAGGATGTCGAGGCGGTCGACGACGCTCTCGACGCGGTCGACCGCGGTTCGGACCTTGTACGCGGTGTACCCGCCACGGATTCGAGAGGCGAAGTCCTTCGAGGTGAAGACGTGTCGACCGGCCCGGGAGAGTGCCTGCGCAAAGATTTTCCCGGTCGAGTCGATACCATCGCCGGCTTCCCCGCCGATGGCCCAATTGAGGTCGTCTGGCATACTATCTCACGGGTAGCCTGCGGGGTAGGAAAAGGCTTCTGTATGCGCCCGCGCGCGAGGAACTCGGAATCGAAACAATATGTGCAACAGGCGGCAGAATCAACCGAAATCCCCTTGGCTGGCCCCCGCTACGTCCGCCACATGGACGAACGTTCACTCACCGTCGCAGACGTTCGGTCGGTCGGGCCGAACGCCATCGCTATCGACATCGAGACGCCGCCAGAATTCGACGCCCAACCCGGTCAGTTCGTCAAACTCACGCTCGCCGTCGACGGCGAGGACGAATCACGCTTCTACACCATCTCCTCGCCCGACGTGACCGACGAGTTCGAGATTACCGTCGGCATCGACCCAGACGGCGAAGTCGCGCCTCACTTGGCCGACCTCGAAGCGGGTGACACGGTCCGCATCGCCGGTCCCTTCGGGTCGGACTTCTACGAGGGCGAAGCACGGGCGGTACTCCTCGCTGGCGGCCCCGGCATCGGTCCGGCCGTCGGCATCGCAGAGCGCGCGCTGGCCGACGGGAACGACGCCGCCGTCGTCTATCAGGACGACGACCCGATTCACGAGGACCGACTGGCCGCGCTCGAAGCAGACGGCGCGTTCGTCGCCGTCCTCGACGGGGACGACGGCCTGACCGACGCCGTCGCCGACGCCACCGCCGATGGCGGTCAGGTGTTCATCTACGGCTTCGCCGACTTCTTGGACGACGCGACGGCCGCGCTGGAGGCCGCCGGTGTGGACGCCGACGACGCGAAGGTGGAAAACTTCGGCTGAACCGCTTTGTTCGTCGGGTTCGCGCGGAGCGCGAATCATTTCTGGAAAGGCGTTCGTGAAAACGACCGAACTCCGGCGTCGTCGCGAGTTCGGGACGTATCGGAGTGTGCGACCGCAGAGCAAACCACGGAACTGCGAGGTCGATACCAGTCAATCGACTACTCCCGGGACCGGCGCGTCGTCAGCGTCTCGGGAACCAGTCGCCTGAGTTCGAACGACACATCCTCGACTGGCCGGTCGAAGATGTCGACGGCGGGGATGTCGACGTTCTCCAGTCCCGCGAGCGACCGGTCGGCGACGTCTTCGATGCGGACGGGTTCCAGTCGACCCGACGCGACGACGCTCCGGTACCCCTCGCCCGACCGGTCGTAGGTGACAAACGTCACCGGTCTGCCGTCGGTGGCGCGGTCGCTGGTCGGCCGGGTCGCCAACCGGAAGTAGAACGTCGTCTCGCCGGGGTCGTACCCGTACGACACCGGGACGGCATCGGGCGGGCCGTCACCGGACGCACTGAACGCGAGGACGCCCGTCCCGCCGACGCCGAGGAAGGTGTCGCGTTCGTCGCCCGTCATTTCCACTGCGCTCGTGTCACTCATACGTAATTTGTGGCGAGCCGCGGTAATAAATGTCGAGACGGCGATGGAACCGTAACAAAACCTATTACCGACGGTTGCCAAGCAATCCCATGCGTGAGGCAAGTCGGACGACGCGCCAACGCATCGCCGATAGATTACGCGACGAGACGATGGCGGCGGGGACAATCGCGAACACGTTCGAGATACGCACGAGCAGCGCGCTCAGCCACGTGGAACACATCGCGAAATCGCTGGACGCCACCGACGAACAACTGCTCGTCGCGCCGCCCGAGTGCGAGAAGTGCGGGTTCACGGACTTCGACGACCTGACGAACCGGCCGAGTCGATGCCCGGAGTGCAAATCTGAGAGCGTCGCCGAACCCGCCTATCGAATCGCTTGAGCGGGGGTGCGGTCGACGCTACTGCCCCGAAAAGCCGATGCGTCCGCCCGAGGAGAGGTCGTGGTCGCCCGACGAGCCCTGCTGTTCGAACTCGTAGCGGTCGTCGGTCAGGTACACCGCGCCGTCCTCGACGGTGACGGCGACTTCCTCCAGCACCGCGCCCTCGCAGGGGCCGAACGTGCAGGTGCCGGTATCCGACTCGAACGTCGCCCCGTGTTTCTCACAGACGAGTTCGTCTTCGCGCATCGTCGCGCCGCTTCCCTTGTCCAACCGGATGTCTCGCCAGTGAGGGCAGTAGTTCTCGAAGGCGACGACGCCGTCGGTGAGGCGCACGAGGATGGCTTCCTCGGTGTCGAACCCGTCGCGGACCGTGAACAGAAAACTCCCGTCCTCGGGGACCTCGTCGACCGCCACAATCCTGCTGTCCTCGTCCATGTTGACTCGAGATATGTGACTGGCCCGCTTCAATTCCTCGGTCGGAAACTCTCCATTCAATAAACGTTTATTCACGCGTCGGACCAACTCCGTGGTATGGACGAGGTCGTCATCTACGGGTCGTACGGGTACACGGGAGAACTGGTCGCCGAGGAAGCCGTCGACCGCGGATTGAACCCTGTGCTGGCCGGGCGCAACCGGCGGACAATCGAACGACAGGCGACCGAGTTGGGGTGTAACTACGAGGTGGTCGGCCTCGACGAACCACGGGCACTCGACGCGATGCTCGCCGACGCGACAGCAGTCCTCCACTGCGCCGGTCCCTTCTCGCGGACGTGGGAACCGATGGTCGACGCCTGCCTCCGAACCGGGACGCACTACCTCGACATCACCGGGGAACTCGGCGTCTTCGAGGCCATCCACGACCGGGACAGCGAGGCGGACGAGGCGGGGGTGATGCTGTTGCCCGGCGTCGGGTTCGACGTGGTTCCGACCGACTGTCTGGGCGCGCACCTCCACGAACGACTGCCTGAAGCCGACACGCTGGAACTGGCCTTCCACGCCGAGATGGGGGCTTCGACGGGAACGGCGAAGACGCTGGTCGAACACATCGACGAGGGCGGGGCCGTCCGGCGCGACGGCCGAATCCGGCAGGTCGGCGTCGCCCACGAATCCCGAACAATCGACTTCGGGTGGGGACACGACGGCCGCCACGCCGCGAGCATCCCGTGGGGTGACGTGGCGACGGCGTACTACACGACCGGCATCCCGAACGTCACCGTCTACATGTCGATGCCACCGAGCGCCGTGCGGCAGACGCGACTCGCCGGAACCCTGTCGCCGGTCCTCGGCCTCCCCCCGGTGAAGGCGGGCCTCCAGTGGCTCATCGAACAGACGACCGACGGCCCGGACGCCGACGAACGGGCCAGCGGCGAGAGCCTCGTGTGGGGCGAGGCACGCGCCGCGGGCGGCGACCGCGTCATCAGCCGACTTCGCGGCCCGCACACGTACACGCTGACCGTCGAAACCGCCATGGCGACCGTCGAGCGCGTCCTCGACGGGAACGTCCACACCGGCTATCAGACGCCCGCCGGTGCGTACGGTCCGGACCTGATTCTCGACATCGACGGGGTGGAGCGCGAAGACGTACTCTGAGTGCCGACGCGTCGAGAACGCGGTTGGACGGCGTCGAACGCGGCGTCCGCAGGAGCGCCCCACGACCCGTGTCGCGCGAGTCGCTGAGTGCGGTCGAACAGCCACCGAGATATTGAGAGAGAATAGCACACAATACCAGTCAGCAACGCTACCACAATCCCACAGACTCGAACACCTGACCGGGAGAGCGCCGCGAAGGAGGCCTGCATCGAGCGCATATTGAAAAGTTTGATTGAATTTTTCAGTCTAGTTTTCGAATATATTACAAACCAATAACATCCTTATCTTTAATGTTATGTAGTAATTCTTCATGGATGTAGGCATGGCAGCGCAGACCACACGGCACGCGGTAAACGATCACGGAAATACAGACAGATGACAGGATTCAACGCAGGGAGAAGCGGTGGCTTCTCTCGACGCGACGTACTCAAAGGCATGGGCGCGCTCGGCGCAGCGGCGACGGGTGCATCACTCGCGAGCGGTGGGGCCGAGGCGGTCGGTTCGAGCGCGGTGTATCAGTACTACCACACCGACTGGAACCAGGTCAAAAGCGACCTCTCGACGATTGCCGACCAAGGCTACGACGCGATTCAGGTGCCGCCAGCGCAGTACAGTCGGCTGGACCGGAGCCATCAGCAAGGCGTGACAGACCCGCCGCTGGGGTATCAGCCGGTCGACTTGAAGAACTTCAACAGCGTCTTCGGCACCGAGTCGGAGTACGAGGACATGGTGGCCGAGGCTCACGCACAGGGCCTCGATGTCATCGCCGACGCCGTCATCAATCACATGGCGGCGAACGACGACTTCCGCGGCGCGCCCGGCATCTCCTTCGCGGACCTGCCGTACTTCAGCGAACAGGACTTCCATCCCGAGTCCTCCATCGACTATTCGGACCCCGAATCGGTCGAGGACGGGTGGCTCGTCGGCCTGAAAGACCTCAAACAGGAGTCGTCGTACGTCCGCGGCCAACTGAAAGACTACGTCGAGAAGTACGCGGGACTCGGTGTCGACGGCGTTCGGTGGGACGCCGCGAAACACGTCCCCGAGTGGTTCTTCAGCGACTACGCGAACCAGTGGGCCGACGACCTCGGCCTCTACAAGGTCGGTGAAGTCCTGCAAGGCGACGTGAACTACTGTCAGGGCTACGCGAACACGGGCATGTCCGTCACGGACTACGCCCTCTACTACACGATGAAGGAGGACGTGTTCCACCAGAACGGCGACATGAACGCCCTCGACGGGGCCGGACTGGTCAACCAGTCGCCGTTCCAGTCGCTCACCTTCGTCTCGAACCACGACAGCGGCCCGCCGCAGTACGAGAAACTCGCGTACGCGTACATCCTCACCTACGAGGGATACCCGCGCGTCTACAGCAACCGCATCGGCGTCAGCGACGGTGACATCCGCAACCTGCTGTGGATAAAGAACAACCTCGCAGGCGGCGCGGCCTACACCCGCCACGTCGACCAGAACCTCTACATTTACGAGCGGCAGAACAACCTGCTCGTCGGCCTGAATCGGTCCGACTCGTGGCAGGGCAAGTGGGTCTACACGTCGTGGACCAACCAGACGCTCAACGACTACAGCGGCAACGCCGGTGACGTGACCACGAACGGGGACAACTGGGTCGAAGTGTGGGTCCCGCCCCAGAGTTGGGTCTGTTACGCACCGTAGTAAACTGTCAGCACGGGTTGCATCGTCCTACTTTTTTGCCGGTCTCTCCGCCAGAGCGACTGGCTCAGTAGTGTTCGGTCTCGATTCGCTCGTCGTACAGGCGCTGGAGCAGTTTCGTCATCGGACCGGCACCCACGTCGATGCCGTCGACGGTCCCTATCGGGCGAATCTCCCACGTCGAGTTCGTCAGGAACGCCTCGTCGGCGTCCCGAATCGCGTCCAACGAGTACGCCCCCGTCTCGACGGGGAATCCCTCTTCCTGGGCAAGTTCGACCACGACTTCTCGGGTGATGCCCGGAAGCAGGTCCAACCCCTCGCTCGGCGTCCGGAGCGCGTTGTCGGAGACGAAGAAGACGTTGCTCGTCGCGCCCTCGACGACGTTGCCGTCTACGTCCCGCATGAGACACTCGTCGGCGGCGTCGCCGTCGACGGCCGCCCGTCGGAGTTCGAGTCGCCCGAGGATGCCGTTGAGGTAGTTGTGGGTCTTCGCGTCCGCCGGGACTGCCTCGCTCGGAATCCGACGAGTCCGGACCGTCTGCACGTCGGCGGGGCCGTCCCAGACTCGCTCGCCGTCCCGGCCGCCGCGCGGGAGTTCTTTCACGACGACGACTACCGTGGGGTCCACCTCGGCCCCGGGGGTGAGTTTCCCCGGTTGGACGCCGCGAGTGACCGAGACTTTGCAGTACGCCTCGGTGAGGTCGTTCGCGTCGAGCGTCTCGTCGACTCGTTCGCGCAGGTCGTCCGGAATCGCCTCGCCGAACCCCAGCGTCTCGGCGCTCCGCTGGAGGCGGGCGCGGTGGGCGTCCCACGCAAACGGGTCGCCGCCGTATACCCGCAGGGTCTCGAACACGCCGTCACCGTAGGCGAACCCGCGGTCAAGCACCGACACCGTCGCCTCGGATTCGGGTACGAGGTCGCCGTTTACGTGGTAGTGCATGTGTGACAGAAGTTCTCGACCATCCGTTTCCCGTGGTCGGTCAGGATGCTTTCAGGGTGGAACTGGACGCCGACGTGGGGGAGTTCGCGGTGGCGGACGCCCATGACGATGCTCTCCTCGCCGCCGTCGTCCTCCACGGTGTAGGCCGTCTCCTCCAGCACGTCCGGCAGGTCGTCGCGGCGAACCGCGAGCGAGTGATACCGGCCGACTTTCACGGGGTCGGGCACGCCCTCGAAGATGCCCTCGCCGTCGTGGGTCACGAACGAGGACTTGCCGTGGACGACGGCCTCGGCGTGGCCCACGGTCGACCCGTTGGCGGCACACAGCGCCTGATGGCCGAGACAGACGCCGAGCGTCGGATACCGGAGTTCCGCGAACGTCGGCATCGAGATACCGGCGGCTTCGGGAGTCCCCGGTCCCGGCGAGACGACGATGCCGTCCGGAGCGAGGTCGTGAATCTCGTCGACGGTGACGGCGTCGTTGCGCCGAACGAGCACGTCGTCCTCCGTGCCGTCCAGTCGCAGTAGCACCTCGCCGACGTACTGGACGAGGTTGTACGCGAACGAGTCGTAGTTGTCGACGACGAGAATTGTCGGGGCGAGCGAGTCGCTGGGCGGTGCGCCGCGACCCCGCTGGTGGCTCGAATCGCTCATCGGGACCCCCCCACCGAGAGGTTCGCCCGACGACCCAGCGCCTCGTCGACGGCGGTGACGAGCGCCCGGCCCTTGTCCAGCGTCTCGTCGTACTCGCTGTCCGGGTCCGAGTCGTGGACGATGCCCGCGCCGACCCGGAGGTGGTACTCGTCGGCGTACCGGACTAGCGTGCGGATGACGATGTTCAGCGTCGCCCGGCCGTCGAATCCGAAGATACCGATAGAACCGGTGTACGGGCCGCGGCGGGTCCGTTCGACCTCGTCGATTATCTCCATCGTCCGCGGCTTGGGCGCGCCCGTGATGGTCCCGCCGGGGAACACCGCCGCGATTGCGTCTTCGAGGGTCGCCCGCTCTCGGAGTCGGCCTTCGACTTCCGAGACGAGGTGCATCACCGCCGAGTAGCGGTCGACGCGCCGGTAGTCGGTCACCTCGACGCTCCCGAATCGGCTGACCTTCCCGAGGTCGTTTCGTTCGAGGTCGACGAGCATCGCGTGTTCGGCCCGCTCTTTCTCGTCGTCGAGCAGGTCGGCCTCCAGTTCCTCGTCGGCCGCAGTCGTCTCTCCGCGCGGTCGGGTCCCCGCGATAGGTTCGGTGACGAGGCGGTCGCCGTCCCGATGGAGGAGGAGTTCCGGGCTGGCGCTGACCAAATCGACGCCGGGAAACTCCACGAGCGCCGAGTACGGTGCTGGGTTGACCGTCCGAAGCGCGTCGAACGCTTCGACCGGATGGACCGCGGCGGGCGCGGTGAGTCGCTGGGAGACGTTCGCCTGAAACGTATCGCCGTCGCGGATGTACTGTTTGACCGCTCGCACCCGCTCGGCGAAGGCGTCGCGGGTGCAGTCGCTCTCGAAGGCAGCGGAGTCGGTGTCGACCGCTGGCGGGCCGACGCTCGGGTCGCCGTCGACGGCCACGCGGGCGAGTTCGAGGGCGTGTTCGCGGCCGAACTCGTAGGCCAGCCCCGCGGTGTCGAACTCGTCGAGTCGCGGGCAGGCGGTAATCGTGAGTTCGACGGGGCCGTCACCGCGGGGTTCCTCCCACGCCGCGACGCGGTCGTACGTGGCGACCTGCAACCGCGGGAGGGCGCGGTCGGCGACTGCGTGCTCGGGCAGGTCTTCCAGTTCCCGGGCGATGTCGTAGGAGAGCCAGCCGATTGCGCCGCAGGGGTACGGGACCGAACAGTCCCCGCGAACGAGCGTCTCCCCGTCTAAGACGGCAGCGAGTCGAGGCAGCGAATCGCCATCCCCGGGATTCACCTCGCAGAAATCGGCTGGCGTCGTCGCGAAGTAGCCCCACCCGGACTGTCCGCCGGTCGTGCCGAGGTACACGCCACCAACGTCGTCGCGCGCCCGTCGGTAGGCGTCGAACGGGTCGTCGACGGTCACGCGGACGGCCACCGGCACGCGGGCTGTCGGCGGCGCGTCCGCCGCGAGTCGCTCGAAAGCGTCGCGGCCAGTCTTCACCGTTGGCATTACCGAGAGAAAGCAGACGGGAGTGTAATTCCCTTGCGGTTCGGGCAGTCAGTAGTCCTGTGCGCGTTCTATCCACCCGGCGACGCGGCTCTCCGAGAGGTCAGTCTCGGCCGCGATGTCGGCGGCGTCGGCCGCGGCGAGGTCGCCGACCGACTCGATGTCGAGGCCCGACAGTCGCTCGGCGTAGGCCGGACCGATACCCTTGATTTCGGTGACGGGCAGGGAACTCCCGTCGTCGGGTTCGGCCTCGGGGACCGTCGCGTCGGCGGCCGCCGCTTCCGACTCTTCCTCGGTCCCTTCCGGTATCTCGTCCTCGATTAGGTCCGCGTCCACGTCCTCCTCGGCCGCGTCCTCGGATTCCTCGGCGGCATCGCTCTCGCTGTCCGCCGAACTGTCGGCGTCAGTCTCGGTCTCGGTCTCGCTCTTGGTCTCGGTCCCTGTCTCGGATTCGGTCTCTGTCCCGGTCCCAGTGTCGGCCGCAGAGTCCGCAGTCGTCGCTGTCTCAGTCCCTTTGACCGCATCTTCGGATTCGGTAGATGGCTCTCGCTCGACGGTGACGTCGACATCTCCGGAAGAGCGCCTCCCGGAAGACTCCGAGCCGTCGAGCCCGAGCGCAGACTTTAGCTTCTGAAGTAGACCCATACGCGGGCTTACAGCCCCCCGACACTAATCTCTTGCTGGTACGTTATCGGTCACAAACCGGCACGGAGCGCCGCGTTCATCGAATCCACGGGCGCGTCTTCGCCCGTCCATCGTTCGAACGCCTCGACTCCCTGATACAGTAACATCCACGCGCCGTCGACGGTCGTCGCCCCCGCCGCGGCGGCGTCCCGGAGCAGTCGCGTCTCGATGGGCGAGTACACCGCGTCGAGGACGGCGAGGTCGCCGTGGAGCGCCTCGGCCGGAACCGGCGTCGCGTCCTCGTCCATCCCGACGCTCGTGCAGTTGACCAGCACGTCGGCGTCGGCCAGTAGTTCCGCGAGTTCGTCGAGGCCGTGCCCGCTCGCCTCGGGTACGTCGGCCGCGAGGTCGACGGCCTTCGATTCGGTCCGGTTGGCGATGCGGACCGCCATCCCTTCGTCGGCAAGTCCGAACGCGACGGCGCGACCGGCCCCGCCCGCGCCGACGACGACCGTCGTCCCGGATAGCTCGACGCCGTGGTGGTCGAGGGCGCGGACTGCCCCGACGGCGTCAGTGTTGTAGCCCCGCGGCGTCTCACCGGAGAAATCGACGGTGTTGACCGCGCCGATGCGCTGGGCCAACGGGTCCGGGTCGACGGCCGCGAGGACGTCCTGTTTGAACGGGATGGTGACGTTCAGACCCGCAACGCCAAGTTTTTCGGCCGCTTCGACGGCCGCCGCGCCCTCGTCTGCGGGCGGTTCGAAGGTGACGTACTTCGCGTCGATACCGAGCGCCTCGTACCCTGCCTCGTGCATCGGCGGCGACAGCGAGTGGCCGACCGGATTCCCGATGAGACCGTAGACGTTCATACTCGCGCCAGCGCGCGGGAGAGTTATGAACGCCACGCTATCCGGGCGGTCGGCGGTCCTTTCGCAAGCTTTTCACTCCGACCTCTGCTGTGCTCTGCTAGTGAGTCGTCTACGTCATCCACTCGTTCAGGTCGGCCTTGCCGTCCTGTTGACCGCTGGCTGGGTCGTCGCGGGTCTCCTCGGCGTCGGTATGGACATCCTCACGACCGTCGCGGTGAGCGGGCTCGCCGTCCTCGGCGCGTCGTTTCTCCTCGCGTGGGGCGCGGAGACTGCCGAGAAAGACGTACCGCGGGCGTTCGCCATCGCGGTCCTCGCCGTGTTGGCCGTCGCGCCGGAGTACGCCGTCGACGCGCTGTTCGCGTGGAACGCCGGGGCTGGCGGGGCGACTATCGAGGCCTGTAGCCAACTGTCCGCAGCGGCCATCGAAGCGGGCGAAACGCCGTTGGCGGAGGCCTGTCACGACGCCAACCTCGCCATCGCCAACATGACCGGTGCGAACCGCATCCTCATCGGCATCGGCTGGGCCGGTATCGCCGTGTTCACCATCCTCCGGGCCGCCTCGACCAACGACCCCGCAGTCGAGTCACGCGACGGATTGCTGGCCGACGTAGTCACCCTCGACAAAGACATCGCGACCGAAATCGCGTTCCTGCTCGCCGCGACGGCGTGGGCCTTCGCCGTGCCACTCGGCGGCGGTATCGGCGCGCTGGACACGCTGTTCCTCGTCGGTCTCTACGTCACCTACATCGGCCTCGTCCTCAAGTCAGATATCGAGGAGTCCGACCACACCGTGGGCGTCCCGCTGTACTTCCAGCAGTGGTCCCTCCCCTGGCGGCCCATCGCCGTCCTCGCGCTCTTCGGGTACTCGGGCGCGATGATTTTCACGGCCGTCGAACCGTTCGCGCACGGACTGGAGGAAATCGGCCTGCAAATCGGCGTCCCCTCCTTCTTCATGATTCAGTGGATTGCGCCGCTGGCGAGCGAGTCGCCCGAACTCATCGTCGTCGCCGTCCTCGTCAATAAGGCTCGCTCGACGGCCGGGTTCAACGCGCTCATCTCTTCGAAACTGAACCAGTGGACGCTCCTCATCGGGACAATCGCCGTCATCTACTCCCTCGCGCTGGGCCGGTACGGCGTCCTCCCCTTTGACTCCCGACAGTCGGCGGAGATATGGATTACCGCCGGACAGTCCTTCTTCGCGTTAGCGATTCTCTGTAACTTCGAAATCTCCGTTCGCGAGGCCATCGTGCTGTTCAGTCTGTTCATCTCGCAGGTGCTGATAGAGTTCGCGCTCATCCAGGACCTGCTGGTGTTGCCCATCACGAGCCACGACCTGTTGCTCGTCTACACGGGCCTGTACGTCGTCGCCGGAGTCGTCCTGTTCGCCGTCCGGTGGCGGTCGGCGAAACTGCTCGTCGGACTGGCCGCCGACGCGTTCCGGAGCGCGATGGGGAACGAACCGGTCCACCCCGAACGGGCCGACTGATGCTCGCTATCGTCGTCTCGCGCGCGGACGAAGCCTCCGTCCACGTCGGCGACCACCTCCGAGAACTCGCCGATTGGACGACGGTCGAGGACGAAACACGACCTGACGACGAGGGTGGCGGCACAGTGTACCGGACCGACGGCGCGGAACTCCGCGAGTTCGACGCGCTCCATCTGGACATCGACGACGCCGCGGCCGCCTTCGGCGACCCGGAGTGTCTCGTCTTCGCCTCGCGCCACGCCGGTGACACCGGGAAACTGCTGACTGCCCACCACACCGGGAACTTCGGCGCGGCCGAGTACGGCGGCGAGTCCGGTCGCTTCGCGCGTGCCTGCCCGAACGCTCACCGGGAAGTCGTCGACGCGCTGACCGAGTTCGCGCCGGACGACTACGAGGTCGGCATGGAGTGTACGCACCACGGACCGACTGAAGTCGGCGCTCCCTCGATGTTCGTCGAAGTGGGGAGCGCCGAGGCGCAGTGGCGCGACCCCGAAGCGGCCCGAGCGGTGGCACGGGCCGTCCTCGCGCTCCGCGACGCGACGGCCGACGCCCTGACCGAGAACGGCACTCGACGCCACCTCGTCGGCTTCGGCGGCGGTCACTACGCGCCCCGCTTCGAGCGCGTGGTCCGCGAGACGGACTGGGCAGTCGGCCACATCGCCGCCGAGTGGTGTCTCGACGCCCTCGACGAGTGGGCCGACAGCGACGAGGCCCGAGCGGCCACCGTCGACCGCGCATTCGAGGCCAGCGCCGCCGACTACGCGCTCCTCGAAGCCGACCATCCGGAACTGGTCGAGACTATCGAGTCGCTTGGCTATCGGGTCGTCGACGAGACGTTCGTCAGGGAGACGACGGGCGTTCCGCTGGGGCTGGTCTCGGCGCTCGAAGACGCCGTCGGGGCCGTCGCCGAGGGCCTGCGCTTTGGCGACCCGGCCGCCGACGACCCCGAGTGGCGCGTCGCCGAGATTCCCGAGGACTTGCTCGCGGAAGCGCGGGGCATCGACGCCGAGACGGTGCGGTCGTGGCTCGAACGCGACGCCGTGGCGTTCGGCACCGAACAGAACGGGACCGTCGTCGCCGGACCGGTCGTGCTGTCCGCCGAGCAGTCACGGGACGCCGCGGTGTCGATGCTGGCCGACGTGCTTCGGCAGCGCTACGACAGCGTCGTGCGCGAAGACGGTGCGCTGGTCGCCCGCGAACAGCGGTTCGATCCGGAGCGCGCGCGGACCCTCGGCGTCCCGGAAGGACCGAAGTTCGGCAAGCTGTCGGCAGGGCAACCAGTCGAAGTCGACGGAGACGAGATACCGCCGGAGAGCGTTCAGAGAGAACGTATACGTCAATTTACGTTGTAGTAAACCGGCGTTTCATTGCCCGAAACACCCCGAGAAATCGTCAGACGCGTGTCAGACGCAGGGGGAAAACTAATGAGTGTTCGTACGCAACGGGGATTTAAATATGGACTCGATTATCGACGACGCCATCGACGAAGCCGAAGAGGAGCACGATGCATCCTCGGACGCCGAGTCGGCAGCGGAGACGACGCCGAGCAGAGAGGACATGTCCACCTCCGGGCAGATGACCGACGAGGAACTCGCGAGCGTCGTCAAAGACCTCGAAACGAAGATTACCGTCGTCGGGTGTGGCGGGGCCGGTGGGAACACCGTCACCCGGATGATGGAAGAGGGTATCCACGGCGCGAAACTCGTCGCCGCCAACACCGACGCCCAGCACCTCGCGGACGAGGTGAAAGCCGACACGAAGATACTCATCGGCCGGAAGCGCACCGGCGGCCGCGGCGCTGGCTCGGTCCCGAAAATCGGCGAGGAAGCCGCCCAAGAGGACATCGAGGACATCCAGCAGTCCATCAGCGGGTCCGACATGGTGTTCGTCACCGCCGGTCTCGGCGGCGGGACCGGCACAGGCTCTGCCCCCGTCGTCGCACAGGCCGCCCAAGAGGCCGGTGCGCTCACTATCTCTATCGTCACGATTCCGTTCACCGCGGAGGGCGAACGCCGCCGCGCCAACGCCGACGCCGGTCTGGAACGTCTGCGCGCCGTCTCCGACACCGTCATCGTCGTCCCGAACGACCGCCTGCTTGACTACGCGCCGTCGATGCCCCTCCAGGACGCCTTCAAAATCTGTGACCGCGTCCTCATGCGCTCGGTGAAGGGGATGACCGAACTCATCACCAAGCCCGGTCTGGTCAACGTCGACTTCGCCGACGTTCGCACCATCATGGAGAACGGCGGCGTCGCGATGATCGGCCTCGGCGAGTCCGACTCCGAGAACAAGGCCCAAGACTCCATCCGCTCCGCGCTCCGCTCGCCGCTGCTGGACGTGGAGTTCGACGGCGCGAACTCCGCGCTGGTCAACGTCGTCGGCGGTCCGGACATGTCCATCGAGGAAGCCGAAGGCGTCGTCGAGGAGATTTACGACCGCATCGACCCCGACGCCCGCATCATCTGGGGGGCGTCTATCAACAACGAGTTCGAGGGGAAGATGGAGACGATGATAGTCGTCACCGGCGTCGAGAGTCCGCAGATTTACGGCAAGAGCGAGGCCGAACAGGAACGGGCCGCCCAGCAGTTGGGCGACGACATCGACTACGTCGACTGAGTCCGCAGTTCCTCACCGTCTCGGATTTTCCGTCGCACCCGCGTCGGTACCGACTGGTCTGTCCGGTGGGCGCGACGACCCTGCGGTCCGCTCACACCGCGGACGGCGACCACAATATAGAAAAGCCATCGGTGGATACGACCCGCTATGGACGTTCCCTACGACCTCACCTCCTACGTGCGCGTGCTCAAGTTGGCGAGCACCCCGTCGTGGGAGGAGTTCTCGCAAATCGCAAAGATAGCCGGTGCGGGCATCGTGCTCGTCGGCCTCATCGGGTTCATCATCTTCGCCATCATGACCTTCGTCCCTGGCAGCAAGCCGGTGTAAACAGATGGGTATCTACGCAGTCAAGACCACGGCGAGTCAGGAACGCACCGTCGCGGACATGATTATCAACCGCGAGGAACCGGACATCCACGCGGCGCTGGCCCCGGACTCGCTGACGAGTTACGTCATGGTCGAGGCCGACGACCACGCCGTGTTCGACCGCATCTTGGACGAGATTCCCCACGCCAACGGCGTCGTGCAAGGCGAGTCCTCCATCGCGGAAGTCGAGCACTTCCTCTCGCCGAAACCGGACGTGGAGGGCATCGCCGAGGGGGACATCGTCGAACTCATCGCCGGGCCGTTCAAAGGCGAGAAGGCCCAGGTCCAGCGCATCGACGAGGGCAAAGACCAGGTCACCGTCGAACTGTACGAGGCGACGGTCCCGATTCCGGTCACCGTGCGCGGCGACCAGATTCGCGTGCTGGACAGTGAGGAGCGCTGAACGCGCTCCACAAGCAATCGGCACGGCCTCGTCGCGCCGAATATAACGAGAAACAGAGAGCGAAGCAAGCCGTGAGACGGCAGGCGGCGGTGAGCGAACGCCCGGTGGCGTCACCGTCGGTCACTGAACGATTCCGGTTTTCGAGTCCCATTCGCATAGCGTCTGCTCTGGGCGCGTACCGAAGGGAGACGACAGACAGGGTGACCTACCTTACCCTTCCAGTCGCTCGATGACTTCGTTCATGTCGGCGGCGGCCTCGACTGACTCTTTGATGTTCTCGCGGCGACGGACCTCGGCGGCGGAGGCGTCGTAGGCGCGGACGTACTCGGCGCGTGAGTGTTCGTCGAAGGCGTGTTTGATGGCGAAATAGCCGTCGGGGACGACGGTCCCGCACACCTTACACGAGATGCGGTCGTGTTCGGTCGACTGGTGGACGATGAGGTCCTCGACGTGGTCGAACTGGCTGTCGTCCCCCTCGATGGCGCACTCCCAGCGTGGCATTGCTGAGAGGCAGGCCGCCCTCGGATAAAAGCGTTCGCCACGGCCAGGGTCGCTTCCGCGAATAGAAACCTCTAATGGGTACACCGGGATAACGAAACGCGTGACGAGTGAGGGGTACGCCGTCGACCTGCACGTGAAGATACTGAACGAGCAGGTCGTCCAACGAGCGAAAGCCCGCGGCCTCGACGCCCTCGTGTACGCGCCGCACTTCATTCGGTTGCCGAACATCAGGGCGCGGGCCGAGCGGTTCTCCGACGAAGAGTTGCAGATTTACCCGGCCCGCGAACTGTTCACGGGGACGTGGCAGCGCCGTCGGCACCTCCTCGCCGTCGGCCTCAACGAGCAGGTACCGGACTTTCTCACCCTCGACGGGACGATGGCGGAACTCCAGCGACAGGACGCGGCGGTGCTGGTTCCCCATCCCGGATTCCTGAGCGTCAGCCTCGGTATCGAGGAGATACGGACCCACGCGAACAACATCGACGCGGTGGAGGCGTACAATCCCAAATACCTGCCCCACCACGAACGGCGGGCGCGCCACATCGCCAGCGAGACGGGCCTGCCGACGTTCGGGTCCTCCTACGCGCATCTGACCCGCACCGTCGGCGAGGTGTGGACCGAATTCGAGGAACCGCTGGCTGACGAGGCGGCCCTCGTCGAGGCGTTGCAGTCCGGCGCACCTCGGCGGGTCGTCCACCGTGACGGACCGAGTCACGCGCTCCGGCGGGCGCTGGAGTTCGCGCACCTCGGTTACGAGAACAGTTGGGAGAAGTTCGACCGCGTGATGTTACAGGGCACCGCGCCGACCCATCCGGACCACGTCGCCTACGACGGGCAGTTCGACGACGTGAAGGTGTACTAAACGACGAGCGTGGTGTTTTCCGCGAGCATCTGCGTCATCTCCGGCGGGAGGTACTGCGGGAGGACGTGGACGATAGCCGCGATAGCCGCGAGTTCGACGATAGTGATAGCGACGGTGACTATCTCGGCACGGTCGCTGGAGGTCGTGACGCCGAACGGGAAGCCGTACTCCGTATCGGACAGCGGGTAGAACAGCGCGATGCCGCGTCTGGACCCGAGATAGTCGAGTACGTAGTGGGTCAGCACCCCGAGCCACACCCACTGGAGGTTGCCCCCGTGGTAGATGGGGTGGGCGAGGAAGATGATGAGAACGGGGAGGTTGTGGAGCGTCTTCCGGTGTTTGCCGAAGGCGGTGTCCACGTCGGGGAACAGCGCTCCGAGGACGACTGGGAGGAACACCTCGGCGATGGTCGCGAACGTCGAGACGTCGCCCGACGGGTCGAGGACGTACCCCAACCCGATGCTCAGCAACACCGCGTTCAGCACGTGGCCGCGTTTGTTCATCTATCCCGCCCGAGTACCGCGCGACCGAAAGGCTTTGCTACTGGTCCTGTGCGGCCGTCAACAGGTCCGTCAGCGCCTGCTCGGCGAACTGCGCTTTCACCGCGGTCCGACTCCCGTCGAACTCGTAGCGCGCGACGGCACACTCGGAGTCGCCGGACTCCCACGGCGCGGCGTAGGCGACGCCGACGTAGACGGTTCCGACCGGTTTCTCGGGCGTGCCTCCGCTCGGTCCAGCGATACCCGTCGTCGCGAGGCCCCAGTCCGTTCCGGCGGTATCGCGGATGCCGCGGGCCATCTCGCGCGCGACGGGTTCGGAGACGGCCCCGTGAGCGTCCAGCGCCTCCCGAGAGACGGCCAAGAGGTCCTGTTTGGCCGCGTAGGAGTAGGTGACCACCGAGCGGTCGAAATAGTCGCTCGACCCCGGCACGTCTGTCAGTCGGGACCCAACGAGGCCGCCCGTGCAGGACTCGGCGACGGCGACAGTCTCGCCGCGTTCCCGCAGTACGTCGCCGACCCGTTCCTCGACGGGTCGGTCGGTGTCGCTCATACCCCCGCGTTGGACGCGGGAGCGAATAAGGGTTCAGCCGTCGGCCCGGAACCTTTCAGTATGGAACGACGACGTGTCGTATGTCCTACCAGACGACGGTCGGATGGTCGCTCTTGTCCTCGGGAATCGTGACGCTCCTGCTCGGCTTCCTCCCCGGGTCAGACTTCCTCTGGGGCGGCCTGCTCCTCGTGTTGGGCGTCGTGACGCTGTACGTTCGGCAGTGAGCACGCAGACACAACGGAAAGACACAGGATGGCCGCGTCCGCAGAGCGCGTATGGACTACGAGACGCCCCAGTTCTTCCGGGTCATGCAGTACGCGGCGGAGGCAGACCGGGACGTCGTCGACATGGTCTCGGGCAACCCCGACTGGGACCCGCCCGAGGGGCTTCGGGACGCGCTTCGAGACTACGCCGAGGCTGGCGTCGACGAGTATCAGTACGCCCCCAGTCCCGGGCTGACGGAACTCCGTGAGGAGATAGCGGCCCGGCGCGGCGTCGACCGGGACCGCGTCGTCGTCACCAACGGGGCTGGCGGGGCGAACCACCTCGCCATGACCGGCGGACTCGACCACTTTCCGGGCGAGGAAGTCCTGCTCACCGACCCCGTGTACCCCTACTACGCCGGGCGCGTCAACTTCGTCGGGGCCGAGATGTCGTTCGTCCCCGTCGACGACGACGGGCGACTCGACCCGGCGGCCGTGCGCGCGGCCGCCAGCGAGGACACCGCCGTCATCGTCGTCAACTCGCCGAACAACCCGACGGGCGCAGTCTACGACGCCGACGCGATGAGAGCGTTCGTCGACATCGCCGAGGCCAACGACGCCCTGCTGGTCAGCGACGAGGTGTACGACCACTTCGACTACGCCGGGCGGTTCGCGTCGGCGCTCCGCTTCGACTCGCCGAACGTCGTCGCCACCAACTCCTTCTCGAAGTCGATGGCGATTACCGGGTTCCGCGTCGGCTACGCCGTGTTCCCGCCCGCGGACGGCCCGCACGGCGAACTGCTGGACCGCGCGCAGACGCGGCACATGCTCACGAACGTCTCAGGGAGTCGCCCCGCACAGTACGCCGTCCTCCGCGCCTTGCAGACGACCAGCCCCGACTACTACGCCGCCAGCCGTCGCCGTCTGCAACGGCGCATCGATACCTTCTGTGACGCGCTTGCGGATGTTGGTGCAGAGTACAACCGCCCCGACGGCGGCTTCTACGTCATGGCCCGATTCCCCGGCTTTCCGGGGAGTTTCGAGAACGTCTTCGAACTCGTCGACGAAGGGGGCGTCGCGGGGATGCCGGGTGCGGCGTTCGGCGACTCGCGCGCCGACTGGATACGGTTCGCGATGATGACCGACCGCGTCGAGACAGCCACGGCGCGACTGGCGGACTTCTTCGACTGAGACGGAACACGGCTACACCGCTTCGACGCGCCGGAACAGCGCCGCACCGAGCGCCACCGTCACGACGGCCGCGACGACCATCGCCCCGAGGTCCAAGACGAGCGCTCGCTCGGAGTAGCCGACCAACGCCCCTCGCAAGCCGTCGACGCCGTAGGTGAGGGGGTTGAGGTAGCCGACGACCTGAATCGGGAGCGGCAGGTTCGACAACGGGTAGAACGCCCCGGAGAGGAACGCCAGCGGAAACAGCGCGAAGTTGATGATGAGGTTGTACCCCTGCGTGTCCTTGAACTGCGAAGCCATCGCCAACCCGAGACCGATGAACGTCGCCGCGATGAGGACGAGAAAGACGACGGCGAGGGCGACGCCGACCAGCGACCGCGGACGGAAGCCCAGCGGCACGGCGAGCGCGAGGATGAGCAGCGCCTGCAACATCGTCGTCGTCGCGCCGCCAGCGATGCGCCCGACGACGACGGCCGTCCGACTCACCGGCGCGACCAGAATCTCCTTCAGGAAGCCGACTTCGCGGTCAGAGAGGACGGCCAGGCCCGTGAACGACGCCGAGAACAGCATCGTGAACCCGAGGATGCCGGGGACGAGGTAGTCCAGATACGACAGCGACGACGGGATGGACCCGAATCGGGCGTCGCTGAACCCGAACCCGAAGAACACGAGGATGAAGAACGGTCCCAACAGGAGGCCGACGACGCGGCTCTTGGCCCGCCAGAACCGCACGAGGTCGCGCTTCCAGAGGCCGTAGACGGCCACCGCCTCGCGAGTGAGACGGGCGGACGAATCCGTCATCGTTCCTCCCCGTCGCTCTTGCCGCTTCGACCGTCGCCGTCTGCTCTCGCAGAGGCCTTCTGTGGTGTCTCCCCCATCTCGGCCTCCGCCTCGTCGACGGTCCGGCCCGTCAGCGAGAGGAACACACGTTCCAGCGTTGGCCGGTCGACGGAGACGGTCTGTACGCCCGCTACCTCGCTGGCCGCGGTGACAAGCGCCGCGACCCGGTGTTCGCCGTCGTCGACGCCCACGTCCACGCCGTCCGCTGTGGTCGTCACGGACCGGACCCACGGTTCGTCGCCGACGGCGCGCGTGACGGCCGCCGGGTCGTCCGTCCCGAGACGGACCACGTCCCCGCCGAGGCCGTGTTTCAGCGCGTCGGGCGTATCGAGGGCGACCACGTTCCCGTCGTCGACGATGGCGACCCGGTCACAGAGCGCGTCGGCTTCCTCCATGTAGTGGGTCGTCAGGACGACGGTGACGCCCGCTTCGCGGTTCAGACGGGCAA
The DNA here is from genome assembly GCF_024218775.1 of Haloarcula marina. Classification (NCBI taxonomy): domain Archaea; kingdom Methanobacteriati; phylum Methanobacteriota; class Halobacteria; order Halobacteriales; family Haloarculaceae; genus Haloarcula; species Haloarcula marina. The sequence goes on along the minus strand of NZ_CP100404.1, from coordinate 1,284,858 downwards.
TGTACTCCCGGACGGTCTTGCGCGTGCCCGCGTCCAGTCCGACGGTCGGTTCGTCCAGAAAGAGGACCGACGGTTCGTGGAGCAGACCGCGCGCGAGTTCGAGACGGCGGGCCATGCCCCCCGAATACTCGCCGGCCGGTTTGTTGGCATCGTCGGCGAGGTCCACGAGGTCCAGCACCGCCCGCATCCGCGCCGTGCGCTCGGCTCTCCGAATCCCGTACAGACGGGCGTGAAAGCGGAGGTTCTCGACGCCGGTGAGTTCCTCGTCGAGCGCCGGTTCCTGAAACACGACGCCGATGCTCCCGCGCACGCCGCCGGGGTCGGTGCGCACGTCGTGGCCCGCGACGCGGGCGGTCCCCTCGCTGGGTCGGAGGAGGGTACACAGCGTGTTGACGAGCGTCGACTTGCCCGCGCCGTTGGGGCCGAGCAAGCCGAGAATCTCGCCCTCGGCCACGGAAAAGGAAACGTCGTCGACAGCGACGAGGTCGCCGTAGCGCCGCGTCAGTCCGTCGACTTCGATGGCTGCCATTGCCGTCTCGACGGGCCGGACGGGCTTGAGGGTTGGTCCGCGAGCGTCAGTTGAACACGAGGTCGACGGTCAGCGCCCGCTCTAAGAGCGCGTCGTCGTAGAATTCGCTCGTCTGTCCGGGGTGGGCCTCGTCGATGGCACGGACCTTCACGACGGTGTTGGCGAAGTTCTTGTAGGTGGCCTCGTCGACCATCTGCCCGTCGACGACGACGGCCCCCGTCCCCTCGCGCTTGGCGTCGTTGAAGGCCTCTATCTTCGTGAGGTCGCGGTCCAGTTCCTCCGTCGTGGGCATGTGGATGCGGTTGGCCTGGACGGTCTGTTTGGGGTGGAGCGACCACGACCCGTCGATGCCGATGGTGGCCTCGCGTTCCACTTGGTCGGCGTAGCCCTCGGCGTTGTAGTAGGTGACACCCGCCCGTTCGTGGAACAGTTGGTCGAAGGGGCCGCCGATAGCGACGAGGTCGACGGCGCTCGTCTCGTTCGAGAGGGCTTCGAGCAGGCCGTCCCAGCGCGGTCGCTCGCCGTGGAGCGCCCGGCCGCCCAGTTCCGCCGTGTAGTCGACGGGGCCGAAGACGATGCCCGACAGTCTGGAATCGGCCGCGAACTGGCAGATTTCCCGAAGGTCCGACCGGGCGGCCGCGGTTTCAAGGATGATGGCCATCTCCAAGGCCCCGTCGTCGAGGCCCGCCTCGCGTTCGGCGTCGGCCAGCACCCCGGCGGCGTCCCGGACGTTTTCGAGGCGGCCGACCTTCGGGAAGACGATGCCGTCGAGGTGTTCGCCCACCTCGCTCGCGAGGCGACGGACCTGTTCGGTCCCGCGCTCGCGGAACTCGGGGCCGTCGTAGGCCCACTCGACGCGCGGGAGAATCTTCCCGGCGAAGTCGGGCGCGTGGTCGGGCAGGCGGTCGACGATGTTGTCGACGGCCTCGGCTTTCATCGACGGGGCCGTCCCGTCTTCGATGTCCGGCACGAGCCAATCGGGGGTCTGGAACCCCTCGCTGGTGAGGCCCGAATCGAGGAACTTCGCGCTGTTGTCCCGGGGGACGGCAGCGGGTGCGGTCTGGAAGGTTCGGCAGAGTCGTGTGTCGGTCATTGTCGGTGAACGAGTGCAGTTCTCCGGCCGGAGTAGACCGGGGTGCTGTGCTGATTGAAGGCGACGTGTTCGAAGGTGACCGCGCCCGCGTCGTCGGGACCCGAATCACCGTCGCAGTCGAGGACGCGGGTGAACCCGTAGACGGTGTCGCCGAGCGTGACGAACGAGTGGAACCGCTCGTCGTCGAAGCGACGTTCGCGGTAGGTCGCCTCGTCGGAGCGGGCGTGCGCCAGCGCGATAGAGCGAGTCACGTCGCCGTAGGCCACGATGTCGCCCGACGGCGAGTCGGCCATCTCGTCGCGGTTGTGGTGCTGACGGGCGGTGTTGAGCGTCGCCAGCGGCAGACCCGCGACCAGTTGGTCGTCCATCGTCCGCCCGCGTTCGTGGCGGTACGCGACGGCCGCCGACTTCGTCCGTGAGCGCCGCAGTGCGTCGCGGAAGTCCTCGAAGTACTCGCCGTCGGGAGCTATGAGCGTCTCCGGGAGGTCGGGACCGCCGTCGGGTTCCGGGTGCTTCTCGGCCGTTCCACCGTCCGTCGCCGTCGGTTCCCGCCGCGGAATCATGTTCGTCCGCTCGTAGGTCACCAGCGTCTCGCCGGTCACCCGGTCGCGGCCCTCCGTCTCCCACGTCACGATGCCGTAGTTCGGCCGCGAGGAGGAGGTCCGCGTCCCGACGACGCGGGAGGAGACGGCGAGTTCCGTCCCCGGGTACGCGGTCCGGTGGAACTCCACGTTCGTGCGACCGAGGAAGTACCCGCCCTTCTCCGAGAGGTCCTCGACGGTGATGCCCATCACGCAGGCGAGGAGGTAGTCCGGGTGGACCGGCGGGTCGTCGAACCCCCGTTCGCGGGCGGCGTCGGGCCGCCAGTACGCCGGGTCGTGATTGAGCGTCTGGCCCATCCACTGCTCGCTGCCGTGCTGTGAGAGGCGGAGTCCGGGGTCGTGGACGAGTTCGTCGCCGTTCTCGAAGAACTCGAAGTAGTGGCCCTTCTCCCGGGTCTCGGCGCGGTCGAGGAGCGTCTCGAACGTCGACTCGTCGGCGCAGTCGATGGCGTCGGGGGCCGACCAGTCCGTCATCGGTCCGTCCCCCCGTCGGGTCGCGCCTCGCGGCTATCGTCCGGTCGCCCGGCGGCGTGCCCGCGGGTCGTTCCCATCCGTGCGAGCGCCCGCCGCATCTCGTTCGTGACGACCATGAATCCCTCGTCGAAGCCCATCCCGGGCTTGGCGAGGACTTGGGCGGCGTCGGTGGCCAGGGCGACGTGGGCGCAGGCCCGCGCCGAGGTGACCGTTTCGTTGCACGTCCCGCCGAGGTACGCGCGGGTGTCCGTACCGTCGCAGTACAGCACCGCCTCCGCGGAGCGCTGGACACCGCCCAAGTCGGGCGTCTTCACCTGCACCACGTCCGCCGCGCCCGCGTCGACGAACGCCCGCACGTCCTCGAAGGTGTTGCACCACTCGTCGGCGACGATGTCGACGGCGACTCCCGCGCTCCGCAGGCCGTCGCGCAGTTCGGCCATCTGTTCGATTTGGGCCGCCCGGCCGCCAGCGTCCATCGGCCCCTCGACCTGGAGGGGGTACGGCGCGGCGGCCTCTCGAAGCGTCTCGAAGTAGTCCGTGACCTCGGCCCGGTCGTACGGCGGGCCGAACACCTTTCCGAGGATGCCGTACACGTCGACGTGGAACCGCGGGGCGTAGCTCTCGGGGCCGAGTTCGCCCGCGCGGTCCGAGAGCCACGCGAGGTAGTCGCGCAGTCCCTCCCCCGATTCACCGACCTTCTCGACGCTGTTGAACAGGCCGTGGGGGAGGACCGGAACGCCCTTGATGAGCATCTTCTCCGCGTTGGTCCGGCGCTCGTCGCCCGACTGGCCGAAGACGGGGACCGGACGCGTCGCGGGTTCGGTGTCGTAGGCCGCTGCGAGCACCGCCGTCGGCGTCTGTCCGCGCGCCCGAGCGGCGGCGTTCAGCAGGGCTTGAGAGACGCCGTACCGGACCGCCGTGTGCAGGCGGTCGCCGCCCGAGCGCGCGGGGTCGATGGCTTCGAGCGTCTCGGCGTTCTCGCGGAACAGCGTCGCGTCCCGCCCGCGCAGGGCGTCGGCGACGACGCCCTCCACGACCGGCCGGTACTCGCTGGCCCGAAAGAGCGGGTCTCGCCCGCCCGCACCGGAGTACTGGACCGCGGCGCAGTCGCCCGTGACCACCGACCCGTCGGCGAGTTCGAGTTCCACGATGAGACACTCACCGGCCTCTCGCACCCGGTCGAACCCCTCGGTGACCGGCGCGCCGTCGTAGGCGAACCCCTGCTGGGTCGCGCCGTCCTTGATGGCCCGCTGGTCGTCGAAGAAAAAGCCGGAGAGGCCCGGATAGGCGCGAATCGCCTCAATCCGCATCGCTCTTGCCTCCCCGTCCGCCGGTCGGTCGACCGATGAGTTTCCCGTCGCTGATGGCGTCCACGTCGTCGGCGACCATCCGGAACGACTGGTCGCGGCCCTCCGTGCGGGCGCGTTCGCCCAGTCGGGCCTTGTGGGTCTGTTTGATGTCGTCGGGCAACGCGAGGTCGGCGAACTCGAAGATGCGGACCCGGCCATCGTCGTCGCGGGCCGGGAGGACTGCCCCCGCCGCGGCGTCGCTGGGCGCGAATGGCACGTCCAGCGCGCCGGTCTCGAACGCGCGACAGACCCCTCGCGCCACGTCGCCGTCGCCGGCGTCGTAGATGGCGTCCATGAGCGCGCGTGTGGCCCGCTCGATGAGGCGTTGTTCCTCCTCGATGCCGCCGAGTTCGATGTCTTGCTCTATCATCATATCGATTAGCTGTCTCGTCGTCCGGAGTCCGGCGGCGTTGGCCTCCTTCGTCGGGACGCCCTGGAACTCCTGTGCGGACTTGGTGATGACCTTGTCCGGTTTGGCGACGGCCGCCGTCGCGCCGCCGAGGCTGATGACGCCGTTCGCGCGGGCCTCGTCGGGCGGGAATCCGCCCATCCACTCGTGGAAGACGGTGGTGACCGTGACGGCGTCGGGCAGGTACTCCTCGCCGAGTTTCCTGAGCGTGCGGAGCGCGGCCACGTCTTGGACGACGTTGCCGACCTGCCCGTAACCCAGCGTGAGCGACCGGACGCCCTGCGTCGCCGCGAGCTGTCCCTCGACGAGCATCACCGCGATGGCGATACACGGCGGAACGAGCGTCCCGGTCAGCGGGCCGAACGGTTCGCGGTTGATGGTGACGCCGCGCTCGGTGTACGCGCCGCAGAGGCGGTCCACGAACTGCCAGTGTTCGATGGTCGTCGCCAAGTCGTGCCGTTTCGTGTACGGGATGTTGTACGAGATGGGGCCGCCCTCGAAGGACTGGAAGCCCCCCGCGAGGGTGACCATCGCCAGCAGGCGCGCGTCGGGCGTGCCGTGGCGAACTTCGATGGGTGTATCGAGCGCCCGGACGAGGCGGCGGCAGTCCTCGACGCCGTGGTTGACGGCCGGAAAGCCGTTCAGTTCGTCCGTCTCGCTGTTGCGCGAGGCCGCGAGGCCTTCTTCCGCTTTCTCGTACTGGTTGTCCCGCGTGTAGGAGTCGATGGTCGTCGGCAGGAGGTCCGCGCCGCCCTCGTCCTGCAGATAGCGCAGGAGGTCTATCTGGGCTTCCAGACAGGGAACCCCGGCGCGGGGTTGGAGGAGCGGCTGGTCCGCCGTTTCGAGGACGCGGGCGAACCGCTTGCCCGCTGGCAGCGACTCGTGGAAGTCGACGGCCTCCTCGAAGTCGACCTGTCGGCCGGTCGGCCAGTCGTCCCGCAAGTCGTTGGCGATACGCTGTAGCTCGTCGGTGGGGAGTGGCGTGTCCGTGGGCATGGCCTTAGCTGTCGACCCTGACCCGTTCGCCCTCTGTGGTGGTGACGTTGAGGTCGCGCCGGAGGGTGGCGATAGCCTCTTCGGGGTCGGTCTCCGCGTCGAAGACGCGGTCGAAGCCCATCTCGCGGAACGTCTCGCGAGTGGTCTCGAAGTCGTCTTGGCCGACCGCGAGGTTCCCGCCGACGTAGGTCAGGACGTCGAGTCCCGCCTCCGTAAGCCGGTCGTGGAACCCCTCGCAGTCCTGCCGGGCGTGCCCGTACAGCGAGGAGACCAGTACAGCCTCGGCGTCGTGAGACTTAGCAGCGTCGACGAACTCGGCCTGTGACGTCTGGACACCGAGGTTTTCGACCTCGAAGCCAGCGGCCGAGAGCGCCTGCTCGAGAATCGTGATACCGACGACGTGGGCGTCGGATCCAATCACGCCGAGAATGACGGTCCGGGGCATGTACTACTGGGTGCTCACGGCGACCGTATAAACTTAATGGTCTTTCATGATAATATGCCCTTAGAGAATATATAATGATTTATCACCAAAGTTTATCAGGGTCCGACCGGTCCCCTGTTGCATGGGTGCGCTTGCCGACTTGCGTGTGCTCGACCTGACGCAAGTCCTGTCCGGACCGTACTGCACGATGCTGCTCGCGGACATGGGCGCGGACGTGGTAAAGGTCGAGCGACCCGGCGGCGACATGATTCGGTCGAACCCGCCGTTCGTCTCCGACCCCGACGCGGAGGCCTACGGTGGCTACTTCCAGAGCGTCAACCGCGGCAAGCGCTCGCTGGAACTCGACCTGCGGACCGACGAGGACCGCGCGGCGTTCCTCTCGCTGGTCGACCGGGCCGACGTGGTCGTCGAGAACTTCAAGGCCGGGACGATGGAGAAGTTCGACCTCGGCTACGAGACGCTCCGCGAGCGGAACCCACAGCTAATCTACTCCTCGATTCGGGGCTTCGGCGACCCGCGCACGGGTGAGACACACCGACAGGGCCAACCGTCGTTCGACCTCATCGCCCAGGCCTTGGGCGGCGTCATGGAGATAACTGGCCCCGAAGACGGCCCACCGACGAAGGTGGGGCCGGGCGTCGGCGACATCTTCACCGCGGCGCTGAACGCCGTGGGCATCCTCGCGGCCGTCCACCACCGCGAGCGAACGGGCGAGGGCCAGTACGTCGACACCGCGATGTACGACGCGATGGTGTCGCTGGCCGAGCGGAGCGTCTATCAGTACTCCTGTGACGGCGAGTCGCCGACCCGGCAGGGCAACTCCCACCCGACGCTGTTCCCGTACGACGCCTTCGAGGCCGCCGACGGCCACGTGGTCATCGCGGCGTTCAACGACCGCCACTGGCAGACCCTCTGTGAGGCGATGGACCGCCCCGACCTCGCCGCAGAGTACCCGACGACGCCGGACCGCCTCGAACACCGCGAGCAGTTGCGCGCGGAGTTGGCGGCGTGGACCCGCCAGCAGACGAGCGACGAACTGCTCGAACTGCTCGACGGCCGCGTCCCCGCCGCGCCGGTGCAGGACACCGCCGACGTGTTCGCGGACCCGCACGTCCACGCACGGGAGATGCTGGCCGACGTGGCGCAACCGGGGGCCGACGGCGAGATGACCGTCGCCGGAAGCCCCATCAAGATGAGCCAGACGAACCCGCGTCCGCGGGGACGTGCGCCCCTGCTTGACGAACATCGCGAGGAACTCCTAGGGGAGACCGAGTCGGCGGGGGACCGACAACCGGCCGAGAGCGACGACTGACGGCGGCGGCACTGGGGCCGACGCCAACGCTTTACCTCTACCCGACTGTCACTTCAGACGATGCTCGTCGAGGTGGCCCTGTTTCTGGTCGGGTTGGCGGCCCTCGTCGTCGGCGCGGACCGCGCGGTCACCGCGTCTGGCGACCTCGCGCTGTACTACGGCGTCTCGCCCTTCTTCATCGGGGTGACCGTCGTCTCCGTGGGTACGTCCGTCCCGGAGATGGTCACCTCGATATACGCGGCCTTCTACGGCGCTGGCGACCTCGTCGTCGGCAACATCGTCGGGTCCGAGACGGCCCAAATTACGCTCGCCATCGCCGTCGTCGCGTTCGTTTCCCCGTTCGTCGTCGAGCGCCGGAGCGTCCTCGTCTACGGGACGGCGATGATTCTCGCGATGATAATCATGATTCTGACGCTGGACGACGGCGTCATCGGCCGCGCCGAGGGCCTGTTGATGATGCTCGCGTACGTCCAGTTCATCTACACGCTGTACACCAACGAGGGCGGCGAGGAGATTACCGAGGAAGTCATCGAGGAACCCCGGTCGCCGCGCGAGACCCTCCCGTGGATTCTGGGGGGTCTGCTGTTGGTCGTCGTCGGCGGGCAACTGATGGTCACGAACGGCGTCGCCATCGCCAGAGTGGTCGGCCTCTCGGAGTTTTTCATCGGTCTGCTGACCGGCCTCGGGACGACTCTGCCCGAAATCTTCATCGCGGGTATCGCGGCCTACGAGGGGCGGAGCGGCATCTCCGTCGGGTCGATTCTCGGTAGCAACATCACCGACCCCGTCTTCTCGCTGGGTATCGGGGCCGTCTTCTTCGACGTTGCGGTGGGCGACCCCGCGACCATCATGCCGTCGCTGCTGTACATGCTCGGTGTCTCCATCGCCGTCCTCGGCCTGTTCTACTGGCGACGGGGCATCGACCGCCGCGCGGCCGTCGTCTGTCTGGCGCTCTACCTCCCTAGTTTCCTGGTGTTGTGAGCGGATAGTCGAACCCGGCGGTTCAAATACCGGGCCGCCCAACCCTGTCCCGATGCGGGATACGGCCTCGGCGGGCGGCGAGTCGTGGCGGCAGTACTTCGGCTTCGACGCCCCGTACGAGAACCAAGCCGACGCGATAGAGCGGGCTATCGAGGCCGGGAAGTCGCGCGGCTTCCTCGCGATGGAAGGCCCCTGCGGGACTGGCAAGACGATGGCAGCGCTGACTGCCGCCGCTCACCTCGTCAACGATACGGACCTCTACGACCGCGTCGTCGTCGTCACGCCGGTCAAACAGCAGTTACAGCAGTTCGTCGACGACCTGCGGACGCTGAACGCGGGCGTCGAGGACCCCCTCGACGGCATCGCGCTGGTGGGCAAGACAGACCTCTGTCCGTACGGGCGCGAGGGGAAGTTCCCCGAGGACGTGGGGACGCACGACCGCTGTGAGGACCTGCGGGAAGCGACGGCCCGCCTCGTCGAGGACGACGGGCGCGGCGACGGGGCTGCCGTCGCCGAGACAGCCATCCAGAGCGACATCGACGACGAGGACCAGTGGTGGGACCCGCGGAAGGGACAGGACCTCGCGGCGGCGGCCCGCCCCGACGCCGTCTCACAGACCCGACTCGGCGAGGACACGCTCTCGACGGCAGGCGCGGCCTCGCCGTACCGACCGGACCAACCGACCGCCCCGGAGTCGATGGCCGAGAGCGACGACCCGCCGCTGTACTGCCCCTTCGAGGCCGACTGGTACGCCCGGAACAAGGGGTCTCCGGTGGACTTCTCGGCGGGACCGAACAACGTGGTCACGCTGGAGAACTACCTCCCGGCGGCCGTCGAGCGCGGGACCTGCCCCCATCGCGTGATGAGCGTGATGCTGGAACGCGCGGACGTGGTGGTCGGCAACTACAACCACCTGTTCGACCCGACGGCCCGTCCCCTGCTGTCGTCGGTTCTCGACGACCGCACGTTCGTCGTCGTCGACGAGGCCCACCGCCTCGAAGAGCGCGTTCGTGACCTCCTCTCGGACCGACTCGGGAAACAGACCATCACGCAGGCGCGCAACGACTGCAACCTCCTCGTCCAGCGCGCCCAGCAGAGCGCCGACCACAAGAAACAGGTCCGCGAAGTGCTGTCGGCCCGCGAAGTGCCGCTGGAAGCCGTCGACCACGCCCGGAAGTTCTACGACGACTTGGGACGATGGCTGGACGACCGCGTGGGGTCGTTCCTCGACGCGGAACACGAGGGCTGGCGGGCGAATCCCGGAATGCTCCCCGAACGGGACCGCGAGATTCCGCTCCGGGACCCCGACACCGTCGAGCAGGACGAACTGACACAGTGGGCCGAGCAGAAAGGGTACGACGGGCAGTTGTGGCGCTCGCTCTCGAAAATCGGCGCGGCCGTCGAGGACGCCATCGACCAACTCGGTCTGACGCGCCAGCCCGTCTGTGCGGCCGTCGGCGTCATCGCCGGACAGTGGTGGGAACGGGACCACTCGACGTTCCTGCGGGAGATAGAACTCGAATACTCGCCGAACGAGGGGCGGACTACCGACGCCGACTACGAGGCCGTCTACACGCCCGGACTGCTCTGTTACAACTGCATGCCAGCGCTGGCGCTGCGGGACGTCTTCGACGAGTTGGGCGGCGGCGTGCTGATGAGCGCGACGTTGGAGCCGATGGACGTGTTCACGCGTGTCTCGGGGTTGGACGCGCTGGCCGAAACCGACGACGGCGACGACGAGGACGACCTGACGCGGTCGGTTCGCTCTGCGACCTACGACCTCCGGTTCCCGCCGGAAAACCGCGCGTCGTATATCGTCGACGCGCGGCCGTTCACCGCGCGCAACCGGGGCGACCCCGACGACATGAAACCGCTCGGGGAGAACTGGAACCCGACACGCGACGAGTACGCGCAGGCGTTGCGGGCGCTCGCTCGGTCACCCGGCAACGTCATGGTCGCGATGCCGAACTACCGGGAAGCGCGCTGGGCGGGTGCGTACCTACAGGAGGCCGTCGAGAAACCCGTCGTCGTCGACGAGTCCTCCACCAACGAGGAGACGGAGCGACGCAAACAGTCGTTCATCAGCGGCGAGGGGAAGGTGCTCGTCACCTCGACGCGCGGGACGCTGACCGAGGGCGTCGACTACGACGGCGAGAAACTGTCGACGTGCGCCGTCGTCGGCGTCCCACTGGTGAACATCGGGTCGCCCCGAGTGCGGGCGGTTCAGCGGGCCTATGGCGATGCGTTCGGTGAGGAGAACGCCTTCGAATACGCGTTGACCGTCCCGGCGGTTCGGCGTTCTCGACAGGCCATCGGGCGCGTCATCCGCGGAACTGAAGAAGTCGGCGTGCGCGCGTTCGTCGGCCGACGGTACACCCCCGACGGCCGCCACTCGGTCTACCGGTTCCTCCCGGAAGGCGAACGCGAGGAGTTCAAACGGATGACCACCGACTTCCTCGCGGGACAACTCGACCTGTTCTGGGACGGACACGCGTAAGCCCCGCAGGGCGTCTCGACGCCGTGATTAACCGGATTATTTCGTAGGCAACAAAAAGTATATACAAAATCGTTAGAGTGTTTCAAAGGATGCCCGAGTGTCAAAACTGTGGAGAGTTCGTAACGGAGCAGTACGTGCGGGTTTTCACACCAGAGTCTGCCGAGGCGCACGGCCCGCGGGTCTGCCCGAACTGCGAAGACAAACTCCGTGACGGGGCGGAGGTTCGAGAAGCGCGGTCCTCGCGACAGTAACGCCGCTCCCTTTTCGAGAAGTACACAAGTCGTGACCCACAGGCACAGGTATGAGCGACATCGACGTGCAAGCGGTCGACGACATCGACGCACCGACCGGCGTCGACGCCCCCGACTACGTCCTCTACGGCGGGAAAGGCGGCGTCGGCAAGACGACGTGTGCGGCGGCGACGGCGCTGGCCTCCGCGCGCGACGGAACGGCGACGCTCGTCGTCTCGACGGACCCGGCACACTCGCTGTCGGACACACTCGAAACCGAGATTCCGGCGACCCCGACACGCATCCGCGAAGATACGCCGCTGTACGCCGCCGAAATCGACCCCGAAGAAGCCGTCGGGGAGGGACCGCTCGGCATGGAGGAAGACGCGCTGGGTGGCCTCGGCGGGATGCTCGGCGGTGAGGGCGGGCCACTCGGCGAGGGCGACGGGACGGGTCCCGTCGGCGGCGACGACGGCCTCCTCGGCGGGTCGATGCCCGGCGCGGACGAGGCGGCGGCGATGCGCCTCCTGCTGGACTACGTGGACGACCCGCGGTTCGACCGCGTCGTGGTCGACACCGCGCCGACGGGCCACACCCTCCGCTTGCTCGAACTCCCGGAGACGATGGACTCGATGGTCGGGAAGATTCTCCAACTCCGCGAGCGGTTCTCGGGGATGATGGGCAACCTCACGGGGATGTTCGGCGGCGACGACGAGGACGTGGACCCCGAAGCGGGTATCGAAGACCTGCGGGAACTGAGCGAGCGCATCGAACACCTGCGCGGGATTCTCCGGGACCCCTCGAAGACGGACTTCCGCATCGTGATGGTCCCTGAAGAACTCTCCGTCGTCGAGTCCGAGCGGTTGCTAGGCCAACTTCGGGAGTTCGGCATCCCCGTCGGCACTATCGTCGTCAATCGCGTGATGCAAGACCCGAGCGAGGTGCTGGGCTACGACGTGGACATCGCCGGACCGAACCACGACGACTGCGAGTTCTGCGCTCGCCGGTGGGAAGTCCAGCAGGGCGCACTGGCCCGCGCACAGGACCTGTTCCGCGGTCACGAGGTCCGGCGGGTGCCCCTGTTCGCCGAGGAGGTCCACGGCGAACGACTGCTGGCCGTCGTCGCCGCCTGTCTCGACTAGTTGGTCAGTCGGCGGACGAGCGAGAACGCGGCGTCTCGCCAGCGAGCGGGGACGTGCCGTGCGAGAAGGAGAAGGTTCGCGCCCTCGCCGACCGGATACCGCGGTTCGGGGTCGCTGGCGCTGGCGGCGTCGCGAATCGTCAGTGCCACCGCGCCCGGCGTCACCGATATCGCGTCTCTGACGCCCGCGAGTCGCGCGTCTTCGCGCGTCCGATAGAGCCACTCGTACGCGCCGGTTCGCTCGGTGTCACGCTCGTCGTCTTCCTCCTCGTCGTACGTCTCCACTGGCCCCGGTTCGACGACGACCACGTCCACGTCGTGGGCCGCGGCCTCCATCCGTAGGGCGTCGCTCAGGCCTTCGAGCGCGAACTTCGAGGCGGCGTCGGCCCCCTGTCCCGGGAGCGCGAGTTGGCCGACCACGCCTGAGACGTTGACGATGGTCCCGTTTTCGCGGGCGCGCATGTGGGGCAACGCCTCGCGGACGAGACGGTGCGGCCCGAGGACGTTCGCGTCGAGTTGCGCTTCGAGGTCGGCGGTCGAGATGTCTTCGACGGCCCCGAACTGACTCGCACCGGCGCGGTTCACCAGGCAGTCGATTCGCCCCGCCTCGTCGACCACGTCCTCGACGACGCGTTCGCACTCGCGGGCGTTCGTCACGTCCAGTTCGGCGGTCCGACACCCGGCGTCGGCGAGGTCCGCGATATCGTCTTCGTCAGGGGCGGTCGCCCACACCGTCCAGTCGTCGTCCAGAAACGCCTCGGCGGTCGCCCGACCGACGGCCGAGTCCGCTTCCGTAATCAACACCGTCTTAGCCATGGATGGGGTGACACACGCCGGACAATTAAGCACCCCCGGTCCAGTCGCGGGTCAGTCCCCGCTCAGGCCACGTCGGACTTCACGTCGTCCGCGTACGCGTCTGCGAGTCGCGTCGGTTCCGGGAGTTTGTAGCCGCCCGCCGTCGCCAACACGAGGTCGGCGGCCGTCTCGGCGCTGACGCGGTGGCCGGGGCTGACGATGAGCGGGTTGACGTGGCGGTTCGGCGAGTCGTACTGGCGAGTCTGGACGGCGTAGCCGACGACAGTTCCCGCTTCGGTCGTCTCGTACTCCTCGTCGGCCTCGATGGGGACGCGCGTTCCCGCCGGAAGCTTCCCGTCGATAGACTCGCGCGGCCTACCACAGAGGAGGTTCTTCGCGACGCCGACGGTGGGCACGTCCAGCGTCACCCCGATATGCGTCGCCAGTCCGGCCTCCCGGTAGTGGATGCGACCGCTCCCGTCGACGAACACCACGTCGGGGTCGTGGGCCAACTGCTCGAACGCCGAGAGGATGGCCCCGCCCTCCCGGAACGAGAGGAGACCCGGGATATACGGAATCTCGGTCCGTTCGACGGCGTAGGTCCGTTCAACCACCTCGCGCCCGCGCAGGACGACGATGGCCGAGACGGTCCGGTCCCCGACGAACGCTTGGTCGACGCCCGCGACGAGCGGTCGGACAGGTTCGTCGCCTGTTTCACCGCCGCTCTCGTCGAGCGTCTGCTGTCCGGCCGGACCGTCGAGCCTGACGCTTGCCGGGTCGAACGCGAAGTCGTCCTCGAAAACCGCTTCGGCGGCGATGTTACGCTGGAGCGACTCCATCTCCGCCGTCGACAGCGACGGGTCGGGAACGAACTCGGGACGAACGATATCCATCGTCAGAAGGGACCGCGTCCGCCCGGCCCACCGGGACCGCCCGGACCCCCGGGACCGCCGCCGCCGAACTGTAACTGACTGGGGATGCGCATCTGGTTCTTGAACCGGTTACCGTACCACAGGCCGATTGCCAACCCGATGAGGTGGGCGGCGTGGGCGATGTTCCCGCCGAGAAGCCCCGTCGCGCCGGGCGAGAGCGACCCGAACACGCTGAGCAGGAGGTAGAATCCGGTGATAGCCCAGATGGGAACCGGGATGAGGAAGTACAGGTAGACGCGCAGACCGGGGTTCAACACCGTCAGGAACGCGAGGATGGCGAGCGCCGCGCCGCTCGCGCCGAGGACGCCGTAGGAACCCGTACTCTGGACGGCCTGCAGCCCTATTTGGCCGAGGCCAGCGAGCATTCCCGAGGCGAGGAAGAAGACTGTGTACCGCTTCGACCCTAGCTGTTGCTCGACGAGGCGGCCGAAGAAGTAGATGATGATGCCGTTGCCGAGGATGTGGTAGAAGGTAAACGGCTGGTGTGAGAAGACGGAGGTCACCCACGTCCAGACGTACAGCGGATTGTCCGGACTGAGGACGAACAGCGCCTGAAACAGCGCTCTGCTCCCCGTCGCGAGGATGACGACGTGTTCGAGGACGAAGACGACGGCCATCACCGCGAGGAAGAGGTAGGTCATGTTCCCGCGGAAGTACGCCAGTGGTCCGCCCGTCCCGGTGTTGAGGCCGAGTCGGTCGGTGACGCTCCGCGACTCGGCGGACTGTCGGCCGTTCACGCTGTCGTCGAAGCCGCTGTCGAAGACTCCCTTCGGGTCGTTCCAGTTGTCGAGACCTGGGCAGTCGTGGGCCTCGGGCAATCGGTGTTCGCCGCAGTAAGTCCCCCCGCAGTGCCCGCACTGGTAGGGCATGTTCTCCTGCTTCCCGCAGACGTCGCACTCCGACATTGCTCGTTCTTCGGGTGGACCGTGCAAAGGGATTGTGTTTGCGTGTCCGTACACTGACCGGCGCGGCGGCCTACTCGCCCGCTTCGGTTTCGTCCTCGGCGGTTCGGAGGACACCGATCCACGCCGGTGACCCGTCGTAGTCGATAGCGCCGCCGGAGAGTTCGACGGGCACGTCTTCGCCGTCGGCGCGCACGCCGGTGAACGTCGATTCGAACGAGTCCAGCGACCCGTGGTCGTCGGACTGGACGTACTCGAAGAAGCGCTCGGCTTCTCCCTCGGCGGTGATGCGAGCGGGCGACTCGCCGATGAGTTCGCTCTGCGTGTACCCGAAGGTCTCCGCGAGTTTGCGGTTCACGTAGACGAACGCCCGCTCTTGGATGATGCAGACGCCCGCAATCTCCTGTTCGACGAGGCGCTGGTACCACGACAGCGCGTTCCAGAACTGCTGTTCGGTCCGGTACTGCTCGACGGCGTTCTCGACTCTGTTGGCGAGGACTTCGTACTGCTCGGTCCCCGTCTCCTTCTGCATGTAGTCGGTCACGCCCGCCTGAATCGCCTCGCTGGCTATCGCCTCGCTCCCTTCGCCGGTAAAGAGGATAAACGGCACGTCCGGGTACTGCTCGCGGACGATTTCCAGGAACTCCAGCCCGTTGGTGTTGGGCATCTGGTAGTCGCTGACGATGCAGTCGACGCCCCCGTCGCGCAGGTGGTCCATCGCCGCGACGGCGCTCGTCTCCGTCACCACCGACAGGTCGTCGTTGATGCGTTCGAGGAACGTCTGAATCAGTTCCCCGATTTGCGGGTTGTCGTCGACGTGCAGGACCCGTATCTGCTGGTCTGACCGCACCTTCGCCAGCGGAATCGGAACCTCGGTCAGGACCTCCTCCGCCGACTCGGAGGACTGCGTCCGGATGAACGGTACGCGCTGTTGCGACGCGCGACCGCTCCCGCGGAGGATGTCCCGCGAGAGCGCTATCGTCTCGGTTCCCTGCGAGTGGCCGCCGTCGGCCGTCATCTGTGTCCTCCCAGTGCTGACACCGTCTGAACAGGAGCGCCAATCATAGTCATAATTTCATTGTCATGATGGCGGGCTGTCTCGCTCGGCGACCATCGATTCGCCGAAACCGCGAGACGCGACGGTTCCCATATGCGTCGTGTGCCATCTGTCTGAACTCTAGTCCCTTATTCGGTGGCCGGTCACAAAACGATACTGATAATGACGATAGTCACCAACCAACACACAGTAAGCTATGCCAAACGAATAGCGACGACGGTGTAGCCGCGGTACGTGCCGAGTTCGACCACCCTCATCTCGCTTTTCGCTCGGCCTTCGCATCTGCGGCCGAGCAGGAAAACATTTCCTCGCAGTGTAGAGTTGGTTTTTACTTAATCTCATTTTATATATGTCGGAACACTTCAAAAATATTTAATATAAATCCCCCTGATATTTTGGATGTACCATGTCCGACTCAAGCATGAAGGCGTACCTCGCAGAGCACCCCAAGATGACCGGCGCACTGTTCACGATTCTCCTCCTGCTGACGCAGGCCGGGAGCGCGGCGGCAGGTAACGGTGCGACTATTGCAGGCCCCTGAAACGACCAATTTACTCGCAGAAGGTTCGGTAGAGTATTTCGTACGATCTGCTTCTTAGAGGTTGTGTAACTTCTTCTCGATAAATTCAGGACTCCAGATAGATTCCTCACGAAATTTTATTGGAATATCTTCTAAGCAAAGGTAATTATAAAGCTCCTGTTTTGAAACGACAAACTCGTCAATGGGCCCAGATGCCAAATAATAGAGATTGTTCTTGCCGATGAAGGGCATGTGGATGCTACCAAGCCCTTTCTGGTCAGTCGGATAGGTCGTTATTTTCACGTTATATTCTTCGCTCACTTCTTCTATTTCGAGCAGATTTGGTGACCCACCTGCGGGTTGCGTCACCGTGATTCCCCCGTCGCCGACGACGATGTACTGGCCGCCGAGGATGCTCTCCTCGCGGGCGATGGTGAGCGCCGCGCGGAGTGGGAATCCGCTGTTCAGGAGGCGGGCGACGGATTCACCGATGGCGACTGCGCCGTCGTTCAGCACTTCGTTGAGCGTGACGATGCCACCGATTGCGCCGCGTTCGACGAGCGCAAGGCCCTGATTGTACGAGTTACAGGCGTTCAGGAGGAACGTGTCGACGCCGACGGCGTCGATGTCGCGGGCGTCGAGCGTGCCGTCTTCGCAGGTGAACCCGTCGTGGTCGGTGTGGCCGATGTAGTGGAAGAAGTCCGAGGATTTGCGGAGTTCGGCTTCGAGTTCGTCGGTGGTCAGGTTCTCGCGGACGGTGATGTCGAACGGCAGGTCCGAGCGGTTGCCGTACACCGCGTCGGCGATTTCCCGCTCTTCGGCCATGCGGGCGTCGTTCTGGACGACGGTGATGGCGATGTCGCCCTCGGTGGTCTCGCGGTCCAGTCGGTTCTCGAATGCCGCCTGGGTGAGTTTGCTCGCGCCGATGGGGATACGGTCGCCTATCCACGCCTGTTCCAGCGTCTGGTCGGACTGCGGTTCGACGTAGTCGGTAGTGCCAGAGTCGGCGTCGGCGTCGGCGCTCGCCGAGCGCGTGAAGTCGTTCGCGCGGGTGAGTTGCTGGTCGTAGCCCGCGGGCGCGCTGGTACCGGTCGTCGGGGCGGCCTGCGGCGTCCGGACGATAGCGAGGTCGTCGACCACGAACGGCAACTGCGTGGCGTGCTCCGCGAGCGGTTCGATGTGGGTGGTGAGTCGCCACTCGGGAACGTGGTCCGCGACCACGTCGTACGACACGCCGAGGTAGGCCGCGACCTGTTCGGAGAGCGGGCGGTCGTACAGGTCCGCGAAGTCGAGGTCGACGTAGGGTTCGACCGCGCGGCGCTCGTGGAGGTCGATTTCGTAGAACCCCTCCGTTCGGGTCACGCAGTCGAGGAAGAACAACTGCTTGAGGGTCCGTTCGACGGTGCGTTCGTACCCGTCGGGACCGGCCAGCGAATACTCGAAGCCGTCGTCGGTGAGAAGGCGTGGCGACGGCCCGGGACGAATCGACGCGCCGAGGTAGTACGAGAGCGGCGCGGCGACGAAGACGGACGGGAGGTCGGGCGGCAGTTCCAGCGTGATGCCGGTGTCGGGCCGCTCGATGGTGTCGGGAATGTCCAGCGAATCGCCGAGTTCGAGCGCTGGCGGATGCCCGCGGAGCGTCGGATACGACCGCTCGGGGTCGGTCGTCTTCAGCGCCGACCCGAACGTCTCGACGGCGGCCATCACGTCGAGGGGGTCCTCGGTGGTGGTGACCGTCGCCGCGGGACGTTCGTGCCGGGAGCGCGCGCCGACCCGAACGTCGACTTCCTCCGCGAACTCGATGCGCGTCTCCTCCATGGAGACGCTGACCTCGAAATCGGCGTGGACCCGGAGGTACGTCTTGATGCGCGTACAGAGGTCGATGCTGTAGGTGTCCGCGGGCACCTCGGCGGACTCGAACTGCTTGACCTCCGCAACCAGTCCGCCGTCGGCGTCGCGGACGTACACGGGAACGACCGTCGGCAAGACGATAGCGCTGGTGCGGATGTCGACGGCCGACCCCACCGGGAAGCGGAAGGTGTCGGTGCTCGCCGGCGTCGGCTGAACCGGGTCGGGGGTCAGGAGTCGGTAGCGCTGTCGCTCGACGGGGTCGATAACTTCGACCCCAGGGCATTCATCGAGCGGCGTGAACGTTAACCCCATCTTACCGACGGCTCCCGACGACAGTGTTCGGTTATACTATAGTAGGTTGCGAGAGCACGAAAAAGATACCGGCGATAGAACCGGGGGGGAACGAAGCGGGTAAAACCCCGTAGACCGAACGCGTTGGTAGTGCAAGAGTTCGAGCGCAAACAGTTGTTGGAGCGCATCGAACGGGAGGGCGCGACCGTGGGCGCGGCGATTCCCGACGAGATTACCGTGCAGGGCGACGAAATCGACCTCCAGTCGTTCGTGTTCGAAATCAAGCGCCGGGACACGATTCCGCGCGGCAAGCGCGAACGAGTCGACGAGGCGAAGAAGAACCTGCGACGCGAGCGCATCGAGCGCAAGGAACTGATAGCGGAGGGAGACATCTCCTTCGAGGAGGGCGAGGAACTCGCCAACGCCATCATCGGTATCGACCGGGCGTTGAACGCGCTGGAACAGCTCGGTCCCGCCAACCTCGAAGCGGAGGCGAAAGCCCAAGAGACGGCCGACACGAAGCGGTGGATGAAGTTCCTGCAGAAGGCGCTGGGCCACCAGGACGCGGACTCCGGCACGGGTCGTGCCGGGCGCGGGAGATAGAGAGAGCATGAGCCGAAACGACGAAATCGCGACGCGACTGGAGGAGTTCGCCGACCTGCTCGACGCGAAGGGCGTCGAGTACAAACCGCAGGCCTACCGCCGCGCGGCCGAGAACATCCGTGACTATCCCGGGGCCGTCGAAGGCCTCGCCGCGGATGGCGCGGACGCCGTCGGTGAAATCGAGGGGGTCGGCGACGCCATCTCCTCGAAAGTCGTCGAGTACTTCGAGACGGGCGAAATCGCGGAGTTAGCGGAACTGCGCGCCGACCTACCCGTCGACATGGAAGCGCTGACCGCCGTCGAGGGCGTCGGCCCCAAGTCGGTCGGGAAACTGTACGAAGCGCTCGAAATCACCACGCTCGACGAACTCGAAGCGGCCGCAGAGGCTGGCGAGATACAGACGGTGTCGGGATTCGGTGCGAAGACGGAACAGAACATCCTCGACAACATCGACTTCGCCCGCGAGGCCCACGCGCGGACGCTACTCGGTGAGGCACGACCCTACGGCGAACGCGTCGAATCGTACATGGCCGACGTGGAAGGGGTCGAGAAGTACGCGCTCGGCGGGTCGCTCCGACGGTGGCGCGCGACCATCGGCGACGTGGACGTACTGGTCGGGAGCGAGGCCGCCGAGGCCGTCGTCGCGGCGTTCACCGACTGGCCCGACGTGGACCGCGTCATCGAGGCGGGCGAGACGAAAGCCAGCGTGATGGCGGGCGGGGTGCGGGTCGACCTCCGCGTGGTCGTCCCCGAGGAGTTCGGGGCCGCACTTCAGTACTTCACCGGGAGCAAGGACCACAACGTCGCCGTCCGCAACCGGGCCATCGAGCGCGACCTGAAGGTTAACGAGTACGGCGTCTTCGACGTTTCGGGCGTCGAAGACGACGACCAGCGGGCGGGCGAGCGACTCGCGGGCGCGACGGAGGAAGGCGTCTACGAGGCGCTGGGCATGACGTGGATGCCGCCCGAACTGCGGGAGAACCGCGGCGAAGTCGAGGCGGCCGTCGACGACGACCTGCCGGACTTGCTCGAAGAAGACGAGATACGCGGCGACCTGCACACGCACACAGAGTGGTCCGACGGCGGCAACACCGTCGCGGAGATGGTCGCCGGTGCGGCCGAGTTCGGCCACGATTACATCGCTATCAGCGACCACGCGACGGGGCCGGGAATGGTCGGTGGGGTGGGGGTCCCCGACGAGGAGTTGTGGGAGCAACTCGAAGAGGTTCGGTCGGTCGCCGAGGACGCCGACATCGACGTGTTCACCGGCGTCGAGGCCAACATCGGCGAGGACGGCGCTATCTCCGTCGCCGACGACTTGCTCGCCGAACTCGACGTGGTGGTCGCGTCGCCCCACGCCGCGCTCGACGGCGACGGGACCGACCGTCTCGTCGCCGCCGCCGAACACCCGGACGTGAACGTCATCGGCCACCCGACCGGTCGCTACCTGAACCGTCGTCCCGGCCTCGATGTCGACGTGGAACGACTGGCGGACGTGGCCGCCGCGAACGGCACGGCGCTCGAAGTGAACGCCAGTCCCGCGCGGCTGGACCTGAGCGGCAGCGGCGTCAAGCAGGCCATCGAGGCCGGTGCGACCATCGTCATCGACACCGACGCCCACAGCCCCGGCAACTTCGCGCAGATTCGCTACGGTGTCCACACCGCCCGACGCGGCTGGGCGGAGACGGCGGACGTGTTGAACGCGCGCGACGCCGACGGCGTCAGGGAGTTCCTCGATGAGTGAACCGGAGATGCGGGACCCGCTCCTGCTCGACGCGATGCTGGGTAAACTGGCGACGTACCTCCGGATGTGCGGCTACGACGCGGCCTACGCTCTGGACCGCGACGCGGAAGCCGACGAGGACGTGCTGGCGCTCGTCAGAACCGAGGGTCGTCGCCTCGTCACGCGGGACGAGCGACTCGCCCGCGACGCGCCGGACGCGGTCCTCCTGACCGAACGCGAGGTGGCCGACCAGTTGCGCGAACTCGCCGCGGCGGGCTTTCCGCTCGAACTCTCCGAGGAACCGCGCCACTGCGGGACCTGTAACGCGCCGCTCGAACGCGTCGACCGGACGGAACCGACGCCCGACTACGCGCCGAACCCCGGCGAGGAACCGGTCTGGCGGTGCCGAGACTGCGGCCAACACTTCTGGCGTGGGAGCCACTGGGAGGACGTGGCCGACACCATCGCGGACCTCTGATTACCCCCGGAGCGCTTCGACCGGCGGCTCCCACGCCGCCCGGTAGGCCGGATACAGGCCGCCGACGAGCGCCACGACGACGCCGAAGGCGAACGCGCCCAGCGGGACGACGGCGTTGCCGGGCAGGAGGACGGCCCACAGCGGGAGTTCCGTCTGCGTCGCCGTGACGACGACGGCCGTGACGCCCAGGAGTGCGCCGACGGCCCCGCCGACCACCCCCAGTAGCGTCGCCTCGACGAGCAGGGTTCGGAGGACCTGTCGGCGGTGGATGCCCACCGCCCGAAGGACGCCGATTTCGCCCCGTCGCTCCGAGACGGTCATCAACATGACGTTGAAGATGCTGACGCCAGCGACGACCAGCGAGACGCCCGCCACCGCGAGCAGGAAGCCGTTCAGCAGGTCGAAGAACTCCGAGATTCTGTCGAGGACGCTCGTCAGCGAGAAGACGCTGACCCGCTCCTGCCGGGCGTTCAGTCGCCGGTCGATGCCGTCCGCGATGGCCCGCGCGTCGGCCGCCGAGTCGGCTTGGACCACCACCTGCGAGTAGCCCGACGCGGCGAACTCGCTCGGCGGGAGGATGACCGCCGAATCGGCTTGGAGGGGCGAGATGCTGTCCACCTCGGGCAGGACGCTGACGACGCGGTACTCGTTCTGTTCGACGGTGATGGTGCTCCCCGGACGGAGCGAGAGGTCGGCGGCCACCTCGGACCCGACGATAGCACCTTGCCTGTGGAACGCCGGGACGACGCCGCTGCCGTTGCCGAACAACGCCTGCGGGCTATCGGTCCCGTACACTTGCGCGACGGTCTGTCCGCCGCTCGCGCTGACCGACCCGCCCGTCGCCTTGAGCGGGACGACCGTCCCGCGGCCGTCGGCGGCTCGCTGAATCGCCGCCAAGTCGCGCGAGTCCAGCGACTCCGGGCCGCCCTCGCCGGGGCTGACGATGATCTGATTGCCGAGGCCGCCGAGTTCCTCCGTCGCCGCGGCGCTCAGCGAGTTGCCGAGCAGTCCGAGTGTGACGACAGCGAAGACGCCGATGACGATGCCGAGCGCCGCCAGCGCGGCCCGCAGTCGCTGGCGGGAGAGGTTGCGCCGGGCGAGCGAGAGCGCCGGGAACCGGTGTTCGGCGTCACTCACGCTGAATCACCCCGTCGACGAGTTCGACGGTTCGGTCGGCGTACTCGGTCACCAAGTCGTCGTGCGTGACGGCGACGACGCCCACCGCAGATTCGTCGGCGATGCGGCGAATCTCCTCCAAGATAGCAGTTCCCGTCTCCCGGTCCAAGTTGCCGGTCGGTTCGTCGGCCAGTAACACGTCGGGTTCGTTGATGAGCGCCCGCGCGATGGCGACGCGCTGTTTCTGCCCGCCGGACAACTCGTCCGGCGTGTGGTCCAGTCGGTCGCCGAGGCCGACCCGTTCCAACAAATCGCGCGCCCGACCGGTGGCGTCGCCCGGGAGGAACGCCGTCGGCAATCGAACGTTCTCGACGGCGGTCAGCGTCGGCAGGAGGTGGAAGTCCTGAAAGACGAACCCCAGCGACTCGCGGCGGGCGTCGGTTCGCTGGGCCTCGGTCAATCCGGTGGTCGATTGCCCGCGGAGTTCCACGCGCCCGCTGGTGGGGTCGTCGAGCAGTCCGAGGACGTTGAGCATCGTGCTCTTGCCGCTTCCGCTCGGTCCGACGACGGCGACCACTTCGCCGCCCGCGCCGCTGTCGTAGCGCTTTGTCACGTCGCTCAGTTGGAGCGGCGGGGCGAGTTCGACCGGGTGCAGGTCCGTCGCCGTCATCCGTTGCGGGTCCGGCGAGCGAACAGCGTCACGACGACGGTGACGAGGAGGCCGAGGGTCACCGCGAGCGCGATACCCAGCGACTGCCGGTCCGTACTTCGGTCGGTCCCGTCGTCGGCCGGGAGCGGAACCTCGGCGGTTTCGGTGACTCGCTCGCCGCCAGTGGTGTACTGAACCCGGACGGTGAGCGCCGTCGCGTTCGCCGTGTCCGCCTGCGCGACGAGTTCGAACGGCGCGAACTCGCTCCCGGCGACGGTCCCGACGAAGTAGGTCCGCTGTGGGTAGGCCGGTTCGACGTACGCCGTGGGTTCGACGGCGACGACGGCGCTCGTCACGTCGCCGTCCCCGACGTTGGCGAGGTTCCCGTCGACGCTGACCCGTCCGTCGTCGCTCACGGACACGTCGAGGCCGGTAAGTTCGGCCGCGCCGCGGGCCGCGGCGTAGTCGTACGTCGTCGCGCTCTCGCTGCGTTCGCCCGCCGCGTCGTAGCGCGCGACGAACCGGACGCCGTCGACCGTCTCGACGCGTGAGAGGTCGGCGGTGACCGTGGCCGACTCGCCGGGACCGAGTTCGGGCGCGACGGCGAATCGCCCGACGGCCGAGAGCGCCGCGCCGTCGGGCGTTCGCGCGAGGAGTTCCACGTCGGAAATCGGCGCGTTGCCGAAGTTGGTAACCGTCACGTCGACCTGTGCCTCGCTCGTCTCCTCGTCGTCGTCGGCCTGTGGCTGGAGCGCGCCGCCGCCAGCGCCGCCGCCGAAGAGGCCCGATAAGCCGCCGGGGACCTGCGCCTGCTGGTCGCCCTGCGCGCGTTGCGCCCGGACGCCAACGTCTGTCTCCAGCGGCGCGACGGTCAGGTTCCGCGCGAAGGTGGCCGTTCGCTCGACGCCGACCGGCGTCGTGTAGTCGGTCCGGACCGCGACGCGCGTCTCGCTCGCCTCGGGGGCGCGCACCGAGAGGTTCACCGTCTCGGACGCGCCCGCCGCGAGCGTCGCGACCGTCCGCCGGGTCCGTTCGCCAGTGGCGGGGCCGGTCACCGTCAGTTCGATACCCCGTAGCGCCGCCGTCGTCGGGTTCGAGACGACGGCCCGGACCGGCGTGTCCGCGCCCGCGACGACGCCATCGGTACGGAGTTCTATCTGCGGCGCGCCCGCCTCGACGCCGACGGTCAGGGGCCGCGTCGCCCGGGCCGTCTCGCCGTCGACGTCCGTCCCGACGACCTCCAAGCGGAGGTCGTACGAGCGGGGTTCGTCGACGGTGAACGTCACCGGAACCGAGAGCGTCTCGCCGGGCGAGAGGCGGCCGAGGTCCGTCGCGCGGCCGAGGATTTCGTCGTCACCGCCGTCGCGCGGGCGGACGACGCGGACCTCGTCGAGCGTCAGCGAGGTGTTGCTCCCGCCCGAGAGCCTGACCGTCGTCTCGGCGGTTATCGGCGCACCTGCCGTCGGCGTCGCTGGCGTCACCGTCGCGTCTGTCAGCGTGAGTCGCGCGTCGGCCGCAACTGCCGGGCCGACGGCGGCGACGGGACCGAACAGGAGCAGTCCAACCACCGCGAGGAGGGCGTAGGGGCGTTCGCGCACCATCTACGTTCGTAAGGGGCCGAACGGCCAAATACCTTGGCTGGCAGGAACGGACGAGTCCAGAACGCTTGTAACTACCCTCGGCCTTAGAGTCGAACGATGACCCTCTCGGAGGAGGCCCGCGAGCGACTCGCCGACATCGTCGCCCACCAACCGACCAAGAACGGCGAGTTACAGGACCTGTGGGACATGGACAGCGGCAGCGAGGTCCACCAGTACCTCGAATCGGAACTGAAAGAGTACTACTACCGGAACGAGAACAGCCTCATCTGCGCGACGCCCGAAGCGACGACGCTCATCGACGGTGAGGACTCGGACCGAGTCCAGACCATGACGGTCACGCCGCTACAGAGCGTTATCGTCGAGGTGATTGCTGGCCCGGACGACGACAGTCAGAGCGTCGTCTCGGTGCTGCACGCGCTCAGAGCGGCGGGCGAGGACCCCGAGGTCGGCGAAGTCCGTTCGGCTCTCCGCGGCCTCGCGGATAAGGGCCTCGTCGAGACGATTCAGCGGACCGTGCC
This sequence comes from Haloarcula marina, assembly GCF_024218775.1. Lineage (NCBI taxonomy): Archaea > Methanobacteriati > Methanobacteriota > Halobacteria > Halobacteriales > Haloarculaceae > Haloarcula > Haloarcula marina. The sequence continues at coordinate 1,259,764 of NZ_CP100404.1, read as the reverse complement.
GACGTTCAGGCTCGCCGTCGCCCGCGAGGACGTGGACGTGGAAGTGACAGAGTCGTAGCCTATCGCTCCGGCAATCCCGGCCGTCGCCTGCGACGCCGCGTGTCGAGCAACCGTTTGATTCTGCGGCCCGGCCCACCCTCGATAGGCCACCCGCGGCCGCGCCAGACCGGCGGTTCGGGTTCGAACGCCGCGCATGCCCCGCGACACTCGCTCTGGGTCGGCACGCGGTCTTTCGCCGCACAGTACGGGTACACCCCCGTCTCGTCCGCCCGGAGTTCGAAGTGTCGACAGTCGGGGCGCATCGTCCCCGCGTACGCGCGCCATCCGCGCTCGTACGCTCGCTCGGCGATTGCCAGCCGCTTCTCCCGTTTCCACTCGGGGTCGGCGTACTCGAAGCGGGCCGCGCTCACGCCGTCGTCGGGTCGTTCGAGGATGCGCGTGCCCGGTCCAGACGCGGCGAGGGTCCGCGGTTCCCACGCCGACGCGGCCGTCCCCGCGTCGGTGTCGACGGTCAGGACGCCCACCTCCGCAGGCAGGTCCGCGAGCAGAATCGGTTCGACGCGCTCGCCGGTCGTCGCCGTCGCCACCCACACCTCGTCGGCCAGTCCGAGCGCCACGTCCCGTTCCAGTTGCCCCGCGAGGTCACGCGCCGCGCTCGCCGTCAAATCGGGTTTGTTCTCGACGGCGACGATTCGGCGGACCCACTCGGGGTAGGCCGTGCGCCGTCGAATCTCGATTCGGTTGCCGCGCTTGCGCGTCCGGAGGGCGTCGCGGTCGGCCGCCTCGTGGATGGACTCGCGGACGTACCGCCACGGATAGCCGGGGTCCGGCAGGGCGTCGCGGTAGTACGTCCAGTCGGCGGGCGCGTGTCGGAGGACGTGCAACAGGTCGGAGTCGAACGAGTCCGCGCCGAACGTCGCCCGCTCTCGGAGTCCCTCGGGGTCGCATTCGAGGACGACGGTGTCCCATCGGCGGTACTTCGTCCCGAGTTGACGGGCGACGACGACGGCCGAATCGCCACGCTCGGGGACCCACTCCCGTTCGGCCCACTGACAGACGCACAGTTCGAAGGCGAACTCGGAGGTGGTGCTGGGCACGGGCCTCGTACGTGTGCCGAAAAGAAAACTCTCCGGTCGAAAAGCGCGGTGTCAGACCGTCGTGGCGGTGCCGGTGGACTGCTGTCCGGTCTGGCCCGCGTGTTTTTCGAAGGCGAGTCCGAACATCCGGAACACCGCAACCTGCCCGTAGAACGTCGTGAATGGGACCAAGAGGAGGCCGATAATGGTGAACGCGAGAATCTGGTTGATGATGTTGAGGATGACGCCGACGACGATGGGCATCAGCACCGCGACGAAGTAGTCGCTCGTCAGGACGACGTTCTTCAGCATGTTGAAGTCGAACGCCGCACCGAGACTCCCCTCGACGGCCATGTTCGCGAGGGCTGCGGGAACGATGTAGTAGACGAGGAACAACACCGGAATCAGGAGGAGGATGCTCAGCAGGCCGAATCCGGCGAGGAGGCCACCGCCGTCGCCGCCTGCCGCACTCCCCAGACCGAGGAAGACGGCGCCGCCGCCGACGATGACAACGGTCGGGACGATGGCGTAGACGAAGCCTACGATTGTCACTTTGATACCGTCGACAATGAGCCCACCCCAATCTTCCCACGCCGGGGGTTCCGGGTCACCCTGAACCGTCGACCCGATGACGCGGAGCAGATAGCCGTTGAACGCGAAAATCGGCACGATGAGGAACGACAGGAACAGCACGACGCCGCCGATTAGCATTCGCCCGATCCAACTTTCACCCTGCATGGGGTAAGACAGCCCATCTTCTAGCATTTGTGGATACCTCAACTTGAGGCTCAATCCAACTACATATAAATTTGATGCTAAACCGGTTGTTTGAGCGCCGTCGAGTGTAGAAATGAGGTCGAGTTACCTCGGTACGACCGGTGACTAGCTCCCTCAGCGGGCCCGCTCTACCGTCAATCGACCCCGGAGGCGGAGCCACGGAGATGTCCACCGAAAATAGCCCGGCGGCACCGCTACCTGACCGCACTCACGCCGACCGGCGCGGTCACTCTTCCTCGTCCTCTAACTCCTCGTCGAGGAAATCGTGGGCGTCTTTCAGTATCTCGCGCGGCCCGTCCTGCGTGACGGTGTTGACTGCCTGGTCGTAGTCGCGCCACTGCAGGTCGCGGTGTTCGGTCGATAGCTCTGCGGACGCTTCGAAGGACTTTGCGATGAACAGGTGCACCGTCTTGTGGATGGTGTTGCCGTTCGCCTCGAAGACGTAGTCGTAGTCTTTGCGGAAACCGTCTAAGAGCCGGAAATCACCGATTCCGGCCTCCTCTTTCACTTCGCGGATGGCGGTCTGCTGGAGTTCCTCGTCGCCCTCGACGCCGCCCTTGGGGAATTCCCAATCGCCGGGTCGGCTCTTGAGCAGGAGGTACTCCCGCCGGCCACGCGTATCGCGAAAGAGGATGGCTCCCGCGCTCGTGGCCTCTATCATTACGGGATTTTACAACATCAGTACTTAAGAGAATATCGGAGCCACCGTCAGCCGCTAGGTTGGGCGCGAACGGCAGTTTTCTGCCCGCAACCGGCGGATTAAACGCGTTCCGGCGACGCCGCAGAGTTCCGGCCGCCGAGACGAAGCGCGAAACGGTGGGCCTTTTACACGCGCTCGCCACACTCCGTCCAGAGATGCCCTTCGTCACGACCCTGACACTCACGAGTGGGGACCGACACCGCCTCGACGACGTCGTGGCGGACATCAAAGACCGCGCCGAGCGCAAAGGCGTCCAACTGAAAGGACCCCGGCAGGACGAACCCGAGAAACTGCACGTCCCGCAGTCGAAGTCGCTGGGACCCGATGGCGGCCGCTTCGACCCGTGGGAGTACACCGTCTTCACGCGCTCGCTAGACATCGTCGGCTACGACGAGTTCGCCCGGAGCGTCGCCGGTGAAGGCCTCCCGCCCGGAATGCACCTCGAAGTGAGCGTCGAGCGAAAGACACCGCCGGGGAGCGGGTCATAAGGCCCTGCGGGCCCTTTGGCCCCCATGGATGCGGACCGACGCGACCGTCTCGTAGCACTGCGCCGTGACCTCCACCGCCACCCCGAACCGGCGTGGTGCGAGTTCTACACCACCAGTCGCATCGTCGAGGAAGTCGAGCGAATCGGCGTGGACGACCTGCTGGTCGGCCCGGAGATACTGGACGGCGAGGCCCGGATGGCGGTCCCCGACGACGACGTGCTCGCCGAGTGGCACGAACGCGCCCGCGAGGCGGGCGCGCGAGAAGACGTACTTGACGCGTGTGCTGGCGGGTTCACCGGCGCGCTCGCGACCATCGAACGCGGCGACGGGCCGACCGTGGCCCTGCGAGTCGACATCGACGCCCTGCCCATCACCGAGTCGGACGCGACCACGCACGTCCCCGCCGACGCGGGCTTTCGCTCCGAGAACGTGGGGTTCATGCACGCCTGCGGGCACGACGCGCACGCGACGTTCGGTATCGGCGTCCTCGAAGCCGTCGTCGACAGCGACTTCTCGGGGACGTTCAAACTCCTGTTCCAACCGGCAGAGGAGGTCATCGGCGGCGGGAAGGCCGTCGCCGAGAGCGGCGTGCTGGACGACGTAGACCGGTTACTGGCCGTCCACGTGGGACTCGACCACCCGACCGGCGAAGTCGTCGCAGGGGTCGACGGGTTCCTCGCGGTCCGGCAGTTCGAAGTGACCTTCACCGGCGAGTCCGCCCACGCGGGCGCGAGTCCGGGGTCCGGCCGGGACGCGGTGCAGGCCCTCGCGACGGCCGTCCAGAACCTCCACGCCATCCGGCGGCACGAGGACGGCGCGACGCGAGTCAATACGGGCGTCGTCGAAGGCGGGACGGCAACCAACATCGTCCCCGAATCGGCCCGCATCGCGGGCGAAGTGCGCGGCGAGACCACACGCCTGAAAGAGTACATGAGCGACCGGGCCGACACCGTCGTCGAACACGCGGCGGCGATGCACGACTGCGAAGCCGAGATTCGAACGACGGCCGAAGCACCCAGCGCCGAGAGCGACGCGGAATTGGCAGACATCGTCTACGACGTGGCCGGAGGCGTGACGGGCGTCACCTCGCGACTGCACCGCGACGACCTCGGCGGGAGCGAGGACGCGACCTACCTCATGGACCGCGTCCAAGAGCGGGGCGGCCTCGCAGCGTACGTCGGCGTCGGCACGGACCACCCCGGCGGCCACCACACGCCGACGTTCGACGTGGACGAGGCGTCGCTGGACATCGGTATCGCAGTCCTCGCCGAGACGATTGCCCGCTGTTGGTGAGCGGGGAGAAACCGAGTTCGAGTCGCCTCAGTACTTCGGCTCTGCGCCGGTGAGTTCGTAGATGTCGTCCATGATGGCGTCCCGTTCGCGCTGCCACGCGTCGAATCCGCTGGGGTCGCTCGGATAGGACTCGTAGTGGTCCAGCAGTCGGTCGGCGAGATTCTTCGTCTGGTAGAGGTCGTAGATGGTGCCCCAGTGGCCGAAGCTCTTTACCGCCATCTTCGCTTTGAGGGCGAGGCCGATACTCGTGGACCCGCCGTACAGCGCCTCGGCGAGTTTCTCGCCCGGCAGCGCGGCCAGCAGCGCCATCAGGTCGTCCACGTCGTAGGCCGTCGTGAAGATGTTGTACACGTCAAGCGCGGCGTAGCGCGCGCCGAAGTGGTCCATCACGTTGACGTTGTACTCCCAGAGCGCGCTCTCGTCGTCGGTCCGGCCGTCCTCGATTGCCTCGATGGCCTGCTCGGCGGCGTACTTGCCCGCGTAGGCCGCCCCGGCGATACCGCCGCCGGTGGTGGGGTTGACGTGGCCCGCCGCGTCGCCGACGGCCATGTAGCCGGGGGCGACGGCGGAGTCGTAGGGTCGGCGAGTGGGGAGGGCCGCGCCGAGTTTGTCCGTCACTTCGGCGCCGTCGAACTCCTCGCGGTCTTGGAGGTCCGCTCGCAGGTCCTCGACGAGTTCCATCGGTTCCTCGTTCATCTGGAAGCCGAGGCCGACGTTTATCTCCGTCTCCGTGCGCGGGAAGTACCAGAGGTAGCCCGCAGAGCGCTCGGTGGGCTTGAACACGAGGGCGTCGTCCCACTCGACCGGTTCCTCGACTTCGACGATTTCCCGGTAGGCCGAACAGAACTGCGAGTAGCGGACGTTCGTATCGAAGGTGGCGTCCTCGAAGTCGACTTTGTCCTGCAACAGCGAGAGCGACCCCGCGGCGTCGATGACCATCTCCGCCTCGTAGGTGACGTGGTCGCCCTTCCGGATGGCCGAGAGGCCCGTGACTTCGCCCGACTCGTCCTGCGACACGTCTTGGACGACGGTGTCGTAGTGGAACGTCGCGCCCGCCGAGTCCGCCCCGTCGATGAGACAGCGACCGTACTCCCAGCGGTCGATGACGGCGAGTTCTCCGGGCACCGGAATCTCCAGCACGGTGTCCTCTTGGGGAATCTCGAAGCGGCCGTGGTCGACGTCCGTGTTCGTGAACGCGGATTCGAGTTGGGACTTCGGAATCGCTTCGGGGAAGTCGCTCGCACCTTTCAGGGCGTCCCCGCAGGCGATGTGGCCCGCCTCCTCGGCGTCCTTTCGTTCGACGACGACGACGTCGTAGCCCGCGTCGGCGAGCGTCGCGGCGGCGTAACAGCCCGACGTTCCCGCGCCCACGACGGCAACGTCGTACTCGTGTGTGGTCATGCACGCTCGTCCTAACCCCAGAGAGAAAATCGTTCCGACTGTCGGATTCCGGGATAGCGCCGGGAATAAAGAGTTTTGCCGGGGGGTTCCGAACGCGGGGGTATGACCGACTACACCGTCGAGTTCGTCGGGACCGGCGAGGAGATTACGGTCTCCGACAAGCAGACGATTCTCTCTCGCTGCATCGAGGAAGGCATCGCGCAGGAGTACTCCTGTCGCGTGGGGATGTGTCTCGCCTGCTCCGCCGAAATCGTCGAGGGCGACGTGGTCCAACCGGCCGCGCGCGGCCTGACCGACGCGGAACGCGAGAAGTACGCGCTGACCTGCATGGCGCGTCCGGCCTCGGACCTCCGCCTCGACCGAGGGAAGTATCCGCCGAGCATCGAGGCCGACGCCGTCGCCGACGGCGACGCCGCCGCGGCCGACGACTGACCCGCCTCAAACAGTGGACAACGTCACCATGTGCCGTGTGAGTGAATGACAATCACATTCATTCATCACAGTCAGAATGAAGGGCAGGTCATATAAGCACGTGGGTCCTATGTAGGGATGACATCAGCGTCAGCGGACGGCCTTGGACGATTGACACACGCTCCCAACCATGACTAGCCGCGTATACAGACTTCATTCGACACTCGAATTGCCACTGGAAGATGCATACGACTTTTTCGAAGACCCCGACCTTCCACCGGAAATCGCTGACGTAGAAATTACCCGTCGCAACAACACGCTCATCGTGAGTGCCGTCGCGAAAGACGACAGCATGAGCAAGTACACGCCGACGGCCCAACTGAAAGCCAGCGTCACCGAGAACCGCGTCTACGAGGAAGACCCCGACGAGATGGGGCCGCCCGGCGCGGCGAGCACTGGGTCCTCTGGCGGCGGTCCGCAGTGGGGCGCACTCGAAGAGGAAGAGGAGGAAATCGAGTCGGAACTCGTCGAGTACGCCTGCTTCAAGGGCGACCGCGAGACGGTCCTCCAGAACACCGCGCTCCAGTACGCGATGTTCGAGGTCCTCTGTGAGGTCGCGAAAGTCGCCGAGAAGGGGACACTGACCGCTATCGCGTCCGTCGACGAGCAACTCGAAGCCGTCCGCATCGTCGACGGCGAGGAGCGACCCGCCTCCATCAACGTCGTCGAAGACCCCACCGACGAGGACGAGGAAGACGGCGTCAACTGGCGGGACAACGAGTTCATCAGCTAATCCGGCCGCGCGGTTCTATCGACCAACCAGTTCCCGACCAGCGACGCGCTCGGCGATTTCGAGCGTGACCGTCGCCTCGATATACGCGGCGACCAGAATCATCACCGCGGCGATGGCGACCAGCCATCCCGCTTCGCGCAGGTCCCGTTCGGTGAGCAGTTCGTCTTCGAGGCCCCGAAGATAGCGAACGGTGAGACGACCGAAGCGGAGACCGATGGCGGCGACGACGAGCAACGCCGGAATCTCGATAATGCCGTGCGGGACGAGGAGGGCCGCGACCACCAGCGGGTCGACTTGTTGGACCGCGAGGCCGACGACGGCGCCGATGACGAGGCCGTTCAACACGAGGCCGAAGACGGTGACGATACCCACCGAGACGGCACCTAACAGCATGACGAGCATCGCAACGAGGTTGTTAGCGGCGATAGCGGTGGTGGTCAGTTCCATCGGAAAGAAGGCGTCCGACTCGCTCGCGGGCGCTGTCGGGAACGACTCCAGCGGGACGGCGCTCCCCAAAGCGAACCCGGCGAGCGCACTCGCACCGAGGACGAGTGCTGCGACGGGGACGTAGAGGGCAATCCAGCGGCGGAACACCCCGGCCGCCGTACTGCGGGCGGACATACTACCCGTCTCGACGCGTCTCGGCGTGAAAAAAGGCGGCGTCGGAGCGAGTGGTACCGACCCGCACACTTGCTGGAATTCCAAAAAGCACTTACAACCGGCTAATTATATCTCATTACACGATGTCCGACTTCCCCGACTACCTCGACGTCGACTACACCGACGGCGAAGGCGAAGCACCCGAGGAGTACCCGACGGCCAACCACAAAATCGAGAAGGCCATCGAGGTCACGAAGACCGGCCTCGAACAGTACGAGAACCCCGTCGTCATGTGGACCGGCGGCAAGGACTCGACGCTGACGCTGTACTTCGTCAAGGAAGTCGCCGAGCGCTTCGACCTGGAAGTCCCGCCGGTCGTCTTCATCGACCACTACCAGCACTTCGACGAACTCATCGAGTTCGTCGAGCACTGGGCCGACGAGTGGGACCTGGACGTCATCTGGGCGCGCAACGAGGACGTGGGTAACTACGTCGACGAACACGGCCTCGAACCGGGCGACGACATCCCCATCGACGCCCTCTCCGAACACAACCAGCACCACGTCCGCAACATCCTCGAATACGAGGAGGATACCTTCCCCTTCCTGCTGGACACCTACGTCGGCAACCACCTCCTGAAAACCGTCGCGCTCAACGACACCATCGAGGAGCACGATGTCGACGGCATCATCTCGGGTATCCGCTGGGACGAACAGGAGTCCCGCGCCGACGAGACGTTCTTCTCGCCGCGTCACGACCCCGACATCTACCCGCCCCACGACCGTATCCAGACCATCCTCCAGTTCGCCGAGGCCGACGTGTGGGAGACCTTCTGGAACTTCGTCGTGCCGGACACCGTCGAGGGCTACCCCGAAGAGGGCTACGTCCCGCAGGGACAGGACGACCTCCCCGAGGGCATCGAGAAGGAGGACGTGCCCGTCTCGCCGAAGTACTTCGCCGGGTTCCGCTCGCTCGGAAGCGAAATCTCGACCGACAAGTCCGCCGAGGAACCGGCGTGGCTACAGGACATGGAGAACACGACCGAGCGCGCAGGCCGCGCCCAGGACAAGGAGGACCTGATGGAGCGCCTGCGCGACCTCGGCTACATGTAGAACCCCGTCTTTTTCACCCGGGTCAAAAATCTGGACCCGAAAGGCCGAACTCGTGGTGACACCGCGAGTTCGGTGCGGCATCGGTTTCGGCTGTCCGCTCGTTCTCCGCTCGACGGTACGCTTTTTTCCGCCGACCGCGCACCGGGCGGTATGAGTAGCGAGTACGACTGGCTCACGTTGGACGACGACGAGGAAATCGTCTGGGCGGGCCAGCCCTCCAGTCAGTCGCTGTACGGCGCGTATCTGGTCGGCGTTCCGATGATTCTCCTGCTGGGCCTCGGACTGGTCGTCATCGCCGCGGCGTACCTCCGACAGCAGAACACGGACTACGTCATCACGACCAAGGGCGTCTACAAGAAGACCGGCATCTTCAGCCGCGCCGTCACCGAAATCGAGTTCGAGAAGGTCCAGAATACCTCGTTTTCGGTCGGGCCGGTGGGCCGGTACTTCGGCTACGGCGACGTGATGATTAGCACCGCCGGTGGCTCCGGCGTCGAGATGATTCTCGACGGCGTCACGGACCCGCAGGCAGTCCAGAAGCAACTGTCCCGTCGCGTCAAGCGCGCGCAGGGCGACGCCGACGGCGAGACGGACGAGTCGACGAAAGAGGACGTGCTCGACGAGATTCTACTCGAACTGCGAGCCATCAGACAGTCGATGGACAACGGGGCGGCGGCCCGCGAATCCGTCACTGACGCCGACCCCGGCGAGCGAGACGGATGACCGCTCCCGAGTGGGTCACACTTGACGACGGTGAGGAAATCGTCTGGCAGGGCCAGCCACGGCGACGCGTCGTGTTTCAGGGCGTCGCCGCGGGAGTCGTCGCGGCGGTCGTCCTCACCGCCCTCGTCTGGGTCGCGCTCGCAGGTGCGGGCGTGACCGTCGGTCTTCGGCTGGCGGTCACCGCGCCGCTGGCGGGCCTCGCGTTCGCCGTGCCGACGGCGGCGGTGTGGCTCTGGCGACGGACGACACACTACGCCCTGACCGCGCGGGCGCTCTACCACCGCACCGGCGTCCTCTCGGTGACGGTCACGGAACTGCCGCTGGCGAAGGTGCAGAACACGTCCTACCGGCAGGGCGTCCTCGGGACCGTCTTCGGCCACGGAACCGTCACCGTCGACACCGCCGGGAGCGAGGGGGCCGAACTCACGCTGCAAGCGATGGACGACCCCGGCGCGATTCAACAGCGAATCGCCGACCGGGCGACGCGACTCCGAGACGAAGACCAGAGCGACGACATCCCCGGAGCCACCGACCAGTGGCGGGCCGTGCTTGCCGAAGTCCGGGCGATTCGCGCGGGCTTCGAGTAGCGGTCACGTCACGCCTCGTCGGTCGGCCGGTACTGCTCGCCGTCTTTCTCCAGACGGCCTTCGGCGACGGCGCGTTTCAGCGCCCGGTCGACCTCTCGCTTGTCGATGGTCGTCGCCCCCATCAACGAGTCGACCTGCGCGCGCGAGCACCAGCCGTCGTCGCCCGTCACGTCACGAATCGTCTCGACGACGCGCGTCGTGATGTCTGTCGGCATCGACCGGGAGAGCGAGTCCGCGACACTTGGGCGTAGCGGTCTGAAAACCGACCAAACGTTTACAGTTGCTCGAACCACCCGTGGAGTATGGACCGCAGTCGCAGGGCCGTTCTCGCGGCCGTCCTCTCGGGTAGCGTGGGCGCGGCCTTTCTCTCGCCAGCATCGGGCTATCTCGACCGCTTTGCCCCGTTGTCGGGCGATTACTGGGACGCCGCCGCGAGTGGTTCGCCGTCGACGGTCGAGAGTCCCCACGGGTCGGCGACGGTGCGCTACGACGACGACCGAGTGCCGACCGTCGAGGGCGAGTCGGATGCCGCCCTCGCCTACGCCGTCGGCTACACGCAGGCGACGGACCGACGCTTCCAGATGGACCTGTTCGTCCGGCGGATGCGCGGCGAACTCGCCGCCGCCGTCGGCGAACAGGGGGTCGAGTCGGACCGCTTTCACCGACAGATGGACTTCACGGCCGCCGCCGAGGCCAACTGGAGTGCACTCTCGGACACCGAGACGGGTGCAGCGCTGTCGGCGTTCGCCGACGGGGTCCGGGATGCGACGGGCGACGGGACGCTCGCCGCGGAGTTCCAACTGCTCGATTACGAACCCAGCGAGTGGTCGCCGGTCGATACCCTGCTCGTCCAGAAGCAAATCGGCTGGGGCTTGACGGGTAGTTTCCGGACGTTGCGGAACGCAGCGCTCGCCGAGGCACTGGACGCCGGCGCGGCGGCCGAACTGTATCCCGAGCGGTTAGACCACGACTTTCCCATACTCCGCCCGTCGGCTTCCTTCGGGTCGCAGGGACAGGAGACACCCACAGAGGCGCAGAAGACGGCGATGAGGGACGAGACCGAGGAGTCGCGCGCGGTCGACCTCGCGTTCGCGCGCTGGGCGTCGGCGTTCGAGTCGCCCGACGGGGTCGGGTCGAACAGTTGGGTCGTCTCCGGTGAGTACACCGACACCGGGGACCCGCTGTTGGCGAACGACCCGCACCTCTCGCTGCTGGCCCCGCCGCTATGGTACAGACAGCATCTGCGCGCACCCGAGTTGGCCGTCGGCGGCGTCGCCTTCCCCGGCGTCCCGTTCGTCGTCATCGGCGAGAACGACGCTGGCGCGTGGGGATTTACGAACGCCGGCGCGGACTCCATCGACTTCTACCGCTACGACGCCGACGGCGAGACGTACCGCTACGGCGACGAGACGCGCGAGTTCGACCGACGGACCGAGACAATCGAAGTCAGCGGCGGGCCGAACCGCGAGGTGACCGTCCGCAAGTCCGTCCACGGCCCGGTCCTCGAACGGTACGGTCAGCGCGTCGGCGTCGCGTGGGTCGGCTTACAGGCGAACCGAACGCCCGCGGCCGTCCGCGAACTGAACTACAGCGACGGCCGCGAGTCCGCGATGACTGCCCTGCAGAAGTTCGACCACCCGACGCAGAACGCCGTCTACGCCGACCGCGAGGGGAACACCCAGTACTACATGACCGGCTTGGTTCCGCGACGGTTCACCGACGGCGAGGCCGTCGCCGGAAACCGCGTCTTCGACGGGAGCGCGAAGGAGGGCGAGTGGGCCGGGTTCGAACCGTACGGCGTCCCCGACCGGACGGCGTTCGTCCCGAGCGCCGAGAAGCCACAGGAAGCCGACCCGGACTACGTCGCTACGGCGAACCAGCGCATCGTCGCCGACGACCAACTGGACCACTACCTCGCCGAGGCATACAGCGCGCCGTGGCGAGGCAAGCGAATCTACGACCTGTTGGACGAGCGCGCGACGAGCGACGAGCCGATAGACTTCGAGTATCTGCGCCGGGTCCAGCGCGACGTGTCCGACGAGCGAGCGGCGCTGTTCGTCCCGACCATCCTCGACGCGCGCTCGGAGATGGACGCGCCGGCCCGCGCGGCCGCCGACGAACTGGTCGAGTGGGACTATCGGATGACTCGCGACTCGCGGGCCGCGCTCTATTTCGCGTTCTTCGTCGACGCCTATCGCTCGCGCGTGTTCGACCCGGCATTCGACGCCGCTGGCCTCGACGACCGCTTCTACCCGAACGACTGGGTGCTGTTGCACCTCCCGCCGGACAGTCGGTGGTTCGCGGACCCGCCGGGCGGTGGTCCGCGGACGCGGGCCGAAACGATTGCCGTGGCGATGGCCGACGCCGTCGAAGCCGTCGACGAGGCGGGCTACGAGGTGTACGGCGACTACAACCGGACCGCTATCGACCACCCGTTCGACCAGTCGTTCCTGAACTATCCGCGCTACCCGACGGACGGGTCACCGGCGACGGTCCAGAACGTCCGCCAAGGCTCCGGCGTCGGGAGCAGTTACCGACTGCTCGCCCGCTTCGACGGCCAGCCCTCGGAATCGGTCATCCCCGGCGGCAACGCCGGGAGTCCGTTCTCGGAACACTACGACAACCAGTTGCGCGACTGGGCCGACGGCGAGTACCGTCCCCAAGAGGCGACGACGACCGGCGACCCAGACGTGCGGTTCGCAGCGGGAGGCGACGATGCGTAGTCCGACCGCGACCCTGTCGGCGGTCCAGCGCTCGCCTCGCCAGCGATGGGCGGCGACGCTGGGCGCGGCCCTGCTGGGGCTCGGCCTCGGGTCGCTGCACTGGTTCGGGTTCGTCGTGGGCGGGGCGCTGGTGGGTCTCTGTCAGCCCTCGCTCCGGTCGGCAGTCGCCACCGGCCTCGGGTTCGGGGTCATCGCCGTCGCCGTTTTCCTCGGTCGACTGGCGCTCGCGGGGAGCCTGAGCGGCGCGCTCGGGATGGGACCGGTGGTCGCTATCGCCGTCGTGACGCCGCTGGTCGCCGGACCGCTCGGCGCGCTGGTCCGCGGGGTGGTCGTGGCCGACGCCCCGGAGTGACGGGGAGACGATACGTATTTTCCGCCGTCGTCCCTAGGTCCGGTGTGAGCACGCGCCGAGAGCGAACCCTCCTCGCGGGCGTCGTCTTCGTCGTCCTGCTGGCGCAGGTGTTGCTGTACCCCGGCGTCGACACGCTCGTCCGAGCGCTGGGGGCCGAGACGGACCTCGACGCGAGCATGTGGTTTCTCGCCGCCGAGTTCGCCGCCTTCGTCGCCTTCGCGGGCGTTTGGGGCGCGGTGAGCGACGCGACCGGTCGCCGCGTGCCGTACATCGTCGCTGGCGGTGTGGCCGGGGCCGTCCTCTACGCCGCGCTGGCGTGGCTTCCGGTGGCCGTCGACGTGTCGTTCGGGACGGTCCTGCTCGTCCGCGCGCTACAGGGCGCGGCGACCATCGCCGCGTTCTCGCTGTCGATGACGATGCTGATGGACTTAGACGGCGGTCACGGGAAGAACATGGGCGCGGCCGGTATCGCCATCGGGTCGGGGACGGCGCTGGGCGCGCCGCTGGGCGGCCAACTGTACGGCGTCTCGCCGACGCTTCCGCTGTACGTCGCGAGCGCGCTCTTGCTCGTCGTCGCCCTCTTGGCGACGCTGGTGACCGACCGCGCGCCGACCGACGACGAGGGCCGACTCCGCGCGGCCGTCACCCACCTCCGAGAGACGCCGAACCTGACGATTCCGTACGCCTTCGGCTTCATCGACCGCCTGACGGCTGGCTTCTTCGCGCTCGTCGGGACGCTGTACTTCCGCGACGCGTTCGAACTCTCGCCCGCGGAGACGGGGCTGATGCTCGCGCTGTTTTTCGCGCCCTTTGCCCTCCTCCAGTACCCCTTCGGCGTCCTCTCGGACAGCATCGGGCGGACGCTCCCCATCGCCGCCGGGTCGTCGCTGTACGGCCTCGCCGTCGTCGGCGTCGGCCTCGCCCCGACCGTCGAGACGGCGGCGGCGGGGATGGTCGTCGTCGGCGTCATCGGCGCGTTGATGGCCCCGGCCACGATGGCACTCGTGACCGACTTGGCTGGTGAGACGGGTCGCGGGACGGCGATGGCCGGGTTCAACGCCTTCGGGAGCGTCGGCTTCCTCGCTGGCATCCTCGTCGGCGGGTTCGTCGCGGGCGAGGTGGGCTTCCTCGCGGCGTTCGTCGTCGCTGGCGGCGCGGAACTCCTGTGTGCGATAGTCGCCCTGCCCGGCCTCGTCGGCATCGAACAGACGCGGCGACAGGCCCCACGGACGAGTTCTGCCTCCGAGGAGTGAGCGCCGGTCCCGTTACCGCATCGACTGCCAGACCGTTGATAGACGGAGTGAAAATCCCACTCGCACCAGTGATAGCGTGTGTCTAGCTAGCTATATCTTATCACAGAACTAACAGTAACACGTGAATGAGCATGTCGTCATCAGTCCACACGTCGGAACCAAGAGACGAGCGCGTCGGGGCGCTCGGCACCGCGGCGAAGGTTCGCCTCGCCGCGTTTAGCATCGTCGCCGTCGCGATTATCGCGCTCAACGTCGTGATGACGCCCCGCCCCGTCCTGTTGGCGTTCTTCCTCAGTTGGGGCGGCGAGTTCGGCATCCACCAAGTCCACGATATGGCCATCTCGGCGCTGCTCTGGGCGGGACTCATCGTTCCGCTGGCGCTGGTGCTGTACCACCCCAGCGAGCGGGTGAACACCGTCCTCGCGCCGGTTCTCGCCGTGAGCGCCGTCGCCGTCTTCGCCTACCTCGCCGACTCGTTCCTGTTCACGGGCTTTCTGACCTCGGCGGTCCTCGCGGTGGTCGCCCTCGCCCTCCACCCCGCCGGGCGGTCGCTGTTCCGCTTCGACCGGGTCGGGCGCGTGGACCGGCGCGCCGCCGCCGTGTTCGCCGTCGGTGCGGTGCCGTTACTGGCGTACGCGGCGCTGGAAGTGAGCAAGCAACTCACGCTGGCGGACGAACACGCGGCGCTCGTCCACTACGGCGCGATGGGCATCACGGCGTTCCTCGTCGTTCTGCTGGGCGGCCTCGCGGTCCTGCGGGAACGCGACTGGCGCATCGCGGCGTGGGTGAGCGGACTGCTGGCCGCATCGCTGGGGGTCGTCTCCCTCGTCTTCCCGACCATCGAGTCGAGCCTCGGCTTCCTCGGCGGTGGCTTGGCGGTTCTCTGGGCCGTCGCCGTCGTCGCGAGCGTCGAGTACGGTCGTCGGTCCGACGACAGGGAAGACTCACGTGGTGAGTCGGTCGTTGACGCAGTCTGAACCGGAAATTCGGGGCCCCGAACCCAAACGTGTGACACAGTGTCGGCTCTCCCAGCGAATTCGTTCACTCTGAATTACAGCTTTGGCTCGTGAACACGTAGAGCGCTGTATGGTCGTCTATGCAGAATACGAAATTCCCGCAGACGCATTCAGAATCGGGCGCGCGTTCGGGCAGTTACCTGACGTGGAGGTCGAACTAGAACGAATCGTGCCAACCGGTCCGGACATCGTGTGTGATAGCCCGCGATGTATCCGCTCGCCCCAACAGGCCATCAGCAACGGAGGGGCCTCTCAGAACGGTACTCGAATCGGTGACCCCCACGCCGTCAGTTCGCCGCTTCGATAGCCTCCAGCGCCTCGGGGTTCTCGATGCTGGACATGTCGCCCAACTCCTCGCCGCGGTACACCGCGCCGATGGCCCGTCGGAGAATCTTTCCGCTCTGGGTCTTCGGGAACGCGTCCACGAACAGCACCTCGCGGGGCCGGAACGGCTTGCCCAGTTCCTCGCCGACGGTGGATTTGATGGCCTCCCGGAGCGAGTCCGTCGGGTCGTGGCCCGGTTCGAGGACGGCGTAGAGGACGACGGCCGTCCCGGTGGTGTCGTCCGGGACGCCCACGGCGGCGGCCTGATTCACCGCGGGGTGGTCCATCGCCGCGCCCTCGACTTCCGCGGGGCCGACCTTCCGGCCCGCGACGTTCAGGGCGTCGTCGGCCCGGCCGTGGAGGAACCAGAGACCGTCCGCGTCCTTCTGCGCCCAGTCGCCGTGGTCCCAGAGGTCCGGCCACGCCGACCAGTACTCCGCCAGATACCGCTCGTCGCCGCTCCACAGCGACTTCGTCATCGACGGGCAGGAGTCCCGAGCGACGAGATAGCCGCGTTCGTGGGTATCGGCGATTGACTCGCCCGCTTCGTTCACGATGTCGATGTCCATCCCCAGACCCGGGCCGCCGAGCGTACAGGGTTTCAGCGACTGGATGGGCATCGGCATCAGGAAACAGCCCATTATCTCCGTGCCGCCCGAGATGTTGATGATGGGACAGTCGCCGCCGCCCACGTTCTCGTAGAACCACTGCCAACTCTCCGGGTCCCACGGTTCGCCCGTCGACCCGAGCAGTCGGAGCGAAGAGAGGTCGTGGCCGTCCAGCCACGTCTCGCCCTTCTTTCGGAGCGCTCGAATCGCCGTCGGCGAGACGCCGAAGACGGTCAGGTCGTGGCGGTCTATCATCGCCCAGAACCGGTCGGGGTCGGGGTGGTCGGGCGCGCCCTCGTACATGAACGCCGTGCCGCCCAGCGCGTGGTTGCCCAAGAGCATCCACGGCCCCATCATCCACCCGATGTCGCTGACCCAGAAGAAGCGGTCGCCGGGCTTGTGGTCGAACCCGAAGTAAATCTCCTTGGTCGCCTGCAGGAGCGCGCCCGCGTGCGTGTGGACGATGCCTTTCGGTTTCCCCGTCGTCCCCGAGGAGTACAGCAGCATCGACTCCTGGTCGCTGGGCAGGGACTTCGTCTCGTACTCGTCGCTCTGTGTCTCGACGGCCTCGGTCCACCACTCGTCGCGCCGCGTCCACGTCAGTCGGTCCACGGGGTCCTCGGCGGTGCCGATGCGGTCGTAGACGACGGTGTGTTCGACGGGCGTCTCTCTCCCGTCGACGAGGTTCTCGGCTTCCTCGATGGCCTCGTCGGCCGTCCCCTTGAGGTGGACCTTCGACCCGCGGCGGTAGAACCCGTCGCCGGTGAACAGCACGGAACACTCCGCGTCTGCGATGCGGGTGGCCGTGGCGTCGACGCCGAACCCCGAGAAGATGGGGACGGCGATGGCCCCGACTTTCAGACACCCGTAGAGGATGCTGGCGACTTCGGGGACCATCGGCATGTAGAGGCCGACGGTGTCGCCGGTGTCGACGCCGACCGATTCGAGGTAGTTCGCGACCCGATTGGACTGGGCGTGCAGGTCGTGGTAGGTGAGTTGCCGCACGTCGCCGGGTTCGCCCTCCCAGATGAGCGCCACGTGGTTGCGCGCGCCGTTGTCACGGGCGGCGTGTCTGTCGACGACGTTGTGGGCGGCGTTCAGTTCGCCGCCGGGGTACCAGCGGGTGAACTGTGGGCCGTCGCCGTCGTCTCTGACCGCGTCGTAGTCCTCGAAGAACTCGATACCGAGGTAGTCGACCACTTCGTCCCAGAACCAGTCGACGCCGCTCTCCTCTATCCCCTCGATGTCCGTCGTCGTCCGCCGTATCAAGGCCTCGTAGTCCTCGATGTCGTACGTCTGCATGAACTGCCAGACGTTGGTCGATTCGACGGACTCCCGAGAGGGTTCGTGGACGACGTGGTCTAGCTCTTCGAGTGAATCGGGGGCCATGCCGTGTGGTTCGGTGACAACGCACTAAGTAGTTGCGCGGGCCGACGTTCCGGCGCAGAACCCCGTCAGAGCCGCATACGGCAGTGTCGTCGACCCCCCGGAAACCCTTTTCACCGCGGCGAGCGAAGTTCCACGTATGTACGTCCGGGACGCGAAAAACCGCGAAGAAGCCTGGTTGCTGGACCGCATCGAGGAGATGGGGCTGGACGAGACGGCCTTCCGCTCCCGCGACTACGTCGTCGCCATCGACGAACACGACAACCGGAAGGCCGGGTTCGGTCGCATCCGCATCCACAAGCCGGACGAGAGCGACCCCGTCTGCGAACTGACGAGTATCGGCGTCCTCCCGGAGTGGCGCGGGCAGGGCGTCGGCGCGCACGTCATCGAGCGACTCGTCGAGTACGCCGCCGACGAGGGGTTCGACGTGGTGTACTCGCTGACGAGCGAGGACACGTACCTCACCCAGTTCGGCTTCGAGCGCATCTCGACCGAGGCGTTACCGGACCCCCTGCGTGAGCGACTGGAGACGAAGCAGGAGAACATCCAACCGGGAGCCGTCCCGCTCCGCCTCGAACACGACGACTTCGGGATTCCCTCGCGGTTCCGCGAGCGGTTCAAGAACGCCTCGGCCCACGAGTCCCACGAGACGGAACCCGAAGACTCCGCCGAGGACTTCGGTATCGACCCGGAGGAAGCGACCTACAAGTACGACACCGGCCGTTAGCGCACGTCGACGACTTCCACGTCGAACACCAGCGTCCGCCCCGCGAGTTCGTGGTTGAAGTCCACTTCGATAGCGTCGCCGCGGACGGCGGTCACGTCGCCGTGCAGTCCGTTCTCGGCCTCGACGTGCAGGCCCACCTCCGCGGGTTTGCCGACCATCGACTCGAACGTCTCGGGGTCGTACTCCCGAACTTTCTCTTCGGCGGGGTCGCCGTAGGCTTTCTCGGGCGGCACGGTCACCGTCGCCTCCTCCCCGGCTTCCATCCCGACCAGCGCCTCGTCCAGTCCCTCGATGATGTCGCCCGCGCCGACGGTAAACGAGAGCGGCGCGTAGTCGGTCGGGTCGGTTCCCTGTGCCTCCAGCAGTCCTTCGTCGCGGGCTACCTCGGCCCGCGAGGTGTCGAAGACGGTCCCGTCTTCGAACCGGCCCACGTACTCGATGGTGACGCCGTCACCGGGTTCGATTGGCATACGTGACTCTCTGGTGAGCAGAGAAATAAATCCCGGGACACGGCGGACCGCGGGGTCGGTATCCGCCGTCGCACGCGTCCGGCAGGCGTCACCGGAGTCGCGGACTGGACGGCGACACTGTGGGACCGTCGCGAACGCTTAAGCCCGCCCCGTCCGACGTGTTCCGCATGTTCGACCCCGACGAACTGGACGAAATCCGCGAGGCGAAAGCCGAGTGGGACGCCGAATCCGTCCAGCCGACCGTCGACCGCTTCGGCGAACGCGAGGAGACGTTCACGACGGACACCGAGGGGCACGAGGTAGACCGACTGTACACCCCCGCGGACGTGGCGGACCTCGACTACGAGGAGGACTTGGGGTTCCCCGGCGAAGAACCGTACACCCGCGGCGTCTACCCCACCGGCTATCGGGGTCGCCTCTGGACGATGCGTCAGTACGCCGGGATGGGGACCGCCGAGGAGACGAACGAGCGCTTTCACTACCTCTTAGAGCAGGGCCAGACCGGCCTCTCGATGGCGTTCGACCTCCCCACGCAGATGGGGTACGATTCGGACGACGCGATGGCCGCGGGCGAAGTCGGCAAGACCGGCGTCGCCATCGACTCCTTGCGGGACATGGAGCGGGTGTTCGAGGGCATCCCGCTCGACGAGGTGTCCACGTCGATGACCATCAACGCGCCCGCGTCGGTCCTGCTGGCGATGTACATCGCCGTCGGCGACCAGCAGGGCGTCGACCGCGAGCAGTTGCGCGGGACCATCCAGAACGACGTGCTCAAAGAGTACATCGCCCGGAACACGTTCATCTACCCGCCCGAACCGTCGATGCGGCTCATCACCGACATCTTCGAGTTCTGCGCGGCGGAGGTGCCGAACTTCAACACTATCTCCATCTCGGGGTACCACATCCGCGAGGCCGGGTCGACCGCGGCGCAGGAAATCGCGTTCACGCTCGGCGACGGCATCGAGTACGTGCAGGCCGCCGTCGACGCCGGACTCGACGTGGACGACTTTGCCCCACAGTTGTCGTTCTTCTTCGCCTCGTACAACAACATCTTGGAGGAGGTGGCGAAGTTCCGCGCCGCCCGCCGCCTCTGGGCGACGATAATGGACGAGCGCTTCGACGCCGAGAACCCCAAGTCCAAGCAGTTGAAGTTCCACACCCAGACCGCCGGGTCGACGCTGACCGCCCAGCAGATAGAGAACAACGTCGTCCGCGTCGCCTATCAGGCCCTCGCGGCGGTGCTGGGCGGCACGCAGAGCCTCCACACGAACGGGAAAGACGAGGCCATCGGCCTCCCCACCGAAAAGTCGGTGCGGACCGCTCTCCGAACCCAACAGATTCTCGCCCACGAGTCCGGCGCGGCCGACACCGTCGACCCCCTCGCCGGGAGCTACTACGTCGAGTCCCTGACCGACGAACTGGAGGCCGACGCCCGCGAACTCATCGAAGAAGTCGACGAGCGAGGCGGGATGCGGCGAGCCATCGAGGACCAGTGGGTCCAGCGCCAGATTCAGGACGTGGCCTTCGAGCGCCAGCGCGAACAGGAGGCGGGCGAGCGCGTCATCGTCGGCGTCAACGAGTACACCGTCGAGGAGGAGGGCGAACAGGACATCGAGGAGGTGGACGAGGCCGTCGAGCAGGCCCAGCACGAACGCGTCGCCGCCATTCGGCAGGAACGCGACGACGACGCCGTCGAGGACGCGCTCGATGCGCTCAGGGCGGCCGCCGAGAGCGACGAGAACCTCATGCCGTACATCGTCGACGCGGTGAAAACGTACGCGACGACCGGGGAAATCTGCGACGTGCTGCGCGACGTGTTCGGGGAGTACCAGCCCGGCAGTTCGATGTAGGGACCACCGATACGACGCGCTTTCGACACCCGGATTCTTTCGGCTGGTGGCATTCGATTCCAAACGGGAACAGCATTGAACGAGGACCGTGTACGGGCAGATATGATTCCCCACCAACACGACAGGAGTGACAGTCCGTGAGTAGCACGCTCCCCGACTCACGAATCATTGCACTCGTCGTCCTCGTCCTCGCTGTCCTGTTCGTCCTCCCGCTCCTGGGCGGATTCGGGATGATGGGCGGCGGGGTGTGGGGCGGCGGAATGTGGGGAGGCGGCGGAATGTGGGGCACAGGTGGGACGGCCCCGACCTGGGTGTGGGTCGTCGGTCTCATCGTCCGAGTACTCGTCCTCGCGGCCGTCGTCGGCCTCGTGTACCTCCTCTTCCGAGCGGTGACCGGCGACGACAAGGGGCCGGACACGGCCGTCGAGGAACTGCGGAAAGCCTACGCCCGCGGCGATTTGAGCGAGGAGGAGTACGAGCGCCGCCGCGAACGGTTGCGCGAGGAGTGATTCGTCGGGCGGAACTATACGCCCGGCCGTCGAACTGCGGGATATGCAGTTCGACCACGCTGGCGTCGCCACCGACGACGCCGACGCACTCGCCGCGCTGTACGAAGCGGCGTTCGACGCACCGGTCGCCCACCGCGAGACGTTCGACGGTCTGGACGTGACGTTTCTGGACCTCGGCAACGGCTACTTCGAACTGTTGGAACCGACACCGGACGCCGAGGGCGCGATTCCCCGCTATCTGGAGCGGAACGGGCCTGGCCTCCACCACGTCGCCCTCGCCACCGACGACATCGCGGCCGCCCTCGACGCCGCCCGCGAGGCCGGGATAGAACTCATCGACGAGGACCCCCGACCCGGTGCGTGGGGGCACGAAGTGGCGTTCTGCCACCCGAAATCGACCGGCGGCGTCTTACTCGAGTTCGTCCAGCACTGAGTTTCGGTCGGGCTATTCGCCGTCCGCGCCGCCCTCGTCGGGCAGTTCGTCGACCCGGTCGCGTGCGTCGAGGAAGTTCTCCCAGAGGCGTCGCGCCCCGTCGGTCATCCGTTCGGGCGGTTCCGCGAACCACGCCGCCCCGACAAGTTCGGACTCCTCGACGTCCAGCGACCCGTTCGCGTACTCCGCGGTGAAGTACACGTCGATGGTGTGGACCGACCCCTCCGCGTCGGTGTCGGGGTAGTACTTGCGGTGGACCACCTCGTCGACGCCGTCGATGGTACAGCGGATGCCCGTCTGCTCGTTGACGCGGCGGAGCGTCGTCCCCTGCATCGACTCGTACTCCTGTTTCTCGCCGCCGCCGGGGAGCGCCCAGAGGTCAGCGCCGCGGCCCAAGACCATCAGCACCCGGTCGCGGGTGTCGCCCGCCGCCTGTTCGGGGATGTTCGAACTCAGGTCCGGGAGCGTCTCCCCGTCGCGGGTGACGAAGACGACGCTGTTGCCGTCGTAGCCCGTGCTGTTCGTCGCGGTGAACACCTCGGCGTAGTCGGCCGGGGACAGTTCGAACGTCTCCTCGCGGACCGGCACCTCGTCGAACCCCGCCCCCAAATCGTCGAGTTTCTGCTCGACGTTGAGTTCGTTTATCTGGTCGATGACGTTCTCCACCTCTTCGGCGTCGTCGTCCGATGATTCCCCCGCGACCCCGTCCTGCGTGCCGTCGTCCCCTGTCATATCTGGGTGTACCCGTCGACGCCGATAAATGGACCGGTGCTACCAGATGAAAAGGAACTTATCGGTTCCCGGTGTCGCCACGGATATGGATGCGATAGTCCTCGCGGGCGGGTACGCGACCCGGCTTTGGCCGGTCACGAAGAACCGGCCCAAGATGCTTCTCCCGGTCGGTGAGTCCACCGTCATCGACCGCATCCTCGGCGAACTCGAAGCCGAGGACCGTATCTCCGACGTCTACGTCAGCACGAACGAGCGATTCGCCGACGACTTCAACGAGCACTTCGCCGAGAGTTCGTACGACAAAGTCTCGCTGACCGTCGAGGAGACCAACGAGGAAGCCGAGAAGTTCGGCGTCGTGGGTGCGTTGGCCCAACTCGTCGACCGCGAGGGACTCGGCGACGAGGACCTACTGGTCGTCGCCGGTGACAACCTCATGGACTTCGGCATCGACGAGTTCATCGACCACTTCGACTCCTACGACGACCCGACGCTGGCGGCCTACGACGTGGGGTCGCTGGAGAAAGCGAAGTCCTACGGCCTCATCGAGACGGAGGGCGACGAAGTCGTCGACTTTCAGGAGAAACCCGACAACCCCAAGAGCACGCTCGTCTCCATCGCCTGCTACGCTTTCCCGGCCGACGCCATCCGGTTCGACGAGTACCTCTCGGGCGGAAACAATCCCGACGAACCCGGCTGGTTCATCCAGTGGCTTGTCGAGAACGGCCCCGTCCGTTCCTTTACGTTCGACGGCGCGTGGTACGACATCGGCACGCCCCAGAGCTACCTCGAAGCCGTCGCGTGGGAACTCGGCGGGGAGAACGTCGTCGCCGAGAGCGCCAGCGTCGAGAACACCACGCTGGGCGAGAACGTCCACGTCCTCGACGGCGCGGAAGTCGTCAACTCCAGCCTCGACAACACCGTCGTGTTCCCGAATGCGACCATCATCGACGCCGACATCCGCAACTCCATCATCGACAAAGACACGCACATCGAGAGTCTGGACCTCTCGGGCGCGCTCATCGGCGCGCACACGCAGTTGACGAACGGGAACTGAGGTCCGACTTCTACTTCTACGGTTCGTCCTCGGCCAGCCACGCATCCTCGACGACGATAGTGCCTCGCGACCCGTCCCACTCCGTCTCGTACTCCAACTCGATGCGTCGGTCCATGTGCGGCCCGTCAGTCACCAGCGTCTCGAACTCCCCGCCTTCGCCGAGGATGTGGACGCCGTACTCCTCGTTCAGGGCTTCGAGTTCGTCCAGCGCGTCGGCGTCGAGGCGGCGGCCAAGCCACGACTCGTCCAAGCCGTAGGCGGCGACGCGGATGATGCGGATTTCGAATCCCGCGTCCAGCATCGCGTCTGCGAGGTCGCGCGGATTTTCCTGCCACAGCGGCGCGAACACGTTCGCTTCGAGTCGCTCGGCCATCGCCTCGATGCGGGTGGTCTGGTACTCGCTCTCGACGGCCCCGGCGGTGACCCCGGCGATGCCGTCGGGGAGTTCGGCGTCGAGTTCGCGCAGGGCCGCTTCCAGCGGTTCGAGTTCCTCGTCGCCCTGCTGGCCCGAGTCGACGGCGTCGTCAGCCTCGAAGTCGTCGGGTTCGACCTCCACGAGGGGGATGCCGATGCTCTCGGCGGCCAGCGAGGCCAACCGCGTCGCCGGAACGTGGTACATGTACGAATCGCCCTCGGGGTGGACCGTCACCAGTCGCTCGACCGGATAGCCGCGTTCGAGCGCTCGGTACAGCGCCCACGAAGAGTCCTTCCCGCCGGAGAACAGCGAAATCCACGCGCCGTCTGTCATGCGGGTCGGTAGCCCGCCGCGGCGTAAATCGCTGTCTATTCGGCCAGTTCCTGCTCGATGTCCGACTGACTGACGTAGGCGGCGACGCGGACGCCGACGAGGCTGATGAGGATGCCCGCGAGGATGAACAGCGCGAGACGGGTCCCGGCGTCCATCGAGAACTCGGTGACTTCGATGATGCCGAAGTCCATCGACGGGACGCGGAAGCGGTCGAACACGCCCGCCCGTTCGAGGAAGTACGCCGAGAAGCCGCGGACGACTAGGCCGACGGCGACGGCCCCGAAGGGGAGATTGACGTACGCGCTCCGGACCCCTTCGCGCTGGAGGAGTTCGTCGAGCAGTCGGCCCAGCGAGGCCGCGAGCGCCGCCGCCGTCAGCCACGGCACGCTCTCGAACAGGAAGCGGTTCGCGAGAATGAACGGGCCGCTCGATGCAGTCTGAGAGAGTTCCAGCGCGCCAGCGAAGAGACCGACGACGGAGAGGCCACCCGCGACGACGTAGGTGACGAGCGACACCTGCCCGGAGTACAGCGCCTCCCGAATCTGCCCCGGAAGCCGCGAGAGGTAGGTGTCGATACCCATCCCCTTGTAGATGAGGAAGACGCCGAAGGCGGCGGCGATAGCGCCAACGGCCATGGTCGTGCTATCGACGACGATGAGCAGGATTGGGAACGCTATCATCGCCAGTCCCAGCGGGACCAACACCGTCTTCCGTAGCTCCTCGTCGGCGAGGAACTGCTTCAGGAGGTAGTACGTCGACTCGATGTCGCGGGCCTGCCGGACGACGACGCGGTCCACGGCGTCGACGCGGACGCGGCTCTCGATGATGGGGACCAGTCGCTCGTCCTCGGCGCTGTCGACGACGACGACGGCCGAATCGGGGTCGTACTCGGCGACGAGGTCGTCCGTCTGTTTGGCGATGCTGCGGTCCACCCCCACGGCGTCGCCGCCGCCGCCGACCACCGCGACGACGGTGTCGTCGCCGTCGGCTTCGAGGTCCTCGGCCACGCGGAGGCCTTCGAGCAGACAGTTGATGCGGCTGTCCTCTGGGTCGACGACGCCCGTTTCGGTAATCATGGACTCGACGGCGTCGCTTCCGACGACCGGGCACTCGTCCGCCACCGGGCTGTCCCGGTCGATGCACACCACCAGCGTGCTCACAGTAGCCGAGAGAGGGCGGCGAGGTAAAAAACCCTCGCGCGTTACCGACGGAAGGAGAGACCGTCCACGTCCCCGTCGAAGTGACTGGCGAGACCCGACCCGAACGCGTAGGCGGCGTGTCGTGCGCCGCCTCGCAGTCGCGCGGCGAGGCTCCGCTGTGGTTCGAACTCGGCGACGGTGACTTCCTCGCCGAGTCGGGCTTCGAGGCGCTCCTCGACTGCCTCGCGGGTTCCGAGTTCGTCGACGAGGCCGCGCTCGTGTGCCTCCTCGCCGAGGAAGACGCGAGCCTCCGTCTCCCGGATGGTCTCGTCGTCCAAGTCCCGGCCTTCGGCGACCGTCTCGACGAACTGGTCGTAGTAGTCGTCGACGAGGCCTTGGAGGTAGGCGCGCTCGTCCTCGTCCATCTCCTTCAGGGGCGTCCCGGCGTCCTTGTACTCCCCGGCGGTGAACTGCTCGTAGGAGAGGCCCGCGCGGTCGGCGAGGTCCTTCGCGTTGACCCGAGAGCCGATGACGCCGATGGACCCGACGATAGAGCCTTCCCGCGCCCACAGTTCGTCACAGCCAGCGGCGATGTCGTAGCCGCCGCTGGCACACACGTCCGTCGCGTAGGCCACGGTCGGCCCGTCGAAGCGCTCGGCGGCGATGCGGATGTCCTCGCTCGGGACGATCGCGCCGCCGGGCGTGTTCAGTTTCAGCAAGAGCGCCTCTGCGCCGCGGTCCTCGTCGGCGCGCGTTATCTGCTCGACGATGTCGTCTGCTCCGGCCCCGCCGGGGGCGCTGAGCGGGCCGCCACCGCCGTCGCGCGTAATCGGGCCTTCGACGGCCACCTCGGCGACGTTGTGCGCGGGCAGGAGCGACCCGGCGAGATTCCCGCCGATGCGTGCCGCGAGGGCCGCGACTGCGACCACCAGCAAGACGCCAAGGAGTTCCGCGAGGTCACCGGGGACGAACAGGAACGCGAACGCGCTCACGAGCACCGCCGCGATGACGACCACCAGCACGAGGGCGACTCGCGCGACCGTATCTTCGTCGACCATTACTGGAACATCCCCAGCGGCCGCGCGCTCGTGCTCTCGTCGTCGCCCTCCTGCATCTGCTGGGCGAGGCGCTCTTTGGCCTGCCCGATTTCATCGGCCTGCTCGACCAGCGCGTCGGTGTCGACCTCGAACGACCCGAGGGGGCCGACGGCCGTGTTCAGGAGCGCCCGCGCGGCCTCGGGGTCCGGGAACCTCGGGTCGGCCTGGACGATGAGTCCGACACCGGTGAGGCCGACGCGCTGTGCCTCGTGGACGAGCGCCCCCGTCGGGCCGGTGACCGCGCCGGACTCGGTGGGGGCGTCCACATCGGCGTCCTCCAGCAAGGCCGCGCCGTCACCGGTGGCGATGCCGTACACCGACGGGACGCCCTCCTTCTCGGCGGGCATCCCGCTCAGGAAGATGGGCGTCACGCCGTGGCTGTCGAACCACCCGACGATGCAACTGGCGAACTCCTCGGCCGACGACGGCGACACCGGCGCGTCGCTCTGGAGAACGAGGAGGTCACGCTCGGCGTCGGCGTAGAGGCGGACCGGCCCGCGGACCGTCGGGTCGCCCGCCTCGTACACCGCTATCTCGGGCAGGCCCTCGCAGTGGGCCGTCCCGTAGTGAACCATGTCGAACACGTCGACGAGGTGGTCGGCGGCGATTTTCCCCACCAATCCTATGCCCGGGAGGCCCTCGACGAGCGTCGGGTCGTCGAGTTCGATGTCGTCCCGGTGTATCTGGATGTGCGCCATACGAGAGATACGCCCGCCGTCGGCTTGAAAGGAACGGCTACTAGCGGCTTCCGGTTAGCGAACGCGGGTCGAAATCGGCTGCCGGGAACAGTCAGAGAGTCCGGCCCAGTGCATCCTGCCACGGGATGGGGCTGAAAGGGGGCTTTCTGACTGGTCGCGGAGGGGCGTACAGCACGAAGCACGCTTGAATCGACGGTCGCTAGCTTCGAAACCCACAAACGCGCCCCCGTCGAACCCGGGGCCAATGGAACCAATCGAACGGTATCGCCCCATCGTCGACGACTTCGAGGCGTTCCGGGCGGCCTGCGACCGGCCGCTCCCGTCGGCGATTCGGGTCAACACCATCAAGGCCACCGTCGAGGAAGCCACCGAAGCGCTCGACGAGGCCGGGGTCGCGTACGAACCGGTCGACTGGCACGACCTGCTGTTCGTCCTGCCCGAGGACTCGCCCGGGGCCAACTGGCCGTACTTCCACGGCTGGATACACGGCCAAGAGGAGGTGTCCGCCGTCCCGGCGACGGTGTTGGACCCGCAACCGGGCGAACGGGTGTGGGACGCCTGCGCCGCGCCGGGAACCAAGACCACGCAACTCGCGGCGCTGATGGACGACGAGGGCGAAGTCGTGGCGACGGACAACAACCTCGGGCGCATCTCGGCGCTTCGGACCAACAGCGAGCGACTCGGTGCGACCAGCGTCGCCGTCACCCACGAGGACGGCCGCAACCACTCGCTGAAGCCCTTCGGCGGCGAGACGTACGACCGGACGCTCGTCGACGTACCCTGTTCCTGCGAGGGGACGATTCGGAAGAACCGCGACGCCTTCGACGACTGGTCGCTCTCGCACGTCGAGGGCATCGCGGGCGTCCAGAAGGGAATCCTCACCCGTGCGGTGCAGGCGACCGACCCCGGCGGAACCGTCGTCTACTCGACGTGTACGTTCGCGCCCGAGGAGAACGAGGGCGTCTTGGACCACGTCCTCGGTGACGAAGCGTGCGAACTCGTCGACTACGACCTCGGGATGACCCACCGAGAGGGGATCACCGAGTGGGAGGACGAGGAGTTCGACCCGAGCGTCGCGAAGGCCAAACGCATCTATCCCCACCACAACGACACGGGCGGGTTCTTCTGTGCGAAGTTGGAGGTGACGGGATGAGCAACGACAGCACGCAGTTCACGCGACTGCCGGAGACGGCCGCCGAACGCGAGGACGAGGGTCGGGCGACCCGCGAGGAAGTGCTCGACTTCTGGAGCGACCGCTTCGGCGTGCCGCCGGAGACGTTCGAGAATCACACCTTCTGGGAGCGCGGCGCTGGCAAGATATGGGTCTACCGGGGCGACCCGCCCTCGCCCGTCGACGTGGAGGGACTGGGGATGACGTTCCTCAGGACCCGGCAGGAACACTGGAAGCCGACGCTGGAGGCCGTCCAGCGGTTCGGCGAACACGCGAGTACGAACGTCATGCACCTCTCCGAGGGGGAGGCGGCGGCGTTCGTCTCCGGGTACGACCAAGAACTCGACTGGGACGGCGACTGGGGCTACCTCGTCGTGACCCACGACCTCGCGGGTCGGACCGAACCCATCGGTGTCGGTCTGTACGTCTACGGCGAACTGCGCTCGCAAGTGCCGAAAGGTCGGCGGCGGGACCTCGACACGTAGCCCTTCGGGCCGCGTTAGGCCTGCTGGTGGACCGGGAACGCCACCTCCACGGTGGTCTTGTACTCCGTGATGCGTCCGTCCTCGACGTTGGCCGTCCAGTCTTCGACCTCGACGCCGTGGATGTCTTCGATTGTCTCGCTGGCCTGCGCGACGGCCTCGTGCGCCGCGTCTTCCCACGATTCTGTCGACGTACCGAGTACCTTGACTATCTTGACTGCCGTCATAGCGACCGAACGGGGGACCGGCGACAGAATAACTATGCGTCGGCTATCGGCGCCCGCGGGCAGTAAGGCCGCGTTAGCACCGACGGGGGGCGGCGAACGATTCCCGGTGTTCCGGCCGCGGCGCTCGGCGCCCCGCCGCCGTCTGTCGGTCGTAGCACCCGACTACTCTCGCGTAACGAAGTCGTTATCCGGGGTAATAGAACCGGTTACCAAGGCCCAGAGTCCGGTCAGTATTCCTACGAATGGCGCGGCGACCACCGGGAGCGCGTTCCGAGCGACACCGTCGACGGGTCCGAGAGGTGCGTTCGACTACGACCTGTCTCTCTCGTCGGCAGGTCCTGCGAGCGGCCTCTCTCGGCGTCGTCGGCGTCGCCGGGTGTGCCTCGCGCGGGCAGACGGACAGCGGAACGGCCTCCGAGGCGACCACGACCGAACCCGCCGAAGCCACCGTGACGCTACTCTCGGCGGCCGAAATCGAGCGCGACGACCCGCCCGTGACGTTCGGCGTGTCGGTGACCGACGAAACGCTCAGGTCCGAGAGTCCGGCGACACTCACCCTGTCGCTCCGAAACACGTCCGCCGAGACCACGGTTCCGCTCCGGGGCGGGCCAATCTTCCCGTTCGGCGTGCTGCTCGCCGAATCGGTTTCTTCTGACGGCCGATTTCTGCTCTGGAACGAGCGTTACGCGGAGACGAGCGCCGTCAGAATCGAGAACGGGACCGTCAGCGTCGCTGCGAGAGGACGCCTCGGCGAGTTGAAACCCGGCGAGCAGGTGAGCGCGCGGTACGCGGTTCGCCGACAGGAACAGCGCGGTCACACCGGTCGATTTCGGGTCGTCGACCACTCAGGCGTCATACCGACGTACGCGGGTCTGACGCCCGAAATCGAACTCTCGATTGCGGACCGCGAGGCATGACACATGACACTCAAGACCAGACAGCGACGGATTCGCGGCCGACGGTTCGAGCGGCGAGCGAGCGACGACGTGGGAGGGCCGTGATGGGAGAGTTGCTGTCTCGGCGTCGGGTGTCGACCCTCGCCGTCGTCGCGTTGGTCGCCGCGTTCGCCGTGGTCGCCGTGGCCCCGGCAGGTGCCTCACCGGGGCACGGGACCGCCGGACCGGCAGACGAGGCGGCAGACCCAGCGGCACAGTCGAACGCCAGCGACGCCGCGAACGCGTCGGACGTGCCGTCGGCCGCACCGCCCGAGGACGGGCGACTCAAGCCCGCCCCTGCGCCGCGACCGGCCGCCGACGGCGACGGCGTGACCGAACCCCAACCGGTCCTCAGCGACACCGAGGAGTCCATCGTCGTCCACGACTTCCGGGACGGGTCGGACCGACGCTACACCACCGGCGGACAGGTGTCCGCCGACGGCAACGAGTCGGCGGCGACGGCGGGGACGCGCTCGTCCGGCACAGACGGTGCGGCGCCGATTCAGAGCACGGCCCCTGACGGTGACCGGACCCGCGTGCCGGACACCACCGCGTGGCCCCACAGTCCCGTCGTGCAGGTGCGAATCGACAGCGACGGTGACGGCGTCGGCGAGTACGGCTGTTCCGGGACGCTCGTCGACGAGAACCACGTCATGACGGCCGCCCACTGCGCCTATCAGAGCGATTACGGCGGATGGGCCGACGCCCTCTCCGTGGTCCCCGCCGCCGACGGCGTCGAACCGGACGACCAACAGCCCTTCTACAGCGCCGACGTGGTCTACGGGCAGACGTACGACCGGTGGGTGGACAGCGAACCCGCGAACTGGGACATCGCCGTCTTGACGCTGGACCGCCCCGTCGGCGAGTGGACGGGGACGATGGGGTACTACACGACGCCAGCGGATAGCCCCGTGTACGACGAGTACGCCGAAACGTCGGGCTACCCGGTCGTGCCCCCGTCGGGACCCTACCCCTCGATGTGGACGGACTACGACGAGGGTGCCGGGACCGGGTCCTGCGCCTTCTGTTTCGACAACGACCCCCGCCACTACTACTGGCTGGTGACCACCGGCGGGCAGAGCGGGAGTCCCGTCTACAAGTACCTCGATACGAGCTATCCGGGCGTCGAGTCGCCGGGGTACTACGCGCTCTCGGTCGTCGCCTACCAGACCGCCGAGTCGGTCGCGAACTTCGGGACGCGGCTGACGAACAACAAGTACTCGGATATGCAGTCGATGCTGTCCGAGAGCGGTGCCACCTACACACCCGCCGACCGGCCCGAACTGGCCGAACACGGGACCAACAGCCTCGACCAATCGACCGCCGAACAGGGCACGTCGGTGAACGCCAGCGTCGACGTGACCAACGAGGGCACCGAGGCGACCGGGTGTTACGACGTGACCCTGTACGCCTCGGCCGACGACGCTATCGACCGAGGGGACCGGGAACTCGGGACCGAGACGCTGTGTTCGCACACGCCCTTTACCGTCCGGACGGCGTCGGTCGACGGGTCCGTCCCTGAATCGATGCCCGCCGGAACCTACACCGTCGGCGCGATTATCGACGACGGCGAGAGCGTCGACGAGTACGGCACCGAACCGGGCGAACTCTCGAACACCGCCCGTCTCGGGTCACTCACCGTCGAAGAGGGGGCCACCGTCGCGGAGGCCGTCGCGAGCGCGGGCGACGGCGACGATTCGACCGTCGAGGACGGCGAGATTCAGCAGGCCGTCTTCTGGTGGCAGACCGGAACCGAAGTGCCGGGGACCGGCGGCGAGACAATCAGCGACGCCCAGATACAGGACCTCGTCTTCCGCTGGCAGACCGGCGCGACGGTCGAGGGGTAGTCACTCCGTATCGGCGTCGGCATCGGAGTCGGACGCCGTCCGTCGAATCGTCCCGCCGCCGAGCCCCTCCCACGCCACCGAATACCCGAGTGCAGACAGCACCGAACTCTCGTCGTCGATGCCGTACCCGTCGAACAGTTCTCGGACCGCCGCCAGTTCGAGACCCGGTTCCAGTTCGTCGCGGAGTTCGTCGAGGACGCGCGGGCGGACGAGCGTTCGCCCCACGCGCTCGTGGTCCGGGAACGACTTGTCCGCGACGGCGTCGGCGGTGACGCCCAGTTCGGCGGCCAGCGACTCGAGCGTGAGAACGTCGTCGTCCGGCGTCAGCGCGTCCGGGATGTCGGCCGCGCTCTCGGCGACGAGTCGCTCCTCGTACGGTCGGAGCGCGTCGCGCACGTCCTTGACTCGGACCGTCCCCGAGTACGGGATGGCGCGGTGGTCACCCGCGGCCAGTTCCTCGCCGACACCCAGCGACTCGTCGACGGCGACGAGCATCTCCACGTCTTCGAGCGCCGCCAGTCTATCGAGTTTCTTCCGGACGTACTCGGGCGTCCAGAAGCCCATCACCTCGAAGAACACGCGAAACGGCGCGTCGGGGTCGATGGTGTCGTGAACCGTTTCGTCGCCACCGCCCGGCGACCACTCGAAGGCGAAGTCCGGGACGGCGACGTGTTCGCCCGCTTCGAGCGGTTCGGGTTCGCGCACGAGCGTCCAGTCGAGGTCCAGCGACGCGAACCGGGCGGCGAAGTCCGCCTCGACGCCGCTGTCGTAGGACACCTCCGTCACCGGGCCGACGCCCGGCACGGACACGTCGCCCGTCGAGAGATGGAGTTCGCGCTCGGTCCCCCGGTCGTCGATGGTCGCGGTCAGGTCCCACTCGCTGGCCGCCGCGACGGTCCGCAACAGGCGGGCGAAGCGGGTCCCGTACCGCCGCGTGTTCGAGAACAGCGCGTCCGGCCCGGTGACGACGACTTCACGACCCTCGGGGGTCTTGCGAATCTCGTACAGCAGGCGGAGTCGTTTCACCGCCGAGACGAGCGTCGTCGGGTCCGACGAACGGACCCTGACCTCGGTGGCGTCGAACAGCGCCGTCTGGGCCAGCGAGAGGTTGTACTGCTCGCGCAGTTCCGTCGGCGTCCAGCGGGCGTCGACGGCCGCGAGCACCTCTCTGTCGGCCAAATCGGCGTACAGCGAGTCGGCCACGGCGTCGGCGGAGACGCCGAGACGGGCCGCGGCGCGCTGGATTGCCTCGTCCCGTTCGGCGTCGGTGACGACCCCGACGGCTTCGGCGGCCTCGAAGACGCGCTTTCGCGCCCGCTCCGGTGGGACCCGCGCCCGCGTCTCGAACGCCGCGTCCCGGTCGACGAGTTTCGCGAACCCGCGGACGAGTTTGAAGTCGGCGGCCTCGCCTTCGAGGTCGGTGAGCGCCGCCTGCAAATCCGCCCGCGTCTCGCCGACGTGACCCTGGTACACGCCGAGGACGCGGGCCGCGAGTCGCTCGTGGGACTCCTCGGCGAACTGCGGGTGGTAGCCGCCGCCCGCGCGGGAGACGCGGAGGAGGTCCTTCGTCAGCACAGTCTGTGGTGGGCGAGCGGGCTACAAAAATCGCTCGCGGCTCACTCGTCGGGTTCGCGGGCGCGGCGACGCCACTCGCGCTCTTGCTGGCGCTCCGCGACGTGGCTGTGGCCGTCGGCGATGTCATCGCGTACCCGCCGTTCGAAGCCCGTGGCCTCGTTCAACAGCCCCGACTGGAACGTCTCCAAGAGGTCGTAGGTCCAGCGCTCGTCGACGGCCCCGCTGGGCAGTAGGTCGTCCCGGAGTTCGTCGGCGAACTCGTCGTGGCCGCAGGCCCGGAGGGTCCGCTCGGCGTCGTCTAAGTGGTCCATCGCGTGCCCCGTGGCGTGGTGAAACGACACCAGCATCCCGTTGGCGCGCTGGAGCCACTCCAACCCGAGTTCGACGGCGTGGAGCGCCTCCATCTCGACGTCGGTCACGTCCGGCGCGTCGTCTGAAGTCCGTGCCATACAGGATACTCTGGCGGCCAGAACCTAATCAGTTTGTCACGTCATCCGGGGCGCGGTCGCTCGCGACGGCGCTCGAACCGCCCGTCTCTCGCTCGTACCGCTCTTTCGCTCGACGAAAGTCACGTCGACGGCGACTCGCTCGTCGATGGCGTCGCTAATCGCCCGCCCCAACTGTTCGACCAGTCCCGGATACGCCTCGTCGGCGGGGCGACTCACTTCGACGGTGACCGCTCGGTCGAGTCGATAGACCGAGACGCCGCCGAAGCGGGTGCGGACCGAGAGCAACCGCAGGGACTCGTAGGCCCCGTCGTCGAGAACGTCGGCGACGGCGTCGTTGACCGCCGTCTCGACCTGCATCTGCCGC
Source organism: Haloarcula marina (assembly GCF_024218775.1). NCBI lineage: Archaea > Methanobacteriati > Methanobacteriota > Halobacteria > Halobacteriales > Haloarculaceae > Haloarcula > Haloarcula marina. The sequence continues at coordinate 1,225,634 of NZ_CP100404.1, read as the reverse complement.
GCGGTGACGGTGCTCGCCCCGGCGAACGCGACGAGCAACAGGGCGACGGCCGCCACCGTGGGCGCGTGGTCCCGGAGCGTTCCGACCGTGGGCCACCCCTCCGGCCACTCGGGCGGGCGAAACCCCAGCCCCCAGAGCACCAGAAAGCCGGTGAGGTTGATGGCGGCGGCGTTCACCAACAGGAGGATGCCCGCACCCAGCGCGACGGCGGGGAGTTCCCACGCGATGCCGACGCCGACGGCGGCGGCGGCGGGGATGAGCGCCGCCGCTATCATCACGCCGACGAGCGAGACGGGCAGCGCCGTCGCGAGGCCGACCGCCCCCGCCGCACCCGCGCAGACGCCGACGGCCATCGAGAGGAACCCGGGCGAGATGCGCTGTGAAATCTGCTGGACCGTCGCCACGCGCAGGGCCTCGGGGACGAACCCCGCGTAGCGGACGAGGAGGCCGAACGCCGTCGCGCCGAGAACGGCGACGGTCAGCCCGAGCGCTTGGTCTCGGAAGCCCTCGACGACGAGTTCGCGGTCGCTGAGCGCCGTCCCGACGCTGGCGGTGAGCGCCGACCCGACCTGCGGCGCGATGACCATCGACCCGACGACGATAGCCGGCGAGTCCAGCAGAAGACCCGCTGTCGCGACGACGGCGCTCAGGACCGTCATTCCGTAGTAGGTGACGACGCCGGGGTTCATGCCGACGGCGCGACCCCGCAGTTCGTCGTGGGAGATTCGGTCTTCGTAGCGCTCTGCGGCGTCTGACTGGTCCGGCCACGCTGTCTCGGCGCGGGCGACGACGGCGTAGTGGTCGGCGTCCACGCCCGCATCTTCGATGTCGTCGAACACCTCGTCGACGGCCTCCGGCGGGAGCGGGAACTGCACCAGCGACGCCGCCCCGTCACCTCGCTGTTCGTCCGTCAGGACGTAGCGTATCGACCGGTCGTCGAGAACTGTCTGCACCGCTTCCAGTTCCTCGTCGTCGGCGACACGCAACTGAATCAGTCGCACCGCTGTCCCCCCGGCGAGACGGTCGAGACGCGGTGAGACGGCGGGTGCATCTGTCCCATCCACCAGCGGTGTGCCGTTATGTATGCACTGCTTACGTGGACGGTAGGATGCCTACCCGGAAGGCCCGCCAGCGGTCACCGCCGCCGCCGGGCCACGCGCTCCTCGGCCGTCTCCTCGGTGACTAGTTCGTACAGCAGTGCCCGCGACCCGTCGGCCTTCGGGCGGAGGATGCGGCCGAGTCGCTGCGTGAACTCCCGTTCGGACCCGCTGCCCGAGAGGACGACGGCGACGTTGGCGTCGGGCACGTCCACGCCCTCGTCCAAGACGTTCGCCGTCACGACCCGCGAGTACGTCCCGTCGCGGAACCGCGCCAGAATCTCGCGGCGTTCGGCCGCGCCCGTCTCGTGCGTGATGGCCGGTATCAGGAACCGCTCGGAGAGGCGGTAGACGAGGTCGGTGTAGGCCGTGAAGACGATGACGCGGTCCCCGCGGTGTCTGTCGAGGATGGCGGCGAGTTCGTCGACTTTCCCCTGTGCGTTCATCATCACCTCGCGAGCGCGTTGTTTGGCGAGCAACGCCTCGCGGGCCGCCGGGTCCGTCCCCGAGCGCTTGACGAGTTCCTGATAGTCGCTCCCCGACCGCATCTGGATGTTCGACCGCGCGAGGTAGTCCGTGAACGTCCCCTGTAACGCCTCGTAGCGCTCGCGTTCGTCTGCGGTGAGCGCGACTTCGAGGCGCTTGATGTCGTAGTCCGCGAGGTGGTCGCCCGCCAACTCGTCGACGGCGACGGACTGGACGAGGGGGCCGACGAGGGCTTCGATGACCTCGTGTGCGCCGTCGGGACGCTCGAACGTGGCCGTGAGGCCGAGTCGAGCGGGCGCGGCCAGCAAGCGAGCGATGTCGCGGTAGCCCTCCCCGCCGAGGTGGTGGACCTCGTCGAAGACGACGAGGCCGAAGCGGTCGCCGAGTTCGTCGGCCCGGAGATACGCCGAGTCGTACGTGGCGACGGTCACCGACTCGACGCGCTGTTCGCCGCCGCCGAGTCTACCGATTGGCCGGTCGAACTCCCGTTCGAGTTCGCGTTGCCACTGCTCGAGGAGGTCGATGGTGGGAACGACCACCAGCGTCGGCGTCCCGAGCGCCACCATCGCCGCGATGCCGATGACCGTCTTGCCGCTCCCGGTCGGCAGTTCCAGACACCCGCGGTCCCCTGCGTCCCGCCACGCGTCCAGCGCCGACTGCTGGTACGCCCGGAGGTCGTAGGTCGTCGAGAGGGCGAGCGACGACGTGTCGAGGACGCGGTCCTCGTACTCGATGCCGCGCTCGTCGAGGGTTCTCCGGATGGCGGCGTACCGGTACGCCGGGGCGCGGGCGCTCTTCGAGCGGTCGTCGGACTCGACCCCCGGCAGGTCCGCGGGCGGGTCGCCAGCGACCCTGATGGTCCCCGACTCGAACGTCAGCGTCAGCACGGCGAACGGTTCGTGAGGGCCGCGGATAACGATTTCGCGCTCACCGATACCCGGCGACGACGGCGTTGACGAGCGCACCGACGAGGACGACGGCGCTTCCGAAGAAGAGCCACGTCACGAAGAGGAGGATAGCGCCCAACAAGCCCGACAGCGACGTGCCGCCGACGAGGAGGTAGAGGTCGAACGCGATGCGGAGCAGTTCCCATCCGCCCGCGGCCAGCACCGTCCCGGGAAGGACATCGCGTAGCGACAGTTGCACGTCGGGGAGTATGTAGTACAGTGGGCCGAGCAGCAGCGCGACGACGAGCACCCGGACCGCGACGACGGGAAACCCGACGGCCGTCGTCTCGAACGCCGCCGCGAGGAGGCGCGCGCTCACGACGACGGCGATAGCGCCGCCGACGCCGAGCATCGCCACCAATCCGTCCGCCACGCGACTGCCCACGTGGGCCTCGGTCCCGTAGATGTCTGCGATAGCGCTGTCGAGGGCGCGAAAGAATCGGAGGACACCCCAGATGAGGACGACCACGCTCCCGACCGAGGCCTGCCAGCGACCCGCGGCCCCGGTGACCGCGTCGCGGACGAGTTGGGTCCCCGATGGCGAGAGTATCTGGCCGACGGCGTCGATGAGTCTCGCGGCGACAGCGTCGCCCCAGATGACCGTCACCACGACCGTCGAGAGGACGACCAGCGGAACCAGCGACACCAGCGCGTAGTACGCGAGCGCCGCCGCGTTCGTCCCGAGGTCCACCTCCCGCGCCGCGGCGACGACCCGCCGGGCCACCGTCAGAAGCGAGTCCGGTCGGTCGAGGGCGCCCATACGGAGCGGACGCCCGGACCGCCGTTAGCTATGCCCGACATACCACGCCTCGTCCGCCCGAACGGAGGCGTTACCGTCCGGTACCACCTCGGTAACAAACCGGCAGACCCCTCGACAGTCCCCTATGACTCAGTCGTTCGCGTTCGTGCCGTTGCAGTTCACCGGCGACTTCCTCTGGCTCGCGCTGGTGTTTCTGGTGCTGGCCGTCGTCGCCGGTCTCGTCGGTTTCCGCGGCGTCGCTGGCGTGAGCATGCAACTCGCGCGGATACTCGTCCTCCTGTTTCTCGTCGTCATGGTGGTCAGCCTCCTGCTGTAGTCCGCGGGTCCCCCGTCGGCCTGCTGCCGATGCGACCCCCTGACGGTGGCGTCGTCTCAGACAGTCGAGGACGTTTCTGAATCCTTTTACCCGTGTGACGACTCCGATAGGGTATGACCGAGCAGGACGCAAGCGCAGCGGACGCGGCCGCCGACGCCGAGGACGTTGACCTCGAAGACGCCCCCGATGACGTCGACGCCGACGCCATCGACCTCGACGATGTGACGGGGGCCGAGGACGCGCCCGACGACGAGTTGGTCGAGCGAGTCGCCGAGTCCGACCCCGAGGACATCGCCCGGGAACTCGCGGCCCTGCGGACCCGTACCGATGCGCTGGAGAGCGAGGTGGCGGACCTCAAAGCCGAGGCCGACGAACTCGAAGACAAACTCAAGCGCAAGCAAGCGGAGTTCCAGAACTACAAGAAGCGGATGGACAAGCGCCGCGAAGAGGAGAAACAGCGCGCCACCGAGGACCTCGTCACCCGCGTTCTCGACGTTCGGGACAACCTGGAACGCGCGCTGGACCAAGACGAGGACGCCGAGATTCGCAGCGGCGTCGAGTCGACGCTCCGGCAACTCGACGACGTGCTGGCCGCCGAGAACGTCGAGGTCATCGACCCCGACCCGGGTGAGGACGTGGACCCGACCCAGCATCAGGTGTTGGCGAACGTCGAGAGCGACGAGGACCCCGGCGCTATCGCCGACGTGCACCGACCTGGCTACGAGATGGCCGAGAAGGTGCTGCGCGAGGCGCAAGTTACCGTTAGTGAGGAGTAGCGAGGGGCGCGCGGAGCGCGGCCCTCGAACCGGCGCGGTGACCGACGGGAACCGCGGAGCAGTAGCGAGATGCTGACCGGGAGGGGTCTCGTACCGGAACGGCGAGAATCCCGATTTTGAACGGTCGGATTGCGGTACTTGATATACCCTCCGGTCGACGGCGTATTGGGCGTCGAAAACCGACGGCAGGCGGCTACTCCTCACCGTTCGTAAGTCAGACCATCTAGCAACTTTTAACCGGCCGAGTCCGCTATCAGCGGGTAAGATGGCGAGCAACAAGATTCTGGGTATCGACCTCGGGACCACGAACTCCGCGTTCGCGGTCATGGAAGGTGGCGACCCCGAAATCATCGTCAACGCCGAAGGCGAGCGGACGACCCCCTCTGTCGTCGCGTTCGACGACGGGGAGCGCCTCGTCGGCAAGCCAGCGAAGAACCAAGCGGTCAAGAACCCCGACGAGACCGTCCAGTCCATCAAGCGACACATGGGCGAGGACGACTACTCGGTGGAACTCGACGGGGAGGAGTACACGCCCGAGCAAGTCTCGGCGATGATTCTCCAGAAGATAAAGCGCGACGCCGAGGAGTACCTCGGCGACGAGATAGAGAAGGCCGTCATCACCGTCCCGGCGTACTTCAACGACCGCCAGCGGCAGGCGACGAAGGACGCTGGGGAAATCGCCGGGTTCGAGGTCGAGCGCATCGTCAACGAACCGACGGCGGCCGCGATGGCCTACGGTCTGGACGACGAGTCCGACCAGACCGTCCTCGTCTACGACCTCGGGGGCGGCACGTTCGACGTCTCCATCCTCGACCTCGGGGGCGGCGTCTACGAAGTCGTCGCGACCAACGGGGACAACGACCTCGGGGGCGACGACTGGGACCACGCCATCATCGACTATCTGGCCGACGAGTTCGAGTCCGAACACGGCATCGACCTGCGCGACGACCGGCAGGCCCTCCAGCGCCTGACCGAGGCCGCCGAGGAAGCGAAGGTCGAACTCTCCTCGCGCAAGGAGACGCGAATCAACCTCCCGTTCATCGCGACGACGGACGACGGGCCGCTGGACCTCGAACAGAAACTCACGCGCGCGACGTTCGAATCTCTGACCGAGGACCTCATCGACCGCACCGTCGGACCGACGGAGCAGGCCCTCGCGGACGCGGGCTACGACGAGGGAGACATCGACGAGGTCATCCTCGTCGGCGGGTCGACCCGGATGCCGCAGGTCCAGGAGAAAGTCGAGGAGATGACCGGGCAAGCGCCGAAGAAGAACGTCAACCCCGACGAGGCCGTCGCGCTGGGCGCGGCGATTCAGGGCGGCGTCCTCTCCGGCGACGTGGACGACATCGTCCTGCTGGACGTGACGCCGCTCTCGCTGGGCGTCGAAGTCAAGGGCGGCCTGTTCGAGCGCCTCATCGAGAAGAACACGACGATTCCGACCGAGGAGTCGAAGATTTTCACCACGGCCCAAGACAACCAGACGCAGGTCCAGATTCGCGTCTTCCAGGGCGAGCGTGAAATCGCCGAGGAGAACGAACTGCTCGGCGCGTTCGCGCTGTCGGGCATCCCGCCCGCACCGGCCGGAACGCCGCAGATCGAGGTCTCGTTCAACATCGACGAGAACGGCATCGTCAACGTCGAAGCCGAGGACAAAGGCTCCGGCAACAAGGAGGACATCACCATCGAAGGCGGCGCTGGCCTCTCCGACGAGCAGATAGAGGAGATGCAGAACGAGGCCGAACAGCACGCCGAGGAAGACGAGGAGCGCCGCAAGCGCATCGAGGCCCGTAACGAGGCCGAGGCGGCCGTCCGCCGCGCCGAGACGCTCATCGAGGAGAACGAGGAGAACGTCGACGAAGACGTCATCGAGGACATCGAGGCCAAAATCGAGGACGTCGAGGAAGTGCTGGACGACGAAGACGCCGACACCGAGGACTACGAGGAAGTCACCGAGACGCTCTCGGAGTCCCTGCAGGAAATCGGCAAGCAGATGTACCAAGAGCAGGCCCAGCAGGCCGCTGGCGGTGCCGGTGGCGCGGGCGCTGGCGCGGCAGGTGCCGGTCCCGGCGGCATGGGCGGCGCTGGCCCCGGTGGGGCCGCTGGCGGTGCGGCCGGTCAGGGCGAGGAGTACGTCGACGCCGACTTCGAAGACGTTCAGGAAGACGACGACGACGAGTAACACGGGTCGTCTTCGCCCGCTCAGAAGCCCGGCGTAGTGGCCTCGTCCGGTGTCCTCGCGAGCGGAGCGGTGTTTTTTGCGACAACGAATCGACGACGAGAGCGTGAGCCGCTCCGGTGTAGAGTCTTCAGCGCCCGAGTAAGCACTGGCTGGCGAGGCCGTACGGAGTGTCGGTTTAATGCAGTGTCGGTGGTACAGTGGACCGCATGGACGACGCTCGGAGCGGAACCGAAGCGGGGCGGTTCGGACTCGGTGCACGGTCGCTCGCCGGGTCCAGTATGGTGCTAGCCGGGACTGTCGCGTTCATGGGTATCACGACCGCAGAAGTGCTCTATCCGAACTATTCGGTTCGACAGGACATCAGTGACCTCGGGTCGACCCAGCCACCGAATCCCGTCATCCACGAGCCTTCGGCGACGATATTCAACAGTACGATGTTACTGACCGGGGCGCTCGTTCTCGTCGCGGCGTACTTCCTCCATCGCTCTGACGGTCGCCGCGAGTTCACGGTTTCGCTCGCTGTGTTCGGAGCGGCCGTCTTCGGCGTCGGCGTCTTCCCCGGAAACGTCACCCCGTGGCACGGCCTCGCCGCACTGCTCACGTTCGCCAGCGGCGGCGTGACCGCGGTACTCTCGTCTCGGGTCGTCACTCGTCCGTTTTCTCTCCTGTGTGGCGCGTTGGGTGCCGTCTCGCTACTGGTTCTCTGCAGCGTCTTCTTCTACGGTCTCGCGTTGCGACAACCGCATCCGCTCGCGTTCCTCGGGTCCGGCGGCGTGGAGCGATGGGTCGCCTATCCTCTGCTGTTGTGGGTTCCGGCGTTCGGCGGCTATCTACTGGGCGAGGGACCTCCAACCGCGAGCGCTGATTGAGGGGCTGCCGACTCAGTCCTCGCCGTGAATCGCTTCGCCGCGGAACAGTCGGTGGGCGATAGAGAACGTCTGTTCGCGCTCGCGGCGAGTCGGGAAGTGCGCCGAGAGATAGCGCGCGGCCGCAATCAGCGGCAGGCGGCGTTCGGCGTCGTCCTCGGCGAATCGCGCCTGCCGGAACGCCGCTTCGAGGTGCTGGAGTTCGTGAAAGCCCGCGTCTTCCCGAAGCAGTCCCTCGCCGAGCGCCTGTTTGAGGGCGTCGACGTCACCCTCCGCGTCGAAGTGTTCGCTCACGAGTCGCCCGGCCTCGTTCACCCGTCCCTGTTCGTCGAACGTCGCCAGCAGGTCCGCGCGGATGGTCGCCGGGTCGCGGTCCGACGGGGTGGGTTCGGGACGCGGCGCGGCGGGCGTGTTGAGGAAGCGGTCCAGATACACCGATATCGCGCCGTCGAAACACGGCTTGTAGGCTTCGATAGCGTCGGTCCGGGCGGCCATCGCGTGGGCGGCGTTGGCGTAGCTGAGGGTGTGGTGGACCGTGTTCCAGTCGCCGAACTCGTTGCTGGTGGCGAACTGGGCGACGCGGCGGGTGGCCGCCAGTGCGACGGCCCGCGTCAACTGTTCTGCCGTCGCCCCCTGTCTGATGGCGTCGCGGAGGGCGTCGACGACGGCGTGGGGGTCGTCGGCGAGAAGCGTCTCCACGAAGTCGTCGGGTCGGGTCCATTCTTGGCCCTCGCCAGCGGCGACGAGGTCCGGGAGGGCGTCGTGGGCATCGAAACACAGCGCGGCCACGTCTATCGGTTGCCGCCACTGGGACGACTCCTCGCTCCGGGCGGCGTCGGTGAACTGGTCGACGGTCGACGCGAGAACGTCCGGCGCGGCCTCCCACCCGACGTGGTCCAGCGTCTCGACGGCCTTGTTCACGAAGTCCAGCGTGTGGCTGGCGTTCATGTAGAGGTGGTCCGTCGCGGCCGCGAGCAGAATCTCGACCACGTCCTCGGGCGGGAGGACGGCGGCCGCGGTGCGGAGGCAGCGCTCCGCGCCGTCGCCGTCGCGGACCTCGCAGGTCTCGCGGAACCACGACTTCAGACGGGCCTTCGAGAGGTCGTCGTTGCGGAGTTCGTACTGGTCGAAGCGGGGCGGTTCGCCCGCGCAGTCGGCGGCGACTTCGGTGACGCCGACGTACATCGCTCGCAGTTTCTCGTCGTGGGCCACGTCGCCGTAGAGGTTCGCCATCGCGCCGAGCGTCGTCAGCCCACTGCCCCACCCCGACGCCCGGTACTTCGTCCCGAAATCGACGGCGGTCCGGAGCGGCGTCGAAAAGCCGTCACCGAGTGCATCGAGGTTGATGACCGCCTTCGCCGCGACGAGAGAGATGTTCTCCTGCATCGCGTCGGCGAGTCGGTTGCGCCAGTGGGTCTCCGGTGGCACGTCGGGGTCGGGGTCCGGGTCGACGTAAACGACGCCGTCCCGGACTTCGACGGGGAACGTCTGCACGTCGTCGGCCCACGGGTCCAGCGTGTCGCCGCAGGCCAACTCGAAGCGGGCGTGGTGCCAGTGACAGGTCAGGAGGCCGTCGTCGACGGTCCCTTTCGAGAGCGGAAACCCCATGTGCGGGCATCGGTTGTCGACGGCGTACACTCGGTCCTCGTGGTGGAAGACGGCGATAGAGTGGCCGTCGACCTGCACCACTTGCGGAGAGTTTTCGGTGAGGTCGGCGAGGGGGAACAGTTCGTGGGAGGCGTCTGCTGTCGCCATACGTGAACGGTCGGCACAGACGAGGGTAAAGTTTCGCGCCGTCGACAAACGCGGTCGGGCTACGTGCAGCCGACTGGCACTCGGTCAGTCGGGTCAAGCCCCGTCGCCGACGGTCACCGTACCGAGCGTTGCGGTCCGCTCGTCGGGCGCGCCGACGAGTCGCCCCGTCCAGACGACGGCGACGGTATCGCCGTCATCGAGGTAGAAGCCCACGGACCCGTCGCCGTCGAGGTAGTCGCCGTCGCCGTCGGCGTCCACGCTCGGGTCGTCGACGGTGAACGAGTCACCAGCGGACACCGGGAGACCACGCGCCTCGGTGGCCCACACCAGCGTCGTCGTGGCGTTCCTGCTCGCGTCGGTGACGACGACGGCCACGTCCGTCGTGCTGGTCGCCGTCAGCGTGTCGCCTCCGGCGTGGCTGACGGTGACCGCGCTCGCATCGGCGTCGTAGCTCCCGTCGACGGTCACGTCGGGGGCGGCCGTCCGCAGGTCCGCGCCGGGACCGTACGCGAGCGCGGCGAGTCCGGTGACGGCCAGCGCCGCCAGTAGCCAGACCGCGACGCGTTCGACGGTCACGACACCGCGCGTGTCCGACCGGGAGGAACCGCTCATTGGTGGATGGTCCAGCGGCACGAAAATAAGCCCCCCGGTCGTTGCACGGGCCGGTCGGCGACCCGCTCCACGCGGGTTCGGCCCACACGGTACGCGACCCGTTCTTTTGAAGTGGCTGAATCCAGTATCCACGCACAACGAATGAGCCAGGATTTCTACGAGGTACTGGGCGTCTCGCGGGACGCCTCTGAAGACGAGATACAGGAGGCCTACCGCGAGAAGGCCCGCCAGTTCCACCCGGACGTGAGCGACGACCCGAACGCCGAAGAGAAGTTCAAGAAGGCGAAGAAGGCCAAGGAGGTGCTCACGGACGAGGAAAAGCGCCAGATGTACGACCAGATGGGGCACGACCGCTTCGAACAGGCCGAGAAGCGCGGCGGCGCGGGCGGCGGCCGCGGCGGCATGGGCGGCGACCCCTTCGGCGGCGCGGGCGGCGGGTTCGACATGCAGGACATCTTCGACCAGTTCTTCGGCGGTGGCGGCCGACGCGGCGGCGGCAACCGCCCGCGGCAGGGCCAAGACCTGCAGACACGACTGGACATCGACTTGGCGGACGCCTACCACGGCGTCACGAAGCAGTTGACCATCACGCGCCCCGAATCCTGCGAGGACTGTGACGGGAAGGGCCACCCGCCGGACGCCGACTCACAGACCTGTCCCGAGTGTAACGGGCAGGGACAGACGACCCGCGTCCAGCAGACGCCGATGGGCCGCGTCCAGCAGACGGCGACTTGCCGCCGCTGTGAGGGCGAGGGGACGCTGTACGACGAGACGTGTTCGACCTGCGGCGGCAACGGGACCGTCCAGAACGAGGCGACGCTGGAAGTCGAGGTCCCGGCCGGTATCGAGGACGGCCAGACCCTCCGGATGGAGCGGGAAGGCGCGCCCGGCGAGCGCGGCGGCCCCAACGGCGACCTGCTCATCCAGGTGTCGGTCCGCGACCACCCGGACTTCGAGCGAGACGGCGACGACCTGAAGCACCAGCACCCCATCTCGTTCCCGCAGGCCGTCTTCGGCGACACGGTGACGGTTCCGACCGTCGACGGCGAAGTGGATATGGACGTGCCCTCGGGCACGCAGAGCGGCGAGGTGTTCCGCCTCGAAGACAAGGGGATGCCCCGCCTGCGACGGCGCGGGAATGGTGACCTCTACGTGCAGGTGCAGGTCGTCACGCCGGACAGCCTCAACGACGAACAGAAGGCCGCGCTCGAACAGTTCGCCGAGGCGGGCGGGGAAGAAGTCGACATCGAGGAAGGCTTCTTCGAGAAACTGAAGAACTCCCTGTAGCTACTCGCCGCTCCCCGGCGTTTCCGCCCCGTCGAGTCGAGATTCGTACTTTTCGAGCGCCGTCTCCAGTGCGTCGTCGGCGTCCACGTCCAGTTCCGCACAGAGCGCCAACAGCGCGAACAGCGTGTCGCCGAGTTCGTCCGTCGCCACGTCGGCGGCGGCGGGGTCCGACCCGTATTCGGTGGACTCGTTTAGCTCCTTGGCGACTTCGCCGAGTTCCGAGGCGAGGTCCAGCAGGCGGTACGCGGGCGGCGTCGTGAGGTCGTGGTCGGTCAGAAACGTCTCGACGCGGTCCTGTCGGTCCATAGACCGGGCGACCGGCGACACGCGCAACTGCGTTGCGGTTTCCGTCTGCCTTTTGTCCGGTCGCTCCTACCACCGACTATGGAGACACTCGGTGACCTCGTCGCGGCCGGGCGCGGGCGGACGGGCGTGCTGTTCGAGTCGCCCGAACGGACCGCGCCGTACAGTTACGGCGACTTCTGTACGAACGTCTGGAAGGGCGGGAACCTCATGCGCCACTACGGCGTCCGAAACGGGATGCGGGTCGCCGTCGTCGCTGGCCCGAAGAACCCCGAGGACGGGGACGAACCCGGCTACCTGCGGGACGTGCCGGACGCGCTGTTGGCCTTCCTCGCGGCGACGATGGACGGCGCAGTTGTCGACATGGACCCGCCCGGCGCGGTGGACACGAAGGCCCTCGTCGCGCCCGCGGCGTGGCTGGACCGCTACGAACTCGCGCCGGGGACGAAGGCGCTGGCCTACGGCGGCCCGAGCGACGACCCCACCGTCGCCCAGTTCGAGCGGGAACTGTGGAGCGAGAACCCGCTCCAACCGCCGGGCGAACTGTCGCCCGCGGACGACGCGCTGGCGGCCGACCGGACCTACACTCACGGCGACTTGCTGGCCGCGGGCGAACGCGTGGTCTCCGACTACGACTTCGACGCGGAGACCACCGTCGCGCTCCGAGCGCCGGTCACCTCCGCGGGTGCCCTCGTCGCGGGGTTGGTCGCGCCGATGCGGGCGGGCGCGACGGTGTTACTGGGCGACGGCGAGACGGCGGACGTGGCCGTCGCCGTCGACGACTCGGTTCCGGAAGAACGGGTTATTCGACCGAGCGAACTCTCAGTGTGAGGCGCGGTACTCGCCGCCGGAACCGTGGCGGAAGGCCGAACCACGCGGGTCTCTGTGGTTCGGTTCCGGGCCACTCCTTGTCAGTTTGGTACCCGGTGACCCTGATTTCTTAACGGTTTTGTCTGTTCGCCTGTAACGGCGGGTATGGAATTCGACTTCGCGCGCTCCGTGGGACCCCTCGTCGTGATTGTCGCCGTCGCGGCAGTCGTGCTCACGACCGTGATGACTCCCTCGACAGTGTTCATGATGGTCCTCCCCTCGATGATCGTCTTCTCGGTCGTCGCGTTCTTCTTCGGGATGAAGCACGGCGAGTTCCGCGCCGGTGCGTAACACGCTGGCCTGCTCGCCGACAGCCCCTGGGTCGAGGGGAACGTCGGCTCGGTCGCCGGTCGATTCTGACGACCGTCGGTAACTGGCCTGTCCCGTGACTCGACGCGGTGGCCGATACCTGTCTCCGGCGGCAGACTCGTGGGGAGGCTGGCTGGTCCGCAGGGGCCAGAGCGGTGCCTGTGGCTGCTCTCTTGGCTACCCGGTGGGGCGAACGAGGTCCGCGAGCGTCACCAGCAGGCCGAGAATCCACCCCAGCGGGACCGAGATGGCGAGCCACATCACGACGTACGCGGAGCCTTCGAGGTCGAACGTCTGCGAGAACGTCTGAGCGAGGCCGATGGGCGCGAGCACGTTGTCCAGCAGCCACTGGGCGAGCGCGGTGCTATTCGGGAGGACGACGGCCGCGAGCGTCTGCGAGAACAGCGCCGCCACGACCGGCGGGAGGAAGAGCGCGGTCATCGCGAACGGGTATGCGAGGGCGACTGTCGTTCCCCGACCGCCCACCGCGCGAGCGGTGACGGCGAGCGCCGCAGACAGGGTCGCGACGCCCCCCGCGATGGCGATAGCCAGGAAGCCGCCAGCGACGAGGTTCAGTTCGAAGCGCGCGAGGGCGGCCAGTCCGCCCCAGACGAGGAGCGAGAGAAAGACGACGCCGACGAGGCCGAGACGGGTCGCCGTTCCGTCGATGCGCCGCGTCTGAAACCTGACGAACGCGCCGAGTAACACCAGCGGATAGAGGAGGCCGATGATAGGGACGCCCACCGCAGACCACGCCCGATACGCAATCATCCCGAACTGCGAATCGGGCGTCCACGTCCCCAGTACCGTATCGCCCGCCCCGCGCTGGCGTGGGTAGAGTAGCTCCATCCACGTCTCGTGTAACCGCCGGAGGTCGATTCGCATCCCGCCGACGACCCCTTCGGTCCCGTCGTTCCCGGTTGCCATACGGGCCACTTTACCCCTCCCGCCGTTAAAGCTTTCAGGCCGCCGTAGCAGGACCTGACAGGCGAAAAACAAGGCGCGGCAGAGAGAAAGAGATTCGAGGCCGCCGTGTCAGCGTCGGCGAGTCCTCAGTCCCAGGCGTCCGGGCCGAAGTCCGGGTCGACGCGGCGGTCGGTCCGCTCGATGTCGTCGATGCGGGCGACTTCCTCGTCGGAGAGGTCGAGGCCGACGCTCGCCCAGTTGTCGGCGATGTGGGCCTCGCCGGTGGCTTTCGGGATGGCGGTGACGCCCTTCTCACGAAGCCACGCGAGGCTGACCTGTGCGGCACTGGCGTCGTGGGCGTCGGCGATGTCGGTCAACACGTCGCTCTCGAACACCTCGCCGCGGGCCAGCGGCGAGTAGGCGACGAGTTCGTAGCCGTGTTCGGCGGCGTGGGCGCGGAGTTCCTCCTGCTGGAGGAACGGGTGCATCTCGACCTGATTGGCGAACAGCGGCGCGTCGAGAACGTCCATCGCTTTCTCGACGTGATGGGGTTCGAAGTTCGAGACGCCGACGTTGTGAATCAGCCCCTCGCTGTACAGTTCGTCGAAAGCCGCGAGCGTGTCTTCGGGGTCGTACGCACCGGCGGGCCAGTGGACGTACAGGAGGTCGACGGCGTCGACGCCGAGGGCGTCGAGGCTGTCCTCCGTCGAAGAGAGAACGTCTTCACCGGCGAGATTCGAGTTCCAGACCTTCGTCGCCAGGAAGATGTCCTCGCGGTCCACGTCTGCGGCGGCGATACCGTCGCCGACGGCGGCCTCGTTGCCGTAGGCCTGTGCGGTGTCGACGTGTCGATATCCCGCCTCTAGAGCCGTCCCGACGCTGGTTGCACACGTTTCGGCGTCGTCGTTCTGCCACGTGCCGAGGCCGAGCATCGGCATGCCACTGGCGCGCGGGACGCTCTCCGGTGTGAGTTGCTGCTTCGACATACCAGACCAAGACCGTCGACTCGGATAAGGGGCAGGAAACCGGTGGCGAGTGCGACTCGAAACCGACATATTGAGAACGGGGCCCCACAAACCACCGAGTATGACAGACGGTAGTGCGGACGTGTCTCGTCGAGCGTTCATGCGGACTGCCGCGGGGGCTACCGCCGCCTCGGCTGCCGCGGGGACGGCGGCTGCACAGGAAGACGGCGGTAACGAGTCCAGCGGCGATGGCGGCGGCAGCGCCGGTCCGCCGGACTACGGCAGTTGGTTCAGCAACGTCGGCAACTTCGACGGGACGACCGTCGACGCCCGCGGACAGGACACGGTCACGGTCACCGTCGGTGCCGAGGGCAACGGCGGCGCGTTCGCCTTCGACCCGCCCGCGGTCCACGTCGACAACGGCGCGACCGTCCAGTTCGAGTGGACCGGCAACGGCGGCGGCCACAACGTCGTCTCGTCCGGCGACGGTCCGCTCGATTCGGGCAGCGCGACGGCCTCTGCGGGCGTCAACTACGAACACACATTCGAGGAAGACGGCATCTTCAACTACGTCTGCGTCCCTCACGAGGGCCTCGGTATGAAAGGGGCCGTCGTCGTCGGGACCGACTACCCCACCGCCAGCAGCGGCGGGGGCGGTGGCGGTGGCGGCGGGTCCCCTGAAGTGCCCAACAGCGCGAAGACGCTCGGCGTCGCCACCTCCTTCGTGATGATTGCGACGCTCGGCCTCGCGTACTTCTTCATGCGCTACGGCGGGAACTACGAAACGCCGGACACGGAGTGAGCGCGCCGCTCAGACCGAGTCCGGCCCCGTTCGAATAACCAAGTCCACGTCGCGCTGACGGCCTTCGATGTCCCTGACGACGCGCTGGACGATGCGTTTCGCCTCCTTCTGAATCAGCGGTTTCACCTTCTCGATGACCCAGTCCAGCGAGACGAGACGCGGCAGGTCGACGGCCCCGGCCGACGCCGAGTCGGGGTCGAACTCGATGTGGAGGACGACCCGCGAGGCCGCGTCGACGCCGTCGGGTGCCTCTTCGGGTACTGAATCCACTTCCCAGTACCCCTCGGCGTCGATGTCTTTCACGATTCGCCAGTCGATGCGCTCGGGTTCGTCGACGCCCGTGACCTCCGACCGAGCGGTGTAGGTGAGTTTCCACCACGAGAACACGAGGTCGTAACAGGTTCCCGGCGTTCCATCGCCGTCTCGCTCTACCCGGTCGATGTACTCCGAGTATCGCGCGTACCCCGGGAAGTCCAGCAGGAACTCGTACATCTCCTCGGGGGGCACGTAGACGACGGTCGTGACCTCGATTTCGTCCACACCCCCAATGCCGTCGGTTCTCGACGTAAACTTTCGGGCGAGCCTCGGATTCGGTGGTGACAAAGTTGCCGGAAGATTTCTCGTGCGCATGAGACAGAACAAGAAATATTATTACCCTGTATCCGGTATGGAGGTGTACATGAGCGCATCCGATATTCAACAGGTCGACGACGGCGACCCAGTCGGTTGGGAGGCCGTCCGCGACTTGCCGCCGAGCGCGAAACTCGTCGCTAAGGTCTTAGAGTACAACGAGACGCTGACACAGAGCCAACTCGCTGACGAGACGCTGTTACCGCCCCGAACCGTCCGCTACGCGCTGAACCGACTCGAAGAGGTCGGCGTCGTCGACTCTCGGTTCTCCTTTGCCGACGCGCGAAAGCGAATCTACACCCTCAGCATCGAGTAAGCGTCTCGGCGGGTGAACGCGGCCGCCGAACGGCGGCCAAGTGGGGTAACGTTGATACCTCTGCCCACAGAGACGTTGCATATGAAAGTCGTCCTGATTGGGGTTGGTCAAGCCGGGGGGAAAGTCACGCAGTCCCTCGCCGAGTTCGACTACGACATGGGGTTCGACGCGGTCAAAGGCGCGTTAGCGGTCAATACGGCCAGGCCGGACCTCCAGAACCTCGACATCGACACGGTTCTCATCGGTCAAGACAGGGTGAAAGGCCACGGCGTCGGCGGTGACAACGAACTGGGCGCACAGGTGATGCAGGAGAACGCCACCGAGGTACTCGACAACTTAGACGGCCGTATCACGACCGAAGCGGAGGCCGTGATGGTCGTCGCGGGCCTCGGCGGCGGCACCGGGTCCGGCGGCGCGCCGATGCTCGCCCGCGAACTCAAACGCATCTACGACATCCCCGTCTACGTCCTCGGCATCCTCCCCGGAAAAGACGAGGGCGGCCTGTACCAGGCCAACGCGGGTCGCTCGCTCAAGACCGCCACTCGCGAAGCCGACTCCCTCCTCCTCGTCGACAACGACGCGTGGCGTGGCTCCGGCGACAGCGTCTCCGACGGCTACGACCGCATCAACGACGCTATCTCGCAGCGCATCGGCCTCTTGCTCGCCTCCGGCGAGGCCGTCGAAGGCGTCGGCGAGAGCGTCGTCGACTCCTCGGAAATCATCAACACGCTCCGCGGCGGCGGCATCTCCTCCATCGGCTACGCGAGCGCGGAGGCCAGCGAGGACGCCAACGAGAACGTCAACACCATCACGAGCGTCACCCGCAACGCCCTCCTCACCAGTATGAGCCTTCCCAACGCCACCACGGCGGAGTCTGCGCTCCTGGTCATCGCTGGCGACCCGGAACGCCTCTCCCGGAAGGGCGTCGAACGCGCCCGCCGCTGGGTCGAAGACGAGACGGGCAGTATGGAAGTCCGCGGCGGCGACTTCCCCCTCGGGTCCGAGAAAATCGCCTCACTGGTCCTTCTGTCGGGCGTCGAGCGCTCGGGCCGCGTCAACGAGTTCATGGAGCAAGCGAAGAAGGCGGCCAAATCGCAGGGCAACAGCGTCGACGTGGACGAGTTCACCAACAGCGAGTTGGACAACCTCTTATAAACACCACTACTTGTTACTTCGTCGGGGGTTACCGCAGCGCCTTCGGCGCGAGGAAACCCCCCGCAGTAACAAGTGGCTTTAGACGAGACTGCTACCGTCGAACTCGGTGCGGTCGTACTCCTCGTCCATCAGGTCGAGGATGGTGGGCGCGATGTCGTAGAGGTCGGCGTCGGCGATGCGGGCGTCGGCGTCGTCGACCAGCAGGGTCGCGTTGTCGAACGAGTGCATGCCGTTGCGCGGCCCCACGTCGAACACGTCCTCGCTCCCTTTGAACCCGGCTTTGAGGTCGAAGCCGTGGTTCGGGATGACGACGAGGTCCGGCGCGATGTCGTCGTGGTCGCCGCGGAACGCGTCTTCGCGGGTGACGACGCGGTCGGCGACCTTCTCGCCGTTCGGCCCTTCGAGGGCTTCGAGTTTCGACTTGAGGTCGGCGCGGACCGACTCGTACTCGTCTTCGGGGACGCCGCCGTTCGGTTCGCGGCCCTCCAGGTTGATGTAGAAGCGGCCGGGGATGAGCGAGTACGCCTTCGTGTCCTCGCTGATGTCGCCGAGTTCGGCGTGGTCGTCGTCCTCGAACTCCAGCCAGCCCTCCTGTTCGAGCCATTCGTTGAAGTGGACCTCGTGGTCCAGCGAGGTGAAGCCGTGGTCGGAGGCGACGACCATCGTCACGTCGTCGGCGAGTTGCTCGCGGAGGTTGCCGAGGTACTCGTCGACCTGCTTATAGAAGTCGAGGAACTCCTGCTGGTACTCCCCGTCCTGCTCGTAGTGTTTGAACAGGAAGTGATTGACCCGGTCGGTGGTCATGAACACGCCGAAAAAGAGGTCCCAGTCGTCCTCTTGCACGTAGTGTGAGAACGTCTCGTAGCGCTTTTCGAGCGTCTCGTGGGCGTCCTCCACGAAGTCGGACTTGTCCTCGTCGTGGCCGAGTTTGGCGTTGACGTCGATGCGGTAGTTCGTCTCCTCGAGTCGGGTGCGGAGTTCGTCGGGGTAGGCGGCCTTGTCGACGCCGGGCGAGAGGAACCCGGAGACCATGCGCTGGACGTTGCGCTGGGGCGGGAAGGTGACGGGGACGTTCAGCACCGTCGCGTCACGACCCGCGTCGGTGACGCGGTCCCAGAGGCGCGTCGCCTGCACGTCCCGACCCATCGGGACGTAGGTGTCGTAGGAGCCGACTTCGCGGTCCTGAAAACCGTAGACGCCGGTTTCGCCGGGGTTGACGCCCGTGGTCAGCGAGGGCCAGCAAGCGCTGGATTCGGGCGGCACGATGCTGTCGATTGGGGCACCGCTCCCCTCTCGCTTGAGGTCGGTGAGGTTGGGGAACACGTCAGGGTGCTCGTCGATGAGGCTGTACGGCACGCCGTCGATGCCGAAAAACGCCACGCGCGGCGCGTCGTCGCCTTTGAGGCGGTCGAATAATCCCATACGGCCCGTTAGAGTGGTCGGGGACAAGAAGCTTCTTTTCGAGTGGCTGTCAGGGAAAGCGGCAATCCGTTCGGCACCCGGTCGGTCACGACGAGCGGTCGGCGTTCTCGGGGACGACGGTGAGGTGTGCGATGACCGGTGGACTCGGCCGCTCTCCGTCGGGTCCGGTCGGTGGGTCGTCTATCGTCGCCTTCGGTTGGTCGGTCGCCATCGTGTGTAACACACGGGCGAGGCGAGTGAAAAGATTACCCATGCTCATAAAACATCGGCAAAGACCGCCGATATTATCGGCGAGCATACGTCGCCTGCCCGCGTGCCGACGGTTCACGGTCCGCGTAGACACGGAGCGGATACCGGTCGCTATCCAGTCGCGAACGGAAGAGTGAGAGAGAGCGCGGTTTAGTTGAACTGCTCGTCGTAGAGGTCCTGGGCGTGCTCGATGGCGTCCATCGCGGCCTGCTTGTCTTCCCACCCGAGCGTCTCGACTTCTTTGCCCGCTTCGAGGTTCTTGTACGTCTCGAAGAACTCGTCGATCTCGTCGAGTTGCTGCTGGGGGATGTCGTCTAAGTCCTCGATGTGGTCGAATCGCGGGTCCTCCGTCGGGACGGCGATGACCTTGTCGTCCTGTTCGCCGTCGTCGTCCATCTTCATCAGAGCGACGGGGCGAGCCTCGATGACGCAGCCGGGGAACGTCTGGTCCTCGACGAGGACGAGGACGTCGAAGGGGTCCTCGTCGTCGTAGTACGACTGCGGAATGAAGCCGTAGTCCGAGGGGTAGTGAACGTTGCTGTGGAGGACGCGGTCGAGGACGACGCCGGGGATGTCCTTGTCGTACTCGTACTTGTTGCGCTCGCCCTTGAGGCACTCGACGACGGCGTAAATCTCTTCGGGCGCGTTCGGTCCGGTTTCGAGGTCTTCCCAGAGGTTCGTCATCACTGACGACTGCGCCACCGCGGCAAAAATTACTTTCGTAATGACTCGCCGATACCGTCAGACAAAAAGTATTTATCGAATCATCGCTCAGTATTATCACGACAACACGTCGGGCACAGTCGCTTCGGTAAGATGCCCATATAACTGGTCACGCCGCTGTACATTCCAGGTAATGGTACAGTTATTATCGCCTGATATATCAAGCGCCGTCTATCGGTGATTGTGATATGAAGGCTAGATTTAACAAGTGTTAAATACCATGATGACATTTAGCTAACTATGTCAGAGGCACAATCCGTTACCGAAAGCCCAGGCATCGCGAAGGACCTCACGGCCTTCCAGCAGAACATCCTCGTCATCCTCGCAGAGGAACCCCGATACGGTCTCGCCATCAAGCGAGAACTCGAAGAATACTACAGCGACGAGGTGAACCACGGCCGACTGTACCCCAACCTCGACGATCTCGTCGAGATGGGCCTCGTCGAGAAGAGCGAACTCGACAAGCGGACCAACCAGTACTCGCTTACCGAAGACGGGAAGGAAGCGGTTCTCGACCAACTCGGCTGGGAATTCTCGAAGTTTGTCACCGGTGACAACCGCGCCGACGAACTGTACGACCTCGTCGAATCCCACGAGTAACCCTACTGGTCCGGTACTCGACCATCCGTTTTTTCGACGGCCAACTGAACAGAGTCTTCCAGTAGCGACCGCTGTTCGTCGGTCGGCCACGTGTTCCGCGGAAAGTACTCCTCACGGAACTCCGCGAGTTCGTCCGGCGTCGCCTCGGCGATAGGCTTCGCATAGTGATTCCCCATGAAATCCGCGAGGGCGTCAGCCGTCGCCCCGTGGACCTCGCCGTGTTCGTCTCGGACTTCGGCGACGATCCGTCGGTTGCGTTCCTCGACGGCGTCCCAGTCGTCGGCGTCGCCCGGGCCGGACAGGCGGACCTCGACGCCGCGGTCCGTGTCCTCGATTCGGTCGGGCCGGATGACGCCGTCTTCGACCCATTCTGCGGGGTGACAGACGAGCACGTCGCCCGTGTCCTCTTCGCGAATCCGACAGGTGTAGTGGTGCTTACCGAGGAGTTCGGCGCGGTCCTCGCGGTAGGCAGTTTCTTCGTCCTCGTCGGGCGCCTCGCGAGCGAGTCTGGTGAGCCGTTCGACTTCGTCGACCGCGTCGTCTGGGAGGTCAGTCATCGTCGAGTGCGTCGTTCGCGAGTTTGTCCGCGCGGTCGTTTATCTCTCGCGGAACGTGTTCGATGTGCCACTCGTCGAACTGCGTGAGGAGTTCGCGGACCCGCACGCGCTGTTCGCGCAGGTCGGGGTCGTTTGTGTTCCACTCGCCGCGGACCTGCTTGACGATGAGTTCCGAGTCGCCCCGGATGTGGGCCTCGTCGAAACCGTATTCGGTGGCGACTTCCAGTGCCGTCACGAGGGCGGCGTACTCCGCTTGATTGTTCGTCGCGCGGCCGATGGTCTTGTTCCCCTCGGTGACGATGCCGCCGTCGTCGACGAGGACGTAGCCGACGGCCGCCGGGCCGGGGTTCCCGCGAGAGGCCCCGTCGAAGTAGATGTGGACGCGCCCGCCGTCGTCGCCCCGCAACAGGGCTTCGAGGCGCGCGGTGTCCTCGCCCTGCACGACGACCTTCCCCTCGTAGGCGACGGCCGTCGCGCCGCCGTAGTCGGCGCGCCAGCGTTCGTGGTCGGTGTTGCCGCTCTCGACGGCGACGCCTGCGTCGACTAACTGCGCTCGGGCGACGGACTCGTCGCACTCGATAACCGGCATTGTTCGAGGGAGACTCGCCAGCCGCAAAAACGGTTGTGGTCCGGTAGTCCGTCAGTTCCCGGCGCGACTCGCGATGCGCTGTGCCCCAGTCTGTCGCCCTTCTGCGCCGCCGCGGATGCGGTCGACGCCCATGGCGACCCCGCCGACGGTGACGACGAGTCCGCCGAACAGCATCACCGAGAGGAACGGGTCAAACGGGTAGAGGAATATCGGCGACACCGTCAGAAGCAGTCCACAGAGCGTCCCGATAATGGCGGCGAGCGGAACCGCCTGCTTACCCGACGCCACGCGGTACGTGGAGTGGCCGATGGCGATAGCACCGATTTCGCCGACGAGGAGGTTCGTCAGCGCCTGCGGATGTGAAGTCGAGAGAACCGAAGGGAGGAAGACGATGACTATCGCTACCAGTGTCGCGGCCAACCCGGCCCACTTTGTTGTATTAACCATGATTTATTACACCCGTTGTTACTCAGTCCAGGTACGTAATAGTTGTTCTCGACAGGGACAGGTTCATGCCCGACAGGGGCCAACCCGACGGTGATGCGACTCGACGAGTTCATCGAGGGGTTCGAACGCGACGAGGCCGCCGAGAAGCGACGCCTCGCCGCCGAGAAGTCCTACGCCATCACGGACCACCTCGAAGACGTCGAGCGGCAGTTCCGCGAGACGGTGCAGGGCGACTCGCTGTTCGGGTCGACGGCCCCCGAAATCTTCGTCGGCCGGTCGGGCTATCCGAACGTCTCGACTGGCTTGCTCTCGCCCGTCGACCGGGACGCCGCCGCCGAGGGATTCGCCACGAGCAGCGAGTGGTACGACGCCGGACTGGGTATCGAGGACGTGCTTCAGCGGCGGACCGGGATGCTCAACTCCACGCGACAGACCGCCGTCGACAGCGTCAGCACCGGCCGGCGGGGAAACACCGGCAACGCCTACGACGTGTGGAACGGGTTCGTCGGCGTCCAGCGGGAAGTCGCCATCGCCGACCATCCCGTCGACGTGGAGGTCGGACTCGACGGGACGCCGGACCTGGACGTGCAGTTCGACGACGTTGGGACGCCGACGGGACCGCGCGCCCACGCCACCGGCGCGGACCTCGCGGAGAACCCTCACGTGCCGAGGCCCGTCGAGAAGACGCTCTCGGACGACGACTGGCAGGCCGAGGGCGCGATGACGTACCTCTACCGCCGCGGGTTCGACGTGTACGACATCAACACGATTCTGTCGGCGGGGGCGCTGGGACAGGCCAGCGAGCGGTCGCTCGTACCGACGCGGTGGTCCATCACCGCCGTCGACGACACCGTCGGCCAGTACCTCCGCGGCACGACGCGCAACAGCGACACCATCGACAAACCCGAAGTCTGGTACAACGAGTACATGGGCAACCGCTACTGGGTCCTGCTGTCGCCGGGTCGCTGGGAGTTCGAACTGGTCGAGATGAAAGCGCCGGAGAGCGTCTGGAACCCACGGCCGGACACCGGCTACTACATGTCCAGCGCCCACGAGGGGTACGAAGGCAGAACGGCCTACGTCGAGGAGACCGCTGGCGCGTACTATGCCGCCCGGTTGGGCGTCCTCGAACACCTCCAAGAGCGGGGGCGACAGGCGAAGTGTCTGGTCCTCCGCGAGATTACCGACGACTACTGGGCGCCGGTCGGCGTCTGGCAGGTCCGCGAGGGGGTCCGCAACGCCTTCGACGACGAACCGGGCGTCGGCCAGTCCTTCCGCGAGACGCTGTCTGCCGTCGTTGACCAACTGCCCGTCCCGATGGGCGCGCTCCGTCGGAAGTCCGAACTCGTCGCCGGACTCCAGTCACAGCTCTCGGATTTCTGAACCCGCCGACTGCGGCGGGGTTCGACCACTCGCCTATCCGTCAAATAGCCGCCGGACCGACAGACAGCAGTAGGCTCTCGCGTGTCGACCTTTGGACATCCGTTCGGCCGTCTAAGGCCCGCTGCGGGCCGAATCGACTGGCTTAACCGTGGGAATCCGTGAGGAGTCAGTGTGTCCCCCGAGCCAGCAGACACACGCACAGACGAACTGACCAGCGAGGCGTACCACATCACCGTCGACGGCGGCCGCGACTCGTTTTGCGCGCTGAGCATCGAACACGTCGACTCGGAGACGGCGTGGCTCATCTCCGATACGGTCTACTCGCTCGCGAACATGCGATAGTCACCAAAGCGGTTTGCCCCTCCGTCGCGTACGCCGGGGCATGTATCTGTTACTCCAAGGCCCCGGCGGCGGTATCGGCGTCGGCGGCTTCCTCGTCGTTCTCCTCCTCTTGGTCGCGATGGTGATTCCGGTGCTCGTCGTCCTCGGTATCGCGCTGTACGTCACCCGCGACGAGTGGGGCGACCGGAGTGACTTCGTCGGGACGGACGCCGACCCCGTCGTTCGGGAAGGCGAGGGAGAGAGGGAGAGGGAGAGGGAGACAGAGACAGAGACAGAACCGGATAGCGGGACGGAGACGGAAAAAACGCAGTCGGCCGAGGAATCGGCTTAGTCGTCGGTCGGGACCGGGCCGGTGCCGATGGCCTCGCGGACCGCCGCCTCGAACTCGTGGCGGTCGGCGAAGTACGGTTCGTCGACGTCTTCGAGGACGGCCGCCAGTTCCTGCGGGCCGTCCGGGGTCCGGATGACCGTCTCGCCCTCTCGGTCGACGATGGTGCTGTGTTCGATGCCCCACGTGAGACGTGCCGTGACACGGGCGAGCGGCGCGCCCGCCACGTCAGGTCCCTCGCCGAGTTCGACGGCTGGCGCCTCCTCTTCGCTCTCGTCGTCGCTCATATGCTGAGTGTCCCGGTCAGTCCGATTAGTGCTTTCGGAATGCGAGCGACCGTCGCGCGTGCCCGCGTCTTGCGCGTGTCTGACGGGTAGTTTTGAGGAACGGCCGCGTATCGGGCGCTATGACCAGTTTGACGGACGTTTACGAGGGGGAGGTCGGCCGCGTCGCGTCGCGCCGCCAGCAACTCGCCGGGTCCGCCCTGTTCCTCGGCGGGGTCGGGGGCCTCGTCGCCGCCATCGCGCTCGCGACGACGGACCTCGGCAGTTCGGTCGGGATGGGGGCGTACGCGGCGCGGGAACTCGCGGGCATCACCGCTGGCGTCGGCCTGCCCGCCGTCGTCCTCGGCGTCTTCGCCGTCCTGCCCGCCAGCCGACGGCTTCGGGCGACGGCGCTCCTCGGCGCGAGCGTTACGCTGCTGGGCGTGGCCGCGTTCCAGCACATCTATCCGTACGACTGGATGACCGGGGCTCCGCTGCTCGCACTCGGAACGAGCGTCGTCTACTTCGGGGGCGTGGTGACGACGTTCTGGTGTCTGTTCGCCTCGCTGGCGACGTTTCAGACCCGCAAAGCCCCTGGGGGCAACGCCCGCATGGAAGTCACCGAGGAAGGGACCATCAAACTCGTCGAGGAAGCGCGCTCGCTCCCGGGAATGGGCGGTATCGGCTTCTTCGGGACCGACCCCGACGGCGGGGTGGAGACGCAGACGAACCGCCGCGACGAGGGACGGGGGACGGTCAGCGACGGCGGCGACGGCAGTGAAGTGCTTCGCGAACCGTCGACGGGCAACGGACAGGCGGCGGGAGCGGAGACCGGAACCGCTCAGGGCCAGTCGAGTCAGACGACCCCAAGCGGCCCGACGGAGTACGACCTCGACCCAGCCATCGCGAACGCTGGACCGGAGGCCGCGCAGTCCACCGACGGCGGGACGACGACTGCACCCGGCGGCGACCCAGTCCCCGACCCAATCACCCAGACGGCGGTCCGGCAAGGCGAACCCGACAACTACTGCGGCAACTGTCGACACTTCCAGTACGTGATGGACGACGACGACATCGAGCCGTACTGCACCTTCCACGAGGAACTGCTGGACGACATGGACGCCTGTTCCGCGTGGGTCAGAAACGAGTAGACAGGGTGCGACTGGCGGATAGACGAACCCGGGCGTTTAAGACACACCAGCGGCTTACTGGGTGACAACAATGGAGTTTTGCGACGACTGCGGTTCGATGATGAAGACGGAGGGCGACTCGTGGGTCTGTAAGAGCTGTGGCTACGAGAAGCTTCGAAACGAGGAGGCCGAACAGGAGATGGCCGTCACGACGCAGGGCCAAGAGGAGTCCGAAGTGGTCGACACGTCCGAAGTCGACGCCGAGGACATGGGGCCGACGACGGGCGCGCGCTGTCCCGAATGTGGCAACGACCGCGCCTACTACGAGATGAAGCAGATTCGGGCCGCCGACGAGTCCGAGACGCGCTTTTTCACCTGCACCGAGTGCGAACACAAGTGGCGCGAGGACGACCACTGAGCGCATCGTGGCCGACGACGCGTCGTTCCCGGGCGTCCCCGCGGAACGCTTGAGCGAGGGCGGGTGGGACCTGACCGACGAGCGCGTCGAGACGGTGTTCCGACTGCCGACCGCCAGCGTCACCGGCGCGACCTGCGTGTACGACGACGTGCGGACCCGCGAGAAGGCCGTCGATGCCGCCGATATCGACCAACAGTGGCGCTTCTTCTTCGCGACGGCGCTGACGTTCAAGCCGCCGCTCGCGCCTGGCATCGGCCCGGCGATGATTCTCCCGACGGTGCGCTCTGAGGCTCTGAAGGCGTTCGCCGACGAACTCCGCGAACGCGGGTTCGAGGACGTAGAACGCGGCCGCCGGGAGCGAATCCGAACCGACAGCGGGGACCGGGCGCGCCTCCGGACGTACACCGCGTCGCTCCCGTTGGACGAAACCGACGAGACGCTCTCGATTACGGGATGGGTCGGCATCTGGCACGGGTCGGGGTTCCGAATCGCCGCCGGGGCCTACCCGAACCGCGCCGTGGGCGACATCCTCGGCCTGTCGGACCCGCCGGAACCACTGACCCGTCAGTCCCACGAATACCGCGAGGAACTGCTCGCGCTCATCCGCGCCGTCGAGTGACGGCCAGAACGACGCCGTCGGGGACGAGTTCGACCGGTCCGAGACCGAGACGCCGAGCGAGCGAACTCGGCGTGGCGTCGTCGCCGAGGCGCGCCACGGGAACACCGCGGACGCGGAGTTCCGCGGTCAGGCCGACCGACGCCAGCACCGCCGCGGCGTCCATCGGGTCGACCGGCAGGCGTCGCCAGAGCGAGAGCGCCGCCGGTAGCGACGGCACGTCGATGGCCACCACGTCGTCGTAGCCGACGACCGAGAGGGTCCGGCCGTCGACATCGACCCGGAGGTCGGCGTAGACGGCCAGTTCCGGCCGGTCGTCGAGTTCGTCCAGTAGCTCTGCGACCGTCTCTATCGGCGGCCGCGCCGTCCGGTCGGTGGTCGGAGTCACTCCTTCTCGCGAGTCTTGACGGTGAGGGTGCCGTCGATACGCCAGTGGGCGTACTCGGGGTCGTCACCCGTCTTGCTCGGGACGTCCACCGCCATGTCCTCGAACTCGTAGGTTATCTCGGCGTTTCGTCCGGTGAGTCGGTCGTACAGCCCGATTGCGAGTTCGGGCCACGTCGTCGTCTCGTCTGGAGCCTCGGCGTCGCTCATACGAGACGGTGTACGTGTCTGTGGGGCTTCAAACCACGGTCCCCACAGAGAGAGATGGGGGCACTAACCTGATTTATCAGGGCCGTCGCGCGAACGTGAGGTAGCCGGTGTGGCCGACGCCGCCCGTCGACGGCCGAGAGCCGCGGTCGTCGAAGTCCATCTCGCGCTGGATTGTGTCGAGCGTCTCGATGCCCGTCAGCCCCACCTCGCGGGCCGCCGCGACGGCCTCACGAGTGTTCTCGACGAACGGCGAGTACACGGCGAGCGACCCGCCCTGTCGGAGCAGCGTGGGCGTCCGTTCGACGACGGTCGGCGCGTCCGCGGTGTCCAGCGTGACCACGTCGAATCCCGAGAGCGTGTCGAGGTCGTCGGTCACGTCGCCGGTGCGTACCTCGACGCTGTCCGTGACGCCCGCGATAGCCATGTTCTCGCGGGCCACGTCGGCGAACTCGGGGTCGATTTCGTAGGTCACCACGTCCGCGCCCATCCGCCCCATGTACGCGCTGAGGATGCCCGTCCCGGTCCCCGCATCGAGGACGCGGTCACCGGCGGCGACGCCGGTCTTGCCGACGACGAGGCCCACGTCGCGGGGCATCATCGGCGCGCCGGTCCGTTCGAGGTGCGTGAACAGGTCCGGGCCGCGAAGGCGTCGAACCGTGAACGTCGTTCCGAGATGCGTCTCGACGACGTCACCGGGTGCAACGTCCTCTGGAACCTCGAGGATACCGAGGTCCGACTCGAAGCGCTCGCCCGGGTCCAGCAGGTACTCGCGGTCCTCGTGGACGAACAACAGCGCCACGTTACTCGAGTTCGTCGACGGCGTCCGCGAGGTCGCCGTCGTTGGCTTCGAGCGCCTCGCGGGCCGTCTCTTCGTCGACGCCGGTGCGCATCGAGACGAGTTCCACGTCGTCGGCGTCGACGACGCTGTCGTCGCCCGCGTCGGCGTCAGCCTCGTCGGCCTCGTCGGCGTCCGCCGTCGCGTCTCGCTCGCGCGATTCGGGTTCGCCGACGACCTGATACGTCTTCTGGCCCTGGGCCTCCATCAGTTGGACCTCGGCGTCGGTGAAGACGAGTTCCTCGTCGGGGGTCCGGATGATTACTTCCTCGGCATCGATGTCGTCCATGTTGATGCCCATCTGTTCCATCATCTGCTTCATCTTGCGAGGGTTCATGCCCCCGCCGCCTCCGCCAAACATACACCGGACTGCGCGTTCTGGATAAAAAAGGCTAGCGACCCACCCTCGAACGGACGGCAAGAACGAGACGAGATTCTCACTGGGCCGTCTTTCTGGGAAGGTCCCCGTACACCTCGCGGTTCATCAGGTCGGCGACGAACTGCCTGAGACGGTCCACTAACTCGTCCTCGTCGGCGTACCTGACGACGCGGGCGTCCCATCGCTGGCCGATGCTCCGAATCATCGCGCTGGCGACCGTCTCTTCGTGGGCGAACAGCACTCGCTGCCGGTCGGTGCCGTCCAGGTCTTCCAGCACCGACCCGACCTCCATCCCCACGCCCAGTTTATCCCCGAGTCCGGGGACGACGAACAGCGTCGCGTTGCTGGCGCGGGCGAACTGGATGCTCTGGCTGGCGGCGTCCATCTCCGAGAGCGGGATGTCCGGATCCACCGCGAGGAAGGCGTTGACCCCGGGGTCCTCCCGGAGGCGACCCTGCACGCGTCTGAGCGTCGCCATCATCTCGTCCAAGTCGTCCTCGTCGGCGCTCGCCGCCGGGAGCGACACGTCTGCGGGGTCGACGCCGTCGGGGACCATCGCGTCCACGTCGAAGGAGGTGTACGGCCCCATCAGGTAGACGAGGAAGTCGCCGTAGGCCACCTCGCCGAGCGCGGACTTGATACGGGCTCGCATACCGGGGGCACACGTGCATAGTACATAAAACACGGCATTACTCAACGGTGATTGACTCAACAATCGTTATGTCGGTCGAGCCACGAGTGTACGGTAGAGCGATGGGCATCAAGACACCGGAGGAGGGGACGGGGCCTGCCGACCCCGCGGACCTCCTGCCAGCGGAGAGCGTCCTCACGTTCGAGGAGTACATGGCGATGCAGCGAGCCGTCGGCAACGAGACGCGATTTCGCATCCTCTATCGGTTGAAACGTGACGGTTCGATGAGCGCCAAGGAACTTCGAGAAGCGCTGGACCTTCCCGGAAACACGCTGCATCACCACCTCGATACGCTGGTCGACGTGGGCCTCGTGGAGAACCGAAAGCGCAAGGCACCCGACAGCGAGGGACTGTACTCCTACTACCGGGCGACGGCCCTCGGCGAGAGCCTGCTGGACCACGGCGTCGAGGAACTGCTACGCCGCGAACAAGTGTTCGCGGACGCCTACCGGTAGTCACTCCTCCCAGTAGATGTCGATGCGGTCGGACATGACCGAGACGTAGTGGTTCGCGCCGGTTCTGACGGAGTAGCTCTCGATGTCGAGCGACAGCGTTCGACGGGGTCCGCCTTCGACTTCGACGACGAGTTCGTACCGCCCCGTCTCGCGGATTCCGGGGTCGTACTCTCTCGACGCTCCCGAATCGAGCGTGGCAGTCTCGTCGAGCAAGACGGTTTCAGCGTGGCTGAGTCGCAGGGAGACGGTCTTCTCTGACTCGGTTTCGTTGCTGAGGACGAACAGCACCGGGTCGTCGGGATTTGGGGTGACCATCGGCGTATCGGTGGCTGTCGAGGTGGGCGTGTCGGTGTCGGTGGCGGTGGCCGTATCGCCGGTGGTCGACCGGTCACCGGGTCCGGTCACGTCGCTGCATCCGGCGAGGGTGGGGAGGGCGAACGCGGCGGCCGAGAGGACCTGTCGGCGGCGCATATCCCGCGCTTGCGCCGACTGCGGTAAATGCTTTCTCTCGGACCGTCCGCCGGTCGACAGTCGACGGTCAGGCGTCGTCCGCGCCCTGCCGGACTTTCACGGCCATGCCCGTCTCGAAGTCGGTCATGCCGCCGCCGGGGAGTTCCGCCCGGCCGACGGCGAGCAAGTGCCCGTCCTCGTGGACGACCAGCGTCTCGTCGCCGGGCCGGAGTTCGGGGTCGGCAGACTGGACGAACTTCGCGAAGGCGTTGCGGCCCTCGCGGACGAACGGTTCGCTCTCGTCGCCGACGACGACGCGGTGGCGCGACCCGTCGAACGCCTCGGCCAAGCGGCGGCCCCCGGCGAGGCCGAGTCGATAGCGGCCGTCGGTCCCGTACGTCGCGATACGGCCGTCGTCGGCGTGGACCTGTCGCGGACGGCCGGAACTGGTGTGGGTTATCTCGACGGCTTCGGGCGCGGGAAAGAGTGCCGCGTCCGCGCCGCGGCCGAACTGGTAGACGGCGGCCCGACAGAGGCCGCGATACTCGCTGTCGCTCATTGGCGACCCTCGCCGCCGGGGCACTAACCCGTTTTCGGTCCACTCGCCGCTGAATTGTTCACTGTCGTCACTCGGCCACAGTTGTGTGAGATTGCCTAACGCACCCCCGTCGGGCGGTTTTGGGGAAATTTATACCGGATGACCCGTTAGAGGCAGATACGATGGCTACGGACAAACGAAAAGTGATGCTGGGCGCGCTCCTGCTGTTCGTCAGCACGGCGCTCATCCTCGGGACAGGACCGATAGACGTCGCGATTCCCGCCGCGGCCGCCGCCGTTGCGGCGCTCGGACTCGCGGCTGGCGCGTTGCTGGTCGGCACGTCCGAAGACGGGCGTCCGGTCTAAACCCGAACCCCTCGATTTCTGCGCGCGTCCGACCGTGAGCTACAGCAAGAATCGGTCGGCGTCCGCGCTCAGGTCGCGGAAGCCGTCGGTCGCCGCTTTCAGTTCCTCGGCCGACGACTCCTCGAAGCCCATCGCCTCGACGCGACAGCCTTCGTGTCGGAGGAAACGGCAGAGGCGAGCGAAGTCGCCGTCGCCCGTACAGAGGACGATGGCGTCGTTGTGGCTGGCGAGCGACACCGCATCGAGACTCATTCCCACGTCCCAGTCGGCCTTCTTCGACCCGTCCTGAAACGTCTTGATGTCCTTGATACGCGTCTCGAAACCGATGTCGACGAGTGCTTCGAAGAACGTCTCCTCGTCGGGCGAATCCGCACGGATGACGTACGCGATGGCGCGACTCAGATTCCGGCCGTCGACGGCCTCGTCCAGCAGTGCCGAATAGTCGATGTTGCGCGAGTAGAGACTCCGGGCCGTATGATAGAGGTTCTGCGCGTCGGCCAGTACGGCCACGCGCTGCCCCGGATGGGATACGGTCATAGCTGAGTTCTCGTTTCCGGGCGGATAGGTTTTCGGGGTTCGAGCGGAAGGCACAACTGATAAGTCCCTCACAGACGGTGTTCCCTGTATGCGACGGCGACTCGACGTGACGGGCCGACCGGCCGAGAGTGGCGTCGCCGCCGTCCCGAAACGCAAGCGCAAGCACAAGCGCACGCCGTAGTGCGTGGCTCGCGGCGGGCGTAGCACCCCCGTCCCGGGTCGTCTTCTACTCCGACTCACCGCAGAGAGTCATCCCGTACCGTCTCCAACCGGACCACATATCCCCACCCCACACGACACACCTCAGCAATGACAGACCTCGACTTCCACGGCGTCTACCCCGCGATGTGTACGCCGTTCAACGACGACGACGAACGCAGTATCGACTTCGAAACGCTCCGCCGCGACGCCCAGCGCCTCGAAGAAGCGGGCGTCGACGGCCTCGTCCCCGTCGGGTCGACGGGCGAGTCCGCGACGATGACCCACGACGAACACATCGACGTGGTCGAAGCCGTCATCGACGCCGTCGACGACGTGCCCGTCATCGCGGGCACGGGGTCGAACAACACCCGCGAGGCGCTCTCGCTGTCCCAGCGCGCGGCCGACGCCGGTGCGGACGCCCTGCTCCTCATCTCGCCGTACTACAACAAGCCCGAACAGCAGGGCCTCGTCGACCACTACACCGCCATCGCGGACGCCGTCGACTGCCCGCAAATCGTCTACAACGTCCCCTCGCGGACCGGGCGCAACATCGAACCGGACACCGCCGTCGAACTGGCGAGCCACGAGAACATCCGCGCGTTCAAGGCCGCCAGCGGCGACATGAACCAGATTTCCGAGATTATCGAGCGCACCCGCGACGAGGAGTTCGCGGTGCTGTCGGGCGACGACGGCATGACCCTGCCAATCCTCTCCGTCGGCGGTCACGGCTGTATCTCCGTCTCCGCGAACATCGAACCCGAACGGACCTGCGCGATGGTCGGCGCGGCGCTGGCCGAAGACTACGAGCGAGCGCGCGCCCTGCATCACGAACTCGGGCCACTGTTCCGCGCGCTGTTCGTCGAGACGAACCCCATCCCGGTCAAGGAAGCCATGCGCATCCGCGGATACAGCCCCGCATACGTCCGCTCGCCGCTGACACGGCTCTCGGAGGAACACACGGAGCATCTGCGTGACGTGCTGACGGTGCTGGAAAACGAGGACTTAGAGGACGAGTACGCGGAGGTCGAGCGATGACGCGGGTCGCCGTCAACGGCGTCACCGGACAGATGGGCGCGGCGGTGCTGTCGACGGCGACCGACCGCGACGTAGAGGTG
Source organism: Haloarcula marina (assembly GCF_024218775.1). NCBI lineage: Archaea > Methanobacteriati > Methanobacteriota > Halobacteria > Halobacteriales > Haloarculaceae > Haloarcula > Haloarcula marina. The sequence continues at coordinate 1,193,067 of NZ_CP100404.1, read as the reverse complement.
GTAGTCGGGTTCGCCACGAGCGACGTGGAAACCGTCTCGGGCGTGCCGGTCGTCCACCCGGACGACGCCGCGGACGCGTTCGCGGAGTACGACGTGGACGCCGTCGTCGACTTCGCCGTTCCCGAGGGCGCGCTGACCGTCGTCGACGCCGCCGCCGAGGCGGGCGTCCCCGTCGTCGTCGGGACCACGGGCTTCGACGAAGACGGCGTGGCCCGCCTCCGTGAGGCCAGCGAACGGATTCCCGTGCTGAAGGCGACCAACTTCTCACAGGGGATTCAGGTCCTCCAGCGACTCGTCACCGAGGCCGTCGCCACGCTGGACGACTACGACCTCGAACTGATGGAGACCCACCACAACCGCAAGGTCGACGCGCCTTCGGGGACCGCGAACACCCTCCTCGAAACCGTCCAAGCGGTCCGGGACGTGGACCCCGTCTACGGCCGCGAGGGGCACGCGCCGCGCGAGGACGACGAAATCGGCGTCCTCGCCCGCCGAGCGGGAGACATCCGCGGCGAGCACGAACTCGTCGTCGCCGGGAACGACGAAGTGCTGTCGCTGTCTCACCGCGCGGAGGACCGCGGCGTCTTCGCGGCCGGGGCGCTCGACGCGGCGGTATGGCTCCTCGGACGGGACGCCGGGTGGTACGACTTCGGCGAGGTGGTCGACGCCTGAGACCGGGGCGCGCTCCGTCCGGACCCGAGCGCGCTTCGGGAGTGCTATACCGTCGGAGTCGGTACGCCCGGGTACGATGCTCGGACAAGACCTCGAAGAGAACATCGGCCACCTCTGGACGGCCTACGAACAGGGCTCGACGGTCGAGGACGTCGAACCCGCGCAACTTGACACACTCGACGACTTCCTCACCGCCTTGGAGAGCGGCGAGATTCGCGCCGCCGAGAAAGTCGACGGCGAGTGGCAGGTCAACGAGTGGGTCAAGCGCGGCATCCTGCTGAACTTCGCGTTCCGCGAGACGTACGCCCGCGAGTACGGCGACGTGCAGTACCACGACGTTCTGCCGCTCCGCGACACCGGTGACCTCGGGGAGCGCGGGACGCGGAACACGCCGGACGGCACGACCATCCGCCGCGGGGCGTACCTCGGCGAGGACTGTATCATGATGTCGCCGTCGTTCGTCAACATCGGTGCGCACGTCGGCGACGGGACGCTCATCGACTCCTGTGACACCGTCGGCTCCTGTGCCCAAATCGGCGAGAACGTGAAACTGGGCGCGAACACGCTCATCGGCGGCGTCCTCGAACCCGTCGAGAGCGCGCCGGTCATCGTCGAGGACGACGTGTCGCTGGGCGCTGGTTGTCGGGTGACCAGCGGGTTCATCGTCGGCGAGGGGAGCATCGTCGGCGAGAACACGCTCCTGACCCCCCGCATCCCCGTCTACGACCTCGTGGAGGACGAAGTGCTGTACGGCGAACTGCCGCCGGAACGCCGCGCCTTCCAGCGGTTCGTCGACTCCTCCGTCGGCGAGAACGACCTCATCCCCGGGGGCGCGTACAAGCCCGCTGTCGTCGCCACCGACGTGGAAGAGGAGACGCTCGAAGCCACCGAGCGCGAGGACGCGCTGCGGGACTGACACCGCCGCCCGACACCGCTTTTTCCCGTCGCTAAGCACGGATTACGGCGCTCCGCGGCGAGTGGACTATCTGTTGTATATTTGTTACCAATGCACGTACCCGCAGGTATGAGTCAATCACGCGTCACTGCGGCACTCCCCGGTTCGGTTCGGAACACGTGGACCGCCGGTCTCGCGGGTGGCCTCGTCGGCGGCGTCGGGATGGGCATCGTACTGCACGCCGGGGCGAACCTCATGTCGTTCGTCGGGGCGCTGTACGGGTGGCCGACGGTCGTCGGCGGGTGGGCCGTTCACCTGCTGAACAGCGTCCTCGCGGGCCTCCTGTTCGCGTTCCTCGTTTCGCGGCCGGTACTGCAACAGCAGACGACCACCGTGGCCGAGAGCGTCGCCGCGGGACTGGTGTACGCCGCCGCCGTCGGCCTCCTGTCGGCGGGTCTGCTGTTGCCCCTTTCGATGACTGCGCTCGGCGTCCAGTCGCTCCCAGAACCGTTGGTCCCGCTGCCGGGGATGCTCGGGAGTCTGCTCGTCGTCGTCTCCGTCGGCGTCGCACACGTCGTCTACGGCGTGTTGCTCGGCGCGACGTACGCCGTCGTGCAGGCGCGACCGCTGACGGCGACGGTGGCCGACATTATCGAGTGACCCTTCACGTCGCCGAGGTGTCACCGCCCGCCTCGTCCAGCGTCGTCTGTCTGCTACCGGGTACCTCCTCCCCGCTCCGGCCCCGGTAGGCGTCACGCAGGGCGAGCGCGAGCGCACCGAGTCCGAGCAGGAACGCGCCCAGTTCGAGCAAGCCGCCGAGGATGGGTATCGCGCCGAGGACGGCGAACCCGAGCAGTCCCACGGCGAGCGCGAGCCACCGGTTCTCTGTGTCGGCCAGCGAGAGCGCCCACGTGCCGACGGCGTACTGTCCGTAGACGACGGCGACCCACGCCGTGACGCCGAAGGCGACTGCGCCGACCAGCGACAGCGGGATGCCGACGATGGTGACGAGCAAGACGAGCAGGAGCAACGGAACGGCGATGAGCGTGAGGAGTCCGACGCCGCCGGACCGAAGCGGACTGTCGATGGCTCGGTCGACCACCCGCGTCGAGAAGGTGGGGAAGACGGCCAGTAGAACGACCCCCAGGAGGAGGTTCGCCAGCAGGCCGTACAGCGCGCCGACCCACGCCGGGAACGCGAACGCGTCGAAGTTCGGCCCGGCGTCGCCGCCGATGCTGTCGTCCTGCACGATGCCGCCGCCGACCGTCGCGTCCGGGTCGCGGGTGAACGTCGCGGCGTCGTAGCGGAACTCGCCGCCGACGTTAGCCGTCGGTCCCAGCACGATGGTCTCGGCCCCCGCGGCGACGTCGCCGTCTATCCGCCCGTCGATGGCGAGATAGCTCGACCCCGTTTCGAGCGACCCGCCGACGCGGGCCGTCTCGCCGATTTCGATGGTCCCGGCGGCGGCGCTCACGTCGCCCGCGACATTGCCGTCGATACGGACGGTTCCCGCGGCGACTTCGACGTTCCCGCCGACGGTCCCGCTCTCAGTGACGTGGACGGTTCCGGCGGCCCCCGAAACGTCGCCCGTGACGGTCCCGCGGACGAGTATCGTCCCGGCGACGCCCTCGACGCTGTCGTACGTCTCGTCCGGACCGACGACGACAGTGCTACCCGCTCCCTGAAACGACTGGGCGGCGGCAACGGACGACCCGACCGACAGTAAGAGGGCGAACGCGAGGGCGGCGGCGAGCGCTCGTCGCGCGCTTCGAGAGGACCTGGGGGTCATACGCCGATAGACGCCCGAGGCGCTAATAAGTATAAACTGGCAGTCACGTTGTGGCGGCGAGTAAGTCCCACTTGCAGACCCGTCTCGGTGGGTGGTTCGGCCGAAGCGGAACCCTTGTTAGCCGCCGTCGCCGTTGTTTCCCCAATGAGCCACGACTCGCCCCCGGTCCGCCGTCTCGCGGACTGGGACCACGACCTGCTGGGTCGACTCGCGGCCGACCACGGGACGCCGCTGTACGTGGTCGACTTGGACCGCGTCGCCGAGAACTACGAGCGGTTCGCGTCGGCGTTCCCCGACGCGCACGTGATGTACGCCGCGAAGGCCCACACCGGTCGCGCGGTGCTGTCGAAACTGCTGGAGACCGGCGCGGACATCGAGTGCGCCGCGTGGGGCGAACTCCAGCGAGCAATCGACGCGGGCGCGGACCCCGACACCCTCCAGTACACCGCCGTCAACCCGCCGGACCGTGACTTGGATTACGCCACCGACCTCGCCGCCGACCATCCCGGACTGACCATCACCGGCGGCGCGCGGGACACCTTCGACCGCCTCGAAGCGCGCGGCTACGACGGCCGCGTGGCCATCCGCGTCAACCCCGGCATCGGGACCGGCCATCACGAGAAAGTAGCGACGGGGAAAGACGCGAAGTTCGGGATTCCCTACGAGCAGGTCCCCGAGGTGGCCGCCGACGTGGCCGAGCGATTCGACCTCGTCGGCATCCACGCCCACGCCGGAAGCGGCGTCCTCCATGACGACTTGGACGACCACTGCCGCGCCATCGGAAAGGTCGCGGACATGGGCCGACAAATCGAGACGGACATCACGCCGCTGGAGTTCGTGGACTTCGGCGGCGGGTTCGGCGTCCCGTACCGCGAGGACGAGGAACCGCTCGACATGGGGGTCGTCGGCGAGAAGGTCCGCGACGCCGTCGGCGAACTGGACGCCCAGATAAAACTGGAACCGGGTCGCTACGTCGTCGCCGACTCCGAACTCATCCTCACCGAAGTGAACACCGTCAAGGAGACGCCCGCGGCCACCGTCGTCGGCGTCGACGCCTCGCTGGCGACGCTCATCCGCCCGGCCATGTTCGGGTCGTACCACCCGATTCGGAACGTCTCCGCGCCGGACCGCGAGGCAGACCCCGTCTCCGTCGGCGGCCCCTGCTGTACGAGCGCCGACGTGTTCTGTACGGACCGGCCGATTGCCCGGCCGGAGCGCGAGGACCTGCTGGCAATCGGGAACGCGGGCGCGTACGGCTACGAACTCGCCAACCAGTTCCACTCCCAGCCACGGCCCGCGGAAGTCGCCATCGAGGGCGGCGAGACGCGCGTCGTCCGCGAACGAGAGACCCTCGACGACGTGACCAGTCTGGAGCGATGACCGGCGGGTTCGACCTCGCGGCGTTCCACAAGCGCGCTGTCGAGACAGATTCGACCGAATCCGTCGACGAGATGCGCGACGTGCTGTTGGAGACGCTGGAGAGCGCTGGCGTCGCCCCGGCAGTGGACGAACTGGGCAACGTCGTCGCTACGGTCGGCGCACCCGACCACGCGGCCGCCGCGGCCGCAGACGGGGCCCACCTCCTGTTGAACACGCACATCGACACCGTGCCGCCGCACCTCCCCTACGAGCGCCGGACCGAGCGACCCGGAGACGAGCGAGTGGACGGGTCCGCAGACGCAGGAGAAGGGGACATCGTCTGCGGCCGCGGGGCCTGTGATGCAAAGGGACCGCTGGCCGCGTTGCTCGATGCGTTCCTCACCGTCGAACCCCACGACGGTGCGGTGACGCTGGCCGTCTCTATCGACGAGGAGACCACGCAGACCGGCGGCGCGCACCTCGCCGAGGTCATCGACGCCGACGGCTACATCGTCGGCGAACCGACGGGACTCGACGTGTGCACCGCCGCGAAGGGGCAGTTCGAGGGGACGGTCACCATCCGCGGCGAGAGTGCCCACGCCGCCGACCCGGAGAGCGGCCTGAACGCGATTCGCGCCGCGGCCCCGATTCTGCAGGCGATGGAGTCCTACGAGGAGACGAAGGGACCCGGCGACCACGAGACGCTGGGCCGACCCATCCTCACGCCGTCGATGGTGGAGGGCGGCGAGGCGACGAATCAGGTCCCCGCCGAGTGTACCATCACGTTCGACCGGCGGAGCGTCCCGCCGGAGACGAGCGACGAGTTCTGTGCGGATTTGGCGGACCACCTCCGAGAGTGGCTTCCCGCGTCGATGGGGCTGGACGTGTCGCTCATTCGGCCCGATACGCCCTTCCCCGAAGCGTTCGCGACGGACCCCGACGCCGAACTGGTGCGGACGCTACAGGACGCCTGCGGCGGCGCGGTCCGGCCGTTCGGCGCGGCCACGGAAGCCTCCTACTTCGCCCAACACGGCCCGACAGTCGTATTCGGCCCGGGCGTCCTCAGCGACGACGTGGGCGCGGTCGCGCACTCGAAACGCGAGTACGTCCGCCTCTCGGACGTGCGGACGGCCGCCCGCGCGGTGCGGGAGACGGTCCAGCGACTACTCCAGTAACGCCATCGCTTCCTCGTCGGTCACCTGCGAGAAGTCGCGGTAGAACTGCCCGACGGCGCTGAAGTTTACGGGTTCCTCGACGGTCACGACTCGCTCGGCCATCCGCTCCAGCGACCGGGCGGTGTCCGGCGAGGAGACGGGGACGGCGACGACGACGCTCGCGGCCCCGGCCTCCCTGACCCGTTCGACGCAGGCGCGCATCGTCGCGCCCGTCGCCAGGCCGTCGTCGACGACGAGGACGCGCTTGCCAGCGAGGGCTAGCGGCGGCCGGTCGCCCCGATACCGGTCGAACTTCTCCTGTGCGGCCCGCTGTTCGTGTTCGGTCTGGGTCTCCAGGTACTCCATCGTGAGGTCCAGCGAACCGATGAGCGAGTCGTTCCGCCACGTGGTCCCGTCGTCCGCGACGGCGGCGACGGCCAGTTCGGGATTGCCCGGCGCGCCGACTTTCCGCGCGACCACGACGTCGAGCGGTACGTCCAGTGCGTCCGCGACGGGGCGCGCGATTGGGAGGCCGCCCCGCGGAATGCCCAACACGATGTCGGCTTCGACGCCCTGCCGCCGGAGTTCGGCGGCGAGTCGCTCACCGGCGTCCGTGCGGTCCGTGAACATGTCAAAATCTACGACGGACGACGGCTTAATCCTGCGGGGTCAGTCCTGCGGGGTCAGTCCTGCGGGGCGGCCCCGGGTGCCCCTCCGTCGCCGGTCAGCGTCTCCTCGACTTGCCAGTACGTGAGCGCGAGGGCGAGTACCGCGAGGACAGCGCCGACGGAGAAGGGCGTGCTGAATCCGCCGAGGTTGTAGAGGACGCCCGAAGCGAGGGGGCCGACGGCGACGCCCAGGCCGAACGCCATCGTCAGCACCGAGAGCGTCGTCCCGGACCCGCGCGTCGCGGCGAGGTCACCCGCCAGCGCGAGCGACGGCGCGAACACGAGGGCGACGGCGATGCCCTGCACGAACCGGGCGGCCAGCATCAGCATGGGGTCGGTGACGATGCCCTGCGCGTAGACGGCGGGCGCGAGGACGACGAACCCGGCGACGACGAACGGGCGGCGGCCGATGCGGTCGCTCGCCCGGCCGATGGGGACCTGCAGGAGGATGTTGGCGATGACGACGGCCGCGAACTGGACGCTGAACATGAACGTCGACTCGTCGAGGCGCGCCCGAATCGGGCCTTCGAGCGTGGCGAACAGCGCGATGGTCGTCGCCATCATGAACGTGCCGACGCCGAGGACGAACACCGAGTCGAGGCCGTCGCCCTCGGGGTCGAAGACGGCGAGCGAGAGGTCCTTGCTCGCGGCCTCCGCGGACACCGGCGGGTCCTCGATGAGTAGCGCGACGAGGGCGAAACTGACGATGGCCCCGAGGACGGCGACGGCGAAGGCGGCAGTGAACCCCGAGAACGTCAGACCGCCGAGCACGTAGGAGACGACGCCCTCCGCGCCGAGGCCGCCGGTGATGACGACGCCCGCGACGATGGGACCGAACCCGAAGCCGATGAGACGGAACGTGTTGAACACGCCGAAGTTCCCGCCTCGTTCGCTGTCGCTCTCGGCGTAGTCGTTGACCAGCGCGATGGTCGCGGGGATGGTGAAGGCCGCGCCGAGGCCCTGAAACGCCCGGGCCGCGAGCACCGACCAGTACGAGGTGAGGAACGGGTAGGCGGCGCTCCCGATGGCGAACAGCACCAGTCCGGTGAGGACGAACGCGCGCCGCCGCCCGGTCCGGTCGGAGAACCGGCCCGTTATCGGCTGGCCGAAGGAGTTCAGCAGGCCGAACAGCGAGAGGACGAGGCCGATGAGCGTCTCCTCGCGCAGGACGAAGCCCAACACCTCCGTCCCGGCAATACCGGTGAGCGTCACCTGCCCGCTGGCGATGTACAGCGGCAGGACGATGATGAGAAAGGAGTTGCCCAGTGCGTCGGCCATCCGGGCGAACGCCAGCGTCAGAATACGGGAGTCAGTACCCAGAACCATCTGCTTGCTGTTCGGAACGCTCGACACCTGAGAGTTCCGCTTGCGGAGTGGTGACAACCACTAAAGATTCATACTTGGAGTCGGAAATCCGCCGTATGACCCCTGGCGAGCGATTGAGCGAGACCGTGGTCGAGGCGGTCGCGGCGGCGGAGGGCGTCGACCCGACGGACCTTTCAGAGACGCTGTATCCCGCCATCAACGCCGATGCGCTCGATGTACTCTTCGTCGAGTCGAGCGGGTCTGTCACGTTCGAGTACAACGGCTACGAGGTTACCGTCGCGAGCGACGGCGACGTTTCGGTCGAATCGCTCGACGCCGCGTAACCGCTGGTCGTCCCCTCAGGCCTCGTCGACGCTGTCGGCCAGCGCGGCGGCGATACCCGTGTACCCGGCGGGCGTCAGCGCGTCGAGTTCGGCGCGCACGTCCTCGCTCACGTCGAGGTCGGCGAACATCTCGCGGAAGTCCTCGATGGTGACCGACTGTCCGCGCGTCGCCTTCTTCACCTGTTCGTAGGCGTCGTCGACGCCCTCACGGCGGAGGATGGTCTGGACCGCCTCGCCGATTATCTCCGGCGTCGAATCGAGGTCGTCGCGCATCACCTGCTCGTTCGGGACGACCTTCGCGAGGCCGTTCTGGCACTTGCCGTAGCCGACGAGACAGTGGGCGAACGCCGCGCCCATGTTGCGCTTGATGGTCGAGTCCGAGAGGTCACGCTGGAGGCGGGAGTTGGTGACGTAGTCGCCGAGGAACACGAGGTCGGAGTTGGCCTTCGAGAGGTTCCCCTCGCTGTTCTCGAAGTCTATCGGATTGACCTTGTGGGGCATCGTCGAGGACCCCGTCTCGCCCGCGACCGTCTCCTGTCCGAGGTAGCGGTCCGAGACGTACAGCCACATGTCGAGGTCCATGTCCAGCAGGACGTTGTTCGCGCCGCGGACGGCGTCGAATAGGACTTCGAGGTCGTCACAGGGGTTGACCTGCGTCGTCAGCGGTTCGTGCTCCAGGCCGAGGGAGGCGACGAAGGACTCGGCGAAGGCGGGCCAGTCCACCTCGGGATAGGCGGCGTGGTGGGCGGCGTAGGTCCCGGACGCCCCGGCGAGTTTCCCCGAGAGGTCGTCGGCCGCGCGGTCGATGCGCGCGATAGCCTGCCCCAGACGGGAGGCGTAGACGGCCATCTCCTTGCCGAACGTCGTCGGCGTCGCCGGTTGCCCGTGAGTTCGGGCCAGCATCGGCACGTCACCGTAGTCGTGTGCCATCTCGACGAGCGTGTCCCGAATCTCGCGGAGTTCGGGGACGAGGACTTCCTCGGCGGCCGGTTTCACGAGCAGTCGGTGCGCGAGGTTGTTCACGTCCTCGCTGGTCAGGCCGAAGTGTATCCAGTTATCCGCGTCCAACCCATCGGGCGCACCCAGACGGATGAAGTACTCGATGGCCTTCACGTCGTGGTTCGTGGCGGCGTACTCCCCGTAACCGGTCGTCTCCAGTTGCTTGACCACATCGGCGTCCGCGTCGTCGAACTCCGCGTACAGCGCGCGCAGTTCGTCGCGCTGGTCGGCGTCAATTGCCAGCGGCGTGGCGTCCAAATCGGCCAGCGCCAGCAGGTACTCGACTTCGACTTCGACGCGGGCGCGCATCAGCGCCCGCTCGCTCGCGTACGGGACGAGCGGTTCGGTGTATCGAGCGTACCGCCCGTCGAGCGGTGATACGGCCGTCAGTGGCCCTCTCTCGGTCATGTCGGACAGTCCGCGAGAGGCCCGAAAAAGCGTGTCGTTACGCGTCTGTCGACTCGGTCTCACCGGACGGCGTGCTGTCGACGTGTCCGCTGGCCTCAGTCCGGTGGTACAACCGCTTGTAGCGGGCGAGTTTCCGGTAGAGGAAGTAGCCGACGACACCGTCGAAGAGGACGACGAAGCCCACGAAGGTCACGACGTTCCACGGGACGAGTTGCGGGAGGTAGGTGACCGAGGTGTTGTACACGGCGTGGATGAACGCCGCGAGGAGGAGCCCTTTCACGACGATGGGGCCTTTGTTCTCGGGGTTGAACTTCGCCAGCCCGAGGTAGTAGCCAGCGAACGAGGAGTAGAGAACGTGACCCGGCCCGACGAAGGCCCGACTCGTCGCCGTCTGGACGGCCGCTATGAGCGGCGTCCCGTCCTGCATCGACATCGCCCGAGTGTACCCTTGGGCGATGTACAGCGCGTTCTCGATGGTCGCGAAGCCGAGGCCAGCGACGGCGCCGTAGACGACGCCGTCGACGACGGACTCGATTCTGCTGAAGGCACCGACGCGGATACCCAACCACTTGACCGTCTCCTCGATGGGGCCGACGACGACGAAGAAGAACAGCGCCATCCCGACGACGGGAACGAGTTGAAACAGCGGTTGGAGGACGGTGTTGACGAGCGCAGCGAAACTCGCAAAGAGGATAGACAGCACGAACACGACGGCCATCGTCTCCACTGGTTCCCGTATCGTGGGGTCACCGTACCAGAGATAGCCGACGATAGCGAGCGCCGGGACGGCCGAGAGTGCCGCGAGGATGCCCAACGACGGCTGTCTGATGACGAGCAGGCCAGCGAACGCGAGTTGGGCGACGAACAGGACGACACCCAGACCGACGAGGAGCCACTTCCGGGAGGCGTGCAACAGTGCGTGTACACGTATCGAGAGCCTGTCCAACGTCGAGCGCGGGTCCCACTCCGCCACGTCGTAGAGGTCTGTCGACCCCGACAGGGACGAGGCAACGGGGTCTGAGTTTTCGTCTGACACGCTCGGCATGACTCACCGCACACACCTGATAGTTTTCCCTAACCAATATCACCGCTCGCGTTCGCGGGCCGTACCTCTCGCGTACCCTACCGGCCGCACCGCCGTCTCCGCGGTTCCTGTCGGCCACCGGGTCGGTATCGAGACCCATCACTACGTTCGGGCTCTCGTCCTCGCTACTCAGCGGTCACTTCGTTCCCCGTTCCACCTTCAGAGACTCCGTCGTTCGTGGGGGCCCGCTACCCCGACCAGCCGTAATCACCGCGCGCGTCACCGAAGCGGCCGTCCGGCGGGTCGTAGCGGTAGAGGTCCTGGCCGAGCGCTATCCACGCCAGTCCGTAGGGGAGCGCCAGCCACGCCGACACCTCGAACCCGAGGAAAGCGACGGTTCCGACGGCGAGGAGGACGCCCAGCCACGGCGGTTGGACCGGGGTTCTGACGAGAGCGACGGCGGTGAGGAGCGACCCTCCGACCAGTGCGAGGACGCCGAGGCCGACCACGATTTCGCCGTTGCCGGTGACGATGCGGAGCGCCTGCCCGGCGGCGAAGACGAGGCCGCCGAGGATTCCCAGCCAAGTTCCGCCCGTCCCCGGCCGCTTTATCCGCGCGCCGTAGAAGCTCTCGACGGCGTACAGTCCCGCGACGACGCCGAGCGCCGACAGGACGACGGCGAGCAAGACGGGGTCGCTCTCGGTTCCGGTTACGCCCAGCGCGACGGCCCATCCGACCCACAGGAGGCCGCCGACGGCGGCGACGGCCCCGGCACGCTGACACCGTAGCTTCGACATGCCGAGCACTGACAGGCCTGACTACAAAGGTACGTCGACACGACGCGACGCCGTTAGGCGGACGCCGGGACAGGGCCCGTTTCGCAACTACTTTGCACCGGCCCGACAGCCACTCAGATATGAAACTCGCCGGTATGGCCAGCAACCGAGGCCGGAATCTGATGAACATCGCGGACCGCGCGCCGGGTGGGGCGGAGTTCGCCGTCGTCCTGACGAACGACGCCGACGCGCCCGTCTTGGAGGCCGCCTCCGAGCGCGGGATTCCCACAGAGGTCGTCGAGCGCGCGGAAGACGAAGCCCGCGAGGCCCACGAGGAACGCGTCCTCGAAGCCCTCTCTGAGTACGACTTCGACATCGTGACGCTGGACGGCTACATGCGCGTCCTCAGCAAGACGTTCTTGGATGGTGCGCCGACGACGCTGAACGTCCACCCCTCGCTGCTGCCGAACTTCCCCGGCATGGACACCCACGAACAGGTACTCGACGCTGGCGTGAAGGTCACCGGCTGTACCGTTCACGTCGTGGACGAGACGATCGACGGCGGCCCCATCGTCACCCAAGAGCCGATTCCGGTGTTCGACGGCGACGACGAGGCCGACCTGAAAGAGCGCGTCCTCTACGAGGGCGAGTTCACCGCGTACCCGCGCGTCGTGAAGTGGTTCGCCGAGGACCGCGTCGAGGTCGACCACGAGGACAATACCGTCGACGTGGAGGGCGACGAGGGCGGGGACTTCCCGGCCCGCCGCCTCGTCTCGGACGACCGCGCGGCCGACCTGCGCTACGGGGAGAACCCCCATCAGGACGCCGCGCTGTACGCCGACACCACGGTGTCGGAGGCCAGCGTCGTCCACGCCGACCAACTCAACGAGGGCGCGAAGGCCCTGTCGTACAACAACTACAACGACGCCGACGGCGCGCTGAACCTCATCAAGGAGTTCGAGGAACCCGCCGCCGCCGTCATCAAGCACACGAACCCCGCCGGGTGTGCGACGGCCGACACGCTGGCCGACGCCTACGCCGACGCGCTCTCGACGGACCCACAGAGCGCCTTCGGCGGCATCGTCGCCCTCAACCGGGAGTGCGACGCCGCCACCGCCGAGCAGATCATCGACTCGTTCAAGGAGATCGTCGTCGCGCCGGGCTACACCGACGCCGCGCTGGACGTGCTCTTCGAGAAAGAGAACCTCCGCGTGCTGGAGGTCAACGACAACTTCGAGGTCACCGACACGCTGACGGAGAAACCCCTCGTGGGGGGTCGTCTCGTCCAAGAGCGAGACACCCAACACCTCACGGCCGACGACCTGGAAGTCGTCACCGACCGTGAACCCACCGACGAGCAAATCGAGTCGATGCTGTTCGCGTGGCACACCCTGAAACACGTCAAGTCCAACGGCATCCTCTTCGCGAAGGGAACGGAGACGGTCGGTATCGGCATGGGGCAGGTCTCCCGCGTCGACGCCGTCCGACTGGCCGCCATGAAGGCCGACGAGCACGCCGAGGGCAAGGACGCCGACGGGGCCGTGATGGCCTCGGACGCCTTCTTCCCGTTCCCGGACGGCATCGAAGCGGCCGCCGAGGCCGGTATCGAGGCGGTCATCCAGCCCGGCGGGTCGAAGAACGACGACAGCGTCATCGAGGCCGCCGACGAACACGACATGGCGATGGTCTTCACCGGCCAGCGCAGTTTCCGGCACGACTGAGCACAGCGAGTGTGCCCGGTGGTGGGTCCGGCACGACCCACGGGACGTCGTCCTCGGCCGTCGTCACTCGAAAGAGGCTTGAACCGAATTCCCGAAGACGCCCCCAATGGGAGACGACACCGACCGAGAGAGGGCGGTTCGAGACGCGGTGGACAGAGCCCAGAGCGGTGCCCCGGCCGGCGGACGTACAATCCGCGACCGGTTCTCCGCCGACGAAATTTTCCAGCGCATCATCGTCGCCGCGGACCACGAGATAGCGTCGAGTACCCGTGAACTGCTGGCGAGCGCGCTCGCGGCCGGGTTCGCCATCACCGTCACCTTCCTGTTGTACGCGTCGCTGACCGCGTCTACCGGTGGGGACCCGATTCTGAGTGCGCTGTTGTACCCGCTGGGATTCGTCTTCATCATCCTCGGGGACTACCAGTTGTACACCGAGAACACGCTCCCGCCCGTGGCGCTGACCCTCGAACGACTCGCCAGCCTCCCCTCGCTGTTTCGCATCTGGGGGCTGGTCCTCGCGGGTAACCTCGTCGGCGGGGCGCTCGGGGCACTCGCGCTCTCCTCGACGGGCGTTCTCTCACCCGAGGCCGCGATGGCCGCCGAAGGGTTCGCCCGGAAAGCCATCGCGACGCCGTGGTGGACCCTGTTCGCCAAAGCCGTCTTCGCGGGTCTCATCGTCGCCGGGGTCGTCTGGGTCGACTTTTCACTGCGCGACAGCATCTCCCGTCTCGTCTTGGTGTACATCGCGTTCCTCGCGATTCCCTACGGCAACCTGTATCACATCGTCGTCTCGGCGACGGAGATGCTGTATCTGGTGTTCAACGGCGAACTCGCGCTGGTCGTCGGTGTCACGGAGTTTGCCCTCCCGGTACTGCTGGGCAACTCCATCGGCGGCGTGGTCCTCGTCACCGTCGTCAACTACTTCCAGACGACCGAGCGGCGACTCGAAACCGCCCGCGACGGTCGAATCCGGCAGTTGACTATCCGTGAGTGGGTCCTCGGCAGGTTCTCCGAGTCCGGGCAGTCGTACATCCCGGTCAACGGCGACCACGACTGACCCGCCGACGACCAAACCCATTTGTCCGGACGACGACTACTCAGCCTGTGAACTGGTTCAGCGAGAAGCGCCACTGGGTCCTGTTCGTCGGCGTGGTCCTCACGACGCTCGGTGCCGTGGGCGTCGCTGTCGTCGGTGTCGTCGCGACGCTGTCGACGCTGGTGACCGGTGGCCCGATACTCGGAACCGTCGCCGCGGCCGTCCTCGGAACCGCGCTGCTCGCGGGCCTCGACGTCGTCTTTACTGTCGCCCTCCTCGTAACCCTGGCCAAGCGGGCGTCGCTCCCGACGAGCCAACGGGCCGCGAACGCCTTCCACCGCGCCGAGGGGCTACTGCCGCCGCTCGCCGCGTTAGGGCTGGGCGACCGGTTCGAACCGTCCGTCGAGGAACGCCGCGCGGAACTCACCGAACGGTACGTCGCGGGCGACCTCTCGGAGCGCGAACTCGAAGCGGAGCTCCAGGAACTGCTGGGAGAGGACGCAGACGGGACGGGGGCCGACGTTCTCGTAGAGGAGGCCGCCGACGCCACGAGCGAGCGAGAAGTCGAGACGGAGACGAACTGACTCAGTCGTCGGCCGGTGCGTGGCCCCCGGCGATTGCATCCGACCGTCCGCCGAGGCGGACCGCCTGTTCTCGCGCACCCCACCACTGAACGTCGAACGTGACGCTGTCGCCGCGGCGGGTGTGTTCCTCGATGGCGACGAACCCCGTCTCTGCGCCGAAGCGCTGGCCGATGCCGCGAACGAGGCCGCGTTCGAGTGCGACCGGATACGGTGTCGAGCACGTGAGCCGACCGGTGCGCTCGCCCGTGGGCGTGAATTCGTAGCCGCCGACATCGCCGCCGCGGTGGCGGTCGCGGTGGACGGCGTCGAGTGCGTCCAGCGCGTCGCCGACGCCGTCGACCGCCCGGGGCCACGCGGCCGTCCGCGCCGTCTGGACGCCGATTCGCTCGACGATGTTGTGCCCGGTCGTCGAGAGCAGGTCCTCGTAGACGCCGCAGTAGCGCCCCAGCGGGTACCACTCGTCCGCCTTCGGTTCGGGGAGGCCGTTGTGCTCGAACAGCGAGAGCGTTCGCGCCTCGAACCCGCCGCAAGTGCGTGTGACGCCGTCGAGAACGCTTTGGAGTGCTCGACCGGATACCTCGGCCGCCTCGGTGGTGGGGGTCGTCGACATACCGTGAGAGACACACGAGACACCCATTGCAACACCCCCTAACGAGTTTGGGTGTCTCGGTCGTCGACGCGGCGACACACGGCTTTACGGTTCAGCCGTGCGACACTCCACGTATGCGCAAGTTCACCTTCCTCCGCGTCGACGTGGACGCCGACGCCGTCGAACGGCTACTCGGCCCGGTTCCGGGAGTCAGCGTCACGGGCGGCGAGTCCGAGTCCGAGGACGAGGGCGAGGCCGAGACAACGGTGACCGAGACGCCCGCCGAAGAACCAACGCCGCCCGCGGAATCCCCGGCGGCGATATCCGAGGCGGACAGCGACGGCGGCGGGTCGGCGTTGCGGGAGTGGGGACTGCTCGGCCTCGGCGTCTCGTTCGTCCTGTTGGGCATCGCGACCGTCGGCATCTGGTGGTATCGTCGTCGCAACGGCGGCGACGGCGAACCGGCCGCTGAGACGCCGCCGCCGACCGCCGCACCCGGGCGAACCGAAGGCCTGGCGACGCGGCCGACACCGGCCGATGAGCGCGCGACGGGCGACGAGACGCCCGCCGTGCGAACGGCCGAACGCGGCGAGCGCGGCGAGGCGGACGAACGCGAGCGCGAAGACGGAACGGAGCGCGAACGCGACAGTCCAGACGAGGGCGCCAGCGCGGAGACGCCCGCTCCCGACGACGAATCGGCAGTCGAGGAGACGGTTCTCGGGACCGCCGAGCGCCGACCCCGTGGCCGAACGGAGGACCGGAGCGATGTCGAGTGGGTCACGCGCGACACCGGCGCGGGAGCGGCGGAAGCCGACGATGAAGAATCGGCGGCGGAGAGAGAAATCGAGGCGGCGGAACCGCGAGCGTCGACGAGTGGCCTCGACGTGGCCCCGTTGTTGGGCGTCGCGTTCGTCGCCGTGACGGGCGCGCTCGTCCGCTGGCTTCGCGGTAATCGGGCGTGACGAGCGGTAGGTCCGACAGGCTAAAGCGCGCGGCTCCGATTACTCCGGGCATGGAGTTCCACGAGGCCGCGAACTTCCTCTTCGAGTTGCGCCGGTTCGCGTCGCGACCCGGCACCGACGCCACGCGGAGTCTGTTGTCCGCTCTCGACGACCCACACGAGGACCTCCGCTGTATCCAGATTGCGGGCTCCAACGGGAAGGGCTCGACCGCTCGAATGGTCGAGCGGACCCTCCGGGAGTCCGGACTGGACGTCGGCCTCTACACCTCGCCGCACTTGGACGACGTGCGCGAGCGAATCCGCGTCAACGGCCGGAAGGTGGCCGAGCGCTCGCTCGTGGAGTTCGTCGAGACGGCCGAACCGTACCTCACCGAACGGGGCGCGAGCGGCGACTCGCCGACGTTCTTCGAGACGCTGACCGCCTTCGCCCTCTGGGAGTTCGAGCGGCAGGACGTGGACGTAGCCGTTCTCGAAGTCGGCATCGGCGGTCGGTACGACGCCACCAGCGTCGTGGACCCCGTCGCCAGCGCCGTCACCTCCGTCACGCTCGAACACACCGACATCCTCGGGGACACCGTCGAGGAAATCGCCACCGACAAGGCCCACGTCGCCCCCGACGACGCGCCGCTGGTGACCGGAACGACCGGCGACGCACTCGCCGCCGTCCGGGAAGTCGCGGGCGACGTGCAGACCGTCGGCGACGGAAGCGAGGGACCGGTAGACGTGGCAGTCGCCTACGGCGGCCGCGACGGGTTGGAGGGGGCGGTCAGCATCGACGGGCCGGACTGGGCCGTCGAGACACACCTCCCGCTACTGGGCGAGCATCAGGCCCACAACGCCGGTATCGCCGCCGCACTCGTCCACCAAGCCGCCGATGTCGCGCAGGTCGACGTCGAACGCGGCCTGCGGAACGCCCACTGGCCCGGCCGGTTCGAGGTCATGGGCGAGGACCCACTCGTCGTGCTGGACGGCGCGCACAACCCCGGCGGCCTCGAACGGACGATGGAGACGCTGGAGGCCTTCGACTACGACGACCTGCACGTCGTCGTGGGCGCGATGGCCGACAAGGACCACGAAGGCATCGCGTCGGCGCTCGAACCGGCGGACCACGCTATCGCCTGCCGACCCAACGTCGACCGTGCGGAGGCCACCTCGGTCGTCGCCGAAGCGCTCCGCACGGCGACCGACGCCGAGGTGCAGACGCGCTCGGACGTGGCCGGTGCGCTCGGGACGGCACTGGACGCCGCTGACGAGGGCGACGCCGTCATCGTGACCGGGTCGCTCTACGCGGTTCGCGAGGCCCGCACGCGGTGGTCCCGAGGGATGGTGCCGAAACGCGTCGACTCGGTTCCCGAAGCGACGGAGACCATCGAGGCCGCCCACGTCACCGACGCGGGCGCGTGGCGGATGCGCGGCAAGGCCGTCCATCGCGTCCTCAAGACCCGCGTTCAGCCCCGACAGGCCCAGTATCTGAAGGAGGAACTGCTGTCGCTCGGCGGGGAGTGCGCCATCTCCGGGCTGAACGACCAAGACGAGGAGAACCTCGACGTGGTGTTGATGGCGACGATGGCCCAGTACCGACGCCTCGCCGAGAAACTCGACGGCCAACCGTACGGCCTCTCGACGTTCGCCGACGAACTTCGCGACGCCCTCGACATCCAACAGGCCGACGACTCGCGGGGCTATCCGTGGGAGGACGGGACCGCAGTGATGGGTATCCTGAACGTCACGCCCGACTCCTTTCACGACGGCGGCGAGTACAACGCAATCGACGCGGCGGTGGACCGCGCCGAGCAGATGGTCGCCGACGGCGCGGACATCCTCGACATCGGCGGCGAGTCCACCCGTCCGGGGGCCGACCCCGTTCCCGTCGAGGACGAAATCGACCGCGTCGTCCCGGTCATCGAAGCGCTCGCCGAGATGGACGTGGCGCTCTCCGTCGACACCCGCAAGGCCGCCGTCGCCCGCGCCGCCCTCGATGCCGGCGCGGACATCCTCAACGACGTGTCGGGACTGGAAGACCCCGAGATGCGACTGGTCGCCGCCGAGTACGACGTGCCGGTGGTCGTGATGCACTCCATCGAGGTGCCCGTCGACCCCGACAGCGACATCCACTACGACGACGTGGTCGAAGACTGCATCGAGCAGTTGACCGAGCGCGTCCTCTTGGCCGAGAAAGCTGGACTCGACCGCGAGCAGATTCTGGTCGACCCCGGTATCGGCTTCGGGAAGTCCGCCGCCGAGAGCTTCGAACTGCTCGACCGACTGGCGGAGTTCCGCGCGCTCGGGTGTCCGATACTGGTGGGCCACTCCCACAAGTCGCTGTTCGGCCTCGTCGGCGCTGAACCCGGGGACTGTCTGGAGGCCACGATTGCGGGAACCACGCTCGCGGCCGAACGCGGTGCGGACGTGATTCGCATCCACGACGTGGCCGAGAACGCCACGGCCGTCGACGTGGTGACGGCCGCCGAGGACCCCGAGCGATTCGAGTAGTCACAGCTCTCGTTCGAGCACGTAGCCGAACTGCGCCAATCCGTTCTCCTCGTAGAAGGACAGCGCGCGCTCGTTGTCGAGGACGTTGGCGAGGGCGACGTACTCGCACTCGCGCTCACGCGCCCAGTCTTCGATCCACGACAGCAGGTCCGCTCCGTGCCCCTCGCCGCGGTGCGCCTCGTCGACGACGAGGTCGTGAACCCACGCGTGGCGGCGGTGGTGAAGCACTCGTTGGACCGACAGGCCCGCAACGGCGACCAGTGGATTCCCCGGGTCGCCGTCGTGGCGTCGGCCCTGCCCGACAGGTGCGTAGTAGCCGTAGAGTTCGTACTCGTCTTCCTCGCGCCATCCCCGAACGAACGACTCCTCGGCATCGGTCCACAGTTGTCTGAGAATCGGAACGGCGGCATCCCACGCGTCGTCCGTCGTCAGCGGCGCTACCGTCGGCATGGCGAAGCACAATCTCGGGTATCGAAAAACCCTTGCGGCGGGGTGAGACAGCGACACATTCCCTCGCAGTTCGCCCCTAACTGACGCTCACGACGAGATTGCAGTTCGCGCAGTGCCAGAGGGTGACCGTCCTGTCCGGGTCGAGTGCCACGCCGCCGTCCCCCTCGACGGTGACAAAGTGGACCCGCCGACCGACGCCGAAGTCGGTGCTGTCTTCGATTTCTGAACCGCAGTCGGGACAGATCAGCTCCGGCGGCATAACTTGAATTGTACCTTCATATATAAATTTACACCCCCTACCAGCGGCAGGTCGCGTCGGCGCTCGACCGACAGAACTCAGTCGTCGCCGACCGGGTCGACGGCTTCGGCCTCCGTCTCGTTCACGCGGATGCCCTTCGAGGCGAGGTGGCGCATCTGTCGGCGGACGAAGTCCTCCTCGGTGGTTCCGCGCGTGGCGAGGACGACCATCCGCGCGTCGCCCGCGGGCCGCATCGTCCGTCCGGCCCGCTGTGCCCCCTGCCGTCGGGACCCGCCCAGACCGGAGGCGACGATGGCGAGTTCGGCGTCTGGCAGGTCGATGCCCTCGTCGCCGACGCGTGAGACGACCAGCGTGTCCCGTTCACTCCGTCGGAACTCCCCGAACAGACGTTCGCGCTCGGCGTGAGGCGTCTCGCCGCTGATGAACGGCGCGTCGATGGCTTCGCTGATGGCCTTCCCTTGGTCCAGATACTCCACGAAGACGAGCGCCTTCGCGGCGGGGTGTTCGGCCAGCGTGTAGCGAATCTCGTCGAGTTTCCCCGTGTTGCTCGCGGCGGCCTGCCGCCGGTCGTGGCCGGACGTGGCGGCGTACTCGGTTTGCTCGTCGTCCTCGCCCCACGGGACGAGGCGAATCTCGACTTCGGGTTCGGCGACGTACCCCTCGTCGAACAGTTTCCCCCAGTCCGTGCCGATGGGCGGGCCGACGAGCGTGAATATCTCCTCCTCGTCGTCGCTCTCGCGGGTCGGCGTCGCCGTGAGTCCGAGTCGGTGTTTCGTCTGGAGGTCCGCGCTCCGGCGGTGGATGGGGCTGGGGACGTGGTGCACCTCGTCGTAGACGATGAGGCCCCACTTGCGCTGGTCGAACAGTTTCCGGTGGCGGTCCATCCCCGCCGTGCGGTAGGTGGCGATGGTGACCGGGCGAATCGACTTCTCGCCGCCGTGGTACTCGCCGATGTCCGCGTCGTCGAGCGAGGTGTGGCGGACCAACTCGTCGTGCCACTGGGTCGCGAGTTCGCGCGAGGGGACCAGAATCAGCGTCTCACCGCCGATAGCCGCCATCGTCCCCATCGCCGCCACCGTCTTCCCGGACCCCGGCGGGCCGACGAACACGCCGGACCCCTGCTCGGTGAACCGCTCGACCCAGTCGGCCTGATAGTCCCGCAGGCGGAGCAGGAGGTCCATCTCCAGGGCGTCGCCCGTCTCCAGTTCCCGGTCGTCACGGACCGGGTAGCCAGCCTCGTACAGCGTCCGCTTTATCTCGGCGGTCCGGTCCTCGTTGACCCACGACTCGGAGTCCGAGATGGGCGCGCGCAGGAACTCGTCGTCGAGTTTCTGCCGGGCGACGTTGCCCATCAGGTCGTCGTTCTCGGCCGCGAGGACGACGTAGCCGTCCTCGTGGGTGTACAGTCGGAACTTCCGGGCGCGCTCCCACTGACTCGTCACCCACTCTTCGAGGTGAGGCGAGCGCTCGCCGAGCACGTCCCGCATCGTCCCCAGCAAGTCGTCGAGCGATTCGTGCGGGGCCGCCCAGATGTCCTCTTCGCGAATCTCGTAGACGTACCCGCCCGAGCGATTCGAGTCCTGCAACCGGGCGAACTGCGAGAGTTGGGCGCGGGTGAACTGGTCGGGGTGTTCGACCACGATTTCCCGGCGGTCCGGAAAGAGGACGACGCGCTCTCGGTCGGTCACCTCGGCCACGTCGGTGGGGTACCAGATAGACTCCACGTCGGTCACGTCTTGGCGCTGAATCTCCCCGTCGGCGGCCAGCGCTTCGAGGGCGTCGCGGGCCGCGTCGGGCGTCAGGTCGGTCTTTCGGGAGAGTTCCGTCGCGGTCAGGTGCGGGCGGCCGACGGCGTCGATGGCGTCGTACACCGCGTCGAGTTCGATGGCTGGGTCGGCGTCCTCGTCCGTCGTTGCAGACGCCGCTGGCTCCTCGTCAGTCACTACCGGATGGTCGGGACCGACGGTCAAACGGGTTTCGTCTCCCGCTCAGAACCAGCCGCGTTCGTCCGCGAGGCGGTCGTACAGCGCCTCGTACTCCGCTCGCACGGCCGCGTGGTCGAACTCGGCAAACGACTCGTCGACGGTCAACCGTTCCATGCTGGCCGACTCGACGATTTTGTCGGCTATCTCCTGGGGGTTGGTCACCCGGAACGCCCGGTCGCGCTGTTCGACCAGTTCGTGGGCGCTGGACCCCGCCTGATACTCCACGATGCCGATACAGCCACAGGCCAGCGCCCACAGCAGGTCCGCCGCGAAGTACTCCCTGAACGCCGTCTGGACGAACACGTGCGCGCCCTTGTAGATGGAGACGCGCCGTTCGCGGTCACAGGCCCCGACGAACTCCACCCGGTCGTCGATGCGGAGGTCTGCGGCCTCCTGTTCGTAGGTGTCACGCTCGGGGCCGTCGCCGATTATCGTCGCCGACCAGCCTTTCTGCCGGAGTTCCGCGAGGCCGAGGAACAGCGACTCGACGTTGGCGCTCTCGTCCAGCGGATGGGCGTACACCACGTCCACCTCGTCGGCCGGGTCCGTCTCGCGGACGAGGTTCATGTCGATGCTCTCGGGGAGGATGGTCGTCCGGTCGTCCGGCGCGCCCGCCTCCCAGAGGCGGGTCTGGACGAGTTCCGAGGGCGTGACGAATCGGTCGGGCGCACGGAGTGCGCGGTCGGTGCGGCGGGTGTCCTCCAGGGGGTCGTCGCCGAACCACTCGGCGATGAGGGGTGCGCGTGCGAGTTTCGCGCCCGCGCTGGCCGCGAGGGTGACCGACGGGGGGTCCAACAAGGTGTGGACCACGTCGGGTCGGTAGTTGGCGAGGAGCGCAGGCAGGCGCGTACAGAACGAGGGGACCGTCGGCGAGACGGTGACCGCTCGGTAGGTGACCTCGGTCGGTGCGAAGCGCTTGTCGTATCCGCCCCACCACTGCGAACAGAACACCGACACCTCGTGGCCCGCCGCCGCGAGGTTCTCCGCGACCCGTTCGAGGCGTCTGCGGCCGTCGGTGTCCCGGTAGTGACTCGTCTCCATGGCGACGACCGCGACACGCATACCCAACACTGAACGGGGGGTAGGAAAAATCCTCCCGTTCGCCGCAAAACGTTTTGCCCGCGCCACGCCTTCGGAGAGGCGTGTACGACTACGACCTCGAACGCTATCTCAACGTCCGGAGCGCGTACGGCGCCTCGTTCTCGCCGGACGGGTCGCTCGCCTTCCTGATGGACACCACCGGCGTCGGGCAGGTCTGGACGCTCGACGGCCCCAGTAGGTGGCCCGACCAGCGGACCTTCTACGACGAACCCGTGAGCTTCGTCGACTACTCTCCCGCTCGACCGGAACTCGTCTTCGGGATGGACGAGGGCGGCAACGAGCGCGCGCAACTGTACCGCCTCGCCGCCGACGGGACGATTACCGAACTCACCGACAAGCCCGCCGCCAAGCACCGGTGGGGCGGGTGGCGGCCCGACGGCGAGGCGTTCGCCTTCGCCTCGAACCGCCGCGACCAGGCCGTCTTTGACGTGTACGTCCAGGACCGCGACGCCACCGGCGACGACGCCGAACTCGTCTACGAGGGCGACGGGTGGTTCACCGTCTCGGGGTGGTCCCCCGACGGAACCCACCTCGCCATCAGCGAGGCCCACTCCAGTTTCGACCAAGACGTGTACGCCCTCGATGTCGAGTCGGGCGAGGTGACTCACCTCACGCCCCACGAGGGCAACGTGCGCTACACCAGTGTCTCGTGGGGGCCGGAGGGCGACGCACTGTATCTGGTCACCGACGAGGGGCGAGATACGCTGGCGCTGGCCCGCCTTTCGCTCGACGGAGACATCGAGTACGTCCGCGAAGACGACGCGTGGAACATCGACGGCGTGTCGATTCACCAGCGGACCGGGCGACTGGCCTACTCGAAGAACGTCGAGGGGTACAACGAGATTACGGTCGGCGAGTTCGACGGTCCCACGACGATTTCAGAGTTCCCGACACCGGACCTTCCGGGCGGCATCGCGGGCGGCGTCGCGTGGGACCCCGAGGCCGAGCGCTTCGCCATCAGCGTCACCGGCCGCACGGTGAACACGAACGTCTTCGTCGTGGAGACGGCGAGCGGCGAGAGCGAACGCTGGACCTACGCCTCCACGGCGGGCATCCCGCAGGACTCCTTCGTCGAACCCGAGGTGGTCCGCTTCGAGAGCTTCGACGGACGGGAGATTCCCGCGCTGTTCTCCCTGCCGCCGGACGCGCCGCCGAAGAAGACGCCGGTCATCGTCGACATCCACGGCGGCCCCGAGAGCCAGCGGCGGCCCTCCTTCGCCGGACTGACCCAGTACTTCCTCTCGCGGGGCTACGCCGTCTTCGAACCGAACGTCCGCGGGTCGACTGGGTACGGAAAGGCCTACACGCACCTGGACGACGTCGAAAAGCGGATGGATTCGGTGAAGGACATCCGCGCGGGCGTCGACTGGTTGCACGACCACCCGAGCGTCGACCCCAACCGCGTCGTCGCCATGGGTGGCTCCTACGGCGGATTCATGGTGTTGGCGTCGCTCACGGAGTACCCCGACCTCTGGGCGGCGGGCGTCGACGTGGTCGGTATCGCGAACTTCGTCACGTTCTTAGAGAATACGGGGGACTGGCGGCGCGAACTGCGAGAGGCCGAGTACGGGTCGCTGGCCGACGACAGGGAGTTCCTTCGCTCTATCTCGCCTATCAACAATGTCGACCGCATCACCGCACCGCTGTTCGTCCTCCACGGCGCGAACGACCCCCGCGTCCCCGTCGGCGAGGCCGAGCAGATTGCCGACGAAGTCGCCGACCACGGCGTCCCCGTCGAGAAACTCGTCTTCGACGACGAGGGCCACGGCATCAGCAAGCGCGAGAACCGCATCGAGGCCTACACACAGGTGGTCGAGTTCCTCGACGAGCACGTCACCGCCGAGTAGTATATAAAAGCACGAAAATCCGGCGTTCGAGAACCGCGCGACTGCGGCGCTGTCGGATTTCCGATTCGGCCGCAGTATGGCGGTTTCTCCAAATTCAATCGGTGAGAACGATTGACCGTCTTTATACGCGTCCGGGACCACTGACGCTCCATGGATGTCTCCGACCGCTCGCGGGCCCGAGTCGAAGAGCGGCTGACACGCCTCGAGGAGGAGTTCGGGTCCCCAGCGGTCACCCAGACCACGTTCGAAGTGGACGGAGAGAGTTACCGGCGCGCCGTCGAACACTCGCGCGACGGGCAACTGGATGTCCACGCCATCGTCCGCGACGACGACGGCGCGGTCCTCCTCAGCGAGGACGACGAGGAGTGGATTATCCCGCGGGGGCAGACCCGCCCCGGCGAGTCGCTCGAAGCGGCCGCGAGGCGCATCGTCAAGGACCGAACGGGTCTCGACTGTTCGGTCGCCGAGGCCGTCAGAGCGAGCATCTCGGGCGTTCGAAACGGGGACGACGAGGATGACGCGGCGGTGTACCGACTCAGCGTGGTGTTTACAGCGGAACTGGCAGACTCGGAGACGACGACCACCGAGGCGACCGAAGCGGTCCGGTGGGACGCCGACCGCGACGCCGTCAGCGAACTCGTCTAGACGACGCCCGTGACCGTCGCGGCCTCGACGGCGGCTTCTTCGCTCATTCCGTCGCCCAGAATCGTATAGCGGTCGCGAATCTCGTGCGCCGTCGTCAGCGCCTCGATGACCGTCGTCTCGTCGATACCGAGGGCGGCCGCCGTCGTCGGCGCACCGATGGCTGCGAGGGCGTCGCGAACGTCACGCCAGCGCCCGTTCGGGCCGCTGTGGAGGTACTCGGTCATTATCGCACCGACGCCGACCTGATGGCCGTGGAGCGCCGGGTCGGGGGCGATACGGTCGAGTTGGTGGGAAAAGAGGTGTTCCGCGCCGCTGGCCGGGCGTGAGGAGTCGGCGATGGACATGGCGACGCCCGAGGAGACGAGCGCCTTCACCACGATCCACGACGACTCTTCGAGGTTGCGCTTGATGGAGTCCGCGCTCTCGACGAGCATCTCGGCGGTCATCTGCGAGAGCGCGCCCGCGTACTCCGAATAGGGGACGTTCTTCAGTCGGTGGGCCAGTTCCCAGTCCTGGACCGCCGTGTAGTTTGAGATGATGTCCGCACACCCCGCCGTCGTCAGTCGCCACGGGGCCTCGGCGAGCACTTCCGTATCGGCGACGACGGCGAGCGGCGGTTCCGCGGCGACGCTGTGACGGGTGTCGCCCTCGGGGACCGAACCGCGCCCGGAGACGATGCCGTCGTGACTCGCGGCCGTCGGCACCGAGACGAAGCCGATACCGATGTCGTCGGCCGCCATCTTCGTGATGTCGATGGCCTTCCCGCCGCCGACGCCGAGCATGAACCCCGCGTCCACGTCTTCGGCGTGGGAGATGACCCGCTGGACGGCGTCGAAACTCGCCTCCTCGATGACGATTTCCGCGGGGTCGTAGCCCGCCTCGGCGAACTGCGTGACGACGCGCTCACCGGCGACGGCGTGCGGCGTCGGACTGGAGACTACCAGTGGTCGGCCCGCGAGATGGAGTTCCTCGACGGCCTGCAACGTCTGGTCGAGGACGCCGTGCCCCACCACGACGTTCCGCGGCAGGCGAATCCACGTCGATTTGTCGAACATACCCCCATCTCGTCCCCCTGATGGGAAAATTGTTCGTGCTCGACCGTCGAACGGGTCGCTGTCCGAGTGCGACCGGTCCGCTTCGAACGAGGCGCGCGGAACGGCGGCCCCTCCACCAGGGGTGTGCGTAGTCGTCGCTCGCTCTCGTCGGTAATCTCGGATTACGTCGCGCCGCTGTGGTAGTTGCACACCCGGACGGCGAGCGTGGGTGTCGCTGTGCGTTTCCGACGGTAAGCGCGCTATCGGCGTGGTAATCACTGCCAAACTATGTGTCAATTAATAGTACACTATTGGTCGAGGCGGGCGGCTGGACACCCAGCACCGCCGAGACGGAGGACTCCATGGCAGAGACACACGTCGAATCGAGGACAGGAGCATCGTTATCGGGACCACTGACACCCGTCGACCTATCGCGGAGCGCGCCGTCTCCACCGAGACGCGCAGGGAGGGGACGATGATCGGAGCGGTACTGCAAGTACCCGTCTTGGGTATCGAGTATTCGACGCTCCTCATCCTCTTCATCGCGGCGTTCGCGGGCGGCGCGTTCGGGGCCGCACTCGGCGCGCTCCCGGCGTTCTGTTTCACCGGATTCATGGTCATCGCCGGGGAGGCCGCCGCATTCGCGCAGGCGGACCTGGCCGGGAACATCACCGGCCTCGTGGCGTTCGGTCCGGTGTTCGGTCCCCACATCTCCTTCGCCGGTGGCGCGGCCGCCGCGGCCTACGCCGCCCGCGAGAACGAGATGGGCGCGAACTTCGACTACCACAACGCGAAGGCGATTACCTACGCGCTGGGGACGAAACCGAGCCACCTCGTCGTCGGCGGCCTGTTCGGTATCGTGGGCATGCTCATCACCCAGTTCTCGGTCGCGTTATCACTCCCGTGGGACCCCATCGCGGTCAGCGTCACCCTCGGTGCCCTCTTACACCGGGTCGTGCTGGGGTACTCCATCATCGGCGTCGTCGCCGGCGACGGTATCTTCGACATGACTCCGTTCGAACGCGGCGAGAAACGCGCCGAGGGGTCCGTCCCGGGCGACGAGGACAAGACCGGGAAGGACCGATTGGCCGTCGAACCGTGGCTCCCCCACCAGTACAAGTGGTCGGGTGTCGCGCTCATCGGATTCATCGCGGGCGTCCTCGGCGGCTACATCTGGCTCCAAACGGGGAGTTACTTCCTCGGCTTCGGTATCTCCGCCGCGTCGCTCACCTTCCTCAACCTCGGCGTCGAGAAGATTCCGGTCACCCACCACATGTCGCTCCCGGCGTCGACGGCGGGCGCGGCCGTCGTCGCCAGCGACCCGAGCGCGGGCGGTGTGCTCGTCATCGTCGTGGCCGCCGTCTTCGGCGTCTACGGCGCGCTACTGGGCGAGGTGTGGCAGCGAATCTTCTACGCCCACGCCGACACCCACTGGGACCCGCCAGCGGCCGCCATCACGCTCGCGACGCTCACCATCGCGTTGCTGTACATCCTCGGCGTGTTCCCGGGGTCCGCGTGGGTTCCGGCCCTCGGTATCTGAGCGGCGGGGCACTCGTCCGCCGCATCTCCGACGGGGCGAGAAACCCCGTCACTCGGTCAGTCGGCCGATGACCGCTTCCTCGACTTCTCTGTCCGGGCCGTACTCGCGCCCGGTCCGCCCGTTTTCGCGATGTTCCGCGACGGTTCGCTGGAGGCCGACCCGCTGTGGCGTCGACGACCACCCGAGCGAACTGAGTTTCTCGGTCGTCAGCAGGTGTGGCGACCCGCGGTACATCGGGAAGTCCTGTGGCTCCAGTCCGTCCCGAGCGAGTTCGCGCGCCGACACGCCCACCGTCTCGACGCTCGTCTCGCACGTCTCGGTCAGGAGGTCTATCCACCCGCCGAGCATCGGCGCGTGTTCGTCACCGACGTTGTACGCCTCGCCAGCGATACCCTCCTCGGCGACGACGCGGAGCGCGCTCGCTACGTCCTCGACGTACGCCATCTGCCACAGACTCAGGCCGTCGCCGGGGACGAGGATGCGGTCTTCCACATCGACGCGGTCGACCCAGTAGGCGAACCGCTCGGTGTAGTCGTGCGGGCCGTAGACGACGGTCGGACGAACGCTCATCGCCCGGACCCCCTCCTCGGCGGCGTCGAACACCTCCCGGTCGCCCTCTGCTTTCCGCGGGCCGTACGTCGCGGCGCTGTCGGTGGTGGCCTGCTCGTCCGAACAGTCGGCCAGCGGCGTCTCGTCTTCCCGCTTCGGGACCCGTTCTTCGCCGTAGGCCGCACCGCTGGAGACGTAGACGTAGGCGTCCACCTCGGCGAACACGTCCGTCGCGACCCGAACGTCCTCGGGGAAGTACGCCACGCAGTCGACGACCACGTCCGGGTCGACGGCGTCGTAGGCCGCCACGAGGTCGTCGCGGTCCCGGCGGTTCCCCTCGACGCGCGTCACGTCCGGGTCGTCGGCGAAGGGGTTGGCGTGACTCCCGCGATTGAAGATGGTCACGTCGTAGTCGGCCTCGCGGAACTCCGAGACGGTGTGGCGGCCGATGAATCGCGTGCCGCCGATGATGAGAACGCGGTCCATAGCGACGTAAGGAGCGGCGGCGTCAAAACGAATTGGGTGGCCCCTGTCTCGGCGGCGGGTGACCGTGACGGCCGCCGACGCGCGTCGCAGGCGGACCGTTCCCGGAGTCCCGTTCCCTCGTTCTCGGCAAATCGTGCACGCATTTCGTACATCCGACGAGCGATATGAGCGAATTTGTTCATCCCGTTCAGAGGGAGAGGCGATACTCCCCGGACCATCGAAAATGCCCATACAGTGCGTTTTGGACAGTATTGGCCGCGTTTTGGTTGGGAGAACGAGTATGTTACGAGGTAATTCATCATGAGCGTGTCCGAACAATAATCCACATATTTTATTAACCATGCCCAAATTGTGTGCGTTTGTATGCAGGGAAAACCACAGCAAACCCGACGGCGGTTCATCAAAGGAGCAGGCGCACTCGGTACTGTTGCACTCGCAGGATGCGGCGGCAACTCCGATTCCAGTGGGCAGGACGGGACGGACGGGTCCGGTGAGACGACCGGGACCGGGACGGAGTCGATGGCCGACAGCATCGTGTTCTACAACGCTGGCAGTCTCAAGTACGACCCCGGAACGGAGGCCAACATCGAGCGCTTCGAGGAGGAAACGGGCATCTCCGTCGAGGTGAACGAAGTGCCGTGGAACAACCTCAAGACGAGCCTCACCACCATCTGGCGGAACGAGGACGCGACCGTCGACGCGTTCAACGGCCCGACCTGGTGGCTCGCCGACTTCGTCGCCTCCGACTGGCTCGAACCGCTCGAACTGAGCGACAGCCACATGTCGAACTTCCCGACGAACCTCCAGGACCTCGTCACGCTCGACGGGAAGACGTACATGGCCCCCGAGTTCGGCAAGTGGGGGACCTACCTCTACGACCAGACCCACTTCGATGAACAGGGCGTCAGTGAAGCCCCGCAGACGTGGGACGAAGTCATCTCGAAGGGCCAACAACTCAAAACGGAGAACACGACCCCGTTCGCGTTCACCTGGTCGAACAAGAGCGTCTTCACGTTCAAGCAGTTCCTCTATCAGGCGGGCGGACAACTGTTCGACGACAGCAACCGGCCCGTGTTCGTCGAAGAGGGCATGGACGTGATGAACTTCTTCACGGACCTGCGCGAGCAGGACCTGATTCCCGACGGCATCTCCAGCATGGGTGAGGGCGGTGCTGGCGACACGTTCATCGCGGGCCAACTCGCGTCCGTCGAGTCGTGGACGCCGCTCGGCGCTCGTGCGCTCGACGCCGACAACTGGGGCAGCGAACGTCTCGCCAGTGCGAAACCACCGAAGGGGCCGGACTCCCGGGCGACGTTCCAAGACACGAACGGCATCAGCGTCTCCGCGTTCTCCGAGAAGAAGCGGGCCGCAAAGAAGTTCGCCCAGTTCATGACGACCCCCGAGTCCTCGAAGACCAACATGAAGATAGAGGGGAACCCGGCCGTCATCCCCTCGGTGTACGACGCCGAGGAGATTCAGAGCCAGTACCCGTCGTGGCTCCTCGAAGACATGAAGTTCAACCTCGAAAACGCACGGAGCGAGACGTACCTCGCCCAACCGCAGGTCGACGACTACCTCGGCGAGCAGATTACTCCGGCACTGCTGGGCGATAAGGACCCGCAGGCAGCACTCGAAACGGCACAGAGCAACATCGAACGACTGTATCAGGACATCGGCCTGCTCTGAGACGACCCTAAGAATCGCCAGCTAACAGCACTGCGAACTACAACATGTCGACAGAAAAACAATCACTGCGACGAAAACTCGACCGCCTGTTCGTGCCCCTGACGGTCGGGCCGACGATGCTCTGGATAGCCGGTATCATCGTCTACCCGACCCTGAAGTTGCTCTGGAGCAGCGTCTTTTGGACGAACCCGATAACGAGTCAGAAGGAGTTCGTCGGCCTGCGGAACTTCGAGCGACTCATCTTCGCCGATGGCGGCGGAGGCGTCCTCGGACTGGCACCTGATTTCGTCTCGATAACGTGGCACACGATAGTGTACGTCGGCCTGAGCGTGAGCATCTCGTTCGCGCTGGGCCTCGGTATCGCGCTCCTTTTGAATAAGGACCTCAAGGGACGCGGCTGGTTCAGGACCGCCGTCATCGTCCCGTGGATTCTCCCGTACGTGATGAGCGGCCTGATGTGGCGCTGGATGTTCCAGTCGGAGTACGGCGCCATCAACGGCCTGCTGACCCAGTCGGGACTCCTGTCCGACAAAATCGCGTTCTTTTCGGACGGGACGCTGTCGATGATGGCGCTGGTCATCGCCGACATCTGGGTGTTCACGCCGTTCATCATCATCATCCTGCTCGCTGGCTTGCAGAACGTCCCCGAGCAGTTGTACGACGCCGCCGAAGTCGACGGCGCGGGACGGGTATCCCGATTCGTGAACGTCACCTACCCGTTCCTGAAGCCGTCCATCCTGGTCGCGCTGACCATCCGAATCATCTTCGACATCCGCGCGCTCGACCTCGTCTGGGTCATGACCCAAGGGGGCCCGGGGAAGTCGACGGAAGTCTGGGCCTCTTGGCTCTACCGCACCGCACAGGTATTCAACCGCCCCGGAGAGGGTGCAGCACTCGGCGTCGTCCTGCTCGCGGTCACGTTCCTCATCGTGGCAGTGCTGTACAGAGTCTTCGGTGAGTCACCCTACTAACAATGAGCACGAAACAATCCACCCTCGGTCAACTGATTGCGGCACTGGGACTGGACACCGAGAACGAGTGGTCCCACGTCGTCCGTGAACGCCTCGTCGCCTACGGCCTGTTGGGCCTGTACGTCTTCGTCATCTGGTTCCCCATCTACTTCATCTTCATCACGAGTATCAAACCGACCTCGGCGGTGCTGGACATCCCGATTTCGTTCTTCCCGACCCAGCCGACGGTCAGTAACTACGTCGAAATCTTCCAGAACAGACCGTTCGAACTGTACACGCTCAACAGCCTCATCGTCGCGAGCACCAC
The DNA here is from genome assembly GCF_024218775.1 of Haloarcula marina. Taxonomy (NCBI): domain Archaea; kingdom Methanobacteriati; phylum Methanobacteriota; class Halobacteria; order Halobacteriales; family Haloarculaceae; genus Haloarcula; species Haloarcula marina. The sequence goes on along the minus strand of NZ_CP100404.1, from coordinate 1,161,430 downwards.
CACCATCATCTGTGTCACGCTCGGGACGGTCACGGGATACTCGTTCTCCCGATACGACTTCATCGGCAACAAGGCGCTGTTGCTCTCTATCGTCGGCGCGCGGATGATTCCCCCGATCGCGCTCATCGTGCCGTTCTTCAGCATCATGTCGAACCCGCCGCTCATCGGCTGGTTGACCGGGAGCCTGTACGACACGAGAATCGCGCTCATCCTCACGTACACGTTCTTCAACCTCCCGTTCGCCGTCTGGATAATGAAGAACTACTTCGACGGCGTCCCCGAGTCGCTCGACGAACAGGCCCGCATCGACGGCTGTTCGCGCTGGGAGGGCTTCGTCAAGATAATCCTCCCGATGGCGAAACCGGGCATCGCCGCCACGGCGATTCTCGCGTTCATCTTCTCGTGGAACGAGTTCGTCTTCGCGCTCGTTCTCACGTCGTCGGAGCAAGCACAGACCCTGCCCATCGCCGTCTCGCTGTTCGTCGCCGACGACTTCGTCGACTGGGCGCACCTCGCGGCGGGTGGGATGATTGCGGCACTGCCCGGCATCCTGTTCGGGCTGTTCTTCCAGCAGTACATCGTGAGCGGACTGACCCAAGGAGCTGTCAAGGAGTAATCAACAATGGCACACGTAGAACTCAACGACCTCGTAAAGGAATTCGACGACGTCACCGCAGTCGACGGCATCTCGCTGGACATCCCCGACGAGAGCTTCACCGTCTTCGTCGGCCCCTCGGGGTGTGGGAAGACGACCACGCTCCGACTCATCGCGGGCCTCGAACGCGCGACAGACGGCGAGATTCGCATCGGCGACGAAGTCGTCAACGACCGGCGCGCGTACGAACGTGACATCGCGATGGTGTTCCAGAACTACGCGCTGTACCCGCACAAGACCGTTCGCGAAAACATGCGTTTCGGGCTGGAACAGCACAACACGCCCGAAGACGTCATCACCGAACGCGTCACGGACGCCGCCGAGTTACTGCAGATTCACGACCTGCTCGGCCGCCGACCCGCGGAGCTGTCGGGCGGCCAGCAACAGCGCGTCGCGCTCGGCCGCGCCATCGTCCGTGACCCCGCGGTGTTCCTGATGGACGAACCGCTCTCGAACCTCGACGCGAAACTCCGCGTGCAGATGCGCGCCGAACTCAACAAGCTCCACGAGGAACTCTCGACGACGACGGTGTACGTCACCCACGACCAAGTCGAGGCGATGACGCTGGCCGACCAAATCGCAGTCATGGATGAGGGGCAGATACAGCAGGTCGGTGCGCCTACGCACGTCTACTCGAACCCGCGCAACATGTTCGTCGCCGGGTTCCTCGGGTCCCCCAGCATGAACTTCATCGAGGGGACTCTCGAGCGCGACTCCGCGGGGAAACTGCAGTTGGACCTCGGAACGGACACCCACGACGTCCCCGACGAGTTCGACGACCAGTTAGAGCCGTATCTCGGCGACCAGATCGTTCTCGGCATCCGCCCGGAGAACATCTCGCTCAATCAGGACGGTATCGCCGCGAACGTCCACCCCGCCACCGTTCAGGTCGTCGAACCGCAGGGCGAAAAGACCGTCCTCGAACTCGACCTCGACACCGGACAGACCATCAAGGCCGCCGTCGACCCCGACACGACGGTCGAAATGGGCGACGGGGTCAACCTCCGGTTCGACCGGGATTCGCTCCAGTACTTCGACCCGGAATCCGGTGAGTCACTGACCTACGAATCGACCACCGAGCAGAAAGTGACCGCTTGACGATGGGACCGAACACCGCCCGTGGTCCATCGCACGTCGCTGTCGGCGCGTTCGTCATCGCAGGGATACTGGCGGCTATCGCCGTGTACAACTACGCGACCGGTGTCCACGGCGGTGCAATCGTCACCAGTATCGGGACTGTCGTCGCGGCGCTCCTCGGCGCCCTGATCGAATAGACTATGTTGTGCATTTTTAACCTCAGGAAACGTAAAATAAACCATCCAGTATTGACACACGAATGCAGTTCTGAGTGGTGCACGAACAGTGACACCCGCCCGGACCGGTCGCCCCGCACACGGGGGTCTGTAAGTGTCGAAAATGAAAATAACAGACAGAGATATACACCTCGTGGCCGTACGTCAGTGTACGATACCGGTCCGTTCGATATGAAAGACCCGTGACTATGTTGCCTGACGAACGACGGAAAGAGATTGTTCGAAAAGTAAACAGTGCCGACAGGGTCACGGTCGAAGAACTCACCGACGAGTTCGGCGTCTCGGGGGCGACGATTCGGCGGGACCTCGCGTCCCTGGCGGAGGATGGCCTCATCGAGCGTTTTCACGGTGGCGCCCTCCCGGCCTCGGACGACGGCACTGCGGACGCGGGCGACGGTGACACCCTCAAAAACCCCAACGGGAAGCGCGCCATCGCCGGGCGTGCGGTCGAAGAGTTGGGCGACGGCGACGCCGTCTTCTTCGATACGGGACAGACGACCATGCAAGTCGCGAAGGAGATTCCCGACGGCGTCTCACTGCTCGTCGCGACGAACTCGCCGGAGAATGCGTTCGAACTCCGGGAGTCGTGTGGCGAAGTGAAGGTCGTCGGCGATTCGCTCCGGCCGACGTCCGACGCCCTCGTCGGTCCGAGCGGCGAGTCTTACCTCCGCAAGACGAACTTCGACATCGTCTTTCTCGAAACCGACGCGATACAGGAAGACGGGAGCCTCTCGGTGTCGAACGAGGACGAGGCCCGTATCAAGTCCCTACTCGTCGACAGCGGCCACCGCGTCGTCCTCGTCGCGGACGGTAGCAAACTGGGCCGACAGAGTTTCAGGGAGTTCGCAACCGTCGACGACATCGACGTGTTCATCACCGACGTGGCGCTGAGCGACGAGATGGCGGCCGTCTTCGAACGGGCCAGCGTCCGCGTCGTCGACAGCCAGTTGGTCGTGAGTTAGGACGGTCCCGGCGCTCGGCGACGAGCGTCGAACCGGACCAGCAAAGTTCTATTCTCAGCGCAAAAAACGAGCGCAGACGCCGCCTCAGTCGTCCGACGAGGCGACGAAGTCCGTCTCAGTCGCTTCGGCGGCGGGTTCCGCGGCGGCGGGCGGTTCGTTGCGCACGTCGTCGCGTTCGCGGTCGGAGATGACCTCGGCGTACGCGTCGGGCATCACCTTGGTGAAGTTGTCGAGTTCGGCGTCCCAGTCCTCGAGCAGTTCGCTCGCGCGCTCGGAGTTCGTGTACGCCGCGTGGTTCTCGACGAGGCGGGTAATCATCTGTCGGTCCTTGCCTTCGAGGGTCTTCTCGATGGAGACCATCCCGGTGTTGGCCTGTTCCTCGAAGGTCCCGTCGGGGTCGTAGACGTAGGCGACGCCGCCGGACATCCCGGCCGCGAAGTTCTTGCCCGTGTCGCCGAGGACGACGATAGCGCCGCCGGTCATGTACTCACAGCCGTGGTCGCCGACGCCCTCGACGACGCCCTTGACGCCGGAGTTGCGGACGGCGAAGCGCTCGCCGGCCATCCCGTTGATGTAGGCCTCGCCTTGGGTCGCGCCGTACAGCGCGACGTTGCCGACGACGATGTTCTCGTCGGCCGCGTAGGGCGCTTCCTCGGGCGTGTTGATGAGGAGTTTGCCGCCGGAGAGGCCCTTGCCGACGTAGTCGTTCGCGGTGCCGGTCAGGTCCATCGTCACGCCGCCCGCGAGGAACGCCCCGAACGACTGGCCCGCGGTGCCGTCGAGGCTGACGCGGACGGTGTCGTCCGGCAGGCCGTCGCCGCCGTAGGCCCGCGAGATGCGGTTCGACAGCGTCGCACCGACCGTGCGGTTGACGTTGTCGATTGTCGCGTCGATGGCGACCGGTTCGCCGTTCTCGATGGCGGGTTCGGCCGCGTCGATGAGGTCCCAGTCGAGTTGCTCGTCGACCTCGTGGTTCTGTTCGCGCTGTTTGTAGCGCCCGTCGTTGTCGACGGGTTCGGCGATGACCGACGAGAGGTCGATTTTCTTCGCCTTCGGTTGGGTCACGTCGTCGCGCTGTTCGAGGACGCCGACCTGCCCAATCATCTCGTCGACCGTCTCGAAACCGAGTTCGGCCATGATTTCGCGCAGTTCCTGCGCGACGAACGTCATGTAGTTGATGACGTGCTGGGGTTCGCCGGGGAATCGGCTTCGCAGGTTCTCGTTCTGGGTGGCGACGCCGACCGGACAGGTGTTCTCGTGGCACTGCCGGGCCATCACGCACCCGGACGTGACCATCGACGCGGTCCCGAAGGTGTACCCCTCCGCGCCCAGTAGCGCGGCGACGGCCACGTCGCGGCCGGTCTTCATGCCGCCGTCGGTGGTGACCTTGATGCGCGAGCGAAGCCCCGTCGCGCGGAGCATCTGGTTGGCCTCGGCGACGCCGAGTTCCCACGGGAGGCCCGCGTTCTTGATGGACGTTTTCGGCGACGCACCGGTCCCGCCGTCGTGGCCGGAGATGTGGACCACGTCGGCTTGGGCCTTCGCGACACCGGCCGCGATGGTCCCGATGCCGTCCTCCGCGACGAGTTTCACGTTGATGTCGGCCTCGGGGTTCGAGGCCTTGAGGTCGTGAATCAGCTGTTTCAGGTCCTCGATGGAGTAGATGTCGTGCAGCGGCGGCGGCGAGATGAGGCCCACACCGGGCGTCGCGTAGCGCACGTGGGCGATCATCTCGTTGACCTTCTTCCCGGGGAGGTGGCCGCCCTCACCGGGCTTGGAGCCCTGTGCCATCTTGATCTGGAGTTCGTCGGCCGCGGTGAGGTACTCCGAGGTGACGCCGAAGCGACCGGAGGCGACCTGCTTGGTCGTACACTCCTTCTCGGTGTCGAACCGCTCGGGCGGTTCGCCGCCTTCGCCGGTGTTGGCGTTGCCGCCTAGGCGGTTCATGGCGATGGCGTTGTTCTCGTGCATCTCCGGGGAGAGCGACCCGAGCGACATCGCCGCCGTCTCGAAGCGCGTGACGATGTCCTCGACGGATTCCACGTCCTCGATGGGGATGGACTCGCGGTCCGAATCGAGTTCGAGGAGGCCGCGAAGCGTCTGGAGTTGCTCGTTCTGGTCGTTGACGAGTTCGGCGAACTCCTTGTAGATGCCGTAGTCGCCCATGCGGACGGCCTGCTGAATCTTGCCGACCGTACTGGGGTTCCACTGGTGGTGGATGCCGTTCGAGCGGAACTCGTACTCGCCCTGCCGGGGCATGTCGGGTTCCTCCTCGCTCCACGCCACGTCGTGACGCTGGAGGAGGTCCTCTTCCACGTCCCCGATGTCGATACCTTCCGTCCGGCAGGTCGTCCCTTCGAAGTACTCGGCGATGAAGTCCGAGGAGAGGCCGACAGCCTCGAAGATTTGCGCGCCCTGGTAGCTCTCGACCGTCGAGATACCCATCTTCGCCATCGTCTTCAGGAGGCCGTCCTCGACGGCGGTGATGTAGGCGTCGATGGCCTCGGCGAGGTCCGCCCCGTCGGGACCGGCGACGAGGTCCTCGATGGTCTGGTAGGCCAGATAGGGGTTGACCGCGCCCGCTCCGTAGCCGATGAGCGTCGCGAAGTGGTGGACCGCACGCGGGTCGCCGGACTCGACGACGAGGCCGACGTGGTTGCGCAGTCCGTTGCGGACGAGGTGGTGGTGGATGCCGCCGACCGCGAGCAGCGACGGAATCGGGACACGGTCCTCACCGGCGTTCCGGTCGGAGAGGACGATGATGTCGTGTTCCTTTGCGGCGGCGTCGGCCTCCGCGCGAACGTCTTCGACGGCCTCGCGGAGGTCAGTGCCGCGCTCGTAGGTGATGTCGACGACTTCGGTCGACATGCCGTTGGCGTCTAAGTCCTTGATGCTGGCCGTCTCCTCGTCGGTGAGGATTGGCGAGTCGAGGACGAGTTGGCGCGCGTGCGCCTGACTCTCGTCGAGCAGGTTCCGCTGGTGGCCGAGTCGGGATTCGAGCGACGTGACCAGTTCCTCGCGGATGTAGTCCAGCGGCGGGTTGGTCACCTGCGCGAACAGCTGTTTGAAGTAGGTAAACAGCGGGCGGTTGAACTGCGAGAGGACCGACAGCGGCGTGTCGTCCCCCATCGACCCGACCGGGTCCTTGCCTTTCTCGGCCATCGGTTCGATGAGGTGGTCCACCTCGTCGTAGGTGTAGCCGTACATCGCCTGCTGGCTCCGGAGGCCGCCCACGTTGTGCAGGGGCGTGTTGTCCTCGCGGTCGGCCACGTCTTCGATGTCGACCTGTTCGTTCGCGACCCACTCGCCGTACTTCTCGTCGGCGATGTCCTCGAACACTTCGGCGTCGGGGATGACGCGACCTTCCTCGGGGTCGGCGAGGAAACACTGGCCGGGCTGGAGGCGTCCGCGCTCCGTAATCTCGCTGGCGTCGTGGTCCAGCGCACCGGCCTCTGAGGACATGACGAGCGTGTTGTCTTCGAGGATGTCGTACCGGCACGGGCGCAGACCGTTGCGGTCCAGCACCGCGCCGATTCGCTCGCCGTCGGTCGCCGCGACCAGCGCGGGCCCGTCCCACGGTTCGACCAGCGAGGCGTGGTAGTCGTAGAAGTCCCGGCGGTCGCCGGAGACGTTGTTCATGTCGCCGCGCCACGCCTCGGGGATGAGCATCCGGAGCGCGTGCGGGAGGTCACGGCCGCCCTGCAACAGGAGTTCGAGCGCGTTGTCGACGCTCGCGGTGTCGGACTGCTCGGGGTCGTCGATGATGGGCTTGATGGCTTCGATGTCCTCGCCGAAGCGCTCGCTCTCGATGTCCGTCTCGCGGGCGCGCATCCAGTTGATGTTGCCCTGAATCGTGTTGAACTCGCCGTTGTGGATGATGCGGCGGTACGGGTGCGCGAGGTGCCACGCGCCCAGCGTGTTCGTCGAGAAGCGGGCGTGGACCATCGCGAACGCCGAGGTGAATCGCTCGTCGGAGAGGTCGGGGTAGTAGCCCGGGAGTTGCTCGGCCTTGAGCAGTCCCTTGTAGACGACGACGTCCGTCGCGAGAGAGACGACGTAGAACCGTTCGTGGCCCTCTGGTCGGGCTTCCTCGACGGCGTTTTCGAGGACTCTGCGGCCGACGTAGAGTTGGTTGTCGAGGTCCTGTCCCGTCTCGCCGGACTGAGACGTGACCGCGAACTGCTCGACGCGGGGTTCCGATTCGAGCGCCGTCGCGCCGAGGTCGCTGTTGTCCGTCGGGACCGTCCGCCAGTCCAGCACATCGAGACCTTCGTCGGCGAGTTCCGACTCGACGAGTGCCTTCAGGTCCGCGGCGGTGTCGTCGTCCTGCGGGAGAAAGAGCGTGCCGATAGCGTACTCGCCCGGCGCGGGCAGGTCCGCGTCGAGTTCGTCGGCGAAGAACTCGTGAGGAATCTGCAGCATGATACCGGCCCCGTCACCGGTGTCCTTCTCTGCGCCCGTCGTCCCTCGGTGTTCGAGGTTTTCGAGCAAGTCCAGTCCGTCCGATACAGTCCCGTGGTCGCTGTCGCCGTCGAGGTCCATCACGACCCCGACACCACAGTTCGACCGTGCGTCTGTGGGGTCTACGAGCCCGGCCTCACTCGCAGACTGGTCAGTGGTGTGTCGCTCAACCATGTGTGCGCGCTTCTAGATGGAACTCCCATAAGAGGATGTTGATGAAGGTATTAGTGTTCTTTACCTCCACTCTAGGACATATATATTTATAACGAACGTTGGCGCTGTATGGCGTTTGACAGGAGATTGCGGCGGTTTTTCGGCTCGCTTCGACGGCGATGACGCGGCGATATTTGCGCCGGCAACCGGCGTTCAGGCGGGTGCGCGCGCCGGGTCAGTCTCGCCGATACCCGACAGGTAGGCGGTCAGGTCCGTCGTCGTCACCATTCCGACGACGCCCTCCGTCTCGTCGACGACCGGGAGGTGGTGCGTCCCGTGTTCGATGAGGCGCGTGGCGACGGCCTCGATGGACTCGTTGGCCGTCGTCGTCACGAGGTCCGTGCTCATGAACTCGGCGACGGAGGCGTCGACGGCCGACTCACCCTCGGCGGCGACGGCGACGAAGTCCGTCGAGGTCAGGATACCCTCCAATTGGTTGTCCTCGTCGACGACGACGACGGAACTGATTCCCTCGTCGAGCATCAACTGGGCGGCCGTCTCCGCTGGGGTGTCGGCGGCGACAGTAGTTACCGGTGAGGACATCAGTCGTCCGACGAATATGTCGTCCATGTCTATGAGTGACATACACATAGACATAAGGCTGTTGCTACCTGCAGAGGACACCGCCTGCATGCGGACTGTTCACAGATATCCACGTGAACCTATCCGAAACGTGCCCTCCCCGCAGATAATGTCAGTACGGTCACTAATACCGTCGCCGTCTGCCGTTTGTATGCCCCGAGTCTGACGCCGATTTATATGCACCCGTCTCACAGTCGACATCGGGGGCACGGAGAAAGTCACACGCTCCCTCGGCCCCATTCCGTTTTCCGACGCACCGGTCGTCACACCGAGTCCGTCCGCGCCGTGGGTACAGTTAGTTCGACTGTCGACCCGTCGGTCGTCCCCTCGATGTTCACCTCGCCGCCGAGCGAGGTGACGCCCCAGTACACCAGCCAGAGACCGAGACCGCTAGTGTGTTTCAGCGCCGTCTCTTCACCGTCGCGGATCGGCGTGATTTCGCACTCGGGGATGCCCGGTCCGTCGTCCGTGACCGTAATCCGGACCTCGTCGGCCACCGCGACCACCTCGACGTGAACCGTCGGCGTCGGTCCGGTGTGGACCACCGCGTTCTCGACGACTTCCGAGAGCACCATCGAGAGCAGTTCCCCGTTGGTCTGTCCGCTCTCGACGTCGACGGACGCCGTAATCGTCGTGTCGGGGTACCGCTCGGCGAACGTCGACACCAGTTCGTCGACGAGTGGGGGAAACGCGACCCGTTCCGTATAGCCCGCGCCTTTGAACACGCGTTCGACCTCCATCGCCTTCTCGCTGGTCGTCGTGAGTCGTTCGGCCTGCGTGGCGACGGTATCGGCCAGCGCCGCGACGTCGCCGTCCGCTTGCGCCTGAATCTCACCGGCCGCGCCGAACATCACCGTCATGCTGTTGCGGACGTTGTGCCTGAGGACACGGTTGAGGACCTGTAGCCGCTGTTGGCGGCGGTCTAACCGCGTCACGTCTCGGACGACCAGCGCGTAGCCGATGGTTCCCGACCGCCGCCCGGACATCGTCGAGGTGGTGGCGAGGAACGTCCGTCCGTCCCGCTGAAACCGCTGTGGGAGTTCGTCGAGGTCCGAGACGCCGATTCGCTCGAGCACCGGACAGACCGACTGGCCGACCAGTTCGTCGGCGCCGAAGTACGACAGGGCCTTCGGATTCGCCCGCAGGACGACTTCGTCCTCGCTGACGACGAGGATGCCCTCGTCGAGTTCGTCGAAGACGGTCCGTTCACCGATGCGAGCGACGGCCGGGACCAGACGGAGGAACTCCCGGCGGAACACCGCATACGCGAGTATCACCGACTGTCCGCCGACCGCCAACTCGATGAGCGGATAGCCCGCCACGGGCACGACTCCGAGTACCTGAAGCGCCCCCGCCGCGACGCTCACGAACGACCCGACAACCAGCGCGATTGACTGTCCCAGAAAGAACTCGTTCCCGTCGCGGACCATCTTCAGAATCACGGCGAACCCCCCGACGAAGACGCCGTAGAGGTACACGCCGAGCGCACCGCCGACTGGTCCAATGGTCGCCTGTACCACCGTTCCCGCCGAGATGGTCGTCTGCGTCACCTCCTCGATGAGGGGTGGCCACGTCGGCGAGAACACGTAGGCGAGCGACCCGGCGACGAGCGGTGCGGCGACGAGGCCGAACGGGAGCGGTCGGAGCCACCACTTGCGGCCCGCGTAATCGAGGACGAACGCCAGCCACCCGACTCCCGCGAGGAGGCTCAATCCCGTCGCGACGCCCCAGACGCGGAGTCGGACCGGCCCGGCGTCGAGCAACAGCCCCACGGCCGTCGTCAGAATCCACACCGCAGAGATTGCCTGTAAGACGGCGAAAAGCAGGCCTCCCGGTGTCGTCCGGTTCCGCCAGCCGACGGCGGCGAGACCGGACAGTGTCATCACGATACCGACGAGGACGACGACTGTCACGCTCATCCCACTTCGCCTCGACCAGACGTTTCACTTCGAGATACTTATCCCTTTGTCGTCATTTACACGCATCCGGAACGTGGAGACGACCCCGCCCGAATTCGGGCGAACCCGTCGGCGAAAAAGGCTGGCCCTCCCTCCGCTCGGGCCAGTACGCCCTCAGTAACTCTTCGCGAAGTACGCCGTCTCCTCCGCGTCCTCACCGCAGATGGCGCACTCGTCGTGGACCGGTTCCTCGTCGCGGTCCAGCGGAACCATCACGATTTCGGCGGCGATGGCCTCCTTGATTGGCTCCTCGCAGTCCTCGTCGCCGCACCAGCCACACTTCACGTAGCCGCCGTGTTGGCCGATGGTGCCGAGAATCTCCTCGCGGGACTCGGCTTCTCGAATCTCGCCTTCGAGCGTCTCCTCGGCGTCGGCGAGCAGTTTGCCGTGGATGGTGTCGAGGTGGTCGGCCGCGGTGACGTCGATACCCTCTCGGTCGACCGTCTCGCTCTCGCCGTCGGGGCGGTGGACCAGCGTCGCCTCGCCGTCCTCGACCTCGTGCGGGCCGATTTCGATGCGAAGCGGGACGCCGTTGAGTTCGTGTTCGTTGTACTTGAAGCCGGGGTTGCGGTGGTCGCGGTCGTCGAGTTCCACGCGGATACCCGCCTCCTCCAGTTCCGCGGCGAGGTCGGCGCTGTACTCCAGCACGTCGTCTTTCGTGTCCTCCTGCCAGATGGGGACGACGACGACCTGCGTGGGCGCGAGGGCGGGCGGGAGAACCAGGCCCTGGTCGTCCGAGTGCGTCATGATGAGCGCGCCCATCGCGCGCCACGAGAGTCCCCACGAGGTCGTGTGGGCCGTCCGCTTCTCCTCGTCCTCGTCGGAGTACGTGATGTCGAACGCCTCGGCGAAGGAGGTCCCGAGGTAGTGCGAGGTGGCTGCTTGCACGCTCTTGCCGTCGGGCATCAGCGCCTCCACCGTCGTCGTGGTGTGCGCGCCCGGGAACTTGTCGTGAGCGGGCTTGCGTCCCTTCAGCGGCGGCATCGCCATCACGTCGCGGTAGAGCCGTTCGTACTGGTCCAGACGGGTCATCGTCTCGTCCCACGCGTCCGCCTGGTCGGTGTGTGCCGTGTGGCCCTCCTGCCAGAGGAACTCCTTGGTGCGGAAGAACGGCTTCGTCTCGGTTGCCTCCCACCGGACGACCGAACACCACTGGTTCAGCCGCATCGGCAGGTCGCGGTGCGAGCGGGTCCACTGCGCCATGAACGGCGCGATGATGGACTCGCTCGTGGGCCGGACCGCCAGTCGCTCTTCGAGTTCTTCGTGGCCGCCGTGGGTCACCCACGCCACCTCGGGGTCGAACCCCTCGACCACGTCCTTCTCCTTTTCGAGGTAGCTCTCGGGGATGAAGAGGGGGAAATAGGCGTTGTCGACGCCGGTGTCCTTGAACCAGCCGTCGAGATGGCTCTGGATGCGCTCCCAGATGGCGTAGCCGCGCGGTCGTGTCACGATGAACCCGCCCATGGGGGCGTAGTCCGCGAGGCCTGCCTTCTGGACGACCTCGGCGTACCACTCGCCGGGTGAATACTCCTTGCTCTCGGTGATGCCGAGTTCCTGCTCGCCGCTCATTAGGGGAATCGTGGCCCACGCCGCTAATAAACTCCCCGAAGGGTCGGGACGATGTGTCACTACGCGCCGAGGGTCGCCAGGGACGCGACGGAGTCGGCGACCTGTCGGCGCATCCCCGCCCCGGCGAACGTCGGCGCGGGTGTCGCGCGCAGGGCGTACGTCTCCCCGTCGCGGTGCGCGAAGTCGACCCCGACCGCCCGGGCGTCGAAGCCGTCCAGCAGTTCCCGGACGCGGGTGGCGGTGGCCACGTCCACATCGGTCTGTTCGACGACCGGTTCGGTCCCCGAGAGCGAGGAGCGAATCCGCAGCGCGCGGACGTGCGTTTCGCGGCCGTCGTCGACCGCGTAGTACCGGTGTTCGACCGGGTCGTCCGCGACGGCTTCGACGTAGAGCGGTCCGACCGTCGCCGGGTCCTCGCCCCACGCATACCGGCGTGCGCGAACGTACTCCTCGTCCGGGCCCTCCGCGCCCATCTCGAAGCGGACCGCCGGGACCCGACAGCCGACGGCTTCCAACGCCTCGAGGGCGACGAGACGGGCGGACAGCGCCGTCGTCGCGGCGAACCCGTTCCACGTGGGGACGCCCGTCCGGTCGGCGTAGCGGAGCGCGTCGAACGCTTCGGGGTGGAGTCGCCCGTTGACGAGGGCCGCGAGGCCGTCGATATCGGCCCGCGAAATCGGGTCTGCCGGTCGGAGGAACTCCACGTCGAATCCCCGCGCCGACAGGCGTTCCGCGACGGGCCAGAAGGTCCCGTGGTCCGGTTCGCAGACGAACCCGAGCGTGTCCATGGCGGTAGGTCACAGGGAGGCAGTAAAAAACTCCGCTCAAACCGAACGAGTCAGGGGGCTTCGTGTCGTACGTGCGGGCATGAATCGGGCGCTCCACATCGGCGTCCACGTCGGCGAGTTACACGTGGACTTCGCCGCCCTCCTCGCGGTGTCTGCCGTGGCGACGGCGGCGCTCTGTGCGCTCGGCGTCGCCGTCTACCGGCGTCGCGGCTCGCGGTCCTATCTGTTGGTGGCGCTGGCGCTCGGTGCGCTGGCGATTCGACCGCTATTGGGCGGCCTCGCAATGGTCGGCGTCGTCGGCCCGGAAGCACACCACACCCTCGAACACGGGGCCGACGCGCTACTGGTGGTCCTCGTCCTCGGCGCCGTCTACTACGCGCGCACCGTCGAGAAGCAGCTTGAATCAGAGGAGGAAGACGTATGAGCGAGACGCGACGGCGCATCCGCGACCGAATCGAGCGCGACCCGGGCATCCACTTCCGGGCGCTGACGCGCGCACTGGACCTCGCGACCGGACAGGTCCAGTACCACCTGCGGCGACTCGACGACGTGACGGCCGAGACGGTCAACGGCCGAACCCACTACTACCCGCCGGGCTACGACGCGCGGGAGCGGCGCACGATGGCCCTGCTCCGCCGCGAGACGGCCCGCGACGTCGTGGCGACGCTGTTCGAGCGGGACACCGCCAGCCCCGCCGCGGTAGCCGACCACCTCGATATCGCGCGGAGCACGCTCGAACACCATCTCGACGGACTCGTCGCACAGAACGTCGTCGAGAAGCGCCGCGGCGACGGCGGCCGCGTCACCCTCGCGCTCGCTCGCCCCGAGGAGACGGCGACGCTTCTGCGGGCCGTGGAACCGAGCCTCCCGGAACGGCTCACCGACCGCTTCGAGCGGTTGGTCGACGGCTTCCTCGACGGGCCGGACGCCGACGACTGACGCCTCGAACCCGCGGGCGCGTTCGCTCAGTGTACCAGAATGGACTAAGGCAAGTACTCCTTAGGCGGCTTCGATGAGTAATCGCGGCATCTCCCGACGCGAGTTCGCCAAGAGCGCCGTCGCCATCGGCGGGGCCGCCGCCCTCGCGGCCTGTCTGGACCGCGGCGCGCCCGACGTGCCGACGGGGACCGACGACCCGGCGACGCTCCCGGCACGACAGCACGGCTGGAGCGAGTCGCTGGCGACGGACGACGCCGGGAACACCCGTCTCTCGCGCCACCACGTCCTCTTGTTGCTCGACTACGAGGGCGACGGGACGCCGACGGACGCCGACCGACGACAGGTCGAAGACGCCCTCAGGTCGCTCGAACGCGCCTACGAGTGGAGCACCGAGGGACTCCTCTTTACGCTCGGCTACAGCCCGGCGTACTTCGAACGGTTCGACGCCGCGCCCGCGGGCGCGGACCTCCCGGCCCCCGAAGCCCTCGCACCGTTCGAGGACCCCGAACTCGACACGCCCGACGCGCTCCTCCACCTCGCCAGCGACCACGAGAGCGCCGTCTTGGCCGCCGAGGAAGCACTGAAGGGGAACCGCGAGACGGTCAACGACGCCGAGATGGCCGCGACGTTCGACGGCGTTCTCTCCGTGACCGACCGCCGGACCGGGTTCGTCGGCGCAGGCCTCCCGGCCGAGAATCAGGACGTGGACGGTATCCCCGATTCCGCCCCCGTCCCGGAGGAATCACCCCTATTCATGGGTTTCAAGTCCGGTTTCGAGGGCAATCAGGCCAGCGAGGACCGCGTGACCATCGACACCGGTCCGTTCGCGGGCGGCGCGACCCAGCACCTCTCGAAGATTCGCCTGCACCTCCAGCAGTGGTACGACCAGGACACGCGGGACCAGCGCGTCTCCAAGATGTTCTGTCCGGCCCACGCCGACGAGGGAACAGTCGAGGGCGTCGGCGAGAACCTCGGCACGGACAGCGGCATGGACGGGTGCCCCGAGGACGTGGTCGAGAGCAGTCGCCGCGAGGGCGTCGTCGGCCACTCGCAGAAACTCGCTCGCGCCCGCGAGGACGGCAGTCCGACCATCCTCCGTCGGGACTTCGACTCGACGGACGGCGGCCAGGCGTCGGTCCACTTCCTCTCGCTCCAGCGCTCTATCGCGGACTTCGTGGCGACCAAGGAGGCGATGAACGGCACCGACGTGGCCGAGAACTCCGCCGTGGGTCAGCGCGTCAACAACGGCATCCTCCAGTACATGACCGTCGAGCGCCGCGGGAACTACCTCCTGCCGCCCCGGGAGTACCGCGCCCTGCCGTCGCCGAATCCCTCCTGAATGGGCCTCCCTCCCTCGATTCGCCCACCGTACCAGAACCGTCTTTGACGGGCCACGGCTAGCGGCGTGCATGAACCGCCGCCGCTTTCTCGCGACGACGGGCCTCGCTGGCGCGTCGCTGCTGGCCGGGTGTGGGTCCGTGCAGACGCAGTCGACGCGCGCACCGCCGCTGGTGGAAGGCCGACCCGACGCGACGTACCGCCCCACACACGTCGAGGGGATGGGCATGGCCGGGATGGCCGAGGCGGGCGACTACATGGTCGGCCTGACCTACTCGTACCCCCACCGCTTCTGGACCGTGACCGGCACGGACGCCGCACAGGTCGACATCCAAGACGGCGACAGCCTCCACCTGATGGCGACGGTGTGGGACCCCGAGACAGAGATGGTCCTCCCCGTCTCCGCTGGCGTCGCCATCACCGTCGAACGCGACGGCAAGACGGTCGACGACAAGTCCCCGTGGCCGATGATTTCCCAGAACATGGGCTTTCACTACGGCGACAACTACCAACTCGACGGCGACGGCCGCTACACGCTCCGGGTCCGCGTCAACGGCATGACCGAGCGCCGACTCGGCGCGTTCTCGGGACGCTTCGGCGAGAGCGCCGAGGCCAGCGTCAACTTCGACTTCGCGGCGGCCGCCGTACAGGACCTCTCCTACGAGGAGTTCCCCGAGACGCAGGGCGAGCGCGCCGCCGTCGACCTGATGGAGATGTCGATGCTGCCCACCTCACAGGCTCCCGCGACGGACGCCCTGCCGGGCACGCTACTGGGAACCCAGACCGGGAGCGACGGCGTCTACGCAGCCTCGTGGCTCTCGCCCAGTGACGCCGCCTTCCTCGCGGAGGGCGAATCCTATCTCGCCATCTCGCCACGGACGCCGTACAACCGCGTCCCCCTGCCGATGATGTCGCTGGACGCCACCGTCCAGCAAGACGGCGAGACGGCCTTCGACGACGCGCTCACCGCGGCGGTCCACCCCGAACTCGGCTACCACTACGGCGCAGTCGTCCCGACCGACGGGAGCGAGCCATCGGTCACCGTCGACGTAATCGCCCCGCCGCAGGTGTCCCGCCACGAGGGCTACGAGACGGCCTTCCTCGGAACCCCGTCACTCTCCTTCTAACGCGAACGGACTCGGTCCCTCCTGCCAGGGCCACCCCGGCAGGCGCGTCTGAACGCCCGCCGCGAGCGCCGCGTCGAGGTCGTCGGCGCCCGCCGCCTCGGACTCGTCGCCGTGCGTGCGAACGTCCGCGACGTGGAACGTCGCCTCAGCGAGCAGTCGGAGCGGTTGGTCGCCCGCGAGCATCCCCGCGAGTTCCCGACCCAGCAGTTCGTCGACGACGAACCCCGGGTAGTCGCCTTCGACATCGAGCGTTCGCAGGAGGCGAATCAGCGCCGCGACGTTGACCGCCCGGTCGCCGTCGGCGAACACCGCCGCCATCGTGTCCCGATACGCCGACCCGTCGATGTGGGCCACGTCGACGCCGAAGGTGTCCCCGAGATGGTCGCGCGTCTCGTTGACGAGAGGGACGACTACGTCGGCCCGGTCGCGCACCCACTCGTACTCCTGTGCGACGACCGCAGGTGTGACGTGCATGGGCACTTCTCGTCCGCCGACGCCTTCCGTGTGACGCCGGGCGAGCGTGGCATCGTTGCGGCGGGTCGGTCGCGTCCCGAACACGAGACTTATTCCGCTCGCGTTGGCAGGATGTGGCGACGATGGTCCCTCCAACACGCCGTCGCGTCCTCCACGGAGCCGTTGGCCTCGCCACCGCCTTGGCGGGGTGTGGCGACTTCTTCGCCGCCGAGGAGCGGACGCGATCGACGCCGACCGCCAGCGAACGGACGTTCGCCGACAGCGAAACCGACCCCGAGACCGTCGCCCTGCGAACCGACACCGACCGGCCGCCCGTCTGGTTCCGCGACGAGGACGAGACGGGCGACGAACGCCCGACAGAAGGGGAGCGGGCCTACTTCCGAACGAACGGCCTGCTCGACGGCAGCGAGGCCGTCCAGCGCCTCGGAATCGCAGACGTATCCGGTGCCGACGGGGTCAGGCAATTCCTCGACCAGACGGACTTCGATAGCGAGACGGTGTACACCGAGACCCGGCGACTCCCCGAGTGCTACCGACTGCAACTCTGTCGCGTCGCGTGGACGCGAGACAGCATCCGCACCGACTACGTGCGGACCCTCCGACCGTACGACGAGCGCTGTCGCGACGACCGGCAGGTGTACGAAACGCGCTTCGTCCGGATTCCGGCGGCGCTGGACGCCGATACGGTCAGGTCGTTCGCGTCCTCCGGCGGGACCGGTGGCTGTGACCGGCCTGGCCGTGCGAAAATGGCGTCCGGCGACGAGACGAACGACGCGAGCGCGAACGAGTCGGGAACGACGGCTGCGGCGGGTGAGCAGTGATGCCGGTCGGCGACGACCTGACCCGCCGCGGCGTCCTCGCGGCGGTCGGTGCGACGGCGCTCTCGGGGTGTAGCGCCATCGACCGCTTCGGGTCCGATGACCGGCCGACCATCGACCGGTACGGCCTGCCGTCCGTCGACGACGAGCAGACGCGGCCAGCGGTCGCCCCCGCCGTCCCCGTCGCTATCGCCGACGACCACCTCGGGGCCGCCCGCGACCGAACGACCGCACTCCTGTCGACGCTCCCCACGCCGCTGGGGCCGGGCGAGATTCCGAACGGCCACGTCCGCGAACACATCCTCGATTCGGCCGCGGAAGCGACGGCGGCCCTGGACGAGGCCCGCCGCGCCCGAACACAGTTCGCGGCGCTCGAAGCGCTCCGCCGGAGTCGAGAAGCCGCCCGATACGCCGCCGCGGGGTGGGCGTTCGCCGCGGGGACACAGTCGACGGACGCGCTCCAAGACGAGTCCTGGTCCGCGGCACAGGCCGCGCGGTCGTACCGCTCGTCCTACGAGTACCCCGGTGCGGACCCGGTTCGGGCCACGCTGGTCCACGCCCGCGTCGAGCGACTTCTCGACCGCGCCAGCGACACCGAGAATAGCCCCGGTGGACACAGTGAATCGGCGCTCCTGACGGCCGCCGAGACGGGCGAGACGGCGGAGTCGACACAGGCGCTCCTCGACGACGCGCGACACCTCCGCGAGCGATTCGACGCGTCGCTCCCGACCGACACCGGGTCGGTTGAAGGGCGACTTCGCCGCGCCGCCGAAACCCTGCTCGCCGACCTCCGCGACCGCCGAGCGACGCTCCCGCCGGAACCGACCGTCGACGACTGGGGCCTAACCGAGCGGACCGTCGACCGACTCCGGTCCGACGCGGCCCACGGAACCGAGCGACTCGCAGACGCGCCCGGACCCGCGAGCGCCCTCGTCGACGGGACCGAACGACTCGCCCAGTTCGACGCGCTCGGCGAAGTGCAAGCGCGCGTCGACGCCGGTGAGCTACCCGTCGAGAGCGCGGACGACGTTCGCCGGTACAGACAGGCCGCACGGGACGCGCTGACGGCGGCGCTGACCGACGACACCGCTCCCGGTCTGACGCGGACAGTCGTCGTCGACGCCGCGCGATACGTCTGGAGCGCGGACAGCGAACTGGCGCGACTGCGTGACGGCTACGGCGGCGACATCAGCGCCGAGCGATTGGCAGACCCCGTCTCGCGGTACGTCATCGCCGCCGAACTCGCCCGTGCCGCGCCAGCGGCCAGCGAGCGGACGGTCAGGGCGCTCGAGTCGGCCTGAGTCAGTCGAACAGTCACCCTGCCCGAGTGCGAAGTCTTTAATAATTCGAGCGGGGTACTCACGACTACAATCGGTTTTCCGGACCGTTCTTCGTCCGGAGGTCACTCACCGAACCACGGATAACTGTATGACCGTACGATACCCTCGGGCAACCTCACACCGCGGCGGACACGCCGACAGCAGGCCGCCCCTCTGACAGCATGAGCACCGTAGACAAACAACTCGAAGACGTACGAGCAACGATAGACGAAGAGGTTCCGAACCGCATCACCATCTCCGACGTGACCTACGAAGGGCCGGAACTGGTCATCTACACCCGCGACCCCAAGGAGTTCGCCTCGGACGGCGACTTGGTCCGACGGCTTGCGTCGAAACTCCGGAAGCGAATCACGGTTCGCCCCGACCCGGACGTGCTCACGCACCCGGACACCGCCGAAGACGAGATTCTCGCACTCCTGCCAGACGACGCTGGCGTCAGCGACATGGAGTTTCTGGCCGACACCGGCGAAGTCCTCATCAAGGCCGAGAAACCGGGCCGCGTCATCGGGCGGCGCGGCGAGACGCTCCGCGAGATAACCAAGGCCGTCGGCTGGACTCCCGACGTGGTCCGGACGCCGCCCATCGAGTCGCCCACCGTCTCGAACGTCCGCAGTTTCCTCACCCAGGAACGGGACGACCGGCGGGACATCCTCGAACGCGTCGGGCGGCAGATTCACCGCGACCCCATGTCCAAAGAGGAGTGGGTCCGCGTGACGACGCTCGGCGGGTGTCGCGAAGTCGGCCGCGCCGCGTACGTCATCTCGACGGCCGACACGCGCATCCTCGTCGACTGCGGCGACAAGCCCGGCGAGCGGACCGAACAGCCCTATCTGGACGTGCCCGAGGCCATCGGGTCCGGCGCGTCGTCGCTCGACGCCGTCGTCCTCACCCACGCCCATCTGGACCACTCGGCGCTCGTCCCGCTCCTGTTCGAACACGGCTACGACGGCCCCGTCTACTGCACCGAACCGACGCGCGACCTGTTGGGTCTCCTGACGCTCGACTACATCGGTCGTGCCGATTCGGCCGGACGAAAGCGTCCCTACGAGACCGAGATGGTCCGCGAGGCGGTCAAGCACTGCATCACGCTGGAGTACGGCGACGTGACCGACATCGCGCCGGACGTGAAACTCACGCTCCACAGCGCGGGCCACGTCCTCGGGAGTTCCGTCGTCCACTTCCACATCGGCGACGGCCTCTACAACGTCGCCTTCTCGGGCGACATCCACTACGACAGCACCCGCCTGTTCGACGGCGCGGTCAACGAGTTCCCCCGCGTCGAGACGCTGGTCCTCGAATCGACGTACGGCGGCCGGAACGACTACCAGACCGACCAGGACGATTCCGAGCGAAAGCTCAAACGCCTCGTCTCGGACGCCGCCGACGCCGACGGCACCGTCTTCGTCCCCGTCCACGCCGTCGGCCGCGCACAGGAACTGATGGTCGTCCTCGAAGAGGCGATGCGCGACGGCGACGTGCCCGAGATGCCCGTCTACCTCGACGGGATGGTCTGGGAGGCGACGGCGGTCCACACGACCTATCCCGACTACCTCCGCGACGACCTCCAGAGCCGTATCCACGACGCCGACCGCAACCCCTTCCTCGCGGACCAGTTCACGCCCGTGGAGGGCGGCGACGAGGCCCGCGAAGAAATCGCCGCCCGAGACGAGGCCAGCGTCGTCCTCGCGCCGCCGAGCATGCTCACGGACGGCCCGGCCCGGACCTGGCTGAAACTCCTCGGCGAGGACCCGGACACGACGCTCACGTTCGTCGATTATCAGGCCGACGGCACCCTCGGCAAGCGCATCCAGAAGGGGCGCTCGGAACTCTCCGTCGACGGCGAGACGATTCCGCTGAACCTCCGCGTCGAGACGGTCGACGGCTTCTCCGGCCACGCCGACCGGCAGGGCCTGGAGAACTTCGTGAAGACGATGCACCCTCGCCCCGAGAAGGTGCTCTGTGTCGACGGGAGCGAATCGGCCACGCAGGACCTCTCCTCGTCGCTGTACCACGACTACAACCTCCGGACGTTCACGCCCGAGAACCTGGAGACGTTCCGGTTCGTCTAGAGTACCACTTTTCGTTTGGAGGGGATTCCTCGGGCCTCCGGCCCTGCGGGAACCCGCCGTCTGCTCACGGGCGCTTGCGCCCGTTCGCATGGTTGCTCGATTGCAAAAACATGGAAATCGCGAATCACCGTCGGCGATTTGCGTAGTTTTTCGCGAGTACCGCGAACGCAGTACTTGTCACCGCTTCGCGCTGACGGTGAAACCGCTCGCTGCGCTCGCAG
This sequence comes from Haloarcula marina, assembly GCF_024218775.1. Lineage (NCBI taxonomy): Archaea > Methanobacteriati > Methanobacteriota > Halobacteria > Halobacteriales > Haloarculaceae > Haloarcula > Haloarcula marina. The sequence goes on along the minus strand of NZ_CP100404.1, from coordinate 1,140,603 downwards.
TAAGCAGACCGCCGCTCCGCCACCCGCTGTTCCCCCATACTGAACAGTTCGTCGGCAGATGCCGTGACCGGGCGCGATTCCCGTCGTCGATAGACGTGAGAACGGCGAACTCGTCCCGAAACCGGGAACGCCCCGAGAGCGCGTTCAGCGTGGCCGAAACCGGCGTCGATTGCCGAGCGCCACAGCGGTTTTTAGCGTCCCCCACGTTGGCCCGTACATGGAGTACACACGACTCGGGTCCACCGGGACGACAGTCTCACAGGTCTGTTTCGGCACGTGGCGCTTCGGCCGCGAGACCAGCGGCGTCGTCGAGACGGACCGCGAACAGGCCCACGAACTGCTGGACGCGGCCTACGACCGCGGCATCAACTTCATCGACACCGCCAACGTCTACGGGACGCCCAACGGCAAGAGCGAGGAGTTCATCGGCGAGTGGCTAGAGGATTACGACCGCGAGGACGTGGTGCTCGCCTCGAAGGTGTACTTCCCCTTCGACGGGTGGGGCGAACCCGGCCCGAACGACTCGGGACTCGGGCGCAAACACATCCGCGCCCAAATCGAGGGGACGCTCGACCGGCTCAACACGGACTATCTCGACCTCTACTACATCCACCGCTGGGACGACGAGAGCGACATCGAGGAGACCCTGCGAACGCTGAACGACCTCGTCCGCGAGGGGAAGGTCCACTACCTCGGCGCGTCGACGATGGCCGCGTGGCAACTGACGAAGGCCCTCTGGAAGTCCGACGTGGAGGGGCTGGAACGGTTCGAGGTTACCCAACCGCTGTTCCACGCTGGCTACCGCGACGACGTGAAAGACTACCTCGACGTGTGCGCCGACCAAGACATCGCCGTCTGTCCGTACTCGCCGCTGGCGGGCGGATTCCTCACCGGGAAGTACGAGCGCACGGACGACGACGACCCGACGGCGTTCGAAGGACCGGAGGGCGCACGCGGGTCGCTGGACGACCAGTTCGACGACTACTACCTCTCCGAACGCGGTTGGAAGGTCCTAGACGAGATTCGCGCCGTCGCCGACGAACTCGACGCGACGCCGGCACAGGTGGCGCTCCGCTGGGGCATCGAGCAACCCGACTTCACCTGCGTCCCCATCGTGGGCGCGCGGACCGTCGACCAGTTAGACGAGAACGTCGGCGCGACGGACATCTCGCTGTCTGACGAGCAGTTCAACCGCATCGTCTCCGCCCGGTACGCCGAGGACGGCGAGCGCTGGGGCCACCGGCGCTAAATCGGGGACGGCGACCGAGTCTTTTTCAGCACGGGTGACACAGGTGGCGTATGGCGACCATCGCGGAGTTCACCGTTCCCCCGCGAACGCTCGCGCTTGGGACGCTGTTCCAGCGGTTCCCCGAGGCCGCTCTCGAGATAGAGCGCGTCGTTCCGACGGGGGCGGCCGTCTTGCCGTACTTCTGGGTCGAGGGCGTCGACGGCGCGACCGCCTGCGAGTTCCTCGAATCGAAGGCGATATTCGAGGACATCACGCTGGTCGACGCCATCGACGGGCGAACGCTGTTTCGGTGTCGGTTCGACACCGAGGACCAGGGGCTCCTCGGTCCCGTCGTCGACAGCGGCGTCACCCTCCTGTCCGCGACCGGGACGGAAGATGGCTGGACGATACACGTCCGCGGCGACGAACAGAAGGCCGTCGCGGCGTTCGACACGGCCTGCCGCGAGAACGGCATCGCCCCGACGCTGGTCGAGATGCACGACATGGGGTCCGCCGAAAAGAACAGGCCGGTAGAGTTGACCGACCACCAGCGAGAGGCGCTGGTACTGGCCTACGAACGCGGCTACTTCGACGAACCGCGGGCGGCGACGCTCGACGAGATCGCGGGGGAACTCGACATCTCCAGACAGGCGCTCGCGAGTCGGTTACGCCGCGGCTACCGCACCCTAGTGGAGTCGAGCGTATTGCGGACCGAGTAACACCGGTTCAACGACATGAATTCCTTACATAGTCAACCCGTTTGTCTATGCGTCTCTACGGACTTCTCAACGATAATGGACGAGAGTATACGTTCGGAACAGGAGAGCGACGGCGGACGCGCTGAGGGGACTGAAGGGGTATCACACCCGACGAACGGCACGTCGACGCTCGCGGATTTCGACCCGCGAGAGACGCCGTCGAGCATCCTACTCTCCGAACTCGTCGCGGAACGGGAGGGCGTCGACCCCTGTTCCCTGCCACCGGTGTACGAGAGCGTTGAGCCAGAAGCCTTGGACAATCTGTTCACCGACGACCGGAGCAGGCGCTCGAACGTCGCGGTCACGTTCGAGTACCTGGGCTACGACGTACACGTGAGTCCCGGTTCGATGTCCGTGACGCTCGGCGAGTGATTCACTCCGACGCCTCGGCGGGGTCTACGACCTCGCCGCTGGCCGGGTAGACCCCGACTTGGTCACAGTGGTCCGCGAGCGGACACGCCTCCGGATCGTCCAGACAGGCCGGTTTGCGCGCGGTGCAGTACTCTCGACCGAACTGTATCATCGCGGTATGTCCGAACCCACATTTCTCTGCGGGCACGTCACGTTCGAGAAACTCGCGGACCGTCTCGTGGTCCGCGTCGGCGGGGGCCAGCCCCATCCGCCGGGCGATGCGGTGGACGTGCGTGTCGACGGGAAAGACGCCGCCGCGGCCGCCCGAAAAGAGGAGGACGCAGTCGGCGGTCTTCGGCCCGACGCCGTTCATCTCCAGCAGGCGGTCCCGCACCGCGTCGGGGTCGCCGTTCTTGACGAACTCGTCGAACCCCGCCGCGCCCCCGAACTCCTCGCAGATGTCGTCCGCGAGCGCGATGATTCGTTCGGACTTCTGGTTGTAGAGATGTGATTAGTGTAGACTTCGTATATACGCCCTTCCCACCTACAATCACCCGGGTGCGTAGCCTATCCCGACTCAAGACGACGGTCTTCGAAGCCGTAGATCGGGGGGTTCGAATCCTTCACCGCCTGCTACTTCCTTCGACCTCTCTACCCGCGAGCCAGCAGTGTGGCACACAGACGTTTAAGTAGGGGTACTGTCACAAGTGGAGATACAATGTCGAAGCCAGACGATATGACGTGGCAGAAGTACATTTACGACGCGTCGGAGGACGAGGAAGAAATCAAGTCCAAACAACCGGCGTTCGTTGAGTACCTCGTTCTGGAGACCGAGGAGGCCCTCACCGAGTCGAACGAGTTGGACGAGGGGCGTTTCGATGTGGCTGAAAGTAACCGTTGGGTGACGCTGGAGGCTGATGGGTGGCAGATGGATGATCAGGACGAGGCGGTGCGGATTCGAGACGCACTCCGCGAGCAAGATATCGGAGACGAGTCGGTGAGAGTGCGTGTTATGCCGTGGTGTGCAGAAGATGATGGGCCGGGGGCGCTGCCACCGGGTGACGCTTACGAGTATAGTGTGCAGGTGGAGTTGATGCGTGAGAGGCAGCTTTTTCAGGGGGCTGTCGAACAATCGAAGTTCTGACTGGTTTAGTCGTCGCGGTGGGATAGCCAGAGGTGCTTCGGTTCGTCGACGAGTTTGTGGGCGTGACTCTTGAAGCGGAAGTCCTCGTCGTCAGGCTGGTGGATCACCCCCTCGTCAACGGCATCGGCCACCTCGTCGATGTCTTCGAGGAGGATGTACCTGATCAAACGAGATGTCACCAAAATCAACAGATTGCGGGACACGTGAAACGTACCCCTCTTCCGAGCAGCCCACCAGCGCCGGCATTCAAGTGTGGATCGCGACGTCGAACATAACGGGTGGTGGGCGAGCAGGGTAACTCGCCCCGGGAGGGACGACCGTTCCACTCACGTGGGGCTAGGGAGGCCCCACACAGGACTCTCTTCTCCGAGGTCAGTAGCTGAGGAACGGAGTGACCGCCCACGCACGCACGTGGCCGATGACTCCCCAAGTCCACCGCCGGAAGCGGCGGCATCACTACCTGTCGTACGCCTGTACGAAAAGTGCTGCCTCGGAGGTCAGTCGTCGGCTGGTGACTCGTCGGGCCAGATGATGGCGAACCCTCTACCGATGGTGGCACCACGGTCGGCAGCCCGGTACGCCTCACGTCGGTCAAGGATCTTCCCCACGGTGTTGTGTGCGATTCCGGCTTCGCGGGCGACGGCGCGTTCACTCATCCCACCCTCAACGTTCTCGATGGCGTCGATGGCGTCGCCGATCTCCTTCTCGTCGGCGACGAGATACTTGCCGTGTGGCCCCATCGTGAGTCCGTACGGGATACCACCCTGCCAGTGGCCAGCGTCGACGCGCTTCTCGACGATCTCTCGGGCACGCTCCATCTCGGCCATCTTCGACAGGTGATCCATCCCCGCCTTCATCGACTCCATAATCGCACCTTGGATGGAATGAACGTCGGCTGGGCCACCCTCCTCAGCGACGTGAAGTTCCACTCCGTTCTCTCGGAGAGTGACGAGCAGACGAAGACGTTCGTCGAAGTCGCGGGCCAGACGAGCGCGGTCGCGGACTACGACCGCATCCAGTTCGCCGTTCTCGATTTTCTGACGGATGGTCTGGTACTTGCTCCTGTCGTCGTTGAACCCGCTCGTGTACTTCCCGTCCGAGAGGATGGTGACGAGGCGGAGTTCGTCTCGTCGACGGCAGTACCGCTTCAGCTTCTCGCGTTGATCCTCGATGGTGTCCTCTCGCCCGTCCTGACTCAGGCGGACGTAGCCCCACGTGTTGAGTTGCCCATCACTCATCGTCCTCCAGTTCGAATTCGACGACGATGTTGCGCGTCTCGGAGTCGATGCGCCACACCACTTCGACGTCTTCATCGACGGGGACACCTCGGGCGGCGAGGATGGGTTGGGGGATTGTGGTGGCGTGGGAGTTCTGCGAGCGTTTCCAGAGTTTGGTTCGGAAGGTGAGTTCGTTAACCATATTCTCTAAGTGAGTTGTCGGGTATCCAGAGGGGGTTCGGAGTGAATCTCCGATGCTCTACTGTGTGCTATATCACGTGCTATACTTTTTTATATTCTTGTGAGGATGCTGCTGAGGGTGCGAGATACCGGTCACGCTACCAACTCTCGTTGAGTCCCAACAGACAAGGTGGCAAGAGACCCATAGACCGGTATGGGTGAGGATGACAGGGATTTTGTTGATTTGATGGACGAGATGGGCGAACACGAATACGAAGGGGTCTCCAACAAACTAAGCGACATCCGGATCGTCCTCCATACACTTGAACGAAACTTCGAACTCCTAAGCAACTTCGTAGACGAGTACGTCCTCAACGAAGAGTACGTCCTCGATGCACCCCTGAGCCACAGGATGAGGGTGAAAGAGGAACTGTACCGACTCCTCCACAACTACCTCTCCGCATACGAGTCCCAGTACGAGTACACGAAAAGCCTCCGCGACCGCCGATTCAGCGAGGAGGGGAAAGACGAGTACAACCGACTGTTGCGCGAACACGACATCCGCCCAACCTCGGACTTCCTCAAAACGATGCGGAACCTCATCCAAAAGCACGTTCTCGTCAACGCAAACACGGTCTACTCGTGGAAAGCAGAGGATGCGGATGAGCGAGTCTCATTCCTCGTCTACCGAGAAGATATTGAGGAATGGAAATCAACGGGAAACTACTGGAGTCCGAAGACAGGCGAATTTCTCGAGGGGTACGGGGACGACAGAATACCGCTACTCAGTGTAATCGAGGAACACCACACAGATTTAATGGCGTTCCACGATGATTTCAGAGGCCTCGTGATCGATGAACACGAGGAAGAACTTGACGAGTACCTCGAGCTGCAGGAGAGAATGGTTGAGGATGCAAAGAAGACCCTCGGAACCGATGAGTCCTCGTGACAACGGCCTACCCCGATACCCTATCAGAACCAGAGGCCGGGGAGCCTATTCTCGCCGTGCTTCTGCACGAAGTCGCCACCGGGGTGACTACTCTCGGTTCGTCACAATGTGACTAATCCCACCAATCGAGTAACTCGTCTCGGGCGCGGTCGCTAATCTCGCCCTCATCGTATAGCTCTTGCACGACCGCCTCGAACGTCTCGTCCTCGTCCCAGCCCGGATCAACCACCCCGTTGGTCTCGTCGAGGTTCGCGGCACCGCGATACTTGAACTCTCGTTCTTCCATGTATCACGCCACTCACTCCCCCCAAATAGTCATTTGCGTAAAGTATTATGTGGGTGGGGGGTCAGACGAGGAGCACTTACCCCAGACACGGCCTCGACTCCCACATGTGATCGAAGCAGTCGAATCGCCCAGAGCGAAACTCGTCCTCCTCTACCTCGACGAGCGAGGCCCAGCCACACCCCGAGAAATCGCCGACGCGCTTGACCTCCCCCGACTCATCGTCCTCGAAGCCCTCGAAGTCCTCGGCGACGAAGGCCTCGTCACCCAAGACAGCGCAGATAGGATGCACGTGGCCACGCACGTGCAGTCCAAAACAGATGTTTGACTGAGTATCTACCACCAGTACGGAACCCATTTCTAAACTGTTTCTCGGAGCCTGAGCAGGTCAAACCCGTTATTCGCGTAGTGTGTACTTCAACACACGGAGAGCACAACACGGGCAAAAACGCCCTTTCCAACCCACACAGTTAAGGTGGTTGCGCAACTACGCCTTCAACAAGATGAGTCAATTAGTCAAACTCGAAGTCTCGGGCGACAATCCCACCGCTCACGCTCGCCGCATCCTTGACCAGTACGCATCCGACGAGACAATCACATCGGTGTCCATCACGATCAACACAGCCGATAGCAGCGATCAAGAGATGAAACAAGCCACAACCACGGACTACACCACGGACGCCTCCAACGAGCAAACACGCGAAGAGCGCGAAGCCGAGAAAGAGGCCAAGCGCGAAAAGGGAAACATCAAGACTAACACCAGTCACCACCGCGTCCTCGGCGAGGTTGCGGAACGGAGCAACAACGGCAGCACGTCCGTCTCCGGCAAGGAAATCAAGGAGGGGGTCGAAGGCGTGAACGAGTCCAGCATCTATCCCGCCCTCACCCAGCTGTGGGAGCGCAAGATGCTCGAACGCGAGCGCGTCGAGGACGTGGCGAACCCGTACTACAAGTACTATCTCACCGATCACGGTAAGCACACGCTCGAAGACCTCGGCAAGCCCGAACCACCGGAGGACGAGTAGCCACACGTGATTGGGCGTCTCAAGGAGGGCGACGAGGTCACGTTTGCCTGCATCGACGGAGAAGGATCCACACGTATCCGCGGCACCGTCCGCGAACGCGCAGGCAACTACGTCCGCATAACCGTCCACCAACCCCACGACTACCCCAGCGTAACGCTGGAAACCGGGACAGAGTATGGCCCGGGTATCACCGTGTGTCGTGACTATTCGATGGGCGTGCTGGGCCACGCGCCCTACGTCAACGTCGCCGGCGACGGCTACGAGACTGTAATCCACGCAAAGTGAGTCCACCCATGAGCTACATCACACACGTCAACTTCCGCGCCGACGACATCACCGACGAAGAGTACGAGGCAGCAATCTCGGAGCTGGAGGCGGTCGACGGCGTCGAAGTCGAAGAGCGGAAGCAAGACGCGGCGATGGTGGCCAACTCCGATGCTGGTGCTTCGCTTGCCCTGATGGCGGGCACACTCGCGGTCACGAGTGTCGATACGCTCGTCAACATCTACAAACTCGCCCGCTCCAACCCCGCGTTCTACCACATGTGGACGAGGAACGAGGATGGTCACCAGATCGAACCGTGGGCCGAAGATAGGATGGAGATGTACAGGGTAGAGGAGGACGACGAGATAGTACTCGCCAAAGTCGAGGGCGACAACAACGACGTCGACGTCCAAATCGACGGCCCGGTGTACTTCGTTGACTCGAACGGGGCGAGTATGTTTCCGGACGATGAGGCGGAGGAGGAGGACTGAGGATGGCGTACGGACAACCGGCGAGTGACCCCGATCCAACGACGGCTCAAGGAGTTATCGCTGGCTTCGCTGAGGGGATCGCACTCGCCTTCCTCAACAAGATCGTCGTCGTGGTGTTCGCCCAGCTCGCCGCCGTGCAGCAGACGCTCAACCCGGAACAGACGCTCGTAGACCTCGGCACCATCTTCACCGCGTGGGGAATCGTCTACTTCGTTCTCGCCTACATCGCACCCGTCCTTGCCGCCTACGTGTGGGCCGACAAGGCGGGTGTGGCCGTGTACTTCATCGGTTGGATGGGGACGACGCTCTTCCTCAGCGGTTCGTTCACGGTCGGAATGATCTTGCTTGTCGGCGCCTGCTTCCTCGTATTGCTCGTGGACGTGCTCAAGAACGCCGGTGGCCGCAACAGGCGACACCCACCGATCAGATAACAACCACATCAAATGCCGGAAATAGTCAACGTCGTCGCATCGGGGAATCTGGGCAGAGAAATCGAAGTTTCCAGCGTCGGCGAGGACGTGAACGCCATCGTCAGCTACCCCGAAAAGGACTACACAAACGACGTGGTGTACCTCCGACGCGACGAGGGCAGTCCGATGGTCACACTATTTCGCTCCGGAAGCTACCACATCACCGGCGGCAACAGTCTGGACGAGACGGAACGGATGAAGGACTGGATGGTGGACGTCCTCGAAGACCTTGGCATCGAAACGACGCCAACATTCGCCATCAAGAACGTCGTCCAGACCGGAGATCTCGGCCGTGAGGTCAACCTGAACGCCCTCTCCATCGGCCTCGGACTGGAGCAAACAGAGTATGAACCGGAACAGTTCCCCGGAGTCGTTTACCGCCCACCCGACATCGACTGTGTATTCCTCATCTTCGGGAGCGGCAAAGTCGTCATTCCCGGTGCATCAGACGTTGAAACGGGGACTGAAGGATTCGATATACTCAAGTCACGAATCGAAGACCTCCTCGATTAGCCCCGACTCACCAGACCTCGAGGAACTCTTCGACAGTGTTCTCGTCGGTGTCACCGAGCCCGTACACGTCACGAAGCACTATCTCGTCCAACTCGTCGCACAGTCGGTCGAACTCCTCTTTCAACTCCTCAATCCGTTCCATATCGCCGAGGTACTCGTCCATCAGCTCGATGACGGACTCTCGGGACGGAGTGTCCATATTGATGACTTCGGAACGGGAGAGCCGCCGGTTCTGGGCAGTCAGCAACTCGAACACGAAGTCTCGCACCCGCTCGTCACCGAACTCAATCTCGTGGTTCTGCTTCATCACCACCTGATACACCTCCTTGGTGGTCTCCACATCCATCTTCGCGTCCTTGCGAATAGGGCCCTGTCGGTAGTCGTCACCGTCGAGGTTGATGGACTGTGCGAGATCGAGAATGGAACTTTCCTTCTCGTAGTCTGGCAGGTAGTTGCGCACGTCGCTCGTCTTGTACTCCAAGTCCGTGCGCTCCGCACGGGAGCTCTGAATGTCCTCGGCGTACTCCGCCACGGTATCCTCCGGGACATCATTGGGGAGAGCGATGGGATGCGGCTCCAAGTACCTCTTGTTGTACGAGTAATACTTCCCGCCGAAGATTGGGGCGATGTGCTTGTGGTAGAACTCCAGCACCGAGGAGTTGAGGAGGGCGACGTAGTACAGGTGATCCTCAGACGTGGGTGCGTATTCGTCACGCAACTGAATCCCGTATCCGCCGGCATTTCCACCGCCGACGAAGTAGTACTCGCCCTCCGTGTCGGCGACGAATCGGTTGTAGCTGCTGAGGATGTTCGTCATAATCTTATCCGGATCGAACTTGGTGAGGTTCTTCGGATAGATGTAGCCGTACCAGTCGTCCTCACCCCTCATCTTGCCGGACTCCCGCCCCTTCAGCTTCTCCTCGTATTCGAGGAAGAAGTCCCACGCGTGCGGCATCTCCTCCTCCAACACAGACTGTGGAATCACGTCGAAGTCGTCGGCCGACACTTCGTAGGGCAGAATCATCCAGAGACCCTCCCAGTCGACGCCCCATCGGTCGATCTCTTTGCCCTTCAGCACGCGAGTAAGGATCTCCTCCTCGATGAGATGCGTCTCGTCGTACCCGCTCGGTGCGAACTCGACGACGCCCTCCTCGTCGGTCTGACCGACAATCTCTCCGATGTAGACCGTGTTCGCACTCGTCTGCGTCCCGACAAACACCTCAGCCGAAATCTCCCCCACCCGCATATCTCCCTGCTCCTCAATCTTGTCGAACAGACGACGTTCCGAGTCCGGCATCGGCTTCCAACTCGGTAGGTAATCGTCCGCGTTGTCCGCCCGCATCTGCTCCTTCTCGTAGGTGTACAGATCGTAGGCGTCGACGTCCGGGTTCTCCCAATCGTCTCGCCGGTGAATCTCTTCGAGTATCCTGTCTCGCTCCTCGGCGAACCTCGCGCACTGTACCGGCTCTTCCGGCGAGCGGTCTCTATCCACGGTGAAGATACACGGGTACGGAGTCGCCGCATCGAACACCTCCACGTCCTTGAAGTCGATAATGTGGGTGAGCGGCTCCTCGGCGAGTTGGTCACGAATCAACTCGCTGTACTCGTGAGAGAGCACGCGGTTCGGGCAAATGTACGAGAGGTTCCCGTCATCCTTCAACCAGTCCAGTCCGCGCTCGATGAACGGCACGTAGATGTCAAAGTTGCTCTCGACAGACGAGTACCGGGCCACGTAGTCCTCCTTCGGCCCGTTGATGTTCTGCACGCGGACGTACGGCGGGTTCGCAATCACCACGTCGAACTCCATCTCGTCCTTGATGCGGTCAACCGCGTCCCTGTCGTCAAGGAACGACTGCGCACGGCCATTATACTGGGCGAACTGGCCGATTTGTGACTGCTTCCCCTCGTCGTCAGTACTCCCCTCCTGCTGCTCCAACACGGTCGGCGTCAACGTGTCCGCGACGTGAATCTCGAACCCATCCATCGTGTAGGACGGGTCTTGCTCCGTCACCTTGTCGTAGAGATCGACGGTGCGGAACAGGAGGTTAATCTGGGTGATGTGGACGGCAAACGGGTTGATGTCGATGCCGTACACGTTCTCCTCAACACGCTCCAAAATCGTCCGCGCCTCCTCCGCGTCGAGGTAGTGAATGCTGGTCTTGCCGAACTTGTCGATGTAGTGCTGGATGAGTCGTTCCGTCGCCTCGGTCAGGAAACCACCACTCCCACACGCCGGATCGAGAATCTTCTGCCGGCCGATTCCCTTGTTCGCCTTGTACCCGGTCTCGTCCAACATGTACCGGATGACCTCGATGGGTGTGTAGTACTCCCCGAGTTCCTTCCGTTCCTCCTGCGGGAGGTAGTCCTCATAGACGTGGCCGAGAATGTCACGGTTGACGTACTCGAAGTCGAAGCGGTTCAATCGCTTGAATACCTCGCCGAGTCGGTAGTCCAGATCATCCTCGAGATCCTCCTGCTGACTTTCCTCGTCGGAGTCGAACCGCTGACGTTTGTCCCTCGACACCCACCACCAGTCGAAGATACCGAGTTCGTACAGGTCTGAGTAGTGATCGTCAATCCTGTCGTACGTGTCCATCAACGCCTCAAGATACGGACGCTCATCATCCTGATCGAGTGCGTCGGCCATCCCACGCCCGGACAGACGCGTGTTGCCAACGATTTCCTTGTCCTCGGCGATCCGCGCGAATAACGCCCGGTTCATCAGGATGTACGCCGTCTCCCGGCAGAACGTCTGCTTCGCGTCGTCGCTCTTGCCGGTGTACTCCCTCCAGTCCTTCCAGTCGGGGAAGGTCGTTTCCAGAAACTCCTTCGGGTAGGAACCATCCGGCCGATCACTGTAGTTGTCGAAGAATCGCTCCATTACGCTGGACAACTCGTCCAACGATTCCTTCACGGCCTCAAGGAACAGATCGTATCCCTCGTCATCCGTACCCGGCTGGTACTGAACCGGCACCTCCTTCGCTCGGTCACGGAAGTACTCCGCGTCCCCGACGTTCGTATAGCGGTCACGACGGAAGTACTCCAACTCGCCGAGTGCCTCCTGCTGCTCGGCGGTCAGATTCTCAACCGACTCCGAGTTGGCCACGAGGCCGATGTCGAAGTCGTTGATGGCGGATAGCGAACGATCATCCGCGGAGTACTCGTAGATGCGGAACTCGTGACCGTTCGTCAGAATTCCGTACTCTGCACTCCCAATGCCCACCATGTACGTCTCCAACTGCTCGACGTCGCCCAGTTCAAGCTCGTGAGAAGGTCGCTTCGTCTCGCACGCGATGACTGGGAACGGCGGATTACTGTCGTCGTAACAGAGGACGTCTTTCCTGTCGTCCTCGAAGTTGACGTGCCCCTCGCCCTCGGTGCGTGACCAGCCGAGTGCGTCCGTAAACAGATGATCGACGAGACTGTATCTGAAGTCGAATTCGCTCCCCTCGGAACGAATCTCGCCACCAATCTCTTGGAAGGCCTCGTGAATATCGACGAGGAAAGTATCCGGCATTAATTCCCCATTCAGATACAACCTTCTTAAAAATTCACTTACATCGGGACGACGGAGTGGATGTATGGAAGATGTTTCCTAGCCCACGAACGAACCTTACTCGGAGGGTGACGAGGTGCGGGCCTACCTCTCGGAGGATGATCCCGGCTCTAGCCACCACGGGACGGTCGGAGACGTGGTTTCAGCATCCTGACTTGGTGCCGGCTAACGGTGCGTAGAATAGTTCTCGCGACTGCCTGCACCGGAAACGATGGGGTGTCAAGCCTTCACTGTCGTCCAGATAATCGCGTCCCTCGGCGCACCCCGGGCAGAGGTACTCCCAACGGTTCTCGCTGACCTCGTACGCGAGACCACGCCAGTCCTGCACGTGACGTTCGCACTCGTCGCACGTGTCGCCAAACGGTTCTACCATCACTAACAAGTATGTCTATTGACAATTTAAGCGGCAGCCCGTGAACCTCACGACATCACACCGATAACCGCGTGACTCCGTCAACCCCACCCAGCGCCCTTATAACCGAGGAGGGGCGCTGAGCACGTATGGCGACGATCACCGACACGTGCGACGACTGCGGGCGAGAACAGAAATGGAACGTCGAAGGAGCCGGCGGTCGTGTGGACTGCCCCGAGTGCGGCCAGACACATCACGTGTGGAAACCGACGGCCACCGCCGACGAGGTGGGCCACGTTCCAGAGAGGAAGAAGGAGACGTTGGAGAAAGCACGCGAGGCGATGAACGCGTGACGGTCGCCGAGAAACAGCGGTTAGGTCAGTCGTCGCCGAAGGTGAACTCATCAGCCACGAGACCCGGGTTCTCGATCTTCTCGTCCATCTGGTACAGCTTCGTCTCCATCTCCTTGAGCCGCTCCTCCATCTCCTTGTTCCGCTCTGCCATCTCCTCGGCCTTCTCACGCATCTTCTTCGCGTTCTCCAACGCGCTATTCTTGACCGCCTTCGCCTGATTCAGCTCCTCCTCCAACTCGTCCACCCGCTCGCGGAGTGCGTCAATCTGCTCAATAGCCTCGTCGAGATCCTCCGGTTCAGGGCGATGAACCGCCCAGTACTCATCCGGAGTAATTGCCGCCTCAATCGCTAGTTCCACAGAGACGTTGAGGGCGATACATTTTGGCTCCTTGGCAGCACCTCGGTTGTCCCATCTCACCTCGTCAAGGACGTTGACAACGAGCCCAGCCGAGTGTAGTTGCCGCAGGTCACGGATGAGCTGTTTAGACCAGTCGATGGCATCACAAGCCCGTTTCACTTCCCCGGTGGTCACGCTGTCCTCCTTGACGGTGGTCTGCCACATCTTCTCGCCATCATCCATCTCGATGCGCTTCACAACGTGGTGAAGTACGAGCCGTTGCCGCCCGCTCAGTTCGACTCCGTTGAACGTGGTTGACAGTTCATCTTGTTCCATACCCCCACTAATTGATAGGTTCTGGACGTGTAAAAACCCCATCAGAACCCCGGACTACTCCCCGACACGTCAGGGTGAGCAGAGCGACTGCCTCTCAAAACCGCCTCGACATCCCCCCATCCACGTCAGGGAGCCGTCAGGGACAACGACATACTAAGAAACAAACGGTACCTGAATCCACCACCGGGGGTCTCCCGGGCCGCATGGCCTCGCCGCGAGAAAGGGCGCTCAGCGAGAGGAAGGCCGCGCCCCCAGTTCACCCCGGGCCGAACAGAGCATCCTCGAAGAGAACAGCGGCCCGAGACTCCAGTGGAACCACAGGGGTTCCGCGTCGCCGAGAAGGCTGGGTTCCCGATCACGAAGAGAGGATTTACATCGGAAGTCGAGGGGGAGGGGTTCCCCGACATCGACACACAGACAGGGTTCCCACATCGTCGCCGAGCAGAGCATCGACGTCGACGCCGAAGACAGGTTCCCGGCGACCGACGAAAAACACACCAACGAGCACACGCGCGCGAGACACCGAGAACAGTTTACATCGGAACCGAGGGGTGGGGGTACATGCCGTCCCTCGGCGCCGATAGAGAACATGGAATTCATATCGACGACGGTGTCTGATGCAATCCCGGTGACGAAACTCAAACACTCACTATCGCCGGGAAGGCACTCTCTACAACCACTTTACATCGGAACCCAAGGGGGTGTCTCTTAACTCGAAGTCAGGTGTCCCCCGAAGGTAGATTTACATCGGAAGTCGAGGGGGTGGGTTCCAGAAAGCCCACGACGGAGAACAGGGGCGCATCACCACGCGGAAGCACAGCGCCCACACCATCTATGGATAACAAAGGGTACAGGCGCTGAAACGCGAGAAAACCGCAGAAACGCTTAACTGGGTGGCGCGGCGCGACAGCCATATGACAGACGACAATTTCAATCTCGAACCCGCGTCTGGGTTCGCACCGCGCGAAGACTTCCGGAGCCTCTTACATCTCGTCCGAGAGACGCGAGAGGCGGTCGATGACGGAGACCTCGATCCCGAAGACGCTCTCACCGAACTGGAGCAGAAAGTCGAACACGTGTTCTCAGGCATCGACGAACGAGAACGGCGAGTTGGGGACGGACTGACCGAAGAAGAGAAAGCCCAACGTGAAACTCGAACGATCACGTTCAACGGACAAGAGTACGAGTTCCCGAAAGACCTGTAGTCACATCCTGACTGAACAGGCGAGACAGGCGGACGCGTCGCTTCGAGTCGCCCGTGGACAACACGACGGCGGAACACGTCGAACGCCGACAGACGCCGCCGTCCTCGCGGAGGCCGCGTCGAACGCCGCAGACCTCTCGCGGGTTGTCGGGTGACTCCCCGGAGGTTTTGGGAATCTCCTTTGGGAATCGTCGTTTGGGAATCCTCGGCTGTGAATATATTATCCGCGTCGTCTCGGTCGCTCGGTACACCCCCGCCGGGGTGTCGCGGTCAAACTCGCGGTCTCACGCCCTCAGCCCGCCGTTCTCTCGCCGGGCCTCTCCTCTTCCCTCTCCCTCCTTCTCGATCGTCCTACTACTACTGTACAAAGTCTACATTTTGTGTGTGTTGTGTTAGATGGGTGGGGAGAATATGACAGTTTACCGAGGGGTATTTACACACAGAGTGTCTACACCAGCGTGTAGATGGGTGATCGTACCCCTTACCGACAGCGAGTCGATGAAGACCTGCAGGAGTTCGTCGATGGCGTAGCAGAACAGACCAACCTCTCGAAAGCGGACGTGATGGACACGGCTCTTCGACGGCTGAAAGAGCAGTCCACGGTAACTGACGATGGAGCGTTCGAGATTGACGATTACGAGGTTGATGGTGATGGTGCTGGCCGCGACCGTCTCGACGAGATGCTCGATCAGCAGCGTGTGATGATGGAGAAACAGGACGAGATGATGGAGATGGTGGGGGGCACCCCATCCGACGACGACACCAGCTCGGATAATATATTCTCAGCCGAGGATTCCCAAACGGATTCCCAAACCGAGGATGGCGAAGACGTAGAGTCCGACATGCTCGCGACCGTCTCCGAGGACGACGAGGCGTCGCGACCGCCGGATGTGCTGGAAGCCTCCGAGACTATCGAGTCCATCGACGGGGAGATGACGACCGACGAGAAGGTTGACCCAGATGTCGTACGAGACCTTGAGCTGAAGGAGGACATAGCGAAGACGCACGAGCAGTGCATCCCGACGATCCGAGCGATGGTCAACCACATCGACGACGAGATGGATGACAGTCGAGTCGTCGGCGGTCAGACGGACTGGGATACACTAGAGCGTCTGATTACGTCCGAGTTGGGTCTATCCAGTTACACTGCTCGGTACAGTTACCGACCGATGATGGAGGCCGAGGGCGTGATTTACTCTCATCCTTCCTCGGACGACGAGATCGTCGGCGAAGAGGCCTACGAGGACGTGCTGTCGTTCGCTGTGGACAAGTGGGGTGACGTGCATCCGTCGGAGATTGAGCATCCTGAGTGCTATCCTGACGACGTGATAGGGTTCGTCAGTTGGGCGATGCCAGCGACTAACTGGGATCTTGACTCGCTGTACGTGGACGAGGAGGCGTATCTCGAGCAGGTGTGGGCAGTCGCCGAGGAGATTATCCGCAGTATCGCGGCGACACAGCCGAGCGACAACCGACCGTACGGTGAGAAGATGACTGCGAGCGAGAAGATTCGTGGGGCGAAGCGTGTGGTGGTGTTGATGGCGAAGCGTGCCGAGCAGCTCGTTGGCCGCTTCGACTCGCACCCGGTCATCGCTCTCGTCTCGGAGGCGGCAGACACTGACCCGTCGTCC
Organism: Haloarcula marina; assembly: GCF_024218775.1. Taxonomy (NCBI): domain Archaea; kingdom Methanobacteriati; phylum Methanobacteriota; class Halobacteria; order Halobacteriales; family Haloarculaceae; genus Haloarcula; species Haloarcula marina. The sequence continues at coordinate 1,123,961 of NZ_CP100404.1, read as the reverse complement.
GAGGATGATGTGGCGGAATTTGTCTCGGATTCGAGTGAGTACGTGGAGCAGATCGAGGAGATGGTGTTCGAGTCTGGTGACGACGATACCGTCGAGATTGACCGAGACGAGGTGGCCGGGGTTGTCGGTGTCTCGCCCGATGCCTCTGATCAGGAGCTTCACGCGGCGGCAATCCGGGCACTGAAGGAGCGACACCCAGACAAGGCGGAGTCCGATGATGAGGCGCTCGGGCCGGCGGAGATGGAGGTGGTGATGGACGCGATGCACGCCCTGTAGATTCGCAGGACGGCGCTACCCTTCTCGCAAGTCATTTAAACTGCTTGACAACTTACGTTTAGTTAGGACAAATGAAGTTTAACAAGTCCGTCATCGTGTGTGAGCGGTGCGGTGAAGTCCACATCGTCCGTGAGGGCGTTCTTGGATGTGACTGTCGCGAGGCCCCCGCGGAGGTGGCCAAGTTCCACACGATGCTCCCCGAGGGGTGGCGGGCTGACGGTCGTTTGTCGGTGTAATCTCACCTCGGCGAAGGCGGATTCGTGGTGCGGTAGTGGGGTGGTCTGCCCGTTTTCACCGGGTTTCTTGTCGGCGACGTTCATCGTCGTCACTATATGACTGCTGACGAGGAGTTGGTGGAAGAGTTGGCAGGTCTAGTTCCGGGCGCGACCGCCATCGTCGACGCTGGCGAGTACGAAGACGTGGAGATGATGATTGAGGGCGTTCAGTACCTCGAACCGACGAGGGACACGTATGGTTGGGATGAGGGGGAACTGTACGTCACCGCCACTGTCGATCAGGAGACCGCTGGGGGGTACGGGTGGGTGATGTGCGAGGTGAGTATAGTGAGCAAGACCGATCGGGGGGAGTGGCGACCGCCGACTGTCGAGTTCGCCGAGGAGTGGGCGGGGAACATCTCTTCGGCGGAGGAGGCCGATGACCCGTACACTGACTGGACAGGGGAGCAACTTGAGATCCAGAGTAGTCACATTGTGACTGCTGAGGCGACTCGGTACCGTCGTGAGGCCCTTCGCGCCACTGGGCCTGTCCGTCCGCAGTCGATGCGTAGGCTGGTGATGATAGACGCTGTGGTGCGTTACGTGGCCAATGAGGGCCGTGGGGATGTGTGGGCCGCATACGAGGAGGATGTGGAGGAGGCGTCGCTCTCGGGCCTGTTGGAGTGGTTGACGGCGGAGGGTCTGGTGCGGCTGTTGGAGGAGGAGTTCGAGGCCGTGTTCCCCGACCGGGTGGAGATGATCGACTGCACTCAACGGGTGGTGAGGGACGTGTTGCACCAGTTGCGGTACTTCCGTTCGTGACGAGATGGGTCAGCTCGCCGAGGCGGTTCGTCTAAACATCGGGCGCGTTCCGGTGCTGAGCTTCCCGCATCTTTTCATCTCGGAACTGGAGGTAGGTCTGCGTGGTGCTGATGTCGGCGTGCCCCATCAGATTCTTCAATGTCATGATGTCCGTGCCGTTGCGGACGTGAGTGACGCCGTACGCGTGCCGCAGTGCGTGGGGAGTGATTCGATTTCTCTTTCCCCCGCCCGCGTCCGTGTACATCGTCGACTGGATACCCGCTCGTTCAGCGGCTTTCACCACCATACTTGTCACACTCTTCGGCTTCAGCTGTTCCGAGCTGCGAGAGGGGAATAGGTAGTCTGAATCGTCCGAATAGTAGACCGGTTCGCGCTCGGTGTCGATCCAGCGGCGCAGTGGCCGAGCAATCCCGGATCCGAACCACATCTCACGACCGCTGTCACTCTTGACTGGGGGTGTCATCAGCTTGCTGTCATCGAGATTGATTGCCCCATAACGGTCTTGATGTTCCATTTGTGGAGTGATTTGGAGTTCGGCGACTTCCGACCGCCGCAACCCCATCCCGCGGAGCATTTTGAGGATCAGTTCGTTCCTGAACTTCGGCTCGGGCACGTTCTGCTTCAGCAGCTCGTACTCCTCGTCTCGCACCCAGACAATTCCGCCCTTCGCGTTCATCTCCTCTTCCTTGCGCGTCTTGCCGCGAGTGATGTACTCCGTGATGTCCAGATGTTTCGCATCAGTTGGGAGCACGTCACGGTCGCGGAAATACCCCTTACGAGCCTGCAGCCAAGCGATGAACGTGCGCAGATGGTTGTAACGTGTCTTGATAGACGACTCGGCGTACTCATCCACCATCGAGCTGATCCACGCGTCGATGTCCGTCCAGTCCACGTCCTCGAGCTCCGTCTCACGCTCGTCGAGGAACGTGAGGAATCCGTCGGATGCGACTCTATACCCCGTCAGCGTCTGGTTCTCGCTCTTGTTCCGCCGAGAGACGACGAACTCGTAACCCAGTTCGTGATTGAACTTTTTTCGGGTGATGTTCTTCATCTAAGCCACCTCGAAGAGAACGTCGTACTTCGTCGCTGTGACGTGCTCGACGCGCGATGAGTAGTCATCCAGCCGCTCAATCGCCTGTCTCATCTCGTACTCGTCTGCGCCCAGCATCCGACGATACGCCTCGACGATGGCATACCCCAGTTCGGGTTCCTCCTCGGCGAGGTCAGCCAGCGACCCATCCTTCTGTTCGAGCCAGTAGTCCGCGTCCTCGATGAAGTCGCGCGCCGCGCTCACCACCGTTTCCCGTTCGTCGAGTTTGCGGCGGGGGATGATGTCGTAGAGGCGGTCGGCCATCTCGTCAATCTCCTCGGAGTCGGCGAACTGTCCGGTCTCCAGTGCGTCCATCTGGGCGGCCATCGTGGACACGGTGTCGTCCAGTTCTTCAATCCGAGACAGCAGGGGAGCGAGGTCAACCTCGGCGTCTTGGGCGGATTCGGGTGAGTGGGTTCCCGCCATCTCGCGTTCGACTGCGAGGCGCATCAGGTGGCTCAGTGAGGTGTACTCCGCGCTCTCTTCTGCGTACTCGCACCAGTCCTCCTTCTTCGTCTCGTCGATCCGGATGTTGACTTGCGTCTTGTCGCCCATTTTCCGCTGCAATCGACATCACTGCTCGTATATAAGCTTCATAGACGGCACTGCAACTGTTATAGAAGGTTTCTACCCGGCGAAATCGTACAGAAGAGTGCTATACTGATTTGACCACTTCTGGTTGTAGAGGCCCGCCGACGAAATGGTCTCGGCGAGCGTCTGCTGGTCTGCGGCGGCGAGTGCGGCCGCGAGGTCGCTCTCTCGCGGGTCGGTCCCCCCATACCGCACCATCAGCGAGTCGTGGGCGGGTTGACTCGCCTTGTCCGACGTGTTCTGGCTGAGGACGGTCCGGACCAGACACTCGAAGGCGGGGCGGCCGCCGTAGGTCTTGGTCCAGTAGATGTCGCCGAGTCGGTCGATGACGGCTTCCGCGCGGGTTCCGGCGGTCGCCGGATCGAACGTCGCCGCGCGGCCGCCGCCCGACTCGCCCCCGCTGATGTTCTCCTCCGGTTCCGGGTCTGGCATGTGTGAGTCGTGGGGCTAGACCGTCTAAACCCCTTCACCGAACAGTGTGGGGACCGCGTGCGCGACGAACATCCCGGCGGCGGTCAGGCCGGGTCGACCGTCAGCGTCATCGTGAGGGCCGCCCCGTCGGCGAGTGCGGCCACGAGCCCCCTGTCCACGTCGCCCGCGGCCGCGTCCGCGCCGACCATCACCGTCCGGTCGTCGACGTAGTCGCTCGTACGGATGACGTGACTTCGGTCGCTCTCGAAGGAGAGGTCCGGGTGGCCCGACCCCTCGACGGTGACGCGGTGGCCGTCCGCTTCGAGCGTCGCCGTGACGGTCGCGTCGGCGTCCCGGCAGGCGGCGACGAACTCGTCGTCGAATTCTGCGGGAACGGTGTCGGCCTCGATGCCGAGGATACAGTCGCCCGCGGGAGTGAGGAAGTCGTCGCTGGTGACCTCCAGCGTGCTGGAGTGCTGTCCGCTGACGTGTTCGTGACCCTCCGCGCTGACGACGACTTCGAGTGACATAGCCGTCGATAGCCGAGCGGGGTACTTCAGCGGGACGACTCGGGGCGGGCGACGGTGACCGTCACCGAACCGCACGCACACTCGTGGGCCTCGCGACGGCCCGCGTCCGTCTCGAACACCAGCGCTGGCTCACCCAACGGGCGGTCGCAGTCACCGGCGTCACAGGTCGGCGTCGTCGCGTCGCGCAGGTCGCCAAACATACCTCCACGGAGGGACCGAACCCACCTTAATCCGACCCGTCCCCGGAGTGAAAGTGAAAGTAAAAGACGGCGGGCGCGTGACATCGCGGACTGCCGGGAGTGACGGGGGTAAAGGATATGCCCCCAGCGGACGGGCCACAAGGTATGTCGCTGGAGTGGCGCGGCGCGGCGGTACCGCCGGACGATGAGATGCCGGACCCCGACGAGTGGGACCCCGTGACGGTTCCGGGGCGGCCGACCGAACTCGTAGACGCCGATGCCGACGCCGTCGCCTACGAGACGACGTTTTCCGACCCCCGAGACGGCAACGACGCACACGCGGCGCTGGTTCTGCGCGGGGCGTACGCGCACACTCGCGTCTGGTGTAACGGCGAACGAGTCGCGACCCACGACAACTACGCCGCGCCGCTCCGCGTCCGTCTGCCCGACGCCGAGGAGTACCGCATCGTCGTGCAGTGTCGCGCCCCCGAGGACCGATTCGGCGGTCTCCACGCGACCGATGCGCTCCCGACCGAACGGTCCGTACCGGGAATCTGGTGGGACGCGGCGCTCGAAACGTATCCCGACCCGTACGTGAGCGCCATCCGCGCCCGGCCGCGGATAACCGACGACGGAGCGGCCGTCGACGTGACCGCCGAAGTCGTGACGAACGAGGCCATCGACGACCGACTGACGCTGACGCTCCGGCCAGAGGGGAGCGGCCGAGGCGGCGGGATGATGGACCGCACTCGGGTGGCGACCGGGTCGGGCCACACCACGGTCCAACACACCATCGACGTGCGCGACCCCTCGCTGTGGTGGCCGCACGACCGAGGCGACCAACCGCGCTACGTCGTCAGGGCGAAACTCGACGACGCCGCGAACGAGGTGACGACCGGCCTCCGGTCGGTCACCCGCGATGGCGACGGCTTCGTGGTCAACGGCGAGCGAGTCCCCGTCAGGGGCGTCACCCTGCTCGACCCGACCCCCGAGGACGTACCCCGCGCCGTCGCCGCGAACGCGAATCTCGTTCGCGTCCGGGCGCAAGCGGTTCCGCCCGCCGTCGCCGACGCCTGCGACGAACACGGCGTCCTCCTCTGGGCGGACCTGCCGCTCACCGGTCCCGGCGGGTTCGACGCCGACCGCGGGGCAGACCTCGCGACGGAACTCGTTCGAACGAACGGCAACCATCCGAGTCTGGTGGCCGTCGGCGTCCACGACGAACCGGTCGAACCGTACGCGAACGGCCTCGGGTCGGGGACGCTCGACCGCCTGCGCTTCCGGTGGCGGGCGTGGCGGGCCGACTACGACGACGCCTCGGCCCAGCGAGTCGCCGACGCCGTCGACGACCTACCGACGTTCTCCGTCGTCGGACCGCCGGGAATCGACCCCGACGCGGTGACGCTGTATCCCGGCTGGCAGTACGGCGGCGTCGGTGACCTGCCGTGGCTCTGTGACCACTTCGGCGTCGGTGACGTGGTCGCCGGTTTCGGTGCCGGGTCGCTCGGGAACGAGTCGCCGACCGACGAGACGGGGTTCGACCGGGCAGTCCACGACGCCCGCACCGACGGCGGAACCGCCGACTCGCAGGCGTATCAGGCCCGAGTCGTCCAAGCGCTCGCGGGACAGTTCCGCCACCGCGAGAGCGAAGTCGTGATTCTGGACAGCCTACGGGACGCCAGCGACGCGGGGATGGGCGTCGTCAACCAAACGGGCGTCGAGAAGCCCGCGTACGACGAACTCAGCGACAGCTACCAGCCCACGCAGGTCGTTCTCGCGTCGCCGAGGCCGGGCGAGAGCGACGTTGTCCTCTGTCACGACCGACCGGAGCGAGCGACGGTGACCGTGGAGTGGGACCACAACGGCGACCGCGAACAGGCCGAACACACCGTCGGCGCGTTCGGTCGGGTCACCGTCGGGTCGCTGAATCTCGCTGCTGGCGACGACGTGACGCTCGCCGTGGCCGTGGGCGACGGCGCAGTGAAAAATCAGTACGAAATCGCGGATATATAACCTCGCTCGAATCCGTGTGAACGCTTCACGAGGCCTGAAACGGGTGTGTGAGGGCGAGCCACGGTATCGAGTGCACCGGAATATTTAAACAATATCCCCGGGTACTATGAACTACCAGAACGCTTCCGCGTTCAGGCAGTATCGCTTCGCGCCCAACATGAGAGGGAATCATTGTTATTGGCGTCAGCCCCTCAGTAGCGGCGCATCTGCCTGCGCGAAGGCGGTGATGGCATAGAGGTTTCAACAATGGCAGACTCGATAGAAGAATCGAAGAACGTTACAGTAACAGAAGAGGATCTCGAAAACAAATCGAAAGGCGAGCTCATCAAACTCGCCGGTCAGCTCCGCGACCGACGGAACGAGCTGAACCAGATGGCTTCCGAGCGGGCCTCCAACCGCGACGACCTGAACGCGAAGACGCGCGAAAAGGTCGACGAGGCACAGGAACACCGCGAGAAGCGCGACGAGCTCAACGAGCAGGTCCAAGAACACAAGGACCAGCGCAACGAGCTCAACGCCGAGGCCAACGAGCTGTTCGACAAGGTCGACGGGATGAAAAACGACCTCGAACTCGACGAGGGAAAGTCCGTCGACGAACTCAAGGACGAGATTGAAGACCTCGAGTTCAAGCAGCAGACCGAGGTTCTCTCCTCCGAGGACGAGAAGGAACTCATCGAGAAAATCGAGGACAAGCGCGAGAAGCTCCAGCAGAAACAGGAGAAACTCGACCAGAGCGGTGACCTCGAAGGGCTCAAAGAGGAGGCCGAAGAGGTCCGCTCGGAAGCCTCGAAGCACCACCAGAAGGTGACGGAACTCGCCGACGAGGCCCAGAAGCACCACAACCAGATGATCGAGGCCTACCGCGAGGCCGACGAGATTCGCGACGAGGCCGACGAGATGCACGAGAAGTTCGTGGAGGCCCAAGAGGCCGCCGACCAGCACCACGAGGACTTCGTCCGCGTCCAGAAGCGCCTGCGCGAACTCGACAAGAAAGAGGAGCAGCAGGAGCGCTCCCAGCGCGAGGAGAAGCAGGAGGCCGCCCGCGAAGAGGCCGAGGAGATTTATCAGAAGTTCAAGGAGGGCGAGACGCTCGACACCGAGGACCTGATGAAGCTCCAGAAGGCTGGCAAGCTCTAATCGCCGCGACTATCTCTCTCTGTTTTCTAGGACCGTAGATGCATCACTGGCTCCCCCCGCTCACGAGTCACCCTGACGGACTCGCCCTCATTCCGACGGCCGTCGGCGGTATCGTCTTCGGACTCGCGTTGGCCGCGCCACCGGGGCCGATGAACGCCGTCATCGCCGAGGAGAGCGCGCTGCGCGGGTGGCGGGCGGGCCTGTTCGCCGGACTGGGTGCGATGACCGCCGACGCCTGTTTCTTCGTCCTGTCGCTCGTCGGCGTGACGACGCTCGTCACCGAACTGCCACTCCTCAGGGCCGCGATGGTCGGTGCGGGCGGCCTGCTGATGCTGTGGTTCGCCTACGGGGCCGTCGAGGAAGCGAGCGCGTTCACCGGTGAAGATGGGGTCGACACGGCAGATACCGAAAGTCGCGGATTCCGGAAGGCGCTCGTCCTCGCACTGACGAATCCCTATCAGGTCGTGTTCTGGCTGACCGTCGGCGTCGGCCTACTCCGACCCGGACGCGTCGACGCGCTCTCGTACCTGCCCGTCGTCGGCGCGGACCTCGCTGGCCTGTTGGTCGTCCGGACGGGGCATCCGGTGCTACTGGCGGGGCTGTTCGGCGGTATCGCCCTGTGGATAACGGGGTTCCCGGCGGCCATCGTCGCCGCGCGCAACCGGGTGGAACGGGTCGCTCCGGTCGTCGCCAGCGTCAGCGCCGTGGTCCTGGCGCTCTCGGGCCTCCTCTTTCTCACCCAGGCGTCGACGGCGCTGTTCGAGGCGGGAACGGCCGCCGTCGACAGCCTCCTTTCGGGACTGACGTAGCCTCAGGAGTCGCCCATGCCGGTCGCCACGTCGTCGAGGCTCTCTTCGGCCGCCATCTCCGAGACTTCCGTCTCCAGCCATTCCTGGAACCACCGCGTTCGCTTGAGTCGCTGGTGGACGATAGACTCCGCCGTATCGCTCTCGACGCGGTCTTTGGCGTCCTCGCCGCGTTCGATGACGCGGTCGACCATCTCGGCGGCGTCCATGTGGGTCCGGGACTCGTAGCCCATCCGCAGGAGCATGAGCGCCGTCCCGTTCGCGCCGACCTTATCCAGGATGTCGGCCTCGATGAGGCACTGCGTCTCCAGCGAGAGGTTCGAGAGGTCGCCTTGGTAGGAATGGTCCTCGACGGCCCGACAGACCTGTTCGATGAACGACTCCGGGTAGTCACCGTGAGTGAGGAGGTACTCGCGTGCGATGCGGGCCCCTGCTTCCGCGTGAACGTCCTGCTCGGCCTCCAGTTTCGCGATATCGTGGAACAGCGCGGCCACGCGGGTCACGTCGACGTTCGCGCCCTCCTTCTGGGCGATGCTCGTCGCGATGTCGACGACGTTGAGGATGTGGTTGAACCGATACTCCGCGGAGTGCCACGGGTACCAGCGCATCCGTCCGCCCTCGTCCTCGTTCTCGACACTGGCGGCGAGGTAGTCGTGGACGAACTCCTGCATCGCTTCGAATTCCTCGTCCGAGACTGGCGACTCCCTAATCTCGACGCCCACAACACCACCTCCGGCGATAGGTTCCGATATTCATCTTACAGATAGAAAGGCACGTTCGACTCTTTAGCGTTACGACAGGGCGAACCCGACAGTTCGATGCAACTATCGGTCAAATTCGATGGATAGCGACAGAACAAACGATTGCCGAGGCAAAGTCCACTGGTTGAGCGGAGCGACCGACCCAGACGTGGACGGTGATGGCGTCCGACGGCGCATCGTGTCGCTCGAGGGTCCCTCGGCAGGTGAGCTGACTCGGATAGGCCAGCGACACAGAAACACATTTAGGTAGTTTTAATCCCAATTACGGTCTTATTCATGAACCACCTTCACGATAACAGTATGTGCGTCCACCGTAATAATACTTTTCTCCATTTTTCGCAACGTTCGTGTTTGTTCGGGGTCGAAGGGGGTCGTGGGCGACGACGCCCGACGTGGTTGCTGTACGTTTATGACAGTTCCCGACCAGCATGACGGTATGGAACTTCGACCAGCGACTCCGGCGGACCGGCCCGCGATCCGGGACGTGGCCCGCCGGTCACTGCAGGCATCGTACTCGCTCGGCCCGCAAGCGATCAACAGCGCCATCGAAGAGTGGTACGACGAGGACCGGTTGGAGGCGACGTTGGCCGACGAGGAACGGCTCTTATTGGTCGCCGAGAAGGCCGGACAGGTCGTCGGCTTCTCCGAGAGCGTCATCTCGGCGGACAACACCGGGACGCTGCTCTGGCTACACGTCGACCCCGCGCACCGCGGCGAGGGTATCGCATCGTCGTTGTTCGACGCGACGTACGACCACCTCCAAGAACGCGGCGCGACCCACCTCCACGGCCGCGTGCTGGCCGACAACGTCGAGGGCAACGCCTTCTACGAGGCGCACGGCTTCGAGAACACCGGGACCGAGAGCGTCGAGATAGACGGCCGAACCTACGTCGAGAACCTCTACTCCGAGAGCGAGCAGTGGGGTCGCGAACCCGTCGAGACGGACGACGGTCGGACGGTGTACGTCGACCACGACAACCACGAGCGCGGCTCTATCGCGCCGTTCCACGTCGTCTATGCCGACGAAGGCGGCGACGAGCGGTACGGATACTTCTGTAGTAACTGCAACACGCTCGCCAACGCGATGGACTCGATGGGACGCATCGAGTGCGACACCTGCGGCAACGTCCGGAAACCGCTTCGCTGGGACGCCGCGTACCTCTAGTTCCCCGCGTCGCCCGTCGTCCGTTTTCGCTCTGTCCGCGCCTGTTCCGCTCGCATCTGTTCGGTCCGCTCCTGGTTCGCCCGAGTCCGCCTGGCCGGTTGGAGTACCAGCCGATAGAACAGGGCGAACAACAGCACTGCGATGCCGATACCGAAGGCCGTGTCGCCGAAGGCCGATCCGGTCGCGAGGTGTCCCGGAACCGGACCGCCAGCGGCAGACTGGAGACCGGTCGCTACCATACGTAAACGGTCGAGTGCTGGATATAAAACGGCGGCTGGTGTTCTCTCTCACTGGGAACGGCTAGCAACGACTCACGGCCGCCCGCGTCGACGACGTGAGTCGACGCCGTCGTCAGGGCTCGACGGACAGGATGTCCGAATGCCGGTCGTCGAGTTCGTACACGTCGGCCCCTTCGTCGTGCCTGAGCACTCCCGCTCGGCAAAGCTTCGGGAGGTGGCAGTGCCACAGGCCGACGCTCGCCTCACGCACCGAGAGCGACCGCTCTCGTCTGCTGACGACGCGTGCTAGTTCTGTGAGCGATTTGCACGAACCGTCGTCGAGCGCATCCACGACTGCGCGGCGATGCGGGTGTGAGAGAGCATCGAACAGTTCAGTCACTGCCTCTTCGGCGCACTCGTCCGTTTGCGTGGCGTCGGAAATCGTAATCATGTCTTCACCATTCGTAGTGGTGTCCAGTAGCGATACTATCTCATCCAAGTACAAATAGTTATGTATTCATCCCAACCATTGCCTGTGGCGTCCGAAGCCCATATTATCGCAAGCGGAGTATAACCGTTAATGAGTAGCGTTCGAGTGGGTCAGGGGCTGCCCGGGAGTGCGTAGATGGGGGGGCAACTCGTCGAGAATCTGCGTGAAATCGGCCTGAACGAGTACCAATCGCGGGCGTACATCGCCTCCGTCGGCTTGGGCGCCGCACGACTATCCACGCTGGCCGAGAAGGCCGAGATTCCCCAACAGCGTATCTACGACGTCGTCGACGACCTCGAGGGTCTCGGCCTCGTCGAAGTCAGAAAGGGGAGCAACGCGAAAGAGGCCGTCCCCGTCCCTCCGACCGTCGCGCTCGCCGAACTGAAAGCGCGACACCTCGACGATTTCAACTCGCACCTCGACGCGGCGACTGACGAGTTGAACGACCTGTTCGACGAAGTCGACAGCGGCACCGGGTCGATCAGTTTCATCAGCCAAGAGACCTCCATCCGCCGCCACATCGGACGCGCGATAGAGAGCGCCGAGTGGTGGCTGTTCGTCTCGCTCCCGGTGTCGTGGTATCCGGAGTTCGAACCCGAGATTCGCGCCGCCGCCGACCGCGGCGTCACGGTCCGCCTCCTCCTCGTCGGCGACGACGAGGACGCCATTCACCGGCGGGACTATCCCGATTCGGTCGCCGTCAACTGGCGGCCCGGTGCCGATACGCTCGTGGCCGCCGACCGAAACTACGGCGTCTTCCGCGCCATCGCCGCCCCGTCGATTTCGCGGCCAGCGCTCGTGACCGACGACAAGAACATCCTCGAAATGTTCCACCGCTACAGCGAGCAGTTCTGGTTGGCCGCGAATCCGGTACGGGCCGCCGAAACCCCGCCCCTTCGCTACCTCAACCCCTGCCAACTCGTGCAGCACCACGCCGACCTCCTCGATTCGACCTCCGACCTCGCCGTCACCGTCGAGGGCCACGCCACGACGACGGGACGGGCCGGGACGTGGCAGGGGACACTTCGGGACTACGTCTGCGAGCCACCAATCTCCGCGAACTCGGGATTCATCCCCCAAGTCGTCAGCCTCGAACTGTCGACGGCCGAGGGACCGGTGACCGTCGGTGGGTGGGACGCGACGCTCGAAGACGTCGCCGCCCACGGTATCGAACTCTCGTTCTCTGAGTGAGTCTACGGGGGATTCACACCGGAGACAGATTCGCGCGGTTCGTCTTTCAGGTCCCGAATCGTCCGTACGGTGCGAATTCGTGGCTCATCGTTCGGTTCGCCACAGAATTAGTAGTCCCGGGCGGATTCGAACCGCGAGGACTCGAATTCGCTCGTCCTCTGAATCCGAATCCACCGTCCGCTATTCGTCCTCACTTCGTTCGGACAGAAATAGTCCCGGGCGGATTCGAACCGCCGTCAAGGGCTCCAAAGGCCCTTATGATTGGCCGCTACACCACGGGACTGCACTTCACTCGTCCCCTGAGACTCGCAATCTCGTCGAGATTGCTCACCACCACGGGACTGCACGTCGTTCGCCTGTTCCGGCCGCGCCGTTCCGGAACGTATCAGAACCAATCGCCGGAACGCACTTGAACGCTTCGAGAATCAGTCGCCGGAAATCTCGGCTTCGACTTTGAGTAGTCCGCAGACGTCGTCCTCGGCGTTGAAGCAATCGGGACACTGCGGTTCGCGGTCGATGATGGTGTCGAGGCGTTCTGCGACCGTCTCGTCGATGACGCCTTCGAGTTGCTTGGCCTCGGTACGGAACTCCTCGACTTCCAGCACTTCGAGCAGGAATCGTTCGATGATGCAGTAGTTCTGGAGGGCGTCGCGGGCCTGTTGGATGCCGTCGTCGGTGAGGTCGACGCCCTTGTACTTCTCGTGGTCCAGCAGGCCGCGATCTTCGAGTTTGCCGATCATCTCGTTGGCGCTCGCCGGACTCACGTCGAGCAAGTCCGCGATTTTGCCGGTCGAGGCGGGACCGTCGGCCTGTTGCTGCGTGAGGTAGATAGCCTTCAGGTACTGGGCTTGCGTGTTCATTGTCGCGTCTCCATGAGGTCTGTCACTTCTTCGACGCCGTCGGCTTCCTCCGCCCGGATGGTCCGGAGGACCTCGAGCAGTCGCTCGCGGTCGATACTGAACGTCGTATCGGAGGCTTCGATGGAGGCGATGAGGTCGTCGTAGAACTTGTACGCCGTCTCCTCGTTGCACAGTTGATCGTACAACACGCCGTCGAAGTCCTTGTCGGCCTCGTACTGGGCCTCGACGAGCATCTGTATCTCCTCGAAGGGGACCGTCTCGGCTTCGAGGTCGTCGACGAGCGCTTCCAGCCGTCGGCGGTGGTCGGCGGACTCCTCGGAGGCGGACGCCAGAAGGGCTTCGAGGGCCGGGTCGGTCGCCTCGTCCGTCTCTTCGGCGTGCTTCCCGGCGCGGGCCTCGACCACCTCTTCGAGGACGATACCGATTTGCAGGAGGCGGGCGAGTTGGTGGTCGGACGCGACCGGTTGCGTCAGACTCACCGTGGCACCCCCGAGCGCGGCGATACTGTCATGCCGTGAGTTCGGAGAGGACCGAACGTAAACCCTTCCCTGTGGCCCGGGAGCGGCGATAGCTTTAGCCCACGGGCACTCGACGTGGATGACGAGCATCATGACGACACATCCCGATTGGTACCGAGATGCAGTCCTGTACTCGCTCGACGTGAAGACGTTCGCCGACGGGAACGGCGACGGTATCGGCGACTTCGTCGGCCTGCGGGACCGCCTCGACTACCTCGACGACCTCGGGGTAACGTGTCTGTGGCTCCTGCCGTTCTACCCGAGTCCGTGGCGGGACAACGGCTACGACGTGGCCGATTACTACGGTATCGACGAGCGACTGGGGACGATGGGCGACTTCCATCGGTTCCTCGACGACGCCCACGACCGCGGGATGCGCGTCCTCGTCGATATGGTATTCAATCACACGTCGACGGAGCATCAGTGGTTCCAGCGGGCGCGCGACGGCGACGAGAAATACCGGGAATACTACCTCTGGACCGACGACCCCGCCGACGCGCCCGAAGAGGACACCATCTTCCCCGGCGAGGAGGAATCTGTCTGGACGTACGACGAGGCCGCCGACGCATACTACTACCACCAGTTCTACCACTTCCAACCGGACCTGAACGTCTCGAACCCCGACGTGCAGGCAGAGATAGAGCGCGTCCTCCAGTTCTGGACCGAACAGGGCGTGGACGGCTTCCGCGTCGACGCGGCGACGCCGATGATCGGCGCGAAAGGGGCCGTCCCCGTCTCCATCGACGAACCCCACGTCCTGTTCAAGCAGATGAAGCGCGCCGTCAGCGAGGTCGACGACGAAACGGTCCTGCTCGCCGAAGCGGACGACGAACCCGCGGAACTCCGGCGGTACTTCGGCGAGGGCGACGAGTTCGACCTCCTCCTGTCGTTCGTTTCGAACGCCCACCTCCTGTGGGCGCTCGCCGACGAGAACGCAGACCACCTCGCCGAGGCGTTCGACCGCCTCCCGGCCTACGAGGACATCGTCGAGTGCGGACAGTGGGCGAACTTCCTCCGGAACTTCGACGAACTGAACCTCGGCCCCCTGCCCTACGAGCAGTTCCAGCGGGCCATCGAGGTCATCGGCGCCGACCACGACACCCGTATCTACGGCCGCGGCGTCCGCCGTCGCCTCGCGTCGATACTCGGCGGCGACACCGACCGTCTCGCCTGTGCGACGAGTCTCTGTTTCGCGCTGCCGGGCACGCCCATCGTCGTCGCGGGCGACGAAATCGGGATGGGCGACGAACTCTCGCTCCCGGGCCGAGACGCCGTCCGCACGCCGATGCAGTGGACCGACGACCCGACCGCCGGGTTCTCCACCGCGGACCCCGACTCGTTCGTCAGACCGCTCGTCGACGGCGAGTACGGCCCCGAGGCGGTCAACGTCGCCGCCCAGCGCGCCGACCCCGACTCACTGCTCGCCCGCGTCCGGGCAATCGTCGAGACGCGCAAAGCCTGCCCGGAACTCTCGCGGGGCCAGCAATCGGTCGTCGACACCGACGAGCAGACGGTGTTCGTCCACCGAAGCGAGTGGGACGGCACCACGCTCCTGACGGCCCACAACGTCGGTCCTGACCCGGTGTCGGTGTCACTCGACGCCCCGGGCGACGTTGCCACGCACCTGCTCGGCCCGGGCGACTACTCACTCGACAGTGACACGCTCTCTGTCGAACTGGGCGGGTACGACTACTGTTGGCTCCGCCTCGGTCAGCCGCGGACCCGGACGGCGTAGCCGTTGCTGGCGGGTCGAGAACGAAAGAAAGCGAGCGTCTCGACGGTTACTGCCGCAGTCGCTCGTAGATGAGGTCGTCTAGGTCCTCGCGGAGTTCGTCGACTTCGACTTCCTCCAACACGGGGACGAAGAACCCTTCGACGAGCATGTTCTTCGCGCGTTCGGGGTTGACACCGCGAGAGGTCATGTAGAACATATCCTCCGCGTCGACCTGCCCGACCGTCGCAGAGTGGGAGGCTTCGGTGTCGTGGTTGTTGATGATGAGTTTCGGCGAGGCGTCGGCCTCGGACTCGTCCGAGAGCATGAGGGTGTTCTCACGCTGGTAGGAGGACGTGTCCCACGCCTCTCGGCCGACGTCCTGAACGCCTTCGTACACCGACCGGGCCGCGTCGTCCAAGACGCCGCGGGTGACGAGGTCGGCGACCGTGTGTTCGGCCTCGTGCCAGACGCGAGCGGCGATGTCGAAGTGCTGGTCGTCGTGGCCGAAGAAGGCCCCGACGATCTGGGATTCGGAGGAGTCACCGAGCAGGCGGGTCTCGACGCTGGACTTCGTGAGCCGCGAGCCGATGTTGCCCTCTATCCAGTTGATGGTGCCGTAGGTGTCGGCGTGGCCCCGCTTGACCTGATAGTTGTAGCTCTCCTCGGAGAGGTTCTGGAGCGTGCCGTACTGGACGTAGGCGTTCTCGCCGGTGACGGCCTCGACGACGCCGGAGTAGTACCGGTCGCCGTCGACGTCGTCGCCGGTGGTCTGGCGTTCGAGGATGGTGACCGAGGCGGACTCCTCGGCGACGACGAGCGTGTAGTTGAACAGCGACTGGCTGTTCATCGTCGTCCGAATCTTCACGTCCTCGGCGTCCACTCCTTCGGGGACGTAGACGACCGTCCCGGCCGAGAACAGCGCCGTGGACAGCGCCGTCAGGTAGTCCCGCTGGGGGTCGACGACGGAGCCGAAGTGGTCCTCGATGAGGTCGCCGTGTTCGTCGAGCGCATCGCTCCACGAGAGGACGTCGACGCCCTCGGCGTCGATTCGGTCTTTCTCCTGGGCGTAGTCGAGCGGGTCGACCAGCGTCTCGTAGTCGAGCGCGTCGAGGTTGGTCCACTTGCGACCCGGCGTCTGGATGACCTCGGGCATCTCGAGGTCTTCGAGCGCCGCGAGGGCCTCCAGACGGGTTTCGAGGAGCCACTCTGGCTCGTCTAGGTCCTCGGAAATCTGTTCGACCTGGTCTTCGGAGAGTGTGGCGTGTACCTGCGTACTCATTGTTATCCGAGCGAACCCTCCATCTCCAGTTCGATGAGGCGGTTGAGTTCGACTGCGTACTCGATGGGCAGTTCCTCCGTGATGGGTTCGATGAACCCGGCGACGATCATCTGCTTCGCGTCGTCGTCGTCCAGTCCGCGCGACTGGAGGTAGAAGACGTCCTCGTCGCCGATTTTGCCGACGGTCGCCTCGTGGGCCACGTCGACCTTCGACTCCTGAATCTCCATGTACGGCATGGTGTCGGAGGTGGACTCGTTGTCGAACATCAGCGCGTCACACTCGACGGACGTCGAGGAGTTCTCCGCGCCGTCGGCGATGTGAACGAGGCCGCGGTAGTTCGTGCGGCCGCCGTCCTTCGCGATGGACTTGGACTCGATGGTGGACTTCGTCTCCGGGGCGTTGTGGTACACCTTCGCGCCGGTGTCGATGTCCTGACCCTCGCCGGCCATGGCGATGGTGATGTGGTTGTCCGTCGCGCCGGGGCCCTTGAGGACGGTGGAGGGGTACAGCATCGTGGCCTTCGAGCCCATGCTGCCCGAGACCCACTCCATCGTGCCGTCGGCCTCGCAGATGGCGCGCTTGGTGTTGAGGTTGTAGGTGTTCTTCGACCAGTTCTGGACCGTGGAGTACTGGACGTGGGCGTTCTCGCCGACGAACACTTCGACGCCGCCGGAGTGGAGATTGAACGCCGAGTACTTCGGAGCGGAACAGCCCTCGATGTAGTGGACCTCGGAGTTGTCCTCGGCGATGATGAGCGTGTGCTCGAACTGGCCCATCCCCTCGCTGTTCATGCGGAAGTACGCCTGTACCGGCATCTCGACGGTGGTGTCCTCGGGGATGTAGACGAACGACCCGCCGGACCACACCGCGCCGTGGAGCGCGGCGAACTTGTTGTCGCTCGGGGGGACGCACTTCGTCATGAAGTGCTCTTTGACGAGGTCTTCGTGCTCCTGGACGGCCTTGTCCATGTCACAGAAGATGACGCCTTTCTCCTCCCAGCGCTCCTGCATGTTCTGGTAGACGATTTCGGACTCGTACTGCGCGCCGACGCCGGAGAGGGCGTTCTTCTCGGCTTCCGGGATGCCCAGTTTGTCGAACGTGTCCTGAATCTCCTCGGGGAGGTCTTCCCACGATTCTGCGCCGCCGCGTGTCTCGATGTCCGGGCGGATGTACGGGACGATGTCCTCGATGTCGACTTCCGAGAGGTCGGGCGCACCCGGCCAGCCCTCGGGCATCGGCATCTCCTGGAACTGCTTCAGCGCGCGCAGGCGGCGCTGGAGCATCCATTCGGGTTCGTCCTTGTCTTCCGAGATGACCCGTACGGTCTCCTCGGTGAGGCCCTTCTCGGCTTCGAAGGCGGATTTCTCCTCCTTCTTGAACTCGAAGCGGGCTTCGGTGTCGGTTTCTTTGAGGTGGTCTTGGTCTGAGCTCATGATTGGGTGTTAGTGGTGGAGAGTGATGGGTGTTATGCGGCCTCGTAGGCTTCCTCGCGGACCCAGTCGTACCCCTCGTCTTCGAGTTGCTCGGCCAGTTCCGGACCGCCGGACTTGGCGATTTGGCCGTCGAGCATCACGTGGACGTGGTCGGGTTCGACGTAGTCGAGGATGCGCTGGTAGTGGGTGATCTGGAGGATGCCCGCGCCCTGCTCGTCGCGGAGCGCGTTGATGCCGTTGGAGACGTCCTGCAGTCGGTCGATGTCCAGCCCGGAGTCGATTTCGTCCAGCACGGCGATGGACGGTTCGAGGATGGCGGCCTGGAGGACCTCGTTCTGCTTTTTCTCCCCACCGGAGAAGCCAGCGTTGAGGTAGCGGGAGGCGAAGCGCTCGTCCATGTCGAGTTGCTCCATCTTCTCCTGCAGGATTTCCTGGAACTCGGCGACGCCGATTTCGCCTTCCTCGACGTTGCCCTCCATCGGGGAGGTGTCGTAGCCAGCGGCGTCCTCGTTGGTGTCGCCGCCCTCGGACTCGGCCTCCTCGTCTTCGTCCTCGAAGAGTTCCTCGCGCTCTTCGAGTTTGGCGTTGAGCGCCGTTCGCAGGAAGTTCACCATGGTGACGCCCTCGATTTCGGCCGGATACTGGAAGCCGAGGAAGATACCGAGCGCCGCGCGCTCGTTCGGTTCGAGGTCCAGCAGATTCCACGTGCGGAGGTCTTCGGGAATCTCGAAGTCCTCGCCGAACTCGTCGTCTTCGAGGTGAATGAGGACTTCGCCGTCGGTGACTTTGTAGGCCGGGTGGCCAGCGATAATCTTCGCCGTCGTCGACTTCCCGGAGCCGTTGGGGCCCATCAGGGCGTGAATCTCGCCGGATTCGACTTCGAGGTTCACACCTTGAAGGATTGTCTCACCGTCCTCTTCTGCGACTTCCGCGTGGAGATTGTTAATTTCGAGTACTGCCATAGTGTCTCTTAGGTCAACCGAAATAAGGTCCGTTCGACCCATCAACCTTTCGCATTGCGACGAAAACGTGTTTAGGGTATGGAAACAATATTTTCCGTACCCGGAAATCGGTGTCGGCGGTGGATTACATGTACTGGCCGAGTCCGGTCTGTTCCTGTCCGGACTTGACCTCGTCCCACGAGATATCCAGCGCTTCGAGAATCCGAGCGATGGGGCCCTTCAGCGTCTTATCCAGCATCTTGTCCCAGTCGACCTCGAACTCCTCGGGAATCTGGTCGGCGTACTCGAAGCAGATGACGTCGGGGTCGCGGCGGAACTCGCCGTACAGCGGGTCCCGCTTCGGGTCTAAGTCGAGTTCGTCTTCGACGCGTTCGAAGAAGTCCGCGTGGACCCGGCCGAGGTAGAGGCGCTTCGGTTTCGACCCGCTCTGGAAGTTCGTCCCCAACAGGAGGTTGGCGTACTTCGCGCCGCGGACCTGCGCCGTGTCGGTGTCGTAGTTGTCGAGTTTCTTCCCGATGCCGCCGGGGATACCCACGTCGTCGTAGTCGACGTTCCCGTCCTGATAGTCCTCGATGACGTCGCCGACGTACTCCTTTATCGAGTCGGCGTCCTCCCCGTGGACGATACGGTCGATGACCTCCTTCTGGACCCGTTTCGTGATGGGCGCGATGTCCGAGCGCTGGTACTCGAACCCGGTGATGTCGATGTCGTCGACGTGCTTGCCCTCCTTCCAGACGATGTGGCCCGCGTAGCGCTTCTTCTTGCCCGCTTGGAAGAACCGCCGGTACAGTTTCTCGAACTCGATTTGGAAGCGGTGGTCCTCAGCGTTCAGACGCTCGCTGGCGAACTCGTCGTAGGAGGCGTTGATAACGTCCTCCAACTCGAACCCCTTCTGAATGGTCGCGGCCACCGTCGTGAGTTCGGCGTCACTCATCTCGGGGTGTTTCTCGCGTATCTCGTCGGTGACCGCGACGTCGCCGTCGACGTCTTCCGGGCCGACATCGCCGACCTGTAACATCACCGAGTCGGTGTCGCCGTAGACGACCTCGTACCCCTCGTCAGCGACCACTTCGTCGGTGTAGTCGATGACCTCCCGCCCGGTGGCGGTGACGGCCGCGCCCATCTCCTTGTCGTAGAGGCGGAACCGGTCCCACCCCAGCACGCCGTACAGCGAGTTCATGATGACCTTCACGGCGGCCTGCTGGCGGTCGTACCGCTCGTACTCGGGGTCCGATGGGTCGTGGTCGTTTCGCAGGCCCTTCTTCTCCTCGCGTTCGGTCAGCAGTTCGTCGACCATCTCCCGGATGACGCCGTCCGGTTCCTTCCGGAAGTGAGTCCCGTTGGGGGCGACGTAGGTGTCGCCGTCGTATCTCTCCGGGTCGACTTTCGTCTCGGGACTCGCGTTCGTCGTCACCATGCACATCGGGTACAGCGACTTCAGGTCCAGTACCGTGACGTTCTCCCGGACGCCGGTGATGGGGTCGAAGACGGCCCCGCCCTCGTAGTCCTCGCTCGCCTGTTGACCCTTCGAGGGGAGCGCGTACTCGCCGAACAGTTTGTGGAGGACGTACATGTCCACGGCGTCGCCGGGCGTCGTCGCGTCCTCCAGTTTACACCCGACGAAGGTGCGGACCTCGTCCCAGAAGTCGATGATGTCCTGCTCCCTGTCGAGTTCGACGCACAGTTCCACGTCCCGGAGGTTGTACTCCAGCAAGCGCTCGGGGTTCTCCTCCCAGAGGTCGCCGATGTCGCCGGTGTACCGTTCCTTGCCGACGCCGAGTTCCTGTTCGCCGACCGCGTCGAGGCGGTAGGACTCCAGTTCGGTGAACTGCGTGCGTTTGTAGGCGTACAGCAGGTCGAAGACGACCCGGCCCTTGATGTCCGGCCCCTGCCAGTCGCTGCGCCAGACCTCGTTCACCCGCGAGAGGCGATTGATGTCGAGGTCGTAGTCGTGCATCGGACTCGATAGTTCGTCGAGTCGGTCCAGGAAGTACGGCGCGTCGAAGTCGTCGAAGTTCCACCCGGTCAGCACGTCGGGGTCCGTCTCGACGATGTAGTCGACGAACGCTTCGAGCATCGCCTCCTCCGCCTCGAAGACGCGTACGTCGGCCTCGAAGTCGACGTCCTCGTGGATGGGGTCGTATCCGGCGAGCGCCTCCGGCCCCTCGATGCCGTCGGGCGACTCGTACAACCAGACCACGTACTCGTCGTCGTAGGAGTCGTGGGAAGTGAGACAGACGATGGTCTCCTCGCCCTCCTCGGGGAACCCGTGGCGGTCGTCCACCTCGATGTCGAAGGTGTTGACTCGCGGGTCGGCGCTGGCCTCGACGGCCGCAATCTCCTCGTGATGGACCTTCAGGCTCCCGTCGTCGAGTTCGCGGACGGGGACGCGGACGCCGCTGGTGATGTCCTTGTCGATGAGCAGGCGGTTCGGGAAGAGGATGTCCGCCTCGTAGTGGTCGAAGTCGTCCCGCATCTGCCCCACGTCGCGCGGCGTCTGCCCGATTATCTTCAGCAGGCGTTCGCCGCGAATCGACTCGAAGGGGTCGCCGTTCGCGTCCTCGTAGTGCCAGTCGACGATGCGGTCGTACTGGCGCAGTCGGTCTTCGGTGACGCTGTCCGCGGGGACGTAGAAGTAGGGTTCGAACTCGTAGACCCGCGCGTGGACCGTCTCGTTGTCGTCGGTACGGC
This sequence comes from Haloarcula marina, assembly GCF_024218775.1. Classification (NCBI taxonomy): domain Archaea; kingdom Methanobacteriati; phylum Methanobacteriota; class Halobacteria; order Halobacteriales; family Haloarculaceae; genus Haloarcula; species Haloarcula marina. The sequence goes on along the minus strand of NZ_CP100404.1, from coordinate 1,102,609 downwards.
CGAAGACGTGGACGACTGGGAACTCGTCGTCGCCCCGACCCTCCACGGTGTAATCGACCTGCGTCACGACGAACTCGACCGTTTCGGAGACGTCGGGAAACTGCCGTTCGTCGATGTCGACGAGGTCCGCCGACCCACCGCCGTTCCCGGCTATGGCCGCCGCTTCGTCGGCGACCGGCCTGTCGTCAGCGCCCTCCGCTTGGAAATCCCCGAAGGTGCGCTGGCCTTCGTCACTCATGCTTGCCCTCCTTTCGAGAGGGCGGATAAAAACGTCGGCGGTCGGCGGTGTTTGTCGGGGACAGAAGATATATGGTACGTAATGTCATACCACTTGACGACGTCCCCATGTCGCACCACGCATCTCCCGACGGTCAGTCGGACAGGGCGGACGAAATTCGGTCCGAGCCTGCGCTGCCGAACGCAGTGCAGACGACCGAGACCTACGAGACCGAGGAGGGGACAGTGTTCTACGACGCCCAGCATCCGCTGGCGTGGATTCAGAGCGATACGACGGTGTCGCTCACCGACAGCGCGTAAGCGACTGCGAACGCCTATAATCGTCGCGTCCCGAGGGCATAGCGTGCCACCCGGTTCCGACGAACCCGACCCGGACAGTCCCCCCGGCGTGCTCTCCGAGAAGAGCCCCTACGAACCGGACGAGTTCGACCCCGAGAGCCTCGGTCCACCGGTTCCGAAAGCGCCGAATCCGCCCGACGGCGGTGCGAGCAGCGAGGCCGCCGGTCTGTTCTGGAAACTCGTCCTCGTGTTCAACGTCGCGCTACTGGCGCTCTCTGTCGGCCCCATGCTCGCGTACTTCCGGGGGCAGGTCGACCTCGGCATCCGCGTCTTCCTCGTCGGCGTCGTCGCGTTCGCCTACGGCACCGCGCGGTACGTTAAGTTCGAGCGCGAGCGGAAAGCGGACGAGGACGACACCGAGAGCGGAACCGACGACAGCGAAAGCGACGACACCGAGAGCGGAACCGACGACAGCGAAAGCGACGACACCGACGACCACAACGGCTAACCACGCACGCCCGCTACGGCGGGTATGCGAACCGTCCGCGACGCGTCGGGCACCCACTACATCCTGCTGAAAGAGTCCAAGGACGCGAGTCTGGTTCGGGACCCAGAGACGGGCGCCGAACGGCACGTCCAGAACGCCGACCTCGAACCCGTCGACGGCGAGTCGCCACTCGCGACCGCCGCCGGGGCCGTCCCGGACGCCGTCCGGACCGTCGTCACGGCCGCCCACGACGACCGGGCGCTGGGGCTGCTCGTCGAAGTGGCCGACCGCGGGCCGCTCTCGGTCCACGAACTGCTGGACAGTTACGACCTCTGTGAGAGCGACTTACACGGCCTGCTCGCGGAGTTCCGCGCGGCGGGTCTGCTCGAAGAAGTCGACGTGACCGGTCGACGCGGCTACGACACGACGCCGACGGCAGACCGCGCCGTCGACGCGCTCACCGACCGGTAAGCGTCAGGCCAGTTCCGCAATCGTCTCCTCGATTTGGTCCACGCGGTCGACGTGCGACCGGTTCGAGGTGGCGTCTTTCTCCACTCGGACGAGGTCGTCGGCCGCCCCGACGAGTTCGTCGTCGTGGCTGACGACGAGAATCTGCTCGACGCCCACGTCGTCGCGCATGTACTGTATCAGGTCCAGCAGTTGCGTGACGTGGCCCGAGTCGAGGAACACGGTCGGTTCGTCGAGGATGAGCGGGGGCATCGGCGCGGCCCCCTCGATGCCCTCCGCGAGCAGTCGGTAGATGGCACACCGCAGGCTGAGGTTGAACAGCGCGCGCTCGCCGCCGGATAGCTGTTCGGGTTCCAGCGGTTCGCCGTCCTTCTGGAACACGGTCAACTGATACTCGCCGTCGAGTTCGATGTGGGAGTAGGAGTCGTTCTGATAGACGAGCGAGAACGTCTCGTTGAGCATTCGTTCGAGCGTCTCGACGTTCCGCTGGCGCAGTTCCGCCCGGAGCGCGCCGTACATCTCCTGTAACTGCTGGGCCTCCTCGTATAGCGAGTCGAGTTTCGACAGCGACTCGGCGAGGTTCTCGCGCCGTTCCCGCAGTCCTTCCAGTTCCTCGATTTCGTTCTTGACGCCGCCGATGGCGCTCTGTCGGTCGTCGCGCTTCTCGCGGAGTTCGTCGAGTCGCGGGTCGACCTGTTCGATATAGTCGGCCGCGCGCTGCCTGTCGTCGCGGGCCTCCTCGATTCGCGACTCGTCGACCTGTTCGGCCAACTCCTGTTTCTGCTCGCGCTTCTCGGCGAGTCGGTCGCGTCGCTGGTCGTTCATCTCCGCGGCTTGGGACCGCTTCTCCCGGAGTTGGTCGAGTTCGCGCTCGTGGTCGTCGATAGCGTCGATGACCTCGGCGAGGCGTTCCAGTCGCTGAATCGACTGCTTGACCTGTTGGTGTTCTTGGTTGCACTCGCCGATGACCGACCGGCACTCCGCGGCCCGTTCGTTCGCTTCCGCCGCCGCCTCGCGCTTCTGTGCTGCTTCCTCGGCTAGTTCGTCGGCGTCCTCGCGCAGTTGTTCGATTCGCTCCTCGTCGGCCTCGATGCTCGACTCCTTCTCCTCGACGAGTTGGACGACGTTCTCGCGGTTCTGTTCCAGCGTCGCCAACCGGTCGGCGGCGTCGGCCAGCGACTCGGCGCGTTCCAGGTCGGTCTGTAGCGACTCGACCGTCTCACGGGCCGCCGACAGGGTCGACTCCAGTTCGGCCACGCGCTCCCGGTCGGCTTCGATGGACTCGACGTGCGGCGAGTCAGTCACGTCCTGCCCGCACTCGGGGCATTTCCCGGCGTCGAGGAGTTTTTCGGCTTCTTCGAGCGATTCGCGTTCGCTCCGGAGTTTCGTTTCCAACTCGGTCACGCGCTGTCGGGCCTCGTCGAGTTCGTCAGCGACGGTATCTCGGTGGTCCGTCGCTTCCTCGCGGGTCGTCTCGCTCCCCTCGAACGTCGTTTCGAGTTCCTCGATGTCCGCGTCGATATCGTCGAGTTTCGACCGCCGGTCGGCGATAGTCTCGCGGGCGTCGTCAAGGGCCGATTCGAGGTCGTCGGCCGTCTGTCGTTTGTTGGCCGCACGTGCTTCGAGGTCCTCCGCCTGCGATTCGAGCGAGTCGGCGTCGCCGCTGTGTTTCTGCGCTTCGACGCGCTGGGACTCGATGCGCGAGCGGAGGTCGTCGGCCCGGTCGTCGAGGGTTTCCAGGCGGTCCTCGACCGCCGCCGGGTCCGCCGCGTCGAGGTCCGTCTCGGCCACCGCCTCGTCGCGGTCCTCTTCCAGCGAGTCGCGTTCGGCTTTCAGTTCCGAAATGCGGTCCTGCAACCGCTCGCGCTCCCGTTCGGCCTCGGCGATATCTCCTTCCAGTTCCTCGATGTCGTTCGCCAACTCGGACAGTTCGGCCTGTCGCTCCTCGTGTTCTTCCAAGACCGACTTCGCGTTCTCCAGCGTCTCTGTGGCCGCTTCGCGCTGTCGCTCGAAGTTGTCGATTTTCTCCTGTATCTCGTTTCGCTCGGTCTCCAGCCCGTTCAGTCGCTCGTGGAGGTCCTTCGCCTCTTTCTCGGCTATCTGGTCGTCGAGCGTCGACAGCGAATCGTACTTGCCGTCGCGGACGCGCTTGACGCCGACGCGGGCATCGCTCGCTCGTTCGCGGTAGGTCTCCAGTTTCCCGAGTTGGAGCAAGTCGTCCAGCATGTCCTGCCGGTCGCTCGGCGAGGCGTTGATGAGTTTGTTCACCTCGCCCTGCCGGACGTACGCGCAGTTGACGAACGCCTCGCTGTCCATCCGCAGGAGTTCGGTGACCCGCCGACGGACCGCTCGCGCACCCTCGTACGTGTCGCCCTCGGGCGTCTCCATCACGCACTTGGCGTGCGAGGCGCGCTCGCCGGTGTTGCGCACCCGCCGCGTGATGTGGTACTCGCCGCCGCCGTGGCTGAACCACAGGTCGACCGTGCAGTCGTCGGCCCCGATGGTCACCACGTCTTCCAGCGTCTCGTCGATGGCCTTCGACCCGTAGAGGGCGAAGAAACAGGCCTCCAACAGCGAGGACTTCCCGCTCCCGTTCAGGCCGTGGATGACGGTGACCCCGGGGTCCAACCGCAGGTCGGCGTCGTCGTAGCATTTGAAGTTCTCCATCGCGACTCGCTGGAACCGCATCAGCGCTCACCCCTCACAGGAACTCCTCCATGCTGGATTGGTCCTCGCCGTCGCCGCCGTCGGCCGACGCCGCCGGTGCGGTCTCGGACTGCCCGTTCGGTGAGCCCGCTTCGCCCCCGTCGGCTTCCGTCGTCGCGGCGTGGTCGGCCGTCTCCGCATCGTCGCCCTCGCCGCTTCCGGCCAACGAATCGGGGTCTTCCTCTAAGAGTTCTCGAATCCGGTCTTCGACGGTATCGGCGACGTTCGCGTCGGCGACTTTCGACGCTCTGACCGTCTCGTCGATGTCGCGGGCGGCCCCGCTCAAGCCGAGTTCGCGCACGCGTTCGGTGACGGCGTCGTCCGGGTCGGCGAAACTCACCGTGGTCTCGCGCTCGTCCGCGCTCAGTTCCCGGTGGTCGGTGACGCGGGCGACGAGTGCGCCCGCCTCCAGCGCGTACTCCTCGACGCTGGCCGGGGCGATGGGGTCCCCGTCCCCGTCGATGCTGACGACGACCACCGCTCCTTCGAGGTCGTGTTGGCCGACTTTGCTCCGGACGCGTTCGACGCCCTCGCTCTCGGCCAGTTCCACGTCGACGAAGACGAACTCGCGCGTGTCGAGACCGCGGCGGGTGATGTGGGTCGTCTCGTCGAACGTGACGATGTTGTAGCCGCGGTCCTCGCGTTCGCTCGCGCTCGCGCGCTCGGTAGACCCGCAGTAGGTGACCCACTGGCCGTCTATCTCCTGTTTGCCGGGCTTGTGGTTGTCGCCGAGAAGCATCGCGTCGAAGTGGACCGACGACTCCGCGAGGACTTCGGCGGCGTCCCAGTCGCCGTGGTCGAACGGCTGAAAGAGGCCGTGCGTGACCAGTGCGGCGTGGTCGGCGTCGTGGGGCGCAAACTCGTAGTCGAGGTCGTCGCGCTTCGAGCGCGGGACGAAGTCCAGTCCGTAGAAGGCCGTGTCGCCGACGACGGTCGGTTCCTCCCCCAGGCGCGTCGCCAGACCGAGTCGCTCGTAGAGGTCCAGCCACTGTGCGTCCCGCTTGGCCTCGTGATTTCCCACGACGGCAAGAAACGGAATCCCGGCGGCGTCCAGGTCCTTCAGCACGTCGAGGGTCCCCATGATGTCGGTCAGCGTCGGCCGACGGTCGTGGAACAGGTCCCCCGCGTGAACGACGGCCCCCACGTCGTCGTCGACGGCATCGCTGACCACCTGTCGGAACGCGTCGAGGAAATCCGCCCGGCGCTCGGGTGCGTGGTACTGCTGATACCCGATGTGCGTATCGCCGGTGTGTATCACCCGTGTCATCTGTCAGGTCGTATGCCAGCGTCTCCTAAAGAGGTGTCGCGACCACGGTGGAAGTGGAACGTCGCCTCACGAGACTCACCCGTCACGCTCCTGACCACCCGCGGCCGCCCGGAACCGCTGGAAGGCGGCGAGCGCGTCCCGACCCTCCCGGGCGCGCCCGCTGACTTCTCGCTCGGCCCGTTCGACGGCGCGTTCGAGCGAGTCGAGACCCACCGAGTCGACGAACGCGGCGGCCGCCTCGACGTCCTCCGTCGCCCGTATCGCTCGGTCGATGACCGCGCGGTAGTCGCCCGCCTCGCCAGCGGGTTCCGAACGTGGGGCGGGTACGGGGTCAGTCTCGCCCCAAGCGGCGTCGCCGGGCGTCGATTCCTCGCCGTCTGCGAGCGCTCTGAGCGCCGCTTTCACCTCGTCGCTGTCGGACACGGGCCGACTGGCCGCGCGATCCGATATAAACGTTCGCGGCCTCGGCCGCTGGCGGACGAGGGTTCAAATACCGAGACGGGCGCAGGCGGGCCTATGACCGACGTAGAGACGCTGGCGGAACGCGTACAGACCGTCGAGCGAGCGGTCACCGACGGCGACCACGAGTTTCCCGAGGCCACGGACCTCGCGGAACTCGAAGGCCGCGTGGCCGCGCTGGAACGACGCCTGACCGGTATCGACGAGCGGACGACGGAACTCGAAGCGGCGACCCAAGCCCTGCGCGGGTACGTCGGTAACGTCGAGTCGGTCAACGAACGCGTGGAGGAGCGCGCGGACGCGGCGCTGGCCGCGACGGACCGACTCGAACGCCGTCTCGACACGGCGGTCAACGAGTCCGCTGGAACGACCGTCCGACCCGAGAGGCGGGAGCGACCCGCGCAGACGCCCGAACCAGACCAGTTCAGCGGGCCGGACGGCGACCAGCACCACCGGACACCGGCGACCCGTGACCCGCCGTCCGAGACGGCCGTCGCCGGAGTCCGAGAGGGCGGAATCGACCACTCGGCAGCGCCGACGGAGTCCGCGAAAGCGCCAGAATCGGCGGAGGAATCCGGCGTCATCGAACGGATTCGGGCGTTACTGTGATAGTCCGTCTCGTCGTCGGGACGGTGCTCGCCGCGACGTTGCTCGGAGTGGCCGCACAACCGCTCGCGACCGCGCGGGCCGACGCGGCCGACGCGGCGGTGGACCGACAGGTTACCGCCCTCGGCGAGCGGTTGCAGTCGATGGTCGCGACGGACGACCCGACTCGGGGCCGCGGCGCGCGGCGCGTCGCCGAGATTCGGCTCCCGGCCCGAACGTGGACGAGTGCGGCCGTCCGTCGCCTCCGGTTCCACACCCGCGAAGGCGTCGGCGTCGCCAGTTGGCGAGTCGGGGGTGCGACGAACCGGACGAAACGGCTAGTCGGGGTCCAGATTCGGCCGGTGGGCGAAGCGCTGACGCTACGAGAGTCGGGCACACACCGCCTCGCCTTCGGCTACCGGCGTCAGTCCGGCGCGCCGGTGGTGACGGTCCGACACGTCGGCCGACAGCGTGGCGACGGGGAGGTACAAGCCGATGCTTCGTGACTGGTTTCGGGAGGCAGACGACACCGCCGCCTGCCGCTGTCAGCCGACCTTCGACGGCGGGACGCTCACCGTCGACGCCGACGCCTGCCCCGGTGACGGCCGACTCGGGTGTTCGTCAGACTGTCTCGAAACCGTCGTCGACGCCCTCGGCACCGACGCGGTGGACGCCGTGGTGACGCGGAGCGACGGACTGGAGCGGGCGTACCTCGACGACAGAGCGGCGCTACTGGTCGCTACTGCTCGCTTCGCCACGCGGGTCGCCTCCCTCGACGACCGACTGGCCGAACGCGCCCGACGCGACCCGCTTGGGGCCGCGACGGAAGCGACTGGCCGGGCGGGTCACGTCGCCACACTAGCGGCAACGACCGGACTCGCTCGTCTCGCCGAACGAGCGACGGCCGACCCGCTCGAACCGTACGTCGGCCCGGCGATAAGCGACAGTCGACTGACCGAACAGCCCCCAGCGGACGCGGCGCTCAGAGACCGACAGGCGCTCGATAGCGGTGCCGTCGTCCGCCGCTACGAGACTGTCGGGTCGCTGGACGTGTACCACGTACGGCCTCGCGAACACGAGTTCGACGCCGCGACCGCCGCGACGCTGGCCGCGGCCGCCGAGCGACTGGTCGCCGGTGGTGACCGCTCGATGCCGACGGTCGACGAGGCCGCCGCGGCGGTGACCGGTGACGGCGCGACGGCGACCGAAATCGCCGAGGTCCTGCGGAAGCACACGCGTGGACTGGGAATTCTCGACGACCTGTTCGCCGACCCGCGCGTCTCGGACGTGTTCGCGACCGCTCCCGTGGACGAGACGCACCTCCGCGTGCGTGTCGGCGGCGAGACGATGCGGACGAACGTGCGACTGACCGACGACGGCGCGCGCGCACTGGCATCGACGTTCCGCCGGACCAGCGGCCGGGCGTTCTCACGGGCGAGTCCGACCCTCGACGCCACCGCGACTGTCGGCGACAGAGAGGTGCGCGTCACCGGCGTGACGGAGCCGCTGAGCGACGGCCTCGCGTTCGCGTTTCGTGCCCACGACGGCACTCGCTGGCGCTTGGCCGACCTGGTCGAGAACGGGAGCGTTCCCTCAGCGGTCGCCGGATTGCTCTCCGTCGCCGTCGAGCGCGGGGCCGCCTGCCTCGTCGCGGGACCGCGCGGGGCCGGAAAGACGACGGCCCTCGGCGCGCTCCTGTGGGAACTCCCGCGGGCGGTCCGAACGGTCGTCATCGAGGACACGCCCGAACTCCCCGTTTCGGAGTTACAGGCCGACGGGCGAGACGTGCAACCGCTCCGGACTGCGAGCGGGGACGGACCTTCGGTGAGTGCGACCGAAGCGCTGCGGACCGCGCTCCGACTCGGCGAGGGCGCGCTCGTCGTCGGCGAAGTCCGGGGCGAGGAAGCGAGCGTTCTCTACGAGGCGATGCGGGTCGGAAGCGGCGACGAGGCCGTCTTAGGGACGATACACGGCTCCGGCGGCGAGAGCGTGCGCGAACGCCTCGTCGCCGACCTCGGTGTGCCGAAAAGCGCGTTCGTCGCGACGGACCTCGTCCTGACGCTGGCCCCGCCGACTGCAGCGGGCGGTCGCGGCGTCGCGACGGTCGAAGAAATCGTCGACCGCGGCGACGAGGTCGGGTTCGAGCCGCTGTACGAACGAGGCGACGGTGACCGGGCGACGGCGACCGGCCGCCTCGACCGCGGAACGAGTCACCTCGTCGAGTCCCTCGCGACCCCCGGCGAATCGTACGCGAGCGTCCGCGGTGAAATCCAGCGGCGAGCGGCGTCGTTCGCCGGGAACTCGACTTCCCAGACAGCCCATCCGGGAGAGAATCGTGTCGAGTGAGTCGTCCACGTCGGCCACTCCGCTCGCAACGGCGATACCGGTCACCGAGCGATACCGACGGGCGTGCCGGACGCTCCGGGTTCCGCTGGCTCCCGAACGTCTCCTCGGCGCGAGCTACTCCCTCGCTGCCGTATCGTGGCTCTGTGGCCTCGCCATCCTCGGGTTCGTTTCCGGCCCAGTCGGGACTGTCGGCGGGGCTGGCTGTCTCGTCGGGGCCGTCGGCGTCGCCCTCCTCGGACGCTACGGGGCACCGCTGGCCGCACGGCTCCGACGCATCCGTGCCCTCGGTGCGGGACCTGCACTGGTCGCAACACTCGCGCTCGGGATGCGGCTGTGGCCGACGACGGAGCGGGCGGGGGCCTTCGCGGTCCGGGCGGGCGACGGTCGACTCGTGGAGCGTCTGGCCGCGCACAGACGACGGGCACGTGGCACCCCACGGGACGGCCACGGGACGTTCGTCGACGAGTGGGGCGACCGGTTTCCGGCACTCGAACGGGCGTTCGAGAGCGTCGAGCGCGCGGCGCTCGCACCTGCGAGGGAACGCGACGCGGTACTCCGACGCGCACGTCGGCAGATTCTCGACGGCACGCGCGACGAGATGGCCCAGTTCGCGGCCGCTCTCCGCGCGCCCGCGACCGGGCTGTACGCGTTCGGCGTCTTGCTCCCGCTGGCGATGGTGTCGCTGCTTCCGGCCGTGACCGCGGCTGGTGTCCCGGTGACGACCCCGATGCTGGTGGTTCTCTACGGACTCGTCCTCCCGGCCGGACTCATCGTCGCGAGCGCGTGGTTGCTCGGTCGTCGGCCGGTCGCGTTCCCGTCGGCAACGGTGCCTCGAAACCACCCCGACGTACCGTCGGGGCCGGAGCGAGCACTGGCGTCCGGTGGACTCGTCGCGGTCGGCGGTTGGACGATTGCGGCCGTCGTCGCGCCCGGATGGGCACCGGCCGTCGCGGCACTCGGAGGCGGGACCGGAACGGCACTCGTGGTCTACTACCGCCCCGTCAGCGCGGTCCGAGACCACGTCTCGGCCGTCGAGTCGGGCTTGCCGGACTTGCTCGACGCCGTCGGGCGACGAGTCGACCGCGGGGAGTCAGTCGAAGCCGCCCTCGAGGAGGCGGTCGGCGTGACGGCCGACCCGCTCTCGACCCTCCTCGCCGCGACACTCGACCGGCAACGACGCCTCGATACGGACATCGAAACAGCGTTCCGGGGCGAGTACGGGACGCTCTCGACGGTCCCGAGTCCCAGATTGGAGCGGACCGCGACGCTGCTCGCGGCCGCCGCCGACATCGGACCGCCCGCAGGCGAGACGCTTGCCGCGATGGGCGACCACCTCGCTGAACTCGACGCCGTCGAGCGCGAGACCCGCCGTGACCTCGCACAGATTACCGGCACGCTCTCGAACACGGGCGCGCTGTTCGGCCCGCTCATCGGGGGTGCGACAGTCGCGCTCTCGGCGACGATGGGGACTGGCGGACCCATCGAGTCGCCGCCGAGCGCCGCGCTGGGCCCCCTCGTGGGCTGGTACTGTCTCGTCCTCGCCGTCGTCCTGACGACGCTGTCGACCGGTCTCGAACAGGGGTTGGACAGAGCACGCGTCGGGTATCGGGTCGGACTGGCGCTGTGTGCCGCGACGGCGACGTACCTCACTGCCGCCGTCGCCACTGGTCTGGTACTCTGAGCCGAGCGTTTAAATCGGAGGCCGGGGCGACCCGGGCCTATGTTCGACACCCACGTCGAGACGCTGTTCGTGTGGGCCGCACTCGGCATCGCAAGCGTCGCCGTCTTCGGCGTCGTCGCCGGGTTACCTACGGCTGCACCGCCCGACGCCGCCGCACTGGCGGCGACGGCCGACGAAGTCGCCACGAGTCCTGGAGGCTCCGCGGTGACGCGCGACCTCTCCGCGGAGGAGTGGCGACTGTCCGCCAACGAGGTCGGACTTCGGAACGACGGTGGCACGGCTCACGCGACGTTTCTCACCGCTATCGTTCCTGCCACGGGGAGCGACCTCCGGGCCGTCCTCGACGGCCGCCGTCCGGGAACGGTTTTCGAGTCGAGTTTGGCCTTCGAACAGGCGTGTGCACGCGCACAGACTGACGGACCCGGTTGGCGGCCAGCGCCGAATCGAGCGACCGCTCGACGCGTCGTCTGGGGGGACGTAGATGTCACGCTCGTCGGATAGGGCCGCGACGGAACCGCTGGCGGCGCTGGTCGCGCTGTTCGCCGTCTCCGCTGGTGTGGCGCTGTACGCCGGGGTACTCGACGGCGCGATTGCGTCGACGGGGACCGACCGAAACCCGGCCGAACCGACCGCGGACGCCGTCGAGCGGCGGGTGAGTCGTGTTGGTGTGCTGGACCCCGAGGGGATTGGCGAGTCGCTAACTGCCGTCCCCTCTGGCTACGACGCCAACGTCACGGTGCGTGTCGGGCGGGCGAGACAGGTAACGCAGGCTGAACGGGGCTGGAGCGCGGGCCCTCGACCACCCGCGACGGCGGCCTATGCCGACCGACTCGTGAGTGTCAGAGTTGCGCCGGGAACGGTTCTGCGCGGGACACTGAGCGTACGGGTGTGGCGATGACCAGAGCGACGAGCACGGTGCTCGACGTAACGGTGTTCCTGTTGCTGGTCGGCGCGGCCGCGACGGCTGTCGTCGATACCGCGGCGGTGACCCCACCGGAAACCGGGACTCCCGCGGCCGACCGGGCGGAACTGCTGGCGACCACCACAGCCAGCGTCGACTACGCGCTGGACCCCGCCGGCGACCCGCCCGAGTGGGTCACCACCCCCTCCCTCAGACACCGCCGAACCGCACACGGGACCGTCGCGGAACTGCTCGGCGAGGCCGCGATGAGTGCGGTGGCCGTCGACGAACGGCGACTCTCGATTGCGAGCGAGGGCTTCGAGCGCGGGGTCGTGAACGCGACGCGGGACCGACTCGATGGACGGGGCCAGCGAACGGCGGTTCGCGCCCGCTGGGAACCGTATCGCGGCGCGCCGGTTGGCGGCGTCGTTCGGGTCGGACCGACACCGCCGCCAGCCGTCGACGTTCGGACTGCGACGCTCACCGTCGGCAGTCCGATGGCAGACGCGAGAGAGCAGGCGCTGTCGGCCGCGGACGTGGCCGGTCACCGCGGCGTCGCGGGCGTCGTCGCGTCGACGGTCGTCACCGGCCTCTTTCCCCCGGACCGGACGCGGATAGCGCTCCGCGGGGACTACCCGACCGACGCGCTCGTCGCGAATAGGTATCGGCGGTTCGGGGCCGCCGCGGGCGAATCGGTCCGTCCAAGCGAAAGGACGTCGCCCGAGGCGCTCAATCGCCGCCTGCGCGAGCGGTTGACGACGATGCTCGCGGCGGATCTGCGAGCGCGGTTCGACTCGCCGACCGCCGCGGCGCGGAGCGTTCGGACGGGAACCGTCAGCATCACCGTCAGGACGTGGTCTGCATGAGCGGCAGGTGGTGGTCCCGATGAGAGACGACACGCGGGGACGCGTCCCGTTCTCCCTGCTCGGCGTCCTCCTGCTGGTCAGCAGTCTCACGCTCGCGCCGACGCTCGTGCCCGACCCAGCGCCGACCGAGACGACGGTCGAGCGCGTCGTCGACCGGACGGCGGCGGCGACGCAGACGGCGATGCGCGGCGGCGTGGCGACGGCGGGACGCCGCGCCGCGTCGAACCCCGTCCTCACGACCGCGAACACGTCCGTCGGTCGCGCGTTGAACGAGTCACAGCCGTTCCGCGATGCGCTCCGACTCCGCATCTATCTGCGAGTCCGGGACCGCCTCGCCCAGGTCTCGGCGACGAGCGATTCGGTGACAGCGACGGCGACTCTCCCGTCCGTGGAGACGACTGCCGAGTACCGCGAAGCCATCGAGCGGGTCACCGTCGCGTCGGCCGGGCCGAACGGGACGCGATTGCGTGCCACCGTCGAGAACGTCACCGTCACCGTCCGACGGGACGCCCGCGTCGTCACACGTCGGCACGTTTCGCCGACCGTCGTCGTCGAGTCGCCGGTGCTCCTGCTCCATCAACAGGTCCAGCGATACGACCGGCGGGTGAACAACGGCCTCGCGAAACCGGGGCTGAGCCAGCGACTGACCGCGCGGCTGTACCCCATCGCGTGGGCGAGAGGGGGCGCGCAGTTCGGCGGCGCACCAATCGACAACGTGGTGGCGAACCGCCACGTCAGCCTCGCGACCAACGGAGCGTTGCTCGGCGTCCAGCGGTCGACGTTCGGACGGAGTGACCCCGACGGACGGCGGACGCTGACGGACGCGACGGCGGTGGTCGGCATCGAAGACGTTGTCGGGGGAAGTCGGGACACCGAGTTCGCCCAGTCACTGCTGGCCGAAACCTCCTACCACCCGCCGGAGCAGAGTATCAGCACCGCGCCGCCGCCCGGGAACCACCCGCAACCCGACGAGCCCATGCGCGTCGCGGTCAACGGCACCGCCGACGACGCCTTCCGAGCGGTCGCCGCTCCCGACGCCCTCGACGCGACGCTCGCCGACGCGTACACCGTCCAGACGCGGCTGGTGGCGAACGGGTATCGAATCGGCGGCGGGCGTCCCTCGCGACCGACGCGACCGGGCGAGAACTGGACCCTACTGACCGAGCGGCGGACCAGCGATGCGACCGTCGTCGACGACGCGACCCCGCGGCCGGACGTGCCTCGCGACTGGCACGAACTGGACAGTTTCGGCCGCGTCGTCGCCGTCGAACACACGCGGGTCGCGGTCTGGGAGAACGGCAGCGACGAGACGACCACGGCGTCCGCACGCACCGAGCGGCGGCGCGTGAGCGTCGCCCTCGTCGGCCGACACGAGGACGACACGCCAGCACCGGACCGTCGAATCAGGACCGCCCACGAGCGAGACGGGAGTCCCGTCGGCGGCCCGAACTTGGCGGATGTCGAACCGCGCGCGGAACGGGAGCTACTCGACCGAGCGGGCGGCCGCGACGCCGTCGCCGAACGGGCGGCAGTCGGGCGATTGCGGACGAACGCCATCCACGTCACCGGCGAGCACCCCAACGAACTCCGGCCGTGGGTGTACCGGGACCTCCGTGACCTCCGCGAAGAAGTCCGGGAGACGAACGTCACGGTCGAGCGCGGTGCCGTCGGAAGTTTCGACGCGAATCCCGCCGGACAGTTGCGCGACCGACTCGCCGAGCGACGCGCGACGTTCGTTGACGCGCCGACGCGCTACGACAGCACCGCACAGAAAGCGCGCGTCGCCGCCCGCATCGCGTACCTCGACGCCGTCACCGACCGACTCGCCGCCGGTGAGCGACACCACGCGGGGGCCAGCGAACGCGTCGGTCGGGTGCTCGCGAACCGGACCGGTGGGTCGCTCGCCGACCTCCGTCGGTCGTTGACCGCCCGTGAGACGCGCATCCCCCGGTCGCGGCCAGCGCCGGTCAGTCCTGCGGGACCGGTCACGACGCGGGTCGACACCGGCCCGCAGTACCTCACGCTCGGGCGGGTGAACGAGTCCGCCCACCCATCGTTGGAGGGCAGCGAGACGCCGCTCGTCGCCCGCAACGTCAACCTGTTCACGGTCCCGTACGACAACGCCGCTGCGGCGGTCACCGGCGAGGGGACGGGACAGGTCGACCGAGTCAGGTTACTGACGGCGGCCGCCACGCTCCGCGCGGCAAACGTGACCCGCAACACCAGCAACGAGACGTTGGCGAGACAGCGCGCGACCCTTCGGCGACGGGTCGAGCGCGCGAACGCGTACGTCCTCGAACAGATGGCGACGACGGTACACGAGGAGACGAGCGCGGGACCGCAGCGGAGTCGCGAGATAGTCGAGACGGCGACGGCGCGGTGGAACGGGACCGGCGTTCGCGGCCGGGCGCTCGCGAACGGGTCCGCCGCCGAACGAGTCGCTCGCGTCACCGCCGAGCGACGGGGACTGTCGCTCGTCGAGCGAGACTGGCTCTGGATTCGGCTCGACGGCGCGACCGAGGACGCACTCTCGCGACCTATCGCGCGGCCGCGGACGCCCGTCGTGAACCAGACCGCGACGGCGGTCAGGCGGATTTCGCGGGCACAAACCCGGCAACTGCTTGCCGACGCCGGTCGGGAGCAGACGGAGCGACTGGTCGAGAAGAGGTTAGGGACGAAGACGCTCCCCGCCGGATTGCCGATACTCCCGTCGTTCGTTCCGGGCGCGTACTGGGCGATAACGATGAACGTCTGGTGGGTCACCGTCGAGGGGGAGTACGCCCGCTTCGCGGTCACCGCGAACCGCGGGACGCCGGCGACGCCGAGTGCGAGCACGACGTACGTCCGCGACGGCGACCCCGTCCGCCTCGATGTCGACGGCGACGGGACCCGCGAGGGACTGGGAACGAGCGATCGACTCTCGTTCCGGGCAGAGGCAGGCATCGTAGTCGTCGTCCCGCCGCGACTCCGCGGCGTCGGCGACAAGGACGGTGTCGCCGTCGAAACCTCCGCCGGATGGCCCGACGCCGGAGCGCCCGGAGAGTGACACCGACTAATACCCCCCGGCCCTACCGACGGGCATGCTCAGAGCGGAGTTTCCCGACGCCGGGGAGCAGACCCCCGAGGCGTTGCTCGCGGCCTACGAGTCGGTGCTCGCCGACGCCGTCGCGACGGTCGGCGTCGAGTCGGTTGTCGAAGCGACGGGGTTGGACGAGCGCGTCGTCGAAGCGGTCGCTGACGGCGACGCGGCCGACTGCTCGCTGTCCGACGCGGCGGCGATTCTGTCGACCGACCCCGACCGACCCGACGCCGACGCCATCGAGGCCGAGGCGCGGGACATCCTCCTGATGGGGATGACGACGGCCGTGATGGACGTCGAGACGCTGTCCTCGGGTATCGACACCGAGATGGAACCGAAGGAGATCCAACAGAAGATAGAGGGGCGCTATCCAGTGACGCTGCGTGAGTTCGCCGTCCTGCACAGCTACATCGAGAGCCAGCAGCGATGACGCGCGTCGCTATCCTCGGGTGTGGGTACGTCGGCCTCGAACTCGGGCGGCAACTGCGGGGCGACCACGACGTAGTCGGCGTCCGCCGCTCGGCGGACGGCGTCGCGGCGGTCGAGGACGCCGGGTTCGAGGCGGTACAGGCCGACGTGACAGACGCCGAGTCGCTGGCCGCCGTGCCCGACGCCGACTGGGTCGTCTTCGCGGCCAGTTCCGGCGGTCGGGGGGCCGACGCCGCTCGCGAGGTGTACGTCGACGGTCTACGAACCGCTATCGACCACTTCTGGGCGCGCGAGGACGCTCCCGAACGACTCGTCTACACATCCAGCACGGGTGTCTACGGCGACCACGACGGCGAATGGGTCGACGAAGAGACGCCGCTGGACCCGCAGACCGAGAAGACGGAAGTCCTCGCGGAGGCCGAACGCGTCGCGCGCGAGCGACCGACCGACTACGGCGGCCACGGGAGCGTCGCGCGCTTCGCCGGGTTGTACGGTCCCGACCGGTATCGGCTCTCCCGGTATCTAGAGGGACCGGTAACGGCGGGCTATCTCAACATGGTCCACCGCGACGACGCCGCCGGAGCCGTGCGGTTTCTGCTGGAGGGGGACCACCGCGCCGAGGTGGTGCTGGTCGTCGACGACGAACCCGTCGAGAAGTGGGCCTTCGCCGATTGGCTGGCCGAGCAGTGCGACGTGCCGTTCCCCCCGAAACAGACGAAAGCGGAGCGACTGGCCGACGAGAGCCTCTCGGCGACGGCGACCCGGCGCATTCAGACCAGCAAGCGCTGTTCGAACGAGCGCCTCCGCTCGCTCGGGTACGACTTCGTTTACCCGACGTTTCGCGAGGGCTACCAGAAAGCAATCGATACGTATCTCAGAAACTAACCGTGGGGAACCTTCTTATCGCATCGCGGAGCATCTACCAGTATGTCACTGGTGGCTGGCGGTGACCTCGCGACGCGGGCGGAGCAGGTCCTCGCGTTCGCCAGCACGAACCCGGTAGCGGCCGCTGTCGGCGTTATCGCGCTCCTCGTCGTGTTCAGCGTCGGGGTCATCGCCTACCGGTATCTGACGCGCACGCCGGGCGACCGCTTGCAGTCGGTCCTCGGCGCGTGCGAGGCCGTCGCGGTGTTGATGCACCCGAATCCCGACCCCGACGCGATGTCGTCGGCGTTGGCCGTCGAGCGGTTGGCCTCGGCGGTGGGCACGGACGCGACGCTGTACTACACGGGGGAGATTCGACGGCCGGAGAACCGCGCCTTCGAGACGGTACTCGATATCGACATCAGTCGTATCGAGACGCGCGGCGACATCGAGGAGGAGGATATCGTCCTCGTCGACCACAACGAAGCCCGGGGGTTCCCCGGAGCGGGGGGAATCGACCCGCTGGCCGTCGTCGACCACCACCCCGGTGACGGGACCGGCGAGGAGTTCACCGACGTTCGGCCCGATGTCGGTGCGTGTGCGACCATCTTCGCCGAGTACTTCGAGTCGCTGGACTGGGAGTTCTACGAGGTGAACACGGCCGTAACCGACGGCGGCGTGAACACGAACGCGCTCCCCGACGACACGGTCCCGAGTCACCTCGCCACGGGCCTCATCTACGGTATCCAGTCCGACACGCGCTCGCTGACCAACGGCTGTGCCGCCGACGATTTCGCGGCGGCGGCGTATCTCTACGAGGGGATGGACCCCGACCTGTTGAACCGCATCGCGAACCCGCAGATAGACGCCGAAGTCCTCGAAGTGAAGGCCCGCGCGATAACGAGTCGCATCGTGAAGACCCCATTCGCCTACAGCGACGTGGGTGAAGTGTCCAACACCGACGCGATTCCGCAAGCCGCCGACGAACTGGAGACCTTAGAGGGCGTCTCGGCCGTCGTCGTCCTCGGGGAGTGCAACGGGACGATTCGCATCGCGGGCCGGTCCCGGGACGACCGGGTCCACATCGGGCGCGTCATCGAGTCGGTCGTCAGCGAGATACCGATGGGCGAGGGCGGCGGCCACGCCCGGATGGGCGGCGGGCAGATTCCCGTCGAGTACATGGCCGGTATCGGCCCCAGCAGCGGCATCTCTCGCGAGGACCTGCGCCAACGGGTGTTCGAAGCGATGTCGGGCGAGCGCTGACCCGGCGGGAATCTCGCCCCTTTTGTCCCCGCGCGCCGAACCGCGGGTATGGCTACACGGGCGGCGACATGGGCGTACCGGGACGACCACGACGACTTCGCGCGCACGTTCTTCCGCCGGTTCGGCAGCGGCGTCGTCTCCAGCATCGGCGTCGGCACGTACCTCGGCGACCCGACCGACGAACGCGACGCGGCGTACCACGACGCCATCGTCACGGCGCTCGAAGGGGGCGTCAACGTCGTCGACACCGCCATCAACTACCGCCACCAGCGCTCGGAGCGCGTGGTCGGGCGAGCGATAGCGGACGCCGACGTGCCGCGGGAGGCCGTCGTCGTCGCGACGAAGGGCGGGTTCGTCCCGTTCGACGGCGAGCGACCGGCCGACCCCGGCGCGTTCGTCCAGTCGGAGTACGTCGACACCGGCATCGTCGACGCCGACGAGCTGGTGAGCGGCCAGCACTGCATCGCGCCGCAGTTCCTCGACGACCAGTTGGACCGGTCGCTGTCGAACCTCGGCCTCGACACAATCGACTGCTACTACGTCCACAATCCCGAGACGCAACTGGCCGACCACGGCCGCGACGAAGTGTACGACAAACTCGAAGCCGCGTTCGAACAGTTAGAGCGACGGGCGGCCGACGGCGACCTGAACCACTACGGCGTGGCGACGTGGGAGGCGTTCCGGGTGCCGAAGGACCACGAGAGCTACCTCTCGCTCCCAGAGGTGGTCGAACGGGCGCGGGCGGCCGCGAAGACGGTGGGAAACACGGCGACGCACTTCCGGGCCATCCAGTGTCCCTTCAACGTCTTCATGGCCGACGCGTTCACCGTGGAGGCCCACGACGGGCCGGACGGCCCGCAGTCGGCGCTGTGGTTCGCCCACGAGGCGGGCCTGAACGTCTTTACGAGCGCCTCGATACTGCAGGGGCGGTTGGCGAACGAGATGCCCGAGTCCGTCGAAGCGAAACTCGACGGGGAGACGCGCGCCCAGCGCGCGATAAACTTCGCACGGAGTGCGCCGGGCGTGACCTGCTCGCTGGTCGGGATGGGGTCGGTCGAGCACGCAAAAGAGAACGTCGAGGCGGGGCGGTACGAACCGCTCGGTGCGGACGCCTTCGACGCGGTGTTCGAGTGACGGGCGGTCGGTCGGCGGTCAGCCCAGTTCCTTCCACTCGCTCCCGCAATCGGGACAGACGCGTATCTTCCCGATTTTGTCGGGGTTGTTGTCCGTCGACAGCGGTTCGTCGCAGGTGACACACGACAGTCGCCCGTAGCCGTCTTTCTCGACGTCCCCCGCTCGTAACGCCTTCCTGACCGAGTCCATGCACGGACCTGCGACACGGACGGGTAAAAAGGCCGCGGGCGTTTCGGAACCTTGTTCGGGGCAAGCGACGATTGTCCGGTGTGTCCAGACGGTCCGTGTTCGGGTCCCTGCTCGGGTTGGTGTTTCTCATCAACCTCTCGCGAGTCGTCTTCGCGCCGCTCATCGAACCGATTCGAGCGGCGACCGGCGCGAGCGACGCCACGCTCGGTCTGTTGGCGACGCTCGTCTGGGTCGGAAGCGCCGTGCCGCGCCTGCCGACCGGCTATCTGCTGACCCGCATCTCTCGGGCGCAGGCCATCTTCGGGTCCGGTGTCGTCCTCACCGTCGGGACGACGTTCACCGCGCTGACGACCGACCCCACGCTGTTGCTCGTCGGTGGCTTCACCATGGGACTCGCGAGCGGCGTCTACATCGTCGCCGCCAACACGCTCATCAGCGAACTGTACCCCGACTCACCCGGCAAAATGCTCGGTCGGCACGGCGTCGCGAGTCAACTGGCCGCCGTCGGCGCGCCTGCCCTCGTGTCGGCCGCGCTCCTGTTCGGCGACTGGCGGACGACGCTGCAGGTGATGGCCGTCGCCGCGGCGGTGATGACCGTCGTGTTCACCGTCATCGCGAAGCGGACGGCGTTTCCCGAGGCCGGGGCCGCAGACACGGACTTGGTGGGCGCGGTGCGAGCGCAGTGGCGCATCATCCTCACTGGCGTCGTGACCCTCGGATTCATGACGATGGTGTGGAACGGCCTGTTCAACTTCTACGTCACGTATCTGGGAACTATCGGCGTGAGCGAGTCGACGGGCCGGATACTGCTGCAAGTGGTGTTCGGCACGGGCGTCCCCGCCTTCTACGTCAGCGGCCGACTGGCCGACCGGTTACCCGCCGTGCCGTATCTGCTCGTCATCGTCGCCGCGTTCACGGGTTGTATCCTCGTGCTCCCCGTGGTACGCGGGTTCTGGCCGTTGGTCGCGTTCAGCGCGGTCACGGGCTACGTCATCCACAGCAGTTTCCCGGCGGCCGATACCTATCTGCTCGGGTCGCTCCCGGACCACCACCGAGCAAGCGCGTACGCGGCCTACGGCGCGGGGATGATGGTGATACAGGCCCCCGGCAGCGTCGTCGTGGGAACGCTCCGAGACGCTGGCATCTCGTTCGCGACCATCTTCGAGTGGATGGGCGGTGGCCTCGTGGTCCTGCTGGTCCTCTTACTCGCGTTGCACGCCGACGGTCGACTGCCCGAGACGGCAGAAGCCTGACCGGTTCCGGAAACCCTGTACCGGTTCGGCGTGACGGGGACGTATGGACCTGACACCGGACGACCTCGCGGGCGTCGTCGACCTCTTCGGCGCGCTGACCCGCGCGGAGTGCGGACAGGCGTGTGCCGAACTCGCGTTCAAGCGGGGCGAGGACGACGACGTGGACGCGTTCGGGAGCCTCGTCGACGAGGCGCTGGCGTCGTACCACCTCGTCAGCGTCGCCGACCACGACGCGGGCGTCGACGACCCGCTACTGGTCGTCGGCCCGACGGCGTTCCCCACACTTCCCGACGGCGCGACCGACCTGCCACACATCATGTCCGTGCCCGAGCGCGAGGTTTCGAGCGAGACGGTCGCCGAGGCCGCCGAGGCGCGCTTTCGAGAGGACGCCGTCCTCGCGGTTCGGGCGGACGACGACGAGCGTATCGCCGACCTGCTGGACGTGAGCTACGACCTCGAAGCGTGGGGGTCGGTCGACCTCGCGTCGGCCCGCGACCGACTCGACGACGCGTAGCCCCGCCGCCGGACCCACCCGAGTTAAGAACGTACGCCCCTTCGTATCGGATATGGACCTCGACCGGTTGCGCACGCGCGACGCCCTCTCCGTCGAGGACGAAGAGCGTGAGGCCGCCGTCGTCGTCCCGGTCGTGACCCGACAGGGCGGCGAGGCGATTCTGTTTACCAAGCGGGCGGACCACCTCACCGACCATCCGGGACAGATGTCGTTTCCCGGCGGCGGCTACGAACCCGAGGACGAGGACTTGCTCCAGACGGCACTGCGCGAGGCCAACGAGGAAATCGGGCTGGACCCCCAGGCCGTGAACGTCGTCGGCAGACTCGACGACATCCGGACGATTACGAACTACTCGGTCCGGCCGTTCGTCGCCCGCATTCCCGACCGAGAGTACCTTCCGAACGACGAGGAGGTGGCCGAAGTCGTCACGCTCCCCGTCGCGGAACTTACCGACCTCGACAACTACGAGTCCGAACACCGCGACCACCCCCACTACGGCGAGATTCGCCTGCACTTCTTCTACGTCGACGGCTACACCGTCTGGGGGGCGACGGCACGGATGCTCGTCCAACTGCTCGAACTGACCACCGACTGGGAGATGCCCGCGGAACCCGACCGCTACGCCGGGCCGGACGACGAGTTGCCCGAGAGCGTCCGCGACGAGGCGCAGTAGAACGACAGGGCTTTGCACCCGGACGCCCGAAGATGGGACCGAATGAGCACACGCTCGACGCGGACGCTTTCGGCCGTGGGCATCGACGCGGTGGCGCTCAAGCCGATGGAAGTCGACCCGCGACGAGCCACCGGTCTCGACGTCGAGACGGTCGTCGTCGACTACGAGGGCCACGAGTACGTTCCCGATTTCGACACCCTCCGAGCGCTCGCCGACAGCGCGTCGGTACGCCTGACGACGCCCGTCCGGGCCGACGGCTACGACCCGCTCGGCGACGACTCGGCGCTCGCGGCCCTGCCCGACGCTGTCGAACGCGTGCTGGTAGCCGGGCACAGCGCCTATCTCACCGAGTCCGAAGCGTCGCGGGCGGTCGCACCGCGACTGGAAGCCGCCACCGCGGACGCCGCCGACCCGTGGGTCGGGACCGAGGGCATCGAACGCCTCGCGATGGCCGTCGGCGGCACGCAGTACGAACTGCTCGCTCGCTCCACCGAACGCGACATCCGGGCACTTCGCGCCGCCGGGTTCGACGGCGACATCGCGCTGTACGCCCCCGTCGTTCTCACCGACGACACGGACGCGATTCTCGACGCCGTCGGCGCGTACGCCGCCCGGCGCCGCCCCGTTCGCGCGGCGCTTCCCGACGACGCCGCCACCGACAGCGCGGCGACTGGTCGCGCCCGCGAGGTTCTCGAACAGGCCGTCAGCGACTATGCCCTCGTGGGAACTGGGGGGGAAATCGACGCGCGAATCGACCGACTTCGCGAGGTCGGCGTCGACACCGTCGTCGGTTACCCGGCCCGTGGGCTGGACCCGCTCCTCGAATAGATGCGCGTCGCCGTCGTCGGCGGTGGCGCGGTCGGACTGGTCGTCGCCGGTGACCTCGCGCGGCGCGGCGTCTCGGTCACGCTCTACGAACGTGACGAACTCGGGAGCGGCGCGACCGGTCGCGCCGCGGGCATCGCCTACGACGCCTTCGCCGACCCCGTGGACGCCGCCGTCGCGGACCGCGCCCTCGAACGGTGGCGCCAGTGGGGCCTGCTCGACCCGTGTCCGTACGTCTGGGTTGCCCGCGAGGACGGCGACGGAACCGCAATCGACGGACAGGTCCGCGAGATGCGAGCGAACGGACGGGACGTAGAGCGCGTCGACCCGGAAGCGCTCGGCGAGCGGTACCCCACGCTCGAAACCGACAATGTCGTCGCGGCGGGCGTCGCCAACGCGGCCGGTCTGTTGGACGCCGAGTCGGTCGTCGACTCGCTCGCAGACCGGGCACGGCGGACTGGCGCGGACGTGCGGACCGGGACGCCTGTCTCGCTGAACGGGCCGACGGCAGTCGAGTCGCCGACCGGAACCGAATCGTTCGACGCCGTCGTCGTCGCGGCCGGTCCCGCGACGAAACCCCTGGTCGCCGACGCGGGCGTCTCGCTGGCGCTGAAAGCCTACCGCGCGCAGGTCCTCGTCACCGAGTCCGTCGACGCCGCTCTCCCGTCGTTCTACGATGCCACCAGCGAGTTCTACTGGCGGCCACAGGGGGACGCCCTCCTCGTCGGTGACGGCGCACACGAAGTCGACCCCGCCGACTGGGACCGCGACGCCGACCCCGAGTTCGTCGACGCGACGCTCGACCGGGTCCGGGAAGCGACGACGCTTTCCATCGGCGTCGACCGCTCGTGGGCGGGCCTGTGTACGGCGACGCCCGACCGTGACCCCCTCGTCGGCCGCGCCGCCGACGGCCTCTGGGTCGCGACGGGGTGGCAGGGCCACGGTCTGATGCGCGCGCCAGCGATGGGTGAATTCGTGGCACGGCGACTCTGTGGGGAGCCGTCGCGACTCGACGGGCGGGTGGGCGAACGGTTGGACCCGACCCGGTTCGACGGTGACGAGTCCTTCGACGCGCTCGGCTACCCGACAGCGGACTGGTGAGGCGCATGCGTCGTAAAACAGCGTAAACGGCGACCGGCTATTCTTCGGCGTCGGCCGCGTCGTCAGCGTCGGTTCCTTCGTCAGCAATCTCGTCGGCCGTCTCGTCCGAAACCTCGACCGCGTCCTCGTCCCCTCCCTCCTCGCCCGCCGCCTTCGGAACGCGCACGTGGAGCGTGCCGTTGTCCTTCAGCGTCGCCGAGGCCGTCGAGGGGTCGACGCGGGCGTCTTCGGGCAG
This sequence comes from Haloarcula marina, assembly GCF_024218775.1. NCBI lineage: Archaea > Methanobacteriati > Methanobacteriota > Halobacteria > Halobacteriales > Haloarculaceae > Haloarcula > Haloarcula marina. Next base: position 1,078,768 of record NZ_CP100404.1, on the reverse strand, counting down.
GGTCACGGCTCCGTCGAGGGCGAGGCCGCGGCCGGGGTAGCGCATCTCGAATCCGTCGTGGAAATCGCGGAAGCGGTCGACGCGCACCTCGACGCGGTCGTCGACGTAGCGGACCTGAATGTCGCTCGCGGTCGCACCGGGGGCGTCGAAGACGACGAGGTAGGCGTCGTCGGACTCCAGCGTGTCGGCGGGCAGCGGCTTGTTCTCCTGCACCCGACCGGCCGCCCGGCCGAGGTTCTCGAACAGCGCGTTGCCGATTGACTCCCCGATGCCGCGCATCATAGCTCGACGGCCTCCAGACTGTCGACGCCGCCGCAGTACGGACACGTGAAGTCCGTGACGCCGACGTCCTCGGGCATGTCGTACGTGTAGTGTAGCTCGAACATGTCGAGCATACAGTCGTCGTCGGTACAGACGACTTCGAGCGTCGTGGGCATGGGCGAAGGTAGGTCCGTGAGCGACAAACCGCTTTCGGAGACGGAACTGCCGTCTGAACGGTCAGAACTTTCAATACGGTGCAACTGGAGTTCGTTGACATGAGTGCCGGTGTCTTGGGTGTGGACTTCAGCGGGGCCGCCGCGGCGGGCGACGCGCTCTGGGTGACGGAGGCCACCCGGACGGCCGACGGCCTGGTCGTCGACGCGTGTTACCGCGGAACAGAGCGATGGGGGCGGGACAGGGAGAGCACGCACGCGGGCCTCGTCGAGCGAATCCGGACCGACGAGATAGGGACCGTCGGCCTGGACTTCCCGTTCAGCCTCCCCGAGGCAGTCCTCGACGCGCAGTGCGACGGGACGTGGCGGGGATTCCTCGAGTGGGTCGGCGGGAGCGACGGACCGACGGACCCCGGCGCGTTCTCGACGGCCTGCCGGGAAACCGCCGAGCGGGTCGCCGGGAAGCGCGACGTGCGGCGGGAGACGGACGCCCGACGCGGCGCGCTCTGCCCGTACACCAACCGCGTCCGGAGCATGACCTACCACGGCGCACGGGACGTGTTGGGCCGACTGGCCGACGACTCCGAAACGACCGTCACGCCGATGCAGGGCGACGGCACGGACGCCGAAACGGTCGTCTGCGAAGTGTACCCCGCCGCGACGTTCGGCTGGCTGGGGTGTTACCGCGAGGGGTACAAGGCGACCGACGGCGCGCGCCCGCGCCGGGAGATGAACCTCGAAACCGTCGCGGCCTGCAGCGTCGACGTGGCCGACCATCGCGAGACGTACCTCCGGAACCACGACGCGTTGGACTCACTCGCGGCCGCCCTCTCGGCCGGTCGGGTGGCCGACGGCGCGCGTCCGGCGGCCGTCGGCCCCCGCGAAGAAGGCCGCATCTACGTATAAGCGAGCCGAACATTTTACCCCCGGTCCGGCCCACACTCCCGTATGGACACCGAACCGAAGGCGCTGGGGCGAATCCGAACCGTCGCCCGACTACTCGACGAGAGCGTTCGCGTCCCCGTGGTCGGGATTCGCGTCGGTATCGACCCGATTCTGGGCGTCCTTCCGGTCGCCGGTGACCTCCTCGCAGGCGTCTGCTCGCTGTACATCGTCGCCGAAGCCGTCCGTCTCGGCGTCTCCAAGCGAACGCTCTTCCGGATGCTCCTGAACGTCGCCCTCGACGTGGCCGTCGGCGCGGTTCCGCTGGTCGGCGACCTCTTCGACGCGTTCTGGAAGGCGAACGTCCGCAACGCCGAACTGGTGGCGGCCGAACTAGAGGCGTCGGCCTGACCGCCGGACAGAGAGAACGAGCGAGAGCAGACACGTCGGACGGTCGAGCGCGTCTCGCTACGTGCGAGGACGGTGCTACTCGGCGAGGACGGTGTTGACCGCGTACAGGAGCGCCCGTCGCTTATCGCCGTGGAAGTCCCACATCGTCATGCCGCCGAACTCCTCGTCGGCGACGAACTGCGCCTTCTCGCTGACCGACCGCATGTTGTCGTAGGTGACGAACACGCCGTCGGACTCGGAGTAGAGGAACGGCGCGGCGGCGTCGTCGTGCCAGTGGTACTCGTAGTCGTTGTCCGCGTTGACGTTGTACTCGATGTCCCAGTAGTCGTAGGTCCCGGACTCCTCCGAGGGAACCGTTCCCGGCGGCGTCCCGTCGAAGGGCTGGTCGAACCCGCGGTTCTCCGGACCGACGCCGGTAAAGCCGCGCCCGTAGGAGGCGAACGCGAGGTTCAGTTTGCTCGGGTCGATGGGTTGCTCGCGCCACGCACTCATCGCGTTGGCGACGTAGTAGGCGTTGTCCGGCGAGTCCGGGAACGGGTTGTACAGCGGGGCGTTGAACCCGGTGCGTTCCTCCCACGGCCCGGTGTAGTCGAACGCCATCACGTTCACTCGGTCGATAGCGTCGGCGAACCCGGCCACGTCGAGGCCCTCGGTGAACTCGGGGTCGATGGACGCGGAGATGCTGAGTTCGTAGGTCGTGCCGTCTTCGCTCCCGGCCGCGTCCAGTTGCCGTCGGACCTCCTGCAACAGGAGCATGAAACGGTCCACGTCGCCCTCGCGGGTGAAGGCGTTAGGGTTCCCGCCGCCCGGGTAGCGCCAGTCGAGGTCGAGGCCGTCGAAGTCGTATTCGCGCATGATTTCGATGGCGGTCCGAGCGAAGCGCGCGCGGCGCGTCGAGTTTTGCGCGGCGTTCGAGTAGTATTCCGACGCGAAGAAGCCCCCGATGGAGAGAATCATCTTCGTGTTCGGGTGGTCGCGCTTGCGGTCGCGGAACGCCGCGAGGTTCCGCCGGTCGGCGTAGCCGTCGGCGAAGGCGACGCTCCCGTCTTCCTCGACGCTCAGGAAGGCGTACTGGAGGTGCGTGACTTGGTCCAGCGGGACCCGGCCCGGCATGTAGTTGCGTTCGTAGCGGGACCACGACGGGTAGATGCCGATGACTGTCTTGTCGGTCGGCGGCGCGTTCTGCTCGTCGAGCGGTGCGTGAATCGGGTCGGCCCGGGCGTGGCCGACCGCCCCGAGAGCGGCGGTGGCCCCGAGGGCCGTTAAGAAGTCTCTGCGTGAGATTGCTGCATTCATAATCTATGTAATAGATATGCAAATATAATATATAAGGTTTGTGATAAGTGTGATACGCGTGAACAGTTCGGCGTGATGCCACCGTCTCCGTGACCGACAAGACACCGTTTTAGGCGTCGAGCGACAACCTGCGACCCATGACCGTAGACCCCGAGACGCTCGACGTGACCATCGTCGACGGCTACGTCGACGAACCCGCCCACTTCGGGGTTCCGCCCTACATCTCGACGTATCCGCGGTACGCCGCCGGTGCACTGGTCGACGCGGGCGTCCCGAACGAACAAATAACGTACCACACCATCGACGCCCTCCGGGAGGAGAACGCGCGGTGGCGCGACGTGGAGGACGCGGACCTCATGGTGTACGTCGGCGGGATGACCGTCCCCGGGAAGTACGTCGGCGGGACGCCCGCCGAACCCGACGAGGTGCGGAAACTGGCGTGGACCGCCGACGGGACGAGCGTCATCGGCGGCCCCGTCCGCTTCGGCGTCGGCGAGGCCAACGAAGGGGCCAGCGAGACGGCCCGCGACGACCTCGATTTCGACTTCCTCGCGATGGCCGACGTGGAAGCCGCCGTCTACGACCTCGTCGATTCCGGACTGGGGGGGTTCGAGAACCGCTATCGCTCCGTCGAGGAGGAGACTCGCTGGGCGCGGGCGGGCGCGTTCGTCGTCGAACAGCACCCCAACCATCCGGAGTACCTCATCTGCGAGATGGAGACCTCGCGCGGGTGTCCCTACCGCTGTTCGTTCTGCACGGAACCGATGTACGGGAATCCCGACTTCCGCCCGCCCGAGAGCGTCGTCGACGAGGTGGACGCGCTCTCGGACCGCGGCGTCAAGCACTTCCGCCTCGGGCGGCAGGCCGACATCCTCGCGTACGGCGGCGACGGCGAGGCCCCGAACCCGGACGCTCTGCGCCGACTCTACGGCGGTATCCGCGAGGTGGCTCCCGACCTGGAGACGCTCCACCTCGACAACATGAACCCCATCACCATCGTGAAGTGGCCCGAGAAGGCCCGCGAGGGCATCCGCATCATCGCCGAACACAACACCCCCGGCGACACGGCCGCGTTCGGCCTCGAATCGGCCGACCCCGAGGTGATGAGCGACAACAACCTCAACGTCACCGCCGACGAGTGTTTCGAGGCCGTCAAAATCGTCAACGAAGTCGCTGGCTGGCGACCCGGTGGCGAGGAAGAGACGGCCCCGAACTTCGGCGACGACGCGGCCCGCCGCCTCCCGAAACTCCTGCCCGGCATCAACCTCGTCCACGGTCTGAAAGGCGAGCGCAAGGAGACGTTCGAGCACAACAAGCGGTTCCTCCAGCGGGTGTACGACGAGGGACTCATGCTCCGCCGAGTGAATATCCGACAGGTGATGGCCTTCGAGGGGACGGACATGGCCGACACCGGCGCAGACATCGCCCGCGACCACAAGAAACTGTTCAAGCAGTACAAGCGGGAGGTCCGCGAGGAGATAGACAACCCGATGCTCAAGCGTGTCGCGCCGCCGGGAACCGTCCTGCCCGACGTGCATCTGGAGTACCACCAAGACGGCAAGACGTTCGGCCGCCAACTCGGGACCTATCCCCTGCTGGTCGGCATCCCGGGCGAGCGAGAACTCGGGCAGACGCTGGACATCGCCATCACCGGCCACGGCTACCGTTCGGTGACCGGGGTTCCCTATCCGTTGAACGTCAACAGCGCCTCGATGGACGAACTTCAGACGATTCCCGGTATCGGCCGGAGTCGCGCGGGCGATATCCTCGTCGGCCGCCCCTACGACTCGCCGAACGAGGTGGGCGAGGACCTGCGGAAGTTCGTCACGGCGGACCCCTCGAAGGGCGCTGACTGAAACCGCGGCCCGAGCGAACAGAAGGTACTTTTGACTCGCTCTCGGATTCGGAGACAATGAGTAGCGTCGAGGTGAGCGTCGTCCTCCCGGCCTACAACGAGGAGGCCACCATCGAGGACACCGTATCCGTCACGCTGGAGACGCTGGCCTCGTTTCTCCCCGACGACACGTTCGAGGTCATCGTCGCGGAGGACGGGTGCGACGACCGGACACCCGAAATTGCGACCCGACTCGCGGCCGAAGACGAGCGCGTGCGACACATCCACGCCGAGGAGCGACTCGGCCGGGGCGGAGCGCTGGAGTACGCCTTCGAACGCGCCGACGGGGAGACGCTCGTCTACTTCGACACCGACCTCGCGACGGACATGCGCCACCTCGAAGAACTCGTCGAGAGCGTCCGCTCGGGCGAGTACGACGTGGCGACCGGGTCACGGTGGCTCCCCGGGAATCGGGCCGACCGGCCACCGAAGCGCGGCGTCCCGAGTTTCGGCTACAACACGCTCGTCCGGGCGATGCTTCGCTCGGACCTGAAAGACCACCAGTGCGGGTTCAAGGCGTTCGACCGGGCCGCGTTCGAGTCGCTGGCCCCCGACGTGGCCGACGACCACTGGTTCTGGGACACCGAACTGCTCGTGAAGGCCCAGCGTCGCGGTTTCCGCGTCAAGGAGTTCCCCGTCGACTGGACGCCGAAGGGCGACTCGAAGGTGGACATCGTCCGCGACGTGTTCGGCATGGGCAGCCAAATCCTCCGCACGTGGTGGGAACTGTCGGTGAGTCCGCGCATCACCCGCCGCGTCTCGCTGGGCGCGGGGACGATGCTCGTCGTCGTCGCGCTCCTGTTGATGACGCAGTACCTGAATCCGCGGACAGTGCTGGAAGAGATGGCCGGTGCCGACCCGATGCTCGTGGGCGTGAGTGCGGTCGTCTACGCCCTCTCGTGGCCCCTCCGTGGCGCGCGGTATCGAGACATCCTGAACTCGATGGGGTATCGCGAGCGGTGGGGCTTCCTCACGGGCGCGGTGTTCATCAGTCAGACCGGCAACCTCGTCTTTCCGGCGCGACTCGGCGACGGGGTGCGCGCCTACGTCGTGAAGGCCCGGCGGTCGATTCCCTATCCGTCCGGGTTCGCCTCGCTGGCGGTCGAACGCGTCTTCGACCTGCTGACTATCACGCTGCTTGCTGGCGTGGTGCTGGTGGGACTGGCCGCCACGGGGTCCGCCGACCAACTGTTGGCCGCGGTCACGGGCGACGTGAGCGGCGGCGACGCCGCGGCGAGCGGACAGACCGCTATCTTCGTCGCGGCGGGCGTCGGGGTGGCGGCTATCGCGGCCGTCGCCGCCATCGTCGCCAGCGCCCGCACCGACCGGAACTTCGTCCGGACGGTCGTCGGCCGCCTCAGCGATGACTCCTACGCCGACTACGTCGCGGGCGTCGTCGAGCGATTCGTCGGGGACGTACAGACCGTGACCGGCGACTGGCGCTCGTTCGCCCGCGTCGGGTTCGGAAGCCTGCTCATCTGGGGGCTGGACGTGGTGACGGCGCTCCTCGTCTTCGTGGCTTTCGGCTACGACCTGACGCCCTCGCTCGTCGCCGTCGGATTTTTCGCCGTCAGCGTCGGGAACCTCGCGAAGGTGCTCCCGCTGACCCCCGGTGGCGTCGGCCTCTACGAGGGCGCCTTCACCGTCATCGTCGTCCCGCTAACTCCCGCCGCAATCGGCGTTCCGGTGGCGCTGTCGGTGGCTATCGTCGACCACGCCGTGAAGAACTTCGTCACCGTCGCTGGCGGCGTGGCGTCGATGGCGTGGCTCAACGTCTCGCTGACGAAGGCCGTAGAGGAGTCTCGTAGTGCCGGAGACGTGGAGTCGAAAGCCGGAGACTGAGCGAGCGTCGGCCTCGACCCGACGACGACCTCAGGCGGTCCCGTCGGTGAAGAACGGCCCGAATGCGCCAGCGACTGCGTCGGCGAGCGCGTCCGTCCGCGTGACGCGGCCGTCGGTGTAGATACCGACCGCGCCCTCCTGTTCGCTGACCGCCTCGCGGCCGAGTCTGTCGTCCAAGACGGGACCGAGTTCCTCGCCCGCCCGAACCCGGTCGGCGACGGCCTCGGGGAGCCGAATCGACGGCCCGGCCCCGAAGTGGACCGACTCCCCGTCGGTCACGGCGGCCCACATGATGAGCCACAGGCCCGCCGGATGTTCGCGGCTCTCGACGCCGCCCTCGATGCCCACGCCGAACGCCGCGTCCGTCGCCGACAGCGAGGCGCGAGCGCGGTTCTCCGCCCCGCGGACCGTCTCGCGGCGACCCCGTGGTTGCTCGGAGACACCCGAGTCGACGCCGACCGCCTCGACCCGCCCGTCTATCGTTCGTTCGACAGCGACCCGTTTGACCGGGTTCTCGCTCCCGACAGCGACGTACATGGTGGTGGAAACGTTCGTCCGATTCATCACTGTTGTTATTTGAATGGTCTTTCACAGAGGACAGAAACGCGTGTTTCGTGGCGTGAGGCGGTACTCCACGATGCGATACCACAATTTTTAAATCTCTTTCGAACGGACTCAGTCTTACCGATTGCCTCCGGGTTCTACGGTCCGTCTTACCCGGTGAGCACCCGCCCTCGCAACCAATGAGCGAACACACACGAACGCGACAGCGAACAGACGAACAGACGAGCGAAGAGTCGGCATCGACAGCCACGGCCTGCCCGGAGTGTTCCGGGTCCCTCGTCATGGACGACGAACACGGCGAGACGGTCTGTGAAGACTGCGGCCTCGTCGTCGAGTCCGACGAAATCGACCGCGGACCGGAGTGGCGCGCCTTCGACTCCAGCGAGAAGGACGAGAAGTCACGCGTCGGTGCCCCGACGACGAACATGATGCACGACAAGGGGCTCTCGACCAACATCGACTGGCGCGACAAGGACGCCTACGGCAACTCCCTGTCGGGCAAGCAGCGACAGAAGATGCAGCGCCTGCGCAAGTGGAACGAGCGCTTCCGTACTCGCGACTCCAAAGAGCGCAACCTGAAGCAGGCGCTCGGCGAAATCGACCGGATGGCGTCGGCGCTCGGCCTCCCCGAGAACGTCCGCGAGACGGCCTCCGTCATCTATCGCCGCGCCCTCGACGAGAACCTCCTCCCCGGACGGTCCATCGAGGGCGTCTCGACGGCCTCCGTGTACGCCGCCGCTCGGCAGGCGGGTGTCCCCCGCTCGCTCGACGAGATTACGGACGTGTCCCGCGTCGAGAAGAGCGAAATCGCCCGGACCTACCGCTACGTCGTCCGCGAACTCGGCCTCGAAGTGAAGCCCGCAGACCCCGAGAGCTACGTTCCCCGCTTCGCCTCCTCGCTGGACCTCTCGGACGAAGCGGAACACCGCGCCCGCCAACTCCTCCAGAACGCCAAGGAACAGGGCGTCCACTCCGGGAAGTCCCCGGTCGGACTGGCCGCGGCCGCCGTCTACGCCGCCGCCCTCCTGACCAACGAGAAGACCACGCAGGCCGCCGTCAGCGAAGTCGCCGACATCTCCGAAGTGACGATTCGGAACCGCTACCACGAACTGCTGGAAGCCGAGCAGGACATTCCGGTCGCCTGAAGCGCTATCGAGGCGAGACTCGTTCGGGCCGTATCCGCGTAGAATCACCGTTGATAACCACAGAGGTACGTTTAATTCGCTGGGCCGAACGGGTAGAGATATGCCTTCAGATTCGGGGACTAGTGTACAAGGGATTGCCAATTCGAGCGACCGGGAACTGGGAACGGCCATAGACGAACTGCTCCGTACCTCGGAGAACGTCTCGTCGAGTTCACAGGAGATAAGCGACCTCGCGAATCAGCAGTCCGAGAACATGCGAGAAGTAGCCGGTGAAGTCTCTAATCTCTCTGCGACGGTCGAGGAAGTCGCCTCTAGCGCGAGTCAGGTCCGACAGGTGAGCGACCAGGCGCGCGAACTCGCCGACGAGGGGCGAGAGGTCGCCGACGACGCCATCGACGCGATGGAGTCAGTCGACGACGCCAACGAGAACGTCTCAGAGGACGTCGAGCAACTACGCGACCGCATCGACGAAATCGACGACATCGTCGAGGTCATCAACGACATCGCCGACCAGACCAACATGCTGGCGCTGAACGCCTCCATCGAGGCCGCCCGCGCCGGTGAAGCGGGCGAAGGGTTCGCCGTCGTCGCCGACGAGGTGAAATCGCTGGCCGAAGAATCCCAGCAGAACGCCACCGAAATCGAGCAACTGGTCTCGAACATCAAGGCCGACACCGAGGAGACCGTCGAGAGCATCGACGACGCGAACGAACAGGTCGAAGAAGGCATCGAACAGGTGAACCGCACCGTCGACATCCTGCGGGACATCGACGAGGCCGTCGAGGAGGCCGCCCGCGGGGCCGAGGAAGTCGCCTCCGCGACCGACGAACAGGCCGCCTCCACCGAGGAAGTCGCCAGCATGGTCGACATGACCGCCGAGAACGCCGAAGAGGTCGCCGACGAAATCGAGCGAATCGCCGCCTCCAATCAGGAGCAGACCGCGAAGATAAACGAGATTCAGAGTCTCCTGAACGCACAGTAACCACAAGACACGAGTCACGTCGACTTCTGCGGACCGTATGGAGACGAGTCACCGGGTCGTCACGGGCGATGCGCGCGAGTTGCCGTTGGCAGACGACAGCGTCGAACTCGTCGTCACGTCGCCGCCGTATCCGATGATAGAGATGTGGGACGATATCTTCGCTTCGCTGGACCCCGCTATCGGCGAGTCGCTCGACGACGGCGACGGGGACCGCGCCTTCGAGTTGATGCACGACGTGCTGGATACGGTGTGGGCGGAACTCGAACGGGTACTGGCCCCCGGCGGCATCGCCTGCATCAACGTCGGCGACGCCACGCGCTCGCTCGACGACGGCTTTCGGTCGTATCCGAACCACGCGGCGATAACGGACCGACTGACCGACCGCGGTTTGCGGGCGTTGCCGGACATCCTGTGGCGAAAGCCGACCAACAGCGGCGCGAAGTTCATGGGGTCGGGGATGGTCCCGCCCAACGCCTATCCGACGCTCGAACACGAACACATCCTCGTGTTCCGCAACGGCGAGCGCCGCCGCCTCGAACCCGGCGCGGACCGCCGCTACGAGAGCGCGTACTTCTGGGAGGAGCGCAACGAGTGGTTCTCGGACCTCTGGGAACTGCCCGGCGAGACGCAAGCGCTCGATGCGGGCCTGCGCGAACGGTCCGGAGCGTTCCCGCTGACGGTCCCGTACCGCCTCGTTTCGATGTTCTCGGTGTACGGTGACACCGTTCTGGACCCCTTCCTCGGCACCGGCACCACGACGGTGGCGGCGATGGCTGGCGCTCGGAACTCAGTCGGTGTCGAACGGGACCCGGACCTCGTCGCGGCCCTCGCCGACCGGGTCGAGGGCGTTCCGGACCGCTCGGAACGGCTAGCACGCGAGCGACTGTCCGACCACCGAGCGTGGGTCGACCAGTACCGGGACCAAGGGAACGAACCGAACTACGAGGCTGAACACTACGACTTCCCCGTCAACACCAAACAGGAGCGTCGCATTCGACTGTACGCCGTCGACAGCGTCGAACGGACCGGCGAGGGCTACCGCGTGACCCACGCCCCCGTCGAGTGAATCTTCTCGGAGGGCCGGTATCGCCGGAGTATATGACAATCTGAAATGCATTCTGTGCTAAGTGTTAACATATTACAACGGGAAGAGTCACACTAGGGAGTACCGCGATGACGCTGTCAACCGTTCCGAGGTACGACCGCGACCGAATCGACGCTGTCGGGGGGCATGCGGTGGTCGTCGGTGCGAGCGTGGCGGGGTTGGTGACCGGACGCGTCCTCGCCGACGCCTTCGAGACAGTCACGGTCATCGACCGTGACACGCTACCCGACGACCCGGCCACCCGCCGTGGCGTGCCACAGGGTGCACACGTCCACGCCCTGCAGGAAGCGGGTCGAGCCACCCTCGAAGACCTGTTTCCGGGGTACGTCGAGGACCTCCTGTCGGCCGGTGGCCTGTTGATAGACGCCATGTCCGACTTCGTCCACTACGAGAAGGGCGGGTTCCTCGCCGAGGGGGAGACGCGCCGCCCGATGTACACTGCGAGTCGACCCCTCATGGAGCAGGTAATCCGCCGACGCCTCGCCGAGCACGAGGGCGTCACGTTGCGTCCGAACTGCCAGCAGACGGGCTACCTGACCGACGGTGACGCGACGACCGTCCGCGGCGTCGAAGTACGAGACGACGGCGAGGCGGACGAACTCCGCGCCGACCTCGTGGTCGACGCGACCGGCAGGACGAGCAAGACGCCGAGATGGCTCGACGACCACGGGTACGCGGCCCCACCCGTCGACGAGGTCACCATCGACATCGCGTACAGTACCGTCATGGTCGAGCGAGCACCCGACGACCGACGGGCCTTCTTCGTGCCGCCGGACCCGCCCCGGACCCGCGGTGCCGGCGTCTTCCCCATCGAAGACGGCCGGTGGCAAGCGACACTGGTCGGTGTCCACGGGGACCACCCGCCGACCGACCCGGGAGCGATAGCGGAGTTCGCAGCGACCCTTCCGGTGTCGGAACTGCGACAGCTATTCGACAGCCAGAACTGGGTGTCCGAGGACGTCTCCCACTACCCGTTCCCCTGTAACCGCCGCCGCCGGTTCGAAGACCTAGACGAGTTCCCGAATGGGCTGGTCATCACGGGCGACGCGCTGTCGAGTTTTAACCCGATATACGGTCAGGGCATGTCTGTGGCCGCCCTGGAAGCACTCGTCCTCCACGAGACGCTGGCGACGGCCGACCGCTCCGAACTGCCGCTTCGGTTCTTCGACGAGGTCGAACCAATCGTCGACGTGCCGTGGTCGATTGCGGTCGGCGGTGACTTCGAGTTTCCGTCGACCACCGGCCCCAAACCTCGCGGCACCGACCTGTTCAATCGGTACGTCGCTCGCCTGCTCCGGAAAGCACAGACGGACTGGCGGCTACGAGAAGCGATCGCCCGCGTGTTCATGATGGAGAAGTCGCCGAGTTCGCTCCTCCGCCCCGGCGTCGCGTGGCGCGTCCTCAAACCGGCCCGACCAGACATCGTGATGTGTTCGGACGCCCACCCCACGGCTGACCGCGGGAGCAGTCCGTAGCGGTCCGTGGGGGACTCGGCACTGTCCCGCAGGCGGCGTCTTTTTAGGCCGTCTGTGCAGATTGTCGCGTATGGATTTCACCTCGTTCACGCTGCTGGCGGCTGGCGCCGACCTCTCGATAGAACCGGCCGCCCGCGGGGACGCCGACGGCGTCGAACTCCGGATGGACTTCGCCGACGACCCGCTGGGCCAACTCGACGCCTACGACGGCGAACTACCCGTCCTCGTGACCAACCGTGTCGAGTGGGAGGGCGGCGAGGCCGCCGACGCGGCCGGGCGACTCGACGCGCTGGAGCGTGCCGTCGAGTACGACGCCGTCACCGCCGTCGACCTCGAACTCGCCGCGCTGGAGGGCGAGGGTGACCACGACGCCGCCCGCGTCGCGGACCACGCTCGCGCGAACGGCGCGTCGGTGGTCGTCTCCACCCACGACTTCGAAGCCACGCCGGACCGGGCGGCCATCGTCGACCGACTGGAACGGGCCTGCGAACACGGCGACGTGGGGAAGATGGCGTCGACGGCGCACACGCCCGACGACGTGCTGGCGATGCTCGGCGCGACCCGCGAACTGTCGGCCGACGGCCAGCGAGTGGCGACGATGTGCATGGGCGAGGCCGGGCGACACTCGCGGGCCGTCGCTCCGCTCTACGGGTCGCGAATCGGCTACGCCCCGGTCGACCCCGCCGAGGCGACCGCCCCCGGCCAGTACGACCTCGCGACGCTCCGCTCGCTGGTCGAGCAGTTGGAGAGCGAGGACTGACCACCGGAATACCGAACTGTCGGCGGCCGACTCGTCGCCACCGGCGAGGACGGCGGCTACTGGCGTTTCTTCTTCGCGACGGCGCTGTCCTTCCGCCCGCCGCTGGCCCCCGGTATCGGGACGGCGTCGATGCTCCCGACCGTCGTGACCGAGGCCCGCCGCTCGTTCGTCGACGACGTCGAAGCCCGCGGATTCGAGGACGTGGAACGCGGCCGGAGCCAGCGAGTTCGGACGGACGCGGGCGATCGGGCGCGCCTCGCGAAGATGACCGCGACGTATCCGTTCGGGGCGGACGCACCGACCGATGCGTTGGACGTGGAGGGGTGGCTGGGCGTCTGGAGTCACGGCGGGTCGCTCCGCATCGCTGGCGGGGCGTACCCCGTCCGCGGAGTGGACGCGTTGCTCGCGGAGGGAGCGTCGGGGAAACGGCCCGAAACATCGCCGAACGAGTTTCGCTCGGAACTGCTGGACCTGATTCGCGCCGTCGAGTGAGCGGTCGTGGGGTCGCCCCGCGCTGACCGAAGACGGGTGCTACTGCGCGAGGTTCCGGAGTTCCTCGCCCGCCGCGAGGCGGTCGACGTTCTCCGCGATGATGTCGGCCATCCGGTCCCAGTACTTCGGCGTGTGCCCGGCGTTGTGTGGCGTAATCAGGCAGTTGTCGAGGTTCCAGAGCGGGTGGCCGTCCGGGAGCGGTTCGGGGTCGGTCACGTCGAGGGCGGCCCCGCGGAGGTCGTTCGTCTTGAGCGCCGACACCAGCGCGTCGGTGACGACGACTTCCCCGCGGGCGATGTTGACGAGAACGGTGTCCGGGTCCAAGAGGTCGAACGCCGCCTCGTCGACGAGGCCCTCGGTCTTCTCCGTCAGCGGGCAGGCGAGGACGAGATAGTCCGTCTCGGGAAGGCGCTCGTCGAGGCCGTCGAAGCCGATTATCTCGTCGGCCGGGCCGCCCTTCGAGGGCGTGTTCCGGACGCCGATGGTGTCGACGCCGAACGGGTCGAGGCGTTCGAGGATGGCGCTCCCGATAGCGCCGGTTCCCACGACGGTAACCGTCGACCCCCGCAGTTCGTCTGCGCGGTAGTGCTGCCACGTGCCCTCGCGGCTCTGGTCCCACCCGCGGTCTAAGTGCCGGGCGAACGAGAGAACGTACGCGAGCACTTGCTCGGCGGCGTTCGGACCGTGGACGCCGGAGGCGTTGGTCACTTTCACGCCCCGGTCGGCGAACGCCTCGGTCGGGAGGTGGTCCGTCCCCGCGAAGGTACACGCGAAGATTTCGAGGTTCTCGGCTCGCTCGACCGTCTCGGCGTCTATCTCGAACCCGGTGACGATGCGCGCCTCGGTCACGAGTTCCTCGTACTCGCTGGGTTTCGAGGCGAGTCGCACCGTCTGCTCGGGGAGTCGCTCGGCCAGCGTCGCCCGGTACTCACGCGGCGACATCCCGTGAATCGGCTGGTTCAACACGAGAACGTCTGTTTCTGGCATCACCGAACGGTCACGCAGAGACTACAAAAAGATAGTGCCGCGGGCGCACCGGGGCGGCAGTCCGCGGTTACCGGCCGTACGTGAGTCGCGTCGCCACGTCGTCCAATCGCGTCTTCAGCCCGCTGAGCCACGCCCCGGGCGAGACGGCGCGCGCCGCCTCGTCCGACACCTCGATGCGGTCGCCGTCGAACGGGTTCGACCCCTCGCCGTCCGCCGTGTCGACGACGGTGGACAGACTGCATCGGCCGCAGGCCTCTGTCTCTTTGCCCATAGTATATCGTGATATATGCCGTCTGAACAGAATAAAGGTTGTCACTGCCTCCCCCCGCACCAGCGACACGGGGGTCGAGATGCCGGGCGTTGCGAGCAGACGTTTTAGGTAGGACGGTCACGAGTGTCTGGTATGGGATACCGCCACATCGTCGTCGACGACATCGACCCGACACCCGACCGCCCCAGCACGCAGCGTTCGGTCAGCGACGCCGCGGACCTCGAACAGTTGGCCGCGAACGTCTACGAGGTCGAACCCGGCGAACAGATTCCGCTGGCGTACCACTATCACGACCAGCAAGAGGAGGTGTTCTACGTCCTCTCGGGGACGCTCTACGTCGAAACGCCCGAGGAGACGTTCGAAGTCGGGGCCGACGAGGCGTTCGTCGTCGAACCCGATAGCCCGCAGCGAGCGTACAACCCGGAATCGGCGTCGGAACGAGTCAGGGCCTTCGCCGTCGGCGCACCGGCCGTCAGCGACGACGCCCACGCCTACGACCCCGACGCATGAGCGATACGCACGAGCGGCCCGCGACGGAGGAACGAGGCGACGGACAGGAGGTACCTTCGTGGGAAGACGACTACCTCCAGCGCGTCGCCGACCGCCTCCAGTACAACTACGACTTGGAACGCGACTACGCCGCCGGGGGAGAGGACTTCGAGATGTACGGCCGCCTGTTCGTCGAGAGCCAGAAACAGTTCTTCCACCAGTCCATCAACTGGGCCAACTATCAGACCGAAGAGCACCTGTTCGTCCGGCGGACCGACGGCGTCTCGACGGCGGATTTGGACGCGCTCGTCGAGGTGGGCCACGAACTCGCCGACGAGTGGATAGACGCGAACGAGGAACACCAGGGGACCGACTTTACCTTCGTCGTCGTCGTCCCGAATATTCCCGAGTCGGTCCGGTCGTACGTCGACGGCTTCCGCGACCGGACCCTGCTGAAGTACGGTTACTACGGGAGCTACGATGTGAACCTCGCCGTCGTCGCACCCGACCACGAGGCGGCCGTCGCCAGCACCGAGGCGGACGTGGCCGCGGCGTTCGAACTGTGGAAGGACTTGACGGGTGAGCCTCGCGGGCTGGTCGGTCGGCTTCGCGCGTGGCTCGGATAACGTCCGCGACGAGGGAGCGTCCAACTGACGGACGGTGACGGCGTCGAAAAAACGAGTCGTCGGTCGAAACGGGCGTCGTCTCAGTCGTCGGCCGGGGCCGCACCGGGCCGTTCGCGCACCGTGCGGATGTTCTTGTAGCCGATCCACACCAGCGAGAGCGCGAGGCCGACCAGCACCAGCGCGAGGACGATTTGGACGGCCACCGAGATGCGGGCGAAGATGCCCGCGCTCTCGGCGAAGCCGCCCTGGATGAACTGCTGGTACAGGTTCTGGTACAGCGAGAGGTATAGCAGCGCACAGACGGTGATGACGGTCATCAGCGCCATCGGGACGCCGGTGCTGATGAGTTGCTTGTTGTCGTCCCAGTTGGCCAGCCACACCGTCGCGGTCAGGAGCGCCAGCGCCGCGAGCAACTGGTTCGCGCCGCCGAACAGCGGCCAGAGGCTCGCCCACGACCCGCTTGCGACCAGCGCGTACGCGACGAGACACTGAATGATAGCGTTACTGTAGCGGTTGATGCCGATTTCCTGTGCTTGGCGGACGGTCGTGCTGCTAGCGTCGGGCGTGCCGACGATTTCCTCGGCCATGTATCGGCCGAGTCGGACCGCGGTGTCCGTCGACGTGAGGAGGAAACTCACGAGGACGAGCGCCATGAACGGCGCGCCGACGGACGTGGGGATGCCGAAGCTCGTCAGCATCACGCTCCCACCGGACGCGAAGTTCGGAAGCGCGCGACCGATACCGCCACCGGCGGTGACGCCCGCGATGGCGACGGTGCCGAGCGCGACCGTCGCGAGGAGGCCTTCACCGAGCATCCCGCCGTAGCCGATGGGGCGGGCGTCGGTCTCCTTGTTCAGTTGCTTCGCCGTCGTGCCCGACGAGACCAGCGAGTGGAACCCGCTGATGGTCCCACAGGCGATGGTGACGAACAGCAGCGGGAACAGCGGCAGGCCCGCGGTCCCCATGAACCCGTAGTACGGTTCCAGCGAGATGGTCAGCGGTTGCGCCGACGTGCCAAAGAGCGTGCCGACGATGACCGCCAGCAGCGCCCCGCCGACCCCCGCGTACAGGAGGAACGACGAGAGGAAGTCACGCGGCTGGAGCAGCATCCACACCGGCAACACCGACGCGATGGCGGCGTACAGCAGGATGACCGGAATCCAGCCAGCGGTGTTCGCTCCGAGGGTCCCCGCCGCGGGGACTATCGACGCGAGTCCCGACCCGAACAGCACCATCGTCCCGGCGGGGTAGGTCCCCGCCTCGGCGGCCGGGAACAGCGCGACCGGGAACTCGATACCGACGAAGACGCCACCGAACACCGCGAGGACGAACGCCGCGGTCCCCGGGATGAACGGCAGGTCCAGTTGGTACAGGTACACGCCGAACACCAGCGCGAGGGCGATGTAGACGAAACTCGCCGTCGCGGCCTGCGGGTAGGCGTTGAACACGATGGCGACGACCAGCGCGAACACCGCCACCACGAGGATGATGGTCAGGAACGCGAACCACAACAGCATGTTCTTGCCGCGGTCGCCGACGTACTCACCGATGATGTAGCCGATGGACTTCCCCTCGTGTCGGAGGCTTCCCGACAGCGAGACGAAGTCGTGGACGGACCCCATCAGCGGGTTGCCGATGGCGATCCACAGCAACGCGGGGACCCACCCCCAGACGACGCCAGCGGTGATAGGCCCGACGATGGGCGCACCCCCGGCGATGCTGGAGTAGTGGTGGCCCAGTAACACCGGCTTCTTCGCGGGGACGTACTCCTGCCCGTCCTCGTACTTGTGGGCCGGTGTCTCGTTCTCGTTACTCAACTCGACGAACTGTGCGAGGTATCGCGAGTACCCGAGATACCCGACGCTGAACGTGAGTAGTGTCGCTACCACGAGCCAGATTACTTGTACCATGGTTGTGACCCTCACGCGTAGGTGTGTGCAAAAAGTATTTAATGATTATGGACAATCCCCTCAAAATTCGAGAGAGATAGCCTTAGCCGCGGCTACGCCGACGCCGGTCGCTCGTCGACTCAGGCCTGCGGCGGCGACGCCTCGGTATCGATGCCGAGTTCGTCGGTGACCTCCGAGAGCAGGTCGCCTTTCACCTCCGAGACGCGCTGTTCGATGACCGCGACGACCGGTTGCTCGAACTCCGTCCGGATGCGCTCGAGGCGCTGCTGTTCGGTCCGGTGGCGCTCTCGCAGATACGTCGCACCCTTCCCCGTCTCGTCGTCGTCCGGTTCCGGCGCGACTTTGTTGACGACGAGGCCGCCGACCGCCAACCCGGCCTCCGTCAGGTCGTCGAGCGCCCGGTGGGTCTCCTCGATGGAGAGTTCGTCCGGGTTCAACACGATGTAGAACGCCGCCTCCTCACGGAGCGTTCGCCCCGCGAACTCGAACATCTCCTTGCGCTCGGAGAGCCGATTGATGATGGGGTCGTCTCGCAGTTTCTGCCGGGCCTCCTTGTCGCCGATGGCGGCCTTCTCGAAGAGGTCGACGCTCTCCTTTCGCTTGGCGGTGAGACGGTCTATCCACGATTCGAGGAACTCCGGGAGCGCCAGCAGTCGGAGCGTCCCCCCGGTCGGCGAGGTGTCGAAGACGACGCGGTCGTACTCCTCGCTGTGTTTCATCACGTCGATAAAGCGGTCGAACATCGCCGCCTCGTAGGCCCCTGGCGTGCGGTGAGCCAACTCGATTTGGTTCTCTATCTCGTTGACGATGGACGGACTCACTTGGTCGGACATCGCCTGCTTTATCTCCAGCATGTGCCGCTGAACCTCCTCGTCCGGGTCCAGTTCCATCGCCCAGAGGTCGTCGTACCCCGCGACCGC
This sequence comes from Haloarcula marina, assembly GCF_024218775.1. NCBI lineage: Archaea > Methanobacteriati > Methanobacteriota > Halobacteria > Halobacteriales > Haloarculaceae > Haloarcula > Haloarcula marina. The sequence goes on along the minus strand of NZ_CP100404.1, from coordinate 1,060,283 downwards.
TTTGGGGTCGTCGTCGAACTGCTGGTCGAACACGTCCGAGGTGCTGTGGGCCGGGTCCGTCGAGACGAGCAGCGTCTTCAGACCGTCCCGAGCGCACTTCACGCCGTACGCGCTGGAGACGGTGGTCTTGCCGACGCCGCCTTTCCCGCCGAAGAAGACGAACTTGTGCATGTTAGAAGTGGTACTGTTGGCCCTTGCGTTCTAGCAGCGACTCCCGGTCCCACATCCGCCGCTCCCACTGGACGAACTCGTCGGTCAGATACGGGAGCAGTTCGGCGGTGTAGTACGACACCGGACTGGGGATGCCGAACGCGTCGGCGAAACACGCGAACATGAACACGTCCGCCGTGTCCTCGGCTTCCTTCTCTATCTTCTCGAAGGATGGGTGCTCAATCATGCCGTGATAGAGGCCGTGCAACCACTCTTCGACGGTGTCGAGGTACGCGTCGATTTTCTCAGCCACGGTCATGTGTAATGGTAACTAGGGGGTCACAGATACGTATTCCGGCGGTCAGCACGCGCATCCGGTCGAGGTCGCGGACCGCTCGAACCGCATCTCGTCGCCGCAGGACGGACACTCGGGGGCCTCCTCGCCTTCGACTTCGATATCGCGGATGCGCTCGCCGCAGTCGTCACACCAGTACGCCCCCTTCGACGTCTCGTCGGTGACGGACCCGCGGTTGGCCGACTGCGTCGACGCCCGCAGAATCTCCTTGACTGTTGTCAGAACGCTCATAGCCGAATATCCCTCGTGTATCACATAAACGTTCATGCTGTTCTGCGCGGGCGGCACACGACCGCCGGTCCCCAGTTTCACACCTCGGCGGCGAGGCCGTCCAGCAACCGGTCGAGTTCGCCGCGCCGCTTCCACGCGGCGAGGCGGTCCGATAGCGCGGGGAGTGGGAGGCCGAGGCTGACGGTCGACCGGACCCGAACCTCGCTCCCGTGATTCTCGGCGGCGTAGGTGAGCGTCGTCTCCATGAACTCAAACGGTCCCCGCTGGCCGACCTGTCGATACTCGAAGCCGTCGTCGAGCGTCTGGAACGCGAACATCGCTTCGACCCCACCGCCGCGGGCGGTGACCCGCGTTCCCTCGTCCCCGGCCGTGGATTCGACCGTCGAAAACGTCCCTTCGTGTTCGAGAATGGCCGACGGTGAGAGCAGGCGGTCGAGTTCGGCGGGCGTCGCGTCGACGAAGCGTGTCCGTTCGACCGTGCGCATGGATAGGCCGTCACCGCCCCACCGGATAGTTCTACGGGCTACTGCGCCACGAGGGGGAGCGCCAACACCGCGACGGCGAGGAACCCGCCGACGAGGCCGTAGATGAGACGGCGGAACCGCGCCGCCGCCGGTATTTCGCCCCGCAGGCCCGGCCGCTCGGTCCAGACGTAGCGGTGGTAGGCGACAGCGGCCGTCCCCAGCGTCGCGACGGCCGCGGCGGCCAGCGACACCGGGAACGACGCGCCGAGTTCCATCACGTAGATGGGGCCGAACGAGAAACTGACGGCGAACCCGAGACCAGTCACGACGAGGAAGGGAACCGGGTCGACGGCGATTCCCTCGCAGTTCCGAAACATCGGTTACGGATAGGGCGCATGGACGTATGAAACACGCCGAAACCGGCGTATTTGACGCAAGTATTACGCAACCGGACCCGTACGGCTAAGGGCGCGCCGCGTCCACTGTCGCCTATGGCATCCGACGGAGACATCCGGGTCTTGCTCGTCCTCGACCTCCTGTTGTCGCTCGCGTTCAGCACCGTCGTCGTCTGGGGGCTGAGTTTCTTCGGCCTCGCGACGTTCACCGCGCGAACCGTCGGCGTCACGGCGTTCTTTCTCGCCGTGTTGACCTATCTGCTCGTCCTCCGCTAGCTGTCGAGCCAATCGGGGTTCGGACGCGGCGGACTGAACACGTCGATAGCCAGCAGTTCCGCCTCGCCGCGGTTCTCGGCGGCGTGAACTTCGTGACTCTCCAGTCGGTAGGACTCGCCAGGACCGACGGTGACCGCTTCGCCGTCGTCCAAGACGAAGGTCTGTTCGCCCTGATAGACGAACCCGACCTGCTCGTGGTGGTGACTGTGTTCGGGGACGCGCCCGCCGGGTTCGATTCGGAGGTGCTGGATGCTCATCTCCGAACCGGCGGCGAGTTGCGCGAGGTAGACGCCCGGTTCGACTTCGACTTCGTCCGCGTGAGTGTCTGACACGACATCCATGGTTCCAGAACGGGCGGGTCGTTCAAAACAGTACCTCCGGCCGCCGGATTCCGTCCTTCGGAAGATATAGGGGTTTGCGCGTTCGATTTTTTCAGTATGACTCAGACAGGGCGCAAGCGGCCGTGGCTGGCCGCAGTGCTCGCGTTCCTCTACCCGGGGTTGGGACACGTCTACCTGCGGGAGTGGTTACGGGCCATCCTCTGGTTCGGCCTCGTCGTCAGTACGACGACGCTACTGGTCGGCGAGAGCACGACAGCGCCGCTCAGCGACGGATTTTCTCTCGAAGGCGTTCTTGCCGTCTCGCAGAACATGCCCATCGAGGCGACAGCGGCACTGCTCGCGATTACCGCGCTGAGCATGGCCGACGCTTACTGGATGGCGACCCGCGGGAACACGGTGACCGAAGTGGTCGAAGGCATCAAGTGCCCGAACTGCGGGAAAGAACTCGACGAGGACATCGACTTCTGTCACTGGTGTACGGCGGAACTCGACCAGTACCAGACGCCGTCCGAACAGGAAGGAGAGCGACCGGAAACCGACGGCGACGACGCTACTTCTCGATGATGCTCTCTTCTATCTTCTCGCCGAAGTGCGTGGCCGTGTCCTCGTAGTGGACGAGAATCTCGTCGCCGACTTCGAGGTCGGTGACGGCCGTGCGGCCGTCGCGCGTGTGGACCTTGATGGTCTCGGCGTTCTGGAGGAGCGTCTCGATTCGGTCGCCGTCCTGGGTCTCGGCCTGCACGCGGAACATCGGGCGTTTCTCTATCTTCGCGCGGCCGACGATGGCCTCGCGGGTGTGGCCCTCGGCGTCAACTATCTGGACCTCGTCGCCCGACTGGAGTTCCGAGAGGTACTTCGTCCCGCCGTCGGGCGTGCGGACGTAGGCGTGGACCGCGCCGGCGTTGACTCTAAACGGCCGAGAGGCGACGTAGGGAGATTCGGCCGTCTCGGCGTGGACGAAAAAGAGGCCCCGCGCCATCGACCCGACGAGCATCCCCTCGTCGTGTTCCATCAGGTTGCCCGTGTCGATGCAGACGCGGTCGGCCGACCCCGTCTGTTCGATAGCGGTGACCTCGGCGTACTCCAGTTCGACCTGTTCGCGGCCGACTTCGTCGCGGACCTCGACGGTCTTGCGAATCTCGTCCACGTCGTCGCTGTCGAGTAAGACGCCGTCCGCGCCGCGTTCGAGCGTCTCGTAGGCCGTCCGGGCGTCCTGGGCGGAAGTGACGCCAGCGATGAGGTGCGTCTCGTCGCCGACGCGGGCGATGAGGTTCTCTAAGGGGATTATCTGCCAGTTCTCGCTGACGACCATCGTGTAGTCGGCCTCCGTGGCGACGGCCTCGGCGAACGCCTCGTAGTCCTCGTCGAAGATGCGGACGTAGCCACCGTCGGGGGCCGACCCGTTCTGTCGGAGCGCAGAGAGGTCCGCAGACCCGGAGAAATCCGACGGGAGGTCGACGGTACCGTCGCCCTCGCCGTCCTTGCCGACGATGGTCGCGTCGGCCTCGGACTCGTCCGCTTCGGCGTCCATCACGTGAACGTCGCCGTTCGAGAAGGCGGCGACGTTGACCGCGCCGAGGTCCTTCACTCGCTCTACGTCGGATTCGTCGACCAGTACCCAGTCGACGCCGGCCTCGAGTCCGGCCGTGATGCGCCGTTTTCGCGTCTCCCAGTCGCCGACCTCGTCGTCGGCTTTGAGCCACACGGTTCGTGTCATAAACCCACGTCCGCGACGGTGGGGCTTGAACGTGGCGGAACCCGAAACCGACCCCGGAACACGATTCGGGATGTTGCCGTCTGTCAGCCACCCGAACCGGCCTCGGCCGACTCGGAACACGAGGAACAATTGTTATCATCAGTGAAATTGTAGCCAACATACTTATCAGTGAGACTTACAAAAATTTCAATTGATACGTACCAAGTGGGAGCTAAGGATGAACGAAACTCACGTCTACACGGTGGCTGGTGCGAAGGGAGGAGTGGGCAAGACGACGACCAGTATCAACCTCGGCGCGTCGCTCGCGGCCGCGGGCTACTCGACCGTCGTCGTCGAACTCGACCTCGCGATGGCGAACCTCGTTGATTTCCTGGACGTAGACATCGACGTCAGCGAGGCGGCAACGCTTCACGACGTTCTCGCCGGGACCACCGACCTCGATACTGCGACCTACGAGACCGACCCCGGTTTCGCCGTCGTCCCGAGTGGTACTGACCTCGGTGGCTACGCCGCGACCGACCTGGAGCGGCTTCCGGACGCCGTCGAGACGCTCCGGTGGCGCTACGATGTCGTCCTACTGGACACGCCTGCCGGACTCAGCGAGGAGACGGTGCGGCCGCTCCAGTTGGCAGACGAAGCCCTCCTCGTCTCGACACCGCGAGTCGCCTCGATTCGCAACGTTCAGAACACGATGGAACTCGCCGACCGCGTCGACACGCCCATCCGCGGCCTCGTCCTGACGAAGTCCGGCACTGGTTCTTCGCCCGGTGCGGACCGCATCGCGGCGTTCCTCGACGTGGAACTGCTCGGCCACGTCCCCGAGGACGAGGCCGTCCCGCACTCACAGGACAAGGGCCTGCCGGTCGTCTCGAACGCCCCACGCAGCGGCGCGGCCATCGCGTACCGGAAAATCGGGCGCGCGCTGGTCGACCTCGACCCGACGGAAGTCGAACGCGTCGACGAGTCGGTGGCTCGTTCTCCCGCCGAACCGAACGGCCCCGACCGGAACCCTTCGGGCGGGCCGGAACGACCCGCTACCGCCCGCCACGGTACCACGGACGGCGGGCGCGTCATCGAACCCCAGGCTGTGGTGGGCGGCGAAGGCGCGGCTGCCGAGAGAGATGAAGATGACGACACACCGGCAGACGAGTACGCGACGGCGGATGCGGGGGACCACACCAGCACCGAGAGCGAGACGGAAGCGCCGGAAGGAACCGACGCCGAAACCGACGCACCTCCCGTCGGCGTGTCGGACGGCGACGAGTCACGGCCTATCGTCGGCCCACGCCGTCCCGAGTCCGATGGACACGAAGAAGCCGATGGAGTTGTCAACGACGAGGGCGCGGAGGGCTACGATAGCGACGTGACGGCCGGCGAGGGCGCTCCCGAACGGGCCGGTGACGACGACCGAGCAGACAACGATGACACCGTCGTCGACGAGACGACGGACGACAACGCGTCAGAATCGACCGATGCGGATCTCATCGTACCGGATACTGAGTCGAGTGACTCCACCGAAGACGGTGCCGACTCCGGGTCCGACGGTGAAGCGATCGGTCCCGAGACGGAACCGGAGCAAAGAGAGAACGAGATATCCGGTGTGACCGCGAGCGCCGAAACCGGCGGTCGGTCGGTCACCGAGCGAGTGCGGTCGCTGTTCGGGTTTTAGGCCTCGACGGCCAACTCGGCGTCGCGGAGCGCCTCCGCGGCCTCGGCGTCGTCGTGGACGACGCTGGCGACGGCGCGGGTAATCTTCTCTGGGTCCTCGTGCTGGAAGATAGAGCGGCCCATCGAGACGCCGGCGGCCCCGGCGTCGACGGCCCCGCGGACCATATCGAGCGTCTCCTCGTCGGTGCCTTTCGCGCCACCCGCGATGACCACCGGGAGCGACGTGGACTCGACGACGTGCTGGAAGCTCTCGGCGTCGCCGGTGTAGCCCGTCTTTACCACGTCGGACCCGAGTTCCTCGGCGAGTCGGACAGCGTGGCCGACGTACTGGTTGTAGTCGTCGGCTTCGGGGTCGATGTCCGGGCCGCGGGCGTAGGCCATCGCCAGCACCGGCATCCCGTACCGCTTGGCTTCGGTCGTCAGTTCGGAGAGTGCGGCTATCTGTTCGCGTTCGTACGTGCTGCCGACGTTGATATGGAAAGAGACGGCGTCGGCACCGACGCGAATCGCGTCCTCGACGGTGCCAGTAGTCCGCTTGTCGTTCTCGTCGGGGCCGATGGTCGTCGACCCGTTGAGGTGGGCGATGTAGCCCGCGCCGTTCTTGTTCGGGTGGACGCGGTCGGCGACGCCGCGTTGGGTGAGGACGGCGTCGGCCCCGCCGCGCGTAATCGCGTCGACGGTCCCTTCGAGGTCTTTGAGGCCCGTTACGGCCCCCATGGTGATTCCGTGGTCCATCGGGACGATGACGTACTGCCCGTCTGTCCCGATGCGGTCGAGTCGTGCGCGTGTCCCTGTGTTCATGATATGCGAGAGTGTGGCAAGAACGATTATGTGCGTTCCGGTTGCGGCCGCTCCTGCGCCCCGCGGAGCGCCCCTTCCTTGAGTTCGCGGGCCAGCGATTCGAGGCGGTCGGCCGTCGCCTCGGTCGGGTCGCCGTTCGCCTCGCCTTCGGCGACGATGTCGACCAGCGCGGACCCGACGATGATGCCGTCGGCCCCCGCGGCGACGATTTCCGCGGCGTGGTCACCGGTCTTGATGCCGAACCCGACGGCCTTCGGCACGTCCCAGTCGGAGAGTCGCGCCAGCGACGCTTCGGTGGCGTCGTCCACGTCGTCGCGTGCGCCGGTGACGCCCAACCGGGCCTGCACGTAGACGTAGCCGGACACCTGCTCCATCATGCGTTCGAGGCGGTCCCCCCGCGTCGTCGGCGCGACGATGAACACGAGGTCCAGTCCGAACTCGTCGCAGGCCTCGCGGAGCGGTCCGGCCTCCTCGGCGGGCAGGTCCGGGACGACGAACCCCTCGATGCCAACTTCGGCGGCCTTCTCGACGAACGGCCGGGGACCTTCCTCGTCACCGTACTGGTAGATGAGGTTGTAGTAGGTCATGCAGACGAGCGGCACGTCCACGTCGAGGTCTCCGACGAACTCGAAGAACCGTCCGGGAGTCATCCCCGACTCCAGCGACCGAACGATGGCGTCTTGAATCGTCTTCCCCTCGGCGATGGGTTCCGAGAAGGGCAGGCCGAGTTCGATGACGTCGGCCCCGCCCGCGGCGAGCGCTTCGACGTATTCGAGCGAGTCCTCGTAGTTCGGGTCGCCAGCGGCCAGGTACGGTACGAACGCCGGTTCGTCGGCGAAGGCGCGTTCGAGGCCCATCAGAGGCCACCCCCGACGCGGTTGAGGATAGACATGTCCGGCGCGATGTCGAGGTCCCGCTTGCTCGTCTCCTCGATGACCGTCTCTAAGTCTTTGTCGCCGCGACCGGAGACGTTCACGACGACGATGTCTCCCAGTTCGTCGTGGTTTTCTTCGAGATAGCCAAAGGCGTGCGCGGTTTCGAGCGCCGGGATGACGCCCTCGTCCTGCGAGAGACGGTGGAACGCTTCGAGCGCCACCTCGTCGTCGACGTTGACCGGCGTCACGCGGCCCTCGTCGACGAGGTGGGCCAGTTCCGGACCGACGCCCGCGTAGTCGAGTCCCGCCGAAACGGAGTGGGACTCCATAATCTGCCCGTCCGAGTCCTGCAGGAGTTTCGTCCGCGCACCGTGGAGAACGCCCTCGTTCCCGGTCGAGAGCGTCGCCGAGTTGGGGGCGACGCCCTGTTCTTCGTCGACGGTGAGCGAGGACCCTCCAGCCTCGACGGCCACGAGGGCCACGCTCTCGTCGTCGACGAACTCGGCGAACGCGCCCATCGTGTTCGACCCGCCGCCAGCGCAGGCGACGACCGAATCGGGCAGGCCGCCCGTCTTCTCGATGGCCTGTTCGCGGGCCTCTTCGGAGATGACCGCCTGAAAGTCCCGGACCATCTTCGGGAACGGGTGCGGGCCGACGACGCTCCCGATTACGTAGTGGGTGTTCTCGACGGTGGTCGCCCAGTCGCGCATCGTCTCCGAGATGGCCTCTTTCAGGGTGCCGCGACCGACGGTGACGGGGTTGACCTCGGCCCCGTTGATGCGCATCCGGAAGACGTTGGGTCGCTGTCGGGCGATGTCCGTCTCGCCCATGTATATCTCACAGGGCATATCGAGGTGGGCGGCGGCCATCGCCGTCGCGGTGCCGTGCTGACCGGCCCCCGTCTCGGCGATGATGCGCTCTTTGCCCATGTACTTCGCCAGCAGGACCTGTCCGAGCGCATTGTTGAGTTTGTGCGCGCCGCCGTGGAGCAGGTCCTCGCGCTTCAGATACACCTCGGTGTCGTAGCGCTCGGAGAGTTGCTCGGCGTACTGGAGCGGCGTCGGTCGGCCGCCGAAGTCCGCCAGTCGCTCCCGGAAGTCGTCCATGAAGCCGTCCTCGTTGTGCAGTACGTACCGCTCGTAGGCGTCTGTCAGCTCTTCGATGGCTGGCATCAGCGCCTCGGGAACGTACTGTCCGCCGTACTCGCCGAACTTGGGGTCGTGTGCGTCGTCAGTGCTCATGTCTGTGTCTCGCGTTCTGCGTCCGTCAGTCGCCGCGTGTTCTCGGTCACGTCGGAGTCGCCACCGTGGTCCATGATGGCCGACCCGACGAGCAGTGCGTCCGCACCGGCCGCGCGCATCGCCGCGACATCGTCCGGTGTGCCTATGCCGCTTTCCGCAATGAGCGTGACGCTCTCGGGGGCCGCTGCCGCCGCGGCGGGGAACGTATCCAGGTCCACCTCCAACTTCGCCAAGTCGCGGTTGTTCACCCCGACGATGTCGGCACCGGCGTCGACCGCTCGCTCGACTTCGTCGGCCGTGTGGGCCTCCACGAGCACCTGAAAGCCGCGTTCACGGGCCGCCGCCAACAGGTCCGAGAGTTCGTCGGTCCCCTCCTCGTCCAGAAACCGGACGATGAGGAGTATCACGTCGGCCTCGACCACGTCGAGTTGGGCCTCGTGGAGGACGAAGTCCTTGCGGAGGACCGGCACGTCGACGGCCGCGCGGACCCGTTCGAGCGTCTCCGCCGACCCGCCGAAATGCTCGGGTTCGGTCAGCACCGAGAGGGCCGCCGCTCCGCCTGCGACCATCTGCTCGGCGAGTTCGACGGGGTCGTCCGTCCGCTCGCCGTCGGCCGTCGGACTGGTCGGTTTCACCTCCGCGACGACGGGCACGCGCCCGTCCGCTTCCGCTCGTTCGAACGCCTCCGGCAGTGACCGGGCGTCGACGGACACCCGCTCGCCCCCGCCGCCGCGCTCGCGCGCCGCCGCGAGTATCGACTCGACTGCCGGAGCCATCCCCGATTCGGTTTCCATTACCGAACACTAACGTACAGAAGTGTACATAAGGCTTGCGCAGTAGCGCGGTGCACCCCGCCCGCCACCCGTCGGCGTATCGTCTCGCGATTCGGGCCACGGCCCGCCTGACTGGCGAACGTTCAAGGCGCTGCCCGTCCAGAGTGGGGGTATGAGCGCTGGGCCCGCAGAGGCAGGCATCTACGCACGCGAGTCGGCGTATCTCGACCGATTCGTCCAGTTCGGCGAGGCCGGTGACAGGGTTATCTCGGTGTCGTTCCCGGCACAACCAGAAACCGATAGTTCCGACGACCACCCGCTGTTGGACCGAATCGAGCGCTACCTCAACGGGGCCAAAGACGAGTTCGAGGACGTGACCGTCGGCCTCACCGTCCCGACCGACCAGCGAACGGTCCTCGAAGCCGTCCGGGAGATTCCGTACGGCCGAGACGCCACCGTCGAGGAAGTTACGCAGATGACCGCCGGTCTGAGCGCGACCGAACAGGAGGACCTGACGGCCGTCCGCGAGGCGCTGGCCGCGAACCCCGTTCCCCTGCTCATTCCGGACCACCGCGTCCGCGACGGTCCGAGCGCCGTGCCGCCGCCGGTCGAACAGAAGTTACGAGCCGTCGAAGGACTCTGAGCCGTCCGTTGTTGCTCGGTTGTCGGCCGAACCGAATCGTCCCACGCCCAGCCCTTCGTGGACGACTAGTTCCAGCGCATTCACCAGGTAGTGTGCGACGACCACGGCGAGGAGGCTGTTCGTGAGGACGAACAGCACCGCGAGGGCCGCGCCGAGGACGCCGGTGACGACGATACCGACCCGTCCTTGCGCCCCGTGGCCGAGCGCGAACGCCGCCGACGAGACGACGACCATGAGGGCTGGCGGCGCGCCCAGTCCCGCGACGGGGACACCGACGGCCGCCGCGCGAAAGAGCAGTTCCTCGACGACAGCGATGGTCGGCAGGACGAGGCCGAGGAGGACGACCCACCCGCCGACGGAGTCGGGTGCGAGCATCTCCCTGAGGGACTCGTCGAAGGTGATACCGAACCCGTCGGCGAGAACCGCGGCCGCCTCGTTCCCGACCCAGAAGCCGACGCCAGCGGCGAGGCCGACACCCAGCGCAGGCAGGCCCGTCGAGAACGGCGCGTTCGTGACGCCGAACGCCGACGCCGGGATAGCGAAGTAAACCGCCCCGGCGACGAGCAAGACGCCGAACAGGCCCTGTGTGAGCGCGACGTTGACCAGCAACGCGCCCGTCGAAAGCGAGTCGGGCGTCAGTTGCGCTTCGAGGTGTCGTCGCTGGCGGGCCGCCGCTGCCGTCTCGAACCGCGGATACGTCGGGTCGGTGGGGCCGCCGGAAGTGGCGCGGCGTAACTGGTCGCCCGTGGCGGTGAGGCCGCCACTGGCCGTAGAACTCGATTCGGAACCGGAGAGCGCCTGCTGTGAGAGTCGTGCGAGCGCGAGCAGCGCGGTCAAAAGGAGGCCCGTCAGGCCGACGAAGGCGGCCCACTCGGGCATCGGTCGTTACTGCGGACTGGGACTGCCGCTTCCCTGTCGGCCGACCTCGTGTTCGAGCGCCTTGCCCGTGATGGACTTGAGGCGGTCGACCAGCGAGTCCTTCTCGGGTTCGCCCGCGAGGGCGACTTCCAGCACTTCGGAGATGTGGGAGACGGGGATTATCTCTATCATGTCCTCGTACTCCTCTTCTATCATCACGTCCTGCGTGTTCGCTTCGGGGATGATGACCGTGTCCAGTCCCGCTTTCGCGGCGGCCTCTATCTTGTGCGTGACGCCGCCGACCGGGAGCACGTCGCCGCGGACCGAGAGCGACCCGGTCATGGCGATGTTCTGCTCGACCGGCACGTCCTCCAGCGCGGAGATGACCGCGGTGGCGACGGTGATGGAGGCGGAGTCGCCGTCGACGCCGCCCTCACCCGCCTGCACGAACTGGATGTGGACGTCCTTCTCGGAGATGTCCTCGTCGCTGAACTTCTTGATGATGGCCGAGACGTTCTGGACCGCCTCCTCGGCCATCTCCTGGAGTTGGCCGGTGGCGATGACCTGTCCCGGACCCTGCGAGGGCGTGACTTCGGCCATCACCGGGAGGACGATACCGCTGTCCTCACCCATGACCGCGAGGCCGTTGACGCGGCCGACCACGTCGCCCGCGTTGACGGTGAGTTCGTAGTCCTTGCGGCGCTCGATGTAGTTGTCCGCGAGCTGTTGCTCGATGGAGCGCGAGCGGCGCTTGGCCTGCAGCACGTCCTTGCGCTCGGTGAACTCGCGGTCCTCCGAGCGGGCGATGTCGCCCGCGACGCGGACCAGACCGCCGAGGTTCCGGAATTCCAGCGTAAGGTGGCCCTTCCGGCCGGCGCGACGCCGGGCTTCGAGAACGACTTCCTCGACGGCCGCCTCGGTGAAGTGGGGTAGCCGTCCGTCGTTCTCGACCTCTTGGGCGACGAACCGGGCGTACTTCCGGCGCATCTCGGGGGCGTCCTCGATGGTGTCGTCCATGTACACCTCGTAGCCGTACCCCTTGATACGGGAGCGCAGCGCGGGGTGCATGTTCTCCATCGCGTCGAGGTTCCCCGCCGCGATCATGATGAAGTCACAGGGGACGGGTTCGGTCTGGACCATCGCGCCCGAGGAGCGCTCGGACTGGCCCGTAATCGAGAACTCGCCCTCCTGAATCGCCGTCATCAGTTTCTGCTGGCTGCGGATGTCCAGCGTGTTGATTTCGTCGACGAACAGGACGCCCTTGTTGGCCTTGTGAATCGCGCCCGCTTCGACGCGGTCGTGGCTGGGCGTCTCCATCCCGCCGGACTGGAACGGGTCGTGCCGAACGTCGCCGAGCAGCGCACCGGCGTGCGCGCCCGTCGCGTCCTCGAACGGAGCCGTCTTCTGGTTGGCGTTGTTGAGGAGCAGGTTCGGAATCATCGCGTCGCTGCCGCGGGAACCGTAGCGGAAGGCGAGGTAGATGACACCGGCCGCGAGGATGCCCAGCAGAATCTGCTGGACGATTATCAGCGAGTACCCGATGACGATGGCGATGATGATCCACATCAGGAAGGTCCGCATCTGGTTGCGCTTGCGGGCCTCCTCCTTGTGAGCTTCGACGATTTGCTCGCCCTTCCCGCCGGGGACGGTCCGAACCTTCGGTTCGTTCCCGTCGTCGGGGTTGTGGTAGACGAGTACGTCCTGTAGTTCCTCACGCGGGAGGAGTTGGCTCATCGCCTTCGCGAGCATCGACTTCCCCGTCCCGGGGGAGCCGATCATCATCACGTGACGGCGCTGTTTGGCCGCCTTCTTGATGACGTCGCGTGCGTGGTCTTGCCCGATGACTTGGTCCACCAATCGTTCGGGCACCTCAATCTCCGCGGTCGAGTCGATGTCGAGGCCGCCGAGGAGGTTCTCCTCGTCGTCTTGGAGGCTGGACTCGCCCTCCACCTCGACGTCGCTGCCGAGAGTCGTATCGGACGAAGCACCGTCGCCGGTCGCCGACTCGTCGGCCGGAGGCGACGCCTGCTCGTCGGCCTGGTGGCCGTCGTTGGCGTGGTCCTCCGGGCCGGCTTCGGGGGCCCCGTCAGTGTCGGTGTTGTCGCTCATACAAACGTTGCTAACACTCTGTTGGAAGGACTGTCGACTGATATACTTTCTCCCCGCGTCCGTCCTTGCCACACCCCCGTAATCGCCCGACTGCGTCGGGGTAAGCGGTTCCGAACCACAGTCGCCGTCCCGTCGTCGGGTTTATCAAACCACCAATCGCACAGTCGAGTATGCGCGGGTTCTACATCGGCCGGTTCCAGCCGTACCACGACGGCCACCACGCGATGGTCGAACGCATCGCCAAGGAGGTGGACGAGTTGGTGCTGGGTATCGGCAGCGCCGACGACTCACACACCACGCACGACCCCTTCACCGCCGGCGAGCGAATCATGATGATTACGAAGGCCGTCGCGGGCTTCGACCTGCCCACGTACGTCGTCCCCCTAGAGGACATCAACCGCAACGCCGTCTGGGTGAGCCACGTCGAGAGCATGTGTCCTGACTTCGACCTCGCCTACTCGAACAACCCGCTCGTCGTCCGCCTCTTCGAGGAGAGCGGCATCGAGGTGCGTCAGTCGCCGATGTTCGAACGGGACCGATTGGAGGGCAGCGAGATACGCGAGCGGATGATTCACGACGAGTCGTGGCGCGACCGCGTGCCCGACCCCGTCGTCGAGACTATCGAGGAGATAAACGGCGTCAAGCGGCTTCAGCACGTCTCCGACTCGGATTCGCTGGACCGTTACACCGCCGAAAACGAAGCGCTCGACGAACCGGATATCGGCGACGAGGAATGATTACGCTCGCCTCCGACTTCGGGTCGCCGTACCCGGCGGCGATGAAGGGCGTCATCTGCCAGCGGAGCGACGCCCGCATCGAAGATATCGCCCACGACTTCCCGCGCCAAGACGTGCGAACGGCGGCGTTCTGGTTGACCCAAACCCTCCCGTACTTTCCGCCCGCAGTCCACTGCGTCGTGGTCGACCCCGGCGTCGGAACCGGCCGAGATGCGGTAGTCGTGCGTGCGGGCGACCACGCGCTGGTCGGCCCCGACAACGGCGTCCTCCTCCCGGTGGCCCGCGAACTCGCCGACGAGTTCGAGGCGTTCACGTGGGCGTACGACGACCCCGCCAGCACCACGTTCCACGGCCGAGACGTGTTCGCGCCCGCGGCGGCGACGGTCCACGACGCGGGCGTAGACGCCGTCGAATCGCTCGATGCGACCGCCCCGACGACCGAGTTCGTCGACCTCCGCTTTCCCGACCCGACCGTTACCGACGACCGCGCCGTCGGCGAAGTCCTCGTCGTCGACGACTTCGGGAACGCCGTGACGAACATCCCCGGCGACGCGGTGACCGACGCCGTCGGCGGGTCCGTCCTCGTGAACGGCGAGTCGGTGCCGGTCCGGCAGGCGTACGCGACGCTCGACCACGGCCAGCGACTCGTCACCGTCGGCAGTCACGGTAACGTCGAACTCGCGGTGAACCGGGGCCGCGGCGACGACGCGTTCGGCGTCGGCGTCGGCGACAGCGTGACGGTGGCGTGGTGACACCGAGGTTTTAGGTCGTCCGAAAAACCGACACGTTTTTATTCTTTAGGTACACCTAAACGATTGCATGAGGACTCCCTCGGTCCGGTGGCCGACGAGCGGTCGCCCGGCGGACGACGAGACGACTGTCACTGGCCGAGCCGTCACTTTCCCGACGACAGCGGAGGTGAGCGTCCCGGCGACTCAATAATCTCCCCCCTTCGACCCTCGCGGCGACGACGGCCGTGGGCATGGCTGGTCGGTCCGTGTGGACCGACGCCGTCGCCGCACCACGAGTCCCAGCTCGTGTCTGTCCCCCTTCTTCGCGATTTCGCAGTCCGTGACCGCACCGTTCAGAGCTTCGTCTCTATCTGTGCGACACCGTCCTCGATGGAGTCGCGCTCGAAGTAGAGCAGTTCCAACCCGACGACGACGGCCGTGAGGAGTACCACCGTCTCGAAGACGGCCGGTTGCTTCGTCGCGAGGTGCCACAGGAGAATCGGACCGAACGCCGCCGTCCCGAGAACTCCGCAGGCGGGCCAGACGGCCGACACCTCCTCGTGGTCGCGCTGTGTGAACGCGAGCCAACTCATCGTCCCGAAGACGACGAGGAAGGCGAGCGACCCGAACGACGTGATGCCCTCCAGACTGCCGACGGCCGCGAACGCCGCGGCCCCGAAACCGAGGACGACGACGGTCCGTTGGGGCGCGCCGTCGGAGTCCGAGTCACCGAGTTGATCCGGCACCAACCCATCCGAGAGTAACCGCTTAGTGAAGTGCGCGGCCGAGAACAGCGTCCCGTTGATGGCGCTCCCCGTCGAGAACAGCGCGGCGACGGCGACGAACGTGAACCCGATTTCTCCGAGAAACGGTTCGACGGCCTGCGCGACGGCGATTTCGGGATGCGCTTGGATGGTCTGTCGCTCCGCCAAGTTGACCACCAGAATCGCCACGAGGCTGTCGATGATGATTGCCCCGACGATGGAGACGTATATCGCCCGCGGGATGGTCTTGCTGGCGTCCTTGATGCTCTCGTAGTCGTAGACCAGCAACTGCCACCCCTGAAACGAGACGAACGAGATGGCCGTCGCGGTCACCAGCCCGATACTGGCCGCTCGGGAGAATCCGAGCGTGAGCGTGTACTCCGGCGACTGCCACCCGAAGTACAGTCCGGCGACGCTGACCCCGCCGAGGATGAGTATCTTCAGCGCGACGAGCACCTCCTCGGAGGTCCCTGTCGCCCGCGCGCCGACGACGTTCAACAGCACGAATAGGCCGACGGCGGCGATAGAGGCCACCGGCCGAATCGGAACGCCGAGACCGAGGTCGGGAACCAACCGCACGGCGAACTCCCCGAACGCGAAGGCGTACATCGCGATAGCGCCGACGTAGCCGAAGAGGAGCGTCCACCCGACCATCCCGGCCAATGTCCCGTTCCCGAGGAACTGCTCTATCTGCGTTACCGACCCGCCGTTCTGGTCGCTGATGCGATTGAGCGCGATGTAGGAGTACGCCGCGCACATCGAGACGAGGCTCGCAGCGGTGAAGGCCATCCACGCCGCCGGACCCGCGACGCCGACGACGACGCCCAACACCGAGAAAACGCCACCGCCGATCATCCCGCCGAGGCCGATTGCGGCCGCGCCGGGCAGTCCGAGTTTGTCTCCGCTCATGTCGCCGTTTTGATTCGTCGTCGGGCCTTCTATACCCTGTGCTTGCACCTTAACTGTGACCGCCCACTGCGACTGAAAGCGGAACGGGACTGCGAAAATTGGTAGTTCGGCGGTCGTCCGGCGTCCGCGGTCGAAATCGACCTCGTTAGCTCGATTCGAGATTTCGTCGGCTTAGACCCTCTGGCCGAGACCCTCGGGTGTTTAACTAGACGAGATGACGTCGTCGATGCGGACGATCATCGTCGCGGCTTCGGTCGCCGAGTCGATGGCCTCGCGCTTGACCGCGGCGGGGTCGAGGATGCCGTGCTCGACGGGGTCGCCGACGACGCCCGTCTGGCCCTCGCTGATGACGCCAGCGATGCCCTCACTCTCGTGCTCGGCCCGCAGGTCGACGAGCGCGTCGATGGCGTCAAGTCCGGTGTTCTCGGCGAGCGTGCGCGGCAGCACGTCGACGGCGTCCGCGAAGGCCTCGACGGCCAACTGCTTGCGGCCCTCGATGGACGCGGCCGTCGAGCGGATGTGGTCGGCGATGGAGATTTCGGTCGCGCCAGCGCCGGGGACGACGCCGCCCGCGTCGAGCGCGGCGACGACGACGTCCAGCGCGTCGTTGAGCGCGCGCTCGATTTCGTCGACGACGTGGTCGGTCGAGCCACGGGCGAAGACGGTGACGGACTCGGCGGCCGCACCGCCCTGGATGAACGTCACTTCCTCGTCACCGTGCTTCTGGACGCTGATGCTGTCGACGTGTCCCAGTGCGTCCTCGTCGAGCGCCTCGACGGAGCCGAGTCGCTTCGCGCCGGTCGTCTCGACCACGTCCTTCGCCGTCGAGGAACTGACGCTGTCGATGGCGATGACGCCCGCCTTCGCGAGTTGGGAGGCGACGCGGTCGGCGACGTCGTCGGTGACGAAGACGACGTCGACGTCAGCGTCGACGATGGCCTCGGCGTAGCCGCGGAGTTCCTGTTCCTCGGCGTCGAGCGCGGCGTTGAGTTGGTCGACGTTCGTGACGTTGTAAGCGGCGTCGACGTTGCTCTCGCGCACGTCGAGTTCGGTGTCGAGGACCGCCACGGAGGCGTCCTCGGCGGAGCGGGGCATGTTGTCGTGGACGGGGGTGTCGTCGATGATGACGCCCTCGACCAGTTCCGTCGCGGAGGTGGCCGCGCCGGTCTGCGTGTGAATCTCGATGTTGTCCCGACGGACGCCGTTATCCGACTTGGCGTGGCGGACCGCTTCGACGACGACTTCCGCGAGGCGGTGCGCGTCGACGTCACCGGTGCCCTTCCCGGTCATGGAGGACTCGGCGACTTCGACGAGCGTCTCGTCGTCGAGGTCGACGTCGAGCACTTGCTCGTCGATGGCCTCTTGGGCGAGTTGGGAGGCGGTGTGGTAGCCCTCGACGATGGTCGTCGGGTGAACGTCGTCGTCCAGCAGGTCCTCCGCCTTCGCGAGCAGTTGACCCGCCAGCACGGACGCCGTGGTCGTCCCGTCGCCGACTTCGTCCTCCTGGGTCTGGGCGACTTCGACGATCATCTGCGCGGCCGGGTGCTCGATGTCCATCTCCGAGAGGATGGTCGCGCCGTCGTTCGTGATGACGACGTCACCGCTGTCGGAGACGAGCATCTTGTCCATGCCACGGGGGCCGAGCGTGGTGCGTACCGCTTCGCTGACGGCCTTCCCGGCGGAGATGTTCGACGACTGTGCGTCCTTGCCGTGTGTGCGCTGGGCGTCCTCGTCGAGAATGAAGAGGGGCTGGCCGCCCATGCGTCGCTGGCCAGATGACATATTGTGTAGCCTCACCTATTTCATCGTAAGCGGTTCTATATAAGCTTTTCTAACAGTGTAGCGACCCCTATCCCCGGGACCCGCAGACGCCGCCCCGGTGGCGCGCACTGGCGGCGGACGTGCGCGCTCCGTAACGCCCGGATGATTTAATACAGGGTTCCACTCAAGGTGGGATAGATGCTGGAGTTGGAACACGAGTTCCGAATCGTCGACATCCACGCCCGGGTCGAACCCGACGAAACCCGACGGCCGCGGGCGGGAATAGGCGACCCGGAGCAACTCGAACGGGAGATGCATCAGGCAGGGGTCGTCCGCTCCGTCGTCTATCCGGGACCGCGCGAGGACGGCTATCTGAAGGCGAACAACGCCGTCGCCCGGATGTCCGTCGGTCGCCCGCTGGTCGCGTTCGCCCGCGTCAACGGCTCTCGGGACGTGACGACCGGGCCGAGCATTCGCCTGCGCAACCTCACCGGCCGCCGGAGCGACGACCACACCTCGCCCGGCGACATCGAGAAGTACGCCTACGACGACCGCTTCTACGGCTTCAAACTCCATCCGCCGAAAGACGGCCTTCCGGACGAGGAAGTCTTGGAAGAACTGGCCGACGTGTCGCTCCCGGTCATCGTCCACGGCGGTGCGGACTGTTCGCCGAAGAAAGTCGCCAACGAACTGCTCCCCTACGACTTCCCGGTGATCCTCTCGCACTTCGGCGGCCACCCGCTCCGGAAGGAATTGATGAACGACGCCATCGACCGACTGGACGACCACGACCACCTGTATCTGGACACGAGCGTGGTCCGCTATCGAGAACCGCTCGAACGGGCCATCAGGGAGCACCCCGACCGGGTATTGTTCGGGAGCGGCGCGCCCCACGCCCACCCGAACGTGGCGGTCATGGAGATACTCACACTAGACGTGTCCGAGGACGCGATGAAGAAGGTGTTCTCGAACAACCCGGGCCGCGTAGTCGAGGAACTCGCGCCGTGAGTCAGCGCCAGTCGTAGACGGCCACGGCCCGGTCGGCCCGCTGCGAGCGCCCGTTCGGGTTGCGCTGTTCGCTCCGGTCGCGGTAGCGGGCGAGGACGCCGTCTTTCACGCCGATGCCCGCGCCCTTGAGGACGTTCTCTCCGGTTCCGAGCCACTGCGAGGGGGCCGTCTCGCCGCGCGCGACGTCTTTCAGTGTCTCCAGCGCGTCCCGACCCGCGTGGCTCACGACGCGTCGGGCGACCGTTGGACGCACCCCGTAGTTCTTGACGAGTCGGTACGTCAGCGACCGGTACTTCCAGTTCCAGTCCGTCTCGCGGATGCCGCCGTCGGCCTCGAACTCGCGGCTGACGCACATCCCCGTGTTCCACCCGACCCGGTCGCCGCGCGCGGCGAGTCGGTGGGCCACGTCGCGGGACCCGCCGATTTCGAGGTACTCGTCGAAGCCGTCCAACGCGTCGAGCGTCCCGCGGTGGAAGGCGACGTTACCGGGGTTGAAGTACGTCACCTCCCGACCGCCGATGGTCCGCGTCTCCTTCGACTCGGTGGTCATGCCCGCGACGAGTTGCTCGTGTGTCGGTCCCGTCACCGCGGCGGCCTCCGCTAAGCCCGCACGGACGGCGTCGGCCCACCCTGCCTCGACAGAGAGACCTTGACTCACCAGCGCCACCACGTCGCCCGTCGCGCGGTCCAGTCCGGCGTTCCGAGCGACGTTGACCGAGCGGTCCGCGATTTCGACCAGCACGTCCACGTCCGGCCGGTCGCGAATCATGCCCGTCGTCCCGTCGGCGGAGGGGCCGTTGACGACGATGGTCTCCGCGTCGGGGGCCTCCTCGGCGAGTGCGTCCAGACTACCGGCCAGTTCCTCGCGGCCGTTCAATGTCGGGACTACCACCGAGAGCTCCATACGTCTCGATTCTACTCCGGAACCGCTTAAAAGTCGCGGGCGAACGGGGCCACGTGCGCACGTCACATGCGACTGGGGAGCGTCAGTGACCGAATCGCAATAGACCGGGAGCGACCCAGAATTGAATCGGGAACCGGGCGCTCGCGACTCGCGCAGTCAGACGTGCGTGTTCCAGTAGGACACCGACGCGAGTTTCGTTCCCAGCGGCGTCCCGCCGATAGCCGTGTCGATAGAGCGGAACGAGGCCGCCAGTTCGTTCGGAATCTTGCGGTAGAAGCCGTAGGGGAGGATCCAGTCGTGGGACTCCGTCGAGAGTTCGAGTCCCGCGCCGTCCAGTAGGCGGTCGATTTCCCACCGGGAGTAGAGCCGCGACCCCATCGGGAGCGCCCAGTTGTACAGCGACCGAGTGGAGAATCGGTTGAAGGTGTCGAAGAACACCTGTTCCTTCGAGACCCGGCGCATCTCGGCGAGGAAGGCCGCCGGAGTGTCGGCGAGGTGGAAAAACCGCATCGCCATCACGGTGTCGAAGTGGTCGTCCGGGAACGGGAGGCGGGCGGCGTCGCCGCGCATGAACTCCACGTGGTCGGCGACGCCCGCGGCCTGCGCCTTTTGTCGGCCCTGCTGGAGCATCGGCCCGGAGATGTCGAGGCCGGTGATGTCCGCGCCGCGTTCTGCGAGCATCACGGTGAATCGACCGGTCCCGCAGGCGACTTCGAGGACCCTCTTCTCGTCGACGGGGCCGATAGCGTCAAGTACCGCCTGCTTCTCCCGGCGGTCGATGAGGCGGCCGCCGCGGGAGAACCGCTTGGCTTCGTACTCTTCGGCCACCGTGTCGGCCTGGTACCACTCCTGCCCTTTCACGCTACAACTCTCCCCGCCGGGGGGATAAAACGATACTGGAATCGTGGCTCCGCGCGGCCGTGACGGCCACGCGAGGGCGCGGTCGAACGGGTCGCGCCGCCTCGGGACTGGTCGTCTGACAGCCCCGACGGTCAGTTGTATAAGGATACATTAAACACATCTAAGAATCGGTATTGTTTGGTCATACATATAGCCAAGTTTTACCCGTAGCGTTGGACCATCGGTCAGTATGAGCACCACTACCACCGAGGACGTAGCCGTTTCCCCCTTCGCCGAAGACGAGTTCCGCGAGCGCCTCCGCGAACTCCCGCCGAGCGCGAAACTCGTCGCGAAGGTTCTGGAAGACGACTCCCCGCTCTCACAGGGGCAACTCGCCGAATCCTCGCTGCTCCCGGACCGGACGGTCCGGTACGCGCTGAACCGCCTCGAAGAGTCCGGCCTCGTAGGCTCCCGGTACAGTTTCACGGACGCCCGCAAGCAGGTCTACTTCCTCACCGCGTAGTCCCGCCCGCCGCTGGAGTTTTGCCCGTCACCCGCGAGAACTCATTCGATGACATGGACCCGGGTGGACGTACCGGTAGCGACCCGCGCACCGACCGGCGAGACGGCCGCGTACCTCTCTTCGGGGCCGGACGCGCTCCTCGTCGACCCGGCGGCCCGAACCGACGGATTGGACCGCGCCGTCGCCGAGCGGTCGGTCGGCCACGTCGCCGTCACGCACCACCATCCCGACCACGTCGGGGCCGTCGCCCGCTACGCCGACGAGACGGACGCGACGGTGTGGGCGCGGCGCGGTCGCGCCGACGCGTTCGAGGCGGCAACCGGTATCCGGCCCGACCGAACCTTCGCCGACGGGACGACGATTCCCGCCGCGGACGGCGTCACCGTCCTCGATTTGCCCGGCCACGCGCCCGAACACGTCGGCTTCGTCACGGAGAGCGGCGTCGTGAGCGGTGACGTGGCCGTCGCCGAGGGGAGCGTCGTCGTCGGCGCGCCGGAAGGCGACTTGCGAGCGTATCTCACGTCGCTCCGTCGCCTCTACGTACGGAATCCACCGCAACTGCTCCCCGGGCACGGCCCGACCGTCGACGACCCGCGAGCGACCTGCCAACGACTCATCGGGCATCGCTTGCGCCGCGAGCGTCGGGTCCGAGAAGCGGTAGCGACGGGCGCACGGACCGCCGACGAAGTGCTCGACGCGGCCTACGAGAAGGACCTCGACGGCGTGCGTGACCTCGCGCGCGCCACCGTCGTCGCCCATCTGGAGAAACTCGCCGTCGAGGACGCGATTGCATGGGACGGTCGGCGGGCGCGACCGAGCGCCGAGGCCGGGGGATAACCGGACGTGGACCGACCCGCCGTCGCGCCCTTTTTCACCGCCGAGGCCGACGAGTACGTATGGAGTCGCTCGAAGCCGAACTCGACCGCGCCCGCGACCTCGACGAGGCCGAACTGGCCGACGCCGTCGAGTCCATCGGCTTCGAGTGTACGCGCTGTGGGGCCTGCTGTAAGGCCGGTGAGGCGGCCTGTGACGACGGGGGTGCTGCTTCCGAGACGGACCCGGAACCCCACACAGCGACTGTGTTCCCCGACGAGATTCGGGCGTTACAGGCCGAGGGGTACGATTTCCGCGACGTGGCCCGCCCGATG
This sequence comes from Haloarcula marina, assembly GCF_024218775.1. NCBI lineage: Archaea > Methanobacteriati > Methanobacteriota > Halobacteria > Halobacteriales > Haloarculaceae > Haloarcula > Haloarcula marina. The sequence continues at coordinate 1,038,061 of NZ_CP100404.1, read as the reverse complement.
CCGTACGGCATCGAACAGACACCGGACGGGCCGCGGGGCGAGACCTTCGAGTGGGCGCTCCAGACCGACGACTGCGGCGACTGCACGTTCTACACCGAGGACGACGACGGCGTCGGGGCGTGTTCGGTCCACGGCGACCGGCCGCTCATCTGTCGGACCTACCCGTTCAGCGTCGCCCTCGGCGGGACGAGTCAACCGATGGGCGAAGCGGTTGATACGGACGGGATAGTCCGCGCCCACGAGTGCGAAGGTCTCGGTCGCGACATCTCCCGCGAAGACGCCGAAGAACTGGCCGCGGCGCTGAAAGAGCGAGCGGTTCGGGAACTGGAAGAGGCAATCGCCGTCCGAGAGAACTACCGGCCGACGGACGGTGACGGCGTCGTCGTCCACGACTCGGAAGGGCAAAAGCGGCCCGACGGGACGCGACTACAGAGAGACTGAGACTCAGACGCTTTCGTCGAGTATCTCGCCGACCGCGAAGTTGGACTTGACCTCGGTCACCTCGATTTTCACCCGCTCCCCGATGTCCGCGCCGGGGACGATGATGACGTAGCCGCGTTCGACGCGGGCGATGCCGTCGCCCTGCTTACCGATGTCCTCGATTTCGACGTACCGGACTTCACCGGGTTCGACGGGCGGTTGCGGTTGGTCTGGCGGGGTCTCCACCTCCTCGTCGTCGGTGGCCGTCCCGTCCTCACCCGCCGCAGAGATGAGCGCGACGCGATACGTGCCGCCAGATTCGACCGCCCCGGTCTCGACTTCGCGACGCGGCACTTCGACGACGTAGCGGTCGCCGTCGTCGCTTACCTCAGCACTGAACAGACACAGGAGTTCGTCCGAGATTTCCAATGTAGTAGACCTCCGTTCGCCGTAATGTCGTTCCACTACTAAAGAACTGCCGGACGGTCAAACCGGCCGTTGACGCACGCCCGAGGCCTGTTTCCTGCACGTACCAAGCGACGGGGCAGACGGACAACTACCACCGCTGTCGACACCGGCCGCCGACCGAAACCGCAAGACAGCGGCGCGTTAACCGACTGTACCAAACTCACTAAGGGTATCTCGCCGAAAGGAACGGGTGTAGCAATGAGCGCGACTGCACAGGCGGCCGATGGCCCACTCTCGGAGAAACAGCGGCGAATCTTGGAGTACCTGCAAACGAACGCGGACGACCAGACGTACTTCAAATCCCGCCTCATCGGCGACGAACTGGGCCTCTCGGCAAAGGAAGTGGGGACGAACATGAGCGCAATCGCCGACGGCGACCACGGCATCCACGTCGAGAAGTGGGGGTACTCCTCCTCGACGACGTGGATGGTCGACGCCTGAGCGGCCCCGTCGAAGGCCGGTTCCGACTCGCCCGGTTGCACCACACGGCGAGTCAGATTTTCCCGTTCTCCCACCGCCGAGCGACGGTTACGGGTCGTACCGGAACAGCGACGACGCCTCGTTGGCGAGTTCCGCGGCCTCGTCGCCGAACGAGTCGGCGTAGCGAATCAGGAGCGTCAACACCGTCTCCGGTTCGGCGACGGCGTAGCCGTCGTCACGCGAGAGCAGGTCCGCCGATTCGAGGTCCCCCGCGTAGTTGCTGATGGTCGGCCGCGAGACGCCCAGTGTCGTCGCCAGTTCCGAGGCGGTCACCGTCGGGTCTCGGAGGAGCGTCACCAGCATTCCACGCGGCGTCTTCCGACGGAGGTAGCCGAGCGTGACTTGCTCGAACTCGGAGAACTGGCCCGCCGGAAAGTACCGGCGGTAGTCGCCGTCCTTCCGCGAGGCGACGACGCCGTCGTTTTCGAGGCGGTGGAGGTGGTGTTGGGCCTCGCCGGTCCCGAGTTGCAGGTCGTCGCGGAGTTTCGAAAAGTGGGTGCCGGGGTGGGCGGAGACGTACCCGGCGATGGCGTCGGGAGCGTCGCTGTCGCTCCCGTCGTCGGTGAATCGCACGAAGGGGCTGGCAGCGCCGAGAGCGGCGAAGCGGCGCAACGTGGCGCGCTTGTCCTCGTCGACGTCACCAGTTTTCGTCATATCTTTCGGAAGGAGATTCCCCTACAAAACGTCTTCGGCTACGCTTATTGGTCCTCGGCGGTGTCGGATTCCTCCGGCCCGCCAGCGATGTCGGTCTGTCCGCCGTCGATTTCGGCGTCCATCTGTTCGATGACCTCGTCGGCGCTGTCGACGCCGGAGTCCTCGCCGTGTTTTATCTTCTGTGCCTCCTGTTCCATCGCTTCCACGTCGACTTCCGCTTCCTCGTCTATCTGGCCGAGAATCTCCTCGATGTCGTCCAGTCCGAGCATCTCGCGAGTCTCCTCGTCGAAGTCCAGGCCGTCCAGCACGTGGCCGTTCTCCTTGATGTCGGACCCGGTGAGGTGCTTGCCGTAGCGGCCGACCAGCGAGGTGAGTTCCTGCGGGAGGATGAACGTCGTCGACTCGGACCCGCCGATTTCGGCGAGCGTCTCCATCCCCTTGTCGATGACGGCGCGTTCGCCCATCGACTCGGCGGACTTCGCGCGCAGGACCGTCGAGATGGCGTCACCCTGCGCTTCGAGAATCTGACTCTGCTTCTCACCCTGTGCGCGGATGATGTTGGACTGCTTGTCACCTTCCGCCGTCTCGATGGCGGAGCGGCGTTCACCCTGCGCCTCCAGAATCATGGCGCGGCGTTTCCGCTCTGCGGAGGTCTGTTGCTCCATGGCCTGCTGAACGTCTTTCGAGGGGTTGACCTCGCGGACCTCGACGCTCTCGACGCGGACACCCCACTCGTCGGTGGGTTCGTCGAGTTCCTTCCGGATGCGGGCGTTTATCTCCTGTCGCTTGTTGAGCGTGTCGTCGAGTTCCATGTCGCCCAGGACGGCGCGGAGGGTGGTCTGGGCGAGGTTGGAGACGGCACGTTCGTAGTTGTCGACTTCGAGGAACGCCTTCTTCGGGTCCATCACCTTGATGTAGACGACGGCGTCGGCGGTGACCGGCGAGTTGTCGCGGGTGATGGCTTCCTGTCGGGGCACGTCGAGCGTCTGCGTACGCATGTCGAACCGTGTCACGTCGGAGACGAACGGGTAGATGAAGTGAATCCCCTGGTCGAGGATACCGCGGTACGTCCCGAGGACGGTGTAGGCCCCCTTCTGATACGGGCGGATGATTACGACGCTGGAATACACCAGCGCGATAGCGAGGAGGAGGAAAATCACCGTGACGAAGCCGATGATACCTCCGATTTGCAGCGGTGCTAGCGCGGGGAACATAACGATTGAAGCTCAGGGTCGCTGAAAGAAAAGCCTTCGGTGCGTCTGTCACATACTGACGTATCGCACGGCTACGCCCGCTCTGATTCCGTGTCGCGCTCCGCCTCCTCGCTCGCCGCGCGGTCGCGCTCCAGCGCCCGGTCGATGTCGTCGCCCGCCGCGTCCACCGATTCGACAGTGATGACGTTCCCGCCACCGGGGTCGACGACCATCACTTCGGTGCCTTCCTCGATGACACCGTCGACGCTCCGGGCCTGATAGTAGGGATTGAAGCCGCCGTCTTCGAGTTTGACCTCGCCCGACGACCGCGTGACGCGTTCGGTAACGGTGCCGAACTGGCCTTGGAGGGAACTCGAACTGAGCGTCTGGCCGCGTTCGCCCCCGGCGAAGTCGAGTTTTCGGTACCCCCACAGCGTCGCCCCCGTGGTCGCGAGGACGACGACGGCGAGGATGATGGGCGCGAAGATACCCAGACTCGCCGGGATGAACAACCCGACGAGTCCGGCCGTCAGCAGCGCGATACCGAGGACGAAGAAGTGAGTCCCCGGCGCGAACGCCTCGGCCGCGACGAGGCCCGCACCGGCGAGAAACAGCAGTAGAGAGAGCGAGAGGCTGAACAGCGGGTCGACCTGCGCGGGCGAGAGCGCGGGAGTCAGCGCGAACGTGAGCGACCCCGGAGGGACTGCCATACCCGAACCTACGGTGTCGGCGGGATTAAGTGTCGGGGTCCGTCCGCGAGAAGATGCCGTAACAGACAGCGGTTCCGACCGCCACGGCGGCGGTGATGGCCGCGAGCGTCTCCGGAGCGTAGATGACGGGGCCGACGAACATCTGTCCGATGGCGAGCGTCGCGACGTAGACGCCGACGGCGACGAACAGGACGTTCTCGGGCGTCGGCGTCTGCGGTTTCACGTCGAGGTCCGGGGCGAACGACCCGGCGACCGCGCCCTCCTCGGACGGGTCGGCCGTATCGGGCTCTTCGACCTGAATCACGTCGGCCTCCGTGGCGTACTCGTACGCGTCGACGAAATCGTCTTCCTCCGTCTGGTCGCTCCCGTCGGCTACCATGAACACAGGTACGGGCGGCGACTACAAAAAAGACCGCAACGCTACTGGACGCGGGTCCCCAGCGGCGCGTCCTCGTGTGTGGTCAGCAGGTCCGCCTCGTCCCCCGCCGCGAGGACCATCCCGTTGGACTCGATACCGAACAGTTCCGCCTTCTCCATGTTGGCCAGCAGGATGACCCGCGTGCCCGGCAGGTCGTCGATTTGGTGGAGTTCCGCGAGACCGGCGACCACCTGCCGGACCTCGTGGCCGATGTCGACCTCCAGACGGAGGAGTTTATCCGCGCCGTCGACCGGTTCGGCGGCGACGATTTCGCCGACGCGCATGTCGACGCCCTGGAAATCCTCGAAGCCGATGCGGTCCTCGACCAACGGTTCGAGGTCGGCGGCGTCCGCATCGCCGCTCTCGTCGTCCGCGTCGCCGCTCTCGTCGTCCTCGCCGCCGCTCTCGTCGTCCGCGTCGTCCTCACTCGCGGCCTCGACTCGGTTCTGTAGTTCCGCGTTGAGGTCTTCGATGTGGTCGTCCTCGACCTGTTCGAACAGTTCCTCGGGCGCGTCGAACTCGGCCGGTGGCGCTTCCAGCGCGGCGTCGAGCGATACGTCCGCGACGGAGCCTTCCTCGTTGAGTTGGCCCCACAACCGTTCGGCTTTCCCGGGCAGAACGGGTTGCATGACGACGGCGACGGCCTTGGTCAACTGGACGCAGTCGCGGATGACCTGTTCCGCTCGCTCGGGGTCGTCGTCGACGAGGTTCCACGGTTCGTTGCGCTGGATGTACTCGTTGCCGAAGTTCGAGAGTTCGATTGCCACGTCCGCGAGGGTGCGCACGTCGTACTCGCGCACGGCGGCCTCGAACCCGTCGAGCGCGTCCTCGATACGGTCGCGCACGTCGTCGCTGACGGCGGCCTCGGGCGTCCCGTCGTAGTTGCGCTCGGCGAACAGCAGCGAGCGGTAGATGAAGTTGCCGACGTTACCGACGAGTTCGCCGTTGACGCGCTCTTGGAAGCGGTTCCACGAGAAGTCCACGTCCGTCTCCAAGCCCGCGCCGGTCGCGATGTAGTAGCGGAACAGGTCGGGGTGGAAGCCCGCGTCGAGGTACTCGTCGGCCCACACCGCCCGATTCCGGGAGGTCGAGAGCGCCTTCCCGTCGATGCCGACGAACCCGGTGGCGAGGATGGTCCGCGGTTCGTTGTACCCCGCGCCCCGCAGCATCGCGGGCCAGAAGACGGCGTGATGCTGGATGATGTCCCGGCCGATGACGTGAATTATCTCGCCGCCCTCGTCGGTCCACGAGTCGTCCCACTCGGTCCCGTGGCGCGTCTCGCCGTCGAACTTCCAGACCTGCTCCCAGTCGTACTCCTCGCTCCCGACGCGTTCGGAGTACTGCTTGGTGGAGGCGACGTACTCGATGGGGGCGTCGACCCAGACGTACAGGACGAGGTCCTCCCCGTCGCCGTCCTCGCCCGGATAGTCGATGCCCCAGTCCATGTCCCGCGTGATACAGAGGTCCTGCAGTTCGCCCTCGACCCACTCGCGGGGCTGATTCTGCGCGTTGTCCGTCCCCTCGATGCGGTCGAGGAAGCCCTGGAGGTACTCCTGGAAGTCCGCAAGCCGCAGGAACTTGTGTTCGCGGGTGCGGTACTCGGCGGGGTTCCCCGTGATGGTGCTGACCGGGTCCTCGATTTCGCCGGGTTCGAGGTGGCGCTGACACCCCTCGTCGCACTCGTCGCCGCGGGCCTTCTCGCCGCAGTACGGGCACGTGCCCTCGACGAAGCGGTCGGGGAGCGGTTGGTCCTCCTCGGTGTCCCACGCGACTTCGATTTCCTGCTCCTGGATGTGGCCCTCGTCAATCCACGACCGGACGAACTCCTGTGTGAGTTCGGTGTTCGTCTCGTCGTCGGTGTGGCCGTAGTTGTCGAACTCGACGTTGAACTGCGGGAACGTCTCCGCGTACGTCTCGTGGTACTGGAGGGCGAACTCGCGGGGTTCGACGCCCTCTTTCGCGGCGTTGACGGCGACGGGCGTGCCGTGCATGTCCGACCCGCAGACGAAGGCGGTCTGCTGGCCGATGCGTCGCAGGCCCCGCGAGAGGGCGTCCCCGTCGACGTACGTCCGCAGGTGGCCGACGTGCAGGTCGCCGTTGGCGTAGGGCAACCCGCAAGTGACCACCGCCGGTCGGTCCGTGGGGAACTCGTCGTGGCTCATACCTACCCGTGAACCGCCGACGGGTCAAAAGGGGGTTGGTTTCCTCACAGCAGGGCCAGCGTGCCGCCCGCGAGGCCGAGAGTCACTATCAAGCGGCCCGCACTGCCCGCGAAGGTGGCCGCGCCGAACCGGAGATAGTCCTCTTCGAGGACGGTGAAGGCGTAGATGGAGAGCGTGTCCGGGAAGAAGGGGACACACAGCGCCAGCGCGAGGCCGACGTAGCCGTACTTCTTCGCGAGTTTGATGGTGTTCTTCTCGGACCACGCGATGATGTCGAACCGCGAGCGCTGTATCCAGCGGACGAGCGGGCCGTACTCCTTGGCCTCTTGGCCGATGTGGAAGGCGAAGAGGCTCCCGACGGCCTTCCCGAACGCGCTGACGATGACGATGGCCACGATGTTCCCCGTCGTCGACAGCCCCAAGCGGAGCGACTCGGCCGGGACGAGGACGACTTCGCTCGGGAGGGGGAGGACGAAGGCGATGAGGAACGAGTACACCGCGATGATGGCCAGCCCCGTCGGGCCAGTCGCGGTACAGACGGCCTCCTCTAACAGCGCGAGCGAGTCGCCCGCGGTCGTACAGTCGCCGACGAACGACACCAGTATCGGGAGGGAGGCCACCAAGTCCACACCACTCCTATCCTACAGGGCGAAGTAAATCTTGGTATGTTCTCTCAGGAGTGCTACCGAGAGGCCGCCAGTTCGCTCTCGGTCGCAGCGACGCTCAGTACCAGTCGAGGTCCGCCACGAACGACCGCAGCATCGACCGCGTGACGTGGGGCATACAGACGACGCGCATCTCTCCGGACCCCGTCTTCGAGACGCGCCAGCCCCGGTCGCGGAGTTCGTCGGTCATCGGCACCGAGAGGTCGGCGGCGACGAGGGGCAGTTCCGGGCCGACCACGTCGTGACCGCGGGCGTCGAGTTGGTCGGCCAGCCATCGCGCGTTGTCCATCGACACCTCGTACTGTTCGCGGTAGCCGCCGGGCCACAGCGCGTCCATCGCGGCGACGGCGGAGGCGACGCCCGCGCCCGACCGGGTGCCCGTCAGCGTCAACTGGCTCGTCGACTCCAGATAGGGCGTCTCGACGGCCAGTTCGTCCAACAGCGTCTCGTCGCGGGCGAGGAGGCCGCCCGCCGGAACCGCCGCCTGCCCGACCTTGTGGGGGTCGATGGTCATCGTGTCCACGTCGGCGTGGCCGAAGTGCCAGTCGTGGGCCGTGAAGGGCAGATAGAACCCGCCCCACGCGGCGTCGACGTGACAGATGGCGTCGGCCTCGGCCGCGAGGTCAGCGATGGCCGGAATCGGGTCGACGAACCCGTACTCGGTCGACCCGGCGACGCCGACGACACAGACCGTGTCCTCGTCTATCAGTTCGGCCATCGCGTCGGTGTTGACGCGGTAGTCCTCCGCGGGCGCGGTCCGCAACTCGACGCCGAGAACGTCCGCGGCTTTCGTGAACGAAAAGTGCGCGTGGACCGGTGCGACGACGTTCGGGTCGTCGGTGTCGGCCCGGTTGCGGGCGATGCGAATCGCTTGGATGTTGGCCTCCGTCCCGCCCGAAGCGACGTACCCCGCGGGGTCCGTGAGGCCGGTCAGTTCGCCGAGGGAGTCGACGGCCTCGCGTTCGAGTTCGGCCACCGTGTCGTAGGTGCCGGGGTCGCCGGGGTTGGTGGCGAGGAATCGCTCGGCCGCCTCGCGGGCCGCGGGATGTGGGACGGTACACATCGAGGAGAGGACGCGGTCGAAATCCTGTGGCTCGGCCCGCTGGAGCATTCTATCGGCACTCATGTGTGCAAACCGTTTAGCCGTTTTGCTCGGGGACGCTACCAGTTCGACGGGCCGATTTTCTTCGTGGCCTTCGCGCGGAACCCCGTCGGCCCGACTTGCGACTCGAACACCATCTGCTGTTCCGTATCCAGCGCGCCCCCGAAAGAGCCAACCCGCATCGTCCGGTACGTCTCGAACCCCTTGTCGTTGGAGTAGAAGTAGACGGACCCGTGAAGCAGGCCGTGAATCCGGTCGTCTTGCCGGACCGCGCCAGCGGGCCGGTCGAGTTTGACGTAGGCGACGTTGCCCCAGTTGACCACCGCCTCGCGCAAGCCCATCAGGAACGCGATGACCCGGCCCTGCGAGAGGCCGAACTCTCCGGCGCGTTGGAGGTCGGTCAGCGAGTCGACCACGACGATGTCGTCTTCGGCCTCGATGATGCGCTCGCTCAGGTCGTTCAACAACGCTTGAAACGTCTCGTCGTCCGGTTCCGTCGCGTCGGGTTCGTCGTCGGGTTGCTCGATGTCGGGGGAGTTCCGGCGGGCGCGAAACAGCGCCGGTGGTACCGGGAGCAGTTCCATGAACCGCTGGGAGAAGTCCGCGACGGTGAGGTTCTCCGTGAGCGCCTCGAACTGGTAGCCGTCCAGCACGGCGTCGAGTTCGCTGTAGAGGTGTTCGCGGTCGTGCGAGAGCGTGATGTAGGTCACCGAGGACGGAATCGCCTCGCTCCGCCGAGCGAGGCCGTTGGGGACGAGGTCCGGGTCGTGCTTGGCGAGCATCAGCGTCGCGAGACTCGTGTAGGCGAAGGCGTCGCCGCCCGCGTCCGAGGCCCCCGCGAGCAAGACGGCGCTTCCGGTTGGAATCCCGCGAACGGCCCCGTCCAGCCCCGGGACACCGAAGGGGATGTACGACACCGCGCTACTGATGCTCTTCGCGTCCGAACCGGATAGCCCACCCATACATCCGGCAAGCGAAAACGAGGCAAAAAGTGTACCGGCTACCGCGGTCCGCCGGGCGTCAGCGGACCGATTCGAGGAGGAGTCGCTGTTCGACCCGCTTGACCTCGTGTTGCACGTCGCGGACCGCGTCGATGTTCGCGGAGATGGAAGTGACGCCCTCGTCGACGAGGAACTGGACCATCTCGGGTTTCGAGGCGGCCTGTCCGCAGATGCTCGTCGCCACGTCGTATTCGCGGCACGTCCCGATGACCCGACTCATCAGGTCTAACACGGCCGGGTGGAGTTCGTCGAAGCGACCGGCGACGTTGCCGTTGTTGCGGTCGACGGCCAGCGTGTACTGGGTGAGGTCGTTCGTGCCGAAGGAGACGAAGTCCAGTCCCGTCTCACAGAGGTCCTCGATGCAGAGGGCGCTGGCGGGCGTCTCGACCATCACGCCCCAGTCGCGCTTCTCGGGGTCGATGCCGACCTCCTGCATCAAGGACTTCGCCCGGAGTACGTCCTCGGCGTCGGTCACCAGCGGCAACATCAGTTCGACGTTGTCGTAGCCGAGTTCGTACAGGCGCTCGAACGCCCGGAGTTCGAGTTTGAACTCGCCGGGACGGTCCAGCGACCGTCGGATGCCCCGATACCCGAGCATCGGGTTGTGCTCGCTGGGTTCGTCCTCCCCGCCCTGCAACTGCCGGAACTCGTCGGAGGGGGCGTCGAGCGTGCGGACGCGAACCGGGCGCGGGTAGAACGCGTCGGCGACGGCCCGGACGCCGTCGACGATTTCATCGATGTAGGCGCGTTCGCCGTGGTCCTCGACGTAGCAGGCGGGCGTCTTGTCCGTCGAGAGAATCATGTGTTCGATGCGGAGCAAGCCGACGCCGTCCGCTCCCGTCGCCGCGGCGCGTTCGGCCGCCTCGGGGATGGAGACGTTGACCTTGACCTCGGTCCCGGTCATCGGCTTGACCGGGGAGTGGGCCTGTGGCTGCTGGGCCGTCTGCCCGGCCGGTTCCTCGGCCTCGCTCTCGGTGTCTGCGATTTCGGTCCCCTGCTCGACGGTCCCCATGTCGCCGTCGATGGTGACCGTCTGGCCGTCCCGGAGTCGGTCGGTAGCGTCGTCCGCCCCGACGACGGCCGGGACCCCGAGTTCGCGCGAGACGATAGCGGCGTGACTGGTCATGCCGCCTTGGTCGGTGACGATGCCCGCGGCGCGCTTCATCGCGGGGACCATGTCGGGCGTCGTCATCTCGGTGACGATGATGTCGCCCTCCTCGACCTTGTCGAGGTTGTCCAGTTTCGTCACGATGCGGACCTCGCCGGTCGCCTTGCCGGGACTGGACCCGATACCCGAGAGGCGCACGTCGTCGCTCTGGGACTGCATCGACCCGCCGTCGGCGACGCCGGAGTCGCTCGACCGGTCGGCCGTCGCGGTGGTGTCGACGCTCTCGTCGATGGTCGTGATGGGGCGGGACTGGAGGAGGTACACCTCGTCCTCGAAGATGGCCCACTCCACGTCCTGTGGCGTGCCGTAGTGGTCCTGGACGCGTTCACCGACTTCGACGAGGCGGTGAATCTCCTCGGCGGACAGGACGCGTTCGGTCCGCTTCTCCTCGGGGACCGACCGTTCGACGGTCTCGCCGTCGTCGCCGCGGACGCACATCACCTTCTTCTCGGCGACGGTTACCTCGTCTATCTCGCCGCTCTCGCGGTCGACGACGTAGTTGTCCGGCGATACAGCGCCGGAGACCACGGCCTCGCCGAGGCCCCACGCCGCTTCGAGGATGGCCGTCGGCGCGCCGGTCGAGGGATGGCTGGTGAACATGACGCCGGACTTCTCGGCGTCGACCATCTGCTGGACGACGACGGCGATGTCCACCGAGGCGTCGTCGAATCCCTGTTCGTTGCGGTAGTAGATGGCCCGCTGGGTGAACAGCGATGCCCAACACTCCTTGACTCGCTGGAGGAGGTCCGCCCGCGAGACGTTCAGATAGGTGTCCTGTTGGCCCGCGAACGAGGCGTCGGGGAGGTCTTCGGCCGTCGCCGAGGACCGCACCGCCACGTCCATATCGCCCATCTCGTCGTAGGCCGCGAGCAGTTCCTCGCGGACCGACTGCGGAACGTCCGTTTCGAGGATGAGCTCCTGTGCGCGCTCCGCCGCCCCCGCGAGGGCGTGGGAGTCGTCGCTGTCGACATCGACGACGTCGAACAGTTCGTCGTCGATGCCGCTTACTTCGATGAACGACCGGTAGGTGTCGGCGGTCACCACGAACGCCGACGGGACGGGCAGGCCCGCCGCGGTCAGTTCTCCGAGAGACGCCGCCTTGCCGCCGACCCGGTCCAGGTCGTCGGCACCGATTTCGTCGAGCCACAATGTTGGCATTGACTCGTGTTCTGGTACACTAACTAATATTATGGACCTTTCGGCCGCGGCACGTTCGGGGGGTCGTTCACTCGAATCCGAAAGAACGACCTACGCCTCGATGATGCCGTCTTCGTCGTCGTCGGCCGCGGGGACCGTCAGCGTCCCGTCCATCGTCGTCACGCCGCGGCCGCCGACCCACACGTCGGACCCGTCCGTATCGACTTTGACCGTCCCCGGTCGGTCGATGAAGTGTCCCTGTTCGACGACCACCTGCTCGACTGTCTCGTCGATGGCCCCGTGTCGACGGATGAACGCGCCGCAGGCCGCCGCGCCCGTCCCGGTGACCGGGTCCTCGGTGATGCCCGCCCGCGGCGCGAACGCCCGAGCGTGGAGCGTCGACTCCCCCGCGATGGTGTCGAAGGTGAACGCGTAGACGCCCATCGCGTCGACGGATTCGCACATCGCGGCGATGGCCGCCATATCGGGGGCCGCGCCGCTCAGGTGCTCGAAGTAGTTGACCGGGACCAACAGCCACGGGAACCCGCTGTCCCCGACGGCCATCGGGAGGTCCGCACCCACGTCCCGGAGCGTCGCCACGTCGACGCCGAGGGCGTCGGCGGCCGTCTCGTGCCCGAGGTCGACTTCCCGGAGGTCGACGCTCCCGTGGTCCATCCAGACGGTCCCGTCGGCCTTCGTCTCCACGTCGAGGACGCCCCGTTCCGTCGCCATCGTGTGCTGGCCCGTCTCGACGACCCCTCGCTCGAACAGGGCGGCGTGCGCGCCGATAGTGGCGTGCCCGCAGAGGTCCACCTCCTGTTCCGGTGTAAAGAAGCGCAGTCGGCGGTCGGCGTCGTCGCTGTCGACGACGAACGCCGTCTCGCTGGCCCCCAGTTCGCTCGCGATAGCCCGCATCTGGTCGTCGGTCAGTCCGTCGGCGTCCGTCACGACCCCCGCCGGGTTGCCCGTCAGCGGTTCCGCAGTGAACGCGTCGACGAGCGACACCTGTCGCGTCTCCATGCCGCAGTGTTCGACAACCCCCCGGATAACAGTTGCTGGACTACAGCGTCTGTCGGCCCCTCGCGACGAAGGTGTGCGTCACGTTCTCGCCGTCGATGAGCAGTCGGTACTCCGACTCGCCGCCGGTCTTCTCGAAGTTCGTTATCCGGCCGTCGATGACGTAGGCGTCGCCCGACTGGTCCCCGGCGTACCCGGTGACGGTCACCGTCCCGTCCCCGTTGTCGGTGATGTGGTCGCTGTCTTCGCTTGTAAAGCGCGCATCGTCGGCGGGGGCCACCGTGCCGTTGACCGTGAACGTGTAGGTGAACTCGGCGTCCGCCGTGGTCGATTCGACGACGAGGGTTCCGTCGTCGACTGACTGGGCCGCGCCCATCATCGGGAACAGGCCGATACCCGTCGTTCCCGCGACGATGAGCGCCGAGAGGAGGAGCAATCCAGCGTGGGTCCGGGCCGCTTTCATACGCGGGCCATGCGAGACGGGATAGTTAGTTAGACACCACATTTCCGCGGCGGCGACGACCGGCCGCGAGTAAGCCGAGCCAACCGCCCAGACGGGGGAGGGGAGCGACGCCGCCGACCGGTCTTCTCACGGTCCGAACACCACCGACCCATCGCTGAGTCCTGAAACGGTTAAGTCCGCGCACCGACGCCTCCCTGTATGGGCGAGTTATCGGACGAGTTCCCCTGCACCATCACCAACTGGGAGTACATCTACGGCCTCTGCCGCGACGTGGCCGACGACGTGAAAGCCGCCGAGTTCGAACCCGACGTGGTCGTCGCGCTGGCGCGCGGCGGGTGGTTCGGCGGCCGCTGTCTGTGTGACTTCCTCGGACTGGACGACCTCGCGTCGCTGAAGGTCGAACACTACGTGGGAACCGCCCAGAAGGGCGGCGAACCCGAGGTCCGCTACCCGTTGGCCGACGGGGCCGTCGCGGGCAAGGACGTACTGGTCGTCGACGACATCGCCGACACCGGCCAGTCTATCGAGACGGCCGCCGAATGCGTCCGGGACCGCGACCCCGCGAGCGTCCGCACCGCGACGCTCCAACTGCTCCAGACCAGCGAGCACGAACCGGACTTCGTCGGCGAGCGACTCGACGAGTGGGCGTGGGTCGTCTACCCGTGGAACTTCGTCGAGGACATGATAGAATTGATCGGCGGCGTCATGGAGAAGAGCGACCGACAGGTTCACACGGAGGAGGACGTTCGCGCCCTGCTCACCGACTACCACGACGTGAGCCACACCGAGATGGAGATAGCCCAACCGGGCCGCCTCGACGAAGTGATGAACGAGATGGTCCGACGCGACGAGGCGGTCGCTACCGACGACGGCTGGCGACTCGCGGGCGATTGAACGCCAGGGCTCTCAGCGACGACGCCGCCGCCCGTCGTCGCGGACGTACTCGAGCGCGGTGAGGAATTTCTCCGTATCGACGCGGTCCTCGGACTCTTCGAGCCGTTCGCGTATCTTTGTCGGAGTCATGAGCTGTGCTAGCATACAACTCTACAATCCATAGTTCTTTCCAATCTGGTAACAAAATAGCACACTCTTCCCAGTGGAAGCCGTATGTCCCCACATGTCACGAACCGCAGTTATCGCTGGCGTCGGTCCCGGTCTCGGTGCGTCGCTCGCCCGCAAATTCGTCACCGAAGGGTGTCAGGTCGCGCTCTTTGCCCGCACAGACGCCTACATCGACGCCCTCGCGGCCGAACTCGGCGAGAACGCCGTCGCCGTCCCGACGGACATCACCGACCGCGAGGCGGTCGCCGCCGGGTTCGAAGCAGTTCGGGACGCGTTCGGTCCGGTCGACGTTCTCGTCGTCAACGCCAGCGGCGGCGCGTGGAAGGGACTCACGGACATCTCGCACGCGGAGTTCGAGTCGGCCCTCGCCGTCGGCGTCGAGGGCGGCCTCCACTGCTCGCAGGAAGCCGTCTCGGACATGCTGGCGGGCGACGGCGGCACCGTCGTCTTCACCGGGGCGACTTCGGCCGTCCGCGGCCGGGGCGGCGCTATCGGATTCAGCGCCGCGAAGTTCGCCGTCCGCGGGATGGCCGAGTCGATGGCCCGCGAACTCGGCCCGGAGGGGATTCACGTCGCCCACGTCGTCGTCGACGGCCAAATCCTGCCGTCCGAGTCCGGAGAGACCGACCCCGGCCGCGGCGAGGAGACGTACTTAGACCCGGACGACATCGCCGCGTCGTACTGGCACCTCGTCGAACAGGACCGCTCGGCGTGGACGCTCGAACTGGACCTCCGGCCCCACGTCGAGGAGTTCTAGTCGTCGCCCTCGACCGGTCGCTGTTCGTGGAGGTCGAACCACTCTCTCAGCGGCCCCCGAATCCCGTCGACGGTGACTGTCACGTCGCCGTCGAACCGCCACTTCGCGCGCGGCGAGTCGTCGCCAAAGCGGATGGGTACGTCGACTTCGAGGTCCTCGACGGAGACGGCCAGCGCCTCCTCCCGGTCGACCGTCTCGTCCAAGAGGCGCTCGACGGCCAAGCGCAACTGTTCCGCGTCCGGTTCGGGCACGCCCGCTGACTCGCTCATACGCCCGTGTTCACGCTCCACGTATCTCTGTGTTTCCCCGT
This sequence comes from Haloarcula marina, assembly GCF_024218775.1. Taxonomy (NCBI): domain Archaea; kingdom Methanobacteriati; phylum Methanobacteriota; class Halobacteria; order Halobacteriales; family Haloarculaceae; genus Haloarcula; species Haloarcula marina. The sequence goes on along the minus strand of NZ_CP100404.1, from coordinate 1,022,874 downwards.
GACCAAAGGTCGATACCGGTGGCTCCCGTAGGCGCGTTCGATGGACCTCCCGACGCCGTACCACCTCGGCGGCCGCTACTACGTCGACGCAATCTCCGTCGGTCGACTGCCCGACGACGAGACGGTCCGGGACTGTCTGGTCTGCGGCGGCCACGTCTACGACGACCGCTGGCACGTCGTCGCCGACGTGCGCGACACCGGCGGCGGCCCGCGACAGCACCACCACTACTGTAGCGGCGACTGCCTGCGGGCGTGGCTCCGACTCGTGACGTAGTGCGACCGGAACCCGCGGAGTCTTACCGTCCGCCCCGCTACCGACCCCATGGAACAGCGCACCGGTCGGTTCCGGGTCTATCGCGTCGTCGAGGACGTGCCCCACGTCAACTTCTTCGACACCGACGCGACGCGCCTCTACACCGTGTATCAGTCGGGCTACGGCGACCGGCAGGCCGACGTGGACGCACTCCGTACCGGCGACCTCGTAGACGCGACGCTGGCCGGCAATCCCGACGACGCCGAGGAAGCGTGGTCAATCCAGTCGCTGAACCGCGTCGACGGCGTCCGGATGCACTTCGCCGTCGGCGCCGAGATGCCCGCCCGCGCCGAGGAGTTGTGGACCGAGGGAATGCAGCGCCCCGCGACGACCACGCTCGAAGAAGACGGCATCCCCGTCGCCGAACTCCACGTCCAACCGCGCTCACCGCTGCCCGGCGGGTCGTTCGTCCCGAGCGTCCTCACCGGTCTCCTCCCGATGGAACCGACGCTCACCGACCTGCCGACGATTCGGAAATCGGTTGCCGACGCGCTCTTTCTCGACCCCGACGCGCCCGATTCCGACGGCTACTCCCGGCCGTTCGGCGTCGCCGTCCTGTTCACCGACGCCGCCGACGCGGTGCTCGACGAGTGGTACGACCGCTACGACATCGACCCCGAGGGAGATTCCCGGCCGACCTACGACCCGTACGGCATCTAGAGCGTGATGGCGATGGGGACCGGGACGAAACACAGCAACCCGAGCACGAGCGTCAACACACCGACGGCCTGCCGCTTCGGACCGAGGGGCGTCTCGTCCAACGGCGTCGCCGTCCCCGCCCGTCCGAGCAAGAGCGTCAGGACGCCCCAGAAGCCCCACAGCGCGGCGGCCCGCCCGCTCTCGAAGACGACGAGGTAGCCCGCCAGCGCGAACAGGGCGAACGGGACGGCCGTCTGGACCGTCGCGGTTCGGTCGCCCAGCAGCGAGCGGGTGATGTGCGCGCCGTCCAGTTGTCCCACCGGCAGGAGATTCAGGAACGTGACGAACGCGCCGACCCACGCCCCGATGACGACCGGATTCGGAATCAGCGTCGGGTCGGCGTAGACGACCTGTTCGCCGAGAATCGCGGCGATACCGCGAATCAGGAGCGGGTAGCCCAGTTCGATTTGCGTGGCGACGCCGCCCGTGACGCGAATCGGGTCCAGCGAGACGCCGACAGCGGTGACCGCTATCGTGGCCGCGAGTCCCGCCAGCGGCCCGGCCACGCCGATGTCGAACAGTGCCCGTCGGTCGGGGATGTTGTCGTCCATCCGGATGACCGCCCCGAGCGTCCCGATGACGTTCAGGGGGAGCGGGATGAAATAGGGGAGACTCGCCTGCACCTCGTGGTAGCGACTCAGCGCGTAGTGGCCGAACTCGTGAACGGCGAGGATACCGAGGACGGCGGCCGCGAAGGGCCACGCCTGGAGTATCGCCGCCGGGTCGTCCACGACGGAGAGACCGTACCACCGACTGCCCGCGAACAGCGTCGAGAGCAGCGTCGCCAGCGCCAACGCGACGTTCGTCCACGGCACGCCGTCGACGCCCAGCGAGCGCTCGGTGGCGACGAGGACGTGTTCGCCCATCTCGCGCTGGAGGCGGACCCGATACCCGCGCTTGCGAAAGCGGGGTGCGACCCGCCGGAGGACTTGCTGGGACTCCGTCACCGGTTCACCGTAGTACCGTACCCCGTCCTCGGGAGTGGTGTCCACCTCGTAGACCCGAAAGGCGTCGGCGAGTCGTTCGGGGTGCGGGAGGTCCGTCGGCAACGACTGCTGGGCCATCACTTATACTAGGGACTCGACCCGTTTGAACCTGTTCGCCGCGTCGGCGCGAGAACTCAGTCCGCGACGGCTTCCTCGGACCCGCTCACGGCGTTGGGGTCCTGTATCCACAGGTCGCCGAACAAATCGTCCTGCTGGAGGCGGACCCGGCCGCGGTGGGCCAGAAAGAGCAGGCCGAGGAACGTCTCGACCCGCGAACCACCGGCCGTCTCCACCTCGCGGTAGAGGACTTCGTCGCGGCCCTTCTCGTACTGCTCGCGGACGGCCGCGTACACGTCCTCGATGACCTCGTCTATCTGCTCGGCGTGGGCCGTGCCCGTCACGTCCGCGGCCGAGGGTTCGTCGTCCAGTCGCATGTCGTCGGCCCCGCGGTAGTCCAGTTCCTGCGTGCCGCGCTGGAAGCCCTTCGGCGAGTCGCTGGTGTCGTACTCGCGGGATTCCTTCCACCACGAGTCCCGTTCGGCGTCCCGCAGGTCCCGGACGAGTTCGTCCAGCGTCTGGGGCATCCCGCGGGCGCGGCGGCGTTCGAGACGGCGGTCCATCTCCGATTCGAGCGCGCCGAACGGGTCGGGGTCCTCGATGGGCGCGTCGTCGGTCATCGCCTGCTCCCACGGTTCGGCCGGGGGTTCCTCGGGTTCGTCCTCGCCGAGCATCGCGTCGCTCTTCATCCGAATCAGGACCGAAGCGTAGAACAGCGCCCGGCCGCCGGTCCGCAGGTCGCCCTCGTCGATGCGCGCGAGAAACTTGTCCGTGACCTGCACCACGTCGATGTCCCACGGGTCGATTTCCCCGTCGTCGGCCAGTTGGACCAGCACCTCGACGGGTTCGGCCGGTTCCTCGTCGGCGTCTTGCTCGTCCTCGGGCGCGTCGGCCGCCGACTCGTCGTCGAGGAGTTCCACGTCCTCGGTGTCGGCCGCCTCGCCCCCGAACGGCGAGTCGCCGTCCATCGACCCGCCGGGCCGCTCTCTGTCCTCGTGGCCGGTGATGTCCAGCGGGATGTCGTCGTCAGTCACGGCGACTCACCCCGGTAGTCGCCTTGCTCGCGGCCTCCACCGCTCGCATCCGAGGACCGCGCTCCGCGCGCCCCTCGCTAGTCATCGGCCACCACTTCCTCGTCCTCCGAACTGTCCCCGGAGAGGTCGATACCGGTCACCGAACTCACGTTGTTACCCTGCATCATCACGCCGATAGCGCGTTCGGACCGCTCCAACAGGGCCGAGCGGTGCGAAACGACCACGAACTGCGCGTCACCCGCGAGTTCGTCGACCATCTCGCCCACGAGGTCGGCGTTCTTCGCGTCGAGGAACGCGTCGACTTCGTCCAGCGCGTAGAACGGCGCGGGGTTGTGCCGCTGGATGGCGAAGATGAACGCCAGCGCCGTCAGGGACTTCTCCCCGCCGGACATCGCCGCCAACCGTTGGATGGGTTTGTCGCCGGGTTGGGCCTTCATCGTCAGGCCGCCGTCGAACGGGTCGTCCTCGTCCTCCAGATGGAGGTGCCCCGTGCCGTTCGAGAGGCGTTCGAAGATGTCCTGAAACTGCTCGTTGATGGCGTCGAACGACTCCATGAACGTCTCCTTCTTCCGGGCCTCGTAGCTGTCGATGCGGTCCCGGATGCCCTCGGCCTCCTCGACCAAGGTCGCCATCTGCTCTTCGAGGTCCGCGAGGTCGTCCGCGACGCGGTCGTACTCGTCGATGGCCCGCATGTTGACCGGCTCTAAGGCCTCCATCTCGCCGGTGAGGCGCTCGATTTCGGCCTCGACAGTGTCGTGGTCCGGGACCTCCTCGGGGTCGTAGTCGTCGACCTGCGCTTCGAGTTCGTCGATTTCCCACGAGAGGCGCTCCTCGTCCTCGCGTTCGTCTTCCAGGTCACGTTCCACGTCGGCGACCTTCGAGCGCTGTTCGTCGCGGGCCTCCTTGGCCGCCTGCACGGACTCACGGAGGTCCTCGCGCTCGCTTTTGAGGTCCGCGAGTTCGTCTTCGAGGTCGGCGACCTCCTGTTCTTTCTCGACTTTCTGTTCGCGCTTCGCCTCGATTCGGTCTTCGAGGTCGGCGATGCGTTCTTCCTTCTCGGCCTTGCGGTTCTGTGCGGCCTCGATGTCGTCGTGCAGGCCCTCGATAGCGTCCTCGGCGTACTGCTTTTCGAGTTGGAGTTCGTTCAGTTCGGCGTCGAGGTCGTCGAGGCGGTCCTCCAGCGCGTCGATGTCCTCGCGAATGGACTCTCGTTCGTCGGTGAGCGCGGGCAGTTCGGAGTCCTGCACCTCCGCTTCGAGGGCCTCGATGTCGGTTTCGACCTCGGTGATGGCGTCGTTCTTGGCCTCGATGTCGGCCTCCAACTCGTCCATCTCGTCGGCGACCTCCTCGCGGTCGGTCGCGATGTCGTCGAGGTCCGCCTCCAGGTTCGAGATGCGCTCTTTCGCGTCCTCTAGTGCGGTCTCCTTGCGCTCGATGCTCGTCTCGATGTCCCGGACCTGTTCGGTCGCGTCCGATTCCCGGTCGCGCGCGTCGTCGAGGCGCTCCTCCACGTCGCGCAGGTCCGACCGAACGTCGGCGCGTTCGTCTTCGAGGTCGTTGATGCGTTTCGCGACCCGTTCGAGTTTCCCGGCCCCGCCGGAGAAGGAGTAGCGCGTCCCCGAGGACGACCCGCCGGTCATCGCGCCGGACTTCTCCACGAGGTCACCGTCCAGCGTCACCATCCGGTACTTGCCCATCAGGTCGCGGGCGGTGTCCATCTCGTCGACGACGACGGTGTCGCCGAGGACGTAGGCGAACACGCCCGCGTACTCGGGGTCGAAGTCGACGAGGTTGTACGCGAAGTCGACGACGCCGTCGGCGGTCGGCAGCGACGGGAGCGAGCGGTTCTGCATCTGCGTAATCGGCAGGAACGTCGCCCGACCCGCGTTGCGCGCTTTCAGGTACTCGATGCAGGACTGGCCGACGCCGTCGTCGTCGACGACGACGTGGGCGAGTCGTCCCCCGGCGGCCGTCTCACAGGCCGTGGCGTACTCGGGGTCGACACCGCCCAACTGGCCGACGGTCCCGTGGACGCCCTCGCGGTCGGCGTTCAGGATGGCCGTCACCGCGCGGCCGTACGAGGAGTCGCCGTCCTGTCCGGCCTTCGCTTCGAGTTGGGCGTACTCCTGCTGTTTGGCGCTTATCTCGTCTTCGAGGTCGTCCAAGTCCGACTGGAGTTCCCGTTTCTCCGCTCGCAGGTCGTCGACCACCTCGCCGATGGTCGCCTTGTTCTTCTGGGCCTTCTCCAGTTCGCGCTCTAAGTCCTCGATGTCGGCTTCGAGGTCGGGAATCTCCGCCTCGGCCTCCTCGATGGCCGCCCGCTTTTCGTCCTCTTCGTTGGAGCGTCGGCGGGCCTCGTCGAGCAGGCGGTCCTGCTCTCGCTGGAGGTCGTTGCGTTCGCTCTTCAACTGTTCGAGGCGGTCGCGTTTCGCTTCGAGTTCGTCCTTTATCTCCTCGAACTCCTCGCCGATGTCGTCGATTCGCTGTTGGACCTCGGCGAGTTCGGACTCCTTGCTCGCCACGTCGGCCTTGACGTTCGATTTGGCGACCTTCGTCTCGCGGATGTCGGTTTCGAGGTCGTCGATGGTCTCCTGCTTGCGGTCGATTTGGACGAACGCCTGTCGGCGCTCGTTCTCGGCGGCCTCGACGGACTCCTCGGCCGTCTCTATCTTGTCTTCGAGTCGCGAGATGTCGCCCTTTATCTCCTCGATGTCGCGTTTGATGGCGAGTTGTTCGTCCTCCCCCTTGCGCTCTATCTCCTGATTGAGTTCGTGGAGTTCGTCCTCCAGTCGGATGACCTTCCCCTGGCGCTCGTCGAGTTCCTGCTGGAGGTCCCGGAGTTCCGATTCGAGGTCGGCGATGCGGTCCTCGACGGCGTCGAGTTCCTCCCGCTTGTCTTCGAGTTCGGCGGCCTTGCGGTAGCCTTCGTACTCCTCGCGTTCGTCGCGGAGCGACTGATACTCCAAGGCCGTCTCGCGTTCGTCTTCGAGTTGGTCGAGGCGGTCCTGCTTCTCCTCCATACGGAGTTCCGCCTCGTCGATTCGCTCCTCGACGATTTCCAGTTCGTCGAAGGCGTCGGCCTTCTTCTGGTCGAACTGGGCGACCCCGGCTATCTCGTCGATAATCTCGCGACGCGACCCCGCGGTCATGTTGATGATTTCGGTCACGTCACCCTGCATGACGACGTTGTATCCTTCCGGCGTGACGCCCGCCTGCGCGAGCAAGTCCTGAATGTCCGAGAGGTTGACCGAGCGACCGTTGATGTAGTAGTAGGAGTAGTAGTTGTCCTCGGTCTCCTTGACGCGACGCTTGATGGAGATTTCGTCCACGTCGCCGACGTCTTCGGTCCCGGCGGCGTTGACCACCTGCGCTCGGCCGACGGTCCGGTCGTCGTTGGCGAGGATGACCTCGACGCTGGCCTGTCGGTCGCCGGAAACGTCCACGTCCTCGTCGGCGTGGCCCGGGTTGTAGATGAGGTCCGTCAGTTTCTCGGCGCGGATGCCCGAGGTTCGAGCGAGTCCCAACGCGAACAGGACGGCGTCGATGATGTTGGACTTGCCCGACCCGTTCGGGCCGCTGATGGTAGTGAAATCTTCGTAGAACGGAATCCGAGTCTTCCGGCCGAAACTCTTGAAATTGTCGAGGACGAGCTCTTTTATGTGCATACGGTCGTGGGCCGTCTCGCTACGCGACGATGATGTCCGACCCAGAGTCGTCGTCGGATTCGGACTCTGACTCGGACGCGGCCTCGGCCTCCTTGTCCGTGTCGTCGGCAGCCTCCGTGTTAGATGTGTCGGCACCGGGCGTCAGAATCTCGTCCTCGCCGTCGTCCTGACTCTCGGCCTCGGTGTCGGGTGTCTCCGCCACCTCTGCAGCGGCCGGAGACGGGGCGTCGGCCCCGAATCCACTTTCGTCGTCGACGGTGTTCTCCAGTTCGCGGAGTCGAACCTTACACTCGACGAGTTCGTCAGTCAGCCCCTCGACCGATGCTTGCAGTTCCTTGACCTGCGCTTCGAGTTCCTCGACGCGGTTGCCGCACATACCGACAAATCATCACTCGCGCACACTTATACCTACGTCAGACATTCACAACGAAGCTGATACTTATTGGTTGCTCACAGACGGTCGACTGCCGCAACGCCTCCCGCGTTCGATACTCGCGGGAGGCCAGCGAGACGACGGCCGGGGGTCGTTAGCCTTTAGCCAGCGGACGCCGAACGGCGGGTAATGACTGCGCAAGCCGCCGAGTCCCGCGAACTCGCGGCCGTCATCGGGTTGGAGGTCCACGTCCAACTGGAGACGGAGACGAAGATATTCTGCGGGTGCTCCACCGAACCGACCGAGGAACCGAACACGCACACCTGTCCGGTCTGCCTCGGCCTTCCCGGTGCGCTCCCGGTCGTCAACGAAGGGGCCGTCGAGGCCGCCGTGAAAATCGGGAAGGCCATCGACGCCGACATCCCCGCGGAGACGACGTTCCACCGGAAGAACTACTACTACCCCGACCTGCCCAAGAACTTCCAGGTCACGCAGTACGACGCCCCCATCTGTCAGGACGGCGAACTGGAGTTCGCCGTCGAGAGCGAGCGACGCGCCATCGATATCCGCCGCGCGCACTTAGAGGAAGACCCCGGGTCCATCAAGCACGTCCGCGACGGGACCGGGCCGCTCGAATCGCGGACCTGTTCCATCGACCGCGCCGACTACACGCTCATCGACTACAATCGCGCGGGCACGCCCCTGATGGAAATCGTGACGGAACCGGACTTCCGCGACCCGAGCGAGGTGCGCGCCTTCCTCGAAAAACTCGAAGAAGTCCTCGAATACCTCGGCGTGTTCGACGCGACCCGCGACGGCAGTCTCCGCATCGACGCGAACCTCTCGATGGTCGACGCCGACGAAGTGGGCGACGACGGCCACATCGACGGCGACGTGCTGGAGGACGCGAACCGCACCGAAGTCAAGAACATCTCCAGCCACAAGGGCGCAGAGCAGGCCCTCGCGTTCGAGGCGTCGCGCCAGCGCAAACTCATCCAGTCGGGCCGCGCCGTCGAACAGGAGACGCGCCACTTCAACGAGACGCACGGCAACACCGTCTCGATGCGCTCGAAAGAGGAGGAGAAGGACTACCGCTACTTCCGCGAGGCCGACATCCCGCCGCTCCGGGTTTCCAGTTGGAAGGACGAAATCGCCATCCCGGAACTGCCCGACGCCCGCCGCGAACGGTTCGTCGCCGAGTACGGCCTGAGCGAGGAGGCCGCCTCGAAACTCACCAGCACGAAACAGGTCGCGGACTTCTTCGAGGACGTGGCCGAGCAGTTCGACGCCGACCTCGCGGCGACGTGGGTCGCCGACAACCTCCTCGGCGAACTGAACTACCGCGACATGGAGATTACGGATGTCGCCGACCGCTTCGACGAGGTCACGCGACTGGTCGAACTCGTCGACGACGACGAGATTACGGCGAAGAACGCCCGCGAGACGGTTCTGCGGGACATGCTCGACGAGGGCGACGACCCCGATACCGTCGTCGAGCGCGAAGGTCTCGGCAAGACGTCCGGCGACGAGGTCCAGCAGGCCGTCGCGGAAGCTATCGACGAAAATCCCGACGCCGTCGAGGACTACCACAGCGGCGAGGGCGGCGCGCTGAACTTCCTCGTCGGTCAGGTGATGCAGAAAACTGGGGGGAGCGCCGACCCCGGCGAGGTCAACGGGATGTTGCGAGAGGCGCTGGAGGAGTAGCATACCGCGCCTGGGGCGCGATTTCACGCGGACGAAGCGGTGACGGGTCTGCGCCTTTTTTCCCTCACGTTTTTCCCGGGAGCGGTGCGCTCCGCGCGAACCTGGCCGCGAAAAACGCGGGTGGTCAGTTCTCCGTCGCGTCCCTCGATTCGGAGTGAGTCCGCCCGTCGCCCGGCAGGATCGCGGGGTCTCTCCACAGGAGCGTTACGAAGATGGCGACGCCGAGCGCCTCTATCGTCTTGATGGCCGACTCGACGGGTTCGGTGTCGAAGTGGTCGAGGATGAGGAACACCGTGCTCTGTTGGCCGTGCGTGTGGCCGCTCCCGGCCGACGACGCCGCCTCGGCCCCGCCGAGCAGAAACGCGCCGTGGTCGGTCGCGTGCCAGAAGACCCATGCGGCTATCGAGAGCGTGAGTAAGGTCATCCCGGCGAGATAGGCGGTACGGAGGCTGACCACGCGACGCGTCACGAGATAGGGGCCGGACAGCAGGAGCACCGCGAAGACGACGAAGAGGTACGGCCGCGGGTCCGGGACGATGCCCCCCGCTGGAGAGAGGCCGTAGGCCTGGAAGTAGACGATGCTCCGGGGAAGCCCCCACCAGAGGTGGAACGCCGCCGTCGAGAAGACGAGGGCGGCGGCGGCGACGCGGAGCGCCGTCACGGTCCGGTTGTCCATAGCTGAACGTTGGCCGTCGACACTATGAGGGCATCGGACTCCGGGGCGGTCCTGTGCGGCGGTCGCCAATCCGCTCGCGGTTGCCGTCGCCGACCGAACACCCCACTGCAGTCGGGCGGAAAGTCTCGAAGCGTTTAATCGTGTGACACTCGCAGTTCGAGTGTGCTTTCCGGTCGTCCCTCTCGGCGAACGCTCGCCCGCGGTGCGGTGTTACTGCTCGTTCTCGCGCTTCTCACGCCGTCAGTCGTCGGCGCGCTGACGTACGAACCGAGCGACGGCGAGTCGCTTCAGCGCGGGACCGTCACCGACGCCGCGAACGGGACGACGGTCGTGAGTACGCAGGGCTACACCTTCGACGGGAATACGAACCCCAAGAAGCCCGCGCGACTCGTGGCGCTGGACGAACGCGGCGAGTTGAACTGGACCTACGAGAGCAGAGAGGGGGCGAACGCGTGGTTCTTCGACGTCGACCCCCTGCCGAACGGGAACTTCCTCGTCGTCTCGCCGCGCTCGGGTAACACCCTCGTCTACGAACTCGACCCCGAGACGCGGACCCGCGAGTGGGAGCGGTTGCTCCCCTACGAGGACACCCACGACATCGATATGCTGAACGACACCGCGCTGGTCATCTCGCACATGCGGGCGTGGAACGAGAGCCAGCAGGTGTCCAACGACGAAATCGTGGTCTACAACCTCACGACCGATTCGGTCACGTGGCGCTGGCGCTATCGGAACCACGTCGACACCGACTTAGACGGCGGGATGAACGCCGACTGGAGCCACAGCAACGACGTGGACGCCGTCGGCGACGACCAGTTCCTCCTCTCGCCGCGGAACTTCGACCAAGTGTTGCTCATCAACCGGTCGACGAAGGCCATCGATATGCGACTCGGCGAGGACGACAACCACAGCGTCCTCAACGAGCAACACAACCCCGACTACCTCGTCGGCGAGGACGGCACGCCGACGATACTCGTCGCCGACAGCCACAACAACCGCATCGTCGAGTATGCCCGCACCAACGGCACGTGGACGAAGACGTGGGAGGTCGGGTCCAACTCGCTGAACTGGCCCCGGGACGCCGACCGCCTCCCGAACGGCAACACGCTCATCACGGACACGCTGAACCACCGGGTCATCGAGGTGACGCCGACCGGTGAAATCGTCTGGGAGTACTACGCGACGTGGGGACCCTACGACGCCGAACGGGTCGCCCACGGTGACGGGTCCAACGGCCCGACCATCCGCGAGCAGAACGCGACCGGCACGTACGAAATTACCGGGAGCGCGGGCCTCACCGCGGGCGGCAACGACCGCGTCGATGTCGGGTCGTTCATCGAGGCCACGGTGGCTGGCACCCCCCTGTCCGCGGTCGGTAGCGAACTCGGAACGCTCTGGGGCCACTACGCGCCGTGGCTCCGCCCGGTGTGGATGAGTGGATGGGACCTCCTCTACGCGATGCTTGCGGGGCTACTCGTCGCCGGATGGCTCCTGGCGGAACTCGGCGTCGCGGGGTATCGGTTCGTCCGCACGAGCGACCGATTGGGGCGGCGTCGTCGGGCCGACTGAGCCGATACCGACCGTTTTCGACACCTACGCGCGTGTGCTCGCGACCGTCCGCAGACGCCCGCTAGCGCCCGCACACCCGCGCTGTGTGTCGGTTCGCCGAAAGTCTTTAGGACATCTCCGAGCGTAGCGACCCCCAATGACTGCAACAGGTGGTGTCCGGTGGAGCTAATCATCACGGAGAAGGACAACGCCGCCCGCCGCATCGCCGAAATCCTCTCGGAGGGGAGCGCGTCGGCCGAGCGACGAAACGGCGTCAACGTCTACCGGTGGGGCAACACCCGCGTCGTCGGCCTCTCGGGCCACGTCGTCGGCGTCGACTTCCCGCCGGAGTACAACGACTGGCGCGACGTCGAACCGGTCGAACTCATCAGCGCCGAGGTGACGAAGGAACCGACCCAAGAGAACATAGTCACGACGCTCAAGCAACTCGCCCGCCGGGCCGACGAGGCCGTCATCGCGACTGACTACGACCGCGAGGGCGAACTCATCGGGAAGGAGGCGTACGAACTCATCCGCGAGGAGACGGACATCCCCGTCTCGCGGGTCCGGTTCTCCTCGATTACCGAGCGCGAGGTGCGAAACGCCTTTTCCGAACCCGAGGACGTGGACTTCGACTTGGCGGCCGCGGGGGAGGCCCGCCAAATCATCGACCTCGTGTGGGGCGCGGCGCTGACGCGCTTCCTCTCGCTGTCGGCCCGCCAGTTGGGCGACGACTTCATCTCGGTCGGTCGGGTCCAGTCGCCGACGCTGAAACTCATCGTCGACCGCGAGCGCGAAATCGAGGCGTTCGACCCCGAGGACTACTGGGAGATATTCGCCGACCTCGGGAAGAACGGGTCCTCGTTCGAGGCCCAGTACTTCTACGACGACGACGGCAGCGAGGCCGAACGCGTCTGGAACGAGGCCGACGCCGACGCCGCCTACGCCGACCTGACGAGCGTCGACGCCGCCACGGTCACCAGCGTCCGCCGTCGGACCCGAACCGATAGCCCGCCGACGCCGTTCAACACGACGGCCTTCATCTCCGCGGCCAGTTCGCTGGGATACTCCGCCCAGCGAGCGATGTCCATCGCCGAGGAACTGTACACGGCTGGCTACATGACCTACCCCCGGACCGACAACACGGTCTACCCCGAGGATTTGGAAGAGGACGCTCTCTTGGACGAGTTCGTCGGGTCGCCCGACTTCGGTGAGGACGCCGAGTCCCTGCTCGAACAGGACGACATCGTCGCCACCGAGGGCGACGAAGAGACGACCGACCACCCGCCGATTCACCCGACCGGAGAGATTCCCTCGAAGGCGAAGCTCTCCGAGGACGAGTGGGAGATTTACGAACTCGTCGTCCGGCGCTTCTTCGCCACCGTCGCCGAGGCGGCGACGTGGGAGCGCCTGCGCGTCGTCAGCGAGGCGGGCGGTCGCTCGCTGAAGGCCAACGGCAAGCGCCTCGTCGACCCCGGCTACCACGCCGTCTATCCGTACTCCAGCGCCAGCGAGAACCACGTCCCCGACGTGGAGGAGGGCGAGGAACTCGCCATCGACGAAGTTCGACTGGAGGCCAAACAGACCCAGCCACCCCGCCGCTACGGCCAGTCGCGGCTCATCGAGACGATGGAGGACCGCGGCCTCGGGACGAAGGCGACCCGTCACAACACCCTCGAAAAGCTGTACGACCGCGGCTACATCGAGGGCGACCCGCCCCGGCCGACGGCGCTCGCCAACGCCGTCGTCGAGGCCGCAGAGGAGTTCGCCGACCGCGTGGTCAGCGACGAGATGACCGCGCAACTGGAAGCGGACATGACCCGCATCGCCAACGGCGAGGCCACGCTGGAGGAAGTGGCCGACGAGTCCCGCGAGATGCTCCAGCAGGTGTTCGAGGAACTGCGCGACTCCAGCGAGGAAATCGGCGACCACCTCCAGGAGTCGCTGAAGGCCGACAAGACGCTCGGCCCGTGTCCCGACTGCGGCGAGAGCATGCTCGTCCGGCGCTCCCGACAGGGGTCGTACTTCGTCGGGTGTGACGGCTTCCCGGAGTGCCGGAACACGCTCCCGCTCCCGTCGACGGGCGAACCGCTCGTCTTGGACGAGAAATGCGAGGACCACGACATGCACCACGTGAAGATGCTCGCCGGACGCGACACCTTCGTCCACGGGTGTCCCCGCTGTGAGGCCGAGAAGGCCGACGAGAGCGACGACGAGGTCATCGGCCCGTGTCCAGAGTGTGGCGAGGACGAGGGCGGCGAACTCGCCATCAAACACCTCCGCTCCGGCTCTCGGCTCGTCGGGTGTACGCGCTACCCCGACTGCGACTACTCCCTGCCGCTGCCCCGCAACGGCGACATCGAGGTCACCGACGAGTTCTGCGAGGAGCACGGCCTCCCCGAACTCGTAGTCGACCCCGACAGCGACGACCCGTGGGAACTGGGCTGTCCCATCTGCAACTTCGCCGAGTATCAGGCCCGCAACGCCGTCCAGGACTTAGAGGACCTCTCGGGTATCGGCTCTGCGACGGCCGAGAAACTCGAAGCCGCGGGCGTCGACTCGCTGGACTCCCTGCGCGACGCCGACCCCGACACCGTCGCCAGCGAAGTGCAGGGCGTCAGCGCCGGACAGGTGCGAGACTGGCAATCAGAGTTGCAGGCCTAAGATTCGTCGCCGATTGCCTCACGCAGTTCCCCGGCCGTCCGAATCGCCGCGAACTCCCCCTGTAAATGCGCCAGCGCCGTCCGGTGGACCGTCTCGGGGTCGAACCGCTCGCCGTCGAGCGTGCGGTCGAACGTCGCGGTGGCGTCGGCGACGACGACCACGTCGAAGCCGCGATTCTCCGCCATCCGCGTCGTCGTCGAGACGCAGTGGTCCGTCGTGAGGCCGCAGACCACGAGCGTCGTGTAGCCCCGGTCGCGGAGCCATCCCTCCAGTTCGGTCCCCACGAACGCGCCGTTGACGCGCTTGACGAACTCGGGTTCGCTCTCGTGGGAGTCGAAGCCGTCTTTGAACGCGAACCCCGGTCCGTCGCCGCGGAGCGGCGAGTCGGGTTCCGTCGAGTCGTGACGGACGTGGACGACAGGGCGGTCGGCCTCGCGCCACGCGGCCAGCAGTTCCAGCGCCGTCGCTTCGGCGTCGGGGTTGTTGCGCTCGCCCCACCCGTCCGCCTCGAATCCCCGCTGAAAGTCCACCAGGAGGAGGACGGCGTCGTCCGGGAGCGCCATCGTCACTTCTCCGCCGCGAGCGCACCCACGCCGGGGTCGAACCGCGGGTCGAACTTCGGGTGCTCGCGGGAGACGGTCATCGGGCACTCGTCGGGGGCCTGCGATTCGTCGGCGGCGAGCATGTACTGGGGCCACTCCCGGTCGCCCTCGACGCCCCAGTCCCCGAGGTCGGCGTGCGGGCAGACGCCGTCGTAGTCGACCAGTCGGTCCTGAATCACCTCGCGGGCGTGCTGTCCGGCCTCGGTGTCGCCGGTCACGCCGAGGCTCTCGAACAGGGCGCGCGGTTGGAACGTTATCTCCAGTCCGATGGGGCAGTACCGACTCTTGCGGTCGTCGTAGAACGGGGCGCGGCAGGTCGGGAACATCGGGACGCCCGCGAAGGAGAACTCCCAGTAGGGGTCGTCCGGGTCCGTCGGGATGTCCTCGGGCCACGGTTCGGGGTCGTGGAGATGGAGGAACTGCAAGATGTGCCACAGCGTGTCGTGGTACTCAGCCTCCGAGAGATGGCGGTCGGGCGGCCGGAAGAACGTCACGAGCGACGCGCGGTCGCTGTGGTCCTCGTACCGGTCGAGATACGTGGCCAGCGTATCCCGAAAGGACAGCAGCGCGTCCGTTCGGGTCAGCGACGGGACGACGGTGTACAGCGGGTCGCCCTGCGCGACGGATTCCGCGCCGAAGAAGCAGGGGAACGGCGACCCGTTACGCTCGCCGAGCAACCCCTCGCGGAACGTGTGCCAGTGGGCCGCGACCCACTCCGGCGCGTCACCGCTCTCGGCCCACGACGCCAGTTCCGCCTGTGTGAGTAGCGTGCCGACTCGGGTGGCGGTCATTACCGCTAGTTCGTCCGAGCGAGCAAATATGCTTCGAGCGACCGCCGTGAGGCTACACCGACGCCGTCTCGACGGCGTCACCTGTCGCGATAGTCCCGCTCTCGACGATGCGCGCCCGCAGGCCGCCGCGGTGGACCAGCGCTTCGCGGACGCCCGCTTCGTCCAGCAAGTCTTCGAGGTACGCGCAGGGTTCGCACAGTTCCTCGCCGACGCAGACGGCGCCGCCGACGGCGAATCGCTTGCCGACGAGGTGGTTCAGCGCCACGCCCTCGGTGGTGACGTTGCGCCGGTGTTCTCCCGCCCCGATGGAGACGCCGTAGTCGTCTTCGACGGCCGAAAGCGCTTCCGCCTCGATGAGCGTGAGGTCGCTCCCCGAGCGGTCGTCGAAGGTCCCCTGGTCGCGGAAGTACCGGTCGCCGCGGAGGCCCCGTCCGGCGACGGCGTCGGCGCTCTCGGCGGGTTCGACCGTGCCGCCCGAATCGCGCGCGAGGTGGATGGCCGTGACTTCGCCGTGCATACCGTCCGCTGGACCGTCGGGAGATTCAGTGTTTCGTCCGGACTACAACTGGAGGTGCGACGTGGAACTCGGCCCGTCGTCGTCGTCGACGCCGCCCTCGTGGTCGAACGCGTAGTCGTCGTCGATGAGGAACACCGTCCCGTGGCGCTCGGCGATGTCGACGCCCGGAAGCGTCGTCCCAGCGGCCTCCCCGTTGTCGCAGTCGCCCTCGCACGCGTCGAACAGCGACCCGTGACGCGGACAGATGAGTTGCCCCTCGCGCATCGGGACGCCGCGGCCCGTGTCGAAGCGCTGGTCCTCGTGGGTACAGCGGTTTACCCACGCTTCGACGCCGTCCTCGCAGGGGACGACGACGACTTCCTCGGCGTCACCGTAGGGACCCGTCGCGGTGAACAGATACGACCCCGACTCGTGAACCTCGTCGACGGTGGTGAGTTGGTGCACGAGACGACCCTCGTCGGCCAGCGAGTAAGCCGTGGCGGTCACGCCACGAGCGGAGAGGTTCGACCGAGAGACCGCGCGTCGCCGCTCGCCCGACGACGTTCCGCCATCCGAAGGCGTTATGCCCTCACGCAAAAGTCAAAGCGGTATGAGCGACTGGGCGGATTGGAATCACATCGTCAAAATCGACCCCGACAAGACGCTGGTCGACGGCGAGACGTTCGAGGACGTGGCCGCGACCGGCACCGACGCCATCGAAGTCGGCGGGACCACCGGCATGACCGAGGAGAAGATGAAACGGGTCGTCGACGCCTGCGGAAAGTACGACATCCCCGTCTACATCGAACCCTCGAACCCCGCCTCCGTGGTCCACAGCGACCGCCACGACGGCTACCTCATCCCCGTCGTGATGAACGCGGGCGACGTGACGTGGATTACGGGTGCCCACAAGGAGTGGATTCGCATCGACGACGAAATCGACTGGTCGCGGACCTTCACCGAGGCGTACATCGTGATGAACCCGGACGCCTCGGTCGCCACCTACACGCAGGCCAACTGCGACCTCGATGCGGAGGAGGTGGCCGCCTACGCCGAGGCCGCCGAACACCTGCTGGGACAGGAAATCGTCTACGTCGAATACTCGGGGATGCTCGGCGACACCGAGAAAGTCGCCGCGGCCGCCGACGCCGTCGACGACGCCACCATCTTCTACGGCGGCGGCATCCACGACTACGACTCCGCTCGCACGATGGCGCAGCACGCCGACACCATCGTCGTCGGTGACCTCGTCCACGACGAGGGCGTCGACGCCGTCCGCGAGACGGTCGAGGGCGCACTCGACGCGAAGGCCGCCGCCGCCAGCGAGTAGCAGGCGCCCGCCTCCTTTTCTCGCCGGAGCGCCTACCTCGCCCATGCCCGAGATACGTGCCGTCGTCTTCGACCTCGACGGGACGCTCTGTGAGTCCACACAGGACGAGGAGACGTTGTTTTCTGCGGCCTTCGAGGCGGTCGACTACGAACCGTTCGGGGCCGTCGGCGACCTGTGGGCGGCGCTCGACGGCCCGCCGGACCCGTCGGGCGAACAGCACTACCTCGCCGCCGGGTTCCGGCGACTCGCCGCCCAGCACGGACACAAGCGCGTTCCCGCCGACGACCTCGCGGCGGGCCTGCTGGACGCCGTCGACCGCGGGGCCGTCGCCTTTCGCGAAGGGGCCGAAACGGCTCTCGACGCCGCGCGCGAGGCCGGTCCGGTCGCCGTCTTGACGAACGGCCCGGCGAGCCGTCAGCGGCCGAAAATCGAGACGCTCGCCCTCGCCGCCCGCGTCGGAACGGTGTGTTACGCAGGCGACCTCCCGCGGCGCAAGCCCCATCCCGAACCGTTCGAGACGGTCTGTGAGACCCTCGGCGTCGACCCGGAGCGGACGCTGTACGTCGGCGACTCGCTGGGCTACGACGTGGCGGGCGCACACGGCGCGGGCCTGCAAGCGGCGTGGTGTCCCCGAACGCCCGGCGACACGGACGGGTATCGTCCCGAGTTCGTCTTCGACCGTCCGGACGAGTTGGCGGGCGTACTGGACGCCGGTGGCGGCGAGCGACCGTGACGCCCGCCGAGGCAGTCCTCCGCCGCGTCCTCCCGGAGCGAGCGCCGGAGCGAATCGACCGGCCCAGACAGGGCAACCACAAGCAAACCGCCGTCGCCCGCTACTCGGACCGCCCGGCCGTCGTCGTCCAACTGGCCGACGACCCGACGGCAATCCACACCGAAGCGAACCTGCTGAGCGCTATCGACCACCGGACGAGCGTGCCGGTCCCGCACCTGCTCGCACACGGCGAACTCGGGGACCGCGGCTACCTCGTCACCGAGTACGTCGGCGGTGTGGACCTCCACGCGGCGTTCGTCGACCTCCCGCCAACGCGACGGGAGGCCATCGCTCGCCGATTCGGCGCGATTCTCGCCGAACTCCACGCGGCGTTTCCGTTCGAGTCGGCCGGGCCGCTGTCGGTCGACGAGACGGGGGCGCTCGTCGCCGCCGGACGGACGCCCAGCGAGGAATTCCGCGCGTCCACGGATGCGGCGCTCGCGGCGCTCCCCTCGGCGTTCGACAGCCTCCGACCCGCACTCGATTCGGCGCTTCGGCCGCCCGAGGAGACGCGACCGCCGCGACTGTTCCCGTGGGACCTCCGGCCGGGGAACGCCGTGGTCGCCGACGGCCGCCTCGCCGCCGTCCTCGACTGGGGTGCGCCGCGGGCGGCCGACCCCGCGCTGTCGGTCGCCAAGGCCGAACACCTCGTCGCTCACTGGTACGGCGTCGACGCGGAACCGCTCGTGAGGGCGTTCCGAACGGGATACGCGTCGGTTCGACCGCTCCCGGAGGCACCCGTCGCCTACCGACTCGCCGCCGTGGTCAGCGCCGCCGTCGACTCGACCGGCACGGTGACGCGCCCGCACTACCCCGAGCGCACCGGCGAGGACGCCCTCGCCGTCCATCGTGACTGGCTCACACGCTGGCTCGACGCCGCCGAATCCGAATAAACGGAGTTTAAGTCCGTCCCGGCAAACGGCCCTGTATGGACGACCGAACCTACACAGCGGACGCCGAACCCGGCGACACGGTCACCGTCGCTGGCTGGGTCCACGAGATTCGGGACCTCGGTGGCATCGCCTTCCTCATCCTGCGAGACACCACGGGGAAGATTCAGGTCAAATTCGAGAAAGACGAGATGGACGAAGACCTCGTGGAGACGGGGCTGAACGTCCACCGCGAGTCCGTCATCTCGGTCAGCGGCGACGTGGAGGAAGAACCGCGCGCACCCACCGGCGTCGAAGTCACGCCCGAGAGCGTCGAGGTCATCTCCGAGGCCGACCCGGAACTGCCGCTCGACCCCTCCGGGAAGGTCGACGCCGAACTCCCGACGCGACTCGACAACCGCACGCTCGACCTCCGAAAGGACGACGTGAAGGCCATCTTCGAGATTCGCGCCGAAGTCCTGCGCTCGGTCCGCGAGGCCTTCCGCGACCTCCAGTGCACCGAAATCAACACGCCGAAAATCGTCGCCACGGGGACCGAAGGCGGCACCGAACTGTTCCCCATCACGTACTTCGGCCGCGAGGCGTTCATGAACCAGAGCCCGCAGCTGTTCAAACAGCTGATGGTCGGGTCCGGCCTCGAACGCGTCTTCGAAATCGGCCCCATCTTCCGCGCCGAGGAGCACAACACGCCGCGGCACCTGAACGAAGCGACGTCCATCGACTTCGAGTCGGCCTTCTACGACCACACCGAGGCGATGGACGCCTGCGAACACGTCGTCAAGGCCGCCTACGAAGGCGTCGCCGAGAACTGTCAGGACCAACTCGAAGCGCTGGACCTGCAAGACGAGTTCGAGGCCCCCGAGGGCGAGTTCCCCCGCCTGAGCTATCAGGAGGCCATCGACAAAATCAACGCCACCGGCGAACTCGACGAACCGCTCGTCTGGGGCGACGACCTCTCGACGGAGGCCGAACACGTCCTCGGCCAGGAAGTCGGCGAACACTACTTCATCACGGACTGGCCAAGCGAAATCAAGCCGTTCTACATCAAGGACCACGACGACGACGAGGAGATTTCCACCGGCTTCGACATGATGCACCCGTCGATGGAACTCGTCTCCGGCGGGCAGCGTGAACACCGCTACGACCACCTCGTCGCCGGGTTCGAACAGCAGGGCCTCGACCCCGAGGCGTTCGAGTACTACACGAAGATGTTCAAGTACGGCATGCCGCCCCACGCCGGATGGGGCCTCGGCGGCGAGCGCCTCGTCATGACGATGCTCGGCCTCGGCAACATCCGGGAAGCGGTGCTGTTCCCGCGAGACCGGCAGCGGTTGTCGCCGTAGGCGAGGTCGTGACCTCGTGGGAGCGACCTCGGAGAGGCGAGCGGGAGCGGGGCGACACGCGAGCGGCGACACCGCACGGTGTCGAGCGGGGGCTCGTTGGACGAACAGAGAGAGTCCAACGGCGTTCCCGCGAGACCGGCAACGTCTGAGTCCCTGACGAAGACGGTGGGAGCCAGCGAGGCGAGTGGAGTGAGTCTCGCAGGACCGGCAGCGACTTTCGCCGTAGCGTCGCCCGGACGCTGATTACTCCGGAAACAGTTCTTCTTCGCGCTCGATACCGTCGATTCGTTCGATGTCCTCGGCGTCGAGTTCGAGGGCGGCCGCCGCGAGGTTCGCTTCGAGGTGCGCGCGCGAGGAGGCTTTCGGGATGGTGATGACGTTGTCGTGGGAGAGAACCCACGCGATGCTGACGGCGGCGGCCGTCGTGTCGTGCTTCTCGGCGACGGCCCGTATCGTGGGGTCGTCGAACACCTGTCCGCCAGCGAGCGGCGAGTACGCGACCAGCGGGTAGCCGTGTCGCTGGGCGTCGGCGAGGAGCGCCTCTCGCCAGAAGTAGGGGTGGAACTCGACCTGATGGGCGGCGATGTCGTCGAGGTACTCGCGGGCGGCGTCGAGTTGGGCTGGTTCGAAGTTCGAGAGGCCGACGGCGTCGGTCAAGCCGTCGTCGCGGACCGCTTCGAGTGCCGGGAGCGTGGTTTCGGCGTCGTAGCCGCCGCGCGGGCGGTGGACGTACAGCAGGTCGACCGAGTCGAGGCCCAAGCGGTCGAGGCTCGCTTCGGTCCCGGGTCGAACGTCGTCGGCCGCGAGACGGTCTATCCACAGTTTCGTGGCGACGGTCAGCGCCTCGCGGTCGGTGTCGGCCGCGGCGATGCCGTCGCCGACCACGCGTTCGTTCTCGTAAATCTGTGCCGTATCGAGGTGTCGGTACCCGGCCTCGATGGCCGTCTCGATGGCCGCCGAGTCAGCGACGCCCATCGTCCCGAGACCGACCGCTGGGAGGTCCATAGCGGTGGGTCGAGCGGCCGCGAAAAGGGTGTGTCGGTCAGAACTCGGTTCGGTCGGTGACACTCTGTGCGTGTTCCGCCCACTTCTCGACGGTGGGCGACTCCCAGTAGCGAACTGACTGGCTCCGTTCGTCGAAGTCGACGATGCCGAGACGGTGAAGGACTGGCAGATGCGTTTCGGTCAACGTGCGCTCGATAGCCGCAGCAGATGCCTCCGCTTCCGGAACGTCGCTGGCTTGTGCCCGCTTCGAAATCGCTGTGGCGAGCGTCGATACCTCGACTCCGCCCGCGTCACACGTCGCGAGATAGCGGCACACCGCCCGCCGTCGCCAGTCCGACAGCGCATCGAACACGTCGTCGACCATCGGCGTCGTGAGGCCGCGGTCCTGTGGCGTCATCCCGCGCCACTCGTCGCTTCCCGGCCCGCGTTGTTTGTTAGTCATGGACGACCACGAAAACGACTATCACAGTGCCACATCAACCTTCCACCTAGGTTTCTAGGCCCGTCCCGAGGACTGGCGCCGACGGGTCGCTCACAGGTCGAGGAGGGCATCGAACAGGTTCCGTTCGGCCCGTCGGAGGTGCTGGTGGAGGGTCGGCGAGGCGATGTCCAGCGTGTCCGCGAGTTGCTCGGCGGTCGTGTCCCGCGGCCACTCGTAGTAGCCCGCGAGGTACGCCGCTTGCAGGACCTCCAGTTGCCGGTCGGTCAACCTGTCGCGGAGCGACGAGCTATCGGCCGGTTCGGTCGGGCGCTGCTGCCGCTCCTGTTTCGAGACGAGTCGCAGGCCTGGCACGTGGTCGAGGAGCGTCTGCTGTATCGTCCACGGGTCGGCGTCGGTCGGCGCTTCGACCGTGAGCGTAAAGTGCCCGTCGTCGACGACGAAGTCCCTGAGCCGTGCCCCCGCGTCCAACAGCGCCGATTGGTACTTCTCTGTGAGCAGGATTTCGATGACGCCTGTCTCCCCGGAACTACGGATGACCCGCCCCTCGATTACCGCCGGGCGCGAGTGGAAACTGTCGAGAACGGCCGCTGGCGACGCGCCCTCGACCGAGAGATACTGGAGCGTCTCGTCTCCGAGGTTCACGCTCCCGGCGGACTCGAACCGACAGCCGTGTTCCGCCGCGACGGAGAGGAGGACGGAGTCGCTCGACTCCGTCTGAAACTCCATTTCGAGGAACCGGTCGCTGGTGAGCAGGTTCCGATTCTGGACGGCGCTGAACGCGAACCCGACCATCTCGCCGAGGACGGTAAAGGCCTCGACGACGCGGTCGGTAAACGCCCCGCGCCGGTTGGCGTAGACGACGAGGGCGGCGTGAACGACCTGGTCGTGTCGGAGCGGGATGACCGCCGCGGACCGGAAGTTCCGAGCCAGCGCTTCGGTCCGCCACTTCGCCATGCGCCTGTCGGTGGTGATGTCGTCGATAACCTGTGCCTCCCCGGACGCTATCGCGGTCAGTCCCGGGTCGGTGGTTTGGTCCTCTTCCGTTGCGCGGTCGGCGACGATGTCGAGGTACCCATCGTCGCGCCCCGCCGACACCACCGGCAACAGCACGTTTCTCGGCCTGTCGCGCTCGCCGACCCACGCGAGTTCGTAGAGGTCCGACGCGACCAGTCGCTCACAGACCGTCTGCTGTATCTCCTCGCGCGTCGCGGCCGACCCGAGCGCACCGATGACGTCGTGGATGAGTCGATGGGTCTGTGTCAGCCTCGCCAGTTCGTCCCGCTGTGCTTCGAGTTGCTGCTGGCGCTCTTTCCGGTAGGTGATGTCTTGGTCGATACCGACAGCGCGAAGCGGTTCGCCGTCCTCGTCGCGCGAGACGACGCGGCCGGTGCCGCGAACCCACCTGTACTCGCCGCTGGCCGACAGTATCCGATGTTCGCTCTGGTACGTCTCGGCCTCACCGTCGAGCACCAGGTCGAGCCTGGCCTCTACGTCCGCCTCGTCCTCCGGATGGATGAGGGCTGTCGGTTCCGCGAGGATGTCTGCGTGGTCGTCCCAGTCGTACCCCAGCATCTCGGCCCAGCGGTTGTCGACGGTCACCACGTCCGATTCGAGGTCCCAGTCCCAGATACCCACGTCCGCACCTTCGAGCGCCAACGAGAGGCGCTCGCTGGTCCGTTCGAGTTCTCGCTGACGCTCGGTCCGGTCGGTCACGTCGCGGTACAGCCAGAGGTTACCGTTCCCTCGTGGCAGTTCCATGGGGAGATAGCTCCGCTCGACCGTCCGACCGTCGACCAGTTCGAACGATTCGTCCACCGTCGGGTCCCGCTCGTCCAGGTGACGCTCGATGCCGTCGCGGAACGCCTCGGGGTCCGCGAAGAGTTCGCTCACTCGCTCGACGCTCTCGGCGCAGTCCGTCCCTTCGAGTTCCGACGGTGACGCCGATATCCCGAAGAGGTCGACGAAGCGCTCGTTGGCCGTCAGAATCTCCCGGTCGGGACCCTCGACGAGGATACCGACGGGGAGTGCGTCGAACAGCGTCGAGAGCAGGGTGTTCGAGTGCTCTAGGTCGCGTTCGCGCTGGACCCGTTCGGAGATGTTCTGTGCGACGCCCATCCCCATCCTGTGGCCGTCCGGACTGCCTATCGGCATCGTCTGGACGTGGTACTCCCGTCCGAGGAACTCGTCTTCGAAGGCGTCGCTCTCGCCGTTTAGGGCCGACGCGTACGCCGCCTCCAGTAGTTCGGCGTTCTCCGGCGGGAACACCTCTCTCGGCGTCCGGCCGACGAAGTCGTCCGCGCCGAGGCCCACGTCGTCTAAGTCCTCCCCGCCAGCCGCGATGTACCGCATCTCCTCGTCGAAGATGAACACGCCGCCGTTGGGGAAGTTCTCCACGAGGCCGTCGAACAACTCTTTCCAGCGTCGGAGTTCGTGCTCGCGGCGTTTTCGCTCGGTCACGTCTCGCGCGACGCCCATCAGTCCGCGGTAGACCCCGTCGTCGTCCCGCAGGAGCGTGTAGTGAATAGACACCTCGAACTCCGTGCCGTCCCGGTGGACGAACGTGAGGTCGACGGTCGTCTCGTCGCTGTCGGCCGCCAGCAACTCCGATATCGTTCGCTGGCCGCGTTCGAGTTCCCCCGGCGCGAGCGTGACGGCCGCGTGACGGCCCTGTAACTCCGCCGGTTCGTACCCGAGCATCTCGGCGAACGACTCGTTGCAGAAGTCGATGACGCCGTGTTTGTCCAGCGTGTACAGGCCGTCCTGTGCGTGCTTGGTGAGTACGGCCAGTAACTCGCGGTGGGACTCTCTGTGGACCCGCTCGGTGATGTCCGTCAGGTGGAACAGCCGATGCGACCCCGCGGATTCGGGCAGGTCGTGTCCCCGACAGCGGAGCCATCGCTGGTCCCCATCGACGGTCACGGAAAGCGTCACCGGTTCGCTCGGGTCCCGTCGAAGCGACGCCACGGGCGCGTCGGTCCCGTATCCCCCCTTCGTCACCGACGCCAATCGCTCGTAGAACGTCTCGCCCGTCGCGTCGCTCCCGAGTAGCGTTTCGAGCGGCCGACTCGACCACGCCACCCTCTCGCCGTCGACGAGGACCGACAGGTCGGTGTCGGCCTCCGCGTCGATGGTGTCGAGGGCGTTGTCGATGGTGTATTCGCGCCGGTCGGCCGATGACGTCGCGGCGCTCACGGCCTTCTCGGCGAGTAACCCCCCGCCGTCAGACGCCTTCTCGACCACCGTCGACGCCGCCGAGAGGATGCGGTCGTCGAGTTCGGACGGGTCGCGGTCGGTGTAGAGGACGACCGGGACATCCGTCTCCCTGAGGAATCGCACCGACGCCTCGACGCCGACGGGGTCGACGACCAAACACGACGGTGGGTCCGCCGTCACCGCTTCGACGGCCGCGTCGAGACTCTCGGCAGTGGTGACGACGGCGGCCGGATGCGACTCGTCCATCGTCGCCGCTACCGCCTCCCGCGTCGCCGCGTCGCTATCGACGTAGAGGATGTCGATTGGCGCTTGCGACCGAGACGCGTCCCGATGAACCGCCGAACGGTCGTCGTGAGATGGTCGTTCTGTCACGAATTGACACACCGAGTGATGTTACTGGACCAACAATCTCTGTGAACTATATACTGTCGACTAGATCACAGCAGGAGCAAAAAATCACGCCCGTCGTTACGCGATGCCGCCCGCCGCCTCGGCGACGCCGACCAGCGTCGCCCACGTGTTACACCCCGCCCGCAGGGCCACGAGGTCGTCGGCGAGGACGGTGACTTCGAGCGTCGCGCCGTCGCGTGCGAGCGTCGCCGTCGCCCGGTCGCCGTCGATGTCGCCCAATTCGGGCCGAACGCTCCGCTCGACGCGGCGCGCGCGCTCTTCGTCGGCGTACCGAAACGTGAGAAGCGTGCGGTGGGGTCGAGCCGTCACTTGACGTCGATTTCTTTGACGTCGGGCGACCGCTCTTTCAGCAGGACGCGGTGGCCGCAGTACGGACAGCGGACGCCACCGTACTCGTCGAGTGTTACGTCTCGCTTGCAGCGTGAACACTTGTAGCTCATAGCTGAGAGATAGGGGTCGAGGTCCTTTACTCCTCGTCTTCGGCCAGCGCGGCGCGAATCGAGCGGCGGACGGTCTTGCCACCGGGCGTCTCGGGCTTGTAGCTCCCACCGGTGAACGTGTAGTCACAGTAGCTGCACTGCCAGATGCCCGTGCCTTGGCGGTCGACGCGGTCCTCGCCGCAGTTCGGGCAGGCGTGGTCTTCGTTCATCTCCGACTCGATTTCGGCGACGCGGCGGCGAGCGACGCGACCGTAGCGAGCGCCGAATCGGCCAGCACTCCCGGTTCGCTTCTTGTTGGCCATAGTACTCTGTGGTCGGCACAGCGGCCACATAAGCCCTTCGAGACGAACCCGTTTCCGCCCCCTGACGGGCCCGTGAGAGGCGACCCCACGGGCGCGGACAGCCACAGCGACTATCAGGCTCCGTGGGGAAACCGTCGCCCGCAATGGACGAAGCACTCGACGTTGTCGACGTCGTCGCCGACTCGGAACTCGAGGGCATCGTCACCGGCCTCATCCGCGTCGTGGGGCTACTGGTACTACTCGGTGGACTCGGACTGTGGCTGTTCACCGAGATGGGACTCCTCGTACTCCCGGCCGTGCTGATGCTGGCCGGTCTCGTGTTGCTGGCCGCGCCGAGCGTCCTCCTGCTGGCCGCGGAGTTGGCGTAGGCACAGCCAAGGCGGTCGGGACCCTACGGAGGGTGATGTCCGCAGGAGATTCCCTCCGGGCACGGCTTCGGTACGTCGCCCCGCCGACCAGCGGCCGCCTCACCGAATCGGAGTTCCTGTTGGCGGGCGCGACGGCTGGCGTCCTCGGATGGGGCGGGACCCAACTACTGTCGTGGGTCGACCCGCCGCGCGCCGCGTTTCTCGCCGTCGCGCTGTGGGTCGTCCTCGTCGCCGGGTTCTCCGCTCTCACCGTCCTGCACGGGCCCGACGAGACGCGCTTTTCGGACGCGATGTTCGTCTGGGCGACGGTCAACAGCGCCGCGACGGCCCTGTCGCTCGCGGGCCTCGCGGGCCTCGTTCCCGGACAGGTGGCGTTTTGGCACGGCTGGGTCGCCGCGGCGGCCGTCGGCTACTGCTGGACCGGCGGCCTGCTGGCGGGTGCAGGCCAGCGCGGCCGGGGCCGTGGCTACCTCGCCGCCGGCCTCGTCGCGCTCTCGGTCCTGCTGGTCGGAACCGTCGCGTTCGCGCGTTTCGAATCGGTGGCGTTCGTCCTGCTGGCACTGCTCCACGCGATTCCGCTGGGACTCGACGCACGGCGGCAGTCGTGGGACGCCCCGACCGGCACCCCGGTGGGCTGACGGACGCCGCCACGACTATCGTGTTAGCCAGCGAACATAGTGTCCGGAGATGACGTACTACGACCCCGAGACCGGCGCGGCGCTGAAGGCGGCCGTCGACGACGTCGTGGCGGCCTGGCCGTCGGTGACCGAGCAGCGGATGTTCGGCTGTCCGTCCTATCGGGCCGACGGGACGCTGTTCGCAGTCGTCGTGACCGATGGCGTCGCCCTCACGCGCCTCCCCGAGACGCACCGAACGGAACTGGACGCGGCGTTCGAGACGGGGCCGTTTCAGGCGGGCGAGCGGACGGTGACGAAGTGGGTGCAGGTGACGGCCGACGAGGGCGACGCGGCGCGACTCGCACCGTTTCTCGAAGCGAGCTACGAGGCCGCGCTCGAAGAAGCAGAGTGAGCGCCCTCGGCGTCGTCAGTCCTGTAACTCGGCCTCGCGCAGCGCTTCGTTGAGGTCCGCGCGGACGTGTTCGCCGAGTTCGCGGTCCCCGGCGGTGGTGACGATGCGGTTCTCCTGGACGCTGGACCCGTCGCGGATGAGCACGCGGACGTTACCGTTGTTGTCCGCGCGGGTCGCCTTCGCCCGAACGCCGGTCCGAGAGCTAGAGCCACCGGCGTCGATGGGGCCGGGGATGACCTTCTTGACGTGCGGATGGCCCGCGACGGTCTGAATGGCCCGCTGGCCCGACCGCCCGCCGATGAGCGTCGAGTGACTGCCGCCCAGTTTCTCGGCGGGCGCGGCGTCGACGACTTCGAGGGCGGCCTCGCCCTGTCGGTCGATGACCCGCTGGACGGGGTCGTCCCCTTCGACGCGGAAGAACTCGTAGTGTAACTGCCCGCGCACGGCGGCGATAACGTCCCGGTCGCCGGTGACGTACACCTCCTCGGGGCGCTTGCGCCGCACCTCGTCGGCGATCAGTCCGGCGAAGTTGCGCAACTCGACGACGGCCGCCTCGTCGCTGTCGTTGCCTTCGGGCGTCGTCGTCACCGTCCGCTGACCCACGACGGACTCCTCGGCGATACAGGAGACAGTCGCTCTGTCGCGTCCCAGTTCGAGGACGACGACATCCGTATTGGCAGTGTGACAGACCAGACAGTAATCGCCCGGGCGGTCGAGCGGCGTCGCACACTGCCGACACTCCATGACCGGATGTAGGGTCGCTCGGCCGGATAAGCCAGACGGTTCGTGCCCGCGCGACTACTCGTCGGGGTCGCCCTTCCGGAACTCGCGCAGGAGGACCGTCGCGTAACTCCCCTTCGGCAAGGCAAAGGAGAACGAGAGGTCGTCGCCGTCCCGGTCGACGGCGAGGCTCGTCCGCACAGCGACGGCCCGGCGGGTCCCCTCGCTGTCGAACGCCCCGGGGAGGTCGAAGTCCGCCGGTTCGAGGCCCACGTCGGCGAGTACCTCACGCGCTATCTCGCCCGGTTCGCCCTCGCCGAGGTCCGTCTCGGTGCCGACCAGCGGCGCGGTGACGAACGCCCGGCCGCGTTCGCAGTGGCGCTCGACGGTCCGCAGGCGCTTTTCGGTCACGCGCTGGGTGCGGTCCGTGTCGGGGAGCGGCAGGTCGGCGGGCGCGTCGCTGTCTCTGAAACACACTACGTCCCCCGCCACCGGCCGGTCGAACGGCAACCCCCGTTCCAACCGCTCCGAGAGGATGCGGTTGAACACGTACGACTGGGCGGCGTTGACGAACAGCGTCTGGAGGTTCGTCGGCAGCGTCTCGACGGCCTCGCGGAAGTCTTCGGGGTCCTCGGCCCCGTTCTCGACGAGGGTGTGACACATCGACCGCTCGTAGCCCAGCGCACGGGGCAGCCGGTCCAAGGCACCCGCCCAATCGTGCGTCTCGTCGACGTATTCGCGCGCGGCTTGGGTGTCCTCGGGTTCGCGTTCGTGGGGGTTGCCCACGTAGGCCAACACCGCCCCCTCCCAATCTTCGCGGACGATTGCGAGGCCCACCTCGTGGGTGACCGGGCGGCGCGACCCGAAGCGCTGCTGGCCGAAGTAGTTCGGGACGGCGACGGCCGTCTCGCCGTTCGGGAGCGTGTCTGTCTCCTCGCCGCCCGCGAACGCCCGCAGGTCCGCGACGACAGACGCCGCGTTCTCGGGATGGTCGGCGTCACGAACGACGATGTCGAAGGCGTTTCCCGCGAGGTCACCGAACAGGACGGGGCGGCCCGCGCGTCCCACCACCTCGATGTCCGCGCCGTCGAGTTCGGGCACGTCGGCGGGGCCGACGCCCTTCACCGAGAACAGTTGTCGGGTGACGGCGCGCTTGTCCTTCGTTCCGGCCCACGAGACGCGCTCCCGCGAGATACCGAGTCTATCGGAGAGCGCGCTGGCGAAGTCGTTCGTGTCCCAGTTCGACAGTTCGACCCGGAGGACGAGATGGGGGTAGCCGCCGGTGTCGGCGTCGACGGGCGCGGTGTCGAACGCCTCCAGTTCGGTCACCCGGAAATCCGCGGGCGATGCGCGGAGACGGCCGCCCACGCCGTCGGCGTCGCTGACGTAGTACTCCATGCCGACCGTTCGCTCTATCGGGTGGGCTTCGCGCATTGGTGGTCTGTTCGGCGGGCCGGGTTTAGCGTTGGCGTTCGCTCACTCGTAGGCCTCGAACTCCTCGCCGAACAGGAGGAAGTACGCGACGCCGACGACGCCGACGACAGACGCGACGCCGAAGGCCAGTTCCGGTCCGGCACGGAGGGTCCGTCCGGCCACGTCGACGGCCCACGAACTCCCGTAGAGCCACCCGCCGAGCGCGGCGCTCGGGATGACGAGCGTGTTCCGGACGAGGTAGTAACTCCCGGTGACGCGGCCGCCCGCGTCGCGTTCGGCCGGGCCGACGATGAGCGCCTTGTGCGCGGGCAGGCCCGCGAATCGGAGGCCGGAGTACGCGAAGAGGGCGACCAGCATCCACTGGTCGGCGGGCGCGTAGATGAGGACGAGAGGGAACAACGCGTACACCGAGAACCCGAGCGCGACAGCGGGTTTCAGCCCGGCGTTCTCCGCGAGTTTCGAGACGGGGACCATCGAGATGATGGCGACGACCATCTCCACGCCCAGCAAGACTCCGAAGAAGGCGTCGGGTCGCAGGTCGAACCCGAACCCCGTGAACCCGACGGCGAGGAAGTCCGTGACGACGATGACGAAGAAGACGTACACCATGCCGTTGGCGAACCGGACCAGCGTATCGGCGACGAGCAAGGGCCGAAGCGTCTCGGGCATCGCCCGCAGGTCGTCGATAACCTGCCCGACGCCCTCGAAGGACTTCCCTAACGAGTCCTCGCTGGCGTCGTAGAGGACGTGCTGGGCCACCGTCGCGGCCACCCCGCAGGCCACCGCCACGAGCAAGACGAGTTGGAACCCGTCGACGAACGCGGGGGCGACGGCGAGCAGTCCGGCGGCGACGAGCGGTCCGACGAGGAACCCCAGTCGGCGGAACACCTCGGTACTCGCGAACCCCATCGCCAGTCGGTCCGGTGGCACGCTCTGTTTGACGATGGCGAACGTCGCGCCGAGGCCGAACGATTTCCACGCCTGCGCGAGGAAGAGACCGACGAAGACGAACGCCCACGCCGGGACGGTCAGGCCGCCGACGGCGACGGACCCGACGACGGCGGCGAGGTACCAGACACCGAACCCGAGCGTCGCCAACACGGCGAAGGCCGTCAGCGCGAATCGGGAACCGAGGCGGTCCGAGACGGCCCCGCCGGGATACGGGTAGACGGCGCTGATGAGGTTGCCGACGCTCCCGTACAGGCCGATGACGCCCGCACTGGCCCCGAGGATGCGCATGTACTCGGGGATGTAGCGACTCGTCATCTGGAAGGCCAGCGAGAACGCCAGCATCGACAGCGAGAGCACCAGCACGTCCCGTTCGAGCGCGAAGAACTGCCGGAACGCGTCGAGGAGGTCCACCCCGTCGCTGGCGCGGTCTGTGCCCATCGGTCGAACCCAGACGCGGGCCGCACTTAATCCCCCGATTTCGTCGAGATGAGGGTCCTACGGAGAGCTATTGCGTCGAAAAGAGAGAAACAGAGGCGCGCGCCGCCGAGGGGTAGGAGCGGCATAACGAGGACGGTCCGCCGGAGAGTTCCGGTGAGGAACTACCGTGACCGACCACGAAATCGAGTCCAGACGGGACGATATGGGCGACTGCGTCGCGCGCTGGCGAGAGAGCGACGTCGAGATTACGGAGTTCAGCGGGCAACTCGTCGCCTACCGCCCCGACGCCGACGAGGCGTGGATTAGCGGGTGGGTCGAGGTCCCTCGCTGAGTCGCGCCGTCGCCGTCGCTCGCTGGTTCGAAAGAAAACGAAAATCGAGATTCGGCCTGTCGCGTCAGTTAGGCCGCCGACTCGTAGTCGTCGAAGCGGTCTATCTCGACGCCGTCGCTCGTGATTTCCGCGATGACGATGCCGTTGCCGGAGCCAGTGTCGCGCTCGGCCGCGGCCTGCACGGCGCGGATGGAGAGCGCGCGGGCCTCTTCGAGGCTCATCTCGGGGTCGTACTCGCCCTCGATGGTCCCCGTCGCGACCATCGTGCCGGACCCGGTGACGGTGTAGTCGTCCTGCAGGACGCCGCCCGCCGGGTCGACGCTGTAGACGTGGCTGCCTTCCTCGTCGACCCCGCCGATGATGGGGTTGATGGCGAAGAAGGGGCCGCCGCGAGCGAAGTTGCCCGCGAGCGTCGACAGCGCGTGAATCGACAGCGGTTCCGAGCGGCGGACCTCGTAGAGGTTCGCCTCGGAGCGCAGCGAGCGGATGAACGACTGCGCGCCGCCGACGCTACCGACCAGCGTCATGGCCGCCGTCGGGTGAATCTGCTCGACCTTCTGGACGTTCTTGTTCGAGACGAAGCGACCGCCGAGGGAGGCGCGGCGGTCCGTCGCGATGATGACGCCGTCGTCCGTCGAGAGGCCGACCGTCGTGGTTCCCGTCTTGGTGACCGTCTCCTCGTCGCGGCCGCCGTCGTCGTTCGGGAGCGTTCCCACTTCGGGTTCGTAGGCGTCGGTCAGTCGGTTATCTGGGTCGTACATTATTCGTCACCTCCGAGTTCGAACTCGGCGAGGCGGTCTTCGATTTCGCTCTCCGTGAGGGAGTGGAACTGCTCGGTTTCCACGTCGACGGTGGCGATGTCGACACCCGTCGCGTCGAGGCCGTCGTCGGCCACGTCGGCGAGGGCGCGAAGCGCGAGTTCGACGCCGCCCTCCAAGTCCATCTCCTGTGAGTACTCGTCTTCGAGGAACGACTGGATGTCGTCCCGGGAGCCACCGATGGCGACGGCCTGCCACTCGTAGGGCGTCCCCGAGGGGTCCGTCTCGAACAGGCGCGGTTCGCCGTCCTCGATACCGCCGACCAGCAGGGCCACGCCGAACGGACGCGCGCCGCCGGTCTGGGTGTACTGCTGGATGTAGTCGGTGACTTCCTTGGTCAGCGCCTCGACGGCGGCCGGTTCGTCGTAGCGGAGGCGGTTGACCTGCGCCTGTCGGCGCGCCACGTCGATGAGTTGCCGAGCGTCGGCGACGTGCCCGGCGCTGGCGACGCCGACGTGGTCGTCGATTTCGTGAATCTTCTCGATGCTGTCGCGCTCGATGAGCGGCGAGCGAGCGTGGCGGTCGGCCGCCAGTACGACGCCGTCCGCGGTTCGGACGCCGACGCTCGGCGTTCCGCGCTTGACTGCCTCACGAGCGTACTCGACCTGATAGAGGCGGCCGTCCGGGGAGAAGATAGTGATCCCGCGGTCGTACGCCTGCTGTTCGTTTCCTTGCATTGTGTGTACTCTGTGTTTGTTCACCTGAGGTTAGGGCCACTATTATATAACGACATCGGCGATGTCGTCCGCTGCCCTCAGTACAGCGAGAGGTCGCCCGTGACGCGGTCCACCAGTTCGTCCTCGGCCGGGCCGACCGCGAGTGCGGTGACCGTGCCGGGGTCTAACTGAGTGTGTCCGGCGTCCCTGACGATAGCATGCGGCAGGCCTTCGCGCTCGGCGACGTCGGCGAGTTCGAACAGTTCGGACTCGCCCGTCGCCTTGAGGACCACCTTCTTCTGCCCCTCGCCTTTCCAGGCTTTGCGGGCCTTCCGACCGGTGTCCTCGTAGGCCGACAGGGAGGCGTGGGCGACCTGCGCGGCGAGTTTGCCCTCGCCCATCCCGATGTCGGCCCGCGCGACGATGGCCTGCTTCATACACCCGACATGGCGACCCGTACATAAACCCCCGTCGGAGCACCCGCACGGTTGCACGTACCACAGGGCACTTACGCGATGGGTGTGGACTCCCGGGAGATGCGCGCCACAGTCCGGACGTTTCTGTTCCACCCACGGGAGTTCTTCGAAGGGCGGGCGGACCGACTCAGCGGCGTCCGCGGGGGCGCACTTGCTCTGGTCCTCGCGCTCGTCACGACGGCGGTGATAGCGCTCTCGCTATGGGCGTTCAGCACGCTGTTCGACGCCGAAGTCGGCACGGCCGTCTGGGGCGGCGTCGTCGGAGCGCTCCCCTTGCTCGTCCTCGCCTTCCTCACGCTCTGGGTGGCCCTCGCCGTCGTGCTCCACGTCGGCGCGTGGCTTGGCCGAGGAGACGGGCGGTTCGGCGCGACGCTTGAAGTGACCGCGTGGGGGATGGTGCCGCTGGTCGCCGTCGCGGCGCTGGCCGGCCTCGCCCTCGTCGCGTTCACCAACGCCACAGAGTTCCCGGCGTCTTCGGGGACGCCGCTGGCCGACGCGCGGTCGTTACAGCGCGGGCTAACCGGCCTGACGTTTCTCCTGCTCCAAATCGGCGGCGCAGTGTGGCAGGCCGTCGTCTGGGCCGCCGGACTCCGGGTCGCCCACGGTATCAGTCGGCGGGCGGCCGTCGTCGTCGGCGTCCTCGTGGCGACGGCGCTGGTGCTTCTCAGTTAGCGACCACCCCGTCGGCCTCGGTCAGCGTCTCGCCGTCGTGGTGGACGCTGACGGTGAACCGCGTGCCCGACGGAACCGACTCGAAGTCCATCGTCACGACGAACGTTCCGTCTTCCCCGACCGTCGCCTGCCGCTGTCGGAGGAACGGCGTCGACGACCCGGTGCTCCGTGCGCGGACGGTGAGGGTCGTTCCCGGGTCGCGGTCGGTCGTCCCGCGAATCTCCTGTCCGGTCGCCTGTGCGACGGTGAGGCGCTGACCGTCGTACGCGAGGTGCGACCCGGCCGTCGGCGTCGACGCCGAGTCCGAAGCGCCCGGCACCGCGACGACACGCGCCGTCCGGTTGGTCAGTTCCGCGCCGTCGTGGCGGACGCTGACGGTCGCAGTCCCGTTCGCCGTGACGTGCGAGAGGTCCGCCGTCGCGGCGAACGTCCCGTCTTCGCCGACCGTGGTCTGCCGCTGGACGAGGAAGGCAGTCGACGTGTTCTCGGACGCGATTCGAACGGTCACCGTACTCCCGGCCGAGAGGTTCGTCGTCCCTTCGACTGTCGCGTTCGCCCGCGTTTCGAGGCGGAGCGAGTCGTTCACGGGATGGAGGACCGTTTCGTTCACCTCGTCCGGGCGGTCCGCCGTCGTCGCGTCGGCGGGCCCGCTGGGTTGTCCGGACAGCGCCGGGAGGGCAAACGCCGCACCGACGGCGACCAGCGCCACGGCGATGGAGGCCCCGACGGCCGCGGTTCTGCTGACGTTCATCGACGCACCTCCCGAACGGGCAGTCTGCCAGTCGGACGTTGCGATACGTGGTGGAGGGGTGGGCGGCTACGAACCATGCACGTGTCGTTTCACGCAGGTATCAAAAGGCCCCGGCGGATGGTTAAAGCGGGATTGAACCGCGAGACGGACCGAGCGACGAGGCGGGACGCTTTAGGTATCCCGCCCCGGTACGTCGGGTAATGATACTCTCCGATGCGGACATCGAGCGTCGCCTCCGCGAGGGCGACCTCGTCGTCGACCCCCTCGACGACCCGGACATCCAGATTCAGCCAGCGAGCATCGACCTCCGACTCGGGCGGGAGTTTCTGGAGTTCCAGCACGCCAACATCCCCTGTATCCATCCCAACAGCGAGGACGAAGTGGCCGACTACGTCGAGGAGACGACCGTCGACGAGGGCGGGGAGTACATCCTCCACCCCGGCGACTTCGTCTTGGGGACGACCCACGAACGCGTCGAGATTCCCGACGACCTCATCGCCCACGTCGAGGGGCGGTCCTCGCTGGGCCGCCTCGCCATCGTCGTCCACGCGACGGCGGGCCTCTGTGACCCCGGCTACGAGGGGCAAATCACGCTCGAACTCTCCAATCTCGGGACCGCTCCGGTCGCCCTGACACCGGGGATGCGAATCTCACAGCTCACATTCACCGAACTGAAGACGCCCGCCGAACGGCCGTACGGGGCCGACCGCGGCTCGAAGTATCAAGGCCAGACGGGGCCGCAAGCGAGCAAGATACAGGGAGATAGGGAGTTCGGAGGCGACCAATGAGAACCGACGCCGGCGGCGGCGTGTCCGAGTCTCGGGTTCGAGCGAGTGAGTTCGGAGGCGACCAGTAGGATGCGCTTCGTCGAGGAAATCGTCGTCGACGACTTTCTCCCGACGTTCCGCTCGATGCTGGCCGAAGCCCTGCGCGAACGCGGCCTCACCCAGTCGGAAGTCGCGGACCTACTGGGCATCAGTCAGAGCGCCGTCTCGAAGTACGTCCACGGTGACGTGGAACGTAACGCGGTCCTACTGGACCATCGGGGACTGAACGAACTCGTCGAGCGACTGGCCGAGGGCCTCGCCGACGGCGACATGAGCCCGGTGCAAGCGCTCGTCGAGACGGAGATTCTCATCCGCGAACTCGAACAGGGCGGCCTGCTGGCGACGCTCCACGAGGAGGCCGTCCCGGAACTCGCCGAACACGGCTCGGAGTTCGCCGTCCACGACCCGGACTCGAAGCTCCGGACCGCCGAGCGGACGCTGTCCTCGGTCCGGCGCGGCCTGCAAGTGCTCGAAAACACCAGCGGGTTCGCGACGCTCATCCCCGCCGTCGGGTCGAACCTCGCGCAGGTGCTCCCCAGCGGCGACAGCGTCGAAGACGTGGCGGCCGTTCCCGGCCGGATTCTGGACGTGAAAGGACGGGCGACAATCCCGGGCGACCCGGAGTACGGCGTGAGCGAACACGTCGCCACGGTGTTACTGGCCGCGCGAACGGCGGGGAGCGACCACCTCGCGGCGCTGAACGTCCGGTACGACGAGGACGTGGTCTCGGCCCTCGAATCGGCGGGTCACACAACCGTCGAGTTCGACCCCGAGGCCGGTATCGAGACGGCCGTCGCGGACGCTCTCGCCGAGGTTCCCGACGCCGACGTACTGTATCAGACCGGCGCGATGGGCGTCGAACCGGTCGTCTATCTGCTCGGCCCGGACGCCGTCGCCGTCGCCGAGCGAACCCGCGAGTTGCTGTGACCGGGACCCGCGACTTCTACGGTCGGTGGGCGGCCCTGTACGACCAGTTGGCGAGCGTGCCGTTCGTCGAGTCGTGGCGCGACAGGGCCGCCGATGCCCTCAATCTCTCGGCGGGCCAGACGGTGGTCGAGATGGGGTGTGGGACCGGCGCGAACGTCCCGGCCCTCCGCGAGCGTGTCGGTTCCGGCGGTCGGGTCGTCGGCCTCGACCTGACCCGCGAGATGGTCGCGCTGGCACAGACACACCCCGACCGGACCGGCGACGAGGTTCACTATCTGCTCGGCGACGCGACCCGACCGCCCGTCGACGGCGTCGACGGCGTCCTCGCGACGTTCGTCGCCGGCATCTTCCCCGACCCGGCGGCGGCCGTCGACGCGTGGTGTGACTGCGTGCGTCCGGGCGGGCGGGTCGCCCTGCTGAACTTCCAGCGGAGTCCCAACGCGCTAGCGACGCCGCTGAACGTCGCGTTCGAGGGCTTCGTTCGACTGTCGACGCCGGGGGCACGACTGTCTCGACAGTCACACGCCAGCGCGTTCGAGCAACGCGTCGCGGCGGCACGGGAACGGCTTACGGAGCGGACGGTGGACAGGCGCTACGAGACGTTCGCGGGCGGCTACCTCGGCCTCGTCGCTGGGCGAGTGGCGTGAGTAGTGAGGGAGAAAGCGGGAGAACGGTGACCCCGACTGCTCACGAAGTCGTCTGTCCGAGCATCGACGGCGGTTCGTCCGCCGCCGTCAGTTCCGGTTCGTCGCCTTCGAGGGTATCGAGGAACTCGCTGATGGTCCACGTTCGCTCGCCGTCGGTACACGGGTAGACGCCGACGATGTCGTCGCCGTCGTGGACGCTCGCGAGCAACATCGGCGTCCGCAGGACTTCCTTGCTCGCACCGACCAGCGAGGCGGCCGTCCGCGTCTCGAACGGCGGGCGGAGACTCACGCCGTTGTCGGCCGCCCACGCCTCGAAGCGTTCGATGGTCGCCAGCAGTTCGCTGTGCTGGTTGCGCTCGGAGACGACGATTTCGTCGGGCCACGTCGTCACCGTGAAATCGTCGAGGGCCGCCGCGCTCCGGAGACTGCTCAAGCGATTGATGACAGTCGTTCGCGGGCCGCACACCGGCCGTCGAGTCCAGAGGTCGATGGTGAGAGTCGACGTCTCAGACATAGAGTCGGCCGTTCGTTTCATTTCGTTCGACATTGTGTGACAATCACTATCAAATAACAGCTGAAGATATATATTCGTTGGTACTAGCGGCGTAGTAGTGGATAAACATGAATAATCAATATAATCACTGTCGGCCGGGGTCGGAGCGACCCGCGGGCCTCGTTAGTCGTCGGCGGGGGCGGGGTCGCGACTGCTCAGTTCGACGCTCGGCGCGTCGACGCCCAGTTCGTCCAGTGCGACCTGCGCGGCCTTCTTCCCGGAGACGAGCATCGCGCCGAACGTCGGTCCCATGCGCGGGAGGCCGTGCGTCGTCGCCGTCGCCATCCCGGTGGCGACGAGGCCGTCGTGGACGAGACCTGTCTCGGAGACGACGGCGTCCTCGCTCTCGCCGACCCACATCGAGTCGTGGCCGGGCGAGTCGTGGCCGGGTGCGCCGTAGGTGTCGCCGTCCGTCTGGTCCATGCCCTCGTTCCCCTCCTCGATACCGGGGCCGTCCAAGACGCCGCGTTCGTCGAGTTTCTTCACGGCCATCGCGTCGTGGCCCGTCGCGTCGATGACGAGGTCCGACTCGACGGCGATGGGGTCGACGCACGTAATCTCGCGCGGGAGGGCGTGGACCGGCGTCCAGTTCATCACGATACCGCCGACGCGATGGTTCTCGCGGATGACGATGTCGGTGAACTCCGTCATGTTCTGCATCTTCGCGCCCGCGTCGCAGGCAGCCTTGATGAGGCCCGAACAAGCCTCGGGGCCGTTAGCGAGGTACAGGCCCTCGGTGTCCGCCGCGGGCTTGTGGTCTACGTCGAGGTCCGCGAGAATCTCCTGTGCGGGGTCGCGGACGGTGACCTTGTTCATCAGGAACCCGCCGAGCCAGAACCCGCCACCCAGGTAGTTGTTCTTCTCGACGACCATCGTCTCGACGCCGCGTTCTGACAGTTCCTTCGCGGCCATCAGGCCGGAGGGGCCGCCACCGACGATGATGACCTCGGTATCGGAGAATTCGAGGAACTCGTCGGACCACTCCTGCCCGATAGCCCGTGTCACTTCCGCCTCGCCCACGTCGCTAAACTGGTCGAAGTCTTGCATACCACCTAGTGATATTTTCGAGTGGTAAATATGGCTTGTGGTGTGAGCGAGGCCATCGCTCGGGGAGCCGAGACGAACGAAAACGGGGAGAGTGCGCGGCGTTCTGACCGGTCAGGCCCACGCCTGTAGGCCAGCGGCCGTGAGAACGTCCGCGCCGCCGTCGGGTTGGCAGACGGCCCAGCGCGACCAGTCGGCGTCGGCGGAACACAGGTGTTCGGGGACGATAGGCATCGGCACGGGCGCGTAGCCGCCGCGGCGCATCGCGGTCGGTCCGGGGAAGCGCTCGACGACGTCGCCGCCCGCGGTCACCTCGAACCGGCCGTCGTCGGCGCGCCGATAGGCGTGTTGGAAGGCGTGTCGACCCGCGTCGCCGAGGGCGTCGACGTGTTCGAAGACGGCCACGACTTCGGTCCCGACGCTCAGTTCCAGTCTTGGCCGACCCTCGTCGACACGTACCTCGCGCCACTGGAGGTCCGAGGCGGGCGCGCGGGCACAGGCGTAACTCCCGTCCGACAGCGGTACGCGGTCCGGTCCCTTGTAGAAGTGTCTCCCCTCGGGTTCGTCGACGGCGACGCAGGCGGGGTCGCCCAACACCGTCGCCACGACCTGCGTGAGCGTCGTCCCGGTCGCTTCCGTCGAGGGAACGACGAACAGGCAGTCACGACCCGCTCGAATCGCGTCGGCGAATCGCGGAACGACTCCCGACGGACCCACGTCGGCCTCGGTGAGCGGTTCGATGGCGACCGGACGGGGGTCCGCGGCGTCGACGAGGCCGACCGCCGAGTCGGTCGGTTCGGCCAGCGCCGGTGGTCTGCGCCGGTCCTCGGGCACCGTCACGTCGTATCCGGCCCGTTCGCACAGCGAGACGCCGTGGTCGCGGACCGACGGATACACAGGCATCGCGCAGACGGAGGGGCCGGACCGATAAGAACGCTCGGCCCAGTGACCGCACGCGGCGGGCTACTCGTCGCTCCGAATCGCCCGCTCGGCGTCGTCGAGCGCTTCCTCGGCGTCGAAGTCCTCGATAGCCGCCCGCTGTGCGTCGGGGTCGTCCGCGAGGGCCCGGGCGTGGGCGGTGATTCCCGGTATCGCGCGGACGATGTTGTCGATGATGGGGACCGTCGCCACCTGCGCCGACCGGCTGAGGGGGTTGAGGTCGACGACGAGTTCGGTCTTCCCCATCTCGCCCAGCGCCTCGGCGCGGTCGCCGTCCTCCAAGGGGACCAAGACTACGTCCGCCGCGCCGATGCCGTCGGCGTCGACTTTCGCGCGTTCGTGGTCGAGTCCGGGGATGCGGCCGTCGGCGGTCAGTCCCTTCACCTCCTCGGCCCCGTGCTCGCGGAGGTACTCCGCGATGGCCTCGATGCGCTCCTCGGTGCGGTTGAACAGGTTCACTTCGAGGTCTGCGCCGGTCGCCTCGGCCAGTTCGACGAGTTCGCCGGGAACGAGCGCCGCGGCGTTGCCGTTGACCGAGACGACCGCGTGGTCGGCCCGTAAGAGATAGGCGGCCGCCGCTCGCTCCGCGCGGTCGGCGCTCTCGATGGTTCGCTCGCCCAAGAGGTAGTCGTAGGCCTCGCCGCGGCCCTGCGCGATGAGTCCCTGTCTGGACGTGATGCCGCGGTCGACCCCCGCCTCGATTCGGTGGCGGGTCAGCAACGACTCGTAACGCGGGTGGCTCTCGGGGACGTCGACCTCGTCGCTCATACCCGCCGTTCGGTCGCCGAGCATCGAAAAGTCGTCGGTCTCCTCACTCCTCGACGGTCGCGCCGGGGGGGTAGACGGCGCACACTTCGGCGTCGTACCCGGCGTCGCTCAGGCCCGTCCCGAACGCGAACACCGTCTGGCCGAGCATCGCCATCGCGGCCTCGCCGCCCGCCTCGTTCACGTCGCCGACGACCCGCCGCACGTCCTCGCTCAGCAGGTCGGCCTCGCGAGAGAACTGGCGCGAGGCCCGCACGAACGTCCCGAGCGTGGGCTGTTCGACCACCATCGAGAGCGCGCGTTCGCCCGCCGCGGTGAGGGTCTCGGTGTCACCGCCGACCACGTCGGCCGTCGACAACTCACCCATCGTGTAGTACTCGACGCGCGAGCGCGCGGGAATCGCGTCGACGTAGTTGTACTGCGGCCCGCCCGGTTCGAGTCGAAGCGGGACCCCGCCGCGGGCCTGCCCGATAACGTCGCCGAGGCCGGTTCCGGCCTGCACTTCGGCACCGTGAGCGATAGTCACCAGTTCGTTGTACGAGAGCGCGCGGTCGAACGCGGCGTTCGCGGCCAGCGCCGCCCCCAGCG
Source organism: Haloarcula marina (assembly GCF_024218775.1). Taxonomy (NCBI): domain Archaea; kingdom Methanobacteriati; phylum Methanobacteriota; class Halobacteria; order Halobacteriales; family Haloarculaceae; genus Haloarcula; species Haloarcula marina. The sequence continues at coordinate 982,184 of NZ_CP100404.1, read as the reverse complement.
CCATCGCGCCGGAGACGCCGAACCCCGCACCGAGGGGGAGCGGCGTCTCAGCACTCACGCGGGCCGATACCCGTAGCGCGTCCAGCACTCGCTCGACGGCCCCCATCTCGACCGCCTCGCCGTTCAGTTCGACCGTCGTCTCTGCCGCTCGTTCGACGGCGACGGAGACGCCGTCCGAGAGCGCGAGGCCCCCGCCGCGGGACCCGGTTTTCGTCGGGTCGTCCGCCCGGTCGACCGTGAAAAATCCGGTCACGTGTCCCGGGACGAACGCCCGTGCGTCGTCGCTCATACGCCCCGTCTCGGCCGCTTGCGGTTAACGGTTGGCGATTCGCTGGCCCGACCGAACCGACCCCTACGACGACTGACACGGACTTCGCCGACCCCTACTTTGATGTGTGTTTACGGTAGACCACTGCGCAAACATGCCAACGATTAGCGCGCGCCTGCCGGACGAGGAGAAGGCGGAACTCGACGACGTTGCTGAACTGCTCTCGGAAGACCGCTCGACGACGATACGGAAAGCCCTTCGGGAAGGCTTGGAGACGCTGCGCATCCGCGTCGCCGTCGAGCGGTACCAGTCCGGCGACGCCTCCGCGGCCGAGGCCGCCCAGCTCGCCGACCTCTCCATCGCCGAGTGGTTGGACGTGGCCCGCGAGCGGAACCTGACCACCCAACTCGAACTGTCGGACCTCGAACTCGACGCCGACACCGCCGCGGAGCTATGACGCGCATCTACGTCGGCCCCACCTCGCTGTACAGCCTCGGACAGGTGGGCGAACTGGGCCTGCTGGACTCGTTCGACGGCGACATCGTCGTCCCGGACCCCGTCGTGGAGGCGACCACCGTCGAACCCGCGGCGACGAACCTCGCGGAGTACCTCGACGGCGGCGACGCGGAGACAGTCGTCGACGAGGCCCACCTCGACCGCGCGCGCTCGCTCCTCGGCGAGAAAGACATCGGGCCAGCCGTGACCGTCCTCGCCGGAGTGTTAGCCCACCGCGACCAGTCCGACCGCTCGGCCGTCGCCGTCGTCTCCGAGGACCGAACTGTCCGCCGGACCGCGCGCGGACTCGGCGCCGAGGTGACCAGCAGTTTCGGCGTCGTCGTCCGGGCGACCATCGAGGACAAGTACCTGAGTCCGGCACAGGCCAAGCGCATCGTCCGGCGTATCGACCAACACGGGATGCATTTGACCGGCGAACTGCGTGAGCGAGCGGTCGGCGAAGTCGGGGAGTAGCACGGCCGCTTGCGGCCGCTTTTTAGCGTAGGTTTTTCGACGAGCGGTGCCCGCAGCGCCAGCGAGGACACCCGAGGAGTAAAAAGGTACACCGACACGGGATGCATTTGACCGGCGAACTGCGCGAGCGAGCGGTCGGCGAAGTCGGGGAGTGAGCGAGAAACGATAGCACTGAAAGAGTGGGTTTAACAGTCCGGACCTCAACTCTCGGAGTATGCAGGGTAACCTTCCGCCGGAAGCACAGGAGAAACTCGAAGAACTGCAGGACCTTCAGGAGACCGCACAGCAGGTCGCTGCCCAGAAGCAGCAGGCCGAGACGAGCCTTCAGGAGTCCCGCACGGCCCTCGACGAACTCGACGACGTCGACGAGGACACCACGATGTACCGCGAAGTCGGCGAACTCCTCGTGAAGACCGACTTCGACGAGGCCAAAGACGACCTCGAAGAGAAGGTCTCCAGCCTCGAAGTCCGCGTCGAGACCCTCGAAAAGCAGGAAGAGCGCGTCCAAGAGCAGTTCGAGGACCTGCAGGGCGAACTCCAGCAGATGCTCGGTGGCGGCCCCGCTGGCGGCCCCGGCGCTGGCGCGTAAGGCGATGCCGACCGACGACGAAGTCGTCGAGACAGCCGCGAACGCGGCCCGAGACGTCGTCTTATCGCGGTACGACGTGAGCGACGTCGAAGACGTCGACGTGACCGTCACCTTCGAGGACGGCATCTTGGAGGTCGACGTCTACGTCAACGCACCGGACAGCCGACTCGACGAAGAGCGAGTCGCCGACGACGCCGCACTCGCGGCGCGGGGCGCCGTCGACGACCTGTTCGCCGCGGCCGAAGAGTAACGCAGCGCACCGGACGCCCGTTTTTCAGCCCGTTCGGTCGCTCGCGAATCCCGTCCGGAACGCTATCCAGCCGAGGACGCTGACGAACAGAATCGGCGGGAGAATCATGAATCCCCACAGCGGGTCGAGTCCCCAGCCCAGCAGTAAGACGAGGTCGAACAGGCCGATAGCGACGAACGGCGCGATGTACTTCGTCGCCTGCCACCGGGAGACGCCCTCCGAGTCCGCCGCCTCGTCGGCGTCGTCTTCGAGGAGGTCCTCGGTGGTCCGTTCGACCGGGTCGGCGTGAACGGAGTCGTCCATACCGCTACTGGGGCCGCAACGAGGAAAAGTACCGCGTTTATCGGTCGCGTCAGGGGAGACCGGTGTGGCGTGGATTCAGGGGTTACTGCTCGCTGTCGTCGCCGTCGTCACTGTCGCTGTCGTCGCTATCGTCGGCGTCGCTGTCGTTCGCGTCCGAATCGGCGTCGGACGCGTCGACGTTCTCGCTGTCGTCACCGTCGTCCGGCGTCACGTCGCTGACCTGCATGCCGAGGTCGCCAGCGAGGTCGCCAGCCATGTGCTGCTGAATCAGCGAGTGAATCTCGCTGACGAAGTCGGGGACTTGCTCGGGGAGGTCGGCGGGCGGGCCGCGTTCGCCGTCAGGTCCGACATCGGCGGGCGGTCCCTGTCGGTCGGCAGCGGCCGACGCGTTCGAATCGTTCGAGGCGTTCGCCGCGTCGGTGGCGTTCTCGTCGCTGTCGTCGGCGTCGGTCGCGTTGGCCGCGTCAGCGGCGTTGTCGTTCGCGTGCTCGCCTGCCTGTGCGTTGCCTGCGTTGTCGGGTGCCTGTGCGCCTGCCGCCGCGGGCAGCGCCGCCGCCGACCCCGTGATGACGAGGACGGCCAGTAGCGCGCCGGTGAACTTGGTGAGCTTCATCGTGCGTTGACTCCACTCGACCCTGTCGGCCAGTTGCACTTCAAGGGGGGACGCGGAAAAGCCGGATTTGCGACGATTTGGCCAATTTAGCGCCTCTAAACGCCGTTTTAATTCGGATTAAACGGGATTGACCGGTCGGGTCAGTCCTCGTCGCCGCCGAGCGTTCGTTGGCGGCCCGGCGCGTCCTCGTGCGCGACCCGGCGAGTGCGCGCGACGAGGTAACCGTCCGCGTCGTCGTCGGCCCACCGCGGGGCGTCCTGTACCCACACCGTCGCACCGTGCCCGCGGCAGGCGCGCGCCCACTCGCGAGCGAGGGCCTTCGAGTCGAACTCGCGGGTCGGTCCCGAGCGGTTGACCCACCGGCCGACCCGGGCGCTCACTCGGCGCGCGGACGGTTTGATGTGGAGGCGGTAGCAGTCGTCGGCCACACAGACCCGTCGGGCGCGGGCGCAAAAACGACTGCGGGCTAGCTTTTCATACCCACCCACCGAATCGTTGGGCATGGAACACGAGGCCACGGTCGAAGGTGTGGGCGTCGGCGTCAGCGAAGAGGGGTCGGGGACGCCGGTGGTGCTCCTCCGCGCGCGTGGGGAGATAATCCCGATTTTCGTCAGCACCGACCAGGCCCAGTCGATGCAGTTGGCTATCGACGGCGAACCCTTCGAGCGACCGCTGACACACGACCTGTTGGTCGAGATGGTCGCCGAGTTCGGGAGCGCCATCGACCGCGTCCGCATCGACGACCTGGCCGACGGGACCTTCTACGCGAAGATAGACACCGAACAGTACCTCGACGACCGCCGTAAGGAGATGGTGTTCGACGCGCGCCCCTCCGACGGTATCGCCATCTCGCTTCGGGTCGACTGCCCGTTGGTCGTCTCCGACGAGGTGGTCGACGCGGCCGGACGCTCCCCCGAGGAGTTCGACACGGGCGAGGAACGCGAGTTCTGAGTGGAAAGACACTCGGTGGCGCACCCGCTTGAGACGAGTATGGGCTACGAAGCAGTCATCTTCGACAACGACGGGGTCTTACTGACGCTGACGAGCATGACCGCCCATCGGGAGGGCGCCCGCGAGGCGTTCGACCGCGTCGGCGTCGCCGACCCCCACCCCGACCACGTCGACGAGATGAGCATCGGCGTGTCCGTCGACCGGTTGGAAGCGGTGTGTTCGGCCTACGACGTGGCACCGGAGACGTTCTGGTCGGCCCGTGACGCCGCCATCTCGGAGGCCCAGTGCGACGAGATGACCGCGGGCGAGAAACGGCCCTACGACGACATCGACACGCTCGCCGACTTCGACTCGCCGCTGGGCGTCGTCTCCTCGAACCAGCAGGCCACCGTCGACTTCGCGTTCGACCACTTCGGCCTCTCGCATCACTTCGAGACAGTCCACGCGCGCGAACCGACCATCGAGAGCCTCGAACGCAAGAAACCACGACCGTACTACGTCGAACGCGCCGTCGAGGAGTTGGGCGTCTCGGACGCCCTGTTCGTCGGCGACAACGAGTCGGACGTGCGGGCGGCCCACAACGCGGGCATCGACAGCGCGTTCATCCGTCGCCCGCACCGCGTCGACGCCGACCTCGGCGTGACCCCCGACTACGAGGTGTGGACGCTGGACGACGTGCGAACTATCGCCGACTGAGACGGACCTGTCACGGGTATCGGCGGGCTGGTACGTAACTGTAGCTCATCGGTACACAGGTGAGAGCGAGCCTGAAATCACGCTTTCCACCGACAAGCACAGAGGCCTTGCTATGGAGAAGCCGGTGAGTGATTCAGCGGGGCAGGGAGCTACAGGAAGCGCGCGCGAGTCGCCGAGGGCGTTACTGGACGCGCTCGTCGCACGGCTCCCCGCACCGGCGCTCGTCGTCGGTTCGGAACTATCGGTCCTCGCCGCGAACGAGGAGTTCGCGGGACTCGTCGACCAGCCACGGGCGCAGGTTATCGGGACGGGACTGCACACGCTGTTCGATGGGGTCTCCCGCGAGCGCATCGACGCGAACTGCGACCGCGAGGACGCCTCGCTCACCGCGCCGTCGGCGACCACCGACGACGACCGCTGGGTGGACTTCACATTCGAACGCAACCGCTCCGACGGCGAGACGGTGTATCTCGGCGTCGGTCACGACGTGACGACGCGATACCGTCACGAGCAGCGACTCGAACAGTACGAGCGGATAATCGAAACCATCGACGACGGCGTGTTTACGCTCGACGAGTCGTTCACCATCGAGACAGTCAACAGCGCCCTCGCCTCGATGTCCGGCTACGCCGAGGAGGAGTTGGTGGGTGCGGACGCCTCCCTGCTGGCGGACGAGGATGCGCTCGACGAGGCCGCCCAAATAGTGTCAGAGATACGGCGCGGCGAGCGCGACGTCGGGACGTTGCTGACCGAACTCCAGCGGGCTGACGGGGAGCGACACCCCGTCGAGACGCGGTTTTCGACCTATCGCGACGCGGACGGGAGTCACCGGCAGGTTGGCGTCGTCAGGGACGTGAGCGAGCGACTGAACTTCGCGGAGATGCTCGGCGAGCTACACGACACGACGCGACAGCTCCTCCACGCGGAGACGAAAGAAGCGGTGACGGAGATAATCGCCGAGACGGCTAGCGACGTACTCGGCGTTCCCGCATCGACTATCTACCTGTTCGACCGGCACGAGAACCAACTCCGGCGGACCGCGACGGCTGGGACCGACACGTCCGGAGTCACGGCATCGGGCCACGAGCCACCCACCGTCGTCGGCCCGGGTGACGGCCTCATCTGGGACGTGTTCGTCGACGACACTGAAGTCACGCTGGAGACGGGCGACAGCTATCGCCCGCTCGACGAGTTCGGCGTGTTCTACGCGCAGACCTCCATCGACGACGATGCCCGAACGCGGGAACTGCTCGACATCCTCACGAGTAGCGCCGAGGCGGCCCTCGCACGGGTCGACCGCGAGACGGTCCTGCGGGAACGGGAGGCCGAGCGGCGACGACGAAACGAGGAACTCAGACAGCTAGAGCAGGTCAACGAGATTCTCCGACGGGTCGACCGCGCCCTCGTCGAAGCCGGGACCTGCGAGGAGATAGAGCAGGCGGTCTGCTCCGAACTGGCCGAATCGGGTTGGTTCTCCTTCGCGTGGGTCGGGACGTGCGACGGCGACACCGTCCACCCACAGCAGTGGGCCGGGCGGTCGAGCGGGTACCTCGACGCGATTTCCATGTCCGCCGTCGGGGACGGGGGGCCGCCAGCGATCCAGACGGCCCAGTCCGGTGAGCCGACCGTGGTCCGCTCGATTACCGACGACCTCCGGCAGGAACACTGGCGGACGGAAGCTATCTCTCGGAACTTCCAGTCGGCAATCAGCGTTCCGCTCTCGTACGACGACTACCTCTACGGCGTGTTGACGGTGTACGCCGACCAGACCGACGCCTTCGGCGATACCCTCGAATCGGTGTTCCTCGAACTCGGCGAGAGCATCGGCAACGCGATGCAAGAGATAGCCTCTCGCCAGCGCCATCCCACGGACAGCGTCGTCGAACTCGAACTGTCGCTGTCAACGCCCGAGAGCACGCTCTCGCGACTCGCGGAATCGCTCGACGGCCCCGTCGAGTGCGAGGGCGTCGTGCCGAGTGGGGCAGACACCACGCGGTTGTTCCTGCGCATCGCGGACGACGGCCTCGCCCTGGAATCGCTCGGCGGGGAAATCGGCCGCATCGAGACGATAACGCAAGTGTCCGACGACGGGCGCTACGAGGTCACCGTCAACGGGTCGACGGTGCCAGCGACCCTGCTCGACTACGGCGCGCAACTCCTCGAAGTGGAAGCCGAGGCGAACCACGTCGACGCTGTCGTCCACCTCGCGGCCGATACCGACGTGCGGGCGTTCGTCGAGCAGTTAGAGCGGGCCTATCCGAGCGTCCAGATGCACGCGCGCCGGGAGCGCTCGACGCAACACCTGACCGAGAACAACCTGCGCGCGGTCCTCGAAGAGCGACTCACCGAGCGACAACTGGAAGTGTTGCAGACGGCGTACTTCAGCGGCTTCTTCGACTGGCCTCGGGAGACGACCGGCGAGGAAGTCGCCTCGCTCCTTGGTATCACGCAACCGACAGTAAACAGACACTTACGCGTCGGCGAGCGCAAACTGCTAGAACTCGTCTTAGATGAGGACTGATATAGTGACAATATGCATCGTAGCGGCGTGTCGAACACTTCAATAGACGTAGCCAGAACGGGTTTTTTCGATCACGGATATTGGACGACTGACGGAGCAGAACTAATGACGGACTCGAAACACGTTCACACACTATCGAAGTCGACACCGCCAAGCCAGGTAGTTATCTACGCTGTCGCGGAGGCGAACGGCGTCGACCCAATGGAGTTAGACGACTGTCTCTACGACTGTATCGACCCCGACGCTCTGGACCGGCTGTTCACCGACCCCGACGGCGACTCTCTGGCGACGCTGACGTTCACCATGTCCGACTGTCGCGTCGAGGTCGACAGCAGCGGGGCCATCATCGTGACGCCGATAATCACCGACTCGAAGGTCGCAGAGGCGACCGCGTAGCGACTTCTCCGTCGCTTACGGACCGTTCACCACTTCGCTCTCAGTCGTCAGCGACCAGCGTCTCGCCCTCGTCGGAGACGAGGCGGTCCATCGCGTCGACCATCGCGCGAACCGACGCGCGGGTGATGTCCGAATCGCTCGCCGAGACGGCCACCGTGTCGTCCCCGCGGGACATCGTTATCTCGACGGTGACCATCGCGTCGGTCCCGCCGGTGATGGCGTCGACGTGGTAGTCCTCCAGCGTCGCGTCGGCCGTATGCGAGAGGGCGGTCTGGGCGGCGTTCATCGCCGCGTCGACGGGGCCGGACCCGACGGCGGCCTCCTTTCGCTCCTCGCCGTCGACGGCGAGGCGCACGCTCGCGGTCGGGGTGTCCGACCCCGAGACGGCGGTGAGGCCGAGCAGTTCGACCCGGCGGTCCTTCTCTTGACCGGTCACCTCGTCCGCGATGGTGAGGAGGTCGGCGTCGGTGACGCGCTTGCCCCGGTCGCCGATTTCCTTCACGCGGGCGACGATGTCCGCGAGTTGGTCGTCGGTCACGTCCACGTCGTGTTCGTCGAGAGCGGCCTGCACGCCCGCGCGCCCGGCGTGTTTCCCGAGGGCGAGGCGGCGCTCGCGACCCACCTTCTCGGGCGGGTACGGTTCGTACATCGCGTCGTCCTTGAGGGTGCCGTCGGTGTGGATGCCCGACTCGTGGGTGAAGGCGTTCTGTCCGACGACGGCCTTGTTCGGGGCCAACTGGATGCCCGTCCGGTTGGCGATGAGTTTCGCGAGGTCGTACACCTCGGTCAGGTCCATCGTCTCGACGCCGTACCCGTGGTCTAAGGCGATGGCGACCTCCTCTAAGGCGACGTTGCCGGCGCGCTCGCCGATGCCGTTGATGGTCCCGTGGACGAGGTCCGCGCCCGCCGCGATAGAGACGAGGGCGTTCGTCACGGCCAGTCCCAGGTCGTCGTGGGTGTGGGTGCTGACCGGCCCCAACGCGGAGAGTCGCGAGACGCATTCGAGGGCGCGGTCCGGCGTCGCGTGACCGACGGTGTCGGCCCAGCAGATGCGGTCGGCCCCGGCCTCGACGGCCGCCCCGAGCAGTTCTTCGAGGTAGTCCAGGTCCGCGCGGGAGCCGTCCTCGCCGATGACCTCGACCCACAGGCCGTGGTCTTTGGCGTACTCGACGAGTTCGACCGTCGAGTCGACGTTGTCCGCTTTCGAGGTGCCGACCTTGTCCTCGACGTGGCGGTCGCTCGCCGGAACGACGAGATTGACGCCGTCGACGCCGCACTCCACGGCGAGGTCGATGTCGTTCCGGATGCCGCGGCAGAAACTCGTCACTGTCGCGTCCAGGTCGAGTTCGGCGACCCGCGAGATGGTCTCGCGCTCGCCCGGTCCGGTGCAGGCGCTGCCCGCCTCGATGACGTCGATACGCGCGGCGTCGAGTTTGCGCGCGATGGCCGCCTTGTCGTCCGGCGTCAGCGAGACGCCCGGGGCCTGCTCACCGTCGCGCAGGGTCGTATCCAGAAACTGTACCTCACCGACCTCGTCGAGGGGACGCGTCGCTGGGTGGTCCCCGAACAGTGTGTGCTGACTCACAGAAAGTTCACTTCCGTCACGCTGTGGGACGAATTTCACGCCCAGCCGCCTCGCGGCGACTTCCTCTATCCTCCGTCGGGTGTTCCGACATAGTACCACATACTCAGACGGTCACCCTTTAAAATCTGCCGGAAGTGTGATGGACACCGCGGCGGCCCCGCTCAGGCCTCGACGAGGACCCTATCGCCTTCGTCGACGCCGTCGGCCGCACCCGCGGGCAGTTCGAGGACGGTGTCGGCCGTCGCCCATCCGAACGACCGCCACGGGTGCATGGTCGCCACATCCTGTACCACGTCGTCGGCCACCCACACCACGTCTATCGGAAACCGGACGAACAGCATGTGGATGAACCGCCGCCCCGCGTCGTCGAACGGAAAGACGAGGCCGTAGTCGTCGGGAATCGACCCGCGGAACATGAGGCCGCGCGACTGTTCGAGCATCGACTCGGCCCGGTCGACGGTCGTCGCGAGCGGTCGGCGGGTCCCCCCCTGTTCGTGGACGATACGCATACGCCGCCGGATGCCCGGGGCGAACAAAAGGATTCTGTCAGGCGATGCGGCAGACAGATTCAGGTGGCTCCCGTCCCAGATGCGCCCATGGAGAAGGCACCGGGCGGGACGAGCGTCGGCGTCGACGACCCCTACGACCACGTCGACCGCTGTGACTTCGTCACCGACGAGGGGAAGTGCCGCTGGGCGCGCGAACACGGTCACCACGACCCCGCGTTCGCGAACGCCCGGAGCGCCGAGGACTTTCGCTGTCCCGCGGCAGTGGGGCCTGACGGCGACCCCGACGACGCCGAGTGGGACTGGGCCGACTGTTCGCACTTCCGCTGTCGGAACCGCGACCGCGAGTGCATCCGCTGTGGCTTAGCGGAGCGGCGGATGGCCCACTCCGAGGAGCGACCCCTCCTGGAGGAACACCACCTCTCGTACAGCGAAGCGCGCGAGGCGGGAACTGACGAGCGGCCCTCGGGAAGGCCGGACGGTGAGCAAGGGGAATCGCCAGACGGAGAGTCGGACGAGGCGGCACTCAGCCACGAAATCACGGTGTATCTCTGCCGGTGGTGTCACGCGAAAGTCCACGGGTCGTGGGCGCGCATCGACGACGACGCCAGCCCTGACCCCGAGGCCATCGCAGAACGGGAGGGGCGACGGAGCCGCGAACAGTCCGAGATGGGCTTTCAGTCGGCCGCAGAGCGGTTCGACGACGAGTCCAATTATCAGCAGTGATAGCCGCCACCCCGATAGCTAAGTCGTCACCGGCGAGAGAGGGAGTCGTATGAAGTCCCCCGCGATTTCGAAGCAGTCGCTGGGGACCGGGTACGTCGTCGCCACGGGGGTGACGCTCTCGCTCGCGTTACTCGCTCACGCGGCGACGACGCTCGGCCTGACGCCGGTGAACGTGTTGGTTCTCGGCGCGGGATTGCTCCCGGCGCTGTCGCTCGCGGGTGCGCACGTCTGGTTACCCAAGAGCGGGCTAGACGGCGAGCAGATATGGACCGTCGCCGAGTGGTGTGGTCTGGGCGTGGCGGTGCTGACGCTGGTCACTATCGCCAGCTATCTCCCCGGCGTCTCGGGGCCGCCCACGACGCCGACCCTGCTCGCGAGCAGCGTCGCGATGGGCGGATTCGGCGGTATCCTCGTCGGCGCGCTGCTGGAACTCCGGCGGTCTCACCGGCGACTCGACGAGAGCAGCGACGTGCTCGTTCGCGTGCTTCGTCACGACCTGCGCAACGAACTCACCGTGGCGCTCGGCCACCTCGGCGAACTCGAACGCACCGTCGACGGCGACTCAGAACGCCACGCCGAGCGACTCAGAGAGAGCATCGACCGACTCATCGCGACCACCGATAAGGCGGCCAAAATCGACCTCGCGCGCTCGGCCGACCAGCGCACGCAACGGCCCGTCGACGTGGTCCCCTACGTCCGCGAGGCGGCCCGGACCGCCCGGCAGGCCGACCCCGACGCACGGGTCGACGTGGACCTCCCCGAGGAGGCCGTCGTGTACGCCGACTGGATGGTCGCCACCGTCGTCGAGAACATCGTCGAGAACGCCGTCGAACACTGCGAGGGCGACCTACGGCTTCACGTCACCGTCGCCTGTCACGCGACGGCGGTGGAACTGCAATTCGTCGATAACTGCGAGGGCATTCCCCCGGCGGAACTCGACGTCCTCGACAACCGCGAGGAGACGCCCCTCCGTCACTCGAAGGGGGTCGGTCTCTGGGTGATTACGTGGATAGTCGAGGGCTACGGCGGGTCGGTGACGTTCGACGCTGACGACGACGGGAACACGGTGACGGTGACCCTCCCGGCGGCCGGACGACTCGACGGTCTCCGGTATATCGAGCGCCGGTGAAGTCGCTGTAGGAGTCCGCGCGCGGCATCAGGAGATATATACGCCGCGGTGGCGTGACACTATCCAATGACTCACATCGCCGTCATCGACAACCACGGCCAGTTCACCCATCTGGAGCAACGGGCGCTCCGGGACATGGGCGTGGACGTGGAACTGCTCGACAACGACACGCCGCCCGCGGACATCGACGCCGACGGCATCGTCCTCTCGGGCGGTCCCGACATGGACGACATCGGCAACTGCCCCGAGTATCTGGACCTCGACGTGCCGGTTCTGGGCATCTGTCTCGGGATGCAACTCATCGCCGCGGAACTCGGCGGCCGCGTCGACAGCGGGGAGTACGGCGGCTACGCCGACGTGACCGTCGAGATTCTGGACGACGAGGACCCGTTGGTCGGGTCGCTGGCCCCCGAAACCCGCGTCTGGGCGAGCCACGCCGACGAGGTGAAGGAAGTCCCCGACGGATTCGAGCGGACCGCCACGTCCGACATCTGCGGCGTCGAGGCGATGAGCGACACCGACCGAAACCTCTACGGCGTCCAGTGGCACCCCGAAGTCGCCCACACCGAAGAGGGCGAAGCCGTCTTCGAGAACTTCCTCGCCGTCTGTGACCGCCAGTCCGCACCGACACAATAATCCGCAGCAAGCGACTGGTTTTATGTATCGAGCCTCGAAGTGAGTAAAAAATGACTACCACACAGGGGAACCTCGCCAGCCTCTCCCGGTTCATCTTCAAGGCCCCGAACTGGTACGCGAGTCTCACGTTCGCCCTGTTCATCGCCGCTCTCACCGGCGTGGCCGCGTTCGACTCGCGGTTCGTCCTCGACGACGCGTGGCAGGGCGTCTTCTTCATCGGCTTTCCGACGGCCATCGCGGGCGCCGTGACTCCGTGGGTCGACCGGCGCTTCGGCGGGCAGTTGACGCCGAACCGGGCGTCGCTGCTGGCGCTCATCTGCGAACTCGTCACCATCGCGTTCCTCACGGTTGCGGGCGTCGTCGCACTGGTGAGCCCCCGACTCGGCCAGAACTTCGTCTTCGACGTGTTGCTGGTGGCGCTGGCCTCCATCTTCGCGTTCCGCCTGCTCATCCTGATGGCCGTCTCCCGGCACTCACTGCTTGTGGCGGCCGTCCCGGCGAGCGTCCAGACCGTCGCCGCCGCGGGTCTGCTCGCCGTCTACAGCGGCGCGACGGCGTTCATCCTCGACAATCCCGTGCTCCGGGAGATGCTGGCCCGCGCCGAACAGGCCCCACCGGAGATTCAGGGGTTCATCCCCGCGGACTTCGTCCTCCTGGCGGTCATCTGCGCCATCTACGCGCTGGCCGTGTGGCTGTTTCTGGTGGTCATCGACCAACCGTGGCGCTCTTCGCTCGGCGTCTCCGCGCTGGACTTCCTGCGCGGGTTCATCGGCCACATCGCCGAGGGGTCGGACGAACTGGAGGCGTTCTTCGAGGACATCGGCGAGGAGGCCATCGTCCCGGTGACCGTCCTCGCGGTCCGCCGCCCCGACGGGACCGAGAAGGCCCGCTTCGTCCTGCCGATGATTCACCCCGGCCCGATGGGCGAAATCGGCGGCGGCAACCTCCCCAAGCGGGTGGCCGCCGCGGCCGACGGACTGGCGTTCCCGCCCCACGCCACCGCCGGACACGACTTCAACCTCGTCACCGAGAAGGAAGTGGACACGATTCTCGACACCGCAGAGCAGGCCTTCGAAGACATCGAGTACACCGACGAGGCGACGGCGGGCCACCGCCTTACCGAAGGCGAGGCGACGCTGACGGGACAGGCGTTCGGTGACAGCGCCTTCGTCGTCACCACCTACGCGCCGGGATGCGCCGACGACGTGGACTACTCGGTCGGCCTCTCGGCGATGTCCGAGGCCCGCTCGGCGGCTATCGAGAACGTCCTCCTCGTCGACGCCCACAACTCCAACGACGGACTCGAAGGCGACGACCTCGGGCACGTCGTCCCGGGGAGTCAGCGCTCGTTCGATATGATTTACGGCACCGGTCGACTCGGCGAGGTGTTGACCGACGCCGAGCGAGGACCGCTCCGCTGTGGCGTCGCGTGGGACGAGACGCCGTGGACTCCCAAAGAGGGAATCGGCCCGCTGGGCATCCGCACCTGCGTCTTCGAGGTCGGCGACCACCGGACCGCCTACGTCCTCGTCGACGGGAACAACATGGAACCCGGCCTCCGCGGCCGCATCTTGGACGCCGTCGACAGCGTCGACACGGTCGAAGTGATGACCAGCGACACCCACATCGTCAACACCGTCGAGGCCGAAAATCAGGTCGGACAGGCCATTCCCGAGGCCGACGTTGTCGCTCTCGTCGCCGATCTCGTCGACCGCGCGGTCGCCGACCTCGAACCCGTCGAGGCCGGGATGGCGAGCGACACCGCCGAAGTCACCGTGTTCGGCAACGACCGCACCGAGACGCTGGCGTCGACCGCCAACGCGATGGTGTCGCTCGGCGGCGCACTCGCCGCCGCGTTCATCCTCGCCGTGATGGCCGTCAGCATCCTCATCTTCCTCGTCGCTGGCGTGTGAGCCGCGAGCGGCGCAAGTGTCAACCTCGGCACTATAACCAGTCCGTTTAATTCCCCCTGCACGGATTGTATCCGTAGATGACCGAGCGAACCGTTCTCTGCGTCGATGGGGAGAGCGAGGTCGACGACGTGGCGACGGCGGTCGGAGAGGTCGAATCGGTGACGGCGGTGACGCGAACGTCGGCCGCCGACGCCGCGACCGTCATCGAGACGACAGCACTCGACTGCGTCGTGACGGAGTACGGCCTCGCCGACGGGACCGGCCTCGACGTTCTCAGGACGCTCAGGACCGAACAGCCACAGACCCCCTGCGTCCTGTTCACCGACGTGCGCCCCCGCGAGATAGACACCGCGTCGGTCGGAAACCTCGTCACCGAGTACCTCAGCAAGGACCTCCCGAACGCCACCGAGCGGCTCGGCGGGGTCGTCGCGGACGTTATCAGCCACAGCGCGCAGGTGGGCTTTCCCCTTCCCGAGGGCGAAGGCGACCGCCTCGAATCGCTCGCCCGGTACGACCTCGCCGAACTGCCCGTGGAAGCGAGTTTCGACCGCTTGACCGACCTCGTCGCCGACCATTTCGAGACGCCCATCGCCTTCGTCGGCCTCATCGAGGAGGACGCCGAAAACATCCTCTCCTGCCACGGGGCCGAGTGGGGGCGACTGACTCGCGAGGAGACGGTCTGCACCCACAGCATGTTGCAGGAGGACGTACTGGTCGTCGAGGACCTGCAAGCCGACGAGCGATTCGCGGGGAACGAGGGTATCCAGAACCTCGGCGTTCGCTCCTACGCCGGTGCGAACATGACCGCGCCCGAGGGCCACGTCATCGGCCAGTTGTGCGTCCTCGACCACGAACCACGGACCTACTCGGCCGACGAGCGAAGACGGCTCCAGCAGTTCGCCGAGACGGCCATGGAGATACTCGACCTCCGACAGTCGCTCCGCGAGGCGAGAGAACTGTCTGCGTGAGGTGACGAGTGGCGTCGCTCGTCAGTTCGCGTCGGCAGAAGCGCCGAGGAGGAGAGTGGAACCACGCGGCGACGGTCATTCACTTCGTTCGCACTGCTTCTCGTTCCCTCGTCACTCACCGAAGTGATTCGTGGAAAACGCCGAGGAGGAGATTTGAACTCCTGAGTCCGTGAGGACAGTTGCTCTCGAAGCAACCGCCTTGGCCAGGCTAGGCTACCTCGGCTCACCGTTACGTACCGCCGTTTGCTCTTTAGTCGTTTCGATTCTGGAGGGGTGCGCCACGCCGTCACGTCCCCCGCCGGGTCACCGGGAGAGACACACATATGGCGGATGCGTGACACGGGCGTGTATGGACGTTGCTTCGGCCAGCGAGATGTCGAATCGGGTGCTTGAGGAGGTGGGGCGAGCGGTCGTCGCCGACCGCGAGTTCTTCGAGACGGTGCTGTTGGGCGTCGTCGGGAAGGGGCACGTCCTGCTGGAAGACGTGCCCGGTACCGGGAAGACCCTGACCGCGCGGAGCGTCGCGACGGCGCTCGGCCTCTCCTTCTCGCGCGTGCAGTTCACGCCGGACCTCCTGCCAGCGGACATCACGGGGACGCACATCTTCAACGAGCAGACCCGGGAGTTCGAGTTCACCCGCGGCCCCATCTTCGCCAACGTCGTGCTGGCCGACGAGATAAACCGCGCGCCGCCGAAGACCCAGTCGGCCCTGCTGGAGGCGATGGAGGAGGGACAGGTCACCGTCGACGGCGACACCTACGACCTGCCGGAGCCGTTTTTCGTCCTCGCGACGCAGAATCCGGTCGACATGGAGGGGACCTTCGAACTCCCCGAGGCGCAGGTCGACCGCTTCCTCGCGAAGAGTTCCATCGGCTACCCGGACGACGAGGGCGAGGTCGAACTCCTCCGACGGCGCGCGGGCCGAACCGAACAGAGTCCGAGCGTGGAGGCGGTCCTCGACGCCGACAGCGTGCAGGCGCTCCGGTCGGTTCCCGAGACGGTCACCGTCGACGAGGACCTGCTGAGGTACATGGCCGCTATCGCCCGCGCGACGCGGGAGGACTACCGCGTCGAAGTCGGCGTCTCGCCGCGCGGGACCCAACGGCTGTTCGAGGCGGCGAGAGCGATGGCGACCATCGAGGGGCGTGAGTTCGTCGCGCCGGACGACATCAAGCGGGTCGCCCCGCCGGTGCTCGCCCACCGCCTCGTGCTGACGCCAGACGCCCGGGTCGAACAGGTCGAGAAACGCGACGTACTGGCCGACGTACTCGGCGAGGTCCCGGTTCCGACCGTCTAACGGACGCCGTAGACGGTCAGCACGATACCGGCAAACAGGAGCGTCGCCGTGACCGTATCCACCGCGGGAACGGCGACGACGGCCACCGAGAGCGAGAGGAGGCCGACGACGCAGGCGGCCACGAGCGTCCCGCCCGCGACCCTGACGAGTTCCGCGTTCTGCGTCACCGCGTCCGGAGCGGTGCCGACGGCGAGCGCACAGGCGTACTGGCCGAAGTCCCACGCGAGAATCGCGGCGGCGAGACCGACCACGAGGGCGACCGTCGCGGTCCCGAGGACGCCAGCCACGAGAACACCGAATGCGAGGAGTGCCCCGCCCGCAGTCACGAATCGCCGGTCGTCGCGGGCGACGCCGACCGTGATGACGACGCCCCCGAGGACTGCCAGCGGCCCGCCGAGCGTCGTCGCCACCGAGAGGACGCCGACGGCGGCGGCGACCACCGCGGCGGTCCCGACCGGCCGGGTCAGACTCACGCGGACCACCCCAGTCGCTGTCGCTCGATAGCCGCCGGGAGCGACTCGCCGTGTCGCCACTCGGCCACTCTGATGCCCGCCCGGCGGAGCGCCGCGAGGCGGAACACGCGCTCCGTGGCCACAACCGTCCCCGACGCGGTGGGTTGCGTTCCGGGGTCCGGACTGACGACGGTCACGGGGTGGCCGTACGCCGCGAGATAGCGGAGGACCCGAACGACGGCGTCGTCGGTCAGCGGCGAACAGCAGACGACTTGTGCGTCGTTGGGCAGTTCCCGCTGGAGCCATCGGAACGTCGGGCCGACGTAGAACTCGCCGTCGGCGGGCGTCGGTGCGACGGCCGACGAGGTTTCGAGGACCGTCTTCAGCCTGCTCCGATGGGCCTGTCCCCCACTCGGCGGGACGAACAGTCGTTCCGGGGACAGCGCCGCTACCCCGACCGTGTCCTCGGCGTCGAGGCGAGCGTCCGCGACGGCCCGGGCCGCGAGAACCGCCCGGTCGACAGTGGTATCGAGCGACCCGTCGGCGGGCGCGTGGTATGCCGCCGGACGCGCGTCGACGACGACGACCACCGTCGCGGCCTGTTCCTCCTGAAACTCCAGCGTCGAGAGTTCGCGCGTCCCGGCGTAGCGGTTCCAGTCGATACGCGAGAGGGGGTCGCCCCGCCGGTACTCCCGAGTGGCGTAGAACGCGATACCGTCGCCGCCGCTGTCGGCCTCGATGCGGCCCCGGTGGCGGGTCGTCGAGGACCGGACCGGCATCGAGAGGTCCGTCGTCGGGAGCGAGACGGACAGCGCCGCGTCGCCGGTAGCCTCGGGTTCGAACACCCGCTCGGCCGTCCCCGCGGCGTCGCCGAGGACCACCCGTGGCGCGTCGAAGGCGTGGTCCCCACGTGTCGCGCGAACGGCGTACTCGACGGTCGCCGACGCGCCCGGCCGCAGCGCCGTCGCCACCTGCGCTGCCCCCTCGGTGACCGCAAGTGTCTCGGGCACCCCGTCGGCGAGTCGGCAGTCGAACAGCGTCCGGTCAGTGTCGTTTCGCACCCGCACTCGCACCGTCACCTCGTCACCGTGGGACGGGGCGTCGGCGTCGATGACCCGATTGACCGTCAGGTCCGGGTCGGGGACGCGCGCGGCGGCGCGCACCGCGAGTGCGACGACGGCGACGCCGCCCGCCACGACGAGTCCGGGTCGGCGAGCGAGGATACCCACGCCGACGAAAGCGAGCGCCAGTGCGCGAAATCCGGTCCAGCGGCCCGTCGCGTGCGTCCCGAGTGACGTGGGTGTCGCCGTCGCTTCGGGGTCGGCGTCGTCGGCCGACAGCCCCATCAGCGAGCGGAGTCGCGCCGCCGCCCGGTCGAGTCGATAGCCGAGTCGGGAGGTTCCGGCGCGGCGGGCCGCGACGCCGTCTCGGAGTCGTCTGCCCCGGCCCGAATCGCCGGTGAACGCCGCCGCCGCGGCCGGGTCATCCGTCCACGTCCCGGCGTCGATGGCGTCCTCGGCGGCGTCCGTGTCGCCGCCGCGCTCTCGGGCGAGGGCCCGCCGAAGCAGGTCCCGCAGTCGCTCGGCGACGCGGTAGTCCTTGACCAATCGTGACGACCCCCCGCCGAATCCGTCGTTCTCGGGCGGCGAGACGTCGCGACCCGCTGGATTCGGGAGGACCGCGACGTGCGTGTCCGCTCGAACGCCGCGCGCGAGGCCGAACACCGAGAGAGTGACGCCGAACACGCCGACGAAGATGACGAACCCGGGCCTGAGCGACCCCGTCGGACCGCCCGCCGCGACGCGGCCGATACCGGCGACGACGGCGAGCGACCCCGCGACGAGCGCCGCGCGGCGTCGATAACTCACTGCTGACCACGTCCCTCGACGTTTCGGAGCGCCCGCTCCGCCCGTCGCGCTCGGTCCTCGGTCACCGACCGGTCGCCGTACCGCACCGCCTCGAAGAGGTCGGTCAGCGTCGCGACGTGTTCCGGGTCCATCCCCGCCTCACGCGCCGCCGCGGCGAACTCGCCGGGCGTCGCGCTCTCCGCGTCTGGCACGTCCAGCGCCGCCGTCATCTCCGTCCACGCCCGGTAGACGGCGTTGTCACTCGTCTCGCCGTCGGCCAGCGTGTCGGCCGCCCGGTCTGCCGCATCGGCGACGCCGTCGGGCACGTCGTCGCTCGCGGATTCGGTTCGCTCCGCGTGTCCGTCGTCGCCGCCCGCCGTCCACGTCTCGCTCCCGACGGCCCGGCGGAGGACGATACCAGCGAGGGCGACGGCGGCGAGTGACCCGACCACGCCGACGAGCCACAGGGACCCCGGGCCGGTCCCGGTCGAGGCGGGGCCACCGCCTCCGGACGTGTTCGTGACGGGATTCTGGAACGCCCCGGCGACGGTCGGATTCGACCCGACGATGACTGCCGCGACGGTCAGGACGACGGTGGTCACCACCGCGAGGACCAGGTCGTCGCGGCCGTACTGTTTCAGGCCGTAGGCGAGCGCGACACCCATCAGGACGAGCAAGACGACGAGGACGAACGGCCCCGCAGTCGGCGGTTCCTGTATCGTGACGGTGCTACTCGGCCCCTGTTGGCCCGCGCTGACCGCTCCACCGGCCGCGTCGCTCGGCGTGGTCCGTTCGTCGACCGTCGGCGCGCCGACCACCAGCGCCGCGAGCACCAACGCCGTCGCCACCGCAACCGCGAGACGGCCGGACATGGCCGAGCGTTCGACCGGTCACCTGAAAAGGTTACGCGGCGTCGTCGCCGCCCGCGCTCGGGTCGTCGTCCGACTCCTCGACCGCGTTCTCGGCCGCTGACCCGTGCCCGCCGCCGCCCGGCGTCTCGACGCGCACCGTCGTCCCGGCGGGCACGTCCCGCGTCACCTTCGCGGGAACTGCCTCGCCGTCGAGGTAGTTCCGGCCCGGTTGTCCGTCCTCACCGCCGGACAGTCCCCACGGCGCGTGACGGCGGCGCTCCGTCAACAGCGACACCGTCGCCGCCGCTTCGAGGCGGAGTTCGCGCACGAGGCCGTCGCCCCCCCGGTGTCGGCCCGCCCCGCCGCTCCCGCGTCGGAGCGCGTACTCCTCGACGCGGAGCGGATAGGCCGCTTCCAGCGCCTCGACCGGCGTGTTCAGCGTGTTGGTCATGCCGACCTGCACGCCCGACGGTCCGTCCGCGTCGGTGCTCGCGCCCATGCCGCCGCCGACCGTCTCGTAGTAACTGAACCCCGGCCCGCCGACGACGACGTTGTTCATCGTCCCCTGTCCGGCCGCCGGGACGCGGTCGGGGGCCGCCGCCGCGAGCGCCCGGAACACCACGTCCGCGACACGCTGGCTGGTCTCGACGTTGCCGCCGACGACGGCCGCCGGTGGTGTGGGATTCAACAGCGACCCCGGCGGCGCGTGGACGCGCACGGGGTCGTAACATCCGCCGTTCGGCGGTACGTCGGGGTCCGTGACCGACCGGACGACGAAGTAGACGGCGCTCTTGGCGACCGATAGCGGCGCGTTGACGTTGCCGTCGACCTGCGGCGCGGTCCCGGCGAAGTCCACGTCCAGCGTCGCTCCGTCGACGGTGACCGTCACCTCGATGGGGATGTCGGTATCGGTGACGCCGTCGCCCTCCAACACGTCGCTCGCGCTGTAGGTGCCGTCCGGAATCTCCCGAATCTCGGCCTCGACGCGCGCCCGGGAGTAGTCGCGCACCGCGTCGAACGCGGTCAGCAGTCGCTCGCCGTGGTCGGTCAGCAACGCCGTGACCCGTTCCGCGCCCCGTTCGTTCGCGGCGAGTTGCGCCCGCAGGTCCGCCCGGCGCTCGGCGGGGTTACGGACGTTCGCGGCGAGCAGTTCCCAGACGCCCGCCCGGCGCTCGCCGTCGGCGACGAGGCGCGTCGGCGGGATGCGCAGGCCCTCCTGATAGACGTCCCTCGCGCCCGCGGGCATGCTTCCGGGAGCCATCCCGCCCACGTCGGCGTGGTGGGCACGCGAGACGGCGTAGCCCAGTATCTCGTCGCCGTCCGGCGCGATTGGCGAGACGAGCGTCACGTCCGGCAGGTGCGTCCCGCCCGCGAACGGGTCGTTCAGGACGAACACGTCGCCCGGTTCGGGAGTCCGGTCGCGGACGGCGGCGACCGCTTCGGGCATCGCGCCGAGGTGGACCGGGATGTGTTCGGCCTGCGCGACGAGGTGACCCGCGGCGTCGAACAACGCCGTCGAGCAGTCCCGCCGCTCGGTGATGTTGGGCGAGAACGCACCCCGAACGAGGACTTCGCCCATCTCCTCGGCGACGCTCTCCAACTGGTTGCGCAGGATTTCGAGCGACACCGCGTCGAGTTCGTCGCTCATCGCTCGGCCTCCAGTCGAAGCGTCCCCCGGTCGTCGACAGTCAGCGACCACGCGGGCGGGACCACGACGGTACTCTCGCCGCCCTCGACGATTGCCGGGCCGTCGGCGCGGTCACCGGGCGCGAGGCCGTCCCACGACAGCACCGGCGTCTCGTGGACCGCCGACTCGAAGGTCACCTCTCGGGTCCCCCGCCGTGCTGGTTCGTCTCCCCCGTGGGCCGCGAGCGGCGGCGTCTCCCCGCCGAGCGTCGCCGTCGCCCGGAACGTCACGAGTTCGACCGGCGTCTCGGGCAGGCGATACCCGTACGCTCGCTCGTGGGCCGCGTGGAAGCGCGCGCCGACCGTCGCGCGGTCGAAGTCCTCGATTTCGACGCCGAGTTCGTGGCTCTGCCCGACGTAGCGACAGTCCGCCTCGACGGTAACCGTCGCCGCCTCGGGGTCGCTCGCGTCGGCGAGAACAGTGGCTTCGAGGTCGCCCAACACCGACGCGACGGCGTCGATGTCGACCTCGTCGAGGCGAGCGCGATACGTCCGCACCGCGTCGTGTCGCTCGTCGGCGGCCAGGAGTCCCAGCGCCGAGAGGACGCCGCTCGCCCGCGGGACGACCACCGTCGACACGTCGAGTCCGTCGGCGAGCGCCGCCGCGTGCATCGGCCCGGCCCCGCCGAACGCCGCGATGGCGAACTCGCGGGGGTCGTGGCCGCGTTCGGCCGTCACGCTCCGAATCGTCCGGGTCATCGTGGCGTTGGCGACCCGGAAGACGCCGCGAGCGGCGGCGACCGGTCCCGACAGTTCCGCCGCCGCGGCGAGCGCCGAGAGGGCGTCTCGGGCCGCCTCCACGTCGAGTTCGAGGTCGCCCCCGAGCGTCGTGTCGGGGCCGAGATACCCCAACAGGAGCGCCGCGTCGGTCACCGTCGGGTCGCTCCCGCCGCGGCCGTAACAAGCCGGACCGGGGTCCGCCCCGGCCGACTGCGGCCCGACCCTGAGCGCGCCGCCCGCGTCGACCCATCCAATCGACCCGCCGCCGGACCCGACCGTCGCCACGTCCACCATCGGAATCCGGACCGGACGCCCGCCCACGTCGGCGTCGGTGGTCCGAGCGACCGTTCCCTCGCGCACGAGCGACACGTCCGTCGAGGTCCCGCCCATGTCGAACGTGACCAGCCCCTCGACACCGTCGGGTTCGAACAGACTCGCGCCGACGACGCCCGCCGCCGGTCCGGACAGCGCCGTCGTCACCGCGTTCTGTGAAACGGTGTCCGGGTCGGCGATGCCGCCGTTGGACTGCATGACGCTGGGTTCGGGCAGGCCGCGCCCGGTCGCGCCGTCGGCGAGACGACCGAGATAGGCGTCGATGCGCGGCGTGACGAAGGCGTCGGCTACCGTCGTCGCGGTGCGCTCGTACTCGCGGAACGCCCCCAGCACCTCGTGGCTGGCCGAGACGGGGATGTCGAGTTCCGCACGGAGTATCTCGGCGGTTCGGCGCTCGTTCTCCGGGTGGGCGTAGGCGTGGAGGGAGGAGACGGCGACGGCCTCGGCCTCGTCGTCGAGTTCCGCGGCGAGGGCGCGAACCGCCTCGGGGTCCACCGGCGTCTCGATGCCCTCGGTGGTCGCGCGCTCGTCGAGTTCGTACCGTCGCTTCGCCGGGACCAACGGGTCGGGACGGGCGACCGACTGGTCGTACAGTTCCGGCCGGTTCTGTCGTCCGATAGCCAACACGTCGCCGAATCCCGCCGTCGTCACCAGCGCCGTCTCGGCCCCGTCGGCTTCGAGGAGGGCGTTCGTCGCGATGGTCATCGCGTGGCGGAACTGGCCGACAGAATCGGGGTCGACGCCCGCCCGGTCGCAGGCACGTTCGATGCCCGCCAAGACCCCCTCGTGTTGGGGCGTCGTCGTCGGGACTTTCGCCGTCGTCAGCCCCGTCTCGTCGACGAGGACCACGTCGGTGAAGGTTCCGCCGACGTCGACGCCCACGCGAACCGAATCGTCCATGCCAGGTCTCCGAGCGCCGATGACAAAAACGGTTGTTCCGTCGTACCGCCCTCGACTACTCCCTCAGTTCCACGTCCACTGCGAGTCGAGGGCGTACCGATACAGCCCCGTCGCGCCGATGGCAAACCCGTTGGCGAGCAGGTACTCCACCGACCCGAACGAGACGAGGGCGTAGAGAATCCCCAACTGCAGGGGAATCGCCGTCCCGCGGACGAGGTTCGTCTTGACCATCCCGACCACGTACTCGCGGAGCGACGTGTGACGCGAGCGGTGGAACGTCCACGCGTTGTTCAGCACGTACTGGAACAGGATGGTCGTCTCGATAGCGACGAACGCGCCGACCAGGTAGTTGATGCCGCCGAGGCTGACGAACAGCCACAGCAGTACCGTCTGGACGGCCGCCGCTGTCAGGCCGACGAGGAAGAACCGAACTAGCCGCTGGCGTCGCGGCGAAGTTGCGACGGCGAACGACATGTCGCGCTATTTGTATCCGAGCGCCTTTAACCGTGCTGTTATCTCGTCCGACTCTGTGGGACCGTCGCCCCCCGTATCGGCCGCCGCCGCGGTTTCGAGGCGGTCCACGTGGTCGGCGACGGCCGCAGAGAGGCGGTCCAGCACCGGCGGCGGCGCGGTCTCGTCGGTGGACTCCGCACAGTAGTCCCGCCGCTCCTCGGGGTCCTCGCGGCGGTCGTACAGTTCGCGGTGGTCCGAGTCGGTGTGTTCGATGTACGTCCAGCGGGCGTCGCGGGCGCTGACGAGCAACTCGCCGTCGTCGAGGCGGCGCGGAATCGGTTGGCTGGTGACGCTCTCGCCGCGGACCGCCACGGAGACGATGGGTTCGCGGTCCGGCGCGTCCTCGCCGTCCAGCGTCGGGGCGACGGAGACTCCCTCCCACGCCTCGGCCGGGTCGACGCCGAGGAGGTCACAGACGGTCGGGGCGAGTACGTCGAGACCCACCGGGTCGTGGACCTTCCGGCCGTCGCTGTCCGGGTGGTGGACGAAGAACGGGACCTCGATGAGTTCCTGATACAGTTTCGGGTAGTGCGCGAGATGGCCGTGTTCCAGAAACTCCTCGCCGTGGTCGCCCGCGACGACGACGGCCGTCTCGTCGGCGACGCCTTCGGCTTCGAGCGTGTCGAGCAGTCGCCCGACGCTCGCGTCGACCTGCCGGACCGTTCCGTCGTACAGCGTGCGGAGCGTCGCGAGCGTCCGGTCGTCCACGTCCCACCCGAGGCCGGTCCGGACGTGCGCACCGAGCATCCGAGCGACGCCGAAGTGCGTCTCGGAGACTTCGCGCAGGTGTCGCGGCGCGGGGACGTACGGGGTGTGGGTGTCCATGTAGTGGACCCACAGGAAGAAGCCGTCTTCCTGCCGTTCGAGGAACTGCGTCGCGTGTCGCTCCAAGTCGCCCATGCGGGACACGTCGGCGAACGGGCGGGCATCGGACCCGCCGCGGAGCGCCGTCGCGGCCCGGCGGAACGGTGAGGTGGCGAGTTGGACCCACGCCTGCACCGTGGGGTGCGCGGCGAGGTACTTGCTGTACCCCTTGCTGTCGACGAACGGTTCGAACTCGTCGAACCCCCGGTCGTACCCCCAGTGGTCGGTGAGGAAACCGTTCGCGGCGTTGAACCCGCCAGTTGCGAGTCCCGCATCCGACAGTTGTTCGGCCAGCGTCGGCGAGGACGCCACCCCGATGTCTCCCCCCTCGTCGAACACCGGCCGCGACCCGTGGACGCTCGGGAAGGAGAAGGGCGTCCAGTTGCCGTGGGCGAAGGCGTTCTCGAAGGTGACGCCCGTCTCGGCGAGGCCGTCTAAGACCGGCGAAGCGCTGTCCGTGCCGCCGAGGGCGTCTGCCCGCAGTGAATCGACGGTGACGAGGACGACGTTCGAAACGTCTCGCGGCATCTACGTCTCCCCGACGGTCGGTCGCAGTCGCGCGTCGACGGGTGTGCCGCGTTCCCCACCGCGTACACCACGATGTCGCCCCGAATCGTACATACGTACTATAACACCGTACGCCGTACTCAAGGTTCTGGTTGCGTGGAACGACCGCGACGAGCGCCAACGCACCTCAGTTCGGCAGACACCGACCTGTCGGCGACCACTTCAAACGACGTTTACGCTTCCACCGGCCCTTTATCAATATCCGTCGAACTGGTGCGTGTATGCTATCGAACTGCCCTCCAGACGCGCTCCCGGCGAGGGACCGCGTCGTTCGGTCGTCGACCCAGCACACCGGAGGTCCGGGATGACTCGGACCCGCCGCGTACCGCTCGCGCTCGCCGTTCTCGTCGCCGCCGCGGTGGTCGGCGTCGGTCCGGCGCTGGCCGCAGACACCGCGAGCGTCGACGGGTCGAGTCTGCCGCTCGTGTCGGCCCCACAGCAGGTTCTCGCCGGCCACACCTCGCTCGACGCCGGGACGGAACTGACCGTCCGCCTCCGGTCGACGGACTCGTCGAACCCCTTCCTCCGGCAGTCCACCGCGCGAGTCGACGACGGCGGCGAGTTCGCGGCCGTCTTCGACATGAGCAACGTCCCGGCCGACACCGCCTACGAATTGACCGTCCTGTACGACGGGGCGACGCTCGCCGAGCGAAGCGGCACCGTGGTCGCCTGCGACGGGAATTGCACCGACAGCGTCCCCGAGACGCCAACCGCCACGCCGATCCCCGGCGACGGCATCGTCAGCGTCGAACAGGGCGAGGTCGCGGCGATTCCGGTTGCGACCGGCGAGACGGGTACCGCGGTGTTCTCCTTCGGGAGCGAGTCGGTCAACTACCTCGTCAACGCGTCCGTCACGGACAGCGACGGCGACGGCGTGACCGTGCTGTTCGACACCGCGAACGCGGGGACCGACGGCGAGACGCTGTCGGTCGCCGACGCCGACGACTCGCTGACGGTCACCCGCGAGGAGACCGAACTGCCGTCGACGCTCGACCCGTACGCCTACGAGTACCGCGTGTTCTACGGCGACGACACGGACGGCGGGCCGGACACGGGCGGGACGGTCCGCGTCGAAGCCAACGACAGCACCGAATCGGACTTCGACGTGGACGACGACCCGACCCTCGGGTTCGAGCGGAGCGTCTACACCGCCCGACAGGGCGAGACAGTCCGGATGCCCGTCACGCTCGGGGACGCCGAAACGGCGACCGTCTCTATCGGGAACCCCGAGAGCGGCTACGAAATCAACGCGACGGTGCGCGACGGTGACGGCGACGGCACCGTGACGGTCCTGTTCGACACCGCCGCGGCCGGGCGACGCGGACAGACGCTCTCGACTGTCTCGACGGCCGACTCGCTCGTCGTCGAACCCGGATCGGAAGTCGCCCGCGACACGCGACTCGACGCCACGGAGTACGACCTCACGCTGTATCGGGGAACCGCGACCGAGGACCCGGTCGACATCGGGACGCTCAGTCTGCAAGCGAACGGCGAGGCGACGACCGGCCGGCCGACCGCGACGGTTTCGACCGGCCCCGAAGACGCCCACTCCGACCCGGAGTCGGGATGGCTCCCCGGCAGTAACGCCGGCGTCCTCGCGCTCGGCGCGGGCGGTCTGCTCGCCCTCGCGGGCATCGGCGTCATCCTCCGCCCGATGGGCTGAAGCGACTCTCGTTCCGCCGTGTTACGGTTCTTCTTCCCTTCCCGTTCCGCCCTCGTCGTCCGTGTCCGCCTCGTCTTCCATCTCCGCCGCCGTGCCCCGGAGCGAGCGCATCCAGTCGTCGATGTTCTCGCCCACGTACTCCTGGCCGCCCAAGCCGACGGCGACGCCGATACCGATCGCGAGTGCGATAGCCAACGCCCCGAAGAAGGCGGCGACGAACGCCGTAAAGAGGTTCGTCAGCGCCGTCGTGTCGAAGCCGATGGCGCTCAGCGCGATGGTGACCGTGATGTAGTAGACGAGCACCTTCACCGCGATGCCCGCGAGTCCGGCGACCCGACTCTCGTCGGTTCCGGCGACCAGCGCGCCGAGTCGTTCGGCCAGCCAGATACCGACGAGCAACACGACGAGGCCGCCAGCCAGCGCCGGGAGATAGGTAACGAACGTCGCGAGCAGTTCCGACAGCGCCGGAATCTCGACGATGTCGGCGACGGTCAGCAGCGTCAGCAGATAGATGTAGTAGGTGACCAGCGTTCCGACGAGACGGCCGAACTCGCCTTCGGTGTCACCGAACCGTTCTAAGGGGGTGTCACGCAGGTACGGGCCGATGCCGAACCCGCCGACGAAATCGGCGACCAAGTCCCCGACGATGCGGCCGACGACGAATCCGAGGACGAGGACGACGACGGCCGCGAGGATGACCGGCAGGTACGCGCCGATGTCGCCGAGCAACGTCGACAGCGCCGGGATGTCGAGGATGTTCGCGGCCGCGAGGATGGCGACGAAGTAGACGTAGTAGGCGACGAGTTTGCCCAGGATGCGGGCGAGGTTGTCGCCGTCGCCCGAGTCGAGCGCCGTCCCGCGCGTGTACTTCGCGACGCCGATTCGCTCGACGACGCGGGTGACGAGTCCACCGAGGACGCGGCCGACGACGTACCCGACCACGAGGACGAGCAACGCCGCCAACAGGGTCGGCAGATAGGCGATGACGTCGCCGATGGTGCTGGTGATGGTGTCCTGAATCGATGCCTGTAACAACAGCGTCGAGATGTCGATAGCGTCCATATCTCGACATAAACTTAGAATTTTCGACAGATAGTAAACACCGGGTTACCGGCGCTGTGGGTCAGTAAGCCGCCGATTCCCGCCGTCGCTCGACAACGGCGAGGAGGCCGAGGACAACGAGGGAGCCGCACAGAAAGAGGACACCGGGTTCGACCACGTCGAAGACGACCCACGCGAGCGACCCCGTCGGGTCCGTCTGCGGGGCCGTCGGACTCGCCGGGCCGAGGACGCCGTCTCCGGTGGCGGCGAGGCGTTCGGCCCCCCACTGGACGAACAGGCTGGCGAGGCCAAGCAGGCCCAATCCGGCGACCACGTCGCTTATCGAGCGCTGAATCCGCGGCCGTAGCTCCCGGTTGCCGACGAGGACGATTGGGTCGCTCGCCGGGCCGTAGACGGTCATCTCGTTGCCCTTCTCGGAGTAGACGGTGTCGATAGGCTCGACCAAGCCCGCCGCTTCGAGGTTCGAGACGTGGTAGTGGACGTTCTGGACGGAGGTATCGCACCGGGCCGCGATTTCGGATGGCGTCCCGGGTTCCTCGAACAGCGTCCGGAACAGCGCTCGGGCGGTGTCCGAAGCGAGCGCGTCTAGAACGGCATCGGTGTCGGCGTCGTCGACATCGAGGACGCGCGGTCGTTCCTCGGGCGTGCCAGTCCGCTGTTGCAGGCGGTCGATAAGTCCAGCCATCTCGCTACCACACACTGCTGTCGCTATCGTTAAATCGATTCGGCTGGGTTAAAATCCGATTTAACCGGTCGCCGAGTCGTTGGCCGCGGCGACGGCGCTCGCTGGGTCGACGACGCCGTGCCCCGACGCGGTGTCGACGCCGACCGGCCCCACGTCCCGCGCGGACAGTTCGAGTAGGAGTTCGACGTGGGCGGGCGACAGCGACGGGTCGGCGTCGAGCACGAGCGCCGCCACCGCGCCGACGTACGGGGCGGCCGCCGAAGACCCGACGAACCCCGACTCGGTCAGCCCCGCGAACTGACTGTCGGGCGCGACCACGTCGACGCCCGTCCGCCCGTCTGCCGTCGGCCCGCGGGAACTGAACGGTTCGACGCGGTCGGTCCGCTCGTCGTACGCGCCGATGGTGAGCGCCCGGCGGGCCGTGCCCGGCGCGACGACGCTCCCGCGCGGACGCGCTCGCTGGAACTCGTGGGTCGGTGACACCAACCGGAGATGCGCGCCGGTGGGGTCGGCGGGGCCGCGGATAACGACGAAGTACCGGCCCGGCGACACGTCCGCGACGATGCGCTCGTTGGGCACGTCGTCGCCGGGATACGGCTGTGAGCGGGCGACGAGTCGGCTTGCCGTCCCGTTCGTCCAGTACAGTTCGGCGGTGTAGTCCTCGTCGGCGTGCGCGCGGTCCCACGAGAGCCACAGCGTCACGTCCGTCGGCCCCCGGATGGCAGTCCGTCTGTATCCCTCGGCGAACAACACGGTGCCGTCGTCCGTTCCCGCGGCGTCGTAGGTCCCGTGCCAGTGGGACGCCGCGAGATTCCCCGCCGGTGCGACGAAGACGGTCCCGGATTCGACCGTCCGGCGGGCGACATCGCCCACTGGTCCGCTCCCATCCCCGGGTTGCCCGTAGAAGGAGACGGGCGCGACGACGACGTCGACGCCCGACGCCCGGAGCCACGCGACCGCGCGACGATAGCTGTCCACGTCGTCGACGTGCGCGAGGTACAGCGAACTCTCGGGCGCCATCCGCGCGACCACCGTGGCCGCCGCCGTCCCGTGGTCGTTCGGTTCCGCGCCGACCGAACGCGACCCGAACGCCCGCGCCGCTCGGACGCGGTCGGCCAGCGCTGGCGCGTCCGTATCGAAGCCGGTCACGTCGACGACGCCGACGGAGACGTTCTCGCCGGTCACTCCCCGGTCGTGAAGCACCGCGAGCGG
Organism: Haloarcula marina; assembly: GCF_024218775.1. Lineage (NCBI taxonomy): Archaea > Methanobacteriati > Methanobacteriota > Halobacteria > Halobacteriales > Haloarculaceae > Haloarcula > Haloarcula marina. The sequence continues at coordinate 952,513 of NZ_CP100404.1, read as the reverse complement.
TTCGTCTCCGACGCCCGCCGACCGTGCGGCCGTCGCAGCATCCGCGTCGTCGGTCGGAAGCGGCGCGCTCGTCGTTGCCAGCGCGCCTACCGCCGTCGTCAGCGCCAGAATCGCCAGCGCCGCCGCCAGGAAGGTCCGCCGTGGCGTCTCAGCCATCTCGCACCTCCGGTGGCACGTCGCCGGTCCACTCGGGTCGCGGGACGGCAACCGACCCAGTCCGAACCACTCGGTAGGTGTACGACGCCGTCCAGGCCTGTCGCCCCCACTTGTTTCGCTCGACGGTGGAAAGCGTCGCCGTGAATCCGGTCACCCGTCCCGACTCGGTGACGACGGCCCGCGCGTCGTATCGGACGGTATCGGCCTCCAGCGGGTCGCCGTCGGGCGGCGTGTACGTCGTCGCCGAGAGGACGTATCGCGTCGGCTCTCCCGCCTCGACGGCGACCACACCGTACTCGCCCGTCGCCAGCCATCGTCTGAGGTCCGCCGTCTGATACCGGCGCGTGGGACCGACGGGGCCGTTGACGGTATCGGTCCGGCCGGTGTCGTCGAATCGCCGGACGCCGCGCTCGCCGTCGTGCCACAACACGGCCTGCTGCTCGCCGTCGATGGTTTCGACCGTCCGGCGTTGCCAGAGCGTCCCGTTGGCACTCGCGCGGGTTCGCGTCCGCGTACTCTGGTTGCCGACGCCGGAGACGGTACTCCGGCGCGCACGACTCGTCTCGACGACGACTCCGGTACCGGCGAACGAACGCTGGTGGGCGCGCACCAGCGTCGTCGCGTTCGCGATACCGCCGTCGATACCGGGCGGTGACGACGTGTCGTCCCGGACCGACGTACCGTCGGGCGATTCCCCGATCAACCCAACACACCCTGACGCGAGGACCACTACGGCGACGAGGACCAACCGCCACGACATTGTCGGGTGTATCCGGGGTAGCTACCTAATTCCCGTGGCTCGGTTAAATCCGAGTTGTAGCTACGACAGAGCAGAGGTATTTACCGCGCGACGACCGAATCGACAGGCGATGCCCTCCCCCTCCACTAGCCGCCGGGCGTTCCTCGGCGCGACGGCGACCGGTTTCGCCGCGCTCGCGGGGTGTGAGTCGTTACGACCCGATTCCGACCGCCGCGTCGAGTACACCCTCTACGTCGAGGAGCACGGCGATTCGCTGGCCGACGAGTTGCTGTGGAAACCGCCCGAACCCGACGACGACCGACCCGGCCAAACCGGACGCCGAGAGGCGTGGGAAGCCGCCACCACGGGCGAAGCGTACCGAACGTACGGCTATCCCGCGGTCCCCGACGGCGAATACACCGAACGCGAGGGGACCTACTACCAACTCCACGACGTTGTCAGCGGGAGCGAGCGAATCGACCGCTGGGTCCTCAGACTGTCGTGGGTCGGCCGCGCCGACGACGAGGAGACGTCCGAGGCGACACCCCGGGAAGCGTTGCCCGAACTCGACCAAGGCGCGGTCATGCCCGCCTACTTCGCCGCCCGGGCCGAGCGGTACGGCGGCGGCGCGCCGTGGAAGTACATCGAACAGGGCGGCTACGTCTACCGGAACGCCGACCCCGCCGAGAGCGAACTGATTCCCGACCCCGAACACGAGTACGTCAGCGTCCACGGCGCGGTCCTCCGCGTCGAAGTCTCCCGAGAGACGCTCGTCGAACCCGAACACACCGCCGTCGCGACGCAGGTCGCGACCGGCGACGCCGCCTTCGAACGAGTCGCCGACGCCGCCGGTGTCGAGGTGCGCCTCGAACCCGCCGACTTCGACGCCGAGGCCGCGGACCTATTCGAACGGGCGCAATTCGACGGGGGATACGTGGACACCATGCCGCTCGCGACGGGATTCGAGGACCTACTCCGAACCCTCGGACTCCACGACGCGCTCGGCTGTTCGGTCGAGAAATGCGAGTCGAAGATGGCCGAAACTGAGTATCTCGCCTTCGACGGCAGCTACTACGACGCCGCCGTCTACGTCAGGGTCGAGGACTAGCGCTCGTCGGCCCGTTCTTTCAGTCGCGCGAGACGCGCTTCGGTCGGCGGATGCGTGGCGAACAGTCGGCCGATCACGCGCCGAATCGGGGCCAAAATTCCGTCACCGTGGTCGGCCGACGGTTCGACGATTGCGAACGCAGAGACGGCCGTCGTCCGAAAGTCCCGACCCGGTCGGTTCGCGACGGCGCTGTCGATGCGTTCGAGCGCGCTCGCCAGCGCGGCCGGATTGCCGGTGATAGCCACCGCACCGGCGTCGGCCGTGAACTCTCTCGCGCGGGCGAGCGAGGCGACGAGCAACTGCGCGCCCACCCAGACCGGCAGGACGAACAGCAGCCCCGCAGTGAGAAGCGCGTCGGCGTAGCCAGCGCGACTCGGGTGGCCGTGTTCGACGCCCGCCGTGGGTCCGGCGAGGAGTTCGCGGACGCGTTCGGCCGCGCCGACTGGGAGCGCCACCGCCGTCAGCACCGCGGCGTCCCGGTTGGCGACGTGCGCGATTTCGTGGGCGACGACGGCCTCCAGTTCGTCTGTCGAGAGGGTCTCGAAGAGTCCGTCGCTGACGACGAGCGTGGCGTTTCGCGGCCGGAATCCGGTCGTCAGCGACAGCGGCGTGTCGGTGGGGGCGAGGGCCACCGTCGGAACCGGCACGTCGGCCTGCTGCGCGACGGCCCGCACGAGCGACAGCAGTTCGGGGTGGCTTTCCTCGTCGACCCGCGTCGCACCCGTCACCGCGACGGCGTGTTCTGGGGCAGTGCGCTCGCCCCAGACGACAGCGGCGAGGACCGCGACCGTCGCGACCCCGCCGAGGGCGACCACCGCCTCGACGGTGAGCAACTCCGGGTCGGGCGCGGCGACGGCGATAGCCATCCCGAGGAGGAGCGTGAGAATCGCGCCGGTCGCCGCAATCGCCGCGACGACGGTGACACACAAGAGGCAGAGCGCGAGCGCCATCCGCACTCGGAGCGCTCGGTCAGGGGACCAATCCATACCGGACGGTCGACCGAGCGGCAGTTAAAACGTCGGCCAGCGATCCTCGTCGCGGCGCTACGCCGGGTCCGGGTCGTAGGACGGGCCGACCCGCAGCGAGAGCGTTCGCGGTTCCACGTCGAAGTCGAGGCGCATGTGTTCGGCGAGTTCGCCGTCGCGGCTGAACGTCACGGGTTCGCCGTGGCCGTCGACGGAAATGTCGCGCGCGCGGACGTGCGTCACCCCATCGGTGTCCGTCGCCAGCAATCGGTGCGCCACCGCCTCGGCGACGAGATTTCCGGTCGGCATGCGCTCGACGATAGCCACGTCCAGCAGGCCGTCCTCCATGTTCGCTTGCCCGCCGCGCTCGACGAACTTCCGGGCGTTCCCGACCAGCAGACACGTCGCCTCGCCGGACCACGTCACCGGGCCGTCCTCGCCGACGGCGTCGACGGTGATGTCGAGGCCCTCGAACTCCACGGCCTCCTGGACCCCGGTGACGAGGAAGGCGAGCATCCCGAACCGGGCCTTGAGGTCGCCGGACGTGGCGACGCTCGCGTCCGCCGGGAGACCCGCGATACAGGAGACGAGGAACGGTTCGCCGTCGGCGAGTCCCACGTCGACGGCCCGCGTCTCACCGGTATCGGCCACTTCGACCCCCTGCTGGAAGTCGTCGATGCCGATAGTTCCGGCGAGGAGGTTCGCCGTCCCCTTCGGGACGACGCTCAGCGTTACCTCGCCGAGGTGGTCGGCGTCGTGTAGTCCGCGGAGTACCTCGTTGATGGTGCCGTCGCCGCCGCAGACGGCCACCTCCGAGACGCCGTCCTCGCCCGCCGCCCGACCGAGTTCGACGCCGTGGCCCGGCCCCTCGGTCCGTTCGACCGCGAATCCGCGCGCCCGCATCAGTCGCTCGACGTACTCGGCGTGGTCGCCCTCGCCGCTCACTGGGTTGACGATGCACCGCCGTGACCCGACCTGCATACCCGGACGGAGACGCCTCCGGCACTTAGGTGTCCGGTTGTCTCGCGTCGGAACCCGGAGACGGCTATCGACTGTGGCCCGCCCGCGCGAGGTCGTGTGCGCGTTCGTTCTCGTCGCGACCGACCGCGCGGTAGGTCACCAACGGGATGTCCGCGACGCACTCGCGGACGGCCGCGACCCGATGCCGCGCGAGGCGGTCGTCCGGCGTCGTCGGATGCTGTGGGTCGACCGCTCGGATGACCGCGTCGGCGTCGCCGTGGACGTGCAACGACGCCACCGTGGTCGGATACGCCTCGACTGCTCGCACCGCTTCGACGAGCGCGCGGTACTCCAACTGCGAACTGGAGACGAACGCGTCGACGCGAATCGATTCCTCGATGACCGTCTCGGACCCGTCCTCGACGAGAAACCCGACGGCCGCCGACGTGGGCGTCGCATTGTCCGGCCCGTAGCGGACGCTCGCGTCGAAGTACAACAGGAGCGAGGGGCGAGTCGGGCGCTCGTCCGAGGGCGGCATACCTACCCGTGGACGAGGGCGAAGAAAAATCCCGTCGATGACGGCCCTACCGTTCGAGTTCCGGACCGGGCTTCCACGTGTTGCCTTCGAGGACAACGAGGCCGTACCGCTCGAGGACCTGCATCGTCTCGACGACGGCTTCAGCGTCGAAGGCGACGGACATGTCCGCGGGCAGTTGCTCGGCGATGGCGCTGCGGGTTCCGCCGTTGATTCGCACGACGGTCTCCAGCAGGCGCTCCACGTCGGCGTTTAGCGGCCCGAGCGACGGTCCCGCCGACGCAGTGGTGTCCAGTTTCGACATCACTTCGTCGTAACTACCGGTTATCTCCATCGAGACGGCGACTCGTTCTTCGTCGGCATCGGTTTCGTCCGTCATTACTCGGGATATGACGCTACTGTCCCAAATACGTTGTCACTGGGGCCATATCAACGGCGAGTCGTTGGGGATATAGCCGTCGGTGCGGGACGCGACTACTCGGACAACGGTATGCCACCATCGTCGTCGATTCGGGGGAGCAACGTCGGTTTCGAGATGGGAATAACTATTCAGAGCCAATTATAGACCTATATCTGCGAGAGTGTAGCCAAAAATACACTAGGTACCATATTATTATCTACTCTCTCACCAAATCCCCCGCTATATTTCAAGTTTTGCTAATAATGCCTCTAAAATTGATTTATAGTACTCGGTTTGGATTTGATAAAAATATATCTCCACATACACAGCCATACACACCTATTTGGCCATACTCTCGATTTTGTTGGCGAAGAATGGAAATCTCAGTGCAGGAACTTATAAAATCCCCTTCTGAAGAATGTGTATCGCCGGACCCCAATAACACATATACTGTTGTTATATCAGGAGCATAGTCCCGCTAGCCGAAATCAGGGTCGGGAAGCTATCGTCCTAATCGACCCCAGCCAATCGACCCGAGGGTTCCCGATGCGGAAGGATATCTCGGTACGCGTGATTCGACGGTGATAGCGACGAGACCACGACGTGCCTACGGGAGCAGTACCTGTATAAGTACTATATAAAATTCACAATGGCGGGATGAGGCCCACAGCGACGGAGCGCCGAAACGCAAGACGAACAGGTCATCCGTATCTCGCCACTCTGGCGGACCCACCGTCGTCGACGCGCAGGGCGACGGAAAACGGCGATTCCCGTAGCAAGCTATATATGTCCGGTTGGTCAAATTTCTACCAGATGTCGAGTGTAAGAGTTGCTGGCGTAGGTCTGACTCCGTTTGGAGAACATCCAAATCGAACGACACGGGACTTGTTTGCCGAGGCGGGGGTGGCAGCAATGGCAGATGCGGGAGTCGACGCTGAAGTGATAGACGCCGTCTACTTCGGCAATTTCGTCGGCGAACTGGCCGACGCACAGGGCCATCAGGGACCGATAGCGGCCGAGTGTCTCGGTGTCGACGCTCCCGCGACCCGATTCGAGAGCGCGTGTGCGTCGAGCGGCGTCGCGGTCCGGCACGCCGTCCGCGCAATCGAGAGCGGCGACGCCGACGTAGTCGTCGTCGGCGGTGCCGAGCGGATGACCCACGCCGGAACCGACGCGGCGACGGGAATGCTGGCGACGGCCGCCGACGCGCTGTACGAAGTCAGCGCCGGGATGACGTTCCCCGGCGCGTACGCGCTGATGACGGACGCCTACTTCGACGCGTACGGGGGGTCTCGACGGGACCTCGCACACGTCGCCGTGAAGAATCACGAACACGCCCTCGAGAACGAACACGCGCAGTTCCAGTTCTCGGTGAGCGTCGACGACGTGCTCGACGCGCCGACGGTGGCGTCGCCGCTCGGACTGTTAGACGCGTGTCCCGTCACCGACGGGGCCAGTGCACTCGTCCTGGTCAGCGAGACGGTCGCGCGCGAAGCGGACGTTACCGCGCCGGTCGAGGTGACGGGGTCGGGGCAGGGGACCGACAAGATAGCCCTGCAAGACCGCGAATCGCTTTCCCGGACCCCGGCGACAGAGACGGCGGCCACCGAGGCGTACGAAGCGGCCGGTATCACGCCTGCCGATGTCGACGTGGTCGAGGTCCACGACTGTTTCACCAGCGCCGAAGTGTTCGCGCTGGAGGCACTGGGCCTGTTCGAAGCGGGCGAGGCGATAACCGCCGCCCGCGACGGAACCACGCGACGGGACGGTGACCTCCCCGTCAATCTCTCCGGCGGCCTCAAAGCGAAGGGGCACCCCGTCGGCGCGACCGGGGCGAGTCAACTCGTGGAGATGACGCGCCTCCTCCGCGGCGACCACCCGAACAGCGAGTACGTTGCCGACGCGACGACCGGCATCACGCACAGTGCTGGCGGCACGGTCGCCAGCACGACAGTCCACGTCTTGGAGGAATGCACATGAGTCCTGACCAGGACCAGCGACGAGGGCACGACGCGTTCCTCGATGCCGTGGACGCGGACGACGCGTTCTACGTCGAGTGCTCGAACGGACACGGGTCGCTTCCGCCGCGTCGTGCGTGTCCGCATTGCGGTGACCAGCAACTCGCGGAGCGGTCCTTGCCCGGGACGGGACGCGTGCAGGCCCACACGGTCGTCCACGTGCCGACAGAGGAGTTCGCCGGGCGAGCGCCGTACGTGACCGCGATAGCGGACTTCGGTCCCGTCACGCTGACCGGTCTCGTCGTCGATTCGCGCGCCGAGGATGTCGAGAACGGGATGACGGTCGCCGTCGATACCGACGAGACGCCGGAGGGTGACACGCCAGCGCTCGTGTTCGTTCCGAGATAAACCGACGACGCGGCTACCGTGACGACGGGCCACAGAATCACAAACATCTTCTTGTACCGCGCCGCTGTTTCTCTCGGACATGGAACGCGCAGTACTGGGAGCGAGTCCCGAGATTGCAGATACCGCCTTCGTCTCGGAGATGGCGTACGCCGTCGGTGACGTGCGAGTGGGCGAGCGAGCGAGTCTCTGGCCGTTCGTCTGTCTCCGTGGCGACCGAGAACCCGTCACCGTCGGTGACGAGTCGAACGTCCAGGAGTTCTCGATGCTCCATGGTGCGACCATCGGCGACGGCGTCACGGTGGGCCACAACGTGGTCATCGACTACGCCACCGTGGAGGATTCCGCGCTCGTGGGGATGTCGAGTACCGTCCAGCAGGACGCCGTGGTGCGCTCTGACAGCATCGTCGCCCCGGGCTGTGTGGTTACCGAGGGCCAGACCGTCCCCGAAGGACACGTCGCCTACGGCGTCCCGGCGAGGACGCAACCGCTCGACGCCGACAAACGCGAGGAGATAGCCCGCGTCCACGAACTCTACGTCGACCACGCGGCGACCTACAAAGACGCCGGACTCGAATGACCGACCGTCAGAACCCCGTCTGAGGGAGAAGAATTATCTTCCTCTCGGTGGAGTGTACGAACGTGCTCGCCCATGAGTAACGAGTCACTCGCGGAGACAGAGCGGATAGTCCACGAACCGTCCCGAGAGTACGTCGAGTCGACGAACGTCTGGCAGTTCATGCAGGCGTACGACATCGACGACTACGACGAACTTATCGAGCGAACGACGACCGATGTCGATGGCGTCGACGCGTCCGGAATCGAGTGGTTCTGGGACGAACTGGTCGACTACCTCGGCATCGAGTTTTACGAGGACTACGACGCCGTTCGAGACGATACGGACGGGCCGCAGTTCACCGACTGGTACCCCGGTGGGAGCCTCAACCTCGCACACAACGTCCTCGACCGGCACGCGGCCGAAGACAACGAACGCCGGAACAAGGTCGCGTGCATCTGGGAGGGCGAGGACGGAGAGACGCGGGACATCACGTTCCACGAACTCCACCGACAGTCCAATCAGGTGGCGAACGCGCTCGACGCTCGCGGCGTCGGTCGAGGCGATACCGTCGGTCTCTACATGCCGATGGTCCCGGAGGTCATCTCCATCCTCTACGGCTGTTTCAAAGTGGGTGCAATCGCCGTCCCGATTTTCTCCGGGTTCGGTGTCGACGCGACGGCGACACGGCTCGAAGATTCAGACACCGCGGTCGTCTTCAGCGCCGACGGGTTCTACCGCCGCGGGAGCGAAATCGCGCTGAAGGGCACGCTCGACGAGGCGATAGCGCAGGCGGACACCGAGGTCAGTTCGGTCGTCGTCTACGAACGGACCGGGGCGACGACGCCCTGGACGGACGGCCGCGACGAGCGCTGGGCCGACGCCGTCGAAACGCAGTCAGACGGCTACGAGAGCGCGAAACTGGACGCGAGCGACCCGGCGATGTTGCTGTACTCCTCGGGGACGACCGGAAAGCCGAAAGGAATCGTCCACACCCACGCTGGCGTCCAGATGCAGTGTGCGAAGGAACTCCACTTCGGCTTCGACGTGAAACCCAGCGACCGGTTCTTCTGGGTCTCGGACATCGGGTGGATGATGGGGCCGTGGACGCTCATCGGGAACCACACCTTCGGCGGAACGGTGTTCATGTACGAGGGCGCGCCCGACTACCCCGAACCGGACCGTTTCTGGGAGATGATCGACCGCCACTCGCTCACGCAGTTCGGCATCTCGCCGACCGCGATTCGGGCGTTGCGGAAGAAGGGCGACGACTGGGTGGAGGGCCACGACCTCTCCTCGCTCCGCGTCCTCGGGTCGACCGGCGAACCGTGGGACCCCGAGAGTTGGCAGTGGTTCTACGAGAACGTCGGCCGGAGCGAGATACCCATCGTCAACATCTCCGGCGGAACGGAGATATGCGGCTGCTTCCTGATGCCGATGCCGACCCAGCCACTCAAGCCGTGTTCGCTCGGCGGGCCGGGCCTCGGGATGGACATCGACATCGTCGACAGCGACGGGGAGTCCATCGCCGACACCCACGAGCGAGGGTACCTCGTCGCGCGCGACTCCTGTCCCTCGATGACGCGGTCGCTCTGGAGCGGCGACGAGCGGTATCTGGAGGAGTACTGGTCGACGTGGGACGACCTCTGGGACCACGGCGACTGGGCGCAGAAGGACGAAGACGGGTTCTGGTTCCTCCACGGCCGCGCCGACGACGCGCTGAACATCGCCGGGAGAAAGGTCGGTCCCGCCGAGGTCGAGGGCGCGGCGATGGACCACGACGGCGTCAATCAGGCCGCCGCGGTCGGCGTCCCGGACGACACCACCGGAACCGCAGTCGCGCTGTACCTCGTCGCCGAAGACGGCGTCGCGGAGTCAGACGACCTCCGAAGCGAGGTGCGGGCGCTGGTGGGCGAGGAACTGGGGAAACCGTTCCGGCCCCGAGAGGTGCGCTTCGTCGACGAGTTCCCCGTCACGCAGTCCGGGAAAATCGTTCGCCGAGCTATCCAGGCGCGCCACACCGGCGAGGACATCGGCGACCTCTCGAGCGTCGAGAACCCCGGTGCGTTGGACGCAATCGACGACGCTCGATAACCGCCCCGGCCACCCGCTCGCGTCGCTTCTGACCGAGGCAGTTCGAGTTCGATATCGTCTGCAAAAGAACGGACGCCCGAGATGCGTGCAGTCGACGCATATCCGGGCGGGTATGAGCTGGGGTCGAGTGAAGGGGGCCCCTCAGTGCACGATAGTGACCGGGACCCGCGAGCGGCGCGCGACCGACTCGGAGACGCTCCCGATGAGGATGCGGGTCGCCCCGGTGCGCCCGTGGCTTCCGATGACGACCTGGTCGACGTCGTGATCGCTGAGGTAGTCGATTATCTCGCCCTCCGGCGAGCCGTCGGCGATTGCGGTGGTGACCTCGCCGTCGTGGTCCATCGCTTCGGTGAGCCTGTCGAAGAGGTCCTCGGCCTCCGCACGGGCTTTCGCGTACCAGCCCTCGGCCTGTTTCCGACCGCCGCGCTCGGGGTCGGTGATGGACTCGCTGTACTCGATGACGTGCAGCAAGACGAGGTCGTCGCCCGCGTGAACGTCGCTCGCGTGGCGGACGGCCTCCATCGCCTGCGGCGAACTGTCGACCGGTATCAGTATCCGTCGTGTCATCGTCGCTTACTCCGAGCGTTCGGCGTACGGTGTGATACCCGCTTCCTCGATGCGGCGTTCGAACCGCTCGCGCCGGGCGCGGCGCTCGTCTTCGGCCATCCGGTCGGCCGTCCATATCTCCCCGCTGGTCACTTGGTGGACCTCGACCTCGGAGACGTCGGCTAGCTCGCCGACGCGCGCACAGATTTCGTCGTCGATGTCGAGGAAGTACGTACACCGCTGCGAGGTCAACAGGAGGTGGACCGTGACCGTCCCGGTCGACTCGTCCCACTCTATCTCGTCGACGAGACCGAGGTCGACGATGCTGACCGGGTGGTCGCTCATGCAACTGCACGGGTCGAGCACCTCCTCCAGCGTGGCCTTCACGTCGGCTTTGAGCTCGCTCTGGAACTCGGTCGTCGGGAGGACGTGGTCGGCTGTCTCGGCGCTCATACGTACCTCACTCGTTCCTTCGAGGGCTCTTCGCTCGGGTCCTCGTAGGTCGACCACGGCGGGGCCGGGTACTCGCCGCGTTCTTTCAGTTCCTGAATCTTCTGGTCCCACTTGTCGCCCTCGATGTCTTTCTTCACCTGTTCGGGGTCTTTGCCCATCAGGCGGAGCTTGTTCTTCCCGAGAATCTTCTCCTTGTCTTCCTGGGTGACCTCGGGGTAGTCCTCGCCGGACCGGAGGTCCTCGGGCATCTCGAAGTCCCAGATGGCGTCGATGGGTGGCTGTGGGTGCAGCGCGGTCGCGCCACTGGAGAAGACGATGCGGTCGGGACCGGCCCAGTACAGCATCTCGCCGAGGCTGCGGGCGAACTTCTCGGGGCGACTGCAGGCCATGTGGGCCGTGTTCTCGATGTTGGCGTAGACGTTGTCGTGACTCGCCATCGCGAACACCGTCTCCTCCAGGAACGAGAATCCGGCGTGGATGACCTCGAAGTTGAGTTCGGGGAACGCCAGTGCGGCCTCCTCGACGTCGTCGATGCGGAAGTACTTCACCGGTGCCGTCGCGAACGGGATGAACTTGTGGATGCCGACGGTCCCGACGTCGAGGTCGGCGGCCTTCTCTAAGACCGGGCGGACCGTGTCCTCGTTCAATCGGAGCGAGAGGTCCCGGCCGTTCTGGTAGCGTGCCGGATACAACTTGATGCCGTCGACGTCCTTCTTCTTCGCGTAGTACTCGACCTGTTCGACGGCGTCGTCTTCGAGCGGGTTGATGTCGACTATCATCCCGACCCGGTTGGGGTTGCGCTCGCGCAGTTCGAATCCCTTCTCGCGGGAGACGTAGCCGTCTTTGAAGTAGTCGTCCAGCGGGAGCGAGTGGTACACCGAGTAGTCGATTTGGCTCTCTAAGAAGAGCAGGCGTTCGAGTTCCTCGGGTTGGTGGTTCCGATAGAATATCTCCTCCGGAAACACGTACTCCTCGGGCATGAGTTGTTCGCCGAGTTCGTACGTCTCGTCGTCCCACCGCTGTGAGTGCGGGTGCAGGTGGTTGTCTTCGGCGTGGTTGAAACAGTGTGACACTGCATCTACAACCAGTTCGCCATTCTCTAACATACGCGTAATTGTTCAAATCTATTGCTATTAAACGTTCGGAATGCGTCAGGGATATGTCGCCGAAAGATAACTGCGAGTGAGTCGGAGCGGACAGACCTCCGCCGCGTCGACACCGCGAGTGTCCCCAGTATCTGCGGCGAGACGCCATCCCCAGTCGAGCGTCGCCGCGCCGGACAGCCTCACTCCGAGATGTCGAGACAGACGTTCTTTATCTGGGTGTAGTTGTGGATGGCCTGCGTACCGTTCTCCCGACCGATACCGCTGTCCTTGAAGCCGCCGAAGGGCGTCTCGTTGCCGCCAGCGAACCACTCGTTGACGTATATCTGTCCGGCGTCGACCTCCCGGGCGAACCGGTGGGCCCTGCCCATGTCGGTGGTGACGACGCCCGCGACGAGGCCGTAGTCCACGTCGTTCGACCGCTGGATGGCCTCTGCCTCGTCGGCGAACGTGCTCACGGTCAGCACCGGTCCGAAGACCTCCTCTTGGAGGATGCGCGCGTCCTGCGGAACGTCCGCGAACACCGTCGGTTCGACGTAGTACCCGTCACGGTCCAGCACGTTTCCGCCGACGACCGGGTCCCCGACCTCCGACCGGCCGACGTCGAAGTACTCCGCGACCCGGTCTAAGTGGGCTGCCGAGGCCAGCGGTCCCACGTCGTGGTCGTCGATACCCGGGCCGATGGAGAGGTCCTCGACGGCCGCGACGAGTTTCTCGACGTAGGCCTCGCTGACCGCTTCGTGGACGATGACCCGTGAGGAGGCCGAACAGACCTGCCCGGTGTTCGTGGCGAAGATACCCTTGACCGTCTCTGCGACCGCAACGTCGAGGTCCGCGTCGTCGTAGACCACCAACGGACTCTTGCCGCCGAGTTCGAGGTGGGGTTCGGTGAGGTTCGCTATCGCGGCCTTCCCGACCTCTCGACCCGTCGCGCTCGACCCCGTGAACGTAATCGTCCCGAGGTCGGGATGCCCCGAGAGCGCCGCCCCGGCGGCGACGCCCTCGCCCGGGACGACGTTGACGGCGGCCGTCGGCACGCCGTTCTCGTGGAGGAGTCGGGTGAGTTCGAGCGCGCCTATCGGCGTCTCCTCGGCCGGTTTCACGACGGCGGCGTTCCCGGCCGCGAGCGCGGGTGCGACGCTCCGGGCGAACAGGTAGATGGGGACGTTCCACGGGACGATGTGGCCGGTGACGCCGACTGGCTCTCGAATCGTGTAGTCCACGTGCCCGTCGTCCAGCGGGATGCTCTCGCCCTCGACTTTGTCCGCGAGGCCGCCGTAGTACTCGAAGTGCCGGGCGCACCGCTCTACCTGCCCGATAGCTTCCGAGAGGGGCTTCCCGTTCTCCAGCGTCTCGATGCGGGCGAAGCGCTCTTTCTCCTCGCGGATGGCCCGTGCCACGTCGTTGAGAATGCGACATCGCTTGGCCGGTGTGTAGCCACGCCACGTCTCGAAGCCCTCGTGGGCCACCGAGACGGCCTCGTCCACGTCGCCCGCCGTCCCGGCCGCGACGTCGGTGAGTCGGTCGCCCGTCGCCGGGTCGTAGACAGCGATGGTTTCGCCCGACGATGCGTCCCGTTCGGTCCCGTCGATTAACACGCCGTACTGGTCGGCGACCGCTGATTGGTCGTCTGTCGACATCCTGTGTAGACCATCACTGCGTATCCCGATAAGCGTTTTTGACAGGCGTCGGACATCACGACGGTGACGGTCCGTTCGTCGCTCGGTGTGCCACCGAGAGGAAAACATCTGCCAGTGGCGCCCCGTCGGCGACCAGATGCTGAGAGCCGACGCCGCGACGGCGCGCGCAAATGTCAGGATTAATCATAAATACTTATCGTGAACGAACCGAAATCAGCAGACGATTATGTCAGATCGGTTCGAAGGACGGTCAGTCCTCGTCACGGGTGCCGCCTCGGGGAACGGGCGCGCAATCGCGCGGAAATTCGCCGAAGAAGGCGCCGCCGTCACGGTCAGCGACATTCGAGAGGAACCGCGGATGGGCGGCGACCCGACGCACGTCGTCATCGAGGAGATGGGTGGCGACGTCCAGTTCGTCAAGTGCGACGTCAGCAAGCCAGACGACCTCCACGCCGCCGTCGATGCCCACGTCGCGGAGTTCGGCGCACTCGACGTGATGGTGAACAACGCCGGAATCGACCGACAGATGCCGATTCTGGAGGCCGGGCCCGACGACTACGAGCTGCTCATGGACATCAACCTTCGCGGCGTCTACTTCGGCTGTCAGGCGGCAATCGACGCGATGGTCGAACAGGAACACGGCGGTGCAATCGTCAACATGTCGTCTATCGCTGGCATCGGTGCGGTCGATAACTCTTCGCTCTACTGCACCTCGAAAGGGGGCGTCACGAATCTCACCAGACAACTCGCACTGGAACACGGCGAGAACAACATCCGTGTCAACGCCATCAATCCGGGCGTCATCGAGACGGCGATGACGCTCGAAGACGGCGACACAATCGATGGACTGCTCGAAGAGACGCCGCTCGGTCGGGCCGGACAACCGGAGGAAGTCGCCGACGGCGTCCTGTTCCTCGCCAGCGACGACGCGTCGTTCATCACGGGTCACAACCTCGTGATGGACGGTGGCTTCACGGTTTGAATAGCGCCGTCGTCACACCCGATTTTCCAGGACCACCACTCGTCGGCTAGAGGTTCAGCGGGTCGTGTTGGAACTGCGTCGCGTACGTCCGTTCGACGGCGTCGAGCGCCCGGTCGTCACGCAGGGCGTCCGGCACTGCGTACTCCGCCGGTTTCTCCGAGCGGTCCCACCCGAGAAGGTCCGTCAGGTCGGACTGGCGAATCGGTTGCATCTCTATCTGCGGGTCCCACCCCTCACCGGACTCGACGACCGACATCTTCCGCCAGTCGTAGGGCATCTCCGCATCGAACACCTCTCGCTTGTACGTCTCCGCGTCGACGACCGGAATCCTGTCGACGATGCCGCGCCATCTATCCGGGTCTTTGACGCACAGCGGCGCGTTGAACGTCATCATCCGCTCGGCCGGTTCGAGAGTGTGTCCGTTGCGGTAATCGTGGACTTTCGCGAGCGACCACGCCGCCTGCCACGGGGCCATGCCGGAGACGGTGGCCGTAATCTCGCCGTTGAGGACTCTGGCTAGCCCCTGTTCGCTCGCGTCGATAGTGGCTATCGGCACGTCGAGTCCGTTTTCCTTGAGCACCGAGAGGCCGCCCTCGGCGATTGAGAGGTTCTGCGCGAAGAAGCCGTCTATCTCGGTTCCGTGTCTGTGAACCAGTTCACCCATCACGTCGGTCGCCACGTGCTTGACGAAGTTCCCCGCCCGGCGTTCGCCGACCAGTTCGATGCCGGGATACTCGCGAAGCGCGCGTTCGACGCCGCTGTTTCGGCCAGCGTTGACGGCCGTCCCGGGATTCCCTTCGATGTGGACGAATCGCCCCTCGCCGCCCATCTCTTCGAAGAGGACTTTCGCCGCGGTGTACGCGTGATTGACGAAGTGGGGAGCGAGATACTGCACGTACTCGTCGCCGGCGTCGTGGGGCGTATACCAGTCAGCGATAGTGACGGCGAGCACTGTCGGGACGCCCGCTTCGACGCACCGTTCGGTGAACTCGACTGACGATTCGTTCGTGTAGGTCTGGCCGACGATGGCGTCGACACCGTTCTGGATTGCGTCCTCGAACTGCTGGCGTTGTGTGTCGACGTCCCCGTCGTTGGCCGCGACGTTGGTCCTGTACCCCAACGCGTCCGCCGCGTTTCGGTAGCCCTTCGCCCACGAGAGCCAGTAGGAGTTGTCGAGGTCGGCGACCGTCCCCATCGACGTGGCCTCGCTGTGGTCGCTCTCGCCACTCGACGAGTTGGCCCGTCGCACCCTCGCTTCGTCTAGTGCGCTGTCCTTCGCTCGGGCCGAGATAGCCTCGTCCGTTTCGTAGCCGTCGACCGCCGAGTCGAGCATGTCGACGTACTGCGTCAGGCGGAGCGAACTGTCGGTAATCTCCGCGGCGGCGTCCGCCTGATTCCTGACCGAATCGGCCACGTCTTCGCCCTGGTCGTTGACCGCTTTGCTCAACGCTGCCACGTCGTCGACGCTCGCGAAGATACGCTGAGCGGCCTCGGCTTGCTGTTCTGCGGCCTCGTTTATCTCCTGGATACCGTGGTTGGTGTCTTCGATGTGGGCGGTGATGTCCGTGAGGGCTTCGAGAGCCGTCTCGATTGTCTCGACGCCGGTCTCGACGTTCGCTTGCATCTGCGTCATATCACCCACCGCCTCGTCGGTCTGGGCCTGTACCTCCTCGACCACCGCGGCAATCTGGTCGGCCGCCGAAATCGTCTCGTTCGCGAGTTCCTGGACGTTGTTCGCGACGACGGCGAATCCCGCACCGGCCTCGCCCGCCCGTGCGGCCTCGATTTTGGCGTTCAGCGCGAGCATGTTGGTCTGGTCTGCGATCTCCGAAATGAGGTCGACGATTTCACCGATCTGGAGGACCTTCCGTTCGAGTTCAGACATCTTCTCGGCCGTCGAGTCGGTGGTTTCGAGTATTTCGTCGACTTCTTCGAGCGCGTCTTTCGCTGCACTGTGTCCCTCCTCGCCACGCCGAAGCGTCTCCGCGGCCGTTTCGGCCACGGTGGCCGAGGAGGCGGAGACCTCTTCGATGCTGGCCGACAGCGACTCCATCTCGACGGCGATTGTATCGAGGCGCTGCTTCTGTTCGGAGGTGTTTACGGCGATGTCTTCGGTCCGCCTGCTCGCGGTGTCGCTGGCGTCTCGGACCGCCCTCGCACCGGTGGCGACCTCCTCACTGGCGTCCGTGAGGACGGCCGCCAACCCGTTCACCTGCCCGACCTGTTGCTCTACCTCGTCCATCACGTCGTTGAACGACGCCGCGAGTGCGGCGATATCCTCGTCGTCGCTCTCCGTTTCGAATCGCCTCGTGAAATCTCCGTTCGCACAGGCGTCCATCACCGCTCGAAGTTCGTCGAGTTCCGCAGCGACGCCGCCAGCATCGTCCGAACCGGCCGTTCCGACGGGACTCTGTGAACCGGAAATCTGCTTATCGCCACCCATGATACTGTCTACTCGTAGCCATACTTAAACATTTACTATAGATAATTATGAATGAAAAGTGAATTTTTCGACAGCCTATCGAGAGGGCAGTCGGGGCGAAAACGGAGACGACAGGTGGGGCGAATCCCGCTTACTTCACGACGTCTATCTTGTCGCGGTCGATGGAGAGTGCGACGGCAGCCACGACGACGAGGCCGAGGATTATCTCCTGGACGAACGAGTCGATACCGAGCAGGTTCATGCCGTTGTTCAGAACCGCGATGACGAGGACGCCCAGTATCGTCCGGTGTGGGCCGCCGACGCCGCCGGTCAGCGCTGTCCCGCCCATGACGATAGCGGCGATGCTGGGGAGCAAGAGGCCGCTCCCGATGTTCGGCGATGCCGAAGAGATCCGTAGCGTCAGTAGCACGCCAGCGATTCCACAGAGCAGTCCAGACAGCACGAACGGGTATATCTTGTATCGGTCGACCTTCGCGCCAGCGAGTTCGACGACGCGCTCGTTCTCGCCGAGCGCGAAACAGTACCGGCCGAACTTGGTCCGGAACGCCAGCACGATAGTGACGCCGTAGATGAGCAGGCCCCAGAGCACGAGGTTGGGAATACCCAGTACGTCGCCGGTCGAGATGGCGCGAATCGCGTCGTTCCGGAAGGTGATGGTGGACCCGCCGGTGATTATCTTCCCGACACCGGCCAGCACCGAGAGCGTCCCGAGCGTGACCAGGAACGAGGGGACCTTCAGTTTCGTGAAGACCAGCCCGTTGAACAGTCCGGCCAGCATTCCCACACCGATCGCCAGCGGGATAGCCAGCAGGCCGAGGCCGAACTCCGCGATTAGGACGACGGTCACGACACCGGTCAGGAGAACGACCGACTCGACCGAGAGGTCGATGCTCTGCTGGAGGATGGGGAAGGTCCCGGCCAGCGCGACCAGTAGCAACGTGACGGCGTTTTTCGCCACGTTATCGAGGAGGTTCGCCTCGGTGAAGAATCGTTCCGTGGTGAACGTGAAGATAACCATCAGCCCGAAGAGCATGACGAACGGCCCGAGGTCTTGAATCCAGTCCTGAAGGGTGCGCTGCTCTCGTTGGTCGGAAATCCACTCTGTGACGGTACTCGTACTCATTGTTAGATCATCTCCTGAATTAGGTCTTCTTCGGTTGGTTTGTTACCGGGCGACGCATCGAACGGCTCGCCGACGAATTCGCCTTTCGCCATCACGGCGATACGGTTCGACATACCGATGACTTCGGGGAGTTCGTCGCCGATGAAGACGATCGAGACGCCCGAGTCGGTCAGTTCGCGGCACAGGCGGTAAACCTCTTCTTTGGCCCCGACGTCGATTCCCCGGGTGACGTTGTCCATCACCAGAACCGGCGTCTCCTGGGCCAACCATCGCGCGATGACGACCTTCTGCTGGTTCCCGCCACTGAGTCCGTGGACCAGTGCGTTCGGTCCCGGAGTCTTGATAGCGAGTTCCTCGATGGCATCGATGGCCGCCTCCTGCTCGGCGTCGAGGTCGAGCAGCGGCAGCCGACCGTTCATGTCCCTGACCATCGCCAGGGAGGTGTTCACCAGGACCGACTGATACAGCAACAGTCCCTCGGATTTCCGGTCTTTCGGGATGTACCCGACGCCAGCGTCGACCATGTCTGAGACCGACGGGTTCTCGAGGGTCGTTCCCTGGACGGCCATCGAACCGCTGGTCAGTTCCAAATCGCCCGCGAGCAGGCGACCGAGACGCTGCTTCCCGGACCCCTCGACGCCGACGATACCGAATATCTCTCCCTCGCGGACAGAGAAGGAAACCGGACCGACCGTCTCCTCGTGTTCGACTGCGTCGACGTCCATCGCCGTCTCGCCGAGGCTCGCCTCGCGGCGCTGGTCGGGGACGCGGTAGTACTCGTCCGCCGTCTCCCGGCCGACCATCGACCGTTGCAGGGAGTCGGTCGTCGCATCGGCCACGTCGGTGACGTCCACCCGCTCGCCGTCCTTGAGAACGTAGATGCGGTCGGATATTTCGAGCACTTCGTCGAGTTCGTGCGAGACGAAGACGAAGGTCGCACGGTCCCGGAGGTCGTTGACGAGGTCGAACAGTATCTCCCGGCCGCTCTCTTCGAGTCCGGCCGTCGGCTCGTCTAAGAGGATGACCGGATTCTCCGATTTCTGGGAGACGTGGAACGCCTTCGCGATTTCGAGCATCTGGCGCTCGTTGAACGTGTAGTTGCTGACCCGCTCGTCGACATCGATGTTGATGCCGAGTTCGTCGACGAACGCTTGGGCCTCCTCGCGCATTCGGTTTTTCTCGAGGACACCGAGGCGCTCTTGCTCCCGTCCGAGATAGAGGTTCTCGTACCCACGGAGGGTCGTGATGACGTCTTGCTCCTGGTGGACGAGAGAGACACCGTAGTTCGCCGCTTCGCGCGGATTGGTGAAGGAGACCGGTTCGCCGTCGACGAAGAGTTGCCCCTCGTCGGCCTGCAGCACGCCCGTCAGGATGTTCAGTAGCGTGCTCTTCCCGGCTCCGTTCTCCCCGACCAATCCGATGACTTCACCGTGGTCGACGGCGAGTGAGACGTCCGCGAGTGCCTGGACGTGCCGGAAGGATTTCGAGATACCCTCCACTCGGAAGCTGTAGTCGCCGTCGGCTGATGGGTCGGTCTGGTCGGTTTCCATCGCGTTCGTGTGTGTCTCGGAGGCCATTGGATTCGGTGTGATTATTTGAGCGGGTTACTAGTAAATTGGTCCTCGTAGAGCGTCGTGATCTCTTCCTGCGTCGCGTCGTCCGTGTAGGCGTCCGGAAGGCTGTAGCCGTCCGGTTTGTCGCCCTCTTTCCAGTCGAGGACCGTCTTCATGTCGTCGAGGTTCATCGGGGACAGGTCGATTTGGGGGTCCCACGCGTCCTCGCCAGCCTCGACCACGGACATCTTCTTCCAGTCGTACGGGGTTTCGCCGTCGAAGATTGCCGTGTTGTACTCGGCCGCGTCGACGACCGGAAGCCGGTCGATGACGTCGCTCCACTGGCTCGGGTCTTTCACACAGACCGGGGCGTTGAACGACATCATCTTCTCGGCGGGGGTGAGCGTGTGGCCGTTGATGTAGTCGTGGCACTTCGCCACGGACCAGCCAGCCTGCCACGGCCCCATGCCCGAGACGGTCCCGGTCATGCGGCCGTCGTCGACGGCCGCGAGGCCGGGTTCGCTGGCGTCGATGCCGACGACGGGCACGTCGATGTCGTTCTCCTCCAGAATCGTGAGGCCGCCGAGTGCGACGGCGTCGTTCTGGCCGAAGAAGCCGTCGATATCGTCGCCGAACTGGGACACCTTGTCGTTCATGACCTGCCGAGCGTCCGAGCGAATCCAGTTCCCGGGCTGTCGATTGCCAGCCATTTCGATGTCCGGGTACTCCTCCATCGCGAGGTCGACGCCCTTGTTCCGGCCGATGTTGGGTGCGGTACCGCGGTTGCCCTCGATGTGGACGAACGTCCCGCTGCCGCCCATCGCCTCGAACAGCATCTTCGCCGCGCTGTAGGCGTGGTTGACGAAGTGCGGCGTGAAGAACGTCACGTACTCGTCACCGGCGTCCTGCGGGACGAACCAGTCGGCGATGGTGACCGCGAGGACACCCGGCGTGCCGCTGCTCGCCAGCGTCTCCGCGAGCGTGATTGCGGCGGCGTTGGTGTACGTCTGGCCGACGATGAAGTCCGAGTTGTTCGACACCGCCGTGTCGAACTGCTGTTGCTGTGTCTGGACCTCACCGTTGTTCGTCTGGACGTTCGTGTCGTATCCGAAGGCCTCTGCAGCCTCTAGGTAGCCTTTCTCCCAGCTGAGCCAGTACGAGTTCTGGCGGTTGGCGATCGAGGCCATCGAAGTCAGCGAGCCACTCCCACCGTCACTGGAACCATCACTGCTGCCGTCACTGCTACCGTCGCTGCTGGTGCCCCCATCGGAACCCGAGGACCCATCGGAACCGCCGTCCGAACTGCCACCACAACCGGCGAGCGAGCCGAGGAGGCCCACGCTACCGGCGGCGGCGAGCCGATTCATAAACGTCCGTCTCGAACCTGAAGGCTGCTTGTTTGACATCCACTTTCACATTCAGACAGGCACTATATATAAGTTTTGTTTATGGACGTTTGGTCGGCGTTCGATGCCGCGATATCGTGCGCAAAGAGGGGTCTAGCGGCGGTTTCCCGTCAGGAGATGCAGCGTGTCACTGGTGGACTGGCGTCGGTCAATACATGATTTTCCCGGCCGAGACGTTGATGTCCTGCCCGGTGATTCGTTTCGACTGTTCCGAACAGAGGTAGCCGACCAGGTCCGCGACGTCCTCCCGTTCGACGAGTTCGCCGCGTGCTGTCTCCCGTTCGACGTCACCTCTGATTTCCTCGTAGGTTCGGCCGGTCTCGGAGGCCTGGCGCTCGAAGACCTTCCGGATGCGAGGCCCCTCAACGGACCCCGGGCAGACAGCGTTGACGTTGATGTTCTCGCCGCCTACTTCGGCCGCCAGCGTCCGCGTCAGTCCGATAACACCCATCTTGCTCGTCGCGTAGGGGGTCCGGTTCGGCAGCGGTCGCTTCCCGGTCACCGAGGCGATGTTGACGATGCGACCGTACGACGCCTGCTTCATCTGCGGGATGACGGCCCGACACATCTGGAAGGGCCCCTTGAGGTTGACGGCGAGCGTCTGCTCCCAATCTTCCGGCTGAACGTCCTCGCAGGGTGCCGTCGGGCCGGCGATACCCGCGTTGTTTACCAGACACTCGATGGACCCGAACTCGTCGAGTACCCAGTCGACCGTACTGCCGACGCTGTCGGCCGAGGACACGTCGGTCTCGACGCCGACGCAGCGCTGACCGGTCTCCTCGACCAGCGTCTCGGTTTCGGCCATCTCGTCGCCATTGAGGTCAGCGACGACGACGTCCGCCCCTCTTCGCGCGAGTTCTACACAGATTGACTGTCCGATACCGCGGGCGCCACCAGTGACGATAGCGGTACTCTCGGGACGCATATCTGGTTTGATTCAGACGAGATATATAAATCTTCCCCACATCGGGGCCGCACAGGCAGAACTGTCGACAGATGAGACGACAGCGTCCAACCCCCACCGGCATCCTGTCTCCCCGCTGTGCTGATTGAGGGGACTCGGCAGCGACTGCTCCCGGGCTTCCGCGCGCGAAACTGCAGTGTGGACCCCGGAGAGAGCGTGCCACCACAAACTCTAAATAATCGTTCCGCGACCATTCGCACGATGCCATACAGCGGGTACGCCGACTACTTCGAGAAGAAGTTGATAATCAGTGTAGCAACGACCGGCGGGCACCACGGGAAAGACGCGAACCCGAATCTGCCGGAGCAACCGGTCGAAGTCGCACAGGACCTCGCGGCCTGTGAGGAGGCTGGCGCGTCCATCGTTCACCTCCACGCGCGGGACGAGGATGGCAAGAAGACGAAGTCCGTCGCGCGGTATCAGGAACTCCTCGACGCCATCGACGAGTACTGCGACGACATCATCGTCAACTTCACCACAGGCGGCGGCGGTATCTACTCCCGCGAGGAACGTATCGCGCCCGTACTCGAAACGGAACCGCGACCGGAGATGGCGACGATGGACCTCGGGCCGATGAACTTCGGGCAGACCCGTACGGCAGAGAACACGCGGGAACAGAACGAGGAGTACGCCGAGCGGATGCGCGAGGCGGGGGTGAAACCGGAACTGGAAGTGTTCAATCCCGGCCACTACCCCGAAATGGAACACCTCATCGACGAGGGCCTGCTGGAGACACCGTATTGGTGTACGCTCATCCTCGGGATGCAAACGGGGACGCCACCACATCCTCGTAACCTCCTGAATCTGGTCGACAATCTCCCGGCCCCGGCCGAGTGGCAGGCGCTCGCGGTTGGCCGTCATCAACTCCCGCTGACGACGATGGCCATCACGCTGGGTGGGCACGTCCGGGTCGGGATGGAAGACAACATCTACTACCGAAAGGGAGAGCTCGCAGAGAGCAACGCCCAGTTCGTCGAGCGCGCCGCTCGCATCGCCGACGAACTGAACCGACCGATAGCGAGTCCCGACGAAGCGCGTGAGATGCTTGGTCTCTGAGGCTCGTTTCGGACATTCAACGTCGTTCGTGTGCTTGTACCGGGAGTAGTGCCAACAGTACCGACGAGACGGAGCATCCTACACGATAAATAATTCCTCTATTCGCACTTCGCGAATTGGGGTGTCGCCGAGCCCCGCAGAGCGCATTTGTTACATCGAAAAACCACAGCATTTTGGATATAGTACAAACATATGTATAAATATACGGCAGACTTGGTTGCAGAATAGGAATCCCACAGTTCATTCACCCAAAATGGACTTTATATGTGGCCACTGTTCCGACGCTGTAGAGCCCCCCAAACCGCATTACAGCAAATACCCCCATGCGATTAGAAAATACAGAGCGCGAAGGCCCCTTGTGACAGAACCACAGCCACGGGTTTTCCCGCAGCAGTGGATTTTATATACCTCGCCGAAAGACCATGTGCATGGGAACCAACACACAATCACGGACGTTGCAGACGACGAAAACCACGCTCGCCGTCGTTAGAGCACTTGAAGAACACGGTGAAGCGCGAGTGACCGAACTCGCCGACGCGCTCGGAATGGCCTCGAGCACGGTCCACAGCCATCTCGCGACCTTAGAAGCAGAAGAGTTCGTCGCGAAAGAGGGCGACTTCTATCGACTCAGTTTCGAGTTCCTCAGACTCGGAACGCACGTGCGTAACCTCCGCGATGAGTACAAGACGGCGCAGTCCTACACCGAACAACTCGCAGAAGAGACGGATTGCCGGGCGGTGTTCGTCGTCGAGGAACACGGCCGCGGCGTGTACCTGTACACGCATTCAGGAAAGCACGCCGTCTGGAGCTATTCGACCGTCGGAAAGCAGGCACCGCTCCACGTCACCGCGAGTGGAAAGGCGATTCTCTCCGAACTACCGCGGCCGCGAGTCGAGGAGATAATCGAGCGCCACGGGCTGCAACCCGAGACGCAGCGGTCGATAACGGACCGCGACGAACTGCTCGACGAACTCGACACGATTAGGGACAGAGGATTCGCGTTCAACCACGAAGAGCAACTCGACGGCGTCAAGGCGGTCGGCGTCCCGGTCGGTGGACCGGACGGCCGAAACATCGGGTCCTTCAGCGTCGCGAGTCCGGCAAAGCGCATGGACGACGAATGGTTCGAGAACGAACTCCCGAACAAGGTTCTCGGAATCGCTAACGAGTTCGAACTGGAAATATCTCTACCCGGATAGCCCGGCAACTGGGGAGCGATTCGGAGCGCGCGATGTACACCCACCACGCCAGCTATAACGAAAATACCATTGTTATTTGATTGGCCGTGTGTCCTCCCCAGCGACTCTCGATAGGTCGTCGCAGGGAGCGAAGATGCGGTGTTTGATGAGCGGTCTGCTGCTGAGTTGCCGCAGTGCTTCACGGAGTGACTGCCGGGAACGCCACGGCGCGTGCCGGGTTCCAAGCCGTCAACGTCACCAAATCGAAGACCCTCACCGACCAGTTCATGTCGATGAACAGTCGCTGGTAGGCCACCCGGTCCTAAATTGCACTACGTCGCTCAGTACTCCTGCAGTTCTAGTTCGATGAGGTTTGCTGCGTCGGAAACCGCCATCGGCAGTTCTTCTGTGAAATATGCCCCCTTCGCGCGGCTCGCAGGGACTGCGACGCTGATAGCACCCCTGATGACCCGGTCATCGCTAGACTCGGGGTGCAAAATTGGGGCAGCCACACAACAGAGTCCGTCCAGTTGCTCCTCTCGGTCGAATGCGACCCCCTCAGAGCGCGCAGTCGCCAGTTCCGATTGCAGCGTTTCGCGGTCGGTGATTGTCTGGTCCGTCGTCGCCGGGAAGCCGTACCGAGCGAAGATGTCGTCGACGCGGCTCTCGTCCATGTGTGCGAGCACAGCTTTCCCGAGTGCATTGTTGTGGAGAGGTTTTCGGTTGCCGATGGTGTCGAAGTTGACCGCACCCTCGCCACGGTTGTCGTAGATGTAGTAGCCCTGCCCGTGCTCTTCGGTCATGAGGATAGACAGCTCGCCAGTCTCATCGGCGAGACGGTCAATCTGTGGCTTGCCAGCCTGGTAGATGTCCAGTTGGTTGACCAGGTCGTGGCCCATTGTGAGGAAGTTCATACTGAGCTGATAGCCGTCGCTCCGCCGAACGACAAACTCGAAGTCCGCCAGTGTCTCGAGGTGGTAGTACGCCGTGCTCTTCGGGAAGTCGAGTTCGGTGGCGATGTCCGTCGCCGATGCGGGCCCGATAGCGGCGACTGTTTGGAGGAGTTCGAGGGTTCGGGCCGAAGCCTCGATGCGCTTTTTCGCCTGATTTTCGCTCATGGACACTAGAACGATCCGAATTGTAATTAATATTCACCCTGATTGAACGCACAGTGACGCCGCGGTCCGAGTAGGCCGGTACCGCTGGTGAGTTACTGACAATATAGATATTACTGGCACGAGCCAGACAGTACTTTCCCGACTGTAGTCGCCAGTTCAGTTACGCATCGGTCCTCGTGGCCGAATGGTGTTGCGGACGTACCTGTCCACTGCGGTCCCACTCAGAAAGAGATTCAACAGCATTGAACTGCGTGTATGGGGGTTGTTCACACCCCGATTATGAATAATCCACCGTACGCACGCGGAATTAGCCGAAAATTTCCTGGAGAAATCGGGATAGCTTCCCGAATAGCCAGTGCCGACGCAAAAGTGCGAGACAATCACCGTTCAACAGCCGTGAATCGGGTATCCGCCGAATTGCGTCTTCTTGGCGCCTCTACCAACCATATCCTTGAGAAAGAATTATTAACAATTGGTACTATGTGGCACACGCGATGTACCAGCAAAACGGCGAAGAGATATTCGTCATCGACGGTCACGTCCACCTCTGGGACGCGCGTGAGGAGAATATCAAACATCAGGGAGGCGAAGAGTTTATTCAGTGTTTCTACGACTATCACACCGGTTTCACACCGGAAGAACGGCAGTGGAGTCTCGAAGAGTACCGCCACTACGGCGCGGAGCGAATGATGACCGACTTCTTCGAGAACGCCGCTGCCGACATGGCCATCTTCCAGCCGACGTACCTCACGGACTTCTACGACGAGGGTTTCAATACGACAGATCAGAACGCGGAACTCGCCGAGGAGTACCCGGAGCGGTTCGTCCTCAACGGCAGTTTTGACCCGCGTGACGGCGAGGAAGGGATGCGCGAACTCGAACGGAAAAAGGAGGAGTACGACATCGAGGGCGTCAAGGTGTACACCGCAGAGTGGCGCGGCGAGTCGAAGGGCTGGCGACTCGACAGCGACGAATCCTTCGAATTCCTCGAAAAGTGTGTTGAGCTCGGTATCGACAAGATACACGCGCACAAGGGGCCCACAATTCGCCCGCTGAACCGTGACGCGTTCGACGTGGCCGATGTTGACGACGCGGCGAGTTCGTTCCCCGAACTGGACTTCGTCGTCGAACACGTCGGCCTCCCTCGCCTCGACGACTTCTGTTGGATCGCCGCCCAAGAACCGAACGTCTACGGCGGACTGGCAGTGGCCGCGCCGATGGCGCAGAACCGCCCTCGAAAGTTCGGCGAGATAATGGGCGAACTGCTGTACTGGCTCGGTGAGGACCGCATCATCTTCGGGTCTGACTACGCCCTGTGGAACCCCGATTGGCTCGTCGAGACGGTGATGAACGCTGAACTCACCGACGAGCAACAAGACGAGTACGGTGTCGAGCTTACAACGGACGTCATGAAGAAGATAATGGGCGAAAACATCGCCGAGCTCTACGACATCGATATCGAGGCGAAGAAAGAACAGTTCCGGACAGACGCAGTCACCGAACAGTTCGGACTGGCCGACCACTACGGCGCCACGGACGCTACGGCAGACTGATGTCGAGTACAACGCAGACGGATACGTCCCCGACGGTCCGTGCGGTTCGTGGACGACTGGACAATGTGACCGACCCCGAACTCGACGAGTCCATCGTCGAGTTGGACTATATCGACGACATCACGGTGAGCGAAACGACAGTCGACGTGACTTTCTCGCTCCCGACGGCGTGGTGTTCGCCAGCGTTCGCCTGGATGATGGCGGCAGACGCCCGCGATGAGGTCGAAGCGCTGGACACCGTCAAACGGGCACGAATTACGCTCCGCGAGCATTTGCACGAGACCGAAATTACCGATGGTATCAACAGTCGCGACACCTTCGGAAGCGTCTTTCCGGACGCTGACGGTGGCGTCGAGAGCATCCGGGCGTCGCTCGACGACAAGGCCCGGGTCGGTCGGCAGTACGACGCGATGAACGAACTGCTGGACGCGGGACTCTCGGAGGTGCAGATAACGCGACTCGTCCGCGGAGACCTTTCACTCGATGACGACGAGGCGGTCGTTTACGTCCGCGATGGCGCGGTGGCTATCCCCGTCGACGGCGAGGTCCTCGCCGACTACGTCGAGAAAGCCGCGGTGTCGGGAGTCTTCAGTTCCGAAGACGACCTGCTGTTTCGGACGCCAGAGGGAGAGCCTATCGACCCCGACCGGTTCGACCTCGTCCACAAGCGGACGCGCCTTGCGAAGGTGAACATGAGCGGGCAAGGCAACATCTGTGACGCGCTCAACGAGGCTCGCTTCGACCCCGACAGACCGGATTCCTACGCGAGGTGAGACCCGCCTTGCGGTGAACGACGAGGGAGCGAGCCCCCTCACGCAGTCGGCCGAAAGCTGACAACAGCGGAATTCTCCCCCACCGGAAGCGATATCTCCGAATCTAGTATCGTTTTGAGCCATCCTTAAATTTATAACTATAGATGAGGAAGGTAGACTGTATCATGCGAGCAGCACGCTTACACGAATACACGCACGACATGAGCGACGGCCTCTCGATCGACGAGGTCGACAAGCCACAGGTATCCGGCGGGTCCGACGTCATCGTCGAAGTAGAGGGCGCCGGCTGGTGCCAGACGGACAACCACATTATCGAGGGAATGTGGGAACAGTACGTCCCACAGCCGCTGCCGATGACACTGGGTCACGAGAACGCCGGGACCGTCGTCGACGTCGGCGACGAAGTCAACATCGTCTCGGAGGGCGACCAAGTCATCTGTCACCCGGTCCAGACCTGCGGTACCTGTCGGCCCTGCCGACAGGGCGAGACGATGTACTGTGAGAACGACGCGTTCAACGGGCTGACGACTGACGGCGGGTTCGCCGACGAACTCCACACGAGCGAGCGGTCGGTTATCCCGCTCCCTGACGGCGTCGACCCGGCCGACATCGCGCCCCACGCCGATGCCGGTATCACCGCCTACCACGCCGCGAAGAAAGCCGTCGACGGACTCAATCCCGGCGACGCCGCCGTCGTGATTGGTGTCGGCGGCCTCGGACACATCGGTCTGCAGTGTGTCGACGCGATGAGCGCTGCCGACATCGTCGCAGTCGACGTCAAGGAGTCCGCGCGTGACCTCGGTTCCGACCTGGGTGCCCGCTACACAATCGACCCGACGAGCGAGGACGTGGCCGAGGAGATCGAGAATATCACGGACGGTGTCGGCGCGGCCCAGGTTCTGGACTTCGTCGGAGCCGACGAGACCACCGCACTCGCACCCGACATCTGTGCCGCGGGTGGCGACCACTACATCATCGGCTACGGCGGCCACATCCACGAGCCTGCACAGGCACTCGTCAACGGCGAGTTTGCCTACCAAGGGAACATCGTCGGCCGCTACGCCGAACTGCAGGAACTGGTCGCGCTGGTCGAGCGCGGCGAGGTCGATCTCCACACCACCCGGTACGACCTCGAAGACGTCAACGATGTCGCCCAGAAGCTAGAGGACCGCGAGATAGACGGCCGCGCCGTCATTACTCCGTAGATTACCAAGATTCCCGTCGGTCGGTCGCAAGCGGTGTCGACCACACCGCTCCAACGAGAGTGGAGTCGCAATCCACGACTTCGTCTGTGCGTCTCAGAGAGCACTACTCGAGCGGCGCTCGGAGGACGCCAATCGGTTCCGAACGAGAGACGACGTGTGTGCCATCGGCCACCGCGACTCTCTCCCGGCGTCCAGAAGGGGACGGCGGTTCTGCTGTCGGTGATTTCATTTTCATAGATAGTTTGTCGGTATCGAGAGCCATATACTCTAATTTTTGACTATATAGGGCATCTATGAGTTTTTTATGCGCCAATATCCCCAAATAGACATACTCTCCATAGAAAGACCCCTCGTTATCGAACTCAAGCACTCAACTATACTTGTCGAATTCAATTTTGTTAGTATCTGCCGGTTCTGACAATTCCGATAGGACCCGGCGTACGAGATGTCGATACCCGAGAGCCGTCCGTCGTCGACTCGGAGCCAATTGCCGCGAACGAACGCGGGTCGTACGCCTCGAAACGGGTCGCGAGGTTCGCGACACCGGCGCTAAGTATCCCGAACGGCACGTCGTCCGCTCGAAAGCAGCCGAGTACCGCCTTCGCTCCCGCTTTCGGCTTGACCGCGGCGACCGCTGTCTGCACCTCGTCGTTAATGCCTACAGCACGTCGTCGACGGCGGCTTCCTCGAAGACGACTTCGTCGAGTTTGTCGAGGATGTCGTAGGGGTCATCGCGCTGCCAGACGTTCCGGCCGACGGCCAGCCCCGAGACGCCCACGTCCATGCAGTCCGCGACGAGTTCGAGGAAGTCCCGGTCCGAGGCCTTCGACCCGCCCGAGAGGAGGATGCGGTTGTCGGCGGCGGCGTCGACGGCGTGGGCCATCGCTTCCTTGCTCCGCGGGTACTTCACCTTCGTGAAGTCAGCGCCGAGTTCGAGGCCGATGCGGGCGGCGTAGGCGATGATGTCTCGCGTCCGGTGGTCCTTGATGGCCTGTCCGCGCGGGTACGACCACATCGCGATGGGCAGGTCGTGTTCGCGGGCGGCCTCCTGGACCGGTCGGAAGTCCTCGAACATCTCTGGCTCTTTGTTCACGCCGGGGTAAATCGTATAGCCGATGGCGTCCGCACCGAGTTCGGCGGCGTAGTCGACGGACCAGTTGTGCGCCGAGTACGGGTCGCCCATCCAGAGGTCGGACCCGCCGTTGAGTTTCGCCAGCAGGTTCACGTCGTCCTCGTAACTCGGATAGTACGTCTCGGCGAGGCCCTTGCCGACGGCGAGGGCGGTGACGGCGTCGTGGGTCGCCATCTCGAACACTTCGCGCGGGTCGAGTCGCTCCTCGACGCCACTGAACTGCTTCGGGCCGTGTTCGAGGCCGTGGTCGTGAGCGAGGACGAGTGTCTTGTCGTTGCGAACGAGCGGTGAATCGGTGAGGTCGTGCATGGTGTCGGTGTGGTGTCTGGGTTCGGTGTGGTTGCTGCGGTAGCAATGGCGAGACGTAGTCGGCTACGTCGGGGGAATCGTCGGACGCGTTCAGCCGAGCAGTTTCTTCAGTTGTGCGACGAGTCCTTTCGAACGGTCGCCGCCGCGCCGACGCTGCGGTTCGTCACCGCTCGCGTCGCTGTGGTCGCCGGTTTCGGCGGGTTCGTTCGACTGTGAGGCGTCCGTTTCGCCGTCGCCGCCAGCGACATCGACGGCTTCGGCAAGCAGGCCCTCGACGTCGTTGACGGCCGATTTGACGGTGCCTTTGACAACCGGCACGTCGTCGAAGCGGTCCTGACTGACGGCCGTGTCGGCCGCGATGATGACGGCGTCGGCGTCCGCGATGTCGGCCGCGGAGAGTTCGTTCTCCGCGCCCATCGCGCCCTGTATCTCGACTTCGATGTCGTGGCCCTGCTCTGCGGCGGTCTGTTCTAAGTTCTCTGCTGCCATCTGACTGTGTGCGATGCCCGTCGGGCACGCGGTTACTGCGACGAAGTTCATGTGTCGTGAATCGTGTTCTGGACTGCACTGCGCGTTGCGGCGAGACGAGCGCTGTCGGCACGCTCGCTCGCGGTACTGTACGCCGTTTCGGCGACTGCGGTTTTCACGTCGGGGATGGTGACGGCGCTCATGCTGAGTTCGTCCAATCCGAGGCCGACGAGCAGTTCCGTCAGGTCCGGATTGCCAGCCATCTCGCCGCACATCCCGACCCACGCGTCTTCCTCGTGGGCCGCCGTGACCGCGCGGTGAATCGCCCGGACGACGCCCGGATGCGTCGGGTCGTGGAGGTCGTCGACGCGTTCGTTCTCGCGGTCGGCGGCCATCACGTACTGGGTGAGGTCGTTCGTCCCGATGGAGAGGAAGTCGACGCGCGCCGCCAGTTCGTCGGCCACGAACACGGCGCTGGGCGTCTCGACCATCACGCCCATCGACGGGCGCTCGTAGTCGACACCCCGGTCGTCGAGGTCGGCCGCGGCCGCGTCGACGGCGTCGAGCGCCGCGTCGAGTTCGTCGACGGTGGCGACCAGCGGGAACATGACGGCGAGTTCGCCAGCGCCGTCGGCCGTCGCTCGGAGGAGCGCACGAAGTTGCGTCCCGAAGAGGTCCGAGTCCGGGTCCAACGAGCGCCGAATCCCGCGCTCGCCGAGGAAGGGGTTCGATTCCTCGGGGAGGTTGAGGTAGGGGATGCGCTTGTCGCCGCCGATGTCGAGCGTGCGGACGACGACGCGACCGTCGGGGAACGTATCGAGCGCCTCGCGGACGGCCTCGTACTGCTCGTCCTCCGAGGGGGGCGACTCCCGGTCGAGGAAGAGGAACTCGGTTCGGAACAGGCCGACGCCGTCCGCGCCGCGGTCGGCGGCCGCCGCCAACTCCTCGGTGCGGCCGACGTTGGCCGCGACTTCGACGTGACGGCCGTCGGTCGTCTCGACGGCTTTCTCGACGACTGCCGCCCCGGTATCGGCGGCGGCGGCCTCGCGTTCGGCCCCGTCGGGGCCGACCAGTAGCGTTCCGGCGTCGCCGTCGACGACGACTTCGGCCCCTTCCGAGACATCGTCCAGCGCGTCACCGACGCCGACGACGGCGGGGAGCGCCAGCGACCGGGCGAAGATAGCCGCGTGCGAGGTGCGGCCGCCGGTCACCGTCGCGAACCCGGCGACGGTCTCGGGGTCGAGTTGCGCCGTGTCGCTGGGAGTCAGCCGTTCGGCGAGGACGACGCTGCCCTCGGGGAGGTCCCCGAGGTCGACGCGCTCGCCGTCGGTCAACACTCGGAGCAGTCGGTCGCGAACGTCTCGCAGGTCGTCCGCCCGTTCGGCCATCCGACCGTCCATGCCCTCGAACTGCTCGATGTGGTCACCGAAGGCGTCGTCGACGGCGTTCGCGGCGGGGAGTCCGTCCGCGATACCGGTCTCGACGGCGTCCGCGATGGTCGGGTCTTCGAGGAACTTGACGTGCGCGTCGAAGACGGCGGCCTCCTCCTCGCCGACGCGGTCGGCGGTCGCCGCACGTTCGGCTTCGAGTTCGGCGCGAGCGGTCTCGACGGCGTCCTCGAACCGAGCGGTCTCGGCCGCGCGGTCGACGCTCGCGTCGTCGGGGTCGGGGAGCGATATCTCCGGGTCGTACCAGACGACGGTTCCGAGGCCCGACCGCGGCGTCGCGCCCGTTCCGTTGAGGGTTCGGTCGGCCATCGTCAGGCGCTCAGTTCCTCCTCGGGCGTGGTCAGTATCCGTTCGAGTTCGTCCAGTACGGCCTCGGCGTCCGGGCCGTCGGCGACGAGGTGGAGTTCGTCACCCTGTCCGACGCCGAGGCTGGTGACGGCTATCATACTCCCCGCCTGCACGGGGTCCTCGCCGGATTTGGCGGCCGACACCTCGGCCTCGTGGTCGGTGACGGCCTCGACGAAGGCCGCCGCCGGGCGGGCGTGGAGTCCCGCTTCGGGGACGATTTCGACGGTGCGTTCGAGCGTCATGCGATTGCCTCCCGGAGCGTGGCCTGCACGGC
Organism: Haloarcula marina; assembly: GCF_024218775.1. NCBI lineage: Archaea > Methanobacteriati > Methanobacteriota > Halobacteria > Halobacteriales > Haloarculaceae > Haloarcula > Haloarcula marina. The sequence goes on along the minus strand of NZ_CP100404.1, from coordinate 919,562 downwards.
CGCCTCGTCGTCGGCCTCGTGGAGGCGGTCGCGGATGTCGTCGTGCATCAGCGCGCGTGAGAGCGAACTGAGGATGGTGAGGTGGTCCTCGCCGCCCGCCTCCGGGACGAGTATCATGAAGACGAGTGTCGCGGGTTCGCCGTCCATCGACCCGAAGTCGACCCCGGATGTCGAGCGCGTGAACGCGAGCGAGGATTCGCTGACTGCGTCGGTCTTCGCGTGGGGGATACCGATGCCCATGCCGACGCCGGTGGTCGTCTGCTCCTCGCGGGCGAGCAGGGCGTCGAGCGCCGTCTGCCGGTCGTCGACCCGGCCGGACTCGACCAGCAGGTCGAGCAGGTGTTCGATGCACGCCTCCTTCTCCGCGGGCGGTTCGGTCAGCGAGATGTGGCTCGCCGGAATCAGTTCCTCGACGTCGTCGTGTGCGATTGCGTCTGCCATTGTGTTGGTGTAACGGGTTCGGATGTGACTCTGTGTGTGGGTGCTAGCTGTCCGCTGTGTCCGTGTGTTCAGTCGTTAGTCGGCTGTGCGTTGCCCGCCGAGCGTTCGGCTTCGATGCGGTCCTCGAAGTCGGGCTTGATGACCGTCGCGACAGTCGCGGTGACCAGCGACCCGAGGAGGATGCACCCGACGAACACCAGGGGCTTGTTCGACAGCAGGATGACGAAGACGCCGCCGTGGGGGGCGGGCATCGTGACGTTCATGGCCATCGAGAGCGCGCCGCCGACGGCGCTGCCGGCGACGACGGACGGGATGACGCGGAGGGGGTCGGCGGCCCCGTACGGAATCGCGCCCTCGGTGATGAACGAGGAGCCGAGAACGACACCGCTCTTGGCGTTCTCGTACATCTCGGCCGCGTACTTGTGCGGCGCGATGAAGTTCGAAATCGCCATGCCAATCGGCGGGACCATCCCGCCGATCATCACGGCCGCCATCGGCGCGTAGATGCCCTCGGTGATGAGACCCGTCGAGAAGACGTAGGCCACCTTGTTCACGGGACCGCCCATGTCGAAGGCCATCATCCCGCCGAGGATGAGGCCGACGACGATGGCCTGCCCGCCCTGCATCGACTGCAGGAAGCCGGTGAGGCCCTGATTCGCGAGTGCGACGGGCACGCCCAGTACGAACAGCATGATGGGAGTGAGGACGGCCATGGTCGCCACGGGGATGATGAGGACCGGCATCATCGGCTGGATGAATCCCGGAACGTCGCGGCTCTTGAACCACCGCGCGACGTAGCCAGCCAGCAACCCGGCGACGATTGCACCGAGGTAGCCCGCTCCCGCGCCGCCGCCGGAGAGGCCGATGACCCCGGCCGCCTGTTCGATGACGGTTCCCTGCTGGAGGATGTACGCCAGCAGGAAACCGGGTGCCAGCCCCGGACGGTCCGCGATGGCGTACGCGATGTAGGCACCGAGGATGGGGACCATGATGGTCAGACCGGCGACCCCAATCTGTGCCAGGAACCAACCGGCCGACCCGGTGTTGTCGAAGACGGCCTGCGTATCCCCTATCGCGTACGCGACGGCGAGGAAGATACCGCCGATCGTAACGAAGGGAATCATGAACGACACCCCAGTCATCAAGTCCTCCTTGACGGAGGTGACGTGAGCGCGTAGTTTGCTTTCGATTGTGTTGCGTTCTGACATTGTGAGCGACATCGCCAGCTACAGCCATAGTTGTACATAAAGATTGTCGATAGTGATTGTTTTAGTCCGTATTTGCACAGTAACAGCGGCCCGATGATTGTATGTGAGTGGCGTGGGTGGCGAGAAGACGGTTAACTAACAGACATAGGTCTGTTATCTTAGTGACTCGCCCAGACACAGCGACCACGCCGACTCGCCAGTGCGCACCCCCAGTGTTTATGCAGACGACTCGCGCAGGTACACGTATGGACTCGGTCACGGCTAGCGGCGACCATGCCACGTTCGACGTCGAGCGAATCGGTGGTATCGAGTCCGCGACCGTCGAGATACCGCCGGGCGTCACCGTACTCGCTGGCCGGAACGCGACGAACCGGACCTCCTTCCTCCAGGCGATTATGGCCGCACACGGGAGCGACTGGACGACCGTCAAAGGGGACGCCGACCGCGGACAGGTCGAGCTGTCGCTGGGCGAGGAGACGTACACGCGAACGCTCACCAAGACCGAAGACGGCGTCGTCGGGTCGGGAACGGGCGTGCTGTCGGACCCGACGCTGGCGAACCTGTTCGCCTTCCTGCTCGAGGACAACGAGGCCCGACGGGCGGTCGTCCGCGGCGACGAACTCCGAGAACTCATCATGCGTCCGGTCGACCTCGAACAGATACGTCGCGAGATACGCGACGCCGAACAGCGCAAAGCCGCTATCGACGACGACCTCGACGACATCGCATCGCGCAAACGGGAGTTGCCCGAACTCGAACAGCGCCGAGAGACGCTCCGCGAGAACGTCGCCGACGTTCGAGACGAACTCCGGTCCGTCGAAGCGCGAATCGACGACCGGACGCTCGACGTCGAGATTACGCGACAGAACAAGAACGAACTGGAGACGGCACTCGACGAACTGCAGGCGACGCGGTCGGAACTCAAGCACGTCAGAGACGAGATTCAGTCCGAACAAGAGAGCATCTCTGCGTTACGCGACGAACGCGGAAACCTCGCGGCGGAACGGGCCAGTCTCACCGACGCGCCGAAAGACGAGCTAGATGAAATCAAGGCCAAGCTTACCGACCTCCGGGAACGGAAACGCGACCGTTCCGACTACACCACCCGATTGCAGAACGTTATCAAATTTAACGAGGAACTACTCGCCGGAGAACACACGCAGATTACCGAGGCCATTCAGGCGAAACCCGAAAGCGTCGGCGACATCACCGACCGACTCTACCAGGGGTCGAAGACGACCTGCTGGACCTGCGGGTCGCGAGTCAAACAAGCGCGCATCGAAGCCACGCTGGACGCGATGCGGACGCACCGACGCGAAACGATAGCCGACATCGAAGCTATCGAAGCGGAAATCGAGGACCTGGTCACGGAGCGGGACGCCGTCGCCGAAACGCTCACCCGTCGCCAGAAACTGACCGAGACGCTCGACGAACTCGACGCGGAAATCGAGCAGCGACAATCGACCGTCAGCGACCTCCGAGAGCGGCGCGACAACCTGTCCGACCGCGTCGTCGAACTCGAAGCTAAAGTGTCCTCGCTCCGGTCCGCGGAGTTCGACGAAGTCCTCGACCTCCACACCGAGGCCAACGAATTGGAGTTCGAACTCGACCGACTCGAATCGGAACTGGACGACCTGAACGACGAAATCGACGAAATCGAGGCCGAGATCCGTCGGGAGGAATCGCTGGTCACACAGCGCGAGGAGGTGGTCTCGGAACTCATCGACCTCCGGACCCGAATCGACCGACTGGAGAGCGAGGCGACCGAACAGTTCAACGAGCGGATGGACGACCTGCTGGACATCCTCGGCTACGACAACCTCGAACGAATCTGGCTCGAACGAACCGACCAGCCCACCGACACCGTCGACACCATCGCGCCCGACGACGTCATCGAGGGGTCGAACTTCGAACTGCACATCGTCCGGAGTTCCGAAGGCGGCACGGTGTACGAAGACACCATCGCCCACCTCAGCGAGAGCGAACGCGAGGTCACCGGACTGGTGTTCGCGCTCGCGGGCTACCTCGTCCACGACGTTCACGAACGGGTCCCGTTCATGCTGTTGGACTCGCTGGAAGCCATCGACGCGGAACGAATCGCGTCACTCGTCGACTACTTCGCCGAGTATCCCACCTATCTCGTCGTCGCCCTCCTCCCAGAAGACGCACGGGCACTCCGCGACGAGTACCACCGCGAGACCCGCATCGGTTAGTTCCGCTCGCAGTTACACCCGCCGCGACGGAGGAGGTCACCGACGCTGTACTGCCCACCACAGTCCTTGCAGAGAATCTCGACGCTGACGAATACCCGGTACTCGCCCAGCGAGAGGCGACCGGCACTCCGTAACCGGTCGACGCTGTCTTGCACCACGGTTTCGACGCGCGATTGGAGTCGGTCGATGCCGGTCCGCTCGCGTTCGACCTGTTCGGTCTCGTCCTGTTTCTGGTAACTCGCGCCGCGGACGTTCGTGAGATAGTGGCGAATCGCCTGGTACGTGACGAAATCAGACTCCAGACCGTCCACGTCGACGCCCTCCCGTTCCAGTCGATTCCGGGCTTCGACACGCTGGCCCGCGCTCACTTCGTCGTCGGTCAGCAGTCGATAGAAGTTCGCCGGTTCTCCGTCGACGACGTCCATCTCCGCATCTCGGATTGTCGCGACGAGAAGTGCGCGGTTGAACCGGTCGGCCAGCGTGCGGAGGCTCTGTCGCTCCCGATTCTCCCCGGTCCACGCCGCTTCGAGTTCAGCACCGATATCCTGTAGTCCGTATTCTTCGAGCAGTCGTTCGACCTTCGACTGCCTGTGTGTGTCGGAATCCGACCCCATTATCGACTGCACGGTATGTCTCGCTAAGTCAGTTGTGCAGACTGACGGCGCGAGTTCTGAACCATGACGAACTGGGGAAGAAGAGAGGCGGAGTATTGCAGAACACATCCTTTGTAAAGCCGTTCCCGGACTCGGAGTCGCTGTACAGGGCGTGAGTAAGCCGCTCACTCAGAGGGGACTCTGTACCCAACTATACACACGAGTGGTATATCCTAATCCAAAGAAAACAATCTATGCTCGCTCAGACGTATTTTGTAGATATATCTTCCAGATTTTGCGATTCTACAACAGTATCTGCCGCGTCCACGGCGGCATCCGGAACTCTATCATCAGGATCGAACAACACAGCGGTATCGGCCTCGATAAACGCCTCGGTATCCGTGTGCGAGTCGCCGACGTACGAGATGTCGATGCCCGCGTGCTGTTCGCGAATGGTCCGCAGGATTTCACCCTTTTCGTTGGGGCCGACGCCGACGTCGATACCCGAGAGTCGTCCGTCGTCGAATCGGAGCCAGTTGCCGCGAACGAACGCGGGGTCGTACGCCTCGAAACGGGTCGCGAGGTTCGCGACACCGGCGCTGAGTATCCCGAACGGCACGTCGTCCGCTCGGAGAGCGGAGAGTACCGCCTCCGCTCCCGCTTTCGGCTTGACGGCGTCGACCGCACGGTCGATGTCCGCTGCCGTGACGCCTTCGGCAATCCACGTCTCGACCGTCGACCGACACCACTCGTCGAACGTGATTTCCCCGGCGTCGAAGCGGTCCATCAGCACCTCACCCTGCGGCGTCGTCCCGTAGAGGGTATGCAGCAGTTCGAAGCCGCCGCGCTGTCGCGTGAGCGTCCCGTCGAGGTCGAAGACGACTAGCCGGTCCATGTTACCGCTCTGCGACGACCTCGATTTCGACGTCGATATCGACGGGCAGTTTCACCACTTCGACGGCGCTTCGCGCGGGATACGGCGGCGACATGAGTTCGCCGTATACGTCGTTCACCTCGTCGTAGTACCGCATGTCCTTGACGAACACCGTCGCTTTCACCACGTCGTCGAGCGAGGCACCGCCAGCCTCCAGGACGGCCTCGATATTTTCGAGCGTGCGTCGGGTCTGCTCGCCGGGCGTCCCGGGAACCACCTCGCCGGTGTCCGGGTCGACCGGTCCCTGTCCGGAGACGTAGATTCGGTCGCCGCTCGCGATGCCTTGGGAGTACGGGCCGATACTGTCGGGGGCGTCGTCTGTCGTTAGTTCTTCCATGGGTCGTGACTCAGTTGCTCGTCGGTTGTTCGTCCGCGTCGTAGATTTCGTTGAGGAACGAGGTCGGGAGGCTGGTCGTCAGGCCGCCGTCGAGAACGAGGTTCTCGCCGGTGACGAAACTCGACATCCCGGAGGCGAGAAACAGCGTCGTGTCCGCGACTTCCCGCGGCGTCCCGAACCGACCGAGCGGGTACTGGTCGAGCCACCGCTCGCGTGCGCTCGTCTCGCCGGTTCGGCCTTCGGTGTCTGCCATCTCCTCGCGCCTGTTTTCCGTCTCGATGGTGGCCGCCGAGATGACGTTCGAGCGGATACCGTGTTGCCCGTAGTGGGCGGCGATGTTCCGCGACAGCGCCAGCAGGCCGCTCTTGGCCTCGGAGTAGCCGGAGTGTCCGATGCCGAACAGGCCGTTGACCGAGCCCATGTGTATCATCGACCCGCCGCCTGCGGCGACCATCGCCGGGAGCACTTCCTTGCTCAGGAGGAACTGGCTCTTCAGGTTCAGGTCGACCATCCACTCGAAGGTGTCCTCGTCACAGCGGTGCAGCAGGTTCGCCGACTCGTCGGCCCCGCCGGCGTTGTTCACGAGGACGCGAATCTCTCCGAACTCCTCGACGGTCGTATCGACGAGGTCACGGACCGCGTCGCGGTCGGTCACGTCGCACTCGACCGGGACGACTCGGCCGTCGTGTTCCGCGTTCAGTTCCGTCGCGACGGCATCGACGTCTTCGTAGGTGCGCGAGCAGACGACGACGTCGCCGCCCGCCTCGGCGAACCGGGCCGCGATTTCGCGGCCGATGCCCCGAGACGCGCCGGTGACGATAGCTGGTCGGTCGGCGAGCGATAGCTCTACCATGACGATAGCACCCACGACGGCCGCCCTATTGAACGTTGTTCTTGTCGGTTCATGAGATGCGGTAGGTTTCGACTGCGTCGGTGTCGACGGTGATACCCAGGCCGGGGCCGTCCGGGGCCGGGAGGCACCCGTCGGTCACGTCGAAGGGTTGTTCGATGACGTCGGCTTCCCAGCCGTAGTACGTCGAGTCCGGCGGCAGGGAGAAGCCCGGAATGCCGGTGAACGCGTGGAGGATGGCGGCCGTCCGAATGCCAAGGTCGAACGCGCAGTGGTGCGTGAACGGGACGCCCGCGTCTTCCAGCACGGCGGCCTGCTGGCGAATGCCGCTGATACCGCCCGCTGGCGTCAGGTCGATGACGCCGACGTCCATCGCCCCGGCCTCGACGAGCGACTGGATGTTGTGCGAGATGTAGGTGTCCTCGTTCGGCGCAATCGGCTGGCGAAGCCGCTGGCGGAGTCGCGCGAGCGACGTGTGCGAGTCCACCCGAATGGGTTGCTCCATGTACTGCAGGTAGATGTTCTCGTCTTCGAGCATTGCGCCGACGCGGACCGCTTGGTCGAGCGTCCAGCCCTGGTTCGGGTCGAGGCGGAACTCCAGTTGGCCGTCGACTTCGTCGTGCATCGCTTTGATGCGCTCGACGTCCTGTCGCCAGTCCCGGCCCGCCTTCGTCTTGAGGACCGAGAAGCCCGCTTCGAGCGCTTCGCGGGCCTTGACGCGAGACTCCTCGGGCGAGAGGATGCCGAGACAGAACGCGATGGGGACGGGCCCCGGCGCGGTGCTGTCGCCGTCGACGCTCTGCCGGTGCTGCTGGGAGCCCTGTGTCGGGGCGGTCCACCCGCCGAGGAGTTCGTACACCGGCCGGTCGAGGGCCTTCCCCACGATGTCCCAGCAGGCCGTCTCGACGGCCGCGAAGAACATATCGACGTTCGTGTACTCGACGAACACCTGTCGACGGAGGCGCTCGATTTCGAACGGGGACTGGCCCCGAACCATCGGGCCGACGCCGTCCTCGATTATCGACTCCGTGGCCGCCGGGGAGAGGAACACGCGCATCTCCCCCCAGCCGCTGATTCCCTCGTCGGTGTCCACGCGGACGAGCACTCGCTCCATCGACTCTAACTCCCCGTGATTGGTGACGTACGGGCCAATCCCGAGGTGGTCGTCTAACTCGGCCAGCGGTACGTCTACAGTTACCGCTGACACGTCGGTTATCTCCATGTACTGTCGTGGTCCGGGAACGATAATCAAAGTACCGTTTCGGCCTACCCCTCGACGGCGTTCGTGGCGGTACCCACCCACTCCAGCGACTGCTCGGGCAGGAGGCCGTAGTTGTAGAACGAGACTCTCGGTACGTCCCTCAATTCGAGGGCCTGGACGATGTCGACGACGGTCGCCTCGTCGTGAATCGCCGGATGGCCCGGCAGGAGGCCGACGTGTAACGGCACGTCGACGAGACCCTCGACGGCGTCGTAGGCCGCCAGTACTTCGTCGGTGGTCGATTCGTAGGCCGGGAGGCAGTAGTAGTCGACGTGGGCCGACAGCGCGTCGAGGTCAGCGCCGACCATCCACTCGCGGCCGGGGTCGGGCGCGCCGACGTAGTACCCGAGCGGCGTCGACCCGGCGGCGTCGGCCAACTCGGCGTAGAGCGAGGTCAGCGTCCCCTCGCGCACGTCGACGTAGGCGGCGACCCCACTGTGTTCTGCGAGCCACTGTTCGGGCGAGCGGTCGTGTGCCACCTCACCAGCGACGATAGCGTCGAGCGTCTCGGCGACGGTCGTTCGGACGCGCTCTGTGTCGACGCCCGCGTCCGCCGCGTTCGAGCGGCAGTCCGGACAGAAGCACAGTCCGAACAGGAACTCCCCGAGCGTCCCCAACTGCGCGTGAATCTTCTGGTGGTGCCAGCCGAACCCGGTCCCGTAGAAGTAGTCGAACGTCTCCAGTTCGACGCGGTCGAGTCCGTCGCGCGACGCGAGGTCCGAGACCAGCGCCGTGAGGTACGTCTGCACCGCGGGGTTAGAGGGGCACAACCCGAAGACGAGGTCGTCGCCGTGTGCGGATTCGAGCGTGCAGTCCCGGTTGTCCATCCCGAGTCGGGAGTTGTGACAGCCGACTGTCCACGAGGTCAGGGTCAGGTCCGAGAGGCCGTCGGCGACGTCTGCGACCCAGTCGCCGTCCATCCCCTCGTAGGGTATCGGTTCGAGTCGCTCGTACGCCGGGCCGGTCTCGAAGTACGAACTCGCGCGGGCGAACAGCGTCCGGCGCTCGGGGTTGTGCGGCGCGAACGCCTGCACCGTGTGGTAGTTCGTCGCGAGGTTCACCTCGCCGATGCCGATGTCTCGCAGTCGCGTCTCGACGGTTTCCGGGCCTTCCTCGAGGATGTCCCACGGGTACGCCCACATCGCGAATTCCATACCCGAACGACCACCGGGGCGATAATAAAAGGAGAGGCCGCTACTCTTTGACCGCGCCAGCCGTCATCCCGGCGACGATGTACTCCTCGAGGAAGGCGAACAGAATCAGCAGCGGGATGATACCGATGACCGACACCGTCAGCATCATCCGCCAGTCGGTCTGTAGCGCGCCGACCATCGAGAAGACGCCGCGCGGGATGTTGTACTTCCCGCTGTCGGTGAGGAAGGTGAGGACGAACAGCAGTCGGTTCCACGCGTAGAGGAACGTGTAGGTGATGCTCGCCACCAGCGCTGGCTTCGTCAGCGGCAGCACGATTTTCGTCAGGATCTGTAGCTGACTGGCCCCGTCGATACGCGCCGACTCTTCGAGCGCGACGGGTATCGTCTTGAAGTAGCCGTACAGCATCCAGACGTTGAACGGCAGGGTGAACGCCGCCGCCGGGATGATGACGGCCAGATAGGTGTTGAACAGGCCGAACTGCGTGATGACGTCGAACAGACCGACGATGAGCACGACCGGGGCGAACATCTGGACGACCAGCACGGAGAGCAGGAACGTCCGCTTGCCGACGAAGTCGTTTCGCGCACACGAGTACGCGGCCGGAATCGCCAGCAAGAGCGTGAGGACGACGGTCCCCAGCGAGATGACGAAACTGTTCCCTATCCACAGGAGCACGTCGGTCTGCGACCAGACGTCGACGTACGCCTGAAAGGTCGGGTCCGAGGGGAACAGCGTCGCCGGCGCGGAGAAAATCTCCGACTCCGGCTTGAACGTGCTCGAGAACATGGCGTAGAACGGGAGCATCATGACCCCGAGCAGCGCTATCAGGACGCCGTAGAGCCGGACTTTCCGGAGACTGCTTCGGTCGTGGCCAGCCATCGTCATAGCTCGTCACCTCCGCGCGTGTAGATGCGCAGGTAGATGACGGCGAAGACGAGCAGGAACAGGAACCCGATGACGCTGTAGGCGGCACCGCGTCCGAGGTTCCCGTTCTGGAGGCCCACCTGATAGATGTGGATGACCAGCGTCGCCGTGGAACTGATGGGTCCGCCGCCGGTCATCGTCCAGATGACGTCGAAACTGACGAACGTCCAGATGGTCGACAGCAGCGTGGCGATGAGGATGACGCTCTTGAGTTGCGGGAGCGTGATGTAGCGGAACTGGTGCCACTTCTCGGCCCCGTCGATGGCGGCGGCCTCGTAGAGTTCCTGCGGAATCGACTGGAGGCCCGCGAGGAAGATTATCGCCATGAACGGCGTCCCGATCCAGATGTCGGCGACGACGACGCCGAGCCACGCGAGACTCGGGTTCCCGAGGATACCGATGCCCTGCTCGATGAGTCCGAGTTTCAGCAGGATGGCGTTGAGGTAGCCGAACTGCGGGTGCTCTATCCACCGGAACACGACCGCCGAGATGGCGTAGGGGATGCCCCACGGGATGAGAAAGGCGGTTCGGAAGAACTTCCGCCCGCGGATGTCGCCCTTGAGGTGAATGGCGATGAGCAGCCCCAGAATCGTCTTGCCGACGACACCGGCGACGACCCAGCGCCCCGTCTGCCAGAGCAGTCGGTAGAAGATGTCGCTGTCGAAGATTTCCGCGTAGTGTTGCAGGCCGACGAACGTCTCGATAGTGGAGTCAGCCGGTGAGCGGTACAGCGATAGCCGGAACGTCTCCACGATGGGGTAGCCGACGACCGCCAGCAGGAACACCGCCGCTGGCGCGATGAGCAGATACGCACGGCTGTTGCGCTGGAGGTAGGCCAACCCTCGTTCGAGGCGGGATTCCTCGCTCGCCTCGGTATATTCCTCGGCCAGACTCATGCCGTTACGTCACTCCATGGCATCTTCGAGATCACTCTGGGCGTCGTTGAGCGCTTTCTGCGGCGTCTTCCGCTCGGCCAGCGCCTCCTGAATCGCCTGGACCATGCGGTCGTTGAACTGGCTGAAGTTACTGAGCTTCGGTCGGGCGCGGGCGTACTGACCCGCCTCGACGAACGGCCCCCAGTTCTTCGACTCCGAGAAGTACTCCCGTTCGCCGACGGATTCGACGACCGGCAGGAAGCCTTTCTGTTTCGAGTACTGGAACCGGCGTTCCTCGTCGAAGTAGAACCGAATCAGGTCGCGTGCGATGTCCTTGTGCTCGCTCTGACTCAGGATGGCGAGCGTGTCGATGGTGAACAGGCTGTAGCGCCCCTCCGGCCCTTCGGGGACCTGGACGATGCCGTAATCGAAGTCGACCTCGCCGTTCTCCTGTGCCGAGGTGATGTTGAGGCCCGTGTAGACGTGGCCGATGACCATCCCGAGGTCGCCGTTTTCGAACAGTTGCCGGATGTCCTGCCGGGTCGAGGAGAGCGGCGAGGACTGGGTCACGTTGTGTTCGAGGTGCAGGTCGGTGTACAGCGAGAGCGCGTCGACGGCCCCGCTGGAGTTCACGACCGGCATCCCCTCGTCGTCGACGAGGTCTGCGCCGTGGGACCAGTGGTAGTGGTAGTACTGCGACCCCGTCTCGATAGCGTCCGCCCCGGCGAGGCCGAGGGCCGGAACGCTGGCGTCGCTGTCGCGAATCTGCTGTGCCGCGGCGAGCATGTCGTCCCACGAATTGAGCGACGGGTTCTCGGGGTCGAGACCGGCCGTCTCGAAGACGTCCTTGTTGTAGTAGAGGCACTTGTTCGAGGCGGCCCACGGGACGCCGTAGTGCGAACCGTTGTACATCGTCCCCTCGGCGACGCCCTCGTAGAACTGCTCGCCGAACTCGCCGTCCATCATGTCGTCGAGCGGTTCGAGGGCGTCCTTGCCCACGAGTTGCGGAATCCAGCGGGCGGGCCACCGACTCACGTCGGGGGCCTGTCCGCCGTCGACTCGGTTGTTGACCGTCTGGCGAGCGTTGTCCCACGTGACGCTCGTGAACTCCACGTTGACACCGTATTCCTCCTCGAAGGCGGCGTTGTTCTCTTCGAAGAACTGGCGGATGTTGTCACCGACGCCCATCGTGAGGAACTGGACGCTCTGGGTGCCGCCGTCGCCGCCGTCGCCGCCATCGCCGCCACTGCCGCCGTCGCCGCCGTCGCCGCCGTCGCCGCCGTCACCGCCGCTACATCCCGCGATGGCGATAGCGCCGCCCGCGCCGAGCGCCTGCAGTAGTTGTCGACGGTCGATACTGTCCTCGCTAGACTGGGAGTTACTGTCGGGCTTCATCATTAATGTCACTTGGTCCCATGCACATAACTGTTTGTGTTCGTTTCTCGTACATCATCGTTCAAACATTGTTCTCGTGGACGGCGACCAGGAGGGCCGCGAGTTCCTCGCCGATAATCGAGCGGATTCGCTCGCCCGTCTCGGCGCTCGCCGCCGTCGGCGTGCCGATGGCACCGGACTCGGAATACGCGTCGAACGAGCGGTAGACGGCGACGTTGCCGCCGTCGAGTAAGTCCTGTCCGCCCCACTCGTAGTGTTCGTCCATCGGTTCGCCGTCGCGGTCCGCCAGGTCACCGACGAGGTCCGGGCGCAGAGCGAGCATCAGCGACGTTTCGAACTCGCCGCCGTGCGCCATGCCACCGGTGTCGGTCGTTCGGAGTTCCTCGATTCGGTCCGACGCCAACTGGAAGTACGTCGTCCCGAGTACCTCGGCGTCGGTATCGACGCCCACGGTGCTGACGACGGCGTTGATGAGCGGGCCGTTCCCGCCGTGGCCGTTGACGAACAGCACCGCGTCGAACCCGTTCTGGATACCGGTGTGTGCGATGTCCTCCAGAGTCGCCCGGAGGTTCGCGAATTCGAGCGAGAGCGTCCCGCCGAACGAGAGATGGTGTGGTGAGAAGCCGCTCCAGACGGGCGGCGTGACGACGACCGGAACGTCGTCCAACCGCTCGATGGCGGCGTCGACCATCGCTTCGACGAGCAACGTGTCGGTGATGACCGGCAGGTGGTTGCCGTGTTGCTCGACGCTTCCGACCGGGATGACCAGTAAGGAACCATCCTGACCGCCGACTTCGCCGATTTCGCTGGCGGTCATTCCCGCCCACTCGCTCTCCCGCTGACCGATAGTATCGTACAACATGTTAGGCAGATTCCGTCCGCTGTAGCTCGTTCAACGCAACGCGTTCACCGTCCGTGTCGAAGAGGTGCATGTCCTCCGTGTCGAATCCCAGCGAGATGTGGTCGCCCCGTTCGGGCCGGTACTCGCTGGGAACGCGGGCGACGACTTCCGCGGACCCGCCCACCGTCTCCAGATAGAGGAAGTTGTCCGACCCCATCGGCTCGACGACGTCGACCACCGTCTCGATGTACTCGCCCTCCCCTTCGGCGACGAAATCCTCCGGTCGCACGCCGAGCGTGTACTCTCCCGGCGGAACGTCCACGTCGAGCGTGAACGCCACCTCCGATGACTCGAACCGGACGCCCTCGGCGCTGTCCGTCGCGGTCACATCGAAGAAATTCATCGACGGCGACCCGATGAACCCCGCGACGAACTGGTTGTTCGGTTCGTCGTAGCAGCGTTCGGGTGGGTCGACCTGCTGGAGTTCGCCCTCGTTGAGGATGACGATTCGGTCGGCCATCGTCATCGCCTCCGTCTGGTCGTGCGTGACGTAGATGGTCGTCACGTCCAACTCCTCCTGGATGCGCTGTATCTCGGTGCGCATCTGCGTCCGGAGCTTCGCGTCCAAGTTCGAGAGCGGTTCGTCCATCAGGAACACCTCGGGGTCACGGACGATGGCACGGCCGAGCGCCACGCGCTGTTGCTGGCCGCCCGAGAGCTGTTTCGGCAGGTCGTCCATGAGGTCCGAAATCTCCAGTAGTTCGGCCGCCTCGTCGACGCGCTGGTCGATTTGGTTGTCGTATTCGCCCGAGAGACGCAGTCCAAAGGACATGTTCTCGCGCACGGTCATGTGCGGATAGAGCGCGTAGCTCTGGAACACCATCGCGATGTTCCGGTCCTGCGGACGAACGTCGTTGACCACCGACTCGCCGATTGCTATCTCCCCGTCCGTGACTGTCTCGAGCCCAGCAATCATGCGGAGCGTGGTCGACTTGCCACATCCGGATGGGCCGACCACGACGACGAATTCCCCGTCCTCGACGGACAGAGACACGTCCTTGACTGCAAGGACGTTATCGTCGTACACCTTGCTAACGTTCGATAGTGTAACCTCGCTCATATCGAGTACGAGAAGGGTCGCAATCATAGGTAATAAATGTTGGTACTGTCGACGTTATCAGGTGGAACAACCATGTCGAAACGGATGCCCAGCCACGGAGAGACAGCGATAGCGACAAACGTAGTCACCGGTAGCCGTGCCAGTCCACACACAGGGGTCGCTCTCAGAGAACCGTCCGAGGGAGGGAAAAGCTTGAAATTCGGCGTTAGAGCCGCTGTACGCCGACATCCGCGAATCGATACACGCCCATTGTTACGCTTTTCAACGACATCGGAAGACGGTGCGGCGAATTCGATGCGATCGAGGCAGATACGCAATCCGAGCGACAGAGGCGCTTCAGAGCCGGAATTCGGGACTTCTGTGTTTCCTGAATCAAGCAATGTTAGTTGTTATCATTCATCCCCATCTCCGATACCGAGAAAAATAACAGAAGTACACGTGTTATTGTATACAAAATACGTCGTGAGCACGCTGTTTCAACGATAGTGGAAATATTTTATTTTGTAGAGGAAGAGTTTTTGCACTGGGTGGAATAAACGAGCGTATGGCGTCCCAAGATACGAAAACTATCGGCGCGGTCGAGACGACGCTCGACATCCTCACAGCGCTGGGGAAATTCGAGCCAGTCGGCCTCTCCGAACTCGCGACGCATCTGGACATCCCGACGAGCACGGTGTTTATCCACCTCAACACGCTCGTCGAGCGAGACTACGTCGTCAAGGAATCGGGCCGGTATCGGCGCTCGTTCCGGTTTCTCGAACTCGGCGGCAGCGTCCGCCATCGGCTAGATGTCGGTCGGCTACTCCGCAACAAAGTCGAAGAACTCAGCCGCGAAACGGGGGAGATCGCGGGTGCCGGTATCGAAGAGAACGGACATCGGGTTATTCTCTATCGGAGTTCCGGCGAGAAGGCCGCCGGAGACGAGATTCCCATCGGGAACCACACCGAGATGCACTGGACCTCCCTAGGAAAGGTCATCCTCGCGAACCTCCCGGCGGAGCGGCGAGACGAAATCGTCGACCGGCACGGCCTCCCGAAAGGAACCGACGAGACGCTCACCTCGCGCGACGAACTCGAAGCGGCGCTCGAACGGATTCGCGAGCAGGGATACGCCATCGACGATGAGGAGCACCTTCGCGGCGTCAGGGGCGTCGCCGTCCCGATATTCGACGAGGAGCAAGAGGTCATGGTGTCGCTGGGCATTACCGGCCCCAGAGACAGATTTACGTCCAACTACATGGCGAACCTACTCCAAAAGCTCCAATACACGAAGAACGAAATCGAAGTTCGGAACCAATACTACGAATACAGCACTATCGACGGATAAATATCCACATTTGTATCTAGACTCCTCAATATGAATCTAGTATATCCAAGATTGTTCTTTTACGTCCGAATATTCCGATATATTAGGTCCAAAACCCTTTTTCTAACCGGGACGTGTTTATTGGGACTGGAGACAGCCGTTACGACTATCGAATGACGACCCTCTACACGGCGACGCGCTCGACGAAGTCAGCTTTCGGAGGCACCCTCGCCGCTGTCGCTGACTCGCATCGACGCCGTCCGTCAACGACGAGAAGACTCGGCAGTGCCCCTCGAGTTCCCGAGGCAGATACGCATCGAGACGACGCTCATCCTACCGGCGAGCGGAACAACAGACCGGTTCTGGAGGCAGTTCTGTCGTTCCCCAGCGCCCCTTCACACGTCGCTTCCGGGGAAACAAGTCGGTCGTCGATTTCACCGAATGCGAAACTCCTAGGGTCAGTCTGGAATCCCGCATCCGGCGCTCGTTGTCTCAGCCATCACAGCCGTCGCCGTGTCCCCAACAGAACCGAGGTGACTGTCCTCGGACTCGTCGTATCGATGGAGCGGTCGGGTGGGGTAGTTCACGCGGCTCATGCACTCCCAGTCGTGTCAGGATAATTTCCACCGGTTGGTTTCGCGCCGTACTCGCTGGCTCGAATCCGCTCCGAGAACCAGGCCGCTTCGTCGACATCGAGGACCGCCGTGTACCCATCGTCCTCGTTGCTCGCCTCCATCCGTGTGACCCAGTCGGTCTGTCTTCGCTGAGGTCGCGAATTTTAGCGACTATCTGCCTCCAAATTCCACACCAGAGTACACAAATTTAAGTCGCATGCTTCGGGTATATGACCCCAATGACCGAGCGAACCGTACGGCGGGCGACTGTTCCGGCACCAGTGCCTCCGGACGACGCCGACGCGTGGTACGCGCCGGACGTACGCGAACAGGACGAAATCTACCCCGGTGTCGTCGTCACGATTCGACGCGACGAAGGGTTTCACTACGGGGTCCGGACGCCGGTTCTCGACGCGGCCGAAACGGAGACGCTCGCCGCTGTCGAGTCGTACTTCGACGGCGCGAACATAGACCGTCCCCGCACGCGCGAGGGGGCCATCGAGCGAATGGACGACGGGTTCGACCCGAAACACCGCCGCGTCATCGACCGACTGGTCGACTGTTCGGCGGCGAGTCGCCGCCGCCTCGATTACCACGCGCTCTGCTCGCTCGCGTGTCTGGACGAGTTGACGCCGTACGCCCTAGACGACCGCATCGACGTGGCCGACGCCACCGAAGACGGCGTCGTCGTCCACACGGAGTCGTACGCGCCCGTCGCGACCGACCTGCCCCCGGATCCCGAGTATATCGAGCGGTTCGCCAGCGAACGCGTCGAGCGTCACGCCGTCCGGTTCCACGAGTTCGAGGTCCCGGTGGTCGTCTACCGGGAACACCTGCTGGGGAACGACCCCTTCACCACGAAGTACGCCGTCCGCGAACCGGACCTCCTGCCCGGCGACGAGGAACTCATCGAGGCCTGTAAGGAACGCCTCTGGGAGACGAGCGTCGACGGCCTCGTCGAAGACCGCGTGACGTTCGTCCGTGAGCGCGCACGGTCGCTGCTCGCCCGCCAGTTGACGGTCCGGAACACGACCGAGTGGCTGGACGCCGTCCGCTATCGTCTCCGGGCCGCACTCGCAGAACTCGACCTCGCCGTCCCGCCGGTCGACCACCGCTTCGCCGACGACCGACTCGACGACCTGCTGTACTTCGTCCTCCGTGACCTCGTCGGCTACGGGAAACTGACCGTCCCGATTCGGGACCACACGCTAGAGGACATCGAGGCCAACCGCATCGGCGAGCGAGTGAAGGTCCTCCCACGGGCCGACCTCGGCCACGGCGGCCGGGTCCCGACGAACCTCTCGTTCGACTCCGAGAGCGCGTTCGTCAACGTCGTCACTCAACTGGCGGCCGACGACGGGACAGAACTGAACGCTTCGAACCCGAGCGCGAAAGTCAACATCGACCCCGCTGGCGATGGCGTCTTCGAAGCAGCGGAGACAATTCGGTGTGCGGTGGCCCTGCCGACCATCAGTGAGGACGGCCCGCACATCTCCATCCGAAAGCAGTCCGCCGACGCGATGACGCCGGTCGACCTCGTGGAGGGCGGGTCGCTCCCGACCGAACTGGTAGCGCTCCTCTGGTTGCTGTACGAATCGCACGGCGTGGTCCTCTTCTCCGGACCGACGGGCGCGGGAAAGACGACGCTCATGAACGCCCACATGCCGTTCATCCCCTATCGGGACCGACCCATCAGCATCGACGAGGGGTCCCGCGAGGTCCGGATTCCCCACGAAACCGGCGTCTCGCTCACTACGCGCGAACACGAGCGGGACCACCGACGCGTGACGATGGCCGACCTCATGACCCAGTGCAACTACCTGAATCCCGACGTGGAGGTCATCGCCGAAATCAACTCGCCCGCCTCCTTCGAGACGTTCGCCGAGACGCTCAACACGGGCCACGGCGTCCTCGGGACGACCCACGCGGCAGACGTGGAAGCCCTCGTCAACCGCATCGTCGAGAAGGGCGTCCCGACCTATCTCCTCGAAGAAATCGACGTGGTCGTCTTCCCGCGTCACGTCGACGGGGAGCGATACGTCGGCGAAGTCGTCGAGTTTCTGGACGAACCCCTCGACGACGGCCGTTCGGACCGCATCGAGAAGAACGGGCAGACGATTCATTACGCCACGTTCTGCCGACGCCGACCCGACGGGACCTTCGAGTTGGCTTACGACCATCCGCAACTCGGCGACGACGCTCGACGAGTCGAGACGGCAGTGTTCGACCGACTGTCGACGCTCCGGGACGAACCGCTCGACGCCGTCGAAGCGACGTTCCACCGGCGTCACCGCTACGTCCAGTACCTCGTCCGCGAGGGCATCGACGACTTCGAGGAACTGTTCGGCGTCCTCGCCGACCTGACGACGAACGAGGCGGCGACGGTCGAACGCCTCCGCCGAGACGCGGGGGAAACCGGGCCGCTCCAACTGGAGGTCGGCGACGGTGCCGACTGAGGGCCGGACCTTGGGGTTGCTCGACCGCGGGTTGTACGCGCTGTTCGCCCACCACGCCGACGACGGTAGGCACGCGACGACCCGCGAGCGCTACCGCGCGGCCCACCCAGCAGCGGGGTTCGGCGTCTACATCGCTCGCGTGTACGGACTCGCGTGGGTCGCACTCATCGCCGGTGCGACGCTCACGGCGGTGGTCTCGCTGGCCTTACCGACCGGGACGTTCGACAGCGTCCTAAGCGTGGTCGGACAGAGCCTTCCGGTCCTCAACCGACTGTCACTCCCGGACGTTCCTCGGGTCGTAGTGGCGCTATTGCTCGCGCTGGTCGCGGGTCTGAGCCTTCGCTGGACCGTCCTCGCCGTCGGGAAACGATACCTGTCGTGGATGGCCTCGGCCCGCGAAGCGGACATCGCCGCGACGCTCCCCGGTGCGGTGCGATACCTCCGCGTACTCGCGTCGGGAACCCACGACCGCCGCGCAATGTTACGCGCGGTCGCCCAACAAGAGGCCTACGGTGAGACGGCCGTCGCCTTCCGCCGGGCGCTCAACAGCGGGACGCTGACCGGCAGTATCGACGCGGGCCTCGAACGTGTCGCGAGCGAGACTCCCTCTCGGGACCTCCTCGCGCCGTTCCTCCTGAAGTTTCGCGAACACGCGAACCAGAGTCCGGACGCACTGGAGGGCTATCTGGAGATGGAGGGGCGGCTGCTCTCGCACGAGCAGAGCCGTCGGCACGAACGGGCGACCGGTTATCTCGAACTCCTCGCAGAACTGTTCGTCGTCCTGCTCGTGATTCCCGCCCTCATGGTCCTCATCGTGACCGTCATGGGCGTCCTCGCGCCCGAACTCTCGCGTCCAGTCCTGACACCGCTCGGCCCGGTGTCGGTACGGGCCGGTATCGTCTACGGGAGCGCGGCGTTCGTCCTCGCGACCGGTCTCCTCGCCGCCTTCGTCGTCGCGACGCTCCGACCCCGGGACACCGCCGCACCGAGTTACCGGCGACCAGAAGGAGTACTGGCGACCCTGCGAACGACCGCGTCGAATCCCGCGAGTGCGCTGGTCGTCTGTCTCCCCGCCGGAGTGGTGCTCGCGGTCGGTTTCTGGGTACTCGGATATCGGCCCGTGAACGTCCTCTTGCTGTCGTACGTCGCGGTCTGTCTGCCCGTCGGGGCCGTCGCGGTCCGTCGGGCGCGCCGTGACGACGCCAAAGACCGCGAGATACAGGACTTCGTGCACGCCGTCGCCGGGCACGTCGCACTCGGTCGACCGTTCCCGACGGCGGTCCGCCGCGTCGCCGAGGACGTGCAGTTGGGGGCGTTGGCCGAGGACGTCGAGTCGCTGGCGTTCACGCTCTCGCTGGGCGACAGTCCGACCGCGGCGGCCGACGACCGACGCGCCGCGGCGCTCGACCAGTTCGTCGACCGCGTCGGGACGCCGATGGCCCAGCAGACCATCGGTCTCGTCGTCGGTGCGCTCGATGCCGGAAGTGACGCAGAAGACGTTTTCGAGACACTCCAGACAGAAGTTGGTCGGCTCTACCACGAACGGAAATCGCTTCGTTCGGCACTGATGGTCTACGTCGCGGTCGGATGGACCACGGCGTTGCTCGTCGTCGGTATCACCGTTGCCGTCAATATCTACGTGCTCGCGGAGTTCGCGCAGTTGTCGACGGTCGCCAGCAGTCAGACCGTCGCCTTCGACCCGTCGGTCATCGACCCAGCGCGCGAGCGATACCGCTTCTACGTCGTCACGCAGGCGACGATGCTCGCCTGTGGATGGTTCGCCGGGACGGCCAGTCGCGGCGCCTACGAGGCGATGTTGCACTCGGGCGGACTCGTCGTCGCCGCCTACGTCGTCTACGCGGGGGTGGGACTACTGTGAGCGTCCGTCCCCGAGAACCCGGGACTCGCGGCCAGTCACACGTCGTGGGAGTCGTGCTGTTACTCGGCATCACCGCCGTCTCGCTAGGCGGCCTCACTGCTGTCGTGGGAACCGTCGTCGACGGACAGACGGCGGCCGCCGACGAGGCGCGCGTCGCCAGTGCGTTCGATGACGGCCTTCGCCCGTCCGAACAGACCGGGCCGAACCGAGTCCGCGTCCAGTTCACCGAGGGGCGACTCACGACCGTCGACCGGGACCTCCGAATCTGGTCGGGCGCACCGCTCGTGTACCACGCCGAAATCGATGGCCTCGTCTACACCTCCGGCGAGAGCCGTGCGTCCTTCGTAGGTGGAAGCGTCGTCAGCGGACCGCCGGGAAGCGCGGCACTCGTCCGCGGGCCGCCGATAACCGTGACGCGCGACGACAGCACCGTGGTCCTCGGCGTGGCGACGTTGAACGAAAGCGGCGTCTCAGTCGGCGGCAGGGGCGGCGTCAGCGCCACTATTCGAACCAACGTCACTCACGACCACCGACAACTGGCGAGCGACGACTACGCCATCGCCGTCGAGACGGCGACGCCCGTGCCCCTCTCGCGCCACTTCGAGCGAGTCGGCGCGCGAACGCGCGTTCGCGACATCGACGGCGACGGCGTCCCGAGCGTCGTCGTCACGACGACGGGACAGCAGACAATCGAACTCGTGGTCCACGAGATGCACACGGAGGTCGGCAGTGGATAACCGCGGACTGAGCACCGTCATCGAGAAGACGCTGGCGCTGGGGGTCGTCCTGCTGTACATCACGCTGTTGACGACGACGCTGTACGGCGGCGCTGTCCCGGCGTTCCGGGGTGCGGTCGGCGCCGAACTCGGCGAGCGAACGCTCGCGGAGGCGACGGCGCGCGTCGAACAGGCGGTCCCGCCGGTCGGCGAGTCGGTCACCGCGAGCGTCCGTGTGGACCTGCCCGCGACCATCGCTGGGTCCGGCTACGAGGTACGCGTCGCCGGGAGCGCGTTGGTGCTCGACCATCCCGACGAGGAGATTGGCGGCCGCGCTCGTCCGATTCTCTCGGGCCGTGTCGACCGCCTCTCCGGGTCGTGGGATAGCGGGGCGGAGACCGTTGTCGTCGTCACGGAGGGAGCCGACGGCCTGCGCGTTCGATTGGAGGAGCGCCCGTGACTCACTCGCCGAAGACGGCCACGAGGACGGCTCCGAGAACCCCGAGTGCGAGAAAGACGAGCGCGAGCAAGGAGAACACGGCGACCAGCGCCTGCGAGAATCCGGGGAGTCCGGTCGGGCCGACGACTGCCACGAGTCCGGCGATGCCGAGACACAGCACCGCGACGAACGCGCCGACGAACAGCGTATCGCTCGGGTCGATACCGCGCACGAGAGAGCCATCACGGGCGAGTGCGAAAACACCGTCGGCTAGGGGGCAGACGACGCTCCCGGCCGTCGCCGTCGCCCTCGTGTTGCTGACCGTGGTTACCGCGTTGGCAGTCGGGGTGGCTGACTCGGCCATCGCCGAGGCGGACAGGACGCCCGACGAACGCCGCATCGCGGCGGCGGCCGCGGACCATCTCGTCGCACCGGACGGGCCGCTGGCCGACCGTCGGAACGTGCTGAACGGGTCTCGCGTCGACGACTTCGACGCCGGGATGCTACGACGGACGGTGCCACCGGCCGACGAACACGCGGTCCGCGTCTCTCTCGACGGAACGGCGCTGGCGAACAGTGGCGACCCGACCGGCGGGACGACTATCCGACGCCTCGTGCTCGTCGAGCGGCCGGTCCGGGAGCGACTGGAGGCGGACGGAACGACCGTCACGCTACCACGTCGCGTCGGTAACGCGAGGGTCGCGATTACGCCGCCAGCGGACACAGCCATCTGGACCGTCAGAGACCGCGACTCGGTCCGCCTGCACAACGAGAGCGGCCTTCGCGGAACCTTCACGCTCGCCCTCTCGCCGTATCGGACGACGCGATTGCAGTTTCAGACCGCGGGCGAACTCCCCGATGGGAGCGTGACGGTGACGTACGACGCGCCGCGGACGCGAAAGGCGACGCTGGCGGTGACGGTGGATGCGTAGGGCGCAACTCCCGCTCTCGCTGCTGGAACTCGCGCTCGGCGCGGTGTTGATTCTCGGTGTGACTCTCGGATTCGCGCTCGGGACGCCAGCGCCCGAGACGGACGGCCCACAGTTAGCGGCCTACGCAGAGGACACGGCGACGCTACTGGCGGCGGAACCGCCTCGTCACGGAAACGCGACGCGACTCCGTGAGCTACTGGAAAGCGAGCGCACGTTCGACCGCGAACGGGCGAGTCTAGACCGACGAGTCGACCGCCTCCTTCCGGCGAACGTCCTCTTTCGGGTGACGACGCCGCACGGGGCCGTCGGGACGCCGGTCCCGCGCCGCGTCCCGAGGGGCACGGCGACGATTCCGACGGGTGCCGGACCCGTCACTGTCGAGGTGTGGTACGCGTGAGGCGGCGCGGTCAACTCGTCCTCGTCGCCGCTGCGCTGGTCGCCGTCGCCCTCGCCCCCGTCGTCATCGCCTACCTACAACTCGGGTATCACGACGACGTTACCGCCACCGCGGACTACGGCGACCCGACGGCGGCCACCGTCGGCGCGCTCGACCGCGCCGTCGTGCCCGCCAGCACCGGTATCCCGGGACGGTACGCGTGGGCGGACCGAGGCGCGGCAGTCACCGCCATCCGCGGCGAATTGCGGCCCCGAATTGAGCATCTCCGAACGGCGCGTCTGGACCACGGAACCGTGACGGCGATACGGTACAACGAGAGTGCGGCCCGACGATTCCGAGACGCGAACTGCCCGAGTGGCCCGGACCGCCAGTTCGGCGACTGCGCCGCCGACCGCGGCGTCGTCGTCCAGGAGCGACTCGGCAGGACGCACGTCCTCGGCGTCGCCGTCGACGTGACGACGACCACCGAACGGGGCGAAACGACGGTGACGGCTGTCCTGCGACCGGTCGAGCGGTGACCAGATGCCAGGGGTCGAATTCGGTACGACCGTCGGCGACCGTCAGATTCGAAGGCATTCGACCCCGGAGAGCATCGAAGCAGCAACTGAGAGAGTCTGATACGCGGATGGGACGATAATCCGCGCAAAGATAGAACTATCCTTTTCGTTGACAAGAGCGTTCCTTAGTAGTGATTCAAATGGCTACAGAATCCATGGCAACAGACGTATCGGAACAGATGACCCGAGGGACCGTCCTCGGTGGGATTCTCCTCGCTGGCCTCGGGGTCATCGCGCTGTTTACCCCGTTCCTGACGGGGGTCGCGCTGACGCTAACGCTGGGTGTACTCCTGGTCGTCGGCGCACTGCTCCACGTGGCGAGCGCGTTCTCGGCGGGGAGTTTCTGGCGGCGGGTGTGGCAGGTGGTGCTGGGCCTCGTCTACGCGTTCGCTGGCATTTCGGTGTTGACGAACCCGGTGTTCGGACTGGCGACACTGACGCTGTTGGTCATCACCTTCTTCGTCGTCAGCGGGGTGACCCAACTCTTCTGGGCCGTCATGGGCGGGACGGATGGACGACTGTGGCTCGCTCTCAGCGGCGGCGTTGCGCTACTGCTCGCGACCCTCCTGTGGACCGGGTTCCCCGTCTCCTCGGTGTGGGCCGTCGGCGTCCTCTTCGGCGTCAACCTCATCGTGACCGGCGTCGGGTTGGCGCTCCACGGGCGGAGACAGCCGATGACGGTGCCGAGCGAGGAGGAACCGGCCCAGCCTGGGCAAGTGTAACGCTGGCTGACGCGTGACCGGCCCGGAGACAGCGGGACAAAGCGGGGTTCCGGGTCGAGTTGGTGACCGTCTTCGGTTCCGCGGAGGTACGACGGGGAACCCGACGGCCGACGCGGGAGTGGAGTGATTGCGGTGCCTGTACAGGCGTTTTGCAGGGGTCTGTTTCTACCGATGGTGAGTCCTGAGCCAGTGACCATTCCATAGATTCCGGGCAGTCAGGCGAACAGCGCCACGATGGTATAGACGGATGCCCCGGCGAGAAAAGCGAGGAAGCGGCTCTCTTCGACCGCCGGAAGTTCCTCTTTGATGACGTTGAACACGATTGCGCCAGCGAGAAATCCGAAGAGCATCGCTAGCCACGGCCCGACAGTCTCTGTGAGTGCCCCAGCGACACCACCGAGGAGGGTTCCCCCCGCGAGGACCCACCGGCCGACCCGGTCGAACTCGTCCCCGTGGTGGCGGCGAAGGCCGTAGTCCGTGACTTCGAAGTGAAGTGCCATCGCGACGGCGTACAGCAGTACGTTCCAGAGACCGGCGACCTCCTGGTGAAAGAGCAGATAGCCGATGACCGCACTATAAACGGCGAACACGCCGACGTGCAACCAGAAGACCGTGGGGGTATCCTCGGCAGATTCCCCGCGACGCTGGACGACGACCGTCTCGACGGCGTAGAACGCGACGAACCCCCCGAGCGCGAGCAGATAGACGACTTGTTCAGCGAGCAGTTCCCGCCGGACGCGCTCGCCAGTCACCAGCGCGGCTTCGCTCACCTCCGGGAGGAGGAGGACGAACACGTAGGCGACCGACGCCCCGCCAGCGGCCGACAGCCACCGCCGCCGATGGACCGGCGTGGCGACCGGCCACTGACCGCTGAACAGGTGGACGAACGCGAGCGCGACTGCGAACAGGCCAGCCGCGACTGGGAACCCCTCGGATTCGACTTGGAGAAGCCACGTCGCGTGCATATCTCGTTCATACCCTCGTCTGATTCCGTCTCGCTACCTCGCCTCGAAGGGAGTCATCGGCTGTCCTCACCTCAGCGTTCGTCCGGGACGATACACCGGAAGCCCACGTGGCTCGTCGAGGTATCGACCGGTTCGGGGTAGCGCGCCGCTGGCCGGTATCGGAAGCAGTAGTTCGGCGCGCAGAGGTGCGACCCGCCCTTCAGGACTTTCCGCGGCACGCCGGCGGGGTCGCGCTGGTCGACGCTCGCTTCCTTCGAGACGCCGCGCGGGTTCGTCGGCGTACAACACGAGGGCGACTCCCCGGTGCCGGCCGTCGGGTCCGCGCTGAACCAGTCGCGGGTCCAGTCCCAGACGTTGCCGGCCATGTCGTACAGGCCGAACTCGTTGGCAGGGAAGGCACCCACCGGAGAGGTCCGCTCGTACCCGTCGAGCATCGTGTTCTCGTACGGGAACTGTCCTTGCCAGGTGTTCGCCAGCAGTTTCCCGTCCGGGACGTGTTCGTCGCCCCAGACGAACCGCGTGCCGTCGAGACCGCCGCGAGCGGCGCGCTCCCACTGGGCTTCGGTCGGGAGTCGCTTCCCGGCCCACTCGGCGTACGCCGCCGCGTCCTCGTAGGCGACGTGGACGACCGGGTGGTCCATCCGGTCGTCGACGGCGCTGTCGGGGCCGAACGGGTGCCGCCAGTCAGCGCCGGGAACGTACTCCCACCACCCGCTCGGGTCCCGGAGGTCGACGGGGCCGTCGGGCGGCGTGAAAACCGCCGACCCCGGGACGAGGTCGTCGGGGTCCGCGCCGGGGTAATCCTCGGGGTCGGGTTCGCGCTCGGCGAGCGTCGTATAGCCCGTCTCGTCGACGAAGGCGGCGAACGCGGCGTTCGTCACGGGAGTGGTGTCCATCCAGAACCCATCGACTTCGACCTCCCGAGTGGGGGCCTCCTCCGGGTAGAACTCCGTTGCCCCCATGGTGAACGTTCCGCCCGGAATCCGCGCCATGTCGTCGTCCGGTGCGTCTCGCGTCTCGGAATCTGTGTCTGGTCGGGTCATCTGTGAATCGTGTCGGTCAGTCGTCTGTCGTCATGCCCTCGCTCGTGGACTCTCCCGCGGCCGAGGCGGTGCGTCTGCCCAACTCTCCTCCCAGTGGCAACAGGACGACCAGCATCAACATCGCGCCGATGACGAGGACGACGAGGACGTTCGGGTCGGTGAAGTTCTGCGCGCCAACAATCAGCGCGGCCGAGACGTTTCGCTGTGCGGTCCCGAGACCGGTGACCGACCGGTCGTCGACCGCCGACCCACCCAGCCCCCAGCCGATTGCGAACGAGCCAGCGATGAACAATAGCAACGCGATGAGGACGCCGGTGCCGATCACACTCAGAACCGTCTGGAAGTTCAACACCAGCATGAGCACGACGAGGAAGACAAGCGCCGTACTCGACGTCTGGCTGACCACGGGTTGGACCGCGTCGGCAGTGTCCGCGTACCGGTCTTTCACGAGCAGACCGACGGCGAGCGGAGCGAGCATCAGGACGACCAGCGAACTCGCGATATCGAGGGGGTTGACCTGCACGCCCGGTAACAGCACCGGCAGCACTATCGGGACGTATGCGACGGTCACCACCATCAGCAGGACCATCAGGCCGACGCTGAAGGCGAGATCCCCCTTCGCCGCCTCGACGAGTTTGGGGAGAAACGGGGCACCGGCCGCAGTCGCCAGCAAGAGCACGCCAACCGACTGGGCCTCCGAGAGCGGAACGAGTGCCAAGATTGCATACCCCAGCAGCGGTACGAGAACGAAGTTCGCCAGCAGCGTCGTCGCGACCCGGCGGCGGTCCCGAAGCGGACGGAGTATCTGCCCGGCGGTCAGGCTCAGTCCCATCGCGAGCATGCTCGAGACGACGAAGACGAGGACCGACAGCCGCGCGAGTGCTTCGAGAATCACCGCCATCGCCACACCTCGGCACGGCCACTGGCGTAGCAGCGATGCGCTCGCTGACCGGAGCGGGGCGTGGGTGTCGGCGACGGTGGTGGCAGTGACGGTATCGTAGTCATCTCGGTGAGTTCGTGCCCCCGGGGTGTCCGTCGGGCTAGCCTCGGCTACTAATCGAATCGACGGCCGCAGTGACGGCGAGGACGAACGCGTCGTCTTCGCCCGGCATCACCTCGACGCCGTACGTGTCGCGGACGCGGAACCACCGCTTCGAGACGGTCGCCACGCGCGCGCCGTCGCGCGTGATGGTGTATTCGTGCTCGAAGATGTTCCCCTGAACGTGCAACGGCGACCCTCCCTCGACCCGAACGGTGAACCGGTCTCTGAGCGGCGTCACGAGGGCCTTCTGGATGCTCGCTATCTTGCGACCGTCCCGCTCGATGACCATCGTCTCCTTGAGTCGAAGGAGACGCTCCGTGACCCGGTAGAGTGGCCGTCCCTGCTGGTCCCGGAACTGAATCGTGTCGCGGACTCTGAGGGCCTTTCCGTCGACTTTGAACGCCGGCGTACCTCCGTCTGTCTCGATGAGGAAGTCGTTCCCGAACGTGAGCAGTTTCTCGCGCATCCGGTATCGAGTCGGGGTCGTGCGGTCGGCCGCGCCTCGGCGTCGCCGGCTTTGGCGGCCCTGTCGACGGCGGAGCGGACTCATACTGCTCGCCCCACGGTCGGGCGTTCGGTTTCGCGTTCCATGCAAGCGATGTGGCCGTGGTGTCGGTATGGGGACATCGTACTCCTTCCCGCGAGCGCTCGTCGGCAGTGGACGCCCCAAGGGGCGGTGGAATCCGTTCGAGCGATAGTTGTGATTTTCCGGACAGGAGCTTCGTTATTGAGGGCGTTTCGAATCCTGTGCCGACATTACTGTCTGACAGGCACATCCTTGAACGGCGATAGATTTCGGCGATTTCCCCACGGTTCGTCCCGTCGTCGACGCACTGCTCGCCCGTTCGTCGCAGCCGCCATATGCCACAGGATAACAATGCCGCTCAGCCGCGGAACTCAGAGCTATCAGCCCCCTATGACCGACAGCGCGACATCGAATACGTTTCTCACGGTCTTTCTCCTCCTGGTCGGTGTGCTATCGGTCCTGCTCGCGATGCAGTTCTTCCAAGCCATCGTGCTGGGCGGCCTACTCGCCTATCTCGTCGCACCGGTGAACTCTCGGCTATCCCGTCGACTTGGCGATACTGGGGGCGCGCTCGTCACGACTCTCGGGACTATCGTCGTCGTTCTCGCGCCGCTCGCCCTCCTGCTCGCTGTCGCAGTCGAACAGGCGGTCGCAGTCGCACAGGGTGTCGAACTTCCGAACTTCGCGGACGTGCTCGCCGTCGTCATCCGGTGGTTCGGAACGAGCGGGGACCTCTCGACGTTGCTCGCTTCGGTGGGAGACGCCTTCAGAACCGCCATCGGTGGTCTCCTCGGACGAGTCGTCCGCCTCATCGGCGGTGTCACGGCGTTTCTCGTCGGGGTGGTGGTGTTCCTCTTTACCTTCTACTACCTCTTGCGAGACGGGGACGACTTCGTCGAGTGGGTCCGTGCGGCGATTCCGTTCGACGAGGCGACGACGGACGAACTGGTCGACCGTACCGACCACCTCCTGTGGGCGGCCGTCGTCGGTAACGTCATCGTTGCTGGCGTGCAAGCGTTACTTACCGTACTCGGGTTTCTCGTCCTCGGTTTCGACAACCTCGTCTTCTGGGGCGTGGTGACGTTCGGCCTCTCGATGCTCCCCCTCATCGGTGCGTCGATAATCTGGATTCCCGCCGTCGTCTATCTCGCCGCCGTCGGGGACGTCGTCGCCGCCGCGGGACTGGCGATATACGGGGCCGTCATCGTGAGCGGGTCGGACAACTTCATCAGACCCCTCGCGATGCAGCGCGGGGCACAGCTCAATCCCGCCCTCATTGTCATCGGTATCTTCGGCGGCGTCGTTCTGTTTGGCTTTCTCGGCCTCTTCATCGGTCCCGTGGTCCTCGGATTGGCGAAAACGCTCGTCGAACTCCTGGTCGCCAACCGCACGGACGCGCCCGGCATCTGACAGAAAAGGAGCCGTCGAACGCTGCGGCGCGTGTGAATCGCGGGCGGGGATTATTCCCGCGCCATGATGCGATCCATCTCTTTGTCCGCGTGGACGAACGGTTCGCCGCTGACGTCGACGGTCACGCGAGCGATGTCACCGGTGAACGCGAACGGCATTCGGTCGCGGTACTGGTCGGTGACGGCGTTGAGAGCGTCACGACCACAACTCAACCCGGCGGTAAGCCCGGTCGTAATCGGAATCGTCACCGGTATCTCGCCCTCGCCGACCTGTTCGTCGCCGTAGTAGAGTCGCACTAGTCCCGGGGCACCTTCACCCTCTCCGGGGTTCGCCTGACCGGTCGTCTCGAACTCCATCCGGACCTGTATCTCGCCAGCAGGGAGCGGTTCGTCGGCGACGACTTCGTACTCTTCGACGCCGACGTAATTGTGGACGTAACAGAGCCTATCGTCGTCGACGTACAGGGAATACCCGCCAGACCGAGAGCCGTGAGCGAGAAGGACGCCTTCGGCGCCGTCGTCCGGAATCTGCAGGTCCGCGGTGAGACTGTGGTTCCGGTTGAGCACCTTGACGGCCGCGTTCTCGGGCACGTACTGTCCACCCGGGTAGTAGACGTACTGGTCGCGAGGCTTCCCGGGTTCGGGTCGCGCTTCGGCGAAGCGCTCGACGCCGCGGCCGTCGAGCGGCAGGACGTCGTGCTTCCCGGCTTCGGTCCACCAGAGTTGGACGAGTTCCAGCACTTTCTCCGGATGTTCGGACGCCACGTCGTGGGCCTCCGAGAAGTCCTCGTCGAGGTTGTACAGCTCCCAGCCGGATTCCGCTAAACTGGTCGCAGAGAGGTCCTCAGCGGTGATGGGGTCGCCGAGCGGCCACGGGTGGACCGCGCGCCAGCCGTCGTGGTAGATGGCGCGGTAGGCGAACATCTCGAAGTACTGGGTCGTGTGTCGCTCGGGAGCGTCCGGTTCGTCGAACGTGAACGCGAAGCTCGTCCCCTCGATGGGCGACTGGGAGACGCCCTTGATTTCGTCCGGTGGTTCGATGCCGATAGCTTCCAGAATGGTCGGCATCACGTCGATGGCGTGGACGAACTGGTCGCGAATCTCGCCGCTCGCCTCGATACCGTTCGGCCACGAGACCACCATCGGGTCGGACGCGCCGCCGCGGTGCGTCTCTCGCTTCCAGCGCTGGAAGGGCGTGTTCCCGGCCCACGTCCACCCCCACGGGTAGTGGTTGAAGTACTTCGGGCCACCCAGTTCGTCCATCGCTTCGAGGTTGTCTTCGAGCGATTCCGGGACGTTGTTGAAGAATCGGTTCTCGTCGACGGAACCCGTCGGGCCGCCCTCGGGGCTCGCTCCGTTGTCCGAGACGAGCACGACGAGCGTGTCGTCGAGTTCGCCGAGTTCCTCGAGGTAGTCGAGGACCCGGCCGATTTGTGCGTCGGTGTGTTCTAAGAACCCGGCGAACACCTCCATCATGCGGGCGTAGAGTCGCTGTTCGTCGTCCGAGAGCGAGTCCCATTCGTCGACATCGGGGTTGTGCGGCGACAGGTCGGTGCCTTCGGGGACGACGCCCATCTCTATCTGGCGTTCGAGTATCCGCTCGCGGGCTTCGTCCCAACCCATGTCGAACTCGCCTTCGTACTTATCAGCCCACTCCCGTGGCACTTGATGCGGCGCGTGACACGCGCCGGGACAGAAGTACGTGAAGAACGGTTTGTCCGGGTCGACCTGTTTCGCGTCGCCGATAAACTCGATGGCACGGTCGGCGATGTCCTCGGTCAGGTGATATCCCTCGTCGGGTGTCGACGGGGGGTCGACCTGGTGGTTGTCGTAGACGAGATTCGGTGTGTACTGGTCCGTATCACCGCCGAGGAAGCCGTAGAATCGTTCGAAGCCACGACCGAGCGGCCACTGGTCGTACGGCCCCGCGGCACTGCCGGACTCCGCTGGCGTGAGGTGCCACTTCCCGAGGGCGTGCGTACTGTAACCCTCCTCGACGAGCGTCTCCGAAACGAACCCGTTCTCGTGTGGGATGTGGCCGTTGTAGCCGGGGAATCCCGTCGATACCTCGGAGATACCGGCCATCGCGTTCGAGTGATGGTTCCGACCGGTCATGAGACAGGACCGAGTTGGCGAGCACAGCGCCGTCGTGTGGAAGTTGTTGTACTGGAGGCCGTTGTCGGCGAGTCGGTCGATGTTCGGCGTGTCGACGAGGCCGCCGTAACAACCCAGTTGCCCGAATCCGACGTCGTCTAAGACGACCATCAGGACGTTCGGCGCGTCCTCGGGGGCCCGAGTTTGCTCGGGCCACCACGGTTCCGATTCGTCGTACGTTCGGCCGATTCGCCCCTGGAAATGGCGTTCGTTTGCCATAAATTCATTGCTAGCTTCTAACTATTTTAGTTATAGATGTGATACCAATCGAGGCCGCGCCCTACCGTGATTTCCGACCGGTCAGCGCGAATCGTCCGGGACAGTACCCAGTTGGCCTCGGGGGGCGATTCCGTCGCTCAGACCGATTCACTAACAATGGTGGCAGACAATTGGTATTCAAGAGCGATGCATCCAGACGAGGACGCATTCGGGGATGTCCAGTTCCTCACGGGTTCCCCGCAACGATTCAGCGTGTTGTCGACGCTGGCAGACACCCCGGCACGTCCCTGCGAACTGTGCGAGCAGGTCGATGCGACCAGAACGACGATTCAGCGCATCCTCGCGGGCTTCAGAGAGCGAGAGTGGGTCGTGAAACACGACGGCGACTACCGACTGACCGTGACCGGTCGGGACGTGTACCACCGCTACCGGTCGTTCGTCGCCGGCGTCGAGCGAGCACAGACGTTCGGACCGATAGCGACGTGTCTCGGGTCCGTCGCCGACGAGTTGCCAGCGAGTGCGCTGGAAAACGCAGACATTACCGTCAGTTCTGACGGGAATCCACTCGCCGCGCTCGACCGGTTCACCGAGTGGTTCCGGAACGTCGAGAACGACATCTACGCGGTGTCGCCCATCGTCGCCAAGCCGTTCAACGAAGTGGGCGCGGAGTTACTGCAGTCGGGGATAAGCATCGAGTTCGTCATCGACGAGCGAGTCCTCGAACAGTCCGAAGAGTCGTTCATGGGCGACCTGACCCACGGACTGGAACACGAGGAGATAACGATGTACGTCCACGACGAGCGACTCTCGTTTGGCTTCATCGTGGACGGCGAGCGGTGCTGCGTGGCCGGATACGACGAGCGGAACAACATGCGAGCCATCTTGGAGACTCGCGGTGACGCCGTCGTCGAGTGGGCGATGGACGCCTTCGAGCGACGACGGCAGCGAGCCCAACCACTGCAGAATCTGTACTCCTGACGAATCTGTACTCGTGTAAAGACGCCGGTCGGAGGGAGGCGCCCCCGACGGCGATAGTGGAAGGCCGAAGCGGAGTCGTACGCGTGCCACTGGCCAGTTCACGCGTACTGGTGTGGGGCTTTCCCCATCGGACAGTGGGAGTGGGGGTATCCTATACTTACCTTCCGTTAGATGTTACAGCACCTGTAACACCCGCCCGGATACCGCGGACGCAGTGATTCGAGTTCGGAATCGACGAGCGCCGATTGGCACCCCCAGCGGCCGGGACACATTTCGGTGGCGGCGACGCCCCGCGACGCGACAGCCACCGGGCGACAATTAAGTACCCTGCCGTCCATCTCACGTATATGTCACCGCCCGGACGTGAAGTCCAGTACACTGAATCAGATGTCATCGAAGTGTTCAAAGACCGGGACGACTACGCCGAACCCCTGACCGCGTCGGAAGTGGCCGACCGACTCGGGTGTTCCCGTCGGACGGCGCTGAACAAACTCCACAGCCTCGAATCCGAGACGGACATCACGAGCAAGAAAGTGGGTGGCCGGTCGCGGGTGTGGTGGATTCCCGTCCGGACGAGCTAAAATCCCCACTCATCGGCGCGTTCGGCCGCCTCAGCGCGCGCTTGTTCTCGAATTGCCGCTATCTTCTCTTCGTCGGCGAGGAACGCCTCGACCGCGCTGTGCGTGTCCGCGTTCTCGGACTCCGCCTCGTCGCGCCGTGTCTCCGGGGCCGCTCGTCGGGTGCTGTCTGCCAGTGCCGGGTCGCCCGCGAGGCGCTCCGCCGGCATCCCCGGTGGGACCCGTAGTTCGTCGGCCTCGTGGGCGTCGGCGAGGGCCGCGGCGTCGAGTTCGAACACGGAGACGTGGTACGGGCCGGGAATCGCGAGGTCGGCCAGGGCCGCCGGGCCGCCCCGGTCGCTCCCGGTGTGGTACGCGAGCACCGGAACGCCCCCGTCGAACGTGACGAGGCCGCGGCCCTCGGCGTCGAGTAACACGGTCTCCTGTGACTCGAACACCGCGTAGCCCGTCAGTTCGCGGTCGAGAACGTCCGCGAGCGTCTCGCGGGGGTCGGCTACCACGCGAGATTTCCGGAGGGTTCCGCGGGGGAGTCTCATGGCGTGTCCGGAATGACGGCGCTGCGGAATCGGTCGGCGACGGCCTCGGAGTCGCCGCGACGAATCGACAGCGAATCGGCGGCCGCCCGATAGGCAGTGGCCGCCGCACAGTCCGGAGCGTGGGCGAGCAAGGGTCGCCCGGCACGGCGCGCCTCCCGCGCCCGTTCGCTCTCGGGCACCGTCGCCAGCGTCGACCCCTCGAAGTAGCGGTCGGTCTTCGCGGCCACGTCGTCGATACGCTCGTCGTCCCGAACCTTGTTGAACAAGACGCCCGCAACGTCGGTTCCGTACGAGGTGGCGTACTCCTGTACTTTCAGGCCGTCGGAGATGGCCGGAATCGTCGGCTGGAGGACGATGACCGTCCGGTCGGCCATCACGACCGGTAGAACCGCCGCCCGACTGTCGAGCGCCGGCGGCGAGTCGAGCAAGAGTACGTCGGTGTCGGCGGCGAGCGTCGCCACCACCTCGCGTAGCCGCGTCGGGTCTGACTCGCGGAAGCCGTCGAGACTCGTCCCGCAGGGAACGACGGTCATCCCGAACCGCTCGTATGCCGCCTCACCGACCGCGGCGTCCTCGGCCAACACGTCGTGGAGCGTCGTTTCCACGTCAGAGAGGCCCGCGTGAAAGAGCAGGTTCGCCATTCCGGTGTCGGCGTCGACCACGGTCACGTCGTACTGGTCGGCGAGCGCCATCCCCAGCGCGACCGTGCTCGTGGTCTTGCCGGTCCCACCCTTGCCGCTGGCCACCGCGAACACTTCGACCATTAGCGGCGATGGGCCCCCGAACCCACATAAAGTTCGCGAAAATAATCCGTGAAAAAACTACCACTCGACCGGTAGCGGTCCGGGGTCGACGTAGTCGGCGACGAGGGCGGCCGCGCTGTCGAACGGGTCGGCTCCGTCTCCGGAATTACGAGCGCTGGGCGCTTTCCCGGTCGCCTCGAACGTATTTCTCACGAAGGCACTTCTCGCGAGACGGTTCTCGAAGAGGTCGTGGAGGTACGTTCCGAACACCGAATCAGTCGCCGCCCCGTCGCCCTCGAACGGGCGGCGGGCGTCGCCGGTCAGTGTGGAGTCGCCCGTGTGTATCTCGTATCCCTCGACGGTCCCGTCGGCCCCGTCAAGTGGGCCGACGCCGCGCAATTCCCGTTCGACGTGAATCACGGTCTTCTCGGCCGAAAACGTCGTCCGAATCGGCAGGAGACCGAATCCTTCGATGTCGTCCCTGTCTCCGATTCCTTCGAAGGACGCGTTCGTGATTTCCTCGCCGAGCATCTGATAGCCGCCACAGAGGCCGACGACCGGGCCGTCGAAATCCGCCACGGCCGCGTCGAATCCGGCCTCTCGAAGCGCCAGTAAGTCGTCGACGGTGTTCTTCGTTCCCGGGAGCACCACCGCGTCGGCGTCGGCGAGCGAATCGTCGAGTGGAACGTAGGCGACCCGGACGCCGGGTTCGTTGGCCAGCGGTTCCAAGTCCGTGAAGTTCGAGATGTGCGGGAGTCGGGGGACGGCGACGGTGACGCTCGACTCGTCTGGGACGCCGTCGTCCGCACCGTGGACCGCTCGTTTGCCGGTCGGCGGGAGCGCAACGCTGTCCTCCTCCGGGAGGCCCGGGTCGTCGTAGGGAAGCACCCCCAGAACCGGGACGCCCGTGCGATTCTCGAACGCGTCGAGGCCGTCTGCCAGCAGGGAGCGG
This sequence comes from Haloarcula marina, assembly GCF_024218775.1. Classification (NCBI taxonomy): domain Archaea; kingdom Methanobacteriati; phylum Methanobacteriota; class Halobacteria; order Halobacteriales; family Haloarculaceae; genus Haloarcula; species Haloarcula marina. The sequence continues at coordinate 884,252 of NZ_CP100404.1, read as the reverse complement.
TCGCCGCGGAACTTCGTGATGACCGCGCCGACGATTCGCTCGCGGATGTCCTCGGGGACGAGTTCGAGCGTCCCGACCAGCGAGGCGAACACGCCCCCGCGTTCGATGTCCGCGACGAGGACGATAGCGGCGTCCGCGAACCGCGCCGTCTCGACGTTGGCTAGGTCCCGGTGGTGGAGGTTGATTTCGGCTATCGACCCCGCGCCCTCGGCGACGACGACGTCGTGGGCCGCGGACAGTCGCTCGTGGGCGTCGCGGGCGGCCTCACGCGCGTTCTCCCAGTGCGTGTCGAAGTAGTTGCCCGCGGCGAAGTGACCGACGGCCGTCCCGTCGACGACCAACTGCGACTCGCCCTCGCCGCGCGGTTTCAACAGCACGGGGTTGTGGTCCGTCGTCGGCGGAACCCGCGCGGCGCGGGCCTGGACGTACTGCGAGACGCCGATTTCGCCGCCCGGCGTCGCGCGGGCGTTGTTGCTCATGTTCTGGGCTTTGAACGGCGCGACCGAGACACCGCTATCGGCCAGCACGCGGCAGAGACCGGCCGTGACCGTACTTTTGCCCACGTGTGAAGCGGTTCCGGCGACGAGGATGGTGTCCGCCATCTGCCGGGAGTGGGAGCGCGACGACCATGAGTGATTCGTCGGCGGCTTTTTCAGCGGGTCACGTGTAGCCGCGCGCATGGACCACGAACGACTCGGGACGCTGTACGACCACCTCGCCGCGACGGGCGAACGGCCGGTCGACCGGGCGGCGAGCAGGTGGCTCGGCGAAGCGGAGGCAGTCGCGAAGGACGCCCTCACCGACGGCCTCGACCCGTCGGTCAGACGGGAACGCGTGGCGCAGATTCCGCACTTACTCGACAACGTCGAGGAGACTGGCGACGAGGTTGCCGACGACCACGTCGCGGCCGCCGAAGCGATTCTCGACGCGTTGCTCGCCGAGGAGTGAGTCAGTACTCCGTGCCTTTCCGGGCGCGGTGACCCGATTCGAGCGGGTGCTTGTGTTTCGTGACTTCGCTGACGAGGTCGGCGCACTCGAAGACGTAGTCGGGTCGCTCGTGGCCGCCGGTGAGCACGAGTTCCACGTCGTCTGGCTTCGACTCGACGAGCGAGACGACGTCCTCGGGGTCGACCAGTCCGCGGTTGGCGGCGTACAGAATCTCGTCCAAGACGAGCATGTTCACGCCCGCCTCGGGCGGACCCTCGGGGTCGAGCGGTGCGGAGAGGTCCGCGTCCCCGCTGGCGACAAGAATCTCGCGGGCGCGTTCCAACGCCCCTTTCGCGCGGGCCGCGTGCTCGTCGTCGTCGCTGCCGTCCATGAACCCGTGCCAGCCGTAGTGGCCCGCGTTCTCGTAAGAGAATCCGGGCAGGGCGGCGATGGCGTTGTACTCGCCGCGCACGTCCTCTACGCTCCCCGTCCCGCCCTTCATGAACTGGAGGAGATGGACGCGGTAGCCGTGACCGACGGCGCGAGTCGCCATGCCGAGCGACGCCGTCGTCTTGCCCTTCCCGTCGCCCCACCAGACCTGCGTGAGTCCGAACTCCGCGGGGGCGCTCGGCGTAATCGGTTCCGCTGTCGGACCGGCGGTGTTGTCGGCCATACGACGATTTCAGGGCACGCGCACATCCGTTTGCCGGTCGGTGACGACGCCGTACTCCGCGTCGTCGGGGTCGGGGGGCCCGTCGTCGTACCGCGAGTCGAGGCTGGCGAGGACGGCGTCGCGGACGCAGGCCCGCGTCGCCGCCCCGACCTCGGTGGCGCTCCCGGCGAACGCGGCAGGGTCGGCGTCCGGGGCCGTCCCGACGATGACGGCGTCGGACGTCGTGCCGGGCACGTCGGCGGCGGCCGCGAGCGTTGCCGCCTTCGCCTCGACGGCCGTCGCGAGCAGGGTCGCGAGCGCCCCGTCGTCCAGCGCCCGGTCGGCCCCGACGACGAGGTTCACCGTTCCGGGTCGCCAGTCGGCGGTCGTCGGCGCGTCCCGGTCCGCCGCCTCTCCGACCGCACCGGTCGGCAGTCGCGCCGGATTCGAGAGGCCCGCCGTCGCCAACACCGACACCGGCCCGCTGTGGGCACAGCGAGCGTGTGCCATGTCGAGGCCGGTCAACAGGGTCGGACCGACCGGAAACCCCGCCGCGTCGAGTCGCTCCGCGCGGTAGGCGTCGAGGTCGGTTCGCTCGAACCCCGTCGGAACGGTGACGTTGTAGACGGCGTCAGCGACGACGTAGCCGCCGTCCCACGCCGTGGAGAGCCAGCGCGCGCCCTCGCGACGCGCCTGGACGATACCCGCCCGTCGGGTCGTCTCAAACACCCAGCGCCTCCAACAGTCGGTCGTTCTGGTCGGCGGTGCGGACGGCGACGCGGACGTGGCTGTCGAGTCCCCGAAACGTGCGGGCGTCGCGAAGCGCGATACCGTGCTTGCGCGCCGTCGAGAGCAGGTCGTCGACGCTCGTGTCGGTCACTTCGAACAGGAGGAACGGGGCGTCAGAGGGAAACACGTCGAAGCGCGTTTCGAGACGGGCGCGCATCCGCGAGCGCTCTCGCTCGACCCGCCCGCGCGTCTCCGCGACGAACTCGGTCTGTCCGTAGCAGTGCTCGCCCAGCGCCGCGGCGGGGCCGCTCATCGACCACGCGCGGCGGGCGGTCGTCAGGCGCTCCAAGGCTCGCTCGGACGCGACGGCGTAGCCCGTGCGGATGCCCGGCAGGCCGAACAGTTTCGTCAGCGAGCGCGCGACGACGACGCCGTTGCGGCCCGCGATGGAGGGCTGGTCCGTGAACCCGAGAAAGGCCTCGTCGACGAGGAGCGTGGTTCCGGCGGCCCAACACCGGTCGGCGAACGACCGGAGCGCGTCGGGGTCGTAACACTCGCCGGTCGGGTTGTTGGGATTGCAGACGATAGCCAGCGAGTGCTCGCTCAGGTCGCTATCGAGGATTTCGTCGTGGGCGACGAGCGTGGGGTCCCCGCCCTGCAACCGAACCTCGCGGACGTACTCACCGAAACTCGGCGTCGGGACGAGGACGCCGTCGCCCGCACGCACCGTCGTCTGGATGGCGAGGCGGATGGCTTCGAGACCGCCGGCCGTCGGCACGATTTCGAGTGGCTCACAGCCGACGAAGTCGGCGGCGGCCGCGCGAAACCCGGCGTAGTCGTCGGCGGGGTACGATTTCGCGGCGGCGAAGCTACTGCTGTAGACCCGCGCCGCGCCGTCGGGGACCCGTGGATTCGTGTTGGCGCTGAAGTCGAGCAGTTCCGGGTCGTCGCTGCTGCCGTGGGGGACGCGACCGTCCGCGTCGACGGACGCGTCCGTTCCGGCCCCACACTCGGCGCGAAACTGCTCGATGGTGTCCGGGTCCATACGCCGTCAACGACCACTGGGGCGGAAAAGGTTTCGCGGGTCAGCAATGCCGGGCGGCGACCCGCGCGTCTGACAGCGTGTTGACGTTGACCGCGAGTCGGGCGTCCGTCGACACCCACGCGTCGTCGCCCTCGTCGCCGACGACGTTGACACCGGTCGGAGCCACCTCGCGGCCGTCTCGTTCGTAGGTCGTGTCGTCGCTGACGCCCAGTTCCCGCTTGCGTTCTGCGGGAACCAGTACGGACAGCGACCCGCCCCCGTAGGCGGCCAGCACGCGGTCGAGTATCTCGCCGTCGAGCAACGGGAGGTCCGCGGCGACGGTCAGTACCGGCGTCGAGATGCGGTCGTCTGCCAGCGCCGCGTCGAGGTCCGCGACGTAGCCCTCGCCCGGCGTCTCGATGCACGGGACATCGAGGTGGGCACGCGTCGCGGGTGCGTGGGGTGAGGTGACGGCGTACACGTTCTCGACGCCGCTCGCTCCGAGTGCCGAGAGGACTCGGTCGACCATCGGGACGCCGCCGACCCGAAACAGCGGTTTCTCCACGTCGCTGTCGAGGCGCGTCCCGCGGCCCCCACACAGCACTAGAGCGTCCACGGGAAGCCACCCCCGAACAGCGTCCACGCGACGACGGCGGCGTACAGCGCCGCGACCCGCGCGAGTTCGTTCGCCGCGCCGAACACGTCCCCCCCGACGCCGCCGAGCGTGCGGTCGGCCCACGACCCGAGGACGACGGCGACGAGGAGAGCGACGGCGACGGCGACGGCGGTGGCGGGAGCCGCGAGCAGCGCCGCCGGAACCGCGACCGCGACCGGCCAGCCGAGGTCCCGCGTGCGGGTGCCGGCGAGTATCCGCGACCCGAACCCCTCGTGGCTCGGTCTACCGAGGCAGGCCAGCGTCGCCATCGCGAGTTTCGCGCCGACTTCGGCCGCGAGAACGACGGCGACGGCTCCGCGTGGCGGCAGTCCGGCCACCGCGAGCGCCGCCAGCGCGAGCGCGAGCAGGACCGTCACGAGCGCGAGCACCGCGCCGACGCCGACGGTCGTATCCCGCATCACCTCCCGTCGTTTGTTCGGCGGGCCGTGAACGACGGCGGCGTCGCCGAGGTCGGCGAGGCCGTCGAAGTGGTTGACGCCGGTGACGACGACCAGCGCGACCAGATAGCCTGCCGCGACCACCGGCGCGGGGAGGAGGTCGGCGGCGAGAAACGGAACGGCGACTAGTCCGCCGACCACGTAGCCCGCGAGGGGAAACGCCGTCGGACTGGTCGTGAACGCCTCCCACGCGCGCTCGCTGTGACCGACCGGCAGGCGCGAGAAAAAGCCCAGCGCGCCGCGAAGGGCGTGCAGAATCAGAACCACGTCGCCACCCCCGCGAGCGCGTACGCGAGAAGGCCCGCAACGCCCACTCCGCGGACCCCGCGCTGTGCCGTCTCGACGTCCGGGAGCGACGCATCGGGGTTGAGGACGTACACGCTGGGCTTCTCCAGTCTGACGCCAAGCGCGGCGGCGGCGACGCCCATCGGCCACCCGGAGTTCGGCGAGGGGACGGCGACCAACCAGCGGCGGGCCTCGGTCAGCGACCCCGGCGCGGCCAAGGCGACGGCGAGCAGGGCCGCGCTCACTCGCGCGGGAATCCACATCACGGCGTCGTCGAGTCGGGCCGCGGGCGTCCCGACCCGTTTCGTCCGATACCCGAGCATCGAGTCCATCGTGTTGACGGCCTTCACCCACGCGGCCGCACCGGCCGCGACGGGGAGCGCCGGGAGGCCAACGAGCGGTGCGAACACCGCCCCGAGCGCGAACGCGCCGAGCGAGGCGACCAGTCCGTCGGCGAGATTCTCGGCGGCGCTCTCGACGGCCGCGCTCCGGAGCAGGCCCGGCGAGAGAGCGCTCGCGTCCCGACCGGCCAGCGCGAGCAGTCCGTCGCGTGCGGCGGCCGCGTCGCTCTCCGAGTCGGCGACGACGGACTGCGCCGCTTCGAGCAACCGTCGGAGACTGGTCGTGAGAAAGAGCGCGACGCCCGCGGCCAACACGCCAAGGAGGGTCGAGACCGACGCGGCGGCCGCGACGAACGCCGCGACGACGCCCGCCGCGAGAACGGGGAGCGTCGCCGCGCCGACGGCACCGACCGCCAGCGGCCGCGCCCACTCGCGGTCCAGCGGCGCGACCAGCGACCCGAACCACGCGACCGGGTGAAACCGCGTCGGTGGCTCGCCGACCGCGGCTTCGAGGGCGGCGGCGACGACCACCGCGCCCGTACTCAGCACAGCGTCCCCTCCCGAAGTCGACTCGCCACCCGCGTCAGCGGCACGTCGTCGAGGAGCACCGTCGTCGCGCCGACGCGTCCGGCCCCGCCGTCGGTGCGCGCGTCGTCGCCGACGTGGACCAGTTCGGTCAGTGAGATACCCAGCGTCTCGGCCGTTCGCTCGAAGATACGTTCGTGGGGCTTTCGCCACCCGCAGTCGACGCTCGTGACGACTGCGGCCGGGCCGTCATCGCTGTCTGGGCCGAGGTCCGCGCGAGCGAGCGTTCGCTCGACGAGCCCCGGGACGCTACAGTTCGAGCAGACGGCGACGGGGCCGCGCTCGTGGGCGGCCGCGAGTGCCTCGCGTGCGCCCGGGCGAACGCTGACGGGGGCGTCGAACGCGGCGAGCACCGCCTCGCTCACCGTCTCGGGACCGGCCTCGACCCCGCGACTCCCCAGCGCGAGGCGGACGTGCTCGTCCAGCGGTGCCTCCCGTCCGCGCTCGTACTCGCGGTGAGCGCTTCGGTAGGCGGCTTCCCAGTCGCTCGGGACGCGAACCCCTCGCTCGGCGAGTGCGTCGGCGACGGCGTCCCACGGCGCGGCGGGTTTGTCGGCGTCGACGAGCGTCCCGAACAGGTCGAAGGAGACTGCCACGTGCGTGTGGTTACTGCAAGCGCACTTGAACGGTGCGGTGAGCGCCACAGTTAATCCGGACGCCGGTGTCGACCCGCCATGGCAGAGACGTTCCGCTACGACGGCGAAGTGCCGCCCGGTGAGACCCGACACATCCGCCACGAGGTGGGCGAGACGTATCTCGGCGACCCCATCGAGATTCCGGTAACTATCGTCAACGGCGAACACGACGGGCCGACCGTCGGCCTGACGGCGGCTATCCACGGCGACGAACTCAACGGCGTGAAGGTCCTACAGGAGGTGGCCGACCGCTACACGCCCACGCAGGTCCACGGAACCATCGTCTGCCTCCACGTCCTGAACGTCCCGGGCTACCTCGCGCAGACCCGGGACATTCCCATCTACGACCAAGACCTGAACCGGGCGTTCCCCGGAAAGTCCCGGAGCAACACGGCCGAGCGGATGGCCAACCGCATCTACGAGACGTTCGTCAGCCAGTTCGACCTCCTGTTGGACTTCCACACGTCGACGCGCAATCGGACGACGATGTACCACGCCCGCGCCGACACGAGCAATCCCGCGGTCGACCGTCTGACGCGAGCGTTCGGGACGAACGTCGTCATCGCCGGACCGGGCGAGACCGGGTCGCTCCGCCGGACGGCGACCGACAACGGGATTCCCGCCGTGACCGTCGAGATGGGGAAGGCCCATCGGTTCCAACCGACGCTCATCGACCGGGCGCTCGAAGGCGTCACCAGCGTGTTCGCCGAGTTCGGTGTCGACCCGACCGCGACCGTCGGGTGGCCCGGATGGTACCGCGCGGTCCCCGCCGACAAGGGCGACAAGACGTGGCTCCGCGCGGACACCGGCGGCCTCGTCGAGATGCAGTGGGGACCGTATCCGCTCGTCCAGGAAGGCGAGACCATCTGCACCATCAGCGACCACTTCAAGCACGAGGAGCGGGCCGTCGAAGCGCCGTTCACCGGCATCCTCGTCGGCGTCCTCGAGAACCCCGTCGCGCAACCGGGCCACCCGCTCTGTCACCTCGTCCGCATCGACGAGACGACCCACGAGGAAATCGTCGCCGAAATCGACCGCGGCGAGTTCGACGGCTATCGACAGCGGGGCCTCCGCTGGCGCGGTGAGAGTCCCGCCCTCGACTGACCGTCAGACACGTTCAGTAGTTCTGATAAGACTGGCGACCCATACTATACGATTTCTTAGATATACTTCGCCACATACAGTAAGAATCCATACATAAGTCACGGTACTGCGGGCGTATCAACTCATGTCACTGGCGAGTATGCTTGCGAAATACAGACCGTGAAAACGCGCGATTTTATAGTGCTAAAACCGACAGGTTCGCTACCAGCGGTGGTGGACCGCGTCGAAGAGGTACTCCTCGTAGATGTCGCGCACCGCGCCGTGCGTCTGGTGTGAGAGCGGGGCCATCTCGCTCGTTGCCGCGTTGGCCTCGATGTGGTCGGGCGTCGTCGACCCGGGGATGACCGTCGACACCGCGTCGTGGTCGAGAATCCAGCGCAGGGCCATCTGGGCCATCGTCATCCGCTCGGGGACCTGCTCTCGGAGTTCGTCGACGGCGTCGAAGCCGTTCTCGACGGGGAGGCCAGCGAACGTCTCCCCGCGGTCGAACGCCTCGCCCTCGATGTTGAAGTTCCGGTGGTCGTTCTCGGGGAACTCAGTGTCCCGCGAGAGTTTGCCGGTCAACAAACCCGAGGCGAGCGGCACCCGGACGATGACGCCCACGTCGCGGCGTGCCGCCTCCTCGAAGAACAGTTCGGCGGGTCGCTGCCGGAACATGTTGAAGATTATCTGGACCGTCTCGACGCCGGGGTACTCGATGGCCTTCATCGCCTGTTCGACCTTCTCGACGCTGACGCCGTAGTGGGCAATCTTCCCCTCGTCGACGAGTCGGTCCAGCGCTTCGAACGTCTCGGGTTGGTAGTACGCCTCGGTCGGCGGGCAGTGGAGTTGAACGAGTTCCAGCGTGTCGACGCCGAGATACTCTCGCGACCGGTCGACGAACTGCGAGAGGTTCTCGTAGTTGTATCGGTCGGCGGTGTGCGGGTCGAGGCGTCGCCCAGCCTTCGTCGCGACGGTCACCTCGTCGCGAACCTCGCGTTCGTCCAGCACCTCGGCGATGCGTTGCTCGCTGAAGCCGTCGCCGTACACGTCGGCCGTGTCGATGAAGTCGATGTCCGCGTCGAGGGCCGCCCGGACGGCCTCGCGGCCCTCTTCCTCGGAGACGTCGCCCCAGTCGCCGCCGATGTTCCACGTTCCGAAGCCGACATCTGTGACATCGTAGCCAGTCGTTCCGAGTGTGCGCCGTTGCATACCCCGCCGTAATAGTCGACCACACTTGTGCGTATGGACCACGGCACGCTACGCGAGGAGTGCATCAAAAAGGGGCGTAAGCCCGATAGCCTTGGCAGGGACGTGCCGTGTGGGCGCCGACGGCTATTCGACCCACTTCGCCCGGCGGATGTCGTATCCTCCGCAGGTCGGGCAGGAGTGGTGCTGGACTTCGAGTGACGCTTCACATACCAGACATATGTATGGGCGTCTTTCTTGCTCCCCGAGATGGGAAACGCGGCGTGCTTTGTCAAATACTCCCATCGACGACCACGTCCGTCTTTCGACCCACACTGTCAAAAAGAGCGCTGATAGTTCACGTCATTTTAGACGCCGCCGTCGTGCGGTTTTCCCGATAGCGACCTCCCGACGACCCGCGCGGAAACGGACTCTTTCCCTCCTCGAACGGTCGCCCGCACGACACGCACGGTCCGAACAGTCCTGACAGAGTTGCAGACGGTTTTCGACCGCGTTGGGACGCCGCTCTCACGGGCGATTCGCCCGACCGATTGACTCGGGTTCGGGTCCATCTGGCGACGATATTCGACCGAGGACCGGTGCGCCGCTCGCGACGATGCTGACGGTGTCCGCTTTCACTGCCCGAACCCGAACCGTTCCTCCCCCAACGTCGACGACCCGTCTGACCCCAAACGCGGCGCGACCGACCCGGAAGAGATTCCCCGCCCGTCTCGGCCACGAGCGGACGCCGGGCGGTCGACGGTCAGCAGTTCGGCTGAAAATCGAGCCCGTCCTCCCCGATGTGAACAGGTGAGAGACGGTCAGCCTCGCGTGACTCGGCCGCTGCGACTCTCGTGTTCAAATCGGCTCAATTGGACGTTCCACTGCTCACAGTCGTTTGAAGGAGAAGTCCGCCCTCCCCGATTTGAACGGGGGACAAGTCGATCTACAGTCGACTGCTCTACCAGTCTGAGCTAAGGGCGGTCTGCACCCGAAAGTAGCCCGCCTTCCGGACTTAAGGATTGTTATTCGAGAGAGGTTCGGTGGCCGGTGACATGCGTCGGCGACAGCCGACGCACCGACCCCGTGGATGCATCGGCCGCTCGACGACGCCCAGTTTGGCGGACATCGCGTGCGCACGCGGCTGCCCGCGGTGGGGCCGCTTCGGCGAATCGTCGAGAGAGATAGCCGCGACGCGGAGTAAGCCGACGTGAACTCGCGGTCGACGAGCGTGACGGTTCGTTGAGGGGCGACAGACGCTCGTCAGACGCGGCGGGAAGATTGAAATACCCGGGAGACAACCTGTATGACGAGTCGGATGAGTAAGATCACCTTCCGCGCAGACGACGACCTCATCGAGCGTCTCGAAGCGTTCGACGCCTCGAAGAGCGAAGTCATGCGCGAGGCGCTCCGGACCTACCTCGACGGCGCGGACGACGCGTCGCCGTCGCGTTCGGAGTCGTCCGAACCGACCGCCGACATCGAGAGCGTCGACGAACTCATCGCGGAACGCGTCGACGCGATTATCGCCGACCGGATGGACGGCCCGTCACCGTCCCGCGAGCCGAAAGACGTTAACGTAAACATCAACTTGAACGGCGATTCAGCGGCTGTATCGCCGGATGAAGCAGTCGATGCGCGGGCGTCCGACGACGTGTCTAACGATGGGACGACAAGCGTATCACACGCTTCAGAGGGGCGTAAGACACCGGCGAACGGGCGTGAAAACGCCGGTAAACGGGCGGAACAATCGTGCGCCCAATGTGGTGAAAACCTGTCCTCAGGGCACGTTTACTGCCCGAATTGCGGCGAGAAAGCGTCCCGAAGAATCTTCTGTGACTGCGGCGACGAGCTCCGGTCTGACTGGGGATTCTGCCCGGGATGTGGGCGTCGGACCCCGGCGGCAGACGTGCTCGACCAATCCAGAAGTGGCGCAAACGAGCGGTAGCGTGCCCTTACCGAGGTAAACGCGAGATTGTCATACACTCTGCGATAGTTTTAATATCCCCCAGTCTGTGGTACATCTTGCGTAAGACGGTCGTCTTACACAGCGTTCGTCCCGGCGGTATGTATCCGCTGTCCGGCGGTTTCGCTGTGTAAACGGTTGGGCGGGTCGCAAACACGACCCGTTCAGGCCGTCTTACCCAAAGGGGAAGATAAAATATGGAGCGTGTGACGCTACGGATTCCGAAACAGCAGATAGAAGAGGTCGAACAGATGGTCGAAACGGGGGAATACCCCAACCGGAGTGAAGCAATCCGGTCGGCCGTCCGCGAGATGCTCGCAGAACAGGACGGCTCCGAGCGGTCGTCCGAGAAGCGAAAGCGCACGTGGGCGAGGGCGTAACGATGCAGGACATCGTCAACGAAGCGCTTCAGCGCGACGAGCAAGAGAAGCAGAAACTGTCCGACGACGACGTCGACGGATTCGGTGACCCCCGCATCGTCATCGTCGGATGCGGCGGGGCCGGGAACAACACGGTCAACCGCCTCTACAACATCGGCGTCGAGGGTGCCGACACCGTGGCCATCAACACGGACAAACAGCACCTGAAGATGATAGAAGCCGACACGAAGATTCTGGTCGGCAAGTCCCTCACCAACGGTCTCGGCGCGGGCGGCGACCCCTCGATGGGCGAGCGCGCGACCGAGATGGCACAAGGGACCATCAAGGAGGTACTCGGCGACGCCGACCTCGTGTTCGTCACCGCCGGGATGGGTGGCGGGACCGGCACCGGCGCGGCCCCCGTGGTCTCGAAAATCGCGAAAGAGCAGGGCGCAATCGTCGTCGGCATGGTGTCGACGCCGTTCAACGTCGAGCGCGCCCGCACGGTGAAAGCCGAGGAAGGGCTGGAGAAGCTTCGCAACGAAGCCGACTCCATCATCGTCCTCGACAACAACCGCCTGCTCGACTACGTCCCGAACCTGCCCATCGGCAAGGCCTTCTCGGTCATGGACCAGATCATCGCCGAGACGGTCAAGGGCATCTCCGAGACCATCACCCAGCCGAGCCTCATCAACCTCGACTACGCCGACATGACTTCCATCATGAATCAGGGCGGCGTCGCGGTGATGCTCGTCGGCGAGACCCAGGACAAGAACAAGACCCAAGAGGTGGTCAAGGACGCGATGAACCACCCACTGCTGGACGTGGACTACCGCGGTGCCAGCGGCGGACTGGTCCACATCACCGGCGGCCCCGACCTCACGCTGAAGGAGGCCGAGGGTATCGCCCAGAACATCACCGAGCGCCTCGAAGCCTCGGCGAACGTCATCTGGGGCGCCCGGATTCAGGAGGAGTACAAGGGCAAGGTCCGCGTCATGGCCATCATGACCGGCGTCCAGTCCGCGCAAGTGCTCGGCCCGACCACCCAGAAGCAGGCCAACAAGTCCCGGGAGGCCATTCAGGAGGTCGGCGACGACACCTCCTTCGACGCGTCGGACAACGTCGACACACTCGACAATGCGGGTGCGAGCGGCAGTCCCGGCGGTCACAGCGGCTACGGCGAGACCGACGGCGGCCGCGACCAGCACGAGAAGAACAACGGCCTCGACGTCATCCGGACCAACGAGTAACTCGCGACCTCGGTTTCGTTTCGTTCTCGTTTTTTCGTCGTTTCCACCGCCCAGCGATTGCATCGTCAGCCCTCGACCGTCTCGGCTATCTCGTCGATAGTGGGCCAGTTGTCGCTTGCCGCCTCGGTCAGCGAGTACACTGCCCCGTAGTCGGGGCCCGTTCGTTCGACGAGGCCGCGTTCTTGGAGGACGTCGAGGTGGTGTTCGACCGTCTTGTAGTTGAGCGACAGCGCCTCGGCGAGGCGGTGGCGGTTGCGTGGTCGGTCCTCGAGCGTCCGCAGGATGCGGATTCTGTTGGGGCCGCCCTCGGTCCCGGCGAGGACCTGCCACAGGACAGTCTCCATCGTCCCGGATACGGTGGCAGACCGCCTTAGTATTCGTTCCGTATCCGGGGGTAAGCCCGGCTAGTGGCCGTCGGCGCGGATGTCGACGGCGGCGAAGAGGTCGAACACCTCGTATTCGGCCGCGTCGTCGGGGGCGAAAAAGCCGGTGGCGACGACGGTGTAGGTCCGTCCCGCGCGGAGGCGAAGGTCGAACTCCGCGTCGAAGGGATTGTTGTTCTCGGAACTCGCCGGTCGGACCTCGATTTCGTACTCGCCGGGTCGGACGGTCAGGTAATCGCTCTCCTCGCCGAATTCGAGGTCCTCCACAAGGACGATGTCGCCGTCGCCGACCGTCACGTCGACGTTCGGCGCGTCGGGCGACGCGTGGATGACACGGACGCGGGCGCGGTTCCGGCGGACGCTCCGGTCGTCCTCGAAGATGAGCACTTCGAACTCGTCTTCGGCGAGTTCACCCGTCGCGACGATGGTGTACTCGTCGTCTTCGTCGAACTCGACGTCGGCCTCGAAGACGACGGCGTCGTCGTCACCGGCCGCGGTAATCGTCACCTCGTACTCGTCGGGGGCGACGGCGAGATAGTCTGAGATGGTCCCGAATCCCACGTCAGACAGCACTCGCTGGCCGTCGACGTACACGTCCACGTTCGGCGCGTCGGGCGACGCGTGGACGACTCGAACGAGGGCGTCCTCGTCGTCGTCGTCGTGAGCGCTCGCAGTACCGACTCCGAGCACAGAAGCGGTTCCCGCAGCAGCGATACCTCGCAGCACGTCGCGTCGGTCTGGTGTCATCGGGTTCACCAGTCGAGACGGAGGCGCGGGGCAACATGAACGATTTCCAGACTTCGACCAGTAATCGTCCCCGCTCGGACACCAGTGAGACACGAATCGGACACAAATTACCGCGAATAAGTGTGTCTTACCGCCCGGTCACGACTCGGTTAGACCGCTTCGAGCGCGTCCAGTAGGTTGCACTTCCGGCACCGCTCGCGGGCGGTCGGCGCGCCACAGTTCTCGCACTCCCCGAAGTCAACGTCGGCGTCCTCGCCGCCGTAGGCCTCGGCCGCGAGCGCCGCGAGTTTCTCGTAGCCCGCCATAATCGAGTGTCGAGTTCCCGGGTGGTTCTCCTCCAAGCCGAGCATGAGTTGCTGAATCTCGCCCCGATACGCCTCGTCGGCGTGGGGGCATTCGGTGATGTGCGCCGGAAGGTCCTGGAAGCGAGCGTACAGCGCGATTTCCTTCTCGGGCACGTCGCGAAGGGGTTTCGCCCGCGGGATGTGGTGGTCCTGCTTCTCCCGCGTGCGCTCTGTCGGGGCATCGGACGAGGACTCGAACGGGCCGAGCGAGGCGTCGAAGTGCTGGGCCATCTGGTCAACGTCGCCTTCGAGGAAGTTCATCAGCGCCGTCTCGGCCTCGTCGTCTAAGTTGTGGCCGGTCAGCAGTTTGTCGGCGTCGAGTTCCTCGGCGTACCGGGAGAGGAGGTCACGGCGGAACACCCCACAGTACGCGCAGGCGGCCATCCCCTCGGGGTCTTTCTCGACCACGTCGTCCATCTGGACGCCGAACTCCTCGGCGTACGAGACCGTCTCGTGACGGATTCCCAACTCCTCGGTCAGTTCCCGGCAGGCGTCGAGGCTCTTGTCCCGATAGCCCTCGATGCCCTCGTGAATCGAGAGGGCGACGAGTTCGATACGAGGGTCCCGCTCGAAGATGTCGTGGAGAATCGACGTGAGGACGACGCTGTCTTTCCCGCCCGAGAGGCCGATGACCCACGTGTCCGGGTCCTCCGGCGTGGCGTCGTCGGGCACGAGGCCGTCCTCGCGAACCCGGCGGCGCAACCGCTTCTCGACCGTCCGGCAGAGGTGGTGTTCACAGAGGTAGAGGCCGGAGTAGGCCGCGTGCAACACCGCATGGTCGCCGCACTTGTCACACTCCATCGTGTCGACGATTCGTGCGAGGAGTGGTGAGCGTTTCGTCTCGGTTGTGAACCACTTCGAAGTTGTTTGGCGAGGGAAACCGTCTTTGCGGTCGGGTCACCTCACGTAGACGATGGGTGAGTCCCTGCGGACGAGACTGGAGCGGGTGGTGTTCAACTGGTACCCCGCGTACCTCGGGACCGGCGGCCGCGTGACACACATCGAGGACGACTGGTCGGAGATTCGGGTGACACTCCCGCTGTCCTGGCGGACCAGAAACGTCGTCGGCACAATTTTCGGCGGGAGTCTCTACAGCGCCGTCGACCCCTTCTACATGATGATGCTGCTGCGCCGACTCGACGACTCGTACGTCGTCTGGGACAAGGCCGCCTCGATTCAGTTTCGCAAGCCCGGCACCGAGACGCTGTACGCGACCTTCGAAATCTCCGACGCGGAGGTGGCCGCCGTCGAATCGGCCCTCGAAGACAGCGACTCCGTCGACAGGGAGTACGCCGTCGATTTGGTCGACGAGTCCGGGACGACGTACGCGACGGTCGAGAAGACGGTCCACGTCAGTACGAACGACGAGAAGCGGGCCTGACGCGACCCGTTCAGAGGGCCGTGGGACCGTCGTCGAGAGCGGCGAGGACGGTGTCGACGTGCCGGTCCCGCGAACTGGAGGAGAACAGTTCGTGGCCGCCGTCGTACAGGCGGATTCGGTCGGCGGGCAGTCGCTCGCCGATTGCCCGCGGGTCGACCACCCTGTCGGTGAACGTACAGAACGCGACGGCGTTCTCGCGGGCCGGTGGGAGCGTGGCGTGAGCGCGCCGCGTCGTCCGGAGGAACGCGGGCGAGGCGGCGTCCGGGCCGTCAGCGAACTGCGCTTCGGTGGCGAGGTCACCGATGGCGTCGGGTTCGAGGTCGCCGGTCGGGAGGAACGGTCGCTCGACGGGGAGGCGCGTGAGGAGGTCCATCACCGAATCGGGGAGCGGGAAGTCGCTCCCCCACCACGGACTCAGGTAGACGCGCTGAGTGACGCCGTCGAAGTCGATGTGGGCGGTGGTCAGGCCCCCGGCGCTGTGGGCGAGCAGTGCGAACTCGTCTAACTCGCTCGCGTACTCCCGGACCGGGTCGACCCACTCGCGTTGCACGTCCGTGATGTGCGTCGGCAGTTCGACGGCGTGGACCCGATAGCGCTCGGCGATTTGGTCGATGAGCCACTGGACGTTCTCGTGGCGACAGCGGTTCCCCCACCCGAGGACGAGCACGCAGTCGCGGTCCGCGCCGTCGTCGTACACCCTGACCTGCATGGCCGAGCCTTCGTCATCGGGGGACAAAAGGGCGTGTGAACCGGACGCACGCGGCCGGGGGTTTCCCACGCCCGCCAGCAGGACATCAGTCGTGTGATTCGGAGCCGACGAATCGGTCCCGACGGAGCGTCAGCGATTTGCCGACCCGGCCACTACTCAGCGACGATGAGCATGGACCGCGCGGCGGCCGTCGAACGGGTCGAAGACATCGTCGACACCGTCGAGTCCGAGACGATGCCGGTTCCGGTCCGGGAGGTGTGGGTGTTCGGCGACATCGCCCTCGGACTGGACCCCGTCGAGCGACTCGACGTGTACGTCACCAAGGACATCCTGTTCAAAGACGCGCCGGACCGCGCCGAGGAGTTCCGGCGGAGTCACGGCGTCGACGGCGTGGGCAAGACGGTGCGCGCGGCGTGGGCCGACGAGTACCCCGAGTACCTGCGGGCGAACGCAAACGGCCACGCCGCGCCCGAGAAGTGTCTCGCCGCGCACCTCCTGCCGGAGACGGACGAACCGATTCACCTCGAAGTCTGCAACGCGTCCTTCGACGACAACGTCACCCAGCGACTGAAGGGCGCGATGGCCCGCGACGACTACGAGCAGATTCTCGACCCGCGCGGGGCCTGCCTCTGGGTAGAGGGTCAGCGCTCCGAGGAAGCCTTCGAGAAACTCCGCGAGGGCGAGTTCGTCCTGCCGACGCTCTCGGGCGCGCTGGAGATGCTGGGAATGGACGCCGACGAAGCGGACACCGCCGCTGACGCCGTCCGGGCCTACCGCGAACGACAGGACGGGCCGAGCGTCCGCGGCGACGTGGTGTAGGCGACGACACAGAACTTTTGGTCCGGCCCGCGTAGCGGAACCGATGGCCCCACTGGTCTCCCTCGCGATACGGACCCTCCACGTCCTCGCGGTGACGGTGCTGGTCGGCGGCACCGTCGCCCTCTGGTACGGTTATCGGTCCGGCGCGCTCACCTCCCTGCGCGCCGCCCGACAGTACGAGTGGCTCTTCTGGGCGCTGCTGGGCGTCCTCGTGCTCACCGGCGTCGGCAACCTCGGTGCGCTCGGCCCGCCCGGACCCGCCACCGATTGGGGGCGGACGCTCCTCGTGAAACTCCTCGTCATCCTCGGCCTCGTCCTCGGGTCGGCCGTCCGGACGCTCTCGGTCGTCCGCGTCAGTGACCACCTCGACCGGGCCACGGGTCGGTCGACCCACACCGCATTCGGCCGTGCCTATGGCGTGACCGCGACGGCACTGCTCGCACTCGTCGTCCTCGCGGAGGTGTTGGCACATGTCTGATGCCGAGTCTGAGTGGCTGTCGCTCCGCGCGTGGACGCTCGCGACGGTCGACATCGCGCTGTTCGTCGTTCTCGCCCTCGTAGGCATACACGCCGTCGGCGGCCTCGACGACCTGCTGGCGGGACTGAGCACGCTGGTCGGCGTCGCGGCCTTCCTCGGACTGTGGGCGCTGTTCGTCCTCGCGGTCCGGTGGGCCCTCGCCGATGCCTCACTCGCGAAGTCGTCGCTGTGGACGCTCGCCAAGCGGGGTCTGGTCGCCGGGTCGGTCGCCGGTCTGGTTACACTGCTGGTGCTCGCCCTCGTCGTGGTCGTTCCACTCGTCCTCGTCGGCCCCGCGGAACCGCTCTCCGGGTTGCTTTTCACCGCTATCGCCACGCCGTTCGCCGCCGTCGTCGGAGCACTCGTCGGTCTCTTTTTCGGCGCCGTCGACGTGGCGCTCTACCGGGCATCGGGGTACGCGCTCCCGGCGGTGGTCGACGAGCGGCGGGGGACGCCGACTACACCCGACCGACCGTGACGAAGAAGGGGACCGTCTCGACCCGCTCGTACGCCGACCGCTGCATCTGGTCCACGACGGTCCGCCCCATCGCCCGCCAGCGCTCGCGGAGCGCGTCGTACTCTTCGGGCGTCGTCGCCCCTGCGAGAATCGTCTCGCGGTCGCTCGCCAGTCCCTCCCCCGTGGCCTTTCGCCGTGCGGTCGAGACCGCCGTCTCGTCGTAGGGCGGTTCGACGGTCCGCCGCTGGTCGTACCGCCGGGTCGAGACGACCGAGAGGCCCGCGGATTCGAAGACTTCCGCGGCGTCCCCGCCGAGGGTCACGTCCGTCTCGACGCCGTCGAGGAAGTACCGGCGGGCGCGCCGCGCGAGTGCGGGTTCGCTCTCGACGGTCGACTCGACCGAGACGGCCCCGTTGTCGGGTTCGACCGCCGCGACGCGGTCGCTCGCGACGCGGGCGAACTCCCTGACGGCGGCCTCGGGGTCGGGGAGGTTGATGAGCAGTGCCTGACACACCACGAGGTCGAAGGCGTCGTCGGCGAAGGGGAGTCGCGTCGCGTCTCCTCGCACGACCGGTCCGGCGACGGATTCGAGAAGCGTCGCGTCGGCGTCGAGGCCGACCACGGGGCCGCCCGACTCCTCGCGGAGGACGCGCGTGAGTTCGCCGGTCCCGCACCCCACGTCGAGGATGCGGTCACACTCTCCGAGTTCGAGGTCCACCAGCGCCTCTCGGGAGTCGGCCCACATCCCCTCGCGGGTCGCGTCGAGGTAGTCGGTGGAGAACGTGCGCACACGCTGTCCGAGTCGGTTCGAGAGCAAAAAGTCAGCGGTCGCGCGCTGAGTCCGTCGTGGGAACCTACTCGTCGCGCAGTTCGCGAACGCGCTGGATGTTCCACTCGAAGCTCTTGCCGTTCTCGGTCGGCGTCTCCAAGACCAGCGGCACGTCGGAAACGGCGTCGTGGTTGAGGAAGGCACGCATGCCCTCCTCGCCGATTTCGCCCTCGCCGACGTGGGCGTGTTCGTCCTTGTTCGTCCCGCAGGCGTGCTTGGAATCGTTGAGGTGGACGCAGGCGAGGTCGTCCAGACCGACCACGTCGTCGAACTCCGCGAACGTCTCGTCGACGCCGTCGGCCGTCGAGAGGTCGTACCCCGCCGCGAACATGTGGGCGGTGTCCAGACAGAACTCGATGTCTTGGTCGGTTCGCTCGCGGACCGTCGCCAGATGCTCGAACTGGCCGCCGAGTTTCGTTCCGCTCCCGGCGTCGGACTCGATGAGCACCGTCACGTCGTCGGGCACTTCGAGGTCGTCCAAGACGCTGGCGGCGTTGTCGAGGCCGCCGTCGACGCCCGCGCCGGTGTGTGCGCCGAGGTGGACGTTGACGTACTCAACGCCCAACTTCGCGGCGGCGTCGACTTCCTTCTGCATCGAATCGAGAGACTTCTCGCGCAGGTCGTCTTTCGGCGTACAGAGGTTGACGAGGTACGACGAGTGGATGACCCACGGACCGACGCCGTTCTCCTCGCTCAGGTCCCGGAACTGCTGGGCTTCGTCGTCCTCGATGTTGGGGTCTTGCCACACCTGCGGCGAGTGGGAGAATATCTGTCCGCAGTTGCCGCCGTACTCGACCTGCTCGGAGACGGCGTTGTACGCACCACCCGCGATAGACGTGTGAGCACCGACTTTGACCATGCCACCCGGTCGGGTTCGGGTGTCCAAAGAGGTTCCGGAGTCGGCGGCGACTGCGCGGTCAGGGGTCCCGTCGGACCCACTCGTCGGTGGCGTACTTGCTCTGAGCGCGCTCGCGCGCTCGCGAAAGTTCGTCGTCGGTCCACGCGCCCTCGTCTGCGTCGACCCACTCCGAGAGCGTCTCGCGAAGCGTCGCGACGACCGACTCGCGGTCGATGTCGACGTACTCGTCGATTGCGCCGACGCGTTCCCGGAAATCCGCTGGGTCGGGGTTCCCGGTGAAACAACCACAGTGCCGGTCCGGTTCCAGGGACACCGACAGGGACCCGTGCTGGATGACGGCGTCCTTCTGTCGGTACTGGGCGTTCCCGGCGAGTTTCCGGCCGTCGGGACCCACGATGTCGTGGGCCGGGTGGAGTTCCCGGAGGTAACAGGCGGGTTGGTGGACCGCCTCGCGCTTCCCGTCGACGAACGACGCGTCGACGCCCATCCGCTCGAAGGCGTCGAGTATCGGTTCGCAGAACAGTTCGTAGCACTCCATCAGGTTGCCGGGGACGGCGCCTGCGGGCGCGACGATGCCGTAGGAGAGGTCGGCGTAGCTATCGTGATAGATTGCGCCGCCGCCGGTCGGTCGCCGAGTCACGCCGATACCCTCGCGCTCGCAGAACGCCCAATCTATCGTGTCGGGGTCCTGTCCGTACCCGAGCGAGAGCGTATCCGGCCACGTGTAGACGCGGACCGTCGCCGGACCACCGCTGGCGGCCGTCTCGGCGGCTATCTCCTCTAAGCCCATCGTCAGTGGCCCCTCGTGACGTTCCTCGCCGACGACGCGCCACTCTAACTCCGCCAGTGTCATCGTCGGCGGTAGGACGTGGGACGTGTTATCGGTTCCGAGACGGTCACGCGGGACCGTCGTAGCGGTCGACGACCCGAGCCATCACGTGCGATTCGGCCTTCCGGAGGTGTTCGGCGGCCGTCCCCGGTGCGCAGTCGAGTCGGTCCGCGACATCGGCGGTGGTCCCGCTCCGCGGGGTCTCGTAGTAGCCGCAGTCGACGGCGGCGGCGACGGCCGCGAACTGGCGGTCGGTCAGCCCCGCCCCCGACTCGAACCGTCTGCTGTCGTACTCGCCGACCTCGCGAACGTCGACGCCCACACCGTCCGGAACGGCCTCGACCGCTCGCTGGACGGTCCCGCCCGGCCCCACGAGCGTCAGTCCCACCGTCCCGTCCGCGCGGTAGGCGATGGGGGAGACGACGACCAATCCGGCGGTCGTGAGCGCCTCGACCAGTTCCGTACCAGTCTCGGAAGGTCGGTCGCGGACGTAGAGGTAGAAGGTGTCGTCCGGACACGTCGAGATGGCGTACTCCTCGACGTGGTCGGTCCGCTCTAGGGCCTCTCGGTATGGGTCCGGCGGAAAGCCGTCGACGTGAAAGAGGAGCGTCTGGACAGCCTCACCCACGTCGTTCCCACGAAGGAGATAGCTCGCGCGGTACCCGTCTCGCTCCACGACGAACTGGTGCATCGGGTGGCGCACCTCGGGCGCCATCGACAGCGAGAGCCTGACGTACTTCACACCGGCCGTTCCGCCGCCACATATAAATGTGCCCCGTCGACGAGGCAGTACGACGAGGTGGGCGGGCGACGACGCCCCGGTATGTCCCAGACAGTCGCGGAGCGGCGAGCGGACCACCGCTCCGACCTCCTCGACCCGATACGCGAGTACGTCGTCCGCGAGGACGACCACCTGAACGCGCCCGCCGTCGTCGTCCGCGCCGACGAGGTGCAGACCGTCCTCTCCACCCTGCGGACCGAGGCCGGACTGGACCACTGTGCCTGCGTCACGGCCCAAGAGTACGCGGACCGCTACGAGTCCATCTACCACCTGCGGAGCTACGACGACCCCACCAGAGAGCTATCGGTGGTCGTGCCGACGCCGAGTTCGGCTCCCGAGAGCGAGTCCGGCGCGCCCGTCTTCCCCGCCGCCGAGTGGCACGAGCGCGAGGCCTACGACCTCGTCGGTATCGAGTACGACGACCATCCGGACCTCCGCCGCCTCCTCCTGCCCGAGACGTGGCAGGGCCACCCGCTCTCCCGAGAGTACGACCAGGGACAGCCACAAATCGTCACGTTCCGCGAACACCAGCGACTCCTCGAAGACGAACGCGTCGGGCCGGACCGGATGCACCTCAACGTCGGCCCGCACCACCCCTCGACCCACGGCGTCCTCCACCTGAACGTCGAACTCGACGGCGAACAGGTCGCGGCCATCGACCCGGACATCGGCTTCATCCACCGCTGTGAGGAACAGATGTGCCAGTCGAAGACCTACCGCCACCAGATAATGCCGTACCCCGACCGCTGGGACTGGAGCGGTGCGGGCCTGCTGAACGAGTGGGCCTACGCGCGGGTCGCCGAGGAGATGGTCGGCATCGAAGTCCCGGAGTACGCGCAGGTCGTTCGGACGATGTGCGGCGAGTTCTCCCGTATCCTCGGCCACCTGCTCGCCGTCGCGACGTACGCGCTGGACGTCGTCGGCGAGTTCACGCCCGTCTTCCAGTGGGGGGTTCGCGACCGCGAACTCGTCCAGGAAATCCTCGAAGACCTCACCGGCCAGCGCCTGATGTTCAACTACTTCCGCCTCGGGGGGGTCGCGTGGGACGTTCCGACGCCACGGGACGCGTTCTTCGAGAAAATCGACGCCTTCCTCGACGGTCTCCCGGAGAAACTCGAAGAGTACCACCAACTGCTGACAGAGAACGAAATCATCCAGCTACGGACCGTCGACACGGGCCATCTCTCGGCCGAAACCGCGAAGGCCTACGGCTGTACCGGGCCGGTCGCCCGCGGGTCGGGCGTCGACTACGACCTGCGCCGCGACGACCCCTACGGCTACTACGACGAACTCGACTGGTCGGTCGTCACCGAATCGGAGGGCGACAACTTCTCACGACTGCTCGTCCGCCTGCGGGAAGTCGAGGAGTCCGCCCGCATCGTCGAGCAGTGTGCCGACCTCCTGCGGGGGTGGCCCGAGGCCGACCGCGAGATACAGGCCAACGTCCCCCGGACGATTCGGCCCGACCCGGACACGGAGATATACCGCGCCGTCGAGGCCGCGAAGGGGGAACTCGGCATCTACATCCGCTCGGACGGGACCGACACGCCCGCCCGCTTCAAGATTCGCGGCCCCTCCTTCTCGCACGTCCAGACGCTCCCCGAGATGGCCGTCGGCGAGTACGTCCCGGACCTCGTGGCGACGCTCGGGAGTCTGGACCCCATCATGGGCGACGTGGACCGGTAGCCCCCGAAGCCCGGACCCTACTCAAGCCGAGACCGGGATGTCGCCGAGTTCGACGGTGTACTCGCTGGTGGTCGGTTCCCCGTCGCCGGTGACGACGGTCACTGCGACGGCGTCTGGCCGCTGGCCCTTCGGGAGGAGCCATCGCCCCGTCACCGACCCGGTGTCGCCAGCGGCGAGTTCGCCCGTCGTCGGCCCGCTCCCAGCCACCGTTTCGCCCGCTCTGGTCGTGACCGGTCCGAGGCGGAGTTCGTAGGGACCCTGCCCGGTGTTGTTCACCGCGACCGTGAGGGAAAACTCCCAGCCGTCCTCGGCGACGACCACGGTGGCGTCGTCGATGCGCTCTACGGCCGGTGTCTGTTCGAGTATCTCGTCGCCGGTGCTCGCTCCCGCTATCGCTGGCGTGGGCGTCCCGGCCGCTCCGCCTCCACCGCCGCTCCCGGCCACGTAGTGCCCGATGAGGCCACCGAAGGTGATCACCTCGATGAGTATCGGGATGCCGATAGCGAGCACTATCAGGAGCCGAACCAACCGCGTCTTCTGCGGGCCTTCGACGTCGTCGAGCATGGAGGTGGGAGAGTTAGACCGGTATCGGCGGGCTTCCGGGCACCGCGATGCCGTCGGCGACCATGCTCGCGAGCGGCGGCCCGTAGGCGATGACGATGAGCACCAGCGCGATAGCGGTCCACAGTTTGTAGTTGTCGAGGATTCGCGGGCTGTGTTCCGGCCCCGACAGCGGGTCGGGGAACTCGCTGTTGACCGAGAGGGTCCCGCCGCGGTGTGCCAGCCACGTCTCGGCCATCACGAACAGGAACATCGCGGCCCCGAGGAACAGCAGGAGGCCGCCGATGGCGATTTGCAGGCGCATCTCGCCCACGGTTCCGACGAGTCCCTCGAAGGCGAACTCGTCGTAGTTCGGCTCTGCGGTCCGGCGCGGGATACCCGCCAACCCGGCCCGGTGCATCGCGTTGGACATCAGCGCCATCCCCACGAACCAGACGTAGGGCTGGGCGAGCGCCACCGTCCGCTGGCGGAGCCGTTTGCCAGTAATCTGCGGGACCAGCCAGTAACTGATGGCCATGGCCGTCAGCGCGAACGCCGTGCCGACGGTGAGGTGGAAGTGTCCCGGGACCCACAGCGTGTTGTGGATGAGGTAGTTGATGTTCATCCCGGCGTTTATCATCCCGGAGAACCCGCCAGCGGCGAACATCAGCCCCGCGAGCATACACCCGGCGAAAGCCGGGTCGCCCCACGGGAGCGAGCGAAGCCATCCGAAGTACCCCTCACCGCCGCGTTGGCGAGCCCCGTGTTCGATAGAGGCGACGACGGTGAAGGCAGTCAGTAGCGACGGCAACAGGAGGAACATCGTGTTCGTCATCGCGATGAACTTGAACCCCTCCGGGATGCCGGGGTCGACGTACTGGTGGTGGAACCCGACCGGCGTCGACAGCAGGAGGAAGAGGACGAACACGACCCGGGCGAGGGGGTCACTGAACAGTCGCCCGCCAGCCAGTTTCGGCAGCACCGTGTACCAGACCAGGTACGCTGGCATCAGCCAGAAGTACACGACGGGGTGGCCGAAGTACCAGAACAGCGTCCGGGTCAGCAAGGGGTCGACGCTCTGGATGAGGCCCAGCGACCACGGGATGAGGAGCGCGACCACCTCGACGGCGACGCCGATGGTGGAGATGTACCACATCAGCATCGTCGTCACGACCATGAACGCCCGGAGCGGGATTCGCTCGTCGGGGTTCTCGCTGCGCCAGTCCCACAGCGACTTGAAGTACGCGAGACCGGCGAGCCACGACCCGACGATGATGAGCGCGGCCCCGACGTAGAACGCGGGGTGGGCCTTCATCGGCGCGTAGAACGTGAACAGCACGTCGGCCTGCAGGTCGTGGCCGAAGACGGTCGGCGCGCCGACGATGCCGCCGATGATGGCGACGGCCGCGAGCACCGTCCCGGTCAGCATCAGCCAGAACGCGGACCACGAGAGCCGCTGTGGCAGTTCACGCTCTAAACTGTTCGTCGTGGCCCACGCGAACAGGCCCGCGATGAAGAACGTCGTGAACACGAGCGCCAACAGGACGCCGTGGCCCGTCAGCAGCGTGTAGTAGTCGGCCGAACTGACGAAGCCACGGAACAGGCCCGTGCGGTGGAGTGCCTGCACGATACCGAACAGCGCACCGAGTCCGAGCGCGGCGAACGCGACGAGGAACTCGCTGCGGACGAGTTTCGAAGTCTTTGGATAGGAATCGACGAACACCATCAGTCGCTCACCTCCTGGTAGTCGTATTGGGACCGTGGCACGACTTCGACGGACCCACCCATCGTGTGGTGGGCCGCGCCACAGTACTCGTGACAGACGAGGCCGTAGGTCCCCGGTTCGTCGAACCGGACGGTCACCTCGGCGACCTGTCCGGGGATGACCATCGTGTTGACGTTCGTCTCGACGATGGAGAACCCGTGTAACACGTCGGCGCTAGTCACCCGGAAGGTGACGCGCGTGTCCGCCGGGATGCGAATCGGGTTGTCGCCGCTCCCGGGGACGAACTGGAACTGCTGGGCGACGACGTAGACGACGTAGTGGCTGTCGTTCTGCCTGACGACGCCGGGGTCGTCGAACTGCGTGCCGGACTCGCCGTTCTGGACCGCCTGTGCGCTTATCTGTCCGCCCGAGTCGTCGACCATCTGGATGCCCGCCCCCACCGTGCCGTAGGAGATGGTGGCGATGAAGCCGACGATGAGCAGTATCGCTGCACCGAGCCAGATTTTCTCGAAGTTGTGGACCTGCATGATATCACCCTATCACGGAGACGCGACCGAGGAACTCGACGAAGTACATGAACACCCACAGGAGCGCGATGAGGACGAAGTAGAAGGCGATGAGCGCCGCCGTCCCCGTCGGGTCGAACTCCTCGTGTCCGAGTTCCGTCTCGGGGTCGGTCGCCGCCGCCTCCTCGACGCGGACCGTCCCGTCCGCGTCGACCATCTCGGCCGGCGGCGTCGTCTGCCGTCGCCGCCGCATCGCCGCGGCGTACAACAGCGGCGTGAAGAAGGCAAACGCGACCGGAGCGGTGAACAGCCACGTCGGCCCCGACACCTGCGACCCGGTCCGACCGCCACCGCCGCCGTCACCACCGCTCCCGCCGGGCGGGCCGCCGACCACGACGGCCCCCTTCATGCCGAGCGAGAGGTGTGGCTCACAGACGTATTTGTAGATGCCAGTCTCCTCGAACGTGTAGCTGTACGTGGTTCCGCTCTCGGCGACGGGGTCGCCCGAGTCCAGCGGTCCGTCGCCGTCCGAGACGACGTTGTGGCCCCCGCCCTCGCCGTTCCACGTCCAGACCACTTCCGTCCCCGGCGAGACGCGGACTGCCGGGGGGTCGAACGCGAACGCGCCGTTGTTGCCCGCCGCGCCGACCGTCACTTCGACGGTGTCCT
Organism: Haloarcula marina; assembly: GCF_024218775.1. Classification (NCBI taxonomy): domain Archaea; kingdom Methanobacteriati; phylum Methanobacteriota; class Halobacteria; order Halobacteriales; family Haloarculaceae; genus Haloarcula; species Haloarcula marina. The sequence continues at coordinate 858,333 of NZ_CP100404.1, read as the reverse complement.
GTCCCGTCCGGTCGACCGTCTCGCCCTCGTAGTTCGAGACGTCGTCGAACCATCCGCCGTAGTCGGGGTTCGCCGGGGGTCCCTGCTGGCCGGCGTCGCCGCCACCGCCACCGCCCGGTCGGACGACGACGGCCCCCTTCATGCCGAGCGAGAGATGTGGCTCACAGACGTACTTGAAGATACCCTCATTCTCGAAGGTGTGGCTGTACGTGGTGCCGCTCTCGGCGACGGGGTCACCGGAGTCGAGCGGGCCGTCGCCGTCGGAGACGACGTTGTGCCCGCCGCCATCGCCGGTCCACGTCCAGACCACTTCGGTTCCGGGGGAGACCATCACCGCCGCCGGTGCGAAGGCGAACGCGCCGTTGTTCCCCTCCGCGCCGACCGTTATCTCGACGGTGTCCTGTCCCCGTCTATCGACGGTGCCGTCGTAGTTCGAGACGTCGTCGAACCATCCGCCGTAGTCCGGTTCCGACTGTGCTGTCGCCGTGCCGACTGCGCTCAGCGCGGCCGCGCCGACGGCGCTCCCGAGGAACTGCCGCCGTCCCAGCGTCGTCGCCGGACCGTCCGACCGCGTCGTCTCGGAGTCGGTACGTGCCTGTCCCATACTCCGCCGAGACCCACCCGAGCCACAAAAAGGGGGGTCGGCGTTCCTACGGAGTAAGAACCGGGACCCACTTTTTAACGGGACCACGGCGTACGGGCGTTCATGGCCACTTCGAGTCCGCGCCTCGTGACACTGCTCGTTCTCGCGGGCCTCGCGCCCGTCGCGTACTACTTACAGGGAACCGGTCGGACCGTCGTCGCGCTCTCACTCGTCAGCGTCGTCGTCATCGCGGCGGCGCTGTTCCTGATGGCGTCGCCCTCGGACGCGACCACCGCCTAGGATGCCCCTCGACGGACTCGGACTGACCGCGAGCGAGACGGCGGGCGTCGCCGCCTTCGCCGGCCTCGGACTCCTCGGGAGCGTCCACTGTCTGGGGATGTGCGGCCCGCTGGTCACCACCTACGCCGACCGGCTCGACGACGGCGGCCCGCTCTCCGGACACGAAATCCGCCAGCAGGTCCTGTTCAACGTCGGCCGCGGCCTCAGTTACACGACCCTCGGCGTGGCGTTCGGGCTGCTGGGGGGCGTGCTCTACGACGCCGCCGGTCTCGCCCGACTCGCGACCACCGTCCGCGGTGTCGTCGGCGTCTGCGTCGGCCTGTTCATCCTCGCAGTCGGGGCTGGCTACCTGACCCGGGCCAGCGCAGTCGACGTCGCGTCGTCGGTTCCGGTCGTCGGGACCCTGTTCCAGCGACTCGCTGGGACGCTTGTCGCTCGACTCGACGCCCTCGTCGACGGTCCGGGGATGGTCGCGCTCGGCGCGATGCACGGACTGCTCCCGTGTCCGCTGTTGTACCCGGCGTTCCTCTACGCCTTCGCCAGCGGGTCTGCCGTCACCGGCGGCCTCTCGCTCGCGGCGTTGAGCCTCGGGACGATACCGCTCGTGTTCGCCTACGGGACGGCGTTCGGGTCGTTCGCGCCGACCCGTCGGGCGGCGTTCCACCGAGCGCTCGGGGCCGTCTTCCTCGTCCTCGCGCTGGTCCCGCTCTCGAACGGGCTGGCGGCGTTCGGCGTCGCCGTCCCGAGACCGCCCCTCCCGATGCCGTGGCTGTGAGACCATGACCGACTGCACGCTCTGTGGACTGGCCGTCGACTCGCCCGTCGCCGACAGCGACGTGGCCGGGACCTTCTGCTGTCGCGGTTGTCTGGAAGTCGCCCGGACGCTGGACGCCCCCGCAGAGCAGTCGGTCGCGGACGCCGAGACCGGTCCGGACCCGGCCGACGCAGAGGGGGAGACGGCATTTCTCTCCGTCGAAGGCATGCACTGTGCGACCTGCGAGACGTTCCTCGAAGCCCGCGCCACCGACCACGAGGGCGTCACCGGCGCGGCGGCCAGTTACGCGACGGGGACGATGAAACTCACCTACGACCCCGACCTGTGCTCGGAAGACGACCTGCCGAGCGTCGTCGCCGGAACCGGCTACGAGGCGAGTTTCCAGACCGTCGACGCCGACGACGACCACGAACTCGAAGGCCGTCTGGTCGTCGGCGGGTTCTTCGGGATGATGACGATGCTGTGGTACCTCCTCTTTCTCTATCCCGCCTACCTCGGACTGGCCGACCGGTTCCTGTTGGTCGACCTCGGGGGGGCCGCCGGTGCCTACCTCCTGTGGAACATGGCGGTGATGACCGCCGTCGTCGTCGGCTACACCGGGTGGCCGCTCCTGCGCGGCGCGTACGTCAGCCTCCGGGCGGGCCGCCCGAACATGGACTTGCTGGTGGCGATGGCCGCGACGACGGCGTTCGGGTACAGCGTCCTCGCCATCCTCCTCGGAGAGACGGAGGTGTACTTCGACGTCGCCACCGTCATCGTGCTGGCCGTCTCGCTCGGCGACTACTATCAGGACCGCGTCCGCCGTGCCGCGGCCGGGCGGTTGACCGACCTCACGAGACAGCGCGTCGACACCGCCCGCCGCCGGGTCGAAGACGGGACCGAGACGGTCGACATCTCGGCGCTCGGGCCTGGCGACGAACTCCTCGTCAGGACCGGCGAACGCGTCCCCGTCGACGGGACCGTCCTCGAGGGGACCGCCGCCGCCGACGAGTCGCTGACGACCGGCGAGGCCGTCCCCGTGCGGAAGACCCCCGGGTCGAGCGTCGTCGGCGGGTCGCTGGTCACCGACGGCGCGCTGGTGGTCCGCGTCGGTCCCGAGGCAGAGAGTACAGTCGACCGCCTGACCGAACTGCTGTGGACCGTCCAGAGCGACCGGGGCGGTATCCAGCGACTCGTCGACCGCCTCGCCGCGGTGTTCGTCCCACTCGTGGTCGGACTGGCCGCCCTCGCGACCGTCGGGCATCTGGCGCTGGGCGCGTCGGTGACCGACGCGCTCCTGACCGGACTGGCCGTGCTCGTCGTCTCCTGTCCGTGCGCACTGGGGCTGGCGACGCCGCTGGCGACGGCCGCCGGCGTCCGGACCGCCTTGGACGACGGCATCGTCGTCACCGATAGCTCGGTGTTCGAGACGGCGTCGGCCGTCGACGTGGTCGCGTTCGACAAGACCGGGACCCTGACCACGGGCGAGATGACGCTACGTGAACGGGCCGATGAGGAGGCGATGCGGCGGGCGGCGGCCGTCGAGCAGTTCGCCGACCACCCGCTGGCGTCTGCGGTCACCGACGCGGCCACCGCGGACGACGCCGTCGTCGAGGGGTTCGAGCGACATCCCGGCCGAGGCGTCAGCGCGACGGTCGACGGCGAACGCGTCGTCGTCGGGACCCAGTCCCTGTTGGCCGACTGCGGGTTCGCGGTCCCGGAGGGACTCGCTGAGCGGTTCGACGCGGCCCGGAGCGAGGGACAGGTGCCCGCGCTCGTCGGGTGGGACGGCCGCGCACGGGACCTCGTGGTCGGGGGCGACCGGCCGCGCGACTCGTGGGCGGCGGTCGTCACCGACCTCGCGGCGGCCCACGAGGTGGTCGTCGTCACCGGCGACAGCCCCGAGGCGGCGTCGCGGTTCGCCGACCACGAGGCGGTTTCGGAGGTGTTCGCGGGCGTCCCACCCGAAGCGAAGGCCGAAGTCGTCGACCGACTGCAGTCCCGGGGGACCGTCGCGATGGTCGGGGACGGCGCCAACGACGCCCCGGCGCTGGGCCGCGCCGACCTCGGTATCTCGATGGCCTCGGGGACGCAACTGGCCGCCGACGCCGCCGACGCCGTGGTCACCGCCGACGACCTCCGTGCCGTACCGCGGGTGTTCGAGTACACCGCCGCGACGCGGCGGCGCATCCGGCAGAACCTCGCGTGGGCGTTCTGTTACAACGCCGTCGCACTCCCGCTTGCGCTGGTCGGCGCGTTGAACCCGCTGTTCGCCGCGCTGGCGATGACCGCCAGCAGTCTGCTAGTGGTGGGCAACTCCGCCCGGTCGGTGGGTGACGGCGCACCACCGGACGGACGCGCCCGGCCGGTCACGCACGGGGCCGCTGAGGCCGACTGACGCGCTGGCCGTCTCCTTTTGTGCGTCCCGCGCCTACCGGCTAGCGATGACCGAGCAAGCGACGTTCGCCGGTGGCTGTTTCTGGTGTACCGAGTCCGTCTTCAAGCAGGTGAACGGGGTCGAGGACGTGGTGTCAGGGTACGCTGGCGGCCACGTCGAGAATCCGAGTTACGAAGCCGTCTGCCGCGAGGAGACGGGCCACGCCGAGTGCGTGCAGGTGACCTACGACCCCGACGTGGTGAGCTACGAGGACCTGCTGGCCGTCTTCTTCACGACGCACAACCCGACGACGCTGAACCGACAGGGCAACGACGTGGGGACGCAGTACCGCTCGGCTGTCTTCTACCACGACGACGACCAGCGCGAGACCGTCGAGGCGTTCATCGAGGAGATTCAACCGGGCTACGACGACGACATCGTCACCGAGGTCGAACCGCTCGACGTGTTCTATCCCGCCGAGGCCTACCACCAGGACTACTTCGAGAAGAACCCGAATCAGGCCTACTGCCGGATGACCATCCCGCCGAAACTGGACAAGCTAAAACAGAAGCACGCGGAGCTGCTGGCATGAGTTTCGAGTTCACCACCGCGGTCGACGTCCGCTACGACGACCTCGACACCTACGGCCACGTGAACAACGTCCGCTACGGGACCTACTTCGAGGAGGCCCGCATCGACTACCTCGCCGAAGTCGTCGGCCGCGGCGACCGGTCGTTCCTCGCGGCCGACGGCGAGGGGACCGGTATCGTCGTCGCGAACCTCGAAATCGACTACGAACGGCCGGTTCGGTCGGTCGACAGCGTCACCGTCGGCGTTCGGGTCCCGAACCTCGGGACCAAGAGCTTCCCGTTCGAGTACGAGGTCCGCGACGAGGCGGGCGTCGTCGCCACCGGCGAGAGCACGCAGGTCACCTACGACCGCGAGGCCGAAGCCCCGCAGGCGATTCCCGACGACTGGCGCGACGCCATCAGCCAGTTCGAGTGGCAGTGACGCTCTCCGACACACCGGGAATCCACCACGTTTCGGCACTCGCCGGTGACCCGCAGGAGAACGCCGACTTCTACGTCCGCGGCCTCGGTCTTCGACCGGTCGTCCGCACCGTCAACTTCGAGGACAAGTTCACCTACCACCTCTACTACGGCGACGCCGCCGCCACTCCGGGGTCCGTGGTGACGTTCTTCGCCTCGCCCGCCGAACTGGCCGGGCGCGTCGGCCGCCCCGACATCCACTCGTTCCTCCTCGCCGTCCCCGAGGGGACTCTGGACTACTGGGCCGACCGTCTCGCCGACCACGGTGCGGAGGTTGACGACCCCCGAACTCGCTTCGGCGAGCGCGTCCGCCAGTTCAGGGACCCGCACGGCACGCACGTCGAACTCGTCGCCGACGGCGACCACGGGCGTCCCGTCGGTGGCGGCCCGGTTCCCGATTCGAAGGCCGTTCGCGGCGTCCGCGGCATCACCCTTCGGTCGATGAGTCCGTACGTGACCGCCAGCCTGCTGGATACCTTCGGGTTCGAACTGGTCGACGAGACGGCCGAGGCGGTGCGCTATCGCGTCGCCGAGCGCGGGTCGACCGTCGACATCCTGAAAGACGACGCGCCGTTCGGCCGCGAGGGCGCGGGGTCGATTCACCACGTCGCCGTCAGCGTCGACAGCGAGGCCGAACTCCGCGAGTGGCGGGACCTGCTCGACGACCGGGAATTCACCGTCTCCCGCGTGAAGGACCGCCACTTCTTCCACTCGCTGTACGTTCGGGACCCCGGAGGCATCCTGTTCGAACTGGCGACCGAACGGCCCGGTCTGGGCGTCTCCCCGGCGGACGACGCACCCGCCGACACGCTCCGACTGCCGCCGTGGCTCGAAGAAGACCGCGAGATGATTGCCCCGCAACTGCCGCCGCTGTCGATGCCAGCGTGGTGAGACGGTGAGCGAGAACGACGACGGGCCGCACGCCGGAGCGGAAATCGTCACCGCGGGCGCGCCGCCCCAAGCCGCGACGGCCGCCGTCGTACTGCTTCACGGCCGCGGCGACTCGGCCCGACACTTCCTCAGACTCGCCGACGAGTTCCACCACCACGGCGCGATGTATCTCGCACCCGAAGCGGCGGGCAAAGCGTGGTTCCCCGGTCCGGTCGACGCACCGAGAGAGCGCCGGGAACCGTGGCTCTCCTCGGCCGTTTCGCTCGTCGACCGCACGCTCGACCGGGCCGCGGCCGCCGGAGTGCCGCGCGAGCGGACCGTCTTCGTGGGCTTCTCGCAGGGGGCGAGTCTCGCGGGCGAGTACGTCGCGGGCAATCCCGAGCGATACGGCGGCCTGACGATGCTCGCCGGTGGACTGCTCGGGCCGGACCCCGCCGCCGAGCGGTCCGGGTCGCTCTCCGGGACGCCCGTGTTCGTCGGATGCGGGAACGACGACCCGCACGTCTCGGCCGACCGCGTGGCCACGACTGCCGACGCTTTCCGCCGCCTCGACGCCGACGTGACCGAACGGGTGTACGACGGCCTCGGGCATGCCATCAACGACGAGCAGATTTCGGCTATCGACGCGATGGTCGGAGCCGTCGTCTGAGTGCCGCGATGTCGTCGGCGCGGTGTAAGAGGACACTCCCGCCGACGCTGGTGAGGAGGACGTAGCCGACGGTTATCGCCGGAATCGTCTCCGACAGCGTCGGCGTCGTCCCCTCGACGGCGAGGAACGCGGCGATGACCAGCGAGAACTCGCCGCGCGGGGTCAGCGCGGCCCCCATCCGCACCGCCGCGTCCGCGTCCAGACCGAACGCTCTGCCCGCGTAGTAGCCGCTGACGAGTTGGCCCGCGAGCGTCACGAGCCCGATTCCGAGGACGAACGGCGCGGCGTCGGCGACCACCCGGGGGTCGGTCTGGACGCCGACCCAGAGAAAGAACACGACGGCGAACACGTCACGGACCGGCGCGAGGTATCGCTCCGCCTCCGCGAGGAGGTCCGCGCGTTGGAACAGGCCGCCGACGAGAAAGGCGGCGACTGCCTCGCTCGTCCGAGTGAGCGTCCCGACTCCCGCGACGAACGCGGCCGCCCCGAGCGACGCGACGACGAACAGTTCTCCCCGGAGCGGGCCGAAGGCGCGCCGCACCGGTTCGGCCCCGCGGAGGACAACCGCCACGAGCGCCACAAGGAAGGCGATACTGACCACGAGCGACCGGGCCAGCGTGACGCCTGACCCGCCGACGACGAGCGTCGAGACGACGGCGAACAGGAGCGCAGTCACGACGTCCTCGACGACGACGACGCCGAAGACGGCGTCGCTGACCCGACTGCCGACCCACCCCGCGTCGACGACGGACTTGGCGATGATGACCGTCGATGAGTTGAAGACGACCAGCGCGAGAAACGTCGCTTCCAACGGCGAGAAGCCGGCGACGATGCCGACCAGAAAGCCCAGCGGCAGGCTGACCCCCACGTCGACGGCCCCGGCGCGGGCGAACGCGCGACGGTCCGCGAGCAGTTCGCCGACGCTCAACTCCAGTCCGACGAAAAACAGCAAGAGGACGACCCCGAGCGCGGCCGGGAGCGCGAGCAACGCTGGGAGCGGGACACCCACGGTATCCGCGCCCAAGCCGATGCCGAACGGCCCGACGACGACGCCGGCAAGAATGTACGTGGGGATGACCGACTGGCCGATTCGCTGGGCCGCGAGTGCGAGGGCGACCAGCGCCAAGAGCACCGCGCCGGCGACGAGCAGCGGATTCGCCACGGCTCACTCGAGCAGGTCGGCCAGTTTCGCGTGGGCCTCGTCCGTTCCGACCGCGACCAGCACGTCCCCGGCTTCGATTCGAGTGTCCGCGTCCGGACTCGAGAGCGTGCGGTCGCCGCGCTGAACGGCCAGTACGAGGACGCCCGTCTCGCTCCGTATCGCGCTTTCGCCGAGGGTCCGACCGGCCACCGGGTCGTCGTCGGCCACCTCGACCCAGCGAATGCGGGCGTCTTCGAGCGCGTGGTCGATGCCCTCTCGCGCCGGTTCGAAATACGTCCCGTCGTATATCTCGGCGAGTTTTCGCGCCTGTGCCGGCGAGAGCGAGAACAGGCGGGCGCTGTCACCGTCGTCGTCACCCCGCCAGTACGTCTCGCGAGGCCCGTCATTCTGGACGAGAACGGTCAATTGCCCACCATCGGGAAACGTCACGGTGTACCGGCGGCCGACGCCCGGAAGGTCCGTTTCGAAGACGCGCATACCGGAAGGAGGGCGGGAACCCACTTCGTTATTCGCCTCAGTCAACAATTTCCGCGTTCGTCCGTCGGGCAAGCGACGTAGCCGCCGTCGAACTCGAACGTCTCGGGATCGTCGAGATACTGGAGGCCGATGCCCTCGACGGCCATTCTGTATAGCGTTATTTGATATACTACCGCGCAGACCGCGACGCGTCGAACTTTTACGAGTCGGGCGGCTATGGAGCGCTAATGGTCCAGAACGTGGCTTCTGTGCTGCCGGAACTGGAAGCCGAGGATTTCCATCTGCTGTCCGGCGTCGAACAGGGGATGCGGTTCTCCGAGTACGTCAACCGCGAGAAACTGACCGACTTCTCCCGCCTGACCGAGGAGAACGTCGACTATCGGCTGGACCGCTGTGAGGACCGCGGCCTCGTCGAGCGAAAGACCATCCAGTACGAGGGGTTCAAACTCACCTTCGAGGGGTACGACGCGCTCGCACTCCACACCTTCGTCGAACGCGGGAGCATCGAGGGATTCGGCGCGCCGTTGGGCGTCGGCAAGGAGAGCGACGTGTACGAGGTTCAGTCGTACAAACCGCTGGCGCTGAAGTACCACCGCGAAGGGTACACGAACTTCCGCGAAGTGATGCGCGAACGGGACTACACGTCCGACCGCGACCACGTCTCGTGGCTCTACACCGCCCGAAAGGCCGCCGAGCGCGAGTACGACGCGCTGGAGACGCTGTACCCCGAGGTTTCAGTCCCCCAGCCGATAGACACGAACCGCCACGCAATCGTGATGGAGAAAGTCGACGGCGTCGAACTCTCCCGAACCGGTCTCGAACCGGAACAGGTAGTCCCGGTCTTGGGGTTAGTCCTCGACGAGATGCAGACGGCCTATCGGGAGGGGTTCGTCCACGCGGACATGAGCGAGTACAACGTCTTCGTCACGACCCAGGGGGTCGTCGTCTTCGATTGGCCGCAGGCGGTGCCGACCGACCACGAAAACGCGCGCGAACTGTTGACCCGAGACGTGGACAACATCGTGAGCTACTTCCAGCGGAAGTATCCCGCCGAGGTCGACGACGTGGACGTCGACGCCCTTGCCGACGCGGTGGCCGACGACGCCTTCGAGACGGTGGCGAACTACTCTCCCTGACCCCCGTATTTCTCGATTTCGCGGTTTTTCGCCAGTGAGCAACGGGTCTGTGGACCGCGCAGTACGCGACTGATAAACGCCATATCGCGATATGAAATTGGCGTGGCGAAGCGAGAGTCCGGTTGCAGCGGGACTGGCTGGAGGAAGGGCAGAACGGCTGAATTCGGGGTCTCCCGAAAACGGCGACGACGAATCTCGGGTTTCGAATCCTCGATAGCGGTGTCCCGGACGCTCGGACGTGTCGGGTGTCCCTGCGGGTGAGGGTGACCGTGTCGGGGACGTTCGTCGCACCGGCGACCGCGTTTCGCGGCGCTCCCACGAACCGGCAGTCAGGCCCGCCCGAAATCGCTATGGCAGGGAACCGCAGTCGTCGACGCATCCGAAATAGGACTATCGAGAGAATACGCGTCGCGTGTTGGGGCCGATGCGACAGCGTCGACGGTGGTGGTGCGGTCACCCGCGCGTCGGTCGAAACGGCGACCGCCTCAGAGCACGCCGAAGCGGAAACTCCCGAACGGCCAGACGTGGTACACCGCGATGCCCACGACGAGCGCGGGAATGGTCGTATAGATGGTTGCGACGATGGCCGCTTTCATGTCGATAGCCATCAGCGGGAACAGCGCGTCGCCGTCCTGACTGATGGCGTTCGCGGTCAGCGCCGAGAAGGGAATGCCGCCCTGTAGGGATATCCGGGGGAAGACGATTTGTGGCCCACACCCCGTGGCGAAACCCAACAGCGCACCCCCGATTGGAGTCGACACGCCAACGCGGTCGCGAGTGCCGCGACCACGGTTCGGAAACTGACCGTCCCGCGGATGTACAGCGGCATCGCCATAATCGCGCCGCCACACCCCGGGGTCAGGCCGAGTAGCGCGCCCGCGACGAGTTGCATCCGCTCGTTGGCTACCGGAAAACGAGCGGTCCGGTGGTTCGACCGCACGGTGGCAGTGTCTCGGCGAACAGTCGTCTTCAGCGGGGGCGAGGCGGTCGGTTTCGTGGCCTGGGGTCCCGAGCGGCCATCGACCACCGGGCATCCGTAAACTGGTCCGTGCTATACAGAACCGACGCTCAGGCCGACTGGCCCATCTCCGCGGGATTCTCCATCCCCTCTTTGACGCCGAAGCGGACGAGGGCGAGGTTGACGGGGAACGCCGCGAGGAAGCCGAGCGAGAGCGAGAGGACCAGCGACGACCAGAACAGGGCGTCCGTGAGGCCCGCTTCGGCCGCGAGCAGGAGGTCCGAACCGACCGCGACGACTTCCATCACCGTAATCGAGGGCGTCTCGCTGTAGAAGGCGTCGCGTATCGCCGTCGAGAAGTTCACCCCCTCTTGCATCAGCGGGCCGACGGTGAGCGCGTAGCCGAAGGTGTACGCGAACCCGAAGGTGACGGCGGCGACCCAGCCGACCGCGAGGCCGAGGAGCCCCTGTGCGAGGAGGAGGCCGACGACTTCACCCGCACCGCATCCGGAGTAGCAGTGCGCCGTCGACCGGAGGCCGCGCCGCCACAGCGAGTCCCGGGAGATCTGCGTCCGGCCCGCGTACCAGTAGACGGCGAGGCCGAACGGCCCGGAGTAACAGACGACGAGCGACCACACGCCCTTCATCATCGACGGGAGCGCGCGGTTGTGCCGCCGGATGTCCCACCACAGGACCGCCACCGAGCAGGCGACGACGGCGACCCAGCCGAACAGCAGGGTCGGCTCTGCGAGGACCGTCCGCAGTTCCGTCCGGACTGGTTCGAGTGGCTGTGCTAGCTGGGGAGAGAGTGCGTGTCCGATCATCGTATTGAGAGACTGCCGTCGCTCTCGACACCGGTTCGTCTACACTGTCGGGCGGGACGTTCTCCGCACTTGCGGTTGTGTTCCCAAAGCGCGTCAGCGTGCGTCGGTCCGGCAACCCTGGTCAGCGACGGAGCGAGGGGAGAGACAGCGGCCGAGCGACGGTCCGGAGCCCAAAGCGCCGGTCGGTCCTCAGGCGTCTCCGGCGTGCCGACCGGACTCGCCAGCGGTGTCTCGCACGTCGGCGTAGAGGTCGGCGACCACGTGGACGTACAGGCTCACGCCGACGACGAACGCCCAGTACGTCGCCCCGAGGACCCACAGACCGCCGACGAGGAGTCCCGCGATGAGGGCGTGACTGAGCAGTCGTTGGAGTCGCGAGAGGTCGGCGTCGTCGAACAGCGCCCGCTGGTCGGTGACCGCCAAGCGGGGATTGGCGAGGAGGCGCCGGGCGTTCTTCGCCGACCCGGTGTGGAGGTAGGCGACGAGGAAGTGGTCGAAGTCGATACCGACACCCACCGCGAGGGCGACGGCGACGACCGCCATCGGGTGTCCCGGCGGCGTCGTCGCCACGACGACAGCGAGGCCCGTCAACAGCGAGAGAATCGCGTGGTCGCGGGAGTACATTCGTCGCCCTCTTCGCAGGCCAGTAACATGAACGCTGGCAACGGAGTCGTGCGACCGGTAGACTGACACTACCGCCTATCCATCGGCGTGTATGGACGAGCAGTTCCTCGAAGCGACGGTGAGCCTCCGAGGGGCCATCTGCGCGCCCGACGGTCGCGTCCTCACTATTCGACGCGCGAGCGACGGCGGCTGGGAGCTCCCCGGCGGGCGGATCAACGACGGCGAGGCCGTCGTCGAGGGCCTCGAACGCGAGATACTGGAGGAGACGGGACTGACCGTGCAGGTCCACCAACCGGTCCACGCCGTCACGTGGCACAACGACCGGAGTCAGGGGCGCTTCGCGGTGTACTATCACTGCACCACGAACGGGACGGAGGGACCCGACGTGACGCTGAGCCACGAACACACGGATTGGGCGTGGCTCCCCGAGTCAGACCTGCGCGAACGCCTGAGTACCCCGCAGTCGACGGCCGTAGAGCGCGCCCTCGCCGCGGGGTCGGTCGCCCGTCCGAGCGGCGACTAGGCGTTCCCCGTCGCGGACCGGAACAGACGGGCGACGACGCGGTCACTCCCGAGGAGGTAGAGGACGCGGCCGACCAGCGAATCTATCCGCTCCCACCGGAGCGTCGGGACGGCCCGCCCGCCGAACGCGGTCTTGAACGCGAACGTCCCGTCTTCGAAGTCCGGCGTCGTCTCGCCGAAGTTGCAGGTGGCGTAGCCGTTGTCGATGCCCCACTTGATGGCGGCCCGATACAGTACCTCCGACGGGAAGTGCTCGAAGTTCGTCGGGTCGTAGGCGGGAAAGAGGAGGAACAGGCTGTCGCGTTCGTCGTCACAGACCGCCAGCAGTTCGCCCGCCGGGTCGCCGTCGACGGCGGTCCGGAACAGTTTGAGGCGGTCGCCGATTGTCGCGTGCAGCGCTCGCAGGAGTTCGGGGGACGCGCCGTCGCCGTCGAGGCGCGCCACGTGCGCGGCGTGTCGCTCGGCGAACGAATCGACGCTGTCGGCCGTGACGGGAACGTCGGTGGCGGTGACGCCCGCTTCGTCGGCCTTCCGGAGGTTGCGCCGCTTCTTCTGTGAGAGGTCGCTCTCGACGGCGTCCCACGGGCGGTCGGTGTCGAGAACGAACTGGCAGTCCCGGACCGACGGGTAGTAGTTCCGGTCGCGAAGGCGCGTCGCGTACCGAACCGACCGCCCCGAGGCGGGGCGGAGCAGGTGGCCGATTGTCCGGCCGCCGGTCAAGTCGGCCATCCGGTCGGCGAGCGCGGCGAAGACGGCGTCCTCGTCGGTGGCTATCAGCGCACCGTTCGTCCCGGGTTTGGCCGGGCCGAGGAACCGAAACGGCGTCCCCGGGAGCGGCCGAACGAACGTCGGGTGGACGCCGACGAGCGTCCCGTTCTTGCGGACCTGCACGTGGCGGGCGTCGGCGCCGGTCGCTCGCTCGTAGGCGTCGAGCCACTCGTAGCGCTCGAAGACGCTCCCGGTCCGGGACTGCTGGGCGACGATAGCGTTCCACTCGCCCCGTTTGACCTCGGTGATAGAGCGGTGCACCGAAGTCGTGAGGTCGGTCATCGCCAGTCGGTTCACCCGCCGGGGTCCTAACTGTATGGTCGCCGCGGCCGGGCGGTAAGACGACCTTAGAGATGGGTTTATCCCGACCACGAGCGTCGGTACCCCATGACCAAACTGGCCGTCGGCGTCGTCGGGGCGGGGTGGATGGCGACCGACTACCACGTACCGGGGTTCGACAGCCACCCCGACACTCGCGTCGTGGCGTTCGCCGAACGCGACGACACGCGACGGGCGAGCGCCGAATCTGAGCTATCGCTGCCGGGGTACCCCGACGCGGCCGCGATGCTCGCCGCTCACGACCTCGACATCGTCAGCATCTGCACGCCGCCGAGTACCCACGAAGGAATCTTTCTCGACGCCGTCGACGCGGGGTGTCACGTCCTCTGTGAGAAGCCGCTGGCGCTGACCGCAGAGAGCGCTCGGCGGATGGCCGACGCCGCCGCCGAGGCGGGCGTCGTCACGCAGGTCGGCTATCTCCACCGGTACTACCGGAACTACCAGCGCGCGCTGAGGCTGCTGTCGAACCACATGCTCGGCGACGTGGTGGAGGTCACCGTCGCCCACCACTCGACGCCGCCGCGTCAGGGGTGGTACTACGACCCGGACCTCGCGGGCGGCGGCGTCGCGCGGGACCTGTTTCCCCACTCGCTCGACGTGCTGTTCGAGGTGTTCGGGGGGGACCCGACCGTCACCGACGCGAGCGTGCGCCACCTCCGGGGCGACGCCGTCGAGGACGCCGCCCGCGTCTCGCTTGAGTTCGACGGCGTCCCGGTCGACCTCTCGGCGACGTGGACCCAAGCCGAGGGGGTCAGTCGCCTCCTCGTCGTCGGCACGGAGGGCTGGCTGGAACTGGACGCCGAGACCTTACAGGGCGACGTGCACGGCCGCCCGTTCGAGTTCGAACACGGGGAGCGGTCGCTGGTCGACATCGGCATCGCGTCGCTGTTTCCGGCCAGTGACGAGGACGCCCACGCGACGCGGGTCCACGACTTCGCGGACCACGCCGCGGCGGGCGATAGAGAAACGGCCGCCCCTGCCAGTCGGGGGGTCGCCGTCGCCGAGGTCATCGACGCGGCCTACGAACTGGCCGAGGGAGGAAAGCGATGACCGTCCTCGTGACCGGGGCGACCGGTTTCATCGGCCTGAACCTCCTGTCCGGTCTGGGCGACGACCACGACGCGGTGGCGATGGTACGCCCGACGGCGTCGACGGCACGGCTTCCCGACGGCGTCGAAACCGTCGAAGCGGACCTCTCGGACCCCGACTCGCTGGCCGCCGCGCTCGACGGCGTCGACTCGGTCGTCCACCTCGCGGCCGCCGTGTACGACGCGGGGGCGATGGCCGGGACCAACACCGCCGGGACCGAACGCCTCGTCGAGGCGGCCGCAGAGGCGGGCGTCGAGCGGTTCGTCTTCCTCAGCACCATCGGCGCACATCCCGAGGTGCCCGCCGACCCCGATTCCCCGTACCAGCAGTCGAAACTCGCCTCCGAGGAACTGCTGTTCGACAGGGACCATCCGTTCTCGGTGTCGGCGCTGTACCCGACGTACATCTTCGGCCCGCGGGACTACCGCCTGACCCGGAGCGAGCACATCACGCCCGTCGCCAACAACCGCGTCCTCGTCCCGCCGCTGTACACCCACGACGAGTACAACGTCGTCCACGTCGACGACGTGGTCGGGAGCATCCGCCACTGCCTCGAATCGGCGGCGGCGGGTCGCCACCTGATTACCGGGCCGAACCTCTCGTACAAGCAGGTGCTCCGAACCATCGCACAGCACACCCCCGGAAACTGCCGGGTCGTCGACGTGCCTTACGGCGTCGCCCGATGGGTCGTCAAACCGACGCTGGACGCGTTGCATCGGGTCGGCGTCTCACCGGTCCCTGGCGACGGCCTCGTCCAGCGCGGCGACTTCGGGACCGTCCGCGAGGACCTGACCGAACGGGCCCCGGTGCGCCAGCGGTCGTGGCAGGCCGCGCTTGCCGAGACGGTGGCGTGGTACGATTCGGTGGGATTGCTCTAAGTCGCCCGATTCGGTGTCCGTTCTGCGAAGGGTCAGTGACCTCGAAAGGGCACCGTCGAGCGAGTACACCGGTCCCAGCGCCCGTAGCGGGCGGTCACCTGTCGGCCCTATCGTGAGACGGGATAGCAAACCCTTATGGCCTTGGTTGACCAAGGTTCCCAGTACGGAACCACGGTTGCACACTATGCGCTCGTACCCCCTCCGCAATGGGGTCGTTTGAGCCGGATACCCGGGCAAACAGGCAGTCTCTCGTTCTCCTCGCGTCGCCGTGACGCGGAACGCATCACACACCCACGCGTTTCGCAACAGCGACCAGCCAGCATGACCGACTCCACTTCCAACACCGGTAGCCCCGCGACACCGTCGAGTGCCGACCAGCGCTCCGACGAACCGATGGTCGTCTACGAATTTGCGGTCCCAGCCGAGGAACTGGCGTTCGCCGACGTGCTCGGCGAGTTCCCCGACATTGTCGTCGAGTTCGAGCAGTTGATACCCACGAACCACACCCCGTTGCCGTACTTCTGGGCCACCGACGAGACGGCGCCCGCGTTTCGGAAGGGCATCGCCGAGGACCCCCACGTGGACCGCGTGCAGAGAGCGGCCACGTTCGAGGGGGGAAACCTGTACGGCGTGACGTGGACGGAAGACAGCGACGGACTGCTCGGGTGGGCCGAGGGCAACCACGAACGGACCGCCGTTCTCGGTGCAACCGGGCAGGCGGACGAGTGGGTCCTGAAACTCCGGTTTCAGACGCGAGCACACCTCGCTGGCTTCCGAACGTTCTGTGACGAGCGAGGCATCGACCAACGCGTCATTCGCCTCTACGACATGACCGCCCCGAAACTGGGTGAGTACGACCTCTCCGAGAAGCAACGCGAGGCCTTGATTCGGGCGCTAGCGATGGGGTACTTCGAGATTCCTCGCCAGGCCACCCTCGAAGACGTCGCGGAGTCGCTCGGCATCTCCGCTCGAGCCACGTCCGAACGACTCCGGCGCGGGCAGACGAGCCTCGTCAAGAACACGTTGACCATCGGGCCATCCGACACCGCCGGATTCGACGCGTCGTAGTGCAGCCCTCAAAACATATATAAAACAATCAGTTTGTGATGCCGCACGTCCTTCTGCGACCGGAGGATAATGTTCCGTGATGAGCACAAGCAAGGAAAACACGCTGGATACCTTGCATCGATGCCTTGCGAATAAACGTCGGCGGATGATACTCTACTACCTCCACCGTACTGAGGATGGAGTGGCATCACTGGACGACTTCGTAGACTACATCGTTTCCCAAGAGGCGAACTCGTCAGCGCCAGACAGTACACGCGTCGCCATCGCGCTGTACCACAAGCATTTGCCGATGCTGGCTGACTGCGGTTTAATCGACTTCGATAGGCGGACGGAGACGGCACGGTACAGCCCAGATTCTACGGACGACTACGCCGGAGCCCTGCTGGACAGTCAGGAAGCCGAACTCGCTAAAGAGTTTTCGTAACCGACCGAAGGCCCGGGCGTAGACGGCAGCGGATTCCGTCGCCGTCTCTCGTATCGACCCAGTCGGGAACTGGCTGTCTCGGACTGTGCATCGATAGGCGGTCCGGCCACCCGAACGCCAGTCTCTGGACGACTTCCGCCTCGCGAACCGTCTCGCGTTACTGCGGAGGGCGGACGCGGTAGACGACGCCCTCGCGTTTCGTGAGCGGGCCGTCGCTCAGCGCCGCGCGCGTCCCGAGGACGTAGCTGTCGTCGCCGTCGACGCCGAGCGAGAGGACCTGGATGTCGAGACCGCCCGCGACCCGAATCTCTCGCATCGGCCAGCGGCCGTCCTCGCGGGGCGTCGCCGCGACGAGGCGGCCCGCGGCCGCGGTGAACGAACTCGTGAACACGCCGAAGACGTACGAGTCGCGGATTGCGTCGACCGACCCGGTGTGAACGTGGCCGCCGATGACGGCGAACCCGACGGCGTCGCCCGCCTCGTCGAAGTGCGGGAACTCCAAGACGGGGTCGACCAGCGGTTCGCCCCGGTCGGACTCGACGACGCACTCGCCGTCCTCGCTGGTCCCCAGTTGCGGGTCGTGACAGTGATACCCCTCCTTCAGCGGCCACCCGTAGTTCGCCCCCTTCTCGACGACGTTTACCTCCTCCCACGTGGCTTGGCCCACGTCGCCGAGGAGTAACTGGTCGCCGCTGAAGGCCATCTTCCACGGGTTCCGCAGGCCCCACGCGTAGTGTTCGTCCCGGCCGTCCTGCCCGACGAGCGGGTTGTCCTCGGGGACGCCGTAGGGTTTGTCGTCGGTGCGGCCGTCCACGTCGAGTCGCAGGACGCTTCCCTTGAGGTTGTGCGTGAGGTCCTGTCCGTTGAACGGGTTCAGGCCGTCGCCGAGGGCGGCATAGAGGTAGCCGTCGGGCCCGAACTCGATGCTTCCGGCCTGATGGATGGGCCGTTCCCACGGGAGGTCCAACAGGACGCGCTCGCTGTCCGGGTCGCCGCGCTCGCCGTCCTCGGTTGCTCGGAACTCCGAGAGGCGTTCGCGGTGGTCCAGTTCCGGGTCGTCGGCGGGCGCGCTGTACCGGACGTAGAACAGGCCGTTCGAGGCGAACTCGGGATGGAAGGCCAACCCCAACAGACCGCGCTCGTCGTAGGCGACCCAGTTGGGCAGGTCCTCACCGAGCGCGACGAGTCGGTCCGAGAGGTCCAGAAACGGGTCCTCGCGGAGGCCCTCGGCGTCGTGGACGTGCACGACGCCCACTTGGTCGAGGATGAACCGACGGTCCATTCCGTCGTCGGCGGTGACGAGGGCGCTCGGCGAGACGAGACCGGTCGCGACTTCTTCGAGTCGAACGGTCGGCCCGGGTTCGAAGTAGTTGCCGCCGGACCCGCCGGTGTCGCTGCCGCCGTCGCCCCCGTCAGCCGTCTCACTGTCTGTCTGTTCGTCGCGGGCCGCGTCGCGGTTCCCGAACGAACACCCCGCGAGCGCACCCGTCCCCGCGACGGCCCCGAGCGCCGTCAGGAACCGTCGGCGCGACGGGCCGGGCGGCGAATCGGGCGATTGCCGGTTCGGTAAGTCCATACCGATACCGGGGGACGGAGACAGATAACCGTTTGTCGGAGCCTACCGCCCTACATCGACCATCGGAAATATATAAGCCGCCGGGAGACAACCGGTAAGATATGCTTATTTGGACGGTAGACGAATGCGTGCGGTGATACTCGCGGCGGGGGAAGGCCGCCGACTCGGGCCGATGACCGAAGGACGGCCGAAACCGATGGTCCCCGTCGGAAATCGACCGGTCCTCGAATCCGTGGTCACGGCCGCCGTCGACGCGGGCGTCGACGAGGTAGTGCTCGTGGTGGGCTACGCCAGAGAGCGCATCCAGAACCACTTCGGCGACGGCGACGACTGGGGCGTGCCGATTCGGTACGTCGTGCAAGACCACCAACTCGGCGCGGCCCACGCGCTGGCACAGACCGAGTCCATCGTCGGCGGCCCGTTCCTCGTCCTCCACGGCGACCAACCGGTCGGCCCCGAACTGGTCCGGCGGCTACTGGACCGCTGGGACGCGACCCGCACCCCGACCATCGCGACGGCCCAGTCCGACCGCCCGACGGAGTACGGCGCGGTCGAAGTCGACGCCGAATCGGTCGTCTCGGTGTCTGCCGCGCCGACGACGGACCCGCCGTTCCTCGTCAACGCCGGGGCGTACGTCTTCGACTCTCGGGTGTTCGACGCGGTCCGGGACATCGAATCGAGCGACCACGGGGACTACGGGATGGCGACGGCGCTCCAGCGACTCGCGGACGCGGGCGCGCTCTCGGCGGTCCAGCACCGCGGGCCGTGGCAGGACCTCACCTTCCCGTGGGACCTGCTGACGGCGAACGCCGCCGCGCTCCGGGGACGCGAGGCCGACGTGGACGCGGCCCGCGTCCACGAGACGGCGGCGGTGTCGGACGGCGTCGCGGCCGCCGAGGGCGTCACGGTCGGCCCGCAGGCCACGTTGTTGCCGGGGACCGCACTGGGACAGAACGTCCGCATCGGGTCGAGCGTGACCGTCTCGAACGCCGTCGTGATGGCGGACGCGAGTATCGGCGACGGCGCTGTGCTCCACGACTGCGTCGTCGGGGAATCGGTCGTCATCGGCCCGAACGCCACCGTCGAGGGCGGCCCCGCGACGGTCAGAATCGGCGACGCCGTCCACGACGAGGTGGGTCTCGGCGCGGTGTTCGGCGACCGGACGACCCTTCGCGGGAACGTGACCGTCGCACCGGGCACCGTCGTCGGGCGTGACGTGACGGCAGACACCGGCACCGTGCTGCGCGGACGAATCGACAGTGGCGAGCGGATACGGAGAGGGTAATTCATGTGTGGAATCATCGGCTACGTCGGCGAACAGTCCGCCCAGCCACGTCTGGTGGCGGGGTTGCAGAAACTGGAGTACCGCGGCTACGACTCGGCCGGTATCGCGCTGGTCGACGACGCGCTCTCGGTGTACAAACAGGTGGGCCTCGTCGGCGAGTTGGACCTGCCCGCCGACTCGTCCCAGACCTGCGGCATCGGACACACGCGCTGGAGCACCCACGGGAAACCGACCGACGCGAACGCCCACCCGCACACCGACTGCACGGGTGATGTGGCCGTCGTCCACAACGGCATCGTCGGCAACTACGACGACTTGCGCGCCGAGTTGCCCGGCCACGAGTTCCGGAGCGAGACGGACACCGAAGTCGTCGCCCACCTCGTCGAGGAGGAACTGACGCGGACCGACGACCTCCGCGAGGCCGTCGCGGCCGTCGTCGACCGCATCGAGGGAAGCTACGCCCTGGGCGTCGTCGCGGCGGGCTACGACGGTATCGTCGCCGCGCGGCGAAACAGCCCCCTCGTCGTGGGCCACGGGAGCGACGGCAACTTCATCGCCAGCGACGTGACGCCGCTGCTGGAACACACCCGCTCGGTGTCGTATCTGGAGGACGGCGACGTGGCACACATCACCCGGGAGGGCGTCTCCGTGTGGCACGACGGCGACCCGGTAGAGCGGACGGTCAAGACCATCGAATGGGATGCCGACGCCGCCGAGAAGGGCGGCTACGAGCACTACATGCTCAAGGAGATTCACGAGCAACCACAGGCGCTCCGGCAGGCCATCGCCGGGCGCATCGACCCGCTGGAGGAACGGGTGGACCTCGACCTCTCGCTGTCGGCGTCCTTCCTCGACGACGTGGACGAGATTCAACTGGTCGCCTGCGGCACGTCCTACCACGCCTGTCTGTACGGGAAGCAACTGCTGGAGACGCTCGCGGACGTGCGGGCCACCGTCGAGTTCGCCAGCGAGTACACCGTCGGCAGCGGCCGCGACCCCGAACGAACGCTCGTCGTCGGCGTCAGTCAGAGCGGCGAGACGGCCGACACCCTCCGGGCGTTGCGGATGGCCCGCCGGACCGGGATTCGGACGCTCGGCGTGACCAACACTGTCGGGAGTACCGTCGCCCGCGAGTGCGACGACGCCCTCTACATTCAGGCCGGGCCGGAAATCGGCGTCGCCGCGACCAAGACGTTCGCCTCGCAGGTCGTCACCCTCGCGCTGTTCGCGCTCTCGGTGGCCGACTCCCGCGGGGAACTCGACCTCGCGGTCGGCGCGCAGTTGCTCGACGACCTGCAGGCGCTCCCCGGGGCCGTCCAGACCATCCTCGACCGCGAGGACGAAGTGGCCGCCGTCGCCGACGCCTACGCGGGCGGCGAGGCGTTCTTCTTCATCGGTCGCCGGTTCGCCACCCCCGTCGCGCTGGAAGGGGCGCTCAAACTCAAGGAGATATCCTACGACCACGCCGAGGGGTTCCCGGCGGGCGAACTCAAACACGGGCCGCTGGCGCTGGTCACCGAGGGAACGCCCGTCTTGGCCGTCCTGACCGACGGCGCGCGCCCGGAGGAGACCCACAACAACGTCAAGGAGGTCCAGTCCCGCGGCGCGCCCGTCATCGCCATCGCCTCCGAGTCGGGGCGAGAGGGCGATTACGAGGTGGGCTTCGGCGTGCCCGAACTCGGCCTGCTGGAACCGCTCGTCGCCAACGTCTACCTCCAGTTGTTCGCCTACTGCGTCGCCGACACCAAGGAGCGTCCAATCGACAGGCCGCGAAACCTCGCGAAGAGCGTCACCGTCGAGTAACGCCTCCGAAAGCGGCATCTACGTCGATTCGGCGAATTCGGGGGACCGGACGCAACGCCCCGGAGAATATTTCGACAATCGTGGTAGAAAAGGATATATTTGCTGGGAAGAAACTGAGGGGTACATGGAACCAGACCCGCCGCCAGACGGTGACGACGGGGAGCGCACCGAACTCAGTCGTCGGTCGCTCCTCAAACTGACCGGTCTCACCGCTCTCGGAACGACGTCTGTCGCCGGGTGCCTCGGCGCGCGAGACGGTGAACGTCGCCTGGGCTACGGGGGATTCCCGTGGCGCATCACGGACGACGTACCGGCGGCGGCGTTCGCGCCCCACCTTCCCGCGCTCGTCGGAGCAGGGGACGGCCTCCGCGCGCACTGGCCGCTGGACGGGACCGGGGCGACGGCGACTGACGCTGTCGGCGGGAACGACGGCGCGCTCCGCGGGTCACCCCAGCAGGGCGTCCCCGGCGTCTACGACACGCGCGCCTACGAGTTCGGGACCAGCGCCGACAACTACGTGGAGGTGGCCGACGCCGCCGCCCTCCGGCCCGCCCAACTCTCCTTCGGCGGATGGTTCCGCACCGACAGCGGTGCGAACAGTCAGACGGTTCTCCAGAAAGCCGACTCGCGCTTCGGCGAGGAAGGCTACGCCGTCGACGTCCAGACCCCCAACAGTCTACGCGCCCACGTCGGCGTCGAGAGCGGGCGTGCCGCCGTGAATCCGTGGGGCATCGGGACCAACGATGGAGAGTGGCACCACGTGTTCTGCACGTGGGACGGCACGGCCCTCGTGATGTACCTCGACGGCGCCGAGGTCGACCGGGACACCTCGCAGTCGGGTGCGGTCGTCCACACGACTCGCTCGCTGTACGTCGGCCGCGGCGACAACGGCTACACTACCTACTACGACATGGACGGCGCTATCGACGACGTTCGCGTCTACGACCGGGCGCTCTCGGCGAGCGAGGTCACCGCGCTGTCCGAGGGCGTGAGCGAGACGCCGACGGCCACTGCGACGCCGACCGCGACAGCCACCGCGACGCCCACGGCTACCGAGACGTCCACGCCGACGGAGACACCCACGGCGACCGAAACCCCGACGCCAACCCCAACAGCGACGCCCACGCCCACGCCGACTCCGACGCCAACGGAGACACCCACGGCCACACCTACCCCGACGCCGACGCCAACGCCGACACCCACGCCAACTCCGACACCCACGGCCACACCTACCCCCACGCCGACAGCGACGCCCACGCCGACGCCCACGCCCGATAACGGCCCCACCCCGGTCGCCCGCTGGCGCTTCGAGGAGACGGGTGGGACCGTCGCGGCCGACGCCGTCGGGGCCGCCGACGGCTTCCTCCGCGGGGCGCCGACGCTCGACACGGACGGCGTGTTCGGGACCTCCGGCGTCGCGTTCGACTCGAACAGCGACTACGTGGAGGTGGCCGACGCCGCCGCCCTCCGGCCCGCCGAACTCTCCTTCGGCGGGTGGTTCCGCACCGACAGCGGCATCAACAGCCAGACGGTCGTCCAGAAGGCCGATTCCCGCTTCGGCGAGGAAGGCTACGCCGTCGACGTGCAGACGCCGAACAGCCTCCGCGCCCACGTCGGCGCCGAGAGCGGCCGCGCCTCGGTGAACCCCTTCGGCCTCGACACGAACGACGGCCGGTGGCATCACGTCTTCTGCACGTGGGACGGCGCGGCTCTCGTCGTGTACTTCGACGGCGAGGAAGTCGGGCGCGACACCTCCCAGTCCGGGCCGGTGGTCCACACCGACCGCTCGCTGTACGTCGGCCGCGGCGACAACGGCTACACCTCCTACTACGGTCTGGTGGGGAGCGTCGACGACGTGCGCGTCTACGACGTGGCGCTGACCGCGAGCGAGGTCACGGCGCTGGTCGAAGAGAGCGGGGCGACGCCGACACCCACGCCGACCGAAACACCAACCGCGACACCGACCGAAACGGCGACGCCAACGCCGACACCGAGCGAAACGCCGACGATAACGGAGACGCTGACCGAGACGCTCACCCCGACTGCGACGGCCACGGCGACGCCCATACCGAACGACGAGTTCGGCGAACGCGGCTACGGAAGCTACGGGTACGGCGGCTTCCTCGACACATCCTGACCATGACAGACAACCATCAATACGAGACGCCACCGGCGGGAACGCTGGACTGGCACCTCCCGCTGAACCGCAACTTCGAACGCATCGACACGGACGTGGAGATACGCGATACGGATGCCAACCGCTCGAACTACACCGCCAAATCCGGCGCGAAGTTCCTCGCGACGGACACGGGCAACGTCTACATCGGCGACGGTGGCTCGTGGGCCCAACTCGGGACCATCGGGACCGACGCGGCGGCCGTCGAGGGGAGCGGCATCACATCGCTCCTCCTCGACGGCTACGTAGTCGCACTGGCGCGGAACCTCTCGGCCCCGCAGTCCATCGACCCAGCGGGGACCGACACCCCGATACAGGACGCACTGGACCTCGTCGCGGCCAACGGCGGCGGCGAGGTGCGCCTCCCGGCGGGCGTCGTCGAGGAGACGGGGCCGATTCGCCCCTACGAGGAGACCCAGATCATCGGTCTCGGCGTCGAGATAACGAAAATCTCCATCACCGACCGCGACGCCGACGGCATCCTGTTCGACCGCGAGTCCGGCGTGAGTCGCGTCGCCCTCGACGGGTTCGCGCTCAACGGCCCGGCGGGAACCGGCCCCACTGGCGTCGCCATCCATCACACCAACAGGGACACGCAAGACCTCAAAGTCGGTCGCCTCCTCCTGTGGGGGTGGAACAACTCCGTCTACCGCGTCGACGAGGGCGTCGGCCCGTTCCAGTGCCGCCACGACCAACTCACCATCTACGAGTGTGACGCGGGCGACCAGGACGGCCTGTTCGAGTTCCGGTCGTGGTACGGTCCCGCGAACTGGTTCGGGACCATCGCGGCCTACCCGAGCGCGAACGTGAGCGGGCAGAACACCACCGTGTTCTTCTCCCGCGGCGGCACCCAGACGGTCGACTACCTCACGATGGGGGGGTCGGCGGGTGTCGCCGTCGACCAGACGTGGGACAGCGTCGTCGAGTTCGGTCACGTCCACTGGGAACCGACCACGAACCCCTCGAATCCGTCCGCTATCGTCCGCCTCCGCGGCCACGGCACCGCCCTCGTCGGCGCGGTCAAGCACGTCACCGGCACCGCCGACTACGTGTACGAACTGGGCTACGACGACTACAACGGCCGCGGCCCCGCGCGGAAGGTGCTCGGCCCGTACATCGAACTCGGCGCGGACGCCGACATCGCCTCGAACGTGATCAACCTCTCTGCTCCGGGCGACCCGAGTAACCCATCGCTGTATCAGGGGTCGCCCAACGACGTGACCGTGACCCACAACGACGGCAACACCGGCGGACTGCGGGCACTCGGGACGGCCGGAACCGGATTCTGACCGTGTCGGTCGTATGTGGTTAAGTACCCCGGGAGCGGACGGGTAGGCAGTGACTATCGGCGAGGACACGTCCCGAACGCGATTGCTCGCACACGCGCAGTACCGGTTCGACCCCGTCGTGCGCTCGGCCCGCGAGACCCTCGCGAAGTCGACGCTGGCCGAACGAGTCGCGTGGCACGCCGGAGAGCGTCTCCACATGCGGACGCCACCGGCCTCTCGGGTACCGGACCCCGTCGACCTGACCGGTCGCCACGAGGGCGACACGGTCCCCACGTACCCCTACGACGCCGACCGCGCGCCGTCGCTGTTCGAACCGGCGGGCGACGTCAACCCCGTCCTCACGGCGGGAGACGTGACGGACTTCGGCCACGCCGACTGCGTCGCCGACCCGTTCTTACTGGTCGCCGACGGCCGCTGGCACATGTTCGTCGAGGTGTACAACCACCGCCGAACGCCGACGGCGGCTATCGCCCACGCCGAGAGCGACGACGGCTACGAGTGGACCTACGACCGCGTGGTCCTCGAAACCGACGAGCACCTCTCGTACCCCTACGTCTTTCGCTGGGACGGCGACTACTACATGGTTCCCGACCGGTGGGCCAAAGAGCGGGGACCGGCGGGCGTGACGCTGTACCGCGCCGAGTCGTTCCCCCACGAGTGGACCCCCGTCGCGGACCTCGTGCGGCCGTCGACGCCGCTGCACGACTTCAGCCCCTTCCGGTGGGAGGACCGCTGGTGGGCGCTCGTCGGCGACGGCCGCGACCTCTACGCGTACTACAGCGACGACCTCGAGGCACCCGACTGGACGCCCCACGCCGAGAACCCCGTCGTCGAGAACCGGGTGCGCGCCGGGCGACCCGGCGGTCGTCCCCTCGTCTTCGAGGACCGCGTCCTCGCGTTCTATCAGGACTGCGCCGCCCGCTACGGTGAGAAGGTCCGACTGTACGAGATTTCGGAGTTGACGCCGACGGCGTTCGCCGACGAGGAGCGCCACGACTCGCCCGCCGTCGAGGGGACCGGCGGCCTCGGGTGGAACTCCGGGTCCATGCATCAGGTCGACGCGTGGTACGACGGCGAGGGGTGGCACTGCGCGGTAGACGGGACTCTCGGACTGGGGTATCAGGTCCTCGGCGAACACCACTGGGCCGTCGGCATCTACCGGGCTTAAGGGAGGTCCTGCGGGACCGGGTCGGGCGCCGTCAGTCCTTCGAGGAAACCGAGGCCGTAGTAGCCGTACTGGGCGGCCAGCATGACCGGGACGAGCACCGCCAGCGGCGTCCGCCGGTCGCGGTACACCTGCGCGGTGGCGAAGGCGGTGACGACGAGGAACGCGAGCGCCAGCAACGGGACGTTGCGCGCCCGCCGACTCCGCAGGTCGTCGGCCACCGCGAGGACGCCGCCGCCGAGCGCCAGCGACGGGAGCGCGGAGTACCAGCGGATGACCTTGCCGTGGCGACGCTGGATGCGGGCCATCGCGTAGCCGTACGAACGGCTCTTCTTGCAGAACGCACCCCAGTCGGCCGAGAGGTGGTGCGAGACGGCGATGGCCGGGTCGAAGACGAACCGGTAGCCCGCCTCACTCAGGCGGAAGTGGAACTCGGCGTCCTCACCGACGTTGACCTCGTCGTCGTACCGATGTTCCTCGAACACGCTGGCGTCGTAGAGGACGTTACAGGCCGCGACGGAACCGACGAGTCGGACCTTCCCGATGGCGTGAGACTGCGGTGACCCGCCGGACCCGAAGACGGTCCCCTGCAGACTCCCGACGAGTTTCGCGAACGGCGGGTCGTCGGGGAACGGCCGGTTCGGCCCCCCGACGCCCGCGATGTCCACGCGGTCTGGATAGCTCTCGATGCGGTCGACGTGCGAGTCGAGCCACGTCGACGGGACCGCACAGTCCGAGTCGGTGAAGGCGACGTACTCGCCGCGAGCGGCGTCGACGCCGTGGTTCCGACACTCGCCGATGGTCGCGTCCGCCGCGACCCGGAACTCGACGCCGTGTGCGGCCGCGATATCCTCGGTTCGGTCGGTCGACCCGCCGTCGACGACGAGAACCTCGTAGCGGTCCGCGGGGTACGTCTGGTCGGCGAGGGACGACAGCGTCTCTGCGACCGTCTGTTCGGAGTTGTAGGTGACGATGACGACGGACACGAAGGGTCGGGCCGTCTCGTCACGGGAAGTCGGCACGAGTAAGCAGTCTGTACCACCGGCGAATAGTCTTGTCGGTGGCTCAGCCCATCCCCTGCCCGGCCGTCCCGAGGACGCGGAGACTTCCAGTTTGGGACCCGCGAGTCACGTCCACCTCGGCGGGCCTGCCGAAATACCACGAGCGGCGGGTCCGGTCGAGGGTGCCTGCGATGTTGACGACGTTGCGTCGGACCTCGCCGCGGCCGCCCGGCGGTCCGAACAACAGCGCGTTCCCGGCCCCCGCGCCCAGTTCGTAGACGTACCCGACCGCCCCGGCGTCGACGACCACGTCGTCGAACCGTGTCGCGCCGCCGCCGCCGATGCGGACCAGCGTGCGGGGGACGCTCGGTTGTCGCTCCGGTTCGTAGTGCAACCGGCCGACGTGAAGCCGACCCGCGCGGGTGTCGACGAGCGTTCCCGACGTGCCGCCCGTCGTGATGTCGCCGACTGCGAGTTCGCCGCCGCGCTGATAGAGGAGGTCCGTGTTCGCGCCGCTTCGAGACGCCGTCGGATAGGCGACAACAGTTCCGAAGCGGTTGGCCGGGCCGTACGAGGAGCGCCACTCCAACAGACCGTTCTCGTTCCCGGCGTCGCAGTCGTCCATCCGGAGGAAGTCGTGGCGGCACTGGAACGGCCCCACGTCCGAATCGACGCGGTACACCGAGTTCGCCCACTCGCGGCAGTACAGGCGGCCGACGTAGAAGTCCGCGGGGTCCGTGGCCGGGTCGGCGGGGTTCGAGACGAAGTGGAGGGCGACCCCCGTCTCGACGCCAAGTCCCGGCCCGCGGAGTTCGAACCCGTCGAGTTGCACCCGCTGGGTCTTCGTGTCGCGGTCGAATCGGATGCCGTCGGTCCCCGACTCGGTTATCTGGAGGACCGAGACGTTCATGCCGAAGCCGTAGACGCCCGTGTTCGGGTGCGGGCGCACCGGCCCGCGCTCGCGGACCAGTCCCGGCGGGAGATAGACGCGTCCGCCCCCTCGCTCGGCGACCCTATCCAGCGCGTCCTGTACCGGCGTCTCGGTCTCGTCGGTCCGAATCGCCGTCCGGTCCAGACCGTTCGCGACGGCGACCACGTCGCCCGCCGCGAGGTCGGCTATCGACGCCGCGTCCGTCACTATCTGATCGGGCATCGACTCATCCTCGGGCAGCGAACAGCCAGCCATCGTCGACGCGAGAACCAGCGCGAGATACGACCGGCGGTCGAACCCGGTCACAGGTCCCACCAACGGTTCGGAGCGAGGAGAAACACACGACCAGGAGTCTGGCGTCGCTCAGGAAAAGTATTGGCACACATACAGACCCCCGCCCTCTCCCGGAAAGCCTTAACACATGGCTCGTCGTTACAGTAGGACGAACATACCGTCTCTCGGACCGGAGACGCCCATTTCGCCCTCATGTCAGACGAACCTTCTGCCCGAACCGGCCACGAGACGACAGCGAGCGACGACCCGACCTACCGCGTCCTCGGCTGTGCGACCGAACACCCGAATCACGTCTTTCAGGTCCGAACGCCGTTCAACCACCGGTCGTTCGACGCCCTGAACGCCACCGGCGTCGACTTAGACGTCGTCTCGCCGACGCCCTTCGCCCCGCCCGTCGGCCCGTACTCGGAGTACCGCCACGTCCCCACGACCGAACAGTGGGGGTCCTATCGCGTCCACTACCCGCGTTTCCTGTACATGCTTCCGAAGCGGTATTTCTACCACGTCTCGGGCAACTCCGCCCGGAAACGCGTCACGAACTACGTCGAAGACACCTTCGAGACGCCCCACGACGTGGTGCAGGCCTGCGGGTTCTACCTCGACGGCTACGCCACGCTGGAGTACTGCAAGCGCCACGACGTGCCGCTGGTGGCCCTCTCGCACGCGGGCGACCTGAAGAACTTCGACCGGTTCAACGACACCGTCCAGTCCCACATCCGCGAGACCATCGACTACTGCTCGGCGGTCCTGACCGTCAGCGACGAACTCAGCGCGATTGCGCGGCGGTTCGCGCCCGCCAGCAAGGTGACCACGCTCCCCATCGGCGAGGACCCCGAGAACTACCCGACCGACCGCCGGGACGCCATCCGCCGAGAACTCGGTATCGCCCCCGAGACGAAACTCCTCCTGTACGTCGGCCGCTTCGAGAAGGAGAAAGGAGTCCGTGACCTCGTCGCCGCGCTCGAATCGCTGGACCGCGACGACGTGGCCGTGGCCGCCGTCGGCCACGGCGGGGCGCTCCACTGGTGGTTCCTCGACAGACTGGGCGAACTGCGCCACCCCGCCCACGCCTACTGGCAACTGGACCCCATCGCCGTCCGCCGTCTCCACGTGGCCGCGGACCTGCTCGTCCACCCGAGTCACTTCGAGGCCCGGCCGACGGTCATCTACGAGGCGATGGCCGCCCAGACGCCCGTGCTGGCCTCGAACGTCGGCGGCATTCCAGAGATGGTCGTCGACGGCGAAACCGGCGTCCTCGTCACACCGCACGACCCCGAGACGCTGGCCGAGACGCTCGACTACCTCTTGGACGACCCCGAGCGGTTGCGGGAGATGGGCGCGGCGGGCCACCGGCGACTGGTCGACCAGCAGTGGACGTGGCGACGCCACGCCGAGCGCCTCAACGAGATTCACCGGGAGGTCATGGGTGACTGACTCGCCTCGCGTGAGCGTCGTGATTCCGGCCTACGAGCGGGGCGACGTTATCGGCCGCGCGATAGACAGCGCCCTCGCACAGACGGTCGACGACACCGAAGTCCTCGTCGTCGACGACGGCAGCGGCGACGACACGCGGGCGGTGGTCGAGGGATACGACGACCCCCGGGTGCGGTATCTGTCCCACGAGACGAACCGCGGGGTCAGCGCCGCCCGGAACACCGGCGTCGACGCCGCGACGGGGGCGTACGTCGCCTTCCTCGATTCGGACGACGAGTGGCTTCCCCGGAAACTCGAACGGCAACTCGCCGTCCTCGACGACCGGGGCAAGGAGTGGGTCGGGGCCTACTGCGACGTGGCGACGGCGGGCCTGTCGGCGCTCGGTCGACTCGCCACTGTCGTCTCCGACCGCCTGTTCCGGTCGAGCGCGCCCCGCGAGGGCGGGCGGGAACTGGCCGCCTCGCTGCTCTCGATGCAGGTGTTCATGGGGCCGGGGTCGACCCTGGTGGTCGAGCGGGCGGTCCTCGACGAGACGGGCGGGTTCGACGAGGACCTCTCCATCTACGAGGACTGGGACCTCGTCCTGCGAGTCCTCGCGGCCGGGAAACTGGCGTACGTGGACGAACCGCTGGCGCTGACCCACTTCACCGGCGACGCGCCCGCCGCGGCCTACGTCGAGAACGACCGGCGCTACCTCGACCGGAACGCCGCCCTCGTGGCCGAACTGGAGGCCGAAGGAATCCCGGTCCGGCGCGTCCACCGGATGGGACTCGTCGGCCACTTCCTCGCCGAGGGCCGCTTCGACGAGGCCACCGACTACCTCGACGTGGGGGCGCTCGCCCGGCCGAAAGACCTCGCGCGGGTCGTGTTCTGGTCGGTACTCGGCCTCCGTGCACTCGCCGCGGGAGGTCCAGAGTGAGCGACGACCGCCTCTCCGTCACCGGCGACGGCGGCGACCCCTATCGCGTGCTGGCCTGCTCCGTCCACCACCAGAGCCACGCCCTGCCGGTTCGCTCGCCGTTCAATCACCGGTCGTTCGACGCGCTGAACCGCACCGCCGCCGACCTCGATGTCGTCGTCCCGACGCCCTTCGCCCCGCCCGTCGGTCCGTACTCGGAGTACTCGCGGGTCCCGAAGACCGAGCGCTGGGGCACCTACGTCGCCCACTATCCCCGGTTTTTGTACGTCATCCCGAAGCGCTACGGCTACCACCTGTCGGGCGACTCCATCCAGAAGCGCGTCACGAAGTACGTCGAACGGACCTTCGAGACGCCCCACGACGTGGTCCACGCCTCGGACATCTACCTCGACGGCTACGGGATGCTGAAGTACTGTCGGCGGCACGACCTGCCGCTGGTGGTCAACAGCCACGCCGTCGACCTGCACAACTACGACTCGTTCAACGACGAGGCCCAAAAACGCATCCGCGAGACCATCGACTACGCCGCCCACATCCTCGTCGTCAGCGACGAACTCGGGGCCGCCGCCCGGCGCTTTGCGCCCGCCGAGAAGGTGACCACCGTCCCCATCGGCGAGAACCCCGCGCGGTTCCCGACTGACCGGCGCGACCAGATACGCGACGAGTTGGGTATCGACCCCGACACGAAGGTCCTGCTGTCGGTCGGCGCCTACACGAAAGAGAAGGGCCTGCGGGAACTGGTGACGGCCGTCGACGCGCTTGACCGCGAGGACGTGCTGTTGGTGACGGTGGGTCACGAGGGCGACCTGCGGTGGTGGCTGCTGAACGAACTCGGCGAACTGCGGCACCCGGCGCGGTCGTTCTGGCAACTCGACCCCGTGGCGCTCCGGCGCTGGCACATCGCGGCGGACCTGCTGGTCCACCCGAGTTGGACCGAAGGGCGGCCGACGGTCATCTACGAGGCGATGGCCGCCAAGACCCCGGTGCTGGCCTCGAACGTCGGCGGCATCCCCGAGATGGTCGTCGACGGCGACACCGGCGTCCTCGTCCCCCCGAAAGACCCGCAGACGCTCTCGCGGACGCTGGATTCGCTGCTGGACGACCCCGCCCGACTCCGAGAGATGGGCGCGGCGGGCCATCAGCGTCTGCTCGACGAGCGGTGGACGTGGGACCACCACGCCGAGCGACTGAACGAGGTTCACCGCCGGGTGATGGCCGAATGGTGAGCGACCCCACCGAGCAGACGGTGTCGGTCGTCGTGCCGTACAGCCCCAAGTACACCCCCGAAGCGATGCTCGAAGAGGCGAAAGCGACCGTCGCGGCACAGACCGTCCCGACGGAACTCCTCGTCGTCGACGACGTGGACACCGGTCCCGCGGACGCCCGGAACGCCGGACTCGACCGGGCCGAGACGCGCTACGTCGCCTTCCTCGACGCCGACGACCTGTGGGAACCGGACAAACTCGACCGGCAGTTGGCCCGGATGCGAGAGACGGGCGCTGGCCTCTGTCTCGCGGGCGAACCGATGACCCTCGACGACTTCGTCTACGAGGCCTTCGTCGGCGAGTTGGACGAAGTCACCTCGGCCATCCTCGTCGACACCGACCGCGTCGACACCCGCTTCGAGTCGACGCTGCGGCGCGGCGAGGACACGCTGTACGTCCTCGAAGCGGCCAGCGCCGCGGGCGTCTGTCTCTGCCCGGACCTGTTCACGCGCCGCCACCACGACCAGAGCATGATGGCGTCGGGTATGGCCGTCGACGAGTACCTCGCGCAGGCGAAACGCTTCGGCTACCTCGTCGACCGGCGGGTGCCGGAGGCCCACCCCTACGTGGGCACGTACTACGTCCAACTGTTCACCACCGTCGGGCAGGCCTGCCAGCGCGAGGGCGAGTACGACCGCGCCGTCGCGTACTTCCTGCGGGCGTTGCGCATCTCGCCGCACCCCGCGACGCTGGTCCATCTTCTGCGAGCGCTGGTCTCGCGTGCGTTCCGGTGACCCGGAGCGAACGGCGGGGACGAACCGGGACCCGTAGCTTTAATCCCGAGATACGCGACGACTGGGTATGGACCAGTGGTGGCCGCGGGTCGGGAGTTGTGGCTGTGACGCGACGCGTCTCGGTCGCCGATGAGCAGCGACAGTGACCCCGAGAGCGGCCCCGTCGGGCGGCCGACGATGCCCCGCAAACTCAACTTCGCCAGAGCGGGCGGGCTATTGCTGGCGCTGGAAGTGGTCGGCGTCGTCATCGGGTTCGGGTCGACGGTGTACTTCGCCGGGGCGCTGGGCGCGACTGCGCTCGGCGTCTTCTTCCTGTTCGAAGCGGTGTTGAGCACGCTCGGGACGTTCGCCGACTTCGGCGTCAACGGCGCGGTGGAAAAGCGCATCAGCGAGGGCGGTGACGCCGACAGCGTCCTCGCGGCCGCACTCGTGTTGAAGGGGGGCTTGCTACTCGGACTGGCCGCCCTCGTCATCCCCTTCCGCGGCGCGGTCAACGACTACGTCGGCGCGCGGGTCGTCCTTCCCCTCCTCGTCGCGGCGGTGTTGTACCAACTGTCGATGCTCACGCTCCACGTCCTCCGAGCGGAGATGCGGGCCGACGAGACGGCAATCCTCCAGTTCCTGCGTCTGGCTACCTACGTCGTCGTCGCCGTCGCCCTCGTCCAGTTCGAGATGGGGGCGCTGGCGCTCGTCTACGGCCTCATCGCGGGCTACGTCGTGTTGCTGGCCGCAGGGGTCCGACGGATGGAGACGGGACTGGCCCGGCCGTCGACGCGCCACCTCCGAACGCTCGTCGACTACGCGAAGTTCAACGGCGTCTGGGGATTGGGCGGGCACGTCTACAACAGCATGGACCTCCTCGTCGTCGGCCTGTTCCTCTCGGGGGCGCACGTCGCGAGTTACGAACTCGCGTGGCGGGTGACGGTGATGACCGGTATCGTCGGCGTCGTCGTCTCGAACACCATCTTCGCCCAGATGAGCGCGTGGGACGCGGCGGGCGAGCGCGAGCGCATCGCGCCCACTGTGCGGGACGGTCTGACGGCGTCGCTCGTCCTCGTCGTCCCCTCGTTCGTCGGCGTGGCGCTCCTCTCCGAACAGATACTCGGTCTCATTTTCGGTCCCGAGTTCCTGCTCGCGGCGGTGGCGTTCGTCGTCCTGATGGCCGAGAAGTTGGTCGCCGCGGTCAACAACGTCTTCGACGCGACGGTGCGGGCCGTCGACCGGCCGGACGTGGGCGCGTACGCGACGGCGGCGTCGCTGACGCTGAACGTCGTCCTGAACTTCCTGCTCGTCCCCCGGTACGAACTCGTCGGCGCGGCGGCCGCGACGGGCATCGCAATGACCGTCAACACCCTCGTCCTCGGCGGATTCCTCAACCGGTTCGTCCCGCTGTCGTTCCCGACCGGTCCCGTCGCGTGGTGTGCGGGTGCGGCCGCGGTGATGGGCGGCGTCCTCCTCGTGGCCGGTCGGTTCGTCCCCGCGACGCTTCCCGGACTGGTCGCACAGATACTCGTCGGCGGCGTCGTCTACGGGAGCCTCGTCCTCGCCTCGCCGACGCTCCGGGCCAAACTGCTCGCCAACGTGCGGCAGTTCGGCGGGTAGCCGCGTCGCTGGCGGCGTCGAACCGGCTACTGACTCGTGGCGTTCGCGGTCACGTTCTCGCCGTAGAAGCCCCGGTAGCCGTCGGCGCGGTGGTACACCCGCACGTGGTCCGTCGTGTACACCTTGTCGGCCGTCGCGTCCGCCGCCGCGAAGCGGTCGTCACCGACCACGAAGCGGTTCAGGTCGCCGCTACGGAGGCCCTGTCCGAGCGCGACGACGTGGTCGGTCCACCGCTCGCGGACGACGAAGAACGGCGCGTCCGCCCGTAAGCCGCCGGGTCGCGCCCGCAGGGCGCGCGTCGCGTTGTATCCCGTCGTCTCGAAGGCGCGGTTGGTCACCTTGTCCGTGGCCGCGGGGCCGTCGGCGTAGGTCTGGACGAACGCCGATGTGGCCTGCACCGAGCGGTACTCGTCGTCGGACATCGCCACTTGCTCGCGTCGCTCGTCGGTGTAGATGCCCGAGACGTCGTCCGCGGAGACGACGGTAAACGCCGTGGCGGTGCCGAGCGATGAGACGAGGAGGAGCGCGACGACCACTGCTCGCCGGTCTACGGAGAGCGCCCGGTCGAGGCCGATGGCGAGCGGGAACACCGCGACGAGAATAACCGTGAACTTCAGGCGCTCTAACTGCGGAATCGGAATCGGCAGGGGGAGCAGTACCGCCGACAGTCCGAGTCCCGTGACGGCGAGGGTGAACCCCTGGCGGTAGCGGCCGAGGTGGTCGAGCAGTTCGTAGCCAGCGAGGAGTAACACGGCTCCCAGTCCCACGGCGTAGACGCCCGTCGCCGTCGTCAGCCAGCGGACCGCCCGCGCGATGCTGTCGGGCGGAAGCGCGGTGCCGTAAACGTACAGTTGCGACCCGGGCACCGTCGCCACGTCGAAGAGGACGCCGAGCGTCAACTCCACGATACCGACGGCGATGATGCTCGGCGTGTACGTCCAGTACGCCAAGAGGAACACCGCGCCGACGATGCCGGGGAACAGCCAGCGGTAGCGGAACGCACCGAAGCGGCCGCCGAGGGCCTCGGTGACCGACGACCGGTCCGGGAAGACGGACGGTCGGGCCAGCGCCACCGGCACGGCCGCCGCGACGATGCCCGCAAAGAGGATGTACGTCAGGTGGTGTGCCACCACCATCGTCGCCACCAACGCGACGACGGCCACCGAGAGGCGGCGGTAGGTCCGCTCGTCGTCGGCCGCGAGGAGGCGGCTGTTGAGGTAGACGGCGACGAACAGCAGGACGATGGCGAGCGCCTGCGGGTAGAAGTACACCGCGTGGTACGCCGCGAACTCGAACAGCGTGACCCCGAGCGCGGCCGTGAGTCCGAGGCGTCGCGACTCGAACACCGACGCGCCCACGAGGTACGCAATCGGGACGACCAGCGTGTAGACGCCGATGCCCGCGAGCACCAGCGCGTCGTACGCCCGGAGGCCGGTCAGGTACGTGACCGCGCCGACGAGGAAGTGAAAGACCGGGTAGAGGTCGTAGCCGTGGGGAATGACCGTCGTGTAGCCGACTTCGGTGAGCGTGTCGACGGCCGCGACGTGGGCGAACGTGTCCGTCCCGGCGAAGTAGAAGCCGGTCGTGACGTACTTGGCGAGTCGCGCGGCGAGAAACAGCGCCGAGAGTTGGGTCAGCACCGCGGGTACCGAGGGCTCACCGCGAATCTGGAGCGCGACGAGCAGGAACCCGACGGGCAGGAGGACGGCCAGCGGGAGCACCCGAGCGCCGAGTTCCGCGCTGGCGACGACGGCGGCCGCGGCGGCCACGAGGACCACCTTGGTCGTCGCGCCGGGCGGCAACCGTCGCGCGGAGACGGGGCGTTCACCCCGCGAGGCGTAGAACAGGACGAGCGCCACGACGGCCCCGACGAGCGTAAAGCCCGCGCGGAGGAGCGTCGGCCGTTCGAGCACCGCGAGGAAATCGAGCGCGGCGAGGCCGATTGCCGCCAGCAGACAGACGGCGAGAGGGACGGATGCGGGACGAGCGACGCGTGAGAGCGAGACCATCGACGAACTGTGTCTCTCTTTCGCACCGGCCAGCAAAAGTGTTGCAGTCGCCGACTAGGCTTATCCTACTGGCGGGCGTCGAGCGGGTATGGACACGCGACGGAGGTTCCTCGCGCTCGTCGGCGGCGCGTCGGTCGCGCTCGCCGGATGTTCGGGAGCGGGGAGCGACGGCGGCGATGGCGGCAGTAGCGACGGTGACGGCGGGAGCGACCCGAGCGAGACGCGCGTGGCGATGACCGACGACCTGCAGTTCGACCCGACGGAAGTGACGGTGGCCGTCGGCGACACCGTCGTCTGGGAGACCACGGGGTCCGTGGCCCACAGCGCCACCGCCTACGAGGACGACCTGCCCGACGGCGCGGCCTATTTCGCCTCCGGCGACTTCGAGAGCGAGTCGGCCGCCCGGCAGGCCTACCCCGACGATAGCGTCGGGTCGGGTGAGACGTACAGCCACACCTTCGACACCGCGGGCGAGTTCCCCTACTTCTGCATCCCCCACGAGTCGGGGATGCGCGGGACCGTCGTCGTCGAGTGAGTCACGCCAGCCCGACCCGTCGGGCCACCGAGAACAGGACGAATCCGACGCCGAGACCGACGAGGGCCTGGCCGGTCCAGCGGGGCGGCCACAGCGACACCGGGTCCGCGGCCGACCGTCGATACCGGAGGACGACGGCCCCGCCGATGGCGAACGCGGCGAAGCCGTGGACGGCGTACAGGCCCAATCCGACCACCAGCGCGAGGACGTAGCCGCCGACGAACGCGGCGGGCGAGAAGAGGAGTTGGGGCCAGGGCGACACGTTCTCGCCGTCGAACAGGTACAGGAAAACCGTCGGAAAGTACCACGAGGCCGACCCGACGAAGAGGAAGAATCCGGCGATGGCGACGCCGAGGAGGGCGTCCGTCACGGCTTCGGGAAGCATGGACGCAGGGTACCGAGCGCCGACGGAAAGGGATTACTCCGTGCGTCGCTCAGCCGAGGTAGTCCGCGAGGCCCGCCTCCAGCGAGACGGTCGGTTCGTACCCCAGTTTCTCTCGGGCCTTCCCGATGTCGGCGACGCTGTCGCGGATGTCGCCCGGCCGCGGGTCGACGGTCGCTATCTCGGCGTCGGGCGCGACCCGGTCCCGAATCGTCTCGGCCACGTCGCGTATCGTCGTCCGCGCGCCCGTCCCGACGTTGAACGCCTCGCCCGTCGCGTCGGTGGCGGCCGCCCGGAGGTTCGCCTGCACCACGTCGGCGACGTTGACGAAGTCCCGCGTCTGCCCGCCGTCGCCCTGCACGGTCAGCGGCCCGCCAGCGCGGGCCTGTTCGGTGAAGGCGGTGATGGCCCCGGCGTAGTCGCCGCCCGACTGGCGCGGGCCGTAGACGTTGAAGTAGCGCAGCGCCACCGTCGGCAGGTCGTAGAGGTCGGCGTACAGTCGGCAGTAGTGGTCCCCGGAGAGCTTCTCCAGTCCGTACGGCGACGACGGCTGTTTCGGGGCCGTCTCGCTCACGGGGACCGATTCGGGCGCGCCGTAGATGGCCGCGCTCGACGCGAACACGACCCGGGCATCGCGTCGGCGGGCCGATTCCAGCACCGAGAGCGTCCCGTCGACGTTGACCGCGTGGCTGGTGGTCGGGTCC
The DNA here is from genome assembly GCF_024218775.1 of Haloarcula marina. Lineage (NCBI taxonomy): Archaea > Methanobacteriati > Methanobacteriota > Halobacteria > Halobacteriales > Haloarculaceae > Haloarcula > Haloarcula marina. The sequence continues at coordinate 820,357 of NZ_CP100404.1, read as the reverse complement.
GCGACGGACTGGGCGACGCTGACGATAGCGGCCTCGTGGAAGACGGTGTCGACGCCGTCCATCGCTCGCGCGAGGGCGGCCTCGTCGCGCACGTCGCCCTCGACGACGGTCGCGTCGGCGGGCGGGCGCGACCGGTCGCCGCTGACGAAGCTATCGAGGATTCGAACGTCGTTGTCCGGCAGGAGGGCATCGACGAGGTGGCTCCCGATGAAGCCCGCGCCGCCCGTCACGAGAACCGTCTGTCCGGCGACTGAATCGGTCATACGCAGAGTGAGACAGCGAGGGCCAATAAGCCGCCGGTGGCACGGCCGCGCTCGTCAGGCCGTCGGGCGGACCCACGGCGCGTACAGGAAGTGCGCGAGGAAGACGAGGCCGCCGACGGCGGCCAGTCCCAGTTGGAGCGCGACGCTCCCGGTCAGTTCGATTGCCCGCACCACCTCGAAGAGGTTCTCGCTCGGGTCGTAGGGATACGCCGGGGCGAAGGGCCACAGCAAGAAGGTGAACTCCTCGACGCGCCAGTAGTACAGCGCGTCGTACGTGTCCCCGAGGAGGTGGCTCGCGTAGCCCAGCGCGAACGCGAGTCCGATTTCGGGGTGCGCGCGCCGCCACGCCACCGCGAGGACGAGCACCGAGAGCGGCACGGCGAGCACCAGCGAGTGGGCGAGCGACCGGCCCGACGGGAGGACGGTAAGCCACCACGCGAGGGGTTTGTCCACCACGTCGGGTATCTGGGTCGCCACGACGACGGCCGCCAGTTCCAGCCGCGAGACGCGCCGCCACAACAGCACGGCGAGAACGACGAGCAAGAGGTAGCCGAAAGCGGCGTGCGTCCACGGATACATCGATAGCGAGTGCAACGGGAGGCGTACTCTTGAAGCCGCCGCTCGCGGACCACACCCACAGCGATTATGCGCACCCCCGGCGTAGGCGTCGACGATGACGACACCGCGACAGCGCCGATTCCTGTTCGCACTGGTGGGGTGGGTACTCGGCGGCGCGGCGCTGCTGGCGACGGCCGACGCCCTGACGCTCGAACGCGCCTTCGTCGTCGGGTTTCTCGGGCTGGTGTTGCTCACGGCGCTGACCGCGCCGGTCCACGTCGCGCCCCGCTGGCGACGACGGCTTCGCTGGCCGTTGCTCGTCGGTGGGTTGGTCTTCCTCGCGTTCGTCACGGTGCGGACGCTCCAGAAGTTCGTGGCCTCGCTATGAGTCCCAGCGGCAGGTGACGACCAGGCGGTCGCCCTCAGCCGTCGATTCGACGGTCACCGGCGCGTCGAGCGCCCGTGCGAGACCGACGCCCAGAACCGACGCGACGGGGTGGTCGAATAGCTCCGCCGTCCCGACGTAGCTGTCGGTGACGGTCACCTCGGCCCCCGACTCGGTGGTCCGTGCCGTCGCGCTCTCGACCAGTTCGAGGTCGTTGACCAGCGCATCGACGAGGACGGCGAGTCGGTCGCCGGGCGCGGCGTCCGTCGCCGGGCCGGGGACCGCCGCAGTCAGGCGCTCGCCGACGGGGGCGAACGTCGTCTGTCCGTCGGCCTCGCCGACGACGAGCGAGACGGCGTCACCGTCGGGGACGTACCGCTGTGGACCCGTCCCGGCGAGTCGACGGGCGTTCCCGGCAAACGTCGCGTACACGTCCGTCGCGGCCGTCGCTCGGACCGTCGCGCCCGTCGTGACGAACCGGAGTAAGAGGGCGACGAACAGCGCGGTGCCGCCCCAGACGAACAGTATCGTCTCGAACGCAGGGACCGCGACGGCGGCGGCGACGAGGCCGACGCCGACGAGTGCGAACACCGCCGCCGAGTTGCGTTTCCCGAGGCGACGCCAGCGCCGAGTCCCCGCCGCCGCGTGGACGGGTTCATCCACGGAGGGTCACCGCTGAAGTGCCGAGAGAGGCGAGCGTCATACCGCCCTGCAGTCCCGCCGCGGGCTTATGTGTTCCTCTCACTGTTCCAGTCGCTTGAGCGTCGGGTGGCCGTTCAGGACGTGCATCGTCAGCGCCGTGGTACAGAGGAGCAGTCCGCCGATGGCGAACAGGACGGCGATGCCGAGTTGGACCGCCAACAGCGCCCCCGTCTCGACGTAGTACGCGACGAAAAAGAGCGTGAGGCTCACGCCGAGGAGGGTGGTGACGGCCCCTGGGATACCGACGATGAGCAGCGGGCGGCCGTACTCGACGGTCCAGACGATGTTCCGAACGAGGTCGAGGCCGTGCGAGAGCGACCCCTGCGTGCTCGACTCTTCGACGTCGTAGGTGATGGTCGTCCCCACCTCGCCGACGCTGAGTCGGTTGCGGTGGGCGTGATAGAGGATGTCCGTGCTCGCACCCATGTTGTTCCCGATGCTCGGGTCGGCGGCGAGCGAGCGGACGGCCCGGCGACTGTACGCCCGGTACCCGCTCTGCGTGTCCCGGACCCACCCGCTCGGCCGGAGGTTGCCGAGGCTGACGTTGGTCAGGTTGTTGATGACTGCGAGGCCGAGCGACCGGACGAACGGTATCTTCGTCTTCGACCCCTCGGCGTATCGGCTCCCGATGACGATGTCGGCGGCGTCCTGACGCTGGGCCTCCACGAGCAACGGGATGTCCGCCGGGTCGTGTTGGCCGTCGGCGTCGATGACGACGAGGTGTTTCGCGTCGCGCGAGGCCGCCTCGCGGAACGCCGTCTTGAGCGCGCCGCCGTAGCCGCGGTTGTGGTCGTGGACGACGACAGTGGCACCCGCCTCGCGGGCGGCGGCGGCCGTCTCGTCGCGACTTCCGTCGTCGATGACCACGACTTCGTCCGCGAAAGCGAGGGTTCGCTCGACTACGTCGCCGATGCTCCGCGCGGCGTTGTACGCCGGTATCGCCACCATGACCGTCGGCGCGTCCGTCGATTCGCCCCATTCCTCGGGGATAGCGACCACCTCGTAGTCGGCCCGCTCGAACGCGGCGGCGGTCCGCTCGTAGTCGATACGTGGGCAGTCCCGCGTCTGGAGGACGATACCCGCGTGGCCGTACTCTCGCGCCTCCTGTGACAGCAGGCGGTGGAGCGCCGCCTGTGGCTGGCGTCCCGCGGGCGGGTCGACGACGGTCGCACCGAGCGAGGCGAGCGTATCGAGAGCCTCGTCGGCCACGTCCACGCCGCTGTAGGTCACGAAGACCGAGTGGCCCCGACGGGTCGCGCGGAGGACGGTCCGGTAGGCCGCGTCCTCGTTGCCCGGCGTGAGGACCACGCCGACGGCGGCGTTCTGCAACTGGTCGAGTTCCGCGGCCCGTCGGACCAGCGGGACAGCGTCGTCGACGCCCGCTGCGTTCGCGTCGGTCACGTCGAGCGTCCGCGTCTCGCCGTCGGTCCCGACCCACCGAACCGTCGCCGGGAGCAGGTCGGCGTCAGAGGCGATGCGCTCGACTCGCTCGACTCGCTCGACGGTCGGGTCGGGAAGTTCCTCGTCGGGGCCGTCGAGGAGGTAGCCGAGCCTGGTGTCTTCGCCGGGTCGGACGACGTGTTCGACGGTCAGTCGGCCGTCGGTGTAGGCCGCGCCGTCGCTGTCGCTCTCGGTACCGCCGTCCGGTTCCGCGAGCGCGTGCGACTCCGGGACGGGGTCCGAGACGGCGACGCGGACCGGGCCGTCGCCCGCCGTCGTCACCGATAGCTCGACGAGGTGGGTTCCCGACCCGACATCGTTCGTGGTCTTCGTCACGGAAATGCCGTCCTGCTGTACGTATCTCGGCGCTGTCATGCTACCATTCCCCTATACAAACCACTCGCACCCGATTTGTATGTCACTACTACGCGTAATACTATCTTATAACTGCCGAGTGTCGAACGGTCACGCGGGCGGCTCGACGGTCACCCAGACGTGGACGGCGCGGGTCGGCGCGTCGGTCCCCTCTCGGTACAATCGGTAGGTGAGGCGAAGTCGGTCACCCGCCCGCTGCGGACTGACGGTGTGGCGGGTCACCGTCGACTCGCCAGCGTCGACGGCCACCGGAAACGACACCAGTTCGCGCGAGTCTTCGACGGTGACCGCGTCGCCGTCGACGGTCACGCGTTCGAGTCGCCCGACGACGGTTCCCTCGAACCCGTTCGAACCGTACGCGCCGACGCCGATACCCACCGTCGTCGGACGGTCGACGGTCATCTCACTGGGGACGCTCCCGGCCGTGAGCGCGCCGCTGTCGTTCTCGCCGAGGACGTAGAACTCCGTTACGTCGCCGCGGTCCGTCGAGGCGTCGGCGACGACGCCGACGGCGGCCGCGGCGGCCACGACGACGACAAGCGTCAGCGCGATGCCGAGGACGCCCTCGCCAGCGACGACGGTTCGTACGCGAGACGCGACGGCGCGGCGGTCGGCCCCGGCCGGGCGACCGTCTGTCAGCCGACGGCGGCGACCCCACGCGAGGGCCGTCGCCGCCACCGTCAGCAGACAGAGACCGGCGACGACGGCGCTCCGCTGGAAGCCCCAGACGGTGAAGTCGAGGGTCCATCCGACGATAGCGACGGCCACGACGCTCCCGGCGGCGCTCAGGCCGAGGCGAGCGACCCACGAGGTGCGCGTCGACGCGGTCGGTGCAACGTCGCCCGCCCGGGGGAACGCCGCCGAGACGAGGGCGTATCCCGGAACGACGAGCGCGAAGGGGACGCCGACGGCGACGGCGAGCGGCCGCCACTCGCCGAGCGGCGAGAAGACGACGAGCGCGGCCACCGCGACGGCCGCGAGGACGGCGACGAGGTCGGCCGTCGGTGTCGAGTCGGCGTCCCCGTCGGTCCGTGTCATAGCGAACTCTCAGCGGCCGGGGAGTAAAAACGTACGGAGTGAGGTAGGAACGGCGTACCGCTCGCGGACTCAGGCGCTCGCGCCGGACTCCGACCCGGCGCTGGCTTCGACGGCGTCGCCGCCGGCCTCTGCTTCCAGCAGTTCGCGGTAGCGGTCCCGAATCGTGACCGTGCTCACGTCGGTGGCCTCGCTGATGGTCTCCTGTGTCAGTTCCTCGTTGACGAGCAGTCCCGCGGCGTAGATGGCGGCGGCGGCGAGGCCGACGGGACTCTTGCCGCTGTGGACGTTGGCCGCCTTGCCCGTCTCGATGAGTTCGTGGGCGCGCATGGAGAGTTCGTCGCTGGCGTCCAGTTGGGAGACGAACTTCGTGAGGTAGTTCGCGGGGTCCGGCGGGCCGATTTCTAAGGAGAGTTCACGGTTGATGTAGCGGTAGGCGCGCGTGAACTCCTGTTCGCCGACGCGGCTCACGACGACCATGTCGTCGATAGTCTGCGGGAGGTTCGCCTGCCGGATGGCGACGTACAGCGACGCCGTCGCGATGCCCTCGATGGAGCGGCCGGGCAGGAGGCCCTCGTCCAGCGCGCGGCGGTAGACGACACCGGCCGTTTCGCGGGCGCTCTCGGGGACGCCGAGGGCGCTCCCCATCCGGTCGATTTCGCCGAGCGCCTGCTTGAGGTTGCGCTCGCTGTGGTCTCGGGTGCGGAACCGCTCGTTCCACGTCCGAAGCCGTTGCATCTTCTCGCGCTGGTTCGAGGAGAGGGTGTTGCCCTTCGCGTCCTTGTCCTGCCAGCCGATGTTGGTCGACAGCCCCTCGTCGTGCATGAGTTTCGTCGTCGGCGCGCCGACCCGGGACTTCTGGTCGCGTTCGGCGGAGTCGAAGGCGCGCCACTCGGGGCCGCGGTCGATGCTGTCCTCGTCGACGACGAGGCCACAGTCCGCACAGACCGTCTCACCGCGCGTCTCGTCGCGGGTGAGGTTGCCGCCACAGTCCGGACAGACGTGGTCGACACTCGCCGTCTTCGTCTCCTCGTCGACGGTACGCCCGCGTTCGTCGGCGTCGTATGTGCTGAGTGTGGGCATGATGGGGGTCGCGAGCGACGGAATCGCCGCTCGCGTGTGTACTCTATCGAACGACTGCTTCGGGTATCAGCACTCGTTTGGCGTATGCCGAACTACTGTCGGCATAGTTACACGCCGGTTCGACCGACCCGAAGACGGGTCCCCTCGGCCACCGACTCGTCGGCTTCGACCGGTCCCATCGACCGCGTGACGAACGACCGGACAATCCACGCTTCGGCCCGCTGGAGGCGGTACTGGAGGGTCGAGCGAGACACGTCGAGTTGCTCCGCGAGTTCGGTCAGCGACACGTCCCGCGGCGTCCGGTAGTAGCCGTGTTCGACGGCGGCCTCGACGGCGGCCTGCTGTTCCGGCGGGAGTTCCGCCAGCGACACGGCCTCGTCGGCCCAGTAGGCCGGTTCGCCCAGTTGTCGGAACTCGACGGTGAGGCCGGGCCGGAGTTCCGTCTCGAGCGCCGCGAACAGGTCGTCGACGCCAGCGTCGCTACACAGCAGGAGTCGCCACTCACAGCGACTGCCGCGTCGTTCCGTCTCGCAGAGGACGCCGTTGCCGACGTGTTCGATTGCGAGTCGGGGGATAGAGTGGCAGTCACCGGCCTCCGAGCGATAGCTGTAGACGGTGCGGCGGCCCGCCTCGGCCGCGATGACTTCGTAGTGCCACTCCGTCTCGCACTCGTGGGTACCGATGCACTCCGTACACTGGACGGGGCTGTCGAACACCTCGTCGAGTCGGTCCAGCGCCGCCTCGGAGCCAGCGACCCGTTCCAGTCGCCACATTCCGTCGTGGGTGACGTTACAGGCGATAGTCCGAGAGTGCGTCTCGGGGTAGTCGATAAACACGTCCATCAGCGGGTCGACCCCCCGCTCGTAGTCGATAGTGAAGATGAACTCGCGCATCTACCGGCCGTACAACGCGGAGCGGCTTATAGCCCCCGCAGACGTTCGGCGTGTGCCGAACGGGAAGCCATACCGGTCGGCCCCCTTCGTACGGATATGTCGTGTCCACGCGCCGGAGCGAGTGGCGAACCGTCGCAGTCAGGGGCGGGGAGCGACGCCGCCGTGGGCCGGTTCCCGCCGCACAACTGGCGGCCGACGGTGGTCCACGGGGCGCTGCTCTGGGTCGTGCTAGCTGTCGCCGCGACTCTCGTTCCCGCCGGAAACCCCCTCGAAATCGGGGTCGCCGTGGTCGGCGTGTTCACCGGTCCGGTCCTCCCCGTGGCGCTGTGTTGTGACTACCTGCAATCGCGGCGCGCCGGGGCCTGCGCGCCCGGCCTCCGCGCGTACCTCGCAAATATCGCGCGGGACGTGCGGACCACGCTCACCCGGGGCGATTCACTCGGGAGCGAGCGGCGGCCGTTCGAGTGCTGACCCGGCCTGTTGCTGGGCCTCCGCTTCCGCCAGCCAGTCCGGGTCCTCGACGCTGGTCGACCCGATGCCGGTCAGCGTGTAGCGCCAGTCGGCCGACACCGGTTGACCGGTCTCGGTCTCGCCCGACAACGTCCACGAGGTCATGCGGGCGAGGCCGTCCTCGTCGACCAGCACGACGACCCTGAACTCGGTAATCGTGACGTTCTCCTCGGTGCCGAACGCGCCCGCGCCGTACTGTCGCCAGACGGCCGGGTCCGAGTACTCGTAGCGGTCGACGCTGACGCCGTCGAACGTCTCCGTCCCGACGAAGCGCGCCTCGTCGACCGAATCGTAACCGAACGCGCCGCGGGCGAGCGCCGACTCGAACAGTTCGGCCTCCTGCGGGACGACCTGATAGAACACCTGTTCCCCGTCGCCGTACCGGGTGTAGGTCGTCCCGTCGGCGTAGAACGTCTCGAAGTCGGTCTGGGCCTCCGGCCCGGACATCGTGAACGTCTCGCGCGACCGGTTCGCGTCGAGGTCGACCCGATAGCTGTCGGTGACGCTGTTGGTCACGCCCTCGGCGTCGGTGGTGGTGAACGTCCACTCCGCGGTGAAACTCCCGGCCTCGCGCAACAGTCGGTCGGAGTCGGCCACGTCGAACCCCTCGCTGTCGTCGGCCGCGCCGTCACCGCCGTCACCGCCGTCACCGCCGTCACTGCCGTCACTGCCGTCTCCCGCGCCGTCTCCCGCGCCGTCGCTCGCTCCGTCACTGCCGCCGTCGGACGCGCCGTCGCCCCCGTCAGAGGCGACGCCGCCACAACCGGCCAAAATCACTGTAAGGGCCACCAGAACGGTGGCCAGTCGTCGATACGTCATCCCCTGTACTGAGGAGGCACCGCGACATAAGCTAGTATGATTGATACGATTCGGTCGCCGGGTCCGTCCCAGTTGCGCATCCCGACGACACCGGACGCCGACTCAGAGCCAGTCGGTCTCTGGGTCGATGTACTGCGGCGGTCGCTCGCCCGCCAGCGCGGCTTTCACGTTCGCCGCGACGGTGGTGTTCAGGTCGAGACGGGCCTCCTCGGAGTACCACCCAGCGTGGGGCGTGACGATGCAGTTGTCCAGTCCGACGAGCGGGTGGTCGTCGCTCGGTGGCTCCTCGCAGAGCACGTCGAGACCCGCGGCCGCGATGTCACCGCCGGTGAGCGCCGCGTAGAGGGCGTCCTCGTCGATAAGCCCACCGCGGCCGGTGTTGACGAGGACCGCCTCGTCGCGCATCCGGTCGAACGCGTCGCCGTCCACCATCTCACGGGTGTCGTCGGTCAGCGGCGCGTGCAGGGAGACGTAGTGCGCACGCTCGTACAGTTCGTCCAGTTCGACCTTCTCGACGCCGTCGTCGGCCATCTCGTCTGCGTCGACGTAGGGGTCGTAGGCGACCACGTCGAAGTCGAATCCGCGCAGTCTGTCGAGCGTCCGCCGCGCGATAGGGCCGTAAGAGACGAGGCCGAGCGTCCGCCCCCGGATGCGGTGGACCGCCCGAGTGCGGTCCCAGCCCCACTCGCCCGCGCGAACGTCGCGGTCGTAGGCGGCGACGGTACGGATGCAGTCGAGCAAGAGCGTCGCCGTGTGGGTCGCCACCTCCTCGGTGCAGTAGTCGGGGGCGTTCGTGACTGCCACGTCGTTCCGGGCGGCCGCGACCACGTCGACGTTGTCGATACCGACGCCAGCGCGGGCGACGATTTTCAGGCGGTCGAGTTCGTCCAGCACGGCGGCGGTGATGGGCGTGTTCACGTCGACGACGAGAGCGTGAGCGCCCCGGGCCGCATCCAGCAGGGCCGCCTCGGAACTCGTATCGGCGGCGACCACTTCGGCGTCCAGTTCGGCGCGGAGCAACTCGACGTCTATCATCGGGTCGTCGCTGGCGACCACTCGTGGCATACGCGGGACAACGGACGCCCCCTATATAACGGCCCGCGGCCGTTCCCAGTCCGCAGGAACCCGCCGACGGTGTGCCCAGCACCCGCACACCCGATTCGGCTTCGAACGGTTTAAGGGCGCGAACGGAAAAGCTGAGACAACTCGCTGGACGACGGGCACCAGCGGGCACCTGCGTGTGCAGGTCGGGATGTGAGTCGCCGACGCGACTTGAACCACGCAACGCCCGTGGTGAAACACAATGGCACGAAGTGCATACTCGTACATCCGAGACGCGTGGCAGAGCCCCAAGGAAGGCAAACTGGCGGAACTGCAGTGGCAGCGCCAGCAGGAGTGGCGCACCGAGGGCGCCGTCGAGCGCATCGAGCGCCCGACCCGCCTCGACAAGGCCCGCTCGCAGGGCTACAAGGCCAAGCAGGGCGTCGTCGTCGCCCGAGTCTCCGTCCGGAAAGGCAGCGCCCGCAAGCGCCGCCACAAGGCCGGGCGACGCTCGAAGCGACAGGGCGTCACCCGCATCACCCGCCGCAAGGACATCCAGCGCGTCGCCGAGGAACGCGCCGCGCGGGTCTTCACGAACCTCCGCGTCCTGAACAGTTACTCCGTCGGCCAGGACGGCCGACAGAAGTGGCACGAGGTCATCCTCGTGGACCCGGAGCACCCCGCAATCCAGAACGACGACGACCTCTCGTGGATTTGTGAGCCCCAGCAGACCGACCGCGTCTTCCGCGGTCTGACCGGCGCTGGCCGCCGGAACCGCGGCCTCAGCACGAAGGGGAAGGGCGCAGAGAAGACCCGACCGTCGCTCCGCAGCAACCGCGGCAAGGGCAAGTAACAACTGCAGTCCGTTCTCTCGGTTTCTCGTTCCCAGTAGCCGCAGGTGCGGTCCCTTCCACCGACGTCCGGACGCGGGACTCGCCTGCGGTCCCGGCGGACTCCGCTACCGGCGCCGTTCTACGTCTCGCGCCTCACCCGCGCCACGTCGGTTTGCCGTGACTCGGGATGTCGGCCTGCATCCGCTCCGGCCGTCGCTCGGAGACGGCGCTGACCGAGTAGAACGTCGCCTCGGGGTCGCCGTTGCGCCGCCAGTGCCACCACGTGCGGGCGAGCAACCAGAGGCGACGGCGGCGAGTCAGTTGCGGCGTTTCGGTCAGCACGTCGTAGCCCCGGTCACGGATGAGGCGGTGGTGTTCGGCGTACAGCACCGCCGACAACAGGACCCCGAACTGGCAGTCCTCGGGCAGGTATCGGATGCCCGCGACGCCCTCGCGGTAGAGGTCGTCAGTGCGGGCCAGTTCCTCCTGCATCACCGCGCGAAAGCCCTCGTCGACTTCGGCGTTGGCGAGTTGGTCCTCCGTGACGCCGTGGCGCTTTAGCGTCTCCTGGGGGAGATAGACGCGCCCGTAGTCGTGGATGTCCTCGCGAACGTCGCGCAGGAAGTTCGACAGTTGGAACGCCTCGGCGAGCGCTTCGGCGTGCGGCAGGGCCTCCTCTTTCCGCGGCGGGTCCATCACCATCGTCATCATGTTGCCGACGGCGACGGCCGACCCGCGCATGTACTCCCGGAGGTCTGCGAACGTCTCGTAGCGGGCCTGCGCGATGTCCATCTCCATCGCGTCGATGAAGACGTTTATCTCCTCGTCGGGGATGTCGTGTTCCACGACCAGTTCCCGGAACGCTTCCAAAACGGCCCCGTCCTCGGTGTCCTCCGGGTCGCGGTTACCCAGTGCCGTCTCCCGAATCTGTTCCAGTCGCTCGTGTTGGACCGTCGGCGGCGGGCCGTCGGGTTGGTCGACGACTTCGTCGGCGACCCGGAAGAACGCGTACATCACGTAGGTCGGATAGCGGGTGCGCTCGGGAAGGACGCGAGTCGCGAGGTGGAACGTGCGACCGGTCTGCTGTTGAATCGATTTGCTCGTTCGGATGTTGTCAGATTGCATTGATTGGGGCGACGGGCTACTCGGCTAGTGATACGTCCTCACCGGGGTAGAATCCGGTTTCGGGCACGCCGACGCGGGCCGTCCGTCCCGCAAACGGGAGGCATCCGCCGCGTCGGAACTCTGCTGGTTCATTCGACCCGAAACAGGATGACACATCGTCTACATACTACTTCGGGTCGCGCCACTTTAAACTCAACACCAAACTACTTTGGACCCCACGAGGGCGACGGCGACATCAGCGGGTTTTCGGCGGTCTCACCACGTCTCGAAGACGGCTTCGAGTAGCTTCCGTTCACCGGCCCGCAGATGCTGATGGAACGTCGACGGGCAGATGTCCATCGACTCGGCCAGTTCCTCCCCGGAAACGTCCCGCGGCCAGTCGAAAAAGCCCCCGAGATACCCCTTCCGGAGCGCCGTCAACTGGCGGTTGGTCAGCCTGTCTTCGAGCGTCGCGAGGAACGCCTGTCGGGTCATCGGCGGTTCGTCGCGCTCTCGAACCGACAGCAGTTCCACGTCAGGGTACCGCCTGCGAACGTGTTCGACCACCGCGCGCGTCTCGGTGGCCGCCGGGAGCGTCACCGTGGCCGTCGCGTTGTCCGGCGTGACGACGATATCTCGGGTCTCGGCCCCCCTGTCGGCCAGCAGCGAGACGAGCGGCGCCGTCTCCACAGTGAACTCGAACAGCGAGCAGTCCTCCGCCGTCGAGACGTGAGTCACCGCCGACACCTGCTGGTGGTCGGTCGCCGCGGCACAGACCGCCGACGGGTCGTCCGTCTCGACGAGGAAGAACATGGCCGTCTCCTCCCCGTCGGCGACGCTCCCGCCGTAGGTCATCCGACAGCCGAGTTCGCGGGCAAGCGCGACGAAGAACACGTCCGTGTCGCGCGTCTGCAGTTCCAGTTCGGTGAGGTTGTCAGCGGTCAGGAGTCTGCTCGTCTCGCGGGCGTTGATGGCCGCCGAGATGGCCTGTCCGACCGCCCCTAAAACCGCTCGCTCGCGCTCGTCGAACACGTCCGGGTCGTCGGCGTACACCGTCAGGACCCCGTACAGCGACTCGCCCGCGACGAGCGGAACCGCGGCGACGGCGTCGACGGGCGCACCGCACATCTCGTCGTGTATCGGTCCCGCGTCTGTCGCGGCCTGAATGTCCTCGGTCCGGGCCGCCAGCGCCACCGGGTCGTCGTCGTCGAGCGCTATCGCGGCGTCGACGTCCCGTTCCGCCGAGAGCGCCGCCGGGCGGAGCGTCTCGTCCCGGAGGTCGAACGTCGCAATCCACGCGAACCGGTAGGAGTCGACGGTCGCCAGTCGGTCGACGACTAACTGCTGGATAGCCGCCCGCGAGTCCGCCGTCAGCACGTCGGCCATGACCGCCGTGACCAGTCCGTCGAGTCGGTCGACGAGGTGCCGGAGGTTCGAGCGTTCGGCCTGTAACTGCTCGCTGCGTCGTTCGGCCGCCAGTTCGGCCAGTTTCCGTTGTGTGATGTCGATGTGCGCGACGACGACGCTCCCGGCCTCTTCCTCGGGGAGCGGCGCGACTCGCATCAGGAACCACTGCTTCTCTTCGGGCGAGTGACAGGGGTACTCCAGCGTGAACAGGTCCCGCTCGCCGTCGATGACGGCTTTGATCCCTTCGACGGCACGACCGGCGTACTCGTCTGCTTCCACGTCGCTCGTCTCGAAGTAGTTCACGCCCTGCATCTCGCCGCGGTCGACGCCAGCGAACTCACGCCACGCCCGGTTCGTGAACAGAATCGTCCCCGACTCGTCGAGAACGGCGATGTTGATGGGGAGCGTATCGAGCGTCGAGTGCGCGAGCGTCTGTGGTGGCTTCATTCGGTTTCCCCGGCGTGTAACCGCCGTTACACGAGATAGCGGCGGCGTCCGCATAAGCGTGTGGCTTACACCCGAAACAAATCGGTATCGGAGTCGGTCGGGTCCGGGCGACGAGTCGGCACAACACTCTATACCGTGGCCCCCGCTACCGGTACGTATGTTCGGGTCCCGGACGGACCGGGAGACGGTGACCTGCATCGCCTGCGGCGACCGTCTCGCCCGGTCGGACGCCCGCGAGTACGACAAGCACGGCGACCGGTGGGACCGCCGGGACAAGGAGTTCGAATTCCTCTGTAAGGCCTGTTTCGGCGACATCTCCAGACAGCCACGGGACGACCTCGAAGCGACGTTGGACGCCGCCGGGGCCGGAGAGACCGACCGCGAGACCTTCCTCCGCCGCTATCGCGAACTCGCCGAAGACCGCGGCGTCGGCCGCGAGTAATCGACGGTCCCGGCCCGCCTCGGCGGCCACCCCGACAGTCCTAACTACACCGTGGGCGTAGCCCGGGGCATGACTACCGAGGACGCCCAGTCGGCGGCGGGAACCGCCGAAGGCCAAGGGCCGGTCGAAATCGACGAGGAACTGGCCCGCCACATGGCGAACAAGCGCGAGGAGTTGTTCGAGAAGTTCGACATCCGCGACGAGTTCCCGCAGGAAGTGCTCGACGAGGCCGAGGAACGGACGACCGACGTGCAACAGGAGATAGCCGACGAAGTCGACGAGCGTCGCGACCTGCGGGACATGACGACGTGGACGACCGACCCCATCGACGCGCAGGACTTCGACGACGCGATTTCGGTCGAGGAACACGACGACGAGTACGTCCTCTGGGTCCACATCGCGGACGTGACTCACTACGTCAACCCCGAGACGGCGATGTGGACCGAGGCCGTCGAGCGGGGCAATACGGTGTATCTGCCGGGCTACACTATCCACATGCTCCCGCCGGTGCTGGCCGAAACCGTCTGTTCGCTGGTCCCCAACGAGGACCGACTGGCCCACACCGTCGAGATGCACCTCGACAAGGAGACGCTCTCCTACGAGACCATCGACATCTACAAGTCCGTCATCGAGAGCGACGCCCGCCTCACCTACACCGAGGCCGAGAACCTGCTCGACGACCCCGACAGCGCCGACGACCTCTTAGAGGACACGAGCGTCGACCTCGCCGAGAAGACGGAACTCGTCTGGGAGTTGGCCGACCGGATGCACCAGCAGCGAAAGGAGGACGGGTCGCTCGTCCTCAACCCCGCGCGGGACCGCGCTCACACCATCATCGAGGAGTGCATGCTGAAGGCCAACAAGGCCGTCACGCACGAACTCATGTGGGACCGCGGCGTCGAGGCGATGTACCGAGTCCACCCGCAGCCCAGCCCCGACGAGTGGGACAAGGCGCTGATGGAGATTCAGGAACTCGACGGCGTCTCCATCCCCGGGTCGGCGTGGGACGACCCCCGGAAGGCCGTCAACGCTACCCTCGAACAGGCCCCCGGCCGCCAACTCGACAAGATTCAATGGGCCGTGATGAAGGTGATGCCCCGCGCGAAGTACATGAACGACCCCTTCGGCGGCCACCACGCCCTGAACTTCGAGATTTACGGCCACTTCACCTCGCCCATCCGCCGCCTCTCGGACCTCATCAACCACTGGATCGTCTACACGAACGACGTGCCCGAGGACCTCGTGGCGCTGTGTGACCGCGCCAGCGACCGGCAGAAAGACGCCGAGCAGTGCGAACGCGAGTACAAGCAGTTCTTGGAGGAGGTCGGTTTGGACGCCGCCGCGGTGAACAACCGCGGCCTCGAAATCGTCGACGACGACGACGAGGAGTGAGTCGGGCGACGCCTCCCACTCGACGCGAGGCGGTCGTCTCGCAACCGCTGGCGAACACCTATTGCCGCGTCGTCCGCCAGAGGGGGGATGAGCCCCCCGCCCGCCATCGTCACCGAGGACCTGACGAAGCGTGACGGTGACGCCGTCGCCGTCTCCGGCCTCGTCCTCGCACTGTCCTTCGTCGTCCTCGGCGTCGCCATCGCCCCGGCGACAGTCGCCGTCGCTGGCTTCCTCTACGCCGCCAACCGGGTCGGGACCTACCGCCTCGACTGACCGGCCTCAGCAGATTGGGCGCGGGTCCAGCCCCATCCCGTCGAGCGTCGCGGCGTAGTCGTCGTAGGCCACGTCGACGGCGTCCATCGCGGCCTCCCGCGCGGCTCCGCGTTCGTCTTCGCCGAGCGCGTCCAGCGCTTCGCCAGCCGGGTCCAGGTCGGCTGCACCGCTCCGCAACGCTCGGAACGTCTCGGCGATGGCCTCGTCGGCCTCGTTGACGAAGAAGCCCACCGCCTGTAGGTAGAACCTGTCGAGGACCAGCGGAACGGCCACCAGTCCCGCACCGACGCGCGCCGCGGTCCCCTCGACGGTGTCGAGATGCGCCGAGAGCGCGTCCGGTTCGGCGGGCGCGGCGTCGATTCGGCCTGCCCTGTCGCGAGCCGCGGCCCCGGCCCGCTCGAACGCCGCCGCGACCGGTCCCTGGGACTCGGTCACCTCGTCCGCCCACGCCGAGAGTGCGCCTGCCACACCGCGCTCACGCGCGGCGGCCGCCGACCGAATCGTCTCCGCCCTCATGTCGGCCCCCGTTACGGCGACGAGGAGCTTGTCCGAGCCGAGTCGGTCCAGTTCCGTCCGCTTCGCCTCCCGCACCGCATCGAGTGTATCCGCGGCGTCCATACCCGAATCGACGACCGCACGAGGCATAGAACCCCCGCCCGATTTATCGGCTCCCGACACTTAGTTGACGTATGAGCCGAGACCCACCCGACCCGCCCGCGGACCATCCCTCGCTGTCCGCCGTCGACCTGAAAGCGCGGCTGGACCGCGGCGAGTCGGTCCGCATCCTCGACATCCGCGACCGCGACGAGTTCGAGCAGTGGCGCGTTAGCGGTCCGACGGTCACCGCGACACAGCGGCCGTTCAACAAGTTCCTGCAAGCGAAGGTCACCGATTCGGTCGACGACCTCGCGGAAGACATCCCCGGAGAAGGGCCCATCACCGTCGTCTGCGCCCGCGGCGAGTCCAGCGCCTTCGTCGCCGGACTCCTCGTCGACAACGGCTACGAGGCCCACAACCTCGCCGACGGCATGGAAGGCTGGGCGCGCCTCTACGAGGGCCACGTCGTCGAGTGCGACGGCGCCACGCTGGTTCAGTACCAACGCCCGTCCTCTGGCTGTCTCGCCTACCTCGTCGTCAGCGACGGCGAGGCCGCCGTCGTCGACCCCCTCCGGGCGTTTGCCGACCGGTACGTCGCAGACGCCGCCGACCACGACGCGTCGCTCCGCTATGCCGTCGACACGCACGTTCACGCCGACCACGTCAGCGGCGTCCGTCGACTCGCCGACGAGTACGGCGTCGAATCCGTCCTCCCCGCACGCGCCGTCGACCGCGGTGTCGCCTTCGAACCGACGGAACTGCCCCACGACGGCGCGCTTTCCGTCGGAGCGACGACGCTCGACGCCGTTCCGCTCCCGGGCCACACCACCGACATGACCGGCCTCCGCGTCGGTGACGTCCTCCTCGCCGGAGACAGCCTCTTCCTCGACAGCGTCGCCCGCCCGGACCTCGAAGCGGGCGACGACGGCGCGCCCGAACTCGCGCGCGACCTCTACGAGACGCTGACCGACCGCCTCGCCGCGCTCCCGTCGACGATGCTGGTCGCGCCCGGCCACTACGCCGAGACGACCGCCCCCGCCAGCGACCGCACCTACACCGCCACCCTCGGTACCCTCCGCGAGCGACTCGCCGCGTTCCGACTCGACGAGACCGCTTTCGTCGACCGTATCTGCGGCGACATCCCACCGCGACCCGCCAACTTCGAGCGAATCATCGCCATCAACCTCGGCACCGAATCGGCCGACGACGACACCGCGTTCGAACTCGAACTCGGCCCGAACAACTGCGCCGCCGCGCCGATGGACATCCCCTAAAACGGAAGTCGCCTGCGAATCTGGTCGAACAGCGATTCGTCCGCCTCCGTCGCCTCCGGCCCGATAACGTCCTCGTCGGGGACGATGACCGTCTCCTCGCCGTTATTCTCGACCTCGATGAGGTCGTCGGCTTTCAGCGCCGCCAACGCGTCCTCTATCTGGTCGATGTTCACGTCCGCCCGCGAGCGTATCTCGAACACCGTCATGCCCTCGGTGTGCCGGTCGGCGAGCGCGTCGAGCACCGCAACCTCTGTCTCGTCCCGGTTGCGGTACTCCGGCTTCGCTCTCATACCCTCCTCTAAACCCGCCCGACTCTTGGCTTTGTCCCTCAGTGCGACGGTCAGCGGGAACGAAACCGGTTACTTCGCCGAACTGTTGTACTCGTCGTAGACGGCGAGCCCGACGCTCGTGGAATTGTCCGCTCCCTCGACGTAGCTCTCGTGGGCAGGGCCCCATCGCGTCGCGTAGAGGAACTTGTACCAGTAAGTCTCGAAATCGTCTGTTCGTTCGTGTTCTTTTGCCCACTCGTCGGTTAGGTACGCTGTCCGGTATAGTTGGCCGTCGGTCGTCTCTGCCCTGAGGAAAATTCGGTCGGGAATGAACGACTCGTTGAATGGACCGGAAGATTCTCGGTATGCAGTTCCGAGGTTTGCGTAGGTTATCAGTACAGATACCTGCGTATTTTGTAGGTCAGTCGTATTCTCCGGGATTCTCTCGTAAGTGAGAGAAATGTAGTTTTCCTTGGGAAACACAGTATAGTTGGTGACTTGCGTGTGGTTGTCGGTGGCGTTCGCCGCAGAACGGAAATCGTAGGCGAACTCGGTGAGCTTTGCACGTTTGTTCCAGTTCGCGGGATTACTCTCGTTAATCGACTCAGTATGCTCTTCAACAGTCAATAGATACCCGAAAGTTGTATTGGGTTCGCTGGACCCCGCGATGAGTGTGTATCTGCCAGTTTGGGGAAGCGTGGCTTCCTCAATTGCCGCGCTGTTGCCGAAACCACCGTTATCGTCGGCGTCAACGGTACTACCGTTCGGCGCAAGTAGGCGGATCTGAGGATCACCATTTCGTGCACCCATTGTGATATTGACGCTCGTATTGGCTTCAGCCACGAACTGAACAGGCTCGTAATAACCGTTCTCGTTCTGTGGGTCATCCCTGTCTATTTCTCCACGAGTAATTTGTCCGCCGTCTTGCTCGAGACTGATATTCCGTAAATCCGTCCCCTCCCCTGCGTTAGTTGGAGTCGGTGTGGCCGTCGCAGTCGACGTTAGAGTCGGTTCGGAGGCAGGTATGCCTATGTCTCCACTAGCACTGGGGTCGCTTTCTTCGGCCATGAAACCGTAGTACCCTGCAGTCACAAGAAGAATAGTGAGTAGAACTGCTGAGAGCCCTATTCCAAGGTTTGGGAGAAAACGGAGATCCATTATATATCACTCGTTTTCTCCCGCATTTAAAACTTTTTCATAGGTCATAGTCTGAAATATACCCCCACAGCCAGGGCGTCGATTTGACATTATTTTCAGAGGAGGAGCTAAATCGAGTACTAACACATAATGGGATGATTAGGCCATGGGCAACTGTTAGAGCTACTGGAGCTGCTATCGCTTGAGCTACTATCAGAACCATCCGAATGAGAGCTGCCGAGGTTGCGATAATGGTCGTCAACTGGACCACCGTTAAAGCCATTAGAAGCATCAGACTCACGGTCAGCTGAGCTGGAAGTATCACCGCTGTTCCGGTCACCGCACGTTGGCGTACAGTCATCACCGCTCGGACTGTTGGAGTCACCAGAGCTACCGGAAGTATCTCCCCGTGAATCGGACCGACCACCGTTTCGTTCGCCGCATGTCGGTGTACAGCCGTTATGACTTGGACTGCTGTCGGAACCGAGGTTCTCGTAATAGTCACTTATGTCATCTCCGCTAAACGGGTTGCCGCTGGATGAGCCAGAGCGACTATTACTACTAGATTGCCTTTGGGTTCCTTCCCGTTCGCTCTGCGACTCTTTTTCTCGGTATTCCTGTCTCATCGCCTCAACAACACTCCCCCGACTAATCGCACCACCACTGGTACGATGGGTGTCGAGGTCGATATTCAGCGCATCACTCGACCGCAGTTGCCCGTCGACGTATAGCTGCACCCCCTCACGACCGTTGGCGTCCAGAATCACGGTTTCACCGCCGGGTTCGGGCTGATACTGGATATCCGCGGCATCGCTACATAGCGGGGTGTGGCCGCCGTTGCCGTCGGCGAACCAGTGGGGTTGGGACCCGTCGGGGCACGTCGATTGGGACCGCCCGCTCGGGCGATTGGTTCGGCCCACGACGGTGACTGTCTGGGTGGCGTTTCCACGACGTCCGAGGGTGTCGTAGACCACCGCTTGCACCGAATGGGGGCCGCCGGAATCGAACGAGTGAGTCGTACTCGTCGTCGCCCGGTGTCCGGACAGGGCGGACTGGTTGACGACTGCGCCGTCGACCACCCACGCCAGCGTCGCGAGGTCGGCGTCGGTGGCCGTCGCGTCGACCGAGAGAGTCGTCGCGCGGCCGCGACGAGTCGTGGCGGGTGTCGAGAGCGCCACCGCGAGCGACGAGGTGGCCTCGACGGTGACGTACATCGAGTCTGAGCGGGTAGCGCCGTCGTCGTCTGTGACACTGAGAGAGACGGTGTACCGGCCCACGGCGTCCGGTCGGAATCGGGTCTGTCGGCAGGTCCGGCAGTCCGGCGCGACGGCGTCGCCGTCCGGTTCGTGGATGGTCCACGAAACCGCCGAAATCGCACCGTCCGGGTCGCGCGAACCGTTGGCGTCGAGATACACCGTCGTTCCCTGTGTAACGGTCTGGTCGAGGCCAGCCTCTGCCAACGGGGCTGCGTTGTCCGACGCGGCGACCCCACCGGTGGCTGCGGTGACGGCGAGCACTGCGACGACGGCCAACCCGAGGGGACGCATCGCGTGATGGTGGGTGCTCGCCCGTGTATAAAATTACGCTTTCAGATTCAGAAAATCAAATTGATTGTGAATAAGAATTAGTGGCGGAGCGTCGGGGGCGTCGCGTGGCCGGGCACCGACGGGGAGGGTTTAAGTAGGACAGGGCGGGAAGAACTGACAATGGGTCTCAAGTGTTCTGTCCTCGGGCATACGTACGGTGAGACCACCGTCGAGCGCGAGCGCGAAGAACAGGGGAGCGAAGTCGTCATCACCATCCAGGAACTGGAGACCTGCGAACGGTGTGGACAGACGCGCGTCGTCTCCGAGAACAAGGAAGTAACGTCCATCGAGACGCCGTCGGACATCGCGGGCGATATGCTCGACGACGAAGCCGACGGTCCACCCTCGGACGACGAGAACGACGACGAAGCGGCGGCGACGGAGGACCCCGACGAGGGGACGGACCCCGTCGACGAGACGGACGACGAGGAGGCTGACGGCGACGCCTCGACGGCGGGAGACACGGCCGAATCCGGCGTCGAGACGTCCGCCGAAATGGTCGACCCGGACGACGACGACGCGGAGATACTGGACGACAGCGACGAAGACGACGAGGAAGCGGTCACCGACAGCGAACTCGATAATCCGACGACGCACGTCGACGTCCCGGACGCAGAGGAAGAAGGCGCGGCGGCGGCGGACGACCCCGAGGAGGACGACGCTCTAATTATCGACGGTGAGGAGGACGCCGGTCTGGTCGACGACGACCGGGAACCCGGCGCGTGGCCCGAAGAACCGGCGGGCGACGAGGACGACTGGCGGCCCGAGACGGTGTTGGGCGGCGACGGCGACGCGGCGGCAGAAGCCGAATCAGGCGAGAGCGCGGCCGTGACGGTGCCGGACGACCAGTTCTACTGTCCGGAGTGTGAGTTCACGACCGACATCGAGGCGAGTTCGCTGCGCGCGGGCGACTTCTGTCCCGAGTGTCACAAGGGGTCGTTGGTCACGAACACCGAGTGAACGCAAAGGGTAAGACCTGCCCTCGCAAAACGTCGGGCATGCGAGAGTACAAGATGCGACGGGGCGAGCATCTCGAAGACCGCGTCCCCGACATGGAAGCGTTCGTCGAGGAACACTTCGGTCCGGTGACTGGCACGGAGGAACACAACGGAAGCGACCTGCTCGTCGTCGACGAACCGGACAACCCGGTGTTCGAACGAGTCGTCGCCGGAACCGTCGGGTACGGGAGCAAGAAGGACAAGCTCGCGCTCCACATCGACGAGAAACCCGCCGAAGAGGTCATCGCCGAAGGACACGTCGACGCCGCCGAAGACGCCGTCTCCGTAAAGAACGACTTCCTCGAATCGGCGACCGGTCGGGACGCGAAAGCCCGACGTGAGTCGCTGAAACGCGACGTCGAGGACGACGCCGACGCGCCAGACAACGTCTAACCGCGGCGCGCTTTTTCCCGGATGGTGTGATTCTGCCGTCACGTCTAAGTACCCTCGTGTCATACGTTCACATACGCCCCGCCCGAAGGCGAACAGAAGTATTCGGGTCACGGACTCCCGTGTCGCCCTGTGGCGTCCACCGGGCACCCCTGTCATAGTTTGTCCGCCCCGTCGGAGGCGGCCCTAATCCGACACCGGGCACGTCCGCCCGCTTCTGTCAGTCGACGAGTCCGTAGCCGCGCCGCACGAGTTCGATATCGACAGCGACGACGACGATAGTGAGGCCGGTGAGGACGAGCAGTGAGAGGTTCGGCGAGAGGTCCGTCGCCTGCGGGATGACGCCGTAGCGGACGCCGTTGACCATGTACACCATCGGATTCAGCAGGGTGACCTGCCGCCAGATGCCCTCCAGCGCCGACAGCGGGTAGAACACCGCGCCGAAGAACACCAGCGGTCGGATGATGAACTGGTTCAGCACCGTGAGGTAGTCGAAGTCGCTCGCCCAGAGGCCGCCGATGACGCCGAACGCGGCGAACAGCGTCGGGATGACGAGCATGAAGGCCACCAGATAGAACGGGTTCGAGACGGTGACCGGGGTGAAGACGAGTCCGACGCCCCAGATGATGGCCCCGACGACGATACCCCGGAGCGACGAGGCGGCGACGTAGGCCAGCACCATCTCGGTGTGGGACAGCGGCGAGGTCAGTACCTCGTGGATGTACTCGTTCCAGCGGCCGTGGAAGATGGAGAACGAGGCGTTCTCGAAGGCGTTAGATATCATCCCGAGGACGACGAGGCCGGGCAGGATGAACAGGATGTACCCCGCGCCGCCGAACGCGTCGGGGTCGCCCCCGCTGATTCGCTCGCCGAGGACGACGCCGAAGACGGTGAAGTAGAGCACGTTCGTAATCATCGGCGGCAGGAACGTGTTTCGCGGTCGGCGGACGTACCGGAGAATCTCCCGGTGGAGCAGTGTCCAGAGGCCGACGAGGCGCGCGCCGATACCGGTCGGTGCGGTCCGTTCGTCCGGCGAGTCCGGTCCCGGCGCGACGTTCCCGTCGTCGGCGTCGAGGCTCATGCGGACACCTCCGCGTACTCGCGGTCGTCGCGAGTCATGTCGACGAACACCTCTTCGAGCGAGGCCCGGCGGATGTCCAGCGAAGTGACGTGGTGGCCCGCGCGTTCGAGTGTACGCAGAAGTTCCGGCGCGGTCTGACTCCCGCCCGCGGCGGTGACCGAGAGGCCGTCGTCGGTGACCGACACGTCGGTGACGCCCTCCACGTCGAGTCGGGGTGCGGTCCGGGGTGGGTCGGCTAGACCGATGTCGATGGTGTCGGTGCCGCGGTCCATCAGCTCGCCGGGGGCGGCCTCTTCGACCTTTTGCCCGGAGTCCATGATGGCGACGCGGTCACAGAGGCGTTCGGCCTCCTCGATGTAATGGGTCGTCAGGACGATGGTCGTCCCGGCGTCGTTCATCCGGTTGATGATGTCCCAGAGGTCGTGGCGTAACTGCACGTCGACGCCCGCGGTGGGTTCGTCCAGAATCAGCAGGTCCGGATTCGAGACGAGGGCGCGCGCGAGGACGAAGCGGCGCTTCATCCCGCCGGAGAGCCAGTCGAATCGGGTGTCGCGCTTGTCCCAGATTCCCACCGTCTTGAGCGCCTCCTCGGCGCGGCGACGGGCCTCTTTGCTGCCGATGCCGTGGTAGCCCGCCTTGTGCTCTAAGACTTCGATGATAGGGAAGAAGCGGTCGACGTTGAACTCCTGTGGAGCCAGTCCGATGCGGTCCCGGGCCTCGCGGTAGTCGTCTTCCACGTCGTAGCCGAACACCTCGGCCGTGCCGCTGTCCTTGTGAACCAGGCCGACCAGCGTGTTGATGAACGTCGTCTTGCCCGCGCCGTTCGGGCCGAGCAGACCGAAGAACTCGCCGCGCTCGACGGTCAGATTCAGACCGCCGAGCGCCTGCACGTCACCGTAGCTTTTCCGTACGTCTCGGGCGCGTATCGCCGGGGCTGTCATTACTCACCGTACCCGGTCGACACCGAAAAGGACGTTGAACGCGGCGGCTCGGGCCGCTCGGCACAGCGCGCGAGAGTGAGCGTGAGTCGGAGCGACAGCGGGCTATCGTCAGAGCCGTTCGCGAGCGATGCCGACGCCCGCGGGCGTGATGATGAGTTGGTCGTCGTCTTTCTGGACGATGTCGCCGCCGACTTCGTTGGCGACCTGTTTGAGTTCGTCGCTGATGTGTTCCATCGTCCGGTCCTGCGTGGAGTGGCGCGTGATGTCGGCGATGACGATGTCGCCGTCGTAGACGGCGTCCTTGATTTCGATAACGTCTTGCTTGCCGCTTATCTGGGCGATTCGGACCTGGCGCTCCGTCTCGGTGGCGGCGGCCTCGAAGTCGTCGGCGTTGAGTTCGACGTAGTCGTCGGTCTTGCGGGAGGTCCCCGACTCACCGAGAATCTTGCTCATGAGTCCCATATCCCCTACGGTGTTCGCTACCGGTTTCAACTTTTCGTCAGACGCAGTTTCGAGGCCACGCGGCGTGCACTGTCGGTCGTCACCGCGCTGGCGACGGCCGACTCGTCGGCGCGTGGAGCACAGAAACGGCCGCGGACTACACCGAGAACTCGAACAGGTCGTCGCCGACGTGGTGGATGGACCCGACAACTTTCCCCGAGTCCCCGACCATGTCGTCGCCGTCGGCCATCGCGCGGCCGATGGCGAGGAACTTCCCGTGGGACTCCTCGTTGATGGCGACGAGGTCACCCTCGGCGATGTCGTCGTCGGCCTCGGTGATGCCCGGCCGCATGATGTCCGCGCCGTCCGAGACGAACGAGATAGCGCCGGTGTCGACCGTGACGACGTGTTTCTCCGGAGGATACTCGTTGGCCCCCCGGACGGTGAGGAAGGGGTCGTCGTCGACGTAGAGGACGAGCGGTTCCCCGTCGACGAGGACCACGTTCCAGTCGCTGTCGTCGAACTCGACCTTCTCGAAACTGTCGGCGTCCAGTTCGACGCCGAGGTTGTCGGTCAGGGCCGTCGCGATGGCGTCGACCTCGTCCGACCGGAGGTGATGCCGCGATTTGACGTTCATACGTGCGAGTGGGCGGCCCCCGACGGTAAGCGTAACGAAGGACGAGAGCGCGGGAGCGAACTTTTTCAGCGGGCACGCCGAACCACGGGTATGCGCGTCGTCACCCTGCTCCCCTCGGCCACGGAAATCGTCTACGCCCTCGGGATGGAACCCGTCGGCGTCTCCCACGAATGCGACTATCCCCCGGCGGCCCGCGAGCAACCGTCGGTCAACCGCTCGCGCGTCGACCCGGAAGCGTCGAGCGGTGAGATAAACGAACAGGTCGCGGAGGCCGAGAGCGGCGACGGCGTCTACGCAATCGACCGGGAGGCGCTGGCGACCCTCGACCCGGACGTAGTCATCACACAGGGCGTCTGTGACGTGTGCGCCGTCGACCACGTCCAAGTGGCCGAGGCAGTCGCGGACCTCGGCCTCGACGCGGAGGTGCTGACGCTCGACGTCCACAGCCTCGAGGACCTGTTCGAGTCTATCCACCGCGTCGGCGCGGCAATCGACCGCGACGAGGAAGCGACCGACCTCGTCGCGACCCTCCGCGAACGAGTGGCCGCCGTCGAGACGACGGCCGCACGGGCCGAGGCGACGCCGACCGTCGCCGTCCTCGATTGGCTGGACCCGGTGATGGTCGCGGGCCACTGGATACCCGAGATGGTCGAGATGGCGGGCGGCGCGTACGGCATGGCCGAACGGGGCGCACACTCCCGCCCGCGCGAGTGGGACGAAGTGCGCGAGTACGACCCCGACGTACTCGTGGCCGCGCCCTGTGGCTTCGACATCGCACAGACCCGCGAGAACCTCGACGACCTGACCGAACGCCCGGGATTCGACGACCTCTCGGCGGTCCGAGACGGACGTGCCTTCGTGATGGACGGCCACCACTACGTCAACCGCTCGGGGCCGCGATTGGTGGATACGCTGGAGTTTCTGGCGGCTTTGGTCCACCCCGAGTTGTTCGACGCGCCGCCGCGGGACGCGGTGCAGGCCTTCTCCACACTACGGGCCTGACACTCAGTCGTCGGCCAGCGAACAGCGCCCCTCGTAGGCGGCGTCCGCGACCCCGTCGATTGCCGGGTCGTCACCACAGACTGGGCAGTCGGGATTGGGGGCGACGGGTACCTCGTCGACGGTCATCGCGCTGGCGTCGTAGGCCAGTAAGCGGCCGTCCAGCGTCTCGCCGTAGCCCATCACGAGTTTGACGACTTCGGTGGCCTGCATGCATCCGACGGTGCCGGGGAGGACGCCGAGGACGCCCGCCGTCGAGCAGTCCGGGACCGTCCCCTCCGGCGGCGCTTCGGGGAACAGGCAGCGGTAGCACGGCCCGTCGCCGGTGAACGTCGTCACCTGTCCCTCGAACCGGAACACCGCGCCGTGCGAGAAGGGCGTCCCGGAGAGCGTGCAGGCGTCGTTGACCAGAAATCGGGTCGCGAAGTTGTCGGAGGCGTCGACGACAACGTCGTACTCCGCGACGAGTCCGGCGGCGTTGTCGCTCGCGAGGCGCAGTTCGTGCGTCTCGACGGTCACATCGGGGTTCAGGTCGGTGACGAACTCGCGGGCGCTCTCGACTTTCGGCCGTCCAACGTCGGCGTCGGCGTGAATCACCTGTCGCTGGAGGTTCGACCGCTCGACCACGTCGTCGTCGACGATACCCAGCGTCCCGATTCCGGCGGCCGCGAGATACTGGAGGACCGGCGACCCCAGACCGCCCGCGCCGACGACGAGCACCGACGAATCGAGCAGGGCCGCCTGTCCCGCCGGTCCCACATCGTCCATGATGATGTGCCGGGAGTAGCGGTCGAGTTGTTCGGGGTCTAAGTCCGGTCGCATGGTCGGCGGTTGGCCGCCCAAGGAGATAAGCGGTGTGCTGGACGAAAACCCCGACCCGGCCGCTCAGCAGTCGTAGAGGTCCCGGTACTTCGCGTCGGCGTACTCCAAGAAGTAGTCGGCCGTGAACGACTCGCCGGTCGCCTCGCGAATCAGGTCGTCCGTCTCGTAGCGCGCGCCGTGGCGGTGGACGTTCTCCGTCAGCCACTCGTGAACGGGGCCGAAGTCGCCCTCGCGGACGAGCGAGTCCACGTCGCCCACGTCCGCGCGGAGGTGGTGGTCCAGTTGGGCGGCCAGCACCGACCCGAGCGTGTAGGTCGGGAAGTAGCCGATAGCGCCGTTGGTCCAGTGGATGTCCTGCAGACAGCCCTCGGCGTCGGTGTCGGGGCGGATGCCCAGATACTCCGCCATCTTCTCGTTCCAGACTTCGGGCACGTCCTCTACGGCGAGGTCGCCGCGGATGAGGTCGCGTTCGATTTCGAAGCGGAGGATGATGTGCATGTGGTAGGTGAGTTCGTCCGCTTCCACCCGAATCAGGTTGTCCTCGTACACCTCGTTGGCGGCCTCGTAGAACTCCCGCGGCGTGGCGTCGGTCCCCAGATGCTCGTTCGCGGTGTCGGTAAACAGGTCCCAGAACGGCCGGGAGCGGCCGACGTGGTTCTCCCAGAACCGCGACTGTGACTCGTGGACAGAGAGGTCGCGGTTGTCGCCCAGCGGCGTTCCGTACTGTTCCTGTGGCAGGCCGAGCGTGTAGGTGGCGTGGCCGAACTCGTGGATGGTCGACCCGATTGCGCCCATCGGGTCGTCCGGTTCGAACCGCGTCGTCACGCGGGCGTCGAACTGCGTCCCCGTCGAGAACGGGTGGGGCGCGGTGTCCAGTCGGCCGTGGTCCCAGTCGTACCCGAGCGTATCGAGGGCTTCCTCGACGAGTTCCTGCTGGGTGTCGTCGTCGTAGGTCCCCTCGAAGGGGTCTGCGAGCGTCACGTCGCTGTCGGCGATGTCGTCGATGAGCGGGACGAGTTCGTCGCGCAGGCGGGTCAGAATCTCCTCGGCGGTATCGATGCCCAGATACGGCTCGTACTCCTCGAAGAGGACTTCGTAGGGGTCGCGGTCGGGGTCGATGGCCGCGGCGTACTCACGGCGGAGTTCGACCATCTCTTCGAGGGTGTCGGCGAACATCTCGAAGTCGTCCTCGGCCTTCGCCTCTTCCCAGACCGGGAGGGCGTTCGAGGACGCCTCGGAGATGCGCTCGACGAGGTCGGATGGGACCCGCACCGCTCGCTCGTAGTCCCGGCGGACTTCGCGAACGACGGCTTCCTGTTCGGGTTCGAGGTCGGCGTCGTCGAGTTCGTCCAACCACTCGCCCAACCGGTCGTCGGTCAGCATGTCGTGGTGGACCGTCGACAGCGCGGAGGACTGCTTGGCGCGGGCGGGCGTGCCACCGGAGGGCATCATCACCTGCTGGTCCCACTGGAGGACGCCACCGGCGTCGCCGACGTAGTGGAGGCGCTTGACGTGGTCGATGAACTGCTCGTAGGTCGACTCTGTCTCGCTAGTCGTTGCCATACTTCGCCGTTGGGACGGCGTTCCTAAAGGGACAGCGTAGGCGGAAATCTGTCGCTCACGCCAGCCACGACGCGGCGACGCCCGCGTAGATTCGCTGGCATCGCTCCAGCACGTCGACAGCGACGCTCTCGGTGGCGGTGTGGGCCTCGCCGGGTTCGGCCGCGCCGACGACCACGCAGTCCGTGCCGGTCTCGGCCAGCCATCCGGCGTCCGTCGCGTGCGGTTTGACGACGTGTTCGGGCGCGCCGTCCTGTGCGTCGGCGGCCGCGTCGAGGACGGCGTCCGCGAAGTCCGCGTCCCCGCAGGCCATCGGCGGCAGGTCTTGGTCGACGCGGACGGAGACGCCCGGAATGTCCTCTGCCCGCTCGATGGGTGCGCGCTCGCCCGGGACCGTCCGCTCGTCGACGGTCGCCTCGCAACGTTCGGGAATCACGTTCCACGCCGACCCGCCCTCGATTTCCGTGACGGCGACGCTCCCCGAGAGTTCGTGTCCCAGCACGTCCGTCGACGGGAAGTCGAGGGCCCGGACCACGTCGACGGCGTCCGTCGCGCGGTAGATGGCGTTCTCACCTGCTTCCGGTTCGCTGGCGTGGGCGGCCGCGCCCTCGGCGACGATGGTCGACCCGCGGCGGCCCTTGTGGGCGACGGCCACGTCGGTGACCCCCGGCCCGGAGTAGCCCGTCGACCCCTCGCCGACGACGGCGTAGTCCGGTGCGAACCCCGCGTCGATAGCGGCCCGACAACCCACGCCGCCCTGCTCTTCCCCGGCGAAAGAGGCGAAGACGAGTTCCCCCTCGTCGGGCGTGTCCGCGTCGGCGAACGCCAACATCGCGGCCGCGACGCATCCCTTCATGTCGGCGGTCCCGCGGCCGTAGAGGCGGCCGTCTGCCTCTCGAACGACGTACCCGCCGTCGGCGTCGACCTGCGCGTCGTCCGGCGGAACCACGTCGTGATGACCCACGAGAGCCAGCGACTCGTCGCCCGCGCCCTTCCGCGCGACCACGTTGTCGTGGTCGTCTCGGGAGACGGCGGCGTCGGTGTTCGACTCGAGCCACGAGACGAGGAAGTCGGCGGCGGCCGACTCGCCCTCGTGGCTCGGAATCGCGACCAGTTCGCGCGTGAGGTCCGCGACGTGCATACCTGACGGTGTCGGGCGAGGGGTTTGTGTCTTGCTCGAAAAACGCGCCGTCACTCGGCGTCTCGGCTGCCGTGGTTACCGATTACCGAAGCGCCGCGTACGCTACGCCCAAGACGCCGCCGTAGACGACGTGCCAGAGGAGGCTCGGAATCGCGAAGTTCGGGAACGGCGGGGCCGCCGGGAATCCGACGGCGCTCAGCCACACGGGCATCACGAGGGCGGCGAGGACCACCCACGTCACGACGCCCCAGAGAATCCCGAGGCCGACCGTGGACCCGACCGACCGGTCGACGACGCCGGACTCGACGACGGCCGCGAAGACCACGCCGAGAACCGCGCCGTGCGAGAGGTGCACCGCCCAGCCCGCGACACCACCGGAGAGGCCGTACAGGCCGGGAATCGCGCCCGTCAGCACGCCTGGGTTCATCACCGAGATGAGGACCGCCATGACCGCCGCGCCAGCGATACCACCGACGACACCGGCCTGCCAGTCCTCGAGGACGACGCCGGTGTCTGTTGGAGTCTGTGTTGCCATCGCATCTGAAACGTTCGCCACTATCTATCAAATATCTAACTTGAAGGGGCGCGGTCCGCACACTGCCCCGGTAGTTTGAAGTATCGAACCGGACGCTGGTCGTCACTCGGGTGCCAGTTAGCGCCAGCGTAGCCGTCGAACGCGTCCCGAACGCGAATCCCCAGCGAACCGGATTAGCTCGCGAACAGTCTGCGCTCGGCCCGTTCGTGGTCGGCGGCGAGAACGTCGAGTAGCGGGGCGAACGGTGTCATGTCGTCAATCGAGCGGTCGGCACTCGATTCGACGGCGTCGGCCATCACCGGTCGCAGGTCGTCCAAGATTCGCTGGGCGTCGGTGTGGCCGAGCGAGAGGAGTCGCTGGGCCGCCCCCAGCAGTCCGGTGACGAAGCCGTGACAGCACAGCAGACACGCCTGCCGCGCGTCGATGCCCGCCAGTGCCGTCGTGACGCCGAGGACGACGGCGTAGTTGCCGGGCGCGTCGCCGTCGGTAACGGCCTCCGCGTACGACTCCAACAGGTCGTCCTCGCGGAGGTCCCGTTGGAGCGAGAGCAGGCGGTCGCCCGACTGCTGGGCGCTCTCCCGGAACTCCGCGGCCAGCGTCACCGCCGCGAGGCGGCGGTCGGCCGCGCAGATAGTGTCGAGGTCGCCCGTTCGGGCGGCGGCGTGTGCGGTGCGAAGCGCCACCAGTTCCGCCGGACCGACCTGCCGACGGAGGTACGTCTCCAGTAGCGCGTGCAACTCCTCGGCGTCGGTCACGCGGTCGTCCGCGACGAACTGTTCGAGGCCGTAGGAGACGGTGTAGGTCCCGACCGGCAGGAACGAGTCGGCGAGGCGGAACGCTTCGAGGGTGGCGTCGTCGCTCATCGCTCGTCCCCGTCGATAGTGCGGACGCCGTGGCCGTGGTCGTGGCTGTGCGAGTGCGCGTGGCCGTCGGCGTGACTGTGTCCGTGGTCGTCGTGCGAATGAGTGTGCCCCTCGCCGCCGTGCCTGTGGTCCGCCCCGTCGTCGTCGAACGTGGTCGGCGGCACGTCCTCGAAGCGGGTCGTCACACCGGGCGGCAGGTCCTCCTCGACGGCGGCCAGCATCCGCTCGCGGGTGTCCGGCACGGGAAACAGCGCCTCGCCGTCGCGCATCGCGAGGTCCCAGTGGCGGTTACCGAGCGCGTGGCCCAGTTCCAGCGCGGCCGTCGGCGACACGTCGGCCGCCGCGAAGTCCAGTACGAGCGCGTCGATTGCGGCGAGTTCGACCACGACGAGCGTCCCGTCCTCGGTTTCAAGCACGTCGCCGTCTCCCAAGTCGCGGGCGACGACGATGCCGATGTCCTCACCGTCGGTCGTCTCGGTCCGCACCCGAGAGCGTCGCCGGTCGGTGTCCGAGAGGACGACGGTGACGGTGTCGGCCTCGGCCAGTCGGTCGGCGAGGCCGTCGTCGTCCTCGTGTCCGAGGTAAGTGTCGGCGACGAGCATCAGTACTTCCTCCCCGACGGCGCGGGCGCGTCCAGTAGGTCGCGGCGGGCGTGGTCCCACGCGGCGTGGAGCGCGGACTGGGCCGTCTCGGCGCGGTCGGCCAGCGCTCGGACCACGACCCCCGACTCGTTCGGGAGTTCGGTCGCCGCGGCCCGCCCCTCGGCGTCTGCCTCTGTGGCCACCTCGTGGAGGGCGTCAGAGAGCGCCGCCGTGTCGGCGTCGGGCGCGACGACGAACAGCGTCCCGTAGACGGTGAACTCGCCGAGGACGCCGGGGGCCGTCGGGTCCGATTCCGCAGGCGTGAGGTGCGTCGCGTCCTCGAACAGGAGTCCGTCCGGCCCGTGGACGCGGACCCGCGAGAGGTATCGCTCGAACTCGAAGCGCTCGCCGCGGGCGAGACGCCCCGGGACGACGATATCGCCGAGAGCGGCCGTCGCGTCGTCCGCGAGTTCGAGTGTGAGGTCCTGATAGTACCGCGAGTCGGCGTGCAGGATGGTCGGTTCCGGCACGTAGTCCAGATGCCCGCCCGCACCGACCGAGAGCGTCGCGTCGGCGGCGGCGTAGTTGGCGTTCATCGACTGGACCTTCGTGGAACTCTGCGTGGAGACGTGTGCGACCCCGTCGCCTTCGACGGCAATCGTCACGTCGTGGCGGTCGCCCTGCGCGATACCGCCCGTCGGCGACTGGAGGAACACCGTCTCGGCGTCTGGGTGCGGGTCGTGGCCGAGCGTCCCCGAGACGTGGAACGGCACCGTCGCGTAGTCGTGGACGAGTTTCGTCCCGCCGCGGGTCGGCGCGAAGCGAAGTTCCAGCACGCCGTCCTTGCCGGGCGCGCCGACGGCGGCCTGTGGCGGCGACTCCGCCGCGTAGCCTTCGAAGGCAGGGTGTGGTGCGTCCGTCGCTTCGTCGTCGCTCGACCGAGTGGTGTCCGGGACCTCCGTCGCCATCAGGCGAACAGCACCCCTTCGCGGACGTGCTCCAGCACCTCGTCGATACCCTCCTTCGCTTTGCAGTCCGTGAAGACGAACGGGCCGTCGCGGACCTCGGCGGCGTCCCGTTCCATCACGTCCAAATCCGCGCCGACGTAGGGCGCGAGGTCCGTCTTGTTCATCACCAGCAAGTCGCAGTCGACGACGCCGGGGCCACGTTTGCGCGGGATGTCGTCACCCTCGGCGACGGAGATGACGTACAGCGAGTAGTCGGCGAGTTCGGGGTTGAACGTCGCCGCGAGGTTGTCGCCCCCGCTCTCGACCAACACGAGGTCGAGGTCCGGGTGGTCGGCGAGGAAGGCGTCTATCTGCTGGAGGTTCATCGACGGGTCCTCGCGGATGCCGGTGTGCGGGCACGCGCCCGTCTCGACGCCCGCCACGAGGTCCTCGGGGACGACGCCCGCGAAGCGTTCGCGGAGTCGGTCGGCGTCCTCCTGGGTGAGGATGTCGTTGGCGATGACGCCCACGTCTAACCCCTCGTCGCGGAGGCGCGGGACCAGTTCGGTCAGGAGCGTGGTCTTGCCGGACCCGACCGGACCGCCGATACCGACCGTCGCCACGTCCCGGTGTGTGAGACTCATGCGTCGTCTGCCTCTTGGTCGGCCGTGCCCACGCTGTCGGAGCGAATCGGGTCGTGGACGGTGACGAGTTTCGTCCCGTCGGGGAACACCGGTTCGACCTGAATCATGTCTATCATCTCCGGGACGCCGTCCATCACGTCGTCGCGGCCCAGCAGTTTCGACGCCCCGGCGCGAATCTCGGCGACCGACTGGCCGTCGCGGCCGCGTTCGATGCACCAGTCGCTGATGTAGGCGACGGCTTCGGGGTGGTTCAGCGGGACGCCCCGTTCCTTGCGGCGTCGCGCGACCTCTGCGGCGGTAAAGACCGTGAGTCGTTCCTGTTCTTTGGCGGTGAGTTTCATAGCAGGTAGCGTTGTGCGAGGGGTATCTCGGAGGACGGTTCGCAGGTGACGTGTTCGCCGTCGACCGTGACTTCGAACGTCTCGGGGTCGACTTCGATGTCGTCGGGACAGTAGTCGTTGTGCACCATGTCGTCCTTGCCGGGCGTCCGGGTCCCCTCGACGGGGACGACGGGGGTGTCCAAGCCGTACTCCTCGCCGACGCCGCGTTCGGCGGCGGCGGGCGAGACGAACGAGAGCGAGAGCGCGTGCTTGGCCTTGCCGACGGCCCCGGCGCGTTCGCGCTGGACGATTGGTTCGCAGGTCATCAGCGACCCGTTGGCCTCGCCCATCTCCGAGTGGACCGGGAACCCGCCCTTGAACGTCATCGCGGGCTTGACGCCGAAGAAGGCGGGGTCCCACAGCACCACGTCGGCCATCTTGCCCGGTTCGAGCGTCCCGACGTACGGTTCGATGCCCGCCGAGATGGCGGGGTTGACGGTGTACTTCGCGACGTACCGTTTGATGCGGAAGTTGTCAGCGCCGGTCCCCTCGTCCTCGGGGAGGGGGCCGCGCTGGGACTTCATCTTCGAGGCCGTCTGCCACGTCCGCGGGACGAGTTCGGCCATCCGCCCCATCGCCTGTGAGTCGGTGGTCATCATCGAGATAGCGCCCATGTCGTGGAGCACGTCCTCGGCGGCGATGGTCTCGGCGCGCACGCGGGACTCGGCGAAGGCCACGTCCTCGGGCACGTCCGGGTTCAGGTGATGACACACCATCACCATGTCCAGATGCTCGTCGAACGTGTTGTCCGTGTACGGCATCGAGGGGTTCGTCGACGAGGGGAGCATGTTCGGTTGGCCGACCATCTCCATGATGTCCGGCGCGTGGCCCCCGCCAGCCCCCTCGATGTGGAACAGGTGCATCGTCCGGCCGTCGACGGCGTCGAAGGTGTTCTCGACGAACCCCGCCTCGTTGAGCGTGTCCGTGTGCATGCAGACCTGCACGTCCTCCTCCTCGGCCACGTCGAGGGCGGTGTCGATGGCGTCGGGCATCGACCCCCAGTCCTCGTGTAGCTTGAGGGTACAGGCCCCGGCCTCGATTTGCTCGCGCAGGGGTTCGGGTTTCGAGGCGTTCCCCTTCGCGTAGAACCCGACGTTGACCGGCCACTCCTCGGCGGCTTGGAGGTGGCGCTTGACGTTCTCTGGGCCGGTGGTACAGGTGGTCGCACCGCCGCCGTACCCGCCGCCGAGCATCGTCGTCACGCCCGACGAGAGGGCGTGTTCGTGCAGTTGCGCCGAGTTCCAGTGGACGTGGATGTCCAGCGCACCCGCCGTCGCAATCTTCCCCTCGCAGGGATACACGTCCGTCGACGGGCCGACGACCATGTCGACGCCGTCCATCGTGTCCGGGTTGCCCGCCTTCCCGATACCGGCGATTTCGCCGTTGCGAATGCCGATGTCGGCGGCGATAATCCCGAGGACCGGGTCGATGATTGTCGCGTTCGTCAGGACCCAGTCCATCGCGCCCTCCTCCTGCGTGACACCGGGGGCCTGTCCGAGGCCATCCCGCAGGGTCTTTCCGCCGCCGAAGACGGCCTCGTCGCCGTGTGTCCGCAGGTCGTCCTCGACTTCGGCGAACAGTTCCGTGTCACCGAGTCGGACCTTATCGCCCGTCGTCGGGCCGTAGAGATCCGCGTAGGCGTCGCGGTCTATCTCGCGGGTCATTCCTCCGCCCCCTCGTCGTCTTCGGCCGCCTGCTCGCGGGTCGCGTCCGCTCCCTGCTCGCCGTCCCGAGGCCCGCTCTCCGAGCGCGCCTCGCTGTCCTCGAATCCGGCCGCGCGAAGTCGCTCCAGCGCCTCGGTCGGGTCGGCGTCGACGCTCCCGTTGACCATCCCGTTCATCCCGTGGGCGACGCGCTTGCCCCCGATGTCGACGAGTTCGACGGTCTGTTCGTCGCCGGGTTCGAACCGGACGGCCGTGCCCGCGGGGATGTTCAGTCGCATCCCGAAGGCCGCCTCGCGGTCGAAGCGAAGCGCCGCGTTGGCCTCGAAGAAGTGGAAGTGCGACCCGACCTGTACCGGTCGGTCGCCCGTGTTGCCGACGGTCACCTCGACCGTCTCGCGGCCCTCGTTCAACGTTACGGTCCCTTCGCCAGCGATGACCTCGCCGGGAACGAGGTCCTCAGCCACGGTAGACCACCGGACTCCGTACTTTCGGCTGTTTGTCCAACATATGGGATTCAGTTTGGACAGGTGTAATAAGCGCCTTCCTCTCGGCGCAAATAGCGCCGCGTCGTTCTTTACTTCCACCAGTTCGTCACGATTGGCCCGGGACGACTGGACGAGCGTCCACTCAATTGTCCACTCGGCGGGGCCGAAAACCGGAAACCACCAGCGACAGGTCGGTGACGAATCAGCGTCGTCTTCGGCGTGGTTCGGCGGTCTGGTGGGAAACGCTCACCGGCCGCACAATATTTGCGCGGTGGGGAAGCAGTTTATTCGCGTTCCGTCTATCGTCCCCGCATGGACCAACCGACGCTCCCGCGCGGCGACGGGACCGAAACCCTCATTCGCCAGAGTTGCGACGGTGTGAAGCGATGACCGGCGCACTCTTGCCGGCGCTCGTGACCGCGGGCGTCCTCGGCGTCACCCACGCGATAGAACCGGACCACGTCGCCGGTATCTCCTCCCTGACGAGCGACTACGGCGATTCGCGCCTCTCGGCGCTCGCTGGCGCGTGTTTCAGCGTCGGCCACGTGGCCCTCGTGGCCGTCTGGCTGGGCGTCGCGTACGTCCTCCTCGGACAGACGTCGTTTCCCGCGGTGTACGGACAGGTCGGCACCCTGGGCGTCGGTGTGCTGCTGGGCGGCTTCGGCGCAGTGATGGCCGTCGGCGGTCTCCGCCGAATCGTCCGAGACGACGAGCACGGTCACGGCGACGTGACCCACAGCCACCCGCACCTTCGCCTCCCGTTGCCGGGGTTCGACGGCGCGGACCACGGCCACGACACCGTCTCGTACCTCAAGACCGGCCTGGTCGGGGCGCTGTTTACCCTGTCCCCGCCGGTGTCGATGATAGTGTTCGCCTCCACGTTGCTCCCCGACTACGGGGCCGACGTGGTCGCGCTCGCCGTCCTGACCTACGGCGTCTCAATCACGGCGACGATGAGCCTGCTGGGCGCGGGCGCTGGGGCGTTGTTCGGGCTGACCGCCGGCCGCGGCAGAACCGTCCACGGCCTCGCACAGACCGTCGCGGGCATCGCCGTCACGGCCCTCGCCGGGTCCCTGCTCGTCGACGCCGTTCCGGCGCTCCTGTAGCCCACGGGTGAGCCAGCCATATCACGCCCACCGTCCTAGACCCCGCCATGACCGACGACATCGACCGCATCAGCCTCACGCTTCCCTCGTCGATGGTCGACCGACTGGACGGCATCGTCGACGACTGGGAGTACGATAGCCGGTCAGAGGCGATTCGGGACTCCCTGCGGGACTTCTTCGCGAACTACGAGTGGGAGACGGGTGGCGAGGAGCGTCACCACGGGACCATCGTTATCGTCCACGACCACCACGTCTCGGGCATCGCCGACGACCTCCAGACAATCCAGCACGAGATGGCCGACGCCATCACCTCGGTCCAGCACATCCACCTCTCGCACGACACCTGTATGGAGACGCTGGTCGTCGAGGGCGCGGCGCGCGACATCACCGAACTCGCCAACCGACTCCGCGCGCTCAGCGGCGTCCAGCAGGTGAAAGTCGTCGTCGTCGGCGAATGATACCACGGCCCACGCGGTCGGTGGCACGAATCGGCAACGCTGGCCGCCACTCCGGTCGGCGACCCGTAATTCTGTTACTATCCACTAATTCTCGCAACTATTGTTCGAATATCCCGTTATTCCACCATATCCTTGAACTACCTTATACACTACCACCCATCTGAAGGATAGTATAAGATTCGATTGGTAACCCTTATTTACATCCTGCTAATCGGCCATGATGTGAACGAAATCATGGACGCACGTTCGGAATGTGGGACCAGTAATGCAGATTCGTGTAGTAAACTGCGGACCGAAGTGAACGAAGTTGTTGCAGTGGAGGGAGACGTATGAGCCGCGGTCCCATCAGCCGTCGCGGTTTCCTCGGGTCGACGGCCGCCCTCGCCGGGACGGCGCTCGCCGGGTGTTCCGGTGGCTCCGCCTCCAGCGACGACACGATTCAGCTCGGTGTGCTGGAGGACCGGTCGGGCAACTTCGCGCTCGTCGGCGACCCCAAGCACAAGGCGTCGATGCTCGCCATCGAGGAGATAAACAACGACGGCGGCATCGACGGCAAGCAAATCGAAGTGTTCGACCCGGACCCGCAGTCGGACAATCAGCGCTATCAGGAACTCACCCGCCGCGCCATCAACCAAGAGAACGTCGACGCGCTCTGGGCGGGGTACTCCTCGGCGACCCGTGAGGCCATCCGCCCCATCATCGACCGGGAGGACCAACTGTACTTCTACACCACCCAGTACGAGGGCGGCGTCTGCGACCACAACGTCTTCGCCGTCGGCCCGACGGCCCGCCAGCAGTTGGGGAGCGTGCTCCCGTATCTCGTCGAAGAGTACGGCCCGAAAATCTACACCATCGCCGCCGACTACAACTTCGGTCAGTTGTCGGCCGACTGGGTGAAGGTGCTCGCGAACGAGAACGGTGCGGAGGTCATCGGCGAGGAGTTCATCCCGCTGTCGAACTCCCAGTTCGGGTCGACCATCAACCGGATTCAGGAGGCCGACCCCGACTTCGTGATGTCGATGCTCGTCGGCGCGAACCACACCTCCTTCTACGAGCAGAAGGCCTCCGCGGGACTGGACGTGCCCATCGGCACGTCGACGGCGATGGCCCAGGGCTACGAACACCTGCGTCTGGACCCGCCCGCGATGGCGAACATCTACGCCGGGGTCAACTACATGGAAGAGATACCGACGAACCGCAACACCAGCGAGGGCGGGTTCGTCGACCGGTACTACGAGATGTTCCCGGACGCCCCGTACCTCAACGAGGAGGCCGAGAACAACTACTTCTCCATCTACATGTACAAGAAGGCCGTCGAGCAGGCCGGAACCACGGAGATGGAGGCCGTCAAGGAGGCCCTCGAAACGGGCATCACCTACGAGGCCCCCGAAGCCCCCGACGGCGAGTCCATCGCCATCGACGGCGCGACCCACCACGTGGACCACCACATGTGGGTGATGCGCGCCGACGAGAACCACAACGTCGAGGCCGTCGACGACCGGGTCATCCCCGAGACGTTCCTCTCGGAGACGGTCGGCTGTGACCTCACCCAAGAAGACGAAGAGACGCAATACACCCCACAGGACTTCTACGAGGAGGCGGGGTGAGATGGTCAACGGCCTGAACCTGCTGTTCCAGTTCCTCGATAGCTTCGCCTTTATCGTGCTGGCGGCGGGGGGACTGGCCATCATCTTCGGCATCATGGGCGTCATCAACCTCGCCCACGGGGAGTTCATCATGGTCGGCGCGTACGCGACGACGCTGGCGAACATCCGCCTCGGGCTGCCGCTCCCGGCCGCGATGCTCGTCGGCGTGGTCGTGACGGCGCTGTTCGGCCTGCTGGTCGAACGCGTCGTCATCTCGGGGTGGCTCCCCAACCTCGTCGCCCAGCGGACCCTCGGTCGGAACGTCATCGAACCGCTGTACGACCGACTGGCCGACTCGATGGTCGCGACGTGGGGCCTCTCGCTCATCATGGTGCAGGGCATCCGCGTCACGCTGGGCAACTCGCTCGACCAAATCGGGACGCCGCTGGGCAAAATCGCCTACAGCGGCTTCTCGTACTCCACCTATCGGGTCCTGCTCGCCGGTGTCGCTCTCGCGGTGCTCGGGTTCACCTACTACGTGTTCACCCGCACCGAGTACGGGATGCGCGCCCGCGCGACGATTCAGGACGAGGACACGGCCCGCGCACTCGGCGTCGACACCGAGCGCACGTACATGACGACGTTCGCCTTCGGGTCCGGACTGGCCGGACTGACGGGCGCGCTGTACGCCCCGACGGTGACGATGGTCCCCGGTCTGGGGAGTTCGTTCCTCGTCGAGGCGTTCGTCGCCGTCGTCGTCGGCGGCCCGAGCGTGGTGCTCGGGACGACGCTGGCGGGCGGCCTGCTGGGGGCCATCAACGCCCTGTTCTCGAACCTCGTCGGGACGTTCTTCGGCCGCATCGCCCTGCTGGTGACCGCCATCGTGATGATTCGGTTCCTGCCGGACGGCATCACGGGCTTCGTCGAGCGCCTGCGCGAGCGCCGGGAGGAGGCGTAGATGACCGCCGAAACCGGTTCCGGCGGCCCGACCGCCGACCCGACGGGCCTC
Source organism: Haloarcula marina (assembly GCF_024218775.1). Lineage (NCBI taxonomy): Archaea > Methanobacteriati > Methanobacteriota > Halobacteria > Halobacteriales > Haloarculaceae > Haloarcula > Haloarcula marina. The sequence goes on along the minus strand of NZ_CP100404.1, from coordinate 781,224 downwards.
GCCCGCCTGCGCGACTACGTCGAGGGACCGAACACCGTCGGGAACTCGAAAGGGTTCTGGATAGGGTTCCTCGTGGCCGTCGTCGCCCTGTCGGCGTACCCCCTCGCCGTCGGGTCCTATCAGGCCTCGCGGTTCTCGCTGTTCCTGGTGTACGCCTTCCTCGGCCTCTCGCTGTCGGTCGTGTGGGGCTACGCGGGCGTCCTGTCGTTCGGACAGGTCGTCTTCTTCGGCGTCGCGGGCTACACGTTCGGCGTCGTCTCCGTGAACTTCGCGACGCCCGCGGGCATCACCGCCGCCTTCGCCGTCGGCATTCTCGGCGGCGCGGTGATGGCGTTCGTGCTGGGCTACTTCATGTTCTACGGCGGCGTCCGCAACGTCTACGTCACCATCATCACGCTCGTCTCGACGCTGGTCCTGCACACGTTCATGGCCCAGACGGCCGGTGACGAGTGGACCATCGGCCAGGCCGCGCTGGGCGGGTTCAACGGGATGCCGACCATCCCGAACCTCGCCTTCGGCGTCGGCGGGGCCGCGATTATGTTCGACAGCGTGACCTTCTACTACCTCGTCCTGGGCCTGCTGGTGGCGACGTACCTCGGTCTCCGCGTGCTGGTCAACTCCGACTACGGGCGCGTGATGGTCGCGGTGCGAGAGGACGAGGACCGGACGCGGATGTTCGGCTACGACGTCAAGCGCGTGAAACTCGCCGTCTTCACCCTCGGCGGCGCGCTGGCGGGCCTCTCGGGCGTGCTGTACGCCTCGTGGGGCAACTACATGAGCCCCGGCGTGTTCGAACTCACGTTCGCTTCGCTGCCGGTCATCTGGGTGAGCGTCGGCGGCCGGAAGACCCTGCTGGGTGCGGTCGGTGCGACCGTCGGCATCGAGTTCTTCCGGAACTCGCTGGGCGGCGAACTGGCCTTCATCATCGTCGGCGCACTCCTGCTGGTGTTCATCCTCGGCCTGCCGGGCGGTATCGTGCCGTGGGTCCACCAGACGTACCTCGACATGCGCGACGACGGCAGTGCGCCGGACCCGCCCGAGACGGCTGCAGAGGTGAGCGACCCATGAGTTCAGACACTGACGCGAAGGCGAACCGAGACGCGGCGAGCAGTCCGAACGTCCGACAGACGGCCGCGGAACTGGCCACGGGCGACCGAACCGACACCCTGCTGTCGACCGACGGACTCCGCAAGGAGTTCGGCGGGTTCACCGCCACCGACGACGTGGACTTCAGCGTCGCCGAGGGCGAACTGCGGTGTCTCATCGGTCCGAACGGGGCCGGGAAGTCGACGCTGCTGAAACTCATCACCGGCACGTACGACGCCACCGCCGGGAGCATCTACTACGACGGGCACGACATCACCGACCTCGAACCGCACGAGCGGGTTCGGAAGGGCATCAGCATGAAGTTCCAGGTGCCGTCGGTGTACGGCGACCTTACGGTGCGAGAGAACGCCCGCCTCCCCATCCAGCGGTTCGCCGACGGGGAGGAACGGCGCAAGCGCGTCGACGAGGCCATCACCGCGGCCGGTCTGTCGGGATACGAAGACGCCGATGCGAGCCAACTCTCCCACGGCCAACAGCAGCAACTCGAAATCGGGATGGCCGCCGCGCTCGAACCCGACTTGCTCCTGCTGGACGAACCCGTCGCGGGACTGGACGTGGCCGAACGGGAGGCCATCGCCGAACGCGTCACTCGCCTCAACGAGGAGGAAGGCATCGCCTTCGTCGTCATCGAACACGACACGGAGTTCGTGGCGAACATCGCCGACGAGGTGACGGTGCTGCACAACGGCGGCATCTTCCGCGAAGGCCCCATCGAGGACATCGAGTCCGACCCCGAGGTCCAGCGCATCTATCTCGGAGGTGAGCAGTGATGCTCGAACTCGACGGCGTCACCGCCGCCTACGACTCGACGCCCATCCTCCGGGACGTGGACCTCACCGTCGACGAGGGCGAAATCGTCGGCGTGATGGGCAAGAACGGCGTCGGGAAGTCGACGCTGATGAAGACCATCATCGGCCTGCTGGAACCCACCCGCGGGACCATCACCTACGCCGGGCAGGACGTGACCGACGCCGCGGCCGACGAACGCGCCCGGGCCGGGATGGGCTACATCCCGCAGGGCCGGGACGTGTTCCCGAAACTCACGGTCGAGCAGAACATCCGCATGGGCGAGACGGTCAACGCCGCCAGCGACGAAACGCTGTACGACCAGATTTACGACTACTTCCCGGTCTTGGAGGAGCGGGCGAGTCAGGACGCCGGGACGCTCTCGGGCGGCCAACAGCAGATGCTCGCCATCGCGCGGGCGCTGGTGTCGAACCCGGACCTCCTCCTACTCGACGAACCCAGCGAGGGCATCCAGCCCTCCATCGTCGACCAGATCAGCCGCGACATGCAGACCATCAACGAGGACCTCGGGACGACGATTCTGTTCGTCGAGCAGAACCTCGGGGTCATCCGCGAGATGGCCGACCGCTGTTACGCGATGGAGCGCGGCGAAATCGTCGACGAAGTCGGCCCGACGACGCTGGCCGACGAGGACGCCATCGCCGAGTACCTCGCGGTCTGACCGTCCGAAACGGACACACCTATTTTTGCCGCCGCCGACGGTCCGAACGTGTTCCCCCGCCGGATTCGTGGACTTGTCGTTGCCCCCACGGTTCGTGAACGCGTCGCGGCGACGGTGGCCGCCGCACATCCGCGCGAAGCCGGGGGCTTTCTCGCCTGCGAGCGCCGCGGCGACCGCCTGTACGCCACCGACCACGTAGAACTCGACAACGAGGCCAGCGAACCCCGGCGGCGGTACGTCACGACCGTCGACGAGCGGGCACCCCCGCGCCCGCGCGTGTTCTACCACTCGCACACCTCGCCAGCGTCGCCGTCGGGCCTGACGCAGACGGACCGGCGGCACATCCCCGAACAGTTCGCGCTCGTCGTCTTCGCACCCCACGGCGACCCGTACAGCTATCGCCTGTTCAAGCGCGGCCTCCTCCCGTGGCGCGAACTGCCGGTCGAGACCGGCGAGACCGACGCGGCCGAGAACCGGTCGCGACTGCCCCGACTCGTCTAGCGTCTAGACACCATTATACTGTCAAAGGTGTTCGAGTGTGCACCGACAGGCTGGAACGGTTCGAACACGTCAAAGTGTAACCAGAGACGATAAACAATCACAGGATAAGGCCTTTTAATCCCGAATGGTTCGACAGTTCTGTAACCAATATGCGACCACACGTACACGCATCGCGAGATAGGGTTCGTGTTTCACACATCACTGCCGACGAAACCGCGTTGTTCGTCAACTCGGGGGAATCGCGATGAGCCTCATCGTCTACGGGTTGGCCGCCATCGTCCTCGTGATGCTCGGCATCGGCCTCTACGTCTCGAAGTACGTCAAGGGCGACAGCGTCAACTACATCATCGCGGGCCGAGGCCTGATACTTCCGCTCGCGGCGGCGACGCTGATGGCCCAGTCGCTCGACGCGAACGCGACGCTCGGCAACACCGACCTGACTTCCTCGTTCGGGTTCTGGGCCGGGGCCGCACTGCCCATCGGACTGGCGCTGTGTCTGTTCATCACCGGTCTGTTCTTCGCCAAGCCGATGAACCGGATGGACCTCATCACGCTTCCGGACTTCTACCGACGCAAGTACGGCCGCAGCGTCGAGGTGCTCGCCAGCCTCATCATGGTGTTGAGCTACGCCTTCCTCTTGGCGGGGAACCTCGTCGCCGGGGGCTACCTCTTCCAGACGTTCGTCGGCATGTCGTACTTCACCGGCGTCTTCGTCATCGCGGCCATCATCTTCGCCTACACCATCGCGGGCGGCCTGTTCGCGGTGGCCTACACCGACGTGATTCAGGCGTTCGTCGCGCTGGTCGGGTCGCTGGCGCTCGTCGTCTTCGTCGCGACGAACTACGGCATCACCATCCCAGACGGCATGGGACCGATGGCGTTCGGCCAACTCACCGACCCCTCGCAGGGCGCGTACGTCAACCTCGCGACCATCGCCGCCCTCGGCCTGGGCGACATCGTCGCCATCGACTTCATGGAACGCGTGTTCGCCGCCGAAGACCCCGAGACGGCCCAGAAGGCGTGTTTCATCGGCAGTCTCGGAACGCTCGTCATCGGCCTCCCGTTCTCGATGGTCGCGCTCTCCTCGGGCGCGATTCTCCAGTCGCTCGGCGTCGAGGCGGGCAATCAGGCCGTGCTGTACGTCCTCTTGCAGAACGCGGTCCCGCCGTGGCTGGCGGCGCTCGTCCTCGGTGGCATCGTCGCCGCCTCGTTCTCGACCGGCGACGGCGCGATTCTCGGCACGTCCTCGGTCATCGCACGCAACATCGGCGACATCCGCATCGACGAGAAGCAACAGGCCGAACCGGTCGCCGCCGACGGCGGCCTGTTCAGCCACAAGAGCGACAAACTCCTGAAGGTCACTCGCATGATGGCCGTCCCCATCACTCTGCTGGGCGTGTTCTTCGCCCTGCGCGTCCCGGCGACGGGGATGTTGCTCGTCCTCGCGTTCGACATCATGTTCGCCGGTGCGCTCGTTCCGCTGGCGCTCGGCCTCTACTGGCCGGACGTGGCGACGACGCCCGCGGCGCTGGCCTCGATGGTCACCGGGTCGCTCACGCGTCTCGGCTTCTTCGTCCTGATTCCGGTCACCTACGGCTACGAGAACTCGCTGCTGTACATCCAGAACGACATCTTCACGGCGGCGTTCGACGGCATTCCGACGTTCATCGCGCCCGCGGTGAGCCTCCTCGTGTTCCTCGCCGTCGGCTACGCCACCCGCGAGAGCTACGGCGTGCGGAGCCTCGACCGGCAGGGCCAGCGCACCATCGTCGCGGGCGGCGACGACGATGAGTGAGTTCTCCGGGGGCGACCGGTTCTTCCTGTTCGGCCTCGGCCTCGTCGTCCTCCTGTTGGCCGTGACGCTCGTCATCGTCGGCACAGCCTGACACGTCCGATTTTCCGACCGATTCGCACGTATTGTTCCAACCATAACCCCGATTTACAGCCATATCGTGTATCATACCAGAGTACAAATGAACGCCCACCGATCGATTGTCGGCGCGAGGGGCCGACAGTGAACACCGACTACGTCCGCGTCAAGCGGAAGGTGCAGCAACTCGGCTCCTCGACGCTGGCGGTGACCGTCCCGGCCGAGTGGGCGCGCCACCACGACATCGAGAAAGGCGACGAGGTCATCGTCCAACGCGACGAGAACGGCGGGTCACTGCTGTTGGTCCCGGAGGAACCGAACGTCGACGACACCGACGCCGTCGTCAACGCGGAAACGCTCTCGCCGGAGGCGCTGGGCCGGGCCGTCGTCACCCAGTACGTGCTGGGTCGGCAACTCGTCCGCATCGAGTCCGAGACGCCGCTGACCCCCGAGCACCACGACGCCGTCTTCGACGCGGAACGACAGCTCATGGGTCTCGGCATCGTCGAACAGGCGACTCAGACGGTCACCGTCCGCTGCTCCGTCGCGCCCGGCGACTTCGACCTGCCGACCCTGCTGGGTCGTCTCAGCCGAACGGAAGCGACGATTCGGACGGAAGCGATTACGGCGCTGGTCGAGGGCGACGCCGACCGCGCCCGGACCGCGGCCCGCCGGTACGAACAGGTCGAGAAACTGTTCTACCTCTTCTTGCGCCTCGTCTTCGCCACGTACCGGAACCCGCGACTCAACCAAGAGGTAGGCCTCGACACCGGCTTCCCGCTCATCGGCTATCGCTCGGTCGCACAGGACGTGTCCCTGATGGCGGGTCTGGCCCGCGACATCGCCGACATCGTCGTCGAGAGCGACGGGACCGTGCCGGACGACGACACCGCCGACCACCTCCGCGCACTGGGCGGGGCCATCGACGACGCGGTCAGTGCGACTATCGCGGCGGTCACGACGCCCGACTACGACGCGGCCGAGACCGCCCGCGACCGGTTCGACGCGGTCGACGACCACGTCGACGCGTGCAACGACCACCTCGCCGACGAGCGACCCGAACCCCTGCTGGAACTCCAGCGGGCGGTCGTCCTGCTGGAGCGGTGTGCTCAACACGCGCGGGACAGCCTCGCCGTCGCGACCCACCTCGCGTTCCGCGCCTCGCCGGACCTCGTCGACAGCGAGTGACCCGTCCATCTTTTCGGAGCGCAGGCCACCGAGCGACAGCGCAGTCCTGCGGTTGCCGGGGACCTTAAACACCTAAAGGAGACTGCAACGGTCCATGCACGCACCAGTTCCCCAGAAAGGGTATTACACATCCGAAGGAACGCTTTTCAGTATTGGTCAACCACCCAGTTATGTCGAAGAAAACGACGTGATTCGCGGGCACAACCCGCCAAAACGAGACAAACACATGACTGACGAACGTTCAGGCGAAGATATCTACGGCGACGCGTACAAGGAAGCGAACGAACCCATCTTCAGCGGCATCCCGACGTTCCTGAAACTGCCCGAGGTAGACCGGGACGAACTGGACGAGGAAGACGTGGACATCGGCATCCTCGGCGCGCCGCTGGACACGGCGACGACCATCCGTCCAGGGACGCGCTACGGGCCGCGCGCGGTGCGGGCCGCCTCCACGGTCCCCTCGCCGCCGTACGAGCACTTCAACATCGAGACTGGCGTCGACCCGTTCGACAGCTTCAGCGTGGCCGACACCGGCGACGCCGCCGTCTCGCCCGGCGACACGCGACAGAGCCAGTTGAACATCGAGGACGCCGTCTACGAGATCAGCGAGCAGGCGACGCCCATCGTCATCGGCGGCGACCACTCCATCTCCTACCCGGACATCAAGGGCTGGGCCGAGGCGAACGGCTACGAGGACATCGGCCTCATCCACTTCGACTGCCACGCCGACACCGGCGAGGACGGCCTCACCGGGTTCGAGTACGACCACGGCGCGTGGGTCAAGCGGGTCTACGACGAGGACATCATGGCCGGCGAGAACTACACGCTCATCGGTCCGCGCGGGTTCTGGCCCGGCCCCGACACCTACGAGGACATGCGCGAGGCGGGCATGAAGTGGTACACCGCGATGGAAGTCGGGACGATGGACCTAGACGACATCGTGAAAGACGCCGTCCAGCGGGCGACCGACGGGACCGACGCCGTCTGGGTCTCCTTCGACGTGGACGTGATGGAACCGGCCTACGCGCCGGGGACCGGCGAACCCGAACCCGGCGGCCTCATCCCCCGCGAGGCCATCTACATGGTCCGCGAAGTCGTGAAGGCGCTGGACCCCGAGAACTTCGGGTTCGACGTGGTCGAAGTCTCGCCCGCCTACGACGTGAGCGACTCCTCCTCGTACAACGGCGGCATCACCAGCGGGTTCGCCAACCGCCTCATCATCGAGGTGATGGGGAGCATGGCACTGGCCGAGAAGGGACTGGACTCGGGTGACCCCATCAAACCGAAGGAACCCCTCGGCCCGACGGAGACGACGGAGACGCCCGCCGACGACTGAGTCCCCGCGACTGAACGTCCGACATCCTTTTCGTGCGGGGCCGCCGCGACCCGCTCTCTTGCCCACGCGGCGGCCCATCCATACCCGTTCTGACCGGCCAGCGACGGTAGTGGTCGGTACGGACCCAGAGACGCCCGTCCCGTAGCTGACGACATAGCCGACACAGGCAGGACTGAACGGGGCCGCACGCCTGGAACACCGGCGAAGTAAGCGCGAGAACGGAGTGAGCGCGCAACGAGTCTCGGGAGCGGCGCGCCTGGGGCTTTCTGGTCGTTCACAACGTGACTCGTTCGCGAGAGTATACTATCAACAGCAATCGCGGCTAGCACGCCACTCGCTAGCGCGGGCATCAGGAGCCTTATCACTCGACGGTGACGTATTCCGCGTATGGAAATCGTACCGGACACGAGCGTGGTCATCGACGGCCGCGTGTCCGCCCAGATAGCGGCCGACGCCGCTCCCGAGGGAGAGGCGGACGGCATGGGATTCGCTGGCGCGACGGTCATCGTCCCCGAGGCCGTCGTCGGCGAACTCGAAGCACAGGCCAACGACGGTCGCGACACCGGGTGGGAGGGACTGGAAGAACTCCAGCGCCTCGTCGACCTCGCCGACGAGGGCACCGTCGACCTGGAGTACGTCGGCCGCCGCCCCGACGCCGTCGAGAAACGCGACGCGGGCGAGGGCGAGATAGACGCGCTCATCCGCGACGTGGCCCAGAATCGGGGGGCGACGCTCGTCACCAGCGACGACGTACAGGCAGAGGTCGCCCGCGCGAAGGGGCTGAAAGTCGAGTACATCGAACCGCGGGGTCGCGACGTGGAGCGCCTCCAGATAGAGAATTTCTTCGACGAGTCGACGATGAGCCTCCACCTGAAGGTGGGCGTCAAGCCCTACGCGAAGAAGGGCTCTATCGGCGACATGCACTATCAGCCGATTCGGGACGACATCGCCACCGAGTCGGAACTGCGGCAGTACGCCGACGACATCGAGGACGCGGCCCGGTCCTCGCCCGACGGCTTCTTCGAACTCTCCGAACCGGGGATGGACATCGTGCAGTTCCGGGACCTGCGTATCGCCATCGCCCGACCGCCGTTCTCGGACGCGATGGAGATTACGGCGGTGCGACCCATCGTCAAGACCGACTTAGACGACTACGACCACGCCGACGAACTCCGCGAGCGATTCACCGAACACCAGCGCGGCGTCCTCATCTCCGGGTCGCCCGGGGCCGGGAAGTCGACGTTCGCACAGGCCGTCGGGGAGTTCCTCGTCGACGCCGACTACTCGGTGAAGACGATGGAGAAACCGCGGGACCTGCAGGTCGGCCCGAACATCACCCAGTACACCGCGCTGGGCGGGTCGATGGAGAAGACGGCCGACTCGCTGCTGATGGTCCGGCCGGACTACACCATCTACGACGAGGTTCGCAAGACCGACGACTTCGAGGTGTTCGCCGACATGCGGATGGCGGGCGTCGGAATGGTCGGCGTCGTCCACGCAACGCGGGCCGTCGACGCCCTCCAGCGACTCATCGGCCGCGTCGAGTTGGGCCTCATCCCGCAAATCGTCGACACCGTCGTCTACATCGAGGCCGGTGAGGTCCACACGGTGTACGACGTTTCGACGGAGGTGAAGGTCCCGCAGGGCCTCATGGAGGAGGACCTCGCGCGCCCGGTCATCGTCGTCAAGGACTTCGAGACCGGCCGCCCCGAGTACGAAATCTACACGTTCAACCGGCAGGTCGTCACCGTCCCGCTGAACGAGGACGAGGACGAACCGGATTCGGGCGTCGACCGCCTCGCGAAACAGGAGGTCGAACGCGAGATTCGCTCCATCGCCCGCGGCCACGTCGAAGTCGAACTCCGCGGCCCCAACACCGCCGTCGTGTGGGTCGATGACGACGATATCTCGCAGGTTATCGGGAAGGGCGGCGGCCGTATCTCCGACGTGGAGAACCGCCTCGGTATCGACATCGACGTGCGGACCTTCGCCGACCGACCGACCGGCCCCTCCGGCGGCCCGGAGACCGACAGCGGCGGCAAGCCGGGCGAAATCGTCACGCCCGAAGTGACCTCGCGGCACGTCATCGTCCCGCTCGACGGCCATGCGGGCGACACCGTCGAGGTGCAGGCCGACGGCGAGTACCTCTTTACCGCCACCGTCTCCCGCGGCGGCGAGATTCAGGTCTCCCGCGGGTCGGGCATCGCCGAGGAACTGGAGCGAGCAATCGACCGCGGAATGACGATTACCGTCGTCCCGTCGTAGACCGTACGGTTCGGTTAGCGGAAACCGAGGTCCTACCGAACTCGCGGCCGCGCCGCGAGTTCGGTCTTTTTCGCCCACGTTGTTGCCGTGAGCGGTGGCCGTAGGCCACCCGAGCGGGAAAAAGGTGGAGGGGCTGGAGCGAGCAATCGACCGCGGAATGACGATTACCGTCGTTCCGTCGTAGGTTGAACCGGGACTTCCCTCGTCGGCCCTCGAGTGACGGCTCCACCGCCAGTCCGCCACAAACGTCTATACGCCGCTGGCCCTAGGCTCCCGGTATGGAAATCGAGTTGCGCTTCTTCGCGAACTTCCGTGCGGCCGTCGGGCAGAAGATTCTCCACCGGGAGTTCGACGACGACGCGCGGGCGGGCGACATCCTGCGGTCGCTGCCCGAGGAATTCCCCGAGATGGACCTCTTCGAGTCCGACGACGAACTACGGCAGTACCTGACCATCCTGCGCAACGGGCAGGACATCGAGCATCTGGACGGACTGGAGACGACGCTCGAAGACGGCGACGAACTCAGCGTGTTCCCGCCCGTCGCTGGCGGCTAACAGCAGAAGATGAACGGGTACAGGAGGCCGATTCGCTCGCCGCCGTCGAGTTCGGTGTCGAGGCCGGCCAGACACTCGTTGAACTGCCCGTCGACGGTGACGCGGGCGTAACAGCGGGTCTGGTCACCCTCGGGGTTCTTCTCCCACGTCCCGGGTAGCGACTCCAGTTCCGGGGCCCACCCCGTCGTCGCGGCGTCGGACTCAGTCTCGGCGATGAGGAGGTCGGCGACGTCGTAGCGCGCACAGAACGCGTCGAGGAACGCTCTGAGCGTCGTGCCTTCGAAGGTGAATTCGACGTACGGTTCTCCGACCACGCCCCTGACGTGGCCCGTGCAGTGCACCTCGACGGTCGTCTGCGTTCGCTCGGCGGCCGTTTGAGTCGTCCCACTCATGCGGAGGACTACGGCAAGCGTGGCTAAGACGGTGGGTGCGAACACGTTCGGGCGGGACCGATTTTAATTGCCCGCGGCCCCAGTAGCGGGTATGGAAGACATCGAACTGGGCATTCCGTCGGCCATCGTCGACGCTCTGCCCGCCGACGGCGAGGACGCGAAACAGGACATCCAACGGGCCGTCGCCGGGTGGGAGACCGACGTGAACGCGGCGCTCGACAGTGACGACCCCGCGAGCGCCGTCGTGGACCTCGTCGAGTACTTCGAACAGCGCTGGGAGGCATACGACGAATACGTCGTCGAACTGCGCGCGTGGGGCCAATCGCCCATCTACGCGATGGCGTGGCGGGACCTGCTGGCGTCGATTATCCAGCAGATATACGACCACGCCGACCTCGCCGACCGCATCGGCCGCGAGCGAAACGCCCGCATCGTCGACGACGGCATCCGCCCGGGATGAGCCGACGCGAGCGGCGCTTTCGTGGCATCTCGATGCGACTGGCCCGTCACTACCTGACGGGCCTGGGTGGCGAGGAACGCGACGAAACCACCGTCGTCGCCGACGACTGGCGGGCGGACCTCTCCGCCGAGAAGGTCGGCATCGGCCCGACCATCGAACTGACCGAGGTGACTGTCGTCTTCGAGGGCGAGGCGGAGACGCTGGACTCGGTGGTCGAGCGGTTCGCCCAGAAGGCGATGCGTGCCGGCGGGTAGCGATGGGCGACCATCCCATCGAGGCCCAACTCGTTCTGCTGGCCGGGACGCAGGCCAGCGTCCCGCTGGACCGCCTCCCCGACCTACTGGAGCGCGCTCAGACACATATCGAGACCCGCCGCGAAGAGTTCGAGCGCCGCTACGAGCGCATCTCGGGGGCGCGAGACGCCGACTACTACTGCGTCGGCCCGGAGTACTGGGAAGCGGCGGGCGAGACGCTGGGCTTCAACCGCCGGGAGTGGGAGGCGGTTCGCCGCGCCCACGAGGCGCAGTTCAGCAGAGACGGCCGCCGCCTCGACCGCGAGGGGGAGTTCGAATCGACCCTCGAAATCCGCTCGGTGGTCGCCGTCGGCGCTACACGCTGAGCGTCTCCAGCACCTTCTGCGAGAAGTCGGTCTCCGAGAGGTCGCCGTTGTGGAGGCGGTCGAACCACTCGGCGTCGACGTACCAGTAGCCGCGGACCTCCTCCTCTAAGTCGAGGACCGTCGCCTCCACGTCCGCGCCCGACCAGTCGTCGGCGTGGAGGTCACGCAGAACGTTGATGACCCGTCCGATTTCGCGGTGCGGGACCGACCCCGGTTCCGCGGCGATAGACTCGTAGGTGACCGCGTAGGTGTTCTCCTCGGTGCGCTCTTCGAACGTCTGTACGTAGACGCCGTGACTCGTCAGCCGCGACTCGACCTGGAACTCGAAGTCCTCGAACTCGTCTCTGTGCATCAGTCAGTGAAAACGTGTCTCGCTCAGTCGTCGCTCGGTGCGGCCGCGCCGCCGGAACTGACGCCCGTCCCGGGGCCGATGTCGATGTCCAGTTCCGCGAGTTTCTCGTCGGGGACGACGCCGTCCTCCCAGCCACGGACCTCGTAGTACTCCGCCTTCAGTTTGTCCAGTTCCGCCAGTTCGCCCTCCGAACCGCCCTGTGCGGGGATGGCGTCCTCGTGGCCCTCGACGAAGCGGTCCGGGAGGCTGTCGTCGTCGCCGTCGAAGCCCGCGAGGTTGTTGTAGTACCGTTCGAGGTTGTAGACGCGCTCGCCAGCCTCCATCAGTTCCTCCTCGCTCACGTCCAGTCCGGTCATACCGTTGTACTGGAGCACGTACTCCTCGATGCCCTCCGCGAAGGCGTTGAACTTGCAGATGTCGAACGAGTCGCTGATGGCGTGGAGGTCCTGGAAGAGCGCGCACAGTTCGCCTTTCCCCTCCCACTCGCGGGGGTCGACCTTCTCCGGGACGCCGAGAATCTCGGCGGCCGGGGTGTACCCGCGCAGGTGGCAGGCCCCGCGGTTGGAGGTCGCGTAGCCGATAGCCATCCCCTTCATGCAGCGCGGGTCGTAGGCGGCCATCGTCTGGCCCTTCACGGCCAGCGAATTCCCGGCGGCGTCGAACTCCGCGGCGAGGTGGGACGGCCCCTCGGCGAGGTGGTCCGCGAGTTCCGTCTCGCGGTCGCCGATGGCGTCTATCATGTCTATCATGGTGTCGGCGTCCCCCCAGTCGATGCCGTCGCCGAGTCCGTCCAGTTTGCCCTGTTCGGTCATCTCCATCGTCATCGCCATCGTGTTGCCCGCGTCGATGGTGTCGATGCCCACGTCGTTACACCGTTCGAGCATCACCGCTATCTTGTCGCGTTCGACGTGGCCGGAGTTCGGGCCGAGCGCCCACGCCGACTCGTACTCGTAGGACTCGGTGCGGACGTTCATCTCCTCGCCCTTGTGCATCGCCTGCACCTCGACTTCCTTCTTGCAGGCGACCGGACAGGAGTGACACGTCGGTTCGTCGACGAGGATGTTCTCTCGGACGTTCTCTCCGGAGACGTCCTCGGAGTCGAGGATTCGCTCGCCGTCGCCCTCGGCGTCGGACATCGACCGGGTCGAAGAGTACTTCGCGTTCTTCGTCGGCAGGCCGTCCATCTCCTCCGTGAGATTCATCAGGACGTTGGTGCCGTACAGCGAGAGGCCGCCTTCGTTCGGCCCGGTGATGTCTGACTCCTGAATGACCTGCATCGCCTGCTTGTGTCCCTTCTGGAACGTCTCCTTGTCTTCTGGCTTCGGCATCCGAGTGGACGACTTGACCACGACGGCCTTCAGGTTCTTGTTGCCCATCACACAGCCGGTACCGCCCCGCCCCGAGGCCCGGTCGTCCTCGTTCATGATACAGGCGTACTTCACCTCGTTCTCGCCACCCGGGCCGATAGCCATCGTCGAGAGGTTCTTCCCGTAGGACCCCTCTACCTCGTCTTCGAGTTCCTCGACGGTGTCGTGGACGCCCCAGCCCCAGAGATGCGAGGCGTCGCGGAGTTCGACCTCGCCGTCTTCGACGACGGCGTACACCGGGTGGTCGGCCTGCCCCTCGAAGAGGAGGCCGTCGAATCCGGCCCACTTGAGGCGCGCGCCCGACCAGCCACCGTGGTGGGAATCTGTCACTGTCCCGGTCAGCGGCGACTTCGTGCAGACGGCGATACGGCCGCTCATCGTCACTTGCGTCCCCGTCAGCGGACCGGTCATGAACGCCAGCAGGTTGTCCGGGCCGAGCGGGTCGACGTCCGGACCTTGCTCGAAGACGTACTTCACCCCGAGTCCGCGCGCACCGATGTACTTCCTCGCGTCCGCGTCGTTGATACCCTCGTAGGATACATCACCCTCGCCGAGGTCGATTCTCGCCACGTGATCTTGGAAGCCGCCGAGTTCAGTCATGAATATCTGTGTAAAATAGAGGAGCGTACTCACTTAACGATTTGTGCTAGCGTCCCCCAGAGTCACCACTGATTCCCCGTTTTCATCCGTCTCGCGGGGTTTTACCCGCTTCAGTCCGCTGTGGTCCCCGCCGAGCAGGGATGGACTCTGTCGCTGTCGACGGCCACCCCCACGTCGGTTCCGACGGCGGGCGGGTCGTCGGTGAAAGCGTCGAGGCGGTGGCCCGCCAGCGAGAGGACGACGCGGGTGGCGGCGTCCTCACGGACGACGCGTTCGACCGTCGCCTCGAACGCCCCGCCCGTCTCGACCAGTCGGACCGCGTCGGGACGGAACGAGACGTACTCCGGCGAACCGTCCACGGCGTCTCGCAGGGACGGAACCGCCGAGAGCGGGAGGGCGTTCGCACCGGTGAACGACGCGACGACGGGCGTGGCCGGGCGCTCGAACACCGCCTCGGGCGTGCCTGACTGAATCACCTGCCCGTCTCGCATCACCGCGATACGGTCCGCGACGGCGCGAGCGGTCGTGCGGTTGTGCGTGACGTAGACGGCCGTCACGTCCGCGAGCACGTCCGCCAAGTCGTCCCGAAGCGCCTGCCGCGTCGGCACGTCGAGCGCCGCGAGCGGTTCGTCGAGCAACAGCACCGACGGCTTCACCGCGAGCGCCCGGGCGAGGGCGACTCGCTGTTTCTCTCCGCCGGACAGCGTCGGCGGGTAGCGCTCGGCCAGTTCTTCGACGCCGAGTTCTTCGAGGAGCGAATCGGCCTCGCGCGTCTCCTCGTGGTAGCGCACACCGTACTCGACGTTCTCCCGCACCGAGAGGTGCGGAAACAGCGCGTAGTCCTGAAAGACGAACCCGAAATCGCGTTCCTCAGGAGGGACGCCGTCGAGTCGGCGGCCGTCGAAGCGCACGTGCCCGTCGTGAGGGTGAAAGCCCGCCACGCTCTCCAGCAAGAGCGTCTTGCCGCTCCCGCTGGGACCGAGGACGACGAGCGTCTCGCCCGCCGCCACGTCGAGGGTCGCCTCGACGGTGAACGCGTCCGCGCCCTCGGCGGTGAACGTCGCGCTCACGTCCGCGTCGAGCGTCATCAGGGCATCCCTCCCACGCCGCCGTCGTCGGTCAGGTACCGGACGGCGAGGAAGATGACCGCCGAGACGGCCAGCAGGAGGAAGGCCACGGCCCCGCTCTCGTCCAGTCCGCCCTGCAGGTACGTGTTGTAGACGAACACCGGCGCGTGCTGTGCGGTCACGCGCTGCCCGGCGGGCGGATAGAAGAACTGGACGCTGTAGGCGACGACGGCGACGGCCCCGAACTCCGAGACGGCCCGCGCCCAGGCGAGGACGCCGCCGGTAATCATCCCCCGGACCGCCAGCGGTCCGGTGACCCGGCGGAACGTCTCCCACCGGTTCGCGCCGTGGATGCGCGAGGCGTACGAGAGCCTGTCGTCGATTGTCTCGAACGACTCGCGGGTGGTGTTGACGGCGTAGGGCGCGGCGACGAACGTCATCGCCAGCACCATCCCGACCATCGACCCGAGGACGGAGACGCTCGGGAACGCCCCGCCCCGCCCGAAGCCGAAGAGGACGATGATGCCCGCCACGGAGTGGGGAACCACCAGCGGCAGGTCCACGAGACTCTCGACGAACTGCTGTCCCGGAAAGCCCTCCGCGAGCAGGTGCGCGAGGGGGACTCCCAGCACGAGACTCACCACCGCGGCCAGCAGCGGCCCGTAGACGCCCAGATACAGCACCCGATGGACCTCCGAGGAAAGCGCCTTCTCGACGATTAGCGAGGGCGACTGCCGGGCGACGAACATGAACAGCGGCAGGCCCAGTGCGACCACGAGGAGACTCCCGACGGTGGCCGTCGCCACGGTGAACGGCGACCCGTCGAGCGCGTAGGCGGTGACGGCGACGCTCCCAACGAGGAAGTAGGCGTACCACGTCGGCCGGTCCAGCGAGTACGCGGCGACGAACGCCGTCGCCTGCAGGAGGCCGAACGTCGCCACGAGCGAGCGACGGCTGACCGCCGCCAGCGTGAGTCGCGTGTCAGTACCTGTCGCCATGTGTGGAGAAGTGGCCGCCGTCGGTGACCGCGGACGCGTCGAACACTACAACTCCAGCGGCCCGAGGGAAGACTGGGCACTGGCGACGTTCATGACGTTGTCGGGGACCGCGTCGGACCCGCTGTCGGGGACGACGACGGGGTCGACCGGCACCAGCCCCTGTTCTTCGAGGATGGTCCGACCGGGGTCGGTGGCGAAGTACTCGACCCACTGCGCGCCCCCGCCGGACGCCTGTGCCACGTCCGGGACGGTGATACCGTAGGCGATGGGCGCGCCGGTGAACGTCCCGCTGTTCGTCTCCACCTCGGCCTTCGCGTAGTGTTGGGCGTACTCGCTGGTGGCCTGCGAGAGGTCGACTTCGGGTTGCAGGTCGATGAAGGGCTTGCCCGAGGTGCTGGAGATGGACTGGTAGTACATCACGTAGTCCAGTTCGCCGCTCTCCAGTTGGCCCTCCAGATTCGTCTCCGTGCCCGTCGGGGCCACGGAGTTGTCACGGAGCGCCTGATAGGTCGACTCGTCGTACAGTCGCTCGCCGTCGAACGTCTCTTTGCCGAGTTGCTGGGTCATCACCGCTCGGTAGCCGCCCGGGTCGACCGCCGGGTCCGAGTGCCCGATGGTGACGCCGTCGCGGGTCAACACCTCCCACCAGTTGTCCGCCGAGATATCGTCGGCCCCCGGCGAGTCCTCGCGGTACTGGATGGACATCGAGTTGGTCGTGAAGATGGCGTACCAACCGCCGAAGTCGGGGAGAATCCGGTTCCGGATGAGTCGGAAGTCCGAGACGCCCAGCACGTCGGCCCGGCGACCCTGCTGGGTTATCTTCTGCGTGGAGGCGACCGACCCCTTCGCCTCGCGGGTCACGTCGACGCCGTACTCCGCCTCGAACCCCGGTTCGGCCTCGCTGAACGGTGGGGCCAGCGACCCGGCGTGGAAGATGGTCATCGAATCACCGAGTTGCCCCCCCGACGTAGTGTCGGTTGTCCCGCCACTGTCGCCGTCGTCACTCCCGCCGCTACCGGTCCCGCCGCCACCGCCGCCGCCGCGACAGCCAGCGAGTCCGAGCGCGGCCGTCGCACCGACGCTCCCGAGGAACGCGCGTCGTCTGAGCCGGTGTTCCGACATGGATACATCGCTGTTGGGCCCCGGTAGTTCATAACGATTTTCCCTTCAGGACCGGCAGTGGTCGTATGGACGCCAGCGTCACGGTGCAGTTACAGGCCGACGGCGTCGCCTTCACCGCGGCGGACGCCGACCTCCTCCGTGCGGTCCGTGCCGAGGGGTCTGTCAGCGGCGCGACGGCGGCCCTCGGTCGGTCCAGAGCGCGCGCACTCGACCGCATCGAGACGCTCGACGGCGCGTTCGGACCGCTCGTCGACCGACAGCGCGGCGGCGCGAGCGGCGGCGGGAGCGAACTCACCCCGGCGGCCGAGGACCTGCTACGCCGCTTCGCGCGGTTGCAGGCGACCGTCGCCAGCACCGCCAGCGTCGAGGAGTGCGTGCTGTCCGGCCGCGTGACCGGCCGGGACGGCGAACTCGGGGTGGTGGCGACCGACGCCGGTGACGTGCGGGCGCGACTGGTGGCCGGGCCCTCGGGTGAGACGCCGACCGTCGGGACGGCCGTGCAAGTGAGCGTCCGGTCGGACGCGGTGACGCTACACGCGCCCACGGACGCGCCAGCGGGAGAGAGCACGAGCGCCCGGAACCGCTTCGAGGGGGAGGTGCTGGCCGTCGACGAGGGGGCGACCATCGTCGTCGCACGCATCGACATCGGCACTTCGGACCCGCTGTCGGCGCTGCTCACTCGGGACAGCCTCGACCGACTGGGCCTGCGCCCGGGGAGTCGCGTCGTCGCCTCGTTCAAGGCGACCGCGACCCGAGCGATTCCGACCGAGTGAGCCGCGGCGACCGACACGAGGTCCGCTGTCGTTCCCATGTCGGTATCGAGTCCGCGAGAATATTCGCACCGAGACGGGGCCACACGACGGCGAAGCGCTCCGTGAGTTCGTACAAAACGACCCTTTAAATTCGCGGAGTGTGAACACCCGGCAAGCAAATGCTGGAGGACGAGTTCGGTCGAGAAGTGTCCGGGGTCCGCGTCTCGCTGACCGACCGGTGTAACTTCGACTGCGTCTACTGCCACAACGAGGGACTGGGGGATACGCGCGGCCCAATGGACCCGCAGGACGACGAACTCTCGACCGACACCGTCGTTCGATTTCTGGAGGTCGCTCGGGAGTACGGCGTCGAGGCCGTGAAGTTCACGGGCGGCGAACCGATGCTCCGCGACGACCTCGAAGAAATCGTCCGGCGCGCGCCCGATGACATGGCGGTGTCGATGACGACCAACGGGACCTTTCTGCCCGGTCGCGCCGAGGCCCTCGTCGACGCGGGCCTCGAACGCGTCAACGTCTCCCAGGACGCCCTCGACGCCGACGCCTTCGCCGAACTGACCCAGAGCGGCGCGTACGAGCGAGTGCTGGAGGGCGTCGAGGCGGCGCTGGACGCCGGTCTCGCCCCGGTGAAACTGAACATGGTCGTCTTCGAACCGACGGCGGGGTACGTACCGGGGATGGTCGACCACGTCGCCGCGAACGACGGCCTCCAACTGCAACTCATCGAGTACATGCCGGAACTGGCGGGCCATCCCGAGTGGGCCATCGACATCCAGCGGGTCCACGACTGGCTGGAGGACCGCGCGGACCACGTCGAGACGCGCGAGATGCACGACCGCAAGCGCTACTTCGTCAGCAGCGACGCCGAGACGGCCGAAGCGGCACAGACCGCGGCGACCGACGGCGGCGTCCGCGCGGGGGACGGCCTCGGCATGGTCGAAATCGTCGACCCCGTCGGCAACGCCGAGTTCTGCGCGAACTGCCACCGGGTTCGGCTAGCTCACGACGGCTACCTGAAGGGGTGTCTCAACCGCAACGACGACCTCGTCGCCATCGGCGAGACGAAGGCAGCGATGCGCGATGCCTTCGAGAAGACCGTCGCCGAGCGAGTGCCCTACTACGGCGAGTATCTGGTCGAAGACGACGAGGGCGGCTGGACGATGAACGAGGCGTATCTCGACAGCAAGGGGGACCGAACCCCCTACGAGTACGCCGACGAGTAACTACAGGCCGTCCAGCGCGCGCTCGAACGCCCGGACGCCCGGCTTTTCCGTTCGGTCCGGGTTGGCGAGTACGCGGACGCGTTGGCTCCCGAGCGAGACGTACTCCAGCCCGAGTTTCTCGGCGGTCGACCGGAGGGCGAGTCCGGCGTCGGCCCGCCCACCGAGGACCTTGCGCGCGGGACTCTCGTGGGCCTTCGTCGTCAGGTCGTAGCCGTCGACGGCGTCCGAGAGCGCCGTTCGGTCGGTGTCGCGTTCGGTCGCGAGAGCGTCGAGGGCGTCGTCGAAACTCCGTCGCAGGCCCGACCCGGTGTCGCGGTTGACGAACCGGTAGTCCCCGTCCACGAGAGCCGCCAGCGAATCCACGTCGGCGTCGGGCGCGACGACGAGGCCCCAGTCGCGGTCCCACCCACCGAGTTCGACGGCGTTCTCGGGCGGGTCCGACGGTCCGGCGACGACGGCGAGGTCCGGCGTTCCGGCCGCCAGTCGTCGGACTCCTTCGACGGTCCCGAGGGGGAGGTAGCGCGGACGGTCGACGGTATCGAGCAGTTCCGAGAGCGTCGGGTCGTCCTCACCCACACCAAGGAGTGTCGGCGGGCGCACGTCGGGCGAGAACAGGTCCACTTCGACCGCCTCGCCCTCGGCGATGTAGTCAGTGTCTGCGGGGACGGTGACCGTGCCGTCGGCGTCGACGAGCGTGGTGGTCGCGCCGCTCCCCTTGTCCACCGGATAGACGAGCAGCGCGCCGTCGCCGTCTTCCACGAGACCGACCGGCATGAACCGCTGGCGACCCTCCGCGTAGCGTTCGGTGACGGCCATCTCCCCGGTGACCGTCGCCGTCGACGGTTCCTCGCGCCCAGCGGCCTCGCGGACGAGGGGCGCGACGAACACGCGGAAGATAGTCAGCGCCGAGATGGGGTAGCCCGGGAGGCCGACGTACGCCGATTCGCCGACGGTCCCGACGAGCATCGGCTTGCCCGGTTTGACGGCGACGCCGTGGAGCAGGAGTTCGCCGCGGTCCTCGATGACCCGATAGATGACGTCGACGGCGCTGGCGCTCGTGGACCCGGAGGAGAGGACGAGGTCACACTCGTCGGCGGCCTCGTGGAGCAACCGCTCCATCTCCGCGTAGTCGTCGCCCGCGTGCGGGTACAGGACCGGGTCGCCACCGGCCTCCGCGACGGCGGCCGCGAGCGTGTAGCTGTTCACGTCGTATATCTCGCCCGCGCCGCTGTCGAGGGAGTCGCCCGGTCTGACCAGTTCGTCGCCCGTCGAGACGATACCGACCGTCGGCGTCCCGCGGACGGGCACCTCGTCGACGCCGAGCGCCGAGAGGAGACCGATTTCGCGGGCGGTGAGCGGCGTCCCGGGGCCGAGCGCCCGCGCGCCAGCGGCGATGTCCGCCCCCGCGAGCATCACGCTGTCGCCGGGCGCGACGGCGGTGCGAACCTCGACGGCGTCGCCGCCGTCGACCTCTGTCGTGCGTTCGACGACGACGACGGCGTCCGCACCTTCCGGCATGACCGCGCCCGTCGAGACTTCGACGGCCGTGCCCGATTCGACTGCCACCGCGGGTTCCTCGCCAGCGTGGACTGCCCCGGCGAGCGACAGCGTCGTCGGGTCGGCCTCGTCCGCGCCGAAGGTGTCGGCGGCCCGCACCGCGTAGCCGTCCATGCTCGCCCGGTCGAACCCCGGCACGTCGAGTTCGGCGTCGATTCGCTCGGCGAGGACGCGGTCGCGGGCCTCGGCCAACGGGACCCGTTCGGGGTCGGGCGCGAGGTCCAATCCCGCCAGAATCTCGCGGGCCTCGGCGGGCGAGGCGAGGTCGCGGAACTCCCGGCGGTCGCTCATCGGGACCACTCCCAGTTCTCGACGGCCACCGTCTCGCCCGCGTCGTACCCCTCCAGTCCCTCGGGAACGACGACCCACCCATCGGCGAGGGCGACGCTGGAGAGGACCCCCGAACCGCTGGCGCGGGTCGGGGTCGCCGCGGGCCCCTCGTCGTCCGCGTCGAGTCGGACCCGGGCGAACGTCCGCGTACCGGGGTCGCTCGCTATCTTGCGGGTCAGTCGGGCCTCGGTCGTCGGCGGCGTCGTCCGTGGAAGGTGGCCCGCGCGTTCGAGCGCCGGGCGGAGGAACTGGACCGCGTTGACGATACAGGCGACGGGATAGCCCGGCAGCATCACCACCGGCGTCTCGGCGACCCGACCGAGTGCGACCGGATGCCCGGGTTTCAGCGCGACGCCGTGGACCAACACCTCGCCCAACTCCTCGACGACTTCGGGAATCAGGTCGCGCTCCCCGACCGACGACCCGCCCGTGGTGACCACGATGTCGTGGTCCAGGTCGCGCTCGACGGCCGCTCGGAGGGCGTCCTCGTCGTCGGTGACCACGTCGCGGTAAGTAGCCTCGCCGCCCCACCGCTCGACGTACTGCGTGACGGTCTGCCCGTTCGTCTCGACGACTTCGCCCGGGTCGGGGTCGTCTTGGACGAGTTCCTCGCCGGTCGGAACGACGGCGACGCGCGGCCGTTCGTACACGGAGACGGCGTCCAACCCGACGGCTTTCAGCAGGCCGAGGTCCGACGGCCTGAGTCGGTGACCGGCCTCGTACAGCGTCTGTCCCGCCTCCACATCCTCGCCGATGGGAGCGACGTTCTCGCCGCCCGCCACCGCGTCGAAGACGCTCAGGGCGTCACCGCGCCGGTCGGCGTCCTCGACCATCACGACGGCGTCTGCGCCGCTCGGGAGTTCGCTCCCGGTGTGGACGCGAACCGCCGTGCCCGGTCCCACGTCCTCGCCGACTCGCAACTGCTCGGGCGAGCGACCGGTCGCGCCGAACGTGTCCTCGGCGCGGACCGCGTAGCCGTCCATCGCCGCCCGGCGGTAGTGCGGAACCGGGCGGTCGGCCGCGACGGGCGAGGCGACGACGCGTTCGTCGGCCGCCCGGAGCGGGACCCGTTCCGTTCGGTCGTGGGGCGTCACCGCGTCCAACAGCGTCTCGCGGGCCTCGTCGAGCCGCGTTCGCCGTTTGAATCCCTCGGTCCGGCGTGCCTCGTCACTCATACCCAGACCTACTCGTCGCCCCACAAAAACATCTGTGTGGTCGGCCGGAGAACTGTCTCGGCGGAGCGTGCTTTCGCCCGGCGTCGGCCGGAGTGGACAGCGCAGACGGGAGACCGATTTCGAAGTTCGCATCTCCCACAATTCCGAGATTCGTGCTACGTTTCTACGATAGTACCACACAGAGTGCTCCAAATGGTGCAGTGTATAAGGTATATCCAGACGTATGCGCAGAATCCTTTAGTACGAGTCCGTGCTGGTAGTTGACATGGCGACGAACTCACGCGTCACCGTCTCGTCCGTCGACGCCGACGCCCACCCCCTACACAGCACCGACGACCGCTACTGCAAGCACTGCCACGAAATCGCGCTGGCGTTCGACCCCGGGGCCGAACGACCCCGCTGTCGGACCTGCGGCGAACTCGCCTGAGCGATGCGCCTCCAGCAACAACTCAGAGACCGGTTCCGGGACCGGTTCGACCGAGGAACAGTCTACGAGTGTGCGCTCTGCGGTCTGCGGTTCGACGACGAACGGCAGGACTGTCCGGCCTGCGGGTATATCGTGAGAGAAGCGAAGTAGCCCCGGGTCAGTCGGAGACGGGGGCGTCGGCCTGTTCGGCCGGTTGTTCGGTTATCTCGTAGAGGTTCTGTCGCGCGTCGGCGAAGTACACGTCTTCTTCGATGACACCGACCTCGTCGAGTCGTTCGAGCGCGTAGCGGACGGTACGTGCAGAGAGCATCGACTCCTCCACGATACCTTTCTGGGTCAGCGGACCGTCGTACTCCAACACCTTGTAAACGAGCTTCGCGCTCGGTGGAAGGTCTGCGATTGCCTCCCCGTCGGATTCCGTCATTACTCCCACCGAGTGTCGCCGGATGCATAAAGATTGAGGAGTTGGGTCGACAGACGGGCGCTCGCGGCGGCACACGGGGGCTGTCGGGTGGGTTTCGGCGCCTGCAGACGATGGCCAGTCCCCGAGGGACGTACTGAACCGCGCCCCTTTTGGTGGAGGGTGGACGAACACAGGGTATGGCTACGGATACGGCGGACGGCATGAGCTCTCACATGCGGGGGCTCACTGTCACGACCATCACGGCTGTCGCGGGCATCGCGGCGGCGTTCGTGTCGAATGCCGTCGCATCGGGTGCGGCGGACGTCACGGGCGTCCTCGTCGTGGCGGCCGCCGTCCTCGCACAGTTCCCGATTCTTCGCGTCATCGGCATCGGGCCCGACGACCTCTCCACGAAAGACGTGCTCTACATCGCGTTCATGACCTTCGCGCTCTGGTTCGTCTCGTGGGGCATCCTCCTGACGGCAGGGGTCTAATCATGGCCGAGGACAGTATCGCAGTCGTCGACTTAGAGCGGTGCCAACCCGACCGCTGTAACTACGAGTGTATGAACTACTGCCCGCCCAACCGGAGCGGGAAAGAGTGCATCGTCAAGCGCGGCGACGCCTACGAGGAAGACGAGGAGTTCGAGGGGAAACCCGACCAGGTCCGCATCTCCGAGGAGATATGTCTGGGCGAGTCCTGCGGCATCTGCGTCAACAAGTGCCCCTTCGACGCCATCGAAATCATCAACCTCCCACAGGAGTTGACCGAGGAACCGGTCCACCGCTACGGGGAGAACGCCTTCGCGCTGTACGGCCTCCCCACCCCCCAAGAGGGGCAGGTCACGGGGATTCTCGGGCCGAACGGCATCGGGAAGACCACCGCCGTCCGCATCCTCGCCGACGAGATGGCCCCGAACCTCGGCCGGTACGGCGAGCAACCGGGCTGGGACGAGATTCTCGACGAGTACCGCGGGACCGCCCTGCAGGACTACCTCGAACAGATGCGCGACGGCGACGTGACCGTCGCCCGCAAGCCGCAGTACGTCGACCGCATCCCCGACCAGTTCGACGGGAAGGCCCGCGAACTGCTCGAACGGACCGACGAGCGCGGCGAACTCGACTACCTCATCGAGCGGACGGGCATCCGCCCGGTCGTCGACAATCACATCGACGACCTCTCGGGCGGCGAACTCCAGCGTGTCGCGCTGGTGGCGACGCTGGCACGGGACGCGGACTTCTACTTCCTCGACGAGATTACGCCGTATCTGGACATCGGTCAGCGGATGACCGCCGCCCGCCTCATCCGCGAACTCGCCGAGGAGGGCGACCGCTCGATGCTGGTCGTCGAACACGACCTCGCCATCCTCGACTTGCTCGCGGACAACATCAACGTCGCCTACGGGTCGCCCGGCGCGTTCGGTATTATCACCTCGCCGAAGTCCACGAAGAACGGCATCAACGAGTACCTCTCCGGGTACTTGGAGAACGAGAACATGCGCATCCGGCAGACCGAAATCGAGTTCGAGGAACACGCGCCCCGGACCGAGTCGACCGGCGACGTGGTCATCGAGTACCCCGACCTCGCCAAGAGCTACGGCGAGGGCGAGTTCTCGCTGGAAGTCGAGGCCGGGACCATCCGCGAGAGCGAAGTCCTCGGCGTAGTCGGCCCGAACGGTATCGGGAAGTCGACGTTCGCGAAGATGCTGGCCGGGCGTCTGGAACCCACCGCGGGTAGCGTCGAGGCGGACCTCGACATCGCCTACAAGCCCCAGTACATCGACATCGACCAGCAGATGCGCGTCGACGCGTTCCTCTCGACGATTACCGACGACTTCGGTTCCTCGTACTGGAACACCGAAATCGCCCAACCGCTCCAACTCGACGCCGTGATGGAGCAGCAACTGACCGACCTCTCGGGCGGGGAGCGCCAGCGCGTCGCCATCGCGGCCTGCCTCTCGAAGGAGGCCGACCTTTACCTGCTCGACGAACCGTCGGCCCACCTCGACGTCGAACAGCGTGTGCTCGCCACGTCGGCGATTCGCCGCTACGCCGAGAACCACGACGCCACGGCGATGGTCATCGACCACGACATCTACATGATCGACCTGCTGGCAGACCGCTTGCTCGTCTTCGACGGCGAACCCGCCAAGAGCGGCCACGCCGCGCCGCCACAGGGGATGCGCGAGGGGATGAACGAGTTCCTCTCGAACCTCGACATCACGTTCCGTCGCGACGAGCGCACGTCCCGGCCGCGCATCAACAAGCCCGGGTCCCAACTCGACCGCAAGCAGAAGAACGCGGGCGAGTACTACTACAGTCCGAACCAGTAGACGAGGCGGTGGACCGGCACGACGACGTGAGAAAGCCTATTCGCTGTGCCGTCACAAGCACGACCACCTCCATGCGCAGTTTCCTCCGGTCGAGCTATCTGTTCAGCGTGCGGCGGTTGCTGGTCTGTCTCGTCCTCACGACTGTCGTCGTGGGCACCGACGCGCTGTTCATCCACTTCAAGGACATCCAGACCGTCGCCGACTTCGCTACCGAGGTGGGGATTCACACGCTCGGCTTCTACGGTGGCTACACGCTCGCGGCCGCGTTCAATCGTTCCGGAATCGACAGCAGTTGAGCGACGCGAGACGTGCGGCGACGCGCGCTGAAAACTGAAACGGTGGACGATAACGATTGCCGCAGGACCTTACGCAGCGGGGTCGGACGTGTCGCCGGTCTCGGACCCGGCGACGGCGTCGTCGAGTCCGTCCGCGACCTCCGCCGGGTCGAACTCCTCGTCCGGGCGGAGTTCGCGGTCGGGGGAGTCGCCGTCTTGCTGTTCGGTGACCGATTCGTCGCCGGTGACCGAGACGAAGATGTCACCTAACTCCGCAACTCGGTCGCTGGACTGACTCTTACTCATCGCACTCGGAGGTATGCGATAGTGCGTGTTAGATACTCTACCTAACTAAGTTGGGGGCCGGTCCTCGGGGAGGTGCGGCCGTTAGAGGACGTGGCGCTGGCAGGACCCACACAGGGACGCTTCCTTCACGTCGACCTGTCGGACCGTCGGCGAGAAGTTCATCACGCAGCGCTTGTTGTCGCAGTGTTCCAGTCCGAGCGTGTGGCCGATTTCGTGGACGACTTCCTTGCGGACGCGGGCGGCGAAAATCTCCCCGGCCGAGCGGTTCGAAAAGCCGCCGTCGGAGGACGTCTGGAGGCGGTACGTGGAGATGACGCTACCGGACCCGCCGAGGTAGGCGAGTCCGAAGACGTAGTTGCGGCGGCGGTAGAAGAGGTCTTTCGGCGTGATGGCGATGTTCTTCTCGCCGGACCCGACGCGCCTCGCGAGGTCGATGAACTCCTCGGCGCGGTACTGGTCCCGGTCGCCATCGTACGCACCGGCGGGAATCGACTGGGGTTCGTGCATCGTGACCTCACAGTCGTAGGTCCCGCGGAGGCCGTCCGACGCCTCGCGTTTCACTTGGGCGGAGACTTCGCCCACCGGTACGATGTCGACGTGCATGGCGAAACGTATGAGACGGTGGCGCATAAATATCCCGCCGTGAACGACGCCGACCGTGCCCTCGTCGGTCGGTTGTCTGACGCCGACGGCGTCGTGGAAGTCGGGGTCGGCAACCGTCCGTCGGTGGCCGCCGAACTCGCCGCCCGCGGGGTCAGCGTGACCGCGACGGACATCCACGAACGGCCGGTTCCGGACGGCGTCACCTTCGTCGTCGACGACGTGACCGACCCGACCCTCTCGGTGTACGAGGACGCCGACATCGTGTTCGCGCGGAACCTCCCGCCGGAACTCCACCGGCCCCTTCGTGTTATCGCCCGCCGGGTCGACGCCGCCTGCTGGTTCACGACCCTCGGCGGCGACCAGCCAGCGGTTCCCGTCGACCGGGAGCAACTCGACGGCGGCGAGACGCTGTACCGGGCGCGCGAGGACGTGCGGTAGCGAGAGATAGCAAGGGGCTTGAACGGGCGCGCCGACGGGACGCGTATGCAAGTCGACGCGGTCGTACTGGACATCGACGGCGTCCTCGTGGACGTCGCCGACTCCTACCGACGGGCCGTCGTTGAGTCCGTCGACCGAGTGTACGGCGAGACCATCGAGAAGGATGACATCCAGCGGTTCAAGGACGCGGGCGGGTTCAACAACGACTGGGAAGTCACCGACGCGGCGGCCCTACTGGTGCTGGCCCGTCGAGAGGACGAGTCGTTCGACCTCGTGACCTTCACCGACGCTATCGCCGAACGGGGCGGCGGCCTCGACGCGGCGAAAGCCGTCGCCCAAGACCGACTCGCCGACGACGCGGCCGACCGCGTCCTCGACGCCTGGGACCCCGACCAGTTGCGCGACGTGTTCCAGACGCTGTACCTCGGCAGTGACCTGTACCGCGAACTCGAAGGCGGCGACCCGCCGTTCGACGCGCCGGGCTACATCAACGACGAACCCGTGCTGGTCGACAGCGAGACGCTGACGGCCCTGCACGAGCGCTACGCCGTCGGCGTCGTCACCGGCCGTCCCGCCGCGGAGGCCGACATCGCGATGGAGCGGGTCGGCCTCGAACTCCCCGCCGACCACCGTTTCACGATGGACGACTGGGAGCAGGGGAAACCCCACCCGCACGCGCTGACGGTGTTGGGCGAGCGCTTCGACGCCGAGCGAATCGCGTTCGCGGGCGACACCTTAGACGACGTGACGACGGCCGTCAACGCCGACGCCGAGGACGACGAGCGAGTGTACTACGGTATCGGCGTCCTCACCGGCGGCCTGACCGGCGAGGCAGGGCGAGAGAAGTTCGCCGCGGCGGGCGCGAGCGCAGTCGTCGAGTCGGTCAACGAACTGGTCGACCTGCTGGAGTGAGCCAGCGAGAACGGCAGGGATTTCCCGAGCGAGTCTGAACGAAGTGACATGGGACGTGCGTCGATGGTCGCGTGGGCGCTGTTGGTGAGTTTCTGGGCCGGGATGGTCGGCGGCGCGGCGGTCGCCCAACCCGCACTCGAATACATCCAGTTGTACACCGTCGGCTTCGCGGCCGTCGCGTTTCCGCTCGCCTACTGGACGATTTCGACCCATCCCGACGTGTTCGCGTCGGCCCACCGCCCCGGCCGCGTCGGTCTGTTCATCGTCACCATCTTCGTCGTCACCGTCGTCCTCGCGACGCTCTTCGAGTTCCTGCTCGGCTACACGAGTCCGCTGGGCATCGCCGCCCAACTGCTCGCCTACGTCGCGGGACTCGGGACCGCGCTGTACCTCGCCTACGGCGGCGGCTTCGACTACCTCTGGGACGAATACACGTAGGCAAACGCCACCGGTCGCACAACGCTTATTCGCGGTTCGGCCCACCGCGTAGACATGGACATCGCACTACTCGGTGGCACGGGCGACATCGGCGAAGGCCTCGCCCTCCGCTGGGCGTACGACACGAACCACACGGTCATCGTCGGGTCACGCGACGCCGGAAAGGCCGAGCAGAAAGCCGAGGAGTACGAGACGGAACTCGACAGTCGCGGCCAGGAAGTCGACATCGCCGGACTGAGTAACGAGGACGCCACGGCGCGCGCCGACGTCGTCGTCGCGGCCGTCCCGGCCTATCACCTCACGGATACCGTGGAAGCCGTCGCCGACCACCTGGACGACGCAATCCTCGTCTCGCCCGCCGTCGGCATGAAGCGCGACGAAGACGGGTTCCACTACAACCGTCCCGGCGTCGGCAGCGTCACCGAACTGGCGGCGCAGGCCGTCCCCGAAGACACGCCCGTCGTCGGCGCGTTCCACAACCTCGCGGCCGGTCGGCTGGCGAATCTGGACGCCGAACTCGACTGGGACACCATCGTCGTCGGCGACGACGGCGACGCCAAAGACACCGTGTCGGAACTCGCCGAAGGCATCGAAGGACTCCGCGCACTCGACGGCGGCCCGCTCTCGAACGCCGCCGAAGTCGAGGGGCTGACCCCGCTGCTCATCAACGTCGCCCGCCACAACGACGGCCTCCACGACCTGGGCGTTCGCTTCCAGTAACGGCCGGCAGAGAGGGGTTTTTCAACGCGCAGTCCTACCTCCGGATGTGGCGTCTCCATTCGAGATTCTCGGCGTCGACCCCGACGCGGACGAGGCCGAAATCGTCGACGCGTATCGCGAACGGGTCAAGGAGACCCATCCCGACCAAGGCGGGTCCGCCGAGGCGTTTCAAGCCGTCCAAGACGCCTACGAGCGCATCGAGGACGGGTGGCGACCCGGCGACCCCATCTCTCCAACCGGGCCGAGGGGCCATCGCGGCCCGAGACGACCCCGGCCTGAGCCAGAACCGGAGCCAGAACCCGAACCGGAACCCGAGGGCGTCGAAGTCGAGTACCTGAACTACGAAGTGCTGGCCGACGAGGGGTGGTCGCTCGACGACGAGGACCTGTTCGAGAAGGCCGCCGACGGCGGGTTCGACCCCGAGGACTACGGCCGGTTCCACGTCGCGGAAAACGAATCACTGCTGGAGGCCGCCGAGGACGAGGGGTACACGTGGCCGTTCGCCTGTCGGGGCGGGGCCTGTACGAACTGCGCCGTCGCCGTCGTCGAGGGCGAGATGCCTTCGCCGAAGAGCCACATCCTCCCGCAGGAACTCCACGATAAGGGCATCCGCCTCTCCTGTATCGTCGCACCCACGAGCGACGCCAAAATCGTCTACAACGTCAAGCACCTGCCCGAAGTCCACGACCTGCTCCTGCCCGCGAGTCGGTTCGAACAGGCCTCGTCGTCGACGGACTGAGCGGTCGCTGTGCCGGGCGGTAGCGACGGACATCCGGCGGGTTCGCCGCCGGTTCACGGGACGCGGTGTCGCCGCGTTCCGCGTTTTTCCTCACGTTCGGTAGAGCGAAGCGCTAACGCAGTGTGGAAGACGCGATGCGTCTTCCATGCACATCGGAAGTGCTGTGCACTCCCGAGGACAGCCCAGCAGCAATCTCCGATTTCTGAGGACGTTTTTGCGAGGAGCCTTCCCGCAGGCCACCGTCGGCGGCCGAGGAAAGGCGACGAAAAAGTGGTCCTCAGGCCCCGGCCTGCGAAAGCGCGTCCTCGATGTCGTCCGCCTGCGTGACGCCGACGAAGCGCTCGACGATGCCGTCGTCGTTCTCGACGATGAGGGTCGGAAGCGAGCGGACCTGATACTCGTTGGCGATGTCCTGTTCCTCGTCGACGTTGATTTTCTCGAACTCCACGTCGCCCCACTGTTCCTCCAGGTCTTCGAGGATGGGGTCTTGCGTCTTACAAGGGCCGCACCAGTCGGCGTAGAAATCCTTGAGCGTGACCGTCATGGTTCCTCTCCAGCTAATCTGTGGGGGCAGATAAGGATTGTCCATGTGGGTGCGGCGAGGACACGCGGGCCGGAAGAAAGGGAAAGGCTTACTCCCCGGCAGTCGCGACTGTCGAGTATGAGCAGCGACAGCGGTGGGCTGATGTCGAGCGCCGGACTGGTCCGGTACTTCGACGCCGAGGACACCAACACCATCCGTATCGACCCGCGAACCATCGTCGCTTTCGGCGTCCTGTTCGGCGGCCTCGTGTTGGTCCTGAACGCGATGGCCTGAACGAGTCCGCGACGTTTTCTATCCCCGGTCACCAAGACCGGCTATGCACTTCACACAGCGCGAGCAGCAGGCGCTCCGTGAGGCCGGGGTCGACCAAGCGACCATCGCGGCCGCCTCCGAAGCAGTCGTCGAGGCCACCGCAGACGCGGCCGCCGACCTCGAAGCGTTCTTCGCCGACCGCGAGACGGTGTACTCCGACATGGAGATGGCCCACAGCAGTTCGGACGTACAGACCCACACGGTCGAGTATCTGGACCTCTTTACCCACGCCGACGACATCCGCGGCTACCTCCGGTTCGACACGTGGGGCGTCCCCGTCGAGGGCGGGCGCGTCCTGAGCGACGGCGTGGTCGAACTGACGCTGGGGCCGACCGTCGACGCCCGGGTCCGCTTCGCGGGCGAGAAAGACGCGCTATGACGGTCCGCATCAGGGGCATCTACGCGACGGCGCTGACCCGACTGCTGACCGACGCCGGGATGGACGTGGTACAGGCGTCCGGCCCCATCGAGGACCGTTTCGAGTCCGAGTTCCGGGTCGAGCGCGCGGGGGCCACAGTCGCGACCACGGACGACCGGCAGGGCGTCGGCGTCAGCGGCGACAGCGACGCAGTCGAGGCGGTCGTCGACTGCCTCACGGACCTCGGCCGCGACACGCTCTCGTGGGCCGACCCCCTCCCCGAGGGTGCAGTGTACGACGGGGAAGTGACCGAGACGCTCGGGAGCGGCGCGGTGGTCGACTGCGGCGACGGCGAGGGGTTTCTCCCGTACCGCAACGCCGACGAGCGAGTCGAGACGGGTGACCGCGTGCGCGTACAGGTCGTCGAGGGGAGCGCGCCGTGGACCGACGGTCGGCCGGTCCTCGATACCACCCTCGCGGTCCGCGGCGAGGTGCTGACGCTGGAACGCGGCGGTTCGAACGCCGCGACGGCGGGCGGGCCGGCGATGCTCGACGTCATCGCGGCGGACCCGCGCGACGGGTGGGGCGTCTCGTGGGAGCGAGCGAGCGACGAGGCGGACTTCGACGCACTCGCGAACGCACTGGAAGCCGCCAACGACCGGGCCGCGGACCTCGACGCCGACCTCGACGGCGAACTGGGGGAGGAGACGCCCGCCCGACGCCACGACGGCGGTGCGACCGTGTGGGTCTGGTTCGGCCGCGAGAGTCGCTTCGCCCTCGACGGCCACCGCCGCGCGGTGACGGCGACGATGGAGGGCCACCATCGCGTCAAGGCCGGGTCGAACGCCGCCAGCGCGGCCGTCGACTACGTCGAGGCGCTGTGCGACGACCCGACGCCCTCGGGGGACGCCGACTTTCCCTTCGCCGTGACGGCCCGGCAGTTCGGGCCTGTGGAGGGCGGGTCGCTCACGCTCGGCCACGGGAAACCGGACGGCCGACTCATCACGCTGGGTCGGGCCGACGTGCAGTCCGTCGACGTCGACGGGAGCGTCACCGTCGAACGAGAGATGTCCGGCGGCGGCGAGTACGACGGCCTCGGCGTCCCGAAAGAGGCCGGTGACGTCGCCGAGACGAAACTGAAGGAAGGGCGCTGGTGGTACCCAACCGTCTACCGTGACCGCGACGGGAAGCGAAAGGGGACGTACGTCAACGTCTGTACGCCCGTCGAGATATTCCCCGACACCGCCCGCTACGTCGACTTACACGTCGACGTGCTGAAGTACGCCGACGGGACGGTCGAACGCGTCGACGACGACGAACTCGACGCGGCCGAGGCGCGCGGCGACGTGCCCGAAGCGCTGGCCGACCGCGCCCGGAGCGTCGCGGCGGCGGTGGCGAACGCGCTCGAACCCTAGTCGGCGTCCCGTCGCCACGCCGCGAGTCCGAGCGCCGCGAGCACCGCGGCCACTCCGAACCCGGGACCGGCCGCCCCGACGACGCTCTGTCCCCCATCGGCCGCCGAAGGCGACTCCGTTGCCGTCGGCGTCGCGATGTCCGGGTCCGGGAACGTGTAGACGCCCGGAGTCACGTCCGACCCGCGGTTGGCGTTCGTGTTCGCGCCGAGGAAACACCCGTTCCCGCGCTGGGCGGTCCAAAACGAGGTGGTCTCGGAGTCGCGCCACGCGAACACCTCTCGTGGGTTGGCGGGGTCCCGCACGTCGTGGACCTTCACGCCGCCGTTGTACCACGACGAGTAACAGCGCCCGTCGGTGAGTTCGAAGTTGTGCGCCGTCGTCAACACGCCGCCGGGCGTGGCGTCGCTGGTCGGCGGCGGGTCGATGGTCGCGACCGACTCGGGCGCGGCGGGGTCGCTGATGTCGAACAGTTCGACGCCGCTAGGGCCGCCCGACCCGTCGCCGCCGCGGTCCCACGACTCGCCGCCGACGCCCAGCAAGGTCGCGTCGTCGTTCACCGTGACGAAGTGGTCGTTCCCCGGCGGTTCGGTGCGTTCGAGGCTCACGTCTTCGACTGCGGCCAGGGTGTCCGGGTCTTGCCCGCGTACGCGCGAGACGAGCGAGATGTCCGCGGGGTCCGACACGTCGAGTATCCACGTTCCGCCGTCCCAGTAGGCCAGATAGGCGTAGCCGTCCTGAACCCACACGTCGTGGAGCGGTCTGAGCGCCGACGGGACATCGGCCCACGCGTCGTCGGCGTCGAGGACGGACCACGTGCCGACCTCCTGCGCTGTCTCCGTATCGACCACGAGGAGCGGGTTCCCCTCGCGGGCGTTGGCAGTGAGGTAGGCGTAGCGGCCGTCGAAGTCGCAGTTGTGAATCTGCGAGTCCGTCTCGTAGCCGACGATACGGTCGGGGTTCTGCCGGTCGCTCACGTCGAAGAGGACGAACCCCCGTGCGCCCTCGGTGGGGTGGGCCGGACCGGCGACGAGCAGTCGGTCCCCGACCACGGCGAGGTCCTGCACTATCTGCATCGGCCCCTCGTCGCTGTCGGCCAGTAAGCCGGTCCGGTGTTCGAGGAGTCGAGGGGCGGTCGGGTCGGTCACGTCCACGAACGCGACGCCCGCGCCCGTGGCGACGTAGGCCGTGTGGCCGTCCGGACTCGTGACGAGTTCGCGCGCCCCGGGGAGGTCCAGCGTTCCCAGCGGGTCCGTCCCAGTCGGCGTCTCGGCGGGCGTCGCGCCCGTACCGTCGCCGGTCGGCGTGGGATGTGCGGCGCTCGTGCCGACAGCACCGGCACTCGCACCGAGGCCGAGCGACCGGAGGAAGGTGCGACGGCGCATGCCGCACAGTCGGGACGCGACGGCCAGAAGCCTTCCGGTGGATTCAGTTGCCCTGAATCGCGTCGATGACCATGGCGGCGGCGACGATTGGCTCTTTGGGGACGGACCGGGCGTCGTCGATAGTTATCTCGTACCGGTCGCGCAGGGAGAACTGGCCGTCGACGCGGCCGACGTGGCCGCCCTCGGCGTCGGTGATTTCGTACTTGTGCGGGATGAGCGCGCCGAACGGGAGGACGTTGCGGGCGACGGTCACGAGTGCACCGCGGGAGTCGATGCGCGCGAGTTCCTCGCCGGTGTCGGGGTCACGGACCCGCCACGTGTCCTGCAACAGCGAGAAGTCGTTGTCGAGCACGACGACTTCCTCGTCGGTCCGGGAGTCGGTGAGGACGTAGTTCCCGGCCACGTCGATGATACCGCCCGCGTTGACTTCGAACACTTCCTCGCCGTCCCCGTCGACGAACGGGAACTGCTCTTTGAGTTTGAACAGCTTCTGTTTCCCGCGGAGGACCACGTCCCCGGTGGCGTCCATCGCCTTGTACTTGTTCCGGATGAGGCTCTGTTCGACGGTGTACTCGTCGTCCGTGAGTTCGATGCCGCGGATGTCGTAGGTGGAGGGCGTCGACATACACGGGTCTCCTGCCGAACGGAACTTCAACGTTGGTGCCACCTGTCAACTGAATGTCCGTACTGTGGCCAACCGACAGGGTTTCACCGACCGAATCCTTGGGGAACCCATACATGAGCAAGGACGTCATCGAGGTCACGGGTGCAGAGGAACACAACCTCAAGGACGTCGACGTGGAGATTCCCCGCGAGGAACTCACCGTCGTCACGGGGCTGTCGGGGTCGGGGAAGTCGTCGCTCGCCTTCGAGACGGTGTACGCGGAGGGACAACGGCGCTACATCGAGTCGCTGTCCGCCTACGCCCGCAACTTCCTCGGTCAGATGGACAAGCCCCAGGTCGAGAACGTCGAGGGCCTCTCCCCCGCTATCTCCATCGACCAGAAGAACGCCGCCAACAACCCCCGGTCGACGGTCGGGACCGTCACGGAACTCCACGACTACCTCCGCCTGCTGTACGCCCGGACCGGCGTCCCGCACTGTCCCGAATGTGGCCGCGAGGTGGGCGAGCAATCGGCTCAGAACATGGTGACGCGCCTGCTCGAACTCCCCGAGGG
Organism: Haloarcula marina; assembly: GCF_024218775.1. Taxonomy (NCBI): domain Archaea; kingdom Methanobacteriati; phylum Methanobacteriota; class Halobacteria; order Halobacteriales; family Haloarculaceae; genus Haloarcula; species Haloarcula marina. Next base: position 746,121 of record NZ_CP100404.1, on the reverse strand, counting down.
GACCCGCGCGAAACTGGCCGCGCCGGTCGTCCGCGACCAGAAAGGAGCCTTCGAGGACCTGTTCGACGACCTCGTCTCCGACGGGTACAGTCGCGTCGAAGTCGACGGCGAGGAGTTCGACCTGACGATGGACCGGCCGGAGTTAGACGAGAACTTCGACCACACCGTCGACGTGGTGGTCGACCGCGTGAAGGTGTCGACGGAAGCCCGGTCGCGCCTCACCGACTCGGTCGAGACGGCCTTGGAGGAGGCCGACGGCACGCTGAAGGTCATCCTCCCGGACCCGCCGGAGGGCGCGGCCGACGCGCTGGGCGGGTCGACGGCGCGGGCGACCGGTGACCTCGCGGAGGCCGACGAGGAAGACCGCCTCGTCGTCGAACTCTCGGAGGACCTCGCCTGCACGCACTGCGGCATCGACATCAGCGAGGTCGAGACCCGGTCGTTCTCGTTCAACTCGCCCCACGGCGCGTGTCCCGAGTGCGAGGGACTGGGCGAGACGAAGGAGGTCAGCGAGGACCTCGTGATTCAGGACCGCTCGAAGCCGCTGAAACACGTCTTCGAGCCGTGGAGCTACGACCGGACCTACTACTCCCGGCAACTGGACAACGTCGCCGAGCACTTCGGCGTCTCGCTGTCGACGCCGTTCGAGGAGTTAGACGAGGAGATACAGCGACAGTTCCTCTACGGCACGGACGGCCTCGTCCACTTCCAGTGGCGCACCAAGAACGGCACGCGCGAGAAGACCGAGCGCTTCGAGGGAGTCATCCCGAACCTCGAACGTCGCCACGTCGAGACGGACTCGGACCGCGCCCGCGAACACATCGAGGAGTTCATGGCGACGACCACCTGTCCCGCCTGTGAGGGGACGCGCCTGAAGGCCGAATCGCGGGCCGTCCTCGTCGACGGCACGGCCATCACCGAGGTCAACGAGATGTCCATCGGCGACGCTCTCGAACACTTCGAGGGACTCGAAGGGAACCTCTCGGCGCGCGACCGGAAGATAGCCGAGGAGATTCTCAAAGAGATTCGCGCCCGCCTCGGGTTCATGCAGGAGGTCGGACTGGAGTACCTGACGCTGGACCGCGAGGCGTCGACGCTCTCGGGCGGCGAGAGCCAGCGCATCCGCCTCGCCACCCAAATCGGGTCCGGGCTAGTGGGCGTCCTCTACGTCCTCGACGAACCCTCCATCGGCCTCCACCAGCGCGACAACGACCGCCTGCTGAACACCTTAGAGGAACTGCGTGACCTCGGGAACACCCTGCTGGTCGTCGAGCACGACACGGAGACGATGCGGCGGGCCGACCAGATAATCGACATGGGGCCGGGACCGGGCAAGCGCGGCGGCGAAGTCGTCGTCAACGGCCCCCAGGAGGAACTGATGGCCGCCGAGGCGTCGGTCACCGGCGACTACCTCGCTGGCGAGCGGACGATTCCGGTCCCCGAGGAGCGCCGCGAGGCCGACGGCCACCTCACGGTCAAAGGGGCACGTCAGCACAACCTCAAGGACCTCGACGTGCAGTTCCCGCTCAGCACGTTCACCGCCATCACGGGCGTCTCCGGGTCCGGGAAATCGACGCTGATGCACGACATCCTGTACAAGGGCCTCGTCCGCCGGATGAACGACACCGACGTGAACCCCGGCGAACACGACGACATCGAGGGCATCGACCAGATAGAGACGGTCCGTCTCATCGACCAGTCGCCTATCGGCCGCACGCCGCGGTCGAATCCGGCCACCTACACCAACGTCTTCGACCACATCCGCGAGTTGTTCGCCGAGACGAACCTCGCCAAACAGCGAGGCTACGAGAAGGGTCGGTTCTCCTTCAACGTCAAAGGCGGCCGCTGTGAGGCCTGCGGCGGCCAAGGCACTGTGACCATCGACATGAACTTCCTCTCGGACGTGGAGGTGCCCTGCGAGGAGTGCGACGGCGCGCGCTACAACGACGAGACGCTGGACGTGACCTACAAGGGCGCGACCATCGCGGACGTGCTGGAGATGAGCGTCGAGGAGGCCTACGACTTCTTCGAGAGCCACCCCGGCATCCGCCGCCGCCTCCAACTCCTGAAGGACGTGGGACTGGACTACATGACGCTCGGACAGCCCTCGACCACGCTCTCTGGCGGGGAGGCCCAGCGCATCAAACTCGCCGAAGAGTTGGGCAAGAAAGACTCCGGCGAGACGCTGTACCTGCTGGACGAACCGACGACGGGTCTCCACCCCGAGGACGAGCGCAAACTCATCGACGTGCTCCACCGCCTGACCGACGACGGCAACACCGTGGTCGTCATCGAGCACGAACTGGACCTCGTGAAGAACGCCGACCGCGTCCTCGACCTCGGGCCGGAGGGCGGCGAGAACGGCGGCGAACTCGTCGCCAGCGGCACGCCCGAAGAAGTCGCCCGCACGGAGGCGTCGTTCACGGGGCAGTACCTCCGCGACCTGCTCCCCGCGGTCGACCTCGAAGGGCCGCGAGCGGGGCGAGACGGCGACGAAGTAGCCGCGAAGGCCGACGACGACTGAGCTCGTCTGGCGGGAAAACTCTAAACCAATTGGCTGATTATACAGGCAGACATGGCCGACCCCGAGACGGACGACGTACTCGAATCGCTGGCCGGGCTACCGACGCTGGCCCACCCGACCGCCTCCCCGGACGGCCGGGAAGTCGCCTTCTACCACGACGGTAGCGGCCGCAACGAACTCCACGTCCTGAACGTCGAGACGGGCGAGACCGAGCAGTGGAGCGACGGCGAGGTCCCACGGAACGCCCGCTGGCACGTCGAGTGGAGCGCCGACGGCGAGCGCGTGTTCTTCCATCTGGACGACGACGGCGACGAGCAGAACGACGTGTACGCCATCGACCGCGACGGGACGGTCGAACCCGTCGTCGAGATGCCCGGACAGGTCCATCTCATGGACGTGGGCGAAGACGGCGAGACGCTGTTGCTCGGGTCGACCCGCGACGGGCAGATGAACCTCTACACCCACGACCTCGCGAGCGGCGAGACGACCAAGCGGACCGACTACGAGCGGGCGGTGTGGACCGGTCTGCTGTCGCCCGACGGCGAGCGCATGGCCTACGCCACCAACGAGGCCGACGATTTCGAGAACGTGGACGTGTACGTGGCGCCACGGGCCACGACAGACGGCTCGGACCCTCGCGTCCTCGACGTGGGCGAGACGGGCGCGGAGAACCTGCCCGTCGACTGGGGACCGGACGGCGAGCGCTTGCTCGTCTCGGACAACAGCACCGACCTGACTCGCAGCGGGGTCTACGACCTCGAAACCGACGCGGTGACGTGGTACGAGAGCGACTTCGAGGAGGACCCCCACGGCTTCACGCCCGACGGCGAGGGCATCGTCGTGACCCGGACCCGCGAGGCGGCCAAGGTGCCGGTCGTCTACGACCTCGAAACCGGCGAGTCGCGCGAACTCGCCCTCCCCGAGGGCGTGGCATCGCTCGCTGGCGACGCCGAACTGACCGGAGACCGACTCCTGCTCACCCACACGACGCCGACGCGGCGGCCCGACTTGCTGGCCTACGACCTCGCGGCCGACGAGACGGAGACGCTCCACGAGGCGGCGTACGGCCCGTTCTCGCCCGCGGACTTCGCCGACGCCGAGTACTTCACCGTCGAGTCCGACGGCGTCCCCGAGACGGCCCAAGAAGCCGTCGTCCACGACCCCTACGAGACGCTCGACATCGGCGCGTTGCTGTACGACTCGGGCGAGCGGCCGTCGCCGCTCGTCGTCAACCCCCACGGCGGGCCGCGGGCGATGGACACGAAGTCGTTCGACCTCTACACGCAGTTCCTCGTCCAGCGGGGCTTCTCGGTGTTGCAGGTGAACTACCGCGGGTCGACCGGGCGCGGCCACGCGTTCGTCCAGCAACTGTACGACGACTGGGGCGGGGCCGAACAGGGCGACGTGGCGACGGCCGCCGAACACGTCCTCGACACCCGCGAGTGGGTCGACGACGAGCGCGTGGCCGTCTTCGGTGGCTCCTACGGCGGCTACTCGGCGTACTGGCAGATGATCCAGTACCCCGCCCTCTACGACGCCGGGGTGGCGTGGATAGGGCTGACCGACCTCGAAGACCAGTACGAGAACACGATGCCCCACTACCGCACGGAACTGATGGAGAAGAACATCGGGACGCCCGCAGAGAACCCCGACCTCTATCGGGAGCGCTCGCCCATCGAGTACGTCGAGAATCTCGCGGCCCCGCTGTTCATGCTCCACGGGGTCAACGACCGCCGCGTCCCCGTCTCGCAGGCGCGCCTGTTCCGCGACGCGCTGGACGACTTCGGGTACACCGAGGGTCCCGAAGCGGACTACGAGTACGAGGAACTCGGCGCGGAGGGCCACGCCTCCTCGGACATCGACCAGAAGATTCGGCTGTTCGGCCTGCTGGACGACTTCCTCTCGCGGCGACTCGGGACGGCGGCCGTCGCGGCCGACGACTGAGGGCGAGGCGACAGTTTTCCCTCTCGCCGTCGTACTGTCAGTCATGCACACAGTCTACGCCGCGCTGTCGGACCGCCTGCTGGTCGGCGACGAGGAGCGAGAGTGGCAGTGGAGCGAGCGCCTGCGGGACCACACGCTCGAATGCGTCGCCGCCGACCCGCGTGCCCCCGACCGGGCGTTCGTCGGCACCGTCGACGCGGGCCTCCAGCGGACCGTCGACGGCGGCGAGACGTGGGGGCAGGTGCTGTCGGCAGGCGACCGCGTGACGAGCGTCACGGTCAGCCCGCACGACCCGAACGTGGTGTGGGCCGGGACCGAACCCAGCGCCGTCTATCGGTCGACCGACGGCGGGGAGTCCTGGACCGAGCGTGAAGGGCTGACAGACCTCGACTCGGCCTCGCGGTGGTCGTTCCCGCCGCGGCCCCACACCCACCACGTCCGGTGGCTGGCGGTTCACCCCGACGACCCCGAGGGGTTGTACGTCGCCATCGAGGCGGGCGCGTTGGTCCGGAGTCGCGACGGCGGCGAGACGTGGGTGGACCACCCGACCGGCGGCCGCCGAGACAATCACACGCTCGCGGTCCATCCCGACGCGCCGGACCGCGTCTACACCGCGGCGGGCGACGGGTACGCGCAGTCAGCGGACCGCGGGACGACGTGGACGTACCCACAAGACGGACTCGAACATCGATACGTCTGGGGCCTCGCAGTCCATCCCGACGACCCCGAGCGAATCGTCGTCTCGGCGGCCAGCGGACCGCGCTCGGCCCACTCGACGAGCGGCGAGAGCTACGTCTACCGGTGGACGGGAGAGAACTGGACGGCGGCGATGGACGGCCTGCCCGCACCCGACGGCCTCGCGCGGGCGGTGCTCGCGCCCGACCCCGACGGCGCGCTCTGTGCGCTGACGAACCGCGGCCTGTTCCGGTCGCCCACGGGCGAGACGTGGGACGGTGTCGGGCCGTGGACCGACGCCTACGACCAGGTGCCACGGGGACTGGCGGTCGTCTGACGGTCACCTCCGTCGGCTTTCGGTCGACAGGTCGACGACACCGCCGGACTGGCGTACGATGTCCGCCGCGTGACGACCCATCGAGTGTGGGGGCGGCTAACCTTTTTCGCACGTCCCCTCGCACACTCGATATGAAAGCCGTCCAGTTCTCGGACCACGGTCGCAGAGACGTCCTCGAATACGGCGAGTTCGACGACCCGGAAATCGAGCGCGACGAGGTGCTCGTCGACGTGAAAGCCGGTGCCCTGAACCACCTCGACGTGTTCACGCGGATGGGACTCGGCGCGCTCGAACGCCTCGAGTTGGAGATGCCACACATCCCCGGCAGTGACGCCGCTGGCGTCGTCGACGACGTCGGTACCGACGTCGAACGCTTCGAACCGGGCGACCGCGTCGCCGTCTCGGCGGGCCTCTCCTGCGGGCACTGCGAGTTCTGCCGCGACGGCGACCCGACGCTGTGTACCGACTTCCAGATTATCGGCGAACACGTCCGCGGCGTCCACAGCGAACAGGCGGCGGTCCCCGCCGAGAACCTCGTCCCCGTGCCCGAGGGCGTCGACTGGGAGACGGCGGCCGCGGCACCGCTGGTCTTCCAGACGGCCTGGCGGATGCTCGTCACCCGAGCGGACCTCCAACCGGGGGAGTCCATCCTCGTTCTCGGTGCCAGCGGCGGAGTCGGCCACGCCGCCGTCCAGATTGCCGACTACCTCGGTGCGGAGGTGTACGCGACGGCCAGCACCGAGGAGAAACTGGCCTACGCCGCCGACGTCGGCGCGGACCACACCATCAACTACGACGAGGAGAACTTCGCCGACGCCATCGCCGACGCGACCGGCGGGCGCGGCGTCGACGTCGTGGTCGACCACATCGGCAAGGCGACGTGGCAGGACTCGCTGGGGAGCCTCGCGAAGGGCGGCACCGTCGTCACGTGCGGTGCCACGACGGGGCGCAACCCCGAGACGGACCTCAACAGCATCTTCTGGAACCAACTGGAGGTCCACGGCTCGACGATGGGCACGCCCGGCGAAGTCGACGACGTCCTCGAACTCGTTTGGGAAGGGGCGTTCGAGCCCCGAATCCGGAAGACCCTACCGATGAGCGACATCCAGCGCGCACACGAAATCATCGAGGAACGCGAGGGGTTCGGGAAAGTCGTCGTCGTCCCGGACAGTGAACTGTAGGGCCGGTCGGGCAGGACGGCCACGCCCTCCCGCCCTCGCATCGGTGGCAGACCGACGCCCGAGACCCGCCGGAAGCGGCGGCTAGAACAGCGACCCGAGCGCGACTACCGCACCGGTGGTGACGGCCGTCCCGACGGCGGCGGCCGCGAGAATCTTCAGCGCGCGCTTGCGGTCGGCGCTGACCGCCGCCGGGTCGTCCACGGAGCCCACACCGCCGCCCGACCCGCCGAGGTCGTAGCGGGCCAACGCCCCGAACGCCACGCAGAAGCGGAAGTAATCCTGGAGGACGCCGACCCAGCCACCGAAGACGAACGGCGCGGTGGCCCACAGCGCGCTCCGCGGGAGTACCGACAGAACAACTGCCAGTACGATTGCCGCCGCGATGCCGAACGACCCGATACCGGAGAGCCGTCGGGCGCGTCGCTGCGTCGCCCCGATGTTGCAGACGCCGGGCTGATAGTCGGCCATACAGTCGGGAGGGAGCGAATCAACAAATACGGACGGAACGCCAGCACCGGCGCGGTCGGCGCTTCCGTCGTCAGCGAAGTGAAACTTATGTGTCGGGACTGCGACGATTCGACCGTGTCCCGAACTGGTCCCCTCCCCCGCGAACTGAGTCCGACGTGGCGGTACGCCCTGCTGGGCGGCCTCGTCTCTATCCCGTTCACCGTCGTGAGTTACTGGCAGACCGGCGACGAGATGTCGCTGTCCGCAGCGTTCTTTGCCGCGCTCCTCACGGGCTACCTCGCGAAGCGCCGCGGGTTGGAGAGCAGTCCCGTCGGCGCTCGAACCGGCCTCGTCGGCGCGCTCCCGGTCGTGTTGATACTGTACGACGTGCTCGCGTTCGCGGCCGCCGGACTGGGCGGCCCGGCGTGGTTCCGCGTGGTCGGCTTTCTCGGAGTCGTCCTCTTCGGGGTCGTGTTCCTCGCCCTCGGTGCTGGTATCTCGGTGCTCGCCGGATGGGCGGGCGGCCGAATCGGCGGTTGGGTCGCCGAGCGGACCGGCGGCCGTCGGCGGCCGAGCGTCGGTAGCTGAGGCGGGCGAATCGAGAAAGTACTTGTTTCGCGGCGCCGACAGGACGGATATGCACGATGTCGTCGTCGTCGGTGCCGGTCCCGCCGGGTCGCGGTACGCACGCCGCGCGGCCCAGCAGGGGCTCGACGTCGTCGCCTTCGAACAGGGGACAGTCGGCGAACCGCTGGCCTGTTCGGGCCACGTCAGCACCGACATCTGGGAGTACACCGAGGACGCCCGCGGCGAACTCCTCCAGAACGAAGTGTCCGGCGCGCGCTTTCACACCGGCGGCCCGGGCAGCGACGCCCACCCCTTCTACAAGGACGAGGTCATCTCGAACGTCATCGACCGGGTAGGACTGGACCGCCACCTCGCCGGGTTGGCCCGCGAGGCGGGCGCGGACGTGCGAGAGGAACACACCGTCGTCGGTGTCGAGGAGGGCCGGGATGGCGTCACCGTCGAGGCCCGCGGCCCCGACGGCGTCGAGACTCACCGAGCGAAGATGGTCGCCGGGTGCGACGGGCCAAAGAGCCGCGTCCGCCGCGAACTCGGGCTTCCCGAACCCGACGAACTGCTCCACGGCGTCCTCGGGTTCGACGAGACGGCCGACCACGGCGACTTCGTCGACGTGCACCTCACCGTCCCGCGCTTCTTCGCGTGGCGCATCCCTCGCGGCGAGGCGGGCGTCGAGTACGGACTGGCCGTGCCGCCGGGCGACGACGCCCGCGGGCGGTTCGAGGGATTCGTCGAGGGCTACGGTGCCGACGTGACCCGGCGCTGTTCGGGCCTCATCCCCGTCGGCCCGCCCAGACGCGTCACGGGTCGCCGGTCGTTCCTCGTCGGCGACGCCGCCGCCCAGACCAAGCCGTTCACCGGCGGCGGCATCCTCTACGGGATGACCGCCGCCGACCACGCGGCCCGCGAAATCGACCCCGACGACCCCGCCACGCTCGGCGACTACGAGCGCGCGTGGCGCGACGACTTACGGCAGGAGATACGTCTCGGCCACGCCGTTCGGGCGGGCTACTCCGTGCCGAAGGCCGTCCAGAAACTCGGGATGAGGGCCTTCGAGGGCGAAATCGGCGTCCATATGGACCGTCCGACGACGCTGTTCTCGCGGGAACAACTGAAGGCGTTGCTCTCGCGGTCGTAACTCAGTTCGTCGCCGCGGCCGACTGGCGCAGGCCGGTCCACACTCGCTTGTAGCCGAGCATGTACAGCCCCGCGTACAGCAGTATCGCGCCCATCCACAGTTCCCAGAGGCCGAACACCGACTGTCCCGCTTGCAGGTTCGCCATCCCGGCGCTCTCGGTGAGCACGCCGACGACGGTCAGCACGCCCGCCAGAAGGGCCGAGACGGCAAGCGCGAACAGTTCGCCCAGCGATTCCGTGAGGACTCCGTTCATCGCCCGAGCGTATGTGAACCGGCGTTATAGCCCTTTTGTCAGAAAGCGCAACGCGTTAGTTCGGCGACGGCGACTCGGGGAGTATGGCACAATACCGAAACATGGACCACGGAACACTCGCGAAGCGCGGCTTCCTCCTCGGTGTCGGCCTGTTCGCGCTGGGCGCACTCGGCGAACTCGCCGCCCACACCGTCCTCGGACCGGTGCCCGGGTGGACCGACATGCTGCTGACCGATATGGAAGCGCTCGGCATCCTGCTGGGCCTGTTCTCGCCCCTCGTCTTCGGTATCGTCCTGCCCCTGGTCGAGTGACGGCGGCAGACGGCGGGTAGTGGCCCCGTCAGAACAGACATCGTTTTGTTCGGGCGGAGTCGATGTTACCGAGTGTCGTGGCAGTTCACCGTCTACGCCGGCCCGACGCTCTTTGCGACGGTCGTCGCTCTCGCGCTCGCGGGCTACACCGCCCGCCTCATCTCGGACCGGACCGCCGACGCAACGGCAGTGCTGTTTCTCGGCATCACTCTCGCAGTGGCGGTCTGGACCGGCTTCTCGGCGCTCAAGCTCCTCCACACTGACCCGAGCACGAAACTGCTGTTCTATCGGCTCCTGCACGTCGGCGCGGCGGCACTGCCCCCGCTCTTTTTCCTGTTCGCCCTCGCGTACACCGACCGGCGTCGATGGCTCCGCGCCGAGGTGGTCGCGCTCGTGTGGGCCGCGCCGCTCGCCTTCGTCTGTCTCCTGTTCTTGAATCCCGACGGAGTCATCATAGGCGGCGTCGACGTCGCGACGGGTGCCCTCGTGACCCTCCGGGTCGAGGACGGCCCCGGATTCCTGCTGTTCGTCGCCTACAGTACCGTCCTCACGTTCGGTGCGCTCGGCGTCGTCGCGTACGAAGCGGCCCGCGTCGGCCGGTCGTACCTTCCGCAGGCGGCGTGGATGGCGTTCGGAGCGACGGTCCCCATCGTCTTTGTGTTCCTCAACGGTAGTTCGGTTCCCCCGTTCGATTCGGGCGTGAACCTCGTGCCGACTTCCGGGTCGGTCGCCGCGCTCGCGTTCGGGTTCGTCGTGTTCAGATACCGGCTGTTCGACTACCCGCCGCTCGCGTACACGACGGCGATGAAGTACTCCCCCGACGGGATGTTCGTCCTCGACGAAGCGGGCCGAATCGTCCACGCGAACCCGAGCGGGCAGGACGTTCTCGACGACGCCGGGACGGACATCGGCGAACCGATGACGGCGCTCGTCGCGGCGTTCGACCCCGAGATAACGTCCGAGGGGGTCTTCGAAGTCGGCCGGGACGGGGGGCCGACGAGGTACGTCAGCGTCCGCGTCGAGGAACTGCGCCGCGGAGGGCCGCGGGTCGGGTGGGTCGTCGTACTCCGGGACGTGACCGAACAGCAACGGCGGCAGCGGAAACTCGAACGGCAGGCGGAGCGACTGAACGCCTTCGCGTCGACGGTGTCCCACGACCTCCGGAACCCGTTGACCGTCGCACAGGGGTTCCTGGAGTTGGCACAGGCGGAGGGCGACGGCGATGTCGACCGCGAGGCGCTCGACCGGGTCGCCACCGCACACGAGCGGATGGCCGAGATAATCGAGGACCTGCTCCAGTTGGCGAAACAGGGCGAACAGATAGACGCGACGGCGGCCGTCCCGCTGGACGAACTGGCGGCCGAGACGTGGGCGAACGTCGACACCGCGTCGGCGACGCTGTCGGCCGACACCGGGATGACGGTACAGGCCGACCGGACGATGCTCCGGCACGTCTTCGAGAACCTGTTTCGCAACGCCGTCGAACACGGCGGGCCGGACGTGGCCGTCCGGGTCGGTCCCCTCGCCGACGGTTTCTTCGTCGAAGACACCGGCCCGGGTATCCCCGAGGCCGAGCGCGAGTCGGTGCTCGAATCCGGCTACACCACGGCCGAACACGGGACGGGCTACGGCCTGCAGATAGTCCACTCGATAGTCGCCGCCCACGGCTGGGACCTGCGCGTCACCGGGGCGAGCGGCGGCGGCGCTCGCTTCGAGATGGTTGGACTCCGATAGCGACCTGACGGACTCGTCGAATCGCCGGGGCGGTCACGGTGTCCGGAACCGCGCGATTGCGACGGTCCCGCCGTCGGCCGGGGTCTCGAACGAGAGGTCGCCGCCGCAACTGTCGAGCACCCACGTCACGAGCCACAGGCCCAGTCCGCTCCCGTGTGCCAGCGGCGTCTCGGTCTTCGTGAGGACCGCCTCGCGTTCGCTCGTCGGGATACCCGGGCCTTCGTCGGCGATGCGGAGCGTGACGCCGTCGTCGCCGTCAGCCACCGAAATCGTCACGGGCGGGCGGCCGTGGTCGACCGCGTTCTGGAGGAGTTCGCTGACGGCGAGCGCCACCGCGTCCGTCGCGAGTATCACGGCGCTGTCCGGGCAGTCGACTCGCACTGTCGTCTCGGGTTGCGTTCCCACTCGCGTCTCGACGGCCCGTTCGACGACGGCCACGAGGTCGTGGGTCGACAGCGATTCCTCCGGGCGAACGGATTCGTGGAGGTCGCGGACGCCCTCGGAGAGCGAGCGGATTCGCTCGGCGGCCGCGAGGGCGTCGGCGGCGTGTTCGGCCAGCGCCTCGTCGTCGAGTTCCTGTTGGAGATGGTCCGCGCGACCCGCGATGACAGTCAGTTCGTTTCGGAGGTTGTGCCGGAGGATGCGTTCGAGGACGGCGAGTTGCTGTTCGCTCCGGCGAACGTCGGTGATGTCCCGGACGATACCGACGGTCCCGCGATAGCCGTCGTCGCCGCCCCCGTCGCCCGATTCGGTCGGAAGGAGCGCGATGGTGACCTCGGCGTTGCGTCGGGTGCCGTCGCCGGGCGTCACCTGAATCTCGATGGTCTCGGCGTCGGCGTCGCCCGCGTGCAGCGAGTCGATTGCGTCGTAGCACCGTCGGACGGCGCGGTCGGTGAGCAAGCGGGCGACTGGGTCACCGAGGATGTCCGCCCGCGAGTAGGTCACCTGCTGGACGAGGGCGTCGTTGACGTAGTCGAAGCGCCCCGCCGCGTCGAGCGTGTACATCGGGTCACCCGCGGCCTCCACGATAGTCTCGAAGGGCGTGACGCGGCCGCTGGACTCACCCATACGCTGAGATGCCCGCTCAACCGTGTTAAACGTTGACGTACCTGACAATCGGCGGTCAGTACTTCGGGAGGCGGGCCGACCGGGCGGACCCCTCGACGAACGGGAGCGCCGTCCGCTCGGCCGCCACGTCGTCGCCGTCGATTCGCACCGCTAGCGCGGCCTCCGACAGGTCCCAGTCGACAGCGGCCATCGCGATAGGGGCGTCTCGCATCGGACTGTCGACGGCGCGGGTCACCTCGCCGACGTGTTCGTCACCGGCGACGACGGCCGCGCCCGCCTCGGGCAGGGCGTCGACGGTCAGGCCCACGAGTCGTCTCCGAGGGTGACCGCGGTTCTCGATGCGCGAGACGACCTCTTGGCCGACGAAACACCCCTTCTCGAAGTCGACGGCGTTGCGCAGGCCGAGGTCGTTCGGGAGCGCCCCCTCGATTTCGGTGTCGAACAGCGGCGACCCCGCTTCGAGCGTCAGCGCCTCCCACGTCCGGTAGCCGAAGGGGACGGCGTTCAGGCCGCGGTTGACCAGCGTATCGAAGACGCGTTCGGCGTCGGCGGCCGCACACACCACGTCGTAGCTCTCCTCGCCCCCGAGGTTGTCCGTCCGGATGACGGAGACGCCCACGTCGCCGAGTTCGCCGCGATTGAACGACAGCGGCGCCTCGGGCGAGGCGGCCTGATGGAGGACGCTCGCTATCTTCTCGGTCGCTTTCGGGCCGTGGACGCCGAAGGTGGCGAAGTCGTCGGTCGCCACCCGAATCGTCACGTCCTGAATGAACGTCTTCGCCTGCCACTCCTCGGCCAGCGGTTCGGCTTCTTGGGGCGGCGTGAACACCAGCAGGCGCTCGCCGGCGTTGTAGACGTACATGTCCGTCTCGACGCGACCCTGCGGGTCGAGCAAGAGGGCGTAACAGCCCTGGCCGTCGGCCGCGGGCACGTCGTTGGAGACGGCGTTGTCGACGTACTCGACGCGGTCCTCGCCGGTGACGACGAGGACGCCGTAGCCGAACTCGCAGACGCCGACGACGTTGCGCACCGCGCGGTGGGTCCGTTCGTGCCGACCGTAGTCCTCGACGACTCGGCGGCCGCCGACCTCCCGAAACGTCGCGCCGTGGGCGTCGTGGACGCCTTCGAGAACAGTCATTGCTCACCGGTGGGGGCCTCGCGCCCAAAAGCGTCCCGTTACCGACGCCGGAGCGCCAGCAACGCGAGCGCCGCCACCGCCAGCAGGACCGTCACCGTGGTAAAGCCCGGCCCGCCGCCGCCGGTCGTCGTGGTCGCCGTCGGCGTCGCGGTCGGACTCGCGGTGGCAGTGGCCGTCGGCGTCGCCGTCTCGGTCGGCGTCTCCTCGGCGGCCGGTTCGACGCCCTCGACGGTAGCCGTCGTCGAGAGACCGTCGCTCGCCGCTTCGAAGGTCACGTTCCCAGCGGACTCGACCGGCACGACGGCCATCCCGGATTCGTCGGTCGTGCCGACGACTGCGCCGTCCTGCGTGACGTTGACGTTCCCGACGGTATCGCCGTACTCGTCGGTCAGTCGGAGACGGACCGTCTCACCGACGACGACCCGCTGATTGTCCGGGACGAGCGAGAGCGACGGCGTCCGCCGGATGGTCACGTCGATGGAGCGGTTGTCCTCGCGGACGACGAGACGGCGGTCGGCCGTCTCGTACTCGTCTTTCGTCACCCTGAGGTCGTAGTCGTCGTTGACCGGGACGCTGATGGTCGCCTGCCCGTTCGAGAGGGTCTGGACCGTTCCGGCGCCCGAGACGGTGACCGAGGCGTTCCGGACCGCCTGTGGCTCTTCGAAGTGGTCGTCCGTGACCGTGACCGTGACGAGCGCCGACCCCTCTTCGAGCGTGGCCGTCGGCGTCGCACCGTTCCGGATAGTCACCTGCGTCCGGTTGCGGAAGAAGCCGTCTTTCGAGACGACGAGTCGGTACTCGCCGCTCTCGATTTCGGGCGTTCTGACCGTTCCGTTCTCGCGCGTTCGCTGGTCCGTGATGAATCGGCCGTCGCTGTACAGTTGAACGCGGGCGTCCGAGACAGCCTCACCGGCCGTGTCACGGACGGTAATGCGTGCTCTCGCGATGCGTGCCACGTCGATTTCGACGGTGCGGGCGGAGGCGTTCTCGACGGTGAACGGCTGATTTCGGATGTACTCGTCGTCGGTGACGCGGATGGTTACGTCCGCGCCCTCGGGCACGTCGACGAGGGCCTGCCCGTTCGAGCGCGTCGTCTCGTTGACCGGGCCGCCCTCGCCGCCGTCCCACGTCGCCGAGAGGTCCACGTCCCCGACCGGGTCACCGTTCTGGTCGACGACGGTGACGGTGAGCGTCGTCTGTTCTTGCTGGGCGGCCGCGCCGCCGGTGAAGGCGAGCGCGAGCGTTCCCGTGAGCGCGACGACACAGAGGGCTATCGACAACCGTGACCGGGCCATAGTGATCGTAAAGGCGTCGAGCGAGTAACAGTATGTTCGGCTTATTCGCGAAAAGGGACGCCTTCGCGGCGGTCAGCGTCCCCGGTCGGTGTTCGCCGCGACCAGTCGCTCGACTTCCGCCGGTTCGATAGGCGTCAGCGGGCCCGGCATGGTCCGGGCCAGCGCCGCCGCGGCGCTCCCGTGCGCCAGCGCCTCGTCGGTCGGCGCGCCGTCGATGAGTTGCTGGAGGACAGCGCCGACCAACACGTCGTGCTGTCGGGCGTCGTCGACCGGCGGGCCCGTCTCGATGGCGTCCTGTTCGTGGAGGACGTTGTCGTGATAGGCGACGACGCCGTGTTCGCTCCGGGTGAGGACGACCCGGGAGAAGTCGTAGTCGGCGGCGATGGTGTGGACGAGTTCGCGGGGCCGCCCCGTCCGGTCGAAGACGGCCTTCGCCTGCTCCTCGTTGGCAAAGAGGAGGTCGACGGCGTCGAAGAGGTCCGAGAGGGTGTCGTGGGCCTCCTCGGCGCTCCAGAGGCCGGGGTGGAAATCGAGGTCCAGCGCCCGGATACCTCCGGCCGCCCGGAGCAACGCGCCCGTCGTGTCCGCCGCCGTCTCCGAGAGTGCCGCCGTCGACCCGGCGGTAAACACCACGTCGGCCTCCTGAATCTGTCCCATCGGGAGTTCGCCGGGCCGCAGCGTCCCCATCGCCGTGTCGCCGCGGTCCTGAAGCAGTCGGTCTTCGCGTGGCGCGGCGGCCGCCTCGTGGAAGGTCAGCCCTTGTCGGCCGTCCTCGGGGTCCGCCCAGACCACGTCCGTTTCGAGTCCGTGTTCGTGGAGTTCGGCGACGACGCGCCGACCCAGCGGCGTGTCGGGGAGTTTCGAGAACCAGACGGCATCGCCGCCCAGGCGACTCGCCGTGGCCGCGACGGTACTGGCCGCGCCGTCCGCGCGGAGGCCGACGTTTCGGGCGGTCTCGAAGCGTTGTCCGTCCGGCGGCGAGAATCGGAGGGCCGTCTCACCGAAGGTCACCAGCGACATACGCCACCCATCGGGAGACTACGATTTAGTTCAACCGGCTCTCTCGTCGACATTTTCCCCTCAGTCCCGTCGGCCGCCGTGGCCGGGATAGTCCCGCTCGAACCGGTCTTCGAGTTCCGTGCGGTCGATTTCGATGACCGTCGGTCGACCGTGCGGGCAGGCGTAGGGGTTCTCGCAGTCGTCCAGCGCCGCGAGCAGGTCCCGCACGGACCCTTCGGTCAGCGAGGTGTTGCCCGTCACGGAAGGGTAGCACGCGAGGTCACCGAGCAGTTCGTCGGCCGCCTCCTCGACGGTACTCGCGGCCTCGCTCTCGCCCTCGACGAACGCGGCGAGAACGTCTCGGACGATGTCGGGACCGGCGGCGTCGGCGATGACGCCCGGCAGGGTCCGGACCTCGACGGTTCGCTCGCCCGTCCGGGCAGTGTGGAAACCGAGACTCGCCAGCGCGTCGCTCCGAGCCTCGAAGACGGCGGCTTCCCGGGCAGTGAGTTCCAGTTCGACCGGGTCCGCGAGCGCTTGGGTCGTCGTCTCGCCCGCGAACTCGGCCTGCAACCGCTCGTAGTTCACTCGTTCGTCCGCGGCGTGTTGGTCGACGAGGACGAGGCCGTCGGCCGTCTCCGCGACGACGTACGTCTCGTGTAACTGTCCGAGGACGCGCATCGACGGGAGGCGGTCGTGGCTGGTCGTCGGCGTCTCGCCGTCCTCGCCCAAGCGGGCCTGTTCGTGACCGCCAGAGAACTTTCGGTCCGGCGCTGTCGAATCCGTGTCGGGCGCGGGCGTCTCCCCGTCGCGTTCGCTCGGGCCACGGTCGTCCGTGTCGGCCGCCCCCTCGGTCGTCGCCGCGCCGTCGCTCGCGGTCCACTCGCTCCCGGTTCGACCCGAAGCGGTGGTGTCGTCCGGCGACGGCGTCTCGCTCTCTGTCACGGGCCGGGACGCGTCCGCCCGGTCGGTAGCCGTGGCGGCCGTCGCGCGGTCGTCACTCGACGACGCCGTACCGTCGTTGCTACCATGTGCCGCGTCCGCACCGCCCCGCGACGGCGAAATCTCCGTCTGTTCGGGCTGTGACCGCCCGCGCGGGGCCGACGAGCGGAGCAGTCCCTCCCGCAGGAGGGCATCCTCGACGGCGGTCCGAACCTGCTCGCGCACCCCGTCGGCGTCGGCGAATCGAACCTCCATCTTCCGGGGGTGAACGTTCACGTCCACGTCGCCCGCGGGCATCTCCAAGAACAGGACCGCGAAGGGGTAGCGGTCCGGCGCGATTTGGGTCCCGTAGGCGTCGATGACGGCGTCGTGGGCCGTCTTCGCGCGGACGTACCGGCCGTTGACGTACGTCGAGAGGTACTCCCGCCCGGCGCGGGTCGTCTCGGGGTGCGAGACGAGGCCGGAGACGCCCGATAGCGGGCCGTCGGGCAGGTCCTCCCCGTCGTTCCGCAGGTCGCTTCGCTCCCCGCTCCACCGGTCCCCGGGGCTAACGCCCGCGCGGACCGCGATCATGGATTGTGCCACCTCCCGGCCGTAGACGGACATGACCGTCCCCCGCAGGTCGCCCTGCCCCGTCGTCGCGAACGTCTCGCGGCCGTCGTGCGAGAGCGAGACGGCCACGTCGGGGTTCGCCAGCGCGTAACTCGTCGCGATGGTGTTGACGTGGGCGAACTCCGTCGAGTCCTGTTTCAGGTACTTCCGGCGGGCGGGGACGTTGTAGAACAGGTCGTCGACTTCGATGGTGGTCCCCTCGGGACATCCGGCAGGACCCACGCTGGTGACCTCGCCGCCCTCGACGACGAGTTCCGTGCCCACGTCGCCCCCTCGCGGTCGTGTCGTGACCGTCAGTCGCGAGACGGCCCCGATGGCGTGGAGGGCCTCGCCGCGGAATCCGAGGGTCCCGACGCCACCCTCTAAATCGTCGATGTCCCGAATCTTCGAGGTGGTGTGTTGCTCGACGGCGCGTTCGACCGACTCGCGGTCCATCCCGACGCCGTCGTCGGTGACGCGAATCCCCTCGCGGCCGCCGCTCTCGACGGCCACCGAGACGCGGTTCGCGTCGGCGTCGATGGCGTTCTCGACGAGTTCCTTCACGACCGAGGCCGGTCGCTCGACGACTTCGCCCGCCGCGATGCGCTCGACGGTGCGCTCGTCGAGTTGCTGGATGTCCGTCATGGCGTCCCCCGCATAGTCGTTGGCGGTAGTGGACGGGGCGACTTGAGACTGTCCACGCGACCGTGCAAATAGTTAACACGATACAGCACTCACAGTCGAGTGGTGGGACACCATGTGCTTCGAGCGCGGACGGACACCGAACTGGCGAGAAGCGCGCGACGAACGCGCGGAGCAGACGGAGCGAGCGGACGAGGCCGACGCGGAGCCCGAGGAATTACCGACGTTCCTCAACGAGAGAGGCGGTGACCTCTCCGTGCTGACCGACGGCGGTGACGGCGCGGCCGACGGCGGCTAGCGAGCCGTCGATTTTTCCGCGTACGGGCGCCTCCGAACCGTAGAATCAAGTGTTCGCGTAGCGACAGCCACGGCAACAGCAAGCCATGGAACAGTACGACCAACTCTATCGGCTCTACGAGACGGTAGACACGGAGACGCTCCGCGCGTATCAGGAGTTCGTCGACCTCTTTCCCCCGCTCAGTTCACCCATCGCGTTAGACCAGTGGGAGACGGCCCGCGACGAACTCGACGAGCGAAAGGCCGACATCGCCGAGGAGTTCCCGGCGACGGGCGAGACGTACGCCGAGATAGCGGCGCGACTGACCCGCGAGGAGGCGTTCGCGGCGCTGGACCTCTTCTCGAAGTACGACCGCGCGGTGAACGTTCTCGTCTTGGACGTGGACGAGACACTCCGGTCGGCCGGGGACACGGACAACGAGATTCCCCGTGACACGCTGTATCTCCTCACGGAGTTCCACGAGCGGGGTATCCCCATCGTCGTCTGCACCGGCCAGACCTTAGAGAACGTGAAGGGGTTTCTGATTCAGGGACTCGGCAACGAAGTCGTCTCCTCGGGGTCGGTAAGCATCGTCTACGAGTCGGGTAACGGCGTGTTCACGCCGAACCACGGCCCGGACACGAAGCGGTTGCTGTACGAGCGCTTGGACGGCGTCGTCGTCGACGTGTTCGACGCCGTTCGCGGGCGTGCTCTCTCCGAAGCGCCCGACGACGTGCGCCACGGCTGTCACCTCCAAGGCAACGAGTTCAACGTCACCCTGAAACCCAACGCCGAAGTCGGCAGCGAGACGGCCGTCGAAATCGTCGACGAGGCGCTGTGTTACCTCTGTGGACTCGTCGGCGAGAGCGTCGCCGAGGCCACCGGGGCGGACGTGACCGACCCAGCGGGCGTCGCCCAGACCTTCTTCGCGAAGGACCCCGAGATTCGGGCCGTCCTCGAGGAGGCGGGCCGTTCGACCGACGCCGATGTAGCGGGCGCGCCGTCGGCGATGCTGGACGTGCTCGAACGCATCGACATCGGCTACTACGAGGGGGACGCGGCCGAACTCGTCAGCCTTGAACTCGCCAAGCCGACCGGCGTCGAGGAGGCGTTCGACGTGTTGGGCATCGACGACCCGTTCGCGCTGGTGATGGGCGACAGCAAGAGCGACCTGCGGGTGATGGAATGGCTGGCCGAGACGGACGCGGGACTGGCCGCCGCGCCGGACCACGCCTCGAAGGCCGTCTTAGACCACGTCAGGGCGCGCGACGACCTCGTCTACGAGGCCGGGCAGTCCAGTTCCGTCCTCCACATCGTCTACGGACTGGAACTGCTCGCGCGACTGGACGAACGCCGGTCCTGAGCGAACCGCGACCGCTCACTCGGTCACCGTCGCCAACGCCGCCGCGTCCTCGGTGACGACGGCCGCGAGCGTCCCCGTCTCTATCTGTCCGACCGTGACCACGGAGTAGGCGCTCCCGCCGTCGAACTCGATGGCCGACAGTTCCAGTTCGAGTCGGCCGCGGTCGTCCGGCCGGAGGCCCACGTCGTGTGTGCCCGGCCGGACGGGTCGGTACTCGCTGGCCTCCCGGAACCCCACGCCGTCGACGACGGCGGTGTCCCCGACGGTGAGCGCCACCGGGGGCGCGTCCGGCGACGTGTGGACGAGGCGGACCTGAGCCATCTCGTCGGAGACGTCGCCGGGGTCGTCGGTCAGCACCGTCGCCTCGATGTCGGTTATCAGCCCCGTCGCGAGGACCGTGTACGCAGTATTTTCCTTCAGAGGAATTCGGGTCGAGACGACGGTCGCGGTACTCCCCGCCGGTGCAATCGTCAATTTCTGGTCGCCGGGGTCGAACGGTTCGTAGTCGGTCACCGCGGCGTACTCGACGTTCTCGAACCGCGTCGCCCCGTCCACGGCCACGTCGACGTTCGGCGCGTCCGGACAGCAGTGTCCGATTCGCAGGTGTGCAGTGTCTCCCATAGCGTGCGCTCCGCCTATCCCGTCGCCGACGCCGGGTTTCGTTATTGACACGGTAGGCCGCCGGTAAGCCCGGAGAACCCGAGAGCGGCGCGCCGCCGACACCCACAACAGTTAGACCGTCGCTCGCCCTAGTCCGGCTATGTCCCTCGACACCGTGTTCGGGCAGGTTCCGGACCCGCAGTCGTACTCCTTCCCGGAGTACGCGCTCAGTCAAGGCGACCCGGTCCGACCCGTGGCGCTGACCGCGGACGAGTTGACGACGCTGTTGGACCTCTACGAGACGTTCGTCCGCGTCGACCCCAGCGGCGTCGACTCGAACCCCTTCTTCCGGGCCACAAGCGACTTCCTCAAGCAGACGTTCGGCACACCCCTGCAACGGCCCGACGACCAGTTACACGACGACATCGCGGCGATGCTCAACGACTTCTCGGACGACCTCGGAGGCGCGGAGTTGGGCGTCGTCGACGCCACCCCGGCCCACCACCGGACGCTGTACTTCTTCCTGACCAGTTGCAAGGCCTACCACCTCGCGCCGCACCTCCGGTTCGACCCCGACGAAGCGGCGGTCCAGACGCTGTACGACGTGTACGAGCGAGTTACCGAACAGGAGTTCTACCTGAAGCGGCCCAAGTCGGTCCTCGAATAGCCGCCGACGCCACCGAGCGACGGTACGCCCGGATTACGCCGCCAACCACTCATACCGATTCGGCCCCAAGCGACCGTATGGATAGCAACGAGGTGCGCCGCGCGTGGGACGCCGTCGCCGAGACGTACGCACGCAAGCGGGACCCCGGCGGGTCCGACGCCGCCCTCATCGACGACTTGCTCGCGGAACTGCCCGCCGACCCGGTCGTCCTCGACGTGGGATGCGGCGACGGCGCGCGGACGCTCGCCAACCTCCCGCCCGGAAGCGTCGGCCTCGACTTCTCGCGCCGCGGGCTGGAACTGGCGGCCGACACCGTCCCCGACGCCCGCCTCGTGCAGGGCGACATGACCGCCCTGCCCGTCGCCGACGACAGCGTCCACGGCATCACGGCCTACCACGCCGTCTTCCACGTCCCGCGTGACCGCCATCCCGACGTGTACCGCGAGTTCGCCCGCGTCCTCAGGCCCGACGGCGTCGTCCTGCTGACGCTCCCCGGCGGCCGCTTCGAGACGGTTCGGCGCGGATGGATGGGCGGGTCGATGTTCTTCTCCGCGCCGGGTCGACAGGCGACGCTAGACCAGTTGCGTGACGCGGGGTTCGGTGAGGTGTGGACCGCGACGGCCGACGACCCACTGGGCACCTCGACGGAGTTCGCGTTCGCGCGTCTCGGCTGACGCCGACAAGACACTTACCGCGCCCCTCGCAAACGCCGGGCATGGTCCACTGCCCTGAATGCGACACCGGTCTCGAAACCGCGGACGACATCGAGTTCGCGGAGATGGACGCCACCACCGGCTTCCTCGAAGCGTCCAAGCGGTTCTACGTCGCCAACTGTGCCGACTGCGGCGCGACCCTCGGGAGCGGCGTCGCGGGCGCGAAAGCCGGTGGCGGCGGCGCGGTGTAGCACCGCGACAAGATATTTACCACATCCATCGCAACGCAAGGTATGGTCCACTGCCCTGAATGCGACGCGACCCTCGATGCGAAAGACGACGTGGAGTTCGTCGAGATGGACGCCACCACCGGCTTCTTCAAAGCCTCCAAGCGGTTCTATCTGGTCGCCTGCAACGACTGCGGCGCGGCCATCGGCAGCGGCGTCGCCGGTGCGAAGGCCTGACCAGTCCGTCGACGACTCACGCCGCCGATGCGTCCGCCAGCCCTCTCACGAGCGGTGCGTATTTCCGGTAGGGCATCCTACATTTCGCCATGGCGCTCGACGTTCCAGTTCCCGACCCGCCCTCGCTTCGCGGCCCGCAACCGCGGGGCGAGTACGAGAGCATCGACGTTCCGGCGACGGAACCGGACGACGACTACCGGCGCGAGGAAATCGCCGAGGTGCTCGCCAGCGGCGCGTGGGCCGACGGGTTCGAGGAGTGGACGACCGGAACCGGCCTGACCGACGCCGACTTCGCCGTCGTCCTCGACCACGGCCTCGTCGAGGAGTTCGACTTCTACTGGGAACCGGCGACCGACGACGTGGGCTACCGCGCGCCGACGCTCCCCGACGCCGCCCGCGCGGACCTCACGACGAGCGACGTTGACGAAATCGAGTCGGAGCTGGACTCGCTGGGCCGGGTCGTCTCGGAGACGCTGGAGAACGACTACCTCCAGCGCGACGACGAGACGTTCGGCTTCTTCGACGACGAGGCACCCGAAGACGCGTTCGACTACGAGGAGTGACGGCAAGGGCTACCCGCATCGGGCACCGAGAGACGAGAGATGGGGACACGGGACGGCGATACGGACGACGACACCTCCCGACGGAACCGCGCGTCCTTGGCCGTCGCCGTCGGCCTGACGGTGCTCGGTCTGGGGATGGTGGGCGGCATCACGTACGCGGCGCTCACGACCAGCGTCACGCCCGCCGACTACGAGGCCGCCGTCGGGAACTGTGCCGAACTGGCGGGCGAGACTCGCCTCGTCGACGGTGGCCTCGGGATGGAGCGCGTGACCCTGACCGACCGCCACGTCAGGGCCTGCGAGAACACCACCTTCGAGGAGTACCGCCGACAGCGGCGACAGTCGCTGCGAACGACGCCAATCGGGGCGGGACAGTTCTTCGCCTACGGCGGCGTCGGCGTCCTGCTGGCGGGCCTCGGCGCCGTTCTCGTCCGGCAGGAGGTCCGCGCTTCGCGGTGACGACGGTTCGGCCTCGGCCGAAGTAACACTCATCCGCGACGGTCGCCTATCGTTACGTGCAATTGACAGACAACGACCCATTCGACGACCTCGACATCCCCGAAGACCCCACCGCCGATTTAGACCGCGCGACACAGCGACTGACCGTCCGCACTGAGGAGCGGCGGTACGGCAAGAAGATGGTCGTCATCGAGGGATTCGAGGACGGCGTTGACAGCCAATCGCTCGCCTCGGAACTGAAGTCCGCGCTCGGGACCGGCGGGACAGTCAAGGAGGGACACATCGAGATTCAGGGCGACCACGCGAAGCGCGTCCGCGAACTGCTCGAAGCGAAGGGGTATCAGGTCGCCTGACCACTCATTCGCCGTCGAGTTCGGCCTGCCACTCCTGGACTTTCGCCAGCAACTCGACTGGCGGCGTCTCGTTCACGTCGAGGTCCCGCAACTCCTCGAGTACCGCTTCCGTCTCGGCATCCAGCGTTTCGCCGCGTTCCCCGTCCGTGCTGGCGTCGGGATTCCCGTCGGTCTCGACTCGCTCGCTTTGTCCGCCAGTCGCGAACTGACCCGACGAGAGGTCGAACACCGCTTGGGTAGTGCCGCCCTCGCCCGTACTGCCCCGCACCTCGATGGCTTTGTCGTCGCGCAGTCGGTCGAGGACCTCCTGTGAGCGCTCGACGACGGGTTCCGGAACGCCCGCCAGGTCGGCGACGTGAACCCCGTACGAGCGGTTCGTCGGCCCGTCTCTGACCGTCCGAAGGAAGGTGACATCGCCGTCGCTCTCGTCGGCGGCGACGTGGACGTTCTGAACGGTATCGAGCGAGTCGCCCAGGGAGGTGAGTTCGTGATAGTGGGTGGCGAACAGCGTTTTACACCGTATCCGCGTCGAGATGTACTCCACGGCGGCCCACGCAATCGAAATCCCGTCGAACGTCGCCGTCCCCCGGCCCACCTCGTCCAGAATCACGAGGGAGTCCTCGGTGGCCGAGTGCAGGATGTTCGACAGTTCCTGCATCTCGACCATGAACGTCGAGCGGCCCTGCGCGAGTTCGTCCAAGGCACCGACACGCGTGTAGATGCCGTCGACGACGCCCACCGTGGCCGCCCGGGCGGGGACGAAACTCCCCGTCTGCGCCAGCAACGTGATGAGCGCGGCCTGTCGCATGTAGGTGGACTTCCCGCTCATGTTCGGGCCGGTGACGACGAGGAACTGCCGGTCGCGGTCCATGTAGAGGTCGTTCGGGACGAACTCGGTGGTCTGTTCGACGACGGGGTGACGGCCCGCGTCGATGGCGAGTTCGTCGCCGTCCGTGACCTCGGGCCGGGACCAGTCGTTCTCGACGGCGTGGACGGCCAGCGAGGCCAGCGCGTCCACCTCCGCGAGCGTCCGCCCCACGTCCTGTAGGAGGGGCGCGTGCTCGGCGACGCGCGCCCGGAGGTCCTCGAACAGCTCGTACTCCATGTCGTGGCGGCGCTCTTCGAGTCGCAGGACGGCCCGCTCCTTCTCGTCGAGTTCCGGAATCGTGTAGCGCTTGGAGTTTTTCAGCGTCTTTATCTCCTCGTACTCGTCGGGGACGCTGTCCGTCTCGGACTTTCCGACCTGGATGTAGTAGCCGTCGGTCTTGTTGCGGTCGACCGAGAGGTGGGTGATTCCGGTCCGGTCTTTCTCGCGCCGTGGCAGGGTCTCCAGCCACTCCAAGGCGGCCTCGTGGTCGTCGATGACGGCGTCCAGCGAGTCGTCGTACCCGTATCGGAACAGGTCGCCCTGCGTGACGGTTCCCGGCGGGTCCGAGACGAGGGCGTCGTCGAGGTCGGCGGCCAGCGACGCGGCGGCCTCGCGGTCGGCCCCCGAGAGCGCGTCGGCCAGCGGCGAGTCGGCCAGTCGCTCGGTCTGGGCGACGGCGTCGGCGACCTGCGGGAGGAGCGCCAGCGTCTCCTGTGCGGCCCGCAAGTCTCGCCCGTCGGCGGTCCCGGAGGTCGCTCGGGAGGCGAGGCGTTCGAGGTCGTAGGCGTCCGAGAGCGTCTCGCGAATCGTCTCGCGGGCCATCGCCTCACGGGTCAGCGCCGCGACGGCGGCTTGACGGCGCTGGAGTTCGCCGCGGTCACGGCGGGGGCGCTGTAGCCAGCGGCGGAGGAGGCGGCCACCGGCGGCGGTGACCGTGTGGTCGACGGTGTCGAACAGCGACCCCGATTTGTCGCCCTGCATCGTCTCGGTGAGTTCGAGGTTCCGCTGTGTCGTCGCGTCCAGCGCGACGTGTTCGCGCGCGCCGTAGGCCTGCAGGCGGGTGACGGCGGCGAGCGTCCCGACGCCCGTCTCCTCGACGTACGCGAGGACGGCCCCCGCGGCGGCGATAGCGGCGTCGTCGTCGGCGATACCGACGCTGTCGAGCGTCTCCGCGCCGAAGTGCTGGCGCACGCGGTGGCGGGCGCGGCCCGGTTCGAACGACGCAGACGCGTGGAGGGTGACGGCCGCGTCAGAGCGCTCGGCGAGGCGGTCCAGGAAGTCGTCGTCGTTTCTGAGGTCCGGGCCGGGAAGCACCTCGGCGGGCGCGAACGTGTACAGTTCCGTCAACACCGCGCCCACGTCGGCGGCGTCCAGTTGCGTGACCTGAAACTGGCCCGTCGTCACGTCGGCGAACGCGAGGCCGTAGTCGTCGCCGTCCCGGCCCGAGTGGCGGACGACGGCCGCGAGGTACTGGGCGGATGCGTCACCCGTCTCTAAGTGCGTCCCCGGGGTGACGACGCGCGTAATCTCGCGTGCGTGGCCGTCCGCCGTCTCGTGTTGGTCGGCGACGGCGACCCGGTAGCCCCGTTCGACCAGCGCAGAGACGTACGGCGTCAGGTCGGCGACTGGGACGCCCGCCATCGGGTACGACGACCCGTGGGAGGACTTCTGGCTCACTTTCAGGTCCAACTCCTCGGCCACCAGTTCCGCGTCGTCGCCGAAAAACTCGTAGAAGTCCCCGCACTGCATCGTCAGAATGTCGGCGTCGGTCTCCTCTTTGAGCGAGAGGAACTCCCCGACGATACCCGTCGCCTCGGTCATATCCCCCAGTCTGTGTCTCCCCGGGGTAAGGATTGCGGGAGCGCCTGCGGGAAGAGGGCGGTGACCGTCGGCCGCCCGACCGAGGACGCAATAGCCCTCAGTAGCCGTATATAGACCGGAGCGCACCGAAAACACCATTTGGCGGGATACGGTACGGTCGCGTATCTTCCGGCGCGGTGGCTCGCCGCCCGGAACGTCCCAACCATGACCGACACATTCCGCGTCGCCTTCGTCTGTGTACAGAACGCCGGTCGCTCCCAGATGTCGACCGCATTCGCCGAGCGAGAGGTGGCCGAGCGCAGCCTCGACGGCCGCGTCGAAATCGTCACCGGCGGGACCGACCCCGCGGACCACGTCCACCCCGAAGTGGTCGAGATAATGCGGGAACTCGACATCGACCTCTCGGACCGAACTCCTCGCGAAGTCTCGACCGCCGAACTGGAGGCGTGCGACATCGTCGCGACGATGGGATGTTCGACGCTCTCGCTGGACGCCGACGTGGAGGTCCGCGACTGGGCGCTCTCGGACCCCGACGGCCGGGACACAGCGGCGGTGCGGGAGATTCGCGACGACATCCGCGAACGTGTCGCGACGGTCTTCGACGACATCGAAGCCCGGGTAGAGGCCGCATAGGCGGTCAGCTATATCAACCGGGGGCCGGTATGAAGTGATAATGCGCGTGGCGCACCGGGGGTGGGTCGCGGTGGCTGTCGCACTCTTGCTCGTGGGGACTGCCATCGGCCCGGCGATGGCCGTCGCCGACGCGACGCCGCCGACGCGGGACGCGGTTCGAGAGCCAGCGCCCGCTGCGGTTCGCTCGTCCGAGACCGCCGGTGCGACGGCACCGACCGCACAGATGGACGCCGCGGTTGCGACCGGAGAGATGACACGGCCAGCGACCGCCGTCTCCCGACGGCCGTCGGCGGCGACGTTCCAGCAACTCGACGAGAGCGACGTTATCCGACAGACCCAGACGTACGCGTTGACCCCCGAGCGACCGGGCGACGTGTCGGTAGCGCTGGCCTACGAGATACCCGACCGCGTGGTGGGACTGACCACTGCGATGCCCGAGAACGCGACGATTACCGGATGGGACGGGTTCACCCGCGTCAACGAAACCCACTTCCGGTGGGACGGGAACACCCCGACGGCGACCATCGACTTCCGCATCGACCCCAACCGCACCGTCGACCGAAGCGGCCTCGAAACCGCCGACGGGGAGTACGTCGCCGCCGACGCGGGCGAGTGGGCGCTCATCAGCCGGTCGCGGACACCGACGGGATGGCGCTACATCGGACAGGACCCCGTCGTCTTCGAGCAGAACGTGACGACCGACGGACCGGGGGCCGCGGGCGACCAACTCGTCTACCTCGGTCCCGTCCAGACGTACGAGCGGACGGCCAACGAGCAGACGTTCCGGTTGGCGGTGCCCGAACGGGCGACTCTCACGGAGTCACCCGACGAGATACTCGACTCGCTGACCAACGCCTCGGACGCCCTGCGGGTGGGCGACCGCGACGAGACGGTGTTCGTCGTCGCCGCGCCGACCGGCGAGGTGGCCTGGGGCGTCCGGGGCCTCGAAACCGGCGGCTCGGATTTCTGGGTGCGAGACGCCGAACGCCTCGACACCGCCGAGAACGTCTGGATTCACGAGTACGTCCACACGAGACAGACATTCGAGACGACCAGGGGCACGCGCTGGCTCACCGAGGGGACGGCCGTGTACTACGCGGCGATGCTCACGCTCGAACAGGAGCGCATCGACTTCGCGGCGTTCCGGGACACCCTCGCAGACGGCCAGCGAGACGTCTACGCCGACGTGGTGCTGGCGGACCCGGCGACGTGGACGGCCAACGCCAACTACGTCAAGGGACCGCTGGTGGCCGGGCGCATCGACGGCGAGATACGGACGACCACCGAGAGCGAGTCGACCTTTCAGGAGACGGTCAGGGTGCTGAACGGGGTGAACCAGCCGGTGACACAGGAGGTGTTGCTGGCGTCCGTCGAACGGTCGGGCGACGTCGAGTCCCGCGCCGAGGCGCGGGAGTACACCCAGACCACCTCGCCGGTGACGATGTGGAACGAGACGTACCACGCCCGCGTGTTCGGCCAGCTCCCGGCCCGCATCGGCTACTCGCTCCCCGACGCCGACGGGAGCGGCTACCACGTGAGCGGCCCCTACCGGACGACCAACGTGACCGACACCACGCCGATACGGCTGGCGACCGGCGAGACGCTGACCGTCGACGCGCTGGTGAGCAACGCCGGGGGGACCGAGGGCACCTACAACGCGACGCTCGACATCAACGGGACGGCCGTGACGACCGAACGGGGTCGCATCGCGCCCAGCACGCAACTCGTCGTACCGCTCTCCCAGACGTTCGTCACGCCCGGCACCTACACGCTGAGCGTCGACGGCGACAACGTCACCGTCGTCGTCGAACGGCCCGCTCGGGCGACGGTCACCGACATCGAGGTGAGTTCCACGACAGCGACCCAGGGCGGGTCGGTGGTCGTCACCGCGACGGTCGAAAACGACGCCGCGGTCCCCGCGACCGGCACCGTCGTCTTCACGCGGAACTACCAGCAGGTGAGCGAGCGGACCGTGTACCTCCCGCCGGAGAACACGACCCGGGTGTCGAGCGGTATCGACCTCCCGCAGGCGGGCGACGTGGTCGTCTCGGCGGGGACGGCGATGCCGGTGTCTATCACCGTCGCGCCGTCGAACACGAGCGACCCGACGCCGACGGCGACGACCACCACGACGCCCACGGAATCCGGAACCACCGACGCCGACGGTCCCGGATTCACCGCCGCCACCGCCGCTCTCGCGGTCGTTCTCGCATTGGTCGGCCTCCTCGCACGGCGGCGGTGACACTCGTTCCTCACCCGCCGACCCGAGGGCCACGTCTTAGTACCACCGAGTAGTATCGTCGGCTATGCCAGAACTGGGCAAAGTCGACCGCGAGTTCTTCGACGAGTACATCTACCCGAACCTGGGGGCCGAACGCGACGACGTGACGCTCGGCCCGCAACACGGCGTCGACTTCGGCGTCGTCGACATCGGTGGGCAGGCCGTAGCGATGGCGAGCGACCCGGTGTTCGTGATGCCGTCGCTCGGGTTCGAGCGAGCGGCGTGGTTCGCGTTCCACATCCTGATGAGCGACGTGGCCGTCTCGGGCCTCCCGCCGACGCACCTCTCCGTCGACTTCAACCTGCCGCCCGAAATCACGAACGAGGAGTTCCGGACGGTGTGGGAGACGTTCGACGCGGAGGCCCGCGACCTCGGCGTCTCCGTCGTCACGGGCCACACGGGCCGCTACGCCGGGTGTAACTACCCGATGGTCGGCGGCGCGACGGCCCTCTCCGTCGGAGAGTTCGACGACATCGTCCGGCCCGACGGCGCGCAGGTCGGCGACCGCGTCGTCATCACGAAGGGGCCTGCAATCGAGGCGACGGGCCTCCTCTCCATCCAGTTCGAGTCGCTGATGGCCGACGCGATGGACGCCGAGGCTATCGACGCCGCCACCGGCCGCTTCTACGACATGAGTCCCGTGAAAGACGCGCTGACCGCCGCCGCGGCCGGGCCGGTGACGGCGATGCACGACGCCACCGAGTGTGGCATCTACGGCGGCCTCTACGAAATCGCCCGGGCGGCGGGCGTCGGCATCGAACTGGAGACCGACCGCGTGCCGATGCAACCCGGGGTCGCCGAGGCCTGTGACTTCTTCGGTATCGACCCGTGGATATCCATCAGCGAGGGGACCCTGCTGGCGACGGTGTCGCCCGAGGGCGTCGACGACGTACTCGCGGCCCTCGACGCGGAGGACATCCCCGCCGCCGACGCGGGACGAGTCACCGATGGCTCTGGACTGGTGGTGGACGGTGAACCCACAGACCACCCCGGGGTCGACCCGTTCTGGGGGACCTTCGAGGAGTATCTGGGAAAACTACAGGGGTAATTCAGGCGCTTGTTCGTTCCGACGAGGGGCCTACTTCGACCGCATAACTGGACTGAAGCCACGCTTCGGGGTTGTCCGTGTCGTAGACGACGACGTCGCCGCCGCCGGTCGTGAAACTGCCGTACTGCTCATCTGCCTCGCCGGTGTCGTTCGGAGCCGGTTCCATTGTCGTGCATCGATGTGTGGGGGGTTCTCACACATAAGCGTTTCCCGGGTATGATAACAAGTATTATTAGCATACTAGGATGGTGTTTAGATTGCCGGATTCTGTCACCGTACGGGTATTCTCACTCAGTCGTCACTCCCGGGTTACCGACCGACGGACGTGACACATCAGCACCGCTTTGGGGCCACCGGTCGACCAACGGGTATGCCACGAGCACCTGCACCGGTCACGCCACCGGTCGTCTTGACCATCGCCGGAAGCGACTCCGGCGGCGGGGCGGGGATTCAGGCCGACCTGAAGACCATCGAGGCCGGTGGTGCGTTCGGGACCAGCGCCATCACCAGCGTCACGGCACAGAACACGACGGGGGTCCGAGGGAGTCACCTCCTCCCCGTCGACGACATCGAGGCCCAGATTCGGGCGGTCCGCGAGGACTTCGACGTGGCGGCGGTAAAGACGGGGATGCTCGCGACGAGCGACGTAATCGACCTCGTCGCCGCGGAGACGCCCCTGCCGAATCTCGTCGTCGACCCGGTGATGGTCGCCACGTCGGGCGACCGACTGCTGGAACCCGAGGCGGAGGCCGCCTACGAGCGACTGCTCGCCGACGCGGCCCTCGTCACGCCCAACGCCGACGAGGCCGAAGTCCTGACCGGCCGCGACATCGACGACCCGAGCGACACCGAGGCGGCGGGCCGGGACATCGTCGAGATGGGCGCCGACGCCGCCCTCGTGAAGGGCGGGCACGTCCCCGGCGACGAGGTCGTCGACGTACTGGTGACCGACGACTCGGTGACGACGTTCCGCCACGAGCGAGTCGACACCGAGGCGACCCACGGGTCCGGGTGCACGCTCTCGTCGGCCATCGCGACCAGACTCGCCCACGGCGACGACCTGCGGGACGCCGTCGCGGCCGGTATCGACCTGTTGGCCCGCGCGGTGCGGTACAACCTCGACGTGGGCGAGGGACCGGGCGCGGTCCACCACGCCGTCGAGACGCGCAACGAGGCCGCCCGCCACGAGACGAGCGAGGCCGTCGAACGCGTCGTCTCGGCGCTCGTCGACCGCGACGTGTCGACCCTGGTCCCCGAAGTCGGGATGACCGTCGCCGGGGCGACGCCCTACGCCGAGACGCCCACCGAGGTGGCCGCCGTCGAGGGACGCATCACCCGCACGCTGGACGGCGTCCGTCCCAACAGGGGCGTCCGCTTCGGCGCGGGCGGGCCCGTCGCGCAGTTCCTGCTCGCCGCCCGCGAACACGACCCGGCGCTCCGCTACGCCGTCAACTGCCGCCTGACCGACGGCGTCGAGGACGCACTGAGGGACCTCGCTGGGTCCGTCTCGGGGTACGACCCGAGCGAGCGACCCGACGACGTGACGCGCGAGGCGACGACGGCGTGGGGCGTCGACGCGGCCTTCGAGTCGAGCGGCGAGACGCCCGTCGCCATCGTCGACCACGGCGAGGTGGGCGTCGCCGGGAGCGTCGTCTTGCTCGCCGCCGACGCGGCGACGCTGCTGGGACACGTCGAAACGGTGCTGGCGGTCGTCGAGTAGTCAGTCCGTCTCGCCGCCGCCCTCGATGGCCGCCCGTCGAGCGATGGCCGCCTCGAAGAAACTCTCGGGCAGGTCCTCGATGTCGCCCGCCTGCACCCGCCAGAGGTTCGCGTAGAGGCCCTCCTCGGTCAGTAACTCGTCGTGGGTCCCCGACTCGACGATACGCCCGCCTTCGAGGACGAGGATAGTGTCGGCGTCTTTCACCGTCGAGAGGCGATGAGCGATGGCGACGGTAGTCCGGTCGGCCGCTAACCCGCGGAGGCTCCGCTGAATGATGGCCTCCGTCTCCGTATCGACGTGGCTGGTCGCCTCGTCCAAGACGAGGATAGCGGGGTTCTTCAGGAAGGTGCGGGCGAGGGCGATGCGCTGACGCTGCCCGCCCGAGAGTCTGACGCCGCGTTCGCCCACCGTCGTCTCGTAGCCGTCCGGGAGGTTCTCGACGAACTCGTGGGCGGCCGCTCGGCGGGCCGCCGCCTCGATTTCGGCGTCGGTGGCCTCGAAGGTGCCGTAGGCGATGTTCTCCCGGACGGTGCCGTAGAACAGGAACGGTTCCTGTGCGACGTAGCCGACGGCGCGCCGCAGGTCTGCGATGGCCAGGTCACGCACGTCGTGACCGTCGAGACGGACGACGCCCGCCTCGGGGTCGTACAGTCTGACGAGCAGTTTCACCAGCGTCGACTTCCCGCTCCCGGTCGGACCGACGATACCGACCGTCTCGCCCGGTTCGACGGCGAAGGACACGTCGCGGAGAACCGGCGGCGCGTCGTCCTCGCCGTCCCCGGAGTCGTACCGGAACGTGACGCCGTCGTACTCCACGCGACCCTCGACGGTCGGGAGCGCGACGGGGGATTCGGGGTCGCTCACGCCGGGTTCGGCCTCCAAGAGGGCGTACACCCGGTCGCTGGAGGCCCGGGCGCGCTGGTAGTTGTTGACGATTTGGCCGAACTGAGCCAGCGGCCAGATGAACTGCTGGGTGTACAGCATGAACGTGACGAACGCGCCGGGCGAGACGGTCCGGGCGAACGGCGTCGGCGGCCCGTTCAGCACCCAGAACGCGCCGGCGGCGAACGTCAGCGCGAAGCTCAGTCCAGAGATGACCGACAGGCCGGGGAAGAACGTGATGCGGGTGCGGATGGCGTCCCAGTTGGTGTCGTAGTACGACTGGGAGGCCTCCCGAACCCGGTCGGCCTCGTAGGCCTCGGCGTGTTCGGTCTTGATGACCTCGATGCCGCCGACGTTGTTCTCCAGTCGGGCGTTCAGGTCGCCGACGCTCGCTCGCATCTTCGCGTACTTGGGCTGGATGCGGCGGACGAACAGCGCCGTGAAGACGGCCAAGACGGGCACCGCGGTCAGCGAGACGAGCGCCAGCCACGGGTTCAGCGAGAGCATCACGAGGCCGACGCCGACCACCAGCGCGACCAGTCGGAGGAACGAACTCACGCCGTCGGTGAGAAACGACTCCAGTTGGTTCACGTCGTTGTTCAGTACCGAGAGGAGTTCGCCGGTGCGCGACTGGTCGAAGAAGGCGCGGTCTTGGGCCTGCAGTCGCTCGTAGGCGTCCGTCCGGAGGTGGTGTTGGATGTTCTGGGCGAAGCGGTTCCACCCGTAGTTCTGGAGCCACGAGGCCACCGCTCCCGCGAGTGTGGCGGCGACGAGTACCGCGACAGCGAACCAGAGTTGGGCCGCTGGCGTCGTCGGCAGGAGCGACGCGGGAACCAACGGGAGTTCGAACGGGCGGGCCCCGAGGAGGACGGCGTCGATAGCCAACCCCAACACGAGCGCCGGGAGCAGTCCGGTCGCCCGCGAGAACAGGGCCATTACCGTCCCGAGGACGGCGCTCCACACGTTCTCGCGCCCATAGGCCACGTACAGCCGCCACATCGACCCGCCGTCGGCGGGCGGCAGCCCCGTCGACGCCTCGCTACTCATCGACACCCCCGGCGTGCGTGGCCCGCCTCATTCACACCTCGTGGCGTCGGGCGTGAGACGGTCGGCAGTCGGTGGAGAAGTCACATTGAGGATAGGTGTCCCGGAGCTATGACGGTAGCGGTGCGCTCGGCCGGTTCCAGCACTGTCGCTGTCGAAATCGTCGCAAATCGTGATAGAAATGACGCAGTGGCCGCCGGTCACGGCGGCCCGGCGCGCGTTACAGGTTCGGCTTGAGTCGGATTTCGTCGTCTGTGATCGTCTCGACCTTCCGAGACTCCAGTACGTAGTCGTCGTCGTCCACGTCGGCCCACCCGAGGCGGGACATAATCTTGTCCGTGATGCCCGGGTCCGGGTCGACGTAGGCGTTCCCGCCGCGGAACCCCGAGATGACGCCGATTGCTTCGCCTTTGTGATTCACGACTCGCTTCCCTTCGTCAGTTTCGGTCAGTTTTGGTCTCGCCATCGCACCAGACCATGCCCGGACTGCGGGTATTGTTATACTGAGAGAACCGCCCGGACCCGAATCGCACCGTCGTCCTTACCGAAACTAAGCAGACGTTAGCGCTGTCGGGCGGTCCGTTCGAAAAACGAATCGTCGTTCGGGCGGCGCCTCGGCGACGGCTTCGGGCGGGTCGTCAGTCGTTCCGGTACTCCTTCCGGAAGCCGCGGAACTCCGTTCGGTGGGCCTCCTCGTCGGCCAGAATCGTGACCGCGAGGTCTTCCGTGACGGGGTCGTCGCCCGCTTCGGCGGCGTCGATGAGGTCACGGTATGTCTGGATAGCGTCGTTCTCCGCGTCGAGGACGCCTTCGATGACCGAGAGCACGTCCGTCGAGTCCTCGGGCGGTTGGAGCGAGTCCTGTCGCGCGACGAACTCGGCAGAACCCGGCGGTTGGGCGTCGAGTTGCTTGAGGCGCTGACCCAACTGCTCGGCGTGGCTCAGTTCCTCCTGAATGTCCTGCTGGAGGCTCTCCTTTATTTCCTCTGCACGGACGCCGTCTAAGACGATGGCGTTCGTCTGGTAGTTCATCACCGTCTCTATCTCGTCGCTGTACGCCTTCTGGAGTAGTTCGATGACGCGGTCGTCTGCCATGTTGACAGCTTCGGGTGGACCCCTTAAACAACCCCGGGTCGGCGACCCATCGACTGGATTTCGAAGGGAGATAGCGA
The DNA here is from genome assembly GCF_024218775.1 of Haloarcula marina. Taxonomy (NCBI): domain Archaea; kingdom Methanobacteriati; phylum Methanobacteriota; class Halobacteria; order Halobacteriales; family Haloarculaceae; genus Haloarcula; species Haloarcula marina. Next base: position 711,453 of record NZ_CP100404.1, on the reverse strand, counting down.
GCGAGGTGATGTCAATAAGCCAGACGGTAGCGCAACAGTAATACCGACGTTTCGCCTGCTAGCCGACTACTACTCCGTGCAGTCGAACGAAGGGGGGTCGACCGACCCCCGCCTCCACGATGCGTACGTCGAGCGACACCCCGGCGCGGACGGCGACGTCGTCCTCGTCGGCGCGCTTCACGACCATCCCGCGAGCAAGTACCGCGTCCGGACTATCGTCGAGCGAGAGCGACCCGCAGTTCTCGCGCTGGAACTCCCGCCGCTCACACTGCCGCTCTACGAACACTACGCGGCCGACGACGGGACGCCGCCCCTGTTCGGCGGCGAGATGAGCGCGGCGATTCAGGCGGCCACCACCGACCACGTCGCGGGCATCGACGGTCCCACGCCCGCCTTTCTCCGACGCGTCCTCGCCCGTCTCTACCGCGAGCGGGCGTCGTTCGAGACGGTTCGCGACACTGCCAAGCGGTTCCTCTCGGTGAGCAAGAAGGCGGTGACGGCGCGGTTAGCCGCGACGCTCGCGACGCTTACCACCGTCCAGGTGGCCGTCGACGCGCCGACGGCGTACGGGACCGGGTGGCGCGACGACCCGGCGGACCAGGCCGACGACGAGCGAGAGCGCGTGCGGACCGCGAACGCGATGCTGTCGGCGTTCGAACCGCCGCCCGCCGCCGCCATCCAGACGACGGCCCGCGAGCGACACATGGCCGAGCGACTCCGTGCCCTCCGGCGACACGGCGACGTGGTCGCCGTCGTCGGCATCGCTCACCTCGACGGGGTGGCGGCACACCTCGCAGAGCGCCAGTGAGGCCGACCCACGGTCGTGCGCCGCTCGGACACGACCGGACGGCGCTCTTACTCGGTGAGACGGTACATCTCTCAGCATGAGCGAGACACAGTCCAGCGAGCGGATTACGGTCTACTCCGACTACGTCTGCCCGTTCTGCTACCTCGGACGCGAGTCGCTGCGACAGTATCAAGACAGCCGCGACACCCACCTCCAAATCGACTGGCAGCCGTTCGACCTGCGGAGCCAGAAACGCAACCCCGACGGGAGCATCGACCACGCCGTCGACGACGGCAAAGACGAAGAGTACTACGAACAGGCCAAGCAGGGGGTCCGCCGCCTGCAAGAGAGGTACGGCGTCGAGATGGACCTCGACATCGCCACGGACATCGACTCACTCCCGGCGCAGGTCCTCTCGTACTACCTCAAAGAGCACTCCGACTACGAGACGTGGCTGACGTTCGACGTGGCCGTCTTCGACGCGCTCTGGCAGGAGGGGCGAGACATCGGCGACCGGGACGTGCTGGCCGAACTGGCCGTCGAGGCAGGTGTCGACGAGAGCGAAGTCCGGTCGGCGCTGGACGACGAGACGCTCCGCGAGACGGTGCGCGAGCAGTTCACGGCCGCCCGGCAACAGGGCGTCACCGGCGTCCCGACGTTCGCCTACGACGGCTACGCCGCCCGCGGCGCGGTCCCGCCCGAACAGCTCGAACGGCTGGTCGAAGGAACGTAGCTCAGGCGACCCGATTGTGCAGTGAATCGCCGCGGGCGACGCGCTCGACGTTCTCGCGGACGAGTGCGGCGATGTCCTCGTGGTAGCGATTCGTGGCGGCCGCGCAGTGCGGCGTCATGACCACCTCGTCCGTGTCCCAGAGCGGGTGGTCCGACGGGAGCGGTTCTTCCCAGTAGGCGTCGATAGCCGCTCCCGCGATGCGCTCGTCGTCGAGCGCAGAGAGGAGGGCGTCCTCGACCACCACGTCCCCGCGAGCGACGTTCACCAGATAGCCGTCCTCGGGCATCGCCCCGAAGACGGCGGCGTCGACCATCCCCGCGGTGTCCTCGGTCAGCGGGACGGCGAGGGCGACGAAGCGGGCGTCGGCGACGGCGGTTTCGAGTTCGTCTGGCGCGTAGACGGTGTCGACGCCGGGGACCGATTCGCCGGACCGTCGGACGCCGACCACGTCCATCCCCAGCGCGTCGGCACGGGCGGCGATACCGCGCCCGATTGTTCCAAGGCCGACGACGCAGATTCGCTCGCCGGTCAGCGTGAAGTGGGCGTCGTACGGTTCGTGCCGCCACTCGCGTTCACGTTGCTGGTCGCGGTAGACGTGGAGGCGGCGGGCGAACATGGCGAGGTAGCCGACGACCATCTCGGGAACCGTCTCACCGTGGATGCCGGTGCTGTTGGTCAGCGCGGTGCCCGCCTCGGCGTACGCCGCCGTGTCGAACTCGTCGTAGCCCGCCCGGACCCCGTGCACCCAGTCGGCGTCGAGAAACGCCGCTCGGGGCGAGAACGTCACGACGCAGTCACCGGGGCCGTACGTCTCACCGTCGGCAGTCACCTCGACGGGAACGGCCAGCGACGACAGCGACTCAACGAGCGCCGGGACCGGAAACGCCTGCCCCGTCGACTCGTGGACCGCGATTCGCTGAATGTCCATAGCGAATCGTCGAGGAGCGGGGAGTTAGTCGTTCGGTCGCGAGCGCCGCCGCTGTCGACGGTCACACGAACGGAAGAATTCGGTTCGAACGCGGTGTCAGTCCCGACGGCCGGTTCGAGCGCCGACACGCATCTCGACGTAGCGCGCCGCCCAGGTCTCACGGTGGGTGCGGAACGCGCGTCGTACCGTCGCGATGAGTCCGTCCGTCGGGGCCGGGTCGACCGCGTCGTGACTGTCGTCGATGGACTGCTCTGACTCGAGGGGCCCCTCTGGAAAACTCATTACGTTACTTACTATCACAGCCGGTACAATAAACATTAGGGATACGTAAGCGCGTACGCGGCCGCAGGCGAGATGAACAGTTCATGGGCGCTGAAGGCGAATTTTGCACGAATCATCGGGAGAGATACCGACGGAGACGATAACGCACTTAAGGCCAGATTCACTACACTGGCTTCACGCTTCAATGACCACGTCGTCATCGTCCGGTAGCATCCAGAAGGCATTCCTGAAGTACCAACACGTCTTCGTGTTCCTCGCACCGCTGGCATTCGTGGTGTCGGTGTACTTTTTCGCACCCACGCCCGCCGACGCCGGAACGGGGTACTGGTTGCAGTACTGGTGGCTGTTCCTCGCGTTCATCGTCGGTGCGACCATCGTCAACACCGTCGGCATCAGCGGGTCGGCCCTGTTCGTGCCGTTCCTCATCTTCATCTTCCCGCTGGTGGCCTACGAACTGGAACCCGAGACGCTCGTGAAAATCGGCCTCATCAGCGAGTCCTTCGGCCTCTCCAGTTCCGCGCTGGCGTTCATCCAGTACGGCCTCGTCGACCGCCGACTGGCGCTGACGCTCGTCCTCGGCGGCATCCCCTTCGTCGTCGCCGGCGCACTGCTGTCGTTCGTCATCCCGGCCCCGGTGTTCCACGCGCTGCTCGGCGTCGCGCTCATCGCCGCGTCCTATCTGCTGTTCAAAGCCGACCTCGGCCACGAGGAACCCGGTGCGAGCGGCGACGAGGCCGGTGTCTCCGCCGACGGCGGCCCGGAGGCCGACGGCGGCACCGCCCTCCCGGACGACGACGAGAAACTCGGTCCCGCGGGCGTCGAGAAAGACGACGAGGGCGTCGTCACCCGCGTCGACCGGGACGGCAACGACTACACCTACTCCCACGGCGGCTACCTCGAACGGTTCGCCAACTACAGCATCGGCGGCGTCTTTCAGGGACTCGCTGGCTTCGGTATCGGCGAACTCGGCATCATCTCGATGCTCCGAACCGACGTGCCGGTCCGGGTCGCCATCGGCACGAACCACATCGTGGTCGCGCTGACGGCCGTGCTGGCGTCGCTCGTCCACGTCTTCGGCGGCGGCCTCGTCGGCGGCCACAGCATGAATCTGGCGTCGACGCCGTGGAACATGGTCGTCTGGACCGTCCCGGCGACGGTCACCGGCGGCCAAATCGCGCCGTACGTCTCCGCGAACCTCGACACGGAAATCATCAAGAAGGGCGTCGGCGCGCTGTTCGCGGTCATCTCCGTCGCGCTGTTCCTGATGGCAGCCGGTGCTTTCTAGTTCGGGGCGACCCCACCTTCACGTATGTACGACGACATCCTGTTACCGACCGACGGCAGCGACGGCATCGCCGCGGCCGCCGACCACGCCGCGAACTTCGCCGAGAAGTTCGACGCGACGATACACGTCCTGTCGGTGGTCGACACGCGCAACCGATTCGAAAGTCCGACGAGCGGCCTCTCACAGGAGGCGTGGGACGACGCCGAAGCGGAGCGCGCCGAACGCGCCGTCGCCGACACTGTCGCGCGCCTCCCCGACGACATCGACGTGGAGACGAGCGTCGTAGACGGCGTGCCGCGCGCGGAGATTCTGGACTACATCGACGAGACGGGGATGGACCTCGTCGTGATGGGGACCCACGGCCGGACCGGACTGGACCACTACCTCATCGGGAGCGTCGCCGAGAACGTGGTTCGCCGGTCACCCGTGCCGGTGGTGACGGTTCGGCTGGACGGATAGCGAGAGCCTGAGCGGTGGCGAAACCGCTGATACCGCGAGCGGGGACCGAACTGATTCGCGAGTAGCCGAGTCGAGCGAAAAGGAGTTTTTCGTGACTCAGAGCGCCGTCGACGCCGCGTCGGTTCCGCTCTCAGCGGACGGCGACTGCGTCTCGCCGTCGCGGAGTTGGCGGAACGCGGCGGCGATGACGGCGAGCGAGAACAGCGACGCGGGGGCTTGTAACACCGTAATCGCCAGTTGCGACAGTCCCTGCGGGAGCAACAGCGTCCCGAGGACGCCAGCGACGGCCCCGACGAAGCCGAACACCGCGACGAGGAGCACCATGAGGCCGAACAGCGCGAGCCAGTTCCCCTTGCTGAGGCCGTAACTCGACCGGAGCGCGTCGACGAAGTTGCGGTCCTCGACGGCGACGTACGGGACCATGAACAGGAACGCGATGTACGCGATGATGCCGGGGACGACGAGCAGGAGCGACCCGACGAACACGAGGGCGCTGTAGACGAAGCCGCCGACGAACAGGTTCACCAATGCCAGCGGGACGTTCCGCGTGAACGCGCCGGTCGGGAAGTCGTCGCGAGCGTCCGCGACGAACGTCCGCGTGGCGACCAGCGAGAGGTACGACCCGAGAATCGCCCCGACGGCGACGAGTGCGCCAGCGACCGAGAGCGGGACGTCGAGGACGAACGGGAGCGCCGCGGTGACCTCCTCGAAGCCCATCCGGGTGTACACCACGGCGAACACCGTGTTCATCGCGCTCTGGATACCGAGCATCAGGACGAGATAGAGTGCGAACAGTATCGCGCCAGTACGACTGACTAACTGCAGCCCCGCATCTCGCAGGGCGGCACCGATTTGGAGGGACATCGTCCCCCGATTCCCAGAGCGGACACAAAAGCGTTTTTCTGGGGTGAGAGCCGCTCTCAAGCAGTCGTTCGCTCGACGAACGCGGTGAGGTCGGCAGTCGGAACGAATCCGTCGGCCCGCCGGTCGACGAGTTCGCCGTCTTCGAACAGCAGGAAGGTGGGGACGCTCCGCACGTCGAAGGCGGCGACGGCGTCTAAGTCCGCTTTCGGGTTGAACACGACGACGGCGGCGTCGGTCGAACGGGCGACGCCGTCCAGAATCGGTTCCATCGACTGGCAGATGGCACAGCCCTCGGTGCGGACCATCACCAGCACGCGGTCGGCGTCGGCGAGAACGTCGTCGAGTTCCGCGCGGGTTCGGACCGTCACCGGGCGTTCGTAGTTTGACGTGGGCATACCGACCCTACGCGGTCGAGCGGCAAAACGGCGTGGACGGTGGCGGGCGGGCAGGCGGGGAGCGGAGCGCATATGCGTCCCGAGATGCTGGACTCGCGCATGGACACAGCGCTTGGCCCGCCCGCACAGATGGCCGAGCAAGCGGACGACCTGACGCCGATGATGGCGCAGTACTTCGAGTTGTGCGACCGGTACGACGACGCCCTCGTGCTGTTTCAGGTCGGGGACTTCTACGAGGCGTTTTGCGGGGCCGCGGAGCGAGTGGCCCGACTCTGTGAGATAACGCTCACCCAACGGACCGACTCCACCGGCGAGTACCCGATGGCGGGCATCCCTATCGACAACGCCGAGTCGTACATCGAGACGCTCTTGGACGCGGGCTATCGCGTCGCCGTCGCCGACCAGGTCGAGGACCCCGACGAGGTCAGCGGCGTGGTCGAACGCGCAGTCACCCGAATCGTCACGCCGGGGACGCTCACCGAGGCGGAACTGCTCGGCGGGGCCGACAACAACTACGTCGCCGCCCTCGCCGCAGGTGAGCGCTACGGCCTCGCGCTGGTCGACATCTCGACGGGCGACTGCTACGCGACCAGCGTCGGCAGCGAAACCGCAGTAGCGGACGAACTGAGTCGGTTCGGCCCCGCCGAAGCCATCGTCGGACCCGACGTCGACGTGGACGAAGAATCGGTGTTCGGGGCGGCGTGTCTCGTTACCGGCTACGACGCCGCCGCATTCGAGCGTGAGCGGGCCGAGGGACGAATCCAGCGATACTTCGGGCCGCCAGAGCGGTTGCTCGCTGGCGACGCCGAGAGACGGGCGTGTGGCGCGCTCTTAGCGTACGCCGAGTACACCCGCGGGAGTTCGGGTGCGGTCGGTCCCGACGGCGAACCGGTCGACCCGGACGTGGACCCCGAGGGGACGCTGGACTACCTCAACCACCTCACGCGGTACGACCCCCGCGAGTACATGTTGCTGGACGCGGTGGCCGTCGAGAGCCTCGAACTGTTCGAGCGCCGCTCCGTCCGAGGCCACGAGAACCGCACGCTGGTGGATACGCTGGACGAGACGGCCTGCGCGCTCGGCCGCCGCGAATTGACCGACTGGCTCCGCCGCCCGCTGTTGGACGAGGCCCGCATCGACGCCCGTCACGAAGCGGTCGACGCGCTCACCCGCGACCCGGCGACCCGCGAGCGACTGCACGACCTGTTGACCGAGGTGTACGACCTCGAACGCCTCATCTCGCGCGTCTCCCGCGGTCGGGCGAACGCGCGTGACCTGCGCTCGCTGGCCTCGACGCTCGCCGTCGTACCGGACGTACGCGAGACGCTGGCGGACGCCGATGTCGACGCGCGCCTGCTGGCTGACTTACACGCGACGCTCGACCCGCTGACCGAAACTCGCGAGGAAATCGAGGCCGCCATCCGCCCCGACCCGCCACAGCAGGTGACCGAGGGCGGGGTCATCCGCGAGGGGTACGACGGCGAACTCGACGACCTGCGGTCGACTGAGCGCTCGGGCAAAGAGTGGATAGCCGACCTCGAAGCGAGCGAACGCGAGCGCACCGGCATCGATTCGCTGAAAGTCGGCCACAACTCCGTCCACGGTTACTACATCGAGGTGACGAACGCGAACCTCGATTTGGTGCCGGAGGACTACCAGCGGCGACAGACCCTGAAGAACTCGGAGCGGTTCTACACGCCCGAGTTGAAGGAGCGTGAGGAGGAGATTCTGCGGGCCGAGACCGCGGCCGACGACGTGGAGTACGACATCTTCTGTGCGGTCCGGGACGACGTGGCCGCCGAGGCCGAACGTGTCCAAGCGCTCGCGGACCGCCTCGCCCGACTCGACGTGCTCGTGGCCTTCGCCGAGGTGGCCGCACGGCACGACTACTGCCGACCGACCGTGGGCGGGGAGGGCATCGACATCGAGCGCGGCCGTCACCCCGTCGTCGAGCGCACCGAAGCCGCCTTCGTCCCCAACGACACGCACCTCGGGAGCGGCCCAATGGGGGACGCCGACGGAGGCGAAACTGACCCCTTCTTCGCCGTCATCACCGGCCCGAACATGAGCGGGAAGTCTACCTACATGCGACAGGTGGCGCTCGTCTGTCTGCTGGCACAGGCCGGGAGTTTCGTCCCGGCGGCGTCGGCCGACCTCCCCGTCTTGGACCGCGTGTTCACCCGCGTCGGTGCGAGCGACGACATCGCCGGCGGGCGCTCGACGTTCATGATAGAGATGAGCGAACTGTCGACCATCCTCTCGGCGGCCACCGAGGACTCGCTGGTCCTCTTAGACGAGGTGGGCCGGGGCACGTCGACGGCGGACGGACTGGCTATCGCCCGCGCCGTCACGGAATTCCTCCACGACGACGTGGGTGCGTACACCCTGTTCGCGACCCACCACCACGACCTGACGGACGCGGCCGCCGACCTCGCGGGCGTCGCGAACCGCCACTTCGAGACCTCCCGTGAGGACGGACGAGTCGTCTTCGACCACGAACTCGCGCCCGGCGCGGCCGCGGCCTCCTACGGCGTCGAGGTGGCCGAGATGGCCGGTGTCCCCGACGCCGTCGTCGACCGGTCGCGCGACCTGTTGGAGCGGACGGGCGATGCGGACACGGGCGAGACGAGCGACCGCGAGACGGTGGCCGGCGCGACGCGGACGAACGGCCACGTCGAGGGTGCGGCGGTCGAGCGTGCGGTCGAACGCGATATCGCCCGCACCCTCCGGGAGACGGACGTTGCGACCATGACGCCAATCGAGGCGCTGAACACGCTCGCCGCCCTCGCCGACCGGGTCGACTGAGCGGACCCGGGCGCCGAATTCCGCAGCAGAAACGAGTTGCCAACTAGTAAGGTACCGTTATTTTACAAAAGTGGTTCTTTCGTAGAGGTATGGCATTGGCAGACCACCACATCGGGTCCGAGTCCTCCGAACCTCCCCTCGTGACGCAGACGCCCGAGTCCACGGAAACTATCTCGGCTACCGTCGTCCGTGCCGTCGCGGCGGTCGACGGTAGACCGGTCGAAACCCTCCCACCACTCATGGACGCCGTCGACCCGGACGCCCTCGACGCCCTGTTCGAGAACACGGAATTCGGCGAAATGGCGTTCGTCTACGCCGACCACCGCATCGTCGTCTCGGCAGACCCCGTCGTCGCCGTCTACTGACGGCGCATGCGCCGTCTCAGGGCGGTTCCAGCGAAACGAACTCCAACCCCTTCTCCGCCAGCAGTTGTCGCGCGCGGTCGGTCACCGACGGCGCGACGAGGATGCCACGGACTTCGGTGTCGGCGTGTAGGTCACGCCGGAGGGCGTCCACGTACCGGTCCAGTTGGCCGACGGCGTCTGGCCCTACCCGTCGGCGCTTGAGTTCGACGACGACGGTCCGCCCGGCCGCGTCCTCCCCGTAAACGTCGACAGCGCCCGCGGGCGTCTCCCGTTCGGTCGCCAGGGGCGTGAAGCCCGATTCGACGAGGTCCGGCGAGTCCAGCACGCGCTCTTTCAGGTCCGCTTCGGTCCCGGTGACCGCCAGTTCCTCCGGGTCAGTCACGTCGAACGCCGCGGCGTGGGCCACCGTCTCGAAGACGATTTCCAGTTCCTCTTCCGGCGTGGTTCGCTCGGAGCGGACCACCAGCGACTCGTCTGCCACCGCGACGCTGTGGTCACATCCCGGCGGTTGCCAGTTCACCGGTTGCTGGCCCTCGTCGGTGTGGACCAGCGCGGCCCCGTCGGGTTTCAGCGTCACGTGTCGGTCGCCCGGAGCGAGCGAACTGGCCGCCCGACCCTCGTACTCGACGCTACAGCGGCCGAACAGCGTCACCATCGCCCCGCGGTCGAACGCCCGCGCGACGAGGTCCCGCGCGGTGTCGGGGGCGGGATAACTCAACGTCTCGACGGCGCTGTCGGCTGTCACGTCTCGCGGTTAGCCGTCGGCGCGTAAAAAGGGCGCGTCGTCGGGCCAGTACCACGCGTCGGCCCGTGCGTCCAGCGCCGCGCGGAGGTCGTCGCGAACCACCTGTGGGTCCACGCCACGGGCGACGGCGTCGGCGGCGCGCGATTTGCGGACGACCCACCACGCCCGGAACGACTCGGGGTCGTCGGTGCGGGCGACCGCCACGTCGTCGGCGTCCCGAAGCGTCGGGTCGAGCCAACAGACGCAGTAGCGCTGGACCCTCCCGTCACAGACGACGACCGCCTCGTACCGCGCGTCGAGCGTCGCGCCGACCGTGCTCGCCGACCACCCCGTTCCCAGGGGGCGTGACTGTGCGATCGGGTCGCCGTCGACGCCCCAGTGGGCCACGCGGCAGTCGTACCGCCCGTCCGACTGCGGAACGACGACCAGCGTCCGCCGACCCATCAGGGTATCCCCGCTTTCGGCAGTGTCATAGCGTCGCTGGCCGCGCCTCGACACTTGAACGCTCGGCCGTCGTCTCGCTAACAGGCATCCCGAGACACGTGTGAACTATGCACAATGCTCAAGTATTCCGTTGTCGTATTGTCACGTATGATGGGGAGCGAATGGTTGTTCGGCGCCATCGCCCTGCTCGTCGGGCTTCACGTCCTGACCATGTTGTACGCCTACCGGCGGCAGGGAGAGCCCGCCGCCCCCACGCAGGCCGAGGGCGACGAGCGACCGCCGCTCGGGACCGACGGAGAGAGCAGGACCGACGGAGAGAGTAGGACCGTCGCCTGTGCGCACTGTGGCGCCACCAACGAGCGGGGCTACCAGTTCTGCCGCGAGTGCATCGCGGACCTCTCGACCGGCGCGCCGCAACGTCACCCACCGGAACACAGTCAGCCCTACTGACGCCCGGCCGTCGCCGACCGTCGTGGCGTGGCTTTAGGTAGTCTCCCCCAGTCCACCCACCTATGCGATTCGGCGTACTCTCGACGGCGAAGATAGGACGAGAATCTGTTATCCCGGCGATTCAGGCGACGAGCCACGACGTCGTCGCCATCGCGTCACGTGACGGCGACCGCGCCCGAGCGGTCGCGGACGACCTCGGCATCGACGAGGCCTACGGCGACTACGAGTCGATGCTCGACGACGCGAACATCGACGCCGTCTACAATCCCCTTCCCAACGCACTCCACGCCGAGTGGACCGAAGCGGCCGCCGATGCGGGCCTCCACATCCTCTGTGAGAAACCGCTGACCGTCGACGCCGCCGAGGCCGCGGACCTCTTCGAGTACTGCGCCGACCGCGACGTGACACTGATGGAGGCGTTCATGTACCAGTTCCACCCGCGAACCCAGCGCGCGCGGGAAATCGTCCGCGAGGAACTCGGCGAGATACGGTCGGTCGACGCCTCCTTCACCTTCCGACTCGACGACACCGACGACATCCGCATGGACCCCAAACTCGCCGGTGGCAGTCTCATGGACGTGGGCTGTTACGCCGTCAGCGGCGTCCGCGGGTTCCTCGGCGAACCCGACCGCGCGTACGGCCACCGCGTCGACTCTCGGTCTACGGGCGTCGATACGACGTTCTCGGGCGTCCTCGAATACGACGACGGACGGACCGCCCGAATCGGCTGTGGGTTCGACACGCCGAACGCCGAACGCTACCGCGTCGAGACCACCGACGGATGGCTCGAAGCCCGGAACTGCTTCGGCCCGGAACCCGACGAGTCGGTGTCGCTCTCATACGCCGTCGACGGTCGCGAAGTGACCGAGACGTTCGGCGCCGTCGACCACTACTCGCTCCAAGTCGACGCGTTCGCGGCGGCTATCGAGGCCGGTGAGACGCCGCGCGTCGACCGCGCCGAGACGATGGGGAACATGCGGACTATCGACGCCCTCGCGCGGAGCGCCGAACTCGGTGACCCCGTCGACATCGTCGGAACGAACTGACCGGCAGACGGGCGAACACCCCCACTTCGGCCAAACGGTTTTGCCGACGGCGGGCCACCAGCGGAGTATGGCGACACCAACAACGGCGCTTCCGAGCGGCGACGAACTCCCGATGGTCGGCGTCGGGACGTGGAACTTAGACGACGAGACGGTCGGCGACTCGGTTCGGGCCGGTCTCGACGCCGGATACGGCCACGTCGACACCGCCGAGGGGTACCATAACGAAGCGGCCATCGGCGACGCGTTGGCCGACTACGAACGCGAGGACGTGTTCCTCACCTCGAAGGTCTTGCCGAAACATCTCGGCTACGAGTCCGTCATCGCCTCCTGTGAGGCCTCGCTCGATCGACTGGGGACCGACTACCTCGACCTGTACCTCGTCCACTGGCCCAACCCAGCCATCTCGCTCCGGGAGACGCTGAACGCGATGGCGACGCTCGTCGACCGCGGCATGGTGCGGAACGTCGGCGTCTCGAACTTCAGCGCCTACCAACTCAGCGCCGCCCACCACATCAGCGACGTGCCCATCGCCGTCAACCAAATCGAGTACCACCCGTGGAACACCCAACACGACGTGGTCGAGTACTGTCGCGAGACGAATACGGTGGTCGAGGCCGCCGCACCACTCGGCCGAACCGAGGTATTCGAAGACCCGACGATACAGGCCATCGCCGACGAGTACGACCGCTCGCCCGCGCAGGTAATCCTCAAGTGGGCCGTCGAGAACGACGTCGTCGTCCTCCCGAAATCCACCTCGCCCGACCACGTCCGGGCGAACGCCGACCTCTTCGGCTGGGACCTCGACCCCGAGGACCACCAACGCATCGACGATATCGGACGCCACCAACCGGTGTACGACCATCCCGCACGCGACTGGTCCAGCGACACCTACGGCATCTCCCAGTAACTCGCGACCGTGGGGCTGCCAACGCTGAACCGATACGACATCGCCGCCCTCGCGAGCGTCGCGGGCCTCCTCGCACTCGCGTACGTCGTCGTGCCCGACTCGACGGTGCAGTACGGCGCGTGGCTCCTCGTCTTCTGCATCTGGATGGCGTGGTTCGTCGCCTTCGGCGCTCGCTGGCTCTACGGCGAGTAAGTCAATACAACTCACTTATGAAAAACACCCGACTCGAAGGGTTTACTCGATTCCGTGTCAGCGAGATTTTATTTACTCCCGGTCGGTATAGACAGGTGATGCCTCGCATCGAAGTCTCGGAGAACCTGTACCGGCAACTCGAGGACGAAGCCAACGGCGACACAATCGACGACACGCTCTGGAAGATGGTCGGCACGTACCGCCGCAAGCACAACCCTGAATCAGACCGACGATAGTACCGCTGCGCAGTCAGCTTCTTTGCCAGAGCGAACGCTGGTTAGCGTCGCGTCCCGTACCAGCGTGAGCGCCGTCCGTGCGCCCAGTCCAATCACTCGAAATAAAAATACGTCGGGTGCGTTCAGACCGTCTTCCAAGCCCCTCTGATGTCCTCTTGGGACATCTCTGTGTCATGCGTCTCTTGTGCGTGTTGTTGGACGACTTCGATGAGTTCCTCCTCGTTTTCGGAACGAATCATGAAGTCACAGTCGTACCCTGCGTCTCGACAGACGATTTCTTTCGCCATCTTCGTGTACCTCCACTAGACCGGACGCAGGCGAGATATTTCGTTACAACACCACTATTGCTCGTCGAACAGACCGTCCGTCGAGAAAGGCCGCCTTGCGTGGCGGGCTAGTTGCGGTTAGTCCTCATCGTGACCTTCCCGCTGGATTTCGCCTGCCTCCTCAACAGACACCGTAATCCAATCCCCGTCGTCGTCGAATTTCAGTTGGACCATTCCCTCGGGAATGTCCGCCTCCACCGTCGTCGAGTGAGTCTCTACGAGATGCTGTGCATACTCCGGCCACGCCGCCTCTTCCGAGGGGGCGATTGCGCGCCACGAACACTGGGGGTGTGAACACCGTAACATGTCGTTACCGCGCGTTGGATAGCAGCCGCTATCAGCGTTACCCATACCTGACAACGGCTAAGACACAATTACGGACACCTTCAAAACCATTGGTCAGTGCCACCGCTCGTCATATATGCAAAAAGCCCGCGAGAGCGATTACTCTCGCGGGCCTCGAATGAATAGGTATGAATGGTGGCGGCGAACCAACGTTCCCAGAGGCTCGCGCACTCCAGTACTTACTGGAACGCTGGCGGGCTTATCTTCCGTGTTCGGGATGGGTACGGGAGGCAACCCCGCCGCTATGGCCGCCTAACGCCGAGTCACGGAGTCGAACCGTGATGCTCCAACTCGGTCAGTCGATGAATTCGTACGTGCGATCCAGTTTGCGCCTGGACTCGTTCAGCCGACGAGTAATCGTCGGTGAAAGGAGTCACAGTGCGTATGAATGATGGCTTTGGTCTGTTAGTGCTCGCGGGCTCAACACTTCGTTACCTCAGTGCTTACACCCCGAGTCTATCTACCGCGTCTTCTACGCGGGACCTCGACGGTGTCTCTTTTCCAAGTGGGTTTCGAGCTTAGATGCGTTCAGCTCTTACCCCGTGTGGCGTGGCTGCCCGGCATTGCCTTCTCAGACAACCGGTACACCAGTGGCCACCAATCGTAGTTCCTCTCGTACTATACGATCGTTCTCGTCAGACACCATAACACACCCAGTAGATAGCAGCCGACCTGTCTCACGACGGTCTAAACCCAGCTCACGACCTCCTTTAATAGGCGAACAACCTCACCCTTGCCCGCTTCTGCACGGGCAGGATGGAGGGAACCGACATCGAGGTAGCAAGCCACTCGGTCGATATGTGCTCTTGCGAGTGACGACTCTGTTATCCCTAGGGTAGCTTTTCTGTCATCAATTGCCCGCATCAAGCAGGCTAATTGGTTCGCTAGACCACGCTTTCGCGTCAGCGTTCCTCGTTAGGAAGAACACTGTCAAGCTATCTTTTGCTCTTGCACTCTTCGCCGGGTCTCTGTCCCGGCTGAGATAGCCTTAGGGCGCGCTCGATATCTTTTCGAGCGCGTACCGCCCCAGTCAAACTGCCCGGCTACCGGTGTCCTCCTCCCGGAGTGAGAGTCGCAGTCACCGACGGGTAGTATTTCACTGATGCCTCGGTGGCCTGCTAGCGCAGGTACCTGTGTAGCGGCTCCTACCTATGCTGCACATCGGCGACCACGTCTCAGCGACAGCCTGCAGTAAAGCTCCATAGGGTCTTCGCTTCCCCCTGGGTGTCTCCAGACTCCGCACTGGAATGTACAGTTCACCGGGCCCAACGTTGGGACAGTGAAGCTCTGGTTAATCCATTCATGCAAGCCGCTACTGATGCGGCAAGGTACTACGCTACCTTAAGAGGGTCATAGTTACCCCCGCCGTTGACGGGTCCTTCGTCCTCTTGTAAGAGGTGTTCAGATACCCGCACTGGGCAGGATTCAGTGACCGTACGAGTCCTTGCGGATTTGCGGTCACCTATGTTGTTACTAGACAGTCCGAGCTTCCGAGTCACTGCGACCTGCTCCGTTCCGGAGCAGGCATCCCTTATCGCGAACTTACGGGACTAACTTGCCGAATTCCCTAACGTCGGTTGCTCCCGACAGGCCTTGGCTTTCGCCGCCATGGACACCTGTGTCGGTTCTCGGTACGGACATTATGCTCGTCTTTTCACGGGCCCCAGGTTGAATCACGTTTCCCTATCTCGCCGTTCGTCCGCTTCCTGCCGTTATGGCTTCCACGGAGTTTGACGATTCGACCGGGCGAAAGCCCGGCGTGATCGACCCCAGGGCGTCGACTTTCAATGCATAATGGCACGGGAATATTAACCCGTTTCCCATGTCGTCATAGTCGAGTTACGGTATGACTTAGGACCGGCTAACCCTCAGCTGATCAGCAGTGCTGAGGAACCCTTATCCATTAGGCCGTCGGGGTTCTCACCCGACTATCGCTGCTACTATGGCCAGGATTTTCGTCACTTATCGGTCCACAGGAGTTCTCACCCCTGCTTCCATCCAATAAGAGCGCCAACCTACTCGGTCACCTTGTGACAGGTGCGGGTGGGTCTCGGTGGTGGATTTGAGTCCCGATCATTTTGGGCGCCTCAAACCTCGGCCGGTAAGCTGTTACGCTTTTCTTAGAGGGTAGCTGCTTCTAAGCTCACCTCCCGGCTGTCTAGGGCTCGAGACCACCTTCAGAGGATTACACTTAATCCACACTTGGGGACCTTAACCTACCTCTGGGTTGTTCCCCTCCTGGTGCACAGGCTTACCCCGCACACCGGAATCCTCACGTCAACGGCGTTCGTAGGTTTGGAGTTTGACAGGTGTGCCGACTCCTCTCGGAGGCGGTCACACCAATCGGTCGCTCTACCCCACGAACTACCTCGGTGAAGGTCATGCTTCGACATGTTTCGGTTGGAACCAGCTGTTGCCGGACTCGATGGGCCTTTCACCCCTACACATAGATCACGAGAGGGTATTGTAGGACACCAACTCTAACAGGCCTCCACGTGCCTTTCGGCACGCTTCGCCTTGTCCATGCGTAGATCGTCCGGATTCGGGTCGTGTCCGTCTGGCTCCCCGCCCTTGAAGACGGCGGCCCTCGCCGTGAGGCTGCGGCCATGTCGGTTTCCCTGTGCCTCCCCCGATGCTCGGGTTAGACTTGCCATACAGACACACTCCCTGGCTCGTTTTTCAAAACGTACGACGGAACACCGGCTTCCCGTGAGTCTTACTGTATCTTCGCAGATATGTCATTTCTCAGGGGACCTTGTGTGCCCCGTCGCTCCATCGCCAACTGAGTTCAAGCTCTATTTCACCTCCCTTCTGAGGGTACTTTGCAGCGTTCGTTCACACTACTTGTGCACTATCGGTCTCGAGGAGTGTTTAGCCTTCGCAGTCGATGCCTGCGTTGTTCGCGAGGGATTTCCAACCCCCGCTACTCCGGAACTGACGCACGCCGTACTGGCCTTCATTACGGGATTGTCACCCTGTTTCATACCCTGTTCCAAGGGATTTCATGAAGACGGTCAAGCGATGAGAGTCAGTCCAAACACCACATTGGTCGTGAAACCTTCGGTTTGGGCTGTATCGCGTTCACTCGCGGTTACTGACGACATCACGTTGCGTTTTCTTTTCCTCCCGATACTGAGATGTTTCAGTTCTCGGGGTTCCTCATTGCGCGAAGCAATTGCTGAGGAGATTCTCATTCGGAAATCCTGAGTTCTTAGCCTCCGTGCGGCTCCCTCAGGCTTATCGCAGCTTGGCACGTCCTTCTTCAGCTCTCGAGCCGAGCTATCCACCAGCTGGCATAGTAGCCAACGTCGTTGTGACTCGTTAAACTGAACGAGTCCAGTGGACGCCTGGATCGCACGTACACACGGTTTCATACTCGCCCCCAAGGTGGTAGATGGTAGGCGAATCGACCCTTCCCAGCCGCGGTTTCACCCGGGTTGGTGCATCAGTCGTCGCACCCATACCCGAAGGCATGAGTGCGAGATACGGACCCGTCGGGAGTTGCACCCGACATCCCCGTGAGGGGATTCCGTCTCGGAGCGGTCTTGTGAGCCCAAGGGCCCATACAGTGGTCAGCGTACGCTCTGACAGTGCGGGTGGCAAAAGCCACCAGTGTAAGGTGGGTCGAGGCAGAGCCTCGATCCCGGTCTGTAGGAGGTGATCCAGCCGCAGATTCCTCTACGGCTACCTTGTTACGACTTAAGCCCCCTTGCGGAGCCCAGATTTGACCTGGGTATCCAGGCCTCATCCGGACCCCACTCGGGTGCTTTGACGGGCGGTGTGTGCAAGGAGCAGGGACGTATTCACCGCGCGCTTCTGACACGCGATTACTACCGAATCCAGCTTCATGCGGGCGAGTTTCAGCCCGCAATCCGAACTACGACCACGTTTGGAGATTAGCGCCGCCTCTCGGCGTAGCATCCCACTGTCGTGGCCATTGTAGCCCGCGTGTTGCCCGGTCCATTCGGGGCATACTGACCTACCGTTGCCCGTTCCTTCCTCCGCTTTAGCAGCGGCAGTCTCCGTAGTGTACCCAACTACCACGTGGGTATTGCTGGCAACTACGGATGCGGGTCTCGCTCGTTGCCTGACTTAACAGGACGCCTCACGGTACGAGCTGACGGCGGCCATGCACCTCCTCTCAACAGCTCGAGTAAGTTCGTCAAACTGACTGTCGTTACTGTTGTCGGGACCGGTGAGATGTCCGGCGTTGAGTCCAATTAAACCGCAGGCTCCTCCGGTTGTGGTGCTCCCCCGCCAATTCCTTTAAGTTTCATCCTTGCGGACGTACTTCCCAGGCGGCTCGCTTATCGTCTTCACTACGGCACATCACGCACTCATGGTGCGTGACATACCTAGCGAGCATTGTTTACAGCCAGGACTACCCGGGTATCTAATCCGGTTCGAGACCCTGGCTTTCGTCCCTCACCGTCGGGTCCGGTCTCTCGACGTGCTTTCGCCATTGGTGGTCCGTCTAGGATTACAGGATTTCACTCCTACCCCAGACGTACCCGTCGAGTCTCTCGGCCCCAAGCTGTGTAGTTTCCACCGGACGCCCGCCAGTTGAGCTGGCGGATTTCCCAATGGACTTACACAGCAGGCTACGGACGCTTTAGGCCCAATAAAATCGGCCATCACTCGGACTGCCGGTATTACCGCGGCGGCTGGCACCGGTCTTGCCCAGTCCTTGTTCCTGAACCACCTTACGGTTCAGAAAAGCGAGGACTATATGCCCTCGCACTCGGAGTCCCCCTATCGCACTGGCGTGCAGTGTAAAGGTTTCGCGCCTGCTGCGCCCCGTAGGGCCCGGTATCTTGTCTCAGATACCGTCTCCAGGCTCTTGCTGTCACAACCTGTACCGATTATCGGCATGGTGGGCCGTTACCCCACCATCTACCTAATCGGCCGCAGCCACATCCTACAGCGCCTGAGCGTTTCCAACTCTCGGCACTCCAGCATGAGAGTTGTATCCGCTATTGGCCTCAGTTTCCCGAGGTTATCGCGGTCTGTAGGGTAGTTTGGCCACGTGTTACTGAGCTATATGCCACGAATCTGAATTCGTGCGACTAGCATGGCTAAATCGGACTCCGATAGCAATGGCCTCCGGCAGGATCAACCGGAATGTGCTGACTAAGTCAGCGGCGGAAGTGGTTGCACTCCGTCGGAAGCGTAACCCATCGACTCCTACGTCGATGGTGACTACTGTATGGGTCCGTGGGCTCACATCAGATTCCATCTTGACGGCGGACCGCAGGGGTGGAATCCTCATACTCTCGAAGTCCCGCGAGGGACTTCTGCGAGAGACACCTCGCATAGGTCACGAGGCGTCGCGTCGTCCCGGTCCGTTGCGGCCCGGGGCGACCTTCGCATCATATCCGATGGGAGGGGTATACATAAATGACTCGTCTCGCGGCCGCCCTGTGCAAGCCACACATAGCCCACACGTGAGGCGGTTACACGGTCATCGAGACGGCGGTACACTGCATGGAACATCTATATAAACCATCCAGCACGCACCCAATCGAGCCAGTTCTTTCACCGACCGTCGCGGATACTTCGACGTACGTAGGATTCCCCGACGCTATGGAGTCGACTACCCACAAACGCACACACAGGGGACGGCGGTGCGGTTGTCACCACCGACGGCCCGACGACACCGCCGATACCCGGTAACACTCACGTCAGCACGCACTGAAGTAGCCGCGGCGCGTACAGGTCGGCAATGGCAGACCCGACACCCACACCCGGTATTCACCACGTGACCTGTATCGCGGGCGACCCACAGCAGAACATGGACTTCTGGGTCGAGACGCTCGGCCTCCGGTTGGTCAAGCGGTCCATCAATCAGGACGACCCCGGGACATACCACTTCTTCTTCGCGGACGCGGAGGGGACCCCCGGAACGAGCATGACGTTCTTCCCGTGGGAGGACCTCTCGCAGGGGAAGGTCGGTTCGGGACAGGTCTCTCGAACGGCCTTCCGCGTCCCCGAAGGGAGCCTCGACTACTGGGAACAGCGGTTCGACGAGTACGGCGTCGACTACGACGACAGGGTCGAGCGCTTCGGCGAGACGGTCCTCCCCTTCCGCGACCCTGACGGCCTCCCGGTCGAACTGGTCGAAGTCGAGATTCCGGAGGACGACCCGACGGTTCCGTGGACGGAGTTCGTCCCCGAGGAGTACGCGATTCGCGGATTCCACTCGGTGACGCTGTGGCTGGCCGACCCGGAACCGACGAAAGACCTGCTGGAGACGATGGGCTTCGAGGAAGTGGGCACCGAACAGGCGCAAGGCGACACGCCCGGCGACGAGCGAACGCGCTTCGCGGCGGCCGGTCCCGTCGGCGCGTACGTCGACGTGCTCCCCACCATCGAAGGCGGGCGACAGGGCCACGGCACGGTCCACCACGTCGCGTTCCAGACGCCGACGGACGAGGACCAGGCGGCGATGCGCCAAGCCGTCCAGTCCGAAGGACTGCGTCCGACCCAGCAGATAAACCGCCACTGGTTCCGCTCGGTGTACTTCCGGGAACACGGCGGCGTCTTGTTCGAACTCGCGACGAGCGAGCCGGGCTACACGAGCGACGAACCGCTCGAGGACTTGGGCGGCCGCCTCGTCCTCCCCGGAAAGTTCGAGAACCGGCGCGACGAAATCGAGGCGGGACTGACCGACGTGACGGTTCCGCGGGCCGAACAGGCCGAAGCGGACGACTGAGACGCGCGGCACACCAGCAGTATTTTGCGGCGTGCTACCGATTGACGGCTAACGGATGGACCGAAGCAGGGGGGACGACCGACCTGGAGAGCACTCGAACCCGACCAGACGGCGATGGCTCGCGTCGCTCGCAGCGGCCAGCGTCGGCGGCCTCGCTGGCTGTAACTTTCTCGATGGTGACGGGACGACGCCCGCGGAGGAGCCTTCACTGTCGTCGACCTCACCGGCGACGACGCCGTGGTCGCCGACAACGAACTGATGGCGGTCCGTGAGTTCCTCGACGACCGCACCGTGCGCGTCTACGCGGGGTTCGGCACGCGCGTCGGCGCGGGCGACCGACTCGTCGCCGCGAGCGACCGACTCGAACGCAAAGGGATGCTCCCGGCGGTCGAAGCAGTAGACGAACGCGGCGGCGGCGTCACCGGCGACCCCGTCAACCCGGAGTCGATTACGTTCACCGAACCCGTTCGGGACCGACTCGCCACCGGCGACGCACTCACCGGGGCCCGGATGCAGAACGCCGAGACGGTGGTGCGAGACACGAGGGTCCGGTCGACGCGGGCGCGGTTCGTTCGCCTCGGCGGCGTGGCCGGCGGTCTCGTCGAGGACAACACCTTCGTGGGGACCAACAGTGACGGCGTCGAAATCGCCGACGCCGAGTCCGTCACGGTGACCGAAACGACCGTCACTGCGCCGGGACTGCTCCGCGGACCGGACATCGGTCAGTAGGGCATCGGACTGCGTAACGTCCACACGGCTGGCATCGAACGGACCCGCGTCGAGACAGACGAGCAAGAGACGCCCGGGTACGGATGGCGTATCGAGGTACAGGGGCTGACGACGGCGGACAACGAGTTCGTGGTCGCGGACGAGTCACGGGCCGCCACCGTCGAGCACCTGTGATGTCACCCGGCGAGGCGCGCCCACACCACGAGGACGCTCGGCGTGACGACCATCGAAGTGAGGTAGGAGTACAGAATCGACAGTGCCGTCAGTATCCCGAACTGGCCGAGGATTGGCGTAATCGCGAGCACGAGGACGCCGATACCGCTGACCGTCGTGAGCATACTGCCCGTGAGCGCGCCGCCGGTTCCGGTGACGGTGGCGGTCAGCGCCGGAACCACGGCGTCCATGGGCATCTCGCCGTCGAGGTCCTCGCCGGGAATCCGCTCGTCGTACTCGTCGGCGAAGCGGTGGACGAAGTGCGCCGAGTAGTCGATGCCGAGACCGAGCGAGATTGAGAGGATGGTCGCGGTGAGCGCGTTGAACGGCAGTCCGAACAGTCGCATCGTCCCAGCGAGGAGCGTGATGGTCACGAGAATCGGGACCAGATTGGCGATGCCGAGCGAGGCGCGCCCGACGAGGACGCGGTAGATGACCACGAGGAAGACGGCCGTCGCGGCCAGCGCGACGAGGAGGCTCTGGACCGCGGAGGCGAGGATGGTGTCGGCCACGTCCTGAAAGACGACGACGGACCCGGTCGCGGTGGCTTCGAAACGATACCGGTCGGCGACGGTCCGCGCGTCGACCGTTATCTCGCCCTGGTCGGCGCCGCCTTCCGTCGTGTAAACGACCCGCGCACTCCGGAGGTCTTCGGTGATGAACGACAGGGCTTGGTCGCGGAGCGGCGAGGCGAGGAGGCGGTCGTAGATGGCTTCGAGGTTGTCGTCGGGAACCCCGTCGGCGTCCACGTCGCTCCGTTCGACGAGACGGGCGAACGACCGCGACTGGTTCGCGTACGCGCGAATCACCCCGATGATGCTCTGGAACTCCGCGCGGCGGTTCGACGCGACGAACGTCTCCGGTGGGTTTCGACTCACCCGCTGAATCGACTCCAGAGCGTCGTCCTGCCGAAGTGGGGCTTGGACGTAGACGACGACGGTGTCGTCCTGTGCGGATTCGAAGTTCTCCTCTAAGAAGTTCGTCCGCTCCGTGACGGTGTACTCGCCCGGTCGGAACGGTTCGGGGAGTTCTTCGAGGTACGCGGGGTTGTCCTCCGGCGGGAGGAAGTCGTCCTGCGAGAAGGCCGTGTCGACACCGGTGCCGTAGTAGCCCGCGCCGATCGACCCGAGCAAGACGAGGGCGACGAAGACGGTGGGCGCTCGCCGTGCGATTTCGACGCCGACGGGAAGGACTCGACCGAGGAGCGTCTCCTCCCGACCGAGGGGACGCTGGAACGGCATCGGGATGCCGAGCGAGTCGAACAGTTCGTCGATGGCGACTTTCGCCGCCGGGAGGAAGATGCCGAAGATGAGGAACGTGAAGACGATGCCGACGGCGGCGATGATGCCGAAGTCACGAATCGGCCCGAGGTCGCTGACCGCGTTGGCGCTGAAGCCGATGACCGTCGTCCCGGTGACGATGAAGAACGCGACGAGCAACTGGCGGTTCGCCACGGCCATCGACTCCCGGATGTCGTACCCGCCCGCCCGTTCCTCGCGGTAGCGGTTGATAGCGTGGAGGCCGAAGTCGATGCCGACGGCCAGCAAGAGCGGCGGCACCGCGATGAGCAGTTGCGTGAACGGGATGCCCGCGAGGCCGAGAAACCCCAGCGTCCAGACGAGCGTCATGACCAGCGAGAACAGGCCCAGAACGAGGTCGACGGGGTTGCGGTAGGCGTACACCAGAAAGAGGACGATGAGCGCGACGGCGGCGGGAACGACGATGAACAGCGAGTCGAAGATGATGGTCGAGAACTCCTGCGAGACGAGGCCCGACCCGAACACGACGATGTCGCCGCCGACGGTGTCGACGACGCGTTCGGTGCGGAGTTGGATGGCCGTCAGCGGACTCGTTCCGCCCATCCCGGCGGCCGCGTCGACGCCGCCCGGAATGCGGTGTTGGACGACGGCGATGGTCGCCGAGGCGGTGGCCGACTCGCGGTTGAAGTCCTCGCTCAGTTGGCTTCGGAACCCCGGACTGTCGGCAGCCTCGTCGACCGCGCGGTCTATCTCGCCCGGCGAGGCGCCCTCGATAGCTCGCCGCTGGGCGTCGAGCGTCGTCGCCGACGGGTCGAGAGTCCGGGCGACGGTACTGGCCGCACTGCTCGTCGACGCGACGCGGATGTCCTCGCGTTCGTCGAGTCGCGAGAGCGCCCGGAGCATCCGCAATAGCTCGGGTTTCGAGAGGACGTTTCGCCCGCGTTGAATCAACTGCGTGCTCCCGCTGTCGGGTTCGAACGTCGGCCCGAAGTCCTCGTTGACCCGCTCGAAGGCGGTCTGTGCGGGGCTGTCCTGCGTGAACTGTTCGGTTCCGGCCTCCGTCGAGACGCTCGCCAACCCCGGGACGAACAGGAGGGTCACGACGAGGAACGCGGCGACGACGGTGGTCGGTCGACCGACGACCACGTCGTTGACCCGCCCGAGGAGGTCCGTTCCGGCCACGCTTCACCCTCCCGAGGAGTCGGTTTCTGACGGGGGCGCGTCCGTCGTTTCCCCCGCCCGCCGGCGACGGCGACGGTAGAGCACCACCGCCGCCACGACGGCGGCGAGGACGAGGAGGCCGACGAGGAGGAGCAGTATCGGCAGGCCGTCACCGCTCGGTTCCTGTACCGCGACCGGAACGCGGTACGTCTCGGAGAGTTTCGTCTCGCCGTCCGGTTCCTCGTACTGGAAGTCGACCGACAGCGGGTAGTCTTTCGTCGTCGCACCGCCCGACGCACTCACCGAAAACGCCAACTCGACCGTCTGCCCGGGCCGGAGGCGCGAGACGAACGCCTGGTCGTCGTCCGCGTTCAGCGGGTCGTTGACGAACACCTTGGCGTCGACGTTCGAGAGCACCGCGTCGCCGTTGTTGGTGACTTCCAGCGTGATGACCTCGCTCCCGCCGGCGTCGACGGTGGTGTTGCCGGGACGGACCACGAACACCGGGCGTCGCTCGGCGACGGCGACGCCGCGCGGAAGCGGGTCGCTCCGTCGGGACTCGTCCTCGACGTTCTGGTACTGAACGACGAAGGAGACGCGCCTGTCGCCGGGTTCCGTCTCGTCCAGTACCTCGACGGGGAACGAGACGCCCGCGCGCTCGCCGGGTTCGAGACGGCCGAGGCGCGACTCGTTTTCCTGGACGACGAGGTTCTCACTGCCGACCGCCAGACTGGCGAACGCTTCGGTGACGGGATTCGGCCCCCGATTCCGAATCGTCGCCCGAACCGTTCCCTCCGCGCCGACCCGGAGCGTCCCCGAGACGTTCTCGACGGCGAACGACTGGTCGCCAGCCGCCACCACGCCGATGGTCTGTGTCTCGGATGGTTGGCTGTCGCCGCTGGCGTCCTCGTAGCCCACCCGGAGTCGGAGCGGATACCGCTGGCCGCCCGCGTCCTCGGGGGCCGACACCCGGAACGTGACGGTCCGGCGCTCACCGGGACGAAGCGACGCGACGAATCGCGTGGCGTTGACGCCCTCGCCGACCCGCAGTTCGCCGCTCTGTGAGCGCAGGGAGACGAGCGTCCGCCCGACTCGCTCCTCGCCCGCGTTCTCCAGCGTGACCGTGACGTTCCCGTCGTCGCCCGCCTGCACCGACTGCGCCACGTCGACGACGCGGAACGTGTCGCGCTCGGCCGCCACCGGAAGCGTCGCCGGGAGGACCCGACTCTCGCGGCGGTCCCCGTCCGCGTTGCTGTACCGGACGACGAACTGGACCTGTCGCGGAATCGCCTCGGCGTCGGTGGGAACCACGACTGGAAGCCGGAACCGCGCGGAGTCGTTCCGCCCGAGGTCGCCGATGGCGTACTCGCGCTCCTGCGGCGAGAGCGAGTCGCTCGTCGACGTGAGTTCGACGACCACGTCCCCGACGGGTCGCGGCCCGTCGTTGACGACCCGGCCCGTCAGGTCGCGTTCGGCCCCGACTTCGAGGTCACCGGCGACGTTCCCGAGCGAGAACTCCTGTTCGGGCGCGGGCACGATTGCGAGCGCGATTGGCTCGGACTGCTGTGCGTCGCCGTCCTCGTCCTCGTAGGCGACGCGCACGTCGAACGGATACGCCTGCGGGGCCGCGTTCTCCGGGGCCGACACCCGGAACGTGACGGTCCGGCGCTCGCCGGGGTCCCACTCGCCGACCGCACGGCTCCCGTTCGGACGGTCGACCGCGCCGACGGTCAACTCGCCGCCGACCGACTGCAACTGGACGACGGCGTTCGTGAGTTCCTCGTCCCCGGTGTACCGCAGGGTGAGCGCGGCGGTGCCGTCTTCGCCGACCTGCACGTCGCTGTCGAGGTCGGTGACGCGGAACTGCCCCGCTTCGGCGAACACCTCGTACTCCGCGGCCAGTCGCCTGCTCTCGATAACGTCGCCCTCGTCGTTGCGGTACTCGACGACGAACTCGAACTGCTTCGCGCCGGGCCGGGCGCTGTCGAGGACCCGAACCGGGAACTCGAACGACCGCCGGTCGCCCTCGTCGAAGTCCCCGAGGACGTACTCCGATTCGAGGGCGACGACGTCGTCGTTCGGGGTGATGACCCGTAGCACCGCCGAGGAGGTGTCCTGCGGGCCGGTGTTCTCGATGTCGCCTTCGACAGTCCCGTCCCGCCCGACCTGGAGTTGCCCCTCGGGGTTGTCGATGTCGAACTGCTGTTCCTCGACGGGCGTCACCCCGAACCGCACGTCGTCGGCGACCCGTTCGTCGCCGTCCGCGTCCGTGTAGTCGACGCGGACGAACACGGGGTACTCGTCGGTCACCGCGTCGGCCGAGAACCGCGTCGGTAGCTCGAAGGTCACTTCTTCGCCCGCGTCCCACTCCGCGACGTACCGCGTGGTGTTGAGCGACCCGCCGAGTCTGAAACTCGGGTCGCGCGAGGAGAAACTCACTCCGGCGTCGGTCAGGTCCTCGTCCCCGTCGTTTCGCAGCGTCACGGTGACGGTCCCGCGGTCACCGACCTGCGAGTCGGTCGTCACGTCTTCGACCACGAACACCTCCGCTTCCTCGCGAATCTCGACCGTCGCGAACAGCGGGTCGCTGGTCAGTCGCTCCCCGTCGTCGTTCGTGTACTGCACCGCGAACTCGAACTGGCGCTCGGTCGGTTCGGCGTCGTCGGCCACCCGAACCGGGAGCGAGAAGTCCTCGCCCTCGCCGTCGTCGAACTCGCGCAACGGAATCCGTTGCTGGAGCGCCGTCACGCCCTCCGGCGTCGACTGGACGACCAACACGGCGTCGGAGACGTCGTCCGGCCCGTCGTTGGTCACCGTCCCCTCGACGGTTCCGTCCGCCCCGACCCGTAAGTCACCCTCCACGTCGTCGAGGTCGAACTCCTGTGCGTCGTCGGGTTCGACCCCGAACTGTACGTCGTCCGCGACCTGCGGATTCCCGTCCTCGTCGAGATACCGGACCCGGACGGCGATGGGGTACTCGTCGGTCGACGCATCCGCCGAGAACCGCGTCGGTAACTCGAACGTCTCCTCGTCGCCCCCCTCCCACTCGTCGACGAACCGCGAGGTGTTCCGCGCCTCGCCGAAGCGAACGGCCGAATCGAGCGACGAGAACGTCACCCGCGCGTCCCGCAAGTCATCGTCCCCCTCGTTTTCGAGCGTGACGCGGACCGTTCCCCGCTCACCGATTCGCGCGTCGACGTCGACGTCTTCGACGCTCACGATGTCTTCCCGGTCCCGTATCTTCACCTTCCCGAACAGCGGCCCGCCCTCCCGGCGGACGCCGTCCTCGGTGGTGTAGCCGACCGCGAACTCGAACTGGCGTTTACTCGCCGGAACCGACCGGTCGACCCGGAACGGGAGTTCGACGGTCTCTTTCTCCCCGTCCTCGAACTCCCCGAGCGCCACCTCGGACTTCAGCGGCGTCACGCCGTCGGCCGTCTCGCGGACCAACAGGACCGCGTCCTCGACGTCACGCGGCCCCTTGTTCTTCACCGTGACGTCTATCTCGCCGTCCGCCCCCGCTCGAAGCGACCCGTCGACGTCCGTCAGTTTGAACCGCTGTCGCCGGTCCGGTTCGATACCGAACGTAATCGGGGCCGACTGCGTGGCGTTCCCGTTCGGGTCGGTGTACCGCACGACCGCTGTGAGTGGGTACTCCTGTTCGCGGGCGGCCTCGCTCGCCGAGACGGCGAACTCGACGGTCTCCGTGTCGTTGTTCTCCCAGTCGCCGACGAACCGACTCCCGTTCCGCGTCCCGACGCTGATTTCGGGGTTCGTCGACCGGAGGACCACCGTCGCGTCCGTGAGGTTGCCCAGATTGTAATTCTCGATGTCCAGCGAGAGGGTGCCGTCCTCGCCGACCTGCAGGTCCGTGTCGACGTCTTCCAGTTCGAACCCCGGCGTCCCGCCGGACGTGAGGGACGCCGAAGTGTCCCACCGCTGCTCGCGCGCGTGCGAAACGAACCCGTCGCTCCCGGCCGCAACCGGAGAGCAGAGCAGGAGGGCCGCCAACGCGAGCGCGAGCGACCGATTCATCGTCTCGGGGCCGGATTCACTCGCGTTGCCACGGACCTGTCGCGGCAGTTATGTCTGCTGGCCATCAGCCGAGCGAATCAGGGGGTAGAACGTACTTTGTATTGCGTCCGATTATCTCGCGCTAGAACCACACTATGTGGCCTCATCGTGCAATCGGACCAGAACGCCGAGGGTCAGACGACCCGTCTCGGACGGAATCTGCCGACTGAAACGGGCCGACGGGGCGGAGGAAGCGGTTACTGCCGGTAACAGACGACTACCGGAACCGCAGTCGCGCCCCCGGTCACTCGGTCAGCGACGACCGCAGAAGTGCGGCCAGAACCTTTCGCTGAGCCTTCCGGAGGTGTTGGTGGAAGGTCGGGGCGCTGACGCCGAGGGAGTCGGCGACATCCTCCCCGGAGGCGTCTCGGGGCCACTCGAAGAACCCCGAGTGGAACGCCGCTTCGAGCGTCGTCCGCTGTCGGTCCGTGAGGTCGTCCGTCAGCGCGCTCTGAACCCGTTGGGCGGTGTCCTCCTCCCGCGTCACCTGCTGGCTCTTCAGGAGGTCCGCCGCCGGATACGCCGCCTGGACGACGTCGGTGACCTCCCGGACGTTCGCGCCCGGCGGTAAGTGAATCACCATCTGGTAGTCCCCTGCTTCGATGCGGGCGGCGTCGACGTACCCGCCCCGTGACGCGACGTTCGACAGGACTGGGGGCTCCACCAGCGTGAGTTCGTAGCGCACCACCCCCTCGGCCTCCGCTCGAATGGTGAGGTCGGTCCAGTGTGACAGTCCCGCCACGAGGGCTTCGAGCGTCTCCACGGCCTCGGCGTCGGCCTGTCCGAAGACGAGAAACTCGTCGCCTCCGGTCGGTATCGCGTGTTCGATGCGTATCGTTCCGGTCGGGGAGGCGTCGACGTCGACCGCGTCGAACACGTCTCGGATTTGGAACGTGAGTTCGACGACTTCGTCGCTGGTCAGCGCCCGCTTCCGTTCGGTCGCGGCGATGGCGTGGCCGACGATTTCGCCGAGTTGCCCGACGACCGTTCGAACCGTGTCGTCGAACGTGTTCGGTCTGCTCGCGTAGAGCCCCAGCATCCCGTACATAGAGCCGTCGTTCGTCAGCGGGATGGCCGCCACCGAGCGGTAGCCGAAGCGGTCGGCCGCGTCGGCCCATGGCTCGAAGTCGGGGTCGTTGAGTACGTCTTGCGTGACCTGCATCTCACCAGTCCGGAGGGCCGTTCCCGCCGGACCCCGACCGGTCGGCTCGTCCGGGTCCGTCGAGACAGTGACCTCGTCGAGGTATCCCTCGACGCCCGACTCGGCGCGGACGTTCAGCGTCTGTGACGCCGGGTCGACGTCGCCGACCCACGCGAACTCGAAGGTATCCGACTCGACCAGTCGGGAACAGACCGTCTGCTCTATCTCCGCACGAGTGGATTGAGAGATGACCGCATCGGTGATACCGCGGACGGTGTCGTGGAGGTTGTTGAGCGCGGCGAGTGATTCCCGCTGGCGTTCCAGTCGCCGTTCGTGCTCACGGAGTCGGGCCTCACGTTCGACGCGGTCGTACGCCGTCGCCGCGTTCGTGCCGAGCAACTCGAGGAGCTGTCGGGTGTCGTCGTCGATAGCCGCTACCTCCGGGGCCCCCGCGACGAGAACGCCGTGGTCGCCGACGGGGACGAAGACCCCGCTGCGCATCGCCGTCTCCGTCGCCTGGAGGTACGGCGAGGTGGTGATGTCGTCGAAGGCGTGGACCTCGCGACTGTCGTAGGCGTGGCCCGTGAGACTGCTGTCGTCGGGCGCGACCGGCGGCAGTCGACCCCCGCGCATGAACCCGTCGGCCACCGAGCTAGCGACCGGGGACAGTTCGTCGGCCGTCGCGTCGTACCGATACACCGCGACGCCGGGTAAGTCGAGCACCTCCGCGACGCCCTCGACGACCAGTTCGTCGACGTCGGTCACCGACTCAGCGTCGAACAACCGCTTCGAGAACTCGTACAGTGCGACCAGCGTCTCCTCGAAGCGCTTTCGCTCGGTCACGTCGCGAGCGACGCCACAGCGACCGAGTCGCCCATGGTCGTACTCGAAGGGACCGAAGCGGGCCTCGACCGGGACGCTGTCGCCGTCGGCAGTCTCGACCACTGTCTCGAGGGCGCTCTCCGTCTGTCTCTCGTCGACCGTACACGAGACGAGGTCGGTGACCGATTCACCCACGACCTGTTCGGGCCGGTTGCCCAGCAGCGACGACCGCTCGTACCCGACGAGGTCACAGAACGCCTCGTTGACGAGCACCAGTCGGCCGTCCTCGTCCAGCGCGTAGACGCCGTCCCAGACCGTCTCCACGAGTTGTTCGTACCGCTCCAGTTCCCGCTCCCGTCGTCGCCGTTCGGTGACGTCACGGAAGTACACCGACAACCCATCATCGTCCGGGTAGATGAACAGTTCGAGCCAGCGTTCGGTCGGGTCGTGGAACGCCTCCACAGAGGTGGCCGTCTGCGTCTCGCGGGCCGTCTCGAAGGCCGATACCGCGTCCTCCCCGAGTTCGAGGACGTCGAAGAGGTGTTCGTCGACGAGTTGGCTCGCCGGGCGACCCAGGAAGTCGCTCGCCCGGTCGTTGACGTACGTGAGTCGGAGGTCCTCCGTGAGCGCGAAGAACCCGTCGTCGACCCGGTCCAGCACCGATTCGAGTTCGCTCTCCAGGTCGTCCCGCTGGCGCTCGAGACGGTCTGACTGCTCTTTCAGTCTCGTCACGTCGGTCATCGTGGCGACGACGCCGCCCCGCTCCCCGCCCAGCGGTTTCGCGTTCACCGATATCCAACGGTCGCGACCGTCGGAACACTCGACGTACAGTCGCTGGTCGAAGACCGACTCACCCGTCGAGAGGGCTTTCTGGGCTGGCCGCTCGGACGGAGGTACCACGTCGCCATCGGCGTCCAGCACACGCTGGTCGCCGAGTTGGTACTCCAGCGACTCCTCGTCTCGCCCGAGCAAGTCGCCGAACCGCTCGTTGGACCGTTGTAACGCGCCGTCTTCGTCGAAGATGCCGATTCCGATCGGGCTGACCTCCTGTACCCGCTCGAGCAGTGCGTGTTCCCGCTGGCGCGCCCGTTCGTTCTCGCGTCGAGTCGTCATGTCGCGCGTGACCTTCGCGTATCCTTGGAGTTCGCCCCTGTCGTCTCGAATCGGCGTAATCGTGACGTGCGCCCAGAAACGGGACCCGTCGGCGCGAACCCGCCACCCCTCCTCTTCGAGTACGCCCGCTTCGGCCGCGGCGTCGAGGTTGCGCCCCGGACGGTTCGCGTCCCGGTCCGCTTCGGTGTAGAACGTCGAGAAGTGTTCGCCGAGAATCTCCTCGGCGTCGTATCCTTTGATTTCGGCCGCCCCAGCGTTCCACGTTTGGACGGACCCGTCCGTATCGACTTGGAAGATGGCGTACTCCTCGACTGCGTTGACGAGCGATTCGAACTGTTCTACGTTCTCCCGGAGTGACTCCTCCGTTCGCTTCCGGTCGGTGATGTCGTAGTACACCTCCACGCGACCACCTTCGTACACACCCTCCTCGATGGGGCTGCTCCGATGTTCGAGCCATCGTTCGTCGCGGCCAGGCCCCGCGGTCACGCGGCACTCGAACCCCTCGATGTACGTGTTGTCGTCGTACGCCTCGAGGACGGCCTCGGGGAACGGTCCGTCCTCGACGCGCGACGCGAGGTGCTCTTCGACGAGTGTGCGCTTGTCCCGACCGAGGACTGCCGCTCGTTCGAGGCCGAAGTAGCGTGTCGTCGCCTCGTTTATCCACGCGACTTCGAAGTCTGCATCGAGGACGAACACGCCCACCTCGGCGTCGTCGAGGACGTGCCCGACGAGCGAGTCCGCGGCGAGCGGCCGGTCCAGCACCGAGGCAGGACCCGTCGATATCGGTGGCCGCCACCAGACGCGACCGTTCGCACCGACCGCCTTCGTCTCGAGTCGGTCGCGGTCGACGAGTCGGTCCAAACGCTCGTAGGTGCTCCGTCGACCGAGGTCCAGTTTCGTTGCGACCTCGGTGGTCGTCTGCGGCATCCCGGATTCCTCGAAGAGCGAGAGCGTCTCTCGGAGCGCCGCTGTGAGCGATGCGTCGGACATTGTACACGAGTAGTCCCCGTGCTACATGAACCCTCCGTCGACGGAGTGCCAATCCACGTTTGGCGCCCGCCCTCCACGGGTTCCCGAACACTTTAGCGGTCAAGGTGTCGTGAATTCAGGAGGAAGCCCCGCCGACAAAATCGCCTTTCTGCTACCTAAACAGATTTAGGTAGCGCTTAGATGTTACGGGGTCGAATACTCGCCCGAGACAGTCGAAACGACTGCTGTAGCCCCCAATTATGACAGACACCACCGAATATTATGGCGAAGGCGAATCAGTCCCGTCGAAAGCGCTGCCGTCACACCTCACGGAGAGTGAACGGCACCGAGTCCTCACTTCCGAACGACGACGGACGACCATCGACATCCTCCACGGGATGGACTGTCCCATCGACCTTCAGGAACTGTCTCGGCAGGTAGCGGTTCGGGAGACTGGCGACAGTGACAGCGAACAGGTCGCTCTCACGCTCCATCACCTGCACCTGCCGCTGTTGGACGACCTCGACCTCCTCGAGTACGAACCGAAATCCACGACCGTCGATTGGGTCCAGGAGGCCGAAGTGGCGGCACACAGCACCAAATAGTCCAGCGTGGGGGGGTTCCCGTCGACTTCGGTATCGACGGCGTGACGCGAGCGAACGTGCTGTGGAACGCATCGTGAAAGATAGCGTTATTCCCGCCGTTCTCGGTCGATTTCGACGACGGCTGAAAGCGAAAGATAGCCGCCGATTACACGTAGAAAATCGAAATGGCTGATTGGGTTCTGAAACGGTGTTGGATACAGGACACATCTCGCCAACCGGCCCGAGAAGGGGAATTTAGAGAGGCTACGTGATTGGCCTTCCGAAATCATACCCCAAGACACATGCAATTATCGTGGTTTTACCCACAGAAGCAGAAAGTTACTAATGAAATCCCACATATAATTCCCTAAAGTCCATATTAGACACACCATCCCATATACAACCCCATATATGGTGTGTGACAAGGCTTTTCTACGTACTTAGGAACAAAATAGACCTCGATTGTGCTATTTTGTACTCGATTCTCTCGAATCGCGCCCAGAAAGAGAGAGCTGAGATTCAGGGGCCGCCAACCACAGCCTGCTCGGGCCTCCACCGTCGCAGTGCAACGTGGCTGGTCCCGGATAAGTTGCCGGTTGGAATATCAAATGTACAGTCGTTATTCTAACGTCATGACAGCCCGCTTTGGTCGATTAGCTGAACTTCGGGAATTCGTTGTCGGTCTCCTCCATATTGATGTTCACTTCGATGATATTTGCGGTGTTGACCACGTCGTCGATAAGCTGTTCGTGATAGCCGGACTGTTGTATCCGCCGGACCGGACCCGAGACGCTTATCGAGCCGAGCACTCTACCGTGTTGATTCTGTACAGGTGCGCCGATCGCTTGCAATCCGGTGATCTCCTCCTCCTCGTTGAACGAGTACCCGCGTTCACGTATCGTGTCCAGTTCGTCGAACAGGGATTCCTTGTCCGTTATCGTCGCCTCGGTCTTCGACGGGAGTCCGTACGTGTCGACGATCCACTCGACCCGCTCCCGCGGTAGGTGTGCGAGTATCGCCTTCCCCGTCGCGGAGTAGTGCATGTAATCGGCGCGCTGGAGCTTGCTCACCTGGTACTCGCTCCCGACGGCTTTCTCCCCGCTTACCTTGTAGAGGTTGACGCCGAGGCCATGCTCTTCGGCCGAGAGGTGCGCGAACTCCCCGGTCTTCTCCGCGAGGTCGTCGAGTGCGGGCTTGCCGATCTGGTAGAGGACGTTCTGATAGCGTACGTACTCGCCAACGAGCAGGAACTGCAGCGAGAGTTCGTACGTGTCGCCTCGCTTGACCACGAACTTTTCTTCGCGGAGCGTACTGAGGTAGTTGTAGACGACGCTTTTCGAGAGACCGAGGTGCTCGGTCAATTCGGTGACGCCAGCGCCGTCTAGTTCCTCGAGCGCGCGAACGATGTCGAACGCGCGCGAGACCGTTTTGAGGGTCCGCGGCGAACCGTCCGTCGGTCTGGTCGTCATGGTGAACCTCGAACCTACGTCGACATAGATGTTTGTATTTCACAAACTGTTTCTATCGGTATTGGCACTCTCAAGCGTTATTTCCCGGGAAATAGAAAACGGCAACACACGTATCGCCTGGAAAAAAGCACCTGTCGAGTACAGACGCCCGCTACCGACAGTAACAGTCTATGTTCACATTTGATGGAACACGCTCACCGAGGAATCGGACGCAGGGGACGGCCCATAGAGTAGGCGAACAAAGTGCCCGGCGAGAACGAAGCGTGGACGGAGTGTTACGACTGTGTGAGTTCGGCGAGTGCACCGGCGAGTACCCGTGTCGCGTCGGCACAGTCCTCCCAGTCGGTCCACTCGAGGGGGTTGTGCGAGATTCCGCCTCGAGAGGGGGCAAAGAGGAGTGCGGCATCGGTTACCCCCGCGATGTGCATCGTATCGTGACCGGCCCCGGAGTGTAGGTCGAGGGTCTCGAGACCGGCGTCCTGGCCGGCGGCGTGAAGCGCATCGCGACAGCGCTTGCTCATCTCGACTGGGGACCGGTCCCAGGGGCGTTCCATCGCCGTCCCGACGGGCCGCTCCGTTTCGATTTCCCGGAGACTCCCGTCGGCTTCGTCGATGATATGCTCGATAGAGTCGTACGCGACGTCACGGACGTCCACAGTGAGCGTGACCTGCCCGGGAATCACGTTCGGAGCGTTCGGAGAGACGTCGAGTTTCCCGACCGTCGCGACGGCCGCTTCGGAGACGGTCTGGCGCTCAGTTGCCGCCGCTTCCACGTCGAGGACGAACTCACTGGCCGCCGCCAGCGCGTCGGCGCGTTCTTCCATCAGCGTCGCGCCAGCGTGGTCCGTCTCACCAGTGAACTCGACGTGACACCGAACGAGACCGACGATGCTCGTGACGACGCCCGCAGTTGCGTTCTCATTCTCCAGTCGCTCGGCCTGCTCGATGTGGAGTTCGATCCAGGCGTCCCACGCGCTGGCGTCGACCCGACCGTCGCCGCAGTAGCCAATATCCACGAGGGCGTCGCCGAGAGGGATTCCGTCCGCGTCTTCGATAGCCAGCGCCTCGTCGACGCTCATATCACCAGCCGCGACCGCCGAGCCGATGAGTCCGCCGCCGAAGCGCTGCCCTTCCTCTTCGGTGAAGCAGACGACCTCGACCGGCCGAGCGGGTTCGATGCCAGCGTCCTGCATCGCGCGGACACTCTCGAGCCCCGCGTAGACGCCCAAGGGACCGTCGAAGATGCCGCCTTCCGGGACAGAATCTAGGTGGCTCCCCGTCGCAACGGCGGGGGCGTCCGGGTCGGCGCTGTCGGGCGTCCACCGGCCGACGATATTCCCCACCTCGTCTATCGTGGTCGTGAGGTCGGCGTCGCGGAGTCGTTCACAGAGAAACTCTCGCGCTCGTCTGTCCGCCTCGGTCCCGGTGAGGACTGTCCGGCCGTGGCCCTGGTCCGTGGGAACGGCCCCGAATTCCGCGTTCGATTCGAGATCACTGCGCAGTCGGTGTTGGTTGATCTCCATGAGGCGTAGCTACCGATTCGAATTTTCGTGTATATAATCTTTGGGGAAATTTGAAGTGGGATTCGGATTCGTATTGGTACTGCCCTCACCCAAATACTTATACTTAGGCATTTCCTCGGTCTGAGACATGCGAGACGATACCGAAGAGGTAGAACCGAATCCACACAGTAGAACCCGGCGAATCCAGAACCGGGTTGGGCGACGGACGTTCCTCAGTGCAGCGCTGTCGACGGGAGCCGTAGCAATTGCTGGCTGTTCCGGTGGCGGCGATGGCGGTTCGGGTGACAGTGACGGCGGCGACGGCGGAAGCGGTGGCAATGACGCGACCGAAGCGAGCGGCGGTTCCAAGATGGGCGGAACGCTTCAGTGGGGCGGCGCGGTGCCGGTGCAGGGACTGGACCCGCACATCGACACCTCAGCGGCGTCGAAGCGAGTCCTCGAGAACATCTACGAAGAGGTCGTCGCACTGCAGGACGACTACTCCATCGAGCCCCACCTCGCGACGTCCTTCGAGCAGTCCGACGACAATACCCTCCTGACCTTCGAGTTGCGCGAGGACGTCACGTTCCACAACGGGAAGGAGATGACGTCCGCAGACGTTCTCGCGAGCTACGAACGCGTCCAGAACGGGGACTTCCTCGCGACGGGCTTTTTCGACTTCGTCGATGAGCTCCGAGCGCCAGACGATTACACCTTCGAGATCCAGCTCACGCAGCCCTTTGCACCGTTCCTCGCGAAGATGGCGACGGCGGAGCTGTCGGTGATGCCCGCAGAAAACGCCGAAAAGGAGATGGTCGAGGAACCGATCGGCACGGGCCCCTACAAATTCGAGAGCAGAGAGATCGAGACATCGTTCACGATGATCCGCAACGAGGACTACTGGGGCGCGTCCGAAGAAGACGGACCGTTCATCGACACCATCGTCAAACAAGAGGTCCCCGACCCCAGCGTCCGCCTGCAGTCGTTCCTCTCGAACGAGTACGACTTCATCAACGGCATCGCACCACGGGACGTCTCACGGGTCGAACAGGCCTCCGGCGTCCGCCTCGAACAGCAGTTCCCCAAGTCACTGGTCTATCTGGGGATGAACTGCGACGTAGAGCCGTTCGACAACAAAGACGCCCGACTCGCGCTGGACTTCGCCATCGACAAAGAGGAAGTCACCGAAGCCGCACTGTACGGCACCGGTCAGACGACGGCATCTCCGGCCGCGCCCGGCAGCCCGTGGGTGAACCCAGACATCGAACCGCGAGAGCGGAACCTGGACCGCGTCCAGGAGCACTTAGACGCCGCGGGGATGTCAGACGGCTTCTCGGCGACGTTCAAGATTCCGCAGTCGTATCCGACGCAGGTGCAGGCGGCGGAGGTCATCGCGAACAACGCGGCCGAGGCGGGCATCGACCTCGACATCCAGCAGATAACGTGGAACACGTGGCTCTCGGACGTGTACAGCGACCGGAACTTCCAGGCGACGACCAGCTCTTACCTCGCGCTGTGGTACCCCGACGTGTCGTTCTACAAGTTCCTGCACCCCGACGGCGCCTTCTTCTTCACCAACTGGGTCAACGAGGAGTACAACTCACTGGTCGAGGAGGCCCGAACTATCTACGACGACGACGCACGCGCCGACCTCTACCACCAGGCGACCGAGATTCTCCACGAAGAACGTGCCGGCCACCTCATGCTGTGGTGGCAGCCCAGTCTCTACGGGGCCGCCTCGCAGTACAAGGGCGACATCGGCGCACCGGACGGCTCGACACTCCAGTTCGCCGACAACTGGCTCGACCGCTAACGCAACACCATATCGATGTACAACTACGTACTTCGGCGCATCGGGTTCATGACGGTGACGCTGTTCCTAGTGACGCTCATCGCGTTTGCAGTCACCAACATCCTCCCGGGAAACGTCGCGCTCGTCATCCTCGGTCCGAACGCGAACGCTGAGTCGATTCAGGCGCTCGAAGCACAGTTGGGCCTCAACCGACCGCTGTACGTCCAGTACATCGACTGGGTCCTCGGCCTCCTGCAGGGCGACATGGGTGAGTCGCTTCGGTTCGGTGACCCCGTCGCGGGACTCATCGCGGAACGACTGCCGCGGTCGCTCCTGCTCGCGGTCAGTGCGACGCTCGTCGCGGTCGCGCTCTCGATTCCACTGGGCGTCTACGCCGCTGTCAACCAGAACGAGACCCCGGACGTGGCCGCCTCGATGTTCGCCTTTGTCGGCATCTCGCTGCCCATATTCCTGTGGGGGCTCGTGTTCATCCTGGTGTTCGCGGTGTGGTTGAACCTGTTCCCGACGAGTGGCTACGTCCCGCTCGGAGAGGACCCGGTCGCAGCGCTGCAGCGGCTCGTGTTGCCCGCCAGTGCGATGGGCTTCGCGCTCACCGCGTATATCATGCGGATGACGCGTTCGTCGATGCTCGAGGTCCTCAGCGAGGAGTACATCAACCTCGCACGGGCCAAGGGAATGAGCCAGCGAGTCGTCGTGCTCAGGCACGCGCTCCGTAACGCGGTCATCCCCGTCATCACCGTCATCGCGTTCCAGTTCAGCTACGCCTTCGGCGGCGTCGTCGTGCTCGAGGAAGTGTTCCTCTGGCCGGGTATCGGGCGATTGACGCTCACCGCCATCCAGAGCCGCGACATCCCGCTCATCCAAGGGTGTATCATCGTCGTCGCGATGATATACATGCTGTCGAACTTCGCGGCGGACCTGCTGTACGCCTACTTCGATCCGCGCATCCGGTACGGAGGTGACAACTGATGGCGACTGAGCAACCGACCGAGCGGTCCGTCATCGACCGCTTCACGCCGTCGGATTCACAGATAGAGCGCGTCCGCGCGTTCGCCAGACAGTTCCGGCGCAACACGAAAGCGATGATCGGGCTGTCGATCGTCCTGGCGCTGTTCCTGGTCGCGGCCTTCGCACCGTTCATCGCACCGTACGGGATGAACGAGACGAACATCCAGGAGCGGACACAGGGGCCGTCGGTCGACCATCCGTTTGGGACCGACGACCTAGGTCGCGACATCTTCAGCCGCGTCGTCCTGGGGAGTCGCATCTCGCTGTACGTCGGCCTCGGATCCATCTCGGCCGCGCTTGCCCTCGGCGCCATCACCGGCGTCGTCGCTGGGTACGCTGGCGGATTGATCGACGAGATACTGATGCGCGTGATGGACGCTGCGATGGCGTTCCCCCCGGTGCTTCTCGCGCTGACGCTACTCGTCGTGCTGGGTCCGGAGCTACGAAACGTCATCATCGCACTCGCGTTCGTCTACACGCCGTATATCGCCCGCGTCTCGCGGAGCGCCGCGCTGTCCGAACGCAACGAGGCGTACGTCGAATCAGCCGTCGCTCGCGGCGAGAGCGATACCCGCATCGTCTTCAGCGAGGTGTTCCCGAACTGCATGGCTCCGATACTGGTCCAGGGGTCGCTGAACGTCTCCTTCGCGATTCTCGCGGAGGCGAGCCTCTCGTTCCTCGGACTGGGCGCGCAACCGCCCCGTCCGTCGTGGGGGCTGATGATAGACACCGGCCGCGGGTTCATGCAGACCGCACCGTGGATGTTGCTCTTTCCCGCGCTGGCCATCGGCATCGCCGTCGTCGGGTTCAACATGCTCGGTGACGGCCTCCGCGACGTCCTCGACCCCAAAGTGGAGGCGATAGAATGAGCGCTGAATCGGGGGCGAACGGCGACGCGCCGCTCCTCGACGTGCGAGACCTCCGCACCGAGTTCCGGACCGAATCCGGCTCGGTCGTCGCCAGCAACGACGTGTCGTTCTCGCTTGAACGCGGCGAGACACTCGGCATCGTCGGCGAGTCCGGCGCAGGGAAGTCCGTCACGGCGCGCTCGATCATGCGTCTCATCGACTCGCCCGGTGAGATAACCGGCGGCGAGGTCGTCTTCGACGGCGAGGACCTACTGAAGAAGACCGAACGGGAGATGCGCGACGTCCGCGGGAACCGTATCGCGATGATTCCCCAGGACCCGATGTCCGCACTGAACCCCGTGATGACCGTCGGCGAGCAGATCGTCGAGACTGTTCGACGCCATCAGGACGTCTCGAAGTCCGAAGCCCGTCGCATCGCCATCGAGTCGATGGACGACGTCGGCATTCCGGATGCGAGCGAGCGCATCGACGACTATCCCCACGAGTTCTCCGGCGGGATGCGACAACGAGTCCTCGTGGCCATCGGATTCTCCTGCGAACCTGACCTCATCATCGCGGACGAGCCCACGACCGCGCTCGACGTGACGACGCAGGCGAAGATTCTCGACCTGCTCAACGAGCTACAGGAGCGCGAGAATACGGCTGTCCTGATGATTACGCACAATCTCGGCGTCGTCGCACAGACCTGTGACGACGTCGGCGTGATGTACGCCGGGAACCTCGTCGAGACGGCAGCGCTCGGGGACCTGTTCGACCGGCCCCGACATCCCTACACGCGCGCACTCATCGACTCGATTCCAGAGGTCGAGACCGAATACGACGACCTCCCGACGCTCGCCGGTTCGATGCCAGACCTCACGGACCTGCCGACCGGCTGTAACTTCGCCCCTCGGTGTCCACACGCGACCGACGCGTGTCGGACAGGGAACGACCCGTCGCTGGAAGCGGTCGGCGAGGGGTCCTCGCGCGCCGCGTGTATCCATGCTGACGACCTCGACCTGTCCGAGAGTACGGCCGCGGCGACCGGTCACGGCCGGAGCGACATCGACCGGTCGGGCGACCCACTGTTCGAGGTCCAGAACCTGAAAAAGCACTTCAGCGCCGGCGAGGGCGTCCTCGGCAACATCCGCCTCGTCCGAGACGGCGGCGGGCTCCCGACGCTCGAACGCCGATACGTCAAGGCCGTCGACGGCGTCAGCTTCGACATCTATCCCGGCGAGACCGTCGGTCTCGTCGGCGAGTCCGGCTGCGGGAAATCCACCGTCGCTCGGACTGTGTTGCGACTGCTCGAGCCGACCGAAGGTGCGGTGTACTTCGAAGGCGAGCCGATCACCGAGCTCGGATCTCGGGAGATACGGAGTCTGCGCCGTGAGATGCAGATTATCTTCCAGGACCCCCACAGTTCGCTGAATCCGAGAAAGCCCGTCGGGCGAATCATCGGCCGCGCGATGGAGCGCCACGACATCGCGACCGGCGAAGAGAAGCGCGAGCGGGTCAGAGACCTCCTCGAACGGGTTGGACTCTCCGGCGATGCCGCGGAGAAGTATCCCCACGAGTTTTCGGGCGGCCAGCAACAGCGCGTCGCTATCGCCCACGCGCTGGCCGTCGAGCCGAAGCTTATCGTGTGCGACGAGCCGGTGTCCGCGCTCGACGTGAGCGTGCAGGCCCAGATTCTCAACCTCCTCAACGAGATTCAGACCGAAGAGAACATCTCGTATCTATTCATCTCCCACAACATCGGCGTCGTCCGGCACATCTGCGACCGCGTGGCCGTGATGTACCTCGGGAAGATCGCCGAATTCGGCCGCATCGGTGACGTCTTCTCGGCGCCGTTCCACCCCTACACCGAAAGCCTGCTCTCTGCGGTCCCGCACGCGAACCCGGACCGGAAGACCGACCGGATACTCCTCGAAGGGAGCGTCCCGAGCCCCATCGACCCTCCGTCCGGCTGTCCGTTCCAGACCCGCTGCCCGAAGAAGATCGGCGACGTCTGTGAGCAAGAAATCCCGACACTGGAGGCAGTCAACGGCTCGGACCACCGTATCTCGTGTCACCTCTCGAAAGAAGAGATGAGCGAGCACGACTCGTTCATCGCTCCGCAACACCGGGAACCGGGTCCGACGGAATCAGACTGAACGCACTCACCACCGGACCCACACTGTCTCCAACGGTCTCAGTACTTCACGCCGAAGTCGAGGAGTTGCTCGGGGTAGTGCTCGAACAGTTTGTCGGTCTCGGCTTTGACGCGGGCTTTCGCCTCCCGGGCCGCTTCGAGGAGCGTCCGGAGGTCCGCGACGGG
The DNA here is from genome assembly GCF_024218775.1 of Haloarcula marina. NCBI lineage: Archaea > Methanobacteriati > Methanobacteriota > Halobacteria > Halobacteriales > Haloarculaceae > Haloarcula > Haloarcula marina. The sequence continues at coordinate 670,122 of NZ_CP100404.1, read as the reverse complement.
CGTCTCGGAGAGATCGACCCGGAGATTGTGGTAGAACTCTGGCTCGGGTGCGTGCACCAGAATTGCCGCGCTCATCTCGCCGCGGTCGTCGCCACCGGCAGCCACGCCGCCCTCGAGCGCCGAGACGAGACGGGTTGCCATGTCGCCGTCCCCGTCGAGGTACGCCGCTTCGACGGCGTCGATGGTTTCGGGACCCGCGAGGATGTTGCCGGCGACGGTATACTGTTCGCCGATGCGGTGGCCGGCCCACTCGCTGCAGTGCTCGCCGGTGAAGGCGAACTCGCTGTCCGAGCCGACGCCGTGGACCTGCCTGAAGTCGGCGTGTTCGTCTGCTGCAAGCAGTGCCTCGAACGCGTCGTCGATTCGGTCGCCGGCATCTGCGCGCTCGATCGCGTCGCGCCCGTGCTCTGTCTTCGTAAACGCCTGTGTCAACGCCGCGCCGTTGCTACTCACGTACGGACACGTCGCGCCGACGGCGACGGTCCCCGTCGTCACTGCCGCTCCGAACGTATCGGTCGCTGGGTCGCGTGCGGCTATGGAGAAGGTCCCGGGTGTGTGTCGCATACTGTACCATACCTCAGGGGAGGGTGTATATGTTCCCCGTTTCGTCGGACCGTCGAGGCCGCCATCCATCCACAGTATCCATAGTTTCGGTGTTTTGTACATCTAGAGGACAAATATCAGGACTGTATTGAGACTTTAAATCCCAATAACCGGAATTTAGCACTCGATGATTTACAAATCCCCGATAATGGTGCCAAATAGTGAAATACATATCTGAGTTTGGCCATTTAAAGCGTACTCGAATTTTTCTCAGCAGTAGCTATTTGCCAGTGATGTAGGGAAGGACGCATCTTCGCCCTCTACACCCTGGCGAAGCGTGTGCCAAACGAAAACTGCATCCAGTTCTTCCTTTTCGAGATACAGCGCTACTCTCGGGTCGGTGTTTTCGGCCAAGAGAAATACCCACGAAGACATCGTGGACCGTGTCGGATTCGCTATCCTCGGGGCGGGCAATCGACTCGCGGAACGACTCGATAGCGAATTCTCGCTCCGCTTCGATGTTTATCTTTCGTGGATTGCGGGGTAGTCTCCGAGGGCGTGATAGCCATCAACCACGTCAAGGTCGCACCGGTCGGCGACTGGTTCAGAATCGACATCTCGTTCTTCGACGAGCGCGTACACCTGACGGACACTGATACGTCGACCAGTGATGTGCGGTTCGCCCAGCAGTTCGTTGACGAACCGCCGCGACGCGTGCTCGGCGATATCGGTTTCTCTGCCCGCTCTCGCAAACACGTTCGCATGACGGGCTAGTACAGCAGTCTATGGTGGTCAGTTTAAACCGGATTCGTCACACATCGTGAGTAGTTCTACCCGAGTTCATCACGACCCTCGGAAAACGGCGGTGGAAGGGTTATGACGAGGATACAACCAGAGATGGACTCGCCGGGATTTGAACCCGGGGCCTCTTCCAAGCCTCACGCCAACGGCGTTCGGCTGGGAATCTGACACCGGGCCACCCGGCTTCGTCCACTCAGGCTCCCTCGCTTCGCTCAGTCACCTACCTGTTAGCAGATGCGCGTCGGTTCTGGCTCGATTGATGCGATTACACGGAGCAAAAATGGAATCAATGACACCAGAAAACGCGGTCGATGCATACCTTGCCGACCGCAAGCACGACTTGGCAGAATCGTCCCACCAGAACCACAAAAGCAGGCTTCAGCGGTTCTTGGAATGGAGCGAAGTGAACGGACTTAATGATATGAACGATGTGAGTGGTAAACATCTCCACCAGTTCAAGCAGTGGCGAGCCGAGGATGTAGCGCCAGTAACCTTGAACTATCACTTGGGAACCCTTCGTCAGTTCCTCCAGTTCTGCGAGCGTCTCGAAGTAGCCCCACGGGGAGTCCATGAACGAGTCTCGATGCCCGAAGTATCCGAAGAGGACTACGTCTCTGACCAAATCATCCTGAGAGACGAAGCAGAAGCCGTGCTTGAGTACGCCGATAAGTTTGAGTACGCATCACTCCGTCACGTCAGCTTCTATCTGCTGTGGGAAACCGGGATGCGAACCGGGGCGGCTCGGGCACTGGATGTTGACGATTTCTACCCCGAAGATGGGTATCTCGACTTGGTGAACAGACCGACGACGAAGCTCAAGAATCGAGAGCGTGGCGAGCGACAGGTGAACATCAGCGACGACCTCTGTACGGTGATACAGGACTACATCGATTCGGAGCATCCAAAAGCGCCTGACGACGAGGGCCGGATGCCACTTCTCGGAACCGGTAGTGGTCGGCCCCACTATACCACGATACAGTCACAGGTCTACACGCTCACGCGACCCTGTGCAATCGGGAAGGAGTGTCCCCACGACCGGGACCCCGTCGCATGTGAGGCGGCTACCTACCACGGGGCCAGCAAGTGTCCCGACTCTGTTGCTCCCCACGCTGTCCGTCGAGGGTCAATCACTGCTCACCGGATGGCTGACGTACCCAAAGATATCGCGTCAGACCGGATGGACGTGAGCCGAGAGGTGTTGGAAAAGCACTACGACGGACGGACTAAAGAGGAGAGGCGACGACAGCGCGAGAACTATCTGAACGGAATTTAGAATCGATTCTCTACGTGTTTGCTCGAAATTTTTCGAGTGGACCTCCAAGCTCTGCTTCACACTCCGGACACTGGTCCGCATTGTAATCCACTTTCTCGCCACACTCCTGGCACTCAAACGGATTCTCACCGCTACCAGAGCCACCTTTGACGGTTATAACCATTCCAATGATTATCATAGGTATCCCGATAATGGCTCCTACAAGGGTCAGACTCACCAAAATCCCACCCACTATCAGAAACATTCCAAGATTCTGAAAGAGCTTCTCTTGGGGAGTTCTATTGGGACCAGAGTCGGATGACTCTGTAGGCTTCTCTGTGTTCTTTGGTTCTGACCTTCCCCTACCTGCGTGCATCTTCTTCGCGTTCTCTGTATTCCCACACTCCTGGCAGACAACATCAGCAACAAGTCCAATCTTCCATTTGTCCTTTTTTACATTCTGGCTCCCGCACTCGGGACAAGGTTTCCACTTCCCGTTCTTTGAATCGACTTCATCGGAGTTCTCGGCCATGGTTTTGGATGTAGTAGCGAAGATATATTGTCTTTTCCAACCGGTTAGTTATAGAAACCGGATTTTTACACGTTTATCTTGCTGTTAACACCCGGTGCCGAAAATCTGGGCGATGGCCATTATCAACGAGAAGGTACTGGACATCATGCTCTATCTCCATGATGAACCTGCTCACGGCTACCAATTGTATGATGATATTGATGACATCTCCAAGGGACACGTTTACCAGCATCTCAAGGAACTCCGGGAAGCCGGACTGATTAAGGTGCATGAGGAGGAAACCGAGGGCCTCCAGCGCAAGACCTACAGACTGACCGAAAACGGCGAGAAGCTCCTTGAGGCGCTCGGTGAAATCTAAGTTCCATCCCGTCGCTGTTGTGCGATTTCCGAAGAATCTAACCCAATTCGAGCAGTAGTTACTATTGTGATATGATATGACGGATAGTGGAAACGCTAACCAGCAAACGCTAGACGGAGAAGTGATTGAGGACGACGATGATGAGAACAGCAAAACAAAGGACGATGGGACTGATAAAGCGTGGTTCGAAACGTGCGGGGGGTTCAATCGCTATGAGGTGATGAGTGCCTTCCAGAAGGGAGTGCGTAGGTCAGACGTGGAGGTAAGCATGTTCTGTGCTTGGGAGTTGTGCCGCTCGGGGTTCGGTTCGGTCTACTGGAGTCGCGCTAAAACCACACTCGTTGAAGACCTGATGCTCGGATACGATTCGGCCCACGTCCCGGCGGCCATCTACAATCTCGAACAGCTGGCGAAGAACAAGTTCGAGATGGATTCTCGGATGGGGTGTGGGGCGGCCATGAAGGCGGCTCGGATAATGGCCGAGGCCCCTTCGTCACATGAGGTGCTTCACATGGCCGAATATTGGGAGGGGATTGCACCAGAGCGACTGGAGGCCATCAACAACGATGAAGAGCCAGAACACGATTTTCCCGTGAACCACGACGAGTGGGGCGACAAGAGCTACCAGATTCTCGACTTACACACGAGAAGGGGGAAGGCAAAATACGGGCGGGACCTCGCTCATTTCTGGGTTGAGTCCTCCCGGACCTCAGAGATGACTCCAATAGAAAGAACCTATAAAGAGCGGTTGATGCGGAACAACGAAGCTGGTTACCCCTGGCGAGATGTAGAAGACAACGATGCGATGGACGGACCGTATGAGTTCAGCGAAGCCGAAATCGAACACGCCCTGACCTCGACCGACCGTGACGACCCGTGGAAAGGCGACGGCGACCCCGAGCAGACCCGCTTGAATGACGCTGGTTAGGACTAACCCCATTAGACGCCCCTCCTAAGGCGATTCTGGACGACGGCATCTACGGGTCCCATTAATTCTCAGTGCCAACCCGACTTGGAGGTGAGCAATGTATCTCTCTGTCAGAGCCGAACGCGGCTCTACCCCATCCATCCTCTCCCTACAGACGAGCATTGGAGTGATACTGGAGTGCCGTAGGCCGTCGTGCCTGTTGGGAGGTGCGCTGGTTCGCCCGTCGTGAGTCTCCTGCTCTACTCAGGCGGCCTCTGAGGATGGACAGAACACCTCAAAACGGTGATTTCTGGCACTCTCATCCGTAGATATAGTCCAATCGCCGTTGCCGGCATCTCCCGACTCCAACCCAGCCCCTGAGCCGAAAGATACAGTAGCCGAACCTACCTGCTGGTTGCTGTGTAGTATATAAACAAAGTCTTTGTCGCTAACCTTAGGTAAACTGACTCGTTCCACAGACATGTTTCGCCAAGATAGACCGACTCATGTCATGCGATTATACTCCAGCAGGCAGTTGAGGAATGGTTGAAACCCGGATTAGTGATTGGTAGAAATCAACCTCATAGAAACTATTAATAGGAATCGCGTTGCACTTCAGTAGATTGTCAGGACGAAAACTCATATAAGGGCCAGCTATCGTATTGATAGTTGTAATGGCATCAAACCATACGACCATCCCCGTTTCCAAGCGCACCCACGAGTTGGTGCGTAAACAAAAGCGGGCGGGCGAGTCCTACGACGACTTGCTGAAGAAGATGGTCCACCAGTACGAACCCGAGGAGGTGTCTCACTAACTGGCTTCTTGGCGGAAGGAAGGCCGACACACCGGACCACCCAGGTACCAACTGATTAGTCCGGTAGTCGTCTGGTCGCCTTCGTTGCCGGAAGCTCTGATAGCTCCCGTATGTCACAATTAGTACCACATCCGTATGAGCGTTGCGGAGACTGTGTCGCTCCTGTTGACGACCGAGTAGACCAGCGTATCGACCAGAAAAGAGCCGCAGGTAGATGTAGCAATAGAGGTGATGATAATGGCTGTTGATGATGACTCCACTGATGACGAGAGCGTTGTCAAAGCAGACCAGTTGGCTGAGGAACTCAACTACCCGACGGTCACTGAGTTGGTCGAACAAAAGGGCGAGGACGCCTTGTTCGACAGCGAAGTCATCAGATGGGCCGCCCTCGAAAAGCAAGAGCGGTCATCAGAGTGGGTTCGGTTTGCCTCTGACTTGTCTGATTACAGCGTCAACGCAAACGAGTACCAAGGGATGGTAAACAATGAGGTTGAGAGGCTTGCCGAATCAGAAGACGACGGACCAGAAGAGACGACTCCCGACGCGCCACCCGAGCCTGACACCGAATACAGGTGGGAGGTAGTAGCCGAGCGTATCCGTGACCTCTACGACGGGTACGTTCTCAGGCTGGCCGAAGCATTTGCCACCGTTCCCATCCGGATGATGATGGCTGACGTAACCGACTGCCCGATGGTGATTGCAATCGGCAATGCTTCAACCCGGAAGTCCACCGTAGCCGGCTTCTTTGGCGACATCGACCACACCAGCACTCACGACGACATCACACCGAAAGCGTTCGTCAGCCACAATGCCGATGGAGAGAAAGGAGAGTTCGACCTTCTGCCCCGCATCAAACAACGGATTATTGTCACGCCCGAGATGGGGACGTGGTTCCGGGGGGATAACGTAGATGAGTACATGGCGTTTCTGGCACGGGTTGCTGACGGCGACGGATTGATTCGGAGTACCGGTGCCCAGGGAACCCACGGGTACGAGGCCGACTATCCTGGTGAATACCGGTTCGGACTCATCGGTTGTACGACCCCGCCCGGGAAGCAGGCTTGGAACGAGATGGCCCACGTCGGGTCACGATTTCTGTTTCACGAGATGCCCAAAATCGACAACCGGGCGACATACGTGGAGAAGATGAAACGCGAGGACTACAAGCAAAAACGGGAAGAGATGACCCGGGTCGTTACCGAGTGGTGGCGAACCATCTGGCATGAATACGACGGAGAAATTGAAGATGTTCCTGAGCTGACCGACGACCAGCATGAAGCGATGGTGGTGCTGGCTGAAATCCTTGGCCACGCACGCGCTATCGACTACGGTAGCGACGGCGGCAAGAGCGGGACCGATACGTCCGAAGGCCCACTCCGAGCGACTGCCATGCTCACTCGCATGGCTCAGTCGAGGGGTATCATGTATGGGCTCGACTCCCTGAACGACGGAGACCTGGAACTGTGTGCCCGAGTCGTATTCAGTTCGATGCCCCAATATCGACGCCCACTCGTAAAGATGCTATGCGACCCTACTCACAGTGGTCCCTACGATAAAAACGATGTGACCGACCGATTGGATGTGTCGCCACCAACCGCACTCGACCAGATGAAAGAGATGGGACGACTGGGGATTGCAAGCTATAGTAGCGAACCGGTCCAAGGCGGTGAGAAGGCAGTCATCAAGCTGGCACAGAAATCTTTCCGTGGCGTCTTCGAGTCCGGGACGGTTCCGTGGCCGTTCGAGACGTAGTAGCATCCAAACAAAGCGTTAAACAGTCTCGAGTGACTGGGGGCACCCCCCTATGAAGCATTAAACAGATTCGGGGGTGCGGGGGACACCCACCTACCCCCGTAACGAGCGTTAGGGTAACTACCCCTTCATACTCCCACCTTTTTCAAAACAGACAAATAGTTGTCACTATAGGGGTTAGGGGGTGGGGTACCCGGGGTTGAATTTTTTTATTGCTTTGAACTCCGATTGGTGGAAGTGTCTGATATATTGGGGGAGAGCGCATCTGCTAACAGGCAGGTCGGTAAGGAGGGGCGCCAGATTCCAATCGATGCCGACATAGATGTTTTTATTATCCAACACGTTTTATGTTCTAATAGAGGGCACAGAATAAATGCCTCTACCCAGATACTGTTAGAGGCCGGTGATTAGGCACCGACTTGTGTTCTCTGGAGGTTAGAGAACGATGGACAATACCATCCGAGGACTGGAAAGACTGCCGGAGCAAAGAAGCGCAACCAAAAGTGATTCTATCCCGACCCCGAAAAAGGAGGTAACATCTAATAATGACTGACGACGAAATTCAACGGGAAATAAAACCACACTCTCCAATTCCTGCCAGTAGGGAAGAAATTATCAGTGACCTCCCGGACCGGAGTGTCGACTCAGAAATTGCCGCGAATTTGGTCGGGATGCGAAGGGCACATCTGAAGAAGGTGATTCGGGAAGGTCTGGATGAAACGGCAGCATCCACCATCTCTCTACAGCAATTAGCGGAGGTTTATGCGCGGATGAGGCCCCAGCCTGCGGTTCTCTGCGACAGTCACTTTACCACTGACGATGGCTTAGCTGGTCTTACTGACCTGATTGATTACTTGGAGAACCCGAATGGAAACCGATGGGACGAGAACAAATTTGGCCCGAATAAGGTCCATCAAGGGTCAGCCGTGGACCATATTGAAATGTTTCCTGAAGAGAGTGTGCAAACTGTAATTACATCTCCCCCGTACTGGGGAATGCGGGTATATTCTGAAGCATTCAACGTCTCGTGGTCAGACGGTACTGACATCGCATTTGGAGGGGAGTCAACCCCAGAAGAGTACATTCGACACACGCTTGAGTTCCTACTTCGGATGCGTCCTATTCTGAAGGAAACCGGGACAATCTGGTGGAATGTTGGGGATGTCTATAACACCCGGACAGAGATTCGTGAGACTTCTCTGGAACGGATGACAGCGATGGCGACGAACGAGGAGAGGACCTGGGCAGACCTGAATGCCAAACGTCACTCCGCAGGACATGAATATCTGAAGGATAAGGACCTAACGCTCATTCCCTATCAAATCGGCAAAGGTCTTCAGAGATGTGGATTCTATGTTCGCTCAGTAATAGTCTGGCGGAAGCAGAATGTTGTACCCGAGACAGTTGGAGACCGTCCCACTGTCGGCCACGAGGTTATTCTTCTAATTTCGAAATCGAAGCGGTACAAATTCAACGAATCCCGATGGCGTGACTTCCGAGACAAACGACTGGGTGCCCGCTCTCAATTCGAGAACGAGAATCTCCGTACCGTTTGGGACTTCGAATCGCAAGAAAGCGAAGAGACATCTGAGGTGAATAACGGAGAAATCACTGACGAACCGGACACTCGACCAATCTGGGAGATGCCACCGGCAAAGGGGGAATACCAACACGCAGCTCCCTTCCCAGTGGAACTGCCTGGCAGGTGTATCATGTTAAGTACAGAGGCAAAGTCATCGGACCTTGTCTATGACCCATTCTTAGGGTCAGGGACGACTGCTGTGGCTGCTACAAAAACGAATCGACCATGGGTCGGTTCTGAAATCTCCGAGGAGTATAAGAAGATAATCGAAAACCGTCTCGATTCGCAAACTGACGAGGACTGGGACACCTACACATCGTTCGAAGACCAGAAATTAGAAGATTTCACTGAATAAGGGATTCAGTTTTCAGTTGACTCACTACCAGGACTTCTCATAGCAAGATTTATCCATATTTTCTGTGTCTGGATAACCATATTCCCATGTCCTCGAGTGAGGGAGATGATGAGTTAACGGACGGTGGTGTGGAAGAGGCAGAAGTTCGGACTTACGGGATAAAGGAAGAGGTAGTTCGAGAATGTGTGGGTATCTTAGAGAGTGAGTCATATAACACGTTTCTTCTCCCTTATCTCATCTATCGAAAACTGACATACGAAGAGGCAGGATGTTGCGAGTCCTACTGTATCCCTGACGATTATCCTACAGTTGGGCCAACTGAGAATGAACTCTTAGAACTTTTCAACCAATTCATTAATGTTCCCGGGAATGAGGAGGGCGATGAGTACTATCGCCCCTGGGCAGTCCAAAGCCGGAATATGTGGACAGGAGACCATGTAGCTGGACGACTCGCCCACTCTACCACGAGCGGAACAATGCCCTCTACGAGTGGTCCCTTTGTGGCTGTAGCTCCAGACCAACCGTCAAGTCCTTATGACTACATTTTAGAGGAGGACCACGCTTCGAACGCGGTAGAAGAATTCAACAAGGGCGATAAGTTCGCGTTCTATCCACTGGCTGGTTATCTTCTCCGAAATTTCGTTATCGACCGCGAAGAGGAGCCGGATAGAGATACGGTGGTAGCCACATTTCGGTCAGTTTTCTGTTTCCCAAAGCAAGAAGATGGGTCTGAGCATTCAGAATTCGAGACCCTGTTTGATACCGAAAACCACCAGTTAGATGAACATCCATACGAGGTAATCTCATGAGTGGCTCATCAAGTGGACCGAGATACCATCCGCGGAATCTCGATGTCTACCAATTAGGCATCCGGCAGGTACCCAGCATCGAAAACATTAATGACGAAATTGGATTCGAAGAAGACAAAATTCGTCTCTGGCGGCGGTCGACTGAACGAAAAGGCCAATCGATATTCTACGGCCCACCGGGCACAGGGAAGACGTACATCGCCAGACAGATTGCATTAAATTTGGCTGGTCATCCAGATAGGGTGAAGGAAATCCAATTTCATCCGTCCTATTCCTATGAAGAGTTTATTCAGGGTATAAGACCGAAATATGACACGGGGGCGGGAGTCCTGAAGTATCCTCCACAATCTGGACATTTCGTAAATTTCTGTGAAAAAGCTGGTCAAGAAAGTACTGAGAACTTCGTTCTATTTATTGATGAAATCAACAGAGCGGAAACGGCTGCTGTATTCGGGGAACTCCTCTATGCGCTCGAAGACAGGGGCCTTCGAAAGGTGGACCTCCCGTATCAGACGCCTGATGGAGACTCTATTGAATTCAGCATTCCCGAAAACGTCTACATAATCGGCACAATGAATACTGCCGACCGCTCAATTGCACTCGTTGATTATGCCCTCCGGAGACGGTTTGCGATGTTCGAGATTCTGCCGAAGTATGAGACTCTCGAAATATACCATGAAAGCACTGGAATCGACGTGAGTGGCCTTATTGATGTTTTAAAAGAAATCAATCAAAAAGCGATTGGAAATCAGGATCAATATTTGGGTATCACATACTTCCTCCGTGATGATTTGGACGAGACACTACCCGATATCTGGGAGACAGAGGTGATGCCATATCTAAAAGAATACTTCGTCGAGGATATCGAGCAGGCGAAGCAGTATGAGTGGGAGAAGGTTCAGGATGACATTGACATATCGTGATGACAGAATCGAAACTCGAATCTTTCTATAGCGACTTGGAGGAAGACTACGACGCCTTTCTGGACTACTGGGAAGAGCATAGAGAGGAGATAACTGAGGGCTTCGACCGGCAACGAATTCTTCTTCCTGAGAACATCCAGACGCCCATCCCGCAATCCGGAAACAAATATGACCTTCCAGGTTTAACTAACGAAAATGTCCGAGAACTCTTGAGTGCATACGGGAGTCTGGTAGGTGTTACCTTTCCAGCCGAAAATACAGATAATATCTGGGTGCTTACAAATGAGGGATACGCAGGGAGTGCGGTCCTCTCTGGTGGGTGGTCAATTGAACTAAGACCAAAGGTACCGTTTGATAACATTCTATCAGTCGAGTCATATGTTGGAGGTCTCGAATCCTTTGAATTCTATGAACAATTTGACCGTGTAGAATCGGTCGAAGGTGTTTACGAACGTTTGGCAGAAATATTAGCAAGCGAGGTCTCCACCCTTGGCAATCGTGGGTTAGACAAATCGTATGAGACTCAGGAGGTCCAGTCTTCTTTCATCCGAGGGAGTATCGACTTCTCCAAAAGCAGCCGAGAGGCGTGGAACCCACAGCTTCATATGAAAACCCGAGAGCTGACCACAGATACGGAAAACAACCAACTAATTCTGTGGACGCTACATAAGATTCTTGAAAGCCATCAGTTCTCCCCTGAGATTCGGCATAATATCCGGCGAGCGTACAAGATTTTGGAAAATCATGTTTCTCTCGAACCCTATTCACCCCAGGATTGTCTGAGGAAAGTATACAACCGCCAGAATCAGATTTACGAGAAAATCCACGGTCTCTGCTACTTTTTTCTGAAGGCACTCGGACCTACAATTCAAGCTGGTGAACGAATCACGAGACCTTACACGGTCCACATGCCAACACTCTACGAGGAGTATATCTCGAAATGGTTAGATGAAGAATTTCTTCCAGAATTCCAGGTGGAGTCCAAGGTCAACGTCCAGATTGATGATGACTTCAAGAAGCGGTTTGAGATTGACTTTCTGCTGTTCAAAAGAAATGAACCAATTTGCGTGATGGATGCAAAATATAAGATTCCGAGTGGTCCATCTCCTGAGACCTTGCAACAATTGGCTGCCTATGCTATTTCTCAAGGTCTGAACGAGGCACTCATTATTCACCCTTACTCTTTCGAAAACCGGGTGAATATGTGGGTTGGACCAGTTCGAATACGGGATATCGTATTCCCTCTTTCAAGCGATATTCATTCAGCCGGTATCGAATTTAATGACGAATTTTCTAACCTATCTAACTCATTTTTGCTGTAAGGCCTGTTATTTGATTCCCCGATGCCGACATAGAATGTCTTATTATCTAACATGTTTTATGTTCTAATAGGGACCACAGAATAACCCGCTCTGGTCAGTCACGGTCAGAGGAACCCGGTGCGAGGACACCGGGCAACTGTGGTTCCCAATGGAGAGCGAACCACGTATGAGTTCATCCACTGGCAAGACTAAGGTTTCACGGTCAATCGCACAGGGCGACAAAGACACGATTCTCGAACGACACCTGGCGCAGGTCAACGGTCACGACCTCGCCAAGTGCGAAGGTTGGGAAGGCCCGCTTACTCCCGAGGAGCGACGGCAGGGAGTCAACCAGTGGTACACCTTCTACGCCTGCGAGAACTGTGCCACGGAGACGACTCTGCCACCCCACCGCTGGGAAACCATCGAGTGCGAGGGTCAGCGATGAGTGGGAATCTGCCACCGGGCGTCACCGCCTCGGACATCGACCGTCACTACGGGGGCGGCATCCCGGACCACGAACACGAGTGGGTTCCGGTCCAAGGGCTGTCGCCAGTCCTCGAAGACATGGCCGCTATCTTTCACGAACAGTGCCACTGGGCCGAGGTCGTCAACTCCTATACCGACCACCGACGCGACGAAACCTACTACGAAACCGGTGCCGAGTGTGAGGCCGAGCGCCACTACCGGTTCGAACTGACCTACGTCGAACTTCCCTGCGGACAACGCCTGGACCGAGACGATATCGACCGGCTGGAAGCAGGGGGCGACGAGTCAATGTTCGAGGCTATGCTGGACGCCGTGATAGGGGCCGAGCGAGCCTTCCCCGAGGATACTGAGGTCGTGGACATCGACCCCTACCCCGAGGTTGGGCAGGTGGTCGTGCGTCACGACGGATACGAACTCGGTTACGGGGGTGAGGCCTGATGTCCTCAGAATCGGTTCAGCCCGAGGTCGAACCCCGAACCATCCGAGCGGCTACTGAGCATATAACGATTATCGAGGAAGCCCGGTCGCTGTTCTCGGTCACCACGGAGTCAGGGTCCGAGTACACGGTGGACCTCCGAGAACCTGCCTGTACGTGCCCGGACTTCGAGCATCGAAGCGAGCAACTGGGTGAGCAGGGTTGCAAGCACATTCGACGGGTCCGCATCGAGGTCGGTCAAGTCGATACCGACGGGCTCAAAACCCGACTCGCAGAGACGGCTGACGACCTCGACGCGAACGCCGCTGACCTCGAACAGCATGCCCTGGAACTCAGGGAAACCGCCGACAAACTCCGTGATACCCTGGACCGGTTAGGGGAGGTGTCGAGTGATGCTTGAACGGTTCGCCTACTGGACTGTGGTGTTGGCCCCTCCGGACGTTCTACTACCCTGCCATCCGTCCGCTGGGACGATTTACGGGACGTAAAGAGCGGGCGGAACGTCTCATCGAGGTTTTAGCGAGGAGAACATCGAGCGTACGATGGACGCGCTGGAGGGAGACGAATGAGCCGTCCTGACCCTGAGGCGGCACTCTCAGGAGTCAGTACGGGTCATATCTGTGACCGATGCAACCGCCGCATCCAGCATGGCGACAAGGCTGGTATATACGTGACGTGGTACGACGAGGGTGGTTGGACACCCCGGCGAACGTGGTGCCTCGACTGTTGTCCCGACGAGGTGAACCCTGGAACAGACGGAGCCGACGAGGCCATTCTACTGGGGGTATTCTTCGCACACAAGCTCGTGGGTGTGACCGTCAGAGACAGGAGCCGTCCGGCCACACTGTAGGGGATGGGACTGACCGGATGAGGCCTTCGTCCTATCACGGCCATGAGGAGGGTAAACATCTCAGACTAAAATATTAAGTGACCGGTGAAGATTTTGTCAGACGTGAATAGACTCCGCAATATATTGCTCGCAATTCGGGAGAGAATAATTCCTATTTTAGCGTCTGTTCCATTAATTGCCTTAGGTATCTTCGCTATGTTGGAATACGTAAATGAGATAAATTACCTGAATATACAGTTCCCACTCGATTCTACTGAGTTTGGACAACTCTCTGGGGCATTTATCTCGATTTTCCTTACGTATGCGCTGGTGATACTGTACTGGCAACAAAAGCGCGTTCAGGAAAACCAGCAGGAGTTATTAGAGCAACAGCATGAGCCGCTTCTGAGTGGGGAAGTGGCAACACTCCATATCGTCTCAGCCCAGTTTCGGATACGGAATACCGGTTCAGCACCAGCTTATGAAGTTGAAGCTAACTGGGAAATCGCCGGTCAATCACGGACATGGGAAATTCCGACGTTGGTGCCCGGAGAGTCATTCGGTTTTCCAATTCTTGTAGATGACAACGATAACTGGCTTTTGAACACGGAAGAGATTGATGAATACCTACAGGACAAAGGCTCCGATGGGAAAATCTCGTATACTATTTCCTGTACGAACCCACAGAAGGAAACTCGAACATTTGAGGGCATTGTGGACTTTTCAATCCTCTCAAAACGCTCTGAAGCTAATGAGCTTTGGGAGACAGAACCATTAGAAGAAATTTCGAACGAGATTGGAAAAATGAGAAAAGATATTCGGAAGATATCTCGATATACTGAGAAAGAAAAGAAAGAGGTTAATTGGCAAGTTAGAGCAACTCAAACTGAATTGATTCTTAGATATATTAGGGAGTTCGGTCCCTTAGATGTCGAAGAGCTTCAAGGATTAACCGGCATTAGAGAGCATGACCTACGGCGGAAAATTGAGCGACTTAATGAATTAGGTGAAATAGCCCACGATGAAAGGACAGATACTCTCAAAATAGGGCCAAGTTCAGGACCCAATCGAACCATAGATGACGATTACAACTAACCATGTTTTGGAAGCTCGGCCCTGGCAATTTTGTGCATTTTGTGATAAGACTGAATCACACTATACAATCTCTGCTTTGCCAGAACAAGATACCTCTGACGACCGGTACCTGAGAGCGTGCATAGACTGTTTCAATGATTTAGTGGCTAATTCTAGCCCATCTGGATGCGCCTACTGTGGAAACTTAGCCCAATATGGTTCTACGCGAGCAGAACGATTCAATAAGTTTGGCTCAAGAACTTCTGTCGATATACGGCACGTACCTGACGAGCGGGTTCTCTGTGAGCACCACTTTACAGAGCTACGTGACCGATTAGAAAAAGAGCGAACACAATACACGCTTGACGATTTTTCCTAACTAAATAGCCGGTACACCCAAAGAGTAATAGAGACATGACACGCGCTCACTGCTAACAGAAGAGTTGGAACTCGGTCAGTACGTTCTGGAGCTACCACGTACCACCTACAGTACGTAGGAGTCCCGCAACTCATTCTGGCTGAAAGAGATTGTGCGAGGATAAACACTAATTCCCATCGATGTGTCGTGCCCACTAACTCAATGACTCGACGCCAAGACCTCGATAGATTCTATTCTTTACTGGATGAGTTAGAGAAGACAGTCGGCGGGAAGCGGAAGCTCAAGAACTGCCATGGTCGGATGGACTGGCCGGACCGAGGAATCTACTTTTTCTTCCACCCGAGCGAAACCAGGGAGTCAACTAACCAGCTACAGCTAACGCGAATAGGGACCCACGCCGTTTCGACAGGGAGTGGAACCTCACTCTGGAACCGGTTGCGAACGCATCGAGGTGCCAAGCGTGGAACCTACGAAGATGGAGGCAATCATCGGGGGTCAGTATTCAGGAAACGTGTCGGAGAAGCACTGATAGAACGGGACGGACAGCACGAGGAGTATCCTGAATGGGGTGTCGGGTCAAGCGCCGCGCGTGAATTACGATTAGAAGAACTGGAAATGGAACAGCGCGTCAGCGAATACCTGCGTGACCTTCCGTTTCTATGGGTGAAGGTCGATGATGAACCCGGCCCAGAGAGTGACCGTGCCTACATTGAGCGAAATTCGATTGCATTGGTGAGCAATGTCGGTAGCGAATTAATCGACCCCAGGGACGAGGAGTGGCTCGGTCACCACAGTCCAGTATCGGATATTCGAGAGTCGGGGCTATGGAATATCAATCATGTCTCTGAGAACTATCGACCTGAGTTTTTGGACACCCTTGCTGGATACATCGACGCCACTCCGGCACTCGACTAAATCCGTTCATTGTACCAGGCGAGTGTCTCCCCGTAGCGCAGGCCGTCAGTAGGCGTCTCGATACCTACCCCGGTATCTGTGAGCAGTGGAAGAAGTTTCTCGGTATAGTCACGTCCAGCATGGAGCACCAGTCTGTTGTCCTCCACGAGCAAACCCTCTCTCTGTAGCTGTTCGTAGATTGTTTGCGACCACTCTCGCTTCCGGCTCACCGATGCCCCGTTCAATGTCTCTTCGTACGGCTCGATAGTTGGTCCGTCAGGGTGGAGCAGATGATGTTTTGCGGAGAGGATGTACCATGCGCCGTGATTCGCTTCGACGTATTCTCGGGCCTTCCTGAAGAACGCTGACTCAGTGTAGAGTTCGGCGGGTTTGGCGGCCTGCTCTAGTTTGCTCTTCGTACAGCTTACCAAACCAATCTCCATGATTGAGATAGATATGGAGACGCTGGGGTCAAGTGCTTTTCTTAGTTAGCGACACGAGCATCTGCTAACAGGAATGGCGGCCTAAAATATCCCGTTTATAGGGTACACGTCTTTCACTCATTCCGGCTATGACGAAACACCACCAGATTATTGCTAATTCGACATGTATTATATTGTGTAATCGCACCACTCAAAGCCATGATGACGAAACGGGTTGAACTCTCGATTCTCTCAAACGGCGAAAATCGAGGGTTTCAATCCAATGGTGAAAATCCACAATCGCAGGAAAGCAACGGGATACCCCGCAAGGGGCTATTGAGATTCAAAGACGGAAGTACATGGACTCGCCGGGATTTGAACCCGGGGCCTCTTCCTTGCGAAGGAAGCGATCTGCCACTGATCTACGAGCCCGCATCTCCCTCTCAAACGCGGGGTCGTAAAAACCCTGCGCGTGAGGGCGTACTTCGATAGCGATTCACACGGAACGTGGTGTGGGTGTGTCCCGGCGTGCGATTCGGGGCGGGTAACGGTGTCGACGCGGCCTCGATTCAGGTCCGAAAGACGTGCGTCTTTCGGCCTTCGTGAGGCGGGTGCCTCACTCAGTCTTCGAGGACGATTTCGATGGAGACGTCGTTGGGCACCTGGATGCGCATCAGTTGGCGCAGCGCCCGTTCGTCCGCATCGATGTCGATGAGCCGCTTGTGGACCCGCATCTCCCAGTGTTCCCACGTCGCGGTCCCCTCACCGTCGGGGGACTTGCGGGTGGGGACTTCCAGCGTCTTCGTCGGGAGCGGGACGGGGCCGGAGAGTTCGACGCCCGTCTTCTCCGCTATCTCCCGCACGTCGGCGCAGATGTCGTCGAGGTCCTCGGGGCTTGTGCCCGCGAGCCGAACGCGTGCCTGCTGGGACATGTGTTATCGCTCGTTGACGCTGAGGACCTTGCCAGCGGCGATGGTCTGACCCATGTCGCGGATAGCGAACGAACCGAGCTCCGGAATCTCGGAGGACGGCTCGATGCTGAGCGGCTTCTGGGGTCGGACCGTGACGACTGCGGCGTCGCCGTTCTGGATGAAGTCCGGGTTCTCCTCGGCGACCTCGCCGGAGGACGGGTCGATCTTCTTGTCGATGGACTCGACGGTACAGGCGACCTGCGCGGTGTGCGCGTGGAAGACCGGCGTGTACCCTTCCGTGATGACGGAGGGGTGCTGCATCACGACGATCTGGGCCTGGAACGTCTCGGCGACCGACGGCGGGTCCTCGGCGGGACCACAGACGTCACCGCGGCGGATGTCGTCCTTGCCGACGCCGCGGACGTTGAACCCGACGTTGTCACCGGGTTCGGCCTGCGGAACCTCTTCGTGGTGCATCTCGACGGTCTTGACCTCGCCAGCGACGTCAGACGGCTGGAAGCTGACGTTGTCGCCGGTCTTGAGGATACCCGTCTCGACACGGCCGACCGGGACCGTCCCGATGCCGGAGATGGTGTACACGTCCTGAATCGGCAGTCGGAGCGGCGCGTCCGTCGGCGGCTCCGGGGCCGGAAGGTTGTTGAGCGCTTCGAGGAGGATTTCGCCGTCGTACCAACCCGTGTTGTCGGAGGCTTCGGCGATGTTGTCGCCCTCGAAGGCCGAGATCGGGATGAACTCGGCGTCGTCGGTGTTGAAGCGGACCTGGTTCAGCAGTTCCTTGACTTCCTCGACGGTCTGCTTGTAGTCGGACTCGCTGTAGTCGACGAGGTCCATCTTGTTGACGGCGACGATGAGTTCGCCGATGCCCAGCGTACGGGCCAGGAAGACGTGTTCCTGCGTCTGCGGCTGAACACCGTCGTCAGCGGCGACGACGAGGACGGCGTTGTCGGCCTGGCTCGCGCCGGTAATCATGTTCTTCACGAAGTCGCGGTGACCAGGACAGTCGACGATGGTGAAGTCGTAGGTGTCGGTGCTGAACTCCTGGTGGGCGATGTCGATAGTGACACCGCGTTCGCGCTCTTCGGCGAGGTTGTCCATGACGTAGGCGAATTCGAAGCCGCCCTTGCCCTTCTCCTCGGCCTCTTCTTTGTGCTGTTCGATGACGTGCTCCGGTACCGATCCTGTCTCGTAGAGGAGTCGGCCGACGAGCGTGCTCTTCCCGTGGTCAACGTGGCCGATGATGGCCAGGTTCTGGTGTTGTTCGTCGCTCATTGTTATTTCTCACGCGCAGGGGCGCTATATCGGAGTCTTTGGCCGGTGGTTCATAAAACGATTTCGAAACCGTTCCTTCGAGAGACGGCCGCTGTCTGGCGATTTGGGAGGGAGTGTCACGCGGGACGGTCGAGAGAAGTAGGCGACGGCTTACAGTTCCGGCAGTCGACCGACGTCTGCGAGGACGGCGCTCGCGGTTTCGGGACCGCCCGCACCGCGTCCGGAGATGTTGAGCCGTCCGGCGTGTTCGGTCTCCAGTTGGACGATGTTGCGAGTCCCGGTGGGGGCGAGCGGCGCGTTCTCGGGGACGAGTCGCGGACCGACGCGAATCGACCCGCCGGCCACTTCGGCGATGAGACGGACGGTGCGGCCGTCCTCGGCGGCCAGTTCCAGCGCGCTCCCCTCGATGTCCTGAATTCCCTCGACTTCGGCGTCTTCGAGGGTGTACTCCTCGTCGTCACCGGCGAGGACGTTCGCGACGATGACGCCCTTGAGGGCGGCGTCGGTGCCGTCCACGTCGAACGTCGGGTCGGCCTCGGCGACGCCGAGGTCTTGGGCTTCGGCGAGGACGTGTTCGTATCCGAGACCCTCGGCGCCCATCCGCGAGAGGATGAAGTTCGCCGTGCCGTTGAGAACGCCGCGAACCGCGTTGATGTGCTCGGGGTCGAAGTCGTCGATGGTCGAGAGCACCGGCATCGCGCCGCCGACAGTGGCCTCGAACAGGACCGCCCCCGCGCTCTCGCGTTCGAGGGCGCGCACGTCCGCGTACCGCTCGGCGACCGGCCCTTTGTTGGCGAGGACGACGTGCCGGTCGCGTTCGAGGGCCGCCTCGACGTGGCCGAACCCGGGTTGGGCGTCGCCGAGCGTCGTCGGCGTCGCCTCGACGAGCACGTCGTACGCGGCGTCGAGCGCATCCGCGGGGCCGTCGTCGCCGACGATGCCGTCGGTCGCCTTCCGGTCGAGGACCGCCTCGGCGTCCAGTCCGTCGGCGTCGACGGCCGCGCTCTGGGAGTCGGCGTAGGCGGTGACAGTGTGGCCGTAGTCTGCGGCGAGTTCGACGACCGAGGAACCGACCGCACCGGCCCCGAGGACGGCGAGTCTCATAGGTCACCTCCCGCCGCGAGGGGTTCGATGACGCGTAAGTCCTTCTCCGCGGCGACCTCCCGAACGGTCGCCATCACGTCCTCGGCCGCACCCTGTTCCGTCGCCAGTCGGATGCGGGCGCTGGAGGCGTCCTCGGTGCCTTCGGGGGCCGACAGCGAGAGGTCGGTCACCGTCGCGTTCGTCGTCCCCTGCACGCGCGAGAGCGTATCCGAGAGGTCCGTGTTGATGAGGTGGCCCGAGAGCACGACCGTCAGCGTCTCGCTGTAGCGTTCGGCCCCGGCCTGGATGACGTTGATACCGGCCTCGCGGACGGCGTCGACGATGCCCTCGAAGCGCTCAGGCGTCGCCTCTAAGTCCACTTCCACGGGGATGTGCCCGCGAGGGGTGACGTTCCCTCGCTCGTGGAAGATAGAGAGGAGGTTCCCCCCGTTGTTCGAGATGGGTTCGAGCGCGCGGAGCAACTCGCCCGGTTCGTCGACCAGCTCCAGTCGCAGTGTGTAGGACCGCACCTCTTCGGTCGAGTCGCTCATCGCCCGCTCACCTCCTGTTGAGTAGTACCGCTCATTGTGGGTCA
The DNA here is from genome assembly GCF_024218775.1 of Haloarcula marina. Taxonomy (NCBI): domain Archaea; kingdom Methanobacteriati; phylum Methanobacteriota; class Halobacteria; order Halobacteriales; family Haloarculaceae; genus Haloarcula; species Haloarcula marina. Next base: position 649,790 of record NZ_CP100404.1, on the reverse strand, counting down.
CTCAGCAGGGGCACGTATAAGAAACCGTCCGTTTGGTCGGGCCGGTCAGGGGAGATACCGGTCGTAGATGTCGTCTATCACGTCGTTGAACTGCTCGCCGCGCGGCGACCCCCACGGGTTCCGCGAGAAGTAGTAGATAGCCGCGAACAGCGTCGCAATCCAGAGCGCGACGGCGGGCGGGGCGACGAGGCCCCACAGGTATGTCGAGGACCCGGCGATGAGCGCCGCCACGAGTAAGTCGACGAGTTGGTGGAGTCGGTTGCTCATACCCACCGCTTCCCCGCCGACCGGCCTAAACGTGTGGATGCCCGGCAGTCGCGGCCGTCGGGGGGCTGTCCGGTCGAAACAGCCCCGCGTCACACAGCGTATGCAGACGTGTGACAGTCGCGGTGTGACGAGCGACACGACAGCGGCGGCGCAGTCGATTCGCTCGAAACGGCCGAAATAGCGAGTTTAGCACCCACTTAATCACGGATTATGTCCTGAGTAGGTATCACCGTGGGGGGCCAGTGTTCGAGTAGGACACACCGACGGTGGCTACCGTCACGACGTCCACCAACAACGACCAATGGCTCAAATCATGTGGGACGACGTCAGCTACGTCATCAGCTCCGAGTACAGAATCGCGACGCTGCGCCGACTCGCGACGGGACCAGCGACGCCCTCGAAAATCGCCGCCGACACCGACATCGCTATCGCGCACATCTCCCGCGCGCTACAGGAACTCCGGGAACACGACCTCGTGGAGTTGCTCGTCTCCGAACAGCGCCGGAAGGGGCGCGTCTACGGCCCCACCGAAGTCGGGGACCGCGTCTGGACACAGATAACCGAACAGCAGATGGTCTGATTCGCTAGGCGGTTCGCGACGGCGACCGCTATTCGAACTGGGCCACAGAGAGAGGAGAAGACGGAGAAACCGCCGACAGCGGGCGAGACGCTTAGAAGTAGTCGATAGCGGCGGGCAGTTCCGTCTTCATGCCCTTGCGCTCGCGAATCTCGGTGATTTTCTCCGGCTGGAGGTTGTCGGCCATGACCTGGAAGCCAGCGTTTTCGGTGTTCCAGGAGGCGCGGCCCTCGGTGGCCGAGCGGATGTCGGAGGAGAACCCGATCATCTCGTCGACGGGCGCGACGCCCTCGACGACCATCAGGTCCCCTTCCTGGTACATGTCGTCGACGCGGCCACGGCGGCCCTGGATCTCGCCGGACGCGGCGCCCATGTGGTCGTTAGGCACGTCGATGCGGACCTGCTGAATCGGCTCCAGCAGTTTGATGTCCGCGTCGATGAGAGCGTTGTGAACGGCCTCGCGCACCGCGGGGATGACCTGCGCCGGACCGCGGTGGATAGCGTCCTCGTGGAGGCGGGCGTCGTGGAGACGGATGAGCGACCCCTGGACCGGTTCGGCGGCCAGCGGACCGTCGTCGAGCGCCTCTTCGAGGCCCTCGATGACGAGTTCCATCGTCTCGTTCAGGTGCTGGATACCCTTCGTGTCGTCGATGAGGATGTTCGTCCCGTGGATGTGCTCGACTTCCTGGGAGGTTTCCTTATCGAGACCCGCTTCCTGGAGCGCTTCGCGGCGCTCCAGTTCGGGCATATCCATCGACGCTTCGCCGAGTTTGATGGTCTCGACGACATCCTCCGGCAGCGGTTCGATGGTGATGTAGAACCGGTTGTGGTTGTTCGGCGAGCGGCCTTCGACCTCGCGGGACGCGCTCTGGGGAGCCTCTCGGTAGACGACGATAGGCTCACCGGTGTTGATGGGGATGCCCTGGTTGCGCTCGATACGCTGGCCGATGACTTCGAGGTGGAGTTCACCCTGTCCGGAGATGAGGTGTTCGCCGGTGTCCTCGTTGATTTCGACCTGAATCGTCGGGTCTTCCTTCGCGACCTGCTGGAGCGTCTGGATGAGTTTCGGCAGGTCGTCCATGTTCTGTGCCTCGACGGACTTCGTGATGACCGGCTCCGAGATGTGCTCGATGGACTCGAACGGCGTCATCTCGACGGAAGAGACGGTGGAACCGGCGATGGCGTCCTTGAGGCCGGTGACGGCGGCGATGTTTCCGGCGGGAACGCGTTCGACTTCCTCGCGCTCGCCACCCATGTAGATGCCGACGCTCTGGATGCGGTTCGTGCCCGCGGTCCCGGAGACGTAGAGGTTCTGCCCCTTCTCCAGCGTGCCGGAGAAGACGCGGCCAGCGGCGATTTCGCCCGCGTGGGGGTCGACGCCGATGTCGGTGACCATCAGGACGACTTCGCCGTCCTCGTCGACCAGACGCATGCTCTCTGCGAGTTCGGACTCGGCGTCGCCGCGCCAGATGCGCGGGATACGACGGGGCTGGGCGTCGACGGGGTTCGGGAAGTGCTCACAGACCATGTCGAGCACGACGTCCGAAAGCGGCGTGCGCTCGTGGAGTTCCTGGCGCTTGTCGGCGCGCTCCAGTTCCATGATTTCGCCGAAGTCCATCCCGGTGCGCTGCATCGACGGCATCGAGACGCCCCACTTGTACAGGGCGGACCCAAAGCCGACGGTACCTTCCTCGACGGAGACGGTCCAGTCCTCGACGTCGTCCATCTCCTCTGTCATCCCGCGGATGAGTTCGTTGACGTCCTGGATGACGGCGAGGAGGCGCTGTTGCATCTCCTCGGGACCCTCTTGGAGTTCGGAGATGAGGCGGTCGACTTTGTTGATGAACAGCGTCGGCTTGACGCCCTCGCGGAGCGCCTGTCGGAGCACCGTCTCCGTCTGGGGCATGGCCCCTTCGACGGCGTCGACGACCACGAGCGCACCGTCGACGGCGCGCATCGCGCGGGTCACGTCGCCACCGAAGTCGACGTGGCCCGGGGTGTCGATGAGGTTGATGAGGTGGTTCCGGTCCTCGTACTCGTGGGTCATCGAGACGTTCGCGGCGTCGATGGTGATACCGCGTTCCTGTTCGTCCTCTTCCGTGTCCATGGCCAGCTGCTGCCCGGCCGTGTCGTCGGAAATCATGCCCGCGCCAGCGAGCAGGTTGTCGGTGAGCGTCGTCTTGCCGTGGTCGACGTGAGCGGCGATGGCGATGTTCCGGATGTGCTCCGGGTCGTCCATCAGTGTCTCACATTCTTGCACGATTTTCTTGCGTCGGCCCATTATACAGAAGCGTATCAACAGGAGGGTCAAAAGGATAGTGTTTCCTCGTGAGCGTGTCAGAGACACGCGAACCACGACGGGAGCGACGGCTGTCGAATCCGCTGTTGCTCGTCGGCGTCGGCGGGACGCCGCCGAAGACGGCCGGGACAACCCGGTGACCCACAGTTATGCGGGTGCTACCGAATCGAACGCCCGCAAGAACCATACGGCGGAGCACCGTGTGAACAACACACATGGATGTGCACGTACAGGGCGGTCCGGCCGAACCGTTTCTCGGCGCTCGCAACCTCTTCTCGACGGAGTACGACCTCGAACGCCCGGTGACGGTGCGGATCAAGGAAGACCCGGACGAACGGACGCGCGTCAGCCACGACGACCACGGCCATCGCCTCACTATCTCGCGACAGGCGGCCACCAGCGCGGTGGCCCGCGAACTCGCCCTCCACGAGTTCGCGCACATGCACCACTACGAGCAGGGCCACCCCTCGCACACGCAATCGACCGAGGAAGCCATCTACCTCGCGCTCCCCGGACGTTCCGTCGAGCGGCGAAAGCTCATTCACTGCTACCAGATAGCGAACCACATGAAGGACGTCTACGCCGACGACGTGTGGATGGCGATGGCCCCCGGCGACAAACTCGTCGGCCTCTTGGAGTCCAGCCTCGCGGCCGCCGTCGCCGACCGCCCGGCCGACCCCCCGGCGTGGGAACGCGTCGACGCCGCGCCGCCGCGTCACGAGTGGCCCCTCGAACCCGCGACCAGACTGACCGCCGCCTCGGACCCCGAGATTACGGCGGTCAACGCCGCGTTCGCGCTGGCGCTGTGTGAGCGCCACGACCTCGTGGAGGACGACCACCGACTCTACGACCTCGCACACGCGGCCGCGCACGACGCGACAGACGTGAACTTGGCGGAGTTTAAACGGCACTTCGCGTCACTCTCGCCGGACCCCGACGAGTCGGAGTTCCGGAAGGCGCTGGTCGACGTGACCCGAGCGTACGCGACGGCCAACGGCGGTGCCGCCGCCGACTAGACGAGCGTCAACACCGGCGACAGCGTCAGGGCGACGCCGAGCGCCAGCACAGGGTAGTCGAGTCGCCCGAACGCGAGTCGCGGAAGCGTCGGGTTCCACGCGAAACAGCGTGCCCGGAGCGCGACGGCGAGGCCGTCCGAACGGTCCAGCGTCCGGGCGAGTGACTGCACCGTGAGCACTCGGGCGCGCGTCCACGGCCGCCGCCGGTCGCCGCCGCGGGCCCGAATCGCGTCCCGGACCTCCCGCACGTCGCCGAGGACGACCGGAAACAGGCGGACGACCAGCGCCATCCCGACGCCGAGCAACTGCCCGGCTTTGCCCGGCACGAGGCGCTGGACGGCCGCCCGCGTCTCCCGGACCGGCGTCGTCGTCAGATACGCGGCGCTGACGAACAGCACGGGCACGACCCGGGCGACGAGACGGAGCGAGCGCAACGCGGGGTCGACCCGAAACCACGGCGGCCCGAGCGCCAGACCAGCGAGCAGCGGCGCGAACGCGAGGACGAGGAAGACGGTGCGGTACGAGCGGAGTACCGCGAGCGGCGATAGCCGCGCGGAAGCGAGCGCGAATAGACCCACGAGCGTCGCCCCCGCCAGCCCCGAAACCGTCGGGTACGCGACCACGGCGATAGCGAGGCCGAACTGCACCAGCAGTTTCGACCGCGGGTCGAGGCGGTGGCCGACCGTCTCGCCCGGCCGATAGCTCAGCATCGCGGGTCCCGGACACCGAGGTCCGCGACGCGGTCGAGCGCCGTCGTCGGGTCGTCGTCGAGGACTACTTGCCCGTCGTCGAGGCCGACGATGCGCTCCGCTCGCTCGTGGAGGTCCCGCAGGTCGTGCGTGACGACGACGAGGGCGGTTCCCTGCTCGTGGAGGTCCCCGAGGTGAGCGAGCACCGTCTCGCGGGCGGGCCAGTCCAGTCCCGCGAGCGGTTCATCGAGGACGAGGTAGTCCGGGTCCATCGCCAACGCACCGGCGATTGCCGCCCGCGCCTGTTCGCCGCCGGAGAGTTCGTCCAGTCGCTCGTCGCCCCGCCCCGCGAGGTCCACGGCCGACAGCGCCGCTTCGACTCGTCGGTCGATTTCCTCGTGGGAGAGCCCGAGATTCTCCGGGCCGAAGGCCACATCCGCGCCGACCGTCGACGCGACGAACTGGTCGCGGGGCTGTTGGAACACCATCCCGACGCTCGTCCGGGCGACCACCGGCCGTTCGGTCACGTCGGTCCCGTCGACCGTGACGGTTCCCGACTCCGGCGTCAGCAGGGCGTTGAAGTGCCGGACCAGCGTGGTCTTGCCGCTCCCGTTCGGCCCGACCAGCAGGCAGAACTCGCCGTCGGGAATCGACAGCGAGAGGCCGTCCAAGACGGTCCGCTCGTCGTATCGGAACGTGACGTTCCGGGCTGTTATCATCGCCGCGCGAGGTAGCCACCCTCGACGATGGCGACCGCGATGCCGAGTTTCAGGAGGTCCAGCGGAACGTAGGGAGCCATCACGACGGCGGCGCGGGGAAGCGGGAGACCGGTCACGGCGCTCAGCCACGGGACGCCGATGGCGTAGACGACGACGACGGCGGCGAACAGGCCCGCGACCTGCACGGGGACCGACACCGACGAGAGGTCGCGCGGTTCGACGCCGCGGTGGACGATAGCACCGGCGACGATAGCGCCGACGAGGAAGCCGACGAGGAAGCCGCCGGTCCCCTGTCCGACGAGCACGTACCCGAGTCCCGCGTTCCCGTTGGAGAACACCGGGAGGCCAGCGATGCCGACGAGCAGGAACAACCCGAGCGCCAGTCCGCCCCACACCGGCCCGAGCAACAGTCCGGCGAAGAACATCCCGAACGGCTGGAGCGAGAACGGCGGGAGCGTTCCGGGGAGCGGTATCGACACCTGCGAGAGCGCCGCCGTCAGCGCCGCGAGGAGGACGGCCATCGTGAACTGCTTGACCGTCTCGTCGCCGACGAGTTCGACGGTGCTGTGTTGCTGTGACATGTCCCTACCTCCCACGTCAACCGGAATATAGCCGACGGTTCACAGCGTGGGCGGAAACCACTACGTGACCGGACGTAGAAGTGACGGCATGGGTCCTGACGACACGGCAGACGACCGCCTCGACCGTCGCTGGTGGAAGGAGGCGGTCGTCTATCAGGTGTATCCCCGGAGCTTCAACGACAGCGACGGCGACGGCCTCGGCGACATTCCGGGCGTCACCGAGCGGGTCGGCTACCTCGACGCACTCGGCGTCGACATCGTCTGGCTCTGTCCGGTGTACGACTCGCCGATGGCGGACAACGGCTACGACATCCGCGACTACCGCGCCATCGCCGACGAGTTCGGGACGATGGCCGACTGGGAAGCCCTGCTCTCGGCGCTCCACGACCGAGACATGCGCCTCATCATGGACCTCGTCGTCAACCACACCTCCGACGAACACGAGTGGTTCCGCCGCTCCCGTCGGGGCGACGAGCAGTACGAAGACTACTACTACTGGCGCGACGGGCGACCCGTCGACGCGGCCGACGACGCCACGAACGAGGGGCCCCCCGGAGAAGCCCCACCGAACAACTGGGGGTCGTACATGGGCGGGTCGGCGTGGTCCTACGACGAGGAGCGCGGCCAGTGGTACCTCCACTCGTTCCACGAGAAACAACCGGACCTGAACTGGCGGAACCCCGACGTGCGCGACGCCGTCGCCGAGATGGTGACGTGGTGGCTGGAGAAGGGCATCGACGGGTTCCGCCTCGACGCGATTCAGTGCCTCTCGAAGGCCGATGGCCTCCCCGACGGCGACCCGAACGACGCACCAGTCGGCCTGGCGCAGTTCACGTACGGTCCGCGCATCCACGAGTACCTCCGGGAGTTGTACGAGCGGACCTTCGCGAACTACGACGTGACGACCGTCGCCGAGATGTCCGGGACCACCGTCGAGATGGCCGCCGACTACCTCGGCGAGGACGGCGACGGCCTCCACAGCCTCATCCAGTTCGAGCACATGGACATCGACGCGGGACCGGGCGGTCGCTGGGACCCCGAGGGCTGGGGCGAGTGGTCGCTCCCGGAGTTCAAACGCGTTCTGAGTCGCTGGCAACGGGCCGACGACGTGTGGACGGCGACGTACCTCGGCAACCACGACCAACCCCGTATCGTCTCGCGGTTCGGCGACGACGAGGCCTCCCGAGAGGCGAGCGCGAAACTGCTGGCGACGTTTCTCCTGACGACCCGCGGGACGCCCTACGTGTATCAGGGCGACGAAATCGGCATGACCAACACCGACTTCGAGACGCTCGACGAGTTGGACGACCCGATGACCGTCGGCGCGGTGGAGGACATCATCGAGTCGGGCGCCGCCGACTCCTACGAGGACCTCAGAGCGTTCGTGAACTACACCACGCGCGACCAGTCCCGCACGCCGATGCAGTGGGACGACTCGGCGAACGCCGGGTTCACCGACGGCGACCCGTGGTTCCCGGTCACCGACACCTACCGCGAGGTCAACGTTGCGGCGGCCCGCGCGGACGAGGACTCCATCTGGCACTACTACCGACGAGCGATCGAACTGCGCCACGAGTCTCCCGTACTCGTGTACGGCGACTACGACCTGCACGTGCCCGACGACGAGCAACTGTTCGCGTACACACGCACCCTCGACGACGAGCGGGCGCTCGTCGTCCTCAACTGGTCGGGCGAGCGAGCGACGTTCGACCCCGACGGCCTCGGAGTTGGAGACGCACGCGTCGCGCTCGCGAACTACGACGACCCGCCGACGGCACCGGTCGGAAGCGAGTTCCGACCCTACGAAGCCGCCATCTACCGCTACTGACCGTGGAGAAAATCGAAAACGTAGTCCCGCAGATTAGCGAGCGGCGGCCGCGACGCGCTCTTTCTCTTCTTTCTGGTTGACGGAGTACGTCTGGACGTCGTCGTTGGCGGCACCGATGAGCTGCTGGGCGAGCGCCTCCTCGGCGCTGGTGGTCGTCTTGTACGTGCTGCCGTAGACACCTTCAGCGATGTACTTCAGCGCTTGGTCGACGCGGCGCTGGGGTGCGACGTCGACGGCCTTCGGGACGGAGATGCCACCGTACTTCAGGCGGACCGTCTCCTCGCGGGGCGCGCTGTTCTCGACGGCGCTGACGAGGACCTGCACCGGGTTCTCCTCGGTGCGCTCGTGGACGATGTCGAAGGCGTCCTGCACGATGGACGTCGCCAGTTGCTTCTTGCCCGTGTTCTCGTCGGTCTGCATCAGGCGGTTGATGAGACGCTCGACGACGCTGATTTCGGACTTCTTGAACTGCTTGTCGGCGTGGCGGCCCATCGTGTGCGCGATGGGGGTGACCGTGATGTACCGTTCCGTCGACGGGTCGGTGTACTCGATGTCGGTCACGGACCACTTGCCGAACAGTTCGGCGCGGGCCGTCTCGTCGTCTGTGCCGGCGGGGGCGTCGGGTTCAGGGGTTTCGTCTTCTGCACTCATGATTATCGGACCGGTTTTTCGGCGTTGCCGCGGACCAGTTCGATCATGGAGACGCCGTTGACCTTCTCCACTTTGTAGTTGACACCGGAGAGGTCGCCCATCGCGCGACCCTTCGCACCACCGATACCGGCGATGGTGACCTCGTCGTGTTCGTCGATGAAAGAGATAGCGCCGTCACCGGGACAGAACGCGGTGACCTGTTTGCCGTTCTTGATGAGTTGGACGCGAACGCACTTTCGAATCGCGGAGTTGGGCTGCTTTGCTTCGATGCCCACCTTCTCTAAGACGATACCTCGACCCTGCGGCGCGCCCTCCAGCGGGTCGGACTTCTTGCCCAGCCCGCGTTCGCGGCGCGCGTAGTCAGAGTCGGACCACCGGTGCTTCTGGCGGTCCTTCTTGAGCTTGCGCGCGGCGTATTTGCCGTTTGCCATAGTACGCGTGCTTATCCTGCCGAGGTACTTAAGACTCCTCTTTTCTCGGCGCCGTACCGCCCGCGTGTGGCGGTCTCCCCCACGTGAGACGGTCACATTCGGTCCCGCCCCGATAATTGCTCGTGATAACCGGGGAGTAGGGTTTACAACAGGGGTTGAAAAAGTGATGGCAACGGCGCCGGGGGGCGAGAGCCCGCTGGCCGAGGATTCAGCATGAACAGCGACTCACTCCTTCCAGACGCCATCCGTCGGAGCTACCTTCGGAAGTTCGCGCTCGCCGTGGCCGTCATCGCCGTCGTGGTCACGAGCGCGGGACTGGTAGCACAAAGCGCGATTGCGACGGAACTCACAGAACAGCGGAACAGCGAACTCGCCACGACCACCGAACAGGAGGCCCAGTCGATGTCCGACTGGCTGGAACGGCAGACGCGGACGACCCGACTGCTCTCGAATCACTACTACGTCGCGGGCGCGACGGCGACGCGCGCGCAGGGGACCTTCTCGTACGCACAGCGTCGCCTCAACGGGTCGGTGCACGCCATCAACTACGTTTCGGCGTCGACCAATCACATCGAGCGGAGCACCGTCGACAGCTACCGTAACCAGACGCTGGGCGACTTCGGTGTCGCGTGGCTCCGTGGGATGCTCGTCTTCGAGAACGCCGACGACGTGGCTCGGTCCCGCGTGTTCCGACACGACGACCACTTCTACATCGCCTTCGCGAGCACGGTCCCGGAGAGCAACTACCACACGGTCATCTTCTACAACGTCAGCCAACGCTCCGAACAGTTCAGCCACTCCATCGAGGGGAGCGAGACCGTCGTCGTCGAGTCCGCCAGCGGACGCAACGAAATCGTCTTCGCGGACAACGAGTCGCGCATCTTCAAGCGCTACGATGGCGAGACGAAGTCCGCCGCCATCGCCGAGACGGCGAACGGAACCGGCGGCATCGTCGAAGCCGACGGGCAACTCCTCAGCTACGCCCCCGTCGCGGGGACCAACTGGGCCGTCGTGAAGGAGGCCCCGACGGCGAACGCCTACGCACTCCGCAACCGGGTCCAGCGGGACCTGTTCGCGCTCATCGGACTTGCGCTCGTCGGCGTCGTCGCCTTCGGTGCGTTCGTCGGCCGAGACATCCGCCGGTCGCTGACGCGGGTCACGGAGCGGGCCGAAGCGCTCGCAGACGGGCGTCTCGACGACGGCGCCGAGTCGAGCGACCGCCTCGACGAAATCGGGCAGGTCGAGCGCGCGTTCACCGACATCCAGTCGTATCTGGGAACCGTCGCCGACCAAGCGGACGCCCTCGCCCAACAGGAGTTCGACGACCCCGTCTTGGACGAGGACGTGCCGGGCCGCCTCGGCGAATCCCTCTCGGCCATGCAGACCGAGCTCGAACGGTTCATCACCGAAATCGAGGACGCGAAGGCCGACGCCGAGGCCGCCCAGCGCGAGGCCGAACAGCTGGCCGACTCGCTGGAACGAGAGGCCGAAGAGTTCTCGGCGGTGATGCGCGAGGCCGCCGACGGCGACCTCAGTCAGCGTCTCGACACCGGCACGGACACCGACGCGATGCGAGAAATCGCACAGGCGTTCAACGACATGCTCGCTCAACTCGGCCAGACCGTCGTCCACATCCGCGAGTTCGCCGCCGACGTCGACGGCTCCGCCGACCAGATTACCGCGAGCGCCACCGAAGTTCGGAGCGCCAGCGAGGAGGTCAGCACGTCGGTGCAAGAAATCGCCTCTGGCGCGGACCGCCAGCACGAGAACCTCCAGCAGGCCGCCGACGAGATGTCGAACCTCTCGGCGACCATCGAGGAAGTGGCCGCGCAAGCCGACCAAGTGGCCGGGACCGCAGACGAGGCCGCGCGCATCGGCGAGACGGGCAGCGAACGGGCCAGCGAGGCCATGTCCGTGATGAGCGACATCGAGGAACGGGCCGACGAGACCATCGACCGCGTCGAGGCGCTCGACGAGGAGATGGCCCACATCGGCGAGGTGGTCGACCTCATCGACGACATCGCCGAGCAGACCAACATGCTCGCCTTGAACGCCTCCATCGAGGCCGCGCGCGCTGGCGAGGCCGGTGAGGGCTTCGCCGTCGTCGCCGACGAGATCAAGTCGCTGGCCGCGGAGACCAGCGACGCCACCGACGAGGTGTCGGCGGTCATCACCGATGTGCAGGATTCGACGGACGAAGCGGTGACCGACATCCAGCAGATGGGCGACAGCGTCACCGACGGTATCGACACCGTCGACGACGCCATCGAGTCCTTAGAGCACATCGTCGACCGCGTCGACGCCGTCAACGACGGCATCCAGTCCATCAACGACGCGACCGACGAACAGGCCAGCGCCACCGAGGAGACGGTCGCGATGGTCGACGAAGTCGGCTCTATCAGCGAGGAGACCGCCAGCCAAGCCGAGAGCGTCGCCGCCGCCGCCGAGCAACAGACCGCCACCATCAACGAGGTGACCACGAGCATCGAGTCGCTGTCCGGACAGGCGACGAACCTGCGCGAACTGCTCACGCAGTTCGACGTGCAGACCGGCCAATCGTTCGACGGCGACACGGACGTGTACGACCCCGACGTGGGCGACGCGCCGCTGCCGGAGCAAGACGACTGAGCGCGAAAAGGAATTTGGGACGGCTCAGGTCAGTTCGATGCCGTCGATTTCGAAGTGCCGTTTCGCCAGTTGGCGAGCGGCGTCGATGTTGCGCCCCTCGCGACCGATTGCCGCGCCGCGGTCTTCCTGTGCCACCTCGACGTAGGCGACGGTATCGCCGTTCTCCGAGACGGTGACGTTGTACACCGCCGCGGGGGCCAGCGCGTTCGCGACGAAGTTCTCCGCCGTCTCCGCGTCCTCGACGAGTTTCACGTCCCGGCCGAGTTGCTCCTCGACGACGCCGACGGTCTGTCCGCCGGGGCCGATGGCCTCGGCCATCTCGCCCCGCTTGACGAGATAGACGACTTGGTCGTGAGTCTCGTCGACGACGCAATCCCGGACGGTGACCTCTGCCTCGTCCTCGAAGAGGGCGACCAGTTGGCGCGCTTCGTCCGAGATTTCGACCCGCATGTCTCAGTCCTGACTGGCGCCCATCCGGAGGTCCACGTCCCCCGTTCCGAGTTTGATGGGCTTGCCGACGATGACGTTCTCCGTGACGCCGTCGAGTTCGTCGACTTCGCCGTGGATGGCGGCGTCGAGCAGGTGGTTGACCGTCACCTCGAACGCCGCGCGGGCGAGCACGGAGTCTTTCGACCCGGAGATGCCGTGGCGGCCGATGGACTCGATGGTCCCCTCGTTGGTCATGATGTCTGCGACCAGCATCAGGTGACGGACGTTCACGTCGTCCAGCCCCTGCTCTTCGAGGGTGTTCATCGTCTCGTTGATGAGCGTCTCGCGGGCCGCTTCGACGCCGAGGCTGCGGTAGATTTCGTGGATGTTGTTACACGTCGTCCGGGAGGCGTCCACGCCCTCGATGCCCAGCACTTCGCCGAAGTCCGACCCTTCGGTGTAGAGGACGAACTCCTCGCCGTCCTCCAGTTCTTCCTTGCGGATGACGACGCGGGAGATCTCCTCGATGCCCTTGAACACGATGTCGCGCAGTTCCTCGACCAGTTGCAGGAGGTCGCGGTAACTCGGTTCCTCGGGACCGAACTCGATGACTGTCCCGGCCTGCCGGGCCCCGACGCCCAGTTTCGACTCGATGGTCTCGGCTATCTCCTCAGCGATGGCCTCGGTGTCGCCCACCGTCGGCCACCGTTCGAGCAGGGTATCCTCGTTGAGGTCGATCTGGACGAGCATGTCCGCGACGTTCGTCGAGATGTCGCCCAGCGCGAGGATGCGCGTCGCCTCAATCTTCCAGACGACCTCGTGAGCCTTCTCGCGGTCGTCGGCGTACTCCTCGTCCAGATGGACGGTCATCATCGGCGTGTCCGGCGTCTTCCGGGCGTCCACGAGTTCGATGAGGCGCGGCAGGCCCTGCGTCACGTCGATTTCTGCGACCCCCGCGTAGTGGAACGTGTTCATCGTCATCTGCGTTCCCGGTTCGCCGATGGACTGGGCCGAGACGGTCCCGACCGGGTCCAGCGGGTCGACCCGCGTGTCCATGTAGCGGGACTCGACGGCCTTCGCGACGCGGTCGGCGTCCTCGACGCCGAGGTCGCGGGCGTCGATAGTGCTGTACACCTCGTCTTTCAGCCGTCGGGGCAGGTCCGTGTCCTCGACGACCGCTTCGATGTCTGCGGAAACGTCAGTTGTCGTCATGGTTAGTCATCACCCTCGGCCATCCACCAGTCGTCGGCGTGTTCCGAGAGGTTGGTCCGCTCGGTGCGCTGTCCGAGGAAGCTCTCCTTCTGTTTCTCGCTCTCGAACTCCTCGTTGAGGACGCTCTCTGCGATTTGGTCCACGTCGACGGCCGCCTCGTCCTGATTCGAGGACACGTCGACCGGCGACGTGCCGTCCTCGCCGAACTCGAACTGGACGATGGTGTCGGAGGTGTCCCGAACCGTCCCGTCGTACTGGGTCTCCAGTTCGGAGAGGGCGTTGATGAGACGGCGCTGGAGGTACCCGGACTTCGAGGTCCGGACTGCCGTGTCGACGAGGCCCTCGCGGCCACCCATCGCGTGGAAGAAGAACTCCTTGGGCGAGAGGCCCGTTCGGTAGGAGGCTTCCACGAACCCGTGAGCGTCCGCCGAGAGGTCGCCCTCCTCGAAGTGCGAGAGGGTGCGGTTCTCGTAGCCGCGGTTGATTCGCTCGCCCCGGACTGCCTGCTGGCCGACACAGCCAGCCATCTGGGTCAGGTTCAGCATCGACCCACGCGCGCCGGACTCGGCCATCACGACGGCCGGGTTGTCGTCGTCGAAGTGGTCTTCGGCGATGTCACCGGCGGAGTCACGCGCCTTGCCCAGCGTCTGCATGATCTTCATCTCCAGCGTCTCGTCGACGGTCCGGCCCGGCAGGGATTCGAGGTCGCCGCGCTCGTAGGTCTCGATGAGTTCCTCGACGCGGTCGTAGGCGTTGTCGATGGCGTCGTTGATCTGCTCCTCGGCCGCCCGCGGGATGGACTCGTCGTCGATACCGATGGAGAACCCGAAGTGCATGATGGAGCGCATCGCCAGCGCGGACACCTCGTTGACCAGGATGCGTGCGCGGGTCTTCGAGTAGTCCTTGGCGATGGTGTCGACGACTTCGCCGCCGAACGCGCCGACGGCGTCCTCGTCGATGGTCCCGCTGGTCATCTCGCCGTCCTCGATAACGACCGTGTCACCGGCGGAGGACGTGAACTCCAGGTTCAGGTCGTCCGGCAGGAGTTCCGAGAACAGCGTGCGGCCGGTCCAGTACTCCTCGCCCGCGTCGTCGACGCCGTCTGCTTCCGGCAGTTCGTCGATGCGGGTCGCCCGAAGCAGGTCCAGCGCCTGCGTCTCGTTGAACTGCGGGTTGGTGTGCGTCAGCAGATAGGTCCCGCTGATGTGGTCCTGAATCGCACCGATGATGTTCTCACCGAAGCGCGGCGAGAGCATCTGTTCCTGCACGCGCATGAGGACGCGGGCCTCGGCCCGGGCCTCCTCGTTCTGGAGGGCGTGCATGTTCATCTCGTCCCCGTCGAAGTCTGCGTTGTACGGCGGGCAGACGACGGTGTTCAGGCGGAACGTCTTGTACGGCATCACGACCACTTCGTGGGCCATGATGGACATCCGGTGCAGCGACGGCTGTCGGTTGAAGATGATGACGTCGCCGTCGACCAGATGGCGGGACACTTCCCACCCGGGTTCGACTTTCTCGGCTAGTTCCTCGCAGTTCTTCTCGGTGACCTTGAGGCGGCGGCCGTCCGGTCGGCGGACGTAGTTCGCGCCGGGGTGGCCCTCGGGGCCGTTGGCGACGTAGCGGCGAGCGTTCTCCAGATTCCGCTCGTTGACGTTCATCGTCTGGGTCATCTCGCGGGCGACCCGTTCGGGGACGCCGACTTCGTTCAGCGAGAGGGTCGGGTCCGGCGAGATGACGGTCCGTGCCGAGAAGTTCACGCGCTTCCCGGACAGCGAACCACGGAAGCGCCCTTCCTTGCCCTTCAGGCGCTGGGAGAGCGTCTTGAGCGGGCGGCCAGAGCGGTGGCGCGCCGGCGGCGTGCCCGAAATCTCGTTGTCCATGAACGTGGTGACGTGGTACTGCAGGAGTTCCCAGAGGTCCTCGATGATGAGTTGGGGCGCACCGGCCTCGCGGTTCTCCATGAACCGCTGGTTGATGCGGATGATGTCGACCAGTTTGTGGGTCAGGTCGTCCTCGGAGCGCTGGCCGTTGTCCAGCGTAATCGAGGGGCGAGCGGTGACCGGCGGCACGGGAAGGACGGTCAGAATCATCCACTCGGGCCGCGAGCGCTCGGGGTTCATCCCCAGCACTTCGATGTCCTCGTCCGGGATGTCCTCGAACCAGTCGCGGATGTCCGAGGGCATCAGTTTGTTCATGTCCTCCTCGGTGAGGTCCACCGAGAGGGCCTTCTCCAGGGCGCGGCGGTCCTCCTGTCGCGGGCGGAACTCGCCGCTGAGAATCTCCTGCACGCGGCCGCTGTCGATGCCCGTCTCCTCGGCGAGGTCCGTCGGCGAGATGCGCTCGTCGGACTCCTCCATCGCCTCGGCGATGCGGTCTGGGTAGTCCGCCGCGAGCACCTGCTGGACCTCGTAGTAGGTCGTCGGCTTCTCGTGTTTGATGTCGTACTGCTTCTCGCCGCAGAACGGACAGCGGTCCTTCTTGCGGGCCTGTCGGATGGCGGCCTTCGTCACGTCGTTCAGGTCGCGGCCGAGGTCACGGGAGCGCTGGAGTCGGTCGCGGAACTCCTCGCGTTCCATCTCGTCGAGACAGAGGCGCGAGCAGTCTCGGCAGGTCCCGCGCAGGAGCCGTCGGATGAGCTTCGCGAACCCGACGTGGATGACCGGCGCAGCGAGTTCGATGTGGCCGAAGTGGCCGTTACACGACCCGCTGTGTTTCCCGCAGGTCTTACACTCCAGTCCGGGGTCGATGACGCCGAGACGGGGGTCCATCAGCCCCATGTCGATGGGGAAGCCGTCGTCGTCGTAGGTGTCGGCCGTGATGACCTTCGTGGCCGACATCTCGCGGTACTCCTCGGGGTCCATCAGCCCGAAACTGAGCTGACCGATTTCCTGTGGTGTCTGTTGGGAACTCATGCTAGACTGCGTCCTCCAGTTCGATTCGCGGAGCGATGCCGAGCGCCTTCATCTCGTCGAGCAGGAGTTTGAACGCGTAGGACATCTCCACCTCGTGGATGTCCGTCTCCTCCTCGCAGTTCGGGCAGTAGATGCGGCGTTGCTCGACGTTCTCCACGGCGGTCATGCCACACTGGCCACAGACGTTGATCCACTCGCGGTCAGACTCGTCTAAGAGTCGTTCCTTGAGGGCCATCGCCGCCCCGTGGCCGATGAGCACGTCCCGTTCCATCTCACCCACACGGAGACCACCCTCGCGGGCGCGTCCCTCCGTGGGCTGGCGGGTGAGCACCTGCACCGGCCCGCGCGAACGGGCGTGCAGTTTGTTCGAGACCATGTGGTAGAGTTTCTGGTAGAAGATGTCGCCGACGAAGATGTCGGCTTCAATCTTCTCGCCGGTGACGCCGGAGTACATCGTCTCCTTGCCGCTGGAGTCGAAGCCGTGGGCTTCGAGCGAACCGCGGAGTTCCTCCTCGTCCTCGCCGGTGAAGGCCGTCCCGTCGACGCGGCGGCCTTCGAGCGCGCCGACCTTCCCGCCGATCATCTCCAGAATGTGGCCGACGGTCATGCGCGAGGGGAGCGCGTGCGGGTTGATGACGAGGTCGGGGACGACGCCCTCCTCGGTGAAGGGCATGTCCTCCTGCGGTGCGATGTGGCCGACGACGCCCTTCTGGCCGTGACGGCTCGCGAACTTGTCCCCGAGTTCGGGGATTCGCTCGTCGCGCACGGACACTTTCGAGAGCTTCGAGCCGTCTTCGCCCTCCATCAGCGTGACGGTGTCGACGACGCCGGATTCGCCCGAGCGCATCGTGACGCTCGTCTCGCGGCGCTTCTGCGGGGAGAGGCCGCCCATGTCGTCCGGTTCTTCGAGGAACCGGGGCGGGCTGGTCTTCCCCAGCAGGACGGCGTTCTCGCCCACGTCCGTCTCGGGGTTGACGAGGCCGTCGTCGTCGAGGTGGGTGTACGCTTCCTCGCCGCGAGCGCCCCGCACCTCGTCGTCGGGCATCTCGAAGCGGTCCTCCTGCCCACCGGGGTAGCGTCGTTCCTCGCCCTCGTACGTCCGGAAGAAGTGCGACCGGGCGAGCGCACGCTCGACGGACCCTTTGTTCATGACGAGTGCGTCCTCGATGTTGAACCCCTCGTAGCTCATCACGGCGACGACGAAGTTCTGCGCCGCGGGTCGGTCGTCGTAGCCGATTTGCTCCGTGGTCTGGGTCTTGACCATCGAGAGCTGCGGGTAGTGCAGCAGGTGCTGACGGGTGTCCGGGCGGATGCGGTAGTTCGCGCTCGGCAGGCCGAGCGACTGCTTGATCATCCCCGACCCCATCGTAATGCGCGGGCTGGCGTTGTGTTCGGGGTACGGAATCATCCCCGCGCCGATACCGAACATCAGTTGCGGGTCGACTTCGAGGTGCGTGTGGTTCTCGGTGAGTTCGTCCTCGTCGACGCCGACGAGGATGTCCTCCTCTTCTTCGGCGTCGATGAACTCGACCACGCCCCGCTCGACGAGTTCCTCGAACTGAACGTCGCCGTCCTTTATCTCCTCCACTTCCTCCTCGGTCATCAGCGGTTCGCCGTCCTCGACGACCAGCAGCGGTCGGCGGGCGCGGCCCGCGTCTGCGTTGATGATGACCTCGTCCGTGCGGTCCTTCACAGAGACGTTGACCATCTGGGAAACGTCTCCTCGGCGTCGGGCCTGTCGGACCTGTTCTGCGAGCTGTTCGGGGTCGGGGTGTGTCCCGACCAAACTGCCGTTTACGTATACTTTGGCTTCGCGTCCCTGACTCATGTTAGTCGTCCGCGGGCTGTTGTTCGATAGACTCGATGCCGGGGATGCCCTGAACCCCCATGTCAGCGAGTTCCTGTTTCAGTCCCTGTGCGTCCTCGACGTCCTGTGACAGCTCCATCGCCTGCGCGAAGTTCTTCACCAGCCCACAGTTCGGGCCCTCCGGCGTCTCGGAGGGGCAGATGCGACCCCACTGGGTCGCGTGCAGGTCCCGCGCCTCGAAGTGCGGTTGCGAGCGCGAGAGCGGCGAGCGCAGACGGCGCAGGTGAGAGAGAACCCCCATGAAGTCGGTGCGGTCGACCAGTTGGGAGACCCCGGACCGGCCGCCGACCCAGTTCCCCGTCGCGATGGGGTGTTCGAGCCGTTCGGTCAGCACGTCGGAGCGGACCACCGTGGAGACAGACAGTTGGCGGTTCCGCATGTTCGCGCGTTCCAGCTGGTACTTCACGTCCCGGGCGAGCTTGTTCAGCGCCGTCCGGAACAGGTCGGTCATCAGGTCGCCGCTGACCTTCAGCCGCTTGTTGGCGTAGTGGTCCTTGTCGTCGGACTCGCGGCGCTCCAAGGCGAGTTCGAAGCACGCCTCGGCCATCCGGCAGAGGTAGTAGGCCTTGTTGATGCGGACCTCTTCCTCGTCGACGCCCTCCTCGTGGAGGTGCGGCAGGAGGTAGCGGTCGATGACGTAGTTGGCGCGTTTCAGCTGGTAGTTCTTGCCCTGCCCGGAGGCGACGCGCTTGCCCAGCGTCTCGATGGCCTCTTCGGTCGTCTGGACCTCGGCCTCCTCCAGGTTCTCCAGCATGAACTTCACGATTTCCGGGTCCTCGGAGACGCGGTGGACGATTTCCTCGTCGGACTCGAGTCCGAGTGCCCGCACCAGCGTCACGAAGTCGATACTGCCGGAGACGGACGGGAACGAGACTTCCAGCAGGCCGTCGCGGGTCCGCTCACAGAGAACGAGCGCGCGGTAGCCACGGCGCTGGGAGAACGTCTTGGCGACCTGCACCTCGTCGCCGTACTTCGTGTCGTACTCGGCGAGAATCTTGTTCGGCGCGAGGTCCTCGCTGGTCATCAGGACTCGCTCGGAGCCGTTGACACAGAAGTAGCCGCCGGGGTCGGCGGGGTCCTCGCCGATGTCGATGAGCTCCTCGTCGGAGAACCCGGCGATGTTACACTTGTTCGAGCCGACCATGATGGGCATCCGGCCGATCTTCGTCTCGGTGCGGTCGACGACTTCCTCGGGTTCCTCCTCGCCGCCGCGGACGATAGCCATCTCCATGAACACCGGCGCGGAGTAGGTGATGTTTCGCAGTCGGGCCTCCTGCGGATAGAGCAGTTCCTCGCTCCCGTCGGCCTCTCGGACTCGGGGCGTGACGACGCGAACGTCGCCGAGTTCCACCCACACCGGCTCCTGACCCTCTTTGT
Organism: Haloarcula marina; assembly: GCF_024218775.1. Lineage (NCBI taxonomy): Archaea > Methanobacteriati > Methanobacteriota > Halobacteria > Halobacteriales > Haloarculaceae > Haloarcula > Haloarcula marina. The sequence goes on along the minus strand of NZ_CP100404.1, from coordinate 630,307 downwards.
CGCCGATGTCCGTCTCGATGGTCTCTTTCTCGTCGACCACCTGTTGCATCCCTCGGTCGAGGAACGCGTTGAACGAGCGGAAGTGGTGTTCTGCGAGCCGTTCCTTTGCGAAGTACTCACGCGAAATAGCGCGTCGGTCCTGTGTGTCCATTATTCGACCACCAGTCGATAGACGACTGCTTCGTCGGTTGTTCGCGAATCCCGAACGATTCGGATGACATCGCCGACCTCCGCGTCGTCCGGAAGTCCCGGGTCGGCGCGTTTGATTTTGGGGAGGTCGGTCTTCCTGATGTCGTACTCGTCGAGCACTGCCTCGAGGTCGTCCTCGTCGACGACGCTGTGGTCGGGGACGAGGTCGTGTTGACTTACATCTACCATGTGTGTGTGCGTGCGTGGGGCCTGCTACTGGAGAAGGTGGCTGTCACGAGATACTACAGGTCGTTATTGTCGGCACGCATATAACACTTACCAACTCTGACGGCAGTAGCTACTCGACCCCACGACCCGCACACGGAATCCGTGGGATGGCCACTCGTACCAACCCTTTCGAGCAGACGAAGTATAGAAGTTTGGGTCCCGCCACGGGTACACATCCCAGAGCGCCTTCCTTTGGAAAGTCTTAATACTACCACCCAGATACGATGAAGTGCAGCAAGGCAGCGTGCCCGGATGGTGTAGTGGCCCATCATACGACCCTGTCACGGTCGTGACGCGGGTTCAAATCCCGCTCCGGGCGTACTTTTGCGACGAACGAATCCGTGAGTCGAAAATCCGTATCGAGCGGATTTGACCCCTGACAGTCGCGTACAGCGAACGACGTGAGCGAGCACGTCTGTTTCCGGTTCAAATCCCGCTCCGGGCGTCTTCTACTGCGAACAACTCCAGCGAGCGTCGCGTGTGCTCGGCCCTGTGAGCAACGAAACGCCGAGAGGGATGTGAACCACGCGAGACGAACGCAGTGCGTCTCGCCCGGATGCAAATGCCGACGGCGCAGTCCGTCGGCGGTCACGCCGTAGAGCGCTCACTCCCGTCGCGAGCGTCTGTCGTTCTGGAATTGCCGTCCGAGTAGCGACCGCGGAACACCAATTCTCGCCGTCGATATCGCGGCTAGCGGACACATAACCATACGGGACCCTCGAGAAGCGCGGCACGTGAGGGGGAGTGGCCCCCTCTCCCTGTCATAGGCCCGCCCCGAGAGGCGGACGTGCGGACAGTCACCACACATCGGCATATGCTTTGTCCCCGCTGACTCCCGAGTCCGCCGCCGACAGACTGTTTAGGCGGCATCACGGAACGTGCCCTATGGACGACGTGGATGGCGAGGAGATGCCGGGGGCCATCGTCGAGGCGTTCCTCGAACGCGAGGAGGGCGTGCGAGCGCTGCTCGAAGAACTGGAGAAGCTGACCATCGAGGGGCGACACGACGAGGTGCGAGAGCGGGTCCGGAACCTCGCCGACAACAGTGAGTCGGTGTTCTACACCGTCGCGTTCAGCCTCACGAACTCCCGGCAGTTCTTCGGCGACGTGGAGGCTCAACTCGACGTGACCGCGGCCGACCGTCTGCGGGCCCTCGCGGAGACGTACCCCACCCTCGCCGGCCCGTTCAACATCGTCCGGACCGAACGGGCCGAGAACCGCCGGAACCCGGTGACCGACACGAGCTATACGGTGACCTACCACCACACCGTCGAGTCGCCGATGGTCACGTACAGCCCGCTCTCGGGCGACCGAGAACTGTACGAGTCCCGCGGGACGCCCAGCGAAGTGCTCCGGGTGTCGACGGACCTCGCGGCGGCGACCACCGACGCCCTGGACGTGGCGCTGGAGAACGACTACTCGGTCAACACCGAGGAGTTGAGCACGCTCATCGACCGCCGCGAGGAGTTAGAGACCGAACTGTCGCGTCTGCGCGACCAACTGGACGAACTGCGGCGCAAACCGGTCGAGGAGTAGCCGCTGGCGGCCGAAGAGCGTCCCGACCCACAACGGCGGCGTTTATGTACCGTCACACAATACGGATACGTAGATTCTCATGGGTCTGGAGAGACTAGCTAATCAGGTCGAGAAGGAAAGCCGCGACTTGGCGATTCTCGAAGTCGTCATCGAACAGGGACCGATTGGCATCGTCCGCCTCTCGGAGGAGACGGGCATTCCGGAGCACAAAGTCCGGTACTCCCTGCGCATGCTGGAGGACGACGAACTCGTCGACCCGACGCCGCAGGGGGCGATTCCGGCCGACGACATCGAGACACGCGTCGCCACAATCAACGAGGGTATCGACGGCCTCGTCGAGCGCTTAGAAGAACTCGAAGAACTGTTTCCCGCGGTCGAAACCGCCGACTGACCAGTTAACCGTTTTGACGACGGCGGCCGAATCTTCGGTATGGACCTCGCGCTCATCAGCGACACGCACATCCCCTCGCGGGCGACGGCGGTTCCCGAGCCGTTCCGCGAGCGCATCGAAGCCGCCGACCACGTCATCCACGCCGGGGACTTCGACAGCGAGGGGGCGCTGTCGAACGTCCGGGCGATGGCGGCGCGACTGACCGCCGTCGGCGGGAACATGGACCCGCGCATCGGCCTGCCGGACGTGGCGACGGTGGAACTCGGCGGCGTCACCTTCGTCGTCACGCACGGCACGGGGTCACATCGGGGCTACGAGGACCGGGTCAGGGGCATCGTCCGCGAGGAAGCGGGGCCGGACGCCGTCGGCGTCTCGGGGCACACCCACGAGGTGCTGGACACGACCCACGGCGGCGTGCGCCTGCTGAATCCGGGGAGCGCCACGGGAGCGTCACCGGCCGACCGCGCGACGATGATGACCGCCACCGTCGGCGACGGCGACCTCAGCGTGCGTCTGCACGAACTGTAGCGGCCGTCTCGAACAGGGCATCGGCCGCGTCCTGCGTGGGCGCGAAGGCGGAGAGCGGCCCCTCGTCGTCGACGGCGGTGACCGCCGCGCCGAAGGTGGAGATGCCCGCGACGAAGTTGTTCGTCCCGTCGAGCGCGTCGACCCCATCGCGTGCAGGAGGAGGAACGCCGCGAGACGGGCGTCCATACCGGCGTTCGGGGGTCGGCGCGCAAAACCGCCACGGACCCCGACCGGACCGCGCGGTCCGCTACCGGCATCGATTGCCACCGTCGGACGCGCTTGCTACTAACGGCGTCCTTTTTCCGGCGGAACCCGCAGAGAGGGTATGGAAGTGTTCGCAGTCGAGGGGTTGCCGGAGGTCCGCCCCGGTGACGACGTGGCCGAACTCGTCGCGGAGCGGGCGGACCTGCGGGACGGCGACGTGGTCTGCGTGGCGAGCACCATCGTCTCGAAGGCCGCGGGTCGGCAGGCGAACCTCGACGACTACGCGCCCGGCGAGCAGGCCCGGCGCATCGCCGACACCATCGGCGCGGTCACGGACGAGGAGAAGGACCCGCGGTTCGCCCAGGCCGTCGTCGAGGAGAGCGAGGAGATTCTGGTCGAAGCGCCGTTCATCCTCGCGGTCACCCGCTTCGGCCACATCACGGTCAACGCGGGCATCGACCGCTCGAACGTGCCCGACGCTGACCTCCTTTTGCTCCCCGAGGACCCCGCCGACTGCGCCGAACGGATTCGCACCGGCATCCGCGAACGGACCGGCGCGGACGTGGCCGTCGTCGTCACCGACACGTCGGGCCGCCCGTTCAGACTCGGCCAGCGCGGCGTCGCACTCGGGTGGGCCGGTGTCCCGGCCGCCCGGGACTGGCGCGGCGAACGCGACCGCGAGGGTCGAGAACTCGGCGCGACGGTCCAAGCCGTCGTGGACGAACTCGCCGCCGCCGCGAACCTCGTGACCGGCGAGGGCGACGGCGGGACGCCGGTGGCCGTCGTCCGCGGCTTCGAGTTCGGCGACCACGCCGGGAGCGACGACCTGTACCGAGACCCGGAAACCGACGTGGTCAGAGACGCACTCAGCGAGTGGTCACATGTACGCGATTGAACTCACCCCCGAGCACCCCGTCGCACAGCTAGCCGACTTCGCCGTCGAAGCCGAAGCCAACGGATTCGACGCCGTCTTCGCCAGTCACCACTACAACAACCGCGACCAGTTCATGGCGCTCGCGTCCATGGCGGAACGGACCGACGACGTGTTACTCGGGCCCGGCATCGCCAACCCCTACGAGACCCATCCGGTGACGCTGGCCTCGCGGGTGGCGACCCTCTCGGAGATGAGCGACGGCCGCGCCCTCTTCGGCGTCGGCCCCGGCGATAAGTCGACCATCCGCAACCTCGGGTTCGACCACGAGAACGCCCTTCGTCGCGTGCTGGAGACGTTCAAAGTCGCCCAGCGACTCTGGGACGGCGAGCGCGTCGACCACGACGGGACCTTCCGGGCGGACGACGCGGGCCTGAACTACGACGCCGGTGAGATTCCCGTCTACGTCGGCGCGCAGGGACCGCACATGACGCGGATGGCGGCGAAGCACGCCGACGGCGCGCTGTACAACGGCGCGCACCCGAAGGACCTCGCGTGGGCACGGGAACAGGTCGATGACATGGCCGACGACAGAGTGGCCGAGGGCAAGTTCGACCTCGCGGCCTACGCCAGCGTCTCCGTCGCCGAGGACGCCGACGAAGCACGGACCGCCGCCCGCCCGCCGGTTGCGTTCGTCACCGCGGGGTCGCCGCCGCCGGTGTTAGACCGCCACGGCATCGACCGCGACGCGGCGAGTGACATCGGCGACGCCATCTCCGCCGGGGAGTTCGAGAGGGCGTTCGACCTCGTGACTGCGCCGATGCTGGAGGCCTTCTGTATCGCTGGGACGCCGGAAGACGTGGCCGAGCGCGTCGAACAACTGCGAGAATACGCAGACAGCGTTGTGTTCGCGTCGCCGCTCGGCCCGGATGTCGCCGAGGCTATTGGGCTTCTTGGGGCGGCGACCGACCGCTTCCCGGCCGAATGAACAGCGAGAAGAACGCGCCCAGCGAGAGGTAGCCGAACACCGCCGAGGCGACTCCGACGAACAGCGCGCCGAAGAGGATGAGAACCGCCGACAGCGGGTCCGCCAGCGCGACGTCTACGAACCGGCCCGGCATGTCGATGATGCTCTGAACGAGTTCCGTGAGTAACCCTTGCATACGCTGGGGTTAGCGGTGCCCCCACTTTGCGCTTCCGCTCGCGGCACGGCGTCACACAGGTATTTGGCGCTCCCGTCCGGACAGAGTCTCATGGACGAAGACGCTTCTCTCGACCGGTTCCTCGGCGAGGAGGGCGACGACCCGGAGCGCGAGGGACGTGCCGACGGTGCTGAATCGGCAACCGGAGCGGCGACCGGCGAGCAACCCGCCGACGAGACATCGACTGACGAGAAACCGACAGGCGACACCGAAACGACCGACGGTATCGTACCGGCGACGACCACGTACGCGTGGTCGCCCGACGGGGCGGCCTGCGGCGCGTGCGGGACAGCGGTCGAGCGGCGGTGGCGACAGGACGGCGACCTCGTCTGCCCGGACTGCAAGGAGTGGGACCAAGCGTAGCTCGGTCGTGTGTGGAAAGTGTGCACCCAGCAGAGTTACGTGTTTTCGTCCCGAACAAGGCGTAACTGGAACCGCGAACGGTGTGGACGAACGCCACGGCGCAGGGAGACCGCGGGAGAAGGATGGGACTGGGAACATCGACCCGTGCTCGGGCGTTCGTCGTGCGGCCCCGCTACTCATGACAGATACGGACACAACACGCGGCCAACAGTCGGACAGTGCACTGCGCGACGCGACGCGCGTGGCGACGCAGGTAATCGAGAACGTCGAGACGGTCATCGTCGGCCATCACACTGAAGTCGAACACATCGTCACCGCGATGCTCGGTCGGGGTCACATCCTCTTAGAAGACGTGCCGGGCGTCGGCAAGACGATGCTGGCCCGGGCCGTCGCCGCCTCGTTCGACGGCGAGTTCAAGCGCGTGCAGTTCACGCCGGACCTCCTGCCGACGGACGTGACCGGCGTCAACGTCTACAACCAGAAGACCCAGGACTTCGAGTTCCGCCGCGGCCCCATCTTCGGCAACGTCGTGCTGGGCGACGAGATAAATCGCGCGCCCCCGAAGACCCAGTCGGCGCTCTTGGAGGCGATGGAGGAGGGGCAGGTGTCCGTCGACGGGACGACCCACGCCGTCCCGCAACCGTTCACCGTCATCGCGACGCAGAACACCGTCGAGCAGAACAAGGCCTACGACCTGCCGATGGCCGAACTCGACCGGTTCATGATGAAACTGCACCTGGGGTATCCCGACGAAGACGAGGAGACGGCGATGCTCGCCGACGTTGTCGGCCATCACCCCATCGAGGAACTGACGCCCGTGGCGTCACTGGAGGAACTTCGCGCGGCCCGAGACACCGTCGCCGAGATTACGGTCGAGGAACCGATTCGGGCGTACGCGACCCGCCTCGCTCGCTACACCCGCGAGAACGCACAACTGGGGGTCAGTCCCCGTGGGAGTATCTCTCTACTGCGCGCCGCGCAGGCCCGCGCGGCGTTGGAGGGGCGTGACTACGTCGTCCCCGACGACGTACAACGGGAGGCCCCGGTGGTGCTCCCACACCGGATTCGGACCGACAGCAGCGAGCAGACCGCCACCGACCTCGTCGCGGCGGCCCTGAACGCAGTCGACGTCGAATGAGGCCCACCCGTCGCGGCGTCGGCGTCCTACTGGTCGTCGCCGTCGCCACGGCAGTCGCCGCCCGCTTCGGACAGCAAGCGCTCGGCGCGGTCATCGGCCCCCTCGTCATCGCGTTCCTCGCGGCGGTCGGGCAGGTGTACGTCGCCGGGACGCCGACCGTCGAACGCACCGTTCCCCGACGGGGGTTCCCCGGCGAGCGCCGGACCGTCGAACTCGACGTCGACGGGAGCGGTATCGCCCGTCTGACCGACACCCTCGGCGACGGCCTCGGCGGCGAGGCGAGCGCCCGCCACTCCCTCCCGGTGACGATGCGCTACGAGGTGACCTACGAGCGACGCGGCGAGCACCGACTCGGCCCCGTCGACGTGCGACTGACCGACGCGCTGGGACTCGTCGTCGCGACCACGACGCTCGACGTGACCGACGACGTGCTCGTCTACCCCTCGGTGTACCGACTCGGCGGCCCGGATGCGTTCGTCCGGACGCTCGTTCCCGACGCCGAGGACCGACAGGCGTTCGACCGCCTGCGCGAGTACGTCCCCGGCGACTCCCTGCGGGACGTCCACTGGAAGTCCAGCGCCAAGCGGGACGACCTGCTGGTCAAGGAGTTCGCCGACCGGAGCAGCGACCGCGGACTCGTCGTCGTCGCGGAGGCCGACGAGGGCCACGACGACGAGATGGCGGCGGCCGCCGCGACGATAGCGATGGGGGCCTTGGAGAGCGGTCTCGGGGTCGAACTGGTCACCCCCGGCGGGGCCGTCGAGCCCGGCTACGGTGACACCCACCGCACCCGCCTGCTCGAGACGCTCGCGCTCACTCCGGCGGGCGAGACGGGACGGGCCGGAGACGCCGACGTGCTGGTACGGGCCGACGAAGCGGGCGTCACCGTCACCGTCGAAGGCCGCCGCCGGGACTTCGAGGACGTGACCGTGAGTCGGGACAACCCGCTCACCGGGGAGGCGGTAACGTGAGCGGCGTCGCCTCGCGGCTTCGCGGACCGGTCCCGTGGCGCGGGACGCGACTGCTGGCCCTGCTGGCGGTGGCGCTGGCGCTCGGCGCGCCGCTCCGGACGATGTACCACCTCATCGACGTGGTCGGCGACCCGACGCTGTTCCTCGCGGTGGCCGCCGGTGCGCTGGTCGCCGCGGCGGTGCTGGCCCGCGTCCTGCACCCGGTGCTGGCGCTCGCCGTCGGGGCACTCCTGTTCGGGGCCGGTCTCGTCTGGTACATCACGAACCTCTCGACGGACCCCGCCTTCAGCGCGTTGCTTCGGGACACGGCCGCGCTCCTCACGGGGCGGCGACTCCTCCAAATCGCCAACGTCCGTCTGTGGGTCATCTCCTTCGCGCCCGCGCCGGTGTTCCTCACCACGTACTTCGCGCTCCGGCGGTGGTACGTCACGGCGGCGCTGGCCGCCGGGACGGCGCTCGGCTTCTTCGTCCTGACGACGGACGCGACGGTGGTGACGACCCTGCTCGGCGTCGTCGGCGCGTTCGCCGCCATCGGCTTCGGAACGCTGGATACGGTGGGAAGCGCGGCGTCGACGACGCGGGACATCCCCGGCGAGTCGTCTCGTCAGCGCGAGGCGAGCGAGGGCATCGACTCCGGCCGTCGCGCGGTGTTAGAGCAGTTGGCGGCCATCATCGTCGTGCCAGCGATACTGTCGCGCCTGCCAGCGGTGGCGGGGACATCCCTCTCGTTCGCCGACGAGGGGGGCACGACGATGGAGGGGAGCCTCATCGAAGCGGACGAGGCGCTGACCGTGCAGGGCGACATCTCGCTGACGCCGACGGTTCGCTACACCGTCGAGAGCGACGATGCCCGGTACTGGCGAGTCGCCGCCTACGACCGCTACACCGGCGACGGCTGGGTCCGAACGGGCAACGCCAACCCTTACGACGGCAACCGACTCCAAGGCCCGCCCGGCGACAGTCGGACGCTCCGGCAGTCCTTCGAGGCCGAATCGGACATCGCGACCGTCCCGTCGGCGTGGCGGCCGGTGCGGTACAGCGGAGACGCCGCCGTCGAACTGACCTCTCACGGGGGGTTCCAACCGGTAACGGGCCTCGCCACCGGCGACAGCTATCAGGTCACCAGCGAGGTGGTGGTGGCGACGCCGCGACAGTTGCGGGAGGCCGGGACCGACTACCCCGACCGTGTCAGCGAGCGATACCTGTCGCTGCCTGACAGCACGCCCGACCGGGTCGGCGAGACGACGGCGACGCTGACCGCGAACGCCGAGAACCCCTACGAGACGGCGCTGGTCGTCGAGCAGTGGCTCCAGAACAACCGCGAGTACTCGCTCGACGTGGACCGACCCGACCGCAACGTCGCCGACCGGTTCCTCCACGCCATGAACCGCGGCTACTGCGTCTACTTCGCCACGACCATGGTCGTGATGCTTCGCACGCAGGGCATCCCCGCCCGCTTCGTCGTCGGCTACACCCCGGGCGAACGGGTCGGGGAGAACCGCTGGGTCGTCCGCGGTCTGAACTCCCACGCGTGGGTCGAGGCGTACTTCCCGGGCCACGGCTGGATACAGTTCGACCCGACGCCGAGCGGTCCCCGCGAGGCCGCCGAACAGGCCCGCGTCGAGGAAGCGCGCGCCGAACCGAACGCCTTCGTCGACACCAGCGAGACGGGCGCGAACAGTTCGTTCACCGAGACGGAGACGCCGACGCCGCCGCCGCTGACCGAGACGAACGGCACCGACACCAACCAGACCGAGACGCCCGCGACGACCAACGGGACGACGCCGACGCCGTTCTCGCGGGACCGTCCCTCCGGACCGACCGGGGGCGCGAACACCGGGCTGCAACTCCCGGACCTCCCCTCACGCGAGGAGGCGGCGCTGGGGCTCGTCGCGGTGCTCGGGACGGCCGCCGGACTGCGGCGGACGGGCGTGACACAGCGCCTCTCCCGGGAGGTATGGCTCCGGTATCAGCGCCGCGAGGATCCGGAGACGGACGTCGAACGGGCGTTCCAGCGCGTGATGTACGTCCTCTCGAAAGAGCATCGGCCCCGCGAGAGCGGCGAGACGGTGCGGGCGTATCTCGACGCGGTCGACGCCGACGAGTCGGTCCGCCGGGTCGCGGCACTGCGAGAGCGACTCCGCTACGGCGGGGACGTGACCGAGGCGGCGGCCGACGAAGCGGTAGACATCGCCAACACCGTCGTCTCGGACCGGTAAGCCCCGCTTTCGCCCGACAGTGTTTAATACGAAGGTTTCGTACGGCCCGATGTAATGTCGGAAGTCTGCTCGACGTGTGGGCTGCCTGAGGAGCTTTGCGTCTGCGAGGACGTGGCCAAAGAATCCCAGGAGATTAACATCCGCATCGACGAGCGCCGTTACGGGAAGGAGGTAACGATTATCGAGGGGTTCGACCCGAAAGACGTCGACATGGACTCACTGTCCTCGGACTTGAAATCCAAGTTCGCTTGCGGCGGGACCGTCGAAGACGGGCAAATCGAACTCCAGGGCAACCACACCGGTCGCGTCGAGGACTTCCTCCGCGATAAGGGCTTCAACGTCGCCTAAACACCTCCCCGTCGGACGGTTCTATCGAGAGTGTCCCCGTGAGTGCCGACAGTGGCGAACAGACCCACAAACCGGCCGAAACAGTAACGTACCCAAATATTAGTATGGTATATACATGGGCAAGGGTGAGGGGGACTCGATACTCGTGGTCAGCGGCGACTCGGCGGGTGAACTCGAAACGGGACTGGCTGTCGACGGCGCGTCGGTCACGCGATTGGCGGACGCGAACGACGTGTTCGACGAACTGACGAACGGCGTCTATCACTGTTTGGTGCTTCCGGCGAACGTCGACGGGCGACCCGGCGCGGACATCGCCCACGGCGTCACGACGCTGTTTCCGGACCTCCCGGTGGTCATCGTCGGGACCGATACTGCGACGGTCCGGACCGACGGTGACGTGCGGGCCGTCGACGCGGCGGTCGGATCGACCGCCGTCGCCGAGGCTGTTCACGACAGTCTCCGATGCGAGACGCCCGCCGTCGCGGGCCGAGAGCCGTCGCCGATGGAGACGCTGTTGCTCTCGTTGTTCAACGAGATGCCAGACCACCTCTACGCGAAAGACGAGCGCGCGAGGCACGTCCTGATGGGGCGGGGGTTCAACGAACCGACCGACCGAATCGGCCGCACGGACCCCGAGGTGTCGGAGTTGGCGACCGAGCACGCCGAGGCCGCCTATCAGGACGAGATGGACGTCATCCGCAGGGAGACGGAGCGCATCGACGTCGAGGAGTTTCTGGACCTCGACGCTTCGTACGTCCGGACGCGGAAGGTTCCGTGGTACGACGCCGACGGCGATATTCGTGGACTGGTCGGCCTGACGCGGGACATCACCGCCCGAAAGAACCGCGAACACGAGTTGCGCCGCCAGCACGAGCGGATGGTGAAAGTCGCTCTCGTGGCCGCCCACGAGTTCCGCAACGAACTCCAAATCGCTCACGGTCGTCTCGAACTGCTCGACGACGGCGATTCCCAAATCGCCCCCATCGACGACTCGCTCGCTCGCATCTCCTCGCTCGTCGACACCGTCGTCCAACTATCCACCAGAGAACACGACGCTGGCGAACAGAAGCCGGTGTGGCTCTCGCGCCTGAGTCGCGAGGTCTGGGACACGTTGGCCGACGAGGCGGCGACGCTCGAAATCGCCTGTGACTCGCGACTCATGGCCGACCAGGAGGCCGTGAGTCTCCTCCTCCAGTTCCTGTTTCAGAACGCCATCGCACACGGCGGGCAGGCGGTCACCATCACCGTCGGCACGACGCCGACCGGCTTCTTCGTCGAGAACGACGGGCGAGCAATCGACGCCGACCCGCCGGAACGCGTCTTCGACGCCGGGTACACGACCGTCGACGGCAACACCGGATTCGGTCTCTACATCGCCCGAACCGTCGCGGAAGACCACGGCTGGTCGCTGTCGCTCACCGACACCGCCGAGAGGTCGGTTCGGTTCGACATCGAGAACGTCGAGATGTGGGTGTGAGCAGGCGGTGCGGCCACTCTGTCGTGCCGTGCCGAACGGAGTGAGGCACGGCCTTTGTCATCGACGTTGTTGCCGTGATGGCCGCAGGCCATCCGAGCGGGAACGAGGTCGGTTCAGAAGAACTGGAACAGGTCGTCGCGCTCCGCTTCGTGCAGGTGGTGGCGGACCGCTTCGGTCAGGGCGTCGATGTTGCCGCGTTTCGCCGAGATGGGGGCGACCGTCTCCTGCCACTGTTGCCACGGCGGATACAGGCCCAGACGGTCACACAGGTCGTTCAGCCGTTCGTCCTCGTCGTCGACCTTGTCCATCTTGTTGACGGCGACGACGGGTTCGATACCCACCTCCCGCAGGAAGTGGAACATCTCAACGTCGTGGGGAATCTCGTCGGGACCGCTGTGGCGGTCGATGATGTCGATGACGGACTTCCCGTCGACGACGAGGATGCCGACGAGAATCTTGTCGGCGTTGGCCTCGACGTAGCGGACAACGTCGGTCTTTATCTGCTCGCGAACCTCGTCGGGAACCCCTTTCATGAATCCGAAGCCAGGGAGGTCCGTCAGGACGAAGTCGGGACCGGCCCAGTCGTAGTGGTTGGGACTGCGGGTGACGCCGGGCCGTTGACCGGTGTCGAACGTGTGGCCGGTGAGTTCGCGCATCAGCGTCGACTTCCCGACGTTGGACCGGCCGACGAGAACTACCTCGGCGTCCCGGTTCGGGCGTTCGTCGAACATACCCCCGATACAGTGCCGACGGGGAAAAGCGCGTCAGTTCGCGTCCGCCGCATCACCCGCCTTTTTGTCCGCCGCCCACTCACCGATAGCCGTGCGTCTAGTCCACCTCTCGGTCCCGACGGGCAAGCGCGAGGCCGCACTCAGCGTGTTGGACGACGAGGGCATCGACTACGTCGTCAGCGCCGAAGACAGCGGCCGGGACATCGCCATCATCGTCGAGTTTCCGCTACCGACGAACGCGCTGGAACCCGTCCTCGAAGCGCTCCGCGAGGTCGGTATCAACGACGACACCTACACCGTCGTCGTCGACGCCAACACCGTCATCTCTCGGCAGTTCGACGAACTCGAAGAGCGCTACGCAGAGGAGGAAGACGAGGACCGTATCGCCCGCGAGGAACTGACTTCGAAGGCCAACGAACTCGCGCCGTCGCTGCCCACCTACGCCATCATGACCGTCATCAGCGCGGTCATCGCCACGGCCGGTCTCCTACTGGACTCACCGGCCGTCGTCGTCGGGTCGATGGTCATCGCGCCGCTCATCGGCCCGGCGATGACCGCCAACGTCGGCACGGTGGTCGACGACCAAGAACTGTTCAGACGCGGGGTCAAACTGCAGGCGTTCGGCCTCGTGTTGGCCATCGCCAGCGGGACGGTGTTCGCACTGGTCGTCCGGACGGCCAACGTCATCCCGCCTATCGCCGACGTCACGTCGGTCGGGCAGATACGCGAACGCATCGCGCCGGACTTCCTCTCGTTGGTCGTCGCGTTGGGGGCGGGTGCGGCGGGCGTCATCAGCCTCACGTCCGGCGTCTCGACGGCGCTGGTCGGCGTGATGATTGCCGTGGCGCTCATCCCGCCCGCCGCGACGGTCGGTATCGGTATCGCGTGGGGCGAACCGCTGGTCAGCCTCGGGTCGGGCGTCCTCCTGCTAGTGAACGTCCTCTCCATCAACCTCGCCGTCCTCGTCGGCCTGTGGTACCAGGGCTATCGGCCCGAACACTGGTTCCGAGAGGACAGCGCCCGCGCGGCGACGATAAAACGCATCGGCGTCCTCGTGGCCGCTATCCTCGTCCTCTCGGCCTTCCTCGGCGGCGTCACCCTCGACTCGTACCAGCGGGCGACGACCGAATCCGAGATACAGGCGAGCATCGAGGAGAGCGTCGACCCGCCGGTGCGCGTCCTCGACGTGACGGTCGAACAGACCAACACCGTCATCTTCCAGCAACCGCGCCGCGTCGTCGTCACCGTCGGCATCCCACCCGACGCAGACCAACCGAATCTGGTCGGCGAACTCGACGCGGTGGCCGACGAGGCCGCGGGTCGGGACGTGTCGACCGAGGTCCACTACGTCGTCGTCCAGCGCACGGACTGACGCTCAAATCCGGTTTTGAACGTTCGACGACATAAATACGGAGCGTCGCGTCCGTAGTGGTATGGTATCCAAACCACTCGCAGTCGCGGGCGCACTGGCCATCCTGCTGGCCGGTGGCGTCGGGTTCGCACTCGCAGACAGCGGCGGTGTCCAGTCGACGGAGAACGCCACCGTCAGCGTCAGCGCCGACGCGACGGTCGAACGCGCACCGGACCGAGCGACGGTCACCGTCGCCGCCGTCGGCCGCGGCGAGACGGCCGCCGAAGCGCGGAACAACCTGAGCGGCGACGCCGACGCCGTCCAGGAGGCCCTCGATGATGCGGGCGCGAACGTCACCTCCTCGCGGTTCAGCATCTACCCCGAGTACGAGCGCACCGAGATGGGGCGTGAACAGGTCGGCTACGTCGCCGTCCACACCGTCGAGGCCGAAACCGGCGACGTGGACTCGGTCGGGAATCTCATCGACGCCGCCGTCGACGCCGGTGCGGACCGCGTCGAGGGTATCCGCTACGAACTGAGCGAAGAGACCCGGCAGGCCGCCCGCGAGGAGGCCTTGACGACGGCGATGGACCGCGCCCGCAGTGACGCCGAAGCGGTCGCCAGCGCCGAGGGCCGGTCCGTCGACGGCGTGTTGACCATCCAGACCAGCGACAGCGGGCGCTACGTCGTCCGCACGGAAGCGGCGATGGCCGCCGACGCTGGCGGGAGCACGACCATCTCGCCCGGACCCGTGACCGTCGACGCGACGGTGTCGGTGACCTACGAACTCGGATAGGCGACGGACTACGGCCGCTCCCCAACCCTTTGGGGACGAAGTTTCATTTTTCCGCCACCGGTAGCACCCACAGCATGGTCGCAGGTGGTCCGCTCGTCCAAGTCGGCGTCATCGTCCTGTCGGTCCTCGGGTTGTGGGTCGGAGCGCGACTCCTCGTGGACGCCGTCGTCCGACTCGCCCGCCGGTTCGGCTTGTCGGACCTCACCATCGGACTGACCATCGTCGCCGCCGGAACGTCGACCCCGGAACTGGCCGTCTCCGTCGACGCCGCGCTCAAGGGATTGGGCGACATCGCCGTGGCGAACGTCCTCGGGTCGAACATCTACAACCTCGCGTTCATCCTCGGCACCGTCTCGCTGATTCGGGCGCTCCCGATTGCCGAGTCACTGGTCCGTCGTGATGGCCTCGCACTACTCGTCAGCACCCTCCTCGGTAGCATCGTCCTGTTCGACGGGACGGTGACCCGACTCGAAGGCGCGCTGCTGGCCGGATTGTTCGTCGCCTACACCGCGTACCTGCTCCGGAGCGGACAGTCGGCAGGCGGGGAAACGCCGTCGGCGTCCGACGAAGCGGTGACGCGAGCGGTCACCGACCGGGTCGCCTTCCGCGGCCGGGACGCACTGCTGTTGGTCGCGGGGCTGGCACTCGTCCTCGTCAGCGGCGACTACATGGTCCTCGCGGCGTCGGCACTGGCCCGCGGCGCGGGCATCTCCGAGTGGGTCATCGGGGGGACCATCGTCGCGGCCGGAACCTCGACCCCGGAGTTCGCCGTCTCGCTGGTGGCGATTCGGCGCGGCAGCCTCGGCGTCTCTGTCGGGAACGTCGTCGGCAGTAACATCTACAACATCACGGGTATCGTCGGCATCGCGGCCGTCGTCCGCCCCTTGGCGGCGAGCGGGACGGTGACGACGACGCTGCTGTGGCTTGGCGCGCTCTCCGTCGTCGTGGTCGCGGCGCTGTGGACCGGACGGGTACTCTCCCGACTCGAAGGGGCGCTGTTCGCCGCCTCCGAGATGGTCCGGTGGGCGCTCGGCCTCGCGGGGATACTCGGCTGACCCGCGCTTACTCGTCGTCGAACGGGAGTTCGATTTCGTAGCCGACGGCGTCGATGGCCGCCTGCAACACGGCGTCGACGTTGTCGTCTTCGGTGACGCTCATGTAGTGGTCGGCCACGACGTCGGTCGAGCGGTCGCTCTTGTTGGCGATGGTCAGCACCGGCGCGTCGAAGCGCGACTCGATGTCGTCCCGGAGATCCAGTTGCTGGGAGAGCGGGTAGCCACACTCCTCGCTCGGGTCGACCAGCACGAGGACGGCGTCCGCGAGGTGTTCCAAGGCGCTGACCGCCTGCGATTCGATTTCGTTGCGGTCCTCCGGCGGTCGGTCGAGCAGTCCCGGCGTGTCTACGAGTTGGTAGCGGATGCGCTGGTCCTCGAAGTGGCCGACGCGAATCTGGGTCGTGGTAAAGGGGTACGAGGCGATTTCGTTGTCGGCGCGGGTGACGCGGTTGACGAACGAGGACTTCCCGACGTTCGGGTACCCCGCGACGACGATGGCGGGTTCGTCCGGTCGGATGTCCGGGAGCACCTTCAGGGCGTCCCGCGCCGTCGAGACGGCCGCGAGGTCGTCCGAAATCTCTTCGACGATGTCCGCGATGCGGGCGAACGCCTGCTTGCGGAGTTTCCGCGCCGTGTCCTTGTCGCCCCGGACGAGGCGGCTCTCGTACTCCTGGCGAATCTCCTTGGTCTTCCGGCCCGCCCACGAAACCGCCGAAAGGTGCTGTTTCAGCGCGTCGATACCGTCGTCTTTCTCGGCGGGGTAGGCCTCGCCGAGGACGGCGTCGGCCAGTTCGACGTAGAAGGGGTCCAAGTCGTCGATGGTCGGCCACGACTGGGCGACGTTCTGGAGGTTGTCAGAGACGATGTTCGAGGCCGTCATCAGCATCGACTGCTGCGCTTCGACGCCCTCTTTCGCACCGCCCGCGCGCTTCGCCCGCGAGAACGCCTTGTCCAGTACCTCCTCAGATGTCGGCGTCGTGGGTAGATTCTCGAAAGGATGGCTCATTGCGGCGGTGTAGACGGCCGGGGCGTAAAAGCGCGTCCAATCGGTGACAGGCGTGTGAGACGTGTGCGTGGCGGTCGCCCCCAACCAGTTGCGAGCCACGTTTTTCCGCCTCCGTCCCCCAGTCTCGGTATGGCACACATCGACGCCAGCGAGATTCTGCCCAACGAGCACGTCCAGCAGATGGCCGCCGCGGGCCGGGTCACCCAGATGCACCGCGGCCACCGCTACGCCGACGAGGGCGACACGTTCGATATCGACGGCCAGACGTTCGAGGTGACCGACGTGACCGAACGGACGCTCGGCGATATGACCGACGAGGACGCCCAGCGCGAGGGGTCGGAGGACTTAGCGGCCTACCGGGAGCGACTGAAACGCGTCCACGACGAGTTCGAGTGGGACGACGACAGCGAGGTCGTCCGACACAGGTTCGCCCCGGTCGAGAAGTAGTCTCAGAACCCGCCGTAGCGCAGGTACACCATGTCGAGGATGAGCAGGAGTTGGACGAGTCCCTGCACGCCGCCGAGCATGGCGTTCTGCTGGCCGATGGCCGAGATAACGCTCGCGTCGGGCGCGGCGGAAGTCATCTGCCGGTAGATGCGGATTTCGCCGGGCATCAGGAAGCCAAAGCCCTGCACCGAGAGGACGGTGACGAGAACGAGAGCGACGGCGATGGCGGGCGAGGTCATCTGGAACTGGCCGATGGTCGTCGCCACCCACGCCAGCGACCCGACGGTGCCGACGGCGAACGCGGCCCGCCAGCGCCAATCGGACCACGCGTTCAGCCGCCACCCCAGCAACAGCAGGATTGGGACGACGTTCGCCGCGGTGAACAGCGCCAGCCACGACCCCGAGTGCGGGAAGATGCCGAGACGGAGCGCGAGCGTCAGGCCGCCAGCGATGGTCAGGAACGCCATCGACGGGAGGAAGAAGGCCGTCTTGGGCGTCAGTCGCTCGAAGACGGCGGCGCTCTCCTCCTCCCCGAGGCCGCCGATGACCGGTCCGAGGACGGCGCCGATGAAGATGTCCGTCCCCGTCCACAGCAGGCCCGCCATGACGTGGACGTAGGTGTGGTGCTGTACCGACGCGACCGTAGTGGCGTAGACGAGGGCGAGAATCGAGACGCCGACGACGCCGCCCGCAAAGGCCGGGTTCGCCCGGCGCGCCATCCCAGCTATCGTCCCCCGTATCGTGTTCCCACTCATGCCTGTGTGGGCACGTAGTGTCAACTTAATTGTACCGCCGCGGTCGCCGAGAACAGTGCCTCCTGCTCAGTGACTCACTCCGTTCCCCGCGTCGTGTCGAGACCACCCGCGTGGCTCGGCGTCTCGCTGCTCACGGGTCGCTCGGTCCCTCGCTACCGTCGCTCGGCCAACTCCGCCCGCAAGTCCTCGACGTCCATGTCCTTCATCGCCAGCAGAACGAGCAGGTGATAGACGATGTCGGCGGCCTCGTGGGCCAGTTCCTCGTGGTCGTCGTCTTTCGCCGCCAGAATCAGTTCCGTCGTCTCCTCGCCGAGTTTCTCCAAGACGGCGTTCTCGCCTTTCTCGTGGGTAAACAGCGACGTGGTGTAGGAGTCCTCCGGCAGTTCCTCCTTTCGGGACTCGATGACCGCGAACAGGTCGTCGATGACGTCGTCGGCGTCGTCCATACGCCGCCAGTCGTCGGCGGCCGCCTTCAGGCCGTCGAAGCGTTACGACTCGACGTTCTCGAAGAAAGCCAGGTCGTGGATGCGCGGGTCGTCGGTGAGTTCCGGGTGAAAGGAGGTGCCGACGACGGGGCCGTCCCGCACCGCGACGGCGCGGTCGTCCCACGAGGCCAGCACGTCCACGTCGTCGGCGACGTAGTCGATGAGCGGCGCGCGGATGAACACCGCCGGGAACGGCGAGGCGAGGCCGTCGATATCGAGGGGGGCCTCGAAGCTGTCCTTCTGTCGGCCGAAGGCGTTGCGTTCGACGGTCACGTCGACGAGGTTCAGCGTCTCCACCCGGTCGTCGTGGGCGTCACTGGCGGCGACGATGAGACCCGCACACGTCGCCAAGACGGGCTTCTCGGCCGCGACGTGGGCCTCGATTTCGCTCGCGATGCCCTCGCGGTGGATGAGTCGGGAGATGGTCGTCGACTCGCCCCCGGGCATCAACAGCACGTCACAGTCGGGGAGGAGTCCGGACTTGCGTATCTCGACGACATCGGCCGTCTCGCCGTGGGCCGCTGCGGCCCGTTCGATAGCCTCGGCGTGTTCGGAGACGTCACCCTGCACGGCGAGGACACCTGCCCGTAGCGTCATACCCCGCGGTAGGTCGGCAACTGTCAAAACCTTCTCGTCTTCACGGAGAATTGCGGCGACGGCGGCGCGACGGCTGTCGGGAGCCAAACCGTTAGGTTGCGCCCACCCCACGAGTGAGCTATGGGAAAGCGACGGCGTGACCCGGTCGCCTCGAACGCGGACCGGTCGACGGACCTCTACGAAATCGCGAACTGGGAGGTCCGGTCCCGGTTGGACCGCTTCGCGCACTGGCTCTACTACGCGGGCCTGTCGACGCTCCGCGTGTTGGTCGTACTGGTCGCCGTCGGCATCCTCGTGCTGCAGATAGCGTTCGGGAGCCTCGGCGCGCTCGGCGTCCAGCCGCTCTTTGCCGGTCTCGCGGCGCTCTCTGCCGTTCCCGCCCTCCTGCTCGCGGCGTACATCTGGTACGCCGACGTGACCACGACGGAGCCACTGACCCTCCTCGTCGGGACGTTCCTGCTCGGCGTCCTGTTCGCCGGGTTCGCGGGCCTGCTGAACGTCGCGCTCGGCGGCCCCGTGCAGGCCATCGGCTCCGGGTTCGGCCTGTTCGAACCGGCGGGGATGGTGTTCTTCTTCTTCCTCGTCGTCGGCCCCGTCGAGGAGAGCGTGAAACTGCTGGCCGTGCGCCTCTACGCCTTCCGCGACGACCGGTTCGACGCGGTCATCGACGGCGCGGTGTACGGCGCGGCGGCGGGACTCGGCTTCGCCACCATCGAGAACGCGCTGTACATCGTCCAGAACACCGAAGTCGTTACCGGGACGCTCGCCGCCATCGACGCCGGGAGCGACATCGCGGCGGTGCGGGCGCTGGCCGGACCCGGCCACGTCATCTACTCGGCGTTCGCGGGGTACTACCTCGGACTGGCGAAGTTCAACCCGGACGACGCCGGGCCAATCGTCCTGAAGGGCCTGCTCATCGCGACGGTCATCCACGCCACGTACAACACGCTCGCCGGACCGGTGACGTTCCTCGTCTCGAACCTCTACGGCGTGAGCCAACTCGTCGCGTTCTTCGGGTTCGTCCTCGTCTACGACGCGATATTCGGCCTGTTGTTACTGCGGAAACTCGACGCCTACCGGAAGGCGTACAAGGACGCACACGCCACCCCGGAGCCGACCTACGAGAGCCAACAGACCGAGTTCGACCCCTAACAGAGCTGTTCGACGTACTTCGCGACCACGTCGACTTCCAGATGGACGGGGTCGCCGACGGACTTCGCAGAGAGCGTCGTCTCCTCGTACGTCGTCGGGATAATCGCCACGTCGAACCCGTCCTCGTCGCGCGCCGCGACGGTCAGGCTGATGCCGTCGACGGTGATAGAGCCCTTCTCCACGAGGTAGTCGCGCTGGGCGTCCGGAAGCGAGAACGTGAACGTCCAGTCCTCACCCTCTCGCTCGATGCCCACGACTTCGGCGGTGGCGTCGACGTGGCCCTGCACGATGTGGCCGTCGAAGCGCCCGTCGGCGGGCATCGCGCGTTCGAGGTTCACCCCGTCGCCCTCCGAGAGGTCGTCGAAGTAGGTCCGGGCGAGCGTCTCGCGGGCGAGGAACACCTCGAACCACTCCCCGTCGGCGAAGTCCTCGACGGTGAGGCAGGCCCCACTGACGCTGATGGACTGACCGTGCGCGAGGCCCTCGAACGGCGCGCCGACGCGGACCCGTCGGCCGCCCTCGTCGTCTACGACTGCCTGTACCTCGCCGGTGGCCTCGACGATGCCAGTGAACATACCCGCCCGTACGGAAGTGGTCCCGAAAGCACTTCTGCTCGGTCGGCGACGCCGATTCCGGCGACCCGCGCCGTCAGTAACTCGGAACCGAGTAATTTTGTTTCGTAATTTTCCACAAGTAATTTACTCGTGAGCGCCGTATCGTGGTGTATGCCTGAGATGGCTGCCCCCGACCCCGACGACGGTGACTGGACGCGCAGACACGGTCGCATGCGTCCGCGAGAGAAACGACCAGTCGCCGTTTACGACCCCGAAGACGGCTGGAAACGCCGCCACGCAGAAACCGACCGCAACCGCAGCGATTAGCGCTGTAGCACTTCGACGCCGACGAGTTCCGCGCCGGTGAGCGCCCGGATGTACGCGCCCCCGGCGATGGAGACGTGGCCGAACTCGTCTTCTTCCATCCCGTACATCTCGATAGCCCGAGAGGTGTCGCCGCCGCCGACGACCGAGAAGCAGTCGGTGTCCGCGATGGCCTCCAGCACGCCCGCCGTGCCGACGGAGAAGCGCTCGTCCTCGAACATGCCGAGCGCGCCCTTCACGAAGACGGCCTCGGAGTCACGGATAATCGGCGAGTACTCCATGACCGTCTCGCTCCCCACGTCGAGGTAGGAGACGGTCTTCTCCTCGATGTCGTCGACGGACTGCTCGGCGCGCGACCCGTCGTCCTCGTACGCGAGGTCGACGGCGAGCGTAATCTGGTCGCGGTGTTCGTCGAGCATCGACTCGATTTTCTCGCTGTTGGCCTCCCACTGGTGGTCGTACAGGTCGGCGTCGTCGATGTCGTAGCCGACCGGGTAATCGGCCGCGCGCAGGAACAGTTCGCCGGCGATGCCGCCCAGCAGGAAGTCGTCGACCTTCTCGTCCAAGTGAGTCATCACGTCGATGACGTCCGTCGCCTTGGTGCCGCCGACGACCATCGTGACGTTGCCCTCGAACTCCTTCTCGGCGATGGCGGTGTTGGCCTCGTACTCCGTCTCCATGACGCGGCCCGCGTAGGCGTCCATCACCAGCGGGAAGCCCACGAGCGAGGCGTGCGAGCGGTGGGCCGCCGAGTAGGCGTCGTTGACGTACGCGTCGAACTCCGGGGCGAGGGTCTGGACGAACTCCGTCTCGGCTTTCACCTCGGGGTCTTCCTCGGGCAGTTCCTCGTCGCACATCCGCGTGTTCTCCAAGACGAGCACGTCCCCGCCCGAGAGGTCGTCGATGGCCGCCAGCGCGTCCTCGCCGAAGGTGTCGGCGACGAAGTCGACGGGGCTGTCGATGTGGTCTTCGAGGATGTCGGCGTGTTGGGAGAGCGAGATGAAGTCGTCACGGCCCGGGCGGCCCTGATGGGCCATGACGGCGGTTTCGAATCCGCGGTCGACGAGTTCGCGAATCGTCTCGGCGTGGCGGTCGAACCGCCGGTTGTCCCGTACCTCGCCGTCCTCGACCGGAGAGTTGAGGTCGAGTCGGACGAGGACGCGCTGTCCGTCCTCGATGTCGTCGAGCGTCTGGAAGGTCATCACGCGAAGACACACCCGCCCCGTGCTTAGGCGTTTCCGAGTCTCGCGGGCCAGCGACCGACGTGCGCGAAAGCGCCGCCGCTGGCGGGTCTGTGAAAAACGGTGCGTGGCCGACGGCCTACTCCTCGGTGATGTACTGCGCCACGTCGAGCATCCGGTTCGAGAAGCCGTACTCGTTGTCGTACCACGTCAGAATCTTCGTCATGCCGCTGACGATGTTCGTCGAGGAGAGGTCGACCTGCGAGGAGTACGGGTCGCCGAGGATGTCCGTCGAGACGACGTCTTCCGTGGTGACACCGAGGACGCCTTCCATCTCGCCTTCGGCGGCTTCCTCGAACGCGGCGTTCACGTCGGCTTCCGTCACTTCCTCGTCGAGGTCCACGACGAACTCCGTGATAGAGCCGTTCGGGACCGGGACGCGGATGGCCATCCCGTCGAGTTTCCCCTCAAGTTCGGGCAGGACCTCGGTGGCCGCCTGTGCGGCACCGGTCGACGTGGGGATGATGTTCTCGGCGGCGGCGCGGCGGCGGCGCGGCTTGCTGTTGGGGCCGTCCATGAGGTTCTGCGAGCCGGTGTAGGCGTGGACGGTCGTCAGCTGTCCCGCGTTGATACCGAACTCACGGTCGAGCACCTTCGCGACGGGCGTGATGGAGTTGGTCGTACAGGAGGCGTTGGAGACGATGTCCTCGCCGTCGTACTCGTCGTGGTTGACGCCGTAGACGATCTGCTTGACCGGCTCCTCGCCTTTCGGCGGCGCGGAGATGACGACCTTGTCGGCACCCGCTTCGAGGTGCTGGCTGGCGTCTTCCTTCGTGCGGAAGATACCGGTCGCCTCGAACGCGACGTCGACGTCGAGGTCGTCCCACGGGAGTTCCGTCGGGTCCGTCTCGTGGAAGACGCCCGCCTCGAAGTCGGTGCCGTCGACGGTCAGGACGCCGTCGTCGACGCTCGCGCCTTCGAGGTTGCCCATGACGGTGTCGTACTGGGCGAAGTAGTCGATTTCGTCGTCGTCCATCACGTCGTTGATGCCGACGATTTCGACGTCGTCGTTCTCCAGCGAAGCGCGGAATACGTTGCGGCCGATACGGCCGAAGCCGTTGAGGCCAACACGAACTGGGTCGCTCATACCGCCTAGAAAACCGCTTGTACCCAGTAAAGTGTTTTCGGAGTTGCGTCAACGTGTGTTTATTTGTGACCATTTTCTACCGATGCTGTGTGTACCTGTCGCATAGTGAATCGTTCGTACCGACTGTCAACCCGCCGTCGTAGCAAAGACTGAGGGCGTCAGAAGGCTTTTCAGACAGAGCGACGTACCCACTCACACCGATGAGACGGGACGATAACGACGACCCTTTCGACGAGTTTTTCCGTGAAATCGAGCGGATGATGGACGAGATGATGGGGTCCGAAGGGGACGTACACATCGAACGCGGCGGCACGCCCGACGGTGCCGACTTGCACGTGGACGTTCACGAGACAGCCGACGAAATCCGCGTCGTCGCCGACATCCCCGGCGTGGACAAGGACGCCATCGAACTGAAATGCGACGGGACGGTCCTCACTATCGACGCCGGGACCGACCAGCGAGAGTACCACGAACGACTCACCCTCCCCAGTCAGGTCGACGAACACTCCGCGGCGGCGACGTACAACAACGGCGTCCTCGAAGTCACCTTCGACCGCGAAGAGGACTCCGCGGACATCGAGTTGTAGGGTCGCCTTTCGTCCCCCTCCACCTTTTTCGTCGTCAGGTCGCCTGCGGCGACCGCTCCTTGAAAAACGTGGTCTTGCTGAGCGAAGCAAGGCTCGTCAGAGCGTCGCTCTGACGGCGGCGAAAAAGGCCGGACGCTCACTTCGTTCGCCTCCGGTCGAACGACGTTACCGCTCCGCAGTCCGCCGAATTAGCCCCGCCAAATCGTCCCAGAACCCGTCTTCGTACTTCGTCGCGCTGTCGATGGTCGGCCGCGCGTTCGTCTCGTTGACCACCGCGCGGTCCTCGGTCACGAGCAAGTCCACGCCGAGGTACGGGATGTCCAGCACCGCGGCGGTTCGCTCGGCGAGCGTTCGGAGGGCGTCCGGGAGGTCCACCCCGTTCGCCTCGGCCCCGCGGTGGACGTTGTGCTTCCAGCGGCCGCGTTCGCGCGCGTCGGCGGGGAGTCGGCGTTCGACCGCACCGACGAACTCGCCGTCGACGACCATCGCGCGGTAGTCCCGCGCGTCCGGGAGGTACTCCTGCACCAGAAACGACCGGTCGCCCGTCGCGCGGTAGTCGTGAACCAAATCGAGATAGTCCGCGACGCCGAGGAAGGAATCGAGGTCGTGGACCGTCGTGACGCCGACGCCCCGAGTCGTGGAGTTGGGCTTGACGACCACCGGCGGGTCGAGTCGCTCGAACGCCGCCGCGAGGGCCGCCTCGTCGGCCGGGTTCGACACCATGACAGAGTCGGGGACCGGTACGTCTGCTCGGCCGAGTCGCGTGAGCACGTCGGCCTTGTTGCGCGAGCGCAGGATGGCCTCGCGGTCGTTCACCCACGGCACGTCGAGCATCGCGTCGGCGACGGCTCCCTCCATGATGCGCGACGGGTAGACGAACCCAACGTCGTAGCCGTCGAACGGGTTCTCGGTCAGGGAGACGGCGCGCTCGCTCGTCTCGACGTGGCCGACGGCGATGTCTCGGGCGGCCAGCGGGTCCCGCATCCGCTCGAACGTCTCGGCGCGGGTCGCGACGGCGAGGTCAAGCATGGCTCCGAGTTAGCGCGCACCGGCAAAAATCCGCTGGCGTCCGGTCACTCCTCGCTGTCGCCACCCCGACCGCTGAGCACGAGCCACGCGAGGATGACCGCACCCTCCGCCCGCGCGATGCTGTACACCCACGGTTTCAGCTCCACGTCGCCGTCCTCGGCCGCGAGGTTCATCCAGAAGTCGACCATCTGCTTCGGCGCGAGCAGTTCGACGACGGCGACCACGAGCAGTAGTAATCTGAGTACCATGTGGGACACTACGACGTGTTAGCTCAATACAATTTCGGCCCCGAGAGACGTGACCGTGCCCGAGGCTGGCGGTGACCGTGAGCGCGCTCCGTCGCGCGAACCACCGACAGAGCAAGCGCTGACGAACCTGCCGCCGCTGCGCTCCGGCAGGTTTTCCCAAATTTTTGCAACGGGAGGTTCCCGAAGGGCCGACGGCCCGTGGAAATCCCCCGAAATAAAAGCGGCTCTACGCGATGAGCAGTTCTTCGCCGCGCTCGACCTTGATGCGGCAGGACGGCGTAATCTTGTTGTACGCGCGACGGAACGCCTCCTTGACGTGTTCGGCGTCCTCGACGTTGCAGTACGCCGTGAACAGGCGCTCACCGGCCTGAATCCGGGCGGCGGTGCCGACGATTTTCCCGAAGGCCTGTCGCATCCCGTCGGAAACACGGTCGGCCCCGGCACCGGTCGCCTGCTTGTTCTCGCGCAGGACCTGGTGGGGGAACTTCCGCAGGGTCATGCGGTAGTCGCCCTCCTCGCCGATTTGCTTGATGAGGTGGCGGTTGGCCGACAGGCGGGAGGCCTCCAGCGAGCCGTGACGGAGCTGGACGGACTCCTCGACGATGAGGCTGATTTGGACGGGGTACGCGTCCTTGTCAGCGACCTTGCGGCCCATCTCGTGCTGTGCAATCTTCGAACCGGGGATGCCCGTGATGTACTCGCGCCGGGTGTACGAGGGCTTGTCGATGTCCCGGTACATCGAGGCGGGTTTGTCCGACATAGGTACTCTTGGCCGAAACGTGGCCGAGCGCCACAATAAGGGCTTCGAAGGGCCGCCGCCATATCGTGCGGGAGAGACACACCCGCGAGCGCCGACAGCGGGTCGGTCTGTGGTGACACTGACGTTACCTCTCTCGGGTGTTTATCCGCGTCGGACGCCTACCTGAGGGCACGATGAACATGCTCGTCGACGGCGAGTGGCGGACCGACGCCTACGAGAGTACGACCGAGGACGGCGAGTTCGACCGGCAAGACACCACCTTCCGAGACAGCATCGAGGACGACCCCGACGCGCGCTTCAAGCCGGAAGCCGGGCGCTACCACCTTTACGTCTCCTACGCGTGCCCGTGGGCGCACCGGACCCTGCTCGTCCGCGCGCTCAAGGGGCTGGACGACGCCATCAGCGTCGACGTGGTGGACCCGTTCCGCGCCGAGGACGGCTGGCAGTTCACGCCCGAGAAGGCGGGCTGTACCGAGGACTCACTGTACGGTGCCGAGTACCTGCGAGAACTGTACGTGAAAGCCGACCCCGACGCCACCTGCCGAGTGACGGTCCCCGTCCTGTGGGACAAACAGGAGGAGACCATCGTCAACAACGAGTCCGAGGAGATTCTGCGGATGCTCGACACCGAGTTCGACGACGTGGCCGAGCACGACGTGGACCTCTACCCGGAGGGGTATCGGGACGAGGTCGACCGCATCATCGGCGACATCTACGACCCCATCAACAACGGCGTCTACCGCGCCGGGTTCGCGAAATCGCAGAACGCGTACGACGAGGCCGTGACCGAGTTGTTCGACGCGCTGGACCACTGGGACGACGTGCTGGCCGACCAGCGCTACCTCGCGGGCGACCGACTCACCGAGGCGGACATCTGCATGTTCACGACGCTGGTGCGCTTCGACCAAGTGTACCACACGCACTTCATGTGCAACCACCAGTACATCCGCGAGTACGACAACCTCTGGCCGTACCTCCGGGACCTCTACCAGACCGGCGTCGCCGAACGAAGCGAGGGGGCGCCGGACGAACGAACGGGGAGCGACCCGACCCGTGAGTCGCCGGGCGTCGCGGAGACGGTGAACATGGACCACATCAAGGAACACTACTACACCACGCACCCCGACGTGACCCCGAGTCGCATCGTCGCGATGGGGCCGGACCTGGACTTCGAGGCCGCCCACGACCGCGACGACCTCCCGGGCGAACCGCCCGAGGACCTGCTCGCGACGGCCTGAGCGACGACGGCACGTTTTACTCGGCGTCGACCTGCCCGCTGCGATGCGATAGCCACTCGTCGAGTGACGAGAATCCGCCGTCGGTTATCTCCCCGGCCGCCCCTCGATAGTATCGAGAATGAACCGGAGGAAGGACGCTTCGTCGCCGGAGTACGAACCGTCCACCGGGCGGACGACCCAGTCGGACCCCGTGGCGCCGACCGGCGTGGACCCGTCGAGTCGCCGGAGGCGGTCGAGCACGTCACCGCCCGCCTGACTGCTCCCGCCGGGTTTGGTGTCCATGCGGGCGTGGTAGTGGCGTTCGACCGCGTCGTTTGTCGGATGCGACGACCGGACCGAGTCGGCGTTAGGGTTCGGTGAGCGTCACTTCGGTCGTCTCGTAGTCTTCGAGGAACGACCCGGGACCGCCGACGGTCACCGTCTCTTCGCCGGTGTCGACGACGAGAGTGTGTTCGATGGGGTAGGAGTTCGTCTTCGGTTCGACGAGTCCCTGTCGCGTGTCGACCACGGTGCCCGTGACCTGCTCCCGTCGGTCGGTCGCTCGGACGGGTTGGACCGCCGCCTCGATGGCGACCGGGGAATCGTCGCGCAGGCGGAGCGTCGCCTGTAGCACCGCGGCCCTGAAGTTACCGTACGTGGCGGGGAGCGGCAGCGGTTCGTCGACGTAACACTCCTCGGCCATCGGCCAGTAGTTGCCGAGGAACGCCCCGGAGATTATCGGGACGATCTGTTGCTGGCCGAACGCGATGGCCCGCTGTTCGGAGTTCGACCGGATTATCATCTCCGCGGGGACGACGACGCCGAACGTGCCGTCGATGGTGAGGATAATCGGCATATCCGGTTCGTGAGCGCGCACGACCGAGGCGCATCCGGCGATAGCGTCGGGGTCGATATCGCTCGTAGAGCTAACGATGAGGAGGACCATCACGCCGCGGTCGACGGCGGCTTTCAGTTCCGCCGAAACCTCAGAGAGGTACTGCTCCGGGACCGACAGCATGACCTCGTTTTCCGCGTTCGAGAGGTACTCGGTCAGCCGTTTGACGACGGTGACCCGGGACTTGATGACGTCGAACTGCTGGATGTCCCGCTCCGTGTCAGAGTAACGCTCGTCCAGCGCCGACCCCATCTCCTCCAGTTGGTCCGACAGCGCCTCGATGACTTCCGAGGGTGGACGGGCGCGTATCGTCGTCGGAACGACGTGGTCGCTGACTTCGACGAAGCCCCGCTTCTCCAGCGATTCGCTGATGCTGTAGACGTACCGTTTCGATACGCCCGTGTCGTCCGCGATTTCACTGGCCTTCGCCTCGCCGTTCCGAAGTATCGAGAGATACGTGTCGACCTCTTTCTCCGAGAGGCCCAGTTCGGTGAGTCTATCCGCGAGCGTCGAATCGTCCATGATATAATGTTGTATCAGCGTTGCGATTAATTTGGTTTCGGTGCAGTCCGGCCCCAACGGGGATGTAGAATCGAGTTGTAATTATTCATTACAAGTTGAGAAACCATTAAGGTACTGGTCGTACAGGCTGTCGTATGACCAGCGAATCGACGCCGACAGCCACAGCGGATGCGACGTGGACGGTCGGGGAGAAGTACGGGTTCGGCACGGTCTGTGACCACGACGACGCCGACCCGTCGCGAGTGTGGTACACGCTGACCGAAGGCGCAGTGACCGAGATACGGTTCCCGCGTATCGACCTGATGAACGTCCGGGAACTGGATTTCCTCGTCACCGACGGCGAGGGGTACGCCGCCCGGACCTTCCGCGAACGGCGCGACCTGCCCACCGCGGTCGAACGCGAGACGACGGCGGCAAGCGAGGACGCGCTGCTGTTCCGACAGACCGCGCGACCGACCGACGACCGCGACTGGGAACTGACCGTCGAACACGCCGCCCATCCCGACGAGGACGCACTGCTTCTCGACGTGGACTTCGCGGGCGAAGGGTACGACCTCCACGTCGTCGTCGACCCGGCGCTGTCCTGTCACGCCGACCACGACGTGGCCCACGCCGACGCGGACGCGTTGCGTGTCGCCCACGAGCAACCCGAGGACGCGGACCCGGTGTTCCTGACCGAGGACGGCGACCCCATCGACGTGGGACTGGGCGTCGCCAGCGCCGACGGGTTCGAGTGGACCACCGCCGACGTTCGAGAGGGCGACGTGGAGACGGCGCTCCTCGAATCCGGGTCGACCGACGAACGGTACGACGAGGCCCGGGGCAACGTCGTCCTCGCCGGGACGCTGGCGAGTCACGAGACGACGCTGTCGCTCGGGTTCGCCGAGGACAGCGACGACGAGGCCGCCCTCGCCGTCGCCGAGACGGCGCTGGACGACACGTTCGAGGACGTGCGCGCGGCCTACGTCGATTCCTGGGACGCCTACCTCGACGAGATTCCGGTCCCGGACAGCGTGAAGGGCGACGACGACCTGCTGGCCCAATATAAGACCGCCGTGATGGTGATGAAGGCCGCCGACTCCAAGGCGTTCCCCGGTGCGGGCATCGCATCGCCGTCGGTCCCGTGGGGCGACGCCGTCGACGCCAACGACCCCGTCGACTACGGCTACAACTACGTCTGGCCGCGCGACCTGTATCAGGCCTACACGGCCTTCGACGCCATCGGCGACACCCAGAGCGCCATCGACGCCACGGAGTACGTCTACGAGTACCAGCAGCGCGAGGACGGCTTCCTTCCGCAGAACACGTTCCTCGACGGGCGCACCCGCTGGGGCGGCGAGCAGATGGACGAAATCGCCTTCCCGCAGGTGATGGCCCAGCAACTCAAGGAGCGTCACGGCTACGACTTCGAGGAAGCGGCCTACGGCTACGAGAACGTCCGCCGCTCCAGCGACTACGTCGCCGCGACCGGCCCCCACACCCAACAGGAACGCTGGGAAGAGGAACCGGGCTACTCGCCGTCGACGACGGCCGCCGAGATCGCGGGCCTCGTCTGTGCGGCCGACCTGGCTATCGACGCTGACGAACCTGCCGACGCCATTGCCTACCTCGGCGTCGCCGACCACTGGGTCGCGAACCTCGAAGACTGGCACGCGACCGAGACGGGGACGGCGAAGCACACGAACACGCCGTACTACGTCCGCATCACCGGCAGGGGCAACCCTGACGACGGGGAACTCCGCACGCACAACAACGGCGGCGGGATGCTCGACGAGCGAAACATCATGGACGGCGGATTCCTCGAACTCGTCCGCCTCGGCGTCTGCTCGGCCGACGACCCGACCATCCGCAACAGCGTCGCCGAGTACGACGACGACATCATGGTCGAGACGCCCCACGGTCCCGGGTGGTACCGATACACCGGTGACGGCTACGGCGAGAAGCGCGTCCAACCCGGCGCGCCGTGGCAACCGGACATGACCGGGAAGGGGCGCATCTGGCCCTTCTTCACCGGCGAACGCGGCGAGTACGAACTCCTGCTCGACGACCCCGACTTCGCCCCCGAGGCCCTGCTGGAGACCCTCGGCGACTTCGCCAACGACGGGCGGATGCTCCCCGAGCAAGTGTGGGACGAATCCGGCGAGAACGACTTCGACTGGACGTTCGGCGAGGGCACGTCCAGCGCGACACCCCTCTCGTGGACCAACGGCCAGTTCGTCCGACTGGCGTGGAGCATCGACGCGGGCGAACCGGTCGAGACGCCCGCCGTCGTCCGCGAGCGTTACGGCGGGTCCGCGCCCGCCGACGGTCCCGAACTCGACGTGAAAATTGAACGCGACGGGGACGACGCCCGCGTCACCGGCCACACCGACGGCGAGGACCTCGTGGTCAAGACACGAAGCGAGACGGTCCACATCGACGGCGGGGACGTAGACGTCGCCGTGGCGGCCGACGAGGGGGCGCGCGTCACCGTCGTCGCCGCGAGCGGCGACCTGCCCGACATCGCGACGACGGTCGTCGACGACACCGTCTGAGCCGTCTCCGCGAGCTGTCGATTAGGTGCGAAAAACAATTACACCAAATTTTATCAACGGGGCCGTGTTGTGTAGTGGCAATGACGCTCCGGACATCACTGAACGATTATAAACGTCACCGGGAGGACGACCGGAAGTTCCCCGGTGAACTCCGGTCGACGACGGGCGTGTTCGCCGGTGATGGCGACCGCCTCGTCCACGTCGACGACGACGGCTCACTGCAGGACTACTCGTATCCGCTCAGCGGCCTCTCAGGTATCGACAGCTCTCGGTTCGGCGTCGGCGACGGCTGGTTCGACGGCGGCGCTTCTCAGCGGTATCACGACGACACGGGCGTCGTCGAGACGGTCCACGAACAGGGCGACTGGCAGGTCAGACAGCAGGACCTGACCGTCGGCCGGACACACGTCACCCGGTTCGAACTCGTCGGCGATGCCCCTGAAGCCGTCGACCTGAACGCCTACGTCAGGTTCGCCCCCGACGGCCGTGAGGGACAGACGAGTCTGCTCGTCCACGACGGGGCGGTCGAAGCGTACCACCGGCGCGAACACGATTACGTCGGCGCGTCGACCGACTTCGACGCCTACGGGCAGATTCCCGAGCGATTCGACGAACTCGTCGCCGACGACCCCGTGGAGTTCCCGCGGACCGCCGACGAGGAACGCTACGAGGATACGGTCCTGACCGGCGGTGCGCACCTGACCGCGCCCTTCGAGAACGGAAGCGTCACCCTCGTCACCCTCGTGGCCGAACGCGGCGAGACGGCCCGTGCGGACGCACTGTCGACCGTCGAGTCGGCCGCGAGCGAGTACGACGACACCGAGACGCTCGTCGCCGCCGCCCGCGACCAGCGCGAGTGGCGGGTGCCGGAGACCGCCCCGCACCGCGAGACGGTCGTCGACGACCTCCGCGTCGTGTCGCTGCTCTCCGCGGAGAACGGCGCGCGCATCGCCGGTCCCGACTTCGACCCCTTCTACGTCTCCTCCGGCGGCTACGGCTACACGTGGTTCCGCGACGACGCGGAGATATCCCGCTTCCTCCTCGAAGGAAGCGAGGTTCTCGGCGTCGACCTCGACGGCTGGCACCAGCGCTCCGCCGAGTTCTACCGCCGAACGCAACTCGACGACGGCAGTTGGCCCCACCGCGTCTGGCCGGGCGACGAGACGCTCGCGCCCGGGTGGGCGAACGCCCGCCTCGAAGACGGCGACGACACCGATTATCAGGCCGACCAGAGCGGGAGCGTCGCCGGGTTCCTCGCGACGTACCTCCGGACCGACGACCCCGAGGACCCCGAGGCTATCGAGGCGACCATCGAGGCCGCCGTCGACAGTCTGGACGACACGCTCGAAGCCGACGGCCTCCCAGTCGCCTGCCAGAACGCCTGGGAGAACATGCAGGGCCGGTTCGTCCACACCGCCGCGACGTTCCTCCACGCCTACGCCGCCGTCGCCCGCGCGCCGGTCTCAACCGACCTGCGGGACCACGCGCGAGCGCAGGCCGACCGCGTCGCCGACGGCCTCGACCGCCTGTGGACCGGCGAGTTCTACGCGCTGCGGGAACACGAGGGCGAACTCGACGAACGCCTCGACTCCGGGTCGCTGGCGCTTCCGGCCGCGATGCGCGAGTACGCGGAGATTACCGACCTCGACGACGAGACGGTGGACCGCCTCGTGACTCACGTCGAGACCACGCTCGACGGCCTCGAACACGAGAGCGACGCCATCCGCGGCCTCGTCCGCTTCGAGGGCGACGACTGGCGGCAGCACGGACAGGGCAACGAGAAGGTCTGGACCGTCTCGACGGCGTGGGGTGCCAACGCCGCCGCCGAACTCGGAAGCCTCCTCGACGCCTGCGACGACGCTCGGGCCGACGACGCCTACCGCCGCTCGCGTGACCTCCTCGCCGAGATACTCCCCGGCGGGTCGCTGGTCCGCGACTGCGGCTACCTCCCCGAACAGTTGTTCGACGACGGCACCGCCGACTCGGCGACGCCGCTCGGGTGGCCTCACGCGCTTCGTCTCGCGACGGTCGCCCACCTCGACGAGGCGGACGAACTCGCCGTTGCGGCGGCCGAACCCGCCGAGTAGGGCGAGACGGTTTCTACGTCGTCGTCACTCGCGGCGAAGTGACACACAGAAAGACGGTGGGCCGAGATCCGAGTCCGTGCAGAACGGCTCTGTTGAAATACTCATCCGCGGATAGTTTTCTGCGGCCGTGCTGAATACAGGGCGCGAATCGCACAAGAGATCCTGTGTTATCGAACAAGGAGTCCCGGCCTCAGTGCGATGTTTGGCTGGAGAACGCAATAAATAACTCACCTGCTGACTCTCGGGCACCGTTCGTCTTTACAGAGAGATAACACTATGTCCGGTACCGGCGTAGGTAGAAATGGTAATGATGAGTGTTATCTCACCACATATTCGAAGGCGGTTGATGATTCAGGGATACCACTGTCCGGACGAACCGTCGTTCGGAGCGGTTGTGCCGTGGATCGGGTTTTCCCCAGGCGTCTGTGCAGCCA
Source organism: Haloarcula marina (assembly GCF_024218775.1). Taxonomy (NCBI): domain Archaea; kingdom Methanobacteriati; phylum Methanobacteriota; class Halobacteria; order Halobacteriales; family Haloarculaceae; genus Haloarcula; species Haloarcula marina. The sequence continues at coordinate 596,748 of NZ_CP100404.1, read as the reverse complement.
TTGCCGCAGTTGGGACGGCACTCGCATCTCCGATTATTCTCGTCGCATTGGTACCGTTTGCTGTTCTCGGTGCCGTATTTCCGGTCCATCCATTTGACCTCGTTTACAATCACGGAATTCGACACGTCCTCGGCACGGATCCGCTCCCGAAAGCGAACGCCCCCCGGCGGTTCGCGTGCGTCGTCGCCAGCGTTTGGTTGACAGTAACCGCCGCGGCCTTCTGGGCTGGTTCGTTGCTCGTCGGATATACACTCGGGATCTTGTTCGTCGGCGTGAGTGGACTCGTGGCGACGACCCACATCTGCATCCCCTCCATGGTCTACAGGTTCGTGTTTCGCAAACCCGTCGAAGCCAGCGCTTGAAACCTCCAGTCCAGTTCGACGGTAGCAACGTATGTTCGTTGCTCCGGTCCAGCAGAGAGAGCGGCGGCGCAGAGCTCGCCGATATTAGGCCAACGCTGTCTGGCAAACCTCGAGGAGTCGGACGCTTTCGCCTGGGAGAGGCCCGGGCCACGACCTATCTGCTCACCCTGCGTTTCGGCGGTATCGGGTGACTCGGTCCTGGGTCGTCCCGTTGGCTCTCTCGTTCGGCGCGCTACGTAGCGTTGGTGCTGAGAGCAGTAATGCCGGATTCTCGTGTAATATATATGTACATGAGGGCCATCCGTGCAGTAGTCTCGTGGACGCGGAAACCGCCCGCGAGGGTTGACGACGAAGGCGCGGGGAGCACCGATGGTGGAGTCTCTCGGTTCGGACTCGTCCGGCACGCGTCACGGTATCTGTAGAGGGGAATTCACCACTGCGGACAGTGTGGGACAGTCGACTGCTGTTCCGAGATAGAGGATGTAAAAACTACCAATTCGGACCGGGATGGATTACTCAACGACGAGGTGTGTTTCCAGCGCAACCTCGTTCGTCAGCACGTCAACGAGGGGCGAAGTGGCCTCAACGTGCTGACGCAGCTGTTCAAGTTCCTTCTCGGAGGCATCGGCATCCATGTACACAGTACAGGTGACCGCTTCGTACCCCGGGTGAACATCCTCGGAGATACCCAGGAAACCTCGAAGATCAACGTCACCTTCCATCTCGAAACGGAGACTGTCGAGTTCGATGCCCATAGCAGCGGCGTTCGCTGCATAGCCCACGGTTAAGCATGAACCGAGAGCGCCGAGCAGGGCTTCGACGGCGTTTGGGCTTGTGCGTTCTCCGAGAATTTGCTCGGGCTCGTCCCCCTGTAACGTGAAGTCCTGCGTGCGAACAGTTTCACCAGACTGGTCGAACTCGTTGATCGTTGTGACTGACTTGAGCGCATCCTGCCACTCTGTTTCGGCCCGGAATGTGAACATTCCGACATCAGGGTCGTCACTGATAGCTTCGATTGCTCCCTCGAGCGCCGTAACATCAACACCGTTTACTGTCGATTCGTCCATAGTGGCCATCTATTGTCACCGGTTCATATTGGACTGCTGATACAATAAGATAGTATTAGGGAATAGTGTTTATTTGCATACACTTTCGCGAGAGAAACGCGCGGTATACAGTCCAGTTTTGTGAAGGTTAATTGGTTCTGATGGCATAGTAACTGCCCACTCCCACTTAGCAGCAGATTCAGGACGGAAGGTCTGAAACAAACGCACCCGTTTGGCCTACGACATTCTCTGACGCGCTACGTAGTGTTGGTGACGTGAGTGTTTATGCTGGATTCTATTGTACTAGAAACGGACATGAGACCCATCAGTATAGTGCTCTCGTGGATGAGAGGGGCACCTGCGAGGACTGCCGACGAAGGCGCGGAGAGGAGCACCAACGGGAGTGTCTCTCGGTTTGGACTCGTCCGGAACGCGTCACGATATCTGGAGTCGTCGTACCGCCCGCCGACCGTTTACACGGGCAACCGCGGCCGACACGCCACGTGGCTAGAATTGTTCTTCGATCTCGTATACGTCGTCGCCGTCGCGGAACTCGGACTGCTGCTCCACGAGGACCTGACAGTCACCGGAATCCTATCGTTCGCGGGCCTGTTCGTCCTCGTCTGGTGGACGTGGCTCGGATTCACGGAGTACACCGATGCGTTCGATACGGACGACCTCGTCCACCGCTTCGGGATGGTCGCCGCTATGTTCGGGGTGATTCTCCTCACGGGAACGATTCACGACGTGTTCCACGGCGGTTCGGCGGCGTTCGGTATCGCGTACCTCTTCTTGAGCCTCCTCTCGGTAGGGATGTATGTTCGAGCATGGCACAGCATCCCGTCGCTCCGCTCGTACACATCCTACGTTCTACTCGCCAACGGGGCTGGGGCGCTCGTGTGGGCGCTGGGTCTCTTCGTCCCTGAACCGGGTCGCTACGCAATCTGGGCACTCTCGTTCTTGATCAGTATCAGCGTCGCTGGCGTGTATCTCCGTCTCGAGGACATCCCGAAGCGCACCTCACACTTCCCCGAACGTCTCGGGTTGTTTACCATTCTCGTCCTCGGCGAGTCGATCCTGGCGGTCGCTGTGGGCGTCTCCGGTCTCAACTGGACGTTGGTGCCAGCTCTTACCGCCCTCAGCGGGTTCCTGATTGCGGTCAACGTATGGTGGCTTTACTTTGGAACCATCGACGAGTTTCTCCTCGACCGTTCGTTCCAGGCCGAATCGGAGGGGGAGTGGATCCAGATTCGTAAGCGTATCGTCGCACACGTGCTCGTCCATGTATTCGTCTTCATCGGTATCGTGGCAGCCGGCGTTGGGGTCGCAGTCGCGATAGAGGCTGCAGCCGAAGCACACGCTCTCGGAGAGGGTGGTGTCCGGACGATCGCTGGCGGACTCGCGCTCTTCCTCCTCGGTTCGGCGTTCACAGATCGAAACACACTCGAGTCGCTGCAGGACGAAGTGTTCCTCGCTCGCGGAGTTGCGGGGACGATACTCGGATCGGTCGCACTCTTCGCTCCGACGGTCAGTCCCTCCGCATTCGTCGGAGGTGTCGCTGCACTCCTCGTTTGCCTAACTGTATTTGAGGGTTTCAAGAACTTCCTCGACGAGAATACAACCGAGAGGCTCTGACCCACGTCCGTATAGCTGCGGGGGAGTGCACTTGCGGGCGATCTGAGGGTTGTCAACTAGTCCCGTGCACAACGCCGGTTCTATCCCCCGCCAGTCTGGGAGGAGACTGTCCGCCGTCGCAGTTCCGTACTTCTTGTGGGTTCGCTACTCCACCGATGTAAACTACTGAGCCTGAATCCTGAACACGTAGTTCGAGGAGTCTTGCGGCCGGTTGGTGTCGCGCAGATGCGCCTAAGCCCAGTAACGCCGTCACGCTGGGCACAAACATGACACAATCGTTCTGTCGAGAATCGCAACGATATCAGAACGCGAATATCTCGCACAGAGAGCGACCCGACACCATGTCGTCAGTGCTCGATTCACGCTCTATATTCAGCACGCGACATCTGACATCTGTCACGTCTTGCGGGTTTCAACAGAGCCTGCAGAACAGCAGAACCGACGCTACTGCATCGGCGAGACGGCGGGTTCGCCCTGCGGAGCGACGGCGTCGCCGGTCTCGCCGTCGAACAGGTGGACGGACGACTCCTCGAAGGCGACGCCGACGACGTCGCCGACTTCGGGTTCGATGTCGGCGGGGACACGGGCGATGAAGTCGGGCGCGTCCTCGGTGTCGAAGCTCCGCTGCTCGGTCCCGAGGTCGAGATAGAGATAGTTGTCGCTCCCGATGGGTTCGACCACGTCCACCGTCGCCGGAATAGCGCTCCCGTCCGTACTCTCCTCGACCGTGACGTGTTCCGGGCGGATGCCCAGCACGTAGGAGCCACCAGCGATGTCGCCGAAGGCACTCGCGCGCTCGGACGTGAGGTCGTAGGAGAACGACCCGTCGGCGCCGGTCAGGCGGACGCCGCCGTCGAGCGAATCGGCGGAGACGTCGAGGAAGTTCATCGACGGCGACCCGACGAATCCGGCGACGAACTGGTTGGTCGGGTTCTGATAGACGTGGGTCGGCTTGCCGGTCTGCTGGAGTTCCCCGTCGTTGAGGATGACGATGCGGTCGCCCATCGTCATCGCCTCCTCTTGGTCGTGGGTGACGTACACCGAGGTGATGTCCAGTTCCTCCTGCAAGCGCTGAATCTCGGTGCGCATCGTCGTCCGAAGCTTCGCGTCGAGGTTCGACAGCGGTTCGTCGAACAGGAACACGTCGGGTTCGCGGACGATAGCGCGACCCAGCGCGACGCGCTGTTTCTGTCCGCCGGAGAGTTCGCCCGGGGTGTCGTCCAGCAGGTCCTCGATTCCCATCATCTCCGCCGCCTCGTAGACGCGCTGTTCGCGCTCCTCGGCGGACATGTCGGTGCTCATGCGCAGGCCGAAGGCCATGTTCTGCTCGATGGTCTTGTGCGGGTACAGCGCGTAGTTCTGGAACACCATCGCCACGTCGCGGTGGCGCGCGTGGATGTCCGTGATGTCTGTACCGCCGATGTGAATGCGCCCGCTCGTCGGCCGCTCAAGCCCCGCAATCATCCGGAGCGTCGTGGACTTTCCACAACCCGACGGGCCGACGACCGTCACGAATTCACCGTCGTCGATTTCGAGGTCCACGTCGTCAACCGCGACGATGGATCCACCGTCGAACTCCTTGCGAAGCGATTTCAGTTCGAGACTCGCCATTACTCCCTGTGTATATGTCCCCAATGATAAATTTTGCCCATAATTCTGAATTTGTGAGGGGAAATTTCGTAGGTGTTTTTGTGTACCCGTCCATGAGGCAGACAATGGCACACGCATATCGAGCATTCGGGTGGCACCGATGAGACGGCGACGCGACTTCCTTCGGACGGCGTTCGGAGCGAGTATCGCCGGATTAGCGGGCTGTCCCGGCCAATCCGGGGACGGGGGTTCGGGAGCGGACGCGGACGACGGTTCCGACGGGGATACGGCGACGACGACCCACGCGACGGCGACGCCCGCCTCCATCGAGGCCCGCCCGCCCCGATGGACGACCGGCGAGAAGTACGGCGTTGCGACGGTTCCGGACCACGCCGCCGCCGACCCGTCGCGCGTCTGGGCGACGTTCACCGCGGGCGCAGTGACCGAGGTCAGGTTCCCCCGCATCGACCTCATGAACCTCCGGACGCTGGAGTTTCTGGTCGTCGATACCGTGGCCGGAGAGACGTGGCGGACCCACGACACCGACCGGACCAGCGACGACGGCGTCGAGCGGTCGACGACGCTCGCGAGCGAAGACGGCCTCCTTTACGAACAGACCGCCACGCCGACGGACGGCGACTGGTCGCTCGCCGTCGAGTGGGTCACCGACTCGGCGCGCGAGGCGCTGGTCGGGTCTGTCTCCTTCGATGGCAGCGACCGTCACGACCTCTACGCCGTCGCCCGCACCGCCTGTTCCCACAGCGCCGGGGCGGACGTAGGTCGACGGGCGGGCGAGGACGGCGCGTACACACTCGCGGCGTGGGACGGCGAGGCCAACGACAGCCAGCACGTCGTCCTCGACGACGACGGCGACCCGTACGCCGTCGCGCTCGGACTGGCCTGCGCGGGCGGGTTCGACCGCGCCAGCGCCCTCTCGGACGACGACGGCCGGCGCCTCCTCGAGACGAGCGAGTTGGTCGACAGCGCCGACGCGGAGGGCGTGGTCACCCTCGCCGGGCGAGTGCTCTCGGGGCCGGGCGAGACGACGCTGGCGATGGGCTTTGCGACCGACCGCGACGGCGACGCCGCGACCGAGACCGCGGTTGCCGCCGCCGAGGCCGACTACGGGGCGACGCGGACGACGTATCTGGACGCGTGGCGCGACTATCTGGACGAACTCGAAATCCCGGACAGCGCGTCCGACGGCGACCTCTCGACCCAGTACCGGGTGGCCGCGATGTCGCTGGCGGCCGTCGAGGACAAGACGTACCTCGGGGCGGGTATCGCCAGTCCGTCGGTCCCGTGGGGGGCGGCCGTCGGGGCCATCAACCCCAGCGACTACGGCTACAACTTCGTCTGGGCGCGGGACCTCTACCAGTCCTTCACCGCGCTCCGGGCGATGGGCGACGTGGCGGGCGCGCGGCGGGCCACCGAGTACGTCTTCGAGTACCAGCAGGACGACTCCGGATTCGTCCCGCAGAACACGTTCCTCGACGGGCGCACCCGCTGGGGCGGCGAGCAACTGGACGAAATCGCGTTCCCACTGGTGATGGCCTACCAACTCAGAGAGCGCCACGACATCGGCTTCGCGGACGCGAGCTACGACTTCGCCCAGATACGGGCGTCGGCGAACTACGTCGCCAACAGCGGCCCCGCGACCGCACAGGAGCGCTGGGAGGAGGAATCGGGCTACTCGCCGTCGACCATCGCCGCCGAAATCGCCGGGCTGACCGCCGCGGCGTCGCTGGCCGCCGACGAAGGCGACCGGGACGCGGCACTCCGGTGGCTGGCAACCGCCGACGACTGGGCGCGCAACGTCGAGGACTGGTGTGCGACGACCACCGGCACCGACGAACACACCACGACGCCGTACTACGTGCGCGTCAGCGACGACGCGGACCCAGACGACGGGGCCGACCGACCCCTCGCCAACGGCGGCCCGACGCTGGACGAGCGAAACGTTATCGACGCGGGCTTTCTGGAACTCGTCCGCCTCGGGGTGGTGCCAGCGGACGACCCGACGGTCGAGAACTCCGTCGCGGTGGTCGACGACACCATCCGCGTGGACACGCCCAACGGCCCGGCGTGGTACCGCTACAACGGCGACGGCTACGGCGAACCCGAGAGCGGCGAACCGTGGCAGAGTGACGGACAGGGGCGACTGTGGCCCATCTTCACCGGCGAACGCGGCGAGTACGAACTCCGACGCGGCGACTCGACCACCGACCTCGCGCCGGAGAATCTGCTGACGGCGATGGCGAACTTCGCCAACGAAGGGCGGATGATTCCCGAGCAGGTGTGGGACCGCGAGGACCCAACCGAGTACGGGTGGCAGTTCGGCGAGGGAACCGGGTCGGCGACCCCGCTGTCGTGGTCGATGGCCCAGTTCGTCCGACTGGCCCACGGCATCGACGCGGGCGCGCCCGTCGAGACGCCCGCCGTCGTCGCCGAGCGATTCGGGCGGGAGCGACCGCAACCGTCGCTGTCGGTTCCCGACCTCCCGACGCGAACCGAAGAGTCGCCGCTCACCTACGAGGTGACCACCGACGCCGCCGAAGTCATCGTCCACGCCGACGGGCGGACCCAGCGCTTCGAGGTGACCGACGGCACGGCGACGGTCGAGGCCCCGCTGTCGGGTATCCGGACCACCGTCACCACCGTCGCCGTCGACGACACCGGCGAACTGGTCGAGGCGGGCCTGGCGATGGACCGCCAGTCGGTGACCTACGCCGGGGAGTGAGCGGCTCAGTCGGCGTCTGACTCCGACTGCGCGCCGGGTCGCCAGCCACGAAGAAACGCCACCGCGACGCCGCCGACGCCGAGCGCCAGCGGGATACTCAGCGCGCGAACTACGAGCACCGGCGCGGCCGTCTCCGCCGCCGGCACGCCCGTCACGAGCGCCAACCCACCGCTCAGGAGCACGTCGTAGGCCCCGATGCTCGCCGGAACCGGGACGGCGCTGGCCGCCTGCGGCAGGGGGACGAGCGCGACGATGGGGAGCAGGGGGACGGCCGTCCCAGTCCCGGAGAGCGCGACCCACAGCGCTGTCGCGGTCAGCAGTTGTTCGAGGACGCCGCCGAGTGCGATGAGGACGAGCAGTCCCGGCCGGTCGCGGAACTGGCCGACACGGCGGGTGAACCGCGAGACGGCGTCGGCGACGGCCGCACGGTCGTGGGGACGCTCCCGATACAGCGAGGAGACGACGCGGACGACCGGCGCGAGGACGGCGACGAGTCCCGTCGAGACGACGGCGCGCGACCGGACGAGGAGGGCGCCGACGACGAGGAGACCGACGAGCGCGCCGCCCAGCGTGGTGACGACCGCGCTCGCCGACGGTTGCCCGGCCAGCAACACGACCGCAAGCGCCGTCGAGACGAACAGTTGCGCGCCCGACTTGACGTACTTCGCGACGCCGCGGACGCCCAACGCTTCGCTGTAGGTCGTCTCGGTAGCGACGCCGATGAAGCGGGCCATTATCGGTTCGGAACTCACCGGCCCCGCCGGACTGAGCGTGTCGAAGAAGTCGCCCGCGAACGCGAACTGGACGCTCTTCCCGGACGAGAGACCGCCGCCGAGCGGTCGGACGGAGGCCCACACCCCGATACCGTCGACCACCGCTTCGGCGACGACGAGGCAGGCGACGAGGGCCAGCGCCGCGGGCGCTATCGTCGACGCCCGCGCGAGGACGGCGTCCGTCCCGACGAAGCGGAGGTACGCCGCCAGCGCGCCGACGCCGAGCGTGCTTCCGAGGAGGAAACGGGCGAGGTTCCGTCTGGACGGGGTCACACTGTCGCTACTGGGCGAGAGACTGGTTACCGTTTCGGTGTCCGGTGTCCGGCGCTCCCACGCCGGTTCGTGCGCGCGCGGGAGATACCATCTCAAAAACCATGTCAAAACCGGGCGACGGCGGACCGATTACTCCGCGACGGGGGTGACGACCACGTCGGCGACCCGGAGGCCGCCGTCGGTCCGCGCGTCGGTTCCCGAGAGCAGGTCCTCGCCGGTCACGTCCACGCCGAGCGAGACGGTGGCCGGGTCCGCACCGAAGTTCAGGACGACAGCGAGCGTCTCCGCGTCGTCCGAACGGGTGTACGCGACGACGTTCTCTGCATCTCCGTCGACGATAGCCCACTCCACGGGGTCGACGCCGGGCGCGCGCAGGGCCGGGCGGTCCTGTCGGAGCGCCACGAGTCGGCGGTGGAAGTCGGTCAGGTCGGCGTCGCCGTCGTGCCAGCGCATCGTCCCGCGTTGGTCCTCGACGCCGCGCTCCTGTCCGTAGTAAATCATCGGCGCGCCGGGAACGGTGAACGTCGCGCCGACGGCCGCCCGCAGTGGGGCCTCGCCGCACTCCTCGCGGTAGCGGTCCTCGTCGTGGTTCTCGACGTAGCGCATGTGGACCGACCGCTCGGGGTAGCCACGACGCGGCGATTCGGCGAGAGCGTCGAACAGCGCCGTCGCCGGTTCCTCGCCGGTCCCGATGTCGCGCAGCGTGAAGTAGAAGTCCGTGTCGTAGTGGACATCGAACTCGTTTTCGCGGAACTCGGGCAGTCGCGGGACCGTCTCGTCGAGCAAGAGGAAGTCCGCGTCGTCGGCTTTCACCGCCTCGCGGACCTCCTTCCAGAAGCCGTGGGGCACCCCCCACGCCACGTCACAGCGGAAGCCGTCGACTTCGCCTGCCCACTCGTCGACAACGTCGAGCATCCACTCGCGAACCGCCAGCGAGTCGTAGTTGACGTTGGGTATCTTCGTCCAGGTGAAGTACAGGCCCGGCGCGTCGTCGCCCGCCCAGTCCACGTCGGACACGTCCTGCTCGGCGGGGACGCGCTCGTAGTAGTTCTCGTACCCCGGAACCCCCGCCCGGTGGAACTGGAAGTACGGGTGGTCCCGGGACGTGTGGTTGATAACCAAATCGAAGATGACGCGGATGCCCGCGTCGTGGAGCGTGTCCACCAGCGAGGCGAACTCTTCGCGGGTGCCGAGGTCGTTCGCGGTGTCGAACAAGTCCGTGATGTGGTAGCCGTGCCGGGTCGGGCTCTGGACGACGGGCGTGAACCACACCACGTCGACGCCCAGCGACTCGATGTAGGGCACGCGGCGCTCGATTTCCTCGAAGGACGTCTCGGCGATGTCGCCCACGAACTCGCGGACGAAAATCTCGTAGATGGTGGCGTCGGCGGCCCACTCGGGGGCGTCGGCGGGTCGCTCGAAGGTCACGTCCCCGCCCGCGTCGACCATCAGTGTATCGGCGATGCTGTGTTGCTCGGCGACGGCGACGGCGTGGACGCGCGAGCGAACCGGGAGCGCGTCGACCGGGACGCGGAGTTCGTCGCCGTCGACTTCGGTGTCGGCCGCGTCGAGGCCGTCGCGGTCGTCGAAGTGGAACTCCACGTCGGGGTCGCTCCCGTCGGGTGCCGCGCGAGCGTCTGCCGTGACGACCACGGTGTCGCCCTCGCGTCGGCCGTCGAGTTCGACGCGCGGCCGCCCCGCGCCCTCGACGGTGACCGAATCCGAGGCGAACGGGTCGAACTCACCGTCGAACGCGAAGATGACCTCGTGCGTTCCCGGCGGGAGCGTCGTCTCGAAGGCCCACTCACCGTCGTCGACTTCCGTCGCCCAGTCTCGGCCCATCGTGAAGTCGTTGAACCGGCCCATGACGACACACTCCTCGGCGTCAGATATCTCGTCAGGGTCGCCCTCGACCACGTCGTCGGCCGTGACAGCGAACCGAACCGTCTCGTGTTCGGACGCGGGGAAGGCGCGGACGGTCTGTGTATGCGTGCCGTCCGGCGCGGACAGTTCCACGCGATAGGTGCCGGGCGCGTCCGGTTCGAGGTGGACGACCGGCCCCTGTTCCAGCGTGGCCTCGCTTTCGGTGGGTCGTTCGCGGAGTCGCCAGCGGAACGTCGCCGCCGCGTCCGGTCGACGCGGGGCCAGTTCGACGGACTCGCCGACCGTGCAGAACCGTGGTGGACCGGGGTGGTGCATACGGCAAGGGTTACTAGCCCGGTATTTGACTGTTCCCCCTCGGCCGCGATGTTTGGTGCAGTAGTACACCAAGGTTACAAAATCCAGCCGGTATTTGTGAGGTACAATTTCGTAGCATTTTTGTGCATGGAGGATGATTCATGTTGACAACGGTTGTCAGTCAGACCCGCGCGAAGCGGCGACGCGCGTTCTCTCTGCAGTCTCGACCAGCGGTAGCTAACGAGATATATGTGATAATCAATTGTGTGTATCCGAATGATTTAAGTTGTGAAAGACTATTTCATCCATTATCCATCCATGACAATGGACCGCAGAACGCTGATCAAGCACATCGGTGGCGCCGGTGCCGCGGCGGCACTGGCCGGATGTAGTGTTCAAGAACAGAGCGACGACGGAAGCGACGGTGGCTCGGGGGAGAGTTCCGGCAGCAGTTCCGGTTCCGACGGCAGCGCCGAAAGCACCACGGAGAGCCAAGGTCCGGCCGGGACGGCGACGGCGTGGTACGACGTGACCGAAAGCGAACTGGGGACCCGCGAGGGCGTCATCAGTTCGTTCAACGACCAGAGCCGTCACACCATCGAGGGCGCGGACATCTCCGACCTCCAGCAGAAGACCTCCAGCGCGATTCCTGCTGGCGAAGGTCCGCAGATTTTCGACTGGGCGCACGACTGGGCGGGCAACTCCTACGAGCAGGGGTTCATCGTCGACCAGAGCGACCAGGTGTCGACCGACCTCAGCAACTTCACCGAGACGGCCCAAAGCGCCGTCCAGTACCAGGGTAACCTCGTCGGCCTCCCCTACGGTGCCGAGACGGTCACTCCCATCGCGAACCTCGACATCGTCGACTCCGTGCCCGAGAGCGTCGACGAGATGATTTCGATGATGGAAGAGCACCACGACCCCGACAACGGGATGTACGGCCTCGGCTACCCGTTCGACCCGTACTTCGCCAGCGCGTGGCTGCAGGCCTTCGGCGGCTACTACTTCGACCCGAGCGCCGACGAACCGCTCGGCGTCAACGCAGACGAGACGGTGCAGGGCCTAGAGTTCGCCCTCGAGAACCTCGCGCCGTACATGCCGAACGACCCGAGCTACGGTCCCCAGGCCGCCGCCTTCGCGGAGGGCAACGCCGCCTTCACCATCAACGGCCCGTGGTCGCTCTCCGGCCTCAACGACAACGGCATCAACTACGAAGTGTTCAGCTTCCCCGAGATGAGCGGTGGCTCCCCGAGCCCCTACACGGGCATCTCGGTCTGGTACTTCGCGAAGCCGATGGAAGAAAACGACGCCGCCGCGAAGGCCGGTCGGAACTTCGTCGAGTGGTTCGCGACCAACGAGGACCACCTGCTCGGCCTCGCACAGGACCAGGGTGCCATCCCCGTCCTGAGCAGTCTCGTCGGCAGCAGCGACCTGCCGACCGAAGTGCAGGCGTACTCCGAGTCCGCCGGACAGGGTATCCCGATGCCGAGCGACCCCCGCATGAGCGACGTGTGGGGCCCGGTCGGCACCGCACTCACCCAGGCGTTCAACGGCGACGCCTCCCCGCAGGCCGCACTCGACAACGCCGCAGAGCAGATTCGTAGCAACTGGGAGTAACCGACCGCTATGAGTACGGCAACACGTATCGCGAACCGCGTCGAAAGAGTGCCGTTCCTCAGCCGTGGGGACGCCTCCCTACTGCTGGTGCTCCCCGGCCTGTTCATCTTCTCGGCGTTCATGCTGTTTCCGGTCGTCTACCTGCTCGGGATTTCCTTTACGAACGCGGAACCGGCGAACCTCTTCGCGGGCGAAGGCGTCCTCTCGATTCTGACCTTCGGCGACGCGGCGTTCGTCGGGTTGGAGAACTACGCCGACGTGCTGACGGACCCGCAGTTCTGGAACTCCTTCGGGGTGACGTGGCTGTTCGTCGCCACGAGCGTCACGCTGAAAGTCGTCACCAGCATCTCCATCGCGCTGGTGGTCACCAGCGACTTGGTCCGCGGCAAGCGCCTCCTGCGTTCGTTCATCATCTTCCCGATGGGGCTGCCCGCCATCTTCACCATCACGGTGTGGCGCGGCATCTTCAGTTCGGCGCAGTTCGGGCTGATGAATCAACTGCTGACCGGGTTCGGGATGCAATCGGTGGCGTGGCTCTCCGGCCGCTGGACGGCCTTCATGGCCTACAACATCACGGAAGCGTGGCTCGCGTACCCGTTCATGGTCATCATCACCGTGAGCGCGTTGCAGGACGTCTCGGAGGAACTCCACGAGGCCGCCGTCGTCGACGGCGCCGGTTTCTTCTCCCGGTTCCTCCACATCACGCTCCCGTCGATCAAGCGACCGGTACTGTTCGCGACCATCCTGACCTCTGCGGCATCGTTCCAGCAGTTCCTCATCCCGTTCGTCTTCAACAAGGGCGGCCCCGCCCGGGCGAACGAACTGCTGGTCGTCTACGGCTACCGCGAAGCGCTCCAGTTCCAGGAGTACGGCCGCGGTGCGGCAATCAGCATCGTCGCGCTCGTGTTCATCGGCGCGTTCATGTGGCTGAACGTCAAGAAAGGACGGCTGGCTGACGGGGTGAGCGACTGATGGGTCTGCTCGCCAACATCGGCCGGAAACTCGGCGAGGACGCGAAGAACATCGCAACGACGCCCGCGGAGACGCTTCGCGGCTGGAAACACACCGCCGAAGCGGTCCAACGGGGCGAAGTACCGGCCTCCGAAGTCGTGAAAGTCGCCGTCTCGACGGTGCTCGCGACGCTGATGGTGCTGGCGCTACTCTTCCCTATCTACTGGATTCTGATGGCGGCGCTCTCGGGCAGCGGTGCGTCCCTGTACACCTCCGAGAGTTTCACGCTGTTCCCGAGCGACCCGACGTTGCGCCCGTTCATCTGGGTCGTCGGCGACCTCGTCATCCCGGGGTACGCAATCGGCCTCAACATCCCGCTTTCGGACCTCGCGCTCGTGTTCAACACGCCCGAGGTGACGCTGCTGGAAGCGGCAGACTACGGCATCGAACGGCCGTCCGAGTTCAAGAAGTACCTCTGGAACAGCGTCACCGTCGCTATCCCGACGGTGCTCATCGCGATGTCGCTCATCATCCCGGCGTCGTACGCCCTCTCCCGGCGCGAGTTCCTCTTCCGCCGGAAGATTCTGTTCGTCTACGTCCTGTTGACGCAGGTCGGGGGCGGCCTCGGCGTGGCGCTACTTATCGGGATGTACGCCATCTACGTCCAGTTCGGCATCAACAACAGCAAACTGGCGCTGGCGGTGTACTACGCCGCGACGGCCGTCCCGTTCAACACGTGGCTGTTGAAGACCTACATGGACGGGATTCCCACCTCCTACGAGGAGGCCGCCGTCGTCGACGGGGCGCCGCCGTGGCGGGTCGTCACGGAGGTCATCCTCCCGATGTCCGCCGCCGGACTCGCGACGGTGTTCATCTTCATCTTCCTGACCGGGTGGACGGAGTTCGTCGTCGCCCAGACGCTGTTGGGCACGGAGAACTACACCCTCCCGGTCGGTCTCTACGCGCTGGTCGGCGAGTACTCCATCCCGTGGGCGCGCTTCTCTGCCTTCGCGCTCACCTTCGCGACGCCCATCATGCTCGTGTACCTCTTCGCACAGCGGTACATCGAGGGTGGCCTGTCGTTCAGCGGGATGGAAGGGTAACGCCGACGCCCACTCTCACTCGCCGTTTTCTCCCCGATTCTCCGAGTCCGAGAGCGACCGCAACCGCTCGGCGACCGCCTCGCGGTCGGCCGGGTCGTTGACGTTCGCTACCCACCCCTCCAGCGGGACTGCCTCGACGCGGTGGCCCGCGTGAACGAGCAGGTCGATAGCGGCGGGGAGTTCGTACTCGCCGCGCGCGGACGGGGTTACGAGGCGCACTGCGGGGTCGATTGGTTCACCGAAGACGTAGAAGCCGCGCGTGACCAGCGTCGACGGCGGGTCGTCGGGTTTCTCGACGAGAGCCCTCACTCGGCCGTCGGCGTTCGCCTCGACGACGCCTGTCGTCTTCGCCTGCGCGCGTGAGACGCGTTCGACGAGGAGCGTCGCGGCAGCGTCCGTCTCGCGGTGGCGGGCCAGCACCGCGTCGAGGTTCGCCCGTGCGACGTTGTCGCCGTTCACCACGACCAGCGGCGGGTTGGCCGTCGAGAGCGCACATCGAAGCGCGTGGGCGGTCCCCAACTGTTCGGCCTGCCGAACGTACCGGATGGGCGTCTCGCGATAGCGGTCCCCGTAGTGCGCGACGATGTCCGCGCTCCGGTAGCCGACGACGGCGACGAGTCGGTCGACGCCGACCGACAGCAGGGCGTCGAAGGCGTGTGAGAGCAGCGGCCGGTCCGCCACCTCGACGAGTGCCTTCGGTCGGTCGGCGGTCAGCGGGCGCATTCGCGTGCCCTCCCCCGCCGCGAGGACGACGCCGTCCATACCCCCTCGTTCGGTGGAACGAGGCAAATAGATGCGGGACAGCGCGCGGGTCGGGCAAAAGAGTGAGGTGCCGTGGGGTGAGACAGAGTCGCATGCAAGACGAAGTGTGGCGGTCGGTGGACATCATCCGGAACAACGAGGGCGTCCCGCACGTCCTCCAACAGAAGGAACTCGTCTACACCAGCGGCGTCTCCGAGGAGTCGGCGGGCTACACGAAACCCGCACTCGAACACCGCCTCGTCCCGCTGACCGACCTGACGAAGTTCGGCGACTGACACGTCCGGGTCAGATTTTTTACGCAGTACGACCCAGATACGGTGATGGCGGGCGAGTTGTACGTCGGCGTCGTCTGGAGCGAGGGCACCTATCTCGCGGTGGCATTCGGTCCCGACGGCTACGACCACACGGCGGTGTTCGACGGCATCGGGGACTGCTGGACCCGGTACGAGGAGACGGCGGCCCGAATACTGGTCGGTCTGCCTATCGGCCTCGTCGAGTCGGGTGACCCGGTCCGGCGGTGTGACGAACTCGCCCGGTCGGTCCTCGGTCCGCGAAGCGTCGCGGTGTTCGACCCGCCGGTTCGGGAGGCCACGCGAAAGCGGCGGTACTCGACTGCGAACCGCGTCCACGAGCGAAAGAGCGGGCAGCGCCTCTCGGAGGCCGCCTTCGAGGTCAGCGACGGCATCGCGATGTGCGACGAACTCCTCCAAGAGGTCCCCGAGGCCGCCGCAGTCGTCCGCGAGGCGCATCCGGAACTGTGCTTCCGGGCGTTCGCCGACGAACCGCTGGAGTGTCCGCGCGAGACGGCCGGTGGGTACGCAGAGCGGATGCGGACACTCGCTCACTACGACCGCGACGCCGCGCCGACGGTCCAACGGGCCGCCGCGGATACCACGGGCACGAGCGTCACTATCGCTGACGTGCTAGACGCCGTCGTCCTCGCGTACACCGCTCACCCTGACGAAGGTGAGTTACGGACCCTCCCGGCGGACCCGCCGACGGACGCGACGGGCCTCCCGATGGAGATGGTGTACCGGGCGGCGACGCCGCTGGGCGGCGGATAACTCGAACGACGCCGGTGCTGTCGCTCACCGTTCGGTCTCAATAATGTGGACTGCAGACAGAATCCGCCTTACAGTCGCTGCAGGTTCGTCGCGCGGGGGCCCTTGTCGGCCTGTTCGATGTCGAACTCGACTTCCTGACCCTCTTCGAGGTCGGGGCCGCCGACGTCTTCCATGTGGAAGAACACGTCTTCGTCAGCGTCCTCAGTGTCGATGAAACCGTACCCGCCAGTGTCGTTGAAGAAGTCAACTTTTCCTTTCGCCATAGTTAGAGCCGTGTGACGTTGTTCGCGCGCGGACCCTTGTCCGCCTGTTCGATGTCGAACTCAACTTCCTGCCCTTCTTCGAGGTCCGGACCGCCAACGTCCTCCATGTGGAAGAAAACGTCCTCGTCCGCGTCCTCAGTGTCGATGAAACCGTAACCGCCAGTGTCGTTGAAGAAATCAACCGTTCCTTTCGCCATTGCAACCACAGAGAGACCCGGCCCACGGATAACAGTTCCGGTACGCAGATACCTCGTATCGAGCGATAACACCACGTAGAGCGGGTGTATCCAGATATTTCGGTGGCTAAGCCCCCAATATCCCGCGGTGGAGGTGTCACAACCGGAGAACGACAGCACTCCCGGTGGGACGTCGCGTACCGACGCCACCGGAACGGCCGCGACCGCGGGTTCGTCTAGTCGGTGGTTCGCTGGAGCGTCCCCGACGCACTGCTGTTCGGCGTGGTCGTCACCCTGAGTATCGTCGTCAAAACGGTCGAAAGCGGGCGGTCGACGGGGCGATTGGCGACGACGATTCCGCCGCGCGCGTCGTGGAACGCCGTCGGACCTGCGTCGCCGCGCCCCAACCGTTCTTGCCGGTCGCGGCCGAGTCACGTGATATGCTTCGCCGACTGCGAGAGACCGGTCCCATCGTGCTGGTACCGCTGGCGTGGACGTTCGCCACCGCCGCGCACCTCGATATGCTCGCGCTCCGAACGGTCCGTATCGCCCATCTGGTGATGGTGACCATCATCGCCGCGTTCACCGTCCTCTCGTGGCGCGACATGGACGGCGGCGTGTTGCTCGCGTGGCGGCGCGTTCTCGTCGCGGGCTTTTTCCTGACGGCGCTCGGCCTCGCCGGGTTACTGACCGACCCGCTGACGACGCCGCTGTTGACGCTGACCGTCGCGGGATGGATGGTCGTGCCGGGCGTCGCGCTCGGTTACACCGGGCGCCACGTCGACCGCTATCCGCGAGTCTACACTGTCGGCGGCGCCGTGAGTGTCCTCGGGACCGCGGCGTATCTCGCGGGGGTCCTCGCACCGGTCTCGGCGCTCGTGTTCGTCGGCCTCGTACTCACGAACGTCGGGCAGACTGCGGGCATCGTCGCCGCCGTCTACTCGTAGAGGACGTAGTGGAGGACCTCCCCGAGGTAGGGGACGACGAGGACGAGCCTGATTGCGGCCGACATCAGCGCCGTCGCCGCGGGGAAGACGCCGACCAGCGTGCCGACCTGTTCGAGCGTTGGCGACGGCGAGACCACGCCGACGAACCCCCGAACGAGGAAGAAGAATACCACCGACCCGACGAGGAGGACGACGCTACCACCGAGGCCCTCGACGAGGGCTTTCCCCCGGTTCTCGTAGTCCTCTATCGGGTCGAGTTCGTACCCGACGAACGGCGCCAACGTCACCCCTGCCCACAGCACGACGTTCGAGACGGTCACGACGAGTGCTGGCTTGCTCCCCGTCGCGCTACCGGCCACGTCGAAGAAGCCAACACCGAGTCCGAGCGTGAAGAAACACGCCACGGACACCGCCCCAGCCTGATAGTCCGAGAGGCCGCTCGAGGGGAACGCGTCCGGGCGAACGACGGTTGCTACGCCGACCACCCCGGCAACGACGGCGAGGGCGACTATCGGGGCCGAGAGCTCCAGCGGCGGGATTTGGCTCACCGGGGGGTCACCGGTGTAGTTCGGCCGGGCGAGTTCGAGCGACATTACGAGCAACGCGGCGGGAACCATCAGTCCGGGGAGCCGACGGGTCGAGTCGTCGGCCAGTGGCGTTCCCTCGTTTCGGGGGCCGCCGTTCGTCGTGGAAACTCCAGCAGGGCTAACGTTCGGGCGAAGACGCTCACGCGCGATTTGGTCGCCGAGTCCGTCTTGCAGTTCGAGCGGGATGCGCTCGGCGAGGCGGAGGGTCGCGATAGCGACGAGGACGGTCATGCCCGCGAGTGTGTAGGCGGCGAACGCCGCGTCGACGGGCCGGACAGTCGACAGCGCCCACAGTTCGAGCGCGTCGACGTAGAGGTAGTCGACGAAGAAGGCGGCGAACAGACCCGCCGTCGCGTACAGCGCCCAGATGATTCCGCGCGGCCCGTGCCAGACGGCCGTCGACGCCTGCACCACGCGCTCGGCCACGTCGCGTCTGCTCGGGAGTTCCTCGACGTCGCTCATCACCGCGGCCACGCCGTCGTAGCCGACCACCGAGAGCACCAGCAACTCCGGCAGCGGGAACAGTAGCGAGAGCTCCGCCAAGAGGAGGCCGACGAAACAGACGACGAACAGTTGCTGGGTCACGACGAGCATCCCCTCTGACTCGGCGACGGGGTACACCGACGCGTCGAACGAGTAGAGGAACGGCGTGTCGACCCGTACCGGCGTCACGAACCGCGCGACCAGACAGAGCCCGAAGACGAACAGGACGACCACCGGAAAGAACGCCGTAGGGACGGGCAGCGGCGTCGTCCCGAACCCCAGTGACTCGACGAGCAGTTTCTCCAAGAAGACGCCGACTGCGACGGTGCTGACGGCCATCGTGAACCGGTTCGGGAGGCCGTGTGCCCACTCGTGAAGCCGTCGCGGGAACAGCAACGGCGCCAGTTGGAACACCACGCTGGCGAACAGCGTCCACCCGAGTGCCCATCCGACGGTGCCCCAGTCGAGGACGAACTGGGAGGTGAGGACGAACGCCACCGGTAACAGGAGGCTGTCTCCCAGTCCGAGCAGTTCCGGGACCACCCGGACGAGAACGTCTGTGCCAGCGATTCCAGCGAGCACCCGCTCGTACGACCAGTCGGACCAACGCAGCGACATCGTTCTGACACGCGGTGGCACCTCGCCGTCCGACAAAACGACACCGATACCGTCTCGCTCAATCGGCCTCGACGACGACTTCGTTCTCGCTCATCAGGAGGTACGTCACTGTCGTGTGCTGCGAGTCCGCCCCGACGGCGTCCTCGGGGAACGCCCACGTTCGCGCCAGCGCCTCGTCGTAGTGGAACTGGGCACTGTTCTCTATCGTATCCACGTGGCCGACGACTGCGCCGTAGTACTCGGAGTTCTTCTGGATGGTCATCGTCCGGTTGCCCGAACTCCCGCGGGGAGCGTACACCGCCGCGGTGAGTCCCGCACTCGCGCCCAGCGTGGTATTCCCGTCAGAGGGGCCGTACACCCACAGTCTGGTGGCGTCGTAGTCGCGGTCACCGTCCGCGTCCGAGTCGACGTGGACGCCACCGTTGGTGTCGATAATCATGCTGTCCGGGCCGCGGTTGGTGACGTAGACGTTCACGCGGTGGTCGCCGACGACGCGTACGTCGGACCCGCCGCCGACGTAGAAACTGCCAACCCCCGCGTCGGCCCCGAGCGCGAGGTTTATCGGACCGTCGGTAGTGTCCAAGACTAACTCAGATGAACTGCTCTTGAGGGTCACCTTCTTCAGCGAGTAGTTCCCCGCGGTGAGGGTACAGCCACTGCCACAGTTGTTGGTCTCGATGTCCGTGAGCGTGCTCTGCGAACCGGCGTTGTCGTTGTCGGCGTCGATGGCGTCAACCCGGTCTTCGAGATAGCCGTCCAACACCGTCGAACTGGGGCTCTCACCCGTCGCCGTGATGTCGCCGCCGATGTTGCCAGAGCAACTGGTGCAGTGTGTCCCGTACGCGACGTCACCGGAGATCCACCCGGCGTTGGTGTGTGTCACTCCGCCGCTCGTGTTGACAGATCCCTCGATGTCGACGCTGGAACTCGTCGTCACGTCGTAGCCGATTGTCACGTTCCCGTTCGCGCCCGTGGTGTCGCTGTAGGACCCCTCGTCGGAGTCGTAACTGTCCATTTTCACCGAACTTCTGAGGTCCAAATTCCCGCTATTCGATGGCGAGGTGATGGCTCCGAAGACGCCACCAGAGACGCGGCCGCCGTCGATGTCACGTGCCGAAATCGCGACCGTCACCGTCTCCGCGGCGTGGTCGTACGTGGCGGAACCGTTGAGTTCCTCTTCGAGGAACGGACCCCAGGCACGGTAGAACTCGCTCTGTATCTCGACCACTATCTCGCCTTGGCTGTGTGAGGGATTGGTGTACAGGTCCCCGTCGGGGTAGGTTGCCGAGCGGTTCGGGTACACCTGCGAACTGCCGTCCGTTCGCTGTCTCACCGCGAGCGTCCCGCTGGACATCGACCCCTTCCCGACCACTCGGACCACGGGAACCCGCAGCGTCTCCTCCCGGTACGAGATGGTCGGACGGGCGACCATCACACCTCGGTCGCTTCCGGCGTCGCGCCGCCAGATGCCACCCATCTGGTAGACGACCCGCGTCCCCTCGTGTTCGTAGGCCACCGCCCCGAGGTCGCTCTCGTAGAGGACCACGTCGGTCGTGTTGTCGTACTCGCGGTGGCGGACCGTGATGTGGCCCGCGTCCGACCGGATGGTGTACGTTCCACTCGTCCCGCCGACGTCGACGCGCCGCGTCGACTGCCGACCGAAGGCTACGTCCGAGACGTCGGCGTCGAGGGCCCGCATCGCGTTCTGGGACTGCTCGACGTTGACTGTCCCCATCGTGTCGGCAATCCCGGCAGAGGCGACGGCCAGCGTCGCCGTCGTTCCGAGAAGCACCAACCCGAGCATGAGGGCTACGCCGACGACTTCCGAGGTACCCCGTTCGTCGTCCCGACGCCGTGCCACCCCCGAAGACGGACGACGACGCTCTCTCCCACCGTTCCCTGACTCCGCCGACGTGTTGCGTTGGTTCGACATACCCACCACCGAGATAGGAGCAGGTTATCGGGCACACAAATTGTAAACCAGGTTATAACTCTTCGTAGGGCACATCTACACCTCGAGTAGCAACCGTTTACTCGGCGGAAATGGTTATCTCGGTTCCCGACCAGAACCTGGTATGACGGGGCTTGCACCGCCGAGCGGACGACGACACAGGCGGGTTCGGTCGGCCGTCCGTGGCCTGCCGCCCACTCGTCGGTCCTCCTGCCCACCAGACGGCACCGGCGACCCGGAGATTCTGTCGCTCGTCGCCGACCCCTACACCAACCCCGGAGCGACACACGAACGACTCCGGGCGTTACTGGCGACCTTCGAGGCCCGCGACGACCGACGAGCGGTCTTTCTGTCGATATACGCACGGATGACTCGGGCCGTCGCACGAAGGGTCGACGCGGACGACTTCGCGGACTCCGAGTGGGTCGCCGACTACCTCGTGGCGTTCGCGAATCTCTACCGGCAGGCCGTCTACGACTACGAGCGGGGCGCGCTGGGGGCCGTCGCCGAACCGTGGCGACTCGCGTTCGAAGCCGCCGATAGCGGCGAGTCGCTGGTCGTCCAAGATGCGATGCTGGGCGTGAACGCCCACATCAACTACGACCTCGCCCTCGCGTTGGACGCCGTGGGCACCTCGCCGGACAGGGCGACGAAGCGGGCGGACCACGACCGTGTCATCGGCATCATCGAACGCCTCGTCGACGACGCGCAGGTCTCGTTGGCCGACCGCGACGCCGAGGGTCTCACGGCGCTCGACGGCGCGTTGGGCCGTCTGGACGAACGCGCGACCGTGTTCACCATCGGGGAGTGCCGGGACAGCGCGTGGCGAACCGCCGTCGCGATGGCCTCCCGATTCCGTCTCCGTCGCCGGTTCGCACGTTGGCACAACGCCACCACCTCAACCGGCGCGGCACGCCTCGTCCTGAGTAGCTACACCAGCGACCGCCTCCACGGCACGCTGGTCGACCTCGAACAGCAGTCGGGCGAGGAGTAAGCCCCTCAGCGCTCACCTTCGTAGGCGTCCAGCCATCCCTCGACGGACTGCTGGAGCGCGCCGGTGGTGCTCCCGAGATGCAGCAACTGGTAGCCGTCGTCGACCTTCTGGTTCACGTCGTCCATCCCGAACCCCAGTCCGCCCACCGGAACGCCCGCCTCGACGGCCGCCGACCGAACCGTCTCGACGGCCTCGCGTACGTCGGGATGGTCGAGTTCGCCGGGATGGCCGAGTGAGACGGAGAGGTCCAACGGCCCGACGAACACGAACCCCAGTTCCGGCACGGCGAGAATCTCGTCGAGGTTCTCGACGGCCGCCGCCGTCTCGATGGTCGTCCCGACCAGCGTCTCCCGGTCCTCGGTCTCGACGTAGTCGTCGGCGAGGCCCCATCGCCGCGCCCGCGGCGCGCCCAACCCTCGTTTGCCCGGCCCGCCGTCGTACCGGAACCGGGCCGCCTCGACCGCCGCCCGGACCTCGTCGGCCGTCTCGACGCGCGGCAGAAAGACCGTCCTAACCCCGCAATCCAGCGCCTTCCGCACCAGCGTCGGGTCCGTATCGGGCAGTCGAACGAGCAGGTCGATGCCCGTCCGCTCGCCCGCCCGCAACAACGCCTCCAGTTCCCCCGCGTCCCACGGGTCCGGCCCGCCGTGCTCCAAATCGAGCCAGACGAAATCCAGTCCGAGGTCGCCACAGAATTCCACGATTGTCGGACTGTACGTGTTGTCCAGCAGACCCAGCGCGACGCCGCCCGACGAGAGCGTGCTCGCGATACCGTTCGACGGCTGTGAGACATCCATACCGATAGTTATCAGCAGAAGTGAATAAAGATGTGCCACGACGGGTGACGGGACACGTCGCTCTATGGCCCTCGATAAATGTGGAGCGGGCGGAGGTTTTCGGTTACCAGCGCGCGCGTCGCTTTCGCACAGCCTTCCCAGTCGAGTCATGCGAGCGGGGCGTGAGAACTCCCGTCTCTGGACGGCACGGACAGGAGCGCGGCGTCAAGTCGACCGCGAAACTGCTCGAACGAGAGTTGCGTAGAATCGGAATGCCGCCTCCCGGATTTGAACCGGGGACAGCTCGATCTTCAGTCGAGTGCTCTCCCAGTCTGAGCTAAGGCGGCGCGCATTGCGTAGTCCGGCGATGGAAGAAAAAAGGGTTTCGAAACGCGGGCCGGAAATGACGTAAGAGCGACCGGTTGGTTAGCGGGCCGTCGCGCCGTCGCGACGGCCAACCGGAACGGCGAAGCGAAGTTCGCCCTCTCGGTGAAAAGCGAGGACGCGCACGTCCGCGTCTCCGTCGACGTGGCCCGGTTCGCGTAGCCGCGGCCGCGCGCGCCTACGGCAGGAACAGGTCGGCGCTGTCGTACGCCGCGCCGCAGTCGTCGCACTCGTAGTCCGTCCCGTTCGTCGTCGACACGTGGCCGCCACACTTCGGACACGTCGAGCCGTCAATCATGGCCTGCGGTACCACAGTCCGCGATAAATCGTTTTCGGCAGGTGTCGATGGGGCGACAGGCGCGTGGGCGCGTGTGCCGTTGGTTGGAGTCGAACTGGCGGGGTCCGGGCGGATTCGGACCGAAGACACGACCGGGCAGATTCGAACTGGCAGAAGACGTGCTCGCTTCGCTGCGCGCGACTTCCGGAGTTCGAACCGCGGCAGACCATCCGCTCCGCACGTCCGGTCGTCGCAGGATGGGTCCGGGCGGATTCGAACCACCGACCTCGGCCTTGTAAAGGCCACGTCATAACCAACTAGACCACGGACCCGCGTTCACAGATTTTCCACCGGCAGGAATAACGCTTTCTCTCTCGGTCGGAACCCTTACCTCTCGCGTAGCCCACATTTCGGGTATGAAACGCGGTGCGCTGGCCGTCGTCTTCGGCGCGGTCGGAGTGCTGGCCGTCGCTATCGTCCTCCTCCAGACCGGCCTCTGGGTCGACGTGGTCGGCGTCGGCGAGTACGACGAGGGGACCGTGACGGTGTACGAAAACGGAAACGCGGCGGCCACGGAGACGGCCGCGTCGGAGACAGCGACACCGACCGATAGTCCCACGGCGACAGACGCCCCTGCGACGACGGTGGCGGTCCGCGGCAACGAGAGTCAGCCGTTAGCGGCCGTCGAGGTACGCATCTCAGACACCTTCGAACAGCGCTACACCGGCCTGAGCGACACCGAGTCGCTGGGGCCCGACGAGGGGATGCTGTTCGTCCACGACGAAGAGGGGCAGTACGCCTACGTCATGCGCGATATGGACTTCCCGCTGGACATCATCTTCATCGACGCGAACGGGACCATCACCACCATCCACCACGCGCCGCTGCCGCCGGAGGGGACCAGCGAGTCCGAACTCGCGCGGTACGAGGGCCGCGGGAAGTACGTCCTCGAAGTGAACCGCGGGTGGGCCAACCGGACCGGCGTGAGCGTCGGCGACACCGTCACGCTCCCTGCGGGCGTCGAGTAGCCCGACGCGTTTTTGCGGCTCGACCCGCTACAACGGCCAATGGATATCGACGCGGCGTCGGACGACGACGCCTTCGAAGACGCTCGCGAGCGAGTCGAGCGGCCGATGTGGCGACTGTTCACGGAGTACGGGCGCGGCCAGCGTGGCGCGTTCGTCGTCGGCCTCGTCAGTTCTGTCTTCGCGCGGATGCTTGACCTCCTGCCACCGCTGTTGCTGGCACTGGCTATCGACGCGGTGATTCAGGGGAACGCGACGTACGAACTGCCGTTCGTGCCAGCGGGGTGGATTCCCGCCGGAACGACGGGGCAGTTGTGGCTGACCGCGGGCCTCGTCGCCGGGTCGTTCCTCGGCGGGGCGTTCTTCCACTGGAGTCGAAACTGGGGGTGGAACAAGTTCGCCCAGCACGTCCAGCACGCGGTCCGGACCGACACGTACGAGACGATGCAGCGGCTGAACATGGACTTCTTCGCCGACAAGCAGACCGGCGAGATGATGTCGGTGCTCTCGAACGACGTGAACCGACTGGAGAAGTTCCTCAACGACGGCCTCAACTCCTCCTCGCGGCTGGTCATCATGGTGTTCGGCATCGCCGCGTACCTCTTCTACATGAACTGGCAACTGGCGCTCATCGCGCTGGTGCCGGTCCCGATAATCGCCGTGTTCACCAAGCGGTTCATCGAGACGATTCAGCCGAAGTACGCCGACGTGCGCTCCTCGGTCGGCAAACTCAACTCCCGGCTGGAGAACAACCTGAGCGGCATCCAGATAATCAAGACCGCCAACACCGAGACGTACGAGTCCGACCGCGTCGAGGACAGTTCACAGGACTATCTCGACGCGAACTGGGACGCCATCGAGACGCGTATCACCTTCTTCCCGGGCCTCCGACTCGTCTCCGGCCTCGGGTTCGTCCTCACCTTCATTATCGGCGGCCTGATGGTCATCGGGCAGGCCCCCGGGCCGCTGACCGCGTCGCTCTCGCCCGGCGAGTTCGTCGCGTTCATCATCTACACCCAGCGGTTCGTCTGGCCGATGGCACAGTTCGGGCAGATAATCAACATGTATCAGCGGGCCTACGCCTCCGCAGAGCGCGTCTTCGGCCTGATGGAGACGCCGGGCCGACTCGTCGAGGCCGACGACGCCCCGCCGCTGTCCGTCACCGACGGGGCCGTCGAGTACGACGACGTGACGTTCGGCTACGACGGCGACCCAGTCGTCGAAGACATCTCCTTCGAGGTGGACGGCGGCGAGACGGTGGCGCTCGTCGGCCCGACCGGGGCAGGGAAATCCACGGTCCTCAAACTCCTCCTCCGGATGTACGACGTGGACGACGGCGCGGTCCGCATCGACGAGCAGGACCTCCGGGACGTACAGATACCCTCCATCCGACAGGCCATCGGCTACGTCAGCCAAGAGACGTTCCTGTTCTACGGCACCGTCCGGGAGAACATCGCCTACGGCACCTTCGACGCGACGGACGGAGAGATTCGGGCGGCCGCCGAGGCCGCCGAGGCCCACGGCTTCATCGAGAACCTTCCGGACGGCTACGAGACCATGGTCGGGGAACGCGGCGTGAAACTGTCGGGCGGCCAGCGCCAGCGCATCGCCATCGCCCGCGCGATGCTCAAAGACCCCGAGATTCTGGTGCTGGACGAGGCCACGAGCGACGTGGACACCGAGACGGAGATGCTCATCCAGCGCTCGCTGGACACCCTGACCGCCGACCGGACCACGTTCGCCATCGCCCACCGCCTCTCGACGGTGAAAGACGCCGACCTCATCCTCGTCCTCGAAGACGGCCGAATCGTCGAGCGGGGGAGCCACGACGAACTGCTCGCTTCGGGCGGCCTCTACGCGAACCTCTGGGCCGTCCAAGCGGGCGAAATCGACGAACTCCCCGAGGAGTTCGTTCGGCGGGCGACCGAACGGCGGGCGCGGACCGACGCCGACGACTGACTGTCCGGATACGTCGTTCGGCCTGAGCGAGGCACACGTTCTTCACGGCGGACGTGGTACGGGCGGGAGATGACCGACATTTCGCTCGACGGCCGGACCCTCGCGGCCGTCGAGACCTCCGATTCGGGAACCGTCGACGGTGACACGCGCCTGCACTTTCAGCAGGACAGCGACCGGGTTTCGGCGCGGTACGCCGGTGGCGACATCCTCGACGGCTACCTCACGGGAACGTTCGACGGGGACCGCTGGGACGTTCGGTACGTGCAACTCGAAGCGGGCGGCGAGACAGCGACCGGCCACTCCGTCGGCGAGGTGACGCTGCTCGCCGACGGACGCGTCCGCGTCGAGGACGAGTGGGAGTGGGAGTCCCGCGAGGGCACCGGCGAGACGGTGCTCGTCGAAGTTGAGGACTAAGCGGCCACCTCGGGGTCGCAATTAAGCCGGTGGAGTGACATATAGTGTGCATGCGCGTGCTCGTCACCGGAGCGACCGGATTCATCGGGAGCCATCTCGTGCCCGCACTCCTCGAACGCGGCCACGACGTCGTCGCGCTGACTCGGGACCCCGATAGCTACGACCCACCGGCGGGGGTCGACGTCGTGGAAGGGGATCTGCTCGACCCGGACCTCACCCTGCCCGCCGCCGACGCCGCCTACTACCTCGTTCACTCGATGCAAGCCGGAGAGAACTTCGAGGAGCGTGACCGCCGGGCGGCCCGAAACTTCGTCAAAGCCGCCGGAACGGCGGGCATCGACCGCATCGTCTACCTCGGCGGCCTCGGGACCGAGGACGAGGACCTATCCGAACACCTCCGCTCGCGCCGCGAGGTCGAACACCTCCTCGGCGAGGGAGCACCGCGACTGACGGCGCTTCGCGCGGCCATCGTCATCGGCGCGGGGTCCGCGAGTTTCCAGATAATCCGGCAGTTAGCCGCCCGCCTCCCGGTGATGGTGACGCCGTCGTGGGTCCGCACGGAGTGCCAGCCAATCTACATCGACGACGTGGTGGCGTACCTCGTCGCCGTCCTCGAAGACCCCGAAACGGCGGGCCGAATCTACGAAATCGGCGGCCCGGACGTGCTGACCTATCAGGAGATTCTGACGACGACGGCGCGGTTTCTGCACGGTCGCCCGCCGCTCATCGTCCCCGTGCCCGTCCTCTCGCCGGGACTCTCCGCCCGATGGCTCGGGTTGGTGACGGACGTGCCGGTCAGCGTCGCGAAACCGCTGGTCGACGGGTTGCGAAACCGCGTCGTCGTCACCGACCACAGCATCGACGACGTGGTCCGGCCCGAACTGACGCCGTTCGCCGTGGCCGTCGAGCGAGCGCTGGGCGAGCGCGCGCGTCTCGAACCACGTCCCGTCGAGGCCTGAGTCCGTTGGCCTCCCCGCCGCGGAACGCGCCAACGAGGTCACGTCGACCACGAACAGTTATCATGCCGTGTCATGTACACACGTACCATGACGACTGCATTGCTCGTGAGTACGGCGCTGATGGGACTGCTCGTGGTCGCGGTACTCGGCTGGATCGGCGCGAGTCGGGGTTGGTACCACTACACGCCGACCGCGGACACGCTGGCACTGGCGACTCCCGCCGACGGTGAGACGCAACTCCAACGACTCTCGGACGACCCGATGGCGCTGACCGTGGCGTTCGCACTACTCGTCGTCGGCTTCGTCGGCGGCGTCGTCCTCTACATCTCGGGTCCGGCCGAGATGCAGGCCACGATGGGAATCGGTATCGCCGTCGCTGGCGGCCTCGTGCTGGTGAGTTACCTCCTCTTCGGCGTGTACCTCTCGGCGACGCGCCGCGGCCACGCCTCCTCGCTCGCGGCCGCCGAGTCCGCGACGGTGGCGGGCGTCCTTTTCCTCATCGCCGTCACCGCGCAGTTGCTGCTGGGCTGAGACGGCGACTGTCCGTTTCGTGCTGACCAAGTGCCCCCGAGCGGCCGCGTCGTCGTCGCTCGCGTCCCGGGTGGGGTTGACGTGAGAAAACGGCGGCGGTGCGGGGCGAATTCGCCCCGCAATCGGCGAGCGCCCTCAGGTTATCGAGTAGGCGGCGGCCGCGGTCAGCGCGAGCGCCGCGACGGTGCCACCGACGACGAGGTAGGTCACCGCGCGCGGTTCCCACCGGAGGTGCTGGTAGTAGGCGGCGACGCCGACGGCTTTGATGACCGACAGCACCATGATGATGCCGAAGGCCGCCCAGTAGGCGCTGTCGACGAGGCCAGCGAACTCGACGACGGCCTGTGCGGTTGCGAAGACGAACAACACGACGTATATGATGGTGTATCCTTTCCAGTCCATGATTGTACCTCAGAGGATGTAGAACAGCGGGAACAGGAACAGCCAGACGATGTCCACGAAGTGCCAGTACAGCCCGAAGTACTCGATTGGCTTGTCGTCCCCTTGGTAGGCCCCGTTCCACGCCCTGACCGTCATGTACGCGCAGATGATGAGGCCGATGGTGACGTGTGCGCCGTGCAGGCCGGTGGTGAGGTAGAACGTCGACGACGCGATGTTCGTCGAGAGGTTCCAGCCGTTGGGGAACGCCTCGGTGCTGATGTGGAACAGATGCTCCCACTCTAACCCCTTGTTTATCAGGAACCCGACGCCGAGCGCGAACGTGCCGACGAGGGCACCCACAGTCCCCTTCCGACTCTCTCGCTTGGCGGCGACCATCGCCAGCACGACGAGGAAACTCGACGTGAGCAGGAGGTAGGTGTTGATGAGACCCGGCATCGTGACGTGTTCGGCCGGGATGAGGTCGTGGTGCCAGTCGGTCCAGCCGTAGGCGACCCGGACGAAGGCGTACGACCCGATGAACGCGCCGAAGAGGACGATGTCGCTCGCCAGGAACGTCCACATCCCGAGTTTCATCTTCTCGACCTTCGCGAACGGCCAGCGCTCGGCGATAGCCATCTCCGGGGCGTGGAACGGTTCGCGGGTCATGCCGAACAGCGACCCGAGCGTGAACACGCCGCCGACGACGGCCATCGAGACGTACACCACGCTCCCCGTGCGCACGCCCGAGAGGCCGAGGAACGCGACGAATCCGCCGAGGCTGACGAGGAACGGCCAGAAACTCGCGTGGCTGGCGTGTTCCTCACCGGCCGTCTCGTGGGCGGGCGTCGTCGGCGTCGCGGTGGCGGCGGCCGTCACGGACGCGGTGCCGCCGTCGGTGGCGGCCCCGCCATCGGCGGCCACGCCGCTCCCCTTGGACCCGCTGGTCCGACGGGCGACTTCGGCATCGTCCATGAACTCCAGCGACCCGCTGGCGTAGGTGGGAACGCCGGGGAAGTTCTCCAGCGGCGGCGGCGAGGAGACGGCCCACTCGGCGCTGGTGGCGTACTCCCACGGGTTGTCGCCCACGTCCTCGCCGCGCCACAGCGAGACGAAGAGGTTGTAGAACATGATGAGGAAACTCGCGCCGAGGATGAACCCGCCGACGGTGGCCATCGAGTGCCAAATCTGCAGGTCTTGGGAGTACTCGAACACCCGTCGGGGCGTCTCCCACGCGACGAACATCGGGAAGTACAGCAGGTTGAAGCCGACGAAATAGACGGCGAAGTGGACCTTCCCGAGGAACTCGTCGTACATCTTCCCGGTTATCTTCGGATACCAGTAGTAGAGGCCGCCGAACAGGCCCGTCGCGCCCGCGACCATCACGTAGTGGAAGTGCGCGACGACCCAGTAGGTCCCGCGGAACTGGTAGTCCAGCACGATAGCGCCGAGGAAGACGCCCGTGATGCCGCCGACGATGAACAGGATGAGCGCACCCAGCGCGAAGAGGAACGGCGTCTTGAACCGGACCCGCCCTTTCGCCATCGTGTAGATGAGCGAGAAGACCATCAGGTCGAAGGGCAGGGAGATGCCGATGGTCGTCGCCATGAACACCGTCTTGATTGGGAGGTTGATGCCCGTGAGGAACATGTGGTGCATCCAGACGACGAAGCTCTGGAGCGCCACCAGCACCATCGAGATGATGAACCACTTGCGGCCGACCAGTCGGCGGCCGGTGAACGTCTGGAAGATTTCGGCCATCGCGCCCAGCGCCGGGAAGAAGACGATGTACACCTCGGGATGGCCGAAGAACCAGAACAGGTGCGCCCACAGCAGGGACGCGCCGGGATTGTCGGCGTCCGTTCCCAGCGTCGTCCCGTCGTTGGCGTACTGGAAGTAGGTGGTCCCGATGATGTGGTCCGAGGCCAGAATCATCAGCGCGGCCAACAGCGCCGCGAAGGCGAACAGCATCATCCAGACGGTGAGGTTGATGGACAGCGAGAAGATGGGGATGTCCCGCATCCGGAGGTTCTCGGCGCGCATCCGGTACATCGTCGTCAGGAAGTTCACCGACCCCAGCGTGACGGCGGCGGTGAACATGATGAGCGCGAGGACGACGGAGGTGGCACCGAGGCCCTCGCCGGGGATGTACGCCGGGGTGTTCAGCGGGGCGTACATCGTCCACCCGCCCGCGAACGTCGTCCCCTGGAAAAAGGAGACGCCCATCAAGATACCCGAGAAGAGGTACAGCCAGTACGACAGCGCGTTCAGCCGCGGGAACGCGAGGTCGTCGGCCCCGATTTGGAGCGGGACGACATAGTTGGCGAAGCCGAAGGCAAAGGGCGAGATGAACCAGAACACCATCAACAGGCCGTGCGTCGAGACGGCCTGATTGTAGCCGATAGAGCCGAGCAACTCCGCGCCGGGGCTGATGAGTTCCAGTCGGAACAGCAGGGCCAGCAAGCCGCCGAACACGAGGAAGAACAGCGCGGTGATGAGATAGAGGACGCCGATGTCCTTGTGGTTGGTCGTGAGGAACCAGCGGCTAATCGAGGACTTCGGCGGGAGGCCGTGACTGTGACCCTCGCTCATGCCGGGACACCCCCGACACTCGCGGCGTCGACGCTGGCGGCGGTCCCGTTAGTGCTGTTCGTGCCGTTCGTCCCCGCGTACCACTCGCGGTACTCGTCCTGGGGCATGACCTCCACTGGCGAGACCATCACCGAGTGGCCGCTCCCGCACAGTTCGTAACAGACCGCCTCGTACGTGCCCGTCTCGGGCGCGGTGAACCACGCCTCGGTGGTCTGGCCCGGCATCGCGTCGGTCTTGACGCGCAACTCGGGGATGCCGAAGTTGTGGAACACGTCCCGCGAGGTCACCTCTAACCTGACCACCCAGTTCTGCGGGACCCGCAGGGTCGACGCCTCGTGGCCGTTCGGGTAGATAAAGGCCCATCCGAACCGGTAGCCCTCGACGGTGATGTGGATGTCCTCCTCGCCTTCGATGGTCGGCCCGTCCTCGACGTAGGCCAGCGAACTGTACGTCCAGACGATGAGCGAGACGACGATGAGGGCGCTGATGCCGAACGAGTAGAACACTTTCCGCCCCCCGGACCCGCTCGCGGGCATCTCGCCCATCACCGGGCGTTCGACCTTGTCCGCGTAGGGGTCGTCGCCGCCCCTATCGCGGTACTTCAGCGCGTGATACATCGTGTACGTCACGACGAGGATGCCGACGGCCGTGCCCAGAATCAGGAACACCTCGAAGATGCTCTCGAACACGTCCGCCGGAGCCCTGACGCTCCCGCCGTGGAGCGGGATGCCGACTACGGTGTGTGGTACCAAGTGCCCCATCACTTCCCTCATGATTTTTTGTACGCTCTATTAGGCATTGTGGACAGTTTCCTTACACTTCTCGGCGAGGACTGGGCGCGTGCGCGAACTTTTTTATTCATTGGTATGGTACAACACCACATGGCAGACACTTCCGCGGGGGTCGACGACCCGGTGAACGGCGAAACCGTCGCCGACAACGAAGAGTTCGACAGTTTGGCGGGTATCCTCGCTGACGGCGTCGTCGGGGCGGCGGGCGGTCTCGTCGGCACGGCGATGATGAGCGTCGTCTTCCTCATCGCGCAGTCGCTCGGCGCGTTCAGTTTCGCCGACTTCGCCATCCTCACCGACCTCGTCGGCCTGACAGGGTACGTCCCCGAGGTGTTGTTCGGCTACTTCATCTTCCTCGGCGGCGGGATGTTCCCGTGGCCGCTCCTGTTCGCCGCGCTGAAGGAGTACCTCCCCGGCCGGTCTGACGCCGTCTCCGGCGCGTTCTTCGGCGGCGCGATGTGGACCGGATTCGTCCTCGCGTTCTACACCGGCCAGTCCGGACTGACGCTGGTGCTGTACGCCGTCCTGACGTTCGTGGCCCACGTCGTCTACGGCGTCGGCCTCGGGGCCGTGTTCAACTACTTCGCGACGCGCCCGGACTCTATCGTCTGAGCTGTGTCCGTTTTTTCACCCGAGCCACGACCACTACGCTTGTAGTCCCCGCGCGCACATCGCGTGGTATGCACCTGCGCGACGCGACGTGGACGGACGCCGAGGCCGTCGAGACGGACCTCGCGCTCCTCCCCGTCGGCAGCACCGAGCAACACGGGCCGCACGCGCCACTCGGGACCGACGCGCTGACCGCGGCGGCCGTCGCGGACGCCGCCGCCGAAAGCCACGACGCCGAGGTGGTCGTCGCACCCCCGATTCCCGTCGGCGTCGCCGAGGAACACCGCCACTTCGCAGGGACCCTGTGGGTCAGCGAGGACACCTTCCGGCGGTACGTCCGCGAGACGGTCGCCAGTCTGGCACACCACGGCTGGGACCGGGCCGTCCTCGTCAACGGCCACGGCGGCAACGTCGACGCCCTCCGAGAAGTGTGTGCGCGGATTTCGCGACACGACGACGCCTACGCCGTCGCGTTCACGTGGTTCGACGCCGTCGACGCCGACGACATGGGCCACGGCGGCCCCGTCGAGACGAGTCTGCTCCGGCACAGCCATCCCGAACTCGTCAGGGAGGACCGTCTGGACGAGGCGGCCGCCGACGCCGCCGACGGGTGGGGCGAGTGGGTCAGCGGCGTCAATCTGGCCTACGACACCGACGAGTTCAGCGAAAACGGGACGGTCGGCGACCCGCGCGAGGGCGGGGCCGACCGAGGAGCGCGACTGCTGGACGAGGCGAGCGCGGCGCTCACCGAACTACTCGACCGCGTGGCGACGCGGGAGCGATAACTCAGGCTTCGGCCTCTTCGGCGTCGGCGTCCGTGTCGGCGTCGGCGTCGGCGGCCGCCTCGTCCTCGAACGATTCGAGCGTGCTCCGGAGTTGCGGAATCGTGGAGGTGAGGTCCCCGACCTGTTCCCGGGCGTCGTCGACGTCCTCGATGAGGGCGGCGATTTCCTCGATTTCCTCGGCGAGGTCGTCGGCGTCCTCGAAGGCGTCGGCGCGTTCGCCCATCGTGTACCACTTCTTCGCGTCGCGGAGGTGGTCCTCGGCGTCGCCCACGTCGAGGGCCGTCTTGAGGGCGTTCAGGACGCCGAGCGTGTTGTCGGCCGCCACGTCCCACACCGCGTCGGCATCGGGAAGCGCCTCGCGCGCCTCGGCAAGCGACGCCTCGACGTCGCTTCGCATCTCGGTGGCCGCCTCGCCGAACAGTTCGTCGTCGTCCAGACTCGTCTGACTCATAGTAGCACTTCACGCGGCGGGAGTTTAAAAGCCAGCCTGAAAGTGAAAGTGAAACCGCCGGACGTGAGCGGGCAGTCGGCAGCGAAACCGAAAACGAATCCCCTCAGGTCCGGATATCGTCGCGGACCGTCGGAATAGGGTCCATGTCGGGGTCGATGTCGCCCAGCACGAGCATCGCGTAGTAGCGCAGAAACGTCAGTAGCGGCACTTTGATGAGGTTCGCGACGACGAGCAGCGCCAGCGCGAACAGGGCGAGGAAGACGCTCGCCAGGACGCCCGCGACGAGGCTCTGTCCGAGGCCGAACCAGACGGCGGCCGCGAGGATGCCGAACGGAATCAGGAGGACGACGGCGGCGACGCCGCCGAGGACTGCGCCGACGATGCCGACGCCGATGCCGAGAATCACCGAGAAGAAGAGGTACGCCAGGTACTGTTTCGGCTGGTCCGAGATGGAGCCGAGGAGTCGCCGCCAGCCTTCGAGGACACCGTGGTCGCCCTGAATCATCAGCGGGACGACGAAGACGGTAGTGAACCCGGTGATAGTTCCGAGGACGAGAGCGAACAGCAGGGCACCGACGATGAGGAGTCCCGACGAGGCGATGAGCGCCTCGGGGCCGAGATTCGCCAACTGACCGCCGCTGACGACCACGAAGAAACCGAGGAAGGCGGCAAGTCCGAGCAGGGCCGTGACGATGCTGAGTGCGAGTCGGAACCCGAGCAGTCGGAGACCGTTACCGAGGTTGTCGGTGAAGTACTGCCGGACGTGGACCTCCCGGTCGACGAGGGACTGGATGAGGACAAATTCCATGAAGTTGCTCACGATGCCGAAGAGGAGCGCGAGGAGGAGGATGACGACGAGGGCGGCGATGAGCGCCAGTCCCGCACCGGCGAGTAGTCCCTCGGTGACGCCCGGCGGGAGGCCGGGACCACCCGACCCGCCCGACACTTGCGAGAGCGGCGTGGGGAGGGACCCGAGGAGGTGTTCCAGCGGCCCCGTCAGGGCGAACTCCCCGCCCGTTCCGGTACCGGGACCGGTCGGGACGCTCCCGCCGTCGGCGTTGCTGAAGCTGTTCGCGCTGCGGAGGACGTTCAGGCCGCCGCCACCGCCGCCGATGAAGAAGACGACGAACGCCAGTCGAAGCCACGTTCGGAGGTCGAACGGGAACAGGAACGCCTTCGTGGCGTCGATTGCGTCGTCGATGTCGTCTATCGCGTGGAGGGTCATCACGACATCTGCAGACGGACAGAGGGTAAAATTTTCGGAGAGAGTGGTGTGCCTAACACCGTCCGTCACGGTTACTCGACGACGGAATCAACCCGCATCAGCGGGTAGCCGTCTTCCATCGCCATGCTCGTCTCGACGACACAGCCCTCGTGGTCGATGGTCATCGACACGTCGAGGAACCGGCCGGTGAGTTCCGTGTACTCCGCGCCCGCCTCGGCGATGGCAGCTTCGAGGGCGTCCTCGCGGATGCCGACGGTGACCGACTCGCAGTACGGTTGGTTCTCGATGGCTTCTTCCATCGCCGTCGCCAGCGAGTCGGCGCTGTCGGGGCTGACCGGCGTCCCCGCGAACTGGTGATACAGCGAGCCGAACTTGATACCCGCCTCGAAACAGGCGTTCTGGGCGACTGTCGGGTCCATGCCGATTCGTCGGCTGGGCAGCATATAACGGAATCGCAAGCTACCTATTGGGCGCTCGCTAGCTATCCCGTACGAATGGACGACCCGGTTCTACTCACAGGCGCTGGCGGCGCAGTCGGGGAGGCCATCCTCGAGGGTATCGGGGACGCCTACGAGTGGAAGCTCATGTACCACAGCCCGCCAGCCGAGGAGCCAGCCCACGAGTATCTGGTCGGCGACGTGGCGAACGAGGCGGACGTGGCCGCGGCGATGGAGGGCGTCGGCGCCGTCGTCCACCTCGCGGGCGACCCGCGAAAGACCGCCCCGTGGGACTCGGTGCTGACCAACAACATTGACGGCACGCAGAAGATGTACGAGGCCGCCATCGACGAGGGCGTCGAGAAGTTCGTCTTCGCCTCGTCGAACCACGCCGTCGGCGCGTTCGAGACAGACCGTCGCACCCCCGAGATGTACCGCGAGGACCACGAGTTCCTGCTCGACGGGACGGAGTTCCCTCGCCCCGGTAACCTCTACGGCGTCTCGAAAGCCACCGGCGAGATTCTGGGCCGGTACTACCACGACGAGTACGGCATCAAGGTGTGCAACATCCGCATCGGGAACCTCACCCGCGGACATCCGCCCATCGACTACGAGCGCGGACAGGCGATGTGGCTCTCCTACCCCGACTGCGCCCGCATCCACGAGTGCGCGCTGGAGGCGGACTACGAGTTCGAAATCGTCTACGGCATCTCCGACAACGACCGGAAGTACTACTCGCTGGAGCGCGCCAAAGCGGTGCTGGGGTACGACCCGCAGGACAACTCCGCGCACTTCGAGGACGGGGAACGGGTCGTCGAACCGGACGCGTAACGCTATCCGAACAGTCCCTTCACGTCGTCGTCCTTCTGCCGCTCTCGTCGCACGTGGTCGCGTAGCCGATGGTACACCACCGGGCGGCGCTCACGCTCACGGACGAACGCGAACAGGAGGCCGACGAACCGCCCGTCGCCTCGCTCGGCCAGTTCGTCACGTGCGTACGCGACGGCGTCGGCGACGATGTCCTCGTTGTAGCCGTCGGCCTCCGCAAGCACCCCTGCGGCGACGGCCGTCGCGTCGAAGTCCAGCGACTCGTAGTCGAGGGTGTCGCCGTGGTGGGTCAGTTTCGGCGGGTGCGCCCAGTCGACCGCTTCGGGGTCGGCGGCCACGCGTTCGAGGAACGGCCGCACGGCGTCGAGGTTCACGTCGCGGTAGTCCGGCGGCAAGTCCCCGAGGTACCCGCCAGCGCTCTCGGCGAGGCCCTGCGCTCCCGACCAGTTCTCCGACTGTGCGTGGTGGACGACGGCGGTGAACTGGATGAGGCCGTGGAGAAAGCGCTCGTCGTCGCCCGCGTCGAGAGCGAGCCACCGGTCTTCCCACGCGTCGTGGG
This sequence comes from Haloarcula marina, assembly GCF_024218775.1. Lineage (NCBI taxonomy): Archaea > Methanobacteriati > Methanobacteriota > Halobacteria > Halobacteriales > Haloarculaceae > Haloarcula > Haloarcula marina. Next base: position 559,655 of record NZ_CP100404.1, on the reverse strand, counting down.
CGGCGTGGTACCGCCCGGCGTTGTAGACGGCGATACCGGCCCGGAGGTGGGCGTCCATGTCCCCGGATACGCGACGGGTCGGGAAAAGCGGCGGGTCGGCGGATGGCCCTTGACAGCGGAGCGTCCGGACGGAGATTTGAACCGAGGCGAGACGTTCCGGGCGTGCGGCGCTTCGCACCGTTCCAGGGTTGCGACTCGCGTGTGCAAATCTCCTCGGGAGTGTCTACATTCCGCAGACTCCTCGCTATCGCTCGTCTCGTAGCGGAATTGAAAACGTCCGGACGGAGATTTGAACTCCGGTCCCTGGCTCCGCAAGCCAAGAGGATAGTCCACTACCCTACCCGGACTCATCTTGAGGGAGGGTGGTCGGTTTGAAAAGGGTGACGGTTCGGCCACCGCCACGCGACGGGTGCGCACACCACGGTCAAAGCCGAGTGTGAACCACCACAAGCACCTTCCGTCACCGTGCCGACCTCACGGTATGCAGCGCAGAGTCCTGCTCCGGCGACTCGGCGTGGTCGGCGCCGCCGCGCTCGCCGGATGCGCGTCCAACGGTCCCTCGGACGGTGGCGCGGGGACCGAACGAACGCCGACCCGACCGCCGCGTGTGACCGACACGACGTTCACCGTGTCGAATAGGCAGTCCGGGACGCAGGTGGACGACGCGACGGTGCGCTTCGGCGACGAGCGTGTGGTCGTCGACGGAACGATTTGGGGTGTGGATGGCTGTACGACGGCGGCGTTGACGAGCGCGGAGTACGACGACGCGGCGGACGAACTGACCGTCGCCGTCGCGACGACGCGCGAGACGGACGCCGAGATGTGCACGCAGGCTATCGTCGAAATCGACTACGAGGCGACCGTCGCGTTCGAGAACGGCCTGCCGGGTCGCGTCGTCGTCACGCACGACCACGGCGACGGCCCGCGAGAAGTGGCGGCTGTCGACCGGTAGTCGGCGGCGAGGTTTATCAGGGAAGCCGAGCAGACCACGGCGCATGGCGAAACCGAGAACGGAATCGACAGACGGCAGCGGCCCGCTCGGCCAACGACAACGCTTAAGCGCGGTCCATCCCTGCGTCCCATAGATAATGGGTGCGATAGAGGACATCTACGCGGACTTGGAGACGGACGTTTCCGAGGAGGAGTTTCGCGAGGCCGTCGAGGAGAAGGTCGAACAGATGGGCGGCCTCGCGGACGAGGAGACGGCCGCGATGTTGCTCGCCCACGAACTGAACGAGGGCGAGGTCGAGACCGTCGCCGACGTGGAACCGGGCATGGACGAGGTGAAGTTCATCGCGAAGGTGATGGCTATCGGCGACCTGAAGACGTTCGAACGGGACGGCGAGGACGAGGACGGCCGAGTCATCAACGTCGAGGCGGCCGACGAGACGGCCAGCGTCCGACTGGCGTTCTGGGACGGGCAGGCCGTCGACATCGACGAGGGGAGCCTCGAAGTCGGCGACGTGCTCCGGGTGAAGGGCCGACCCAAGGACGGCTACAACGGACTGGAAGTCTCAGTGGACAAGGCCGAACCAGACGAGGACGCCACTATCGATGTGGAACCCGGTGACGGGTCGTCCATCGAATCGCTGACGATGGGGCAGTCGGACGTGACGCTCCGCGGCCTGTTGCTCGATACGGACACCGTCCGCACGTTCGACCGCGACGACGGCAGCGAGGGCCGCGTCTCGAACCTCACGCTGGGCGACGAGACGGGGCGCGTCCGCGTGACGCTATGGGACGACCAAGCGGGCCGCGCCGAGGAGTTGTCGCCGGGGACCGCCGTCGAAGTCGTCGACGGGTACGTACGCGAGCGAGACGGGTCGCTGGAACTGCACGTCGGCGACGACGGGGCCGTCGACGAGATAGACGAGGCCGTCGACTTCGAACCCGACGCCGACCCCATCGAGGGCGTCGAAATCGGCGACACGGTGGACATCGCGGGCGTCGTCCGCTCGGCGGACCCGAAGCGGACCTTCGACCGCGACGACGGCAGCGAGGGGCAGGTCCGCAACGTCCGCATTCAGGACGCCACCGGCGACATCCGCGTGGCGCTGTGGGGCGATAAGGCCGACAAGGAAATCGCGCCCGGCGACGAGGTGCTGGCCGCCGACGTGGAGATTCAGGACGGCTGGCAAGACGACAAGGAAGCGTCCGCCAACTGGGCGTCGACCGTCGTCGTCTTAGACGACGGAGCGAACGTCGGCACCGCGCCGAGCGCCGACACCGACGACGCGAACGCCGGACTCTCCTCGTTCGCCGACGGCGAGAGCGGCGACAACAGTGGGGGCGCGGGAAGCGCGGGCAACGACAGCGGGGCGAGCGCGACTGCCGAGTCGAGCGGCGGGAGCGCACAGGCCGCCGAGCAGGTGGAGTTCACCGGGACGGTCGTCCAGACCGGCGACCCCGTCGTCTTGGACGACGGCGAGCAGACGATGAGCGTCGAAACCAGCGAGCGCGTCCAGTTAGGCCAAGAGATTACCGTTCGCGGCGCGATGGACGACGACCGACTCGACGCCGACGACGTGTTCTGACCGACGGAGCGACGTTACGGAAACTCTTAAGGCCGCAACACTCGCGCTTTTGGGTATGAGCGTCGAGCTACCGTTCGCGCCGGTCGATGCGGTTATTCGACGGAATGCGGGCGGGTTGCGGGTGAGCGCTGGCGCGGCAGAGGAGTTGGCGCGCCGGATTCAGGAACGGGGGGCGGCGTTGGCGGTGACCGCGGCCGAGGAGGCGACCGCCGACGGCCGGAAGACGCTGATGCCGTCGGACTTCGGCGTCGAGAACGTCGTCGATAAGGACACGCTGGAACTCCCAGTGGCCCCCGTCGACCGCATCGCCCGCCTCGACATCGACGACGACTACCGGGTCGCGATGGACGCCCGCGTCGCGCTCGCGTCCATCTTGGAGCGGTTCGCCGACGACGTGGCCGCCGCCGCCGCGACGCTGGCCCGCCACGCCGACCGACGCACAGTGAAGGCGGCAGATGTCGAGACGTACTTCGAACTCGCCCAGTACTACTGAATGAACTTCGGCTACCGCGAGGTCTGTCTGGACCACGACACGGGCGCGCGCCACCCCGAGAGTCCCGACCGTCTCCGGGCGGTCCGGCGGGCGCTGAAAGAGCGCCACGGCGTCGAGTACGTCGCCGCCAACGACGCCGACGTAGACGTGGTCCGGCGCGTCCACGACCCGGACTACATCGAGGAGGTCCGGGAGTTCTGCGCCGACGGCGGCGGCAACTGGGACGCCGATACGGTCGCCGTCGAGGCGACGTGGGACGCCGCGCTGGCCGCCGCAGGGTTGGCCGTCTGGGCCGCCGAGGCCGCCGACACCGATGTCTCGGCCCGCGATACGCCCTTCGCGCTCGGTCGGCCGCCGGGCCACCACGCCGTCGAAGACGACGCGATGGGCTTCTGTTTCATCAACAACGCCGCCGTCGCCGCACAGGCGGCCCTCGACGCGGACGCCGACAGCGTCGCCATCTTCGACTGGGACGTCCACCACGGCAACGGCACGCAGGACATCTTCTACGACCGCGGCGACGTGTTCTACGCCTCGATTCACGAGGACGGCCTGTTTCCCGGAACGGGCGCTATCGACGAGACGGGGGCGGGCGACGGCGAGGGCACGAACCTCAACGTGAAGTACCGACCCGGCGCGGACACGGCGGACTACCTCGCGGCCATCGACGAGGCCATCGCCCCCGCCATCGCCGACTACGACCCCGACCTGCTGCTCATCAGTGCTGGCTTCGACGCCCACGAACACGACCCCATCTCGCGGATGCGCGTGAGTACCGAGGGCTACGGCGTCATGACCGAGCGGATGCGGACGCTCGCGGACGACTGCGACGCCGGCCTCGGGTTCGTCCTCGAAGGCGGTTACGGCCTCGATACGCTCTCTGACTCGATTACCACGGTCCACGAAGTGTTCGACGGCTACCAACCGATGGAACCCGACGACGACGTGAGCGAGGACGCCCGGGACGTACTCGACGACGTGGCCGCTCAGGGCTTCGGGTCGAAGTAATCGGCCAGTTCGACGCCGACCACCTCGGCGAGCGCGGCGATTTCCACGCCGACCAGTATCTCGTGGCCCGTCTCCAGTGCCGATTCGACGTGCGGGCCGAGTCGCACGTCGTACAGCGCGTCGCTCTGTAAGAACTCGACCGCGGTGCGGAACTCACGCGGCCGTTCGACGACGTACCGGTCGCCGTCGACGTAGGGGCCGCTCACGTCCGGGTCGTCGGCGTACGCCTCGTAGAACCCCGTGGCGTGCTCGCGGACGTGGACCGGCGGCCCCTCGTGGCGTTCGATAGCGGGCCGTTCGGCGACGGCCAGTTCGACCAAGAGGACGGCCGTGCCAGCGTCGTTTGCGTTCTGACTCCCGTCGCCGGTCCCGCTTCCGCCGTCCGTGGCGAAGGCCGCCGAGCGAAACACGTCGAATCCCCGCCGGTCGAGTTCGTCAGTGAGACCCCCGAGTGACTTCCGGAGTTGGGGCCACAGTTGGTCCTCGACGATGTCGGGCGCTGCGAATCGGAGTGCGACCGGCGTCGTGTCTCGACCCTCGACGGCCGCCCGCACCGCGTCGGCGTCGTAGGGGTCCGGAATCGTCGCCTCGAACAACTCCTCGCGGGGAGTCGTCAGCAACTCGCGAGCGTAGTGCTGAAACCGCGCGACGTTCCGGGCCGAACAGACCGCCGCGACGTTGCGCTCGGGGTCGGTGGGGTCGACGACCACGAGGGGGTCGTCGAAGGACCTCGTCCCGTGGTCCTCGGGGTCGAACGTGACCGGCGGATGCCAGTCGGCCGCCGCCGTGACGAGGTCCCGAAATCCGCCGTATTCGAGCACCAGCAGTTCGGTGAGGTAGCCCGAGAACCCCCGCGTCCGGAGGTCGCTGCCGTAGACGCCGATACCCTTCAGGAACTGCTTCGTGACCCGGACCGCACCGGCGAGTCGGTCGTCCAACCGCGATTCGAGATACCGCGTGTGAAACGGCGTCCGGTCGACGGCCGACTGGATAGCCGTCGCGTCGTCGACGGCGTAACACGGCACGAGGTCCACGTCGTACCCGTCGCATTCGCCGACGACGTAGGGGTGTTCGGCGTACTCCTCGCGACCCTCCGGCAGGACGGCGTGGCCGACCTGCAAGCCGTACGCTTCCAGCGTCTCGCGGTCCAACTCCGGCGGAAAGGCGACGAACACGTCCACGTCGCGGTCCCCGGCGGTCCACGTCTCACGGGCCGTCGACCCGACCTGAATCACCTCGGCGTCGACCGGAAGGTCCGAAACGGCCGCCTCAGCGCGCTCTCGCACCGTCCGGGCGGCCCGCTGTAACCGCGCTCGCTCGTCGGCATCGGGCGAAACCCGGTCGCGCACCCGCTCGACGACGGCGTCGAACTCGTCGCTCATGGCCGGGTTACTCACAGAGTGCGTGAAAGCGTGTCGAATGCGGCGCGAAACGAAAGCCCTAATTACAAACTCCGTCAACGGTTGGATGCGAACAAGCCGCCGTAGCTCAGTTGGTAGAGCACCTGGTTGTTACCCAGGTTGTCCCAGGTTCGAGCCCTGGCGGTGGCGTCACTTCTCCGCCGCTCACGATTCCTGAAAGAGGCCCGTCTGTAGGTTCCAATACGTGCGTCGACATCCGGTGAACCAGCCGACACCGACCCGACAGGCTAAAGGGACGCACCCGAGAATCTGACGACGAGGGCCCTTAGCTTAGTCTGGTTAAAGCGATCGGCTCATAACCGATTGAGCGCTGGTTCAAATCCGGCAGGGCCCATCCAACGTCTGCCCGTTTCGTGGCCGAAACAACCGCCGCACACAACGCCTCGTTAGCCGTTCGCCGCGATTGGTGTTCGAATTCGGGTCGGAGTCTAATCAGCGGGTTGTAGATACTGGCTGAGCCTCAGCCACCGAGATAGCCGACGAGCGGACAGAATCGGCGATAGAGCGGTGGTGGCTGTCTGCTCCGGGGTCACAGGTCCGGTCGAAATCCGCCGAACGATTGAAGCGAGACGAGAGTGATAGTCATCCTATATGAAGGGCGTCGGCGAACTAACAATCCTCGTCCCGGTCGACATCTCGGAGGCTGAGCCGCCGGCCCTCGACGTGCTCGACGGCCTCGGTGCCGTCGAAGTGGTCATCCTCGGCTACTTTCCGGTCCCGGATCAGGCCGAACCAGCGCTGCTCAGAGACCAGTACGGTTCGACGGCCGCGGACCGTCTCGACGCGCTCGCGGCCGAGTACGGCGCTTCCGACGGGGTGCTCGTGTTCACGCACGACCGGGAGGCGACCATCGACCGCATCGCCGACGAGTACGGCTGTAACGCGGTGTTGACGGGGGGCCGTGCGACGGCCGCCAACCGCGTGCTCGTCCCGCTCCGCGGGGACGTGAACCTCGACCGTATCCTCGGAGTCGTCGCCGACCTGTTGCTGGCGGGCCACGAGACGGCCACCCTCTTTCACTCGGTCGCGGAGGACGCCGACTCGAGCCACGGCGAGCTACTCCTCATGGGTGCAGTCGACCGACTAGTCGAGTACGGTGTCGACCGCGACCGAGTCGACTGGCGGCTCACAGAGGGTGGTGACCCGCAGGCGGATATCGTCGAACTCGGGGCGGAGTACGACATCGTGGTCCTCGGCGAGACCGAACCGTCGCTCCGCGAACAGATAATGGGGGACGTCCTCTCGGGTATCGTGGACGCGCTCGAGGTCCCGGCGCTCGTCGTGAGGGACGTCGAATGAGCCGCCTCCCCACGCGAACGGAGCGCGACTGATGAGCGGTGAGGGCGGCGAACTCGAACGGACGCTCGGCTTCGTCGAGGCGATGACGCTGGGCGGGGGAACGATGATCGGTGCCGGGATATTCATTCTCCCCGGCATCGCCGCGGAATCTGCCGGCCCCGCGAGTTCGATATCGTACGCTATCGCGGGTTTCGTCGCCCTGCTGGCGGCGCTCTCGCTCTCGGAGCTGGCGACCGGGATGCCAATCGCCGGCGGGAGCTACCACTACGTCAACCGCGCGCTAGGCGGGCTCTTCGGGGCCGTCGTCGGCTGGGGGATGTGGACGGGGCTGATGTTCGCGAGCGCGTTCTATATGATCGGGTTCGGGCAGTACCTCGTCGAACCCATCCCCTTTCTCGACGGGCGAGCGTTCATCGTCGGGCTGGGGCTGGTCGGGTTGGTCCTGCTTCTCGGGGTCAACTACTACGGGACCGAGGAGTCCAGCGCCTTCCAGAACGTCACCATCGGAACCGAGACGGCGATTATCCTCGTGTTCGTCGCCGTCGGCGTGTTCTACATCGACCCCGGGAATCTGGAGCCGTTCGCTCCCTTCGGTCCGAGGGGCGTCGTCGCAACGACCGGTATCGTCTTCATCTCGTTTCTCGGCTTCGAGATTATCGCCACCGTCGCGGGTGAGATAAAGAACCCCAGTCGTATCATCCCGCTGTCGATGATTCTCTCGGTCGTGCTGGTGACGATACTGTACGTCCTCGTCATGCTCGTCAGCACCGGCGTGGTCCCGTTCGAGTCCCTCGGAGACTCGCCGATTCCGGTCTCGGACGTGGCCGTCGTCTACCTCGGGTCGGCGGGGGTGGTCGCCATCGTCTTCGCCGCAATCATCGCGGCGATATCGAGTTCGAACTCCTCGATACTCGCGGCCTCACGGGTCATCTACGCGATGGGGAGAGACGGCGTCGTGACCGACTGGTTCAACGCGAGCCATCCGCGGTTCTACACCCCCCATCGCGCTATCGCGGCGACAGGTGGTATCACGGCGATACTCATCCTCGTCGGGCTCGAAGTGGAGACTATCATCGCGCTGCTGGCAGAGGCGGCGAGTTTCAGTTTCCTCGTCGCGTACTCGCTCGTCCACGTCTCGCTGGTGGTCTTCCGACGGGCCGACCCCGACGACTACGACCCCTCGTTCGCGCTCCCGCGACCGCTGTACCCGGCGGTCCCAGTCCTCGGCGTCGTGTCGTCGCTCGTCGTCGTCTCCCAGATGGCGAGCGTCGTCGTCGTCATCGGGTCGGCCATCGTCGGCTTCGGCGTCCTCTGGTACGCGACCTACACCCGAGGGCGCGTCGTGAGTGAAGGCCTCCTCCGGGAAGCGATTCGCGGACCGCCAGCCGAGCCGTTCCGCGTGGTCGTCCCGGTCGCGAACCCGGCGACACAGCGCGGCCTGCTCCGGCTCGCGGCGGCGAGTGCCCACGCCAACGAGGAGCGAGGGACACCCGAACTCGTGGCAGTCAACGTCACGCCGGTCGAGCACCCCTCGGCGCTCCAGAACGTCGAGGCAGACCGCGCAGACCACCAGCGCGACCTGCTCAAGAACGCCCACGACATCGCGACGGAGATGGACGTGACCCTCCGGACCAAAGCGGTGGTCGCCCCCGACGTGGGCGAGGCGATACTCGACGTTATCAGGGAGGAGGCGGCCGACGAGGTCATCCTCGGCTGGGACGGGACACTGGACCGGGACGGGTACGTCTTCGGCGAGACGGTCGACCCGGTCGTCGAGCAGGCCCGGTGTGACGTCTCGGTGGTCGACCTCAGGAGCGAGACCATCGGTGAGCCAGTCGCGCTGGTCGCGCCGGGACCCAACGCGCCGGTCGTCGCACACCAGGCAGTCGAATTCGCGACCGTCGACGGCACTGTCCCGACGCTACTGAACGTCCAGTCTCCCGGCGGCGGACCCGACTCGGACGCCGAGGAGCGAGGGCGTGCGGTCGTCGCGGACGCGGCCGGGGCGGCCGGACTCGAACCCGGCGAATACGACGTCGAGGTCGTCGTCGACGACGACGTCGGGCAAGCGGTCGTCGAGGCGGCCCGTCGGTACGACACCGTCTGTGTCGGACTCTCCGGTCGGTCCGAAGGGGCTCGGACGCCGTTCGGAACAGTGACCGAACGGACCGTGAGCGACGTCACCGGCAACGTCGCCCTGATACGCGGTTCGAACGCGAGCTAACCTCGCCTCCAGTTCCTCGTCGGGAGGCGGACGGCCGACCCGTCGCTCAGGTCACGACTGGCGTATCCGAAATCCACCCTGTCTCCCATAGTTTGTCGCCGTCAGCGGTGACCCGAACCAGACGGTCGGGCGCGTTCTGCCGGTACTGGCCGACCAGTACGGAGTCGTCGTATCTCCACGCAACGACGTTCGGCGTTGCTAGCTGCCCGCTCAAATCGGGGAGCGACCAGAGCCGTGTCAGGTCGACACGCTGGGCTGCGGTGGTCGTGTTCGCCGTGGTTCCCGTGTCAGTACGACTCTGTTCCGTGTTCGTCACCGTCGGGTCTGCCGTGGCCTCGTCTTCCGTAAGTCGGAGACAACCGGTCAGTGACGCCACCGACCCCCCGAGAACCGTCCCGAGAACTGCTCTCCGGGACGTGACCGGAGTACCGACGTTCGGTTCGTCGACCATTCGCTTAGCAGGTTAGTTCCGAGGGACAAGATGCATAGAATACCGGAAAGGTTTGCCTGGCAAGCGACCTAACTCGGCACACATCCGAAAGTGTGTCTGCCGTTCTTGTGCGTTCTGGACTCGTCCGGCAGACGTCGGACGTCCGGCCGGTTCCCGACGAACCGGTCGACTCGTTGCCAGCGCCGCGGGCTACGAAGACTGCTCTCGTTCGGCGACGTGGACGAGTTGCTTCCCGATGTTCTCGCCCTCGAAGAGGCCGAGGAAGGCGTCGGGTGCGTTCGCCAGCCCCTCGGTTACGGTCTCTCGGTACGTCAGGTCGCCCGACCCCACCCAGCGGCCGAGTCGTTTGGCCGCCGTCTCGAAGCGGGGTTCGAAGTCGCTCACGAGGAAGCCCTCGACGGTGGCCCGCCTCTGGATGAGTTGGCCGAGTTTCCGCGGGCCGACGGGTATTTCCTCGTCGTTGTACATCGAGATTTGGCCGCAGACGGCGACGCTCGCGTCGACGTTCAGTCGGGTGAACACGGCGTCGGTTATCTCGCCGCCCACGTTGTCGAAGTAGGCGTCGACGCCGTCCGGCGCGGCCTCGTCGAGCGCGGCGCGGTAGTCGTCGGTCGTCTTGTAGTTGATGCAGGCGTCGAAGCCCAGTTCGTCTTCGACGAAGGTGACCTTCTCGTCGGACCCGGCGAACCCGACGACGCGTGCGCCCTGTAGTTTGGCGAGTTGCCCGGCGACGGACCCGACGGCGCCCGCCGCACCGGTGACGACGAACGTCTCGCCAGCGGACGGCTGGGCGACCTCGCGCGTGCCGAAGTAGGCGGTCAGCCCGGGCATCCCGAGGACGCCGAGTCGCGTCGAGAGCGGGGCAACGTCGGGGTCGACCGGCGTCAGTTCCGCACCGGGGGCGGTGGTGTAGTCGGCCCAGTCGAGTTCGCCGGTGACCACGTCGCCACTCTCGAACCCTGCGCCGTTGGACGCGACGACTTCGCCGACGACGCCGCCGCGGAGCGCGTCGCCGACGGCCCACGGTTCCGCGTAGGACTCGCCCGCTCGCATTCGGTCGCGCATGTACGGGTCGACGGAGAGATACAGCGTCCGGACGAGCGCCTCGCCCGGTCCGGGGTCCGGAACTCGCTCTTCGGCCAGTTCGAACGCGTCGTGCGTCGGTGTTCCCTCGGGACGTTTCGCCAGCCGATAGACGCGGTTCGTCTCGGACATCGCCGACCGTACACGGGAGGGACCGAAGAGGGCATCGGAAGAGGGGAGAACCACCGGTTGAAAGTTTATTCGGCGGCGTCGGCGCCACATCGAACGGCAGAGGGCGCTCTCGTCTCACTGACCAGTGCGCCAGCGACACGCGACCGCTTCAGTACAGCTGTCGTTCGCGCTCTTCGCGCTCTTCTTCGTGCTCCTGCTGGGCCTTCTCCGCGCGACGGCCCACCGAGAGCGAGGAGGCGTTCGAGGCGACGACCGGAACCATCGTCGACGTAAAGCAGAGCATCGTCCGCCCCTTCTCCAACGAGTTCCCCACGCAGGAGTCGTTCGTCGTCGAACTCGACGGCGGTCGAAGGAGTTCCTGGAGGACTTCGAGGCGACGCGCGTCACGTTCGAAGGCCTCGTGGACGCGATCTGAGGCGGTCCGCCGACGGCCGACGGCCGACGGCCGACGACAGTCCCGGAGGCGTCTCGGCGGTCGCGAGACGACAGGCGTGACCGCCGTCGGAATCGAATTTCTCGAAAACGCACGGTACACCCCGAGAGCGCTCCCGGCGGCGACGGCTATCGTGTGGGGCGGCAACGTTTCTCAGTATCGGTAGCTCTAAATACTGGTGTGCTATACCATATCATGTATGGCGACCGCACCGAGTGGAGACGACATGTTCGACGAATTCCTCTCCCAACGCGGCCACGAGGTCGAGACGACGGGTTGGGAGGAGAACTATAACAAGAAACAGTGTCCGGACTGCGGCGGCCTTCACGAGACAGCGGCGAGCGAGTGTTCAGTGTGCGGGTGGACACCGGTATAAGCGGCTACCCAGCGCGTAGCGGTTTTTTCGGGTGAAACGGAACGCCGTCCAGCGGCGCGTCGCGTGACCCCACCGACGACTACACCGAATCGAGCGACGCGTAGAGGAACAGTCCCGCGCGGAAGTGGTCGTAGGCGGCCTGTTCGATGCGGTCGGCCGCGGTCGCCGTGTCGTCGACGGCGTACTCTTTGGTCTGGACTAACTCGTGCATCGCGAGCATCCCGTCGGCGTCGAGGTCGTGGAGTCGGGGATACACCGTGCCGGGACTCAGTTGCGCGTCGAACAGCGTCGCGAGGTCGGCCATGAGGCGTGACCCGTGCGTGCCGCCGTTCATCGCGACCAGTGCGAGCAGAATCTCGTCCAAACTCTGGGTCACGAGGCCGTCGTCGACGTCGAGGTCCCCGGCGGCGACGTCCTCGGCGGCCGACGCCAGCAGTGTCTCGGGGACGCCGTGGTCCCCGCTGGCCGTCGAGTCTGGGCCCGCGGCGAGCGGCGTCAGTCGGTCGATGGTGCTGTCGGTCGTCGAGTCGGTCCGTACGCGACGGAGGTTGTTGCCGGACATCATCTCACCCGAAGGGTCGTCACGGCGAGGGGAAGCGCCGTGACCACATATAAACCCGTCAGCGTGTTCTGAGCGTGAAGTCACCCCGGCGCTCGAAAACGCTTATGTGACCTGCCGAGAACGCATTGACAGTGGCAGAGGACAAGAGTATCGAGGAGATTCTCGACACAATCGGGGACCAACACGCGAGACGGGTGTTGGCAGCCATCAGCCGGGACCCGCACTCCGCGAAGGAACTCGCCGAGGAGTGCGACCTCTCGCTGCCGACGGTGTATCGCCGCATCGAGATGCTGGACGAGTACGACCTCGTCACCGACCACACCCTCGTCGCCGAGGACGGGAATCACTACAAGGTGTACGAGTCGAACTTCGAGTCGACGGTCATCTCCTTGGAGGACCAGGAGTACAAGGTCCGCATCTACCGCGAGGAGAATCTCCCGGACCGGTTCGGCCAGTTGTGGGACGAACTGAATCCGGAGTGAACCGATGAGGTGGTGGTGACCGTGGTCGACGTGATTCCGATTGCCCGGGGGGCACTCGTCCTGATGCGGATGGTCGTGTTCGGCCTGACGCTGGGCATCACGCTCATCAGTTTCCAGGCCTACCGGAAGCGCCCCTCAGAGCGCCTGCAGTACGCCTTCGTCGGGTTCGCGTTCATCAGTATGGGCGTCGCCATCACCAGCGTCATCACGCAGTTGAGCGCGGGCGACACCAGTCCGCTCGTCGACGTGTTCTTCCAGATGGCCGAGACGATTCCGTTCATCGTCGGCTTCGCGATGCTGTACGTCTCGCTGTACCGGTGACCGAGGCCCGCCGTGACGGCGCTCCGCGTCGCCGAAACGCTGTCGATGCCCGGAGAGCGAGACCCGGACGGCGTACCATCGCCCGGCCGGGAAATCGACCCACGTCCGGTGATACCGCGCCGCGGTAAGCCGTCGTGACACCCAGTAATTATTTATTACATTATGACAATAGGCGAGAGTGTGCTGTTCGTTCGGCTGGATGACAGCACCGGAGATAGAGGGTATGCCAGAGTGCCAAAACTGTGGGTCCTTCGTAACGAAGGACTACGTCCGCGTGTTCACGCCGTCCGAAACCGACGCCCCCCGGGTCTGTCCCTCCTGCGAGGACATGATTAGAGACGGGGCAGACGTTCGGGCGGCGCGGTCGACGCGGTAGCCGTCGCATCGACAGTCGAGTAACCCCCGGTTTTTCCAAAGCACGTCGTTTATTGGTGCGGGGGCCTACTACATGTGCAATGACTGATTCGACCACCGAGGTTATCCGTCTGTTCGGTGGGCCGGGAAGCGGGAAGACCACGGCACTGCTGGACCGAGTCGAGGGCATCCTCGAAGAGGACGACGTCGACTTCCGGGACGTACTGGTCGTCTCGTACACGCGCGCCGCGGCCGCCGAGATTCGTGACCGCCTCGCCGAACGACTCGACGTGAGCCCGCGGGCGCTCCGCGGAAACGTCTGTACGATGCACGCGAAGGCCTACGAACTGCTGAACCTCTCGCGTGGCGACGTGGTCGGCGAGTCGGACAAAGAGGAGTTCTGCGACCAGTTCGGCCTCGACTACGAGGACGAGTACGAGGGGTCCCGTCGACGGTCGGCCCGGTCGACGACGCTCGGGAACAAGATTATCGCGACGAGTCAGTGGCTCCAGCGGACCCGCCGGGACGTCTCGGACTGGTACGACGTGCCGTTTAAATGGGACGACGAGGAGGTCCGTCTCCCGCCGGAGATAGACGACAACGCCCAGACCGGCAACAAGTACACGCCGACGTGGCCGACCGACGACGACCGCGTGGACGTGCCCAACGCCATCCGTGGCTGGCGGACCTACAAGGGCGACAACGACGTCATCGGCTTCGCCGACATGCTCGAACGCGTCGCCCAGCGCTCCTTGCTCCCGAACGTCGACTACCTCATCATCGACGAGTTCCAGGACATCACGACCCTGCAGTACGACGTGTATCAGGAGTGGAAGCCCCACATGAAGCGGGTCCTCATCGCGGGCGACGACGACCAGGTCGTCTACGCGTGGCAGGGCGCGGACCCAGACCTCCTGCTGGAGGAGGACGTGACCCAGGACGAGATTCTGCCCAACTCCTACCGACTGCCCTCGCGCATCCTCAACGTCGTCAACCGCGAGGTGCGCCACATCGAGAAACGCCAGGAGAAGGACCTGAATCCGCGTAAGGAAGGCGGCCGCGTCGAAGCGGTCCAGAACCCCTCGATGTTCAACCTCGTCCGCAACGTCAAGGGCACCGTCGAGCAGTCCGACGAGACGGTGATGGTGCTGTTCCGGGCGCGCTACCAGATGTTCCAGTTCATCGACGAGTTCATCGGCGACGGCATCCCCTTCTCCTGTCTGACCGACCAGCGGATGTGGACCGACCGCCTGACCCAGTACGTCAACGGCGTGGAGGCCATCGAGAACGACGAATCGCTCTCGCTGCTGGAGGCGCGCCGCCTCGCCGATATGCTCGTCGACTCCGCCTTCGGGACCGGCGAGCGCGACGACTTCTTCGACGCCTTGGAGGACATCGAGGACGACAGCGTGGAGGACGACATCGCCGAAATCGAAATCGAACCCGACGTGGTCACCGACCACGTCCCGTTCGCCCCCGACACTGCGTCGGCCTCGGACATGCTCCGGAAGGTGACCAACTTCCAAGAGCGGACCGTCGACGCTTACTTCAAGGGCGACTACCGCGGGATGGACCCCGACCGCGTCCGCCTCGGGACGATTCACTCCGCGAAGGGGCGCGAGGCCGACCACGTGTTCGTCGCCACCGACCTCACCGAGAAAGTGGTCGAGCAGATGGCCGCCACCGTCGACCAACAGGGCATCGAGGTGCCCGGTGTCGACGAGTTCACCAAACACACGAGTCCGGTCCCGACCCTGACCGACAACGAGCGCCGCGTCTTCTACGTCGGGATGTCCCGTGCCCGCGAGCGCCTCGTCCTCATGGAGAATCTCATCGACGGCGCGCCGACCCTCCCCATCGACGTGTTGCTGGAGAACGAACCGAGCGACCGCTCCATCGACGAACTGCTGGACGAGGCAGGCGACGCCATCGTCGCCGACTGAGACCGACTACTCGTCGACGGTCCCGCCGCCCAAGTAGTACCGCGTCGTATCCAGCGTCGACCGCGCGACCTTCGTAAAGCGGACGACGCGCTCCCCGCCTTCGATGTCGTCTCGCTCGACGACCAGTTCGAGTCCTCGGTCCTCGAAGTACGACAGTAACGCGTCGAGTACCGCCGGGTCCGCCCGGACGGTGTGGGTCTCGCCGACCGGAGCGCCGTCTTCGACGGCCCGAATCGTCTCGACGGCGGGGCGCAAGATTGCCTCGCCGAGTTTCTGTGCGCGTTCGCGCGTCGCTTCGGGCCGTTCGTCGAACTCCACGGCCTGAAACGCCTCGCGCATGACCCGGGTGAACAGGAACGACTGGCCGTAGTCGAACGGGAGCGAGAAGGCGTGCTCGAGGTCGGCGCGGTGGATAGCGCTCGTGGTGTACTTCAGCGCTCGCTCGCCGTCGGCGGACTTCAGCACCACCCCTTCGCGGCCGCGGGCATCGAGGTCGCGGACCGCGACCATGGCCGTCGCGGCCGCCGCCGCGGGCGAGAACGTGCCGTAGTGCCGAACCGCAGCGAAGTCGTAGGCGACGCAGATATCACGGCGGCGCTCGACCGGCATCGGGTCGCCGGTTTCGCGGTGACGGACGTCGAAGACGTAGAAGGCCGCGTTCTCGACCTCCGGGTAGTCGTGGTCGGTGTACGGGTTCTCGGGGCCGACGAGTTCGCCACAGAGCATCCGCTCGGGGAAGTCGTCGAAGAAGTCGGCGGTGTCGACCGCTCGCTCCACGTGGGCGGTCGTGTACGGGCAGACGAACCCGCTCCGCGTGAACGCCATCACGTCGCCGTCGATTCGGGCGACGCGGACGTTGTAGCCGTTGAGTTTCTCCTCGACGGCGACCGGGCCGTCGAACCGCTGATCGACGGCGGGTTCGAGGACGAGGGCGCGCGACATCGACGGGTAGCCGCGAACGACCACGTCGCCGACGATAGCCGTCCCGCGTTCGACGCCGTGGCGAGCGTCGGACAGGTGGCGGTAGCGCCGCCCGCGAAACCACCGCTGGTGGAAGTGTTCCAGCAGGTCCGCGACCGCGGTGTCACCGAGGTCGAAGACGGCAGCCCAGTCGCGAGCCATGCCTCTAATTGTTGCCGTAATGACTAAAACTGTCGGTCGGGATACCGACAGCATACCTTTGTGCACAGGCGGTCTACTCCCGGTATGGCAGACCGTCCGCTCAAGCAACGGTTCGTCCTCGACACATCGCTGTTTCTCACGACGGAGATTCGCGGGTCGGACCAGGACGTGGAGACCGCATGTCGGGACCTCCTGGAACTCATCGCGGCGGCCAAGCAGATACACAACATCTCGTGTTACATGCCGCCGTCGATCAAGTCGGAGTTGACGACGATGCTGGACGACCGCGGGGTCGACGACGACGTACTGACGAAACTCGACACGTGGGTCATCACCAAGTCACCGGCCCACCACGAGGTGATGGTTCCGGCCGACCTCGTCTACAAGTTCATCGACGAGATGTCCGACCGGGTGGACCGCGGCCTGCGCGTCTCCGAGAAGGCCGTGCGAAAGGCCGAGGAGTCCCGCGCGGAGACCGTCGAGGAACACGACCACATGACCGCCGTCGACAAGGTCATCTCGGACCTGCGCGACGAGTACCGCAACACCCTCCGCCGGGGCGTCCTCGACTCGCGGGAGGACTTCGACTTGCTGATGCTCGCGAAGGAACTGGACGCCGGTGTCGTCACGGAGGACCAAGGCATCATCAACTGGGCGGAGGACTTCGGGCTTCGATACTTGAAAGGCCGGAACTTCCCGTCGCTGTTGACCGAGTACCTCGCGGCCGACGACCCCGACCGCTGGCGCTCGGAGCCTTAGTCCTCGTCGGTCGAGTCGTCGGTCTTGACGACCGCGCCGACCGTCTTCTCTGCGACCATCCCGGGGAGGTCCGTCGGCGTGGTGAGGTACTGCTCGACGAGAATCAGCCCCGCGGCGACGCCGAGGTAGACGCCGCCCATCACGAGGTCGCCGCGGACGACGTGCTCGAACCCGAACAGCGCGATGGGGGCCGCGAGGACGAGGACCGCCGCGAGTCCCAGCGTGTCGAGGATGCCCTGTGCCATTGCGCACCGTTCGCCGCTCGGCGACAAAAGCCCCGCGGATACGCCCTCGGGGGTACGTTCTTGTGGCCGCCCGGAGAACCCTCTCTCATGCAGGTCGGTATCGTCTCCGATACGCACGACAACACGGGACTGGTCGCCGAAAGCGTCGAGACGTTCGAGCGCCACGGCGTGGAAACGGTCGTCCACTGCGGGGACTTCGTCGCGCCCTTCTCCGCGTCGCCGTTCGACGGCGACTGGGACTTCTACGCCGTCCGCGGGAACAACGACGGCGAGTGGGCGCTCGAATCGACCGTCGCCGAGTTCGGGACGTATCTCGGGGAGATGGGGGAACTGACCCTCGGTGGCGAGGAGTTCGCGGTGTATCACGGCACCAGCGGCGCTATCGTCGACGCACTGGTCGAGTGCGGGACCTACGACTACGTCTGTCACGGACACACGCATCAGGCCGGGACGGAGGAGTACGAGGGGACGGTGCGAATCAACCCCGGCGGCATCGCCATCCCGCCCGCGCCGGACCCGTTCTCGGTGGCGACGCTGGACACCGACAGCGGCGAGTTACGGTTCCACGAACCGTAGTCAGTCGTCGGCGATGCTGTCGGCCTTCGGAATCTCGCCCTCCTCGTGTTGGACGAGGCCGCGGCCGACGCCGAGGGCGTCGTTGGTCCGTTCGATACTCTGCCGAGCGCTCGCGGTCCGTTCCGAGAGCGCCCGGACGGCGTCGATGTTCTCGGGGACCACGTCGGCCTCCTGGTGGATGGCTTGGAACAGGTAGAGGTCGCGGCCCTCGACAGTGACCGATTCGGCCCAGATGCAGTTCTCCCACACGTCGCCGCGGGGGCGGCCCGCGTCGCGTGTGTACTCTTTGAGTTTACCCGCCCCGTCGATGCCCAGCGTCTCGGGGATGAGGAACAGGCGGGACTCGCGAGACAACAGCGAGCGGACTTCCTCGGCGCTCGGGGCCGACTCCAGCGTGACGTTGACGCTGTGGGTGTGCATCTGCGTCGTCGGCACCTTCATCCCCATCGTGTCGATGTCGAGGTCGGGGAACACCGTCTGCACGTCCGGCCCGTGGTGGGAGGGAATCTCGACGGGGTCCGGTAGGGTGTCGTTGATGGGGCCGCGACTCGTCTGGCCCGGGTCGCCGCCGCGGCGGACGAGCGTCACCCGCGCCTTCTCGATGCCGTAGTTCTCTTCGAGGGGGGCGAAGAGTCGCGAGAGTCCCGTCGTGTTACAGGAGACGACGCGGGCGGTGTCGGCACCGACGGCGGTGTCGTAGTTCGCGCGGGCGACGAAACTCACGTCGGCCACGTCGGGCGATTCGCCGCCCTGGAAGATGGCGGGCGTGTCGTGGTCCGCGTAGAGGGTGGCGTTGGTCGCGCCGACGCCGCCGGGCGTCGTGTCCACGACGACGTCGCTGGCCTCGACGAGGTCGTGTACCGCCCCAGCGGTCGGGAGGTCCGCGTCGTGGAAGGCTTCTCGGCCGTCTTCGCTCGCGGCGTAGAGGTCGTAGCCGCGGTCCCGTGCGATGGTTGCTTCAAAGTTCGGAGAGCGTTTTGAGACGCCAGCGACCGTCATATCAGGCTGGACACGCACCGCGTCAGCGACCCGCTTGCCGATGGTGCCGAAGCCGTTGATGCCCACGTGGAGCATACACGTCCGTTCTCCGGGAGACAGTATATTCCTTACGGAAAATAATTGAAGAAATTAACTCGGATAGTTGTACTCACCGACAATTGATACCACGGCACTCACGGTGAAAAGGTTAGTAGTTTGAGGCAATAGCGAGAGCATGGTCGTCCCGATAATCGTCCGAGAGATCATGCAGGCGCCGGTCGAGATCGTCTCCGTCGACACCCCGTTAGACGAACTCGCGGCGCGGTTTCAGTCGATGGGACACGGCGCGATAGTCGTCTGCCGCGACGAGGACCCGGTCGGTGTCATCACGCGAATGGACGTTATCGGTTCGCTCACGACGGGCGACGCCATCGACGAGATTACCGCCGAGCGCATCATGTCCCACCCAGTCATCACGGTATCCGCGTCCGCGCCGATTCAGATGGGGGCCGAGACACTGTACGACCACGACGTGAATCAGGCGCTCGTGATGGAGGGCGACCGGGTCGTCGGTTTGCTCCGCGCCGACGACCTCGCGCCGTACCTCCCGAGTAGCGCCGTGGCACGGCCCGATGAATCGCTCGTAGCCGAGGAACGCGAGTGGGAGTACGACTACGACGACGAGAGTCCGCCCGGCGTCTCCGTCGGCGACGTGGTCACCTTCAGTAAGTCCATCTCGGAACGCGACCTCGAACTGTTCGCCGAGGTCAGCGGCGACATGAACCGACTCCACCTCGACCAGCGGTTCGCCGAACAGACCCGATTCGGCCGCCGCATCGTCCACGGGGCGCTGGCGTCGAGCGTCATCAGCGCGGCGCTGTCGAAGCTTCCGGGACTCGTCATCTACCTCAGTCAGACGGTGACCTACAGCGCGCCCGTCGAAGTCGGCGAGCGAGTGAGGGCGCGGTGTGAAATCATCGCCAACCTCGGGAACGACCGCTACCGCCTCGAAATCGAGGAGGTCGACGAGACGGACACGACGGTCATCAGCGGCGAGGCGTCCGTCCTCATCGACCCGGCCCCCGAACAGGAGTAGGCCGTTCGTGCGGCCGTCGACCCGGCGTCATCGAAGCCGGTCGTAGAGCCACGCGAACGCGTAGCCGCCGGTGAACCCGTCGACGAACGCCCAGACAGCGCCGACGAGCAATCCGGTCGTCGTTTCGTTGTAGCCGCGGTACACGTCCGCCAACAGTCGCTCCCAGCGCTTCCCCCAGCCGAATCGGGCCGTAATACCGAGGACGACTACCCCGCAGGCCCAGAGGAGACCACACGCCAGTCCGAACGCCCGACTGTCGAGCTGCGTCGAATTAGTCGACATGGCTACATTTCCTCATCGATTCCGCTTAACTACTCGGGAGAGGGAGTCCCCACTCTGCGGTCGCTAACCGTTCGTTCGTCGCCAACAGGACGTGTCGAGTCGGGTGACGACCATCCGATTGTTCGGTTGAGCGGTGTCCGACGGCACGGCTTATGCCTTCGGTGCAGGGCCGAGCGTCAGTGGGCGAGGAGAGACGGCAACACGACACCCCCGAGAAACGCCAGCAACTGGAACAGCGTCCCGACGACGCATCGCCGGTTCAGGCCCGCGTTCGACTCACGTCCGCCCCGTCCCACCA
The DNA here is from genome assembly GCF_024218775.1 of Haloarcula marina. Lineage (NCBI taxonomy): Archaea > Methanobacteriati > Methanobacteriota > Halobacteria > Halobacteriales > Haloarculaceae > Haloarcula > Haloarcula marina. The sequence goes on along the minus strand of NZ_CP100404.1, from coordinate 539,183 downwards.
AGAGTTAATCCCGCCGAGGACGACGCGGGTGTATGGACAACTCCTCGCTCCGCGTCCCCGCCGAGACGGCGGTCAAGCAGTGCATGAACCTCCAGCCAGACGAGTCGTGTGCCGTCGTCACCGACGACAAGCGAAAGGCCATCGGGGAGGCGCTGTACCGGGTCGCCGCCGAAATCACCGACGACACGGTCTTTCTCCGGTATCCGCCGGGCGACCAACACGGCGAGGAACCCCCCGCGCCGGTGGCCGGTGCGATGGCCACCGCCGACGTGGTGCTCGCGCCGACGACCAAGAGCCTGAGTCACACCGAGGCCCGCAGCGAGGCCAACGCCGCCGGGGCGCGGGTCGCGACGCTGCCGGGCATCACCGAGGGCGTCTTCCTGATGGGGCTGGACGCCGACTACGAGGCCATCCGACAGCACTGCGAGGACGTCCTCGCACAGGTCGAAGACGCCGCCGAGATTCGCGTCACCTCGCCGCAGGGCACGGACATCACCTTCGGCGTCGGGTCCCGCGAGTGGAACCTCGATACCGGTATCGTCCACGAACCCGGCGAGATGTCGAATCTCCCCGCCGGAGAGGTGTTCCTCGCGCCCGAAACCGCCGACGGCACGTTCGTCGTCGACGGGACGATGCGACCCCACGGGAAACTGGACGGCCGCGAACTCCGCTTCGAAGTCGAGGACGGCTACGTCACCGACATCAGCGACGACGACATCCGCGAGCAAATCGAGACGGCCGCCGAAGAAGTCGGTCGGGACGCCTACAACCTCGCCGAGTTGGGCATCGGCACGAACGTCGCCGTCACCGACCTCGTGGGGTCGGTCCTGCTGGACGAGAAAGCGGGGGGAACCGTCCACATCGCCATCGGCGACGACCACGCCATCGGCGGCGACACCCACGCGCCCATCCACCTCGACGGGATTCTGAGAGAACCGACCGTGTACGCGGACGGCGAGGAAGTGTCGCTTCCCCGTGGTGAGTGAGCGGCCGCCCGCTCACCCGAACGAGACTTCCTACGGTCCGTGAGAGGGCCACGCAAGCCCCAATCCGTGCCGACGACCATTTACGCCCGGCCCGTCAAGCGGGGCGTATGACCGACGCTACACCCGGAGAGCGTATCGCGCTCCCGTGTCCGGCCTGCTCGCCGGACGTCGAAACCGTCCACGAGGTGCTCAAGCCCGGTGGACACGTCACCGTCAGGTGTACCGACTGCGACCACGTCCACAAGGAACAGATTCCCGAGGACACCACCCTCGAACGCGACGTGGTCGTCTCCCAAGACGGCGACTCGTTCAGCGCGAAAGTCGACGTGCCCGAGGAGGAGACGCTCGCCGTCGGCGAGGAGTTCCTGCTGGAGACCGAGGAAGCCATCATGACCGTCCGCATCACGAGTCTGGAGACGGCCGAGGGTCGCGAGGACGAGGCCTCGGCCGAGGCCGTCCAGACCATCTGGAGTCGCGCCGTCGGGAACGTGGCCGTCAACGTCACGATGCACCCGAAGAACGGCCGTCATGACGAGACCGAGAGCTTCAAACTGCAGGTCCCCGGCGACTACGAGTTCGTCGTCGGCGAAACCGACACCTTCGGCGACGAGGAGTTCACCGTCGAGGGCATCCACGTCCGCGACGACGCCCACGGCTACGAGCACGAGAAGATGGACTTCGACGGCGACATGGCCTTCGCGAAGGACATCAACCGCCTGTACGTCCGCGACGAGACGTCGACCGCGTGGTCGGCGTGGTGAGCACCCTCCGGTAGGTCGGTTTTCCGCCCGGCGGCGGGCGCGTCATTCTTATACTTCCGGCGGGAATCTCGGATATGGACCCGGCGGTACTGCGCGGCGATATGGTCGACAGCCTGCAACACGACAGCAAGGGCGTCGTCCAGAGCGAGTGGCTGTCGGCGGCGATGCGGTCGGTCCCGCGCGAGGCGTTCGTCGGCGAACAGGAAGCCTACTCGGACCGACCGTTCGAGCGACTCGGAACCCGCGTCCTCTCGCCGAGTACCGCCGCACGCCTGCTGGAGGCGCTCGACCCGGACCCGGACGACGACGTGCTCGTGGTCGGCGCGGGCGTCGGCTACACCGCCGCCGTCCTCGCCGAACACGTCGGCCCCGAGCGAGTGCAGGCCATCGACATCACCCGCCGCCTCGTCTACGACGCCCGGCAGAACCTCGCGAAGGCGGGGTACGAGGCCGTCCTCGTGGACCGCCGCGACGGCGCGGACGGCCTGCCCGAGTACGCACCGTACGACCGCGTGCTGCTGGAGGCCGCCGCCATCGAACCGCCGCGGGCGCTCGTCTCGCAACTGGCCGACGACGGCCGTCTCGTGATGCCGCTCGGCGGGCGCGAGCAGACGCTCGCGACGGTCACCGCCGACCGCGAGGTCCAGCGTCTCGGGAGCGTCGCCTTCCAGCCGATGCTCGTCGAGGGCGAACAGGCCGACACCGTCGAGCGCAACCGGACCCAGCGCGAGGACCGCGAACACGCCCGCCGACAGGCCCAGTCCCGCACCGGGTGGGAGCAAGACTGGATAGACTGGGACTAAGCGGCCACGACCAGCAAGTCCGTGTTCGACCGCCCGTCCTGATAGCTGCTGCCCGCCGGGGGCTTCACCTCGAAGACGACCGTGCCGTCCTGTTGGTTCGCGCCGAGCGACGGCGACAGCGAGAGGGTGGCGTTCCCCCGCGGTCCCGTCTCGGCCGTCGCCACCTGTGACAGCGTCGCCGTCCCGCTCTTGGCGACGACGGTGGCGTCGGCGACCGGCGCACCCTCCGGGTCGACGACGGTGACGGTCACCTCGCCGTCGCCGGGCGTCGTCACCTCGGGGTGAGGTTCCACGTCGACTTCGGTCACCTGCAACGTCTCGATACCCGAGATGGTGCTCATCATCACGCTCAGACAGGCCACGCCGACCACCAGCGCGATGACCAGTCTGATGGGGAGTCCTTCGATAGCCCGCTCGTCGCTCCACAGTGAGTCGCTCATGGCACGGGGTGGTCCCGGCACCGCACTTGAACCCTCGGCCGACGGTTCAAGTACCAAGGCGAGACCAGCGGCGGTATGGTCGTCATCGGACGCGACGGCGGGCAGGGACCGACGGCGTCGCTCGGCCACTACCGGGCGCGGGACGGGAGTCACGGCGCGCCCGTCGCCGTCGACGCTGACCGCCCGCACGCGGGCCTCGTCGTCGGGAAGCGCGGGTCGGGCAAGACGTACACGCTGGGCGTCCTCCTCGAAGGCGTCGCGAGCGTCGACGGCGTCGCACCCGTGGTCGTCGACCCGATGGGAACCTTCGAGTCGCTCGCGGGGTCCGCAGTCGACGCTTCGGTGGTCACGCCTCGCGTCCGAGCGGACGCACTCGGCCCGCGTCGCTGGTGTTCGCTCCTCGCCCTCTCGCCGGAGAGCGGGACCGGCGCGCTGGTGTGGCAGGCGGCGACGACGAGCGAGACGCTGGCGGCGATGCGAGCCTTCGTCGACGACGCGGACGCCGACCCGGCCGTGCGTCGCGCGGCGCGCAACCACCTGACGCTCGCGGCGTCGTGGGGCGTGTTCGACGCGGCGGGACTGGCTACCGAAACGCTCTGTGGTCCCGACGTGACGGTCCTGAATCTCGCGGGCGTGGACTCCGCGCCCGCAAACGCCGTCCTCGCGGCCGTCGCGGATTCGCTCTACGACGCGCGAATTTCGGGTGGGTCGGGACGGTTGCCGTGGCTGTTCGTCGACGAGGCGCACACGTTCACTCACGGGGTGGCTTCGGCGGCGCTCCGACGGTTGCTGACGAAGGGACGACACCCCGGCGTCAGTTGCTGGCTGGCGACCCAGCGGCCGAGCGCCCTGCCCGCTGTTGCCATCTCGCAGGCGGACCTGCTGCTAGCGCATCGACTGACCAGCGAGGCCGACATCGACGCACTCGCCGACGCTCGGCCGACGTACCTCGACGGGAGCCTCGAAACCCGACTTCCGGCCGCGACGGGGGAGGCGTTGGTCGTCGACGACGCCACGGAGTCGACTCACCACGTGCAGGTCCGCGAGCGACGGACGCCACACGGCGGCGAGAGTCCGCGCGCGTCGGCCGTCGACCGGGCGTGACTCAACGCGCGTGGACCACATCGCAACTGACGAGTACCACCGTCCGAGAGAGGTGCGTGATGACCGAGTCACACGCCCTCTCGCGGGCCGAACCGCTCTTTCTCGTCGCCGTCGGCGGCTTCGCCGGTGCGATTCTCCGGCACTCGGTAGCGGTCGCCTCACCGCCGCTCGCGGCCCTCGACGGGGCCGTCGTCGGGACGCTCCTCGTGAACGTCGCGGGGAGTTTCGCGCTCGGAGTGTTGCTGTACGAGGCCCACCTCGCCGACGTGCTCTCGGCGGAGACGCGACTCGTCCTCGGTACCGGCTTTCTCTCCTCGTTTACCACCTACAGTACGTTCGCCGTCCAGACGAGTTCACTCTCGCCGGCGCTCGCGGTGACGAACGTCGTCGCCAACTACGCGCTCGGTTTCCTCGCCGTCGTCCTCGGCCGCCTCGTCGCGAGGTGGGTGTCGTGAATCCGCTGTTGCTCGTCGGCGTCGGCGGGATGACCGGTGCGCTCGGCCGCCACCTCGTCGGGACGCGACTCGAACGCAACCGGGCGGACACGCTGGCCGTGAACGTGTTGGGGAGCGTGCTGCTGGGTGCGCTCGTGGCCGCGCCGGTCGGCGAATCGGTCGCACTCGCCGTCGGTACCGGATTTTGCGGCGCGTTCACGACGTTCTCGTCGTTCGCCTTCGAGACGGTTCGGTTGGCCGAACTGGGGTATCCGCGGCAGGCCGCGCTGTACGCTGGCGGGACGCTGGCCGTCGCGCTGGTCGGCGTCGCCCTCGGCGGGTTCGTCGGCGCGTCGCTGTGACCGCGGCGACACGCACAGCGCTCAAGACGGCGGGCCGCGTTGAAGCGGTATGGACCCCGCGGAGCTTCGCGCGTCGATTCCCGCGCTGGACCGGTGTACGTACTGCAACACGGGAGCGAGCGGCCCGAGTCCCCGGAACGTCGTCGGCGCGGCGACGGACTTCCTCGAACGCCACGCATTCGAAGCGCCCGCCGGAGCGGGACCGTATCCGGTGGCGTTCGACGCGATGACGGCCGCTCGGGAGGTCACCGCCGGACACCTCGGCACGCGGCCCGAGGACCTCGCATTCGCCCGGAGCACCGCCGACGCCGTCAACCTCGTCGCCAGCGCTATCGACTGGCGGCCGGGTGACGTGGTCGTCCGCACCGACCTCGAACATCCCGCCGGGACGCTCCCCTGGGACCGACTGGCCGATACCCACGACGTCGAGGTTCGGGTGCTGGAAACCGAGCGAGGGCGACTCGACATGGACGACGTGAAAACCGCCGTCGCGGACGCCCGTCTCGTCGTCCTGAGTTCGCTCACGTGGACCCACGGGACTCGGCTCCCCGTCTCGGAAGTCGTGGACATCGCCCACGAGGCGGGCGCACAGGTACTCGTCGACGCCGTCCAGTCGGTCGGCCAACACCCCGTCGACGTGACCGAGTGGGGCGCGGATTTCGTGGCGACAGCGGGCCACAAGTGGCTGTTGGGGATTTGGGGGGCGGGAATGCTGTACGTCGACCCCGACGCGTACGAGCGTCTCCGGCAGACCCGTATCGGCTACCGAAGCGTCGAGGACATGGACGCCGAGGAATACACCTACCACGAGGGGGCGCGGCGGTTCGAAGTCGGGACGACCTCGCCAGCGCCCTACGTCGCCCTCGCAGAAGCCATCGAGACCATCGAGGCCGTCGGCCTCGACACCGTCCAATCTCGGGTGGAACGACTGACCGACCGCCTGAAAGACGGCCTCGGCGACCGATTGATGAGTCCCGCGTCCTACGAGTCGGGGCTGGTGACATTCGGCGTCGACGACCCCGAGGCGACCGTCGAACGCCTCGCCGACCGCGGCATCGTGGTGCGGTCGCTCCCCCACCCCGAAGCGGTTCGAGCGTCGGTACACGTGTTCAACGACGCGGCCGACGTGGACGCGCTACTCGACGGAATCGGCCCGTAGGTTGATTGGGGCGGCGGGTCGAGAGACAGATATGGACGAACGCGCCGTCGTCACCTGCTTCCTCCGGAACGACGGCGAGGTACTGCTCCTGCGCCGGAGCGACGCCGTCGGGTCGTACCCCGGGAAGTGGGGCGGTGTCGCCGGACACGTCGCCGACGACGCGGACACGGACCGGGACCCGGAGACGGCCGCCCGCGCCGAAATCGCGGAGGAGACCGGACTGGCCGACGCGGCGACGCTCGTCGCGGCGGGCGACCCGTTTCCGGTCGACGACGAGGCGCGCGGGACGCGGTGGCTGGTCAATCCCTTCCTGTTCGACTGTGCATCGCGGGCGGTCACGACCAACGAGGAGACGGTCGAAACGGCGTGGGTCCATCCGCCGGAGATACTCCGCCGGGAGACGGTCCCCCGACTGTGGACATCCTACGACCGAGTGCGGCCGCGAGTGGCGACTGTCAGAGACGACCGGACCCACGGGTCGGCGTGGCTCTCGCTGCGGGCGCTGGAGGTGCTGCGCGACGAAGCGGCGCTCGCCGCCGAGGGACGACGGGCCGACGAAGTGGAGCGCGCAGAACGCGAGCGCGACGACTGGGATGGGCTAGCGGCGCTCGCTCGAATCCTCAGGCACGCTCGACCGTCGATGGCCGTCCTCGAAAACCGCGTCAACCGCGTCATGCTGGCCGCGAGCGACGAGCGAACGCCCGACGCCGTCGAGACGACGGCCCGAGACGGTATCGAGCGAGCGATAACGGGCGACCGTGAGGCCGCCCGAGTGGCCGCCGAGACGCTCCCGGCCCGGGTGGCGACGCTCTCGCGGTCCGGCACGGTGGAGACGGCGATTCGGGACGCCGCGCCCGAGGCGGTGTTGGTCGCCGAGTCCCGGCCCGGCGGCGAAGGCGTCGGCGTCGCCGAATCACTGGCCGACGAGACGGCGGTGACGGTGACGACGGACGCCGCCTTCCCCTTCGAACTGGCCGAGTGGGACGCCGACGCCGTCCTCGTGGGGGCCGACCGCATCCTCCCGGACGGACGCGTGGTGAACAAGGTCGGAACCCGCGCGGCGGCCCTCGGCGCGGCGAGCGCGGACGCCGACTGCTTCGTCGTGGCGGCCACCGACAAGGTGGCGACGACGGCCGACTACGACCTCGAACCCCGCGACGCGGCCGAGGTGTACGACGGCGACGCCGACCTCGCGGTGGCGAATCCTACCTTCGACGTGACGCCGCCCGAGGCGGTGACGGCGGTGCTGACCGAACGGGGTCGTCTCGACACCGCCGAAGTCGCCGCCGTCGCCAGCGCCCACCGTGAATGGGCGAAGTGGGACGGTCAGTCGTAGCGCGCGAACGCCCGGACCGGCGCGCCGTCGCCGTCCGCGAGTTTCAGCGGCGCGGCGACCAGTTCGAATCGTTCCGGCACGCTGGCGAGGTTCGCGAGGTTCTCGACGACGAGGCGGTCGTTCCCCAACAGCGCGTGGTGGGCCTGGAACCCCTCGGGTTCGTCACCCGTCGCGTTCTCGGTGGGCGTCGGGTCGACGTTGAGCGCGTCGATAGCCACGTCGTAGCCCTGCCCGACGCAGTGGTCGGCCGCCGCCGGGGTCAGGTACGGATGGTCGAAGTACTCGGGGTCGCCCCAGTGGGCGTCCCATCCGGTCTGCAGGACGACGGCGTCGGCGTCGCTCGTCGGCAGGTCGGCGGGCCGAATCGGGGTTCGCGGGTCACGGCCCCGCAGGTCCACGCGGACGGCGTCCCAGACGAACCGCGAGACGGGCACGTCGTCGATGGGGCGACCCTCGGATTCCGTGTGACTCGGCGCGTCGACGTGCGTGCCGGTGTGACTGCCGCAGTCGACGGCGGTGACGCGGTAGCCGTCGGCGTCGGCGGTGGCGTGGGGCGCGAGCGACACCGGCGGGTCACCGGGGAAGACGGGCATCCCCGAGCGTATCGGGTGCGAGAGGTCTGCGTAGGGCACGGTGGCGATGGACGCCGGAGGACCGTAGTCTTGCCGCGTCAGCGCTCGTCCAAGACGACGGGGACGCCCGCCTCGGCCACGTCGGCGGCGAACGCCCGCGAGTCGGCTTCGAGGTTCGAGAAGGTGTTGTAGTGGACCGGCATCACCAGTCGGGGTTCGATGCGGGCGGCGAGGGCGGCGGCCTCGTGCCGGTCCATCGTCGCCCGCGGGCCGATTGGCGGACACAACAGGGAGGTCTCGAGGGTTCGGTGGCCCGGGAGCACGTCGCTGTCGCCGGGGTAGTACGCCCGCGTGCCGTCGACTTCGACCATGAACCCACAGCCGAATCCCTCGGGGTGATACGGCGTTCCGTCCGGAAGGGTGTGCGGCCCGTCGGGTTCGTTGTAGGCGGGCGAGGACCAGACCGCCACGTCGCCGACGGTCAGGTGGTCTTTCTGTCCGACCTGCCGGACCTCGTAGGGCAGGTCCATGATGGGGTCTAAGTCCCGTTCCACGTCGCGACCGTCGATGCCTTCGTAAGCAATTACCGTCGTGTCTTCGTTGGCGACCCGGTCGATGCCGTCGGGGTCGTAGTGGTGGACGTGGGTCACGCAGACCACGTCGGCGTCTTCGGCGCGGTAGTCAGTCGACGGCGGGTGGCCGATGCCCTCGGTGTGGGGTTCCCATTCACCGGTCAGGACGCCGTAGCGGCCCGGGTCCGTGTAGACGACTGCGTCGTCGCCCGCGATGCGGATGGTGGCGTACCCCAGCCAATCGACGGTCAGTCCCTCGTGGTGAACGGTCATTGGGAGGGCTACGGGGAAGCAGGCAGATAAGTCGGCTGTTTCGGCGGCCCGAGCGGAAGGGTCGCGGCGCGTGGCGGCGAGTCACTCGGCCAGTTGGCTCTCGGGCAGGTCGGCGGCGGGCGCGGTGAGTCCGTCGTCTCGAACCGCGGTCCTGAGCGCCAGTTCGGCGATGTTGCCGCCGTGTTCGGCGGTGCGGCCGACGCTGTCGAGGGCGTGGGTCAGGCGGTACTCGGTTCCGTCCTCGAAGAGGTGGCGGTCAAGCGCCTCGATGTCGGCACGGAGCGAGTCGCGGGTGTGCAGGGCCTCGCGGGCCGTCCCCACGTCGGCGTCGCCGACGACCACCCGGACCGCGTCCTCGACGATGTCGCGAGCGGTGTCGGCGAGCGTCGCTAGCTCCGCGGTGCACTCGTCGTCGAGGGGGGCGTCGATGGCCGCCGCGGTGGTCGCGATGCGCTCGGCGTGGTCGGCGACGCGTTCGAGTTCGCGGGCCGTGACCCAGCAGACGAACAGTTCCGAGCGGGTCAGCCCCAGCGCATCCATCTCGTCCAAGCGGGCGAGGCCGCGCTCGAAGTAGCGGTCCACCATCGCGTACAGGCGGTCGGCTTGGTCGTCCCGGTCGGCGGGGTCGTCCACCGTCGTCGGCCCCGTCAGGGCGGCCGTCGCGTCCCGGTGCATCGAGAGCGCGACGAACTGGAGTTGCCGGACCGACTGGCGGATGGACACCTCGCTGGCGTCCAAGAGCGTCCGCACGTGGATAGTCGTCGGCGTCGTCTCGGTGACGGTGACGCCGGTGAGGTTGCGGGCGACCCGTTCGACGGCGCGGCGCTGGTCGTCGGTGAAGCCATCCGGCGCGTCGAATTCGAGTTCCTCGATGCCCGCGGCGTACGCCGCGCGGAGGGCGCGTTCGAGACACGTCGCGTCGGTGTGTGGGACCTCGACCGAGAGGGCGTCGGTCCCGTCCCGGTCGCGTTCCTGTGCCTGCACGACGAGGAGGCCGTCGATGTGCGTGTGGAGGCTGACGACCGACCCGGTATCGATGTCGGCCGCTTCCGCCCACTGTTTCGGGAGCGAGACGGTGTAGGTGCCGCCACCGACCTGCTGTATCTTGCGTGTTTCCATAGTCAGGGATGTCGTGTCGGTCACGCCCGCGCAGAGGTTGCGCGGGCGGCGATGCGGCGACCTCATCCGAACTTGCCGGTGATGTAGTCCTCGACGCGCTGGCTCTCCGGGTTCTCGAATATCTTGTCCGTGTCGTCGTACTCGACGAGTTCGCCGCCGGTGAGGAAGACGGCCGTCTGGTCGGAGATACGGGCCGCCTGCTGCATGTTGTGGGTGACGATGACGACGGTGTACTCCTTCGAGAGTTCCTCGACGAGGTCCTCTATCTTCGAAGTGGCGATGGGGTCTAACGCCGAGGCCGGTTCGTCCATCAGGATGACTTCCGGGTCGACGGCGAGACAGCGGGCGATACAGAGTCGCTGCTGTTGTCCCCCCGAGAGGCCCAAGGCGTTGTCGTCGAGTCGGTCGCTGACCTCGTCCCAGAGCGCCGCCTGCTTCAGCGAGCGCTCGACGAGGTCGTACTCGGCCTCGGTGTCGTCGCGGCCGAACAGGCGCGCGAGCAGTCCCTTCTCGATGTCCCCGTGCTTGCGCGGGCCGTAGGAGATGTTCTCCCGGATGGACTTGGGGAAGGGGTTCGGGGACTGAAACACCATCCCGATGCGCTTGCGCAGTTCGACGAGGTTGGCGTTGGGGTCGTAGATTTCGGTCCCCTCGAGTTCGACCGACCCGTCGACGCGGGCGGCCTTGATGCGGTCGTTCATGCGGTTGAGACACCGCAGGAACGTCGACTTCCCACACCCCGAGGGACCGATGAGCGCCGTCACGGAGTTCTCGGGGATGTCCATCGAGACGCCCTTCAGCGCGTGGTCGTCGCCGTACCACACGTCCAGGTCCTCGACGGCGAGTTTCGGCGTCCCGTCGAACTCGTAGTCCGTCCACGCCTCGCGGACGCGCTCTTCGCTCTCGCCCGCCGTCGTGACGCCGGCGCCCTCGCTCGACTGCGGTTCCGCCACTGGTTCTGTACCTGTCTCCATCTCGTCGTCGTTGATCGCGTTACTCATAGTTCAGTTTCCTCCGGAAGTACGTCCGCGCAACGATACCCACCGCGTAGAACGTCAGGACGACCATCAGCAGGATGAACGCCGTCGCCCATCCCATCGAGGGCGACCCGCTGACGCCGGCGGCGATGACCGCCCACACCTGCGTCGGCAGGGACGCCGACGCCGACAGCAACGCGTCGTTGGCGACGAACGGCGGCGTCGCCGTGAAGCGGAAGCCGTCGATGACCGACACCGCCTCCGTCGAGTTCAGCGTCGACCCCAACACGAGGATGAGCGGGGCCGTCTCCCCGGCGATGCGGCCGACGCCGAGGATGACGCCGGTGATGACGCCGGGCATCGCCGCCGGGAGGACGACGCTCCGAATCGTCTCCCACTGGGTCACGCCCAGCGCCGCGCTGGCGTCCCGGTACTCGTCGGGGACGGCCTTGATGGCCTCCCGAGAGGTGATGAGCACCAGCGGGAGGAGCATGAACCCGAGGACGAGCATGCCGGCCATGAGCGACTCGTCGCCGCCCAGTCGCGGGACGAGAAACGCCGCGCCGAACAGGCCGAAGACGATGCTCGGGGTGCTCCAGAGCGCGTTGGTCGCGATTTCGACCAGCGCCGTGAAGCGGCCCTGCTCGGCGTACTCCGTGAGGAAGACGGCCGCGCCCACGCCGAGGGGAACCGCGAAGAGCGTCGCGCCGACGACCAGCCACACCGTCCCGACGATGGCTGGCATGATGCCGCCGGGTTCGGCCCCCAGCGGGATGTACGCCTGCATCACCATCGGGAAGGAGAGCGACCCCTCGTTGGCGACGGAGACGCCGAGGACGGTAAAGGAGACCTGCGTCAGCGCGACGTGTAGCCCCACCAGCGCGAGGTAGCCGACCGTGGCGGCCAGCGCGAGCGACAGTTCCTCGCCGAGCAGGCGGCGCTGAATCGTCGCCCTCGTCGACCGTCGCGCGACGGTCAGGAGGACCGCGAGGGCCGCCGACGCGACCGCACCGGCGAGCGCGACGGCCGGGACGAGGTTGACCGGGCCGACGCTGGGAGTCACCGTCGCGGGCGCTTGCAGGAGGAGGGCCGTCGTCAGCAGGACGAGGCCGCCGAAGACACCGACCGGGAACAGTTCCGCGCGGTCCTGTGCGCGGTCGGCGAGCGTGCCGTCGCCGGTGAGAACGCCAGTGAGCGGCGCGACGGCGAGGCCGCCCGCCGCGACGCTCCCGAGGACGACGGCCGCGAGGCCGAGCGTGCCACCGACGGGGAGTCCGAGCGGCGACGGCCCGGTCAGGACGAGCAAGCCAGTGAGCGCCGCCAAACCGGTGACCGCGAGCGGGAGCACCTGTCGCACCCTCGCGACGGACGCGTTCCGACTCCCGACGTTCCGGAGACTGCCGTACGACCGGAAGAAGTAGACGAACAACAACAGCATCGGCGCGGCGAGCAACAGCGACCCGACGCTCGTCTCCGGCGTCACCGCGACGAAGGTGTCGAGCGTCTGGGACTGGCGATTGACAAGAACCGTGTAGGTGAACGGGTATTCGAGTCGGTCGCCGGTGAGGAGGACCGAGAGGAGGACCGCCGCGATTGAGCCGACGGTCGCCAGCGGGAGCAGGCGGAACAACTGCCGCGCGCCGCCGTGCCACTCGTTCGTGCCCGCCGGCGTCCGTGCGGTGTTGACCGCGAGGACGGCCAGCGGCGCGAGGACGACCAGCGCCGACACTGCACCGATAGCGAGGCCGTGGACGGCGTAGCCAGCGCCTTTCAGCGTGACGAACACGACGATAGTCACCATGATGGCGACCATCAGGAGGGCGTTGAGGTTGATGACGAGGAAAGCCCCGTACTCGCGGCCGCGCGCCCCGAATCCGGCGCGGCACTTCGCGGCCGACCACGCAGAGAGAATCGCCCCGAACAGGACGAAGCCCGGGATGACCGCACCGCCGGTGAACCCGCCGGAGAGCTGTTGGGGGTCCCACTGCCAGCCGACGCCGACGACGGCGGTGGCGATGGTGAAACCGAGCGTACCGACGACGAGCGCCGCCGGGAGCGTCGACCCGAGGTCCTCGCGCGGGACGACGGCCAACACCGTCAATGCCGCGCCGGCGGCCAGTGCGACGACCAGCCACAGCAGGGAGTCGAAGCCGACGAGCGACCCGCCGATGGCGGCCCCGATGAAGAGGCCGACGACGCCGAAGACGCCACCGGCGAGGAGGCCCGCGCTCGTGTTCGGTTCGGTGTCGACGACGCCTGTCGCCGAAGCCACCCCGGCGGCCGCGATGCCGAGCGCTTCGACGAGGAGGATGCCGCCGAGCAGCGTCGCCAGCGACACCGGCAGGGCGTAGGCGGCGACGGTCAGCGCGAGCGTTCCGACGACGAGGCCGAGCGCGATGCCACGGACTCGCTGTGCGGATACCGGCGTGACATTCGCCCACGAGGAGAGGCCGACGACGCCGACGCCGCCGACAACGACGGCGAGGATAGTCAGGAAGAACTCGCCGAGGGCCGCGCCGGTGCTGTCGAGCGGCACGAGGTCGACGAGCGTAATCATCCCCAGCGCAAAGCCGACGACGCTGAGGGCGATGGCCCCGTCGAGGCCGCGGTCGTAGACGTTCGATTCGGCACTGACCAGCGCGTCGTCGCGTTCGGTCGCGTAGGCGTCGCTCATCGGTTCCCCCGGAGTTTCGCTTTCATCTGCTGTTCGATGTACTGCGAGACGACGCTCATCCCGGCGACGATGACGAACAGCATCACACCGGCGACGAACAGCACGTCGATGGTGCTCTCGGACGCGCTGCCGTACTGGGTGGCGATGAGGCTCGTCAGCGTCGCGTTCGCGTCGAAGATGTCGTACAGCGGGTCCGCGAACAGCGTGCCCGACGCCATGATGGCGGCGACGGCCATCGTCTCGCCGATGGCCCGCCCCAGTCCGAGGATGACGGCGGCGGAGATGCCCGAGAACGCCGCGGGAATGGAGATGCTCTTCATCGTCTGCCAGCGCGTCGCGCCCATCGCGATAGAGCCGTCGCCCATCGAGTCCGGGACGCTAGAGAGGGCGTCCTCGCCGACGGAGACGACGGTCGGCAGCGCCATGATGCCGACGACCACGCCCGCGATGAGAAAGCTCGCGCCGTCGTCCAGAAACGAGGTCTGGACGAAGCCGTTCAGCACCTGAAAGCCGATGAACCCGTAGACGATGGAGGGGATGCCCGCCAGCACCTCGACGCCGGGTTTGATGAGTTCGCGCATGCCGTCGCTGGCGACTTCGGCGATGAACAACGCGCCGAAGAGGCCGAGCGGTCCGGCGATGGCCCCGGCGATGACGGTGACGACGACCGTCGCCCAAATCATCGGAATCAGCGAGTACGCCCCGCTGAGGGGGTTCCAGTACGTCTCCGCGCTCGGGAGGAGCGCGTCCAACCAGAAGAACCAGATTGGTTCGCCGTTCTGCTCGGGGATGAGAAGCAATCCGAGGCCGTGCTCTACGAAGGCTGGCACCGCGCTCGCGAAGAGGAAGATGGTGATGAACGTGACCGTCAACACCGTCAACACCGTCGCGACGAGCGTCAGCAACCGCGCCATCTCGGCCTGATACGTGACCCAGCCGATAGCGGTCACGAAGGCGAACGCCCCAAGCGTCGGGAGCGCCATCGCCGGTCGAAACAGGAACACGGCGATGGTCGCCACGAGGGTCACCGCCGACGCGCCGACCGCCAGCAGCGACCCCTCCGCGGCGTCGCCCCCGAGTATCGTCTCGCGTGTGTTCGTACGTACGTCGTCTATCATGTCGTTGTCTGAAAAAGTGGACCAATCGTGCTGTCTGCCCTGAGACCGCGACGAGGTGTGCTTAGACCTGGTCGGGGAGCTTCGCCTTCTCTTCTTCCTGCCGCCGCTTGCCGAGCGTGAAGTAGTCGTTCGGCGCGACGAAGAGGTCCTGACCGAAGTCGTGGAGGACCATGTTGATGACCGCGGCTTCCTTCTTCGAGGTGCCCTCCCACGTGTAGCAGTGCAGGTCACGCGAGAGCGGGTAGCTGGTGGAGTCGAGGCCGTTCTCGTCGTCGCCGTAGGCGTAGGTCGTCCCCTCCCATTCGAGCGCGATGGGGGTGACGCCGTCGGTGTCGAGGAACGCCAGCGCGAGGTAGCTGATGGCGTTGTCGGCCTGCGCGATGGCCTGCGCGAGGCGCTGGTTCTGACCGAAGCGGTTGGCGACGGTGGTGTCCTCTTCGGGGTTGCCGAAGACGTTCGAGACGAACGAGGTTCGCGTCCCGGAGCCTTTGACGCGGCCGAGGACCTGAACCTCGCGGTCCGGCAGGCTGCTGTCTATCTCCTGCCAGTTGCTGATGCGGCCCTTGTAGAGGTCCTTCAGCTGCTGGCCGGTGATGCCTTCGAGGCCCGCGTCGGCGATTTCCGAGGAGACGACGATGGGCTGGCCGTCGACGCCGACGACGTGGTCGACGAACTGGTCGTAGGAGTCGCGATCCGGCAGTTCGTCCTCGACGTTCCCCGAGGAGTTCCCGATGTCGTGCTGGCCGTTCATGACCTTCTCGACGCCGGTCCCGGAGTGCGAGAGTCCGACCGTGAACTGGAACGGCGGGCCTTCCTCGCCACCGGCCTCGAAGCCGTACAGACCGGCCCAGTAGTCGGCCAGCGCCTTGTCCGTCTCGATGCCGTACTCGCCGTGGGGCCAGTACTCGGTGTCGCTGGCCGGGCGATTGGCGTTCCAGTACGACGAGGCGGTGTTCATGATGGGGTACACCGTCGAGGAGCCGCCGGATTCGAGCGCCGTGGGCGCGCCGGACCCGCTCTCGGTCTCCTCTGCCTCGGTCATCTCCTCGGAGTCCGAGTCGTCGTCGCTGGCGCCGTCGGAACTGGACCCGTCGCCCTCGGATTCCGAACTGCTCCCGCTGGAACAACCGGCGATGGCCGCCGCACCCGTTGCACCTGTGGTCGCGATGAACGTACGCCGCGAAACGCGGTCAGACAGCTTCTCTGAGTCCTGCGTCATCACCTGATGGTGGCCGGTAGAGTATTAAACCCGTTTATAATAGGGGTATTTTCGAGTATTTTAGCTCCAGTTACCTCAGTACCAACTGTACCAGTATTGTTCGATACATAGGTCAATAGAGAGTCGGAACCTCCCGCCGCCCACGGGTGCGGCGAATCGGTCGACGTGGGTCAGTAGCGCGTTGGAAGGCATCGCGAGAGGTCCACGTCTGTGGTGATTTGGCGGACAGGTGAATGAGTTATAAATATATTTTTGCCCCATACCGGGAGTTTTGAATCTATTTTTCTAATATATTCCCATGAGTCGGGATTTTGGAGGTTAGAGAGGGCTATTCTACCTATTTTAGCCGCCACAAAACCTAATTCGGAATTTGAAGGACTTTTTTGGAGAATATCTTCGAATTGTAGTGTTCTACGCCCGATTTCGAGCAATGGATTCCTCCGCATGAGAGCAAGAAGTCGTCACTCCAAGTCTGGTGTTCGGGTCGTCGGTCGAATCGGAATCGTCGGGGGAAGACGAATGGCCGACCACCACCCCGACACCGCAGTTAGTCTAACACAGGTACATTCGTTATACCAGTCCGACGAAGGCTGTCGGGGCCGCCGTCGACACCGAATGCGAACCGAACTCAACTGTCGTAATAAATATTAATTCTGTCGTTACACACGAATACACTATCCATAATATCCCACATAAGAACCCCACATTGGATTATTCTACCAACACATTTTGACGGTCTTAAGCCCCTATGGAGTGTATTTCTTCTTTCTACAACAATACACAGTTTACTTACTATTTGCTAGCTATTTTCCCTATCCGTAACTTCTACTTTTCTTACCTATCGGGCATCTGGGTGCAGTAAACATTCATACGCTTGGACGCCAGCGTTGGTGTATGGACCGCGACACACTCAAACGGGCGCTGGAAAACGCCGACCTCACTAGCTACGAGGCGGAGGCGTACCTCGCGCTCGTGGACTACGGACGGCTGCCAGCCGTCGACGTGGCGAAGAAGTCGGACGTGCCGACGTCGCAGGTGTACGATACGCTCCGGTCGCTGGAGTCGAAGGGGTTCGTGGAGACCATCGACCAGGACCGATTGCACGCAGAACCGTCGGACCCCGTCGACATCCTCACGCACCTGCGCGAACGCGGCGAACTGTTCACCGACGCCGCCGAGGAACTCGAAGACCGGTGGGAGGAACCGGACCTCAACGACCACCGCGTCGGCGTCGTCAAGCACGCCGAGACAGTGCTGGACCGCGCCCGAGCACAGATTCGGGAGACGGACGTGGCCGTCGAGGTGGCGCTGACGGCCGACCAGTTCGACGCGCTCCGGTCCGACCTGAACGCGGCCGCCGACCGCGACGTGGTCGTCCACGTCGCCATCTACTACGAACCGGACTTGGCCGAGCGAAGCGAGGCGTGGGACCTCTCGAAACCGAACCTCGAGATGCGCGTCGTCAAGATACCCGGGCCGTTCATCGCCATCCTCGACCGGAGTCAGACGTACTTCGCGCCGAACTCGCGCGCCGGGGAGAACTACGGCATCCTCATTCACGACGACATCCTCTCGTTTATCAACCACTGGTACTTCCAGACCTGCCTCTGGTACTCGTGGGCACCGCTGTCCGCGAACCAGCAGACGCCGAAGACATACATCAGCCTCAAGGAGTTCATCCGCGACGTGACCTCGCTGTTCCACGACGGCGCAGACATCGTCGTGACCGTCTCGGGCATCGGCGTCGACAGCAGGGAGTTCCAGACGGTCACGGGGACGGTCACGGACATCTACTACCCGAACGTGTACCGCAACGATTCCCCGTCGCTCGAACGCCTCTCGACGTACGCGGTGGTGACGCTCGAAGCGGACGGGGAGGAAGTCGTCGTCGGCGGTTGGGGCGCGGTGTTCGAGGACCTCGAAGCGCAGAAGATAACGCTGGAGGCGATTTCGTTCGACAACCCGGTTCAGTCGTAGGTCGTCTCGATAGAGAGTTCGACCGTCTGGTCGCCGACGTGGACCGAGTATCTGCCCGCCTCGGTCTGGCGGACGCCGTCGCTGTCGACCCGGCCGAGTTCGGCCGCGTCGAGTTCGATTTCTGCCGTCGTCGTCTCACCGCCGTCGAGCGAGACGCGCTCGAAGCCACGGAGTTCGCGGACCGGCGTAACGTGCGAACTCGCGTGGTCGGTAGCGTACACCTGCACGACATCGGTGCCCGCTCGGTCGCTGACGTTCTCGACCGGAACTCTGACCGTCGTCGTCTCGTGCGGGCCGATGGTCGAGTCGGTCAGTTCCACGTCGCCGTACTCGAACTCGGCGTAACTGAGGCCGTGGCCGAACTCGAACAGCGGGTCGTACGAGGAGGGGTGTTCCTCCTGCCCGATCGGCGTCGGGTGCGGGAAGTGGTTGAACCGTGCCTGCAGGTGACCCTCGGACTTCGGGATGGTGATGGGGAGGCGACCGCTCGGGTCGTTCTCGCCGAACAGCGTCTCGGCGACGGCCTGCCCGCCCATCGTCCCGGGGTAGTACGCCATGAGGAGCGCCGGGACGTTCTCGGCCATCCAGTCGACGACGAGCGGTCGGCCGGTGACCAACACGCCGACGACGGGCGTCCCCGTCTCGTGAATCGCTTCGACGAGTTCGCGCTGGGCGTCCGGGAGGTGGAGCGTGTGGCGGTTCGGGAACTCGTCGGGTTCCGTCCCCGTGTCGACCGTCGGACCGAACTCGTGGAGGTACCACGGTTCGCCGAGGGCGACGACGGCCACGTCGGCGTCTGTGGCGGTATCGACGGCCGCGTCCACGTCGACCGGATCGTTCATCGTCGCGCCCTGTTCGTAGACGACATCGCCCGAGGTGGCGTCCTCGACGCCGTCGCGAATTGTCACCACGTCGGTCCCCTCGGCGTCGGGAACGCTCCACCCGCCGAGTTGGTGAACCACGTCGTCCGCGTTCGGCCCGGCGACGAGAACGTCCGCGTCGTCGGAGAGCGGGAGGAGGTCCTCGTTCTGGAGGAGCGTCATCGAGTCGCGGGCCGCGTCGAGGGCCGCGTCGCGGTGGGCCTCCGCACCGACGATGTCTCGCGCCTCGCTCGGGTCGACGAAGGCGTCCTCGAACAGGCCGAGTCGGAACTTCTGGTCGAGGATTCGCTCGACGCTGTCGTCGATGACGGCCTCGGCAACTTCGCCGTCTTCGACCAGCGAGACGAGGTGCTCGGCGTGGTCGATAGCGTCGACGGAGGCGATGTCGAGTCCGGCCTCCCGGGTCTGTCGCACCGATTCGCGGTGGTCGGCGGTAATCTTGTGGTCGTCGTGGAGCATCCGGACGCCGTTCCAGTCGGAGACGACGGTGCCGTCGAAACCGAGGGTCCCGCGGAGCAGGTCCGTCAGGTAGCGCCGCGACCCGTGGGACGGTTCGCCGTCGATGGCGTTGTAGGAGGGCATCACCGACTCGACGTCCTCGTCGAGAACGTCGAGGAACGACGGGAGGAAGACGTTGCGGAGGAGATAGTCGGAGACTTCGACGGGCGCGGCGTCCTCGCCGCGTTCGGGTTCGCTGTAGGCCGGGAAGTGCTTCGCCGTCGCGACGACGGACGACGAATCCTCGATGCCGTCGCCCTGATACCCGCGGACTTTCGCGGCCGCCAGTTTCGCACAGAGGTAGGGGCTCTCGCCGAACGTCTCGAAGGTGCGGCCCCACCGGGGGTCGCGGGCCACGTCGCAGGTCGGCGAGTAGTTCTGGTGGGCGCCGCTTCGGCGTACCTCCGTCGCCGTGATGCCCGCCGCTCGCTCGACGCCGTCTACGTCCCACGTCGCCGCGGCCCCGAGGCCGTTGGGAAAGGCCGTGCCCTCCGCGACGTAGGCGTGGCCGTGGACGGCGTCGACGTTGAACAACAGCGGAATCCCGAGGCGGGTCTCCGAGAGGGCGACTTCCTGCAGGCGGTTTACGTGTTCGACGATGTCGTCGAGTCGCATGTCCACCGCGCCGCCCCACCCGAACGAGGCGACGGCGCCGACGTTGTGCTCGCGGATTTCGTCGGCCACGTCGTCGATGTCCTTGAACTCGCTGAGGTGGCCCGCCCACGTCCCCACCAACTGCCCGACCTTCTCTTCGAGCGTCATTCGTTCGAGGAGGTCAGCGACGCGTTTCGAGGTGGAGACAGTGTCGTCTCTATACAGTGGTTGCTCGCCTCTTGACTGCATGGTGAGAACGATTCTACCACGGCTATTTATAATTTTGGATGGTGTGAAAACCGAGTCCCGCTACTCGGTCCGCGCCGTGACGACGACGCCGTCCTTGGTCAGACGAAGCCGCTGGTTCGCCGACACGTCCTCGAACTGCCGTTCGGTGCCGTCGGGCCACCGGACGTGGACGGTCGCAGTCTCGTGGTCGCCGAGACCGACGTGTTCGACGCGGGAGTCCTGCGAGAGGTAGTCGACGTTGGCCGTCTGTGCGACCACCTGTTCGGTGTCACCGGCCGTGACGGTAACGACGGCGCCGAGCGCCGTCGCGCCGTGCTCGTCGACGGCGCGGAACTGGAGGCTGTTGCCGTCGGCGGCCGCGTTGTCGTAGACGACGAACGGGGCGTCGTAGACGGCGACGACGAGTTCCTGCGCGCCGTCGTGGTCGTAGTCGAGCGTCGCCAGCCCTCGCCCGTCGGTCTCTTCCATCCCGTTACGGGTCTTGTTCACGCGGACGAATCCGTCCTCGCCCGACGCGCGGTTCGACTGGAACACCATCGGGTATGTGTAGACGGGGTCGGTCCGGTTGACGCGGACGACGTGTTGGGTCGTGTGGACGAGGTCGCGGTCGCCGTCGTTGTCGAAGTCGGTCGCGCTGGCGGCCCATCCCCACCCGCCGTGGCGAACGCCGAGGTCGTCGGCGCGGTCCTCGAAGCTTCCATCCCCGCCGTTGACGAGGAGCGTGTTGCCCTGCGTCCGACTGGAGTGGATGACGAACTCCAGTAAGCGTTTCAGGCGGTCGTAGCGCTCCTGGTCCATGTTCGCTTGCAGGTCGGGGAACCAAATGTTCGAGACGAACACGTCGGGACGGCCGTCGCCGGTCACGTCCGCGACTTCGGAGGCCATCCCGTTGCGGGCCGTCGACCCGCCGAGCGAGCGCTGTTCGAAAGTGCCGTCGCCGCGGTTGACGTACAGCGTGTCGTTGTTGTAGTCGTTGGCGACGTGGATGTCCGGGCGGCCGTCGCCGGTGAGGTCGGCGAAACTGGCCGCGAGGCTCCAGTGGTTGCCCCCGATGTCGTCGCTCTCGACCCGGCGGAACTCGCCGCCGACGTTCTCGTAGAGGTAGTTCCGGTTCCCGTTGTCCGCGTCGATGGTCGTTTCGAGGTTGAAGTAGCCCGCTGGCTTGCGGTCTCGCCACGGCCCGGACTGGTAGACGAACAGGTCGGTGTCCCCGTCGCCGTCGTAGTCGGCGGCCGTCGCGCCCAGCGGGTAGGTGAGGTTCCCGAGACCGTAGTCGGTCCGTTCGAAGGTCCCGTCGTCGTTGTGGAACGCGTGGACCGCGCCGTCCCGGGTGAACAGGAACAGGTCGGGGTAGCCGTCGCGTTCCACGTCGACGAACGCCGCGCTCTTGACCTTGCCCTCCACCGGCGGGAGCGCGTCGCTCCGGGCGAACTCACCCTCCCGATTCTCGAACAGCGTCGGTCCCGCCCCGCCGACGGCGAGCACGTCCGTCCACGAGTCGTTGTTCACGTCGGCGGCGTACACCCCGGAGTTGCCGCTTCCCACGCCGCTTCCGCTCGCCTCGTACTGGAGGCCCGACGCGGCCGTCGCGTTCTCGAACTGGAGACGGGGTGCGTCCCGGTCCGACGTGTTGGGACCGAACGCGCCGCCCGCCGAGCACCCAGCGAGGACGAGGAGCGCCGCAACTGCGACCGCGAGTGTGCCTCTCCGCATCGTCAGACCACCGGGAGCGCCCATTTCTCGCGGGGCGGTGCGAGATAGGCCCCGCGGCGGAGCGTCTCCAAGTAGTCGACGATGCCGTGTTCCTCGGCGGGCACGTCGTGGTCGTACTCGTCGACGTTCATCGCCTTGCGCGTCTCCACGAAGTCCTGCATCGTCTCCTGAATCGCGTTGAACTGGAACCCCGCGCCGTCGTGGACGGTGTCGGCGACGCCCTCGGTGCGGCGGAGGATGCGCGTCTCGAAGTCGTCGTCGCGGGCGCGGGCCACCTTCTGCGTGTGACCCACGCGGCCGTGCGCCTCGGCGTCGGCGTCGACGCGCTCGGCGTCCTCCTCGGTGATACCGCTGTCACTGCCGAGTTTCTCGCCGACGGGACCCACGTCGTCGGAACTGTGGGCCGGGCAGAACATCTCCTCGGTTCGCGCCTCGTGACTCTGGTCGTACCACCGGTCCAAGTCGATACGGAGTGTCGAGGACGCGATGGTCGTCCCGCCCGCCATGGGACCGTCGTCGATGGTGACGCGGTCCTCGCTCGGGAGGTTGTCCCGAAAGCCCGACTTGAAGCCCATCGACAGCGGGGCGTCCTCGGGGATGTCGTCGTTGTCGAGTTTGTCTGCGGGCAGACCCTTCCCGACGTAGCCGGTGTGACGACCGGCCTTCGAGAAGACGCCCTCGAACGTCCCCTCGACCGGGAGGCCGTTGACCTCGTCGAGTTCGCCGAACAGCGCCGCCTCCGCCGAGAGGACGACCGACCCGATGTCGCTGGTCAGCACCAGCACCGCGTCGTAGCCGTCGGCGTGTGCGGGGTCTTCACCGACCGCGTCGAGAACGGACTCCGGCGTCGCCAGTCCCTCGGGAACGTCCCCGACCTGCTCGAAGTACCGCGGCGCGTAGCCGAGCATGTAGAGGAGGCCGCGGTGGAACGCCGCCCCGGCGTTGCCGCCGGTTCCCCACTGGAACGCGCGGTCGAGCGTTCGCAGCGCGTTTTCCACCTGTTCGCGTTCGTCGGCCGTCGGCGGGGCCGACCCCTCGTAGGAGAGGCCGACCACGACGAGTTGCTGCGGGGGGACCGTGTTCCCGTGTGCGTCGCGGACGAGATATTCGCCCCACCGGTGCTGGCCGTTCGGGACGGCGTCGACGTCCCCGCGCGGGAACTGCGGCCCCGAATCGGTCGCCGTCTCCGTTCGTTGCTCGCCGTCGAGTTTCTCCTGTTCACTTTCGAGACACGCCGAGAGGGCGCTCGTCCCGCCGATAGCCACGGCCGCACGGACGAAGCTACGGCGAGAGAGCCCCCTCGAATCGTCAGAGCGCATTGCCTGTGGTAACGAATACCGAATGATAATTCTTTCGCTGGTCCGCGCCTCGGCGCAGACCGGCATCTCAGTCGCGTCCGAGCGGGGTATCACCCCCGCCCAGATTGGAGAAACCGGCCCTAATCGGGGACAATGTCGATGATTGACCAAAATGTTTAATACTGGTTAGCGGACTCGTCTCATTGTACGCCATGTCACAAGCTACTGATGACTATCGCGACCTGATTAGCCGACGGAACTTCGTGAAACTGACCGGTGTCTCCGGTGCCGCAGCCCTCGCCGGGTGTGGCGGCGGCGACGGCGGCGACGGCGGAGCCACCGACGGCGAGGGGGACGGCGACGCCTCGACCGACAGCGGCGGCGAGAGCGGGTCGCAGGTCCTCAACGCGACGCTGACCGGTGCCACGAACGAGGGCGTGCCGGCGAACATGCACCTCAATCCGATGGCGACGCAGAACTACGACTACATCGCCGGAAACCACCTCTTCGAGCGCTTCGCCGCCTACAACTTCTCGACGCAGGAGTTCGAGATGGCGGGCCTCGAGAGCTGGAACATCGAGGGACAGACAGTCACCCTGACCCTGCGCGACGACCTGACGTGGGACACCGGCGACCCCGTCACCGCGGGCGACGTCATCACGCAGTTCAAGCTGATGAAAAAGACCGGCGCGACTCTGTGGGACTTCGCCGACAGCGTCGAACAGGGCGAGGACGACAAGACGGTCGTCATCAACCTCAAGCGGCCGTCGAACCCGGAGATTATCAAGCACACACTCGCCAACGGCGACCTCCGGATTCACGGCTACCAGCCCGTCTTCAACGAGTTCCTCGATAAGGACGCGGCGGCCATCCAGCAGTTCCAGTGGGAAGAAGACATCCACGGAAACGGACCGTTCAGCTACGAGGGGAAAAACGACCAGGCGTGGACGCTCTCGCGCAACAGCGAGTTCTACAACGCGGACAACATCAACTTCAGCACGCTCGAACTGCTGAGCCGACAGGACAACACCGCGCTCCAGCAGGGCCTGATGGGCGGCGAACTCGACGTCGTTACGACGCTGTTCGCCCCGCCGAAAATCGTCGCGAACTTCCCCGACCGCGTCGAGGAGATACCGCTTCCGGCGAAGTGGGGCTACGGTGTCCTGTTCAACCACGGCGATAAGGACTTCGGGAAGCGGAAGGTCCGACAGGCCGTCGCCCACGTCATCAACCGCCAGCAGGTGGCCGACAACGCTGGCCCGCGCACGAAAGACCCCGCACCGAAGGTCACCGGTATCGCCCCGGCCGACCAGGAGTCGTGGCTCGGTGACGCCTACAGCAACTTCGAGAGCTACGGCATGGACGCCACCCAGTCCGAGAAGGCGGCGTCGCTGCTCCGCGAGGCGGGCTACTCGAAGTCCGGCGGCAAGTGGCAGGACAGCAACGGCAACACGCTTGGCGGCAGCTACATCACCCCGGCCGGATGGACCGACTGGACGACGGCGACCAACACCGTCGTCGACCAACTGAACTCCTTCGGCTTCGACTTCGAAATCAACTCCCTGCCGGGCGGCGACTACTTCAGCGCCTACATCGAGTCCAACTTCAAGATGGGCGCGCTGTACTGGCTGCCGGGCGGCGCTCGCTCGTCGTTCCCGTACTTCCCGCTGCGCTGGCAGATGAAGATTCCCGACATCAACGGTGGGCACAACTTCACCGAGGGCCAGAAGACCGTCCCCGCGATGGACGGCTCGGGCCAGATGACGCTGAACCCGCTCGAAGAGATTCAGAGCGTCGCGACGACCCAGGACCAGGGACAGGTCGCCGAGACGGTCCAGCGCGTCGCGTGGCACCACAACCAGAACCTCCCGGTGCTGGGCCTGGTCGGCAAACTCGACCAGTCGTGGCTCACCGACGCCGAGTGGGACGTTGCGTCCGAAGACGACCCGGCCCGCGGCGTCAAGTGGCCCTCCCACTGGCTCCCCAAGCAGGGCAAGCTCAGCGCCAAAGAATAACACCACCAGAGGAAGTACGCAATGGTCAACTACTACGTGCGCCGGACCGCCAGAGTGTTCGTCACGATATTCCTCGTGGCGTCGCTGACCTTCGGTCTGGTCCGGTTGCTCCCCGGCGGCCCGTTCACGCTGTTACGCGCCCAACTGCTCCGGCAGGGAGTGCCAGCCGACGAAGTCGACGCGAGAATCGCGAACCTGCAGAACATCCAGCCCGACGCGCCCCTGTGGCGGCAGTACATCGACTACATGCTCGCGCTCTTTCAGGGGAACCTCGGGGAGTCCATCTCGCTCGGTGAGCCTGTCGTGTCGGTGCTCGCCAGCGCGGCGCCGTGGACGATTTTCGTCGTGCTCGTCTCGACGATACTCGTCTTCGCGGTCGGCATCTTCCTCGGGTCGCTGCAGGCCTACTGGGAGGGGAGCCGGTTCGACCAGGTGGTCTCCGGCGTCTCGATTTCGCTGATGTCGCTCCCGTTCTACGTCGTCGCCGTCATCGCGCTGTACGTCTTCGCCTACCAGTTCGGGTGGCTCCCGACGGCGGGGACTGTCGCGAACGGCGTCGAGCGAGAACTCGGCATCCCGTTCATCGTCAGCGCGCTGAAACATAGCGTGCTTCCCATCTTCTCGTACACCATCGGTGCCATCGGTGGACAGGCGCTCGCGATGCGTGGCAACAGCATCCAGGTGCTCGGGAACGACTACGTGCAGGTGGCTCGGCTCCGCGGCCTCGCGGACCGCCGTATCGCGACCCGGTACGTCGCCCGGAACGCCATCCTGCCGATGTACACGGGGTTCCTGCTCCTGCTCGGCTTCCGCCTCGGCGGAACCGTCATCCTAGAGCAGATATTCTCCTACACCGGCCTCGGCTACTACATGATTTCGGCGCTGAACGCCAACGACTACCCACTGATGATGGGGACGTTCCTCGTCATCACCGTGGCGCTGGTGCTGGGCGTCTACGTCGCCGACCTGACCTACAGCAAAATCGATCCGCGAATCAGCGCAGGTGAATCAGATGAAGCATACTGAGACGGACAGCACGGGCGTCGACTGGCGGAGCGAGAGCACGTCGGCACCCGACATGTCGACGGGCGAGCGACTCCGCGAGGTGTACGAAGAGCAGATTCGGACCCCGCTACTGGTCGCGTGGGCCGACTGGCGGACCCGCATCGGGTTCCTCATCATCGGGTTCTACCTGCTGATGGCGCTCGTCGCGGTGCTGGGCCTCTGGCGCGAACCGTCGACCAGCCAAGCGCCGCGCTATCTGATGCTGTTCGAGAATATGAAGTACCCCCTCGGCACCACCGCCTCGGGGGTCGACCTCGCCGCGCTCATCATCCACTCGACCCCGGCCATCCTGCTGATGATTACGGCCGGTGCGGTCTGGGCGACGGGTATCGCCGTCGCCATCGGGACGCTCGCGGGGTACAAGGGCGGCCGCGTCGACCGGACGCTGATGTCCTTCTCGGACCTCGTGATGGCGATTCCGGGCCTCCCGCTCGTCATCATCCTCGCGGTGACGCTGAACCCCGAGAACCCCATCCTGCTGGGCGTCATCATCAACATCAGCTACTGGGCCGGTCTCGGCCGGTCGCTCCGCTCGCAGGTTCTCACCATACGCGAGAACGACTACGTCGAGGCGTCCCGGACGATGGGCGTCAGCACGCCCCGCATCATCGCGAAGGACATCATCCCGAACCTCATGCCGTACGTGACGGTCAACTTCGTGTTCGCCGCGCGCTACGTCATGTTCGCCTCGGTCGGCCTGTACTTCCTCGGCGTCCTCCCCTACTCGACGCAGAACTGGGGCGTGACGCTGAACTTCGCGTACAGCGGCGGCGCGCTGTTCTCGTGGAGCGCGGCCCACTGGCTGTTGGCCCCGATGGTCGCCATCATGGGCCTCTCGCTCGGCCTCATCCTCCTCGGACAGGGGATGGACCGCGTGTTCAACCCCCGGGTCCGAACCCGGATGGCTGGCGAGTCCAAATCGACGGCCAGCGACGACGAGGACGCCACCGTGACGGAGGTGCTCTAGATGACTCCAGACGCGACGACGACACAGCGACACGGCGACCCGACGGAAGCGACCGACCCCATCATCGAGATGCGCAACGCCAAGGTCACGTACGACGGCGGCGAGACGTTCGTCTTAGACGACGTGAGCATGGCCGTCGAGCGCGGCGAAGTGGTCGGCGTCGTCGGCGAGAGCGGCAGCGGCAAGTCGATGTTCGCGTCGGCGATGCTCGACGCGATTCCCGACCCCGGCCGCCTCTCCGGCGAAATCCTCTACCACAAGGACGACGGGACGACCATCGACGTGCTGGAACTCAGCGACGAGGAACTCCGACAGTTCCGCTGGGAGGAGGTTGCGATGGTGTTCCAGGGGGCGATGAGTTCGTTCAACCCCACGATGAAAATCGGCGGGCACTTCGAGGAGACGCTGAAGGCCCACGACGCCAACGTGACCGAAGGGATGGAGTTCGCCCGCGAACTCCTCTCTGACCTGTATCTCGACCCCGACCGCGTGCTGGACTCGTACCCGCACGAACTCTCGGGTGGGATGCAACAGCGCGCGCTCATCGCGCTCTCGCTCATCCTCGAACCGAACGTCCTCGTGATGGACGAACCGACGGCGGCGCTGGACCTGCTGATGCAGCGGTCCATCCTGATGCTCCTCCAGGAGCTACAGGAGAAGTACGACCTGACGATGGTGTTCATCACGCACGACCTGCCGCTGGTGGCCGCGCTGGCCGACCGGATGGCCGTGATGTACGCCTTCGACCTCATCGAAGTCGCGCCGCGGGACCAACTCATCGGCAACTCCGGGCACCCGTACACGCGTGCCCTGCTCAACTCGACGCCGAACCTCGACGCGCCGCTCGAAGAGATGCGCGCCATCGAGGGACAGAGCCCCGCGCCGATCAACGTGCCGTCTGGCTGTTCGTACGCGCCGCGCTGTCCGCTGGCGACCGACGAGTGCCGCGAGGTCGACCCAGAGTTCTACGCGACGGGCGAGGGTCACAGCACGGCCTGCCACCACTGGGAGCAGGCGCGCGAGACCATCGAACTGAACTTCGAGGCAATCGACGCCGACGCGGTCGGCGTCGCGACGGAGGACGAACAATGAGTCAGACCGACCACGTCGCCGACGCGACGACAGGGGACGACGCACCGCTCATCTCGCTGGAGGACGTCGAAGTCCACTTCGAGGAGGACCAAGGACTGCTCGACTTCTTCGAGGAACCGGACACCGTCAGGGCCGTCGACGGTATCTCGCTCGACATCGAGGAGAACGACGTGCTCGCCCTCGTCGGTGAGAGCGGGTGTGGGAAATCGACGCTCGGGAAGACAAGCATCGGACTCCAGCGACCCACCGGCGGCACCGTCCGCTACCGCGGACAGGACATCTGGGCGGCCAAGGACGGCCGCGGCGACGTGGACATCCCGTTCGACGAGATTCGCTCGTCGCTCCAGATAATCCATCAGGACCCCGGGAGTTCGCTGAACCCGAACCAGCGCATCGTCGACATCCTCGCCCAACCCATCAAACTCACTCACCCGGACGTGGGCCTCAGCGAGCGTCGCGAGCGCATCTACTCGCTGCTCGAACGCGTCGGGATGAACCCGGCCGCGGACTTCGCCGACCGGTATCCCCACCAACTCAGCGGCGGGGAGCAACAGCGCGTGGCGCTGTCGCGCGCCCTGCTGATGAACCCGGACCTCATCCTCGCGGACGAGGCCATCAGCGCGCTGGACGTGTCGCTCCGCGTCGAGATGATGGACCTCATGCTCGACTTGCAGGACGACTTCGACACCTCGTTCGTGTTCATCTCCCACGACCTCTCGAACGCGCGGTACTTCGCCGAGCACGGGAACGGTCGCATCGGCGTGATGTACCTGGGCGAACTCGTCGAAGTCGGTCCGGCGGAGCAACTCATCGAGGACCCCGGCCATCCGTACACGAACGTGCTTCGGTGGGCGACGCCGGACCTCGCGCTCCACTCGGCGGGCGCGAGCGAACCGCCGATGCGGAAAATCGACATCCCCGACCCGGTCAATCCGCCGAGCGGGTGTCGGTTCCACACGCGCTGTCCGGAGGCGCGAGAGGCGTGTCGCGAGTCCTGTCCCGCCCTCACGGGCGAGACGAACGAGCACCGCACCGCGTGCTTCCGGACCCAACCGGACCACGAGTACTGGGACAGCGCGCCGCTGGACGACTGAACGCGCGTTCTTCGGGGCGCGTTCGCCCTTTCACCGTGTAAAACCGCGCAGCCGTGCTTACTCCTCGACGGATTCCGGCGTCAACCGCCCCGACGCGACCATCTCTTCGAGCGGATGCCCCTCGATTTCTGCGGGGAGGTCGACCCGCCCGGTTCGTCGGGCAGACTCGTAGCCCGCGAACAGTATCTCGGCCGTGTTGAGGCCGCGCCGTCCGCTGAGGACCGGTTCCCGGCCCTCGTCGAGCGCATCGACAACTTCGCTCGCCGCCCGGTCCTGAAAGGCCGACCCGAACCGGTCGGTTTCGGACCCGGTGGCGTGCA
Organism: Haloarcula marina; assembly: GCF_024218775.1. Taxonomy (NCBI): domain Archaea; kingdom Methanobacteriati; phylum Methanobacteriota; class Halobacteria; order Halobacteriales; family Haloarculaceae; genus Haloarcula; species Haloarcula marina. The sequence goes on along the minus strand of NZ_CP100404.1, from coordinate 509,511 downwards.
TCGTCTCGCCGTTCACGTCGATGGCCTCGCGGTCCCCGCCGTGGACGACTTCGAGCATCGGCCCGTCGGCCACGTCGATGCGTATCTCGCCGGTCGTGCCCCGGAGGACGAACGCGGCGTCGGCGAAGTCGCTCCCCGTCCCGCCCGAGAGCGTGCCGTAGACGCCGTTGTCGTAGCGCCACTGCGCCCACATCTGGTTCTCCTGATGGGTGCCAAAGCGTACGTCCTCCTCGCGGTAATCGAGGGCGGCCAGCACCCACTCCGCGGGGCGTTCGTCGTTGAACATCCCCGCCAAGTCGACGGTGTGCGCGCCGGTGTCGTAGAAGTCGCCCCACGTAATCTCGACCCGGCGCAAGTCGCCGATTTCCCCGTCGTCGAGCAGTCGCTTCGCCTCGACGAACGGCTTGCCGAAGCGGCGCTGGCGGTTGAAGGTGAGTTGCACGTCGCGCCGCCAGCACCCTTGGACCATCGTCTGGGCGTCGCCCCAACTGGTCGCCATCGGTTTCTCGCAGTGGATTGCGTCGACGGTATCGCTCCGGGCACAGCCGACGACCACGTCGTGGTGGACCGCTGGCGGCACCGCGACCGTGGCGATGTCGGGGTCCAGTTCGGCCAGCATCGTCTCGTACTCCTCGTAGACGGCCGACTCGGGCAGGTCGAACGTCGCCGCGAAGGCGGCCCCGTTCTCGGGAACGATGTCCGCGACGCCGACCACCTCGCACCGGCCGTCGTTCTCGAACGCTTCGGCGTGTCGATACCCCATCGCGAACCCGTCGACAGAGGGGTTCGACGGGTCCGGTCCCGCACCGATGATGACGACTTCGTACTCGGTCATGTCTCGAGTCGAACCACGCCGAACGGCGTGAAAATCGTTACGCCCGGACCCGTCCCACAACTATACAGGTCCCGCCCGAGAGGCACGACCATGGAAGCACTCATCATCGGCGGCACGGGCCTCATCAGCACGGGAATTACCCGACAGGCGGTCGCGGCGGGCCACGACGTGACGGTGTTCACGCGCGGCGAAACCGAGGCGGACCTGCCCGCGTCCGTCGACCGCATCACGGGCGACCGGACCGACCGCGAGGCGCTGGAACGGGCGCGAGACGCCATCTCGCTGGGGTGCGTGATAGACATGGTCGGCTTCGACCCGGCGGACGTCGAGACGGCCATCGACGTGTTCGCCGGGCACGTCGACCAGTACATCTTCTGTAGCACGGTCGACGTGTATCACCGACCCGTCGCGACGATGCCGGTTCGGGAACGGGCGGCGCGCGAACCGCCGGTCAGCGAGTACGGCGCGGACAAGGCGGCCTGCGAGGACCTGTTGTTCGAGGCCTACCGAGCGGACGGGTTCCCGGCGACGATTATCCGCCCGTGGGACACCTACGGCGAAGGCGGCAGCCTCAACAACACGCTCTCCAGTGGCGCTTACGTCGACCGACTCCGGGAGGGCAAGCCGATAGTCGTCCACGGCGACGGCACCTCGGTCTGGGCCCCCTGTCACCGCGACGACGTGGCCGCCGCGTTCGTGGCTGCCATCGGGAATCACGAAGCCATCGGCGAGGCGTACCACACGACGGCGACGGAAGCGATGACGTGGAACCAGTACCACCGGCGGGCGGCGGCCGCACTGGACGCCCCGGACCCCGAACTCGTCCACGTCCCGACCGACGCGCTCCGCGAGGCAGTCCCCGACCGAACGACGGCGTTGCTGGACCACTTCCAGTTCTCGACGGTGTTCGACACGTCGAAGGCCCGCCGTGACCTCGACTTCCGACAGACGGTTTCGTGGGAGGAGGGCGTCCAACGCACCGTCGACCGTCTCGCGGCCGACGGCGCACTCGACGACTGGGACAGCGACCCCGAGTACGACGCCGTCGTCTCGGCGTGGCGCGACGCGACCGAGTCGTTCGCCGCAGAACTCCGCTAACCCGACTCGTCGGAGCGGTGGGACTGCACAGTCGGCCCGGACCGATTCACTCGGTGACGACGGTGGTGTAGCCGTCGAAGTTGAGGATTACCCGCTGTGCGAAGTCGCCGAAGACGGCCTTGCCCGTGGGTGAGCGAGACGTGCCGACGATGAACGCGTGGTCGCAGTCGTGTTCGGCGGCCGTATCGAGGACGTTCCGCGCCCGACTGGACGCCGAGTCGACCGAGACCACCACGTGCGCCTCGACATCGGCGTCGGCCAGGACCGGTTCGGTGAACTCTTTCGCGTCCGCCGCCGCGCCGTCGATGACGGCCGAGTGGTCGTAGTCGACGTGTTCGACCCGCCCGACCGATTCGAGCGTGTCCACGTCCGCGTCGTACTCCGCCCCGTCGAGGTGCCACAGCAAGACGAGTTCGTCGCCGTCGTCGGTCCAGTTCGTCACTTCCGAGAGCAGGTCACGATGCGTCTCCGTCGCTCTGAGGCTCACAAGCCCGCGTTTCATACGTCCGAGAATTCCGCGCTCAGCCTATAAAAGTACCGACGAGCGGCGGTACCGCGGGTGCGGTGCTTCGACGGGACGGCAGGTTGCGCGGACCCGCCCACGTCTACCGCGGCGACCGTCGAATCTGACCGGGACGTTAATGAGCGTTCGGACGGATGCGAACGTATGGCACTCAGAGAGAATCTCATGGACGCCCTCTGCGAGCAGCGGAACCAGATACCGCTCATGCTCGCCGTCGTCATCGTGATGGGGCTGCTGCTCGCGTTCTCGTTCCTGTTTCTGCAACCCGGCACCGCCGCCTACGTCATCGCGCTCGTCGACCTGATACTCGTCGTCGGCTGTCTCGTCACCTTCGGCGGGACGTACTGGTACTGTACGAAGCGGGCGATGGAGAACTGACTACTCCTCGAGGAAGGCGGCCGTCTCCGCGGCGAACGCCGCGACTTCGTCGTCCGGGTCGGTTGCCGCCACGTCGCTGAGCGCGTCGGCGTACTGTGCGTCGTCGAGGAAGCCGAGCGTCCGCACGGCTCGCGCCCTGAGAACGCCCACGTCGGCGTCGAGGCAGGCGAGAATCGCGTCCGCGACCGGGTCGACCGCCGACGGCGATTCGCTTCCGACCGCGCCGAGTACGTCGAGCGCGGCCCCGCGCACGACGAGGTCCTCGGCGGTCGTGAGGTCGGCGACGGTGTCGACGTGGTCGACGAGCGCCGACGGTTCTGCCTCGGCCACCGCGACGACGACGTTGGCGAACACCTGCCGAGCGACCCGTTCGTGTTGCTGTTCTTCCTCCTCGTGCTCTCGAATCGTCCGCTGGGTGATTTCGTCGCCAACGCACGCCGCCATCGACTCGTCGTCGTCGCTGGCTGGCGGGCGACCGAGACGGTCGAGGAGCGTCCCGACGACCGGCGTGCAGTGGGCCGGTTCCTGTTTCGCGACGGTGGCGAGCAGTTGCGCGCCCGCTATCTGCACGCCCCCGAGGTCTGCGTCGGCCAGCGCCGCCGCGCGGTCGAGCGTCTCGACGACGACCGCTGGGTCGGCCGTCGCGGCCTGTGTGAGCGCCGCCGCGGCCGTCTGGACCACGCCGGGGTTCTCGTCTGTCAGTGCCCGCCCGAGTTCGTCGACGACGGGACGAACGCTGTCGGTGTCGTCTTCGGCGAGTGTCGTACAGACCCGCGCGCCACGCTGGCGCACCGGTGCGCTGTCGGCGTCGAGGGCCGCCCGAATCTCGGCCGGGTCGACGGACTCGGGGGTCACGTCGTTCGCTGCCACCTCTCGGAGAGGGGTCTGGCTAGTACCGGACATATAGGCCCGCTTTCGGCCCGACCCACAAATACGTACCGGTGTCACCGAGTAGCACGCGGGCGACGAAACCCGCTACAGCGCGCCCGACCGCGCCAAGAGGTCGAGGAACGCCTCGACCGGGAGGGCGACGGCGATGCGACGGATTTCGAGGTCCTCTTCGGTCGCGCCCCGACCGCCGATGTGGACCCGTCCGTCGCCCGTCTCGACGGACACCGTCTTGACGCCCGCGAGGTCGGTGTACGTCGGTCGCTCGCCCGTTCGTGACGACTGCGACGGGTAGGTTATCGACGCGACGGTGCCGGTCACCCGCCGGTTCGCGCCGGTCTCGATGTCGTTCCCCTCGACGACGACGGGAATCGGGACGCCCGACCGCGTCAGCGGTTCGACGTCCCGGATGAACTCGATGATGTCGACGTAGGTGGTGAGGTCGGTGTAGTCGGCGACGAACAGCGGTTCGCTCCCGGCCCACCGCCCGGCGAGGAAGAACCAGTGGAAGATGTAGGCGATGGACTGACTAGAGAGCGTCAGCACGTAGTCGTCGGCGTTCTCCCTGTTCGGGGCCATCCAGACGGACCGCCGGTCGACGATGACGAGGAACGGCGAGGGGACGCGGTGGGTCCGTAGCTCCGAGACGGGTTGCGAGCGCACCTCGCCAAGTCCGGTGCGCTGTTCGAGCGTGACGCGGACGACCGCACCACCGTCGCGCGCCTCGCCGAGCGCCGACCGGAGTTGGAAGTACTCGGTGTCCGTACAGATGACCTCGACCAGATACCCGGCCTCCCGAACGTCGGCCAGTATCTGGTCCATCGCCCCGGCGACGCCGCTATCGAGCAGCGTGAGGTTCCGTTCGTGGAACTCCGAGCGCTGCCATTCGTCTTCGATGTGGTCCGCCGTCTCGGCGAGCGTCTGTCCGGTCCGCCGGAGTTGTTCGAGAACCTCGGTCGGGTCGGTCGCTCTGGCGTGGCGCTTGCCGTTGTGCGAGAACGTCTCGACGTGGCCGTCCGCTTCGAGGCTCGACACCACGTCGTAGATTCGAGACCGCGGAACCGAACACTCGGTCGCGAGTACCGTCGCGGGGACCGAATCGTACTCCACGAGCGCGGCGTACGCCTGCGCTTCGTAGGCCGTGAATCCGATTCGTTCTAGCTCCGCGACCGCGTCGTCTTGTTTCATGGTGGCAGTCCCTAACGTCCACGAACGTTCACGACAGTATGGCCGTTTCGGTCCGACGCGAGGCCCCCGAAGAAAATGTAGACAGACGGGTCGGCCGCGATGTGCCCGACGCTCAGGCGCCGTCTTCGACTTCCGTCACCGTCGCCGTCGCCGTGTTCCCCGCGGCGTCGGTGACGACCAACTCGACTTCGTAGGTGTGGCCGTCGTTGTCCGCTTTGTTCGCGCGCATGTTCTGCTGGTCGGCGGCGGACCCGCCGCTGACGCCGATGGAGACGGTGTCCTCGACGGCCCCGTCCGTGGTGTCGGTCAGCGTCAGGTCGACCGTGTCGAGGTCGGTGTCGCTGTCGGAGACGGTCCAGTCCACGGTGAAGTCCGCGTGCGGGTCGTTGCCGCCGTTCTCGCTCATCGAGAGGCTGTCGACCGAGGGGCCGCCCGTGTCGTTGGTCGGTTCGCTCTCGGTGATGCTCGTCGAGGACGACGTGGTGTTGCTGGCCGCGTCCGTCACAGTCAGGTCGACGGTGTAGGCGTTGCCCGTGCCGTCGTCGCCGGGCGCGATGAGCCGCGTCGTGCCGCTGGCGCTGGACCCGCTCACGCTCACCGTGGCGGTGTCGTCCGTCGCTCCGGCGGTGTCGTCGGTCAGGGTCAGGTCGACCGACGAGAGGTCGCCGTCGCCGTCCGAGACGCTCCACGACACGTCGAAGGCCGCGTCGACCGTGCTCGTCTCGACTTCGCTGACGGAGAGGCTGTCGACGGTCGAGGCGGAGCCGGAACCACCGCTGCTCCCGTCGCCGGACGTGGCGATGGAATTGGCCGGGACGGAGAGACTCGTGCCGTCGGAGAACGTGACCGTCGTCGAACTGCTCGACGGGTTGTACGCGACGTACGTCTTCGAAGCGCCGTCGTCGTAGACGGTCGTGAGCGGATGGTCGGCCGTGATGGACTTGACGGCCGTCCCCATCGCGTCGGTGTTGTATATCCAGTGGTAGGTGTGGGCGCGGCTCTCGCCGAACTCCACCGGATAGCTGTCTTTCCGGGCCGTCCAGAGGTTCTTCGCGTCGGTCACGTCCGAGAGCGCGCGGTACATCCACAGGATGTCGGGCCAGTACTGGAAGCTGTCGCCGTCGGGGTCGTTGCTCACCAACTCGTTGTAGTTGGCGGCCGCGGCGTCGGTGTCCCACCCGAGATACGACGACGAGGCGACGACGGGCAGATAGTTGATGCCGTGGATGGCCTCCACGTCGGTCGTGAAGAAGGTGTCGTACTTGTAGCCGTCACCCCACACCATCGCAGCGGTGTCGTACGGCCAGTTCGACGGCTGGTTGGTGTCGTCCACGTCGAACCAGTACTCCTGCACCGCGTGGACTTCCGTGGTGTAGAGGAACACGCCAGCGTCGCGGAGTTGCGTGTCGCCGGTGTACTCGCCCCACAGAATCATCGAGGCGTAGGCGTTGAGCGCCTCCGAGGAGGACTCCTGATTGTTCCCGTCGGCGAAGTCGGCGCCGCCGCCGTCGGCCCACGAGTGGCCCTCGTAGGGGCTGAAGTTACGCAGGAACGGGAACGAGTCCTTCGGGTTACTCGCCGGGGACTGGGCGTTGGCGCGGTTCGGACGCTCCCAGTTAGCGAAGTCCCGGATGAGGAGGTTGACCATCCCGCCCCAGTTCGAGTCCTGCGCCCACGTCCGGTCGTTGCGGGCGATTTCCGCAGCCCCGCGGATGTAGTAGCCGTAGTGGAAGTGGTGGTCGTTGATGTTCGCACCCGACCCGAACGAGTCGTTGTAGCCGATGAGGGTGCCCCAGTTCTGGTCGTAGTAGAACACGTCCTCCGAACGGGTGGGACCTTCCTGACTGGCGTCGAGCCAGACTTCGAGGTCGTCGCGCAGCCCCAGCGTGTTGTTGTCGCCGTTCAGGAAGTAGTCGGCCGCGGCGGTGTCGCCGACCTGTTCGGCGATGGGGATGAGTTCGGCCAGTCGGCCGTAGTTCTTCCCCGTCCAATAGGTGCCGTCGCCGGGGCTGTCCGGCCCCGTCTCGATGAGCGTCTTGTTGGACTCCTCCTCGTCGACGTAGCTCGCGAGTTCCGATTTGTCGTAGCTCCCCTCGTCGGGCATGAACGGCAAGACGCCCGGGAAGGTGTAGGTGGTCTGGATCGACGAGCCGCCGCTGACGGTCTTCATCGTCCCGCGCGCACTGGTGTACGTGTACGACGTGAACGACTCGGAGGAGTACTTGTGCTGGTGGGGGAACAGGGCGTGGAACGACCCGCTTGCCCCGCTCTCGGCTTTGTTCTCGGTCGTCAGGTCGAACGTGGTGGTGACCTCGCCCGCCGCCTGGTCGTAGTTCCACGACACCGTCGTGTCGCGGATGAAGTTGTAGGCGTACGTCTCCAGTTCGGTGAGGGCGGCGCTGGTCGCCTCGGGCAGGGCCGCGACGGTGAGGTAGCCCGCGCCGTTCAGCGCGGACGTGAGTTCGGTCGTCCCCTGCCCGGACCACGTCGCGCCCGACGGCGCGTACAGGCCGTAGGCGTGGCCGTTGATTTCGATACCGAGGACGTTGCCGTCGTCCGCGAACACCGTCGGCGCGGACGGGAACGAGACGACGGCGTCGCCGCCCTCGTACTCGGCGAAGACGTACGGCGAACCCTGCGCGATAGTCGTGGTGAGCGTCGTCGACGTGCCGTCGCCCCACTTCGCGACGGTGTGCCAGTCGCCGTAGCCGTCACACCGCGTGTCCGAGAACGACGAGGTGGCCGAGTGGCCGATGGTGAGGTCCGTCGTGTCGTCCATCATCGCGATAGCGTCCGTGACGCCCGACGAGGAGATGTTCCACTCCGTCGGGTTGCTCACGTCCAGCCCCGCCCCGGACGCGTCCGCGGCGACGGGATGTGCGAACATCGGGTTGGAGTACTGGAACCACAGCAGCGTGCTCCACCAGTCGTTCGTCGGGATGGGGGCCTCGACGTTCGACGTGGTGTACTGTGTGCCCTGCGGTGTTCCCTCGCCGCTGGGGGCGGTGGTGACGTAGCTTCCGTTGCCGACACCGACTTCCTGCGCGCTGGCAAGCCCGGAGAGTCCGGGGAGCACACCGGCCGCGGCCGCCGCCTTGAGCACGCCACGTCGTGTCAGTGGCAGGCCGCCGTCGTCGTCTGACTCGTCTGTCCGGTCCGCAGTCGATTCGCGTCGACTCTCGTCGTCCAGTGTGTTCGGTTGCATGGTAGATTCGCCACTCGTGCACTCCGCGGCACGGTAACATCAGTCCAGTAGGGAACGGGGGGCATATCCACTGTTACCACGCCGGTGGTGACAACCTTCATCATTGATAGCGCATGTCGATTCCGGCCCCAGTCGACGCGCGGAATCGGGACTCGTCGGCGGTACTGACACCGCGACGAAGCGCGCTACTGCGCCGAGAGCGGAGCGAAGGAACGCGGAGGGACGGACAGAGAGAAACGAAAAGCAGAACCGGAGACGAGGAGCGCGGTCACCGACGGCGAGCAGTGCGACGGGTCGCCGTGTCCGTCACCGGCGACGACGCAGACCGTGCCGTCACCGGCGACGGGCGTCGTCAGTCGCATCGGCGTCCCGTCAGTGGTCCCCGCGTAGACGCCCTCGGAGCCTGCGCTGACGGCGGTCGACTATCGCCGACGCTCGGTGACGGAAGTAGCAGAGAAGGGGCGACCGTGGGAAATGGAACACGGCCGACCCCTGAACGGTGGCATGGTGGTGCAACGGACCGCTGGCAGACGGCCCAACTGACTGACACTACCCTCGCGCGGCGGCGAGTGTAGCACTTGGAGTAACCTGACTCCGTTCAGTCAATTCGAACACTCCTACAAAAAGTTGTCGCTCTTCCGATTCCGGCGGGCGGGTCAGAGTGACGAGGGTGCCACGAGGGCAACGATGCTCACCCACTGCGACGAGCGACCTCGACGCTGACCCTCACCGGGAACGCGATACCGGCGTCGGGGCACATTACCATAGTTGTTTATTTGTAATCTGGTACTATTTCGTTTCACCATAGAACACATGCAATCACAAGACACAACCGCTGCATTATAGTTGTTATTATGTCATGTAGTCGTCGAAGTAAAATAACTCAGTAACTTCTACCGCCCTCTCTCGAATCCAGCAGTTTCCCCGCAATTGGCGGTTTCCAGGTCGAACGCGCCCGCGAAGGCCTCGTTCGGAACCGCCCACGCCAGCCATACCATGGATAACACATGTACTTTCGTTAGTTCCGACAGCGGCAGAGCGGCGTCTGCCCCGGCACCGATGACTGGCATCGACCGCACCGGCGAGAGACACCCAGTCGCCGTGATTCGAAGGTGAGAACGACCGGTATCTCCGCTTCACCACGCATCCATACGCTAAGTTAGGACCACACCGCCTTTACGGCTTTTTCAGCTATTCTATCCAGAATAGCACAGTAGTAGCATTATTTATGGCCCTATATTCGTTTTTGCCAGCATTACGACCCAGTTTAGCGGTACTATTCCCATAATTCACACAGTAATACACTTAATTGGATTTGAATAATCGTCTATTTCAGAAACTGGAAAATCTGGGACCGAATATTCATCTATATCGTCCTATTTGCCATTCGCACCGGAAAATTGCCGCACACCGTGGCGGACCGCAGAAACCCGGGACTATCACGTTTGACACCGAGCGTGGTGGTTTATATCCGCAGAGGACAGGCCACAGTGTATGGCAACGCAGGCCCAGACACTGCTGGACCAACTCCCGCCCGAACGGCGGGCCGAGGTCGAAGAGCGCGTCGAGTCGCTGCTCGCCGAGTTGTCTCTCGAGCAGAAAGTGGGACAACTGAACCAGTTGAACGCCGACTTCGCGACGGGAACCGCCGTCGGCGACATGGACGTCGAGCAAGGGATTCTGGACGGGGACATCGGGTCGGTGCTCAACTTCGCGGACGTAGAGGAGGCGCGACACTTCCAGGAACTGGCGGTCGAGGAGTCCGACCACGGGGTGCCGCTCGTGTTGGCCCTCGACGTCATCCACGGCCACCGGACGATTTTCCCGATTCCGCTCGGCGAGGCCGCGTCGTGGAACCCGGAGATGGCGGCGCTGTCGGCGCGCGTCGCCGCGACCGAAGCGGCCGCCGACGGCGTCCACTGGACGTTCGCGCCGTCGGTCGACGTCGGCCGGGACCCCCGTTGGGGCCGGGTCATGGAGGCCGCTGGCGAGGACCCGTACCTCGCCAGCGAGATATCGAACGCACGGGTCCGGGGCTTTCAGGGCGACGACCTCGCCGCCGATGACACCGTTCTCGCGTGCGCAAAACACTACGTGGGCTACGGCGCGTCCGAGGCGGGCCGGGAGTACAACACCGTCGACATCTCGGAGACGAACCTCCGAGAGGTCCACCTCCCGCCGTTCGAGGCCTGTCTGGACGCGGGGGTCGGCAGCGTCATGAACGCCTTCAACCTCTACGAACGCATTCCGGCGAGCAGCAACGAGACGCTCGTGAACGACCTGCTGCGGAGCGAACTCGGCTTCGAAGACGTGGTCGTCTCGGACTGGAACTCGTTCGGCGAACTCGTCGAACACGGCGTCGCCGGGGACCTGCGCGAAGTGGCACGGGCGTGTATCGAGGCTGGTTCCGACGTCGACATGGTCAGCGGTGCCTACGCGACGGAACTGGTCGAACTCGTCGAAGACGGCGTCGTCGACGAGTCGCTCGTCGACGCGGCAGTTCGACGCCTCCTGACGGTCAAAGGTGCCCTCGGCCTGTTCGAGGACCCGTACCGGTACTTCGACGAGGAGCGCCAGTCCCGGCGGATACTCACCGAGGACCACCGCGAGGCCGCCCGCGAGGTTGCGCGCGAATCACAGGTCCTCCTGCAGAACGAGGGTGACGTGTTGCCCGTGGACGACGGTGCGTCGGTGGCGCTCGTCGGTGGCCTCGCGGACAGCGCGACCGACATGCTGGGTGCGTGGCGCGCCGAGGGCGACCCCGACGACGTGACGACGCTCCGCACGACGCTCGCGGACCGCCTCGACGACCTGACCTACGTCGAGGGGTGTTCTCGCGACGGGGCCGTCGACGACGCGCAACTGGCGGCGGCGGTCGAAGCCGTCACGGCCGCGGACGTGGCCGTCGTCGCCGTCGGCGAGCGGTACAGCCAGACCGGCGAGGCGGCGAGTCGCGCCCACCTCGACCTGCCGGGCGACCAGCGGCGACTCCTCGAAGCACTCGTGGAGACGGACACGCCCGTGGCCGCCGTCCTGTTCAACGGCCGACCGCTGGCGATAGACTGGACCGCCGAACACGTCCCCGCCATCCTCGAAGCGTGGTTCCCGGGCGTCGAGGCGGGGCCCGCTATCGCCGACGTGCTTCTGGGCGAGCACAACCCCTCCGGCCGCCTGCCCATGTGCTTCCCCGTCACCGAAGGTCAGATTCCGATCTACTACAACCGTCTGCGAACCGGGCGGCCCGCCGAGAACGCCGACGTGGACCTGACCGAACCGCCAGCGGACCCCGCGGAGAAGTACATGTCGCGGTATCTGGACGTACCGAACGAACCGCTGTACGCCTTCGGCCACGGCGAGACCTACACCGAGTTCACGTACACCGACGTGTCACTCGACACGGCGACTATCACCTCGGCAGACACGCTTTCGGTCACCGTGACGGTCGAGAACACCGGCGAACGGTCCGGAACCGAAGTCGTACAGGTGTACCTCAACGACCTCGTCGCCAGTCGCGCGCGGCCGGTCAGGGAACTCGTCCGGTTCGAGAACGTCGACCTCGACGCGGGCGAGGCCGCGACCGTCTCGTTCGAACTGACGGCGGCCGACCTCGAGTTCTGGACGGCCGACGACGAGTACGCCGCCGAACCCGGCGAGTTCGAGGTACAGGTCGGCCGCGCCGCCGACGACATCGTCGCCGTCGAGACGTTCGAACTGGTCGAGTGAGGCCGGTCGGTTCGGCCAGCACGACCCGTGGGGCCGTACCGACAGCGTCCGATTCGCCGTACCCGCGCACGGAACACGGTGCGACACGGTGATTCGATGTGCGCCGCCGTTCGATGAACGAGTTTTTCACCGACGGCGGGGTATCATCTGCTGGTGGCGATGACGAACTGTTACCCCCGCTGAGCCCCTTGTGACGATAGCTTCACCCGAGCCACCACACTCACAGACGGCCAGCGTCGGCTCTGCGCGGCGGGGCACCCACAGCGTGGAATCGGTGCGTCCCCTGCGACCGAGGTCAGAGGAGGAGCGAGACGATTGCCAGCGCGACGAAGAGGATGATGAACCACTTCGCGATTTGCATGCTTATCCCGGCGACGTCGCGCGCACCGACGAGTGCCGCTCCGAGCGCCAGCACGAAAAAGAGGACCGCGTACTGGAGGAACTCGCCCGAGAATAGCTGGAGCGGTGCGACAGTCGGTGCGGGCGTCATCGTATCTCCAGTTCGTCCTCGCCGTCGTCCTCGTCCTCCTCGACGTCCCACGTCAGTTCGAAGTCGACGGCCTGCCGACGCTCGCCGCCGACGAACGACGTGTCGGAGTCGACTTCGACCTCGAACGTCAGGTGGTCGGGCGGGTTGATGGTCGTGCTGTCGCTGCCGACCATGAACGTCACGCGGCCGTCGTTCGGCCGCGCGTCTCGCCGGTTGGGCTGCCCCGGCGTCGGGGCCGCCTCGCCCTCGGCGGTGTCCAGTTGCGCTGCGAACTCGCGGAGGTACTCGGCGACTTCGCTCCGCGTCATCTCGTGGCTCGAATCGAGTTGTGACATCGTGCACAGCGACGTACGGCCACGTCGACGATGAGCGGTGTCCCTGCAAGCGCCGGGCCGACGCCGACGACGAACCGCGGCCTCGGTGTGGGCCGCCTGCGAGCGACCTAGCCGCGCCTGTGCATGCAAGTCCCAGTCGAACCGGCGGCGGCCGCGTCGGTCAGTCGCACCGGACCAGCATGGCCCGGATAGTTCAGGGCGGTTCGACAGCGGGAAGACGAGTTGTTATTGTCCTGCCCACAAATGTCAACACAATGTCTACAATCGTCATCGGGACCGTTCCGGCGACGGAGTTCGCGCTGGAACACACGCTGGCGGCGGTCCCCGACGTGGAGTTCGAGTGCGAGCGCATCATCGAGAGCGGCGACGACACCGTCATGCCGTTGCTCTGGGCGCGTAACGCACCCAAAGAGCGTCTCGACGAGGCGTTCGAGGCGGATGCGAGCGTCGAGAACGTCACGCTACTCGCGGACTTCGGCGACGAGTACCTCTATCGGATGGAGTGGGTCCATCACATCCAACTGTTGCTGGGGATGCTCACGAACTCCGAGGCGACCGTTCTAGACGCCTACGGGCGAGACGACCACTGGCGGCTTCGAGTGTTGTTCCCGACGCGGGACGCCTTCTCGGCGACGCACGAGTTCTGTAACGAACACGGCCTCACCTACGACGTGGAGTCGATTCGCGAGATGGACGGCGAACCCGCCGGTCGGTTCGGCCTCACCGAGGGGCAGTACCGGGCGCTCGTGCTGGCGACGCAACGCGGGTACTACGAGGTCCCACAGCGGCACACCCTCGAAGAACTCGCAGAGGAGGTGGGCGTCACGCATCAGGCCCTCTCAGAACGGCTTCGACGTGGGACGGCGGCCCTCGTCGAAGACACGCTCTTGGTAGGGGCGGTCCCCGACGAGACGTGAGACCGCCGCGACCCACACGACGGTGTGGCGGCGCTGAACCCGTTCGTTTCCGCTAGAGAACCCCCCGACAGCGGCCCGTTCGAACCCGGAGATTCGGCTGATGAAACGACCCCCAATAGCCTATCGAGGCATCGGGACCCGAGCGGGTACGAGGCGGACATAGCGAATGAACGGTTTGTGAATGTCTTTCGGTATTATCGAGACATCGGGGAAGAGATATTCAACATATCGAGAGTATTACTGCATATAATCTCGATGTCAGCAAGCATTTTACACTCGCAACGGAGTACACTGTAGTAGTATATTCTCACATGATTCGTATCCGACCGACGACCTCACGCTCCGCCCCTTCGTGTTCGGGGCTCTCCGCGGACGACGGCGAGTGGCGACTCGACCCGAGTCGGTATCGGCGGTTCACCGCCGAAGTGACCGGCATCGAACTGACCGAGAATCTCGGCGCGTCAGAGTATTACCGCATCAGGAACCGACTCGAAGCGTTCATCGCCGAGCGAAAGCGCGACGGCGAGTGGTCCGCCAGCCTCGTCGAGCGCTACCCCGACGTGAACACCCTGGAGGAGATCGTCTCGCTCACCCGCTTCCTGCGGGAGTGTCACGACTGCTGCCTGGAAACCGAACTCGCCTGACTCAGAACGGGGCGTCCGGGCCTTCGTCTGCGGCCATCGTCTCCGGCTCTCCGTCCGCTAGCTCGCCGTCCCACCCGGAAAGGCCGGGTTCGAAGCTCTCCACCTGTCCGTCGAATCCCTCGTAGGAAGCGATGAGACGGGCGGCCTGTACGCTGGATTTGCCGTGCGGGCACACCGTCACGATTCGGTCGGCGTCCGCGAACCGCTCGACGTTCTCGACTATCGAGGGGAACGGGACGTTCTCGCTGCCGGGGATGTGGCCCCGCCGGAACGCCGCTGGCGACCGGATGTCGACCACGCGCGCCTCGTCCGCTTCCAGTAGCGACCGGAGTTCCTCGCTCTCGATTTCGCCGTCCATATCCACCCGGTGGCGGTCGACGCCTAAACGTCCACCGGACTCACAGCAGGCCCTCTGCTCGGGCCAGCAGAATCCCCTCGATTGTGGCGTCGTTGGCCGGTTCTCGCCGGGCGACCGCCAGCGCGTCTTCGACTGGGACAGTCGTCACGGAGAGGAACTCGTTGTCGTCGAGATTCCGGTCGACCGGTTCCAGCCCCTCCGCGAAGACGATTCCGCGCCGGTGGCGGAGCACGCCGGTCGAACACCAGAACTCCTCTAGCAGCGAGACGCCAGCGGGGTCGAACCCGGTCTCCTCCCGGAGTTCGCGCGCGCCAGCGGTGGTGTAGGACTCGCCGTCCTCGACGATTCCGGCGGGCAGTTCCAGACACTGCTCGCGGATGACCGGCCGGTACTGGTCGACGAACACGAGTTCGTCGCCCGTGCGCGCGACGACGACGACGGCGTCGGGCAGTTCCGCCCAGTAGTAGTCCTTCTCGGAGCCGTCGGGTTGCCGGACGCGGTCGTAGCCGCCGGTGTACCACCCGGTTTCGTACTCCCGCTCAGACTCGACGACGGGCCACTCGTGGGTCGGGTCGCGACTCATGGTCGTTGTGTCACCGCGAGGCGGTAAAGCGTACCGTCGTGCCGGACGCGTACCGCGTCGCCGTCGGTCGCCTCGGGATACCCCTGCGTGAGCGCGTCGAGTTCGTCGAATGGCGAGTGGGTGAACGCCCCCTTCACCCCGATGGGGCCGCGCCAGTAGGGGTCGGAACTACCGGCGGTGTCGTTCGAGGCGTTCCCCAGCGCGCCGTAGGTGTAGGGATACCGCCGCTCGGACAGTGCACTCGCGTTAATTGCGGTCGCGTTCGCGTCGTCGGCGGCGGGCGTCGCCGTCAGGTAGTACGGGTCGCCGCTCTTGAGGTAACTCGGCAGCGCCCCCAGCGCCAGCAACAGGACCACGACGACGGCCATCCCCAACAGGAAGTTGCGGGTGACCGTCCGCATCAGACGACCTCGCGATAGATGCCGCCGAAGGCCTGTCGGCGGAGGGTGCTGACGGCCGCGCCTCGCTGCTCGTGGAACGTCGCCGCCACCGCTTCGTCGCTGAAGTCGGGCGCGTGCCAGACGACGTTGTCGACGTTGTCGGAACCGACGACGGTGACCTCGTGGTCGGCGTCGTCTCGCCACGCCTCGAACTCCTCGCGCGTGCCGACGGTCACCGCGAGCGATTCGGCGAAGAGCACGTCGCGGGCCGTCTCGACAACCTCGCCGGTGACTCGCTCGCGATACTCGTCGGCGTCGAGGCCCATCGCTTTGGCGACCTCTTTGACCACGACCTGTGCGGTCGGGCCGAACGACTCGTAGCGGTCGCGCGCCTCGGCGACTGTCGACGGCGAGAACTGCCCCTCTGTCTCCATGTCCACACCTATGGAGTCGGCGGCTTACTGGGTTTCGTCTTCGGCCGACGAGTCGGTCTCCTCGTCGTTCTCTTCCAGCATCTCCCGCGTGAGGTCCCGCGCTTCGGCCAGCACCGACCGATCTTCGTCGCTCATCGCGGCCTGTCCCTGGTGGCTGTCGGCCCCCGACGGGAGGTCGCTCGCGGGCGTTCGGCCGTGGCTGTGGCCGTCGCTGTGGTCGTGTCCCTCGTCGTGGTCGTCCAATCCGCTCTCCTCGAACACCTGCGGGAACTCCGTCTCCTCGGCGTGGTCGACGACCACCTCGGCGAGTTCCGACTCGCCCATCTGTCCCCAGTCGTCGACGTGGTCGTCCAGCCACGCCGCGTGGTCGTCCCCGCCGGTCATCGCCGTGAACGCGAGGTGGTTCGCGAGGTGGCCCGCGTCGGACTGCGGGTCCCCACAGACCGGACAAGTGTATCCCATAGTTCGACGGAGGCGACCCAGCCGTATATTCCGTCGGGTTTCAGAACAACCGAACCATCACGAGGGCGTCCGCGCCGTTGCTGTAGTAGTTCGGAATCGTCTTGCGGTGCTCGAAACCGAACTGGCGGTAGAGCCGTCGCGCGCCGTGGTTATCCGCTCGCACCTCCAGTTTGACCGACCCCGCCCCCGTCGCCGCGAGGACGCCCAGCGCCCGCTCTAACAGCGCCGTCGCGACGCCCGTCCGCCGGTACTCCTCCCGGACGGCGAGGTCCTTGACGTGGCCAAGCGGCGTCCCGTGGTTCGGGATGGCGTCGGCGACGACGTAGCCCGCGACCGTCGGCACGCCGTCCTCGTGGTCCGTCTCCGCCACCAGAAAACCGGGTTCACCGAGGTAGCTCTCCAGCGCCGAGAACGGCCACGGCTGTGGGAACGACGCCTGCTCGATGCGGTGAATCTCCAGCAGGTCGGCCCGCTCGGCCTGCCGAATCGGCAGCCCGTCGGCCCCGTCTGGTCCGTTCGGTGCGACGGTGGTCACGGTCCAAGGTATGCGGTAGCGACACATAGGTGTTGTCGCCGTCCCCGCGGCCGCGTGGCCCACCCCTCGAAGTTGTGAATCGTGTGTCGCACCGCCGCACAGCATCGCCTCGGCCGGAAGGTTCTTACCTCCGAATGCCGAAGCTACGGGTGCACCCACTTTGGGTGCCACCACCCCCCACCCCCCACCCCTCTTTCGTACTTCGACATTCGCGAGCGACTGCCGTCGGCTGGTATCTGTCACGCGCCTCGCTACTCACGGTTCGCCTCGCTCACCGTTCGGTCATGTCGAGGCCCGCTCACTCCGTTCGCGTGCCTCGCTACTCCCACCGAAACTGCCCATCTTCCTGCACGAGTTCGCCGTCGACCTCCAGCCGCGACCCCTCCCCCATCGTCGTGATGAGGTCCTCGTGGACCGCGCTGTCGTTCCCCGATTCACCTTCGGGAAGACAGGCGTCGTAGGCCCGGCCGAGCGCCAAGTGGACGGTGCCGCCCATCTTCTCGTCGAAGAGGATGTTGTCGGTGATGCGGTCGACGCCGCGGTTCATCCCGATGCCGAGTTCGCCGAGTTTTCGCGCCCCGGCGTCGGTCTCCAGTACTTCCTCGACGACCGCTTCGCCCTGTTCGGCCGCGAAGTCGACGACGACGCCGTCTTTGAACGTGAGTTCAACGTCCCGAACCCGTCGGCCCTGAATCGTCATCGGTACGTCGAACGTGACCACGCCCGCGGTGTCGTACGGTGCGGTGAACACCTCGCCCGACGGGAGGTTGTGCGAGTCGTAGGCGACGCTCGCGGCGGAGTTGACCGCGGTGCGGCCGTCGATGCGCATCGTGAGGTCCGTCCCGTCGGCGACGAGTCGGACCTCCTCGCCCGCGTCGAGGATGTCCTTCAACCGGGCCTGTTCCTCGGCCAGCGCCTCCCAGTCCCGGAGCGTCGCGTCGTAGACGAAATCACGGTAGGCCTCGTAGGCCATCCCGGCCTGCTGGGCCATCGCCCGCGTCGGGTGCTGGGTCGACACCCAGTCGGTGTCGAGGCGGGCCTCCCGAATCCCGCGGCGGGCCTTCGAGTAGGCCTGACGGCGCTCGCCGGGAACGTCGGCGCTCCCGGCGGTATTTCGCGTCCCCTTCAGAATCAGGACGCTGTCGGCCCGGTCGTACAGCGCGAGTTCGTAGTCGGGGTCACTCTCGAACGCGCCGTCGTGCGCGCGGAGGTACGCTCGCGTGAGTTCGTCGGAACTGTACGTCGCGAGCAGGTTCGCGCCGCAGTCGCCGAGTCGCTCGGCGACGGCGACGCCGAGTTCGTGTGCCCCCTCGTCGACGCTGAGGACCACGTCGTCGCCCGCCTCGATGCGGGCGCTCCAGTCCACCAGCGTCCGTGCGTGGTCGCGTACGCGTTCGTCCATATCCCGTCCACGACGGGCGAGCGGGAAAGCGTACCGCTGTCGTGCGGTCCGACTCCGTTCAGCCCTCTGTCTCCAACAGTCCTTCGACCCGGGTCTCGAACTCCCGCTCGTCTATCTCGCCGCGGGCGTACCGGTCGCGCAGCGTCGCCAGCGGGCCGTCGTCCGTTCGTTCCGTTCGCCGTTCTGCCGCCGCCTCCCGTTCCGTCTCCCGCCGTTTCGCCAGTCCGAGCGCCAGCGGAAGGACGCCGCCGTACCCCACGGGGAAGGCGACCCACGCCCACGGGATACCGAGGGCGAGGCCGCCGAGGCCGACGACGAGGACGGCCATCGAGATACCACCGGCGAGCGCCGCGTGTGTCGCCTCCGTCGCGTTCCTGTGCGTGTGCATGCGAGTGGCTACGTGCTCGGCCAGTATAAAACTGAGTGAATACTCACTAAGTACTTCGCCGCGCGAATCGCAACCCCTACACGTCCGGTCGGAGAGCCTGTGCGTATGGAACTGGGAGTCATCGGACTCGGACGCATGGGACGAATCGTCGTCGACCGCGCGCTGGACGCGGACCACGACGTGGTCGTCTTCGATATCGACGCGGACGCGGTCGCGGACGCCGCCGACGCCGGCGCGCGGCCCGCCGACTCCATCGCGGACCTCGCCGACTCGCTGGGCGAGGACAAGCGCATCTGGCTGATGGTCCCCGCGGGCGACCCCGTCGACGCCGCGCTGGACGAATTGGAAGGGCTAGTCGACGGCGACGACGTGGTGGTCGACGGCGGCAACTCCTACTTCGAGGACTCGGTCCGCCGCGCGAAGGCGACGGACGCCGCGTATCTGGACTGCGGGACCTCCGGCGGCCCCGCCAGCGCCGAGAACGGCTTCTCGCTGATGGTCGGCGGCCCGCAGTGGGCCTACGACGAACTCGCACCTGTCTTCGACGCCGTCGCCACTGGCCCCGCGGGCCACGACCGCATGGGTCCGGCCGGGTCGGGCCACTACGTGAAGATGGTCCACAACGGCGTCGAGTACGCGCTGATGCAGGCCTATGGCGAGGGCTTCGAACTGCTGGCGAACGGCCGCTACGACCTCGACCTCGAAGCCGTCGCCCGAACGTGGAACAACGGCGCGGTCATCCGCTCGTGGCTGCTCGAACTCTGCGAGGAGGCGTTCCACGAGGAGGGCAACGACCTCGGCGACGTGGCCGACCGGGTCGAAGGCGGCTCGACGGGCACGTGGACCGTTCAAGAGGCGCTCGAACAGGAGGTTCCCGTGCCGCTCATCTACCAGTCGCTGGCCGAGCGGTTCGGGTCGCGCGCCGACGACGGCCGCTTCGCCCGCCGACTGGCGAATCGCCTCCGCTACGGCTTCGGCCGCCACGAGGTCCCCCGCCGCGGGGAGTGAGTCGCCGACGGCGACCGCCACCCCGTCGACCGCGGCGACTCGAATCCCGCGAGCGCGCGTCGAAACGGGCGAATCCAAAGCTTAGTTAAACCAGTACTCCATAGCCGCGCACATGGTAGAACTCGCAGGCATCGCCGGTGGGGTCACGCTTACCCTCGTCGTAGTGGCGTTCCACTACGCGAAGGGGACCGGCTGGGAGGCACCCGAGGACATCTCCCAAGAGGTCCTCGAACAGCGCGCCGCGTCGGTTTCGGAGACGGAGTTCCCCGAACCGTACAACCGCTCTATCGGCGGTGGCGGCGCGGCCGCCATCCCCGCTGGCGAGGCCGAGGGCGAACTCGCCGAGGGCGAAGAAGAAGCGGCCGACGAAGGCTTCGACCCGGACTCCATCGCCGACGACGAAGTCGAGTACTACGACATCGAGTTCGCGAAGGAGGGCGCAACCATCGAAGTCGCCAACAACGAAACCATCCTCGACGCTGGCGAAGACGAGGGCTGGGACCTGCCCTACGCCTGCCGACAGGGCCAGTGTATCTCCTGTGCGGGCCACATTCAGGACGGCCCGGCCGAGGACTACATCCGCCACAGTCAGAACGAGTCGCTGTTCGAGGACGACATGGACGACGGCTACTGTCTCACCTGCGTCGCCTACCCCGTCGACGACTTCACTATCGAGACCAGCGAGTCCCCCTGATTCGCCGGTTCACAACTGTTAAGCGCGTTTCCCGAGAACGATTCTCTGTGGGCGGCTAGTTCAGCGGACAGAACGCCTGGTTCCGGACCAGATGGTCGGGGGTTCAAATCCCTCGCCGCCCGCTATTCTGCGAGGAGCGGGCGTGACGAGCAAATAGCGAACCGAAGAGGGATTTGAACCCAGGCAGTCGCGCGCAGCGAAGCGAGCACGTCTGGCTCCGGTTCAAAACCCTCGCCGCTAACACTTTTCTCGCCGACAGTCGAACGAGAGGTATGACGGCGCCATCGACGGGCGGCCCTCCCGCAGACGCGGTTCGTGCGCTCGGCACGGTGCTCGGATTACTGGTCGCCGGACTGGCAGTCAGCATCGGCTTCGGTGCGGTGTTCACCGTGCCGCTGGTGCTGTCCGGCGCGACCCTCGACAGTCCGCTGACGTTCCTCGCCTTCGCGGCCGTCGGTCAACTCGCCTTCCTCGTCGTCGGCTACGCGTACCTCCGGCGACACGGCGGCGTGCCGATACGGTGGCCGACGCGGGGGGAGGTCCGGTACATGGGCGTCGGACTGGTCGTGACGCTCGCGGCCGCCGTCGGCCTCAGCGCGCTGTTCGCCGCGCTGGGCGTCGCGCCGGAGGGGAGCGTCTTCGAGGACCCCATCACGCAAGACCCGCGGGTCGCGCTGGGATTGGCGGCGCTCTCTCTCGTTCTCGTCGCACCGGCCGAGGAGTTGCTGTTTCGCGGCGCGATTCAGGGTCGGCTTCGGCGGTCGTTCGGCCCCGTCGCGTCGGTGGCGCTGTCGAGCCTCGTCTTCGGGTCGATTCACCTGCTGAACTTCACGGGGTCGCTCGTCGGCGCGTTCGCGGGAGTCGCCGTCGTCACCGTCGGCGGCCTCGTCTTCGGGACGCTGTACGAGTGGACCCGGAACCTGCTGGTCCCCATCGTCGTCCACGGGAGCTACAACGCCGTCCTCCTGACAATCGCGTTTCTGACTCTGTGAACCGCCGTCGTCCTCAGCCGTCGAGCGCCGCGAGAACCCGGTCGACGGCGTAGTCGGCCTCCGCGTCGGTCAGACACATCGGGTTGAGAACGATTTCGTCCTCGTGGAGGCCGTCCGCGCCGACGTAGACCCGGGGGTCTTCCGCGCGGAGTGTGGCGACGAGTTCGCGGGCGGCGGTGTCGACGGCCGCCAACGAGACGACGGCCTCGGGGGCGACGCTCGAACCGCCGGGTTCCGTCGTCGTCACGGCCAGCCCCGCCTCGCGGAGTCGCGCCGCGATGCGCTCGGTCCGGTCGACCCACGACCGCCGGACGGCGTCTCGGTCCTCGTCGAGAAACGCCTCGAGCGCGCTGACGAGGCCGACGAGTTCCTCCTTGCCGACCTTCATCGAGCGGCCGATACCCTGTCGCGGGACGCCGTCGAAGTTGGCGCGGTCGACGAGTCCCTCGGGCGGAGTCCACACGTCCGCGGCGACGTGCATATCGAGGTGTTGGACGGCTATCGACTCGACGTAGCGGCGTTTCCCGGCGACGATGCCCGTCGTCTGCGGACCGCGGATGCCCTTCCCGCCGCTGAAGACGACCATGTCGGCGCCGTCGTCGACGAACGCCGAGAGGTTCTCGACGGGCGGCACTTCGGCGGCGGCGTCGACGATGACCGGGACGCCGTTGTCGTGGGCGATGTCCGCGACCACGGCGAGCGGCGGCCGAGTGTAGTCCTTCTGGACGTAGCCGACGGCGGCCGTCTCGTCGGTTATCGCCCGGTCGAGTTCCCACGGTTCGACGCTGGTCGCGCCGGTTCCGAGATGGGGGTCGTTGGTCCCCACGTCGACGATAGTCGCGCCCGCCGCACGGAGCGCGTGGTCGTACCCCGTCCGATGGGTCCGTGGCATCACGATTTCGTCGGCGACGCCACTCGTGTCGGGCAGGCGGTCCATCACCGACACGTCTCGTCCGGCGATTGCCGCCGCCGCAGACAGCGTCAGACCGGCGGCGGCCCCGCTGGTGACGTACCCGGCCTCCGCGCCGGTCACGTCGGCGACGAGGTCGGCGGCCCGCGCCTGCAGGTCTCCGAGTTCCACGAACTCGTCGGCGGCCCGGCGCATGTCAGCGAGCGCTTCGGGGCGGATGCGACTGCCGCCGATTCGGGTCTTCGTCCCGGCCGCGTTGACGACGGGCGGGACGCCCAGTTCACGGTACACGGAGTCGTCGTCGATGGGTGTGGGAGTGTCCTCGGGCATGGTGCGTTGCCCGCTCCGATACCGTCGGGGACGGGCGCGATAGCCGACCAACGGGGAGTCGCGGCATAAATCCGGAGCCTTCGCCGACGGTGAGTGCGAGACAGGCTTCAGCGGCGAGAGAAGGAGTCGCGCGGCGGTCAGCAGGCCGCGGCGTCGGCCGTCGTCGCGGATTCGGGCGGCCGGTCGTCGACAGTCTCGACGACGGCCACCTGGAGGGAGAACGCGACGCCCGCGAACAGGAGGACGAACGCGACGGTGAGGACGGCGGTCACGGCGAGGACGACGAGCGACAGCAGGCCCGTCGCCAGCGCGGGCGTCGGGTGGCGCGCGAGCCAGCCGACGCCGTAGCGGAACGCCGCCACCGGGTCGGAACCGCGCGCCAACTCGACGTACGTGGGAACCAGCGCGAGGGCGACGTACAGCGCGACGTAGGCCGCGACGAGCGCGACGACTTCGCCAGCCAGCGACCCCGTCCGGAGCGCGGTCACGCCGTACGTGACGGCGACGGCACCGAAGGCGACGGGGACGCCGCTGAACAGCGCGCTCGCCGCGCCGTTCTGCCGCAAGACCGACCAGATGTGGCCACGGTCGATGCGGTTCCGGTCGCTCCGAAGGTCACGGATGGCGACGTACACCGCCAGCGTGGCCGGGCCGATGGTCACCAGCGGGAGAGACGCGAGGGTCCACAGCAGGCTCAACAGGGCCAGACGGAGGCCGTTGTGGTAGACGAATCCCGGCACGTCGGCGACGGCGCGACGGAACGCCGCTTGGTCGGTCCCGGTCATCGTCACCCCGTCCCCGCCTGCATCTGGACGCTGGAGATGAGTTTGTCCTGGAACAGCAGGAAGATGATGAACAGCGGGAGCGACGCCAGCGCGAGCGAGGTCATGATGACGTTCGGCGCGAGGGCGTTCACGTCCCGCAGCGTCACCACACCGACCGGCAGCGTGTACAGCGCGTCGTCGTTCAGGACGATGAGCGGCCAGAGGAACTGGTTCCAACTCCAGATGAACACGAACAGTCCCAGCGCGGTGAGGATGGGCGTCGACAGCGGCAGGATGATGCGCGCGTAGATGCGCAGCGACGAGAAGCCGTCGAGGCGGGCCGCCTCCTCCAACTCCTCGGGGATGTCCCGGAAGAACTGGACGAGCAGGAACACCCCGAGCGGTCCGGCCGCGAAGGGGAGGATGATGGCCCAGTAGGAGTTCATCAGGCCGAGGTCGTTGATGAGCGTGTACAGCGGGATGATGTTCACGTAGCCCGGAATCATGAAGCTCGCCATGATGACGCCCAGAATCAGGCCCTGCCCCGGCCAGTCGAGTCGGGTGATGGAGAAGGCGATCATCGAGTCGACGAGCAACACGATGGCCGTCGTGATGCTGGCGATGGTGAGCGTGTTGAACGCCCACTGGTAGATGATGGGTTCGTCGACCAGATACCGCTGCCACACCGCCAGCGTAACCTCCGGCGGTATCCAGTGGAATCCGCCCTGAGAGAGGACGCTCATCGGCGTCACCGATAGCTGGAACATCCGCCAGTAGGGGACGAAGAACGCTATCGCCAGCCCGTACATCACGACGTACAGGCCGATGCGGTAGAGCGTGTCCCGGTCGGTCACCCGTTCGGTCAGCGACTGCGTCGCGTCGGCGTTACTCATCGTTGCCTCCCACGAGGACGTAGTTGAGCACCGACACGCCGACCAGTATCAGCAGGAGCGTGTAGCCGACGGCGGCCCCGAACCCGAGTTCGCGCGTCTGGAACCCGAGTTCGTAGAGGTAGTACACGAGCGTCTCCGTGTTGCCGACCGGGCCACCCTTCGTCATCAGGTACGGCTGACCGAACACCTGGAACTGGAAGATAGTCGAGGCGATGACGACGAACAGGAGCGCGTTCTTCATGTGCGGGAGCGTGATGTCCCGGAACATGCGCCACGGCCCGGCCCCGTCGAGGCGCGCCGCCTCGTACAGTCGCTCGGGGACGTTCTGTCGGGCCGCGAGCAAGACGGCGAAGTAGAATCCCGCCTGCCACCACACCGTCGTGATGACGATGACGGGCATGGCCCAGAACTTCGAGTTCAGCGGCGACCCGCTGAACAGCCACCCGAAGTACTGCGTGCCGACGCCGCCCTGTGCGAACATCTGCGCCCAGATGATGCCCACGACGGAGACGGTCAGCACGTACGGGCTGAAGTAGACGAACTGGAGGAGGCGAGACCCCTTCAGTTCCTTGTTCAGGCCGAGCGCGAGGACGAGGCTGAGGCCGACGATGAGCGGCACCGTCATCCCCACGAACTCAAGTGTGTTCCACAGCGCGTTCCAGAACGCCGGGTCCTCCAGCAGTCTGGCGTAGTTCTCCAAGCCGACGTACGTCGACTTCGACGGTTCGAGGAAGTTCCACTCGTGGAGGCTCATGTACAGCCCCTTCAGGAGGGGGTACAGGAGGAACACCGCGAACAGCACGAGGTACGGGGCGGCGAACAGCAGCCCCACGAGTAGCTCCCGGGTGGACCGGTCGAACAGCCGCTCCCAGCGGCTTGCGGTCCGGGTCTCGGTGGTCGCTTCGACGTTACTCATGGTCTATCCTCACTGGTCGAGGGCCTGCCGGAGCGCGTCGGCGCTGCTTTTCACACCGGACTGCACGTCGGTGTTCTGGAGGTACATGTCCATGAACGAGCCCCAGTACCGGTCGCTGTTGATGTTGACCGAAGTCTTGGGCTGGTAGCGGACCTGCCCGTTGGTGACCATGTCGTACATCGTCGAGATGGTGCCGTAGTCCTGCCAGAGCGCGGTGTTCTTCACCTCGCTGGAGGTGGCGACGGACTCCGCCGCGGGCAGGTGCCCACCGGCCGACGCCCACAGCGTGTTGTTCTGCGTGACGTACTCGGCGAACTCGACGGCGGCCTGCTTCTCGGCCTCGGAGTGGTTCGGGTTCGTCGGGAAGTACAGCGAGTTGGACTCACACCACGCCACCTCGTCGCCGTCGCCGGGGAACATGAACGGCTTCTGGAAACTGAAGTCGAGGTCTTCGGGGAGTTCGCCGTTCTCGTTCTCGAAGTTGTTGACCGACCACGTCCCGGCGATGAACATCCCGAGGTCACCCGAGAGGAAGTCCTGCACGCGTGCGGCGTCGCTCTGGAACTGCGGGATGTCCCAGCCGCGCTCGCCGGTGATGCTGGCCATCAGTTCGGCCGTCTCCATTCCGACCTCGTTGTCGTAGACCACCTCGTAGTTGCCGGGTTCGCCGGTGACGACATCGCCGCCCGCCTGCGTGAGGGCGATGATGTACGCGCGGAAGGCGGCCTGCCCGATGTTCCAGTTGAGGAACGAGAAGGCCCGCGAGTCAGTGTCGCTGACGATGGTGTCACAGGCGTCGGAGAACGCCTGCCAGTCGGTGAAGTCCGGGTCGACACCGGCCGACTCCAGCACGCTGTCGTTCGTGTACAGCGCCTTGCCGTGGATGTCGATTGGCAGGGCGTACGTCGACCCGTCGACCTGGAGGTTGTTCCACGCGATGTCGAAGTACTCGTTCTTCGCGCCGTCCGAGAGGTAGTCGTCGATGGAGTGCGTGACGGGTTCGAGGTGGCGGCCGAACGAACCGTAGTAACTCGCGACGTGGGGCGCGTTGCCGGAGTTGACCGCGGTGAACAGTTTGTTGAGGAACTCGGCAAACGGGATGCCCTGTGCGTTGACGTGGATGCCGTTGTCTTGGGCGTTGAACTCCTCGATGAGCGCCGTCATCTCCTCGCGCTCCTGCGCGCCGAAGTACATCCAGTAGTCGATTTCCACGTCGCCGCTGGACGCGCCGTCGCCGCCGCTGCTCCCGTCGCTACTGCCGCCGCCACCGCCGCCACCGCCACCGGTCAGTCCGGCACATCCGGCGATGCCCGTCGCGAGTGCGGCCCCGCCCGCGCTCAGCGCGCGGCGGCGAGTGATTGTGGTGCTGTTCGAGGCGTCGGTTTCGTTGGTGTGTTTCGTCATGGTATCTGGTGTCGCTTGCCGTTGGTTGTCGTGCTATGCGGTGACCGAGGAACCGTCGGCCTCGGCGGTCATGCCCTCGTCGACGACGAGGTTCTCGCCAGTCTTCGCGTCGAAGACGTGCAGGTGCTCCTGCGGGAGCGTGAACTCGACCGTCTCGCCCCACTCGAAGCGGGTGTTGCCGTCGACGCGGACCGTCCACTCCGTGTCGCCCTTCGAGAGGTAGAGGTAGTTGTCGCTCCCCTCGTGTTCGAGAACGTCGAGCGTCGCCGTGACCGTGTCAGCACCGTCCGTGTCGACGGTGACGTGTTCCGGCCGGATACCGAGGACGAGGTCGTCGCTCCGGGCGTTCTCGCGGACGACTGTCGAGAGGTCGCTCGGGATTGCGTACTCGAAGTCGTCCCCGTAAAGGACCCCGTCGTCCAGCGACACGTCGAAGAAGTTCATCGAGGGAGACCCGATGAAATCGGCGACGAACCGATTGACCGGGTCGGCGTACACCTCGGCGGGCGTGCCGACCTGCTGAATCGTGCCGTCCTTGAGGATGACGATGCGGTCGGACATCGTCATCGCCTCCGTCTGGTCGTGCGTGACGTAGACGGAGGTAGTCTCCAGTTCCTCCTGGATGCGCTGGAGTTCCGTGCGCATGTGGAGGCGGAGTTTGGCGTCCAAGTTGCTGAGCGGTTCGTCGAACAGGAACACGTCGGGTTGCCGGACGATGGCGCGGCCGGTGGCGACCCGCTGTTGTTGGCCGCCCGAGAGGTTGTTCGGCTTCTTGTCCAGCAACTCGCCGATACCCATCATCTCGGCGGTGTCCTCGACGCGGCGCTGAATCTCCTCGCTGTCGAGGTCCGTGGTCAGTTTCAGTCCGTAGGACATGTTCTGCCGGACGCTCATGTGCGGATACAGCGCGTAGTTCTGGAACACCATCGCGACGCCGCGGTTCTGCGGAGCGATGTTGTTGACCACCGTATCGCCGATTTTGATTTCGCCGCCGGTGATGTCTTCCAACCCGGCAATCATCCGCAGGAGCGTCGACTTCCCCGAACCTGACGGACCGACGATGGTGAGGAACTCCCCGTCTTCGACGTCGAGGCTCACGTCGTCGACGGCACGTATCGTGCCAGCGTCGGAGTCGTACTCCTTTCGTACATTGTTGATTATGATACGACTCATCGCCACAACAACTCGGCCCCATCCATATCAAGTTTTCCCAACTCCAGTGAATAATCCTTCTTCATCTCGATAACTCCCACACGTCGAGGCGCTCGACGGTCACGTCGGCCTCCGCGGCGTACAGGCCGAGACCGGTGCTGTCGGCCCGCGTGGGGTAGATTCGGGTCGCCAAGGCCTGCGCGTCGTTGGCGAACAGTTCGACCACCGAGCGGTCCAGAAACAGGTGCAACGAGAAGGTGCCGTCGTCGTCGAGGTTGATGGGCATCCGCGCCGGGGAGTCGTCGACGGCGTCGCTGACCGACGATTCCGACCGGTCCACGACGAGAGAGCGATACTGCGCCAGACAGCGGACGACCGTCCGCTCCTCGCCGTCGGGCGTCTCCCGCAGGACGAGGCCGAACTCGCCGACGTTGTCGGCGTCGACGGTCAGTTTCACCTCGACGGTGTCGCTCTCGATGTCGGCGAGCGGATTCGGTCCGTCGGGCGAGACGGTGAGGTCGCTGAACGAGTGATGGGTCTCGCGGAGGGCTTCGAGTTCCTCGGGCAGCGAGTATTCGGGCGTTCCCTCGTCGGTGAGCGAGACGACGCGTGGGAGCGACATCGCGCCGGACCACCCGGCGTCCCACTGGGCCTCTGCGTCTCGCTCCTCCTTGAGCCAGCCGAACATGATGGTCCGGCCGTCGTCGTCCTCGAAGGACTGCGGGGCGTAGAAGACGCCGTGGTCCAGCAGTCCGTCGTCGCTGGGGTCGAACGCGTGGGTCGCCTCGTCGTACTCGCCGACGAAGTACGCCACCTTCGCGTAATCAGAGACGTGCAAGAGCGCGCCGTCGTCGAAGCGGAGCAGTTCGGGGCACTCCCACATCGGCCCGGTCTTGCGCCAGTCTCCGGTCAACAGCGGGCGGCAGTACTCCCACTCGACGAGGTCCGTCGACTCGAACAAGAGGGCGGCCCCGCCCTCGCCGTCGATACCCGACCCGATTAGCTGGTACCACGTCTCTCCCTCCTTCCAGACGCAGTGGTCGCGGAACTCCCCGCGCCAGTCGATGCTGTCGAGGACGTCGACGCCCGCGGGCGTCTCCTCGACCAGCGGGTTCGCCGGTGACTTCTCCCACTCGACGAGTGAATCGTCCGTCGCGCGGGCGAGACACGGCAGTTGGTCCCGCCCGGCCCCGCCCGTGTACAGCACGCTCGGGGTCCCGTCGTCGTCGACAAAACACCCCGACCAGACGCCCGTCTCGTCGGGACCGCCCGGGTCCGGTGCGAGCGCTATCGGTTCGTCCTCCCAGTGGACGAGGTCCTCGGAGGTGGCGTGGCCCCAGTGGATAGTGTCGTGGAAGGGTCCCGCCGGATTGTACTGGTAGAACAGGTGGTACGTGCCGTTCCACTGGACGAGGCCGTTGGGGTCGTTGAGCCAGTTCGCGGGCGGCGTGAAGTGGTACGCCGGACGGTTCGTCGCGTCGGGCACGGCCTCGCGGAGCGCTTCGAACGCCGCGCGTTCCTTCGGTCGGCCGACCGTCGCGGGGTCCTCGCCCGCGCCCGCGACGTAGGCCAGACAGTTGTCGAGAAGCCGTTCTTGGAGGTCCGTCTCCCGGTCGTCGAGGCCGTGGCCGACGCCGACGACGCGGCCGTCGCCGTGGCTCCACCGGAGTACCGACTTCTTCGCGGGGTCGTCTTCCCCGTCGGTGGTTCGGGCCGCCAGTACGTCGGCGTCCTTCGGGTACAGCGTCTCGTAGTGGACGGAGACGGCGTCACCGGTGGCGGCGGAATCGGGACGGAGCGTGCCGATACCGTCGAATATCGGATGGTCCTCGTACGCGCGACGGACGAGAAAACCGCTCTCGTCTCCATCGACGGAACCGATGGCGTCGGGCGCGTGCGTCTCGATTCCGACGTGCGACGCCGCTTCGACGGCCCCGTGCGTGAGGAGGAGGCCGCCACCGTCGGCGACGAACGACCGGATGGCGTCCCCCGCGGCGTCGAGTGCCGCCCGCGCGTCGGCGTCCAGCGCCGACTCGCGGTGCCACCACAGCGCGTCGTAGTCTTCGAGACTGTCGACATCGAGCGCGGAGAGCGCCAGCGTGTCGGTGTCGTCGGTTGAATCGACGGCACCGACGGTGAGGCGGGCCGTCTGTGAGGGCGTGTCGTTCAGTAGTGGGCCGTCACGAGCATTCATTTTCACAACTATCGTGAGGAAAGTCTATACTATTATGTGTATCGGTGTGGTATAGTGTTTCATGAGCACGACCCGCAGGCTCGTTCAGCAAACGGCTTATTTCGGAAGCCCTAGCATCGACCAATGACCGCCGAGGACGACGCGAAGCTCGCCCTCCTTCGCGAGACGTTGCAAGACAACGTCGACCTGACGACTTACGAGACGGAGGTGTACCTCGCGCTGGTTCGGGGTGGAACACAGACGATGACCGACATCGCCGAGACGAGCGACGTCCCGAAACAGCGCGTCTACGACATCGTCGACAGACTCCGCGAACGCGGGTTCGTGGAAGTCATCGACGACTACCCGCAGAAGGCCTACGCCGTCGACCCCGGTGAGGCGTTCTCCTCGATACGCGACCAACTCTCGCGCGCGGAGGGATACCTCGAAGAGCTTCACGAGACGGTCGAAACCGTCGAGAGCGGCGTCGCCCTGTTCAAGAGCGAAAGCACCATCAAGCGGTACGTCAGCGACCTGTTGCAGACCGCCGAACAGGACATCCTCCTGTTGGTCCCAGTCGGCCGACTGCCGTCGGTCGTCGACGACTTAGAACAGTGCGTCGACCAGCAGATACGCCTCATCGTCTCGAACGTCTCGCCGGAGGAAAAGGAGCGCGGGACGCCGGACGTGTCGATTCCCGACACCGTCGACGAAGTGCGACTCGTCTCGACGCGCGAGGACTTCGCGCTCACCGCCGACCGACAGCGGGGCCTCTACTGGGTGCAGGAGGGCCACGACTACGTCGACGACGAACGCCACGGCTACTACATCACGAATCCGAGTCTCGCGATGGTCCTCGACCGGTTCGTCTCCGAGTCCATCTGGCCGCTGGCGAAACCGCTGGAACGGTCGACCGGACGGCCGACGCTCCCGAAACAGTACATGCGCATCCGCGACTGTCTGGCCGACGTGTCGGTCCTCACCGAGAGCCAACCGGTCGACGCCTTCGAAATCACCTTCCACGGGTACGACACCGAGACGGGCGAGGAAGTGACCAAACAGGGGACGCTGACCAGTTACTACTACACGGAGTACGACATCCGCGCCTCGCTGACGCTCAACGTCGACACGGCGACGGACGAAGTGAGTTCCCCGATGATTACCGTCGGCGGCGTCGGGACGCGGAACGTCGACTACACCGCCGACACCATCGAACTCCGGCAGAACGGAACGAGCCACACCGCCGCTATCGACGACGAGACGCGACGCCATCTGGAGGCGTGTAAGGCCGAACTCCCGACCGAGTTCGGGAACGGGTCGGTTGCCCTCTGCTTCGACGCGTTCATCGACCGGATGCGGGAGTTCATCCAGCGCCAACCCGGCGGCGAGTACGAGCAGATTCGGCAGTTCGACTCGTTCCGGGAGGCGCTCGTCCGCTACGAGGCCAGCGAGTCCCCGCCGCGCGTCGAGTGGCGACAGACGCGCACCGAACCAGGCGGCCTCGTCGCTCACGTCGGCAGCGTCTTCGACGAACTCGGCTACGACGTGACCCTCATCGGCCGTATGGGCGACCCGATTCGCTCGGAATTCGCCCGCCGCTTCCGCAACCAGACGCTCGTCAGCCTCGGACAGACCACCAGCACGGACTACGTCTGGTTCGAGGACCGGAAGTTCCTGCTCACCGAACCGAACCCCGAACCGCTCGATTGGGACCGCATCGTGGACCGCATCGGCGCGTCGGCGTTCGCCGAGTATATCGACGGGAAGTCCGTCCTCAGCATGGGGTCGTGGTACTCGACACCGGAACTGGCCGACGTCATCGAGCACCTCGGCGAGGAGGTGTGGCCGATGCTCAGTTCGCCGCCGCGCCACGTCCACTTCGTCCCCGGCGAAGTCGACCAGCTATCGGCCGCCGAACTGGAACGCGGGTGTGCGGCGCTGGCGACGCTCGACGACACCGTTCCGGTGACGGTGACCGCGAATCGGAACCAGACGCGGCGGTTCCGCGATACCCTGCTGGACAACGGCGACGAGACGGCCCCGACCGTCGAGCGAGTGCGGGACCGCCTCGACGTGACGCGGTACGTGATGCACTCCCAACGCGGCGCGACGCTGGCCTCGCACGAGGGCGTGCTCTCGGCGAAGGCCCCGCAGGTCGTCAATCCCCACCAACTGCGCAACGTCGACGAGCACTTCCTCAGCGGGATGACCCTCGCACTCGCCGAGGACCTCTCGGACGGCGCGGCCCTGGTCCTCGCGAACACCGTCGCCAGTTACTTCATGCGCCACAACAAGGCTCCGGAGTCCCGCGAGATTCGGGCGTTCATCTCCGAGTACGACGCTTTCTTCGCCGAGTCGTAGGCGAGTCGGGGTCGGCGGGAACCCATCCCCACCCGGCGGTGAGTTTTATCCCCCCGATAGCCGTCGACTTCGGTATGACCGTCACTATCGCCGCCCTCGGACTCGGTGGACTCGGCCGCCGAGAATGTGCCCACTACGCGTCGTTCGACGACGTGACTCTCGTCGGCGGCGTCGACGTTTCGCCCGACGCTCGCGAGACGTTCGAAGCCGAGTTCGACCGGCCCGCCTACGAATCGACCGCCGACTTGCTCGCCGCCCACGAGGACGAACTCGAAGCCGTCAGCGTCTGTACGCCCCACACGCTCCACCACGAGCAAGCGATGGCCGCGATGGACGCCGACTGTCACGTCTTCGTCGAGAAGCCGCTGACGACGGAACTGGCGACGGCGCGGGAACTGGTCGCGACGGCCGACGAGCGAGGCCTGGTGTTGCAGGTCGGCTTCCAGCGGCACTTCGACCCGTTGTTCCGGGAACTGCGCCGCCTCGTCGACACCGGCACAATCGGTACTCCCACGGCCGTCAACGCCTACCTCGGACAGGACTGGATAGACCTGCAGGCGGGAACCTGGCGCACCAACCCCGGCCTGTCCGGCGGCGGCGAACTGTTCGACTCGGGGACCCACCTCGTCGATGCGATGCTGTGGACGCTCGACGCGGAACCGGCCGCCGTCACCGGCATCGCCGACAAGCAGGGCCACGACGTGGACGTAAACAGCGCGCTGGCGGCGACGCTTGACCGGAACGGCCAGCGCATCACCGCCTCGGTCTGTGTCTGCGGCGACGGCACCGACATCGTGCCCGACGACGGCCTGACCATCTGGGGGAGTGAGGGGCACATCTCGCTTCGGGACGGGACGTTGACCGTCACGACGCCGGAGTCGACGCGTCGAGTCGAAATCACCGAAGCCCGGGACTTCGAGACGCTGACCCGCGAAAAACTCCGCAACTTCGTCGATGCCGTCGAAGGCACGGCGGAGTCAGTCGTCACCGGCGAGTACGGTCTCGCGGTGACGGCCTTCCTCGAAAGCGCCTACGAGGCCACCGAGCGCGGCGTGACGCTCGAAGTCGACGACCTCAGAGCGCCGTGACGACCTCCACGCCGACGGTTCCGTAGTCCGTCATCGCGGCGAGGCGGTCCGACACGTCCGCCAGTCCGACGCGGCGGGTGACCAGTTCGCCGGGGTCGACCGTCCCGTCGGCCACGAGCGCCAGCAGTTCGTCGTACCGCGACGGCGGCATCCCGCGGGACCCGAGGAAGTCCACGTCCCAGCGGGTCATCCAGTCGGTCGGGAGAGCCACCTCGCCCCGTTCGGCCTCGGTGGTCAGGCCCACCTGGACGTGTCGCCCGCGCGGGCGGAGCGAGCGGACGCTGTTCCGGCACGTCTCCGCGCGCCCGAGCGCGTCCATGGAGACGTGTGCCCCGCCGTCGGTCGCGTCGTGAATCGCCGCCGGCACGTCTTCGGTGGCCGACGCGTCGACGGTGGCCGCGGCCCCGAGGTCACGCGCCAGTTGGAGCGGTCCGTCCCGCAGGTCAACGGCGACGACGCGCGCGCCCATCGCCGCGGCCAACTGGACGGCCGCGAGTCCGAGGCCGCCACATCCGTGGACGGCGACGCGTTCCCCGGTGGCAACGTCGGCCCGGTGTGCGAGGGCGTGGTAAGCGGTGACGTACCGACAGCCCAGCGCCGCCGCCGCGTCGAAGTCGACGGCGTCGGGGAGTTCGGTGAGGTTGTACTCGGCCCGCGGAACCGCCACTCGCTCGGCGAACGCACCGGGGGCGTCGCGCTCGAATCCGAGCGCCCACCCGTCGGCACAGACGTTCCCGTGGCCGTTCCGGCAGTGGCGACACGTGCCGTCGCCGAGGTTGAACGGCACGACGACGCGGTCGCCGACCGCTATCGAGCGGACCCGCTCGCCCGTCTCGACGACCCGCCCGGCCGGTTCGTGGCCGAGCACCTGTCCCAGCGGCACGTCGTCGTCGGCCCACTCGCCGTGGCCCCGCCACGCGTGCCAGTCGCTCCGGCAGATGCCGCAGGCCTCGACGGCGACGACGGCCCCGTCGGGGTCGGGCGTCGGCGGGTCGATGTCGCGGATTGCGAGCGGGTCGCCGTACGATTCGAGGACTGCGGCGCGCATAGGTCGTCGTTCGCGGGCGGGCCTGAAAACAGCGGGGGCAGTTTCAAAGCCGTCGGCCACCCACGTGCGGGCATGACCGACACAGCGTGGATAGGCGAGACGTTCACCAGCGACGTAGGCTGGTCGCACTTGGAGACGCTCGTCGACATCGGCGACCGGATGGCCGGGAGCGAGGGCGAACGCGCCGCGGCCGAAGCGACCCGCGACGCGTTAGCAGAATACGCCGAGGACGCCCGCCTCGAACCGTTCGAGATACAGGGCTGGGTCCGCGGTGACAGTCGTCTCGCGGTCGGTGAGGAGACGGTGGCGAGCGCCGCCCACGAGGTCATCGCGCTCCCGCGCTCGCCCGCCGGGGCGGCGACCGGCGAGTTCGTCGACGCGGGCTACGGCCTCCCCGAGGACTTCGCGGAAACCGACTGCGAGGGAAAGGTGGTAATGGTCCGGTCGGACGTACCCGAGTGGTACGACCGCTACATCCACCGCCGAGAGAAGTTCTACCACGCCGTCGAGGCGGGCGCGGCGGCGTTCGTCTACCGGAATCACGTCGACGGGATGCTCCCGCCGACGGGGAGCGTCGGAACCGAGGACGCCCCCATCGGCGAGGTACCCGCCGTCGGCGTCGCCAACGAGACGGGGGCGCGACTGGCCCGCCGCTACGCGGGCGACCCCGTGACCGTCGCCGTCGACTGCGAGACGCCCGACGCGACGAGTCAGAACGTCCACGCGGAACTCGGCCCCGACACCGACGAGCGAGTGCTGGTGACCAGCCACGTCGACGCCCACGATATCGCCGAGGGCGCCAGCGACAACGGCGCGGGGACGGCGCTGGTCGTCGAACTCGCCCGGACGCTCGCCGCCCGCGAGGACGAGTTGTCGACCCGCGTCGAGTTCGTCGCCTTCGGGGCCGAGGAGGTGGGACTGGTCGGGTCCCACCGACTGGCCGACGAGCGTGCCCTCGATTCGGTTCGGGCGGTTCTCAACCTCGACGGCGTCGTCCGCGGGCGGACGGTGGAGTGTTTCACCCACGGGTTCGACGCCCTCGACGCCGCCGTCGAGTCGGTCGCCGACGCGTTCGACCACCCGCTCACCGCGAGCCCCGAACAGAGTCCGCACAGCGACCACTGGCCGTTCGTCCGGTGGGGCGTCCCCGGCATCCACGTGATGAGCGAGACGGGCAAACTCGGGCGCGGATGGGGCCACACGCACGCCGACACGCTGGAGAAACTCGAAGTCCGTACCCTGCGCGAGCAAGCCGTCCTGGTGACCGAACTCGCGCTGACCCTGACCGAAACGACGGTCGACCACCGCTCGCCCGACGACATCGCCGCCGCACTCGAAGCGGAGAGGCTTGCCGAGGGGATGCGAATCACCGGCGATTGGCCCTATCAGGAGTGAACGCGGCGACAGATACGCGTGCTGAGCTTTAAACTAGAACAACACCTATTACGCAATCTATCGTAGTTGTGGCATGTGATACGTATGACGGAGGAAGACGACTCCCGAGGGCGACTTTCGCTCGACGAGACGGCGATGGGCGACGATACCTCGGGACCGCCGCCCGACGAACTGTTCAAGGCGTTAGCGAACGAGAAGCGCCGTCGGGTGCTCTCCCTCCTGAGCGTGCAGGGGCCGATGGACCTCGAGGAGGTGACCGATATGCTCGTCGGGTGGCGGGCCACCGCCGATGGACCGACCGGTCCAGACGAGTGGGCGCAGGTGAAGATAGAACTCGTCCACGCGCATCTGCCGCTTCTCTCCGAGATGGGACTGGTCCACTACGACGAGGACACCGACGAGGTGCGCCTCGCGTCGATTCCGGACCCCCTCGACGACCTGTTCGAATTCGCCAGCGAGTACGAACGACTCGCGGAGTTGTACGGGTGGGCCGAGGACTGACCCCGAACCCATGTCCCTCGGCACGATTCTCACCGCGGCCGCCGACGACCGCAAGCGCGTCGTCGTCTACGCACCCGGTGACGAGGGGACGGACCTCGCGGACGCGCTGGCGACCCGAAATCTGGACGTCTACCGCCGGGAGATTCCCGCTCTCAGCGCGGACGCGTTCGTCGTCATCCGGGACGGTTCGGGGTTCCGAGGGGCCGTCTCGCTCACCGACCTCCTCGCCTTTCTCGCGCCGCCGATTCGCCGACCGACCGAGTTAGACGACCTCGACCCCGCGTACCGCGCCATCTACGAGTTGCTCGACAACACCGTGTTCGTCTCGCTCGACCGGCGACAGTTGCTGGCGACATCGCGCGAACTCGAAGAGCGCGCGTGGCGACTGGGGCGCGGCCGCCTGCACGTCGGCTTCCAGTCCAGCGCCGCGTTCGAAGCGCAGGCCGACCTCTACCGCGAGATGGCGAACGCCACCCGCATCGACATCCACGTCTACGTCCCGCCCGAGGGCGATACGACCCACCTCGACGACGCACCGCTGACCGTCCACGCCATCGACGGGGAACTCGAACGCTACTGGTTCATCCTGTTCGACGACGAGGGAACCGGCGCGCAGAACTGCGCACTGGTGGCCGAACAGCAGTCAGCGGACCGATATCGCGGGGTCTGGACCTACGACCCCGAACTCGTCGAAGTCGCCTTTGCGGCCATCGAGTGAGCCGGAAGGGTCATCGGAGAGACACAAACATACTATTTCTGACTTGTTTCGTGAACGGTTTCACGCTCGTCTAGAGTGAGCTATCGGCGGTTCGTGACGTGAAAGAACTTACTCGGATTGAAAGTAACATTTTCCGTAGATTATTTATCGGAGTGGCGAGTGGACATCACTGGCAGGTCGTCGCCGACACCGCACCCGGCCACTTTCCCCCACCACAGGCCGGTCGCGGTGACCCACACCGATGGAGTCTACAACCGTTTCCGTGGTCGACCGATGCCTGCCGTCGTCAGTCAGAACGTGACCGCCTTCGTGTCAGGGGCCGTCACGTGCACCAATCCATGCCATCGGCACCGCGCCTTCCCCCGGCGCGGTGCCATCGTCCGACACCTGACGAGTGACGACGCCCTCACTCATCGAAGGCGTCGTTTACGTCGCGCTTCGCCCGCGGAATGACCGTCCGTTCGGCCCGCCGCATCGACCGAATCGCTTCGTCTGTGAACTCAACGTCGAGCGACGGCAGCGCCCGCGCGAGACCGCCCAACACCTCGCCGGGGTCGATTTCTAGCTCGAAGGCGAAGGCGTTCCGCTCCTCGCGCAGGGGCGTGCTGAACACGAAGTGGGTCTCGACGAGGTCGATTGCCGCCTCGCGGTCGTACGCCTCGACGACCGCGTCCCAGAAGTCGTCGCTGTCGGCCGCGACCAGCGGTGCGAGGTCGTCGCCGAACGCGCGCTGACGGGCCAGTAGTCGCTCCCGGACGGCCTCCCGTCGCTCGCCGCGGACGCGGGGACGAAGCGCGTCCCAGTAGAGGTCGCGGCGTAACACCTCGTCGGCGTAGTCCTCGAAAGGGGCGTCGTCGGCCGCG
Source organism: Haloarcula marina (assembly GCF_024218775.1). NCBI lineage: Archaea > Methanobacteriati > Methanobacteriota > Halobacteria > Halobacteriales > Haloarculaceae > Haloarcula > Haloarcula marina. The sequence goes on along the minus strand of NZ_CP100404.1, from coordinate 471,535 downwards.
TAGTCGAGTACCGAGTCGAACTGCCTGAGAATCGTCCGCTGGTACTCGCGGAGTTTCGGCCGGACGACCCGGCGTTCCAGCGGCCGACTGTTCTTCAGGAGTTTGCTCACCGCGCGACTGCCGCCGCTCCGTGACCCACGGAGGACGGCGGCCACGTCGAACGCCGCGTACGTCTCGTCGACGAGGTCCGAGAGGTACGTCTCGAACCCGTCTTCCACCGCTCGCCTAGTCACGGGTGCCGCTCGGGACGCCATCGACCTATCGTTTGTGCCGATTCTGCCCGCCCTGTCCGACCGCGAGCGGTCGGCGGCGACCCGCGGGACCCGCCGCCGGGGGCCGAAACGCACTCCCCGTCCCCGGTCGAACCGCCGACATGGAGCGGACACACCTCGACTTCGACCGCTACTTCGAGGTCGTCATGGACACCGACGAGGCACAGGCCGCCGAGATGACCGTCGACCCCGGACGAGCGGTCGGCGGTCCCGACAACTACCACGCCGACAGCGACCAGTGGCTGTTCGTCGTCTCGGGGACCGGCCTCGTCACCGTCGACGGCGACACCCAACGTATCGACGCGGGCGACTTGCTCCGCATCGAAGCGGGCGAGCGACACGGCATCGAGAACGACGGCGACGCGCCCCTGGAGACGGTCAACTTCTACACGCCGCCCCGCTAAGGCACGCCCGCCTCGGCGTCCATCGGGTCTTGGATGTCGCCGACGACGGCCTCGAAGGCGTCGGTGACGGTGACGAGGCCGACCACCTCGCCGTCTGCGACGACCAGCGCGAGTTCCTGTCGTTCGGCCTGGAAGCGGTCGATAGCGTCGCTGACGCTCGTGTCGGCCGTCACGGTCATCGGCGGCGCGGCGACCGCTTCGAGGTCCACGCCGTCCAGTAACGCCCCCTCGCCGCGTTCCCGGACCAGTTCGGGGACGTAGACGATACCGAGGAACGTCTCGAAGTCCTCGCCGACCAGCGGATAACGGGTGTGGGGCGTCTCGGCGACCCGCCGGGCGTTCGTCTCCTCGTCGTCGGTCGTCGACAGCGCCACCACGTCCTCGATGGGGACCATCACGTCCCGAACTTGCTGGTCGCCGACGTGAAGCGCCGCCAGCACTTCCTCGCGCCGTTCCTCCGGGAGGTCGCCTTCTTCGAGGACGTTCCCGAGTTTGTTCCGGAGGTCCGCACGGGACTCGATAACGTCCTCCTCGGTTTCGAGCCACGCACCCGTCATCTCGACGCCGAACAGTTTCAGCGTCCACTTCGCGACGGCGTCGCCGAGCGTGATGAGCGGCGAGATGAGCCAGTTGAACCAGTACAGCGGCCCGGACCCGTACCGACAGACGAACCGCGCTCGCTCGACCCCGAGGTAGGTCGGCGTCTGCTCGCCGTGGGTCAGGTGGACGAGGTTGATGACGAGGAAGGCCAGTCCCGCGCCGAGGCCGATACCCGCCAGCCGCGACCCGGCGAAGGCCGGTTCGAACAGCGCCGCCAGCGCGGGTTCGGCGACGATACCGACCGCGATGGAGGAGGCGGTGATGCCGACCTGACAGGTGGTGAGGTAGATTTCGAGGTCGTCGGTCATCGCCCACGCCCGCTCTAGGGCGGGGTGGCCGTCGCGGACGAACTCGTCTTCGGTGAACTGCCGGGCCCGCGTGAGCGCGAACTCGATGGCGACGAAGAAGCCGTTCGCGAGGATGAGGCCGATACCGGCCAGCAGTCTGAGGGCGATTTCGACGGGTTGCATCGGCCGGGGCTACACCCGCATCCGTGGAAAAAGTGGGCGTCTTCCGGTCGGGCGGGTCAGAACGGGAACAGCGAGTCCGCCTCGGGGTCCCGCTCGAGCAGTTCTATCTCGTGGCCGTCGGGGTCCTTGGTGAACGCGTACAGGTCGTCACAGCTCTCGGGGTCGCGGTAGTCCTCGGCCTCCCGGGTCATCAGCTGGTCCCAGTCGTCCTGTAGGTCGTCGAGCCTGACACAGAGGTGGCCCCACCCGTCGCCCATCTCGTAGGAGCGGCCGTCGTAGTTGTACGTGAGTTCGACGGACATCGCCTCGGGGGCGGCGTCGGTTGGTTCGACGAAGTAGTTCGCGAAGGTGTCGGCCTCCCAGCGGCCCACCTCGTCGTAGCCGAACTTCCGGGTCCAGAACCCGAGCGCTTCGTCGGCGTCCGTGACGCGAATCATCGTGTGGTCGAGCGACCACTTCGCGCCGTGGTCGCGCTGGACGAGTTCGATTTCGTGGCCGTCGGGGTCTTTCACGAAGGCGTAGCGGCCGCCGCAGGACTCGGGGTCGCGGTAGTCCGCGACGCCTTCGTCCATCAGTTGCTCGTAGGCCGATTCGAGTTCCCCCTCGGGGACTCGCACGGCGATGTGGCCCCACGCGTCCCCGATTTCGGGCGTCTCGCCCTCGTTGTGGGTAATCTCCAGCATCGCACCGTCCTCGTGCATCTCCTCGGGACCGAGGTAGACGATGGTGAACCCATCGCCCTCGTAGCGGTCTTTCTCCTCGTAGTCGAGGTGGGTCTGGTACCACGCCAGCGATTCGTCGAGGTCCGCGACGCGAATCATCGTGTGGTCGAGTGTGCCGTCCATACCGCTCCACAATAGTCCAACGAACAAAAGCGGCCGGACGCCGCGGTCGGTCACGCCGCCGCGCCGTCTCACTCACCGAAGTCGTAGGTGACGCCGGTCGCCGCCTCGGAGACGGTCCAGAGGCGGTCGGCGTCGTCCTCGTCGTAGGACGCCGCGTTAGACCGCTGGAACTCGGGGTACCCGCGCATGTCCATGAGGCCGTCGGGACCGACGAACTCCCCGCCGAGCACGTCGTCGGCCGTCGCGGCGTACAGCATCGGGAGCGCGCCCTTCTCGGCCGACTGGCCCAACAGCGCGTTGGCGACCTTCATCCCCGCCATTCGGAGCGACGACCCCATCTCGCGGGGGCCGCGGAACTGCAGGTCCGTGTCGGCGTACCCGGGGTGACAGGCGACGCTCAGCACGTCGTCGACGCCGTGGTCGTCGAGTCGGCGGTCGAGTTCGTACGCGAAGAGGAGGTTCGACAGTTTGCTCCGTCCGTAGGCCGCCCACTTGCCGTAGTCGCGCTCGGAGTGGAGGTCCGAGAAGTCCATCTCGCCCATCTCGTGTGCGCCGGAAGACTGGGTGACGACGCGGGCCTCGCCATCGCTCGCGGACAGCATCGGTAGGAGGCGACCGGTCAGCGCGAAGTGGCCGAAGTGGTTCACGCCCATCTGCATCTCGAATCCGTCGGCGGTCTCCTGGCGGGGAATCGCCATCACGCCAGCGTTGTTACAGAGGACGTCGACGGCGTCGTAGTCCTCGCGCAGGCCCTCTGCGAAGGCGGCGACCGAGTCGAGGTCCGCGAGGTCACACTCCCGCACGTCCAACTCACCCGTGGCGGCGTGGCGGATTTCGGCGGCGGCGCGTTCCCCCCGGTCGACGCTCCGGCACGCCATCACCACCGTCGCGCCCTTCCGGGCGAACGCTTCGGTTCCCTCGTAGCCGAGGCCGCTGTTGGCCCCGGTCACGACCACGGTTCGCTCGTCCATCGGCGGCATGTCTTCGACGGTCCAGCCAGACATGCCCGCGGCTTAGGGTCGGACGTACAAAAGCCGTCGCCGCGACCGACAGGCCATTGCCCGTCGAGTCCCAACGACCGATGATGAGCGACGCCTCGGTCACGGTGTACACGCGCGAGAACTGTCACCTCTGCGAGGAGGCTATCGACACCATCGAGCGTGTCGCCGAGGAGGAAGGGGTGGCAGTCGACCTCGAACTCGTCGACGTGGACACCGACTCCGAACTCCGCGAGGAGTACGGCGAGCGCGTGCCCTACGTCCTGCTGGACGGGTCGCCGGCGTTCAAGTACCGCGTCGACGAGTTCCGTCTCCGACAGAAATTATCGCGGTAGCTACGCCTCTCGGCCCCGTCGGACCGCCTCGCGAAGCGCCGCCGTCGCCGCCTCGGGGTCGTCGGCCCGCGTAATCGCAGTGATGACGGCCACGCCGTCGGCCCCCGCTCGGACCACCTCGGCGGTGTTCTCGGCGGTGATACCCCCGATACCGACGACGGGCACGTCGACGGCGTCGGTGATTGCGGCCACTCGTTCCGGACCGACGCCGTGGTCGTCTTCGGGGATGTCGGCTTTCGAGTCGGTCCGATAGACCGTTCCGACGCCGAGGTAGTCCGCACCGGCGGTCACCGCCGCCTCGGCCTCCGCGACCGTCGACACCGACCGCCCGACGACGGCCTCGGGACCCAGCAGTTCGCGGGCGACCGGGACGGGCAGGTCGTCGTCGCCGAGATGGACGCCGTCGGCATCGAGCGCTTGGGCGATGTCCACCCGGTCGTTGACGACGAACGTGACGCCCGCCTCGCGGGTCAGCTCACGGATTTGACGCCCCATCTCGTAGCGCTCGCGGGCCGAGCGGTCCTTCTCGCGCAACTGGACGACGCCGACGCCGCCCGCGATGGCCGCCTCGACGACTTCGCGGGTGGTTCGACCCGCCGACAGCGACTCCCCCGTGACCAGATACACGTCCCAATCGACCATACGCGGAGTCGGACCGAGGGCGTTCTGACTCTTGTGGTCCGGGTCGGGACGCGGTGGCACCGATAGTCGTGTTGCCCGTCGGTTGCTTACCGAACGGTATTCCCATCCAACCCGCGCGTTGTCGGTGCTTTCGCCGCCGACCCACCGGCTGAGGTTCCGCTTACTCCGGCTAAGTCCGTCTTAGCGCCTCGCTATTTGCCCATAACTAATTGTCTACATTCGGATAGGACGGCTGCCAGTGCGACCTGCTGGCGGGCAAAAAGAGATGTCATCACGACCAACGATACGGACACGAGCGCTTTCGGCGGTACTGCTGACCGCCGTGGTCTGCCTCGCCGCGACGACGGCGATGGTGGGCACCAGCGCCGCACAGACCGGGTCGGCGGAGGCCGACTTCGAACCGAACGACGACTTCGCCAACGCGACGGCGATAGCGCCCGGAACCTACTCGGGGCTGAACATCAGTGACGACGACGTGGACATCTACGCCGTCGAACTCGAACAGGGCGAGTCACTGTCGGCCGAAATCGGCTTCTCGCACTCGGTCGGCGACCTCGAACTCCACCTCTACGGGCCGGACCAGACAGTCCAGCAGGCCAGCGTCTCCGCGACGGACAACGAGTCCGTCTCGACCGTCGCGGGCGAGTCGGGGACGTACTATCTGGTGGTCTTCGGCTTCCAAGGGGCGACCGGCCCCTACGACCTGAACGTCGTCACGACGGGCGGGACCGCACCCGACGGGGCCGCCGGACCGGACCGCTTCGAACCGAACGACGACGTGCGCAACGCCACGCGACTCCAACCGGGGACCTACGACGACCTGAACGTCACGGCGGGCGACATCGACGTGTACGCCGTCGGCCTCACCGCGGGCGAATCCCTCTCCGCGAGCATCAATTTCTCGCACGAGGAGGGCGACTTGGACCTCTTCTTGCTCGGGGCGAACGGGACGGTCCGGCAGTCCAGTACGTCGGAGACGGACGGTGAGAACGTCTCCTACGTCGCCGGTGAGACGGGAACCTACTACGTCGTCGTCACCGGGTTCCAGAACGCGACCAACGACTACTCGCTGACGCTCGACACCACCGGCACGGGACCGCCGACCGCCGAGGGCGAGTTCGAACCGAACGACGACTTCGCCAACGCGACGGCGATAGACCCCGGCACGTACGACGGACTGGAGATTACCGAGGACGACGTGGACATCTACGCCGTCGAACTCGAAGCGGGCGAGTCCCTCTCGGCCGAAATCGAGTTCTCGCACTCGGTCGGCGACCTCGAACTGTTCCTGCTCGGTCCCGAGCAGTCGGTCCGACAGGCCAGCGTCTCCTCGACGGACAACGAATCCGTCTCGACGGTCGCGACCGAGTCCGGGACGTACTACCTAGCGGTCGCCGGCTACCAAGGCGCGACTGGTCCGTACAACCTCTCTGTCGCCGTTTCGGGCGGCGAGGAACCGGCCACCACCCCCGACCGGTTCGAACCGAACGACGACGTGCGCAACGCCACGCGACTCCAACCGGGGACCTACGAAGACCTAAGCATCACCGAAGACGACCTCGACGCCTACGCGGTCGGTCTCACTGCGGGCGAGTCCGTCTCGGCGAGCATCAACTTCTCGCACGAGGAGGGCGACTTGGACCTCTTCTTGCTCGGGGCGAACGGGTCAGTAGTCGGGTCCAGCACGTCCGAGACGGACAACGAGTCCGTCTCCTACGTCGCCGGTGAGACGGGGACCTACTACGTCGTCGTCACCGGGTTCCTGAACGGCACGGGGCCGTACGACCTCACCATCAGCACCGCAGGGACCGAGCCTCCGGTGACCGTCGGCGAACTCGAACCGAACAACGACTTCGGGAGCGCCACGCCCGTCGAGACGGGGACGTACACTGGGTTGAACATCACCAAGAACGACCTCGACGTGTACGCGGTCGAATTGGAGTCCGGCGAGTCGCTCGCGGCCGAAATCGACTTCTCACACTCGGTCGGCGACCTCGACCTGTTCTTGCTCGGTCCGGACGGGGCCGAGCGACAGTCGAGTACGTCGGTGACGGACGGGGAGAGCGTCTCCTACGTCGCCACGGAGAGCGGCACCTACTATCTCGTCGTCGTCGGCTTCCAGGGCGCGACGGGACCGTACGAGATGACCATCGAAACGAGCGGTTCGGCACAGTCACCGGCCACCGACCGGTTCGAACCCAACAACGATTTTTCGAACGCGACAGCGCTTGACCCGGGAACCTACGAGGGACTGGAGATAAGCGAGAACGACCTCGACGTCTACACCGTCGAACTGGCGGCGGGCGAGTCGCTGTCGGCCAGCATCGGTTTTTCGCATGCACAGGGAGACCTCGATTTTTTTCTCGTCGACCCGGACGGGTCGGTGGTACGGTCGAGCACGTCGGTGACCGACGGTGAGAGCGTCACGTACGTCGCTCCCGCGGCGGGGACGTACTCGCTCGTGGTCACCGGCTACCGGGGGGCGACAGGCCCCTACGAGTTGACCATCGAGACGAGCGGGGCCGGAAACGGCACCCAATCGGCAGTCGGGCCGCAACTGGCAGACCCAGAAACCGACCGACTGGGTTGGGAGAACGGCTACTGGGCCAACGAGTCCGTCGACCTGACCGTCAGTGACGGCCTCAACGAGAGCGAGCGAGCGGCGCTCGTCGCCCGCGGGATGGCCCGCGTCGAGGCCATCCGCGACCGGGAGTTCCAGCGGGACGTGGAATTCGACGTCGTCGCCCGCGAGGAGTACGCCAGCAATCAGAGCAGGTTCGACCGCCTCGTCGGCTCACGGTACTACAATCAGGTGTACGAGGCCACGTTCATGGTCGACGAGGAAACCGACGCCTACGACGTGGTGGTCGGCGAGGACGGCGCTACCGTCGGCGGGTTCTACGCCATCGGACAGGACCGGTTCGTCCTCGTCGTCGAGGACCCCGACCGGCCCCGAATCGACGAGGGGGTCCTCGTCCACGAACTGACCCACGCCCTTCAGGACCAAGTTGGGCTGTTGGACGGGGTGTTCACCGCCAGTGGCGGCCTGCCGACCGCCGACGAACGCACCGCCGCCCTCGGCCTCATCGAGGGGGACGCCAACTACGTGATGGACCGCTACGAGGCCCGCTGTCAGAACGGGACGTGGCGGTGCGTGGCGACCCGGCCGTCGAATACGAGCGCGAGCGGTGCTGATGTCAACCTCGGCGTCTACCTCAGGAGCATCCAACCGTACTCCGACGGGCCGGTGTTCGTCGACCGACTCCGAGAGCGCGGCGGGTGGGACGCCGTCGACGCCGCCTACGACGCTCCGCCGGTCGCCACCGAACAGACCATTCACCCCGAGCGCTACCCAGACGAGCGCCCGCAGGAACTCGACGCGGAGACCGCCCCCGACGGGGAGTGGCGACAGTTCGACACCGAGACCATCGGCGAGGCGTGGCTGTACGCGATGTTCTGGTACCAGGACCGCGAGTACGACATCCCCGTCGTCGACAGCGACCAGGTCCTCGCGACGGACGGCGGGCCGTACGACACCTACAACTACACCAGCGTCCCCACCGAGGGCTGGGGCAACGACCGCCTCTCGCTGTACACGAACGGGAGCGCGAACGGCTACGTCTGGACCACACAGTGGGACAGCGAAGCGGACGCACAGCAGTTCCGTGACGCCTACGTGCAGGTGCTTCGCGGCCACGGCGGCGAGTCCGTCGGCGAGTCGACGTGGCGGATTCCGGAGGGCGAAGCGTACGCCGACGCGTTCCGCGTCGTCCGCGACGGGCAGACGGTCACCGTCGTCAACGGTCCGAGCGTCGATTCGCTTTCGACCCTCCGCCCGTCGCTCGGCAACGAGAGCGAGGGCGACTCGTGAGGCGTGACCGGGCGACGACCCTGACCGATCCGTCCAAACACATCTATAGTCAGCGCACGAACAGATAGACATGGTTCTGGACACGATACTCTCGTTCGTGGTCGGACTGCTCGTCGGCGCGCTGGCGATACACCTCGCCGCGACGGTCGTCGTCGGCAAAAGCACCTACCAAAAGGCGCTCGTCACGGCGGCCATCGCGTCGGTCGCGTGGGCGCTCACCTCGCTGTTTCTGGGGTGGCTTCCGCTCGTCGGTCCGCTCATCGTACTGGTCGTCTACGTCGGCGTCATCAACCTCCAGTACCCCGGCGGGTGGCTGAAGGCCGCCGGTATCGGCCTCGTCGCGTGGCTCGCCTCGCTGCTCGTCCTCGCGGTACTCAGTTTCGTCGGGTTAGGCGTCGAGGTAGTCGGCGTCCCGGGGGTCTGAGTCCGAACCTATTACTGACTGCCAGTCGTCGCTCCCCTCGTGCGGAATTACCACATCACGACGGTTTGGGGCATCCCCATCCGGGTGAACATCTCGCTGGTCGTCTTTCTCCCAGTGCTGGCGTGGCTCATCGGGAGCGGGTCACAGATAGAACTGTACGCGGGTATCGTCGGCAGACTCGCCGGAACGCCCCTCGACGTGGACCGTCTGACCGTGGGGGTGACGCCGTGGCTCATCGGCGGGACGGCGGCCGTCGGCCTGTTCGTCAGCGTCACGCTCCACGAACTCGGCCACGCGTGGGCGGCGATGCGCTACGACCTCGAAGTCGAGTCCATCACGCTGTGGATTCTCGGTGGGCTGGCGAGTTTCAAGCAGATGCCCCGCGAGTGGAACCGCGAGTTCTGGATCGCCGTGGCGGGACCGCTGACGAGCATCGCCGTCGGCGCGGTCTGTTACGCTGGCGTGCTGGCACTCCCCGCGACCGCGGACGTGACGCTGTTCGTCGTCGGGTGGCTGGCGGTGACGAACATCGTGCTGGCGGTGTTCAACATGCTCCCGGCGTTCCCGATGGACGGCGGGCGCGTGTTGCGGGCGCTCCTCGCCCGCTCTCGCCCGTACGCGTCAGCGACCCGAATCGCGGCCCGCATCGGGACGGCCTTCGCCGTCCTCTTTGCGGTCTTCGGCGTGCTCTCGTTCAGCCCGATTCTACTGTTGCTGGCGCTGTTCATCTACGCCGCGGCCAGCGGAGAGTCCCGGACGGTGGCGCTCGCCGACCTCCTAGAGGGCCTGACCGTCGGCGACATCGCTCGGCCGACGCGACTCTCCATCGAGGCCGACGCGTCCGTCGAGGAACTGGTCGACCGGATGTTCGCCGACCGCTCGCCGGAGTTCACCGTCACCCGGGGTGGCGAGACAATCGGCGTCGTCACCGTCTCGGACTTCAAGGCGCTGTCGAAGGCCGAGCGCGAGGCCGACACCGTCGCCGACCTGATGGAGACGGACCTGCCCCGTCTGCAGGCCGACCAGTCGGCGTTCGACGCGCTGGTCGAACTTGACACCTCCAAGGCGAGCGCCGCCCTCGTCGAGAGTCCCGACGGCGTCCACGTCGTCTCCCGCGAGGACTTCGCCTCGGCGATGGAGATGCGGCGGCTAGTGGGTACGTCGGGGCCGTTCTGACGCACCGAGGCGGGAGAAAACTGCTTATCGCTCTCGGAACCGCGCCCATTCGACGCTTCCCGCGACGACACCGACGACGGCAACGAGCGACAGCGCCAGATGGGATTCGCCGAACCAGAAGGGCGTCCACGGCGCGACGGCACGGATGCCGACGAGCAACAGCGAGAGGCCTGGAACCGAACTCCCCGTCTCGGTGCCCGCGCCGGTCGCCGTCTCGGTCGGCGTCCCGTCCGTCCCCGTCGAGTCGTACTGCGTCGCGCCGACGCGTTCGCCCTCGGGGAGTCGCTCGGCCTCGTAGGGAATCGGCGAGTCGTCGGGCGTGCCGGTGCTCCAGACGACGGTGCCGTTGGGCGTCACCTCGAAGACGCGCTTGTTCAGCGTGTCCGTGACCAGCGTGTTGCCGTTGTCGAGTCGGTCGGCGTCCCGCGGCCAGCGGATGTCGATGCCGCCCGCGCGGGTCAGCGTCCACGCCGGTTCCCAGCGGCCGTCGACGCGGTGGAGTTCGACCACGCGGTTGTTGTCCGAGTCCGCGACGAGTACCGCCCCGTCACCCAGCCATTGGGGGTTGTGCTGGTGGTCCAGAATCTCGGGGTTCCCGCAGGTCACGTCGCCGTCGCCGTCGAAGTCCGCCAACTGCTCGCCGCGGACCCGACAGGAACCGTCGTCGTCGTCGCGCCGGTCCTCGTTGATGACCTCGACGACGCCCTCGCCGCGGGAGACGAGCAGAATCTGGTTCGCGTTACGCACGGAGACGAGGTAGTGGGTCTCGTTGACGGCGTCCACGTCGTTGATGTGGAGCCAATCGCGCCGGGTGGGGTCCGGCGGCGCATCGTAGAACGACGAGGCGTTCCACTGCCACGTCACCGCGCCGTCCTGCACGGTGAAGATGCGCTCGTGTTCCATGTCCGAGAGCAGGTACTCGCCGCTCGGCAGGCGCTCTACGTCGTGCGTCTCGCTGTTCTTGGCCGTCCGGACCGGGAAGGCGTACTCGCTGACGACCGTCGGGCCGCCGTCGGCCTCGGGGTCGATGATGCGGAATCCGGTCTTCGTACACGGGGGGTCGTAGGGGGCGCACCTCGAATCGTAGCCCGAGTGCATGAACCCGGCCATGACCGTCCCGTTCGGGAGTCGCGTCACGTCGAAGTAGCTGTCGGCGCTGTCCTCGCGCCACGCGATAGAGTCGTTCTCGACGAGGTAGACGCTCCCCTTCTCGTGCCACCCGGGGCCGCCGCCCTGTGACCCGACGAGGGTGCCGCCGTCGGCGTCACCGGTACTGCTGACGCCGCGGTCCGGGGCCATCGCGGCCCCGACGGTCAGCGTCGCGGCGAGGAGGAGGAGGCTTGCGGCGACGAGGGCGACACCGCGCGTGGCGCGTTCCATCACTCTCGCTTGGGGTGACGGCAGAAAAAAGGCTTCCGACGCCCGGCGGTAGTTACAAGCGACGGGAGGACGCACGCAACCACGATGCAGTCGGGATTCGTCGACGCGTTCGCGTCGTTGGTCGGCACTGACCCGCTCGTCTTGGGCCTCGTCGGCGGCCTCGTCATCGCCACACTGAACCTCCTGGGGGCGTCGCTCGTGCTGGTGTGGCGGGACCCCTCGGAGAAGGCGCTAGACACCGCGCTGGGATTCGCCGCCGGAGTGATGCTGGCGGCGGCCTTCACGAGCCTCATCATCCCCGGTATCGAGGAGTACTCAGGTGGGAACCCGGTGCCGACGCTGGTCGGCGTCGCCCTCGGCGCGCTGTTTCTCGACCAAGCCGACCGCTTTCTCCCGCACGCCCACTACCTGCTGACCGGGCGCAGGCGGACCGACGCCGCGCACCCCAGCGAGTCCCTGCCCGTCGACGACCAGCGACTCGCGGGCGTCGTCCTGTTCATCCTCGCTATCACGCTCCACAACATGCCCGAGGGACTGGCCGTCGGCGTCGGGTTCGGCGCGGCCGCCACCGACCCCGCACAACTCGGCGGGGCGCTCTCGCTCATGCTCGCCATCGGCATCCAGAACGTCCCCGAAGGACTGGCTGTGTCGGTGGCGGCCATCAACGCGGGGCTGGACAAGCGATTCTACGCCGTCGTCGCGGGGGTTCGCGCGGGCGTCGTCGAGATTCCGCTGGCGATTCTCGGCGCCGTCGCCGTCACCCTCGTCGAACCGCTCCTCCCCTACGCGATGGGCTTTGCCGCGGGCGCGATGCTGTTCGTCATCTCCGACGAGATAATCCCGGAGACCCACCGGAGCGGCTACGAGCGCGTAGCGACGCTGGGGCTGATGGCCGGAGCCATCGTCATGCTGTATCTCGACATCTCGCTGGCCGGTTAGCGGTCGTAGGGCCAGTTCGGGTCCCGGTCGAACCCGTCTGGCGAGATGCACGCCGCCGCCTCTTTCTCCGCGCAGGCCCCGTGTTCGCGGAAGTTCTCGCGCGCGGCCGACAGCGAGACGTGGTTCGTGTCGCTGACGTACTCCTCGTCGCCGAACTGGTGCGGGTCGTCGAGCCAGTGACACACCGGACAGACCTCGTAGGAACCCGGTTGCCCCTCCGGGAGTGTCCGGTAGCCACAGCACGGGCAGTACCCCAGTTCCCGTGCAGCGGGGTTGCCGGGCGTGTCGGTCGACATAGGCCGTGGTATGTGACGACACGGCAAAGAACTATCGGGGCGAGAAACGCCTACTCGGACTGGGCGCTCTCGACCTTCTCGGCGTACGTTTCGAGTTCGGCGGCGAGTTCGCGGGCCTGTTCCGCCGAGAGCGTCACCGTGTCGGCGTGGGGCGTTACCGACTCCAGTTGCGTGTTGTCCATCTCCAACTGGAGCGTGATGTGGTCGGGGTTCTTGCGGGGCGCGGTGACGTTCAACACCGCGAGCGCCTCCTCCTCGAAGCCGTGGCCCTCCACCTCGCCGTCGAGCAGGTCGAACGTCGTGTACGCGTTGACCTTCATGATGCGGTCTACCATACGCGACCCTTCGCGTGTCGGCGTCTAAACGCCTGCGCTAACGCGACGGCGTCGGACGGCCCTGTCGGGGTACTGGCCGTCCCCGCAACGCCTCCCGACCCACCGAACCGACAGGACGTCGAAGTATAATAATTTATTTCTTGACCGTCAGATAATGGCGTATGGCAGACGAGCAGCGAATCAAACGCCGCCGCTTGCTCAAAGCGGGCCTCGGTTCGTCCGTGGCCGGACTGACCGGGTGCCTCCGGTTCGGGACCGGTGGGTCGGGGTCGAACGCCACTGCGACGGGGAGCAACAGCGGGTCGACGACGGACGCGGCGTTCGAGTTCGAGTACGACGCCGGGCGACAACGCGCGACGGTTCGGTACACAGGCGGGGGCCGGATTCCCGCCGGGAACGTTCATATTCAGAGCACTGCGGGCGAGTCCGTGCTGTGGCCGCAACTGGGGACGACAACGGCGAACGACGACGAGGTTCTCACCCCGGGGAGCGAGGCGACGGTCGGGCCGACCGTCCTGAACTGGGACAGCGCCGTCGAGGCCACCGAGACGATTCGCGTCGTCTACGACGACGGGTCGCCGACTACCCTCGCGCGGTTCTCTCCGGCGGCTGCGGAGACGGATACGCGGACCGCCGAACCGACGGATTCTCCCGCGGAGACCGATCGAACCGTGCCCTCGGTGGACGGAGCCTACGACGGCTTCGAAGACGGGACGACCGCCGGATGGACGCCCGCGGCCGAACACACCTCGACTTTCGAGGCGTCGCGGGAACGCGCGTTCGCCGGGTCGTGGTCGGCGAAACTGAGCCAAGGAAGCGCGTCGGACAACCCCGTCTGGGAACGCGTCGGCGAGGAGCGCAGGCCGACGACAGTCCAGACGGCCCACGCGCTGGCGAACGGCGAGATATACGCGGACTCGTTTACCGAGTGGCGACTCGGCGAGACGACCGTCCTCCGGGTCAACTACAACTGGTCGAACAACTTCTGTGCGGTCAACGGCCGGGGCGCGAGACCGAACGACATCGAGGAGGGCGCCGTCGTCGCGGACCTGCCGTGGCCCGCCAGCGACCGGTTCTTCCACGTGGTCCTCGACGACATCGACTGGGCCGAGTCCGTCGTCGGGAGTGTCCGAGTCAACGGGGCGGTACGGGCCGAGAACGTTCCGTTCTTCGACGAGGCCGACGGTATCGACCGCGCGACGGTGTTTATCGGCGGCAACGGTGGCAACGTGATGTTCGTCGACGACACGACGGTCCCGACGGCGTGACGGTCGGAGCGCCTCGTCCGCTGTCGCCGGGCGACGGCCGCCGCTAGTCCCCGTCGAACCCGACCAACTCGGCGTCGTCGGCCGCGCGCTCGATGGCCGCATCGAGGTCGAACTCCCGGACCACCTCGCCGTCGCGCACCAGCGGTTCCATCAGCGAGTCGGCGTCGGCGGGGCCGTCGTGGCTCGCCAGTCCGACGTGATGGCCGCCGTCGGCGGTCCGATAGACGGACTTCTTCCCGGTGAGTTTCCCGCGCTTGGCGGCGGGTTCGCCGTCGACTTCGACGAGGTCCAGCGAGAAGTCCAGCGGGTCGGCGTTCGAGACGTAACTGCCGACGCCGAAGCCCTCGGCCACGTCACGGAGTTCCCGCAGTTGGTCGGGGCCGAGGCCCCCCGAGAGGAAGATGTCCACGTCCTCGTGGCCGTGGGCGTCCAGCGTCCAGCGCACCTCGCGGGCGATATACCGGAAGTCCCCGCGACGAGAGCCAGTGGTGTCGAGGCGAACGCCGTCCAAGTCCTCGATAGCGTCGACGGCCCGGAGCGCCTCGTCTACCTCGTCGGAGTAGGTGTCGGTCAGCGCGATGCGCGGCGTCGAATCGGGGACCGCCTCGTCGAAGGCCCGCCACGCGGCCTCCTGTTCGCCGCGACCGAAACAGATGACCAGCGCGTGGGGCATCGTTCCCCCCGCCTCCCGCCCGAGAACGTCACCGGCGGCGACGTTCGAGAAGCCGTCGAGGCCGCCCAGCAGGGCCGAGCGCTCTATCATCGCGCCCAGCGACGGGTGGACGTGCCGCGAGCCAAAGGAGAGCACCGTCGACTCGGGCGCGGCGGTGCGGACTTCGAGCGCTCGGGTGGCGACGCCGGTGGGATGTGAGAGAAAGCCCAGCAGCGCGGTTTCGAGGCGGCAGAACTCCCGGTACGGTCCCTCGATACGCATCACTGGACCGCCGTCGAACAGTTGTCCCTCCGGCAGGGCGTCGACAGCGATGTCGCGGCCGTCCAACAGCGTCGCGGCGTCTTTCAGTCCGGCCAGCAGGTGCCACTCGCCCGTCGGGAACTGGTCGGCCGTCACCTCGGCGACCACGTCGGGGTTCTTCCCGGCGTGGTCCAGTGCCTCCACCGTCCGGTCGAAGTAGGCGTCGGTCGCCCGCCCCGAACGAATGGCTTCGGGCGGTACAACGTCGAACTCGTCGGTCATAGACGGCCTTCGGTCGGCGGTTCAAAAAGGCACCCGGTCACGTGCGCCGCACTGTGTCAGTCCCGGTGGCCGGGTCGGTCACTCGGCGGCGTCGACGAGCGCTTCGCTCAGTTCGCTCTTGCGGTGATTGAGTTGGAGGTGAACGTACACGTCGTTCGCGCTCTCGCCCGTTTCCCCACAGAGCGGGCAGGTGTGGTGTCCCTCCGCAGACTTGACAGACAGTTGGTTAGACATTGCGGGCATCTACGAGAGGAGTGTTTCCCTACCTACATGAATCTGTCTATGAGGTGTACTTTTCCTACGAATAACACTATGTACGCCACATGATTGGTCCGGGTGTGCCGGTCCGGCCCGTCCGCCGTCGCCCTCAGCGGGGCCGGTGGATGGCCGAGAGGTCGTCGACGGTCGGCCCGTTGACGATGCGGACGGTGTCACCGGACCGCGTGATTCGGAAGGCGTCGGCGAACGGACTCTCCTCGGGGACCACGTAGACGTTCGCCCGCGGTTGGGTCGCGCCGTGTTCCTCGACGAGTGCCGCGCGATACGCGCGGGCGAACTCCCGAGCGTCTTCCTCGCTGTCCCACGTGCTCACCCAGACGTAGCCGCCGCCACCGGACTCGTTCTGGTAGGGGACGACGCTGTCACCGGCCCACCCTTCCGAGGGTTCGCTCTGGTAGGAGTACCGCCCGGCGTCGGTCTGGTTGTTGTGGTACATCGTGGCGAAGATGGACGCTTCGCCGACGGTGTCCGCCACCGGGTCGTGGTCGAAGCGGTTCCACTCCTCGTTCGACCGGTCGGGTACGCTGACGTTTTCGGGCTTCTCGTCGGGGTACCGGTCGGGGTGGATGACCTGTTCGGTGCTGTCGGGCACGTTCTCGTGGAGGGCGTCGACGGCGTCCCACCCGCCCTCGCCGTAGACGCTGTCGACGAACGCGGGGCCGGTGGCGTAGGGCTGGATGATGACGGTGAACAGACCGGGGTTGAGGCTGCTGCCGCCGCCACCGCCGCCACCGCTCCGGTCGGGGCGCTCGATGCAGTCCCACTGGCCGTCACAGCGGCGCTGATACAGCGCCTGGACGTAGTTGGCCTCGCCCTCGACGACACCGTCACGGCTGAGTTGCCGGTCCTGGGTCTCCGGGGACCCGGTCAGCCCGAACTGCTGGTCCTGCAGGGCGTGGACGAGTTCGTGGGCCAGCGTCGTCCGGTCGACCTGCGGCGTCTCGGTGGGGCTGACGACGACGATGCGGTCCCGACTCGGCGAGTAGAAGCCTTGTACGGAGGTCGAGAGCGTGCCCTGAATGGCCTCGCTACTGCCCTCGTCCTCGCCGATGAGCAGCAGCGACTCCCACACCTGGTCGTTCCACGGGTCAGCGGGCGGCCCGCCGGAACCGCCGTTGCCCCGCGAGCGGTTCCGGTACTCCGCCCGGGAGATGACTTCGACGGGAACCGTCTCGGTGAACTCCCGGTCGCGTATCTGCTCGACGCGGGCCATCGTCCGAGCGGTGACGGCCTCGCGCTCGCTCTCGTTGAGGCCGTCGTCGGTGGTCACGGAGACGGGGTCGTCGTACCAGTAGCCGTTCTCCCAGCCGATGGTGTCTTCGCCGCTCGGTTCCGCCGGATGGTCCGGGCCGCCGAAGACGGGGACGGAACACCCGGCCAGCAGGACAGTCAGTGCGAGTAGTAGTTCCTTACGCATCGTGTACCTCGTGCAGGTCGGCTTCCGTCGGCGCGTTCACCACGGTGACCGTGTCGCCGTCGACACGGACCGAGACGGCGTCGGCGAAGGGGCTCGCCGACTCGATGACCCAGTTGCCGTCGGCCGTCTCGGTCCCGCCCCAGTGGGCGATGACGGCCTCCCACGTCGTCGCGAACGTCGCCGCGGCGGCCTCGTCGCTCCAGACGGTCCTCCAGACGTAGGCCGTCTCGGTCGTGTTCGTCGCGTTCGCCCGCGTGTAGGCGTACATCCGCCCGCCCTCCCACTCCGTCGTCGCCGGGAGCGCGTAGTTGTACGGGTCGGTGCTGTCGAGGCCGCCCGAAGCGGCGTAGTTGAACACCGCCCGCCGACTGACGACAGCCGACTCGTTGTAGCCGTCGGCCAGCGTGTACGCCATCGACGCCGCGATGGCCGACGGGCCGACCACCGCGTAGTCCGGCCGGTCGCGGTCGGTGGAGGGCCGCACGCGCTCCCACTCGTCCGTCGAGCGGTCCGAGAGCGTCACGTTCCGCGGTTCCCACGCGGGGTAGTCTTCGGGCCGCATCACCTCGCGCGCGCCCTCCGGCGTCTCGTCGTAGGCCTCGTTCACTCTCGCCCACCCGCCGCGGTCGTGTAAGTTCTCGACCAGTCCGGGACCGTCGCTGTACGGGAAGTACACCAGAAAGGAGATGCCGAAGTGCCGGTCACCGCCGCCACCGCCGCCCCCGGCCCCGCCAGAGAGGCAGTCCCACTGCTCGCCACAGCGGGCCACGTAGCGGTCCTCCGTCGCGGCGGCGTCGCCCTCGACGAGACCGTTGCGGCCTTGGACGGCGTCGCGGGTCCGGGCGCTCCCGTCGAAGCCGAAGTGCTGGTCCTGTAAGGCGTGGACGAGTTCGTGTCCCAGGGTCGCCTCGTCGATGGTCGGCGTCTCCGAGTCGGTGACGAGGACGATGGCGTCCCGCCGGGAACTGTAGTACCCCAGCACGCTGGACCCGAGGGTCCCCTGCTGGGTGGCCACTGAGTCCCGGTCTTCGCCGACGAGGAACAGCGCCTCGAACTTCGCGTTGTCGAACCGCCGGAGCGTCTCGCCCGTCTCGTACGTGTTGTTCGCGCGGTATGCCGCCCGCGAGACGGTGTCGACGGGCACGGACCGCTCGAACTCCAGTTGCCGGACGAACTCGACGCGGGCCATCGACCGAGCGACGACGGCGGCCCGTTCGCTCTCGTTGAGGCCGTCGTCGGTGGTCACCGACAGCGTCTCGTCGTGCCAGTACCCGTTCTCCCAGCCGATGGTGTCGTTCTCGGGGTCCGGCCGCGCGCCGTCCGCGGGCGGCGTCGCCGTCGGGGCGGCCGTGTCGTCGCTTCCTTCGCCGTCGAGCGTGAAGACGTAGTCCGCTTCGGGCGTCGGCGACGCCGTCGCCGTCCCGTCGCCGTCGCTCCCGACACCGAACCCCTGACACCCGGCGAGGAGGACGAGGAGGACCACGGCACAGCACAGGGCGGCGAACTGGCGTCGCATCTACCGTCTGGAGGGGGAGCGCGGTGAAAAGTGGCACGCCCGAACGTTCGTAGGGTTGGCGGTCGAAACGCCGACTATGCAACTGGACCCATCGCAGACGGCGCTCGTCGTCGTGGACATGCAGAACGGCTTCTGTCACCCCGACGGGAGCCTCTACGCGCCGGACAGCGCGGCGGCCATCGACCCGGTCACCGAACTCGTGGAGCGAGCGAACGCGGCGGGCGCGAGCGTCGTGTTCACCCGGGACGTTCACCCGCCCGACCAGTTCGAGGACACGTACTACTACGACGAGTTCGACCGCTGGGGCGAACACGTCCTCGAAGGGTCGTGGGAGGCCGAACTCGTCGACGAACTCGACGCCGACGACGCCGACCTCGTCGTGGAAAAACACACCTACGACGCCTTCTACGAGACGCAACTGGGCGGGTGGCTGGACGCCCACGGCATCCGTGACCTCGTCGTCTGCGGGACGCTGGCGAACGTCTGTGTCCTGCACACCGCATCGAGTGCGGGCCTGCGAGACTACCGCCCGATTCTCGCCGAGGACGCCGTCGGCTTCATCGAGGAACAGCACCGGGAGTACGCCCTCGACCACGCCGAGTGGCTGTTCGGCGAACTCGCCGAGCGCGAGGCCATCTCCTTCTAGTCCCGGTCGACGGTCACCTCGACGGCGTCGCCCACCGCCACATCGACCCCCTCACCGACGAGTTTCGCGCCCGCGTCGTCGCGCGAACAGAACAGCGCCAGTCCCGTCACCGGGTCGCCGTTCGCCCGTACCGTCACGCTGTCCCACGCGACGGTACGGCCGTCGACGGTGCCGACCGGGTCCCCGGCGAGGGTCGCTCGCGTCGTCTCCGCGCCGCCCAACAGACCGCCCCACTCGTAGTGGGGGAACCCGCCGTCCAAGACGCCGCCCGCGCTCTCGACGCCGACGAACCGCTCGCCCGGCGCGGGATGGGTCGGACTGTCGAGGCGCGCCCACGTCTCGCCCGTCTCGACGACGGTGCCCGTACCGTCCCACGGAAGCGGTTCCACGTCGACCCCGACCGCGACCGGCAGCGAACCCGCCGCCCGGTAGGGGTTCGCGTCGTGGTCACGAAACCCCAGATGGACGTGGTTCGGGACCCACGGGGCGAAGAAGCCCGCACGCACCAGTTCGCCGATGTCGTCGCCGACGGCCACCGTCTCGCCCGCCTCGACGCTCGGGTTCACGTGGAGCATCCGGGCGACGTGCTCGCCGGTGTCGACGAGAATCAGGTAGTCGTGCTCGGCGGCGTACGGTTTGGAGGGGGCGCGGACCCGCCGGGTGTCCAGCACCTCGCCCGCGACGGGCGAGGGGGCGCGCTCGCTCTCGGGGTAGAGGTCTATCGCACACCCCTCGTCGTGGGCGTCGAACGGCGAGTTGTACAGCGAGAACCGGTAGTACCGAGCGAGTACGTCCGCGGGGACGGTGACGGACATCGGCGATTGTTGGGAGCGGTCGAGTATGTGTCTGTCGTCGCCGGGTCAGGCGTCGCCCCCGTCGACGAGCGCGAAGCCCACGGCGCCCGCGAGGAGTGCGGTAACTCCGGCAGTCAGGAGGGCCGGGCCGTAGCCGACGCGACTGCCCGCGACGGCGAAGACGACCGGACCGACCGTCGCGCCGGAGGCGATGACGCTCGTCCGGAGGCCGAACACGCCCGCGCGATAGCGCGGCGGGGCCAGCGTGCTGAGGAGGCCGTCGATAGAGGGGAGGACGGTCCCCTGTCCCGCGCCGACGACGAGTGCGCCGACGGCGACGACGGCGGGACCGGGCGCGGCCCACACCGCCAGCAGGCCCACGCCGTACGCACAGAAGCCCAGCGCCACCAGTCGGCTCGGCGGGAAGCGGGCGGCGAGGCGACCGTTCGAGAGCGCGACGGCGGCCGTCGACAACGCCGACACGGAGAGCACGAGGCCGATGGTCACCGCTGGGAGGTCGAACGACCGGCCGAGCAAGAAGGGAACGGCGGTAAAGAGCGCCCCGAACAGCAGGACGTACGCCGCAAAGGCCGCCCCGAACACTGCGCCGGTGGCCCGTCGGGGGAGCGCCCGGACGCTGTTGCGGATGTACGAGAAACCGCTCTCGCGGTCGGTCGCCGCCGGCGGGTCGGCCAGTCGAACCGTCGCCCACAGCGCCACGGGGAGGCCGACGGCGTAGAGGTAGAAGGGGCGTCGCCACCCGGCGGCCCCGAGCGCACCGCCGAGCAGGGGGTAGACGGCCGCGCCGACGGAGATGGCGGCGGCGTTGACGCCCAGCGCGGCGGCGCGCTCTGGCCCCTCGAACGCGTCGCTGAGGAGGGTGACGCCGAGGCTGAAGATGGCGCTGGCGGCGACGCCCTGCCCGGCGCGCAGGAGGAGAATCGGCGCGAACGCCGCCATCGCGGTGACGGCGACGCCACACAGCGCGTAGGCGACGAGGCTCCCGGCGAGGACCCGGCGGCGGCCGTAGCGGTCCGCGAGCGCGCCCGCCACCGGACCGAGAGCGATGCCCGGCAGCGTGTAGGCGGTCACGACCAGACTGGCCCGCCCGTCACTCACCCGCAACTGCTCGGCGATAGCGGGCAGCAGTGGGCTGACGAGGGTCACCCCGAGCACACCGACGAGCGTGCTCGCCAGCGCGACGCGGAGTACCGGCGAGTCCCACGGAATCCGGGCGGATTGGGCGGCGGTCACACCGGCGACTCTCCCGGGACCGGGAAACCGCTGTCGGGTCGGCGGTGCGTCTTTGCCGCGGCGGCCCCTACACCGTCCATGCGACTCCTCTGTGGCCGGGCGCGCGACCACGAACGCGACTACGAGCGCACCCGCGAGATGGTCGCCCGCGTCGGCGAGCGTGGCGTCCCAGCCCTGCGCGTCTGGACCCCACACAGACAGGTGGCGTTCGGCCGTCGCGACCGGCGGGCCGAGCGGTACGACCGCGCCCGCGAGATTGCCGCCGAGAAGGGGTACGCAGTCCTCGAACGCGCCGTCGGCGGCCGCGCGGTGGCCTACACCGGGTCGACGGTGGCGTTCGCGCTCGCCGAACCCGTCTCCGACGGCCGCGGGAGCATCGACGAGCGCTACGACCGGGTGACCGGGATGGTCCGGGATGCGCTGGCCGCCCTCGGCGTCGACGCCCGCGAGGGCGAACCGCCCGACGCCTTCTGTCCCGGGACGCACTCGTTGCAGGCCGACGGCAAAGTCGTCGGACTCGCCCAGCGAGTCCACCGGACGGCCGCGCTCACCGCCGGTATCGTCGTCGTCCGCGACCACGACGCACTCGCGGCGGTGTTGGCCCCCGTCTACGACGCGCTGGGCGTCCCCTTCGACCCGAACTCGGTGGGGAGCGTCGCGCGTGCGGGCGGCCCCGCCGACCCCGAAACCGTCGTCGACGCACTCGAAACGGCGCTGGTCGGGGGGCGGACCGTCACCGCCCGCGAGACTCTCGCGTGACTCGTCCCGCCCTTCCGAGACACTTAGGGTGGCCCCCGGTCGAGAAAGGCGTATGCTCATCCGCAACGCGACGCTCGCGGACGGCCGCCAACGGGACGTCCGGGTGCGCGGTGAGACCATCGCCGAAGTCGGCCGTGACCTCGCCGAAGACGACGAACACACCATCGAGGCGTCCGGCAAGCGCCTGTTCCCCGGGATGATGGACGTCCACGTCCACTTCCGCGAACCGGGCTATCCGCACAAAGAGACGTGGGACACCGGGTCCCGCGCGGCCGCCGCGGGCGGCGTGACCGCCGTCGTCGACC
The DNA here is from genome assembly GCF_024218775.1 of Haloarcula marina. Taxonomy (NCBI): domain Archaea; kingdom Methanobacteriati; phylum Methanobacteriota; class Halobacteria; order Halobacteriales; family Haloarculaceae; genus Haloarcula; species Haloarcula marina. The sequence continues at coordinate 449,115 of NZ_CP100404.1, read as the reverse complement.
AACCGAACACCGACCCGCCGACGGTCGACGGCGCGGCCTTCGCACAGAAGGCCGACTTCGCCGCCGACTCGATAATCGACTGGGGCATCAACGGCGGCGTCACCGCCGACTGGGACCCGGACTCGCTGCTCGCGGAGCGCCTGTTCGCGCTGGGCGAGGTGTTCCTCGCCGACTCGACAGGCGACATGGGCATCGAGACGGGCCTGTTCAAAGAAGCGCTCCGCGCGGCGACGGACGCTGGCGTCACCGTCACGGTCCACGCCGAGGACGCCGACCTGTTCAACGAGGACGCGCGGACGCGCGACGACCCCGACGCGTGGAGCGCCTTCCGCACCGCCGAGGCCGAAGCCGAGGCCGTCGAACGCGCCTGCGAGGCCGCCAAACAGGTCGACGCGCGAATCCATATCGCGCACACGTCGACGCCGGAGGGCATCGACATCGCCGCCGACGCGGGGATGACCACCGAGGTGACGCCACACCACCTCCTGCTCTCGCGGCGCGACCTGGACGAGTTGGGCACGTTCGGCCGGATGAACCCGCCGCTGCGCCGCGAGAAGCGCCGCCGCGAGGTGTACGACCGCGTCGCCGACGGGACGGTCGACATGATTGCGACCGACCACGCGCCACACACCACCGAGGAGAAGGACGCGAGCATCTGGGACGCGCCGTCGGGCGTCCCCGGCGTCGAGACGGTCCTCCCGCTGTTGCTCGCGGAAGCCCGCGACCCCGACACGGCGCTGACCTACGAGCGCGTGCGGGACCTCACCGCCGCGAATCCCGCCGACGTGTTCGACGTGCCCCAGAAGGGCGCGGTCGAACCCGGCAAGGACGCCGACCTCGTGTTGGTCGACGTGACCGAGACGACCGAGATTCGCGCCGACGACCTCCACACGGACTGTGGCTGGACCCCCTTCGAGGGCTTCGAGGCCGTCTTCCCCGAGTGGACGATGGTCCGCGGGACGACGGTGTACGAGCGCGACCCGGGCGGGGACGTGTTCTACGGTCACGAGGGCGAGAACGTCCGCGACGCCGACGCCGAAGTGCTGGAGTAGTCCGGGAGCAGGTGTGCGGCGGTGTCACACTGTCCCGCACGCTATTTGTGTTGCCCCGTTGACTAGTACGCATGGTCACCTGTGAGAACTGCGGCGCGGAACTGGAGACCGCGGACGACCTCGAACGCGAGGAGGTCGAGGAAATCGAACTCGTCGAGCAGGACGAGGGGCCGCCGCGCATCCAGTTGGGCGTCGACATCCGCGACGTGTACCACTGCAAGAAGTGCGGGAAGGTCCTCGGCGTGAGCTAATTAGACCTGTCCCCGTCGCGCCCGTTCGAGTCGGGCGGCCGGAACGGGTCGGACGACGCCGAAGTACGCCCGGTAGCAGAGCATCCCGACGCCGAGTCCGGCCAGCGCCGCCAACAGCACCGACGTGACGAGGTCAGGGCCGAGGAGGGAGCCACCGGCCAGTATCGCGGTCCCCAGTACCGCGACGAGCGCGACGGTCTGTACGGCTCCCGACCCCGGAAGTCGGCCGGTGACCCCGTGTTCACCGGCGTAGGTGGCGGCGACGGTCACGACCGCGAACAGCGCCGCGAGGGGCCACAGCACCCCCTCGTCGACGTTCAGCCACACCTGCGCGAGAGCGAGGACGGCGAGGAACCCGTCGGTGAGGAGGACTTTCGTGCGGAGGTTCATCGGCCGGATTTCGGGTGGGCGGCGGATAACGGTGGCGAGGCTATCGGTCGGTCACTTCTCGTCGACGCCGAACTCGTGGCCGCACTCCGGACAGCACACCTCGTCGTGCCGGAGCGCCGCCGAGTGTTCCCGGACTTCGCGCATGACCGAGGAGATGCGGTCCTCGGCCTCCATCTCGTCTTCGACCGCGAGGTCGACGCCCTCGACTTCCAAGAGGAACTTCGCCACCTCGGTCGCCTCGTACATCACGTCGTCCAGTTCCTCGGCGGTGAAGAAGTCCGACATCGCGCCGTAGAGGAAGGTCGCCCCCGATTTCCGGACCTTCTCCTCGAAGGAGGCGCGGGCCTGATTGACCGCTTGGGGCGTGTACGTGTCGGTCATGAACGGGACGAGTTCGGGGAGGTTCTCGCCGATTTTCGTCATCTCGACGCCCGTCTCGGTCCGGAAGTCCGCACAGAGGCGCGCGATGGCCCACTCGCGGGCCGTGACGTAGGTCCGCTCGCGCAGGAACTCGTTGGCCCGGTCGTAGGTTCCGCCCTCGATTTTCTTGAACCGCTCGTACTTGCGAACGTCGTCCGGCACGTCCGGCCCGAGTTGCTCCTCGCCTGCCTCGGTCCCGTCGCCCGCGTCGGCGTCGTCCGTCTCGTCGGCCGCCGGGTCGTGCGGCGTGACGACTCGCGTCGGCTCCTCGTCGCGCTCCTCCGGCGGCGTGCCCTCGGTCATGGGCGTCTGTGTGTGCCGCCGGTGAAAAAGGGTATCGCCCCGGCGGACGCCTTCCGGTGGCAGGTGGCTTTTTGAGCGTTGACCGTGCACCAGTGCGTATGCACATTCTACTCGGCGTCGGCGGCAGCGAACTGTCCTATCAGGCGCTGGACGAAACCGTCTCTCGGGTCGCGGACACCGGTGACGACCTGACCGTCGCTATCTTCGACAACGAGGAGATGGACACGGACGAGGCGGCGGTCCGCGAGCGGGTCGAATCCACACTGGAAGCGGCCGGGCTAGACGCGGAGGTACGTTACATCGGCGGCGAGTCGCCGGGGAGCCAACTCGTCGACATCGCCGAGAGCGAAGGGTTCGACCGCATCGTTCTCGGCGGCGGCGAGCGGTCGACGCTCGGAAAGATTCAACTCGGTTCGGTCGTCGAGTTCGTTCTGTTGAACGCCCAAACGCCGGTGACGCTGATTCGATGACACGGGAGTACCCAGCGGATGGCGCCGACGCGTTCCCGCGGCCGCCGCGGACGGTGACCGACCGGGACGGCCACGAGGTGACCCTCTCGGCCGCCGACGCCGTCGACCGCGAGGCGCTGGTGGCGATGTATCTGGACTTCGACCCCGCCGACCGCGCGCAGGGGATTCCACCGGTCAAAGAGGCGGCTATCGAGAAGTGGCTCGACAACATCTTGGACGAGGACTGCGTCAACGTCGTCGCCCGTCACGACGGCCGCGTGGTCGGTCACGCGACGCTCGTCCCCGACCGCCACGGCGAGCACGAACTCGCCATCTTCGTCTTACAGGCGTTTCAGGGGTCGGGCAACGGCACCGCCCTCCTCGAGACGCTCCTCGGTGCCGGACAGGCCGCGGGCATCGAGCGGGTGTGGCTCACGGTCGAGCGCTGGAACGACTCGGCCATCGCGCTCTACAAGAAGGTCGGCTTCGAGACGGGCAACACCGAGAGCTTCGAAATCGAGATGTCGATTCGCCTCTAGACGGAGAGGACTGGCTGGCTGGCGTACTCCAAGACGTACAGCGCGGCGCGACCGACGGCCTCCTCGCCGTCACCTTCTCGCGGGACGACGATGAAGTCCGCCTCGATGTCCTCGGCCACGTCTAAGACCACGCTCCCCGGCGTCTGCATCAGCCGATGCTCCGAGAACGCCGCGGCGCTGGACGTGTCGAGGTGCCCGTCGTGACCGGCGTCACGGATCCGTTCGCGTACGCCGCCGGTGAACGCCCGGTGTTGCTCGGCCAGCGCATCGGGGTCGACGCGGCCGTCGTCGATGTCGCGGCGAAGCCGTTCGTCGAGGACGAACAGCAGGTGGAGGTCGGCGTCGTATCGCTCGGCGATGGCGATAGCGTACTCGGCCGCCCGCTCGGACCGGTCGCTGCCGTCGACCGGCACGAGCACGAGGTCGATGTCCATCACTCCACCCTGCGACCGGCCCGGACAAAAATCCACCCCATCCCGGCGTGGATGGGGCGGCTTTTTGGTCGTCGCCGCGGTAGCCCGGAGTATGTTCGAGACGGTGGTCATCGCGACCGACGGGTCGGGGAGCGCACAGCGGGCCGTCGAAGCGGCCTTGGACCTCGCCGACCACTTCGACGCGACCGTCCACGCGCTGTACGTCGTCGACTCGGGCGAGGTCGAGTCGACCCCGGAGGAGGTCCGCGAGGAACTGGAGCGGGCCTTGGCGACCACCGGCGGCCGCGCCCTCTCGTTCGTCCGAGAGGCCGCCGCCGCCGACGCCGACGACGACGACATCATCACCGCCGTTCGGGCGGGCGACCCGGCCGACGAAATTTGCCAGTACGCCGTGGAGAACGACGCCGACGTGGTGGCCACCGGGACTCGCGGCCGTCACGGCGAACACGCCTTCTTACTCGGGAGCGTCGCCGAGGAAATCGTCCGGCAGGCCCCGATGCCGGTACTGACGGTCCGGCAGTTAGAGGGCGAGGTCAATCCCGAGCGCGAACTGGTCTGACAGACCGCCGGGTTCATTGCCGACGACCGGTATGAACGGACATGGACGATTGGCTCATCGACGACGACCGCCTCTCTCTCGGCCGCAAATCCGTCCTCCCCGGTGAGGGCTTCTTCATCCCCGACTCCTACGAGGAAGAGCAAGCCGAAGCAGAGGCCAGAGAGACGCTGGACGGCGCGAGCGTCGTCGTCATCGCCGACCCGGACGCCGACGGACTGGCGTGTACGGCGCTGATTCGGGAAGCCCACGGCGAGGGCGAACTGCTGGCCGCCGGCCCGCACGAACTGCAAGAGGCGCTGGCGTGGACCGCCGAGTACGCCGAACCGGACGCGACCGTGTACGTCTGTGACCTCTGTCCCGACAGCGAGTCCGACCTCGGTGCGCTCTCGGACCTCGTCGAACGCGTGGAGCGAGTCGCGTGGTTCGACCACCACCAGTGGGACGCCGAACTGGGCGAGACGGTCGACGCGGCGGGCGTCGAGCGAACCGTCGGTGACTCAGAGGAAGTGTGTACGGCCGACGTGGCCCTCGAACAGTTGGACTACGCGTTCGACGAGCGGTGGGCCGACCTCGCCGCCGTCACGCGGGACCACGACCTCTGGATTCGCGACGACGAGCGCAGCGACGATTTGGCGGACTTCTCGTACTGGTCCGAACCGGAGGAGTACATCGCTGCCATCACCGACCACGGTCCCGACCTCTCGCCAGCGGTCCACGACTTTCTCGCGGAGAAACGCGTCGAGAAGGAGGCGCTCATCGAGAAGGCCGTCGACCGCGCGGAGATGCGCGAGGTCGGCGAGTGGACCGTCGGCGTCACCTACGGACGCTGCTCGCAAAACGAAGTCGCGGAAGCCCTGCGCGAACAGGGGGCCGACGCCGCCGTCATCGTCAAGCCCGCCGGGTCGGCGTCGATTCGGGGTACCGAGAACTTCGAGCGCGCTCACGAAGTCGCCCGGCAGGTCAACGGCGGCGGCCACCCGAAGGCCGCCGGATGCAAACCGGACATCTACGACGACATGATGGACTACGCCCACCATTGGACGACCCAGGGCGCGGTGGCGAAACAGGCCATCGTCGACGCCTTCAAGCGACTTCCCGAGGAGGACGACGAGGGCGTCGAAACCGAACGGTAACCGCGGTTGCAGGTCGCTGGGCGCCCTCGAACGGAGTGAGAGGGCGCCTTTTTGGTCCAGATTTTTGCGGTGAGCGGTGCGCTCCGCGCACCCGAACCGGAAAAAGGTGGGTGGACGGCTTCAAGCGACTTCCCGAGGAGGACGACGAGGGCGTCGAAACCGAACGGTAACCGCGGTTGCAGGTCGCTGGACGCCCCCGAAACGCCAGGGAGTCTACGACTCCGACCGTACCGTCCACGGAGAAGCGACCCACACAGACGCAGTGGGAGACGCTCGCCGCGACCGACGAACACGGCTACTTCGAGGGGCACGACAGCCCACCTCGCCCGACCTCGAAGAGCAGTTCGACCTGAGCGAGCAGGCCGTCTCACGGCGGTTGCGAAGAGCGATGATGCCCGCTGGTCAGCGAGTTGGTGTTCGAGTCGGGGTAGCGCGCCCTGGGCGACCCCGTCGCGTCAGGACTCGAATATGGTCTCCTCGATGAGCGCGGCGAGGCCGCGACGGAGCCGCTGGGAGTAGGCGCTGTCGCTTATGTCGAAGCTATCGGCGAGGACGGCGAGCGACGTCTGGCGCGGGATGTCGAAGTAGCCGTGCTCGAAGGCGGTCACAATCGCCTCGCGTTGTTCGGTACTCATCGACTCGTTCGCCTCGGGATAGCTGGGGCGGTAGATGCGGCGGACGACGACGTCGATACCCGTCTCGTCGCACAGCGTCCGGAACCCGTCGACGGCGTCCTGATTCCGGAACTGGAGTCGGAACTCCCATCCCCCGTCGATGCTCTCTCCGTCGAGGAGTCGCGCGTTCGATTCGACCATCGTGCGGAGGAAGCCGTCGGCGTCACCGTTCCAACGGGCTTCGAACAGTCGGTGGTCGCCGTCGCTCGTGAGACACTGAGCCTCCTCGACGTGTGGCGACGCCTCCAGTGCGTCGACGATGCGTTCCGTCGTTCCCTGCGATACCCAGAACAGTGTGCTAATCGACCCGCGGCGCGTGACGAGTCGCTCCAACTCGATGTGTCCCCCGGACAGTTCTCGGTGTAAGTGGCTTAGCTCGAAGTCGTCGGCGGGGATTGTGATGTCAGCTATCGAAATCATCGGTGGACTCTCAGGGCAGAAGTGCCGGACCTACTGTATTTTCAGGTTGTACGTCTCCGTTGTAAGTTTAACTCTGAAGGATAAATATATATGCATCATGTTTCGGACCCCAAATAGAGACGGCATAACTATACGCATAGCACTGTCGTAACAGACTGTTCAGTCGTGAACCAGGCGTCCGCTTCGTTCTCCGTGAGAACACCGCCATTTCGGCGTTAACTTCGACAGCGAAGGCGAAATATTTGAGTACATACGTTCAGGATTCGAATACGAAGGAACACGATGCCCATAATAACAGACGTGACGGTAACGGGGGATTCGTTCGCGCTGGGGAATTTCCTCGCCGACAACCCCGAGATACGCGTCGAGATAGAGCGCGTGGTCCCACTCGGGGACCGCCTGCTACCGTTCGTCTGGGTATCCGACGGCTCTACCGCCGACGTCGAAGCGGAACTGATGGCGCAACCACTCGTCAAGGGCGTCGAGCGACTGACGAGCGTCGACGACAGACACCTGTTTCAGATGACGTGGACCTCCGAGGTAAACGGCCTCGTCGAGGCACTCTCGGAGACGAACGGCGCAATTATCGAGGGACAGGGAATCGCGGGCCAGTGGGAACTGCGACTTCGGTTTCCCGACCGCGACAGCCTCCAGGTGTTCAACGACATCTGCGAGAAGAAGGGCATCGACATCGACGTCACCGGCGTCTACAACCCGCACGCGCCAGCCATCGAAGGACGCCTGACACAGACGCAGTGGGAGACGCTCGTCACCGCCTACGAGATGGGGTACTTCGAGGTCCCGCGACAGGCCACCTTGGCCGACCTCGCGGAACACTTCGACGTGAGCGAACAGGCGGTTTCACAGCGGTTGCGTCGGGCGATGAACGCCGTCGTCAGCGGTGTCCTCTTCGAGACGTAAGGGCGGCCGGGGGGCGCGACAGACCGGCGCCGCGGTGTCGCCGTGAACCGGCGTTCGACGACCGCGTTAGACGCTTCGCTTAAAACCGGACAGTAGAAACATGAAGGTATAAACGGCCCCCGCTCTTGGGCAGATGTATGTCCTCGTCTGATAGGACGTCAGACTCTATGCAGTTTCATCGCGACGGGAACCGTGTCTCGGACGATGTTCTCGACGCCGTCGCGACCACGCTCGACACCGATTCCCTCGAATTACCCCCGCTCCAGTACTCAGTAGACGTCGATGCGCTGGATACCATCTGGGCACCCACGGAGACCCAGAACGGGGTAACCGAACTCACTTTTCGATACGCGGAATGCCGCGTCGTCGTCGACAGCGGGCACGTCACGGTGACGCCGTTGGTCGACTGACGCAAGTTCCGACCGCCGGTCACTCACTCCTCGGCGACCCACTTGTCGCTGTACCGTTCACCGCAGGCGCAGACCGCGTAGGCGTGAATTACGTCACCCTCGGCGTAGAGGCCGCCCACGTCTTCGTTCTGGGCCTCCGCGAACGCGAAGACGAACCGCGTCGTGTGGTCCGCCTCGGGTTCCTCGTCCGCGACCGGACAGACGCCGCCGGTCAGGTCGTCCCGCACGGTGCCATCGGTGTCCATCGCCTCCTGTGCCAGTCGCATCGGGTCGATACCCGTCGCCGATTGGAACGCGCTTCGCCCGTCGTCGCCGGGGAGGACGAGGACGTGGCCGTCGTCGACGCTGTCGGCGTACTCCGCGAGCGCTCCGGGGTTCGAGACGGCGTCCTCGTGGAGGAAGAAGAGCACGTCTTCGGGCCGGTCGCCCGTCAGAAACTCGGCGTGTTTGCTCATGCACGTTCGGAGTCGGTCGGCCCCCAAAAGTGGCGCGCTCTCGGCCCTGTAGCTTTTTCACACTTGTCATCGAATCATAACTATGAACCACCATCCGGAGAAAGGCGTGGAACTGTACCACGAAGACGACGCGTTCGTCGTCCTCGTCGACCTCGAAGGGGTCGGCCGAGACGAGGTCGACGTGCGCTGGCACGACCGGCGACTCCACGTCGAGGCGGCCCACCGCGAACCCGGCCAGCGGACGCGGGTGTTCCACCGCTCGATAGGCCTCCCCAGACCGATTCGGGAGGACGACATCACGGCGACGCTGACCGACGGCGTGCTGACGGTCCGTCTGCCAATCGCCGAAGGGGAACGGAGCGGCCGGACCATCGAGGTTACCTGACCGCCCCGTACAGTTTTGCCGCGCGCGAGCGCACCGACGACCATGCCGGACCTCCGCGAGTACGTGACCGACATCGTCCACGAACCGACCCAGCGACACGACGGCGGGTTCGACCTGACCGTCGCGACCGTCGACGAAATCGTCGCCCCCGGGCGCATCGACTTCGGCGGCGGCGAACTGGAATCGGCGGAGACGGTGCCCCACGCCAGCGAGAAACGCGACCCCGAGGACGACTACGAGTGGTGGACCCTCGGCGCGGGGCAGTACCTCCTCTCGTTCAACGAGTCGCTCACGGGCGCGGCCACGGTAACGCTCCAACCGCGGACCGAACTGCTCGAACGCGGCGGGACCCACCCGACGCTGCACGTCTCGGAACTGCCGCGGATTCCGCTGTCGGTCGGCGGCGCGGGCCTGAAACTGAAGGAGAACGCCCGCGTGAGCACCATCGTCGCCGCCGAGGAGTGAGTCAGTCGTCGGCGGCAGTCGCCGACGCGGCCTCAGTCGCGCTGTCGATGCGATCGTCGCCTCGCTCGGCATCCACCTCGCCTTTGAGGCAGTCTGCGGCGCGGGCCAGCGACTCCGAAACCGCTCGCTGATTCTCGCTGACCCGCTGTGTCGAGGCCTGCAAGTCCTCGACGGCCGTCTGCAACGCCGCCAGTCGCTCGCCGAATCCGTCCATCGACCCGCCCAGCGACGCCATCGCCTCCCCGAGGTCGTCGACGCCCTCGTCCGTCTCGTGTGTGGTGTTCATCGTGTCCGTATCGAGGGCGGCATCGGAGGAGCGTCCCATACCTAACCAGTTTGCCTCGACGCGGGTCGCCGCAATCGCCCCCGCGTCTGCCCCGTCGACAGGCCGGTGGCGGCGCGGCCCACCGCCGACACCGACGGTTCGATGCGCTTTTGAAGCGCGATTGATTGAAACCACGTATGGCTGAATTCACCGTTGCCGTTTCCGACCCGGAAAGCGGCCACACGTACCAGATTGACATCGACGGACAGGACGCGAACCGATTCATCGGTCGCGAACTCGGCGACGAAGTCGACGGCGGTGCCGTCGGCCTCGACGGCTACACGCTCGAACTGACCGGTGGCTCCGACACGGCGGGCCGACCGATGCGGCCGGACGTCCGCGGCGTCGCCACGAAGTCCATCATGTCCGACGGCGGCGTCGGCTTCGAACCGACCACCGACGGCGAGCGAAAGCGCATCACCATCCGCGGCCGCGAGGTCAGCGACGAGACGCGACAGATCAACGCGAAAATCGTCGACCGGGGCAGCGAGTCCGTCGACGACCTGCTGGGCGACGACGACGAGTGAGCGACCGCGTCCCCAGCGACCACGAGGCCGTCGAGACGCATCGCGTCTCGCTGGCCGCCATCGGCCGCACCGACCGACCGCGGGTCCACCTCCCGACAGCGCTGGGACTCCAGGACGGCGACGTGGTCGGATTCGCCCTCGACGGGGACGATTTCTACGCGGCCGTCGAGACGACGCTCGACGGCGACTTGAGCATCACGCACGTCGCAGACAACCGCCGTCTCGCCCGCGAACGCGACGGCGAGAACCGACTGGTCGAGTGGGTCGCCGACGCCGCCGTTTCCGTCGGTGGCTCCGCCCACCTCGATGTTGTCACCGCGGGTCAGGAGTACGGCCTGCGGACGCCCGGCAAGCGCGTCGTCTACACGGCGACCGACGGTCCCGATTCCTCGCTCTCGGACATCGCGCAGGACCTCGACGGGTAGCGCGGCCGATGACGCCACCGCCGACGGTTCTCCGAAGTGATATTCGCGCGAAACGCTCAAGAGACGGGCGACTGTACGGACGGTAACGAGCGAGATGTCGGAATCAGTCATCGCGGATTTCGTCGGCCAGTTCAACTCCGAAGTGGCCAGTCGGAGCGACCCCATCAAGGGTCGCATCGTTCTCTCCCAGAAGCGGCTGGTACTGGCCGCCAGCGAGGACGACAAACTGACGATTCCGCTCGACTCGATTTTCGACATCGCCATCGGACAGGTCCCGCCGGACCTCGGCGACTTCTTCGCCCCGACCGTCACCGTCGCCTTCGAGCGCAACGGCAGGCGCCTCGTCGCCGCCATCGAAGCCGACAACGAGAAGATAGAGAAGTTCGGCACCGTCCTGTTCAAGGCCGTCATCAACGGCACGGAGACCACCGTGAAAGAGCGTGCCCGCGTCGGCGGCCGCGTCACCGACGAGGAGTTCCACACCGCCCGCCTCTATCTGACGCCCGGCAGCGTCGAGTTCCGGTCCGGCGACGACACCTTCGTCGTCGACCTCGAAACCGTCTCTGACTTCGACCGTACCACCCGCGAAATCGCCGGTGGCCCCCGGCCCGTCTTGGTGGTCCGGCACATGCAGGACGGCACCGCGGTGACGACGCTGGCCGCACTGGCCTCGAACCGCAAGATGTCCATCCTCGGCCGCTACCTCCGCCGGGAGTACTCCGAACTCATGGAGGAACTGCGCGACGTCGACCTCACCCGCGACAAGAAGGAGGTGCTGGTCGCGATGTACTCCACCGGCGACATGGAGGGGATGCCGCTGGCGAGCATCCTCGGGAAGGATTCCTCGGCGGTGTCGATGCTCCTGCAAGACCTGGAGGCCGACGGCCTGATTCAGGACTCGTCGGGCGGGCCGACGCTCACGCCGAAAGGGAAGGTCGTCGCGAGTCGGCATCTAGAGGACGTCAACGCCTGAATTTTCACTTCGGGAGGTCGCCGACGGCGACCCCCGCTCGCAAAAATTTAGTATGAAAAAGGCGGAAGACGCGGCTTCGCCGCGCTACCGGGGAACCGGCGGCGATGCCGCCGGACGCGCTCACCTCGATACCTACCGTCCCCGGGTCGTGCCACGGAGCGCACTCCCGGCCACCGCACCGCAAACCGCGACCGCACCACTGACCGCTATTTTTCGGTCGCCGCTTCGACCAACTCACTCGCGAGTCGCGCGGCCGCGGCCCCGTCGTCCGCGAGGACGTACGTGATGGGTTCGATGCCGAACGCGCCGCGGTGGTAGAGGAGGTCCGGGACGGCCCCGCGCTCCGCGAACTGTTCGCGGAGTCGGTCGCCGCGGTTCTCGTACCCCGCTTCGAACGCCATCGTGTCGAGGCCGCGGGTTTCGGCGGCCGCGAGGAGGGCGTCGTCGGTGGCGAGGTTGAGCGCGCCCCGGCGGTCGGGGTCGACGGCCATCGCCGCCAGTATCGTCGTCGCGACGTGCTTCGACGCGCCGAACTCGGGGTTGGCGGGGACTTCGACGCTGTGGTCCAGCACGTAGATGCGGCCGGGGACGGCGGCCACGTCGGCGACGGCCGTCGCGTCGGAGAGGGCGGTGCCGACGTTCGTGCCGACGTTGGGGACGAACGCGGGGAGGTCCGGCGTCGTCGCGAGGATGCGACTCGCCTCGCGGACGCTGTCGAGGACGGCCCGCTCGGCCCGCAGTTCCGGGTTCGCGCCGCGAACGCAGAGGTCACAGCCGAGTCCGGCGAGTTCGGGCATCGACTCCTCGTGGAGCGCGCAGATCGGGCCGCGGTCCTCGAAGGCCCGGACGAGTTCCATCACGGCCGCCAGCGCGTCGTAGCCGTCCATCTCGCCGTCGGCGAGGCCCGTCGCGATTCGCTCGACCGTTTCGGCGGTCCGGGGATGGTCCGCGATGCGTGGCTCCAGCGCCGGGTCGCCGCTGACGTACGTCGAGACGGCGGCCTGCGTGACGCCCAGATGCGTCGCTATCTCCTGCTGGGTGAGTTCGCGTGCGGCGAGTTCACGGGCCAAGAGGACCCGCAGGGTCGGCAACACGTCCTCGACGACGATTTCGCTCGGCAACCGGAGCGACATACGACAGCGTTCGCACAGTGCTGGCTTAACAGTTCGACATCGACCGCAGTATAATCGGATTGTATCACTAGCTTATATTACGGTGCGGTGGCGACACTCACCTATGAGTTACACAGACGAACTGGCTGCCATCGGCGACCCCGTCTGGGACGCCATCGTCGCCCACCCGATGCTCGAAGGGTTGGGCGAGGGGACGCTGGACGAGTCGCCGTTCCGTTACTGGGTCCGGCAGGACTACGTCTACCTCGTCGAGTACGCGCGGGTGTTCGCCCTCGGCGCGGCCAACGCGCCCGACCTGCGCCGGATGGGCACGTTCGCGGAACTGCTCGATTCGACCATCAACACCGAGATGGACCTCCACCGGGAGTACGCCGCCGAGTTCGGCATCTCGGAGGCCGACCTCGAAGCGACCGAGCCATCGCCGACGACGCAGGCGTACACGGACTTCCTCGTTCGGGTCGCCGCCACCGGGACGTTCGGCGATCTCGTGGCCGCCTTGCTCCCCTGTATGTGGGGGTTCAACGAGACGGCCCGCCGCCTCGAAGAGCGGGGTCGGCCGGACCACGAGCAGTACGCCGCGTGGATAGCCATGTACGTCGGCGAGGAGTTCACCGACCTCACGGCGTGGTGTAAAGACCTGCTGGACGACGTGGCCGCCGACGCGACCGAGTCCGAACGCGACCGCTATCGGGATATCTTCCGGACCTCGGCCCGCTACGAGTACCGCTTTTGGGACGCCGCGTGGCGCGAAGAGGAGTGGTCGGTGTGACGGGTGACGGCGTGCCGGACAGATACGCCGCCTACGCGGCCGACCGCTCGAACCCGCGATTCACCGAGTGGCTCCGTGCTCGGGCGGGGCCGTCGTGGGACGACGCCACCGACCACCGATTCGCGCGCGAACTCCGTTCGGACGAACTCGCCGATGCGGTGTTCGCCCGATATCTCGTACAGGACTACGCCTTCGTCGAGACGCTGGTCGGCGCGTTCGGCCACACCCTCGGCGACGCGCCGACGATGGCCGCGAAGTCTCGCCTCGCGGATTTCCTCGGAACGCTCACCGACGACGAGGACGACTACTTCCAGCGCTCCTTCGCGGCGCTCGACGTGCCCGAGTCGACGTACCGCGACCCGCCGCTGACCGAGACGACCGCCGCGTTCCGCGACCTCGTCGAGCGCGCGGCGCGCGAGGGCGGCTACGCGGAGACGCTGGCCGTCCTCGTCCCCGCCGAGTGGGTGTACCTCGCGTGGGCGAGCGCGGGCGACGGGGAGCGACCCGAGCGGTTCTACCTCGCCGAGTGGGTGGACCTCCACGCCGTCCCCGCGTTCGCGTCGTTCGTCGACTGGCTCCGAAGCGAACTGGACCGCGAGGGCGCGGCCGCGAGCGAGCGCCGACAGGCCCGTCTCGCCGACCTGTTCTGTCGGACCGTCGACCTCGAAGTCGCGTTCTTCGACGCCGCCTACGAGGGAATCGGGGCGGACCAGGGGGGTGAGGCCGCGTGGTGAGTTCGGCCGTCGCGCTGGGCCTGACCGTGCTGACGCTCGTCGCGTTCGCGGCCCTCGGTATCTGGTACAGTCGCGGGCGCTCCGGGTCCGTCGACGATTTCCTCACCGCCCGAAACTCCGTCGGCGAGCGGCGAACGACGGCGACGATGGTGGCCTCGGTGATGGGCGTCTGGATTCTGCTCGCCGCGCCGGAGGCGGGGGCCGGGTTCGGTATCGCCGCCGTCGTCGGCTACGCCATCGGTGAGGCCGTGCCGATGCTCGCCTACTCTCGTCTCGGCCCGCGCGTGCGCGAACTCCTCCCCGAGGGCCACTCGCTGACGGAGTACGCCCACGCCCGCTACGGGTCGGCGATGTACGGGTTCGTGGTGCTGGTCAGCGCGCTCTACATGTTCGTCTTCGTCGCCGCCGAACTCACCGGTATCGCGGGGGCGCTCTCGCTCGTCGCCGGGGTCCCGCAGTGGCAGACCGCCGTCCTCGTCGGCGGGTTCGTCCTCCTCTATACGGGCTACGGCGGCCTCCGGGCGACCATCGTCACGGACACGGTGCAGGCCGTGCTCGTCCTGCCGCTGTTGGCCCTCGTCGTCGGCGGCGTCGTCCTCACGCTCGGCGGCCCCACCGCGGTGTATCAGGGCGTCGTCGAGGCGAACCCGACCCTCGTCGACCCCGGATTCCTGCCGGGCCTGCAGTTCGGTCTGGGCCTCGCCTTCGCCATCCTCGGCGCGGAACTGGTCAACCAGACGTGGTGGCAGCGCATCTACGCGGGCCGGGACAGCGAGACGGTCGCTCGCGGGTTCCGCAACGCGAGCGTCCTCAACGCGGGGTTGGTCTTCGTCGCCGCGTTGCTGGGTGTGGTCGCCGTCGGTCACGCGGACGTGGTCACGGACGTTACGAGTAGCGCCTACAACGCCGACGTGGCCTTCTTCGTCCTGTTGCAGAGCGCCTTCGGCGAGTGGATTCTGCTCGCGGTGGTCCTGTTGGCGCTCCTCTTGGTCGTCAGTTCCGTCGACTCGCTGTTCTCGGCGCTCGCCAGCCTCGTCACCGCGGACCTGCCGCGACTGCTCGCGGACCCGGACGACCGCACGCTCCGACTCGGCGCGCGGGTGTTCACCGTCGTCGTCGCCGTCGCCGCCGTCTACGTCAGCCTGCGCGCCCGGAGCGTCCTCCGCCTCTTTTTCTTCGCGGACCTGCTGGGCGCGGCCGTCGCCTTCCCCCTAGTCTACGGTCTGTACTCCCGTCGCATCACCGGCCTCGGCGCGCTCGCGAGCAGTCTCGGCGGCCTCGCCGTCGGACTGGCGTACTTCCCGGACCTCCGGTGCATGCTGGCGGCGGTTCCGGGCCTCGGGTCGCTCCTGCCCCCGGCGGACCCGCTGTATCTCACCTCGTTCGCCGGAGCGTTCCTCGTCTCGACAGGGCTGGCGCTGGTCGCCGCTCGCGTCTCCGGGGGCACCTTCGACTTCGACAGCCTCGCCGACACCGGGTCGGTAAAGGTGGCCGACGGCGGGACCGACCGCGCGGAGTGAGTCAGGTCCGGCCGACGGCGAGCCACGTCAATCGCTGACAGAGGGCCTGCCACGTCCGGACGCTGTCTCCCCACGCCCGAACGACCGCGGGCCAGTGGGTTCCGGGCCGCGGGGGCCGCGACCCCTCGAAGGCGGGTCGGTGCGTGAGTTCCGTCCGACAGTCCGGACACCGATACCGCGTCCCGCGGGCGGTCTCTCGCACCAACCAATCGCCGTCGACGTGACTGCGGTGGTCGCACGCCGGGCAGAACAGCGTCGCTTTCGGCGGCGGGTCGTCCGGCGCGGGAGGACTCTGGGCGGTCATCGTCGGACGGTTCGTCGCCAGACTAAAAGCGTCTGCCTAGGAGGTGTCTATACTCCCTGGTAGTCCTTCTATCCGTTCTCGTTATCCCGACCGATAACCGCCCCATCACACACTTATATCGCGCTCACAAACCGCCGGTAACATGGCTGCCCGGCTCCTGAGCGGCGTTTTCGTCCTCGTCCTCGTCGCCGCCGTCGCCGTCGGCCCACTCGGCGTCGCCGTCGGCGAGTCCCCGACAACCCCGGACGAGGCGACAGTCACCGTCGAGTCCGTACCGACCGACACGCTCACGCTCGACCGGGGGCGCTTCGGAAGCGGTCGCTATCACCTCGACGCGCCCCCCGCCGTCGTCACCGCCGCGAACGTCTCGGGGACGCCGTCGGTTCGCTACGTCATCGACGTCCCGGGCCTCTGGATGACGGCGACGACGCGACGGGACCTCGCCGGACGCGAGGGTCGCCTCGCGTTGGCCGCGAGTCCCGCCACGGTCAGCCCGGACCGCGTCGACCGGCGGCGGTACAACGCCACCGTGGCGGTCTGGGTCAGAACCGGGAGCCGCGACCGGGACCTTCTCCAGCGGCGCATCACCGTGGAGGTCGAATCGTGAGCGTCGCCGACCGACTGCTCGCGGGCGAGACGGTCACCGTCGACGAACTCCGCACCGCGACCTGGCGGGCGGTCTTCGGCGACCGGGTCGGCGTGACCGTGTTTCTCGGCACGCTCGCGTGGGTCGGCCTGACGTGGCGACTCGGCTTCTTCTCGAACGACCAGTACACCTTCGCGAACGCGTTGCTCGCCGTCGTCGACGGCCACCTGCACATCGTCGACCCCGTGTACGGCCCGCCGTCGGGGGCGACCCCCGGTGCGGTCCTCGTCGACGGCCGGGTGTACGGCCGCAACTACGGCGTCGTCCTCGTCTCGGCGCTGTGGTACGTCCTCCTGCGACCGCTCGCCGCCGTCGCCGACGTGGGCGTGTTGCTGACCGGTCTGTGGGCGCTCGCCGTCGTTGGCGTGGGCCGCGGCGTCGGTCGGTGGCACGACCGGCCCCGCGACGGCCTGCTGGCGGGCCTCACGGTCGGCGGAACCCTGTTCGTCGCGTCGCTGTTCGTCGCGACGCCGCTCTCGACTCGCTGGCTCCCGCTGGTGGCGCTCCAACTGACGACGGCGCTCTCGGCCGCCCTGCTCGCCGTCGTCTGCTACCGCCTCGTGACGCGGCTGTACGACCGGCGAATCGGGACGGCCGCGGCGTTGACCCTCGTCCTCGCCAGTCCGGTCGGCTTCTGGGCGACGCTCCCGAAGCGCCACACGGTGACGGCCCTGTTCGTCGCCGCCGCGATGTACACGCTGTACCGAAGCCGCGAGGCCTCAACCCGTCGGACGGCGACCCGGTTCCGCGCCCTCACCTACGTCTGGGTCGGCCTCGCCGCGTGGGTCCACGCGGCGGAGGGGTTCGTCCTCTTGCTCGCCGTCGCCGCCGTCGACCTGCCGACGGCCCGCTGGAACGGGCCGCGCGACCTCGGTCCCGTCGTGGCGGCGCTCGCGCTCTCGCTCGTCCCGTTCGTCCTGACGAACGTCGCTATCTCGGGCGACCCGCTCGCCCCGCCCCGCCTGCTGGACGCCTACACCGGTGACGTGCTGAGCGGGACCGGCGACGGCGCGACGACGGGCGGTGCGAATGGGGACTCGGGCGGCGGGACGCCGGTCGATACTGCTGGGGCAAGCGGCGGCGACACCACCAGCGGACGAGGGTTCAGACTGCCGTCGCTCGCGTCGCTCCCCGCCGGAAGGGTCCTCGGCCAGTTCACCGCCTCCTACGCCGCCCTGTTCGACCCCGTGCGCCTGGTCCGGGTGTTCGTCCGCACCGGCTACGTCCCGGCGCTCCCGCCGGGAAAGGACGCCGCCATCAACCTGAGCGTCCTCGCCTCGATGCCCGCACTCGGCGCGCTGGTCGGCTATCCGATACTCGCCGTCCGACGGCGATTCGGAGGCGTGGAGTGGCCCCACCCGCGAGCGTGGTCGCCCGCGCGCGTCCTCGACGCGTTCACCGTCGTCTACGCCCTCGGCCTCCTCGGCCTCTTCTTCCGCGCGCTCCCGACCTACCACATGCTGACGGTCCGCTACCTCCACCCGCTGTACGTCCTCGGCGCGTACTGGCTCGTCCGCTTGCCCGTAGTCCGCGGCGTCGTCACCGAGAACGGACGGTCGCTCGCCACTGCCTACGCCGTAACTGTCGCGGTCGCCGTCCCCGCGTATCTCGGTGCGATAGCCGTCGGCGGACTCGTCCTCGGCGAGGCGGTCCAACTGTACGCGCTCGCCGCACTCACCGCCAGCGCTGGCGTCGTGGCGTGGGCGGCGGTGACGACGGTGACCGGCGACTATCGGCGGGGCGGCCCGTTCGCGCTGGGCGTCGCCGCCGGTGCGACGACGACGTACCTGCTGGTCGCCGGTCTGTCGCTGTTTCCGGTCACCGGGGAATTCCTCCTCCCGCTGTCGCGCCTGCTCGGTGAACACGTCCACTACGCCCGACTCCTGGGGAGTTCGCCGCCCGCGTGACTACTGGTCGGCGATGGCGTCGCCCGCGATAGACCGGCCGCGGGCCTCTAACTGGACCTCGCGGCGAGTCCTGACGGGTTCGAGGATGTCCGCCTCGATGAGGCGGTCGTACGCGTCCTCCACGTCCTCGGTGTCCATGCCGACGAAGTCCGGAATCTCGAACGGCGAGATGCCCGTGTAGAGGGCCATCAACACCTGCGTCTCCTCCGGCGAGAGGTCCACGTCGTCGGCGGCGTTGCGCTGTTCGCCCTGCCGGACCAGCCCTTCTATGAGCGAGACGTGCCGACGGCCTCCCGAGAGGTGGGTCTCCACGCTGGTCCCGTCGATGGTGTGCTCGATTTCGAGGAGGGAGCGTTCCGTCCCGCGAATCTCTTTCTCCTTGGCCTCGACCGTCCCCACGTCGTCCACGTCGAGTTCGACGAACGTCCCGCTCGCGATGGCGAGGTTGACGGTGTCT
Source organism: Haloarcula marina (assembly GCF_024218775.1). Taxonomy (NCBI): domain Archaea; kingdom Methanobacteriati; phylum Methanobacteriota; class Halobacteria; order Halobacteriales; family Haloarculaceae; genus Haloarcula; species Haloarcula marina. The sequence continues at coordinate 430,135 of NZ_CP100404.1, read as the reverse complement.
TCGTGTTCGTCGTCGAGTTTGAGGCGGGCCTTCTCCCACCTGGTGTCTTGAACGACGCCGCCCTCGACGGCCGGGTGTTTGACGAGGACGACGATTTGGTCGAGGAGCGTCCGATAGAGCGCGTCCTCGAACTCGTCGGTGGCCTGCGTCGAGACGAGAGTCACGTCGCGGCCAGCCTGCAGTTTGACGTAGCTGTCGACCTGCGCGAGCGCCTGGTTCATCTGACTGGCCGTGACACTCGTGAGTTTCGCGAGCGGGATGGTCCGCTTGCCCTGATTGGTCGCGAGGACGAGGCGCTTGTTCGAGAGGAGGACGCGGCCCGCCGTCCACTCGATGTTGTTGCGCTTGTTCCCGTCCGAGATGACTTGGACGAACTTCCCCTTCGTGTCGATCAGAACGCGTTCTCCGTCGCTCATCGCTATCCCCGTCTCTCCGTCGGCGATACGACCCGCCTCGACTTAACCGGCCCGACGCGCCGGTCGGCGATCATCCGCGACCACCGAGCTTCGAGATGGCCGAAAACGCCTTCTTGCGGACCACGTCGTGCTCCGTCTCGTCGATGAGTTTGTCGAGCACCTTCCGCGAGCGCTCGCCCCCGACTTTCCCGAGCGTGAAGATAGCCTGCCCACGGACGTTCGGGTCGACGCCCGCGTCCTCGACGAGCGTGAGGAGACGGCGCTCGACCATGTTGTCGTCGTCGCCCAACTCAGCGAGACTGGTCGCCGCGAACTGCCGGAGCATCTGTCCCTCGTCGGAGAGCGCCGTCACGAGAGCGTCGATGACCCGACTCCGCTCCTGTTCGCTGGTGACGCGGCCGAGCAACCACGCGGTGTTGCGCCGCTGTGCGGCCTGCGTGCTCTCTTCGAGAATCTCGACGAGCGGGACGACGACGCTTCGGTCCTCGGTGTTCGAGAGTTTCTCGACGATGGTCTCGCGGATGTCGTGGCTCTGGTCGGTCGGGACGTTCGAGAGCAGTTGGATGAGCGAGTACACCGCCGTCCGGCGGACCGCCGCGGATTCGTCGCCCAGCGCTTCCACGAGGTAGTCGACCGGGCGGCCGTTCTCGAAGTTGCCGAAGGCGTCGACGGCGACGCGGCGAACGCGTTCGTTGTCGTCCTCGTACATCGGGAGCAGCGCCTGCAACGCCTGTCGGTTCCCGATGTTGCCCAGCGCCTCGGCGGCCTCGCGGCGCACCGCCCCCTTCGGGTCGGTGAGCAGCGATTCGAGCGGACTGGTCGCCCGCGAATCCCCGATTTTTCCGGCCGAGCGGGCCGCTCTGGCCCGCACGCGAGGGTCGGAGTCCGCGAAACGTTCGGTGAGCTTTGGAATCGAGTCGGCCTGTTCCAGCCGACCCAACCCGTTGGCGGCGGCCATCCGCAACTCCGGCGTGTCGGCGTCCAAGGCCCGCATGAACGCCTTGGCGGTCACCCAGTCGGCGGCGTCGTCCGCCAGTTCGATGCCCGCCATGCTCCCGATGAGTTGCTCGATGGCGTCCCCGCCCAGTTCGTCCAGCGAGTCGATGGCCGCGGCGGTGACGGCGGCGCTGTCTCCCTGGGCGGCTTGGACGAGGGCGCTGACCACGTCGCGCCGGTCCTCGTGGTCCGCGAAGTTCCCGAGGAGTTCGGCGGCCCGGGCCTGGACGCGTTCGTTGTCGCTCTCGCGCAGGACGCGGATGAGTTCCTGCACCTCCCCGTCCCGTTCGAGTTCGTAGAGGCTCATACCCGGCGGTAGATGCGGTGCTGTTTGTCCACCGCTTCGAAGGCGTCCCGACACTCCGCCGGGAGCGTCTCGGTCATCCCTATCATGAGGTAGCCGCCCTCCCGGAGCGAGTTCCGAATCGTCTCGAAGATGGGGACCTTGAACTCGGCGTCGATGTAGATGAGTAGGTTCCGACAGAACACCAGGTCGAAGTCCCGCTTGGGGTCGCCGCGGATGAGGTCGTGTTGCTGGAAGGAGACCATGTCCGTGACGCGGTCCTTGACGGTGAAGGTGTTGCCGTCCGTCTCGACGTACTCCGAGTAGTCCTGGAGCGGTGCCAGTTCCTCCGCGATATCGGTCGTCTGGGAGGTCTCGTAGGTCGCGTTCCGCGCTTCCCGCAGGATGTCGGCGTTGATGTCGGTCCCGGTAATCTCGATGCGACGCTCGTCGATATCTGGGTCGTCGTGGGCCAGCATCGCCGCCGAGTAGGGCTCACGCCCGTCGGCGCTCGGGGCCGACCAAATCTTCACGCGGCGGTTGTTCGCGGTCAGGTCCCGAAGGACCGGCCGGAGTTGCTCCCACGCGTCGGGGTTCCGGAAGAACCCGGTGACGTTTATCGAGAGCGAGTCCAGCAAGGCTTCTCGCTCGCCGTCCTCGTCGTGTTCGAGCAACCGCTTGTACGCGCGGTAACTGTCGGTGTCGGTCCGGCGCATCCGCGCGGTGATGCGTCGGTCCAGGTACGAGTCGTTGTAAAAGCCCGACTCGAAGTCCATCTCCGATTCGATGAACGCGAGCAACTGGTCGAACTGCCGCTGTTCGGCGCTGTTCATAGGGTCACCACGTCGAGGATGTGGACGATATTGCCGTCGCCGAGCACCGCCGTCCCCGAAAGACCGGGCGTCCCCGAGAGGATGCCCTCCAGCGGTTTGACGACGACTTCCTCCTGACTGTTGACGGAGTCACAGTGCAGCGCCACCTGTCGCTCGGATTCCCGGATGCGGACGAGCATCCCGTCCCCGTTGGCCGTCTCGCCGGGTACGTCGAAGGTGTCGTCCAGGTGGATGACCGGGTAGATGTCGTCGTTGTGCTTGATGACCTCCTTCCCGTTGACCTGTTTGACCGCCTCCGTCGCGGTAATCTCGTCGACGTTCTTGATGGGGACGCCGTACTCCTCGTCGCCCACCTCGACGAACAGCACCTTCACGATGGCCATCGTCACCGGCAGGCGGAGCGCGACGGTGGTCCCCTCGCCTTCCGTCGAGTCGACGTTGACCGACCCGTCCAGTTGCGTGACGGTGTCGTGGACCACGTCCATCCCGACGCCGCGACCGCTGGTGTCGGTCACCTCGTCGGCCGTCGAGAACCCGGGGTGGAAGATGAGGTCGTAAATCGAGGAGTCGTCCATCGCCTCCAGTTCCTCGGGCGAGCGGACGCCCTTCTCGATGGCCTTCTGTTTGATGCCAGTCACGTCGAGACCGGCCCCGTCGTCTTCGACTTCGATGATGACGTGGTCGCGCTCTCGGGAGGCCCGCAGGGTGATGTGACCCGTCGCGGGCTTTCCGGCGGCCTCCCGGTCGGCGGGGTGCTCGATGCCGTGGTCGACCGAGTTCCGCAGAATGTGCATCAGCGGGTCCGAAATCTCGGTGAGGATGGTCCGGTCGAGTTCGATGTCCTCGCCCTCGATTTCGAACTCGATGTCCTTGTCCAGTTCCCGTGCGAGGTCACGGACCAGTCGCGGGAACTTCCCGACGACTTTCTTCAGCGGGATGAGCCGCATGTCCATCACCGTGTTCTGGAGGTTGGCCGTAATCTTGTCCAGTTCGTTCAGCGTCTCGCCCGCCGAATCGAGGTCGTCCTGTTCGACCGAGCGGCGCAGTTTGATGCGACTCGTCACCAACTGCTCGACCAGTCCGTGCAGGTCGTCGAGTTGGTCAACGTCGACCCGCACCGATTTGATTTCGTCGACGCTGTGTTCCTCCTCGTTGGCCGCCGACCCCGAGACGGCGTTCCCGCCACCGACGGCGCTCCCGGCGTCGGCCGTCGCCAGCGCATCGGTCACGTCCCTCGCCTCGAAGGACTCGATTTTCCCGATGGAACCGAGTTCCGCGTCGACGGTCGCGGCGTCCGGGGCGTCGAGGTACAGGTCGAACGTCGCCTCGAACTCGCCGTCTTCGATGGCCGCCCGTTCGGGGGCCATCTCGAGGATGTCGAACACGTCTTCGACCGCGTCGAGCGCCAGCATCGCGTCGACGCCGAGCATGTCCGACTCGCCGACGCTGACGGTCGCGTGAACCACGCGGCCGTCGGCCGCGTTCGGGTCGATATCCGCGTCAACCGTCGCGGCCCCGGTTTCCGCCGCCGCTGTCGCCGCCGGGTCGCCGCTCTCGGCATCCACCGCGGCGTCGGCCCCTTCCTCTAACACCGTTCGTAACTCGGCGACCATCTGGTCGGTCTGGGTGTGTGACTCGCCGTCGTCCTCTATCTCGTTGACGATGACCTCTATCTGGTCGACACCGGCGAAGACGAGGTCCATCACGTCCGACGACACCGCCATCTCGCCTTGCCGCATCGCGTCCAGCAAGTCCTCCATCGCGTGTGCGAGGTTCGCCGCGTCGTCGAACCCCATCGCGCCGAAGTTCCCCTTCAGCGTGTGGGCGGTCCGGAAGATGGAGTCCATCGCCGCCTGGTCGGACGGATCCGACTCCAAGTCCAGCAGTGAATTGTTCAGTTCGGTAATCGCCTCCTCGCTCTCACGGATGAATGCGTCGAGATACTGGTCGTCCATTATGAGGTCACCTCAGTCCGAATCGTGTCCAAGATACCGCTCGCGATGTCGTCGATGGGAAGCACGCTGTCGACACAACCCGTCTCGACCGCCCGCTTGGGCATCCCGTAGACGGCCGACGTGGCTTCGTCCTGTGCGATAGTCCGGCCACCGGCCGCCTTGATGCGGCGGATGCCGTCCGCACCGTCCTCGCCCATCCCGGTGAGGATGACGCCGACGAGGGTGTCGTCGATAACGTCGGCCGCCGTTTCCATCGTCACGTCGACCGCGGGCCGGACACTGTTGACCGGTTCGTCCTGGGTCAGTTTCACCCGCAGTCGACCGTTCCGGTAGTTCTTTATCTCCATGTGGTAGTCACCGGCGGCGACGAGGGCCTCGCCGCCACCGATTCGCGCCCCGTCAGTCGCTTCTCGCACGTCGTACCCGCTCCGCGCGTCGATACGCTCGGCGAATCGCCCCGTAAAGCCCTCGGGCATGTGCTGGACGACGAGGATTCGGAGGTCCGCCGAGGAGGGCAGGTCCGACAGCACTTGCTCGACCATCTTCGGGCCGCCGGTCGACGACCCGATAACCAGCGTCGGATTGGTCGCGTACGACGCCGATTCGACGGTCGACGCGCCGCCACCGCCCTGCGTCGGCCGCCGCGGTCGACGGGTTCGCCCACCGACCTCCACGCTGGCGACGGAGACGACGATGTCGACGAGTTGGTCCTTCAGCCGGGACATCTCCATCGACACCTCCCCGCCGGGTTTGGTGAAGAAGTCGACCGCCCCCTTATCCAGCGCCTCGAAGGTCACGTCGGCGTTCTCGTCCGTATGCGCCGACAGCATCAGGACGGGCGTCGGTCGCTCGGCCATGATGCGTTCTGTGGCCTCGATGCCGTTCATCTCGGGCATCTCGACGTCCATCGTCACCACGTCCGGTTCGTGCTCGACGACCGCATCGACGGCCTCACGGCCGTTTTTCGCCTGTGCGACGACGTCGATTCCCCCCTCCGCCAAGATATCGGAGATGACGCTTCGCATGAAATGGGAGTCGTCGGCGACGACTGCACGCGTGGGACCGGCCATCGTCACACGCGCCCCTGCGACGAGGTCGTTTGCGAGCGGAGCATCTGCATTCCTACGCCGTACTCCCGTTCCGCCCGAAATAAAGACTCCGCCCACGTAATCAAAGTTGATAGCACAGCGGGTAGCTTTATACGCGCGTCCCGCCCTACCTCCAGATACTCCGGGACCTATGTCAGCACAGTCAGCAACCACCGGGCAAGTACTCGAATTCAAACTCGGCGAGGAAACGTACTGCGTCAGCATCGACTACGTGACCGAGATCGTCGATATCGGCGATCTGACACAGGTCCCGAACGCGCCGCCCCACGTCGAGGGCGTCATGGACCTCAGAGGACGGACCACCTCCATCGTCAACCCGAAAGTCGTGTTCGGCATCGACGACGACAGCGAGGGAAAGCGCATCATCGTCTTCGACCCGGACATCGTCCGCGACCAGGGTGCGGCCGGATGGCTGGTCGACGAGGTGTTCCAAGTCGTCCAAATCTCCCCGGAACAGGTCGACCAGTCGCCGGGCAACGACACGGGGTCGATTCGCGGCGTCGTCAAGCGGGACGACGACTTCGTCATCTGGGTCGACCCCGCAATCGTCCACAGCCACGGGTGAGCGTACGGACCGCGGAACCCGTGAAAAAGACTTTTTACGACCCGCTACCCACCGTTAACTAACTTAACCACCCACACATCCGATATGATTGAACTCACAAAGACAGGCATCGACGGCCTCGACGACATCCTCAACGGCGGTATCGTGAAGAACTCGACGACGCTCATCAGCGGCAACCCGGGCGCGGGGAAATCCATCCTCTGTCTCCAGTACATTTACAACGGTGTCGAGATGTTCGACGAATCCGGCATCTACCTCTCCTTCGAAGAGAACGAGTCGGACCTCCGGCAGGCAGCCGAGTCCATCGGCTTCGATAAGTGGCCCGAGTACGTCGACAACGGCGACATCAAGGTGTACGACAAGCAGGTCCTCCTCCGCGAGAACGACTTCTCGTCCTCGCTCGACCTCCTGTTGGACGACCTCGAAGACGAGTCCTACGACCGACTCGTCCTCGACTCGCTGGCGATGTTCAACCTCTTCTTCGAAGACGAGACCGAGAAGCGGACCTACCTCCTGAAGTTCACCGACATCCTTCGGAGCAACGGCCTGACGACGCTGATGACCAACGAGCAGGGAGCCGTCTTCCCGGACACCGAAATCGGACTGGAGAACTACCTCACCGACGGGAACATCTACCTCATCCAGACTCCCACCGACTCCGGGGTCAGCCGCTACGTCTGGGTCGCGAAGATGCGCAAGCAGAATATCGAGACCGATATCTATCCGATGGAGATAGATTGGGGCGGGATTCAGGTCCATCAGAACGCCAGTGCCTTCTCGATGATGAGCGAGGAGGAATCACCGATTTAGGCCCCCCGTTACCCCCATTATTATCGTTTAAAACGCTCCGCTCGACGGTTCATAACGCAGATTACCGCACTTTGGGAGAAAAACGTTTCAATGGCCCATATCGGCAAGTATCATCGGCGATAGTTTTATAAAATTCAAAATTCATGATGTGATAACGATGGCTTCAGCGGATCTTCTACAGACGCTGGGGAATAAATACAGCGCCGAAATCCTCGATGCCACCGACGAACCGGTTTCGGCGCAAGACTTGAGCGACGAACTCGGAATTCCGATTGCGACCTGCTACCGTCGAATCGACGAACTCACCGAACACGACCTTCTCGAACTCCACGACAATATCCTCTCAGACGACCGCCGACGCATCAAAGTCTACCGCCGCAACGTCGACGAAGTGCGGGTCGACTTCGAAGACGACCTGACGGTCCACGTCGAGGAGCGTTCGGAAGTGACCAACAAGCTCGACGAAGCGTGGCGCACGCTTTCCGACGGATAGCGTCCGAAATTCGCATTATCTCCTAATTATCAGGACAGATATTTCCGTGCGTGGATTTAAGAGAGGGTTCGGCGTAACCGTAGACAGTGCCGATGATCGAACTCCTCTATGCTATCTCGACGCTGGTGTTCGTCGTCGCTGGCCTCACTATGGTCGGGATGGCGATGCGGGCGTACGTCCAAACGTCCCGACAGGCGATGCTCCACCTCTCGCTGGGGTTCTCGCTCGCCGTCGCGGGTGCGGCGGCGACGATGATTAGCGCGTTCATCAACGACTTCGAAGGCGTGAAATCGCTCCTGCTGGTCAACAGCGGACTGACGACGTTCGGATACCTGTTCGTGATGTATAGCCTCGTCACCTACGAATAGCGCGACGACCGCGGCTAGTCGCATCGCTTGCTTTCCTGTATACACTCTCGTGCGCGCACGCGTGAGAACCGACCCCGTTTGGACCTGTGCAATCGCGGCGACAATCACCCCGACGCCGACCGCTCACCCAGCGACTGTGACTTTCTTCCGGACCAACTCTCAAATGGAGAATAAACAGGCATCTAGAACCATTCTTCGACGAATTCGCGCAATAGAGTGCCTACGAATGCTGTTATCAACTGGGATATTTTGGGGAATGGTATTATTACTGGTGGAATACAGTGTGCCGGTAGGGTAATCCAACCCGGAATACCAATGTTTAGGAAACTACGAAACGACGACGACCGTGGGCAGGTCGGTATCGGTACGCTCATCGTGTTCATCGCGATGGTGCTGGTCGCGGCGATCGCCGCGGGCGTCCTCATCAATACCGCCGGATTCCTTCAGAGCAGCGCCGAGGAAACCGGACAGCAGAGCAGTGACCAAGTGACCAACCGCCTCGAAGTCGTCAGTACAGTCGGGACGGACATCGACAACACCAACAAGGAAGTCGATACCGTGGAAATCACCGTCAAGAAAGCGCCCGGCGCGGCGAACATCGACCTCGGTAGCACGATTGCACAGTGGGTCGATTCCTCCGGATCCTACGACCTCGTGCAGGGGGCGAGCGCCAACGGCGCACCCAACGGGACCGCGTACAGCGTCTCGACAGTCCAAGACGACGATTCCTCGATTACCGACAGCCAAGTCCTCAACGACCCGTCCGACCGCGCGACGCTGACGTTCAGCGCGGTCGACCTCGGCTCGTCGGGCCTCGGTGAAGGTGCGACGGCCACCATCCAACTGAACACCCAGTCCGGTGGCACCACCACCGTCCGCCTCGTCGTTCCGGAAACCCTGTCCGGCAACTCCGCCGTCACGCTCTAAGCAGGCGCGCTCTCTCTTTTCTCGCACCAGCCCGACCAGCGGTGGCACTTCTGACTGCTTCGGCCGATACAGAAGCCTACATACACCGACTCCCGATACACGGGACGCGGATGGTCGTAACAGGAGACTGTGGCGCCATATTTCTTCGTAGGAATTATGTTATATGGCAGTTAGGCGGTTCGAAACCCCTGTTATCAGCAGAGATATTTCGAGGAGAGGTATTATTACTGGTGAAATGTAGAGTGTTGCTAGGGTCAGACAGGCCCGGAATACCAATGGTTAGGAAACTACGAAACGACGACGACCGCGGGCAGGTCGGTATCGGTACGCTCATCGTGTTCATCGCGATGGTGCTGGTCGCGGCGATCGCCGCGGGCGTCCTCATCAATACCGCCGGATTCCTCCAGAGCAGCGCTGAGGAAACCGGACAACAGAGCAGTGACCAAGTGACCAACCGCCTCGAAGTCGTCAGTACGGTTGGGACGGACATCGACAACACCAACAAGCAAGTCGATACCGTGGAAATCACCGTCAAGAAAGCGCCCGGCGCGGCGAACATCGACCTCGGTAGCACGATTGCACAGTGGGTCGATTCCTCTGGATCCTACGACCTCGTGCAGGGGGCGAGCGCCAACGGCGCACCCAACGGGACCGCGTACAGCGTCTCGACAGTCCAAGACGACGACTCCTCGATTACCGACAGCCAAGTCCTCAACGACCCGTCCGACCGCGCGACGCTGACGTTCAGCGCAGTCGACCTCGGCTCGTCGGGCCTCGGTGAAGGTGCGACGGCCACCATCCAACTGAACACCCAGTCTGGTGGTACCACCACCGTCCGTCTGGTCGTTCCGGAAACCCTGTCCGGCAACTCCGCCGTCACGCTCTAAGCAGGCGCGCTCTCTCTTTTCTCGCACCAACCCGACCAGCGACGGAATTATACCACTCCCTACCACACTAGACGGTATGGCCCGGGGGTCAGACGAACCAAATCCAGAAGACGGCAAGATACTCTCCCCCGAAGAGTTGGATATCGCCGACGACGAGCACGTCACGGAGATCGACGAGGACCGGTACGTCGTCTCGCCGGACGTGCGAACGGACGACGCCTACGGCAATCAGGTCGATTCGGATGCGACACCCGAGCCCCAACCGGAGCCGGAACCGGCAACGCCGGAATTCACTGACGCGAACGTTCATCGGTGGCTGGCCGAGCAGATGGCCGACTCGAACGGTCGCTACGGCTTCGACGTGACCGCGAAGTTCGACGGAAACGTCGACCAGCAACAGCTCGTTTCGAACGATATCGTCACCGTCTTCGAGAGTTTTATGCTCTGGTACGGGCGGCAGATAGACGGCTCGACGGCCGTCGAGGACGTTCTCGGCATCCTCCTCTCGGAGTCGAACGTCCCCGTGAAGTTCCCGCCGGGCAGTTTCAAAGCGATGGTTCGCTCGACGGGACTCGCTCCCGACGACAGCATCGCCGACCTCGTCGAACACGTCGAGGAGCGCGACGGCGCGGAGTTCTGAGGCCGATTCGGCGTGCCGAGATGTTTAACACCGCCGAGTGTCGTTGGTAGGGCAAGCGATGGCCCGCCGGTACCTGTCGAGTAGTGTCGCGCTCCTCGTCGTAGTCGTCGCGCTCGTCACCGGGCCGGTCGTCGGTGTCGACGTAACGAGTGACCCGCCGTCGGCGTTCGGCGACGGGACCGCGACGGTCGACGAGGTCGCCGTCGAAACGGAGACGCTGCGGGTCACAGGGGGGCGATTCGGGACCGGCGTCGAGTACGTCCGAGTTCCGACGGCGACCGTGACGGTCGCGACCGTAACCGACCGACCGCGACTCGTCTACGTCGTCGCGGTCCCGGGACTCGACATCGAACTGACCGACAGCGTGGTGGTGACCGACGCGGGGACCTACCGACTCGACCCGGGCGACCGCGGACTCGAAAGCGGGTCAGCCACGGCGACGCAGTACGAGGGGCGGGTAGCAGTTCGCGTCCAGAGCTTTACCGACGCAAAGACGGTGTACCGTGAGAACGCCACCGTGGAGGTCGCGACGTGAGCCGTTCGGCGACCATCCGTGACCGCGCTCGAACGGTCGGCCGCCTCGTCTTCGGCGACCGACACGGACTGGTCCTCTGGCTGGGTCTGCTCTGTTGGTTCGGGCTGACGTGGCGAGTAGGGTTTTTCATCCAGGACACGTACGCGACGGCGAACACGCTCGTCGCGCTGGCCGACGGCCAGTTGCACGTCACGCGGATTCCCTACTCGCTCACGCTGGGGTCACAGCCGGGTCTGCACCGGTACGACGGGTTGCTGTACGGCCGTAACTACGGTCAGCTCGCGCTCGCGGTCCCGCTGGTGTGGGCCTTGGAGGCGCTGGCCGTCGTCGTCGACCCGCGCCTTCTGTTGGCGGGACTGTGGGCGGGCGTCGCCCTCGTCTTCGTCGGGCAACTCGACCGCCTCGACACCGTCGACGCGGGGTGGATACGGCCCATGGGCGGACTGGTCGTCGCAGTGCTGTTCGTCGCGACCCTCCCGGTGGCGACGGATCTCGACACCGACCGCCTCGCGCTCGCGGCCTACCAACTGTCGACGATGCTGGCCGCGGCGGCCGCGGGACTGGCGATGTACCGACTGGTAAGTGAGTTCCACGGGCGGCGTCTCGGCCTCGTTGCCGGGGTAGCGCTTGGCGTCGCGACGCCGGTCGGCTTCTGGGCGACGATTCCGAAACGGCACACGCTCGTGGCGGCGCTGACCCTCTGGGCGGTGTACGCGTTCGCGGTGAGTCGACGCCGGGAGGGACGGACCGCGCTGGTAGCGCGGGCGTTCGCGTACGGATTCGCGGGGTTCGTCACGTGGACTCACGCCTTCGAGGCGTTCTTCCTCGTCGGGACGCTCGCCGTCGTCGACCTCGCGACCGCTCGGCGGACCGACACCCGGACGCTGGCGGTCCTCGGCGCGGCGCTGTTGCTGGCGACGGCACCGATGCTGGCGACCAACTACGCCATCTCCGGGAACCCCGCTGAACCGCCGCGCCTGCTCCCGAACGTCGAGGGCGGTGACGTGGAGTTCTCGCCGTCGGCGGACGGCGGGACCGACGCGCCCGGCGGTGACTCGGGCGGTCCCGCGGCGGACGGGTCCGCGGGCACGAGCAGCGAGTCCGGCGGCGGTGAGCGAGTCGGGAGAGATTCCGACGGCGGGTTCCTCTCGACGGCCCGCGACACCGCCGGTCCCGTATCGGAGTTCGTGGTCGGGGCCGTCGTCGACGGTGTGGCGACGCTGGGGAACCCGACGCAGATGTGGCACACGTTCGTCCGGAGCGGCCATATCCCGGGGATTCCCTACCGACTCAACAGCTACGAGGTCATCGAACTCACCGTCTTGGAATCGACGCCGATACTGGGGGCGCTCCTCGCGCTCCCGGCGCTGGTCGGACGGCGACTGCGCGAGGACGGACGAGACGCGCTCGCACGCGTTGACCCGCGAACGCTCTCGCCGATTCGACAGACGGACCTCCTCGTCGTTGCAGTGGCCGCCGTCCTGACCGTCGTGTACCTCTCTCGGGCGCTGACCTACAGCCAACTCACCGTGCGATACCTCCATCCGATGGTGCCGCTCGCGACGTACGGCGTCTGCCGGATACCGGCGGTTCGGACCGCCGCCACCGAGGCGACGGGACGGCTCGTCGGGTCGTATCTCGTGTCCCTCGCGTTCGCGCTGGCCGTCGTCCTCGGCGGTATCGCCGGACTCGAACTGGCCCTCGGCGAGGCGGTCCAGTACCACGCGCTGTGGAACCTCGCGGCGGCAGCGGTCGGCGGCGCTGTCGTCGTCGCCCACACGCTCGCCCCCGACCGCATCTCGCCGCGGACTGTCGCCGCCGGTCTCGCCCTCCCCGCCGGGTTCGCCACGGCGTTCCTGTTGCTGTCGGGGCTGGTGTACTTCGACTACGGGACGTACGCCTTCGACCTCGTTCGCGTGGTCGCCGACGTGTTGCCGACGCTGTGAGGATTCGACGAGGGCGACGCCCTCCCACACTCAGCGGTATCACACGCGATAATTTACGGGACACCTTTATTTGGCTCATCACGGTACTTCGGGTCGATAGGTCATGCCAGACGTACTGATAGCCGACGACTCGGAGTTTATGCGAAACCTCCTTCGGGAGATTCTCGAAGAGGACCACACCATCGTCGGGGAAGTCGAGAACGGCGTAGAGGCCGTCGAGGTGTACAAAGAGCAGACGCCCGACCTCGTGATGATGGACATCGTGATGCCCATTCGCGACGGCATCGAAGCGACCGGCGAAATCAAATCGGCCAATCCCGACGCCAACGTCATCATGTGTACGAGCGTCGGCCAGGAAGAGAAGATGAAAGAGGCCGTCAAGGCCGGGGCCGACGGCTACATCACCAAACCGTTCCAGAAACCGAGCGTGATGGAGGCTATCGAGGACGTCGTCCCGTCATAGATGAACGTCGACATTCAGTCGCTCGGCACGTTCAACCAACTCGCACACGAGGGGGCCGAACAGGCGACGCAGTCGATGGCCCAGATGACGGGCATCGACGCCGCCGTGGACGTGACGAAAATCACGCTCCTCGACAGGGCCGATATCGGTGAGGAACTCACCGGACAGGAGTTCGTCGGCGTCCAGTTCGGATTCGACGGGGTGTTGGGGGGTGAGACGGTGCTGGTCTTCGACGCAGACTCGGCGGACACTATCGCCGACGCCCTGATGCCGGGGAGTAGCGACGATCCGGCGATGGCACAGAGCGGTGTCAAGGAGATCGGCAACATCATGATGAGCGGATTCATCGACGGGTGGGCCGACTACCTCGACTCCACCATCGACCACTCGCCGCCGGAGTACATCGAGCGAACCGGGAAAGACGTACTTCCCGAGGCACCGGAGGCCGACGAACACACGCAGGTGTTCGTCTTCAAGTCCGAAATCGAGTGGGTCGGGGAGTCGGTGAACTTCTACATCTACATGCTGCCGGAGTACGACTCGCTCACGACGGCGATGATGGAACACGCCGACACGGACGGCGACGCCATCCCCATCGACAAACTCCAGACGTTCAACGAGATGACCACCAACGGCACGCAACAGGCCGCCGACAACGTCGAGATGATGACCGGCATTCCGACGGACGCGGAGGTGACCCAGATAAGCTTCGCGCCCATCGAGGACGTGCCCAAGCAAATCGGGACGGACACCTACGTCGGGACGGTGGTGGAGTTCACGGGGGTCCCGAGCGGCTATCTGATGGTGCTGTTCGACGAAATCTCGGCGATAAACGTCGCCGAGGCGATGATGCCCGTCGAGGTCGAGGGCGAGGGCTTGACCGACCAGCACAAGGCGGCCATCGAGGAACTGGGCAACATCATGACCAGCGGGTTCGTCGACGGGTGGGCGAACGTGCTCCAGACCTCGGTCGACCACACGCCTCCGCGACTGGTCCACGACATGGGCCGGTCCATCGTCGACCCGCTCGCGGCGCAGGTGGGCCAGCATCAGGAACACGCCTTCATCATCGACTCGGAGATGCGGACCGACGACATCGAGTTCAGCGCGGAGATTCACGCGCTACCCAACGAGCAGGAACTGCGGGCGGCACTCGACGACTTGGACGTCGACCGGGCCGACCAGACCGACGCCGACGTCGAACAGATATTCGAATAATGAAAGTCTACGACGGCAGCCAGACTGACAGTTCACAGAGCAGCACGCCCGAGCGTATCAAGGTCGGTATCGCCGAGTACAAGGTGACCACAGACGCGGCCGTGCTGACCACCAGCGGCTTGGGGTCCTGTATCGGTATCGCCATCCACGACGAGGTGTCGGGTGCTGCCGGACTCGTCCACATCATGCTGCCGACCGCAGAAGACGTCGGCGGCGGCAACAGAGCGAAGTTCGCCGACACCGGGGTCGCGGCGCTCGTCGAGGCCCTCGAAGCGGAAGGGGCCTCTCGCGAGGGGATGCGGGCGAAGATAGCCGGGGGGAGCGACATGCTCGACTTCTCCGAGAACGGGTCGTCTATCGGGTCGCGCAACTCCACGCAGGTCCGAAAGACCCTGGAGGAGTACGACATTCCGCTCGTCGGCGAGGACGTGGGCGGCGACCACGGCCGCTCGCTCCGACTCGAATCGGCGACCGGCGACCTCGTCGTCAAGAGCGCGAACGCGGAGTCGACGACGCTTTGATTCCCGTCGCTGATACCCACCCAGAGGGTCGCTATCGAAATTGATGTCTGACGGACGGCAGTCGTTCGTCTGCCGCAAACGCGCATATCAGGGCGTCTCGGCGGCGATTTCCACTCGAAACAGAGCTAGCGGGAGAGATATTTGCCGGTAAAAATATTATTTCACCCTGTGTAGTCCGAAATATGGTAGATTATTATCAGCGATGATAGGCTAGACGGAATCTTCAAGAGTGTATGAACTTATACTCAGGGACGATGAGTAGTCTCGCCCTCGCACCGACGCTGCAGGCACTCGCTCCCGACGTGGTTGCGGTCGTGCCCGCGTTACTGGTTCTCCTCTCGGGGGGACTCGTCGGTATGAGCATCAAGAACATGTTCGACTCGATAATGTCGGACGACGAGGGCGACGACGACACTGACGACGAGATGGCCGACGGCGGCGGCCTGATGGCCGAGGAGGGCGGCGGCGACGACCTCGGCGGCCTCGGCGGCCTCGACGACGGCGACGACATGGGCGGGTTCGGCGACGACGAGTTCGGCGACATGGAAGACGCCACCGGCCCGGACACGGACGAACTCGAACACCGCCTCGACGAACTGGAAAACGAGGTCGGGAGCCTCTCCTCGACGGTCAACACGGTCCGGACCGAGAACGAGTCTATCTCCGAATCCGTCGAGGAGGTCGAGGAGAACGTCCGGAAACTGCTCGACATCTACGAGATGGTCACGCGCGGGGTCAACCCCTTCGCCGACGACGTCGACGGCGGGATGGCCGGCGGCGGCATGGGCGACGGCTCGTTCGGCCTCTTCGACAACGACGACGGCGGCGACGAGGAAGAGCAAATCGACGACAACGTCGCCAACGCGGACGCGGAGGGCTTTTTCGACGAAGACCTCGTCGAGGACGACGGCGGCGACGAGATGTCGATGGGCGACACCGACGACATGTTCGGCGACGACGACCTCGGCGGCGGCTTCGAGGACGACGGGGGCTCGTTCGACGAGGAGTTCGACGAGTTCGACGACACGGAGGAAGACATGAGTATGGACGACGGACTCGACATGGACGAGGGTGGTAGCGACGACGGGGACGGCGACGGCGGCAAGTCCTTCGCCGAACTCAAAGACGAGTACGAGTCCGGCGAAGCCGACTGGGCGGAGGGAGACGAGGACGGCGACGCCGTCGAGGACGACGGCGACCTCATCGCGGACGACGGCGACGACTTACTCGAAGACGACGGTGACCTCATCGCCGAGGACGACGGTGGACTGGAGGACGACGACCTGTTCGACGAGGTCATCGAAGACGACGCGATGGACGAGGATACCGAATCCCCGATGGACATCGATGCGACGGAGACGCCAGCGGAAGCGGACCCCGAACCTGAACCTGAACCTGAGCCTGAACCAGAACCGGACGCGAAGCCGGAACCCGAACCCGAGCCTGACCCCGCGGCGAGCGAGACGAGCGACACCGCCGAGGCGGCTACGACGACAGAGACGGCGGACGCCAGCGGCGACGGCAAGCCCTATCTGGCGACGATGCCCGAGGGCTTCGCGGCGGACCTCATCGTCATCGAATGGCTGGAGTTCCTCGTCCAGCAGGCGGGCTACCGCGAGACGGCCCGCGCCATCGACTACTACGAGACCATCGGCTGGATAGACGAGTCCGTCGCCGACACGCTGACCGAGTACCTCCGCGGCTTCGAGGACATCGACGACGACGGCGCGGGGCTGACCATCGACCACCACACCGAGAGCCTCCACTACATCTCGCAACTCGACGACGACAGCGGGGCGGACGCCGTCGCCCTCTCGAAACTCGTCGGAGGTGGTTCGGATGGGCTTCAGCGTTAGCGGCTCTGCGGCCATCATCTTCGTCGCCACGTTCATCGGATTCGGGATGTTCTACTCTGCGACGGCCAACGGCTTCGAGAACATCAACGACGCCCGCGAGGCACAGACCGACCGAACGCTCGAACAACAGAACACCGAGATTACCGTGACCGACGTAACCTACAACAGCACGACGCCGTCGCTCAACGTCACGGTGGTCAACGCCGGGTCGACGGAGTTGGCCGTCGAGGACATCGACGTTCTCGCCAACGACGACTACCTCACCGGCTACCGGACCGCCGTCGACGGCGACGAGACGACGGGCCTGTGGCTCCCAGAAGAGCAGTTGGTCATCAACGTCACCGGCGTAAGCCCGGACCCCGGCCGCGTGAAAATCGTCACCGGACCGGGCGTCTCGGCCGTCGAAACGACCACGGTGGTGAGCTGAGATGGCGGGCGTCTCCGCGTCGCACCTCATCCTCTTTATCGCCTCGATGATGGTCGCGGCCAGCGTCGCGGGCGTGTTCACCGACACCATCGGGCAGTTGAGCAGCGCCGTCTCCGAACAAGGACTCGACGTGAGCAGCGACGTGCGGACGGACATCGAAATCATCTCCGACAGCGGCAGCGACGCCATCTACGACAGCGACGGCAACGGGAACATCACGCTCCACGTCAAGAACACCGGCAGTGAGGACTTAGCGGCCGACCCGACGCAGATAGACCTGTTCGTCGACGGCCAGTACGTCTCGGCGTACGAGGTGACCGTCGTCGGCGGCGACACCACGTGGCGGCCCGGCAGCGTCGTCCGCCTCGAAATCTCGCGGTCGCTGTCGGCCGGTGACCACCGCGTGAAACTCGTGGTCAACGGCGACGAGGAGGTGTTCGAGTTCCGAACATGAGCATCGCGAGCAAGAACCTCTTCTCGCTGGGGTTAGACGACCACGACCGACTGAACAAAGAACTGGGCGGCGGCATCCCGCCGGGGAGCATCATCCTCGTCGAAGGCGATTACGGGGCCGGGAAGTCCGCGATGAGCCAGCGGTTCACCTACGGCCTCTGCCAGGAGGGTCACGACGTGACCTACCTCTCGACGGAACTCACCGTCGGGAGCTTCTTAGACCAGATGCACTCGCTGTCCTACGACATGGTCGACCACATGCTGGACGAGAACGTCCTGTTCCTCCACGCGGACATCGGCGAGTCCAACGCCCTCACCGGCGGCGACGAACCGACCGAGCGCAAGGAACTCCTGAAACGACTGATGGAGGCCGAGGTGATGTGGGACGCAGACGTCATCGTCATCGACACGTTCGACGCCATTCTGCGGAACGACCCCAAGTTCGAGGCGCTCGTCCGGCAGAACGAGGAGCGACAGGCCGCACTGGAGGTCATCTCCTTCTTCCGGGACGTCATCTCGCAGGGCAAGTGCATCATGCTCACCGTCGACCCGTCGACGTTGGCCGAAGAGGCCATCGGCCCGTTCCGCGCCATCGCCGACGTGTTCATCGAACTGGAGATGATCGAAGTCGGCAACGACGTGCGCCGACAGATCAACGTCCTCCGGTTCGCCGGGATGGGCGAACAGGTCGGTGACACCGTCGGGTTCTCGGTGCGGTCGGGCACCGGCATCGTCATCGAATCGAGAAGCGTTGCATAAGGAGTGACATAAGACATGACAGACCACGGACGCGCGAAACCCTCGGACGAACTTCGACAGATTGCGGCCCGGCGGCCCCACCTGCGAGACCACCTCAAGAAGTTCAAGCAGATTACCGGGGAGTTCCCGATGCTCATCGAGGAGGCCGACAGCGACTTCGAGTCCGACCGGCCGAACGTCCTCTACCCCGTCGGCGGTCCCATCTTCTGTCACGTCTACGGCGACGTGGGGCAAGACACGAAGTACTACGCCATCGAACCGGAACTCGACCAGGACGAGCGAGCGGTCTTCGGGAAGGTCCGCAACCGCCTCCTCCAGAAGAGCGTCAACAAGCCTGCCCCCGAAAACGAGGCCGAATACGACGACCGAATCGAGGAACTCCTCCAGGAGACGACGAAGATTCGCGACGAGGACAGCGACAGCGGCGTCCTCACCCGCCTGTCGAACCTCACCAACGTCGGGAGCGTCGAGGTCACCCAGTCCACCTACGAGAACATCCTCTACCGCTTGAACCGCGACATCGTTGGTCTGGGCCCGCTGGAACCGGTGATGCGCGACCCGGCCAACGAGGACATTCACGTCATCGGCCGCAGCGAGTGCCACGTCGACCACGGCGTCTACGGCATGCTGGAGACGACCGTGGAGTGGAAGAGCGAGGAGGCCTTCGACCAGTGGCTTCGGAACATGGGCGAACGGATGGGCGACCCCGTCTCGGACTCCGACCCAATCGTCGACTCGACGCTCCCCGACGGGTCGCGTCTGAACCTCATCTACTCCGACGACGTGAGCGTCAAGGGCCCGTCGCTCACCATCCGGCAGGGCGACGAAGTCCCACTGTCGGTGTTCCAGATTACGAAGTGGATGACCCTCTCGCCGGAACTGGCGGCGTACCTCTGGCTCTGTCTGGAGAACGAACAGACCGTGTTCGTCGTCGGGGAGACGGCGTCCGGGAAGACGACGACGCTGAACGCCATCACCTCCTTCATCCCTGACGACGCGAAGATATACACCGCGGAGGACACCGCCGAGGTCCTGCCCCCGCACAACACGTGGCAGCAACTGCTGACCCGGGAGGGCGAAGACGAGGGGACGAGCATCGACATGTTCGACCTCGTCGCGGCCGCCCTGCGGTCGCGCCCCGACTACATCATCGTGGGCGAGGTCCGTGGCGAGGAGGGGCGGATGGCCTTCCAGGCCGCCCAGACCGGTCACCCGGTCATGCTGACCTTCCACGCGAGCGACATCGTCTCGATGATTCAGCGCTTCACCGGCGAACCCATCAACGTCCCCGAGACGTTCATGGACGTGGCCGACGTGGCCCTGTTCCAGAACCGCGTCAAGCAGGGCGACCAAGTCCTGCGCCGGGTCACGAGCGTCCAGGAAATCGAAGGCTACTCCAAGGAGATGGACGGGGTCGTCACCCGGCAGGTGTTCAACTGGGACCCCGTCGAGGACGAAATCGTCTTCCAGGGGATGAACAACTCCTACGTCCTCGAAGAGCAAATCGCGACGCTGTTGGGGTACGAGGACACCCGCGACATCTACGACGACCTGCAGTTCCGCGCGAACATGATAGAGCGCGCCATGCAGGAAGGGATTCTGGGCTACCACGAGGTCAACGACTTCATCTCTGACTTCCAGCGCGACGGCATCGAAGGGATTCCCTTCAACATCAGCCGTCCCAACTGACGATGGCCCAGAGCGAAGCCGACAACGGCATCGACCTGACCATCACCGAGACGGTCCAGGGGTTGGTCGAGTCCTACCGGCAGATGACGATACCGCTGGAGCGGTATCTCTTTTTCATCCTGTTACCGTCCGTCGGCTTTTTCGTCCTCTCGGTGGTCGCCGCGCTCCTGTTAGACCAACCGATGACGATTCGAGCGCCCATCCCGCTACTCGGGTTCCTCGCGATGGCGTCGGCCGTGTTCTATCCGAAGATTCTACTCTCCCAGCGCAAGCGCGAACTCAACAACCGCTTTCACCTCCTCATCACCCACATGACGGTGTTGGCGACGACGAAAATCGACCGCATGGAGGTGTTCCGCACCCTCGCGAAAGAAGACGAGTACGGCGAACTCGCCATGGAGATGCATCGTATCACGCAACTCGTCGACACGTGGAACCAGAGCCTCGACGACGCCTGTCGTCGCCGCGCGAAGGAAGTCCCGAGCGACGCCTTCTCGGATTTCCTCGACCGACTGGCCTACACGCTCGGGGCGGGGCAGTCACTGGAGGACTACCTGCTGTCCGAACAAGAGCAGATTATCCAGCACTACACCACCGTCTACCGGAGTTCGCTGGACAGTCTGGAAGTGATGAAAGATCTCTACCTGTCGATGATTCTGTCGATGACGTTCGCGCTCGTGTTCGCCGTCGTCCTGCCGGTGCTGACCGGGACGAACCCGACGATGACCGTCAGCGCCGTCATCGTGATGTTCGTCTTCGTCCAGTCGGGATTCTTCCTCGCCATCCGCTCGATGGCCCCGTACGACCCGGTGTGGTACCACCCGGAGGAGTACCCCTCCCCCATCGAGGAGCGCCTCGATAAATCGATGTACGCTGGCGTCGGCCTCTCGATGGTGCTCCTGTTCGTCACGCTCGGCGGGATGCTCGGCGTCTCCCCGATTACGCTGGGGGACCTGCTCTTTTTCCTCGACAGCGTCCCGCTGCCGTTCTACGCCGTCGCGCCCATCACGCCGATGATTATCCCCGGTATCGTCTTCCGGCAGGAGGAACAGCGCATCAAGTCCCGCGACGAGGAGTTCCCGAGTTTCATCCGCGCGCTTGGGGCCACCGAGGGCGCGAAACAGTCGACGACCGGGATGGTGCTTCGCACACTCCGCAAGAAGGACTTCGGTCCGCTGACCCAGAACATCGACGACCTGTACAAGCGCCTGAACATGCGCATCGAACCGTCGGCGGCGTGGCGCTACTTCACCGCCGACTGTCGCTCCTACCTCATCCAGACGTTCTCGGAGATGTACCTCATCGGCCGCGAGATGGGGGGGTCTCCGAAGCAACTGGGCGAACTCATCGCCGCCAACATGAACGAAGTGCTCCAGTTACGGCAGAAGCGCAAACAGGCGACGACCACCTTGGTCGGCCTGCTGTACGGGATTACGGCGGCGTCGACGTTCGCCTTCTTCATCGGCTTACAGGTCGTCAACATCCTCGCGCAGATGTCTTTAGACCTCAATGCCGGGAGCCGACTCGACGTGAACTCGCTCATCAACACGGGCGTCTACAACATCCCGCTCATCGAGTTCCTGCTGGTCATCATCATCATGTTCTCGGCGATGCTCTCCTCGCTGATGATTCGGACCGTCGACGGCGGCCACAAGGCCAACACCTACATGCACTTCGTCGTGCTCTCGTGGATCGGCGCTATCACCGGCACGTTCACGAAGTGGCTGGTGACGCAGTTCCTCGCTATCTGATCCCACGCCGGATCTCTCCTCGTGAACGCGGCCGCATAGGAGGTGGCTACCGACGCACGGGCGACGTTCGTCGCGTTTCCGTAGCGGCACGTCGTTCGGGGCCACTGCGCCGACCCGGTCCCATCGGCAGTTAGTAACCTCCTGTTTCGGGTTATCTGTCTCATTCTTACCTATCCCGACGACACTCTCTGGATATGAACGACGCCGCGGAGTCCGTAGTGGTCATCTCGAACGACGCACCCGGGGCGGTCACTGTCGTCCGGTCGCTCGGGAAGCGTGGTATCAGAACCATCGTCGCATCCGACAGCCCTCGGTCCCCGGCATTCGACTCGAAGTACTGCGACGAGCGCGTGATGCTCCCGAGTCCGTACACCGACCTGCTGTCGTATCGCGACGTACTGCTGGACCTCGCCGCCCGGCCGTCGGTGAAAGCCATCGCGCCCGTCCGCGAGGAGGACATCTACGTCCTCGCGAAGTACCGGGACGAGTTCGCCGAACACTTGAACGTCGTCTGGCCGGAGATGGAGACGCTGGCGCGGGCACACGACCGAGTGGAACTCGTGGCGGCGGCCGAACGCGCCGGGGTCGCCGTGCCGGACACCGAACTGCTGACCGACGTGGACGACTGGGACAGACGACTCATCGCGAAGGGGCGGTACGGTATTCTCACCAACCACTACGTCGCCGACATCCCGCCGACGGAATCGCGTTCGATGCCCAAGACGCAGTACTTCCAGCCGAACCAGCCCCCGGATACGGATGCGCTCATCGACCGGATGGGGCACGTCCCTATCGTGCAGGAGTACGTCCCCGGCACGGAGTACACGGTCCGGGCGCTCTACCACGAGGGCGAACCGCTGTTCAGCACGCAGAAGGCGCTCCGCCGCGGGTTCAAGTACCCGCGCGGCCCCAGCGTCTACCACGAGGCGGTGGACATCCCGGAACTCTGGGACGCGGCGCGTGCGGTCCTCGACGAGTTAGAGTGGCACGGCCTCGCGTCCGTGGGGTTCATCGGCGACGAGGAGACCGGCGAGTTCAAACTGCTGGAGATAAATCCCCGGTTCTGGTCGTCGCTCCCGTGTGACCTCCACGCGGGCGTCGACTACCCGTACTACTACTGGCAACTCGCGACCGGCGACACCGGCCCGTTCGACCCCCCGTATCGACCCGGCACGGCGTCACACTTCCTCCGCGGCGAACTCGTCCACCTGCTCAGCGTCGCCACCGAGGAGTACGCGTTCGTCGACAAGCCCTCGCTCGCGCGGACGGCCGGGACGATGCTGGGGTCGATGGTCACGCAACCGCACTTCGATTTCCTGAGTCTCGACGACCCGCGCCCGTTCGTCCGCGACTGTCTGAACGCGGTTCCGGGACGCTGAGACGGCCCGGGGCCACGCACCACCGACCGTCAAACGAATCCGAGCGCCGGCCGGCCACCCGAGGAAGAACGACGTGCTCCGGCTCGTTCGGTTCAGTGCGGGTCGCAGTCGCTCACGAGACGGAGCGAAAGAAAACGAGGTTCGTCCGTCACACGGCGAAAGCCGCCGTCGGAACCGTGCTTTTCGCGGGTCGCGGCCGTCGATTAGTCGTCGGCGGGTGCGGCGCCGCCCTCTTCGTGCTGGGCCTTCGTGTGCGACAGTTTGCCACCGGCGGCGAGGATTTCGCGCTCTCGCTCGGAGGCGTCGAGCGCTGCGGTCGCTTCCCAGTCGTCGTTGATCCGGATGGTGAACTCTTCCTGCCCGGAGCGGACGGCCTCGGCGACGTCGTCGACGATCTGGATGTCGTCGCCCTGCTCGATCTTCTCGTAAGTGTCCTCGTCGATTTCGAGGGGGACGATACCGAAGTTGAACAGGTTCGCCTTGTGGATGCGGGCGAAGCTCTGGGCACAGACGGCTTCGATGCCCAGGTACATCGGACAGAGGGCCGCGTGTTCACGCGAGGAGCCCTGTCCGTAGTTCTCGCCTGCGACGAGGACGCCGCCGTCGGATTCGAGCGCGCGCTCTGCGAACGTGTCGTCGACGCGCGAGAGCGTGAACTCCGAGAGCTTCGGGATGTTCGACCGGTACATCAGGATGTCCTGGGTGGCCGGGATGATGTGGTCGGTGGTGATGTTGTCCTCCATCTTGAGGAGGGCTTCACCGCCGACTTCGGTCTCGAGCGGGTCCTTCAGCGGGACGTCGCCGATGTTCGGGCCCTTGATGAGGTCGTCGTCGACGGCCTCGTCGGGGGCGATGAGGTCCGATTCGGAGTTGCCGATGTACTCGTCGGGCATCTCCAGACCGGGCGCTTCGAGGTCGCCGAGTTCCTCGGCGAGGTTGCGCGGGTCGACGATTTCGCCGGCGAGGGCGGCCGCGGTGGCGACTTCCGGCGAGCAGAGGTAGACGTTGTCGTCCTCGATACCGGAGCGACCCTCGAAGTTGCGGTTGAAGGTCCGCAGGGAGACCGAATCCGAAGCCGGGACGTGGCCGATGCCGATACAGGCACCACACGTCGCCTCGGAGAAGTTGACGCCGGCGGCCATCATCTCCGCGGTCCAGCCCTGTCGGGCCAGCATCTCGGAGGCGACCTTCGAACCGGGTGCGACGATCATCTCGGTCTTCTTGTCGATGTTACGCCCTTCGAGCATCTTCGCGGACGGGAGGATGTCCTCGTAGGCACCGTTCGTACAGGAGCCGATGATGACCTGCTCGACGTCGACGCCCTCGACCTCGCTGACCGGCACGACCTTGTCGGGCATCGACGGTTCGGCGATGAGCGGTTCGAGGTCCGAGAGGTCGACGACGATTTCGTCGTCGTACTCGGCGTCCTCGTCGGGGCCGATTTCGACGAACTCGTCCTCGCGGCCGAGGCGGGAGAGGTAGTCCTCGGTCTGCTCGTCGGTCGGGAATATCGAGGAGGTAGCACCGAGTTCGGTGCCCATGTTGGTGATAGTGGTCCGCTCGGGGACGGTCAGCGTCTCGACGCCGGGGCCGGTGTATTCGAGCACCTTGCCGACGCCGCCCTTGACCGACAGGCGACGGAGCAGCTCGAGGATGACGTCCTTGGCGGTGGCCCACTCGGGCAGTTCGCCTTCGAGGCGGACGTTGACGACTTCCGGCATGTCGATGTAGTAGGCGCCGCCGCCCATCGCGACGGCCACGTCGAGGCCACCGGACCCGATAGCGAGTTCGCCGAGGCCACCGGGGGTCGGCGTGTGGGAGTCCGACCCGAGCATCGTCTTGCCGGGCGCGGCGAAGTTCTCCTTGTGGACGTTGTGGCAGATACCGTTGCCGGGACGGGAGAAGTGCGCGCCGAACGTCCCCGCGGCCGAGCGGAGGAAGCGGTGGTCGTCCGTGTTCTTGAAGTCGAACTGGTAGGTCTGGTGGTCACAGTACTGGGCGGCCAGTTCCGTCTGGACCTCTTCGAGGCCGAGAGCCTCGAACTGCAGCCAAACGAGCGTACCGGTCGTGTCCTGTGTGAGCACCTGGTCGATCTCGATGCCGATCTCTTCGCCGGGTGTCAGCTCCCCTTCGACGAGATGGTCGTCGAGAATCTTTTCCGTGAGCGTCTGTCCCATAACGTCCGAACGTGGACGGTGCGAGCGTATAAATCCCGCGTATTCCACCCTATTTTTCACCAATCGTTACTGCCGTCGCCCGGTTTCGAGCCGTATCGAACGAACAGCAATGTTTTCGCTGTGGGGTGTCCATGCCTTCCCATGTTCAAGAGCGGGGAGTTCGTCGCCGACAAACTCGGTGACGTGCGAGACGCACAGGTGCAACCGAACGGCGTCGACCTGACGCTTGGCGCGGTGTTCGAACAGGTCGAACCGGGCCGTATCGAACGGGGTGGGAAGACCGTCGGCGAGCGTCGGGAACTCGACGCCGAGGACGGCATGTACTCGCTGGACCGGGGTGGCTACGTCGTCGAATACGCCGACCGCGTGGTCATTCCGGAGGGGCACGTCGGCTTCCTCTACCCGCGCTCGTCCCTGCTCCGAAATTCCTGTATGCTGGATACGGCGGTGTGGGACGCCGGCTACGAGGGCCGCGGCGAGGGACTGCTGGAGGTCCACCACCCCATCGAACTGGAACGCGGCGCGCGAATCGCGCAACTCGTCCTCGCCGAGGCGGCCCACGCGGGGACCTACGAGGGGTCCTACCAGCGCGAGAATCTCGACTGAGCGCGTTGCCGAGCGACTTCTCTCATCGAGCTATCAAATAGATTTATTTTGTATTCTCCCGTAATACCACTTGGTGTTTCGGGAGCGCCCCGGGTGTGCCTCTGACAGTCACTCGAACGGGTCGCCTCTCCCGCACCGATTCCGAGTACCGCTGGCAGAGCTTTATATAACCCCCGGACGGTACTCCAATCATGATGGTTGAGTTTCAATTCGAGTCAGCGTTCCTTCACCCCCTCGCCGACGTGGTGACGGACGTTGTCCTCGACGAACTGCAGTGTACCGAAACGGGGTGTCGCGCCGTCGTCTGGGTCGACCACGATGCGAAGTCCGAGATAGACGAGGCGCTGGCGGCGGACGACAGCCTCACCCGACAGTCGTACACCGGGGCGGAAGCGGGCGGCCACTGGTACGTCCTGAACACGACGGACCCGCCGCTTTCGAGCGTCGGCCGCGCCCTCCTCACCGCCGACGGGGCGTTGCTCCGCGCGTCACTGGCCGACGACCACTGGACGGTCCGGGCGCGGTTCCCCGACCGGAGCGACGTGCTCAGTTTCCGCGACGCCCTCGTCGCGGACGGCTTCGACGTGGACGTGCGCGCAATCGACGAAGAGGGAGACCACGACTTCGGGCTGACCGACCCACAGCGCGAAGTGCTCATGCTCGCGCTGGAGCGGGGCTACTTCACCGTCCCCCGGGACGCGTCGCTCTCGGACCTCGCGACGGCACTTGGCATCTCCAGTCAGGCCGCCTCAGAACGGCTTCGGCGGGGGACACAGACGCTCGTCTCGAACACGCTCGCCGAACCGGCACAGCCCCGCGTCCGGTCCCGCTACCGGTGACCTGCCGGTTGTTTCACGTTCTGAAACCACGCCTGCCCCGTTATTACCTCCGCTGAAGTATCGACTGGTATGAACTCCGAGGACGGCACAGTGTACATGCTTCCGGGCGACCCGGAAGGCGACGAGGAGTGGGTCAGTCCCGAACCCGCCGACGACGTCATCACCGCGGCGGTGCTTCGGGAAACCCCCCTCACCGAGGCGGATGTGGACGCCATCGCGTCCTACGTCGACGAGGCGGACCTGCGGGCCGTGGTGGGCGAGGGTGAGTCCGAGTCGATTACGTTCGAGGTGGAGGGTCACGACGTGACCGTCACCGCCGAGAACGACGTGACCGTCGCGTAGGGCGGTATCTCTTTCCCGTCGGGCCGTGTCGTGGGGGACATGACTCGCGTGGCACTCATCGCGCACGACGACGAGAAGCCGGAGATGATCGACCTCGTGCGGGACTACGAGGACGAACTCGCCCGGTTCGACCTCGTCGGCACCGGAACGACCGGCCAGCGCATCATGGACGAGACGAGTCTCGATATCGACCGCAAGCAGAGCGGCCCGCTCGGCGGCGACACCCAAATCGGCGCGCTGGTCGCCGAGGACCGGATGGACGGCATCATTTTCCTTCGGGACCCCTTGACCGCCCAACCGCACGAACCCGACATCTCCGCGCTGTTGCGAATCTGTGACGTGCACGACGTGCCGCTGGCGACGACGCGCACCTCCGCCGAGTACGTCCTCGACGGCCTCGTCGCCGATTACGAGGACTGAGCGGTGTAATCCGGGCGCGTCTCGTACGCTATCGGGTCCCGTTCGCCGAGGCGCTGGAACGCTTCGAGGCGGAACGCGCAGGCGTCACAGGTCCCGCAGGCGGGTTCGTCGCTGCGGTAGCAACTCCACGTCTCCCCGTAGGGAACTCCCAGTTCCAGTCCGCGCTCGGCGATGTCCGTCTTCGACCACTCGACGAACGGCGCGACCAGCGTGATATCCGTCTCGGGTTTCGTCCCCACGTCGACCACCCGCTGGAACGCCTCGAAGAAGGCGGGTCGACAGTCCGGATAGCCGGAGAAATCCTCGCTGTGTGCGCCGATGAAGACGGCCCCGCAGTCGTTGGCCTCAGCGTAGGAGACGGCCATCGACAGCAGGTTCGCGTTCCGGAAGGGGACGTAGGAACTGGGAATCTCGTCGCTGTCGGTGTCGGCCTCGGCGACGGCCATCTCGTCGTCGGTCAGCGACGACCCGCCGATTTGCCGGAGATGACTCGTCTCGACGTGACAGAAGTCGGCCGCGTCGACCGACTCGGCCAGCGCGTCCGCACACTCGTACTCGCGCTGTTCGGTGTTCTGCCCGTAACTGGTGTGGAGCAGATACAGGTGGTCGTACCCGCGTGCCTGTGCCTCGTAAGCCGCCGTGGCGCTGTCCATCCCGCCGGAGGCGAGGACGACGGCGCGTGAGTCGTCGGTCATGAGTTGGTGTCGGTGGTCAGGTCCCGGGCGCGTCGTTCCAGAGGTCCACGTGGAGCCGCGGCGTGTAGCGATAGCCGTACTCCAACGCGAGGTCAGCGACGACGCTCCGGGTGGTTTCGAGTTCGGTACGGGTCTGTCCCTCGGGCATCAGGAGGACCTGCTGGTCGTGAAGCGGCGTGTCGGCGGCGTCCCGCACGCGCGAGACGAGCCGTTCTATTTCGGCCATGTCTTCGGGGCCGGTGACGACGAACTTCAGTTGCGTCTCGTAGGCGTCGACGAGGGCCGCGAGCGTCGGCACGTCCAGGCGTCGGTCCTCGTGGCGGTCGGCCCACTCGCCCTCGCCTTTCGGGTCGCGCTCCGCGGTCGGCGTACTGGTGGCGAGTTTCGGGCTGACGCTCGCGAGGTCGATAGGTGCCTCGCGAAAGATGGTCCCGTTCGTCTCGACGGTGGTGTGGTAGCCCCGGCCGTCCAGCGCGTCGAGGAGGTCGACGCTGGCGTCGTGGACCAGCGGTTCGCCGCCCGTCAGGACGACGTGGTCGGCGTCGTACTCCTCAACTGCGGCCACGATTTCCTCGACGCACTGCCACTCCCCGCTGGGTTCCCACGAGGTGTGATAGGAGTCACAGAACCAGCACCGGAGGTTACAACCGCTCGTGCGGACGAACACGGAGGGGACGCCCGCGAGTCGGCCCTCGCCCTGCAGGGAGCAGAACAGTTCGTTGATGGGGAGGTCGCCATCCTCGGCTTGTCCGAGGCCGTCGGCGTCGCTGGCGACGGGCATCAGCGCGTACAGAGTTCGCTCGTCTCGCTGACGGTGACGGACACGTCCGAGACGGTGTCCGGGAGGCGCTCGCCGAGTCGGTGTTCCAGCGTCGCCGCCATCACCTCCGCCGTCGGCGGGTGTGGGAGGACGACGAGGGCGTCGCCGTCGCCGCTGTCCTCGAAGGCCGCTATCAGGGGGTCGCCGTCTTCGACGAGGAAGCGGTGGTCCCACTCGTCGATGACGCTCGTCACGTCGCCCTTGTCGACGACCCACCCCTCCGCGGTCAACTCGCCGGTGATGCGGACGCTCACCTCGTAGTTGTGCCCGTGAGGGCGGGAACACTTCCCGTCGTGGTGCATGAGGCGGTGGCCCGCCGAGATGCGAATCGGCCGGTCCCCGCCGACGACCAGTTCGCGCTCACCGGCGCTGGCGACCGGGTCCTCTATCGGCGATATTCCCTGAGACATATCCAGAGATTATCAGAGGTGGCAATAAGTCGCTCGGAACCGCTCGGTTCACGAGAAGGCACTTACCGCGAGCCATCGATTCCCGAACCGTGTCCTCCAGACGCGCCTTCCTCGCGTCGCTCGCGGCCGTCGCGGTCGGTGGCTGTGCCGAGTTCGGCGGCGACGCGGCGACGCCGACCACCACGGCGACCCCCGCACCGGTCGCGCTCACGCCGACGCCACCCGAACGCGTACCCGCAGACGCGACGGTCGGACTGCTCCCCGCGGCGGCCGACGCACTCCGGTCGAGCGCCGCCGACGCCCCGACGACGGCGGGCGACGGTCACTGGTGGGGCCCAGTGGCCGCCTTCGACTGCCTCACCGTCGACGGGACGCCCTACGCCGTCACCGACGCGGTTCGCGGCGGCGGCTACGAGAACACGTACGACGTGACCCCGGTCACCGACGCGGGCAACGACACGGTCGTCCCGGTGTCCGCGCTGCCCGCCGAAGACCGCGCGGCCGTGGTTCGTGGCATCGAGCTCGGCGAGTACGCGTTCGACTCGACCGAGGGCGGCTATCGCCCGAACGGAACGGTGCTGGCGTACGACGGGACCGAGTACGCCTTCGAACAGACGCGACATGCCGACTTCCCGACCCAGCGAGTGCGTGTCCTCGAACGGGTCGACGGCGAGAGCGACGCGTGCCCGACGGTCGCGGGACTCGAACTCGATGGAACCCACCGCGACGCCGTCGAGGCGGCCCGCCATGACGATGGCGACCTGACCGTTCCGGCCGCGACGGCACGCGCGCTTCGTGACGGTGGCTACGGCTTCGTCGTGGTCGGAACCGGCTGTTACGCCGTCCCAGCGGTCGGCGAGTAAGGCGGTTTCGGCCGCGTCACACGAACGCCCGACACCCGTCTGACGAGGGTATTTACCCGCGGACACCCACGGTTCGAATCTGATGGACGAGGCATATCTCGACCTCGAAGCGGTCGAAATCGAACTGGACGAAGCGGTGCTCGAGGCAGTCGACGAGAAGGCGTTCGCGGACCACCGCGACAACCGCGACGCCGCCATCCGCGACTTACTGGACGAGTGGCTGAAGACCCGCGACGCGGCCGACGACTGATTACACCCGGACCGTCTCGCCGAGTTCGGGCGCGCTCGCCGCGAACCCGTCTTCTCGGAGTTCCCCGGCGAAGGCCCCCGTCCGGTCGCCGTGGTTGACGAGGACTGGCACCTCCCGGTAGCTATCGAGGAAGTCGAATAGCCCCTCGCGGTCGGCGTGCGCCGAGAACTGGTGCAGTTCCACCTGCGCGCTGACCGGCATCACCCGGCCGTCGAGTTCGGCACTGCCCGTCTCGAGGAGTTCGCGGCCCGGCGTCCCCTCTACCTGATACCCGGTGAGGGCCACCTTGTTCGTCGGGTGGTGGCGGATAGCGGGGACGTAGGTCATCGCTGGGCCACCGTTGAGCATCCCCGACGTGGTGATTATCACCGTATTCTGCTCGGCGATGCGTCTCCGTTGCCCGTCTCGGCCCGTCACGAACCGGGTGCTCGACGTCGCGCCCCGCAAGGCGTCGGCGTCCCGGAGAAACTCGGGGTGGCGCTTCAACTGCTCGGTGACGCGTTGGCCCATCCCGTCCACGTAACAGTCGATGTCGTGCGCGTTACACACCAACATCGCCTCCTGCGTCCGGCCGATGGCGAACGCCGGTACCACGACGGTGCCGCCCTGCCACACCGTCTGTTGCAGGCTCTCGGCGAACCGTTTTTCCACCCTGTCGCGGGCCTCGTGAGTCACGTCCGAATACGTCGACTCACAGATGACCGCGTCTGCCTCCGGGCGGGCAGTCGACGGCGCGACGAGGCGCTGGTCGCCGGTGTGGAAGTCGCCCGTATAGAGCAACCGGATGTCCCCGTCGTCGACGAGGACGTGCGCGCTCCCCGGGATATGCCCCGCGTTGAACAGCGTCACCTCGTAGCCCGCGGCCTCGAACGATTCCTCGTAGCCGTGGGTCACCGACGCCTGCGTGAGGCGGCGCACGTCCGTGTCGGTAAAGGGACAGCGCGGCGTCGACCCGTGAAGCTTCAGCGTGTCCTCGGCGAGCGTCGTCGCCAAATCGCGGGTCGGCGGCGTCCAGTGGACCGGCGGGAGGTCGCCGCTGGACATCAGCGCCGGCACCGCCCCCGCGTGGTCTAAGTGGCCGTGGCTGACGACGACGGCGTCGGGGTCCACCTCGCCGACGGGATACTGCGGGGGCGACTCGCTCGCGATTCCGTAGTCGAGCAGGAGCGAGTCGTCGACGAGGACGGCGCTTCGGCCGATTTCGTCGGCCCCGCCCAGCAGCCGAATCTTCATCGCGCGTGGCTACGGCGTCACCGCGTTTGACACCGTCGGTCGAGCGACACCACCCCGCCCGAATCGCGCGCTCGAGGTCGGTCACTTCCGGAACCGAACGACCGCCACTCGTTTGTATCAAGTAGTTGGATATTCGTGTCAATTAAGTACTCGGCTGCTAACGATTTGGATATGATAGCCGAGGGGGAGGACCGTTCGCGAGGGTGGGTGGTCTCCGTTTTCATGGCGGTGTTGGTCGTTCTGGCCACCGTGACGGCTCCCGTCAGCGTCGCCGGTTCGAGCGTCGCCGATTCGTGTCGAGAAATCAACGGGCACAGGTACTGTCTCGTCGACGTCTGGACCGAACAGGGAACCGTCGCGCCGGGTCAGTCGGTGAACGTCCACGCCGTCGTGGAGAATCGTGGCTCGAAGCAAGGGAGCATCAGTACCTATCTGGGTATCCGGCGGCCCGACGGGAGTAAGACGTATCCCAGCGGCGACAAGGCGTACGATATCGCCGTCGGGGAGCGGGTAAGGCTCGACTACACAGCCGAGATTCCCAGCGATGCGCCGGAAGGCGACTACGAACTGACGGTCGACGTCTGGACGGGTAACGACGCCGAGATGTTCGACACGTCGGGGTGGCTCCAGCAGTTCAGTGTCGAAGAACCGACGATCGACGCCGTCACCAGCACGGACGCTGCGGGCACGTACGCGCCCGGCGAAGACGTTCCAATCGACGTGACCGTCGAGAACACGGGTGATACGACCCACGAGTTCTACGTCGACGCCAGCCTCCAGCGGCCGAACGGCGATTGGGTCACCGGCGAAGGCACGACTGTCGAATTACGCCCCGGTGCCCAGCAGACCGTCACCCTCGACGCCACGGTGCCCGACGACGCCGACGAGGGGAGCTACACCGTCGGGTCCGCCGTTTTCTACAGCAGCGCGAAGGACGAGCGGTTCGGTGGTAGCCAAGAGCGCGACGCGTTCGTCGTCGACGAGCCGACGACCGACGCCGCCGTCACGGCGACTACCGCCAGCGGTACATACACACCCGGTGAGAGGGTGCCCATCGACGTGACAGTCGAGAACACCGGTGACACGACCCACGAGTTCTACGTCGACGCCAGTCTCCAGCGGCCGAACGGCGACTGGGTCACCGGCGAGGGGACGACCGTCGGGCTCCGACCGGGTGCCCAGCAGACCGTCACGCTCGACGCCACCGTACCCGACGGCGCCGACGAGGGGAGCTACACCGTCGGATCTGGCGTCTTCCACAGCAGCGCGAAGGACGAACGGTACGACTACGGGTCCGAGCGTGACGCGGTCACGGTCGACGAACCGACCACCGCGGCAGCCATCGTCGGTCAGACCGTCGACGGTGGCACGTTCCGACCGGGCGAGACCGTGCCGATGGAAGTCACAGTCGAGAACACCGGTGACACGACCCACGAGTTCTACGTCGACGCCAGCCTCCAGCGGCCGAACGGCGACTGGGTCACCGGCGAGGCGGCAACGCCGCGACTCTCCCCGGGCGAGCGAGAGGCGGTCGCTCTCGAGGTCCGACTGCCCGATGACGCGGACGAGGGGACCTACGGTGCGGGAAGCGCTATCTACCGCACCAGTCGCAAGACCGACCGATACGACGGGTACGGCGTCGCCGACGCGTTCGTCGTCGACGAACCGACGACCGACGCCGCTATCACCCACACCGACGCTGGCGGTACCTATGCGCCCGGAGAGAACGTTCCGATCGACGTAACGGTCGAGAACACGGGTGAGACGACCCGCGATTTCTACGTCGACGCCAGTCTCCAGCGCCCGAACGGCAACTGGGTCACCGGTGAAGGCACGACCGTCGGACTCAGACCGGGTGCCCAGAGAACGGTCACACTCGACGCCACCGTACCCGACGACGCTGCCGAAGGCAGGTACACCGTCGGCGCGGGTGTGTTCCGGTCGAGTAACAAGGACGAGAAGTTCGGCGGTGACGAAGAGCGCGATGCATTCGTCGTCGAGGAACCGACGACCGACGCCGCCATCACTACCACCGACGCTGGCGGTACGTACGCGCCAGGTGAGAGGGTGCCCGTCGACGTGACCGTCGAGAACACGGGAGACACGACTCACGAGTTCTACGTCGACGCCAGCCTCCAACGGCCCAACGGAGATTGGGTCACCGGCGAAGGCACGACCGTCGAATTACGCCCCGGTGCCCAGCAGACCGTCACGCTCGACGCCACGGTGCCCGACGATGCCAGCGAGGGCAGTTACACCGTCGGATCAGCCGTCTTCCGATCGGACGCCAAGGACGAGCGGTTCGGTGGCAGCGAAGAACGCGACGCGTTCGTCGTCGAGGAACCGACGGCCAGCGTGACCATCGTCGAACAAACTGTTACAGGACAGTCGTTCGGCCCGGGGGAACAAGTCCCGGTCGAAGTGACGCTCGCGAACGACGGTCGCGCAGGGGCGTCGTTCTACGCCGACGCCAGTCTGCGACTCCCCGATGGCATCTGGGTCGCCGGGGAAGGTCGGGTGGTCGAGCTATCACCAAACAGCGAGCGGACGGTGACGCTCGACGTGGTGCTCCCCGACGACGCGCCGGCCGGTGAATACGACGCGGGCACCGCAGTCTATCGCTCCGCGGCGACGGACGAGCGAGTGGACGAGTCGACGCTCACCAACGCGTTCGACGTATCGGGAACCACCAACGTCGTGGTCGTCGACCACGAGATTCCGACTGGGACGTACTACCGAGGCGAGACGATACCGGGGTCGGTGACCGTCGAGAACACCGGCACGGCGACGGCGACGCTCGGGGTGCGATTCGCACTCGAAGGCGTCCAGACGCGTGAGAGCGGTGAGCGGGCCGTCCGTGACGTGGACCTCCGTCCGGGCGAGCGGCGGACAATAGCGGTCGACAGCACCGTTCCGGACGACGCGCCTTCCGGGTCTTACGACGGCGTGCTCACGGTCGAACGCATCGCCGATAGCGGGCGTGTCGACCGAATCGAGACGCTTCGCTCACAGGACGACATCACGATTTCGTCCGACACCGTCACCATCGAGTCGGTCGACGTGACACCGGACCGAGTCGTTCCCGGCGATTCGACGACAGTTGCGGTCACGCTCGCGAGCGCTGGAGCGCAGGCGACGGACGTCACGGTACGAGTCGCACTCGGCGAGCGAACCGCCTCGCGAACCGTCGCTGTCCCGGAGTCTGACACCCGGACGGTCGCAGTCGAGCTGACGGCCCCGTCCGATGGGCTGCGCGAACTGGCGGTCGAAGCATCGCCCGAGCGTGGGCAGACAGTCACCTACACCCGCACGCTGGCCACCGCGAACGCCACCCTTAGCGGCGTGGTCGTCGACGCCAGCGGCGCGCCCGTCACTGACGCGACAGTCACAGTAGATGGACGCGAGACCGGCGTCGACCGAAGCGGGCAGTTCCGTCTCGCTGATGTGCCAGCCGGGACGGTCACCCTCGAAGTCGTTGCCAGCGGCGTGGCGACGACGCGTTCGGTGACACTCGAATCGGGCTCGGATCGTTCGGTCGAGATACAGACCGGGGCCTCGGGTTCGATCCGTGCTGTCGACGCGCCTCCGACGTACACCGTCGGCGAGCCAATCTCGATACCGGTCACCATCCGAAACGACGCGGCTTCAGAGGCGACGTTTACGCTCGACTTCAACGACTCCGGGGCCAGTACGCTGGAAGTCCGCCCAGTCACTGTCCCGCCGGGGGAGACGAGACGCGTCACGCGCGAAGTCGTCCTCGACGAAGGGGCTGGTGACCAGACCATCGGTGTCGAACTCCGCAGCGAAGACGGGACTGTGGTCGACGAGCGATCGGTGACCGTAACGGAAGCGCCGACGCTGGTGCAGGTCACCGTCGTCACTCCTAGTGGCGACCCCGTCGCTGGTGCGGACCTCGGCCTCGGACTCACGGGACCGAAACCACACACGACCAACGACGCGGGCATCGTGACGATTCCGCTGACGCCGCCGTCGACGACGTTCAGTGCGGATGACGGGCCAGTCGATAGCTGGACGACGATGATCCAGTACGCGGTTGAGGGATACGGCGTCGACGACATCAAGCGAGTCGACGTTCGTCGCGGTGCGACGACGCGAGCGACTATCGA
Source organism: Haloarcula marina (assembly GCF_024218775.1). Taxonomy (NCBI): domain Archaea; kingdom Methanobacteriati; phylum Methanobacteriota; class Halobacteria; order Halobacteriales; family Haloarculaceae; genus Haloarcula; species Haloarcula marina. The sequence goes on along the minus strand of NZ_CP100404.1, from coordinate 394,074 downwards.
GCTACCTTCTCGCTCACAGATGGGCGGGCGCGTCACCGCCGACGGGGAGCGACTCACCGACGTCGAGGTGTTCGTCGGCGACGAATCGGCCTACGTCGACCAGAACGGACGGTTCGAAATCGACGAGGGACTCTCGCCGGGGCGCTACTACGTCCGGGTCAAGAAGAACGACGAGGTCGTTCTGAACACGATTACGTCCCTCGAGAAGGGATACACGAACGTCCACCTCGAAGTGCCGGCGTCGCGCTACGAATCGGCGACGGGACTCGACAACTACGTCCGAAGCGTCGTCGATGAGGCCTTCAGAGACGACGGTACCGCGATGGTACGTGACGAAATATACGGCGAGGTCACGGAGGCAGACATGACCGTCCCCTCGAGTGGAGGTTCGGAATATTTCGTCGCCGACGACGGAAGCTACTACACGTCCGGTCCGTGTGCCTGGTACAACTCCGAGGACCAATGTGAGGCTTCGAAGGTCACGGAAGGCGGGACCGAATCGACCAGCCGCGCGCTCAACGAGGGGGTCGTCTCGGGGTTCATCTACGGCGGTGAGGAGACGATAAACGGGTTCAAACAGCTGCTCAAACCCATCGAGTATCTCAGCCAACTGTTCACGTTGGCCATGGAAATCATCCGTGATCTGGGGTTGATCGAGGAACTCATGGCCGCGATTCCACAGCAGATCAACGAGGCCCAACGCACCGACAATCCGTACGACGCTGGGAAAGTGGAGAACGAGACGTTCGCCAACGGCTGGTACGGCGGGTACGGATCGTTCCTCCTCGTCTCGAGTGTCGCGTCCAGCGGCGCTGCGAGCGCGACGAGCAAAGCGTTCTCCACCTCCTCGAAGTTCAGTAAGGTCGCGAACAAGGCCAGCGACCTCTCGAAATCGGCGAAGCAACGGGCGTTCCGCCGACAGACGGACGGGCGCAGCGATATCGGAGACGCGCCCGACGCGCTGGACGACCTCGACCCTGAGAAGCGCGAACAACTCGGCGAACTCCGACGCTCCGGGGACCTCAACAGCTATCTCGCCGCCACCGGCGAGCAGGGCGCGACGTTACTGAACCGCCTCGACGGGCCGACTGCCACTCGCACAGTCCGACAGTACAACGCGGGTCGACTCGACGGCGACGCCATCCGGCGGACCAACCGACTCCTCGACAGCGGTGACATGGATCAGGCAGATGTCCAACGCCTGCTCGGGATACTGGAGACGAAGGCCGACGACCCGCTCGTCGATCAGGACCTGACGGCGGACGACCTGCTGAAGATAGCGGACAGCGGCGGAAACATCCAAGAAGCTGTCGTGGTGACGAAACGAGGCGGCGAACCGAAATGGATTCCCGAGGGGTCCGAGCAAAAGGGTATGGCCCACATCGAGGGCCGTCACATCGACGGCGAGTTGGGCACCAACAAGCCGACCGACTTCTTCCCGGTCGGACAGCGCATCACTAGAGACGGAGTAACCAAGCGATTGGACGCAAAGCTCTCACGCGAGGAAGTCAAGCGACTCATCGCACGGACGATACGGGACGGAGATATCGATACCAGCGACGATGGTCCAGGGGTAGTGTACACGCTCGACCCCGAGGACTATCCCGGCGAGTACGATATCGGGACTATCAGAGTCGTTACCGGGCCGGACGGGGACGTGATCACTGCGTATCCCAAGTCCGAAAGACCGACGGCAGACTGGAGCCCAGAGACTGGGTGGAACATTGATTGAGCGAAGTCTGTCTTTCGAGTACGACATCCAGTACGGCGACCAGTTCCAGGAGCAAGTATCTGCGGGCGACCCCAATCCACTGACCGGCATTCGCGTTCTCGTCGGTGGCCAAGACCTCGGCGGAGCATCGGGAAAAACCGATACGTACCATGTTGACGATTATGTCCACTACAATCTGGCAAACATACTACAGAAACTCAAGAACGCTGTCACAAGCGGTGAAAGAGAGGAAGCAACATTCTACGCGACGAATGTGACACTCGCACTGATTCCGGAGGACGACGCCATCCACATCGGGCTCTTCCGCGGGTCAGACATTGCATCCGCCATTTCCAGCTCCGAGCTGGTAGCGGTTCCCCGAGACACGATCGTCCGCGAATTCGCTCGGGCGACTGAGGAGTTCATACGGACCTGTGAATCGATAAACCCGGAGTTGCGTGGTTGTGACGAATTCGAACGGCTGTCTGCCCTCGTTTCGGAACTCTCGGAACTGTGAGCGAGCACAGCGCGCCGACTGAGCACTGTCGGTACGGCTATTCGGCGTCGAAATCGTTGCGCATGGTGACGAACAGTCGCTCGACCATCTCATCGTCGTATTCGTCGCCGGAGACCGCAACGTAGAACACGACGTTGGAGTGGCGCTGATAGAGGCCGACGGTCCGCAGTCCACGGTCGTTTTGGAACCGGACCGCCGTGGCGGTCTCCGATTGCGTCACGTCGCGTGTCTGGACAGTGCCGCCGTTCTCGTCGATCTGTTCGAGGTGTGTCTGGAGCCACCCGGCCGCATCCGCTTCCGCATCGTACACCGCTACCGAGGCGAAGACGTAGGCCGTTCGAGTATCGCCCTCGCCCGAAAAGGCCCGCTCGTGCAGTAACTGGACCCCGCGTTCTTCCATCCGGACGTAGGTCTCACCGGTCGCTTGCTCGCGGCGATCGAGTGTGTCGCCAACGACCGAGAACTCGTCCGGAAGCTCTGACAGGGAGACTTGCATGCGCTCGGTATCGATGTTGTCCGGCGAGAACGTGGTGTCGGTCGTGGCGGTCGAGGGCGTCGCATCGCTACTCGTCGATTCCCCCTCCTCGCGGGTGGGTTCGGTCGGGCCCAGTTGATCCGAGTCGTCGGTCGCTGTCGTAGTTCGATCGGGACGGTCAGTAGTGGGTATGTTCGTCTCTCCCGACGACTGCTCGAACAACTGACTGCAGCCAGAGAGGAGCAACAGAACGACCAGTAGCGTGACGATTCGCATATCCAGGCATGCATTCATGTCGGCTAAAATGTGCCGACTGACTGTCGTATGTTTCACGAGGGCCGATCACACCCAGACTGCATGACGTCGGGAGAATGGTTTCCCGGTCACCTCGTAGTCACCGGAACAGCACGGTGGGGCGGCGGGCGGCGTCGGCGACCGACTGCCCGTCCTCGATAGCCGGGAGGCGAAGCGTCGCCACAGTCCCGTCGTCTCCCGCGAGTTGGAACGACCCGCCGTACTGCGTGACGATCCAGTTGACCAGCCACAGACCGAGTCCCGTCCCGTGCTGGAGGGGCGTCTCCTCGCCCGTCTCGACGACTGTCGCCTCTATCTCGGGAATGCCCGGGCCGTCGTCCGCGACTGCGATTTCGACCCACTCGCCGTCCCGCCGGACGCGAACATCGACCGCAGTGTCGGACGACGGGGCGTGTTCGAGCGCGTTCGTCACCAGTTCCGAGACGGCGCGCTCGATTTCTCGGCCCACACAGACGCCGCAGTCTGCGTCGACGTCGACGCGAACCGTCGCCTCGGGGAATCGCTCGCGGTGCGCCTCGGCGACCGTCTCGACGATGTCGCACGGCCACAGTCGCTCGGGCTTGCGGTCCCGTCGGGCGTAGGTTTCGAGTTCGTGGGCGCGTTCGCTCAGCGCGACCAACCGCTTGACGGGGCGGCGGATACCCGATACCACGTCGACATCCTCCGGCCGTTCCTCGACGAACTCGGTATAGCCGTGGATGACCGTCAGTTCGTTCCGGAGATTGTGCCGGAGGACGCGGTTCAGCAGGCCGATGAGTTGGGCCGTCCGCTTGCGGTCGGTCACGTCCTGCTGGAAGCCGACGTAGTGGGTGGTCACGCCGTCGTCGTTCGCTATCGGCGTGACGGTGACGCGGCTCCAGAAGGGGGTCCCGTCACGTCTGTAATTGACCAGTTCCGTCGTGACCGACCGGGAGTTCTCGATGCCGTCCCGGAGCGTCGCGACGGCCTCGGGGTCGGTCTCCGGCCCCTGCAGGATACGGCAGTTGCGCCCCCGAATCTGCGACGCCGTGTAGCCCGTGACCGTCTCGAACGCGCGGTTAGCGTAGATAATCTCGTTGTCCGGCGTCGTCGCGTCCGCGATGGTTATCGGCATCTCCGCCTCGTCCATCGCTCGGGTCTGCATCCGGAGTCGCGCCTCCCGGTCGCGGCGGTCCGTCACGTCGCGGCCGACGCCCTGTATCGCGGTGACTTCGCCGTCCTCGACGACCGGCGTCGCGTTCACCTCCACGACCACGTCGCTCCCGTCGCGGTGTGCGAACGTGAGTTGGAGTCCCTGGACCGCCTCCCCGGCGAGGACGCGTTCGTACGCGTCGACGGCGGCGACGGACGCGACCGGCCGGAGGTACGTCGTGAACTCGTCGCCGACGAGCGTCTCGGGGTCGTACCCGAGGACGTGCTCAGCCGCCTGCGAGACGTAGGTGAACCGTCCCCCCGCACCCACCTGAAAGAGAACGTCGAAACTCGTCTCCGCGATGCCCGCCAAGCGGCGCTTCTCCGCGCGGAGTTCGGCGGTCCGCTCCTCGCGCAGGCGCTCGTGCTCCCGGCGTTCGATGGCCTGGCCGACCAGTCCGGCGAGCAGTTCGACGAACAGTTCCTCGGCCTCGGAAAACGGCGTCGCTCGCGGGTCGGCGTCGGCGAAGCAGACCGTGCCGTACACCTCGCCGTCGGCGGTCACCGGACACCCGATGTACGACCCGAGGCCGAACGCGTCGTAGGCCGCCTCCGAGACCGCCGCCGACGCCTGTGCGTCCTGCACGCTCAGGTGGCCGTCGGTGGCGACGGTCCGCCGACAGTACGCCTCCTCCAGCGGACACTGCTGTCCGGGCCGGATACCGTCGTGGTCGCCGACGGCGTATTCGATGTGCTGTGTCCCGTCGTGAATCCGCGTCAGAAACCCCAACTCGACGCTCAGTCGGCGAGTGCCCGCCGTGAGCGCCGTCTCGACCGCGTCTCCGAACGCGCGGGTTCGGTCGGCGAACGCCTCGTACACCTGCTCCCGGGCGTCGGACTGCGCTCGGGATTGCGACTCCTCAGTCATAGTCCGTCCGTGGTATCGACGGTAACTCAGGACTCCAGCCGTATGATTCTATGGGGAGAGCGTGCGAAATTAGATAGTTCAGCAGTCGCTGCGTCCGGGGGTCGCGGCCGACTCACGCCGACGGAAGGGTGTCCTCGTCGACGCCGACCGATGCGAACAGCGAGCGGAGTCGTGCGTTCATACCGAGAGGGGTTCGCAACGGGCAAAAGTGTGACTCGGCCAACAGTATCGAGACGACGGTGCCTGGCCGATAAGGTGTGCGTACTAGTACCATGTTACAGTGTCGTTTGTGCCACGGTGAGCTTTCTCACACAAACAATTATTATGTATTAGCAGTAAGATGAAACTGTCATGGCGACACGCCAGCAGACACCGACGACGTACCACACGTGCACCTGCGGTGAGCAGTTCGAGACGACGGAGGCCCTCCTCGAACACGCACGAGAGGCACACGGACTCAGCGTATTCTGACTGGCATCGCGGTCCCGCTTCGAACGTTCTCGGGAGCGACCGCTACGAGTGCGTGTCCACGTCCGGGCGGACGCTGAAGCGGGCGTATCCCCCGTGCGAGAGGTCCAGCGCCCCCAACCACCAGTTCCATCGCTCGACGAGCGAGTAGCCCTCGGGGGCGTCCCGCAGGTTGTCGAGGACGGTGTCGACGGTCAGTTCGCCGTCGAAGTCGGCGTCGAACTGCCCCGCCTCGGCCAAGTCCCGGGCTTGCCGCGCGACGACGCTCACCGGTTCGTCCGCGCCGTCGAACGCCTCGCGCAGCGCCGCTTCGAGTTCCTGTCTGTCCACACTCGTACTCGGGGACGCAGATTATTCAATCCACGGTCGAGGACCGCCGAGCGCCGCGGCTATCCGGGCGGGCATCGAAAGAATACAGAGATGCGAAGGCGGCTTAGTTGCCCTTCTCCACGGCTCCCGACGGTCGCCGTTTCGATTCGAGGCTTCGTGCGCTACGCGTACTCAGCCTCGCCTTTCTCTGCGAGAAGGGAACTACGACCTCGCGCTGAAACGCTCGGTGGCTTAGTTGCCCTTCTCGATGGGCGCGCCGACGAGGTTGCCCCACTCGGTCCACGACCCGTCGTAGTTGATGGCGTCGTCGTAGCCGAGCAGTTCGTGGAGCGCGAACCAGGCGACGGAGGAGCGCTCGCCGATGCGGCAGTAGGCGACGACGGTAGAGTCACCGTCGATGCCTTCCTCGGCGTAGAGTGCTTCGAGTTCGTCGCGGGTCTTGAACGTGCCGTCGTCGTTGGTCACGGCCGCCCACGAGATGTTCTTCGCGCCGGGGACGTGGCCGCCGCGCTGGGCCGTCTCCTGCAGTCCCGGGGGTGCGAGAATCTCGCCGGAGAACTCCTCGGGCGAGCGAACGTCGACGAGGGGCAGTTCGCGCTCGATGGCGTTCTCGACGTCCTCGCGGTAGGCGCGGAGGGACTCGCGCGGTCCGGCCGCCTCGTAGTCGACGGCGTCGAACTCGGGCACTTCGTCGGTGAGTTCGTAGTCGTTCTCGACCCAGTACTCGCGGCCGCCGTCGAGCAGTTTCACGTCGTCGTGACCGTAGTACTTGAACTGCCAGTAGGTGTAGGCGGCGAACCAGTTGGAGTTGTCACCGTACAGGACGACGGTGGAGTCCTCGCTGATGCCGTGCGAACCCAGCAGGTCCTCGAAGTCCTCTTTCGTGAGGATGTCGCGTGTGGTCTGGTCCTGCAGTTGTGTCTCCCAGTTGAAGCCGATGGCACCGGGGATGTGGCTCTCGTCGTACAGTTCCGTGTCGACGTCCACCTCTACGAGACGGTGGGCGGCGTCGTCGCTCTGGAACTCGTCCAGATGCTCGCTGACCCAGTCGGCCGAGACGAGCACGTCGTTGGCGTAATCAGTCATTGTGCGTTATCCCATTGGGTTACCACCCATATATTACCACGAATGGCGGCATGTACGGCCACTCCTCCCCCCTGACGGCATATGTTGCCCCTACTACACGACTGTGTCACGTGACCGAATATCACGGCCGCTATCCCAACACGGGGAGGGCGAGCGCACTGTCACCCTTCGTCTGTCCCGCGGAGATATATTCGGCAACAGTTGCCGCCACCTTCGACCGCCCGTGATGCGAGTCTTCAAGCGGGCGGAGCGGAAACGGGCGGCCAATGACAGATATCGTCTCCGCGTCGTGGGTCGCCGACAACCTGGCGGACCTGCGACTCGTCGACGTGCGCGACGGGTGGGAGTACGACGGCCTCGGCCACCTGCCGGGTGCGGTGAGCGTCCCGTTCGACCGGTTCCGGACCGGGTCCGGCGGCGAGGGGATGTTGCCGAGCGAGTCCGAGTGGGCCAACCTACTCGGCGAGGCGGGCATCACCGCCGACAGCGACGTCCTCGCCTACGACGACCATCACGGCGTCTTCGCCGCGCGCTTTCTCGTGACGGCGGAACTGCTGGGACACGACCCCGCGAATCTCCACTTACTCGACGGCGACTTCTCCAGTTGGCAACTCGAACGCGAGACGACGAGCGAAGCGCCCGAAATCGACCCGACGACGTACGCCGTCTCGCCGCCCGAGGCGACGCCGCTGGTCGACGCCGACGCTGTCGCCGCGGCCACGGACGACCCCGACGCCGTCGTCGTCGACACCCGCGAGGACGAGGAGTACGCAGCGGGCCACATCCCCGGTGCGGTCCTCTTGGACTGGCGGGAACTCGTCGACGACGAGACCCGCGGCCTGCTCCCGCGCGAGGACGCCCTCTCGGTCCTCGAATCGGTGGGCGTCGTCCCCGAGAAGCGCGTCGTCCTCTACTGCAACACCGCCCGGCGCATCAGCCACACCTACGTCGTTCTCCGGCATCTGGGCTTCGAGAACGTCGCGTTCTACGAGGGAAGCCTGACAGCGTGGGAGGCCGAGGACCGACCGCTGGAGACGGGCGGAGTCGGGGAGTAATCACCCGCGCTGGCCGCCGTCATCGTCGACGAGCACTTGCTCTTCCGGCCCGCGCTCGGCGGCCAACAGGTCCGCCGCCTCGACCAACATGGCCACGAGGACCGGTCCGGCGATGAACCCGACCAGCCCCAGCGACAGCACCCCGCCGGTGAAGCCCACGAAGTAGAGGCTGGCGGGCATCCCGGTCGTGTATCGGGCGAGTCGGGGCCGGATGACGGCGTCGGGGAGGAAGCCGACGAGAACGAGGCCGAGGACGGCGATGAGCACCGCCCCGACCACGTCGCCCACGACCACCTCCGCGGCGGCGATGGCGAGGACGACGACGCTCGGGCCGACGACGGGGATGAACTGGAGGATGCCCGCGACGACGGCCAGCGCGAACGCCCCCCGATACCCCAACACCGCGAAGACGGCCCACGCGACGAGGAAGGTGCCGAAGGCCGTCGCCGCCTGCAAGACGTAGATGGCGTACAGCGTCCCGCGCAGGCGTTCGTGAAACCGCGTTACCACGTCGTGGTACTGCTGTGGGATGGTCCGGTACACCACCCGCCCCGGAGCGCTCGGCCGCCACAGCATCGCGTAGACGAGGATGGTGAACAGGACGACTTTCAGTGCGATGATGGGCGTCTCGCTGGCGAGGCCGACCGCCACGTCGGCGAGGACGGTCCGCGCGCCCACCAGCGTCGACTGGATGTCGACGGTGTACCGCATCTCCCCGAACGCGATAGTGATGGTCTCCGGCAGTTCGAGCAAGAAGCGAAAGAGGTCGCGTCGTCGCAGGTACAGCACCGCCACCGGCGGGACGAGGATAGCCGACCCGCCGACGAACGCGATGACCGTCGTCAGGCCCGCGGCGACGCGTTTCGGAAGTCCCTGGTCGACGAACCACGCCGAGAGCGGGAACAGGACGTACGCGACGGTGATGGCGAAGAAGACGGTCGCTAAGACGCTGAACAGCAGGACCGTGGTGAGACTGCCCAAAAGGACGAGCAGACCGGCGAGTACGTACCGCCGCTGTCGAGTGACCACGGCCTGAATTTCCAATCGGACGGGAAAAACGTTCCTACAACTGACAATTCAGCGAAACGAATCAGACGACGCCGACGGTGACCAGCGTGCCGTACTCCCGGTAGCGTTCGACCATCGCCTCGCGGGTCTCCCAGTCGTCGGTCGGGAACTCGCTGGCGGGCGGAATCTCGATGTCGCGGTCGGGGACGTTGTCCTGGACCGCGACCGAGAGGCCCGCCTCCCGGAAGGCCCGGCGGTACTCGGCGGCGCTCCAGCGAGTCATCGGCACGTCGACGAGGTCGTCCCACGCGTGCGAGTGCACGTTCTCCTCGTAGTAGTTCACGGCGCAGTGGAACGTGCCGCCGGGGCGCAGGACGCGGGCCACCTCGCCGAGGACGGCGTGAGGGTCGCTCGCGTAGTAGAACGCCTCCATCGAGAAGCAGTGGTCGACGCTGTCGGACTCGAACGGGAGGCGTTCGAAGTCCCCGACGAGAAAGCCCACGTCGGGGTCGTCGGTGTACGACCGCGCGTTCTCGGCCATCGCCGGCGAGGCGTCGATACCGTAGGCCCGACCCGCGTCCTTCGTCTCCTTGAGGGCGCGGCCCGCGTACCCGCTGCCACACCCCAAGTCGAGGACGGTGTCGCCCGCTTCGACGGGCATCCGCGCGAGGACGTGTTTGGCCGTGTGCCAGTGGCGGTCCTCCATCCCGCGGTCTTTCCCGCGGGCCGCCCAGTCGTCGAACTCGTCGCTGACGCTCATGGTCTCAGTGCGTCGGGGCCGGCCAAACACCCTTCGATGGGCGACGAGGCGAGAACGTTATCCGACAGGACGGACGAGAGACAGGTATGCGACGCCGCCGCCGCTATCGAGTCGCGGACACCGCCCAGCAGGTCGTGGGAGGATTCCTGCTGGCTGGCCCGTTCGTCGTCACCGAGGAGGTGTGGGTGCTGGCGGCGAATATGACGACGTACCACGCCGGACTCGTCGCCACCATCGTCTTCGCCATCGGCTACGGGGCACTGTACAAGGCCGACGTGGACCGGGACATCGACCGAGAGGCCGAAGTCGGCGGCGTCCCCGTCCGCTTCGTCTCGCTGATGACCGTCTCCTTCGGGTCGGTGGCCGTCCTCGCGATGGTGTTCACCGCACCCGAGGCGTTCCTCGTCGAGGGCGGTATCCTCCCCGACCCGACGACAACGGAACTCGCCGTGACGACGCTGAAAGCCGTCTCCGTCGGCGCGATGTTCAGCGTCGTCGGGGCCGCGACGGCGGACAGCGTGTTCTGACGATACCCGCAGACTTAATGACTGTCGCCCCGCTTTGGCGCGTATATGGAGTATACGCTGGCCATCGACAACACGCCAGACACCGTCGAGGGCGGGACCGGTATCCTCTTGTTGCACCCGAGTACCGGCGAGACGGACCGACTGGACACGGACTTCCTCTCGACAGACACCGACGCGATGCTGGTCATCTCGACCCGGACGACCGCTCGCGAGGTCAAACAGAAGTTGGAGTACTACGAAGTCGACGAGGACTCGGCGACGATTCTCGACACGCTCTCTGTCGAACGGGGCTACACCCGACGGCAGTCCGAGAACGTCCGCTACGCCTCCGCACCCGACGACACGGCGGGCATCGTCGAGGAGACGGAGGCGTTCCTGCGCGAACACGACGGCAAGCTCCGCGTGAGTTTCGACTCGCTGACCGAACTCATCTACTACGCCGACGAGGAACGGGCGCTCGCGGCCGTCGAGGACATCCTCGAACTCTTAGACCAGTACGACGCCGTCGGGATGTTCCACCTCGCGGAGGGCGTCCACGACGAGGACACCGTCACGGCGTTCCGGGACCTGTTCGACGGCGTCGTCGAACTCGGGGAAGACGGCACCGTCACCAGCGAGTTCTGAGCGGGGTACGCACACGGCGAATTTGGTATGCCACCAATTACCAAAGTGCCAACCATTAAGACGGTATAGCCCGTCATCGACACCTGTATGCCGGAATGCCAGAACTGTGGTAATTTTGTAACGGCGGATTACGCGCGTGTCTTTACGCCAAACGGGGTCGACAAGCCACGGGTCTGCCCGCAGTGCGAAGACAAGATTCGCGACGGGGCCAGCGTCCGGGAGGCCCGGTCGACGCGGCGACGGTAACGGACGTAACCACACCTTTCTCTCTCGAATCGCGGTGGGTCCCGAGCGCCGCGAGCGCCTACGCCGACCGCGCGTCGGCCAACAGGTCTCGCGCCGTCGACAGCACCGCGTCGGCCCGGTCGGCGTCTCTCGCCTCGGCGGTGACCCGAACCAGCGACTGGGTCCCGCTCGCTCGCAGGAGGAACCACGCGTCCCCGAGGTCCACGCGGACGCCGTCTAAGGTCGTCACGTCGTCGTACGTCTCGGCGACTTGCGCTCGAACGCGGTCCATGACCGCGCCCTTCTCGGCAACCTCGACGCTGTCCCGGCGGATGGGGTAGGTCGGCACGTCCGCGAGTCTGTCGGCCAGCGGTCGCTCGGCGTCGAGCGCGACGGCCCGAATCGCCGCCAACGGGCCGTCGGGACACAGCGTCCGGTCGGGCCAAATCCACGCGCCGCTGGGTTCGCCGCCGAAGGCGACGCCCGGTTCGCTGGCCGCCTCCGCGACGTACACGTCACCGACCGGGGTGTACTCCACGTCCACGTCTATCTCCGCGAGGTAGTCCGCGACGGCGAGACTCGTGTCCACGGGGACGGCCACTCGCTCGCCGGGGTCGGCGGCGTCCCGCGCGAACAGCGCCAAGAGAGCGTCGCCGGTCAGATACGTGCCGTCGGCCGCCACCGCTCGCATCCGGTCGGCGTCCCCGTCGTGGGCGATGCCCACGTCGGCGTCCGACTGGGCCACCAGCGTCGCCAGCGACTGGCAGTTCTCCGGCGTCGGTTCGCTCGGGCGGCCCGGGAACGCGCCGTCCTGTTGGGCGTTCAGCGTCTCGACGCGACACCCGAGCGACTGGAGGACGCCGACGGTGACACCCCCGGCCCCGTTGCCCACGTCCACTATCACGTGGCGGTCCAGCGAGTCGCCGTCGACTTCGGCCCGGAGCGCCTCGGCGTGACGGGCGCGGGCGTCCCACGAGTCCAGCGCGCCGACGGCGTCCCACGCGGCAGGGTCGAAGGCGTCGGCGGCGATTCGCTCCTCGATAGTCTCTCGGCGCTCGGTGTCGAACGCCTGTCCGGAGGGTTGCCACAGTTTGAGGCCGTTGTCTTCCGGGGGGTTGTGGCTCGCGGTGACGGAGACGCCCGCGTCGGCGTCGCGCCACCCGACCGCCCGCCCGACCGTCGGCGTCGACGCCACGCCCACGTCGACCACGTCGGTCCCGCTCTCGCGCAGACCAGCGACCAGCGCCGACTGGAGGTACTCGCCGCTCGCACGTGGGTCCCGACCGACGACGACCCGGTCGCTGTCGACGCCCAGCGCTCGCCCGACCGACAGCGCGAGGTCGGCGGTGACCGTCTCGCCCACGGGGCCGCGGATACCGCTCGTCCCGAACAGTGTCATACCCGCAAGGCGTCGGGAGACGGAAAAAACGTATCGGGTCTACGACTCCGGCGACCACTGGCAGGTCGTCCCCGTCGTCAGGTCAGCCTCGTCGATGTGGGCCGAGAGACAGCCGTAGTTACAGAACTGCGCGGTCGGGTCGCCGGCCGGTGTCGGCGAGAGGTACAACGGGTCGTGGTCCTCGACCGAGCACCCGCAGTAGGTACATTCCATAGGCGAGAGAACGGGACCGAGCAACAAACGTTTTGTCCGCGTCCGCGGCATTGCTGGACATGAAACAGGGCGGTTCCGACGCGGCGAAACGCGCGGCGGGCGAGGCGGCGGCCGAGGAAGTGGCGGACGGCATGGTCGTCGGTCTCGGAACGGGGAGCACCGCGGCCCACGCCATCCGGGCCATCGGCCGCCAGGTCGACGCCGGACTCGACGTGGCGGGCGTGCCGACCTCCTTCCAGTCCCGAGAACTCGCCCGCGAGGCGGGCATCCCGCTCGTCGACCTCGACGAGGCGAGCGTCGACCTCGCCATCGACGGGGCCGACGAGGTGGCCGACGGCGACCTCGTGAAAGGCGGCGGGGCGGCCCACGCCCGCGAGAAAATCGTCGACGCGAGCGCCGACCGCTTCCTCGTCGTCGCCGACCCGACCAAAGAGGCCGAGACGCTGTCGTACCCGGTTCCACTCGAAGTGCTCCCGTCCGCCCGGACCACCGTCGCCGAGTCGGTCCGGGACTTCGGCGGCGACCCCGACCTCCGCCGGGCCGAGCGCAAGGACGGGCCGGTCGTCACCGACAACGGCAACCTCGTGCTGGACTGCGCGTTCGGCGAGATTTCCGACCCCGGCGCGCTGGCGGCGGACCTCGCATCGCTCCCGGGCGTCGTCGAACACGGCCTGTTCGTCGGCCTCGCCGACGCCGTCTACGTCGGGACCGAGGACGGGGTCACCGTTCACGAACTGTCGGAATAGGCGGCGCAGTCGCTATCCGGTCGCTCGAAAGAAAGAAAATGGGTGTGGGTGACCGACTTACAGGTCGCGCGGCTGGACCGTCTTCCGGTCGTTCTCCTCGGCGCGTCGGGCTGCGTCGGCGAGCAGCTCTTCGACTTCCGCGTCGAGTGCATCGTAGAAGTCCGAGGCCACGTTCATGTCATCGAGCTCTTCCTTCACGGCGGCTTTGACGATTAGGTCTGCCATACAGGGCATTCTTCCGCAGGGGTTGCTTAAATACTTTCCCCAATGTGATGCCTCTCGCCGGTATTCACGGGGGTTTGAGAGGTTTTTGGCCGAAAGACTCTATATAAACCCCCGTTCGCGAGGCACATATCAGGGTGACGAGTCGATTGATAGACAGAAACCGGCGGGCCGCGGGCCGTCGTCGCCCGCACGCGACGGTCGCGCGCCCGTCACAGACCGACGGATAGGAGTAGGCGGGACGCCGAGGGCCCGACATGCGCGACCTACTCGACGCACTCGCGGCGGGCGACGTGACGCCCGCCGAGGCCGAAGCGGAACTCGCGGGGTACGCCACCAGCGGTGCGGGTCGGTTCGACGCCGCCCGGGAATCCCGGTCGGGCGTCCCCGAGGCCGTACTGGGCGACGGGAAGACGCCGAACGAGATAGCCGACCTCGCGGCGATAGCCATCGAGACGACGGGCCGGGCCATCGTCACGCGTCTCGACGACGCCGACGCCGGGGCCGTCCGCCGGGAACTCGCCGGTGAGGAACCAGAGGCCACGGTGCGGTGGTCCGACCGGTCGAACTGGCTGGTCGCCACAGCCCCCGATTTCGAGCGACCCGACCTCGATGCCGCCGTCGGCGTCGTCACCGCGGGCACGTCCGACGCCGTTCCCGCGGGCGAGGCGGCGATGATAGCCGAGGAAATCGGCGCGACGGTGACGCGAATCGACGACGTGGGCGTCGCCAGCCTCGAACGCACCGTCGACGCCGTTGCCCGACTGCGAGACCAAGACGTGCTCATCGTCGCCGCCGGACGGGAGGGCGCGCTTCCGACGGTGGTCGCCGGACTGGTCGACACCCCGGTCATCGCCCTGCCTGTCTCGACGGGGTACGGCCACGGCGGCGAGGGCGAGGCCGCCCTCTCGGGACTCCTCCAGTCGTGTACCGCCCTCACGGTGGTCAACATCGACGCGGGGTTCACGGCGGGGACTCAAGCGGGCCTCATCGCCAGACGACTCGACGACGCGCGGGCCGACGATGCGTAGCACCGGACGTGTAATTGGGCGAGAATACCCACACATTTGGGTAAACGAATATGCCTCTGGCACCCCTCGATATGAACGTCGGCGGTGGTGTCGCCGACGAACACGATGCCTGAATGTGACCATTGCGGCGCGCACGTCTCAGACCAGTTCGCCCGTGTGTTCGCTGACGAGCGCGGACACATCAGGGCCTGCCCGAACTGCTCGGCAAACGCTGGCATTGCCGAGGTGTCACGAGAGCGCGCCCACCAAGTGTGAGGCCCACTGGGCCGCCCGCATCGTGCGATGACCACCACGCGGAGCCCTGTTCACTACGCCTACGTGCTGCGGTGTAGTGACGGAAGCTTTTACACCGGCTACACGACCGACGTACAGCGCCGGGTGCGTGAACACGACACCGGCGACGGGGCGAAATACACCCGTGGCCGGACGCCAGTCGAACTCGTCCACGTCGAGCGCTTCGAGTCGAAGTCGGCGGCGATGAGCCGCGAGTACGAGATAAAACAGCTCTCCCGAGACCAGAAGGAGTCGCTAGTGGCGGGGAGCGACAGCCCCGACGTGTCCGGCGACGGGTGATTTTTTCACCGCCCCCCGCGACGTGTCGCGCATGGACGAAGACGACGCCGCGGCGATAGCGTTCGGGACCGACGGGTGGCGAGCGACACTCGACGAGTTCACCGCACCGCGCGTGCGCATGGTCGGGCAGGCCGTCGCGACGACGCTCCGAGAGCGGGACGAGTCGGGAACGGTCGCCGTCGGCTACGACGCCCGCGAGACGTCCCGCGGGTTCGCCGAGGAACTCTCCCGGGTGCTGTGTGCCAACGGCTTCGACGTGCTGCTCCCCGAACGAGACACGCCGACGCCCGTCGTCGCGTGGACCGTCAAAGAGCGCGGACTGCTCGGGGCGCTCCAGATTACCGCGAGCCACAACCCGCCGGAGTACAACGGCGTGAAGTTCATCCCGAACACGGGTGCGCCCGGCCTCCCCGAGACGACCGGCGACATCGTCGAGAACCTCGGGGACCCGACCGCCCTCCCCGAGGAGGAGTGGGGCGAGGTCACCGAGACAGACCTCGTCGCCGACTACGCCGACCACGCCGTCGCGTACGTCGACGCCGACCTCTCGGGCCTCTCGGTCGCCTACGACGCGATGCACGGGAGCGGTCGCGGCGTCACCGACGCGCTCCTCTCGCGGGCGGGCGCGGACGTGACCTCGCTCCGCGACCAGCAGGACCCCGAGTTCGGCGGGGGGTCACCCGAACCGGCCGCCGAGAACGTCGAGGAACTGGTCGAGCGCGTCCAGTCGGGCGACGCGGCGCTGGGCGTCGTCAACGACGGCGACGCCGACCGCATCGGCGTCGTCACGCCCGAGCGCGGCTATCTGGACCCGAACCTCTTCTTCGCGGCCGTCTACGACTATCTGCTCGAAACGCGCGACGGCGACGTGGTGCGGACCGTCTCCACGTCCAGCATCGTCGACCGAGTGGCCGAAGCGCACGGGCAGTCGGTGTACGAGACGGCCGTCGGGTTCAAGTGGGTCGCCGAGTCGATGGGCGACCACGACACCCTGATGGGTGGCGAGGAGTCGGGCGGGTTCGGCCTCACCGACCACCTCCGCAACAAGGACGGCGTGTTGCTGGCGCTGCTGGCGGCGGCCGCCGAAGACGAGGAATCGCTTGACAGTCGCGTCGACCGTCTGCTGGACGAACACGGCGAGATTCACCAGAACAAGGTCAGCGTCGACTGCCCCGACGACCGGAAAGCCGCCGTCCTCGACGCGCTAGAGGACGAACTCCCCGACTCGCTCGCGGGCGTCGACGTGGACGGAATCAACACCGTCGACGGGTTCAAAGTCCGGTTGGCCGACGGGACGTGGGTGCTGATTCGCCCCTCCGGGACGGAGCCGAAACTGCGGGTCTACGCCGAGGCCGACAGCGACCAGCGCGTGACCGAACTCCTGCGCGCCGGTCGAGAGCTGGTCGTCCCACTCGTTTAACACGCCTGCGCGCGTCCGTCCGGTATGGACCCCGACGTATCGTTCGCCTACACCGAGGGCATGACCGAAGCCGACGTCGAGTCGCGCCTGCGCGAGACGGTCCACGGCGTCCTCGCGCTGGCCGACGACGGCGAGTCGTACGCGATTCCCGTCTTTCACCACTACGAGGACGGGTCGCTGTACTTCCGACTCGGCGAGACGCCCGACAGCGAGAAGGCCGCTTACATCGAGACGACGGCGACGGCCACCTACGTCGTCTACGACGCCGACCCGACGGGCGGCCCGGACGAACAGCGGGGCTGGAGCGTCCTCGCGCGCGGCCCCGTCCGGGCAGTCCCCGAGGACGACCCCGCCTACGACGCGGTCACCATCAACGAGCGGTTCGCCCCCATCCGGGTGTTCGACGAGGCCATCGACGAGATGGAGCTGACCCTCTACGAGCTGCGCATCGAGGAACTGTCGGGCAGGCAGAATTAGGGCGTGGCAGGCGATGTCGCCCGCGTTCGGACCCGACGCCGCTAGTCGGACGGTGGCGAGTCGGCGGCGACGGTACTCCCGATGAGCGCGCGGTAGCCCCGGCGGAGCCGAGAGGCAAAGGCCTGTCGCGAGATGCCGAGTTCGGCGGCGAGTTCCGTCTGGTCGACGCCGCGTTTGTCGTCGTAATACCCACGCTCGAACGCGAGCAAGAGCGCCTCTCGCTGTTCGGGCGTGAGGTCGTACGCAGTGTCCGACCCCGCCTCGGTGAGTTGGCTGATGCGGACGAGCGTCACGTTGACGCCGCTGTCCGCGCAGTGGCGCTGGAACGTCGACAGTTGGCCCAGTTGAGTCGCGCGAATCTCGAAGCGCCAGCCGTCGGCGGACCCGCTTGCGGTGAGGACGGTGACGCCCGTGGCGGCGATGGCCGCCATGATGCCCATGAACTCCGGTTCCCACTCGGCACGGAACAGCCCCTTCGTCCCCGTGTCGACGAGCAGTTCGGCCGACCGGAGTTCCGGTAACTCGGTGAGCAACGCCGTGATGGCCGCCATGTCCGCCCCGGCGTCCGAGACCCAGAAGTACGGCATCACGGTGTCGCCGCTGGGGACGACCCGGTCGAGTTCGAACGTCGCGTCTGGCCGGTCCTCGAACACCCGCCCGAGGGGGAACTCGGTCGCTGGAAGCGTGAAGTCCGCGATGGACGGCATGGTCGGTGCTTCGTGCGCCCCGTCCTTAATCCTCGGTCAGACGTACCGGCCGGTCGAATAGCTCGGTTACGAATCCCGTTCACCGCGCCAGCGTCCGGCCTCGTCGGCGCGCTCGATGTCGAATCCCAGCCCCTCGTAGAACGGGCGCACGTCGGCGTCGAAGTCGGCGGTCAGCCGTTCGCGTCGGTCGGCCGCCGCCTCGACCAGCGCCGTCCCGATACCCTGTCCCCGCCGTCGTCGCCGGACCGCGACGGCGACGATGTGCTCGCCGTCGAGCACGACCGCTCCCAGCACGCGCTCGCCGTTCTCGGAGACGGCGACGAGGGTGCCGTCGTCGGCGATACCGGCCCGCACCGTCTCGACGTCGATAGACAGCGCCGCGCCGTCGAGGACGTTCATCGCGTCGGGCAGGTCGGAGACGGTGGCCTCGCGGACGTACATGGTCACTCAGGCGGGGCGCGTCATCCGCCCTTGATGAGGCGAACGACGCGCACGTGGTCGCTCTCGACCGGTTGGTTCGTCGGCACCGTCCGGTCGTCGACCAGCACCGACACCTCGTGTGGCGAGAGCGAGAGCGGCGCGAGGAGGTCGGCGTAGGTGGCATCGTCGCCGACGGTGAGTTCGTGCGTCTCCTCGCCGGCCACCTCGACGGTGACGTTCATGCGTGACCGTACCGGGATTGGCGGCTTGAGTGTGTCGGCTACGGGCGGCGCGAACGACGGCGACTGCCGTGCGAAGACGGCACACACCACCGCGGGAGTTTTCCGTCCCGTCTCGGTAGTCGCGGCCATGCTGTTCCCCGAGGAGATAGAGACCGACCGGCTTCGATTGCGTCGCCTCTCCCACGAGACGGTCGACGCAATCGAGTACTACCGCCTGTGTTCGCGCCACGAACCCGGTATCGAGGACGTGACCGCCTATCTCCCGTGGGACCCACACGAGACGGTCAAAGAGACCCACGACTACCTCGACGAACTCGAAGCGAAGTGGGAAGCGGGGACCCGCGCCGAGTACGTCATCCGGCCCAAATCGGGCGAGGACGGCGCCGGCGAAATCGCGGGGGCGGGCGGCCTCGTCCTCGACTGGGAGCGACAGACGGCCAAGCCCGCGATTTGGCTCCGCAAGCGGTTCTGGGGCCGCGGCTACGGGGGCGAGCGAGCGGCGGCGATGCTGGAACTGGCCTTCGACCGCCTCGACGTACCCCTCGTCGCGGTGCCGGTCGAGGACGGCAACGAGCGGTCGCGGCGCGCCGTCGAGAAATACGTCGAGGCTCACGGCGGCCAGTACGACGGCGTCGTCCGGAACTCGACGGTCCGGCCCGACGGGCGCGTCGTCGACCACCACCGCTACACCGTCACGCGCGAGCAGTATCGAGCGTCGGTCGGGACGGCGTAGGCCCGCCGACTTCGGCGGGAACCGGGGGCGGACCGAACGTCCTATCTGACACCGCGAGCGGGGCGTTTAAGGCTAGCCCGCGCTTCCCCACGACCATGAGTGAGGCCGAGTCCGAGTCGCGGGCGGGGCGCGAAGAAGTGTGGATAGAGAAGTACCGCCCGGAGTCCTTAGACGACGTGATGGGCCACGAGGACATCGTGGGCCGTCTGCAGAGTTACGTCCGGCGCAACGACCTCTCGCACATGCTGTTTTCGGGCCCGGCAGGAACGGGCAAGACCACCTGCGCCACGGCTATCGCCCGCGAGTTGTACGGCGAGGACTGGCGCGAGCACTTCCTCGAACTGAACGCCTCCGACGAGCGCGGTATCGACGTGGTCCGGGACCGCATCAAGAACTTCGCGCGGACGAGTTTCGGCGGCGTGGAGTACCGCATCATCTTCCTGGACGAGGCCGACGCGCTGACCAGCGACGCCCAGTCGGCGCTGCGTCGGACGATGGAGCAGTTCTCGAACAACGTCCGCTTCATCCTCTCGTGTAACTACTCCAGTCAGATAATCGACCCCATCCAGTCTCGGTGTGCCGTCTTCCGGTTCTCGCCGCTGTCGGACGACGCCGTCGAGCAGGAGATTCGCCACATCGCGGCCGAGGAGGACATCGAACTCACCGACGACGGGATGGCGGCGCTGGTCTACGCCGCCGACGGCGACATGCGCAAGGCCATCAACGGCCTGCAGGCGGCGTCGGTCAGCGGCGACGTGGTCGACGAGCAGGCGGTGTACGCCATCACCTCCACGGCCCGTCCCGAGGAGATACGCGAGATGGTTCAGTCGGCGCTGGACGGCGACTTCACTGCCGCCCGCGCGACGCTCGACCGACTGCTCACCGAGGAGGGCATCGCTGGCGGCGACGTCATCGACCAACTCCACCGCTCTGTCTGGGAGTTCGACATCGACGACGAGGCCGCGGTGCGTATCCTCGAACGCGTCGGCGAGACCGATTATCGCATCACGCAAGGGGCCAACGAGACGGTCCAACTGGAAGCGATGCTGGCGTCGCTCGCACAGGGGAAGTAGGGCAGTCGCGGGAAGCGCGAGACCCCTTAGTCCCGCTGTTGGACGTCGATAGCTACGTCGCCCTCGCCGGTCGCCAGTTGGACGATGCGGCCCGTGTAGCGGACCTCGCGGACCCGGGCGTCCGACCCGCCGCCGACCCGCACGTCGACCACGCGGTTCGAGGGGTTGTCGTCGTCGCCGAACAGCGTTCTGATGGGACCGGTCGTGCGGATGTACACCCGCACCGACCCGCGCCGGGGACCGGTAACCCGGACGTAACTGGCCGCGTCGTCGTCATCGTCATCGTCGTCATCGTCATCGTCGAACCGGTCTAAGTCGATAGTGCGGCCGTCGACGACGATTTCCGGCCGTCGGGCCGACCACCGAACGTCGGTGATGCTCCCGGTGAACTCGAAGGAGTCCACCGCGCTGCGGTCGTTCAGAATCGAGCGGATGCGACCGTCCCGGGCCACGTCCTCGTTCTCGGCGAGGTCCCCTTTCCTGGCCTCGCCGGAGACGCGCACGTCGACGACGTTTCGCTCGTCGATGGTGTTGTAGATGCGCATCTCGCGGTAGTTCGCGTCGCCGTCGTAGTCGGTCGGGTCGACGCGCCGCCCGTCGACGTAGACGCGCGGTTCGGCCTGACTCCAGCGGATGCGCCGAATCTGGCCGGTGAACTCGAAATTGTCGGTCGCGCTGCGGTCGGTGAGGACCGAGCGGATACGGCCGTCCTCGGCGCTGTCCTCGGCCTCGGTTCCCGAACCGAGACGCACGTCGCCGGTCACGACGACTTCGACCACGTTCCGCCGGTCGACGGTGTTCTCGATGCGGAGCGTGCGCCATCGTTGCTGTGCGGCCGCGGTGTCGAACAGGGCCAGTCCGGTGAGGGAGAACAGGCCCTTGGTGAGTGCCCGTCGGTTCATGGGTGCTGTGTCGGTGGGGACCACCGTTCGCTGTCACACGCCGCCATCGTGGATAGTTATCCGGCGGCCGCCACCGGTACGACCGCCTTATCGCCGACGGACGCTCAGTGGGGACGTGCTTACCGCCACGTCGGGTCCGTTGGGCCGGTCGGCAACTCGGAACGCACGAACCGGTACGCGGCGGGAAGTCCCGACGGCGCTGGTGGAATCGCTGGCCTGCGTGCGGATACCGTCGCCTCGCGGCCGCAATGGCCTGTTTTCACCATCGATAATTGCTCACTCAAGTTTATACAGTGGTAGAAAGTACGATATCAGTATCTGAAATGCACAGCGCGAACGCCCGGCGCGAAGACGAGCGCGCCCAAGTCGGTATCGGGACCCTCATCGTCTTCATCGCGATGGTGCTGGTCGCGGCCATCGCCGCCGGTGTCCTCATCAACACCGCTGGGTTCCTCCAGAGTTCCGCCCAAGCGACCGGGGAGGGCGCCAGCGACTCGACGACGAACCGCCTCCAAATCGTGAGTACGACCGGCGACCACTTCGCGGGGAACAAGGTTGGCGTCGTCAACATCACCGTCAAAGCCGGGCCGGGGTCTGGAAGCGTCGACTTGGACAAGGCGACGGTCCAGTGGGTCGGGCCGACCGGGTCGTACTACCAGTTGGCGAGCGGGTCCTCTCCGCCCGGCCCCGACGGTGAGTTCACCATCTCGACGGTGCAAGACGACGACGACTCACAACCAGTGGTGAACGACCCCGAAGACCGGTTCACGATAACGCTGGACCTCGGCGCGTCCGACTTACCGGGGACCGATTCGGCGGACACCTTCGGGAACGCCATCCGAGAGGGCGAGACGGCGACGGTCCGTATCACCACCGCGTCGGGCGCGACGACCACGAAGCGAATCGTCGTCCCGCAGACGCTCTCGGGCGGTTCCTCGGTCCTGCTGTAACGGTCGAAACCCCCTTCGGAACTGTTTTACCCGCTGCTGGGCCAACAATACGCCAATGAGTGACCTCGAGGAGGCCTATCAGTTAGACTACTTCGACGAGGCGGGGTTCCAGCGGCAGGAGTGCGTCGAGTGCGGGGCGATGTTCTGGTCCCGCGCCGACCGAGACACCTGCGGCGAACCGCCCTGCGAGGAGTACGGCTTCATCGACAACCCGGGGTTCGACGAGGCGTTCTCGCTGACGGAGATGCGCGAGGCGTTCCTCTCGTTTTTCGAGGGGCGTGACCACACGCGCATCGACCCGTATCCGGTCGCCGCGAACCGCTGGCGCGACGACGTACTGCTGACACAGGCGTCTATCTACGACTTCCAACCGCTCGTCACGTCCGGGACGACGCCGCCGCCCGCGAACCCGCTGTGTATCTCCCAGCCGTGTATCCGGATGCAGGACATCGACAACGTGGGCAAGACCGGTCGGCACACGATGGCCTTCGAGATGATGGCCCATCACGCGTTCAACGCCCGCGAAGACATCGAGGACCCCGAGGAGTACGCCTATCAGGGCGAGGTGTACTGGAAGGACGAGACGGTCCAGTACTGCGTCGAACTGTTCGAGGAACTGGGCGCAGACGTCGAAGAACTCACGCTCATCGAGGACCCGTGGGTCGGCGGCGGCAACGCCGGTCCGGCCTTCGAAGTCATCTATCAGGGCGCGGAACTGGCGACGCTCGTCTTCATGTCCCTCGAACAGGACGACGACGGCGAGTACCTGATGAAAGACGGCAACCGCTACTCGGAGATGGACACCTACATCGTCGACACCGGCTACGGACTGGAGCGGTGGACCTGGGTGTCACAGGGGACCCCGACGGTGTACGAGGCCGTCTACCCCGAGATGATCGCCTTCCTCAAGGACAACGCCGGTATCGAACTCAGCGACGAGGAGGCGGCCATCGTCCACGACGCCGCGAAGTTAGCGGGCCGGATGGACATCGACGAGGCCGAGGACATCGAGGCCGAACGCGACACCATCGCCGACGCCGTCGGCGTCGACATCGACGAACTGCGCGAGTTGATGGGGCCGTTGGAGGAGATTTACGCCATCGCCGACCACTCCCGCACGCTCGCGTACATGCTCGGCGACGGCATCGTCCCGTCGAACGTCGCGACGGGGTACCTCGCGCGGATGGTCCTCCGGCGCACCAAGCGACTGGTCGACAGCGTCGGCGTGGACGCGCCGCTCGACGAACTCGTCGACATGCAGGCCGAACGACTCGGCTACGAGAACCGCGACACCATCCGCGACATCGTTCGCACGGAGGTCGAGAAGTACCGCGAGACCCTCGACAGGGGCGGCCGCCGCGTCCGCCAACTGGCCGACGAGTACGCCCAGACGGGCGAGGCAATCCCGACCGAGGAACTCGTCGAACTGTACGACTCCCACGGCATCCAACCGGACATGGTCGAGGAGATAGCCGCCGAGAAGGGCGTCGCCGTCGACGTGCCCGACGACTTCTACGCCGTCGTCGCCGACCGCCACGGCGGCGGCCAGGCCTTCGAGGACGAGGAGGGCCTCCCCTACGGCGACCGCATCGTCGAACTCCCGGAGACGGACCGACTGTACTACGAGGACCAACAGCGCACGGAGTTCGAGGCCGTCGTCCTCGAAGTGTTCGACCGCGAAGACGGGAACTTCGACGTGGTGTTGGACCAGACGATGTTCTACCCGGAGGGCGGTGGGCAACCGGCCGACCACGGGACCCTCTCGACGGACGACGTGACCGCCGAAGTCGAGGACGTCCAGCGGTACGACGGCGTCATCCTCCACACCGTCGACGAGGACCCCGGCAAGGGCGAGTTCATCCGGGGACAGGTCGACGCCACGCGGCGCAAGCGCCTTATGCAACACCACACGGCGACCCACATCGTCATCCACAGCGCCCGGCAGGTACTGGGCGACCACGTCCGGCAGGCCGGGGCGCAGAAGGGCGTCGACTCCTCGCGCATCGACATCCGCCACTACGAGTCGGTGGCCCGCGAGCAAGTCAAGGAAATCGAACGGTACGCCAACGAACTCGTACAGGACAACGTGCCGGTCACCCAGGAGTGGCCCGACCGCAACGAGGCCGAGGAGAAACACGGCTTCGACCTGTATCAGGGCGGCATTCCGGCGGGCGAGCAGATTCGCCTCATCCAAGTCGCCGACGACATTCAGGCCTGCGGCGGCACGCACGTCGCCCGCACCGGCGACATCGGCACCATCAAACTGCTGAACACCGAGCGCATCCAAGACGGCGTCATCCGCCTCACCTTCGCGGCCGGTGACGCCGCAATCGAGTCCACGCAACGGACGGAAGACGCCCTCTACGAGGCCGCCGACATCCTCGACGTGGCCCCCGAGGAAGTCCCGGCCACCGCCGAGCGCTTCTTCGAGGAGTGGAAGGGCCGCGGCAAGGAGATAGAGGACCTGAAAGCACAACTCGCAGAGGCCCGCGCCGCGGGCGGGGTCGACAGCGAGGAGGTCGACGTCGGCGAGGCCACCGCCGTCGTCCAGCGCATCGACGCCGACATGGACGAGTTGCGCGCACAGGCCAACGCCATCGTCGAACAGGGCGACATCGCGGTCCTCGGGTCCGGT
Source organism: Haloarcula marina (assembly GCF_024218775.1). NCBI lineage: Archaea > Methanobacteriati > Methanobacteriota > Halobacteria > Halobacteriales > Haloarculaceae > Haloarcula > Haloarcula marina. Next base: position 369,192 of record NZ_CP100404.1, on the reverse strand, counting down.
CGGGACGGCGCGCAGTTCGTCGTCGCGGTGCCCGAAGGCGTCGACGTGGACGCTGGCGAAGTCGTCGGCGAACTCGCCGGTCGCGTCGGCGGCGGCGGCGGCGGCCCGGCGGACTTCGCGCAGGGCGGCGGTCCGGACGGCGACGCCTTAGACGACGCCTTAGACGACGCGGGCGAGATTCTGCGGTCGGTCGCGAACGTCTGACTCGGGCGGCGAACCGATTTCCTCGGACCCGCCGGGCGGGGGAAAGAACAATATTCGTTCTCGCTGAACAGTCGAGCAATGGCACAGTGTGGGGCCTGCGGCGAACCGGTCGCAGCGAGCCACGCGTTCTGCCCGGCGTGTGGGGCCGAACAGGACGCCTCGGATTCCGCGGGCGAGTCCGCTGACGACCCGTTCGACCGCGATTCGTTCACCTTCGGTCTGCACTACTCGCTGCGCGGCGGGTACGAACCGATGCTGCTCGGAAGCATCGTCGCGCTCGTCGGGTTAGTCGTGCCGCCGCTCTCGCTGTTCACCTACGGGTACGCGTTCCGGTTGACTCGCGCGGCGGCCGCCGGTGACCCCGACCCGCCAGCGTTCGACGGACTCAAGCGGCTATTCGTCGACGGCCTGCGAGGGGTCGTCGGGGTACTGGTCGTCGGCGGCGTGACTCTCGTCGTCGGCGCGTCAGTGGCGGCCGTCGCGGAACAGGTCGGCCTCGGCGGGGCCGCGACCGACTTCGCGGTCGCCGTGGTGGCGCTCGCCGGACTGTACGTCGCGCCGGCGGTGCTGACCGCCTACGCGGCGACGGGACGGCTCTCGCGGGCGCTGTCGGGCCGCCACGCCGGGGCCTTCGCCACCTCCAAGCGGTATCTGGAGGGGTTTCTCGGATGGGCCGTCCTGCTGTTCGCGGTGACGCTGCTGTGGCTGGCGTCGGTACTGACCATCGTCGGCCCGGCCGTCGTCACGACGTTCGCGGGGTACGTCTTCGCGGGCTTTTGGGGCTATCAGTACCACGCGGCCGCCGACGACGGCGTCGTACCGCCCGTCGCGCCCGCTGACTCTGAACCCGAGGTGGACGACGCGGCCGACCCCGCCCGGCCGCCCGCGACGCACTGACGACCGAAAGAGCCACCCCGCGACCGCGCGAACCGTCGGGCGATGCCGACCGCAACGAACGACGGCGTCTCGCTACACTACGAGACCGACGGCGACGGTCCCACGGTCGCCTTCGTCGGCGACGTTGGCTACGGCGCGTGGCTCTGGGGCTGGCACTACGACGCGCTGACCGGCCCCTACGAGACGCTCGTCTGGGACCTGCGCGGGACCGGCGACTCCGACGCCCCCGACGGCCCGTACGACGTGGCGACGCTGGCGGCGGACCTCGAAGCCGTCCTCGCCGACCACGGCGTCGGGCGCGTCCATCTCGTCGGCGCGGGACTGGGCGGAATGGTCGCGTTGCAGTACGCCCACGAGTTCAACCGCGCGCGGACGCTGACGCTGTACTGCACCGCCGCCGCAGGGAGCGAACTCGACGCCGACGCGCTCGCGTCACTGTCACTCGACGCGGGTGCCGACTCGCTCGCTGGCGCGTTCAGCGACGGCTTTCGCGGGGCGAATCCGGACCTCCTCGAGCGAATCGCCGAGTGGCGGCGCGCGGACGACGCGACGGGCGCGGCCTTCGACGCGCAGGCCGCCGCCGCGCTCGACTTCGACGCGCCGCCGCTGTACGAGGTGACCCTGCCGACGGAGGTGTACTACGGCGTCGAGGACCCCGTCGTTCCGACCGACGCCGCGGAATCGCTCGTCTCGGGCCTCCCTCGCGGGTCGGGCGAGGCCGTCGAAGGACGACACGGCTGTTTCGTGGAGCACGCGACGGTTCTCACCGACCGACTGACGGCGTTCCTCGACGAGTACACCGACCACGAGTTTTAACCACTGCCCGGGCGAGTCGGCAGGCATGTCCCCGGACGACGACGAGGGGCCGCCCTCCGACGACGAACCGAGCGTCAGCGACGAACCGACCGACGCGGAGCGCGAGCACTCCGACGACAGCGAGTCGATAGCCGAGGACGACTCGGCGGCCGGAACCGACGACTCCACGGCCCAGTACGACCCCGAGACGGGCGAACGAGTAGACGAGACGGACGCCGAACCGGCCGCCTCGGACGGCGCCGCCGACGGACAGAAGTTCTGCCACGCCTGCGGAACCCAGATTTCTGCGGGCGCGAAGTTCTGCCCCGACTGCGGTGCCCAGCAGGACGGAGCAGTCGGGTCCGAAAGCGGGTCGCGGGAGGTCGACCGGGTCACGGCGGGCATCTTCGCCATCCTGCTCGGCGGCCTCGGCGTCCACCACTTCTACCTCGGGAACGTGGGGCTGGGCGTCCTCTACCTCTGTTTCTCGTGGACGTTCATCCCGGCGCTCGTCGGCGTCATCGAGGGCATCATCTACCTGACCAAGACCGACGAGGAGTTCCAGCGCCAGTACGGCCGCGAGTGAGGGAGTGAGTGTGCCGCCGACCGAACTGCGACGCGAACTCCGTCGCGGACTGGCCGCGACGGCCCCGTACCTCCTCTCGCACCACGCCGCCGCGGAGCGCCACCGCTGTCACCGCCTGACCGTCGGCGGCCGGACGCTGTACCTCTGTGCCCGCTGTAGCGGCGTCTATCCCGGTATCGTGCTGGGTCTCGCGGCGTTCCTGCTCGGCGTCGGTCGCGGGGCGTGGCTCCCCGTCGTCGCGCTCTTTCCGCTTCCGGCGCTGGCCGACTGGGCGGTGACGACACTCGGCGAACGCCGGGGCACGAACGCCCGCCGGACGGCGACGGGCGCGCTCCTCGGCGTCGCGTACGGGCTTGCGTTGCCGTGGTTCCTGACGACGCGACGGCCGCTACTGCTCGCCGTCGCGGTCGGGTACGCCTCGCTCGCGGCGTTCGGCCTCTGGGCGGCGTCAGAGTGAACGGCAGTTCCTGCCGTGGAAGCAGGCATTTTTGGGCGTCGGCACGTTGTGGGAAACGATGAGTCTGCGCATCGCCCTGCTGAACGCGGCCCACGACGGCGAGGACAACCGCCGGAACTTCCGGCGGGAACTCGACGCCGACCTCGTGGAGTACGACGTGACCGAGCGCGAATTACCGGACACCTTCGCGTTCGACGCGTGTCTGGTCACGGGGTCGCGGGCGTCCGTCTACTGGGACGAGCCCTGGATCGCCGACCTCGAAGCGTGGGTCGGCGACGCAATCGAGCGCGACCTGCCGTTCCTCGGGGTGTGTTTCGGCCACCAGTTGCTCGCCCACGCGCTGGGCGGCCGCGTGGAGGCGATGGACGACTACGAAATCGGCTATCGAACCGTCGAACACGACGGCGAGAACCCGCTGCTCGCTGGCGTCGACGAGTCGTTCACCGTGTTCACGACCCACTCGGACCACGTCGCGGAACTCCCGCCGGGGGCCGAGCGGTTCGCCGAGAACGACTACGGCGTCCACGGCTTCCGACAGGGCGACGTGTTCGCGGTGCAGTTCCACCCCGAGTACGACCCCGAGACGGCCGAGACGGTGACGACGGGGAAGGACCTGCCCGACGAGCGCATCCAGCGCGTACTGGACGGCATCACCGAGGAGAACTACCGGGCCGCCTGCGAGGCGAAGCGGTTGTTCGACAACTTCACCGACTACGTCCGACAGCGGCGGTCGGCGGCGGCCGAGACGACTCGCGCCGCCAGCGACGATTAGCGACTCAGGCGGTCCAACAGTTCGTTTTCGACCACCAGCACGCCGACGGCGGCGACGATTATCGCGCCCTCCACCGGCGAGGTGAGGATACCCAACCCGACGATGAGCGTCGTCGCACACGCTGGCGCGTGACCGGTGTCGGTGAGCAACATTCCGGCCGTCGTCAGCGCGACGGCGACGACGCCGCTGGCCGCCAGTCTGAGGCCGCCGACGGTTCCCGGTCCCATCGACGCCGTGATGACGACGCCCCCGGCGACGGCGTGGTAGGCGAGCAAGCCCGCGAGGACGCCGATGGCGTGACCGCCGAGGACGCGGCGCGGCTTGGAGGCGGGAGCGGCGGGCCGGGTCGCAAAGAGGTACGCCGTCGGCCCGAGACTCGGGAACAGGAAGGGGAGGCCGCTGAGCCACACCACGGCACCGAGCGTCGACAACAGCGCCCCGACGCGGAGCGACTGTCGGAGCGACTCGCTGGTGGACAGTTCGACCACGGTGACGGTTGGTCCCCGCCGTCGGACAAAACGGTGGCGTTCCGGCCACAGGTTTTTCTCGCCACCTCCTGAGGGTGGGATATGCGCCTCGCGACGCTCGCGGTCGTCGTCTGTTGTCTCACAGCGGGTTGTCTCGGGTTCGGCGGCCAGCCAGCCGACACCACACAGGACGTACAGCTGTCGGTCGACAACGCGGCGGACGAAGCCTACGACGTGCGTGTCTCCGTCGTTCCCGGCGACGTGACGAACGTCAGGTTCGTCTACGCCAACGGAACGACCCGAGTCCGGCCGACGACCGACCTCACCGGCGTCTCGCCGTCGCAGTTGACGAACGTGACCGACGTCGTCCTCGCCGGCGCGAACGTCACGAGCGACGAGATTCGCGTCCCCGCCAACAGCGGCATCGGGACCACGCTCTCGGACGTCGAACCGGGAGCGTCGGTGTGGCTCGTCGTCCGCGCGACGACCGGCGAGAGTCGCGTTCGGACGTGGGCGCAGTTCAGTTGCCGCCCGGAGACGGCGCTGGTCCGTGCGGACCTCGCAATCGGTGGCGACGGGACCATCGCACTGGCGACGGAGTGCCGGTCGGCGGCGTGACGCGACTCAGGTGAATCGCCCCGTTTCGGCGTCACACGCCGTACAGTAGGTGAGCAGGGCGTCACGGTCGTCCGTGAGCGCCACCCGCTGTCGCGTCCGTTCGCCGCAGTCGGGACACTCGCGGACCATCTCGGTGTCGTTCGCCTCCCTCGGCGCGCCCAGCGCCAGCGCGACGACTCGCTCGTCGCCGTCGTTGCGCCCCAGTTGCCACTCGCCGGGTGCGAAGCGAACCGCCTCCCCCGCCTCGACGGTCACGTCCCCGTCTTCCGTCTCGAAGGTGGCCGTTCCCGACTGAACGTAGAAGACTTCCTCCTGTTCGGGGTGGCGGTGATACCCCAGCCCGAACGTCTCGCCGGGGGCGAGTTCGTAGTAGTTCATCGCCAGTTCCGTCGTGTCGAGTGCCGACGACAGCGAACGCTTGACGGCGGCGGGGCCGAGGCGGGCGGGCGCGTCGTCGAGACTGGTCCGTTCCATGACGACTACGTGATCGCCGACGCCTAAAACGGTGCGCGCTGACAGGGGGGCGAAAGGCGAGAAATCTCGTTACTCGCGTCGGTCGATGTCGAGTTGCTCGTCGAGTTCGTCGAGCCACTCGGCGTCTTCGAGTTCGGCCATCTGCTCGCGGAAGTGTTGCTTGCACACGCCGACTTTGATGCCGTCGCTCTCGACGGCGAGGTCCGCATCACGGTCGCAGTAGTGACACTGCATACACATCGGTAGGAGTCGTAGGGCATTGAACCCTCGGGTTCCGTCTGCCGGTCGTCAGACGATTGCGGCCCGGACCCGCTCCCACGCCGCGGCGTCCAACCCCGCGAGTCCGAGCGTCTCCTCGTGGGCGTCGCTTCCGCCAGTGGGGAGGAGGTCGTATCGCTCGATAGCGCCCTCGACGAGTCCGGCGTCGGTGTCGTAGCCGTAGGGATACCACCGCTCGACCGCGTCGAGCGACTCACACCGGGCAAGCGCGGCCTCGGTGTCCGGGTACCGAAACGGGTGCGCGAGGCCGACGAGGCCGCAGGCGTCGGCCAGCAGGTCCCGGCCGCGCTCGAAGGACGGCACCTCGCGCGGGACGAAACACGGGCAGTCGTCGCCGATGAAGTGTTCGAACGCCTCGTCGAAACTGTACTCGCTCACCTCGGCGATGGCGCGCGCGACGTGCGGACGGCCGAGTCCCTCCCGGGGTTCGACCGGCAGTTCGGTGTCCAGTCGCGACTCCACGCACTCGATGATGCGCCGCCCTCGCTCGCGCCTGTCCTCTTGGATGCGGTCGCACTCGGCCTCGAGTTCGGGCGTCGGGTCGACGCCGTAGCCCAGCAAGTCCAGTCGCTGGTCGCCCGCGTCGACGCGCAGTTCGATACCGTGGACGACGGTCACGCCGTCGCGCGTCGTCAGCGGCGCGGACAGCGCCGGATTCGTTCGGTCGTGGTCGGTGACCGCGACGACGTCGACGCCCGCCCGCCGTGCGGCAGCGGGGAGCGTCGCCAGCGTGAGCGACCCGTCAGAGCGCGTCGTGTGGACGTGGAGGTCCGCGACAACCATACGGTGTCGTCCGCGTCCAGCGACAAGCCACTTCCCCCCACCGCCCAGTATGTTTCACGCCAACACACGTCGTATGTTCCTTAAACGCACTAAGGTATATTAACATAATCAATAGTTAAGGTTTATTATCGACCATGCACTTTCCCGTCGTATGCGAATGTTGACCGATGCGGCAGAAGCGTTCGAAGCACAGGAGTACCCACTAACCACAGACGAACTCATCGAGGCCGCGGGCGACACCACACTGGAACTGCCCAACGGCACGGAGACGCTGGGGGACGCGCTCAGTCGTTCCTCACCCGAGACGTTCGAATCCGCAGAAGACGCGATGCTGACGGCGTGTGCGGGCGTCTCCAGCAAAGCCATCGGTCGCAAGGGCTACTCCGACCGCGACCCCATCTGCATGGGCGAGGACGGTCCCGACCAAGTCTCGTTCTAACGCGAGAAGCGTCCAGAACGGCCCCAGCTACACTTTTTCGCGCGCTACTCGGCGAGCGGCCGCCACGCCGACGCCCCGCTCAGAAGCCGAAGTCGTCTTCCTCGTCGCGCAGCGCCGGGTCGCGCTGCTCGGCCGCAGTCTGTCCGAACATATCGTCTTCGAGGTCCGATGTCGACTCCTCGGTGGTCGTGTTGTACGCGGAGATACCCCGGGAGAGCAGTTCCTCGACGGCCTGGTCGCGGTTGAGGAACTCCCCCTGTTCGACGAGGCGAGTGATGTCAGAGTCGACTTGGTCCGGCAGGGACACTTTGATTTTGCTCATACGCGGCGGCTAATCCGGTCGGGGATATAAAACCTGTTGCCGGGCCGTGGGAGGGGTCAGCGGTCGAGAAACTCAGGTCTGCTGACTGCCTCGGTGCTGTCGACCTCCTGTCTGTCGAGCAGTTCGCTGGGCGCTAAGGCGTCGGGAAGGCCGTCGCGGCCGCCGGTGGGGATGTCGTCCTCGTCGACGGTAGTGCGTTCGCCCTCGACGAGTTCGGCCCAGATGGCGTCGCCGTCGGCGTTGGTGGCCTCGGCCGTCGCTTTCGCCTCGTTGCGTCCCTCGTCGTACGCGAGTTCGACCATGCTCCGGTGGTACGCCGAGTCCATCTCGGCGTAGATGGCCTCCAGTTCCTCCCGGTTGTACTCCCCGAGGCGTTCGGCGACGCCGATAGCGTAGGCGCGGTCGGTGGCGCCGTCCTTACCCAAGGCGTCCCAGTCGGTGTCGAACTCCCGTTCGTAGCGGTTCATGTCTGTATCTTGGTGTCGGCGTGGACCTGCAGGCCGTGGTCGCTGAAGGATATCTCGCGGATGTCACAGTCGATTGCGGTCCCGCGCATCTTGATGACCTGCACGCCGCGGGTCATGCTCCCGCCTTCGAGGAAGTTGTGGAAGAAGATGACGCCGTGGGCGAGGTAGTGTTCGTCGCTGTACGAGGACGGGTCGGTCATCTCCGAGATGAGCAGCGTCGTGGTGTCGGTCTGTTTCAGCGCGGAGAGGAAGCCCGTAATCTCGCCTTCCACGTCGTTCATGAAGTGCTGCAGGAGCATCGTCGAGTCGATGACCACCCGCTGGATGTCGTTTTGCTCGATGTAGGCGACCAGTCGGTTCGTCAGGCCGCCGTCCGTACCGAACTGCGTAATCGTTCGCTTCCCGTTCTCGGTGACGAGGTTGAGGAACTGGACGGCGTCGGACTGCATCGCCCGGTCGAATCCGAACTCGTAGCCCGACATGTCCTGCATCAGTTCGGCCTTCGTCTCGTGCATCGTCACGTAGAGGCACGTCTCGCCTTCTTTGGCGCCCTGTGTGATGAACTGCGAGCAGAACGTCGTCTTACCGCTTCCGGGCGGCCCGCTGACGACGTACAGGCGGTCCGTGAGCAACCCGCCCTCGATGAGTTCGTCGAATCCGGGGACGCCGCTGGAGATACGCATACTCCCGGTATGCGCGCGTCTGGACATATGTCTTGGTGCTCTGTTTTCACCGGTGATAACTCTCTCGGACGGTCAGGGGTCGACGGCCGCGGGCGGTTCCTCGGCGAGCGTCAGCAATCGCTCGGTCCCCGCCTCGTCGAACCGCATCGGCCGCCGCCACCACGGCCCCTTTCCCGAGTCCGAGGACAGGTCCGTGACCACCCAGTTCGCGTCCGTGCCGCCACTGGGCGCTGACAGCGGGACCACCGTCTCGTACAGTCGGGAGCCTTCCGGGTCACCGAGGAGGAGCACGCGGGCGTCGAACGTCTCGCGCTTGACGTGGGCGTTCGAGTCGAAGACGGCCCGGTCCGCGGGCGCGAGAGCGCGGTACTGCTCGCCCGTCACCGGGTCCCGCGCGAGTCGGAAGTGCCCGATGACGTGCGCGCCCCACCGCGGCGACGCCCACGCGGGCGGGTCGCCGCCGCCAGTCGTCGACAGCGTCGCGTAGAAAAAGAGGTAGTCGCCCGCCGACAGCGCCGACAGCGGCCCCGCCTTCACGCCGTGTTCGTCGCCGTAGGTGTACCGCTCGCCGCCCGCCTCGGGGAACTCGGGGTCGAAGTGGACCGGCCGGTCGGCGACGCCGCTCACGTCCGTCTGGAAGTCGAAATCGGCGTAGGTCGGGACCCGTTCGGCGGTCGGTTTCGACTCGGGAATGGGGATGTACTCGAACGTGCCGTCCGGATAGACGGGGCCGCGAAAGCCCGGTTCGTTCGTGTTAGCCGCGACGTTGATGGCGACGCTCCGCATGGCCGTACGTCGACCCGAACGGCCAAACCCCTACCGGAGCGAGGCCGTACACTCACCGCAGTACCGAATCATCCGATGGGACTCGTTGGCGGCCCCGCAGGCCTCGCAGTTGACGACCACGTCGGTTTCGGGGCGCGATACCGAACGGCCACCGGCGTCGCCGCGGTCGAACCCGCCCGCGGTGGTCTCCGGTGTCGGCTCTCGTCGCTGGAAGTACCGGTACAGAAGGACCTGCAAGAGGCCGAACCCGACGACGTACCCGGTCAGCCACACCCACGTTTCCATACCCGAAATTTCGGGGAGTGCCTACTTTGCTGTTCGGGCGTTATTTTCAGGACTGATACTCGGAAAGAGTCAGCGGTCCGGCGGCGTGAGGTCGCGCTGGAACTCGTCGAACGGGTCGATGTCTTCGGGGATGTCGTAGTCGAGTTCGCGCTCGGCCCGCCGGTCGGCGTTCGCGTCGTCGAGCGGGTCGGCCACGGACTCCCACCCGTCCTTGATGGCGATGGACTTCGCCGGTGTGCCCGCCGCGATGTGGTGGGCCGGGATGTCCTTGCCAGCGATGGATTTCGCGGCGAGGATGGCGTTCTCGCCGACGCGGACGCCCGCCCGGACCATCGAGTCGTAGGTGAGGCGCACGTCGTCTTCGATGATGGTGTGGAAGTTGTCGATGTGGGTCTGGTCGGTGGCGTCGTGGTCGTGACTGTAGATGTGGGTGTCGTCGGAGATGGAGACGCGGTCGCCGATGGTGAGTTTCCCGCGGTCGTCTAAGTGAACGTCGTCGTGGACCACGACGTTGTCGCCCACTTCGATGTTGTGGCCGTAGGTAAAGGAGATGTTCTTGAAGAAGCGGCAGTTCTCCCCGCAGGACTCGAAGAGATGGCTCGCGAGCATCCGACGGAAGCGCAGCGCGAACTCGACGTTGTCGGCCATCGGCGTCGCGTCGAACTGTCGCCAGAGCCACTGGAGGTGCTTCGACCGCTTGAACTTCTCCTCGTCTTTCTCGGCGTAGTACTCGCTCTCCAGCGTGGTGTTACAGGGGTCGTACCCCTGCAGGCGGACGCGTTCGGCGGGCGAAACGTCCTCACCCGACTGCCAGCGCTCGTAGGCGTCGCGGTCCCCGTGGAGGTCGATGAGCACGTCGGTGACCACGTCACAGGTGTCCTCCTCGCCGGAGAGGCGCTCGTCGACTTCGTCGATGAACGCTCGGAGTCCCTCCTCGGCGAGTGGCGGTAACGACACGTGGCGCTTAGTCATGTGCCGTACGTCGCTTCGAGGGCAGATAGGGGTTTCCGTTACGCCACAGAAAGGTGGTGACACCGGTGTCACCACCCGCGAGCCAACAGTATAAGCCGCCCCCGGCCCACGGCCCGACATGGTCAGGTCGGACTTCATCATGGAGGTGCGCGGGTATCTCGTCAACCCCGCCGAGCGGCGGTTGCGCGCGCCGTGGCGACTCGTCGTCTGGGTGTTCCTCGCGGGCTTCGGCGTCGTCGTCGTCGGCGGCGTCGTCGGGTCGATTCCGCTCCCGGCCGGTGAGGGGACCGTGGCGGTGCTGTACGCGACGGCCCAGCGTATCGGCGTCCTCCTCGCCGGACTGGTCGTCGCCGTCGGCGTCGGCTACCTCCTCGACAGGCGGACGCTCGCGGACTACGGCCTCGGACTCGACCGGCAGTGGTGGCGCGACGCCGTCTTCGGCCTCGCGCTGGGGTTCGGGCTTCCCACCGTCGCCCTCCTCGGACTGCTCGCCCTCGGCTTTCTCACCGTGACCGGCGTCCTCACCACGTCGGCCAGCGACACCCTCGCCTTCGGGACGACGGGCGCGCTCTTCCGACTGGGACTGCTCGCGGCCTTCTTTTTGGTGCAGGCCACGACCGAGGAGGTGGTGGTTCGGGGCTATCTGCTGACGAACCTCGCCGAAGGACTGGCCGGGGCGTTCGGGAAGTTCCGGTCCATCGTCGTCGTCACCGTGGGAACGGGGGCGCTGTTCGGCGTCCTCCACCTGACCAATCCCAGCGCGTCCGCGCTCAGCACCACGAACATCACGCTGTACGGCGTCCTCCTCGGCGCGTGCTACGTCCTCACCGGTCGACTGGGCGTCGCCTGCGGCTTCCACGTCGCCTGGAACTACACCCTCGCGCTGTGGAACTTTCCCGTCAGCGGTCTGCGGGCGGGCGCCGCCCTCCTCGAAACGAATCTGACCGGCCCGGCGCTGGTGACCGGGGGGTCGTTCGGTATCGAAGGCGGCCTCGTCGCCCTCCCCCTCCTCGTCCTCGGGTCGGCCGCGCTGTGGTGGTGGGTCAGCCGTGAGTACGGGGCCGTCGAAATCGTCGACGCCGTTGCCGTCCCGGACCTTCGGATTCGGGTCCGTAGCGTCGACTCTGAGAGCTGACCGGCGAACCACGGCGGATAAGTGCGGAGAGCCCTAACGCGCCGGTATGAAGTACGATACGCTCGGGAACTCGGACGTCGAAGTCTCTGAAGTCGGCTTCGGCGCGTGGGTCGTCGGCACGGACTGGTGGGGCGACCGCACGCGCGAGGACGCCGTCGAGATGGTCCAGCACGCCGTCGACCGCGACGTGACCTTCTTCGATACGAGCGACGTGTACGGCCACGGGGACAGCGAGGAGATTCTCGGCGATGCCCTCGCCGAGGTCCGCGACGAGGTGACCGTCTCCACGAAAATCGGCTACGACTTCTACAACAACCCGCAGGCGGGCCACGGCGAACTGCCGAAGAAGCTCACCCCCGAGTGGATTCACACCGCCTTCGACCGCTCGCTCGACCGCCTGGACATGGACCACGTCGAACTCCTGATGCTCCACAACGCCAACGTCGACGAGGTGGACGAAGACGTACTGGAGACGCTCGACGAACTCCGCGAAGAGGGGAAAGTCGACGCCATCGGATGGGCGCTCGGCCCCTCTATCGGCTGGCTGGCCGAGGGCGACGCCGCCGTCGCCGAGGAGTTCGACGTAATCCAGACCGTCTTCAACCTCTTCGAGCAGACTCCCGGTCGCCACTTCGTCGACACCATCCGCGAGCAGAACGCCGACACGTCCATCGTCGCGCGGGTCCCCCACTCCTCGGGCCTGCTGAACGAGCAAGTCACCCCCGAGACGGAACTGGGCGAGGGCGACCACCGCGCCCACCGGCCGACCGAGTGGTACGAGACCGGGTGGGAGAAGGTGGAGTCCATCCGCTTCCTCGAACGGGACGGCGAGCGCACGATGGGACAGGCCGCCATCCAGTGGCTACTCGCCCACGACGAAGTCGCCTCCGTCACCCCGACGTTCCGCACCACCGCCGACATCGACGAGTGGGCGGGTGCACCCGACACGCCGCCGCTCTCCGACGAGGAGTTCCAGCGCGTCCAGGACCTGTACGCGGACAACTTCGGTATCGACCGCGACGACGGCATGGACGCCCTGCGCTCCTCCGTCGGCGGCGAGGACCTGAAGGACACGGGCATGAAGTCCGCCGGGGACTGACTGGGACGCCACGTTTTCGGTCCCGTCATCGACCGGTAGTTCTCCGAATCTGCACTCGATAAGGGGACCCCCCGTGATGTCGCATATCTCTCCGCCGTCTCGCGTTTTCTACCGCCAACCCCCCTATTTCGACAGGAGATGTGCCGCCGTCTTGCGGTTTCCTCTCACACGTACCACTTTCACTCCGGTCCGTCAGACACCCGACAGACGCGAGAGGGCGGCGGGTTCGACACGAAACGAAGGGGTTCGGGTCGCGGGGACATCTCACAAATCGTTTCGAGATGACCGGTCGCGTTCGTGACAGACGGCCGTCGCTGGTCGCCGTGGAAGTCGGGAAAGAACGTGAAATCGGACCGCGCGCTGTCGCCTACTCGTTCATCAGGCCGCCTTCCTCGACGCGCATGACGCCCTCGCCGTCGGGGAGGTTCGGCGCGTCGACGAGTTTGACGATGCGTTTGTTGCCCTTGGACTTGCGGAGGTAGATGCGGAACGTCGAAGTGTGGCCGAGGATGTTGCCACCGATTGGCTGGGTCGGGTCGCCGAAGAACGAATCGGGGTTGGAGGCGACCTGATTCGTGACGAGGACGGCGGTGTTGTTCAGGTCGCCGACGCGCATCAGGTCGTGGAGGTGCTTGTTGAGTTTCTGCTGGCGTTCGGCCAGTTCACCCCGGCCGACGTACTCGGCCCGGAAGTGGGCGGTCAGGGAGTCCACCGCGAGGAGTCGGACCGGGAACTCGTCCTCTTGGGTCTCGCTGGCGATTTCTTGGGCCTTCTCGGCGAGGAGAATCTGGTGGTTGGAGTTGAACGCCTTCGCGACGTGAATCTTGTCGAGGACGGACTCGACGAGTTCGTCCAGCATCGCCTCGTCGGTGGCGTCGGCCTCCCCCTCCTCGGCGACGCCGTGGAGCACCATCGTGTCTTCGAGGACTTCGTCCGTCTGTCCCTTTACCATCTGGTCGATACGCTCGGGCCGGAACGTGTCCTCGGAGTCGATGAAGATGGTGCTGCCTTCGAGGCCGCCGTGTTCGGCGGGGAGTTGGACGTTGACCGCGAGTTGGTGGGTCACCTGCGACTTCCCGGCCCCGAACTCGCCGTACACCTCGGTGATGGACTGGGTCTCGACGCCGCCGCCGAGGAGTTCGTCCACCTCGTCGACGCCCCACGAGAGCTTCCCGATTTGCTCACGGCGTTCCAGTACGGTCGACCCCGTCTCGAACCCGCCGATGTCGGCGGCGTCCCGGGCGGCGTTGATGATGTCGGCCGCCGAGGACTCGCCGATGTCGGCGGTGTTCGAGAGTTCGCCGGGAGAGGCGACGGCGATTCCCTGATACGAGTCGAAGCCGTTGTCTTTGAGTTTCTCTGCGGTGGCCGGACCGACGCCCGGCAGGTCTTCGAGGTCCTCGCTTGCGGACATAGACGTGCCTTACGCCCCATGGCACATAAACCCCCGTTAACACCGTAGTGAAAGTGAAATCGCCAGACGTAGTGGTGGTAAGTTGCGAGTGAATCGGGACGTTTAGAAGGGATGGGGGACGCGTCAGACGCTGTCGGGGGTCACCGCAGGTGTGGCTATAGCCGACCGCTCCCGAGATACAGGAGACCGAACCCGCCGACCAGAATCAGCGCCGCGGCCTGCAACCCCGAGAGGCCGAGCGCACCCTGCCCGAACTCCCCAGCGAGCAAGAGCGCGAGCGCGACGACCGCCGGAATCGGGCGCTCCGCGAGCGTCTCGACGAAGGTCCGGGCCGACCAGTAGAACCCGTCGAGTGCCGACCGGACGCTGGTCGACGGCGACCACCCGTCGTCCGGGTTGTCGGCCGCCTCGAACCCCCCGAGTTCGTCGCTCGACACGGAAACGACCTCCCCGGTGTTGGCCCGCCGTCCGTCCGCACCGCTCACTCGCAGCAACGTCGCGCCGCCGTCGTTCGTCCCGACCACGCGGTACACGCCGTCGCGGAACTCGCTGCCGTCGGCGGGCCGGACGTGGTCGTAGAGCGCGAGGTCCGGCATACCTACTCCCACGGGTGGTCACCCGCCCGGTCGGGCCACAGCGGGTACCAGAACTCCTTGTCCCCCTCGAGATTCAACTCGCCGTCGAGGTTCGACTCCAGTTTGAACTCCGCCGCCGAGTCCCGTTCACGGTCTCGGTCGGCGTCGGGTGCAAAGGGGTAGTACGTCCCCCGACGGAAGGAGTACACCCAGTAGGCGGGTTGCCCGTCCGACTCGCGTTCGAACCCGAACAGCGCCGCCAACAGTCGGGAACCGTATCGCCGCTCGATGAGCGTGTCGGCGGCGAAGTGGATGGACGTGACGAGGTCCTCGAAGTCGTCGTCGTGGAGGACGACCCACTGATAGCCGTGGCTGTCGGAGACGAACTCCGCGACGGTCCCCGTCTCCTCCGCCCCGGCGTCGAGGATGGTCTCGACCTCGTCTGTGGCGTCCTGAAAGTCCGTGCTGTCCACGTCGCCGAAACAGAGGGCCGCGTCGCCCGTCGGCGCGAACCCGAGGTCGGCCTCCATCGTGACGTAGGCCGTCGACATCCCGAAGAGGTCGTCGGGGCTGGCGTCACGGGTCGCGTCGGCCTCGGCTTTCATCCCGAGGACGCTCTTGAGTCCGTCCAGCAGTCCCATACCGGTGCAAAGTGGGCGGGGGATAAGGCGGTTTTCGTGCTAGCAGCGGAAAGAGTCCGCATTGACGCGGACGATACGTGAACCGAGAACAACTCGAAAGCCCCGTAGAACAGTCGACCCGGCTTGCTGGCCGTTCGCGTCGGAATAAGCGACAACGACCGGCGAGAATCGAACCTCAGTACCCTTCGAGGTCCCGTTCCAAGTCCTGCAAGCGGTCGATGCGCTTCTCGGTCGAGGGGTGGGTGCTAAAGAGGCGACCGATCCACCCGACGCGGATGGGGATGATGAAGAAGGCGTTCATCTCGGACTGGCCGCGCAGGTCGTCTTTCGGCACTTTCTCCATGCCGCTGTCTATCTTCATCAGCGCCGTCGCCAGCGCCGCGGGCTTGCCGGTGATGGCCGCACCGCCGCGGTCGGCGGCGAACTCGCGGTAGCGACTGAGCGCGCGGATGAGGAGGAACGACACTATCCACACCACCAGCGAGGCGAGGATGGCGACGAAGACGGGCGCCTGTTGCTGACCGCCGCGGTCGCGGCCGCCGGTGAACAGCCATCCCCAGCGGACGATGAGGAAGGCGATGGTCGAGAGGAACGAGGCGATGGTCATCACCATCACGTCGCGGTTCTTGATGTGGGCGAGTTCGTGGGCGATGACCCCCTCCAGTTCCTCGTCGTCGAGCATCCGCATGATGCCCGTCGTCACGCAGACGGCCGAGTTCTTCTGCGAGCGCCCGGTCGCGAAGGCGTTGGGCGCGCGCGAGTCGGCGACGGCGACCTTCGGTTTCGGGAGGTCCGCCTGTTGGGAGAGGCGGTCGACCATCCGGTGGAGTTCGGGGTACTCCTGCGGGTCGACCTCTCTGGCCCCCATCGAGTACAGCGCGAGTTTGTCGCTGAAGAAGAACTGCGCCCCCATGAACAGCGCCATCACGAGGACGATGGCGGCGAAGTTCGTGAAGTACAGACTGAGGAGGCCGATGAAGACGATGTACAGTCCGAACAGGAGGAACATCGTCAGGACCATCCGACCGCGGAGTCCCCAGTCGGTTTGCCACTGCATACCCCCAGGTACGCGACGAACGGCCTAAAACCCCGCTATCGTGCGGTCGCCTCCCACGCCTCGGCGCGTCGCGTGCCGGTGACCGCACGCATTTGTGTCGGCGGCGACAACCCCATCCATGACCGAGACAGTCGTCGTCACCGGCGGCCGCGGCCGCTCCGGCCGCTGGATTTGCGACCACCTCGCGGGCGAGTACCACGTCGTCTGCGCCGATTTGGACCACCCGGGCTGGGAAGTCCCCGAACGTGACCACGTCGAGTTCAAAGCCGTCGACGCCACCGACGGCGCGGAAGTGCGCGACCTCTTCGCCGAGTACGACCCCGACGCAGTCGTCCACTGGGCCGCGATTCCGGCCCCCGAGCGCCACGCCGGGACGCGCGTGTTCGACACGAACGTCTCGGCGGCGTACAACGTCCTCGACGCGGCGGGCCGGGCCGGGGCAGACGTGGTGTGGGCGTCCTCCGAGAGCGCCTACGGCCTCGCGTTCGCCGAGGAGACGCCCCTGCCCGCGTACCTCCCCATCGACGAGGACCACCCGATGGCCCCCGAGGACCCCTACGGCACCTCGAAGGTGGCCGGCGAGGAGATAGCGAAGATGGTGGTCCGCCGGGACGGCGTCGACGTGGCCTCGATTCGCCCGTCGTGGATTCAGTACCCCGGCGAGTACGCCTGCCGTGACGTGGCCGAGGGCGACCTCGCGGGCGGCGACGGCAACTGCTGGTCGTACGTCGACGTTCGTGACGTGACGAGTATCGTCTCGGCCGCACTCGACGCCGATTTGGGTGGGCACGAAGCGTTCCACGTCGCCGCCGCGGACAACTACGTCGGGCGTCCGACCGCCGAACTCGTCGCGGACCACTGGGGCGAACTACCCGACCGGTGCGAACTGGACGGCGAGCAGTCGGCCCTCTCGACGGCGAAAGCGCAGGGCCTGCTCGAGTGGGAACCGACCCACACGTGGCGCGAGGCGGCCGACGCCGACGTGCCGGAACCGAGTCTGCTCGGCGACGGTTAGAGCGGCACGGGCGAGATGTCGAACGCGAGTTCGATTTCGCTGTTGCGGTCGTTCCAGCGCTCTCTGAACTTCCCCTTCTCCCGGCCCGCGCGGTCCGGGTCGCTCGGGGCTTCGTTGAGGAACCACTTGACGGCCTTCTTGTTGCCGAACTCGTCGCCCGAAGTGGGGTCCCGTTCGTGCGGAATCGCGGTCACTTGGATGTAGGTCCGCGAGTTGTCGAGTTCGTGGGCCTCGTCGAACTCGATGGTGGCGTCGACGCCGAGGTCCTTGCGTTCGCCCTGTTTGACGTTGATGTTCGAGGACTTCGAGCGGTGCCAGACGCGGCCGTCGCTCCGGCCGCCTTTCGGTTCGATGCGGGCGTCCGGGCCGACAATGGTCTCGCCCTCCGGGATGGGCCACGCGACGACGTACACGTCGCCGTACAGTTCCTCCTCGTTGCCGGGGTCGTTCTCCTCGATGACCCCCAGCGACATGTTGTGGACGCGGTAGCCCCGCGTCGTCGGCCGACAGTTGCGCTCGGTGTAGGAGGTCGTGAGGTAGGTGTTCGCGGTGTCGAGGTTGCTGAGGTACTTCGTCTGGTAGGCGATGGGGACGCCAGGGGAGGTCTTCGGGTCGTAGGTCGCACCCTCTTGGATGAAGTTCCGGATGGCCTCGAACGCGCCTTCGCCCGGTTTGCTGACCGTCTGTGCCCCCTGCTGGGCGGCCCCGCCGAGCACCTGGACGTTGATTTGCGTGTCGCGCAGGACCTGCTTGTGTTTGATGTCGAGCGACGCCGTCGCGCGCCCCGACCCGGCGTTCAGCGCGACGTTGAGGGCGTTCTCGATGTCCGTTCGCTCGTACTTCGATTCGGCCGAGAACAGGAGGAGGCGCCCGTAGGAGACGTTCTTGACGACCACGTCGTTGGGCTTGAGGTAGGTCGCTTGGTCGGTGACGACGCCGTTGGCGATGGGGTTCGGCAGCGACACGTCGACGCTGTAGTACTGCTGGTAGAACTGCGCGAATATCTTGTTCGTCTCCGACTCCGTCGAGAAGTCGAACTCGTTGTCGACCTGTAGTTTCAGGCTGTCGTAGTGCGCCCCCAGCGTCACGTCCAGTTGCTTCGAGGAGTGAATCTGATGGATGCTGAAGTTCATCCGCGCGGGGGTGTTCGCGTTCCGGTCGTACTGCCCGAGGATGTCGTCGAGCGCGGTCCGGAACGACCCCAGCGAAGGGGTCTGAAGTTTCCGGGTGTTCTGCCCGTCGATGTTGCGCAGGGAGATGGAGAGTTCGAGCGGGTTCCGTATCTGACTGGTCGGGACGCCGTTGCGCCGCGTCGAGGAGAGCGCGGGCGAGAACTGCCCGCGGGCGACGCTCTCGGCTTCGAGTATCGCGCCCGGCCAGATGGTCCCGATTTGCGGGTCCAGCAGGAAGTTCGTCCCGCTCCCCGAGGTGACCTGTCGGCGCTGTGTCGTACAGATCATGTCGCCCTTTCGCTCGGTGTTCGTCCCGCCGAGCGCGGTGTTCTCGGACTTGTTCGTCTCGGGGGTCACGGTCACGGAGAGGTCATCGCCCTCTTCGACGCTCGACGGTTCGCCGAGCGTCGAGTCCGTCGTGTCGACGAGCGACGGGTCGAGGACGATGTCGGACGAGAGAATCGGGTCCTCCGGGATGAAGATTGGGTCGTCAGGAAGCGTCACCGTCTCCTCCTCGACGGGCGTGCTCACGCACGACCCCGTCAGCACGCACGGGTCGGGTGTCAGCGGTTGGAGACCGGTCTGGTTCGTGGTCGGCGTCGCCGTCGGCACCGCAGTCGGGACCGGCGTCGGTGTACTGGTCGGCACCGCAGTCGGGGAGGCCGTGGGCGTGGGCGTCGGCGTCCGCGTACTGGGCTGTCTGGTCGTCGTCACCGGCGTCGGCGAGGGGGTCGCGGCCCCGCCGCTGTCGCTGCCGCCGCTGTCGCCGCTGTCGCCGTCGGTCGACGCCCCGAAGTCGCCGAAGGGGGTCGAGATTGTACATCCCGCGAGGCCGCCTGCAGAAACCGCGGCCGCAGTCGCCAAGAGTCGTCGTCTGCTCATCGTTGGCTGGTCGTCGTCTGTCATGTCTCGATACTCAGATGGAGAACGACTGGCTACTACGTTGGCACTACGTGTGTAGGGAGGGGCGATAGAACGGCACAAAACCGATAGAGAAGTCCTCAAACGCCGATTCCGCGAATCAGTCGTCCGCGCGTCGGTCGCCGTCGAAGAGGTCCGCGAGCAGTGTCGCTTCGGCCTTGCGGAGGTGGCCGTGGAGCGTCGGCGCGGAGATGTCCAGCGTCGACGCGACTTCCTCGGCCGTCGACCCGCGGGGCCAGTCGAAGTACCCGGCGCGGTAGGCCGTCTCCAGCACCTCCTGCTGGCGGTCGGTGAGTTCGGCGACGGTCCCCCGAGAGATGCCGTCGGGCCGCCCGACGGGCCGGTCGCGGGTTCGCTTCGAGACGAGGCGCGTCTCGGGGAACGCCGCTGTGACCTCCTCGACGAGACGCCGCACGTCGGCGTCGGAGGCCACCTCGGCCACGGCCGTCGTGACCCCGTCCTCGGCGGTCACGGAGACGACCTGCGCGCCGCTGTCGACGAGCGCCCCGACCAGCGTCCCGTCGGGGACCGCCCACTCGACGAGGCCCGCCTCGCCGTCGCGAATCGCCCGAACCCGGTCGGAGTGCGTCGCCGTGAGCGCGTCCGCATCGGGGGCCCTCCCGGACGCCACCCGGAGGTACGCGAGGTGGCCGTCGACGGCGTTCGGGACGATGCCGGTCAGTTCGAGGGCGCAGTCCATCGCCCCGGCCAGTTCGAGGAGCGTCCCGTCGGTGTCGCGGCTGGCGAACTCCAGTTCGACGACCGACTCGGCGCTGAGGAGGCGGCGCGTCTCGACGGCGTTGCTGGCGTGGCCGATGAGTTCGCCGAGTTCCGCGAGCACCTCCCGCTCCCGGTCGGGGATAGCCGTCGAACCGCCGTCGGTCGATTCCGCCGACCGGAGCGCGAGGACGCCGTACACCGTCGGGCCGTACACCAGGGGGACCACCGTCCACGTCCCCGGCTGGTCGTCCGGGTCGACCACGACCGGCGTCGCCTCCGCCCGAGACTCGGCCGGGACGGTACTCGCGATGTCCGCCGGAAGCGCCGACGGGTCGGTGTCGGCCCCGGCGATAGTCCATCCCGCTCCCTCGCCCTGTACCGTCGAGAGGTCGGCGGCGCACGCCGTCCGGTAGATGCCGTCGTCGGTGAGCCGTTCGCACACCGCCCGGCGAATCTCCGACCGACTGGTAGCGGTGACGAGCGCCCGGTGAACGCCCCGAATCGCCGCGTTGAGACTGTCGAGTCGTTCGAGTTCCTCGCGCTGCGTTTCGAGGCGGCGCTCGCGGTTTTTCCGGGTCGTGATGTCTTGGATGACGAGGGTGTGGCCGGTCAGTCGCCCGTGTCGGTCGTGAATCGGCGACGTGCGTATCTCGTAGACGTTGCCGCCGAGTTCCAGTTCCGCGAGGGCGTCCTCGGTGTCGAAGTCGATGGCCGACTCGTCGACGAGCGAGCGGACCGGGTGGCCGAGCGCGGCCGACGAGGAGCAGTCGAACAACTCCGCGGCCGTCGGATTGAGGTACAGCACCCGTCGCGTGGTGTCGACGATGACGACGCCGTCTTCGAGGTGGTGGATGACGGCGCTCCGACCGAGTTGTCTGGTCGCCGGGACCAAGTCGAACAGTCGGTGGCGAAACAGCGCGTAGCCGAAGGCGAACCCGGAGACGACGAAGGAGTAGGGCGTGAGGTCGAGGAGGGGGCGTCCGACCTGTACCACCGGCAGGACCGACAGGGCGCTGGCGAGAATCGGGACGGTGACGCCGACGACGAGCAGGATGGCCTGGTCGGCGTAGAGGTGGTCCGAAAACCAGACCAGACGGAGGAGCAGGAAGCCGCCGGTGGTGATGAGGACGTAGGTAAAGACCGTGAACACCCAGAACCACGGGCCGAACGACTGGTCGAAGATAGCGAGGCCGCTGACGACGACGAGCGTGTTGTCCGTCCACATGAGGTGGTGCCACGGGTTCGTCCACGCCAGCGCGGCGGTGAGGACCGGAACGACCGAGAGCGCGGCCACGGTCCGCCGGTCGATGAGTTCGTCGTGGCCCGTGTATTCGAGGGCGAACAGCATCCAGAGCACCGGAATCGCGGCCGTGCCGGTCCACTGGACGTACTCCCAGAGCAGTCGCGCGCCGAGGTCGACGGTGAGCAGACCGACGAGGTGTGCGCCTGCATACACCGTAAACGCCGCCACCAATCCCGAGAACGCGCGGGCACCGTGTTCGGCCCGATTTCGCCACGCGTAGCCGGTCAGTGCCGTCGTCGTCAGCACGGACAGGGCGAGCAACAACACGTGCGCGACGGTGGCGAGCGTCACGGCTCAGCGCCCCCTCGCGGCCGATACCGGACCCAGCCCCGATATCCCATTGCGAGCACGTTCTACGGCCCGGTTCATAACCTATCCGTTCACAGTCAGGTCGGCCCCGAGAACACACGGTTTAAACACGACAGCGGCCTAGCGGCGCACAATGAGCCGGTCTGGAGCCTTCTGCCCGCGCTGCGGGGACGAGATGGCGGCACACCCGGAGGACCGCCCGGACCTCCCGGGCGCACAGCGGGACTCCGAGCGGGTGCTGTGTGACGCCTGCTACTTCGAGGAGTTCGACCTCGTGGACGCGCCGGAGAAGATTCAGGTCCGCGTCTGCGCGCAGTGCGGCGCGGTCCACAAGGGGAACCGCTGGGTCGACGTGGGGGCGGAGGACTACACGGACATCGCCGTCGAACAGGTGAGCGAGGCGCTGGGCATCCACGTCGACGCCCAGTCCATCGCGTGGCAGGTCGCCCCCGAACAGATCGACCAGAACAACATCCGGATGCACGCCGAGTTCTCCGGCGTCGTCCGCGAGACGCCGGTAACAGAGGAAGTCGTCGTCCCCGTCTCCATCTCCCGACAGACCTGCGAGCGCTGCGGGAAGATTGCCGGTGGCTCCTTCGCCAGCGTCGTGCAGGTGCGGGCCGACGAGCGAGACCCGACCGACGAGGAGATAGCGCGCGCGAAGACCATCGCCGAGGAGTACATCGCCGACCGGGAGGAGACCGGCGACCGCAACGCCTACATCACCGAGACGAAGGAGGTGCCGGAGGGCCTGAACATGAAGATTTCGACGAACCAGATGGGGCTGGGCATCGCCAAGCGCATCACGGCCCAACTCGGTGGCTCGTACTCCGACTCGAAGCGCCTCATCACCGAGGACGAGGACGGACAGAAGCTCTACCGGATGACCTACGCCGTCCGCCTCCCGCGCTACCAGCAGGGCGAGGTCATCGACCCCGAGGACGGCGACGGTCCCGTCCTCGTCCGGTCGATACAGGGGAACCTGAAGGGGGTGCGACTGGCGACGGGCGAGCACTACGAGGCGAGTTTCGAGGAGGGGGAAGCGCCGGACAGCGAGCGACTGGGGTTCCGCGAAGACGGCGAGACGACGACGCTCGTCGCCGTCGAAGACGAGAACGCCGTCCAGGTGCTCGACCCGGATACCTTCGAGAGCGTGACGATACCGCGGCCCGACTACCTCGACACCGACGCCGCCGAGGTGACGGTCATCAAGAGTCAGGCGGGCCTGCACGTCCTGCCCGAGAACGGCGACGACGATGCGTGAGAACGGCAGCGACGACCGGCGACTCGCCGTCGTCGTGGCCAAGCCCCGGACACAGCAGGTAATCGACGCGCTCGGAGCCGAGGGCGTCTACGACGCCGACCGGAGCGTGCGCTCGTGGGACGACGACGCCGTGGCCGTCCCGGTGACCACCCCGCCCGAGTCCGTCGAGGTGCGGGAAATCGTCCAGCAGGTCGGCGAGCCACGGCTTCGGACCCTCGAAGACCACCTCAGACAGCGCGGCTGGACCGACGAGGAACTGGCCGCCGCGCCCGGGTCGTGGGCCGTCGTCGGCAGCATCGTCCTCGTCGACGTGGGGGACAGCCCCCGACCGGAAGAAGTCGGGCAAGCGTTGCTTGCGCTGCACGGCGAGGCCGACACAGTCCTCGCTCGCGGCGGTATCTCCGGCGCCCACCGCGAACCCGACGTGCGCGTGCTGGCCGGTGAGGGCGATACCGAGACGGTCCACACCGAACACGGCACGCAGTACGGGCTTGACCTCGCGGAAGTGATGTTCTCGCCGGGTAACAAGGCCGAGCGCGCTCGGATGGGCGAGGCAGTCGAGGCGGGCGAGCGCGTCCTCGACATGTTCGCGGGTATCGGCTACTTCACGCTCCCGATGGCCCGCGCGGGAGCGGACGTGACGGCCGTCGAGCGCAACCCGACGGCGTTCCGGTATCTGGTCGAGAACGTGATGCGCAACGGCGTCGACGGACGGGTCCAGCCCTATCGGGCCGACTGCCGCGACGTGGTTCCGGGCTTCGCCGAGGAGGGCCGCGCCGACCGGGTGATGATGGGCTACTACGACGCCTACGAGTACCTCGACAGCGCGCTCGACGCGCTGAAACCGGGCGGCGTCGTCCACATGCACGAGGCCACGCCCGAGGCGCTGGTCTTCGACCGGCCGATCGAACGGCTGGAAGCGGCGGCGGCCGACGCCGGGCGGTCGGTCGCGGTGCTCGATACGCGACGGGTGAAGGGGTACAGCGAAGGCGTCGCGCACGTCGTCGTCGACGCGCGCGTCGAGTAGCCGTCAGTCGTCGCCGTCTGCGGGCCGCGTCGCCGCGGCCGGTTCGGGTTCGGCCTCATCCTCGGGTTCTACCTCGGCGGCCGCCGCGGCGGGCATCCCTTTCGTCCAGCGGTAACAGCCGTACGCACAGACCGCGGAGGCGACGCCAGCCACGGCGAGGGCGACACTGACACCGCTCCCGATGCCGAGCGGCGCGAAGAGGCCGACCGACCACCAGTTCCCGCCCGCACTCAGCGCTGAGACGAGCGTCGACCCGTTCGTGTCGACGGCTTGGAGGCCGCCGCTCGCGCGGCCGATTTCGGTGACGTACGGCGCGAGGAGCGTCGTCGCGGCGGTGACGATAGTCGTCACGACGGCCCCGCCGAGGACCGTCCGGACGAGGTTCCCGCCGCTGATGGCCGCCGCCCACATGCAGAACATCGGGAGGGTGACGAGGTCCGCCAGCGGCATGACGACGACGCCGGGGACGAACGCCAGCCCCAGCGCGTACGGGATGAGCAGGAGTCCCGCGACGACGGCCGTCGTGTCGGCGAAGACGATGGCCCCGGCGTCGATGCCGACGACGATGTCCTCGCCGCCGAATCGCTCGCTCTCGTTCACGCGGGCCGAGGCCCGGTCGACCAGCGGTTCGAGGCCGTCCACGAGGAGGTCGACCATCCGCGGGAGCAGCGTCAGCAACCCGGCGACGTACACCGCAGTCCGGAACGCGGCGAGCGGCGGTCGTCCGGCGAGGACGCCGACGAACAGACCGACGAGAAAGCCCAGCACGACGGGGTCGCCGAGCGCGCCGATGCGGCGCTCGATGGCCTCGGGCCGCAGGTCCAGCGTCCCGACGACCGGGACCGAGCGCAGAACGCGGTCGATGGCGAACGCGAACGGCGCTTGCAGGAC
Organism: Haloarcula marina; assembly: GCF_024218775.1. Classification (NCBI taxonomy): domain Archaea; kingdom Methanobacteriati; phylum Methanobacteriota; class Halobacteria; order Halobacteriales; family Haloarculaceae; genus Haloarcula; species Haloarcula marina. Next base: position 344,363 of record NZ_CP100404.1, on the reverse strand, counting down.
GCTCTGTGCGTGGGGAAAGCTCGTCCCCGGCACGTCGAAGTACGCCTGCGAGAGGTCCGCGGTCCAGTCGGCCAGACGGAGGACGATGACCTCCGTCACCACCGCGGCGGCCAGTCCCAGCACCCAACTGTCGGTGAGGAGGTAGACGACCGCGGCGTTGAACGCCCACTGCCAGTAGTTCCAGATGTCGGCGTCGAGCGTCCGCGTCCACCCGACGGCGAGGAGGAGGAGGTTGACGCCGAGGCCCAGCGGGATGACCAGCGCGGTCACGCCCATCGCCCACGTGAAACCCGCGACGGTCGCCCACCCCACGTCGAGGCCGACGAGGTCCAGTCCCCAGCGGGTTGCGAGCGCCGCGACGGTGTCGCCGATAGGGCCGAGGACGAAGTCCAGCACCGCGAAGATACCCACGAAGGCGACGCCGACGAGCAGGGCCGACCGCACCGCCGTCCGGACCGGCAACCGAACGGCCATGCCGAGTGCGAAGACGATAACCGGCATGAGCAGGGCGGGCCCCATCGCCGAGACGAACACCCGTAGCTGCGTCAGTAGTTCGACGGCGCTCGCGGCCTGCAACAGGGAGTCGGGCGTGAGGACCATCGTGAGACGGGTCGTGGCTGGCCGGAGAGACGCGCGTCTCCGTGTTAACACCGTTGGGTAGCATCCGGCGACGGCGACCCGGTCTGTGACCACAAACTATTCACCACCCCTGTGACACGTCCGGACATGCGACGCCGCCAGCTCCTCGCCGCCCTCGCCGTCGGCGCGACCCTCCCCCTCGCCGGATGCTCGGACCCGCGCGGGTCCGTCCGTCTGCTGGACGTGAGCGACGACGCCACGCTCGCCGCGCGGTGGTCCGTCCCCACCGCCGACCTGCCGGAGTCGTACCGCTCGCTCGTCGTCGGCGCTATCGACGGCGACCCCGACCGCGCGACGGTCACCGACACCAGCGCGCCGTTCGACCCGGACGCCCCCATCGAACACGAGTCGGGCTACTACGCCGTCGACCACGAGGCTATCGACGAACGGACACAGACGCGCTACAGCGTCGAAGCGACGTTCGACCCTGACACCGTCCCCGAGCGAACGGTCGCGTACGCCGACCTCCCGGCCGTCGACCGGACGAACCTCGATGGCCTGTTGAATCCCGAGACGCGGCGCGACTCGGGGATGGCACTCGGCGTGAGCGTCCACTACACCGACGCCGAGGCCGCCGAGTCCGTGGTCGTCCCAACCCCCGAATACGACGGCGTCACCCGCGGGGACGAGACGTTCGGCATCGCGGTCGTCGACGCCCGCGAGGTGACGGTCTACGACTACCGCTATCGGGCCGAACCGCTCGCGGCGGACGCCGCCGGACTGGCCGCCCTCGCCCGCGAGCGGTTCCGATTCGCCTTCGAGAACCTGCCCGCCGACCAGCGGGCCATCCTCGACGAAGCGAAAGACGGCGGCGTCCACTCAGAAGACCCGCCGAGCGAGGCGTTCTCGGCCCTCGTCGAACGGTTTCGCGCCCGCGACGACACCGCCGTCGAGGTGACCGACTACGACGGCCAGTGGCTCCTCGCGTACGACGGCACGGACTGGTGGGCCGACGTGCGCTATCCGGAGGGGATGCGGGACGAACCCCGTAACGCCTAATTGACGCGGCGCGAAATCCCCTCCATGGATAGACAGCAGGTGATGGCGGTCATTCTCGCCTTCCTGATGGTCGGCTCGGCCGTCGTCTACGGACTCGCCTTCGCCTTCCTTTAGTCCCACACGTCAGAGAGCGGGTGGTTGCGGTCGCGGCCCCCGCCCGACCGCGAGCGCGACCGGTCGTGACGGCGGCGCGCGTTCGCCGAGACGCCCGACAGCGCCCGGTCCGGCGAGAAGTCGGGAAGGTCGGGAACCGACGTGCGGTCGACCTGCGCCGCGAACCAGTCGGGCATGTCGTGGCGTGCGCGCTCGAACAAATCGAGGAGCGACGCGTCCGCGAGGTACGTCGACCCGTAGTCGTCCGGCGCGCGGATGACCCGCCCGCAGGCCTGAATCACGGTCCTGAGGGCGGTTCGGTAGTACCAGCCCCACTGCCCGTCTTCGAGTCGGCGGGCGACCCGCGAGTCGCGCGTGTTGGGATACGGGGCCTTACACAGCACTTGCCAGCGACACAAATCGCCCTCCAAATCGAGGGCCTCCTCCATCTTCACCGAGAGGAACACGTCGGGGTTGTCGCTGCGCTTCCACGCCGCCAGCGCGCCGTCCCGGTCTTCCTTGTCGTGAGTTCGAACCCGCGGGCCGACGCCGAACTCCGTCAGCAACTCGTCTAACTGCTCCTGAATCGCGTAGGAGTGACAGTGAATCAGGCCCTTCTCGTCGGGATGCTGGGCCATGATGCGGACGGTTTCGCGGGCCACCTTCGGCAGGGTGTCGTCGCGGTGCTCGTAGGTCATCTTGCCCTGCGTCACGTCGTAGAGCGGCCGGTTCTCGACGGGGAACGTGTGGCCCACTTCGACGAGGGCCACGTCGTCGGGGTCTAAGCCGACGTTCGCGCAGAACGCGTCCTTGTTAAGAATCGTCGCCGACAGCAGGGCAAAGCGGTTCCCGCGGTCCCAGACGGTGTGTTGGAGGTACCGTTCGGGGTTCATCGGCTTGACCGTCACCGGGCCGCCGTCGTCAGCCTGGTCGACGACCCACGTCGTCGCGCTCTCGGGGTCGCGGTAGTCCTCCTGAAACCACGAGAGGTCGCTCCGGAGTTTGTTCAGCGAGTCGCGTTCGGCCACCTCGTCGGGCGAGAGTTCGGCGTTGCCGCGCAGTTCCTTCACGCGGCGTTCGGCGAGGTGTTCGATGCGTTCGGCGAAGGCGACGGCCTCGTCTAAGCCGTCGAGGTCGGGGATGTCGAGGTCCCGCCACATCGGAATCGTCTGCGGCGAGAGGTCGATGGTGGCGTACATCTCCGCCCACTCGCCGAGGCCGTGGGCCTCGTCGATGACGACCACGTCGCGCTTGCCGAACACGTCGCTCCCTGCCGTCTGCATGAAATAGGCGAGCGTCATCGCGGCGATGCGGCGGTTCGAGGCGATGGCGCGGTCCGAGAAGTACGGACAGCGGTGCTTCACCTGACAGTCGAACTCGCGTTCGCGCACGCACGGGGCCTGATTGACCGGCGTGTCCGTCTCGCCCGGGAGGATGCAGTCGTAGTTGTTCTTCCCCCGGATGACGCACAAATCCTCCAAGAGGGCGTCTTCGGCCACGTCGTCGAGTTGGGAGACTTGCGGCGTGGTATAGTAGGCGTCGACGACCTGTTCCGGGGCCGCCTCACCGGCGGTGCGGGCGCATCCGGCGATGGACCGTGCCAGCAAGGACTTGCCGCTCCCGGTCGGCGCACGAACGAGGACTACGTCGTTGCCGCCCTCGAAGGCCGCGCGGATGTCAGAGAGGGCCTGCTGCTGGTTCCCGCGGTAGCCGGGGGCCGGGAACTCGTCGTGAATCCGCGCCGGGTACACGGACGAAGGCAATGCCCCGCCGGGGGTAAACCTTTCCTGTCAGGGAAGTCCTAACCGGACGGTCTGCTCGACGCGACCGACGTGTGGTCCGTGGTCACATACACACGGTCGTGGTACCGATACTCTCGGAACTCTTATACATATACCCCGTGTACATTTGTTTGCAATGGCAAACGGTAAGGTTGATTTCTTCAACGACACTGGCGGTTACGGTTTCATCTCGACTGAGGACGCGGACGAGGACGTTTTCTTCCACATGGAAGACGTCGGCGGCCCGGACCTTGAGGAAGGCGAGGAGATCGAATTCGACATCGAACAGGCCGACAAGGGCCCCCGCGCGACGAACGTCGTCCGCAACTAACGCAGATTTCCGGTCGCGGAAGCGACCACATCTGACGTGTTTTATCGACGCCGCACCGACGAGTGGCGACGTTACATATAAAATCCGGGGTCGAACTGCTAGACGGGCAGTCCGCTACCGGAGTATAGAGGAGACGGGACCGTAGCGATAGCTGCCGACAGCGCCCCGCTATCGGCCCTCCACGCGGGCCCGCGACGTGTGGACTCCCGTCGCGTTCCCTTTTTCACTCGCGAAGCAGCGCGTACAGCACCGCACACAGGCCCGCGACGGTGACGACCCCACGGGCGAGCAAGACCACGCCCTCTCCCGCCGCCAGCGCCGCCGTAAAGCCGGTAGCGAGGAAAGCGCCGGTCGTCAACAGGCCGATACCGACCGCGAGCGCCCGCATCTTCGGTGCGTCGTTCCGTCGGAAGCCGCGGTAAGCCAGCGCGGCGACGAACAGGCCGACCGCGGCGGTCAGCGCCCGCGACCCCCACGCGACGGTTTCGGGCGAGAACAGCGCACCGAACAGGGACGTCATCGCGACCCCCCACCGTAGACGGTCCAGAGGATAGTGCCGAGACCGGACAGTTCACACGCGCTCACGGCGACGGAGCGGCCGACGACGTCAACCGCAGTGAGCGTCGGGAGGCCGAGGCGAAGCAGTTCCGGAACGGTCGTGAGCAACAGGAGGCCAACCGCGAGCGCCAGCAGTCCGGTTCCGCCTGTACCGCGACGATACCCGCGGACGAGGACTGCAGCGATGACGACCGACAGCACCAACGAGAGCAGCGACAAGGCGAGGACAGCGACGGCTATCGACGGGTCGGCGCCGGTCGCTCGGAGTTGCAAGAGCGGGCCGTACATCTACGACAACCCCTCGAACAAGTCGGTGAAGCGGTCGGCCGGGTCCGTCGACGATTCGCTGACGCCCACCTCGTACTCCCCGTCGGCGAAGCGGACGGTCACTTCCTCGACGGTGGTGACGTACTGCTTGTAGTGGTGCCCGTCGGGGTCTAACGTCTGTTCCGCAGTGACGAGTCCGGCGCGCTCAAGTCGTTCGAGACGGCGGTATGCGGTCGGGTCGGACATCTCGCAAGCCCGGCAGAGTTCTGAGACGGACATCGGTTCAGTGGTGAGAGCGGCGAGGATGGTCCGGGCGTACTCGTCGTCTACGAGCGCGAGGAGTTCGTCGTCGCCAGCCTCGTCCATACGTCTTCGACCCGTGCCCTGGTGTTAAAAATCACCCACGGGCTTCCGGGAGAGAAGCCGTCGACGGGCCACTATGCCGTCGGTGGTCGTCCGCCTCGATATGCGACTGCCAGTCCCTGTCTCCGCACGTCGCGGGTTACGACGGGTCGCATGGCCCGTCTGGAACCGAACGCAGAACCGTCTGCGAGCGCCGATTCGTGCCCTCTTACCCCTCGTCGTGACGCTCGTCGCGCTGGCCGCGATACAGACGACGGTCCGCACGCGGTTCGACCACCCGGTCGTCGAACTGCTCGAACTGGGTGGTTTCGTCGTCGTCCTCGCGGTCGGGACCCTCGGGAGCGCCCGGTTCCTCGACCGTCGCTCGCTCGCGGGCTACGGACTCGGCGTTGACCGCGAGTGGGCCCGACAGGCGGCCGTCGGCGCCGCAGTCGCGACGGCGAGCAACGCCTTCGCGTTCGCGGCCGTCCTCCTCGCTGGGTGGGCCAGCGTCGCGGGATTCGCTGAGACGCCCGGAATACTCCCTTTCCTCCCGGCGCTGGCTATCACGTTCTGCCTCGTCACCGTCGCCGCGACGTGGGAGGAAGTCGTCTTCCGGGGTATAATACTGACCAACCTCGTCGAGGGGACCGACGGCTACCTCCCGCGGTGGGTCGCCGTCGGCCTCTCTCTGACCCTCACTGTCGTCGTCTTCGCGTTCCTCCACGGGGGCAAGGTCACGGCCGTCAGCCAGTACGGCTACTACCTGCTGGCGGGTGTGCTGCTCGGGGGTCTCTACGTCCTGACCGGCGACCTCGCGCTCTCCATCGGCTTCCACGTCGCATACAATTTCACCATGAGTGTGGTGTTCGGCCTCGGCGTCTCACAACAGACCCCCGAACTACTCGTGCTGACGGTGACCGGACCGACGCGCTGGGTCGGCGAGGAAGGCCTGATACACGTCGTCGCCGTCGTCCTCGCCGGAATCGCGTTGCTCGCGTACGTCCGCTGGCGCGACGGGCGCCTCGCGGTCGCCGAAACCATCGGGACGTGGTGTGGCCGGTGTTGACTGGCCCCTACGACTCCTCGTCGAGCGCCGCCACGTCCTCGGCGGTCACCTCGGTGTCGTCGGGTAGGCGGTCGATGCAGTCGTAACAGAGGAAGTGTTCGGTGCCGTCACCGAGTTCGAGGACGATGCCCTCGGTCGGCCGACTCTCCTGCGTCCAGATGTTGGCGATGCCGCCGCCTATCGAGACGCTGTCGCCACAGCCGTCGCAGGGCTGGGAGGCCATAGTTGCGGTAGCCGCGGCCGCGGTAAGGCCCTTTCTTTTTGGCTAGTGACACCAATAGCCATGGTATGGAGGTCGACTGCGAGGGCTGTGCGGGGTGCTGTATCGACTGGCGGCCCCTGACCGGCCGCGACATCGACCACGAGCGCCGCGGCCCGTTCGAACCGCTGGACGACACCTACAACCTCGTCCCCCTCTCGCGCGAGGAGGTCCGGGCGTTCGTCGACGCGGGCTACGGCGACGCACTTCGACCGCGGTTGTGGAAAGCCGACGCCGAGGACGACCGGCGGGTCAGGATAGACGGCGTCGACGTGGCCGCCATCGACGGGCGACCGGTGTTCTACGTCGGGTTTCGCAAGCCCCCGAAACCCGTCGCCCCCTTCGACCGGCCGCCGACGTGGCTCCGGGCCTGCGCGTTTCTGGACCCGACGACGCTCCAGTGCCGCATCCACGGCGACGACCTGTACCCCCACGCCTGCGCCGACTATCCCGGCGAGAACCTCGCGCTCGATGCCGAAACGGAGTGTGAACGCGTCGAACGCGTCCACGGCGGCCGCCGACTACTCGACGACACCGCGCCCGACGCGACGCCGCTGTTCGGCCCCGGCGCGCTGGGCGACCGGGTGTTCGCCCACCCTGACCCGGACCGTCTTGCAGGCGCTATCGGTCGATTCCGTGACGACGCACTCACCGCCGCCGACCGCGCGGAGTTCGTCGCCGTCGCCGCCGCGTCTAGTCCGGGAACGCTCGTCGTCAACGACGAGTGGTACGAACGGACCCGCGAACGGGTGCTCGACGCCGACTCGTGGGCGGGCCGGGCTATCGAGACGTGGGCGGACAGCGCCGCCGAACTCGGCGAGCGAGCGCCCGACGCCGAGTCGGCCGACACGGTCGAAGACGCCGACGGCGCGCCGGAGACGCCGGGGTGGTGAGCGCCGTCGAGTCGGCGACCGACCCGCACAGCGGGGATGCATTTTAACCCCTTGCCGCTCCGTGAGTGGGTATGCACGTGCTGGTGACCGGCGCGACGGGGTTCGTCGGGGGCCACTTGGTCCCCGCGCTCCGCGCGGCGGGTCACGACGTTCGCGCCCTCGTGAGGGACCCGTCGGCGTACGACCCGCCCGCGGGCGTCGAGGTGGTGACTGGGGACCTGTTGGACCCCGACAGCTTCGCGGACGCGTTCTCGGGCGTCGACGCCGCCTACTATCTCGTTCACTCGATGCGGGCCGGGTCGGACTACGCCGAACGGGACCGCCGGGCCGCGGCGAACTTCCGGGAGGCCGCTGACGCGGCGGGCGTCGACCGCGTCGTGTACCTCGGCGGCCTCGGCGACGACGGCGAGATTCGGTCGAAACACCTCCGGTCGCGCCGCGAGGTCGAGTCCGTCCTCGACGCGGGCGCGTACGACCTGACGGTGTTGCGGGCGGCCATCATCGTCGGCACCGACAGCGCCAGTTTCCGACTCATCCGCGAACTGACGGCCACCCTGCCGGTGATGTTCACCCCGCGGTGGGTCCGCACCGACTGTCACCCCATCGCCATCGACGACGTGATCGAGTACCTCGTCGGCGTCCTCGCCGAACCGGAGACGACGGGCGAGACGTACGAAATCGGCGGTCCCGAAGTCCTCACGTACGCCGAGATACTCCGCCGAACCGGGGAGGTCATGCACGACGCCGAACCGCGCATCGTTCCGATTCCGATACTGAGTCCGCGCCTCTCCTCGCTGTCTATCGGACTCGTGACCGACGTGCCGTCGAACGTGGCGCGACCGCTCATCCTCGGTCTGAAGACGCCGGTGGTCGCCAGCGACGACCGGATTCAAGAGGTCGTCCCGGTGTCGCTGACACCCTTCGAAACGGCCGTCGCGCGTGCGCTCGACGACGAGAACGACGCCGAAGACGCGGACGGAGCGGCGGCCGACCAGCGGACCCGCGCCGTCGCCGACGGAGGCGACCGATGAGCGGCGAGAGCCCGCATCCCGACTACGGCGAGACGTGGGTGTACGAGAGCATCGTCGGGGCGCTCCCGGGCATCCGATTACCCACGTGGGCGGCGCTGACGATTCAACTGGTCGTCTTCGAGGTGGCGGTGGTCGCGATGTCGTGGTACTACGACGTGTGGAACGCGGCCATCGCGGCGACGGTGGTGGTGTTCGTCGCGACCATCGGCAGCATCGAAATGCTCCGCATCAGCACGCTCATCCGCCGCATCGACGTGCCGCCGACGTATCGGGCGCTGCTGTTCTCGTCGAACATGGAGGTTGTGCTGTCGGTGCTCGCGTACATCGCCATGCTCACCCACCTGTTCGTCTTCGACCCCCAGACGGCGGAGATACCGCTGGTCACGACGCTGTTCGGCGAGGACCCGCCGGTGCTGGTGGTGTACCTGACGCTGCTCATCCTCTGGGACGTGTGCTACCGTATCGGGACCGGATGGTGGGCCAGCGTCACCGGCCTGTGGCGGTCGCTGCGATTCCGGTTCGACCCCGAAACGGTGCGGGTGTTCCAGCGGGCGGACCTCGAGACGTGGGGCTTCGGCGTCCTCCAATTGGTACTGATACCGTTCGTGCTGAACCAACCGGTGTTGCTGGCGGCGCTGCTCGCCCACGTGGCGGCCGTGACGGTGGTCACCGCCGCGTCGGTGACGCTGCTACAGGTCAGGTCGAGAACGCCCGGCGCTACTCAGAATTGATCTGCTTGAACTGGTCTAACAGGTCTTCGGTAGATTCGCCGCTGTCGTAGCTGACGGTCCCGTGATACGCTGTCCGGTCGTCGTCCTCCGACAGGTCGACCTCGTTGTTCTTGCGCTCACGGCGTTCGTGTTCGTCGTCGTCATACGCTCCCATCGACATAGGTTACCACACCACAACTTGGGTGCTAATGCCTATCAATGTAACGGTGGGGTCAGAAGTGCCGCCACAGCCGCTCACAACTCGGTTCGGCCGCTGTTCGGCGGTCGCCATCGACCGAGGCGGAACGCACAAGAGCGCCGACCGACTACTAACAGTGTGGCTGGCCCACTTCGATTTCGCTACTCGACCGAACGCTGGAGCGAGGACCGCGTCCAGCGTGACCTTCTCTCTCCGCTGCAAGACACCTTCGGTGCCGACCTGAACGGCCCGTGGTTCGCCCCGCCCGAGGGGTGGGCCGCGCGCCGACTGGAGATGAACAACGGCGATTTGGCGCTATTCTGCTGGAACGGCAACGAAGCCTACTGGCTCGGGAACACGCAGACGCCCGAACCGCTCTGGCGCACGAACAAGCGGACGTTCGAGGAAACGCCGGACCCCATCGCCGAGTGGGGCCGACGCGAGCTCCTCGCCCAACTGGAAGTCGAGGACCCGTGGCTCACCGAGTACGACGCCGTCGCGAACTTCTTCCTGCCCGTCTTCCTCTCGAAGGACGGCCGGGACTCCACCCGGCGGTTCTTCCGGGACCACGCCGGTGGCTTTCCCGACGCCTCTCGCGAGGCCGGACTGGCCTTTTACGACGACTTCCTCGCCCGCGGGGTCTTAGACGAGTACCGCTACACGATGGCGAGCAAACTCGGGACTAGCGAGGGGTTCGACCTCTCGCGGATGCAGGCGACGATGGGCGAGTTCAACGCCGCCAAACTGCTGGTCGACGCCGGAAACGACATCGAACCCGAGGTGGAACTCAACTCGGGCCACTCCGTCGACTTCCGCGTCGAGGACACCCTCGTCGAAGTCACCCGCCCGCGGCCGCCCGCCCGTCGGCAGGCCAACACCGCAATCGGCGCGCTGAAGGCCTCAGGCGACGCGAAGACCCGCGACCAACTGGCCGCACACCCCGGGGCCGTGTTGGCCGTCGACTGCACCTCCTTCCCCGACGACGACTGGCGGCGCGTCCACGCCGAACGCCCCGGCGTCGGCTACGAACCACTCATCGTCTTCCGGTACCGCCCCGACGGCCGCGTCGAGGGGTACACCCACGGGTCGGTCCCGTTCCCGCTGCCGCTCTGACGGACACCACCGTAGTCTCCCATGTTACCGCTGTGAGCCACCAGCTCGACAAAATCCGCTCACCAGTTGACGTAAATATATTCATACCATGGTGTCGAGATACTGTCACGGTAAACCCACTATGGACGTCGACACATTCGTCAGCGAAAATCAGCCCAACGAGGGAGCCGACACGTTCGAACTCGAAAACAGCAAACTGCTCGACATCGCCGTCGAGGGCGGCGTGATGGCGAAAGCCGGATCGATGATTAGCTACACCGGCAACCTCGATTTCACCGGGAAATCCTCCGCCGAAGGCGGTCTGACGGGCTTCATCAAGCAGAAAGCCACCGGCGAGGGAACGCCCATCATGGAAGTCGAGGGGAACGGCCACCTGTATCTCGCCGACCAAGGCAAAGAGATACAGGTACTCTCGCTCGACCCCGGCGAGAGCATCTCGGTCAACGGCAACGACGTTCTCGCGTTCGAGTCCCAGGTGGACTACAAGATTTCCACCATCGACAGCCTCGCCGGGTCCGCGACGGGCGGCCTGACCAACGTCTTCCTCGAAGGCCCCGGGAACGTCGCCATCACCACCCACGGCAAACCGCTGGTGCTGACGCCGCCGGTCAAGACGGACCCCGCCGCCACCGTCGCGTGGAGCGGCAACACCTCGCCGAGCGGGAGCGTCAACCGAAGCCTCTCGGACATGGTCGGCCAGTCGTCCGACGAGAGCTACCAACTGGACTTCTCTAACAGCGACGGCTTCGTCGTCGTCCAGCCCTACGAGGAACGGAACCCCCAGCAGTAACCGACCCCCGTTGTTTTCTCCCCGCCCCGTGAAGCGAGCGTATGCCTAACGTCGCCGACACGCACATCGTCAACCGCGAGCGCGTCCAACCGACCCACGCCAACAACTACGAGAGCGCCCACGGGGGCATCGTCATGAAGTGGATGGACGAAATCGGCGCGATGTCGGCGATGCGGGCCGCCGAGGAGTCCTGCGTCACCGCGCAGATGTCCCGCGTCGACTTCGAGCGGCCAATCCCCATCGGCGACACCGCCCGGGTCGAGTCGTGGGCCTACGCCACCGGCCGGACCAGCGTCCGCGTCCGCATCGAAGTCGCCGCCGAGAACCCGCGTACCGGCGAGACGGAGCAGACGACGAGCGCCTACGCCACCTTCGTCGCCGTCGAGAACGGGACGCCCGTTCCGGTCCCCGAACTGACCGTCAAAGGCGAGAAGTGTCGGAAACTTCGGGACCGGGCGTTGGCCGAGGAACCGGACCGGGAGTGAGTGGAGTTAGTCGTCGACGAACCGCGTCGGCGTGACCGCGACTGCCAACAGGACCGCCGGGCCGACGAGGAAGCCAGCCCACGTCGCCACGCTCAGCAGTGCCGCGACCGCTAGCCCCGCCCGGGTCCGCGTCGTCGTCACGGACGCGTCCCGGCCTGCCACCCACAGCGCCCACGCCCCGCACGCCAGCGGGACGACCACGTACAGCGCCGTGACGACGACGCCAGCGGTCGGTCCGGTCTTCGTCAGCGCGACGCCCGTCTGGACCGCCGTGTTCACGCCGCTCGCGAGGACGAGCAGTGCGCCGAGAGCGAGCGCACCGCGGACGAGCGAACGCGACCGGTCGGCCCACCGACGACGGGTGAGGACGCCACCGGCGAGGACGGTCAGCGCGAACGGCCCGACGACGAGCAGCGGCGATTGGCCCTCCCACAGGTGGACCTGCACGAGGTCGAACGGCACGGTCAGGTACTCCGTCGGCGAGAATTCCTCCCTGTAGCCGACGGTGACGCCCACCTCGCCGCTTCGGTTGTCGGGTTCGTAGACGGCGACGAGGTACGCGGCGTCGGCGTCGACCGGTCGGTCCAGACTGGCAGTGTGATACGTCGCCGACGGCGCGAACGGTTCGTACTCGGCCCGCGCCGGTCGCTCGCCGGTGACGACGACGGCACCCATGCCGTCGGGCACCGACACCCGTCCCGGCACGCCGTCTGTCCCGTCGAACGACTCGCTCATGACGACGACCGAGGGGGCGAACGAACCGTCGTCGGGGGTGAACGTGCCGACCCGAAGCCGTTCACCCGCTGTCAGAGAGAACCGGTAGTACGCCACTTCGCCCGGTTCGATATAGTCGTAGAACGACCACGACTTCGCCGCGTCCGGGACCGCGACGGCGCTGTCGGGACTCGTGTTGTCGGTGGGGAAACTCGGGACGTGTCCGGCGACCGGTACCGCCACGACGGAGAGTGCGAGGACGACAATGACGGCGCGAGCGGCGTTCATGGGCGTCGTTGGGGCGCTGCCGTTATAGAGCAGTGGTCACTCGGTGACAAAACGCGTCGTGGAGGTGTGGTCGGAAGGAGCGGCGGCCGGAATTTGAATCCAGAGTCAGACGTGCTCGCTTCGCTGCGCGCGACTGACAGGGATGCAAATCCCGCATCCGGCTTCCCACGCGTGACGGACCCGTCGCTGTCGCTCCGGGTCAGTCACTTGGAGAAAGCCTAGGCCGGAATTTGAATCCGGGGTCTCGTCGCCTTACGGCGATATACGACGCCTGTGGTTCTCTAACGGTGACTGGCACCGGTATCGTGGACCTGCGAGAAGCCATGAGTCTGAAACCAACCCCACCGCACGAAGCGAAGAACCGATTCCTCAAAGACAAGCAACCCGGCGTCACAAAGAAGACGCTCAAGAACTACCGAACCGCTATCCGACAGTTCTGTGACTGGCTGGAAGCCGAAGGGATTACCGACCTGACCGACCTCGACAGCGAAGTTATCCAGCGATACAAGGAACACCGTCTCTCCAAGGTCAAAGTCATCACCGCCCGGCAGGACATGATGACGGTCAAGCAGTACGTACAGTTCTGTGAGCATATCGCGGCCGTTCCTCGGGGGCTGGGTGATATGGTACGAATTCCGAAGACCAGCGCGAACGACGAGATATGCGATGACCTGCTCACCCGCGACGAAGCGACAGAGCTGTTAGAGTTCCTTGACCGCTACGAGTACGCGACGAACCGCCATGTTACTCTTCTGATTCTCTGGAAGACGGGAATGCGGATGAGTGGGCTCCGAGCATTGGACTTAGGCGACTTTGACGAGGGGCGGCCGGCGCTGGAAGTCCGTCACCGGCCCCTGGAAGGAACGCCGTTGAAGAACAAAGAGCAGAGCGAGCGCGACGTACTGCTCACGCCAGAGACGGCCGAGATTATTCGTGATTACGTAGATGGAAGGCGGATAGCTGTGACCGACGAGTACGGCCGCGAACCCCTTCTAACGACCAGAGAGGGCCGTGTAGTCGAGACCACGATTCAGCGGTACGTGTACACTGCGACCCGTCCTTGCTACTACAACGGGGGCGAGTGCCCGTTTGACCGCGACCCCGAGGATTGCGAAGCTATGTCGTGGAACGCCTCAAGCAAGTGTCCGGGTAGCGTCAGCCCACACGCTCTTCGTCGGGGTTACGTCACGGCGGCTCGGAACGCGGGCCAGCCGAAAGATGTGACGGGTGAGCGGGTAAATATGAGCGGAGAGGTGCTTGATACGCACTACGACAAGGGGTCAAGTGCTGAAAAAGCGGACAGGAGACAGGAATACATCCGAGATATATAATTTACTGACATTTTTACCCAAGCTTAATTTTAGTTCCACTCTTTTTCGCAAGAGATGATGGAAGATATTGAGGCCCCCCACGTTTATACGAATTCTGACCAGCTATCCGGAGTGACAGAAGAGTACGTCTGTTGGCTTGATTTGATGGGAATCAAAGGTGCCATGTCTCGGTCAATAGAAACATCTGCTATTGATATTCTGAATTTACATGTCGCTGTTGATGAAACAATAGACCGGAATGAAATCACTCACTACCCTGTTATGGACGGGGTCTATTTAACATCTGAATCCAAGGAAGACATGCAACAGTTACTGATAGGTGTCTTTAGTAAACTTGCAAAAGATAACATCGAAAATAGAGACCGTGAATATACATATATTCCTCGCGGAGCGCTTTCATACGGACCGATAATCCATGGTGAGAATATTTCAGACGAAGCCAATGAGAGCTTTATGACTTCGTCAGACTATGCAGATACACTATTGATTGGTCTCCCGATGATTCAGGCTATTGAAAGCGAAAGCAAAGCACCACCATTTGGGATATTCATTGACCAATCTGCCCGAGCCTTTGCACCTGATGGGGAAGACCCTATTGAGCGAAGATGGTACGAGTGGTATCGATACTTAGATGACGAGATTGAAGAGTTACTATACAACACTCTTGAGGACTACTATGAATGGTGTGAGAGCAATGCTCACCGTGTTCAGTATCCCAAAGAAGATATTAAAAGACATAGAACAATGGCAAAAGAATATCTGATGAGATAGTAGGTTGGGACGCAACCCTTTGTACAGAAAGGACTGCGGTTATCGAGCTTCTGCGAGAACGCGCCGCCTGCGAGGAATTCCACTATCTCAGGGAAAGTATCCGCGCTATTGCCGTTCAATTAATCTGTAACCGCCTGTTTAGTACCGCCTTTTCATGTTTCGACTATGCCGATTCGCCAGCGTTGCCCCCCGACAGAGGAATTCGTAGATACCTTTCAGGACACTATTGTTCCGTCTTCTATTCCCTCTTCTCGGTTCATTGATTGGGACGGGATTGAAGACGAAATAGAGAACTATGAACGTCAGATTGAGGCTATTCTTGACCTCGAAGGCGTCTCTGAATCGGAATTTGTGGAAGGACTGGCTGACGCCCTGATGAACGCTGATGACACCCGGAAGTGGATTGATTTCTATTTCGAGGTTTTGGGTGAGCGTGGGAACAAGTATAGTGCCTTGGAAGGTGTATGGAAGTTCTACGATATACAGCGGTCTATAGACGCTGGGGACAGAGAATCCGCTCGCAGTCTGGCGGACATACTGCAAGAAATCGGACTACAGTATATCGTTGATGAAGCAGACATTCGGGACCACTTCCGGGGAATGCTCGTTGGAATGGAGTCACACGCAAGGAAAAACCGTCAGGGTGAGTGTTTTGAAGAGTTGGTGGGCGAACAGATAGCGAATATTGCTAACCGACTCGTTGACGCAGGCTACAACGTCCAAATGGACGCTGAGTACACTACCGCGTACAACGACGAATCCGGGCAAAAGAAAACGGTTGATTTCGCCCTGTTTGAGGACGATGAACTCAGGCTTGTGGTCGAGGCGAATGCCTACAAGGTCGGGGGGAGCAAACCATCTGAAATCCGTCGGTCGTACAATCACGTCGCCAAACGGATGCGGAACGACGACGTAGCGTTTGTCTGGATTACAGATGGACAGGGCTGGGCAAAGTCTTTAACAAACGTTCTCCGCCAGAGCTACGATGACATAACCGACCTCTACAATCTGCATCAAGCGGAAACCGAACTGCCCGACGACGTAGAGCGGTTCTTTGAAACGAAAGAAGTGTAGCTGTTACTGGTTGGGGATAGCCAGCGGCGTCTCGTGAATCGCGCCCAGTTCTTGCAGTTCCAAGCTCAGTTCTGAGAGGGGCTGATTATCGTATAACTCTTCGACCAGTTCAATGGTCATATTCCGGCCGGTGTAGTTCCAATAGCGAATATCTTGCTCGATGAACAGCCACGGAAGCGGTTTCAGCAGTGCTTCGGGTGTTCGCCCGACAGAGAAATCGAATGTCTCTCCGTATTTATCGAGGACAGCAGTGGGTGACTCTCCTTGGTGAATGTCCATCACCGCTTTGCACAGTGCTTCGAATGAATCAGCATCATCTTGCTCTCGCTTCCAGTAGAGGTCAGAGTAAATCTCACTGTGAGACGGGGCGGGATTGGCCGTTTCATCCCATCCCTCAACGCAGACTTTGAAATCATATCCCTTGTTAAGCCACGCCGGACGAATCAAGAACACCTTCGTTCCGTCCTGTAACTGGTCCACAACGTAACTAACATACTGCTCGTTGCGGTTCTCGGTCAGCGAGAAGGTGAGAACAGTTCCCACTCGAAGCTTGTTCAACTGGTCTTCCCAGTCGTGCTGGGACAACATCGCCTCGACAGTTTCAGGATACCTATCAAATCCTAAAACGTCGTGTTCTCTAACTATTTCAACCACATAAACCGGATTACAAGCATGGAATATAAAGTCCGATTGCAGACATATTGAATGGCCTCAAAAATCGGCAAGTCCCTGCTGTCCTGCTTTTTGTCGAGATTCAGGGGCGACATTCGTAGCGATTATTTCGTCAACTTCGTCACGGTTCTCACCGTCGCTGTTGATAGAGCGGGTCGCACCTTCTACTTCGACGTAGAAACCAGCGTCATCATACATCTCGTGCATGACACCACTGTTACTAAGAATGACATTCACGCCGTTCTGGTCCAGTTCTTGAGCCACGTTCAGGAGCCGCTTTTGGTCATCTTGGCCGAATCCTTCCGCCGAGTAGTCAGTGAAGTACGCAGTGGGACTCATCGGCTCATACGGCGGGTCGAAGTACACTAAGTCGCCTTCCTCGGCTTCGTCAAGAACATACTCGAAGTCCGAGTTGCGTATGTCAGTGTTCTCAAGTACCCGGCTTGCCTTCCGAATTTCTTTCTTCCGTACCCAATCGGGATTGCTGTAGCGGCCTATCGGGACATTGAATCCACCGCTACTGTTCTCCCGGTATAGCCCGTTGTAACACGTCCGATTGAGGTAAAGCAAAAGCGCCGCCTCTTCCAGCTCGTCGTAATCGTCACCGTAAGGCCGGTTATTGAATAGTTCGCGTTGCTGGTAGTAGTAGTTCTTGATTTCCTTACCTTTCCTGTTCGTCTCGGCAAATTGTCGGTCTGAGTCGGCTTCTGCCTCTGGGTCGTCGAACGTTTGAAGGAACTCAATCAACTCTCTGGGCCTATCACGGACCTGTTTGTAGAAATTAATAAGCCGAGAATTCGTATCGTTGATTGTCCCGTTGTCAGGCTCAATGTCGAAGAAGAGCGCCCCGCCACCGAAGAACGGCTCATGGAAGTGGTCGTAGCTTCGAGGAAATCGGCCGTATAACTCATCAAGCAACTGGCGCTTGCCGCCGGCCCATTTGAGAACTGGATTTGCCATCTCTTGTTATCGGATGTTGCGCCTTCCGACTTAAACATAACCGTTCAATATACCTTGAATGGCTGTTCGTTCTGTATGTTTATCACGAGGCTTGTGTAATGCCAATCCGTGACCACCAGCCGGGATGATGACTCGGGGAAGTTTACCGAGCAGTATCCACGGAGCGCATTCGTTGAGGCAGTGGCAAACATCGAGAACGCCACGACGACGAAAGTGGCCGAAGAGGTGGGTTGCTCCTACGATTTGGCATACCGCCGTCTGAACGCGCTTGAATCAGAAAACGAAATTGAGCGAATAACTGTCGGCTCTTCGTTTATTTGGATTCCGAAGTAGTACACTCAGACAACAGCAATCAGTTGTTGTTATCGGCCAAAATCAGTGCAACTTGAACATAGATTTGTCTTCAGCGAGAAGCGCCGCAGACCCCCTGCACTCTATCTTTGTTGTTTGAAATCCCCGTTAGACTCTCTTCAGTTGGAGTATTAATTTAAAAGGTGCTGTAGTAGGTACAGTTACCGTTACCAAACCGAGGCTGTTAGCTGTAAGGCTGTAAGCTGTAGTATGGAAGGCTGGCGCCTTCTTGCAGAATCCCCTTTCACCCTACCCCTTACTCCTACCCCCTATAGTCCCCCTTCCTCATCCCCTTCCCTCTCTCCCCTTAATCAGTCCTGATTCAAGCAAATAGCACACTGACTACTTGAGGCTACAGAAGGCCCCAGAACCGTCCCAGATACATTTCTTGTGTTCAGCGTGGAATCGTTTTCAGACGACAAAGAACGCTCACCACGGGGATGAGAGGCCCAGAGAAAGCGGTTAGAGTGAGAGGTCTGAGTCACAACCAGCCCAGAAATGCACGGGATACTGAACTGAGGTTCTCACTTTCGGCTTTCCAACACGCTTGTTCTGGCAGACCAGTGAACGGGATGCTATTGTAATATAACCATAGGTAATACTCAAACGCTCTTTTTCCGTGGATTGGTTCCGGCTTGTTCGGTGTCCGGCGAGAAGCCCCCCACCCCTGCTGGTGTGTCCCGGTGTCATGTCCGGTTCCAATGTCCCGGCCCCGGTTGTTACACCGTTCCGCTCTCTTGTGCCGAAAAGGGACGTTAGTTGCTCAGAAATATTCTCAAAATCGGCCAATGTTAGGCGACCATGCTACTGTGTGTCGGCGCGCGCTTCTCGCTGTTCTCGATAGGCTGATTGCGAGCTTCGGCTTCAGGGACGACTCTTTCCTCAATATTGTCCTGCTGGATTGAATCCTCTTGGTCAAAGCGGAAGCTACGGTCCCACAACGTTCACTGCACTTCTGCCCTGTTTCTCGTTGAGTAAAGCTCCACAGTGCGGGGGGACAGCAAGTAGGGGACTCGGCGGGGCTTCTCGCAGTAACCCTTCTGAAAATGATGCAGAGATTGGTTACGTGTTGGCTCTGAGAAAAGAGAGAGAGGTCAATCAGAATCACCAACTTTCTCCCTTAGAGATATTATAGGGCATTAATTGGCGATTTAGGGCTCCAAGTCAACGACAGTAAGCGAATCTAAGACCCCGTCGTGGACAGAATACAGGTAGGCCCCGTATTTTCCACCGGACTCTTTCTCCGCCTTACCCTGTTCAACTAAATTATCCAGAATATTCTGAACGTGCGTCTTCGAGACAGTCTCTCCGTTGCTCTCAAACTCTGCTACGATTTCTCGGATAGTCATCTGTCGGTCGGTCATCTCCAACATCTCTGCTATCCGCTTTTCCTTGTTGATTGGAATCTTCCGTACACCTCGGACGGCATCATCAACCATCCCATTCGGAATAGCATCTGTCCAGACGTATACAATGGCTCCGGCGCTCTCACGGTCTGGATTATGATTGTCACGAGCATAGCGTCCGATGGCTTGGCCGACATTTCTCTCGCGTATGGACTGCAAGATTTCTTCGGCTACGTCAGCATCTTCTCCTTCAAAAAATCGGCCCGTTGCTCGAACTACTGACCCGTCTTCTTTCTCAGTCATCTCTGCCTGTGCTGAGAGTCCAAGTAACGCGACTTTATCGAGGATATTCTCGTCACCGGGGTCAATACAACCGATGAGTAGGCCAACAGGCTCCGTTTTGAAGTCGTCACGAGACTTAATCCCGCCATAGTGTAACACGGTCGGATTGGTGACACCGGCTTCTTTCATCATCCTCTCAACATCTGATTTGAGGCTTTTCGAGGTGATGCAAGTTCGAAAATCGTCACCGAACTTTCGCGTCATAGCCTTGATTAAGGCCATTGCACGTCTTCGCGTTCGCTCTCGTTCGGTATGGTCCCGGCCAGCCCACCCAGTCGTATACGAACGAGTGTATTCATCAACCTGATACACGGTCAATTTCCGCTCATCCCGTCGCCAGACGAATTTATCAATCGCATCTGCGACTCTTTCCAGTTGGAGAGTCGGCGTCGTTTGTAACTTCCACAGGTCGAGAGTCGGATGCCCGTCAAGACCGATAACACAACGAGTTTCCGACAGGTCTGGGACGTAGTGGATGAGTTTGATATTGTTCTTAGTGTCAAAGATGACGATTACCTCAGTGTCCTCTTCGGTCCCAAACCCAAACTTCGAGGGATTATACCAACCGATTCCACGCTTTCGGCCGTTACCTACGTCTGTTGAATTGAGTAGGGCCTGAATGATGGCTGGGGCCAATGCATGAACATCGTCCCGAGTGAACACCCAGTCGGGGTCAAGCTCGATATTAGTTAACTGTGAACGGAATTGGTCAATCGTAGCAGTGTCGTCGGCTTGTACTGCGGTCAGAAGCGATTCCCATGTGTTGTGTGACCCCGGTATCTGGGATAGAACATCAGTAACTGCCTGTCGAATCTTTTCTTGTGTCGTTACTCGTCTGATTTGAGATTCCTGCTCGACTTCCTTTTTGACCTCAATGGTATAATCTGGCTGTTCATCGAAGATAAGGTTCGCACCTTTCGTCAGTGCAGTGTTAAATATGAAGCTCTGGGTGACGTGGAGAACATCGAACGGCACAGAATCCGACTCAAAGATTGTGTGCCACTGAGAAACTGCTTCACATCGTTCGTTTTCAGAACAGGGCAGTGCGCCACAGCGTTGTTCAAGCTCTTTGTGGGCCTCGGAGAAAGGAATCTTCTCAGCATCACATTTCCGATTGAACCATGCGGACGGGGGGCAGTTCTCGCCGGGGACATTGATACGGTGGTCGTAATCGCCTTTTGCTACCGGACAAGCTTCTTCTCGGCCCCGCAATCTGTGTGGTATTACTCCTTCTGCCTCTTCGCTCAGCTGGAATGCTCGGTCGCGGGTTTTGATAGTCGGAGAGACGTGGATAACGGGCTTCTCATCTGTGACGTCTCCCAACTTTGACCATCCTGTTGTAGCCACTTTGTGAGTCTTGCCCAGACCAGTGGGAGCCTCGATGAGAGTGTTAGTTTTCTCTTTGAGGGCCTTGTGCATCTCCCTGTGTAGGCGTCCAATGCCCATGCTGGTAGTGAAACGGTGATTAAGAGTATCTGAATCAGTCATGAGTTGGAATATCTGGGATATACAGGGATGTGAGAGTATTTACACTAATCGAGAGGGGGATAGCGTCTCACTCGGCGCGGCGCGTTCTCGCAGAAGCCAAATTCTACGCTTAATTTTCCTTTCTCATAGTTCGATAGATAGCACATACTATCCTCAGTGCCAGCAAGAGCATTTTCCAAAACCGGCAGACGCCGTCGGCCCACAGCTCGCGCGGGTGTCCTTTGTCGGGAGAAGATAGCGGCAACCCTATCCGCCAGACGGGTGTCCTTCTGGAAGATAATCGCCGGAAAAGTTATGCTAGAGCGGCGCTGTGTATCCATTACGGTCTGCGCCGCCGGCGCAAGCCTAGGCCGGAATTTGAATCCGGGGTCTCGTCCTTACCAAGGACGCGCTTTACCGCTAAGCTACCCAGGCACGCAGTACGTTCTTTCCGGCAGTTGTCTTTAGGCGTTTCGATTCGGGTCCGGGGTGGCGATTGTTCTCAGTGGTCGGCGGCCGCTTCGGTCCCGTCGCTGGCCGAGCGGTCGGGGCGGGCGCGACTCGCCAGCGCGTCCGTCACGTCCTCGCCGAGGAGGTGGGCGCTGGTCGGCAGGCCCTCGCTGGCGAGGCCGGTGGCGTACTCCCGGAGCGTCGACGTGGGCCGGACCCCGGCGGCGGTGACGCCGGCGACGACGGCGAGTTCACACACGTCGACTTCGAGGGTGTCGTCGAGGCGCTCGTCGCCGGTGGTTCGCAGGCGCGTCTGGTCGTGGCCGAACGAGCGCACGACATCGACGGCGGCGTCGGCGGCCTCGGTTCGGGCCAGCAGGTAGAAGCCCCGCGAGACGAGGATGTCGGCGATGAGGATGTCGAGGTCGGCGGCGTCGCGGTCGCCGGTCGTCCACGGGTCGTCGTGGGCGAGTTGGCGGGTGAGCCGAAGGCCCTCGTAGATGAGTTGGACGCCGGCGGCGCGGTCGGCGTCGCCCTCCGACAGGTCGGCGGGCGGGTCGCGGGCGGCGCTGGCGCTGACGACCGTCAGCACGCCCGGTGAGAGCGAGGCATCGTCGAGGCGTGCGATGATGCGTTCGCGGAGACGTTCGGGCTCGACGTCGTCGACTGCCGCCACGGCCGCTTGGCGGACTGCCGCCACTTCCTCCATTGGCGCGACCTAGCGGCGGGAAGGGCAAAGACCTTTGGAAACAGCGGGGTCAGACACGTCATGGTCCGGACGACGGCTGACGGGGACGTTCGCGTGGTGACGCTGGACCGACCGGAACGACGCAACGCGCTCGACCGCGAGGCGCTCCGCGAACTGGCGGCGACGGTCGACGCGGCGGCCGAACCGGTCATCTACCTCCGCGGCGAGGGCGAAGCGTTCTGTGCCGGGGCCGACCTGACCGTCGTCGAGGCGCTGGACGGCGAGTCGGCCCGCGAATTCGCCGCGCTGGGCCAGCGGGTCGCGACGACGCTCGAATCGTACGACGGCGCGGTCGTCGCCGGGATAGACGGGGCCGCCCGCGGCGGTGGCGTCGAACTGGCGCTCGCGTGTGACCTGCGGGTGGCGACGCCGGAGGCGACGTTCGCCGAGACGGGCGTCAAACTGGGGCTGTTCGGCGCGTGGGGCGGCACGCGACGGCTTCCCAGAGTCGTCGGCGAGGGCGACGCGATGGATTTGGCGCTGTCGGGCCGGACCGTCGACGCCGAGGCCGCCCTGCGGATGGGCCTCGTCTCCCGGCTCGTCGACGACCCGCGGTCCGTCGCCGACGAACTGGCCGCCGTCGACCACCGGGCGCTCCGGTCGCTGAAACGCCGGATGCGCGACGAGACGGACCAACGGACCGGCGACGAACGCGAGCGAGCGGCCTTCGCCAGCCTCGTCGAGGCCGCAGAGTTCTGAGAGGGGCGCTCTCGTCGGAGCGGCCGCCGAGCCACACGTTCAAACCCCCCGCCCTCCTACGGCCAGCCAATGGTGGATTGCGACTACTGCGACGAATCGTTCGACGGGGAGGACGCCTACCTCGACCACCTCGCGGCCGCCCACGGCGGCGAGTTGGGAGCTATCGACCAGCGGCGGGTCGACCAACGGACGAGCGACGACGGCGAGGGATTACCGCTCGGCCCTATCGTCCTCGGCGTCGTCGCCGTCCTCGCTATCGGCGCGGTGGCGTTCACGATGCTCGGGGGCGGTGGCGGCGGCCCGCCGGTCGACGGCATCGAAGCCGCGCCGCTGAACGAGTCGGGCGACGCCAGTCTGCTGAACGGCGTCGAACGGTTCCCGAACCAGGGCAACGAACACGTCGCCAGCGGGACGGACGTCGACTACGCGCAGATGCCGCCGCTGTCCGGCCCGCACTACACGGGGACCGTCGAGGCGGGGTTCTACGGGGAGACGCCCGCCCTCGGTGACCTCGTCCACACGCTCGAACACGGCGCGGTCATCGTCTACTACGACCCCGCGACGACCACCGACGCGGCCAACGAGAGCCTCGAAGGGTTCGCGACGGTCCACACCGGGACGTGGCAGAGCGTCGTCGTCGCCCCGAACCCCAACCCGAACCCCGAGGCCGACTACGTCCTGACGGCGTGGCGACACCGGATGTACATGGACGGCTACGACGCCCGGACGGTCCACGCGTTCCTCTCGGAGTTCCTCGGGCGCGGCCCCGAGAACCCGGTTCGGTAGACGGAGCGGCGCTCGGAACGAGATTTATATTCGTTCACCCCCTATCGGCGGCCGTGAATCGCACGGCAGCGCTCGACGCCGTCGTTTTCGGCGTGGACATCCAGAGCGGGGACGTGCGGGGGGACGCCCCCTCGTACGCGCTGGTGGTGTTCGACGGCGACGAGATACAGCGAGACGTCGTGTCGCGGCGGAAACTGCGACGGCGCATCGAGAGCGACGAACCGGCCATCGTCGCGACGGACAACATGTACGAACTGGCCGCCGACAAGGACCAGTTGGTCCACTTTCTGGGGTCGCTCCCCGACGAGACGAAACTGGTGCAGGTGACCGGCGACGAGCGGCCGGAACCGCTCTCGCGAGTGGCGAAGCGCCACGGCGTCCCCTACGGCAAAGACCCGATGCAGGAGGCCGAGGCCGCCGCCCGCCTCGCCGCCGCCAACGTCGGCCAAGAGGTGTCCGCGTTCACCGACACCACCGAGGTGAAGGTCGCTCGCGGCCGCTCGACCGGGAAGGGTGGGTGGTCCGAAGACCGCTACACGCGACGCATCCACGGCGCGGTCAAGACGACGGCCCGCGAAGTCGAATCGGAACTCGACGCGGCGGGACTGGAGTACGAACGGGACGTGACCGAGAAGTACGGCGGCTTCTCGAACGCCGTCTTCCGGGTCGAAGGGCGCCCCCAGGACATCCCCGTCTCCCGACGGCGCTCGGGCGACACCCGCATCGAGATAGAGCGGGTGCGCCGGGACGGCATCGAGTTCCGGCCGCTGGCGAAGCGGCGGGACCACGTCGTCGTCGGCGTCGACCCCGGGACCACCACGGCCGTCGCCATCGTGGGCTTGGACGGCGAGGTGCTGGACGTGTACTCCTCGCGGACCAACGACCGCGCCGACGTCATCGAGTGGATTATCGAGCGCGGCCGCCCCGTCGTCGTCGCCGCCGACGTGACGCCGATGCCCGAGACGGTCGAGAAGTTCCGCCGGTCGTTCGACGCCGCCGGGTGGAAACCCGACCGGGACCTGCCGGTCGACGAGAAGAAACACCGGACCCGCGACGACGCCTACGACAACGACCACGAACGCGACGCGATGGCGGCGGCGCTGTACGCCTTCGACCACCACGAGAGCCAGTTCGAGCGCGTGGCGAGCAAAGTGCCGCCGCAGCACGAAGTCGGTCGCGTCGTCGCTCGCGTCGTCGCCGGTGACGAGTCCGTGGAGTCTGTCCTGCGGGACATCGAGGGCGACGACGAACAACCGGAGGAATCCGAGAGCCACCAGCCGCGCGAACTCACCGACGACGAGAAGGAGATAAAGCGACTGGAGGCCCGCACCGACCGCCTCGAATCGCACGTCGACGACCTCAAACAGACCATCCAGCAGAAGAACGAGCGCCTCGACGAGAAGGACAAGCAACTGGAGAAAGCCAGACAGGAGGGTCGCCGAGAGGTCCGAAAGGACCGCGAGGTGACCAGACTCCAGCGGCGCAACGAGGCGCTCGAACGCACGGTCGAGGAGGAACGCGAGCAACGTGAGGAACTGGCCGAGAAGCTCGACCGCCTGAAATCGCTCTGGAAACTCGACCACTCGAACTTCGCCGACGTGTCCGAGAAGCGCCAGGGCCTCACCTCGGTGAAGGTGGTCGAACAGTTCACTCGGGACGCCATCGAGGACGCCGACGAGCGCTTCGGCCTCGTCGAGGGCGACGTGGTCCTCCTGCGCGACGCTTCCGGTGCTGGCCGGTCGACGGCAAAGCGATTAGCCGAAGTCGGTCCCCGCGTCGTCCTGCGGAACGGGAACCTCTCGGACGCCGCCGACGAGGTGCTGTTCGAGCACGACGTGCCCGTCGCTCCCGCCGAGATGGTCGGGATACAGGAGGTGGACGAACTCGCCGTCGCCCGCGAGGACGAAGTCGAGGACGCGATTGCGGACTGGGAGAACCGCGCCGAGGACCGGCAGAAAGAGCAGAACTCGGCGATGGTCGACCAGATAATCAGCGAGCACCGGGCGGAGAGGCCGGTTAGTGAGGAGTAGCGAGACGCCGAGCGCAGCGAGGAGTCTCGAAGAAGCGCAACGGTGGGCGAAGTGAGCCGTGGCGTAGCGAGACGCCGAGCGACACATCGCAGAAACCGTCAACTGCCGTCAGCTTGCGCGTTGACGGCCTCAGAAGGCGATTCGCTACGAAGCGTTATTACCGCTGACAGTCTACCACACGCATGGCGGGGGATGGTCGTCGACTCGAACAGGCACTCGATACGCTCGACGAAGTCGTCTACGTCTACGACGAGTCGTTCCGACTCGTCCACTGGAACCAGCGATTGAACGACCTGTTCGACCTGAGCGACGCGGAACTCGAAGGGATGCGACCGACGGACTTCTTCGAGGACGGCGACCACGCAGGAATCGCGGCGGCCCTCGAGGAAATCGTCGAAACCGGCGAGACGGTCGTCGAAGCGTGGGCACAGACGACCGAGGGGCGCGTTCGCTTCGAGTTGACCGGGCGGTTGCTGACCGACGACGACGGCACGATGCGCGGGTTCGCCGGTATCGGCCGGGACGTGACCGACCGGCACGAACGGGAGTGGCTCCTCTCCCGACAGAACCAGCGGTTGGACGAGTTCGCCGACATCCTCGCCCACGACTTACGGAACCCGCTGGCCGTCGCGAACGGTCACCTCGAACTGGCGCGACAGGAACGAGAGTCGGACGCGCTGTCGGCCGTCGGCGACGCCCACCGACGGATGGGGCGAATCATCGACGACATCCGGACGGCCACGCAGACGGGGGCGCTGGCGGCGACTCTCGAACCGGTCGACGTGGCCGCCGTCGCGGCGGCGGCGTGGGAGAGCGTCGAGACCCACGGGGCGCGACTCGACCTGCCGGAGGCGCTGACCGTCGACGCAGACGCACAGCGCCTGCGTCGGTTGTTCGAGAACCTGTTTCGGAACGCTGTCGAGCACGGCTCGACGAGCAACTCTCCGTGGACCGACGACGGCGAGACGACCGAGCGGGCTGTACGGGTCCGACTGGTCGAGACGGACGCGGGCTTCGCCGTCGAGGACGACGGGCCGGGCATCGGCTCGGTGGACAGCGAGCGCATCTTCGACCCGGGCGTCAGCGGTGCGACGGATGGCACGGGGTTCGGACTGTACATCGTCCGGACCATCGCGGAAGCCCACGGCTGGACGGTTCGAGCGACCGAGAGCGAGACGGGCGGCGCGCGCTTCGAGTTCGACCTGCGGCCGAGTTAGGGCATCCCGCCCATGCCGAACGACGCGAGGAGACTCGTCACGAGACCGTAGACGATGAGGCCGAGGCCGCCGACGACCAGCGCGAGACCGGCCGCGAGAATGAGGTTCTGCCACGCGACGAGGCCGATACCGCCGAACAGGACGACGACACCCGCGATGCCGGAGAGACCGAGTTTGTCGAGCATATCCCATACGTCAGGCGGGCGGACAAAAGCCCGTCGGTCAGTGCTCGAACTCGGTGTCGACGGCCTGTGCGGCCCTGACCATCTCGGCGACGGCGTCCTGTCGCCGCAGGAGCGTCATGGTGTTGCCCTCCACGTCGAACGTGCCGTCCATCACGGCCTCGGAAACGTCCAGTTCGCCGGCGAGCAGGTGCGTCCACGCCTCGTAGGGGCCGCGCAGGGCGAAGTCGTAGTCGGCGTCGCCGTCGACGAGCGTCGCGTCGTCGCACGCGCCGTCGGCGATGTCGACGCGGAAGCGGACCGGGTCGCCGTCGTAGCGGTCGTCGGCCCGTATCTCGAAGAGAAACCGGGCGTCGAACTCGGCGGCGGCCTCGGCGAACGCCTCGCGGTCGTTGATTCGGTCGCGCCACGCCCGCGCCCAGTCTGCGGCCTCGGCAGGCAACGTTAGCGTCATTACCGGCGGTTACGGGAGCCAGACCTTGTGCCTTGCCACTTCGGCCGGTCGCGGAGGGGCGTTCGGCCCCCGCCGTGGCGAGCGTAATCGTACAAAACTTAACCCTCCCCGGACCGAACAGACAGGTATGAGCGACAACGGGGGCCGAAAGGACCTGCGGATGCCCGACGACGACGAGGTGTTCGCCGTCGTCACGAACATGCTCGGCGCGAACCGCGTGAAAGTACGCTGTATGGACGGCGTCGAACGCACCGCCCGGATTCCGGGCAAGATGCAGAAACGCATCTGGATTCGCGAGGACGACGTGGTCCTCGTCGAACCGTGGGACTGGCAGGACGAGAAGGCCGACATCACGTGGCGCTACGAGAAGCAGGACGCCGACCAACTGCGCGAGGAGGGGCACATCCAGGGGTAGCCACCGAATGCACCGCGACGCAGCGCCGACGGAGGCCCGCCCGTGACCAGCGAAGCCGAGTTCGGCCTGCTCGACACCGACGAGGCCAACGCCCCCGGCGACGAGTGGGAGGAACTCGACGTCTCGGACACGGAGGCCGACCGCATCGCCCGCCGCCGGGACCGCGAGTTCAGCGAGTTCCGGAAACGAATCAAGGACGCCGACCAGTTCAAAGTCGAGGCCAGCGTCTTCGACGACGCCACCTACGGCGCGCTCTACAAACTCGTTCAGGACGGCCACATCGACGCCTTCGGTGGCCCCATCTCCACGGGCAAGGAGGCCAACGTCTACACGGCGCTGTCGGGCGACCACGAAGTCGCGGTGAAAGTGTACCGCATCAACGCCTCGGACTTCAAGGACATGCGGGGCTACCTCGACGGCGACCCCCGCTTCGAGGGCATCGGCTCCGACAAGAAGAAGGTCGTCACCGCGTGGGTCCGCAAAGAGTCCTCGAACCTCAAGCGCGCCCGCAAGGCCGGGGTCCGCACGCCCGAACCCATCGCCGTCGAGCGGAACGTTCTCGTCATGGAGTATCTGGGCACCGAGGAGGGCCGCGCGAAACGCCTGAGCGAGGTCCACATCGAGAACCCAGAGACGGCCTACGAAGTCGTCAAGGAGTACATGCGCCGCCTGTACGACGCCGGACTGGTCCACGGCGACCTCTCGGAGTACAACGTCGTCTTCCACGAGGGGCAACTGTACATCATCGACCTCGGACAGGCGGTGACGGTGTACCACCCGAACGCGGAGGACTTCCTCGAACGGGACTGCCGCAACGTCGCGAACTTCTTCGCCCGACAGGGCGTCGACACCACGCCCGAGGACCTCCTCGCGTACGTCAAGGAACACGCGACCCCCCGCGACAACGAGGACACCGCGCCGGGGTCCGACGACGACGCCGTCCCGCAGGGGACGCCCGCCGACCGGCGCGAGGAGTAGGCCGACGGGTTCGTGATTCGACACACCCGGAGCGGGGAGCTTTCGAGGCCGTCGAAGCGGGCGGTCATCGCTGCCTGACAGAGCAAAGAGTGAACGCCGAAGTCTTAAACACCCAGAACCCCGTAACCGGAACCATACTTATGAAACACGTGAAGATTCCGCAGGACCGAATCGGCGTGCTTATCGGCGAAGGTGGTGAGACGATGCGCGAAATCGAGGAGCGGGCGGAGGTCCGTCTGGACATCGACTCCGAGGACGGGACCGTCAAGGTCGAGTCCGTCGGCGACCCGGTGACGGCGCTGAAGGGGCCGGACATCGTGCGGGCCATCGGCCGCGGGTTCAAACCCGAGGACGCCCTCGCACTGTTGGACGGCGACATGATGATGTTCGAACTCATCGACATCGAAGCGGCCTCGCGGAACAAGAACGACTTCCGCAGACAGAAGGGGCGACTCATCGGCGAGGGCGGCCGAACGCGCGAGTTGATGCAAGAGTTGACCGGCGCGGCCGTCGTCATCTACGGGTCGACGCTGGGCATCATCGGCGGCCCAGAACAGGTCGACGCGGTTCGCGAGGCCGCCGAGATGCTGCTGGACGGCGCGCCCCACGGCTCCGTCTACTCGTTCCTCGAACGCAAGCACAACGAGATGAAACACAAAGGACTCGAGTACCACCAGTTCACCGGGTGACGCCGCGTCGCCGATTTCTGCCGCTTCGGGCGTAACATATAACGCCGCTGACGGACAATAGCGGTGAAGAACGACCGTGTCAGACGACAGCGACGGCTCCGGCGGGACCGACACCGGCGGCGAGAGCCAGACCGTCGGCGACGTGATGGACCGACTGGAGCGCCTGCGGGCCGAGGAGGACGAGCGCGCCGCCGAGACGGCCGAGGGGGTCCTCTTGGACCAGTTGGCCGAGGTCGAACAGCGCCTGCTGGCCTTCGGCGAGGCGTTGGGCGGCGACCCCGACGACGTGACGGACCTGCCGTTCACCGAGGAGGCGGGACTCGACCACATGCCCGAACCGCTGTACGTCCGCCACGACACGGCGATGTTGAATCAGGTGACGGCGTGGCTGTTGCAGGACCAGCACATCGGGCTGGTCAGCCCCTACGGCACGGGCAAGTCGGCGTTTCGGGAAATCGTCCTGCGGGACCTCTCGAAACACGACGACTTCGTCGTCACCCATCTGGACAATCCGCGCGAGACGACGCCGCGGGCGCTGTACCGGGCGGTACTCGAAGCGGCCTACGGCGCGGGCTTCTCCGTCGCGTTCGGTAACTACTCGCAGGTCCGCAACGGCATCCCGTGGGCGACGGCCGAGGCGAAAGACGCCGTCAGAGAGGTGGTCGGTCGCGTGCGCGAACAGGGCAAGACGCTCCTGCTGGTCGTCGACGAGATAGAGGTCCTGAAGGCGGACCTCCTCTCGCCGCTACAGGTGGCGGGCGACGCCGGGGTGCGCCTATTCCTGACCGGGACGCCGGAGGGGAAGCGCCGCGTCGCCGAGATTCGCGGGACGCTGGACTCGCGCCTGCGCTACTACGAGGGCATCGAGCCGTTCGCGCCCGACGACGTGGCGGAGTACGTCGCCCGCTCGCTGGCGTACTTCCGCGGGGAATCCTACGACGGCGAGACGCCGGACCTGTTCACGCAGGCGGCCATCGACGACATCCACGAGCGAACCGACGGCGTCCCCCGCGAGGTGCGCATCGAATGTCGGGAACTGTTCACCCGCGCGGCGTTCGTCTGGTACCGCACCGGACAGGACATCGAGCGGATTCAGGTGACGCCGGAGCTTCGGCATCGGCGCTTCGGGATGGGGTACTGAGACAGACTGCCGTGACCGGGTTTCGGGTCGACCACATCAGAGCGCGCCGTCAACCCGACCAGAAGCCACAGTCGACCGTATGAGCCGCTCTCGCGCCCGATGCGGAACTACATTACTGTTGGATTCCTAGCATACGTATGACTGTCGAGGCCGTGTTCGAACTGTCGAGCGAGGAGTTACTCTTCGGTGCGCTCCTCGGCGAGTCCGCCTCGCTCACGTTCGAAATCGAGCGGGTAGTACCGACGGGCGGGCAGGTGATGCCGTACGTCTGGGTGAGCGGGGCCGACGTGGACGCGTTCGAGGACATCGCCGACGAGACGCACGATGTCGAGTCAGTTCGCTTGCTGGACCGCGTGGACGACAGCGCGCTGTACCGTATCGAGTGGCGACGTGATACCGAGCAGTTCGTCGCCGGTATCTTCGACACCGGGGGCACCGTCGTCGAGGCCAGCGGGAGTTCCGAGTGGCTGTTTCGCCTCCGGTTCGAGGAGAGCACCGACCTGAGCGCGTTCCAGACGCACTGTCGAGACCACGAGATACAGAGCCACCTCCAGCGCGTCCACAGCGTCACGCAGACGACGACGCCCCAACGGGAGTTCGGCCTCACGGAGGCCCAGTACGAGGCGGTGCTGGCCGCGCACAGAGCCGGATACTTCGAGGTCCCTCGCGGCGTCACCTACGCCGACCTCGCCGAGGAACTCGACATCTCACAGCAGGCCGTCTCGGAGCGAGTGCGGCGCGGCGTGAACAAGATTCTCGGCGAGACGCTGGCGGCGCTTATTTAAACCAGTTGTGTGGTCAGGAGGCGCTGTTTTCAGGGATTACACCGCTAGGGCGACCATGGAAGTGGATAGCGAGCGTGACGACGCCACTGGATGTGACCTCGACAGCTTATTCGGCGTATTGGCCTCCGAGACACGGCGACGGCTACTCGAACATCTGGATGGAGGTCGAGACCCCGTCTCGGTCGAGCGCCTCGCAGTGGCGCTCGCTGGTGACGGCGTCGCGACAGCGGAGCAGATTCAACAGACGCGGGTGTCGCTCCACCACAGACACCTCCCCGCCCTCCACCGGGCCGGACTGGTCGAGTGGGACGACACCAGCGCGACAGTTCAGCCGATAGCCGGGACAGCGGGACCGGATACGACCGTCTTCAGGGCGAACGGCATCAGCGTGACCGTCACGACGCCTTGCCGCCCGGAGCACTGAGGGATTCAGAAATGACCAAACCGAGCGTCGAAGTGGTCGAACTCGTCGCGGACGCGGCGGAGACGGACCCCGTCGAACTCGAACGACCGCTCGCCGACGTTATCGACCCGCGAGCGCTGGATAACCTGTTCGACGGGCGAGCGACGGTGGGTGAAGTGTCGTTCGTCTTCTACGAATACGAGGTGACGGTCACCGCCGACGGCGACGTCGACGTCGAATCGGTGGCGTGACCGGCGAGAAACGGTATATAAACCCACCACGGTAACCAGTCACACACCGTCTCGGAGGGTCGCAGTGCGGCGATACCTCTACCGGCACAACAAGCTTTATATAGAATCACATTCAATCATCGTTTGACTATGGCTCAACAGCAGATGGGCAACCAGCCCATGATCGTACTTTCCGAGGAGTCCCAGCGCACCTCTGGGAAGGACGCACAGTCCATGAACATCACGGCCGGGACGGCCGTGGCCGAGGCGGTGCGGACGACACTCGGTCCGAAGGGCATGGACAAGATGCTCGTCGACAACTCGGGGTCCGTCGTCGTCACGAACGACGGCGTCACCATCCTCGACGAGATGGACATCGAACACCCCGCGGCCAACATGATCGTCGAAGTCGCCCAGACCCAAGAGGACGAGGTGGGCGACGGGACGACGACGGCCGTCGTCATCGCCGGTGAACTCCTCTCGAAGGCCGAGGAACTCCTCGACCAGGACATCCACGCCACGATTCTGGCGCAGGGATACCGACAGGCCGCCGAGAAGGCCAAGGAGATTCTCGAAGAGAACGCCATCGACGTCGACGCCGACGACACCGAGACGCTGGAGAAGGTCGCTGGCACGGCCATGACCGGCAAGGGCGCGGAGTCCTCGAAGGACGTGCTGGCGGAACTCGTCGTCCGCGCGGCCCAGTCCGTCGCCGAGGACGGCCTCGTCGACACGGACAACATCCAGATCGAGACGGTCGTCGGTGGCTCCACCGACGAGTCCGAACTCGTCGAGGGCGTCATCGTGGACAAGGAGCGCGTCCACGACAACATGCCCTTCGCCGTCGAGGACGCCGACATCGCCCTGCTCGACACCGCTATCGAGGTCCCCGAGACGGAACTCGATACCGAGGTCAACGTCACCGACCCCGACCAGCTTCAGCAGTTCCTCGACCAGGAAGAGGCACAGCTGAAGGAGATGGTCGACAAGCTCGCCGAGTCCGGTGCCGACGTGGTCTTCTGCCAGAAGGGCATCGACGACATGGCCCAGCACTACCTCGCACAGGAGGGCATCCTCGCGGTGCGCCGCGCGAAGAAGTCCGACATCGAGGCCCTCTCGCGCTCGACCGGCGCGCGCATCGTCTCGAACATCGACGACATCACCGAGGATGACCTCGGCTTCGCTGGCTCCGTCGCACAGAAGGACATCGCGGGCGACGAGCGCATCTTCGTCGAGGAAGTCGAAGACGCCAAGGCCGTCACGATGATTCTCCGCGGCGGCACCGAACACGTCGTCGACGAAGTCGAGCGCGCCATCGAGGACTCGCTCGGCGTCGTCGCCGCCACGCTGGAGGACGGCAAGGTCCTGCCCGGCGGCGGTGCCCCCGAGACCCAGCTCGCGCTGGGCCTGCGTGACTACGCCGACTCCGTCGGGGGGCGCGAACAGCTCGCCGTCGAGGCGTTCGCCGACGCCATCGACGTCATCCCGCGCACGCTCGCGGAGAACGCGGGTCACGACCCCATCGACTCGCTCGTGGACCTCCGCAGCAAGCACGACGGCGGAGCCGTCACCTCTGGTCTCGACGCCTACTCCGGCGAAATCGTCGACATGGAAGAAGACGGCGTCGTCGAACCGCTGCGCGTGAAGACGCAGGCCATCGAGTCCGCCACCGAGGCGGCCGTGATGATTCTGCGCATCGACGACGTCATCGCCGCTGGCGACCTGAAGGGTGGCCAGGGCGACGACGACGAAGACGAAGGCGGCCCCGGCGGCCCCGGCGGCGCGCCCGGCGGCATGGGCGGCGGCATGGGCGGCATGGGCGGCGGCATGGGCGGCATGATGTAAGCTCGGTTCCGGCTACATCACCCCATTCACGACCCCCTCGGCCCACACTCGTTTCGTAGCGATTTCCGACCGTTTTCCGGACGATACGTGACGGCGGTAGCATCCGCCTACCGACCGTGACAGTCGAGATATAATTCATTCCGTCCGAGCAATACGTTGGGTATTTCAGGTATGTTTGTCGCACGTTAGCACGGTCGAGTGGTAACCACAGCTAACAGAGTTCGGAACAAGAAACGCATAGCGGGAATGTGACGCGTAGCAGGTGGTAAATAGAGCTTTTCCCACGGGCGAGTAGGCTCAGCCATGTCCAGATGGTGGACACGGACGAAACAGGGTGACAGCGAATGTCGGTGATGACGTGGTTCAGGGACGCACTGCGGGACCCAGAGGGCTATATTATCTACGAGTGTCGCCTCTGTGGTGCCTCGACCGACCAGTGGCAGCGAGCGTGTGACCAGTGCGGGTCCGGCGAGATAGCGCGGTACGAACTCTGACGCCTCGGCGGCCGCGTCGGCGCGGCCGCGACGGCATCGAAATTCGAAAGGATTGTTCTCCCCCCACGACGACTCACGACCGTGTCACTGCTGGGAATCTTCGCGACGGCCATTCTCCCCGTGGTCGGCGTCGCGGCCGTCGGGTTCCTCCTGGGCCGGTACGAGGGCGTCGACCCCGACGCGCTCAACACGGTGACGGTGTACGTTCTCGCACCGGCGCTGGTCGTCCACAGCCTCACGACCTCCGAGTTGGCGGGCGGGACTATCCTCCAGGTGGTCGTCGCCGTCCTCGGTTTCACCGCGGCGATGCTCGGCGTCGCCGAACTCGTCGGTCGCCTGTGGGGCCAGACCGAACCCCTGTTGGGCGCGTTCGTCCTCGCCATCGCCTTCCCGAACACGGGCAACTACGGCATCCCACTAGCCGACTTCGCCTTCGGCGCGACCGGCCGGAGCGTCGCCGTGTTGGTGACCGCGTTGCAGGGCGTGATGCTCTACACCGTCGGCATCTACGTCGCCGCACGCGGGACGGGAACCGACCCACTGGCGGACATGCGACGGGTGTTCGGCGTCCCCCTCGTGTACGCCGTCGTGGTCGCGCTTGCCGTCCGATGGCTGGGCGTCGTCCCGCCCGAATCCTCGACGCTGATGCAGACGCTCGCGTTGCTCGGCAACGCCTCCATCCCCGTGATGTTGCTCATCCTCGGCATCCAACTGTCCTCCGTCGACGGAACGGCGGCGGTTCGCCCGGTCGGCGCGGCCAGCGGGATGCGACTCCTCCTCGCGCCCGTCGTCGCCACCGCGGCCGTCCTGCTGGTGGGCTTCTCGAACTCGACCGTCGCCCGTGTCCTCGTCTTGCTGTTGGCGACGCCGACGGGGGTGACGACGCTCATCCTCGTCGGCGCGTTCAGCAGCGACCGCGACGGTATCTCGCCCGGCGAGTTCGTGAGCGCCACGGTGTTGGTGACGACGCTCGCGAGCGTCGTGACGGTGACACTGCTGGTCGCCGCGTTGCAGTCCGGCGCCGTGGTGTGAGTCAGTCGAGGGACTGGACCAGTCGCCAACAGTCCCGGCGCACCGCCGCGGCCGTCTCGTAGCGCCGGAGTTTGTCCTTGGCCGTCGCCTTCGCGACGATGTCGTCGACGCCGTCGGGAAGCCGCGGGTTTACCTCGGTCGGGGCGGGCGGCCGCGCTTCGAGGACGCGCCGACGGACGGCGTCGTAGTCGCCGGTGAAGGGTGGCCGTCCGGTCAGCAGTCGGTAGCAGACGGCTCCGAGCGCGTACACGTCGGTCGCGGCGTCGATACTGCCGTACTCCCGCGAGAAGTACTCGGGGGCGGCGTAGCGGGGGTCCAGATACGCCGACGGTTCGAAGTGGGCGCGCACGGCGTCCATCAGGCCGACGTTGTCGAGTCGCGGCGCGGGCAGACCGTCGATGCTCGTCGCCGGGTAGACGACGGCTTTCGGGTCGAGGCCGCCGTGGACGACACCGTTGTGGTGGCAGTTCGCGAGCGCCCCGGCGAGATGCGTCGCCTCGCGGAGGCCCCGTTCGACGCTGGGGCGGCCCCGGTCGGCCAGCGACCCGTCCAGATACGGCGTCGCGACCCACGGCCGGGGATAGTCGCCCCAGTCGTGGACGGTCACGACGCCGTCGTGGTCGGTGACGCCCTCCCACTGGGCGAGCGTTTCGGCGACGCTGGCGGCGAACTGCGTGCGGGCGTCGGCCCCGTCGGGCAGGTCGAACAGGCGGAGCGCCACGCCACGTTCCTCGCCGTCTAAGGTGGCGTGGGTCCGCAGGACCGACCCGTAGCGGACCGCCTGCTCCGGTTCGACCACGGTGAGGTCGTCGAACGCGCCGAGGAGGCTGATGGCCCGGAAGGCGCGGGACTGCTCGGCCCGGGCGAGTCGGTCGCGGCGGTCGATAGCCGCGGGGTCTCCGCGCCGCTCTCGCTCGGCGGCGCGGTCGGGGTCGGGGTCGGCCGCTGGCCTCTCGACCGTGCCCGCTCGCTGGGCGACACCGGGGCCAGGGTCGCGCACGTCGTCGGTCTCGACCACCTGCCGGACCGCGCCCGCGACGTCGGTCCCGCCGTCCGCCAGTTCGGTGAACGACCAGCCGTCGGTGTCGGCGATGGCCGCCCGTACCGAACGACCGGCGGCGCAGTCGTCGAGCGCCGCCCGAACCGCCGCCCGGTCGTCGTCGGCCAGCGTCGCCAGCGTCCGCAGGAACGGGCGGCGGTCCTCGGCGTCGGACAGGCGTTCGACCAAGCGAGTGGCGAGCGGTCGGGTCACCGACGAATCGGCGTCCGCGAGGAGGCACAGCGCGCGGGCGGCCTCCCGGCCGGTCTCGCCGTCGAGCGCGTCCAAGAGCGGGCGTCCGAACACCGAGAGGAGCGCCTCGCGTCCCTCGTCGCGCTCTCCGGCCCGACGGCCCGTAGACATATCTGTCCGGTTGCGGGCCAGTCACCATGAACATACGTCAGACGACCGTCACACGGCCGAGCGGGTCAGTCGTCGGCGATGGTGGCGTCGGGACCGCCCCGCGGGTCGGCGTCGCGCCACGTCCCGCGGAGGAACCACGCGAGGGCGATACCGGCCGCGAGGACGTTCGAGATGCCGAAGGCGAGCCAGATGCCTTGCTCGGCCAGCGAGAAGGCGAAGAGGTCGACGATTGACTGCCCGAGCCACGCCGGGACCACGACCGGCCGCGAGGCGACCCACGCGATCGGCACGCGGATGACCCCGAGCATGAGGACCGCGAGCGCCGCCGACGTGAGAGTCTTGCCAGCCCCGCGGAATCCGCCGGAGTAGGCGCGAACGACGCCGATGAATCCGAAGGTGGGCGCGACCCACTGGAGGAACTCCGCGCCGACTTTCACGACGGCCGGGTCGTCGCTGAACACGCTGACGACAGCGGGCGCGGCGAAGATGGTGACCGCGCCGAGCGCCGTCAAGACGACGAACGACACTTTCGCGGCGAAGTGGTTCGCCTTCGCCGCGCGGTCCGGCCGGTCGGCCCCGAGGTTCTGCCCGGTCATCGTCTCGACGCCGCGGTCCATCGCGATGGCGGGCATGAACACGAGCGAGAAGATGCGGATGCCGACGCCGAAGGCGGCGACCACCGTCACGGAGAACGTCCCGACGATGAACAGCATCACGTTGACCGACAGCGCCCGGCCGGTCCCTTCGACCGAGGCCGGAATCCCCAGCGCGAGCAGTTTCTTCAGATAGCCGAAGTCCGGGACCATGTCGGCCGGGTTGATTTGGATGCCCCGGTTGCCACGGAGCATGATGGCGATGCCGACGATGAACGCCAGCCCTCGCGAGAAGATGGTCGCGACGGCCGCGCCGACGACGCCCATCTCGGTGAAGGGGCCCCACCCGAAGATGAGGAACGGGTCCAAGACGATGTTCAGGACGACGGTCCCGAACATCACGAGCATCGGCGTGATGGTGTCGCCCGACCCGCGCATCAGCGAGATGAACACGAAGAAGCCGAACATCGTCGTCAGGCCGAGCGAGACCACCTGTAAGTAGCCCGTCGCGCCCGGCAGGACCTGCTGGGAGGCCCCGAGCAGTCGCAGGAAGTCCTCGACGAAGAAGAAACCGACCGTCCCCAGAAAGAGGGACGCGGCGACGGCGAACGTCAGCGTCTGCGAGGCGGCGTACTCGGCCTTCTCGGGTTCCTCGGCGCCGGTGTGCTGGGCGACGAGGACGCTCCCGGCCACCGAGAGGCCCATCCCCAGCGAGATGAGCAGGAAAATCATCGGGAACGCGAAGGAGATGGCCGCCAGCGCCGTCGTGCTGTACTGGCCCAACCAGAACGTATCGGCCAGGTTGTACGCAACCTGCAAGAGGTTCGTGATGACGATGGGAAAGGAGAGGTACAGCAGGGGCTTCCCGATGGGGCCGCTGGTGAGTTCCAGTTCCTCCTGCCCTTTGAACAGGCTCCCGATGCGGGCGAGTATCCCGTCGCTCACGCCTCGACCTCTTGTGTGTCGGCCAGCAGGTGCGTCTCGACGTACTCGGTGAGCATCCGGCGGGTACACTCGGTTGGACGGCCGGCGGTGACGCGCTCAGTCGCCGCGCCGGTCAGGACGGTGACGACGAACCGCGCGGTGTCTTCGGAGTCCATCTCCGGGTCGAACGTGCCGTCGTCGATGCCCGCTTCGAGGATGTCGGTCAGGCGGTCGACCAGATAGTCGTCGAACCGCGTCAGGCGCTCGCGAAAGCCCGGTTCGTAGGGGGCCTGTGCGCGGATTTCGAGGATGGCGGTTCCGAACTGCTCGCTGTCGTCGTCCGGTTTATCCAGTACGGCGTCGACGAGTGCGAGGAGTCGTTCGTGGGAGTCCGCGTCGTCCACGTCGGCCGTGCGCTCAACGAAACCGTCGTAGAGGTACTCCAAGAACGCACACAGCAGGTCGTGTTTGCTGTCGTAGTGGTAGTGCAGCGCCGCTTTGCTCTTCGCCGACTCGTCGGCGATGTCCTGCATCGTCAGGTCGGCGTAGCCGTGGGCACACAGCGCGCGATACGTCGCGCCCATGATGTCCTCGGAGGGGTCGCCGTCGCTCATTAGTAGTAACTAACTGACTGGTCAGTCAAGTACCCATCGGTTCGGTCGACCGGCGGGATTCGACCCGGAGAAGCGGCGGGGCTATTCGAGGTCGAGTTCGAACTGCTCGTGTTCGCTCGCGGTGTTGAGCACGACCGAGGTGTTCGACTCCTTGATTTCGGGGTCGGTGAGCAGTTGTTTGATTTGGGCGTTCATCCCGTCGGTGTCGGTGAACTTCCCGACGGCGATGATGTCGTAGTCGCCGGTGACCTCGTAGACGGACATCATCTGCTTGTGCTGTTTGAGGTCCTCGGTCACGTCGGGCAGTGAAGACCCTTCGACTTTCAGTTGGATGATGGCCGTCACGTCGTACCCGAGCGCGTCGTAGTCGACTTTCGGTGTGTAGCCGTTGATGATACCGTCGTCTTCGAGCGCCGAGAGATGGTTCGAGACGGTCGTTACCGACACGTCGAGGTCTTCTCCGAGGCTCCGAAGACTGGCGCGCCCATCCCCCAGAAGGGCATTCACTAGCTTGCGGTCGAGATTTTCGTACGTCATTACACTCACACAGGCCCTCGGGGGATTAGAATTTTACGAACGTCCAACTGCGAGCGAGGAGTCCGGAATCCTTGCGTAAAACGGCAGTATTTTAGTAGTAGCAATGCTCGTACCCTCTGTCTAAAGATGACAAGCGAACTCTCGGCTGAGGCACAGGAGGTACTCGACGAAATCGAAGAGGAGAACGTCGACTTCCTGCGACTTCAGTTCACGGACATTCTCGGAACAGTCAAGAACGTCTCGATTACGGCCGACCAGGCCGAGAAGGCCTTCACCGAAGGCATCTACTTCGACGGGTCGTCCATCGACGGCTTCGTCCGTATCCAGGAGTCCGACATGCGTCTGGACCCGGACCCGTCGACGTTCGCCGTCCTGCCGTGGCGCGAGAACGTCGAGGGCGGTTCCAGCGCTCGACTCATCTGTGACGTCATCAACACGTCGACCGGCGAACCGTTCTCCGGCGACCCGCGTGGTGTCCTGAAAGACGCCATCGACCGCGCCGAGGACCTCGGCTACGAGGTCAACGCCGCCCCCGAACCCGAGTTCTTCCTGTTCGAGGAGGACGAGGACGGCCGCGCGACGACGAAGACCAACGACGCCGGTGGCTACTTCGACCTCGCGCCGAAGGACCTCGCCTCCGACGTGCGCCGTGACATCATCTACGGCCTCGAGGCGATGGACTTCAACATCGAAGCCTCCCATCACGAGGTCGCACAGGGCCAGCACGAGATCAACTTCACGTACGACGACGCCCTGACCACGGCCGACAACGTCGCCACCTTCCGGTCCGTCGTTCGCGCCATCGCGGCCGAGCACGACCTCCACGCGACGTTCATGCCCAAGCCCATCCCGCGCATCAACGGCTCCGGGATGCACACCCACATCTCGCTGTTCACCGAGGACGGCGAGAACGCGTTCCACGACGAGGACGACGAGTTCAACCTCAGCGACACGGCCAAGAGCTTCGTCGCCGGTATCCTCGAGCACGCGCCCGCCATCACGGCCGTCACCAACCCGACCGTGAACTCCTACAAGCGACTCGTCCCCGGCTACGAGGCACCCGTCTACGTCGCGTGGTCCGACCGCAACCGCTCCGCGCTCATCCGCAAGCCGGCCGCTCGCACCCCGGCCGCCTCGCGTATCGAGGCTCGCTTCCCCGACCCCTCGTGTAACCCGTACCTCGCGTTCGCCGCGCTCATCCACGCCGGTCTGGACGGCATCGAGAAGGACCTCGAATGCGACGACCCGGTCCGCGAGAACATCTACGAGTTCGACGAGGCAAAGCGCGAGGAG
Organism: Haloarcula marina; assembly: GCF_024218775.1. Taxonomy (NCBI): domain Archaea; kingdom Methanobacteriati; phylum Methanobacteriota; class Halobacteria; order Halobacteriales; family Haloarculaceae; genus Haloarcula; species Haloarcula marina. The sequence goes on along the minus strand of NZ_CP100404.1, from coordinate 303,547 downwards.
TACGGCATCACCACGCTGCCCGAGAACCTCGGCGAGGCCGTCGACGCGCTCGAAGAGGACGAAGTCGTCAGCGACGCGCTGGGCGAACACGTCTTCGAGAACTTCGTCGAAGCCAAGCGCCAGGAACACAAGGAGTACCTCGTCGACGTTTCCCAGTGGGAACTCGACCAGTACCTCGAGAAGTTCTAAGCGCGACCACCGAACCGAGTACCATTTTTTCCGGCGCGTCACGGCGAGCGACTGTGCTCACGCCGGGACGAACGAGAGCGAGAGAGACAGACCGAGAAAGCCAGTTAGCTACGCCAGTCGCGGGCCTTCTCGACGAGTCGCCCGGGCAGGCCGGTGACCCGGAACGTGACGCCGACGACGAGCATCACGACGTACAGGCCGAGCGTCGCCAGCCAGATGACGAGCATCGCCAGCACGGCCCACAGCCCCTGGTCCTGTAAGTAGTAGAACGCGCCAAGGGTCATCAGCGTCCCGTACAGCAAGACGACGTAGGGGCCCCACCCGCGGGCGTGGCCCCGGCGCATCCGCCGCCGGACGTACTGTTTGAGGTCGGCTTTCACCTCGTCGCGGTGGAGCGTGCGGTCCTCCACGTCGTCGCGGAACGACTCGAACTCCTCGCGTAACTGTGCGAGTTCCTCGTCGGTCAGGTCGTCACCACCGGCCGTCGCGTCGGCGTCCCCGTCCGGCGGTGGCGTCTCACCCGACACTCGGTCGGCGTCCTCACTCATCGCTTTGCCGGACACTCGAAGCGAGTCGTGTTGTAACTGCCGGTCCCTGCCGCCCGAGAGGACGACGTTGAACGCCGCGCCGACGAGCAGTATCTGTCCGGCGAAGTAGAACCACGTCACCAACAGGAGCGCCCCGCCGATGACACCGTACAGTTGGTAGCTCCCGGCCTGGGAGGCGTAGACGCCGAAGGCCGTCCCGAGCAGGGTCCAGCAGACTGCCGCGAGGACGGCCCCCGGGGCCGCCTCGCGAACGCGCATCTCCGTGTCAGGGAAGACGTAGTACAGCGGCAGGAACGCGACGGTGAGGACGGGGACGAGCGCCACGCCACCGAGCGCGACGCTGACGCCGAGCAGTGCGCCGAGCGATCCGAGGACGAACAACCCGGCGAGCGCCAGTCCGATGCCCGCGAGCGCCGAGAGCGCGTCGACCAACTGCGCGACGAACGAGTCGTCACCGGCCGTGCCGTAGAGTTCCGAGAAGGCGATGTCGAGGCCGCGGAACACCTTCAGCGCCCCCCAAGTGGTCACGCCGAGACCGAGCACCGTCGCGCCGCCTCGCCCCGCACTGCTCGTCAGGGCGTCGCCGAGGAGGTCCGCCGCCGCCGGTGAGAGCGCCGCGCCGACGGCCCCGACCACCCGCGCGGCGAACGCCTCGCCGCCGAGTATCGACCCGACGACGAGCGCCAACAACAACAACGGGAGCACGGAGATGAACATGTAGTAGGCGATGCTGGCGGCGAGAAACGACACCTGGTCCTCGCGGACGATATGGACGAGGTCCCGAACGACAGTGACGGCGCGATTGCGGTCCACAGCGGCATGTCGGACGGCTGGTACATATATCTCTGCGACCCGACTCAGTCGTCCAGCGCGGCGTCGGGCCGATACGACCGACTCACCACGCGCCACCGTCCGGAGACGAACCGGTAGTACGTGATAGCGGCGGGGACGGCCGTCTCCGCCAGCAGGGACGCATACAGCGCCAGGACGCCGATAGCGGGGACGAGGATGCCCACGTAGGCGATGGGGAGCGCGAACAGATACATCCCGGCCAGTTGGGAGTACAGCGGCCAGCGGGTGTCGCCACTGGCCCTGAGCGGTCCCGTCGCACCGCCGTCGACGCCGCGGAAGACGACGCTGACGCAGGCGACGGCGACGAACACCGTCACGAGGCCGAGCACCGCCACGTCGTCGACGAACAGGCGTCCGACCTGCCGCGAGAAGGGGAGCAGACCGAGGGCGACGACGAGATAGACGCCGACACCGAGACGGAGGACGGTGCTGGCCCACGCCGTCGCCTCGCGTTCGTCGTTCTCGCCGAGGGCCTGGCCGACGAGACTGCTGGAGGCGAGACTCAGGCCCCAGTTGGGGGTGTCAAGCAGGGCGCGGACCCGCAGGGCGACGACGTACGCCGAGACGACGGTCGGGCCGAACAGGCCGACGATGAACAGGCGAGGGAACTGCGCGCCGGTGCGGGCGAGGTTCGTCCCGACCAGCGGCGTCCCCATCTCGGCGAGGTCACGGGCCAGCGAGCGGTCGAGGAACGGTCGCGAGAGCGGGATTCGGACGGGAAAATCCACGCCGGGGAGGCCGCCGCGGGCGAACCCGACGACGAAAGCGATGGCGACGACGACGTTCGCGACGACGGTGCCGATGGCCGCGCCGACGACGCCCATCCCGAGGCCGAAGACGAGGACGGCGTTGATGGCGATGTTGAGGAGCGCGCCGCCGCCGCGTAAGACCATCGGCGCGTAGGCGTCGTCGGCCCCGACGAGCGTGCGACTGCCGACGAGGTTCAGCGCGGCGAACGGGGCCCCGAGCGCGACCACCTTCAGGTAGCGCTCGCCGTAGGCCACGGCGTCGGTTCCGGAGCCGACGAGGTCGACTAGGAAACCGGGGACGACCCAGTAGACGACCGCCAGGGGGAGCGTGAGGGCGAGGACGACGGCGGCGCTGGTCGTGACCGTCAGCGCCAGTTCGTCGCGGGCGTCGGCCCCGAACCGCTGGGACACCATCCCGATGGTCGCTCCGGCGACGCCCGCGCCGAGCGCGAAGGAGAGGTTCCAGAAGGGGGTGGCGAAACCGACGCCCGCGATGGCCGTCGGGCCGAGCGCCAGTCCCACCATCGCCACGTCGGCCGTCGACTTCGACATCCGAGCGAGGCCCGTGACGATGCGGGGCCACGAGAGGTCCGTCGCCCGTGTGATACGCTCACGGTCGACGAGGCCGACGCGAGCGAGGAGGCCTCCGACGAGCAAGAGGATGCCGCGGACGGGGTTGTACCGGGACGACACGCACACGCCCTTGAGGGCGGACTCTGATATGGGTTACAACTCCGGGTCACACAGGGTTTATAGCCGGGCCACTCCACCGGCGAGACAGAGACATGAACACGGAGATGGCTATCCGGTCGGGGACGATGCAGGTGACGGCGCTGTTGCTCGTCGCCTCGGGCCTGTTGCTCGCGCTGGGATTCGCCGGTGTCCCAGCGTCGGTCCCGCTGGTCGGCCTGCTCCTCGCGTTCGCCGTCGGCCTCTACCTCACCCGCCCGGACGGGGGCGAGTTCGGCTACGTCGTCGGCCTCGACGTGGATAGCCTGCTGGAGTCGCTGTGGTTAGCCCCCGCTATCGCCGCCGTGCCCCTGTTGTTCGAACTCGGCGCGACCCCAGAGGAAGTGCAGGCGCTGGGCGGACTGCTGGGACTGGCCGGGATGGTGAACTACTTCCTCCGGCCGCTGTACCTCCTGCTGTACAGCGTCGTCTCGTCGCTCAGCGGCGACAGCGGTCCAAAATCGGCCGACCGCTAACGGCGCTACTCCGCCGTCGCCTCGCGAATCTCGACCACGTCGGCGTCCGTCTTGAACGTCGTTCCGCCGTAGTGCGACCGCGAGGCGTCGTACCCCGCGTCTCGGAGTTTCTCGATGAAGGTGTCCATCGCCTCGGCCCCGCGACCCCACCGCTTGCAGAGGCGGTGCTGGTCGTAGTGGGTCGGCCTGTCCAGTTCGGCCGCGAGCGTCGCCAGCAGTTCGCGGGCGTTCTCGGCCGTGCCCATGTCGTCGGTAATCTCCTCGGCGACTCGCTCCGCGAATTCGGGGTCGCAGGTCCGGCCCAGCCAAATCGGCCCGGCCGTCTGAAGGTGTTCCTCACACACCGGGCAGGCGTCGGGCGCGTCGGCGATGAGGCCGTGGTCGTGGTCGCGCCACAGACACCGCTGGCAGTGGTGGACGTACCCCAGTTCGTCGATGCAGGCGTTGGCGACTTTCGCGCCGTGTTCGAAGTCGAGGTACGTCCGGGCGTAGTGTTTGGTCGCGTGGCTGAGAACCGGCCGGGCGGCGATGTCGTAGCGGGCGGCGGTCCGGACCATCGCCGACAGGAGGACGCGCATCCCCATCTCGGCGTGGAACTCGGTGTTGCGCGGGACCGCGCCGTAACTGCGGACGCCGCTCTCGAAGTGCGCCCCACACAGCGGCGCGGTGTCGGTGGCGGTGACACAGAGCAGGCCTTTCGTCCCCTGAATCGCCGCGTCGGCGAAGGGGATGGGCGTCCCGAACGGGTCGACATCGACTACGTCGAACGCATCCGAATGCATCAGGACGTTCGCGTTCTCGTGGTGGACCTCCCCGGCGAGGCCGTTGCGTTCGAGGTTGCGCTCACAGAGGGCGACGGCCTCGTCGTCCACGTCACACAGCGCCGTCTCCCACCCGTCGGCGGCCGCACGCACGCCCCGAATCCCGCTCGCGGCGGTGGCGTCGAGGTACGACTCACCGCCCTCCCGCTCCCGGTAGGCCCGCAGCGCCGCGACGGTGATGTCGCGGTTCAGCTCCTGTACCGGGTTGAAAAAGACGTTCTCGCCCTTCCCGGCGTCGGCCTGTTCGGGCACCTCGACGGTCACCTGTCCCTCGCTGACGCGCATATCCGTCTCTCCGCGCGGGGGCCGTTAAGTGGTTCGAACGGGCCGCGCGGTCACGCCGTCGCCGGGTCGTTTGGGACGGGGCGCTCGCGCGGCAGTCGCACCGTCACTGTCGTCCCGTCGCTCGTGTCGAACTCGAGGTCCCCCTCCAGCGTCGTGACGGCCCAGCGGACCAGCCACAGGCCCATCCCGCTCCCGTGATTCAGGTCGGTCTCGCGCCCGCGTTCGAGGACGCCGAGTTCGTGGTCGGGGACGCCGGGTCCGTCGTCGGCGACCGAGAGGGCCACCGCGCCGTCCTCGGCGCTCGCGGTCACCGAGACGGTGGCTGCCGGGACGTGTTGAAGGGCGTTCTCGACGAGATTCGTCACCACGACGCTCAACAGCGCCGGTTGGGTCCGCACGGTGAGGTCCGCGGGCACGGCGACGGTGACCGACCCGTCGTACTCGGGTTCCAACCCGGCGACGATGTCTTCGATGCGGTCCGCGAGGCCGACGGGTTCGAGCGCCTCGTCGTCGCCGCTGGCTTCCGAGAGGGTTCGGGCCTTGTCTCCCGATTCGACGAGTCGGTCGACGGCCCCTTCGATAGTCGCGGCGTGTTCGGCCGCCTCACCCTCCAATTCCGCGGCCAGCAACTCTGCCCGCGCCTGAATGACGACGCTCTCGTTGCGTACGTTGTGACGTAGGAATCGATTGAGCACCTCCAGCCTCCGCTCGCGCTGAATCTCGTCGGTGATGTCCTGAAACACGACAGTGTAGCCGAGATGGGTTCCCGAGTCGTCGGTGAGTTCCGTCCGCTGAATCTTGTACTCGTGGCGGCGGCCGCCGTTCTCGACGCCGAGTCGGTCGCGCTCGGCCCCGATGTCGAACTCGTCGCCCTCAATCCACGCGTCCAGCGGGTCGGTCAGCGCCGCCCGCTTCTCGATGGCGAGCATCACCTCGGCGGCTGGGTTGAGGTTGATGATACGCCCGTCGACGTCGACGATAGCCACCGGCGTCGCGATGTCGTCGATGGCCGCCCGCTCGCCCGCCCGCCGCGTCGCCGGGTGGAATTCGAACATCCCGCTGCGGACGAACGCGTAACTGTCGAGCGCGATGTGTGGCAGGAACAACAGCGTCGTCAGGTTGATGGCCGGGCCGAGTCCCAGCGCCCACGTCAGCACCGCGACACCCGGCGGGATGGGACTCAGGCCGACGGCGATGGCCTGCCGACGGTACAGCGGCCCGTAACTGACGACAGTGTCGAACAGCAACACCGTCGCCACGGAGACGAACAGCATCGAGAGGAGGATGACCAGATACCCCAGCGGCTGGAACGTGTAGGTCACCGCCGACGCCCCGAACACCGTCGCCACGCGGAAGCCGTCCCACAGCAACGCGTGTAAGGGGTTCGTCAGCGCCAGTATCGACGACGCCAGCGGAATCAGGCCGAGCGCCGTGAACGACCGGCTTTCGAGGATGTTCGTCCGCCCGGTGTACCCCAGCGCGAAGCCCATGAAGAAGTAGCCGATCCAGACCAGACACACCCAGGTCACCGTCTCCAAGGCCCGCCGAATCGTCGTGTCGGCGACCAACAGCGCGACGCCGTAGGTGACACACCAGACGGTGATGGTCGCGATGGTCGCCACGAACCACTTCGCGCCCGGTTTCTCCCAGTGGTCCCGCAACTGGGCCAGGAGGTACAGCGACCCGACCCCCGACGCGAACGACCCCAGCGCCACCCACGGGACCACCACCATAGCGTTTCGTCGGGCCGCGGCCTGTTTACAGTTCCGCCCACGCCGCCCCGGCAGACGACGCTGTTTTGTCACGCCTCGCCGTAGCCAGCGTGTGACCACCGTCGACGACTGGGTCTCGCTGCTCGAATCCGCGGGGGAACTCACCCCCGAGGCAGTGACGGCTATCGTCGACGCCCACGACCAGCGGGGGACCCGCGCCATCGAGGCCGTCGGCGAGAGCCGCGTCAAAGGGTACCGCGATTTCACCGTCGTCGTCGGCTACGAGGACGAGTACATCGTCGAGGACGGCGGCTGTCACTGCGCCGACAGCGAGTACAACTTAGACCCCGAGGACCCCGAGGACCTGTGCTGGCACGCCATCGCCGTCCGCATCGCCGAGGCCGTCGACGCTGTCGACGACCACGACATGTGGTACTCCGACGTGCGAGATTTCCTCTAGGTACCCCACTTTTTACTTCGTCGCCTTTCCTCGCGCGCTCACAGCGCGCGCTGTGAGAAGGCTCCTCGCAAAAACATGGGGAAAAACGGCCGCACTCGCGGCGTCGCCGCGAGTTCGGTGAAACCCCGCCTCCGGCGCGGTATGCTCTCCACGGTATGCCTGCCCTTCCCCGGGTCGGCCGACGGAGCGGCCTCTCGGCCACGGCAACCGCAGCCGTCGACCGCAACGACAGCGCAGCGTCGGTTCCGCGACAGCGGCCCGCTACCGCTGGTCGACGCAGTAGTCCACGTAGTTCCGCAGAATCCGCAGGCCCGTCTCGCCCGATTTCTCCGGGTGGAACTGAGTTCCGAAGACGTTCCCGGCCTCGTTGGCGACGATGGAGGCGAAGTCGACGCCGTAGTCCGTGGTGGCGACGACGGCCGCGTCGTCGTCTGGGACGGCGTAGTACGAGTGGACGAAGTAGGCGTACTGGCCGTCGACGCCCTCGACTAGCGGGTGGTCCCGTTGCACGTCGAGTTCGTTCCAGCCCATGTGCGGGACCGTCTGGTCGCGGCTGAAGCGGACGTTCTGGCCGGGGATGAGGTCCAGCCCTTCCACCTCGCCCTCGCCCGCGTGGTCGGCCTCCTCACTGGCCGTCAGGAGCATCTGCATCCCGAGACAGATGCCGAAGAGGGGTTTGCCCGCGTCGGCCTGTTCGAGCAGCGCGTCGCGGAACGGCCCGGCGTTCTCCATGCCTTCGGAGAACGCCCCGACGCCGGGGAGGACGATGCCGTCGGCGGCGTCGAACTCCGCGGGGTCTTCCGAGAGCGTGACGCTCGCACCGGCGCGTTCGAGGCCGCGCGTGACGCTCCGGAGGTTCCCCAGTCCGTAGTCGACGACCACCACGTCGGCGGTCGTCTGTCTCGCGTTCATACGTGCGCGTAGGCGAACGCGCGCCAAGAGCGTTCCCTTTCGCGCAAACGAGTGACGGAACCCGCCCGCCGTCGATGAGCGGCCACTGCGTGCCCCCCAATGACGTACCACACACACAGTCTAAATGCAGATGCTCACACAGCGAGTTGTGCCGGACTCTACTCTTATCGACGACGGTCCTGCTCTTCCAGGGCGGTTCGATGGTCGTCGTGGCCGCTATTCGCGTCTGCTTGCCGCTCAACGAACCGACCAACGGACAGTCCGCCGGAACTGCTCTGACGAATTCAGTACGACAGGGACAAACACGGTAACGCAGACCGCAGAGGACGTGTCGGTACGGGAGACTCCGAGCAGGAGCGGACCTAGAAGTCGCCCAATCGTCGCTGTCCGCTCTCGCCGTCGGTGAAGTCGGCTGCCTTTTCGAGCGTCTGCGCGAACGTCTCCTTCTGCGAGGGGTCGTACAGCGTCGCCGCCGGGTGGACACAGACCATCACGCGCCGCGGGTCGCCCTCGATGGGCACGTCGGTCACGTCGCCCGCCTCGCCGGTGACTGCCACGTCCCGACCCAAGAGATGTTCGGCGGGCACCTTTCCCAGTGTGACGACGAGTTCCGGGTCGACGCGGTCGATTTCTGTCTCCAGGTATCCGCGGCAGTTCGCCAGTTCTTCCGTGCGGGGGTCGCGGTTGTCCGGCGGCCGACAGCGCACGCAGTTGGTGATGCGCACGTCGCCGCGGTCGAGGCCCGCGTCGCGCAGACCGTCGTTCAACACGTCGCCGCTACGGCCGACGAACGGTTCGCCCTGTTCGTCCTCGTTCGCGCCCGGCGCTTCGCCGACGAACAGGAGGTCGGCGTCCGCCGGACCGACGCCGTTGACGATTCGCGAGCGCGAGTCACACAGTTCCTCACAGCGCTCGCAGGCGACCACGTTCAAACCCTCCATCTGCTCCATACCGGGCCTTCGAACCGCCCCGTATCAAGGCCGCCGGTCGGCGCTCACTCTCGCGCGGACTCGCCCGTAGTGTCGGCGTCGACCAGTCCGCGGGCCGCCAGTCGGGCGACCCGGAGCGGTTCCGGGCGACCTCCTTCGGGCGTGAACGCGCGCACCACGTCGGCGGCCGCCGCGTCGTCGAGGCCGACCGCGCGGACGTACACCGTCTCGTCGGTGACCGTGACTGGGTGGCGCTGTGGCTGACGGCGGTAGGTGTCCAGACGGTCGGCGACCGTCTCGGGGTCCTCGAACGCCTCGCGGATGGCCGACTCCAGCCCCGGCGAGTCCTCGAACGTGACCGAGAGTGTCGGCAGGCCGGTGTGGCGGTGAATCTCGTGAAGGTCGAGGACGTTGAACCACGCGGGAGCGATACCCGCGAGCAAGAGATAGCGCACGTCCTCGCGGGCCAAACGGTCGACCATCGCACAGACGGCGGCGGTGGCGTCGCTCCCGCCGACCGTACAGGTGTCGAAGACGAACCCGTCGACGACGCGACTCGCGCGGACGACTGTCCCGGCGAGATGACTGGTCCTGTCCCGGTAGGACTCGGCGACGCCGAGCGCCCGCACCCCGGCTTTCACGTGTTCGCGTCGTCGCTCCCTTTGATGTCTTGCAACCGGTCTAGTAGTTCGTCGTTCGATGCGGTGAACTCGTACTCGACGTCACCCTCGTGGGCGTTGTCCTCCGCGTCGAGTCCATCCTCGTCTTCGAAGTCGGTGTCGTACTCCTGATTGTCTTGTTCCGACTCGTCGTAGCTCCCGAACCCCATAGTACGTGTAGGACTATGATGTTCACACTGAAAAATGACTCGGCGGTCCGAATCCCGAGACGGCGGTTCGCACGCGCGTAAGCGCGTGTGCGTGTGCTACAGTTTTTCCCGCGGGTCGACGTTCCGGTTGCCCGCGTGGGCGTCGGCCCCCGGCGTCGGCGTCGCCCACCGGACGGCGTTGTCGAGGACTCGCTGCACGTCCGCGCGGTGGTAGATGGGATACGTCTCGTGGCCCGGCCGGAAGTAGAAGATGCGACCGCGGCCCCGACGATAACAGCACCCGCTCCGGAACACCTCGCCGCCCTCGAACCACGACGTGAACACGAGTCGGTCCGGTTCCGGGACGCCGAACGGTTCGCCGTACATCTCGGCCTCCTCGATGACGATGGAGTCGCCGAGGCCGTCAGTGATGGGGTGACCGGGGTCGACGACCCAACACCGCTCGCGCTCGCCCGCCTCGCGCCACGTCAGGTCACAGGGCGTCCCCAGCAGTCGTTTGAACGGTTTCGAGGCGTGCGCCGAGTGGAGGACCAGGAGGCCCATCCCCTGTTGGACGTGGTCGGCGACCCGTTCGACCACGGCGTCGTCCACCTCGTCGTGGGCGGCGTGGCCCCACCACGTCAGCACCTCGGTGTCGGCGAGGACTTCCTCCGTGAGGCCGTGTTCGGGTTCGCCGAGCGTGGCCGTGCGCGTCTCGTGACCCCGTTCGGCGAGGGCGTCGGCGATTGTGGCGTGGATGCCATCGGGGTACACCTCGGCCACCGCGTCGTCTTCGCGTTCGTGAACGTACTCGTTCCAGACCGTGACTGAAGCCATACGCCAACCGTCTCCCTCAGCAGAGTTAAACACTCGTCGTCGCCGCCACAAACACTCAAGCGAGTCGCGCCACACCTCCCGGTATGGAGGTCCACAACGTCACCGCCGACGCAGCGACGTTCACCTGCAACGCCTACCTCGCACTCGGCGAGCGAACCACGCTGGTCGACGCGGGCGCGATGGACGGCGTCGTCGACGTGATTCGGGAGCACACCGACTCGCTAGACGCCGTCGTCCTCACCCACCAGCACGGCGACCACGTCGAGCAACTGGACGCCGTCCTCGACGCGTTCGACGCGCCGCTGTACGCCTACGGCGAGCATTCGCGCCGGGACCACGCTATCGACGACGGCGACGACCTGTTGGTCGGCGACGAGACCTGTGAGGTCGTCTACACGCCCGGCCACGCCGAGGACCACGTCTCGCTGGTCTCCGAGAAGTCGCTCTTTTCTGGCGACGTGGTGGTCCACGACGACGGCGCGTTCGACGACGGGTCGTTCGGCCGCACGGACTACCCCGGCCAGTCCCGCGACCGACTCATCGAGAGCGTGCAGCGGCTACTGGAACGGATGGGCGACGGCGTCGAACACATGTACTCGGGCCACGGGAGCGTCTTCCACGGCGACGTGCGCGACGTCGTCGAGCGAGCGCTCGAACGGGCCGAGCGGCGCGAACCGAAGTACCCCGACGAGTAGCGCCGCTACCGACCCGAGAGAACCGTCGAATAGACGGGAGAACAGACGATTATGCGCTGCGCTTCTCTTTGGCCTTCGGGCGGAGGTTGCCGTAGCCGCACTTCCGGCACTGCTCGGCGCGCTGGGGGTTCCGGGCGTTACAGCGCATGCAAATCTGCTTGTTCAGGATTCGGTCTGACGCTTCCTCGAAACTAGCCATGCCCGTCGATTGCCGGTGGCGCGGTTTAAGCTTTGAGTTTCCGACCGGGGCGGTTTTGGGACTGGCGGGCGTTCTTGGGGTATGTACGACCGCGTCGCCGACCTGCCGTTGCACGTCGAGGACTGCGCGTTCGAGTTGCGCGAGCGACCGACCTCAAGCGGGTTCGACCGGGCGACCACCGTCGTCTCGCTGTCGGGCGGCGACGAGGTGGGACGGGGCGAGGACGTGACCTACACGAACGAGGACCACTACGTGCTGGTCAACCACGGGGACGACATCGACCTCGCTGGCGAGTACACCCTCGACTCCTTCTCGGCGGCGCTGGACGACGCGGACCTGTGGCCCGAACCGCCTGACGAAGAGCGCTTTCGCCACTACCGGCGGTGGGCCTTCGAGAGCGCCGCGCTGGACCTGGCACTGAAGCAGGCCGACACCAGCCTCGGGGCCGCCCTCGGCCGCGAGTACGACCCCGTCTCGTTCGTCGTCTCGACGCGCCTCTCGGACCCCGAGGGCGACGACCCGCCGTCGACCGACCGCCTCGACGCCCTCCTCTCGGTCCACGCCGACCTGGCGTTCAAACTCGACCCGACGGCCGACTGGGACGAGGCGTTCATCGCCGACGTGTGCGAGTACGACGTTCGGGTCCTCGACCTGAAAGGCCTGTACGACACCGAGGGCGTCGAGGTGACCGTCGACCCCGACTTCTACCGCCGGGTCGTCGAGGGGGTCCCCGAGGCGTTCGTCGAGGACCCGAACCTCACCGACGAGACCCGACCCGTCTTCGACGGCCACGAGGAACGGGTGACGTGGGACGTGCCCATCACGGGCGTCCAGAGCATCGAGGACCTGCCGTTCGAACCGTCGTGGCTCAACATGAAACCCTCCCGGTGTGGCACGGTGCAGTCGGTCCTCGACACCATCGCGTACTGCGAGGAGCGCGGCATCGGCCTGTACGGCGGCGGTCAGTTCGAACTCGACGTGGGCCGCGACCACATTCAGGCACTGGCGTCGCTGTGCTACGCCGACTCGCCGAACGATGTCGCACCCGGCGGCTACAACGACCCGGACCCGTCGCCGGACGTGCCCGCCAGTCCGCTCTCGCCGCCTGCGGACGCGCGGGGCATCGGCGTCGGGTTCGGGGCTGACGGTGAGTGAGTCACTCCTCGACCAGATAGTCGTCCTGCACCGCGACCACCTCGCTCGAATCGGCACACTCGGCGTACCGCCGTAGGGGTTCTTCGTTCAGTTCGAGGAAGGTGTGGCCCCACGAGAACTTCGAGAGAATCTCCTCGGCCTGTTCCCGGTCGCCGAGGATGCACAGCGCCCCCGCGAACGCCTCGACGGTGTTCAACTGGAACGGCGTCCCGTAGTTGACGGGATTTCCCGCGACCAGAAAGGGGAGCGAGCGGTGAATTCCCTGCAGGTCGAACGCCTCGCGTTCGGCCGTCTCCCACGAGCAGTCCAGCGCCACCAGTCGGTCGTGGCGCGCGCCGTCGGCGGCGGTCGGCCGGTCGGCGGGCGACAGGGCTTTCTCGGCGAAGGGGTTGAGGACGATACCCGGCGGCGTCGACCGGGTCGCCCGGTGTAACTCGGCGAGGTCGAAGCGGGCGAGTTTCCGGGCGCTACACTTCTTCGGGTCGTCGTCGCCCTCGTAGCGAACGTGCAGTTCCACGGGCGAGATTCGCTGGCGACGGTGAAAAACCGCTCGTTCGGCGCGCCTATGTCAACCACCATTAAGTATCGCTAGCGCGAGATGCAAGTGTGATTTCCGAGGGGGCGGCGGCACCGGGGTTCGAGTTACCGGCGTTAGTCGACGGTGAGCGACGGCCCCTCGCACTCGACGAGTACCTCGGCGAGGACGTGGTCATCCTCGCCTTTTACCCGGCCGACTTCAACCCCGCCTGCGACGAGACGTCCTGCGATTTGGACGAACTGGACCTCTTTACGATGCAGAAGGACGTGACCATCCTCGGCATCAGCCCCGATTCGGTGTACAGCCACCGGGCGTTCGCCGAGCGATACGACCTGAGCGTCCCGCTGTTGGCCGACACCGCCGGGGAGGTAGCCCGGCGGTACGACCTCGCGTTCGTCGACGACATCGGTCAGCGACTGCTCGAACGGGCCGTCGCCGTCGTCGACCACGACGGGGTCGTCCAGTACGCGTGGAGCACCGACGACATGACAGAACTCCCCCGCGTCGAGGAGATAAAAGACGCCATCGCCGACACCGGCGGCGACGACACCGCCTTCGCCCGCTACCGCGTCGGCCACGCCCACTACACCGAGGGACGGCGGGCGTTCACCTCGGCGATGGGCAGTTTCGGCGACTCCGAGTGGATGCTCGCGCAGAACGATTTCCAGCGCGCCCGCGAGGAGTTCGCGGAGGCCGAAGCCCGCTTCGACACCGCGGTCCGCTTCGTCGACGACGAGTCGCTGGTCCCCGTCTACGACGGGTCCCGGACGAAGGCCAACGCGCTGTGGCAGGCCGCCGATTGGCTCGCACAGTCCGCGAGCGCCTACTCCAGCGGCAGCGGCGGGTACGGGCAGGAACTCCGCGAGGACGCCGAGAGACCGCTGGAGAACGCCCGGAACTACGAGGAACCCCCGCCGCCCGACGAGTGGCCGCCCGCGATGGCCGACTTGGAGAAAACCGACGAGCCGTCGTCGTCGATTCTCCCGGAAAAGACGGAGCGAGAGAGCGCCGCGCTCGACGTGGACATCGACCACGAGGTGGACGCGGCCGACGGCGCGGACCCGACGAGCGCCGAAGCGGCCCACCGCGCCGACGCCACGACGGCCGAGACGGACGAGACGGACGAGACATCGAGCGACGACCCGGACGGGGACGCGACCGACGGTGAGGCCGACATCGACGACACCGAGATAGCCGAGATACAGGCCGAGGTGGCCGCCAACAATCCCGAGACGAACTACGAGGACGACGAGGCGGCAGACAGCGCGGGAGTGAGCGAGCGAACAGCGGACGGCGCGGCAGGGGACGACGGCACCGCAGACGACGCCGCGGCGGACCGGGCGGCAGAGACATCGAGCGACGACCCGAACGGGGATGCGACCGACGAGACGCCCGTCGACGGCGAACTCGAACTGACCGACCCGACGAGTGACGACGATGCGTGAGGACGGTCCCGACCCTGACGCACCGGCCGACCGGGCGCGGGCGTACTACCGTGCGCTCGACGAGGGCGACTACGACTTGCTGGAGCGGTTGCTGGCCCCGGAGTTCGTTCACGACCGACCGGACCGCCAGTTGGACGGGCGCTCGCGGTTCGTCCGCTTCATGCGCGAGGAGCGACCGCAGACCGACACGAGTCACCCGGTAGACGCAGTCTACCGACGGGTCGGCGACGGCGGGACCGAAGTCGTGGTCCGCGGGCGGTTGCTCGATACCGACGGCAACCGTCTCGTCGGATTCGTCGACGTGTTTCGGTTCGAGGACGGACGCATCTGCCGTCTCGATACCTACACCCGCTGACGAAACGAGGGGAGTACGTGGCGACTAACGAGTGATAATCGCGGGGAAACATTCAATTCGGGTCGCGAGAGGGTATCACATAGCAGTGAGTCTTCGCGCGGGTCGCACCCGCACACGAATCGACAGCGGGCCTGGCGGCGCTCCAGTTATGGGGCGTGTAATTATCCGGGACCCGGTGGTGAACCCAATTCATGTCTAAGCCCTCGTCCGACTCGGCCGACCACGTCCCCGGCACCCGACCGGGAGCCACGCAGATCCGCCGCGGCGCGAAAGCGCTCGTCACCTCGGCGTCGAACGTCCTCCTCGTGAAGGAGCGCCACGCCGACGGGACACCGTTCTGGACGCTCCCCGGCGGCGGCGTCGACCCCGGCGAGTCACCGGAAGAAGGGCTTCACCGAGAACTCGACGAGGAACTGCGCTGTCGGGGCCGCATCGGCCGACCAGTGACGCAGTTCTGGTACGCCCACGACAGCCTCGACAACACCGTCTCGGCGTACACCGTCTACGACTGCACGCTCCTGACCGACCCGAGTCCCGTCCACGACGAGGGAATCTACGACGCGCGCTGGGCTACCCCCTCGGCGCTCCCGTCGGCGACGCTCCCGCAGGTGCGACAGGTGTGCCAGCACGCGACCGACCTCCCGGCGGCGTCGGTGCTGGCGGACGACTAGTTACTCTTTCTCGCCAGCGCCGAGGGCGCTCTCGCCGACGGGTTCGGTGCCCTCGATGACCGCTTGTCCACCCATGTACGGCCGCAGGGCCTCGGGGACGGTGACCGTGCCGTCGTCGTTCTGGTAGTACTCCAAGATGGCGACCATCACGCGCGGGACGGCGAGGCCGGACCCGTTGAGCGTGTGGAGGTACTCCGCCGACTCGTGGCGTTCGGGCCGGAAGCGCAGGCCCGCCCGCCGCGCCTGAAAGTCCTCGAAGTTCGAGACCGACGACACTTCCAGCCAGCGGCCGCCGATGTCGGGGCCTTCCGCCATATCGTCGCCCGGTGCCCACACTTCGATGTCGTACTTCTTGGCCTGCGTAAAGCCCATGTCGCCGGTACACATGTCCAGCACGCGGTAGGGCAGTTCGAGGCGCTCCAGTACCTCGGCGGCCTCGTCTAACAGGGCGTCGAGGCGGTCGTAACTGTCCTCGGGGCGGACGAAGTTGACGAGTTCGACCTTGTGGAACTGGTGGACGCGGACGTACCCCCGCGTTTCGGTCCCGTGCTCACCGGCCTCGCGGCGGAAGTTCGGCGAGAACGCCTGATGTTTCACCGGGAGGTCGTCGTCCAGCAGAATCTCGTCGCGGTACATGTTGGTGACCGGCACCTCCGCCGTCGGCAGAAGCCACAGGTCGTCCTCGTCGTACTCGTCGTCCTGCCGCGCGCCGACGCGGTAGGCGTCGTCGTCGAACTTCGGCAACTGGCCCGTGCCCTCCATCGACGCCGAGTTGACGGGAATCGGCGGGAGGATGTCCGAGTAGCCCTGCTCGCGGTGGACGGCCAGCATGAACTGGATGAGCGCGTGTTCCAGTCGCGCGCCCTCCCCCTTCACGAACTGGTAGCCGCCGCCGGTGACCTTCGCGCCGCGCTCGAAGTCCAGAATGTCCAGTTCCTCGCCGAGGTCGTAGTGCGGGACGACTTCGTCGGGCAACTCCCGCAGGTCCTCGAACCCCTCGCGGTAGGCCTCGACGTTGTCCGCCTCGCCCTCGCCCGTCGGCACTGACTCGTGCGGGACGTTCGGCAGTTCCAACAGCGCCGCCTCCAACTGGGACTCCAGTTCGTCGGCGCGGTCCTCGATGTCCTGCAACTCGTCTTTCAGTTCTTGGGAGCGCTCGATGGCCTCCTGGGCCTCCTCGTCTTTGCCCTCCTGTTTGAGCGCACCGATGGTCTTCGAGACTTCGTTGCGCTCCTGTCGCAGGCCGTCGCCTTTCGCCTTCAGTTCGCGCCACTCCTCGTCGATGGCTAGCACCTCGTCGAGGTCGACGCCCGTGACGCCCTTCCGCTCGATGGCGTCCCGGACCGTCTCGGGATTCTCCCGGACGAACTGTCTCGATAACATGTCCGACGGTTCTCGACGGCGGAAATTAGTCGTGTCGGTCCCCGGCGACTGGAAGAGCGCACGACCGTTCACGTCCGTTCATCGTTCGCGGCAACTGGGTATACAGTCGTTTCCAAAGTATACACATAATTACAATATCGATGGCTTGCGTATCAGGATACTGTCGCTAACCGTCGAGTACGCTCGCAGAACCGCCGTGAAGCGGCTCTGATACCGAACTGGCTCACCAGCGACGGGTCAATCAGCTATGAACAGAGACGACACAAACAGGCGGGACGTATTGAAAATGATCGGTGCCGGTATCGCGGCCGGTGCGGTCTTCACTGGCACTGCCAGCGCTCAGAAGCAGTACGGGGGCGGGAACGGTCTCGGGTCGTTTCTGAACGAAGCGGCACACCTGAAGGCGAACCCAATCTGGGACGGCGGTATCGTCGACCGAACCGGCCTCTCCAAAACGGAGGTCGTCGTCGGTTCGACGACGTCGCTCGACATCCCGCCCGAGGAGTTTCCACCGAACCTCGAACGACCCGACGACGGCCCGTTCGGCTTTGCCCCGCGCGTGGTAAAGGTCTCCCCGGAGACGACGGTCAAGTTCCTCTGGAGCGGGAACTTCTTCCCGGTTCTCGACTCGACGCAACCGTGGCCGCACGACGTGGTGTCCCTCGAACGCGACGAGAACGGCGACCACGTCTTCCACAGTCCGTTCCAGCGAACGGGCGCGTGGGAGCACACGTTCACAGAGGCAGGAACGCATCTCTACTACTGCCACCCACACGGCAACCCGGTCCGAGACCATCCCACGTACGACTACAACCTGATGGGGATGCGCGGTGCCGTCAAGGTAGTCGAAGAGTAGGGCGACCGTGCCCCCTCGCCGACGGTCCCAAGACGCGCAGGGAACTCGACATCCATCGGCGAGGGGGACGGGATTTCCTCGACGCACTCGTCGCGCTCGACCTCCTCGGACGCGAGGGCGGGCGGTACCGAAACACGGCGGCGGCAGACGCGTACCTCGTCCCCGGAACGCCGTCGTATCTCGGCGGCTTCCTGCAGATGGCCAACGACCGGCTCTACCCGTTCTGGGACGACCTCGAAGCGGCGCTACAGACCGGCGAGACGCAGAACGAACTCGAGGACCCCGACACGCACCCGTTCGAGGGCGTCGTCTACCACGACGCCGGGTTCGAGGGCGGCGAGGCCCGCGAACTCCCCGGCCCCGAGACGATGGTCGTCGCCCGACGGTAGCCGCCATCGGACACAATCGTTTTGCGTCCACCACCCCCGAGTGAGCGTATGGCAATCGGTGACGTGTACGCGGCCGAGGACTGTCCCGATATCTACTACGTCGACACCGGCATGTACGACGTGCCGGAGTACGGGTCGGTGTACGTCGTCGACGCCGAGCGTCCGGCACTGGTCGATTCGGGCATCGGGACGGAGTACGAGCGGATACTGGACGCGATGGACGAGGTGGGCATCGCGCCCGAGGAACTGGAGGTCATCGCGCTGACCCACATCCATCTGGACCACGCGGGCGGCGCGGGCCGCCTCGCAGAGGCGTGCCCGAACGCGACGGTGTACGTCCACGAAATCGGGACGCGCCACCTCGTCAACCCCGAGCGGATCTGGGAGGGGACGAAGGGGGCCGTCGGCGACCAAATCGCGTTCTACACCGAACCGAAACCCGTGCCCGAGGAACGCATCGTCGGGATGTCCGACGGCGACGAAATCGACCTCGGCGACCACGCCCTCGAGGTAGTCCACACGCCGGGCCACGCGCCCCATCAGGTCGTCTTCTACGACCCCGCTATCGACGGCGTGTTCACGGCCGATGCGGCGGGCATCTACACCCCCTCGACCGACGAGGTCCACGTCACCAGTCCGCCGGTGAACTTCGACCGCGAACAGGCCCTCGAAGACATCGAGACGATTCGTGAGTTGGACCCCGAGACGCTCCTGTACGGGCACTTCGGCTCGGCTCCGACCGACGACAGACTCGACGAGTACGCCGCGAAACTCGACGCGTGGGTAGCCGACGTGGCCGCAAAGCGGGCGGAACTGGGCGACGACGACGCCGTCACCGAGTACTTCGTCGAGACGGTGGAGACGCCCGCGGTGTGGAGCGACCGGAAGGCGAACGCGGAGGTAGCGATGAACGTCCGCGGGGTCCTCGTCGCGCTTGACCGCGCGGAGTAGCCGACAGCGGTAGGAGCAACGCGCGCCGGGAGTGGGTGCGTTTATACAGGGTGATGCCGTTGTCCGGCGTAGATGGAGGACACCAGTGGCTGGTAGTTCGGGACTCCTGATTCCGCTGGTCGCGGGTATCATCGGATTGGGCGTCATCGCGCAGGTACTCGCCGCCCGCCTTCGAGTGCCGAGCATCATCTTCTACCTACTCGTGGGAGTCGTCATCGGGCAACCGGGGCTGGGCATCATCGGCAGCGAGACGTTCGGCGGCGCGTTGTCGGCCATCGTCGGCCTCGCCGTCGCCATCATCGTCTTCGAGGGGGCCTATCACCTCCGCTTCGAGCGGATTCGGGAGGCCCCGACGGCGACGTTCCGACTGGTGACGCTGGGGGCGGCCATCGCGCTGATCGGGACGGCCGTCGCCGTGAAGTTCGCGTTCAATAGCGAGGCCGTCTCGTGGAACCTCGCGTTCCTCATCGGGGCCTTGCTGGTCGCGACGGGGCCGACGGTCATCACGCCCATCCTCAACGTGGTTCCGGTTCGGGACCGCGTGGCGACGGCCTTGGAGACGGAAGGTATCGTCAACGACGTGACGGCGGCCATCATCGCCGTCGTCGTCTTCGAGACGGTCAACCCCGGCGCGACGAGCGCCGGGTTGTTACAGGCGTTCTCGCTCCGACTCGGGACCGGGCTACTGGTCGGTCTCGTCGTCGCTGGCGTGCTGTACTACCTGCTGCAGTACATCGACCTCTCGCCGGGCGACGCCCCGCGGAACTCCCGCTTGCTGGTGCTCGCGGGGGCCCTCGTCGCCTACGCCGGGGCGAACACCATCGCGACGGAGGCGGGCGTCGCCGCCGTCGCCACCGCGGGCATCGCGCTGGGGAACATCGACCACCCCTACGAGGAGGACATCGAGGAGTTCAAAGGCGACATCACGCTGTTGGTCCTCTCGTTCGTGTTCATCGCGCTGGCGGCCCAACTGAGCCTCGACGCGCTCATCGACGTGGGACTGGCCGGACTCATCGTCGTCCTCGCCGTGGCGCTGGTCATCCGACCGATACTGGTGTTCGTGTCGACGGTCGGCGACCGTTTCACCCGCGCGGAGAAGTGGTTCGTCAGTTTCGTCGGCCCGCGGGGTATCATCCCCGCGTCGGTCGCGACGCTGTTTGCCGTCGAACTGAACACCGTCGCCGAGGAACTTCGAGTGGAAGCGGAGGGGGCGAGCGGACAGGAAGCGACGGAACTGCTGGCGCAGGCGGATTTGCTGGCCAGTCAGGCCGAGATTCTGCTCGGAACGGTCTTTCTGGTCATCTTCGCGACGGCGCTCTTAGAAGGGGGGCTGGCGCGGTACATCGCGGAAAAACTGGATGTGATACCAATGCGAGTCATCATCGTCGGCGGCGGACAGGTGGGCCGAGCGCTCGCCAAGCGCCTCGAAGACCGGGGCGAGAACGTCGTCATCATCGAAGAGGACGAAGCGATAGTCGAACGAGGGCGCAACGACGGCTACACCGTCGAAATCGGCGACGGAACCGATACGGACGTGTTGCGCTCTGCGGGCGCGGAAAACGCCAAAACCGTCGTGGCCGCCACCGGCGACGACGACGCGAACCTGCTGGTCTCGCAACTGGCGAGTTCGAAGTTCGGCGTCGAGCGCATCATCGCCCGGGCGAACAACCCGGACAACGTCGAGGCCTTCGAGGACTTGGGCGTCCGGACCATCTCCTCGGCGATGGCGACGGCGTGGGCCATCGACAACCAGATAGAACGCCCGGCCATCGCCCACTGGATGACCGACGTGGGCCGGACCGGGGACGTACAGGAAGTCGAGGTCCGCAACGAGGACCTCGTCGGGAAGTCCGTGCGGGAAGTCGGGCCGATGTTGCCCGAGGCGTGTCTCATCGCCCTCGTGAGCGGTGGGGACCGCACCGAAGCGGAGGTCCCGACCGCCGAGTACGTCCTGCAACCGGGCGATATGGTGACCTTACTCGGCCGTCGCGAGTCCGTGCGTGACGGGATGAAACTCGTCGCGGGCGACTAGTCGGAGAGCCGTTCTGCCGTTTCGGCGTCGACGCCGTCCATCCACGGCGAGTCGCCCGTCTCGCCGTCTGTCTTGTACGTGCCGCGGGCGCTGGCGACGTGGTGGTCCTCGGCGTCGTACACCTCCACGTCGACGACAGCGACGCTCCCGCCGTCTCTGACGACGTTCGCTTCGGCCCGCAGGTCGTCGGTCGCGGGCGCGAGGTAGTCGATACGCATGTCCACCGTCGGAGAGATACTGCCCGACAGGGAGACGACGGCCGCGCCGCCGACGGTGTCGACCAGTGAGTACGTGACCCCGCCGTGGGCGATGCGTCCGTGCGGGTTCGAGGAGTGTTCAGGCCTGAGTGGGAGGCGTCCCACCGCGTGGCCGTCGCCCACCTCGGTTATGTCCATCCCGAGGTCCTCCACGAACGGGATGGCGTTGAACAGCGCTTGGAGACTCATACGGCCCGGTGGAGCGCCGGTCGTATAAGGATACGAAAACGGGAAACAACGGGCCGTCCGTGGTCGGTACGAAATCCGCGTGCCTCTGACAGCCATCGTAATTCGGCCAGCGGTTAATGTAAACTTTTCTGTGTGTAAAGTATTCCAACAATCATAAGACAGGTACCTCTTTGACGCCCCACGACCCTGTGAGCCGTAGGCATGGATACGCTCGTAACGCAACTACAGCGGTTCGGATTCTCCGAGGCGGAGGCGGAGACCTATCGGGCCGCGTTACAATTGGGGCAGGCGACCGTCGGAGAGGTGGCCGGCAGCGCGGGCCTCTCGAAGGGGTACGCCTACGACGTCATCGACGACCTGGCGGCGCGCGGCGTCCTCACCGTGGACGACCACATGACGCCGACGCAGGTGCGGGCCGAACGACCGACCGAGACGGTCGCGGAGTTCGAGGCCGACCTCGACCGACTGGAGACCTCGCTCCGGGACCACTACACGCACAGCGACCCCGACCACCCCGAAGTCGAAGTCGTCAAGTCTCGAAGCCCGGCCGAGCGGCGACTCCGGGCCGCCATCGGGAACGCGGCGGGCAACATCTCGCTGTCGGTCCCGGCCCCCGCAGTCGAGCGAATCGGGGACGAACTCGCCGCCGCGGCGGACCGCGGCGTGTTCGTGCGACTCCTGATCGGCGGGGCGGCCCGACCCGCGGCGGCCGACCCCGTCGCCGGTCGAGTCGACGCGGCCCGCGTCTGGGAGTACGACGTGCCGTTCGGTCTGCTGAACGACCGCGGGACCGCGATGCTCGGCGACCCGGGCGTGCTGTACGGGCAGTACGACCGCGGGGAGTTCGCGCTCCGGGTGGCCAATAGCCCGAAACTGGCCGGTGCGGTCGGGGCCTTGCTGGCGAACCTCTGGACGAGTTCGCGCGAGGCGTTCGTGGGCGACGCGGACCCACTTCCGTCGGCGTACGACAGTTTCACGGCCGCGGTGTTCCACGCGACGCGCCACCGGCGGGCGGACCGCGCCCTCGAAGCGACCGTGACACTGCGCTCGGGCGAGACGATTACGGGGCGGGTCGTCGACATCGAACAGGCGGTCATCGACCCGATAACGGCCCAGTTCCCGCTGCAGAACACGATGGTGCTGTCGACCGACGACGGCGAGGTGACGGTCGGCGGCCCCGGTGCGTTCATCGAGGAGTACAGCGCGGCCCGGGTCGAGTTGCGGGGCGCGTAGCTACCAGTCGCCGCTCCAGCAAACGCGCAGGTCGTCGGCGGCGTCCTCGACGGCGTCGGAGTTGCCACCACCGTAGGCTTTCGACCCGCTACTCGTCTCCCGGTCGCGCCCGCTGTCGGAGCGTGAGGGGGTCGATGTGGACGGTACCGGTTGCGCCCGTGGTAAAGGGAAGGACCGTCGGCCGAAACGACGCCGGGACCGACAGGGGCGGCCCGAGACGGTGCCAGTCCGTCCCGTTCGTGCTGTAGCGGGCGAGACAGCGCCGACCGTACCGCGCCAGTTCCACGGTCACCGGGTCGTCGACATCGACGCTCGCCGTCGGGTCGGGAAGCCGCGAAGGGTCCCTCCCGCGGCCGACCGCGACGCCGTCCGCTGGCGACGCCCACACCGCGACCAGTGTCGACTCGTCCGGACAACAGCCGTCTTTCAGCGCGACACCCCCGCTCCCCCACGGGTCGGTCTCGGCGTACCGCGCCACCCTGACGACGCCGATGTCGTGTGGTTCCTCGCTTCGCTCACCGCTCGCCTCGGATTGGTTCCCCATACCACACGTACGGTTAAAATCTGTTACGAAAAAGGTTTTCATAAATTTTGTTCAGAAAATCGGCCAGAGATGTACCGTCGGACCGGCACCGCAAGAAGGCGGCCGTGTCACGCGGTTTCCGGACGAGCGGTGCAGTAAAGAGGGTCGGTGCCCTCGACAAAGCAATATGGATTCGACGGCAGAACGCTTGACGAAGTTTGGTCTCTCGGAGACGGAGGCCCAAACTTATCTCGCGGTACTGGAATCCGGGACGGCGACGGTCGCCGACGTGGGCGCGGCCACCGATATCTCCACCGGGTACGTCTACGACCTCGTGGAGAGTCTGGCCGAGCGCGGCCTCCTCGTCGTCGACGACCACCGGACCCCGACGCAGGTGCGGGCCATCGACCCGGAGGCGGCCATCGAAGCGATGACGGAAGAACTGAACGACATCGAATCGGACCTCGCCGAGCGCTACACCGACACGGAGCGTGACTATCCGGCCATCGAACTCGTCAGGGCGCGGCAGACGCTGTACCAGCGACTGGAGGCGCTCATCGAGGGGGCCGAAGAAGAGATATTCATGATGGTTCCCGCTCCCGTCGCGGAACGTCTGACCGAACCGCTCACGCGGGCCCGCGAACGCGGCGTGTTCATCGCGCTGTTGCTGGGCGGCGACGACATCGAGGCCATCGAGCACGCGAGCGACGCCGCGAGCGTCGTGCGGACGTGGAACTACCCCGTCGAGAGCCTCGTCGTCGTCGACAACGTGGCCGCGGTGACCAGCGACTCCTCGCTGTTGCGCGGCGAACACCGCGAGAACGACTACGGGTTAGTCCTCGAACAGAGCCCGAAGACCGGCGGCGCTATCGCTTCGCAGTGGTTCAACTTCTGGGCCGCTGGCGAGGAAATCGCGAGCGTCGAACCGCCCGTCCTGCCCGCCGAGCGACTCTCGTTCAGGCACGCCGTCTTCGTCGTGAGCAAGTACGCCGACAGGGACCTCGAAGTGACCGCACACCTCTACCCCGGCCAAGACGCCGAGTCGATCACCGGCCCCGTCGTCGAGGTCAAACAGGGCCTCCTCGAACCGGTCAGCTACGACTTCCCCGTCCAGAACACGCTGACGCTGGCCGTCGACGGCGAGGAAGTGACCGTCGGCGGTCCCGGCGCGTTCGTCGAGGACTACTCGGCGAAGGCACTGACGGTCCGCGAGCGCGAGAACTGAAAGCGATAGCGCGACTGGCGGCGTCGACCCGACTCGTCGAAACGGTGACGCGGTGGGGCGTCACCACGTGGGGCGGCGTAGCGGGTCTGTCGTGGCATGGACAGAAGGCATGGCAGCTACGACCCCACGACTCGGCTTTCGTAGTCCCGTACATAAGTATTGGCTTTCAAACAATTCAGAAATAGTTCTCGAAAGGTTACAGGCTGTCGAGGCGGCCGACGGTCAGTGGGCCTCGATTGTCGCGTCGCTGCCCCCTTTTTTCGTCGAGTCACCGATGGCGACCACTCCTCGAAAAATCTGGACCAAGAATACCCGAGTCGCACCGCGATTCGCGTCCGTCCTCAGGGTCGGTGGAACTCGATTGCCGCGCCCTGCCCGAACCCGACGCACTCCGTCGCGAGGCCGAGGTCGGCGTCGCGTTTCTGCATCTCGTGGACGAGCGTCACCGGCAGGCGAGCGCCGGAGGCCCCGAGGGGGTGGCCGATGGCGATAGCGCCGCCGTTGACGTTGTATATGTCGTCGTCGAACCCGAGTTCGCGCTGGCAGTACAGACACTGGGAGGCGAACGCCTCGTTCAGTTCCACGAGGTCGTACGCGTCGGTGTCGCGGCCGGTCCGCTCGGCCAACTGGCGGACGGCGGGAACCGGGCCGATACCCATCACGGTCGGGTCGACGCCAGCGACTTCGTGCGCGCCGATTTCGGCCATCACGTCCAGTCCGCGGTCCTCGGCGAACTCGCGGGAGGTGACCATGAGGCCCGCCGCGCCGTCCGAGACCTGCGAGGCGTTGCCCGGCGTCACGGTCCCGTCGGCCTTGAACACCGTCGGGAGGCCCGCGAGCGTGTCGAGTGAGGTGTCGCGGCGGATGCCCTCGTCCGCCTCGACGCGGCCCTCGTCCGTCTCGATGGGGACGAGTTCGTCGTCGAAGCGGCCCGAGTCCGTCGCGTCGGCCGCGCGTTGATGGCTCCGCAGGGCGTACTCGTCCTGTTCCTGTCGGGCCACGTCCTTCTCGGCGGCGACCTTCTCGGCGGTCATCCCCATGCTGAGTTCGCCGATGTTGTAGTGCTCGGCGAGTCGCGGGTGGACGTTGTGGGTGTTCTCGCCCATCGACACGCGGGACATCGACTCGACGCCCCCGGCGATGAGCACGTCGCGCTGTCCCGCGGCGACGGCGTCGGCCGCCCGCATCAGCGCCTCCGCGGAGGAGGCACACCAGCGGTTGATAGTCGACCCCGGAACGCCCTCGCCGAGGTCCGAGAGGAGCGAGATGACGCGGGCCATGTTGTTGCCCTGTTCGCCGCGCTGTTGGGCACACCCCCACAGCAGGTCGTCGACCTCGTCGCTCTCGACGCCGGTGCTGGCGAGCAGTTGGTTCACGAGCGGAACCGAGAGGTCCTCGCTGCGGACGCCCGCGAGCGCCCCGTCTTCTTTCCCCTGTGGCGTCCGAACCGCATCTACGATAACCGGTGTCGGCATGGAGGGCACAACGCGATGGGTCGTGTTAAAAGCTCACAAACTCGGGGCCGCGGGGCCTGAGTTGTCCCGTCACTGCACCTCGGTGTCGAACCCCGGCGGCAGGCCCGCGTGCTTGATACCGGTCCAGTCGCGGACGGTGAACTCGTAGACGGCTATCTCACCGGTGTCGACGGCCGCCTGGAACACCTCCGGCCGCCACGCCGTCCCGAGAACGTCGGCGATGTCGTCCCACTCCGCTTCGGGGACGCGCCGGACCCGGCCCGTCAACACCAGACTCTCCCAGTTGAACATCGACTGCGCGGCGTAGGTGAGAAAGCGGACGGTGTCGGTCTGTTCGACGAGTTCGCGTTTCCGACTCTCCGGCCCGCCGACGAACGTAAAGTACAGCCGTTTGTCGCCGTCGTACCCGAACGACATCGGCAACAGGTACGGCGCGCCCTCGGTGGGAATGCCGACGACACCTGTGCGCTGATTCCGCAGGAAATCGCGCATCTCGCCGTCGTCCATCCGGGTCAGCCCGAACTCGCGCAGTTCGTCAAGTGTCATGCGTGTGTGATTTCGACGGGGCGGCAGATAAGCGTTCACCGGGCGGGCGGCGCCTACTCGGCGTGGTCCGCGCCCGGCGCGTGGCGTTTGACCCGTTCGATGGCCGCAACCGCGCCGCTCCGCTTGGGGTAGCCCTCGCCGCTGTCGGCGATAATCTCACCGTTGCGATGGCGGAGGCGCCAGCGCCACTCCTCGCCGCGGTCCTCGTATATCTCGAAGGCCGCGCTGCCGATTGCCAGCAGGTCGGCCTCGGCCGCGTAGGACTGGACCCGTTCGACCGCGCGAACCGCCTTGTTGCGTTCGGTGTAACCCTCGCCGCTGTCGGCGATGATGTCGTCGCCGTCGAGCAACCGCCAGCGGAACTCACCGGCGTTGTCCTCGTACACCTCGAACGCCTCGCCCACCTCCGCGTTGGGGGCGACGAACTGGACCTGTTCGGCCGCTTTGCGGGCCGCCGCTCGGGTCGGATAGCCCTCGCCGCCGTCGCCCAGAATCTCGCCGTTCTTGTGGAGGAGTCGCCAGCGGTACTGTCCGGCCCTGTCGGCGTACACCTCGAACGCGACGGGGTCGACTTTGAGGTAGGCCGCACCGGGGACGTACGCCCGGACGCTCTTGAGCGCGCGCCGGACGTTCGACTTCGAGACGTACCCCTCGCCGCTGTCGGCGATAATATTCCCGTTGTCGTGGCGAAGTCGCCAGCGGAACTCGCCGCCCTTGTCCTCGAACAGTTCGAACGTCGCCTGACTCTCGGGGGCCGGGACTTCCGGCACGTCTTCGGCGGTGTCGTCTTCCGTCGCGTCCTCGAAGAACACGACGGCACCGCCAGCCGCGTTCGTCTGGACGCTCCGCAGTCCCTGCATCGCCTTCTGTCTGCTGGAGTACCCCTGCGCGCTGTCGGCGATGACGTTGCCGTTCCGGTGGCGGAGTCGCCAGCGGTACTTTCCCGCCTTGTCGGCGTACATCTCGAACGTCGCCTTGCTGTCCATCGCCGCGGCGATAGTCGCCTGTGCGACGGACAACTCCGCTTCCGTCGCGTCGAGGGCCGTCGAGAATGCTTCGCGGGCCGACTCGCTCGCCAGCAGTTCGTCGGTCACCGAGTCGCGTTCGGCGGCGGTCCGTTCGGTCTCCTCGTTGGCGCGTTCGGTCGCTTCCGCGGCGACCGCCGCCTCCTCGTGAACCCGGTCGTACTCCTCCTGCCGACCGGTCAGCAGCGGTGCGAACACCGCGCCGATGGCCGCCAGCGCGAGGCCGACGGCGTACAACGTGACTGCCGGGTTCCCCTCGGGGCCGTTCCACCCCGCCGGGTAGATGGTCGTGAACCAGATGGTGGCGACGAGACAGACCACCGCCCCGGCGTACGAGACGAACAGCGCCCGGCGGGCCAACGGCAAGCGGAGCGTCGGGCCGACGAACAGCGACGCGACGCCGAGTGCGCCGAGGACGTACCCGACCTCACGGAGTCCGGAGCGAGGCGCTGCGGCGTAGAACAGCGCCAGTCCCACCACCCCGAGAATCAGTCCCGCAACGAACAGCCAATAGCCGTACACTTCGTCGTCCGTCGTCGGCGCGCCGATGCGACCGCGATACCACCGTGTCAGAACACCATCCGATGCCATGGGAATTATTACACATATCCACGATATAAACTTTCACTCCGAGTGAATAGAGGTATCACGGCGCTTCGCTCACGCCGCTTCGAGTCACTTATCCCATTTGCGTGGCAACGTGAGTGGGAATGAGTAATCCGGAACTGGACGTCGTCGAGTTCCTGCTGACGACAGACATCTACACCGACCGGCGGGACCTCGACCCGGACGACCTGCCCCCGGCCTACCGGGCCGTCTTCTGGACCGACGGGGAAATCGAGCGGCCGCTGTCGGCGACGAACACGACCGCCAGCGAGGCGACCGGCGTCGAACGGCCGTGGGCCGCCGTCTCCGGCCTGATGTTCACCGACCGCGACGACTTCTCGGGGTCCATCTCCTTCACCGACCGAGACCTCGCCGAAGAGTGGTTCTTAGACCGCGTCGACGCCGACCGCATCGGGCGGAACCCGGTGTTGGCGGCGGCCTACGGCGAGGACTTCGGCGTCGACTACGAGACGGCCCACGCGACGAACCGCCCCGCCCGGGCCGACCGCGCGTTTATCGACGCGATGCTGGAGGAGGCGTTCGACACCGACGACGAGGACGACGAGGAGATGCTGGACCTCGTCGACGTTCGCGCCCCCGCCGAAGTCGAGACGACGCTCAACGACCTCGTGTTGACGCCCGACCAAGAGGGCGAGATTCAGAAAATCGTCAAGGCCATCGAGCACCGAGACTACCTCGCCCGCATCGGCCTGCGGGAAATCGGGAAACTCCTCTTCGTCGGGCCGCCGGGGACCGGCAAGACCAGCGTCGCGCGAGCGCTGGCCCACGACCTGGACCTCCCGTTCGTCGAGGTGAAACTCTCGATGATTACGAGCCAGTACCTCGGCGAGACGGCCAAGAACGTCGAGAAGGTGTTCGAGGTGGCGAAACGGCTCTCGCCGTGTATCCTCTTCATGGACGAGTTCGACTTCGTCGCCAAGACGCGGTCGTCGGACGAGCACGCGGCCATCAAGCGCGCGGTCAACACCCTGTTGAAGAGCATCGACGAAATCTCGCTGATTCAAGACGAGGTGTTGCTCATCGGCGCGACCAACCACCCCGACCAACTCGACTCGGCGGCGTGGCGGCGCTTCGACGAAATCGTCAACTTCCCCAAACCGGACCACGGCATGCGCGCGGACATCCTCCGCATCGTCACCCGGCAGATGGACATCGTCGACTTCGACCCCGGCACGCTGGCGGACATGACGGAGGGCCTGACCGGCAGCGACCTCCGCCTCGTCCTTCGCGAGGCCGTCCTCGAAGCCCTCACCGAGGAGCGGACGACGCTCACCCAGCAAGACCTGGAGGACGCCATCAAGGACTTCGAGGAGCGGGACAACCTGAAGAACATGGACATGATGGACGGCGACCACGACACCCTCGTCGCCGGTGGCGACTTCTCGGGCGACAGCGAGGGCGAGGCCGCCAGCGACGGCGGTCACGCCCACGACCACGACCACGACGACTGAGTTTCGGCGTCTGTCGTGAACCCATTTTCTGGGCGACACTTATGCGTGCCGACGGCATGTCACCCGTATGGGAGACGACGTGTTCACCGAACCGGACGAACCGACGGACGACTGGGTCGACGTGCGAATGACCGACCCCGACGCGGGCGAGTGGGACATCGACGTGGTGGTCGCGGAGGGACAGGTCGAGTTCGTCGACCTGCGCATCCAACCGGCGCTCCTCTCCGGTTTCATCGATTGTCTCGTCGACGACGTTGCCGAAGAACGGGCGAGAGAAATCGTCGCCGACGCCGCGAGTCGCGCGGGCGTCGAACCGAGCGACCTCGAAGCGGAAACCGGGGAGTGAGCACGGACGAAAGCGCGGGACTTACCCACGTGGCCGCCCGACCGGTACGCGATGGAAGTCACGCTGTTGGGGACGGGAGACACGACGGGCACGCCGACCGTCGGGTGTGATTGCGACACCTGTGAGCGCGCCCGCGACCCCGACGCGGACCTGCGCGGGCGACTGCGTGCCCGCGGCGTCGACCCCGACGACGGCGTCGAGCGCTCCCGGTTCTCGGTGTACGTCCGGAACAACGAGACGGGCGAGTCGCTACTGGTCGACGCCAGCCCCGACTTTCGCCACCAGTTTCTCACGCAGGACGTGCCCCTGCCCGACGCCGCCATCGTCACGCACGTCCACTTCGACCACTTGGACGGCCTCGGCAACGCCTATCGCCTGTTCGACGACCTGCCGGTGTACGCCGCCGACGAGACGGACCCCGTCACCGGCGAGAGCGTCGCCGAGGGGATACGGAGTCGCTACGACTACCTCGACACGGTATCGGTCCACGCGCAGACCCCCTACGAACCGTTCACCGTCGCCGGGTTCGAGGTGACGCTGGTCCCGGTCGAACACCCGCCGCTGCTGTGTTACGGCCTGCGCATCGAGGAACCCGAGAGCGGCGCGGTGCTGGCCATCTCTGGCGACACCTGCTACGAGATTCCCGGCCGCTCGAAGGCCGCGCTCTCGGACGCCGACCTCGCCCTCGTCGAGGGCATCGTCCACCACGAGGCCTGCGAGTACCATCCCGCCGGCGGGACCCACCGCGACGACGACGGGATTCCCCGCACGTTCGGGACGAAACACATGACGCTCGACGGCGCACGGGACTTCGCGGCCGACGTGGACGCCGCCGCCTATCGCATCGTCCACACGGCCCACTTCGTCCCGGCCGACCGAGCGTTCGCCGACGACATCGCCGTCGACGGCGAGCGGTTCTCGCTGTGACGCGACTCGGAACGTGAAACCGACCGCACACTTTTGAGGGAGGGAGTCACACACGGAGGCATGGAACCGCGCGGGATAGCTGAAATCGGCGGGTCTGCGCTCGTGAGCGCTGGCCTCGCCGTCGCCGGGTTGTGGCTGTTCGCGGGCTACGTCGACTGGGTGTTGGTCGTCGGCCTCGCGGCGTGTGTCGCCATCGCCAC
The DNA here is from genome assembly GCF_024218775.1 of Haloarcula marina. NCBI lineage: Archaea > Methanobacteriati > Methanobacteriota > Halobacteria > Halobacteriales > Haloarculaceae > Haloarcula > Haloarcula marina. The sequence continues at coordinate 272,547 of NZ_CP100404.1, read as the reverse complement.
CGCGGCGAACTACCGCGCTCGGACGGGCCACGCCGAGAACGTCGCGGCGACGGCCCCCGAGACGCGCGTCGGTGACGAGCGGTAATCGCACTCGGTAAGTGGTGGCGGTCGAACGGCCATCCGTGGGCCGCACGTGGACGCTTCCGCTGGGAGGAGGACTGGTCGCCTTCGCCTTCTCGGTGAGCGGCGACTTCGTCGCCACGGGCGAGGTATCGTGGGCGCTGAACGCCGTCGTGGCCTTCGCCATCGCGCTGGCCGTCGACCATCAGTCGCGGGTCTGACTCACCCGAATCGGTCCAGTCCGGACTGTCGACGGCGACGACCCTCGGGGTCGGGGTCCCACGGCGTCCGGTCCGCCCGGAGTCCGTCGCCGTCGACGGCCGGCGCGTCCGCCGGGTCGTACCCCTCGCAGTCCGGGCCGCACTCGTCGCTCGCCCGGACGGGTCGGCCCTTCCACGCGCAGTTCGGGAGGCCGTCCGAATCGGGCCGACACCGCGCGCAGGCCGGGTACTCGAAACTCCGCCACCCCTTCGCGTAGGCGCGTTCCGCCAATCGCGTCCGAGCGGTGGCCTTCTCGGCGGCGCTGACGACGCGCACGTCGGTCCGGCCCGGCCGCTCCTCGATGAGTTCGACGCCGCTCTCGTCGCTCGGCAGGTCGGTCGCTTCCCGCACGATTTCACGCTCGCCGCTGTCGGGATGGAACCGCCAGACGCCCACTTCTTCCGGGATGCGGTTGAGGTGGGCGCGGGTGACGTAATCCGCCGTCGCCAGCACTACGCGGTCGGCGAGCGCCAGCGAAACGTCGGTGCGCAACTGCGTCTCCAAGGCGCCGGGCCGGTCGAGGTCCGGTTTGTTCTCGACGGCGGTGATACCGTCGACCCAGTCGGGATAGCGGGCAGTTTGGCGGACGTAGGTGCGCCCGCCCCGGCGTTCGCGCTCGAAGAACCCGCGTTCGACCGCCAGTTCGACGGCGCGTTCGGCCCGGTCGGGGTGGCAGTCGAAGGCGTCCTTCCAGTAGCGCGCCCGGCCCGGCCCAACGTCTGCTTCGACGGCGCTCGTCGGGATTCGCTGCGGCGTGATTGCCGCCCGGTCGGCGATTCGGTCGGTGGGGTCGACGACCACGGTGTCGAGCACTCGCCGCCCGTGAACGTGCCCGCCGAGTTGCCGACTGACGAGGCGGCCCTCGCGTTCGAGGGTCGCACACAGCGCCAGTTCGAAACCGAACTCTCGCACGGCCACAGACAGGAGCGGCGACGGCAAAAGCGTCGCGCTCGCCTCGAACGTTTATGTCGGCCGACTGTGAATTGGTTGACAGGTGTTCGCGAGTGCCACGCCACGACGGCCGACCGCACGGCCGGGAGGACGCCCCGTGAGCCACGCTGGCGAGCGCGCACCCGCCCCGACGCTGACACTGCTGGACGCGACGATGGTCGGTATCGGGGCGATGATCGGCGCGGGCATCTTCGTCCTGACGGGGTTGGCCGTCGAGACGGCGGGACCGGCCGCCATCCTCGTCTTCGCCTTGAACGGCGGCGTCACGACGTTCACGGCGCTGTCGTACGCGGAACTCGCGTCGTCGATACCGCGCAACGGCGGCGGCTACGCGTACGTCCGCGAGGTGTTCTCCGCACCGGTCGCGTTCGTCATGGGCTGGACGCGGTGGTTCACGTACATGATTGCGGGGGCGCTGTACGCACTTGGCTTCGCCTCGAACTTCATCGAGTTCGGCCACATCTTCGGCGTGGCTCTGCCCGGCGGCGTCCTGTTCTGGGCGGCGTCGGTGGTCCTCGTCTTCGTGACGCTGAACGCCGTCTCGACGGCCGCCAGCGGGAGCGCCGAGACGGTCATCACGCTGGTGAAAATCGTCATCCTGCTCGTGTTCGTCGCCTTCGGCCTGCAGTTCGTCGATTTGGGACGGTTCAGCCCCTTCTTCGAGCGCGGGAACCCGCTGACGATGCTCCCGGCGATGGGGCTGACGTTCATCGCGTTTCAGGGCTACGACCTCATCGCCACCGTCACCGAAGAAGTCGAGGACCCGGAACGCAACATCCCGCGTGCCATCCTGCTGTCGGTGGCGACCACCGTCGTCGTCTACCTGCTGGTGGTGTTCGTCGCGCTGGGAACCCTCGGTCCCGACGGCCTCGCGGGGGCGGGCGAGACGGCCATCGCGCAGGCCGCCGAGGGGTTCATGCCGGTGTTCCCGCTGGTGGGGACCGGCGCGGCGCTCATCGCGTTCGGCGCGGTCTTTTCGACCATCAGTGCGCTCAACGCCGTCATCATCGGGTCCAGTCGCGTCGCCTTCGCGATGGGGCGGGAGGCCCAACTGCCCGCGTCGCTGGGCCGTCTGCACCACCGGTTCGGGACGCCGTTCGTCGCCATCGTCGCCTCGGCCGCCGTGATGCTCGTCGCCGTCGCCGTCGTCCCCATCCGCGTCGTCGGGAACCTCGCCAGTCTCTTCTCGCTGCTCGGGTTCTCCATCGTGAACTTGAGCGTCATCCGTCTGCGCCGCCAGCAACCAGACCTGCGTCGGCCCTTCGAAGTCCCCTTCTACCCGGTGACGCCGATTCTCGGCATCGTGCTCAACCTCTTGCTGGGGGCGTTCATCGACCTGACGACGTGGGCGCTCGCCGTCGGCTGGCTGGTCGTCGGCGGCGCCATCTACGTCTTGCTGTCGCGCCGCCGGGGCGGCCCCGCGGGACCGACCGGCGCGCTGAAACCGGAAATTAGCGAGCCAGAAGTCACCGTACCCACCGAAGATTAGCCATGCCAGAATCACTCCGTGTCATCGTCGCCGGCGGCGGAACCGTCGGCCTCAGAACCGCAGAACTGCTCGACGAACGGGGCCACAACGTGGTCCTCATCGAGTCGGACCCCGACCAGAGCGAACGGGTCGCCGCCGAGTACGTCGCCAGCATCATCGAAGGCGACGCCGCCCGCCCCGCGGTGTTGCGACAGGCCCAACCGGACCGCTGTGACGCCATCGCGGCCCTGACCGACGACGAGGCGACCAACTTCGCCGTCTGCATGGCCGCCCAGCGGATGGCGGACATCCGCACCGTGATGCGCATCGCGGGCGACCCGGACGAACTCTACCCGGAGTACGTCGACGGCGTCGTCTCGGAAGCCACGCTCACCGCGCGCGTCGCGGTCAACGAAGTCGTCGGTGGCGGCGTTCGGAGCATCGAGGAAGTCGGCGGGAAAGTGGAACTGCTGGAGGTCGAAATCGCCGAGGACGCCCCCGCCGCCGGCAAGACGCTCGCAGAGGTCCGTCTCCCCCGTGGAAGCCTCATCGTCGTCGACGCCGCCGGTGAGCGAATCGGCGGCCCGGAGACGGAACTCACGCCCGGCAAGCGGTTCCTCGTAGCCGTCGAAGGGGCCGTCGCCGACGAGGTGATGAACCTCCTCCGCGGATAGAGGGGTCTTTTCAGGCGGTGAAGCCGCTCGGGACGGTTTATGTGAGCCCGACCTGTCGAAGCATGATATGGGAACGGTGACCGGGGAGGGGGATACAGGGACGGAGACGGACGCAGGAGTCGGCGAGACGCGGTACACCGTGCTGGTGGTCGACGACGACCGGATGGTGGCGGCACTGGTCACCGAGTTCCTCGAACACGTCGACGACGGCTTGGAGGTGAGTTACGTGACCACTCCGGCGGCGGCGCTCGACCGACTCGACGCCTCGGTCGACTGCGTCGTGACGGACTACAAGATGCCGGGGATGGACGGCGTCGCCCTCGTCGAACGGGCCGCGGCCGACGTGGGATTCGTCCTCTATACGGCCACCGAGGCGGCGGAAGTCGCGGCGGCGGCCCGCGAGCGCGGCGGCGCGTACATGCAAAAGCGGACCGACGCCGACCAGTACGCCGACCTGGCGGCGCTCGTCCGTGAACAGGCCGCGCGCTGAGGGCGGCGAGGGCGACCGGACCGACGTGCTGGCCGCGTTTCCGACGCTCGCCTCGGCCGTCGACACCTTCGTCCAAGCCGAAGCCGTCAGCGACCCCCACACTGAGTGGGACAATCACCCGTCCGCGACCGCAAACAGTAGGTTTATCAGTCGCACGTGGCGAAACCACACCAAGATTACTTTCGAAATGACATCGAACAAACAACCGGAGGTGAACATCGGACTCGTCGGCCACGTCGACCACGGGAAGACGACGTTGGTGCAGGCCCTGTCCGGCGAGTGGACCGACCAGCACTCCGAGGAGATGAAGCGCGGTATCTCTATCCGGCTCGGTTACGCCGACGCCACGTTCCGCCGCTGTCCCGAGGAGGACGAACCCGAGGCGTTCACCGTCGACGAACACTGCGAGGACCACGACGTGGACACCGACCTCCTCCGGACGGTGTCGTTCGTCGACGCCCCCGGCCACGAGACGCTGATGGCGACGATGCTCTCGGGCGCGGCCATCATGGACGGCGCGGTACTGGTCGTCTCGGCGACCGAACCCGTCCCGCAGGCCCAGACCGAGGAGCACCTCAGCGCGCTCGACATCATCGGCATCGACAACATCGTCATCGCCCAGAACAAGGTCGACCTCGTCGACGAGGAGCGGGCGAAACAGAACTACGAGCAGATTCAGGAGTTCGTCGAGGGGACGGTGGCCGAGGACGCCCCGGTCGTCCCCATCAGCGCCCAGCAGGAGGCCAACATCGACCTCCTCATCGACGCTATCGAACGCGAGATACCGACCCCCGAGCGCGACCCGGACGCCGACGCCCGCATGATGGTCGCGCGGTCGTTCGACATCAACCGCCCCGGCACGACCTGGGAGGACCTGCTCGGCGGCGTCCTCGGCGGGTCGCTCGTCGCCGGGAAACTCGAAGCCGACGACGAAATCGAACTCCGCCCCGGCCGCGAAGTGGACGAGGGCGGCAAGACCGAATGGCGGCCCGTCACCACCACCGTCCGCTCGCTGCAAGCGGGCGGCGAGTTCGTCGACGAGGTCACGCCCGGCGGCCTGCTCGGCGTCGGGACCGGACTCGACCCCGCCATCACCAAGGGCGACGCACTGGCCGGACAGGTCGCCGGCCCGCCCGGCAGTCTGCCGCCGACCCACGAGCAGTTCACGATGGACGTGGACCTGCTGGAGCGCATCGTCGGCGACGAGGGCGAGGAGGTCGAGGAGATTTCGACCGGCGAACCGCTGATGCTGACTATCGGCACGGCGACCACCGTCGGGTCGGTCACCAGCGCGCGCGACGGGGAGTGCGAACTCGCACTCAAGCGCCCCGTCTGTGCCGAGGCTGGCGCCAAAATCGCCATCAACCGCCGCGTCGGCGCGCGATGGCGACTCATCGGCGTCGGCACGCTGCGTGAATGATAGTCCTGGATACGAACGCGCTCATGATGCCGGTCGAATGTAACGTCCGCGTGTTCGAGGAATTAGAGCGGGTCCTCTCCCGGACCGAGGGCGACGTCACCGAGTACGTCACCCCCGTTGCGGTCCGTACGGAACTGGAGAAACTGGCCGACGGCGCTGGCGCGGAGGCGACGGCCGCCGCCGTGGGTCGGGACCTGCTCGACCGGTGTTCGGTCCGCGAGACCGACGCCGACTACGCCGACGACGCCGTCCTCGAACTCGCGACGCGGCCGGACGCGACACACGCCGTCACGAACGACAAGCCCCTGAAACGCCGCTTGCTCGACGCAGGCGTTCCAGTAATTAGTTTAAGGGGCCGGAACAAACTCGGTATCACTCAACCATAATATGTACAAACGGGTACGCCTACGCGATACGGTCGAAGTGCCGCCACGCCATCTGGCGGACGTTGGTCCGCAGATGGTCAAACTGCTCCTGCAGGAGAAACTCGAGGGTCGGATGGACGAGGACGTGGGGAGCGTCGTCTCCGTCATCGAGGTCCACGACATCGGCGACGGGGCCGTCCTGCCGAACAAACCCGGCGTCTACTACGAAGTCGAGTTCGACGCGCTGACCTTCGACCCGCAGATGCAGGAAGTCGTCGACGGGGAAGTCGTCGAAGTCGTCAACTTCGGGGCCTTCATCGGCATCGGCCCGGTCGACGGCCTGCTGCACGTCTCCCAGATTTCCGACGAGTATCTGGCCTACGACGAGGAGAACCAGCAACTCGCCTCCCGCGAGTCCAACCGCACGTTGGGCGTCGGCGACGCCGTCCGCGCCCGCATCGTCACCAAGAGCATCGACGAGCGCAACCCCCGGGACTCGAAAATCGGCCTCACCGCGAAGCAGGTCGGTCTGGGCAAGCACGGCTGGCTTCAAGAGGAACGCGAGAAGCGAGAGAGCACGGCGGAAGCCGGTGATACCTGATGGCCGACCGTCTCGTCTGTCGGGACTGCCACCGCGTGCAGGGGGCCGACATCGAGAGCCAGTGTGAGGCCTGCGGCGGCACCTCCCTCACCGAAGATTGGGCGGGCTACGTCGTCATCGCCCACCCCGAGAAGTCCGAAATCGCCCGGGAGATGGAAGTGACCGAACCCGGCCGCTACGCACTGAAAGTCCGATAACGCGTGTCCGACATCGTTCTCGAACTGCCTCCCGAACTGCGCGAGGAGTTGAAAGAGCCGATGGGCCGCGTCTACACCGACGCCGACGCCCTGCTGGCCGACGCCGAAGCCCCGCTAATCGCCGTCGGCGACATGGTCACCTACCACCTGTTACGGGCGGGTCGGGTCCCTGACCTCGCACTCGTCGACGAGCGAACGAAGCGGTCGGCCGTCGACGACGAGGTGCGGGCGGTCATCGACGACTCCGCGTTCGACCGGCGCGTGACCGTCGAGAACCCCGCCGCGACGCTCACCGGCGAGTTACTCGCCGCGATGGGCGACGGGCTACGCGGGGAAGGGACGACGCTCGTAGACGTGGACGGCGAAGAGGACTTGGCGGCGCTCCCGGCGGTCCTGCTGCTGTCCGACGGGGGAAGCGTCGTCTACGGTCAGCCGAACGAAGGGATGGTCCTCGTCGTCCCCGACGCGACGACTCGCGAGCGAGTGCGGTTGCTGGTAGAGCGGATGGACGGGGACACGGACGCGGCGCTCGACCTGTCGTAACTACTCGGGTCGCGGGACGCTGAGGTTCTGCATCGGTTCGCCACATCGCTCACACGTCACCGACGAGCGGTCGCTACAGAGCCGCGTCCCACAGCCCGGACACTCGAAGAGTCGTTCGTTCTCGTCACACGGGGCGGGGTCGGACCATCGTGGCATTGTTGTGTGTATATGACCAGTCCCCAGTATAAGCGTTGTTACCACGTAACAAAAGGTGGGCATTCGTCCAGCGGAAGTGGACGAACAGTCACTCCAAGACGTGGACGTGTCGGACCAGCGACCGGTGGACGCGGCGCTCGAACCACCCGACGACGGTCCAGCCAGCGTCGCGCGCGGCGTCGCGCCAGTCCCGGTCGGCGACCACGACACACCGGGGCGCAATGCGGCGCGCTTCGCCGAGCGCACCGGAAACGAGGGGGCGAAGTTCCCCCTCGATACGCGACTGACGGCCGTACGGGGCGTCGAAGACGACGGCGTCGGCGGCCCCGTCGCGCAGGGGCAGGCGGGCCGCGTCGGACCGAACGACGTCCCAGCGACCGGCCGCGGGGTACGCCGACCGGTCCGGGTGGCCCTCCGCCGAGAGGGCGTACGCGAGGTTGTCCCGCGTCCCGCGGACCATCTTCGTCTGGGCGTCGCCGCCGACGACGCGCGCGCCGACCAGACCCGCTTCCAACAGGATGCCGCCGGTCCCGCACATTGGGTCGACGACGGTCGCGCCGGGTCGCGCTCCGGCGATGTTGACGAGGGCACGGGCCTCCAGGGGGTCCATGCTTCCGGGCTGGAAGAACGGGCGGTCCGTCGGTTGCCGCTCGCCGAAGTCGCGGACGCTCGTGGTGTGTTCCCATCCGAGCGCACAGCAGGCATTCCCCGCGCCGCCCTCCTCGTCGCCCGCCGGGTCCGCGAAGTAGGCGTACAGCGTGTGGTCGGGGTCGTCGAGGTCGACGCCGAACCCGCGGTCCGTGAGGACGCCACCGAGCGTGCGTTCCGCCCGTTGGGTGTCGATGTGAGTGCTCGCTCGCACGTCGACGGCCCGCACGGCGACGGTTCCGGTCCGGTCGATGGACGCGGCCTCCAAGACGGTGCGAGCGCTCTCGACCGTCGGGTCACCCGTCCCGACCAGTTCGCAAGCCCGGTGGGTGAAGGCGAGATGTCGCGCGCGCGCCGTGACGCCGCGCGCTGTCGCCAGCCCCGGGGCCAGCGCCGACACGTCGCTCGCGGCGCTCTCTGCTTCGCAGGCCGCGAACGCGTCGTCTTGTCCACCCAATTCGAGGACGTACACGCCCAAGCGGTGCGTCCGAGCGGGTATGAGCGTGCCGGTCGGCGGTCGTTTCCGACCCGACTTATACGGAGATACCGTCAGAAAACCGACTGTTTCGGTGGTTGACGAGCCATGAAACGCCATGAACCTTTATAAGCCTTAAATACGTGATTTAAGTCGAGACATGGTTGACCCCAAGGAGACCATCAACATCGAAAACGTCGTCGCCTCGACCGGAATCGGCCAGGAGCTCGACCTTCAGAGCGTGGCGATGGACCTCGAGGGAGCCGACTACGACCCGGAGCAGTTCCCGGGTCTCGTCTACCGCACGCAGGATCCGAAGTCTGCGGCGCTCATCTTCCGTTCGGGCAAAATCGTCTGCACTGGCGCGAAATCGACCGACGACGTGCACCAGAGTCTGCGCATCGTCTTCGATAAGCTCCGCGAACTGAACATTCAGGTCGACGACAACCCCGAAATCGTCGTCCAGAACATCGTCACGAGCGCTGACCTCGGACGGAACCTCAACCTCAACGCCATCGCTATCGGTCTGGGGCTGGAGAACATCGAGTACGAACCCGAGCAGTTCCCGGGCCTCGTCTACCGCCTCGACGAACCCGACGTGGTGGCGCTTCTCTTCGGCTCCGGCAAACTCGTCATCACCGGCGGGAAGAAACCCGAAGACGCCGAGGAAGCCGTCGACAAAATCGTCTCGCGACTCGAAGAACTCGGTCTGCTGGACTGAGCCGCGGGCCGACGCTTTCCCCGAACACAATACACAAACGCCGTCACGTCGAACCGTGGGTATGCTCCAGGCCGGAACGCCGAGTCTGACCGGCGGCGGCGTCCTCGCCGTCGTCGTCACCCTGTTGCTCACGTGGCTGTTCTACGCCGTCACCCTCCATCTGGCGGCGACCTTCTTCATCGGCGACACGCCGAGCCAACTGGCCGCGAAGGCCGCTATCGTCCCCGCCGTCGTCTCGCTGTTGCTCCAGCAGTGGGGCGTCGAGTCGGGCCTCTTCTCTCCGAGTCTCGGCGTCCTCGTCGTCGTCCTCGCGACGCTCGTGGCCGACGGCATCGCCGTCAGTTCCGTGTATCGGCTCTCGACGAAATCGACCGTCCCGCTCGTCGCGTTGCACTTCGGCTTCGCGGCGGTCATGGGCTTCGCACTCAACAACATCTTCGGACTGATTTAGCATGCAAACGAACGACCGCGCCATCGTCACGTTCACCGGCCTCGCACACGGGTTGGTCCACACCTACGAACTCTCGATTCCCATCTTCGTCGTCGTCTGGCTCACCGAGTTCCCGGTGACGACGGCATTGCTGGGAACCGTCGTCGCCGTCGGTTACGCCTTGTTCGGCGCGGGGGCGCTCCCGGGCGGCGTGCTGGCGGACCGCTACGGGTCGAACCGACTCGTCACCGCCTGTCTCGTCGGCATGGGGGGCTCGTTCCTCCTCTTGAGCGTCGCGCCGGGCGTCCTGACCATCGCGCTCGCGTTGGGCCTGTGGGGGCTGGCGGCCAGCGTCTATCACCCCGCGGGACTCGCGCTCATCTCCACCGGCGTCGAGGAGCGCGGCACCGGCTTCGCCTACCACGGGATGGCGGGCAACGCCGGTATCGCCCTCGGACCGCTCCTGACCGCCCTCCTCCTGTTGGCGTTCGACTGGCGGGTCGTCGCGGCCCTGCTGGTCGTGCCCGCCGTCGTCGCCGTCGGCTACGCCCTCACCGCCGAGTTCGACGAGACGGCGGCGGTCAGCGCCGACGGTGGCGAGTCGAGTGACGTGGACGACGACACGGACGACGGCCAAGCGGCCTCGCTCGGGGAGTTCCTCGCGGACAGTCGCGCGCTCTTTACGACCGGATTCACGCTCGCGATGCTCGTCGTGATGATGAACGGCCTGTTCTACCGCGGGACGCTGACGTTCCTGCCGGACGTGCTCGGCGGCTTCCTCCCGCCGATAACGGAGTTCGTCCGACTGTTCGAACCGGGCAGTCCGCTGGCCGAGGAGTTCGACTTGGCCTTCTACCTCTACTCGGGCCTGCTGACCGTCGGCATCGCCGGGCAGTACGTCGGCGGGAAACTCACCGACCGCATCGAGACCACGGCGGGACTCAGCGCGATATTCGCCGGTCTCGCCGTCGTCGCCCTGCTGTTCGTCCCCGCCGCGCAGGCGGGTCTGTGGCCCCTCCTCGCGGTGAGCGTCGCGCTGGGCTTTCTCCTCTTTGCCCTCCAGCCGATGTATCAGGCGACCATCGCCGAGTACAGCCCACCCGGTGACCGGGGCCTGTCGTACGGTTACACCTACCTGAACAACTTCGGCGTCGGCGCGGCCGGGGCGGCCATCTCCGGCTATCTGCTCTCGGTCGTCGGCGTCCGCGGGACGTTCCTCGGCCTCGCCGTCTTCCCCGCGCTGGGCCTCCTGTTCGCGCTGACGCTGTGGCGACGCGGCTGAGGGCCAAACAGTTTTCCCGGCCAGCCACCGGTATCAGGCATGGACAGCCAGCCGAATCTGGACCGCTTTACCTCCCGCCGGTCGACGGCCTACGGCACTCGCGGCGTCGTCGCGACGAGCCAACCGCTGGCCGCGCAAGCGGGCGTCGACGTGCTCCGAGACGGTGGCAACGCCTTCGACGCGGCGGTGGCGACGGCGGCGACGCTGAACGTCGTCGAACCGATGAGCACCGGACTGGGCGGGGACGCCTTCGCGCTGTACCGCACCGCCGACGGCGACGTGGGCGCGATGCGGGCCTGCGGCGGCGCGCCCGAGGCCGCGACCCGCGAGGCCGTTCGTGAGCGCGCGGCCGAACGGGACGACTGTGCACCCGCGGACGCCGAGATGCCCGAGCGCGGCCCGCTTGCCGTGACCGTGCCCGGCGCACCGCGCGGGTGGGAGGCCACCGTCGAGCGGTTCGGTCGCCGCCCCCTCTCGACTGTGCTGGAGGACGCCATCCACTACGCCACCGAGGGCTTCCCGGTCAGCGAGGTCATCGCCTCGGCGTGGGAACTCTGCGAACCGGAACTGCGAAACGACGCCGCTCGCGAGCAGTACCTCCTCGACGGAGAGCGCGCCCCTGACGTGGGCGAGACCATGCGCCTGCCGGAACTGGGCGAGACGCTGGCGACGCTGGCCGACGAGGGTGCGGCCCCCTTCTACGAGGGCGCTATCGCCGAGGAAATCGTCGACACGGTGCAGTCTGCGGGCGGGTTCCTCGACCGGTCGGACCTCGCGGCCTTCGAGGTGGAGTACCCCGACCCCGTCTCGACCACCTACGGCGGCGCGACGGTGTACGAACTCCCGCCGAACAATCAGGGCCTCATCGCGCTGGAGGCGCTGAACGTCGCCGAGGCCGTCGGCGTCCCCGAAACCGAGAGCGAGGCCGAGCGGACCCATCTGCTGGCCGAAGCCACGAAACTCGCCTTTACCGACGGGCACCGCTACATCACCGACCCGGACTACGAGGAGATTCCGCCGCTCCAGTCGAAACAGTGGGCCGAACGGCGTGCGACCGAGGTCGGTCCGGAGGCCATCGACGACCCCGAGGTGGGGATGCTCGACTCGCCCGCCGAGGACGCCGACACCGTGCTCCTGACCGTCGCCGACGGCGAGGGCAACGTCGTCTCGTTCATCAACTCCCTGTTCATGGGCTTCGGTAGCGGACTGGTCGCCGGGTCGACGGGACTGACCCTCCAGAACCGCGGAGCCTCCTTCTCCCTCGATGCCGACCACCCCAACCGCCTCGAACCGGGCAAGCGGCCGTTCCACACGCTCATTCCCGGCCTCGTCCGCTTCGGCGCGGACGACTGGGCGGCCTTCGGCGTGATGGGCGGGTACATGCAACCGCAGGGCCACGTGCAGGTGCTCTCGAACCTGCTGGACCGCGGAATGCCGTTGCAGGCGGCGCTCGACGAACCGCGCTGGCGCTATCAGGAAGACGGCACGCTGGCGACGGAGGCCCGTTTCGACGCCGACGTGGTGTCGAAACTCGTCCGCCGCGGTCACGAGGTGACCGTCGACGTGCCCCTCCAGTTCGGCGGCGCGCAAATCGCCCGCTGGGACGACGGGACGCTGTCGGGCGCGACGGAACCGCGGAAAGACGGGACCGTCGACGTGTACTGACTCCCTGGCCTTGTTGGAACCTCTCGATGGGTGAGAGGACCAAGCAGTTCTGCTGCATACAGAGCGCGTTTTCAGCAGGGGAACTGTTCCGCGTGCGGGTCACCCTGAACCGCGAAGTCCAGGCATTCCTCGAAGCGATTGGAGACGTAGGCTCACGGCGAAGGCAGCAAACGCGACTATCGCGAGCGCGGCGAAATCACAGAGAAACCGGACACCAACCCGCGGTCAGTACCCAGTTCCGAGGTAGGTGTGAACGGCGTTTTCGTTTTCGAGTTCGTCTACGAGGGCCACGGCGAAGTCTTCCATCGAAATGTAGCTGTCTCCCTCGTCGTCGGTCACGAGTTCGCGGTCGGCAGTCCGGTACTTGCCGGTGCGCTCGCCCGGTTCGATCAGCGCGGCGGGCGCGAGATACGACCACGCCAAGTCGTCCGCCTCACTGAGGATATCGTATGCCTCGATGGCGGCCCGCGCGATAGCGTCCCACTCCTCGGGGAAGTCGTCTGTTTCGACGAGCATCGTCTCAGGACCGACTGTAAGCCCGCCAGCGCCACCAGTCCAGATTACTCTCTCGACATCTGCGCGGCGCAGTCCTTCGACCACGGCCCTTATCATGTCCAGGAGGACCTCGGGCGACTCGTCGTCACTTGGGCCGAGTGTCGATACCACGGCGTCGTGACCCGCCGCGAGCTTCGCAACATCGCTGGCTACGGTCGCGTCCCCGGCAACGGCGACGAACCCGTCGGCGTCGGTTCCTTCGACCGTCCCGCTCCGGGAGACGCCCGTGACTGTGTGGCCACGGTCAAGGAGTTCAGTGGCAGTTCGCTGTCCGATTCGTCCGCTCGCACCGAGTAGTAGTACGTTCATTATGATTGGTGAGTTCGATAATAGCAGTCGTACGACACTGACAACTGAGAGTTGCGATTGGCGGTCATATTTCCATACTTGGTCATAGTGCGTGACTCCTATATAGCTCAGCGAACGTTCATCTGACCAAGTCACACCGATGTCATCTGATGAGACGCTCGAAGCGAAATACAGAGGCTGTCCGGTGATCAAAACCCTCGAAGAAATCGGATCCCGTTGGCGGATGACCGTCATTCATGTCCTCCGGGAGGGTGAACTCCGCTTTAACGAACTCAAGCGAGCAACGGATGCGAACTCACAGACGTTGTCCCGCGTGCTCGATGAGTTAGAGGATAAAGAATACGTCGAGCGTCGAGTAGAAGAGGACAGTCCGGTCGCCGTGTATTACTCTCTGACACCAAAGGGGGAAGAACTCCTCGCAGCGTTCGATGAAATCTACGAATGGGGTGAGAAGTGGATTATCGATGGACGGTGATGCGTCAGTTAATCGCAGGGAGGGGCAGTCAATACGGACACTTACTGAGCGGTTGCTTCAGTGACTCCTTGCTGTTGGCATGTTGCTGACGACATCCACTGTATGCAGCACGCTCTTTGTCTCGACTGGTGAGAGAGTCACCAGACCCGACTCTATCACTCCACCAGGCGCTCGATTTCGGTCACCAGCACGTCGCTCGCGCCGACCTGCTTGAGGGCGTTGATGGTCTCGAACACCGCGGACTCCTCGACGACGGCGTGGACGGCCACGTCCTCGGACCCGGCGATGTCCATCACCGTCGGCCCGCCCATCCCCGGCAGGACCTCCTTCACGTCGTCGAGTGCGGCCTCGGGGGCGTTCATCATCAGGTAGCGTTTGTCCTCCGCGGAGAGCACGGACCCCAGCGCCATGTCCACCTGCTGAACCTTCTCGTCGTCGGCGGAGTCGTCGCGGGCGAACAGGCGGACGGAACTCTGGAGCACCTCGTCGACGATTTCGAGGCGGTTCATCCGCAGGGTCGTTCCCGTCGAGGTGATGTCGACGATACCGTCGGCGATGTCGACGTGGGGGGTCAGTTCCGTCGCGCCCGAGACCTCCGCGATGTCCACCTCGACGCCCGCGTCCTCGAAGAAGCGGCGGGTGATGTTCGGGAACTCCGTGGCGACGCGACCGCCCTCGAAGTCTTCGACCGACGTGACGCTGTCGTCGTCCTCCGGGGCGGCGAGGACGAGGCGACACGACCCGAACCCGAGGTCACGGAGTTCGACGAGGTCCGCGCCCGACTCGCGGACTTGGTCGAGGCCGGTGATACCGATGTCGGCGGCCCCGTCGTCGACGTACTCCGGGATGTCGGCGGCGCGGGCGTACAGGACGGTCACGTCGGGGTCGACCGTCTGGGCGTACAGTTGGCGGTCGGCCCCGTCGACCAGATGGAGGCCGGCACGTTCGAGCAGTTCGACGCTTGGGTCGTGCAGGCGGCCCTTGTTGGGGACGGCGATGCGCATATTCCAACTGGTACGCCGTCGGGGAACTGTCTTTCCCTCTCAGCCGTCGCGTTTCGGCAGCAGGAAGTAGACGACGGCGGCCGCCAGCGTCAGCGCCGCCAACAGGTAGAACGCCGTGTCGAACAGGCTCCGGTCCGCGAGCACTCCGACGACGGTCGAACCGAGCGACCCGATGGCGAAGAAGCAGGTCCGGAGCAGTCCCCACCCGGTACCCTCGACGGAATCCGGGAGCGTGTCGACGATGTAGGCGTTCGAGAGCGGCCCGGCGCTCATCCGGATTCCGACGAGCGCCGCACCCGCCGCCAAGGCGACTTCGCCCTCCAGTCGCGGAAGGAGTGCGAGGGGGACGGCGCTCACCAGTGCCACGGCGGTCAGCACCGACGGCGACCCGTAGCGGTCGGCGAGGCGACCGGTCACCGACTGGGAAACCGCGCCGCCGACGAACAGCACGGAGAGGAGGGCCCCGGCGGTGCTCTGGTCCAGCGTCTTCACGGTCACGAGATACGTCGTCAGGAACGCCGTCACCGCCTGAAACGCGAACAGCATCAGCGTCGCACCGACGACGGCGAGGAGCAGACCGCGGTGTCGGATGCCTGCGATGACGCTCCGTAGGTCGGTCAAGAGGTGGCGGCCGTCGGTCGCGGTCGGGCGGTCCGAAATCGAGAGCCACAGCGCGACGGCGACGACGAAAAAGAGGGGCGCGGCACCGGCAAGCGCGACGCGCCACCCGTAGCGGATGGTCACCGCGGCCGCGAGGAAAGGGAGCGCGGCGGCCCCGACGGAGCCAGCGGCCATCACCGCGCCGAAGGCCGTCCCCTCGCGGGCGTCGAAGGTCCGAGAGAGGACCGTCCCGCGGGTCGGGCCGTACAGCCCCGTCCCGAGGCCGAACGCGGCCGTCGCCAACAGGAACAGCGCGAAGGTGGGCGAGACGAAGTACGCCAGCAGGCCCGTGCCGGAGAGGGCGGCCCCCGCGACGAGGAGCGTCCGCTCGCCAACCCGGTCGATGAGCGCCCCCGTCGGGAACTGCATCACCGCGTACGTGAGCCACAGGACTGTCACGGCCAGTCCGGCCGCGGCGTTCGAGACGCCGAACTCGTCGCTGATGGTCGGTAAGATAGCGGGGATGACGAAGCGCATCCCGAGGACGAGGAACCATCCGGCCGCTACCGCGCCGAGCAACCGAGCGGGGTGACCGGTCCGCAGGTCGGCCACGGTTCGCCTGACGGAGTCGGTGACGGCCATCGAGGTATCGGACGAACGCACCGGGCGGCAAAGACGGTGACGAAAGGCGCGACGACGGACCCGGCCGAACTAAGAGCCGTGCCCCCAAACTCCGGGTCATGACCGAACTCCTCGTCAGCGGCGGGCGGGTCCTCCGCCCGGACCTGACGGTCGAACGCGCGGACGTACTGGTGGACGAAGACGGCGGTGAGATACTGGCCGTCGACGCGCCGGGCGAACTCGGCGGCGACGACGAACTCGACGCCAGCGGCGGCCTGGTGATGCCGGGCCTCGTGAACGCCCACACCCACGTCGCGATGACCCTTCTGCGGGGATACGCCGACGACAAACCGCTCGACGCGTGGTTACAGGAGGACATCTGGCCCGTCGAGGCCGAACTCACCGCCGAGGACGTGCGCGTCGGCGCGGAACTGGGCCTCGTCGAGATGTTGAAGTCGGGGACGACGGCGCTCTCGGACATGTACTTCCACGTCGACGAAATCGCGGCGGCCGTCGACGACGCCGGGATGCGCGCGGTGCTGGGTCACACCGCCGTCACCGTCGGGAAAGACGACGATGGCGCGCGAGCGGACGTGCAGGAGAGTCTCGACGTGGCGCTGGAACTGGACGGCGCGGCCGACGGCCGGGTCAGGACGACGTTCCAACCGCACAGCCTCACTACCGTCGGCGAGGCGTACCTCCGAGAGTTCGTCCCCGAAGCCGTCGCGGCGGGCCTGCCGATCCACCTCCACGCCAACGAGACGACCGACGAAGTCGACCCCATCGTCGACGAACACGGGGTCCGCCCCCTCGAATACGCTGACGATGTCGGTCTGCTCGGCGACGAGACGTTCCTCGCCCACTGCGTCCACGTCGACGAGTCCGAAATCGGCCTGCTGGCCGAAACGGGGACCGGCGCGGTCCACTGCCCGGCCTCGAACATGAAACTCGCCAGCGGGATGGCTCCCGTCCAGCGGCTGCTCGACGCGGGCGTCACCGTCGGCCTCGGGACGGACGGCGCGGCGTCGAACAACGACCTCGACATGTTCGACGAGATGCGCGACGCCGCGATGGTCGGGAAACTCGCCGCCGATGACGCCAGCGCCGTCGCCGCCGAAACCGTCGTCGAGATGGCGACGAAACACGGCGCGGACTTACTGGGCTTCGACGGCGGCCGTATCGAACCCGGCGCGAACGCCGACCTCGCGGTGGTCGACTTCGACGCGCCCCACCTCACCCCCGCTCACGACCCCGTCTCGCACCTGGCCTACGCCGTCCGCGGGAGCGACGTGCGCCACACCGTCTGTGACGGGGAGGTACTCATGCGTGACCGCGAGGTCACGGTGTTCGACGAGGCGGCGGTCAGAGAACGGGCCAGCGAGCACGCGACGGCGCTCGTCGAGCGGGCGACCGACTCGGAATAAACGCTCAGAACGGTTTTTAAACGTTTTAACTATCTCTAAGGGCATAATTCCACTCCCGGAGTGAGGGTGAACGAACTGAACGGCGAGCGGGGTTTAATCCCATCTCTGTGCTGGTTGGAAGTGAGATGCGCACCAAACTGTTCGCACTTACTGCCGCAGTCGGGATGGTACTGCTGGCCGTCGGGTCGGGGGCCGCGGCCGCCGCCGACACAGACAGCGGCCTGTCCGTGAGCGTGAGTCAAGCCGGGAATCAGGCCGGGAATCAGCCCGTGACGGTGACCGTGACCGACAACGGGACCGGCGTCGAGAACGCCAGCGTGGCCGTCGAACCGTTCGAAAACGAGAGCTACGACGGGGTCGGGAACTACAGCACCGGCGAGAACGGGACCGTCGAACTCCCCGCTCCCGAGGAGACGGTCAACGTGACCGTGACCGCGAGCGCCGACAACGAGACGGCGACGACCACCGCGGAACTGACCGCCGCTGAGGACGAAGAGGCCGAGAGCTTCGGTGCGGGCGTCTCGGCGTTCATCCAGTACCTGCTGGAGAACGGCGGCGTCAACATCGGTCCCGAGGTGACCGATTACGTCCACGAACACAACCCGGGTAACGCGCCCGACCACGCGGGCCAACCCGACGACGTCGGCCCCGAGAGTGTCGACGGCGACGACGAAGACGACAGCGAGCGCGGCCGTCCCGCCCACGCTGGCCCGCCCGCCGACAAAGGACCTGACGGCGACGACAAAGCCGACGAGACTGCGGACAGCGAAACCGAAGACGACGACAGCGAAGAAGCGGACAGCGAGGCCGAGACTGAAGACGACGAAGAAGAAGACGACGAAGCGGACGACGATGACGAGGAAGCAGACGACGATGACGACGGCGAGAGCGGCCCGCCGGACCACGCCAACGGCAACGCGAACGGCCGGTAACTGAACGGCTTCGGTAGCGTTTTAGGAACTCTGTGCTTTTTCTCGGGCATGACCACGCCCATTTCGGAGCGACTCGACGACGTAGAGTCGGCCCGCGAGTCGGGTCGGCGGAAGATGGACTGGGCAGCACAGCACATGCCCATCTGCGCCGCCCTGCGCGAAGACTTCGAGGCAGACCAGCCCTTCGCTGGGGAGCGCATCGGCATGGCGATGCACGTCGAAGCGAAGACGGCGATTCTCGCGGAACTGCTCGCCGAAGGCGGCGCGGAAGTCGCCATCACCGGCTGTAACCCGCTCAGCACGCACGACGACGTGAGCGCCGCACTCGACGCCGTCGACGGCGTCACCTCCTACGCCGAACGCGGCGTCGACGACGAGGAGTACTACGAGGCCATCGAGGCCGTCATCGCCCACGAACCGACGATTACGGTCGACGACGGGATGGACCTCGTCGCCGCCATCCACGAGGACTACCCCGAACTCATCGACAGCATCGTCGGCGGGGCGGAGGAGACGACGACCGGCGTCCACCGCCTGCGCGCGATGGACGAGGACGGCCAGTTGGAGTACCCCGTCTTCGCCGTCAACGACACGCCGATGAAGCGCCTGTTCGACAACGTCCACGGCACGGGCGAGTCCTCGCTGGCCTCCATCGCCATGACGACGAACCTCTCGTGGGCCGGGAAAACGGTCGTCGTCGCCGGGTACGGCCACTGCGGGAAAGGCGTCGCGAAGAAGGCCAGCGGCCAGAACGCCGACGTGGTCGTCACGGAAGTCGAACCCCGCCGGGCCTTAGAGGCCCACATGGAAGGCTACGACGTGCTTCCGATGGCCGAGGCGGCCGCGGAGGGCGACGTGTTCATCACGACCACCGGCAACCGCGACGTCATCGTCGAGGAGCACTTCGAGGCGATGCAGGACGGCGTCTTACTCGCCAACGCGGGCCACTTCGACGTGGAAGTCGACCTCGACGCGCTCTCGGACCTCGCCGTCGACACCTACGAGGCCCGCGACGGCGTCCAGGCCTACGAGATGGCCGACGGCCGACGGCTGAACGTCCTCGCGGAGGGCCGCCTCGTCAACCTCGCGACCCCCATCGCGCTCGGCCACCCGGTCGAGGTGATGGACCAGAGCTTCGGGATTCAGGCCGTCTGCGTCCGTGAGATGGTCGAGAACGGCGACGCCTACGACGCGGGCGTCCACGACGTGCCCGACCGACTGGACAAGGAAGTCGCGGAAATCAAGTTGGCCGCCGAGGGCGTCGAGTTCGACTCCCTGACCGACGAGCAGGCCGAGTACATGGACTCCTGGCAGCACGGGACGTAGGCCGGTTCGGTGCGAGCGTGGTGCGCGAGAACCGCCAACACTGCGAGCGCGGTGCGAAGTGACCCGCGAGCAGTAGCAAGAATCGAACTTCTCGGCTTTACGCTACGGCCGCGCTCTCGCTGTCGCCCACGTCCTCACCCGCTTCGTCGTCGATGACGTCGTCCAGCCACCGGCCCCGGAAGAAGAAGACCGCGGCGGCGACGGTGGCGGCGACGTTCGAGGCGGCGATGCCGTACCACGCACCGGGCGCGCCCATGCCCACGACGATGACGAGGACGGTGGCCGCGGCGGCCCGGAAGCCCCACATCGTCAATAGACCCAGCACCATCGAGAGGCGGGTCGACCCCGCGCCGTGGAACGCGCCGTTTATCATGTGGAAGACGGCCATCACGGCCCACGTCGGAGCGACGATGCGGAGGTAGTCCGCGCCGTGGTCGACGACGGCGGCGGCCCCCTCGCCGGTGATGAACACGCCGACGATGGCAGGTGCGAAGGAGACCGTGAGCGCGCTCACCACGAGGAACAGACCGACGAGGATGCCGCTGGCGAGGAACACCGTCCGGCGGGCGCGTGCTCGCTCGCCCGCGCCGAGGTTCTGTCCGACCACCGTCTCGACGGCCATGCCCATCCCGACCATCGGCAACCAGACGAGCGAGGCGAAGCGGCCGCCGATGCCGTAGGCGGCGACGGCGTCCGCGCCGACGATGGCGACCAGCGCGGTCATCACCGTCACGGACAGCGCCTGCGTGCTGGTCTCGACGCTGAGCGGCGCACCGATGCGGACGAGTTTCCGAATCGCAGCGAAGTCCGGACGGAGGTCCGACAGCGAGAGTTCGATGCCGACGTGGCCCGAAAAGAGGAGCCAGAGGCCGAGTACGGCCGCGAGGCCGCGCGAGAATATCGTCGCGATGGCCGCGCCCTCTACGCCCAGACCGGTAAAGCCAGTCGCCGCCAGTGCGCTCGCGGCGACGCCCTCCAGACCGACCCACGCGAACAGGGGGTTGTCCGCGAACCCGAGGATGAGTATCGGGTCCAAGACGACGTTGAGCGCGACGCTGCCGACCATCAGGTACATCGGCGTCTTCGTGTCACCCCACCCGCGCAGGAGCGCCTGAAAGACGAAGAAGCCGAGCATGAAGTAGATGCCGAGGAAGACGTACCGGGTGTACGTGACCGACATCTCGTGGATGGCCGTTCCCGGTTCGGTCCCGATTACCTGCAAGAGCGTCGGCGTCAGGACGTAGCCGACGGCGGCGAGCGCCACCGACAGGAACGTCACGAACACGAGCGTCTGCCCGGCGACGTGGCTCACCTCGTCGTCGTTCTCCGCGCCGGTGTTCTGTGAGATGAGTATCGTGCCAGCGCCGGTCATCCCGCCGCCGATGCCCAACAGCAGGAACACGATGGGCCACGAGAAGGAGAGGGCACTCACCGCCTCCTGTCCGAGGCGACCGACCCAGAACGTGTCGGCGATGTTGTACAGCGTCTGAAGCAGTTGCGTGGCGACTAACGGCGCGGCCAGCGTCAGGAGCGGCCACAGCAGACTCCCCTGCGTGAACCGCTCGGACTGCTCGCTCGTCGCGGTCACCGTCGACACCTCCGGAGAACGAAAGAGATGGAGACCGACATGATACTGACTGGTCGGTCAGTCAGTATAACGTTACCGTGAGTACGAGAATCTATCCCACGAACGGCATTAGTCGGCCGTTGCGGGCGTCTCGCTATCAGACTCCTCGGTGTCGTTCGCTCCCTCGTTGCTCCCCTCGTCGACGACGGACTCGTCCCAGTCGCCGACGAGGAACCACACCGCCACCAGTGCCGCGGCGGCGACGTGCGAGAACGCGATGCCCCACCAGACGCCCGCCGCTCCCATGCCGACGGCGGTGATGAGCACGAGCGTCGGCGGGATGCGGAAGAACCACTGCGAGGCGATGGAGAAACCGAGGGCCGTCCGCGTGCTCCCGGCCCCGCGGAACGCGGCGTTCAGCAGGTGAAAGAGGCCCATGAACACGTAGGTAGGGCCGATGATTCGGAAGTAGTCCGCGCCCATCGAGAGGACTTCCGGTGCCGTCCTGCTCACGTCGAAGAAGGCGGCGACGATGGCCGCCGCGAACGCGAAGGCCGCGGCGCTGGCGAGGAGGAAGACGCCGCCGCCCAGTCCCACCGCCATGAGGACCGCACGGCGCGCCCGCCCGGCCTCGTCGGCCCCGAGGTTCTGTCCGACGGCCGTCTCGACGCCCTGTGCGAGGCCCACCGCCGGGAGGTAGACGAGCGTGTTGATGCGGTTGCCGACGCCGTAGGCCGCGACGGCCTCCGTCCCGACCATCGCGACGAGGACGGTCATGCCGGTGTAGGCCAGCGAGTCGGCCGACCGTTCGAGGCCCGCGGGACCGCCCACGTCCAGAATCTTCCGGACCGTCTCCTCGTCCGGTCGGAGGTCCGAAAGGGAGACGGCGAGGCCGAGTCGGCCCGAGAAGAGGAGCCAAAAGCCCGCCAGCGCCGCGCCGCCGCGCGCGATGACGGTGGCGATGGCCGCCCCGGAGACGCCCATCCCCGCAAAGCCGGTGATGGCGTACAGCGTCGATTCCAGGCCGCCCAGGCCGACCAGCGAGAAGACGACGTTGTCCCGGAAGCCGAGGACGAAGAAGGGGTCTAGGACGGCGTTCGCGACGACGCTTCCGAGCATGAGGTACATCGGCGTCTTCGTGTCGCCCCACCCGCGCAGGATGGCCTGAAACGCGAACGCGCCGAACATGAACGTCGTCCCGGCGAAGACGATGCGGGTGTACTCGACGGCCATCGCGTGAATCGCCGTCCCCGGCGTCGTCCCGATGTACGGCAGGAGCGTCGGCGCGAGGCCGAATCCGACCAGCGAGAGCAGGCCCGAGACGACGGCGGTGACGGCGATGGTCTGGCCCGCCACCTCCCGCACCCGGTCGTCGTTGCCCGCGCCGCGGTGCTGGGAGACGAGGACCGTCCCGGCGACGGTGAGTCCGCTCCCCAGCGAGATAGTCAGGAAGATGAACGGCAGCGAGTAGGTCAGCGCCGCCACAGCGCCGTCGCCCAACTGCCCGACGACGAACGTATCGACGAGGTTGTACGCGACCTGTAACAACTGTGTGCCGACGAGCGGCAGTGAGAGGGCCAACAGCGGGCGCAGTAACGGCCCCTCGGTCAGGTCGACGGAGCGGTCGGTCGTACTCACGTACGTCGGGGGTCGAACTACGTGGATATAATTCGTCGTGGTTCGAGCGCGACCGTGACGGCAATTTTATTCGGCCACGCCCGCAACGCCAGTCCATGCAGTCGCTCCACGCACGCTATCCGTTCCTCGCCGCCGCCCGCGAGGCCGTCGAAGCCGCGGCGGTCGACCTCGGTGAAGTGGTCGCCACCGAGGAGGCGGTCACGGGGCGAGCGCTGGAGCGCGTCGAGTCGGCGATTACCGAGGGCACTGTCGGGGAACCGCACCGCCGCACCCGCGTCGAACTCCTGTCGTATCCCGTGGCCCGCGTCCTCGTCTCGCTCGTCGACGAACACGTCTGTACCCGAAAGTACGCCAGCGCGGAGGCCGCGACGGCCCGCGAGCGCTTCACCGCCGAGTTCGAGACGACGACGGAGTTCAAGTCGACCCAGAGCGAGCGTATCGAGTTGCGTGACCTCCTCGTGGAGTTCGACCTCGCGAGCGCGGTCCACGAGGCCGAGACGGGCTACTGGGTCGACGTGGGCGCGTATCTCGAACTGGCGGCCGACCAGCGCGGCGACCGGTGGCGACTCGTCAACCGACCGCTCGCCGACGGTCGGGTCCGCATCGCCACCGACGACCTCCACGTCCTCCTGAAGCAGGCGATTCGCCACCGCGTCGCGGAGGGACTCCCCTTCGACGTGCCCGACGTCATCGCCGACGAACTCGACGCGGAAGTCGAACAGTTACGCGAGGTGCTCGCCGACCTCGATTTGACGCGGGAGATAGACACCGTCGTCCCCGAGATGTTCCCGCCGTGTATGCAGTCCCTGCTCGACCAAGTCCAGAAGGGCGAGCACCTCGAACACCACTCGCGGTTCGCCATCGCGGCGTTCCTCACCAGCATCGGCATGACGACGGACGAAATCGTCGACCTCTTTCAGGTCAATCCCGGGTTCGGCGAGGAGGCGACCCGGTATCAGGTCGACCACATCCGCGGCGACACCAGTCCCACGGAGTACTCGACGCCCGCGTGTTCCACGATGATGTCCTACGGCGACTGCGTCAACAAGGACGACCTCTGTGAGCGCATTTCGCATCCGATGGGATACTACGAGCAGAAACTGGACGACGCCGAGGACGACGAACTGGTGGACTGGCGCGAGGAGAACGGCGGCGACGACGCGGGAGAAGAGGCCGACGCGTAGAACCGGGCCGTCAGAACTCTTGGCGTTCCATCCAGAGACCAGCGACGAGCATCACGACGATGAACAGCCCGATAGCGCCGATAATCGCGATACCGCCTTGTTCGGTGAGTCCGCCGTTGCTCGAATAGTTCGTCGAGACGAAGACGGCGGCGGCGACGAACGTCGCGAGTGCGATGGTCGAGACCACTATCTGCACGATGGCCTCCCGGTCCAATTCCATGTCCCGCGATATCGTTGGCCCGGCCAAAAGAGTGTCGAAGCGCCGTAGCCCCCCGCCGGAGCAGTTGGGTGAGCGAGAGGTTTAGGTTCGTCCGACACCTACGTTTCGACTGGACACATCGAGAAAAACAGCCGTGTCCGCCCGCTATGACACTCATCGACCCGGCCGCCGACTCGGAGCGAACTGCACTCGCACCGGACCCCAGTAGGCTCCCCTCCCGCGCCGCTCGCGCGTGGACCGAGCGCATGGCCGTCCGGCCGCGCGGGAACAGCACCTACGCCGTCACGTCCGAGAGCGGTCACACGTACCTCGTCGACCTCGCCGACCACAGCTGTAGCTGTCCGGACCACCAGATTCGCGGCGAACAGTGCAAACACCTCCGCCGCGTCGCCATCGAAATTACCACTCGCCGCGTGCCGCCGCCGGGCCACCAGCGCGCCCGCTGTGACGCCTGCGGCGAGGTGACGTTCGTCCCGACGGGCGCGGACCCGCCCCACCTCTGCGAGCGCTGTCGCCTCGCCCCCGGCGACGTGGTCCGCGACCGCGAGACCGGCAAGCGCCTCGTCGTCGCCGCCGTCACGAACAACCACGCCGACGAGTACGTCATCGCGGCCACCGGTCGGACCGTCGCCGACCACGAGACGAACGGCGGCTATCCGGCCGCCGACATCGTGGTCGAGGCGACGTACCTGACCGACGCGGCCCGGCGTCCGGACCCCAAGCGATACGCCTTCCCGCACTCGCGGCTGGCGAAGACCGACGAGCAACTGGTCGTCTGACCCCTACTCGAGCATCGCCGCGGCTTCCTCCTTCGAGAGGTCGCCGCGCTCGAACGCCGACAGCACGTCGAGCACCGACTGGTCCGGCCCGTCGTCGGCCACCTCGGCCAATGTCACCTTCTCCGAGTGGCCGACGAACTCCTCGAAGTCCGTCCCCTCGGCCAGCGCCGTCTCCTTTTTCACGCGGTAGTTGCCCCCGTCCGTGGTGTAGAGGTCGCCCGGATGGAAGAAGTACCAGTCTTCCCGGTCGAATCGGACGCCGACGCGGGGCTTCGCGCCAAAGTTCTGCGAGAAGAAGAGCAGCGCCTCGATTTCCTCGCCGTCCAGGTAGATGGGGTCGCCCGCGCTCGACTTCGCCTCGATGGCGTAGAACGTCTCGCCGTCGCCGGTCAACACGTCGGGCAGTTCGCGCTCCGTGGCGCTCCCGCTTGCGGGTGCGCGCATCACCGCAAAGCCCGCCGCGTCCAGAGCGTTGACGAGTTCCCGTTCGCGGCGGTCCCCCTTCGCGTTCGAGTTAGGCATTGCTCACCGTTTCGCCGTCGCGCCTAAAAACGTCTCGCGGTGACCCCGTGGGTTCGAGAGCCGTCACGCCGTTCGGGCGCTCGCTAGTCGCGCCCCTCGTCTGCCCGCGACTCCAACTCCCGGATAATCGCCTGCGTCTCGCCGCCGTCGCTTCGGACCGCCTTCGCGTAGCGGCGGTACTCCTCCGGCGACACCCGCACCGTCTTCGACTCGCCCTTGTGGGTCAGCTCCAGTCGGACCATCCCCTGCGGGTCGTTCCGGGCGCGGAAACTCGCCATCGCGGTGAAGACGAACCAGAAGGCCAGTCCCGCGCCGAGGAAGTACGCCGTCGTCGTCTCGAAGGCCAGCGTCTCCGCACCGGTGGTCCAGCGGGTCGGGTACGCGACCTGAAAGAGGGCGATACCGACGAGACAGAGGCCCGCGCCCGCGAGGACACCGACCTGCTCGCGCTTCGAGGACGGCAGGACGGCGACGACGGCCAAGAACATCGCCGGGATGCCGAGGCCGCCCAGCGTGCCCGCGAGTTTCTCTGCGGCCCGCAGGTCGTCCGCGCCGAGCAGTGTCGACAGCGGCGTGGTCGCGACCAAGATGGCGACGACGACAGCGAGCGCACCCAGTACGCCGAGGGTCACGCCAGCGTACACTCGGCGAGGGTCTTGTCCGTCCCACCGAGTACCCGAGTACGCGTCGCCCAGACTCTCCATGCTGTGGCGTTTGTCGTCCCCCCACAAAACGCTACGTCAGACGCTCGTCCGACCGTGAGGCGGCTACTCGCTCTGGATTCGCGGGGCCAGCATGTAGGTGACGCGACCCTCGCCTTCGGCGAAGTTGAAGTGCATCTTCACCGGGAACTCCTCGCCCAGTTCCATCTCGACCTCGGCGTCTTTCGGGATGGCCTTGTTCATGTTCTTCAGGTAGTCGAGCGAGAAGAGCGAGTGGGCGTTGCCCGCCGTGAGGTCGATGAGGTCGTCGCGGGTGAGTTCGAGGTGCACGTCGTCGGTGTCGCCCTCCGCGTCGACGTAGAACAGTTCGTCGCCCGCGTCGACGCCGAGTGCGATGTGGTCGCTGACCATGTCGGCGGCCTTCACCGCGCGGTCGATGTCTCGGCCCTCGATGACGATGTGGGCGGGCAGGTCGAGGTCCGGGAGGTCGGGTTCCTGCCGGATGGAGTCGGGGTCGATGAGCGCCAGCGTGTATTCGAGGCCGTCGATAGCGATGTGGAGCTTTCGCGTCTCCTCGTCGAGCTCGAGGTGGATCAACTGGCCCGAGTCGGCCATCCCGGCGATGTCTTCGAGGCGAGAGAGGTTGACCCCGATGAGGCCGCCGTCCGTCTCGTAGGACTCGAAGGCCGCCGCTTCGAGTCGCAGGTCGACCATCCCGACGTTGGCCGGGTCCACCGCCCGGATTTCGAGTCCGTCGTCTTCGAGGTGGATCTTACACTCGTCCACCAGCACGCTCACTGAATCGAGAGCCGATTGGAGCGTGTCCGCGCTCACGATGGCGTTGAACATCTTGAACCGGGCTACGACCCCATGCATTAAAAAGTCCCTCATTGATACCGCGTGCGCGTGCGGGAGAGGCCGTCGGGGCGTCCGCGATGGACGGCACGAAGAGTGAACGACACGCGTAAACGGCTCGGCGGGCTACGGTGAACAACGAATGAGTGGGAAAGACGACTACTACAACAGGGCCAAACAGGAGGGCTATCGCGCCCGGTCGGCCTACAAACTCCAGCAACTAGACGAGACAGCCGGACTGCTGGGCGAGGGTCGCACGGTCGTCGACCTCGGGGCGGCCCCCGGTGGCTGGCTCCAGGTGGCCGCCGAACGCGTCGGCGAACGGGGCACCGTCGTCGGCGTCGACCGGCAGCGAATCGACCCCTTAGACGACCCCGAACCCGCCGTCGAGTACGTCCGCGGGGACATGACCGACGAGAGCACGAAAGCCGAGATTCGCGACGTCGTCGGCGGCGCGAGCGACGAGCGCGGCGGTCCGGTCGACGTGGTCCTCTCGGACATGGCCCCGAACATGACCGGCGAGTACGACCTGGACCACGCCCGCTCGGTCCACCTCGTCCGACAGGCCTTCGAGGTGGCGACGGACCTGCTGGACACCGGCGGGGACTTCGCCGCGAAGGTGTTCGACGGGCAGGACCTGGCCGACCTGAAAGCCGACATCGAACCGGAGTTCCGGTACGTACGCGAGGTCCGTCCCGACGCCTCGCGGGATTCGTCCTCCGAACTGTATCTGGTCGCGAAACACCATCTCACCGCGCCCGTCCGCGAGGGCGACGTGGTCGCGGTGACCATCGACGACATCGGCGAGGAGGGCGACGGCATCGCCAAAGTGGAGGGCTTTACCCTGTTCGTCAGCGGCGTCGAAGAGGGCGAGACGCTCGACGTGCGCGTCGACGACGTGAAAGAGCGGTACGCGTTCGCCCAACCCGCGGAATAGGCGGCTTACTGAACGGCTGGCGCGGCCGCGTCGTCGTCCTCGCGGTTACTCGCGAACCGGACGACGGCGTAGACGAACGGTGTGTCGAGCAGGGCGATGAGGAGTTTCAGAACGTACTGACCGACGACGAGTGACAGCGCCGCCGACAGCCCGACGCCCTGAAAGGCGACGAACCCGATTCCGATGAAGATGAGCGTGTCGACGAGCTGACTCGTCGCCGTCGACCCGACGTTCCGAAGCCACAGCGCCTCGCCGTCGGTTCGGTCACGGAGTTCGTGGAAGATGAACACGTCCAGGTTCTGACTGACGACGTAGGCCGCGAGGCTGGCGACGACGATACCGGTACTCGCCGCCAGCACGTTCCGGAAGGCCGCCGGGTCGACTGGCTGTGCCTGGGCGGGCAGACCGGGCGCGAGAATCGTACTCCAGACCAGCGCCAACAGGACGAAGTTCATCGCGAACCCGACGTTGACGACGACGGTGGCCGCGCGTCGCCCGTACAGTTCGGCGTAACAGTCGGAGGCGAAGAACGTCAGGGCGTACGCCAGCGCCGCGCCCGGCAGGACCAGTGCCTCACCGACGACCGGCAGCGAGAACGGCAGGCCGAACGCCAGCAGTTTCGAGGCGGTGACCTGCGAGACGACCAGCGCCGTCACGAACAGCGCCACGAGGCCGACCTGGACGACGTCGTCGCTACTGCTCATCGTCGAGTCGCCCCTGCCGTTCGTCGATGTCGTCCAGTACGTCCAGCGTCTTCCGAATCGAGGCGCGGATGGCCTCGCTCCGGTTGACGAACTTCCCGTCCTCGCCGACGTGGTCGTCGAGGTCGTTGAGCAGTTCCGCCGGAACCTCGACGCTTATCTTGGGCATATCCCAGTAATACCGATAGAAGGCTTTAAATCGGTCGCCTCGCCGCCTCAGTCCGCCGGTTCCGTCCGGTCTTTCGGCGTCCGGCGGCCGCCCAGCGTGTACACCCAGAGGATGCCCAGTCCGAGCAAGTACGCCGCCGCCGTCGGGATGCCGACGATGAACATCGTGAAGATGCCGTTGGGCGAGAGGATGGCCGAGAGCGCGACGATGGCGATGACCACCTCGCGCCAGCGCTCGTACATCAGCGTGAAGGGGACGATACCGCCGCGGTGGAACAGGAACATCGTCACCGGAATCTCCGCCAAGAGGCCGATGCCGATGGTGAGGAAGAACACGAGCCACCCGAACTTGCTGATGCGGTAGGCGATGACCATGTTGGCCTGCAACTGGTCGTAGGCGATGGCCGAGATGGTCATCGGCGCGACGTAGAGGAAGCCCAGCAGGCTCCCGCCGATGAGCGCCGCGAACAGGGTCCCGCCCCACACGAGGAGGACGTTCCGGTCGCCGACGACGACGCCGCGTTCCCGCATCGCGGGCCACGCGAAGTACAGCAGGAGCGGGATGACGGAGATGAACCCGAGGATGGTCGAGAACTTCACGATGAAGACGAGGTGTTCGACCGGGTGCAGCGTGACGATGTTGACGCCCTCGGCCATCCCCTCGGGGAGGCGGCTGACGAAGATGCGCTGGATGCGGCCGATGCCGCCCTGGTAGAGGAACAGAAACGCCGCCGAGAGGACGACGCCGAAGACGCCCAGAATCCAGAACGCCTTGGACATGAGCGAACTGAGGATGAACTGGATGTCGTAGTAGTAGCCGCCGATGTCGTCCTCGGTGGTCTCCTCCTCGGTGAAGGCGCTGACCATGCCCGCCGTCGTCGAGGCGAGCACGTCGCCCTCTTCCTCGTCTTCGGCGACCTCGGTGCCGTCGCCGCCTTCCGCGTCCGTCTCGTCGTCGTCCTCGTGAGCCATGTCCCAGCGGTCCAGAATCATCTGGGCCTTCTCCTGGTCCTCCTCGGAGAGCGCGCGGTCGGCGTGGGCCAGCGCCTCCTCCTCGGTCATCTCCTCGAACACTTCCGGCGGACACACCTCGACGGCCGAGGCGCTTATCTCGTCGATGTCGATGGCCGTCGGGTCGCCGTGGCGGCGGCCCGGCGGCGCGGCGCTCTCGCCCAGCGCTTGCAGGACGTGGTAGTACAGCACCGCGCTCGCGCCGACGGCCCCGACGAAGACGCCGATGCCGACGGCCGTCGTCTCGACGGGGAGGCCGAACAGCGCCGGCGGCGCGATGTCGCCGGTCAGCCTGTCCGAGGGGAACCACGCCGCGAACGCTCGAACGTACTGGAACGCGGGCGTCGCCAGCAGGTAGTAGACGACGCCGCCCGAGAGCACGGCGGCCCCGAGAACGGTGTTCCAGTTCCGGCGCGCGACCAGTCGCGTGCTGACGAGGTCGTTCGAGCGCTTGATCGTGACCGCGAGTTTCGAGAGGGCGAGACTCAGCGCGTAGAGGCCACACAGCGGCGCGGCCCACATGATCTGGGTGAAGGGGTCCGGCGGCGAGAACAGCGCCCCGAACCCGAAGATTGCGACCACGGCGTAGCGCCACTTGTCGCGGAACGTCTCGTACGGGACGATGCCCGTATAGGAGAGCACCGTCATCAGCAGCGGCAACTGGGCGGCGAGGCCGAACGACGCCGCCAGCAAGAACACGAACTGCGCCCACTTGACGATGGAGTACTGGGGGACGAACCCCGCGGCGTCGGCGTTGCCAGCGAGGAAGTTGAACATCAGCGGGAAGAACAGTTCGTAGGCGTAGGCCACCCCGGCAGCGAACAGCGAGAGGCTGATGACGACGAACAGCGCGCCCTTCCAGAACGCTATCTTCTCGGCGGGCCACCAGCCACGCCGTCGCAGGCCGTCGCGGCCGAAGTAGATGAGCAGGGGCAGCGCCATCAGGATGCCGACCACCGCGCCTATCTTCACCTGCAGGAGGATGACGTCGAACGGGGTGACGGCGACGATGCTCGTCGCCTCTTGGGTCGTGAGGTCCATCTGGGAGTACAGCAGGTCCTGCCGGAGGCGGTCCCACGCCCCGTACTGCAGGCCCATGATGGTCCCGAGCATCCCGATGACGAAGACGATGAACACCTTCTGGAGGTGTTGCTGGGCGGTGCCGAGCATCGCACCGAGCGTCTCACGGCCGCTCTGGACCGTCTGGACGGTGTCTTCGTCGATTGCACTCGCCATCTTCCGTGAAGGTAGCCGATTCGGCGTTATCAATTTGTTCATCACGCAGGCGTCTGCGGGGCCGAGGGCGGCCGCTCGAAAAGAAAGTTTACAACTACCAACCGCCAAACCCGTCCCAGATGGTGGACGGCGACGGCGACGACGAGCGCCCACGACCCGAGGACCCGCTTCTCTCCTCGGACGCGCAGAGCGACAGCGCCGCCGACGCCGACGACGCTCGACACGACGGTCCCGACAAGGGACCGAACAGAGACAGTGCGTCCGCGGACGGCGACGAGGGCGACATCGACGCCGATGCCGACGCGGACGGCGCGGACGACGCCGATGCCGACGCGGACGGCGCGGACGACGCCGATGCCGATGCCGACGGCGCAGACGACGCGGACACCGAGACGACCTTCGAGGCCGACCCGATAGGCGACGAACCCGCTGGCGGGCACGAAGACCTGTCGTACAGCCTCCCGGGGTCGACCCGGCGGGGCCTGTTCGACCGCGACCCCGCGGACATCGTCGCGGCCACCCCGGCGGACGTTCCCACCGATTGGGGCGTCCCGGCGTCACCGACGCCGACCTCGCCGCCCAGCGGCGCGCCCGCGGCCGGAGGCGGGTACGACCCCGACGAGGATATGGGCGCGCCCGACGACCAGGAGATGCCGCTGGCCGACCACGTCGAGGAGATGGCCACGCGGTTGTTCATCGTCGTCGGTGTGATGGCCGCCGTCGCCGTCCTCACCCTGCCCGCATCGGACGAACTCATCAACTTCCTGTGGTACTCGTTCCTGGACGGCCCGGCGGAGGCCTGCGGCCAGTTCGCCACCGGTCTTCAAGAGGGCGGGCAGGCCGCCGGGCCCGCCGGTGCGGACTGCCCGCACGTCTACAGCCCGCTCGCGCTGATTCTCGCGCGGCTGAAAGTCGCCTCGTTAGTGGGCTTCATCGCCGCCCTGCCGGTGTTCGTCTACGAGACGTACCTGTTCATGCGACCGGGGCTGTACCCCCGCGAGCGGCGCTACTACCTCGCGGCCGTGCCGACGAGTCTGGTGCTCGCCGCCATCGGCGTCGGCTTCGCGTACTTCGCGGTGCTGCGGGCGATGTTCGACTACTTCATCACGTACTCCGACCGCGCCGCGGACCTCGCCTTCGGCCTCGGTGAGACGTTCAACCTCATCATCCTGATGCTGGGCTTCTTCGCGCTGGTCTTCCAGATTCCGCTGTTCGTCATGCTCGCCATCATGATGGGCGTGACGACCCGGCGGTGGCTGGTCGACCGCCGCCTGTACTTCTGGGGCGCGTTCGCGGCCATCGCGTTCGTCTTCAGTCCCGACCCGACGGGGATGGCCCCGCTGATGGTCGCCGTGACGATGATTGCCCTGTTCGAGGGGACCCTGCTCCTCCTGAAGTGGACCGGGAGCAGTTCGCCCATCCCGACCGCCGAGGACCTCGCGAACCGGCGCCCCTACGCCTACCTGCTCTTCGGCCTCGTGGGCTACGTCCTCAGCCCCGCGCCGGTGCCGACGGGCTACTACGGCCAGTTGCCCGCGAGCATAACCGAGACGCTCGCGCAGGTGGGACTCGCGCCACCGATTCTGGTCGGCGGCGGCCTCATCGTGCTGTTCGAACTGACCGCCTACCTCAACAAGAACTACTACGGGAGCGTCCGCCTGTGGCGCGGCCTCCGAAAGGCCCGACTGCCGGTCTGGACGGTTGCCATCGTCGTCGGCTACCTCTCCAGCCCCGACCCGACGCTGTTCCGCCTCGTCGACCAGTTCGGCCTCGAAGCGACGGCGGCCGTCGCCGTCGCCGCGGGACTGGTCGTCCTCTTCGAGGGGAGCCTGTTGGCCGCCAAACTCCGCGGCCGCGCTGCCGACGACGAACCGGCGGACCCGCCCGAGCAATGACCACCGTCCTCCTCGCCCGACACGGCGAGACGCCGTGGAACCGCGAGGGACGGATACAGGGCTGGGCCGCGACGGGCCTCACCGACCGCGGCCGCGAGCAAGCGCGGGCGCTCGGGGAATGGCTCTCTGCTGCGTACGACGTGGACCGCGTCGTCGCCTCGGACCTCTACCGGACCCGGGAGACGGCGGCCTATCTCCGCGAACGCGCGAGGGACCTCCCGGAACCGACGTTCGACCGCGGGTGGCGCGAGCGCGGGTTCGGCGTCTATCAGGGCTTTCTCGACGAGGAACTGTTCGCGCGTCACCCCGACCACGACCCGGCGACGAGCGTCTCGTCGCTGGACATCGACCCGGAGGGCGGCGAGAGCGTGACCGCGTTCTGTGAACGCGTCGAGTCGGCGTGGGCCGACCTCCGAGCGACCGTCGGGGCCGAGGAGACGGTGCTGGTGGTCACCCACGGCGGCCCCCTCAAGGCCCTTCGCTCGGTGCTGACCGACCGCGACCGCGCCGCGGCGCTGGCGAGCGGGTCGCCCCCGAACTGCGCGGTGACGGCGGTCAGACTGGGCGAAACGACGGAGCTACTCGAAGACGGCCACACGGCGTGGCGAGACGGCTGAGAACTACTTCGTGGGGTAATCGGCGTCGAAGACGTTCGCCACTACGTCCTCCTCGCTCTCCTCGTCACCCTCGGGACTGACGCTCCCGGTCTGGTAGCCGTGGAGGTCCAGCGTCACGTGGTCGAACCCGCAGTCCTCGACGTGGTCGCGGGCCGCGCGCACGAAGTCGGGGTCCAGGGCCGTCTCCAGTTCCGCCTCGCCGACTTCGATGCGTGCGAGGCCGTCGTGGTCCCGGACCCGGAACTGCTCGAAGCCCCACGTCCGCAGGAGGCGTTCGGCCTTCTCGACGCGGGAGAGGCGTTCCTCGGTCACTTCGAGTCCCGTCGGGATGCGCGAGGAGAGACAGGCCATCGAGGGCTTGTCGGCCACCGAGAGGTCGTACTCGCGGGCGATGTCGCGGACCTCCTCCTTCTCGATGTCCTGCTCCAGCAGGGGCGAGTACGCGTCCAGTTCGTCGACGGCGCGGAGGCCGGGCCGGTGGCCCTCGCCCACGTCGGAGGCGTTGGTGCCGTCACACACCACGTCGATGCCCAACTCGCGGGCGCGGTCGTACATCGCGCCGAGGCGCATCGACCGGCAGTGGTAACAGCGCATGTCGTCGTTCTGGACGAACTGCTGGCTGTCGAGTTCGGAGAACTCCACGATTTCGTGCCGGATGCCGATCTCCTCGGCGACGCGTGTCGCGTCTCGCAGTTCATCGGCGGGCAGTGTCTCGGACTTGGCGGTACAGGCGACGGCGTCGTCTCCGAGTGCGTCGTAGGCCAGCGCCGCGACGACGCTCGAATCGACGCCACCGGAGAACGCGACCACCACGCTGTCTCGCGACGCGAGGTCCTCCCGAGCGGCGGCCATCTTCTCCGCGACAGCAGACATGAACGGGACTTCTCGTTGGACGGCAAAAACGGCTTCGCGTCCGGTGCGTCAGTGTGTGAGTCCGTGACAGGGCGTGCGTACGCTTTTCATGCTGGCTCGGTAACCGCCGACGATGCCCTCCACTCGCCCCGCGGTAGCGACTGCTGTACTGGCGCTGGGAACGCTTCCCGGCGTCGCCGCCGCACAGTCCTCTTCGCCGCAGTTATCCCCGGGAGCACAGTTCATCGCCGCCTTCGGATTCAGTTTCGTCCTCGGTGTGCTCGTCCTCGCTATCGCCCCGCGGTGGGTCGAGAGCGTCGCCGACGAGGCGGCGACGGACCTTCCCGTCGCCGTCGCCCTCGGCACGTTCGGCTACGTACTCGTCCTCGTCGGCCTGTTTCTGGTGGGACTGACGCTTATCGGCCTCCTCATCACCATCCCGGGACTGCTCGTCCTAGCAGCCATCGCTATGGTGGGGACGCCAATCGGCGCGTACGTCCTCGGACGGGCGCTGACCGACGCCGGAAACGTCGAGAATCGGTGGCTCTCCCTGCTGGCGGGGACCGTCGTCCTCGGCGGCGTCAGCGCCGTCCCGATAGTCGGCGACCTGCTGAACCTGCTCGTCGCCAGCCCCGGCATCGGCGTCCTCTTAGCGCGGTCGAAGCGGGCTATCGCCGACGCGCTGTAGCGAGCGGTGGGTTCATGGCTCCGAGGGACCGACGTGGCCGTATGGATATGACACGTCGTCCCCGACGGCTTCGGACCGACGGGGTCAGACCGCTGGTTCGGGAGACGGACCTCTCGGCGTCGGACCTCATCGCCCCCGTCTTCGTCGACGCCACGACCGACGAGCGAGTGCCCATCGAGACGATGCCGGGTCACGAACGGGTCCCCGTCGAGGAGAGCGCCGCCCGCGTCGAGGAAATCCGCGAGACGGGCGTCGAGGCCGTGATGGTGTTCGGCATCCCCGAATCCAAGGACGAACGCGGCACCCGGGCGTGGGCCGACGACGGCGTCGTCCAAGAGGGGGTCCGGCGCATCACCGAGGAGACGGACGCCTACGTCATTACGGACGTCTGTCTCTGTGAGTACACCGACCACGGGCACTGTGGTCTCTTGGAGGCGACTGCCGAATCAGACCCCGACCTCACCGTCCGCAACGACGAGACGCTGGACTTGCTGGGGCAAATCGCCGTCAGTCACGCCCGCGCGGGCGCGGACATGGTCGCGCCCTCCGGCATGATGGACGGCATGGTCGGGGCAATCCGTGAGTCGCTGGACGACGACGGCCATACCGAAGTCCCCATCATGAGCTACGCCGCGAAGTTCGAGTCGGCCTTCTACGGCCCGTTCCGGGACGCCGCCGACGGCGCGCCCGCCTTCGGCGACCGACGGCACTACCAGATGGACCCCGCGAACGCGCGCGAAGCGCGCCGGGAAGTCGCCCTCGACGTGGAACAGGGCGCGGACGTGCTGATGGTCAAGCCCGCGCTCCCGTACCTCGACATCGTCCGGCGGGTCCGCGAGGACCACGACCACCCCGTCGCGGCGTACAACGTCTCCGGCGAGTACGCGATGCTCCACGCCGCCGCCGAGAAGGGGTGGCTGTCGCTGGAGGAAGTCGCCTACGAGTCGCTCCTGTCCATCAAGCGGGCCGGAGCGGACCTGATTCTCACCTACTTCGCCGAAGATATCGCGAATCGCCTCTGAGACGCTACCGACCGGGCGGCGAATGACACCGGTCGGAAACGTTAAAATCGCAGGTTTCAGCGCTCGGTAACCGGAGCGTGACGACGGTCCAGCCGTCGGTTCGGTCGTAGCGGAGGTCACCGCCCGCCGCCTCCGCGACCCAGCGGGCGAACCAGAGGCCGAGACCCGTTCCGTGCTGGAGCGTCGTGATGTCGGCGTCCTCGAAGATGGGTGCGCGTTCGATAGCCGGAATCCCGTCGCCGTCGTCGGCCACGCGAATGAGCGTGTCCTCCTCGCCAGCGTCGACCGTGAGTCGGACCGGCGTGCCGTCGGGCGTGTGTTCGACGGCGTTCTCCACGAGGTTCTCCAGCGCGCCCACGAGATTGAACCCGCCCGAGACGGGCGCTGTCTCCGGCACCATCGTCTGAAGCGGCGTCCGGTGGCGATAGTCGTCGGCGACCGAACAGGCGAGCGCCGCCGCGTCGACGGACCGTTCGGTGACCGTATCGAGAGCGGCCTCCACCTCCCGGGCCTGTTCGCTCACGTCGTCGAGGCGTTCGGCGGCGTCGAGTATCCGCACCGCCGCGGTCTGGAGTTCCGGTCTCGTCACGTTCTGCTGGAGGTACTCGGCCATGCCGAAGACGACCGAGAGGTCGTTACCGAGGTTGTGGCGCAGGACCCGGTGGAGGACGCGGAGCCGCCGCTGGCGGCGGCGGTCGTCGGTCACGTCGGTGTAGATGGCAAAGCCGTACCGGCGGCCCGCGTCCGTCTCGTAGGGGAGGCCGCGATACAGGAACTCGCGGCGGCCGTCGACGGTCTTTCGCGCCACGATAGCGTGGTTCACCTTCCCGGCGGCGGTCCGCTGGTCGTAGTCGGTGGCCTCGCTCACGCGCCCGTCAGGAACGATGTAGTCGTTGAGCGACTCGCCGACGATTTCGCCCTCGGCGTAGCCGAACGTCTCGATGAACGCGTCGTTGACCCGGCGCACGACGGGGACTTTGTTGACCATCTCGAAGGCCACGATGGCGTCGTGGCTCTGCGCGAACAGGTGATGGAACTCGTCTGTCGGGGCGGTCCGCTGACAGAGGGTGCCGACGACCCCGCCGTCGGTCGCGGTGAATTCGACGGTAGCCGGTGCGGCCGTCTCGGGGTCGAACGAGACGCGACAGCGCCGTGTCGCCCCGGCGTCGGCGTCGGCCACGGCCGCGAGTGTGGCCTGTACCGCCTCGCCGTCACCGACCACGAGGTCGGTCAGCGACCGGCCAGCGAGCGCCTCGCGCGTCGTCCCGAGGCGCGACGCGAACGCCTCGGTCACGAACGTGACCCGTCCCGACTCGTCGACCCCGAACATCAGCGGCCCCCGACGCGGACGAACGGCGGCCGCGGGGTCGTGGAGACGCGGCGGCGACTGCCGGTCGTCCCGATGGGAGACTGGCGGAGTTCGAGGTACTGTTGGCCGTCGGTCTGCCACGTCTCGATGGTCTGGTCGGCCGCGCCCGCGTAGAACGCCGCCAGCGTCTCGGGCACCGCCGTGTCGGAGATGACGTTGAGGACCGTATCGCGGGCGTCGAAGACGCCGTCGTCGTTCTCGTAGCGGGCCTCGCGGGCCGCCTGTTCGCCGACCGTCTCCATTTCGCCCTCGATGTTCCCGACGACGAGCAGGGGCGCGTCTCGCCGGGCGACGGTCGTCTCGTTGACGGCGCCCAGCGTCGTCCGCCCGAGGTCGAAGACGTTGTACTCGTCGCTCCACGTCCCGAACATGTCGAGGACGAACAGGCGGTCTTCTGCCAGTGCCTCGGTGAGCGACAGGTCGGTGGCTTCGAAGGCGGTCGACAGCGTCGACCGGTCGAGCGTCGGCGTCGCCGTCAGCGAGACGGCCCGACCCGCGGCGACGGTGGTCGCCGTCAACTGGGCGAGCAAGCCGTCGACCGACGCGCCCTCGCCGTACCGGATGACCGCCTGTCCGCCGACGACGAATCCGCCGCCACAGAGGTCGTTCAGCCCCGGCACACCGAGTTCGAGGGTCGGCGCGTCGGCCAGTTTCGCGCGGCGGTCGGCGTCGGCCGTCGAGAGCACGTCGTCGATTTCGCCGAGCATCGCCGTCTGTTCGTCCCGAGCGTGTCGAATCGAGGCGAGGTC
This sequence comes from Haloarcula marina, assembly GCF_024218775.1. NCBI lineage: Archaea > Methanobacteriati > Methanobacteriota > Halobacteria > Halobacteriales > Haloarculaceae > Haloarcula > Haloarcula marina. The sequence goes on along the minus strand of NZ_CP100404.1, from coordinate 234,222 downwards.
GTCCTCGATGGCGTGCGCCCGCTCTGCGACCGTCTCACACCGGTGGGCGACGGCCTCGCTGGTACTGGCCTGTTCGTCGGTGGCCGTCGACACGGAGGCGATGCCGTCGGCCGTCTCTTGGACCGTGTCGGCCACGGCGTCGAGACTCGCCATGGCGTCGGCGACTTGGTCGGCCCCGGCGTCGATTTCCTCCGTCGCGTGTTCGAGTTCCCCGACGGTGTCGTCGGTGGCCTGCCGGACCGCGCCGAGAGCGTCGTCGATGTCGTCGGCCTGTTCTTGGGACTCCTCGGCGAGTTGCTTTATCTCGTCGGCGACGACGGCGAACCCACCGGCGTCGGTGTCGGCCCGCGCGGCCTCGATAGAGGCGTTCAGTGCCAGCATGTTCGTCTGGTCGGCGATGCGGTCGATACCCGCAAGCGCGTCGGCGATGCGGTCGATGCGGTCCCGCAGGGCGTCGACTTCCGCGGCGACTTCCTGGCTGACCGCGCGCACGTCGTCCATCGTCTCCAGCGCGTCCTGTGCGGCCGCGCGCCCGTCGCTCGCCTGTTCGGCCGCGCGGTCGCTCTGTTCACTGACCTCCGTAGCCGTCGCCGCTATCTCCTCGATGGTGGCCGAGAGGGCCGACACCTCGTCGACGACCCACGCGGCGTCGGCGGCCTGTTCGCTGGCCCGGTCGTCGATGGCGGCGAGTTCGCCGTCGACGGTTTCGGCGGCCGTCTGGACCACGTCGAGTGCGCCCTGTGCGTTGGCGACGGTTCGGTCGCCGCCCGCTGGCTCCGACTGTTGTCGTTGTTCTCGGTTCATGATTGTGTATTTTTATCGCTGTTTACTAACACAATGACGTATAAATATCCCAGAATAACCAACAGAATCGTCCGTATACGACTCATTTTCTATTTTATACAAAAATACAGGGTGTGTTAATACTGACGCCGTTGGCAACAACCGCCACCCGGGGCGCGCGCAAGCCGAAACGGCCCGAATCGGCCGTTCGGGCCGAAATTCCGGTTGACGTTCGTCCAAAATCCTAACGCACACATACATGCTTTCTGGACGGAGAACAACCTTATATCCATAATATCATACCCTAATTTGGACGTTCGTCTGCCTTACTCCCCCCAATATGAGATTTCATAAAGCAAATCCTTATGTACTGGTGTTGCCAGAGATTTCTCCGTGAACGGGTTGACGAACTTGGCACTCGCGCCGATAAAGTTGGACGTTCAACCGCGATAGAAACTCAACACAACACAAATCATGGTATTAGCACCACTCCAAGTTAGCGCGGACGCGCTCAACTACACCTGGGTACTGGTCGTATCGTTCCTCATCTTCTTCATGCACGCTGGCTTCGCGATGCTCGAAGCGGGGCAGGTGCGCTCGAAGAACGTCGCGAACCAACTGACGAAGAACCTCCTGACGTGGTCCGTCGGGGTGACCGTGTTCTTCCTCATCGGGGCGGGCGTCTCCTCGCTCGTCGGGGGTGGCGGCTTCTCGGCCGCCTTCATGACGAGCGGTACGGGCTGGATCGACTGGCTCTACGGGGCCGTCTTCGCGATGACCGCCGCGACCATCGTCTCCGGGGCGGTGGCCGGTCGCGCGAAACTCCGTGCGTACGTCATCTACACGTTCCTGCTGGCGGCCGTCATCTACCCGGTCGTCACCGGTATCACGTGGGCTGGCGCGTACATCAGCTTCGGCGGCGCCGGGTTCACTGACTTCGCTGGCGGCATGATCGTCCACGGCATGGGCGGCATCGCCGGTCTCACGGCTGCCTACGTCCTCGGCCCGCGCATGGGTCGGTACAACGAGGACGGCAGCGTCAACGTCATCCCCGGTCACTCGCTGACCTTCGCCGTGCTGGGGACGCTCATCCTCGCATTCGGCTGGTACGGCTTCAACGTCGGTACCTCCGCCATCATCGGCGAGGGCTTCCTCGGTGACCAACTCGGGCGCGTCGCCATGACGACGACCATCGCGATGGCCTGCGGTGCCATGGGCGCCGGTCTCGTCGCGTGGATGCGCACTGGCAAAGTCGACACGCTGTACGTCGCCAACGGCCTGCTCGCTGGCCTCGTCGGCATCACCGCCATCCCGCACACCACCTCGTGGTGGGGCGCGTTCGTGGTCGGCGGCCTCGCTGGCATCCAGCTCCCGCTCGTCTTCGGCTTCGTCGAGAAGACGCTGAAAATCGACGACGTCTGTGCGGTCTTCCCGGTTCACGGGAGCGCGGGCGTGCTGGGTACGCTCCTGTACCCCTTCGTCGCCGCACCCGGCGTCGTCGACTCCGTCGTTAACGCCTTCGTCGCACAGGTCATCGGTGTGGTCGCAATCGGCGCGTGGACCGTCATCGCGACCGCCGCGGTCTGGGGCGTGCTGAAAGCGATGGGACAGGCTCGGGTCACCCCCGAACACGAACAGGAAGGGCTGGACGTCAGCGAACACGGCGTCGAGACCTACCCCGAGTTCGGCGACAGCGTTGTCGCCGACGGTGGTATGACGAGCGAAAACATCCGTACTGACGGAGGTTCCAAAGATGACTGAAGACACTGACATCAAGATGGTCGTGGCAATGGTTCGCCCAGATAAACTCGGAGACGTGAAGCAGGCGCTGGCGGAAGTCGGCGCGCCCTCGCTGACAGTCACCAACGTCTCGGGCCGTGGCTCACAGCCCGCGAAGAAGGGCCAGTGGCGCGGTGAAGAGTACGTCGTCGACCTCCACCAGAAGGTCAAAGTCGAGACAGTCGTCGCGGACATCCCCGCCGACGACGTGGTCGAAGCCATCGCGGAAGGCGCCCACACCGGCGAGAAGGGCGACGGCAAGATATTCGTCCTGCCGGTCGATGACGCCTACCAGGTCCGCACCGGCAAGCGAGGACCAGAGGCCGTCTGAGCGGCCCGCCGATGGTCGACGAGATAGACAAGCAGGTCGTGAACGCGTTGCTCCGGGATGGCCGGGCGAGCGCCCGTGATATCGCCGCCGAAACCGGCGTCGCCGCGACGACGGTGTCCCGGCGGATGGACCAACTGGCCGAGGCCGGAATCATCCAGGAGTACACGCCCCGCATCGACTACGCGGAGTTGGGATACGACGTCACCGCCGTCTTCCAACTCTCGGTCGAGGGAGGCGGCCTCGTGGACGTGACCGAGCGTCTCAGCGACCAGCAGAACATGGTCGCCGTCTACGAGGTGACGGGGAGCCACGACATCATCGCCGTCGGAAAGTTCCGCGATACGAACGAGATGAACGCGCGTATCAAGGACATCCTGACCGACCCCGACGTTCGGACGGCGTCGACCTCCATCGTGTTGAACACCGTCCGGGAACACGAACAGTTCCCGGTCGGCGACGCGGAGGAGTAAGACGCCCCCGGAAGCCGGGGTATCATTTTCGCGCTACAGTTCACCGAGTAGTCGAACTGCCGTTTAGCGACGGCGTCGGCCGTCGCGGGCGTCGTCGGTACCATCGCGTGGGACCAGAGCATCGACACGCCGCTGTCGAACAGCCTCGTCGCGAGCTATCGCGCCCAGTACGGCGCGCTCCCCTCCGACCAAGCCCAACTGGCCTACGGGCAGACCCTCCAGTACGCCGCCGCCGTCGCGCGTGCGGGAACGTTCTACCCCCCGGACGTTCTCAAGCAGTTAGAGGGAGCGACCTACACGATGGGGGTGGGCAGCGAGACCATGCGCGAGAGCGACCATCAGTCCATCCGCCCGGTTCCCGTCGTCGAGGGGCTTCCGGCCGCCGAACAGACCGAGTCCCGGCGCTACGACTTCGTCGACATCACCCGCGACGTGGCCGACGACTGCACGGAGTACCCCGCGAACAACTGCTACGACCTCGGCCCGTACGTCCCCGAAAGCGAGGGCGAGTGAGCCGCGTTCGGGGCGGAGGGGGCCTGAAACGACTGCGGTGTGCGGTGGCGTTAAGCCCCTCGCACCGTTCGAACGGGTATGGGCCTGCAAGTCGACGTGCGGAAACTCGACCTCTTCAACCAGATGGCCAAAGAGGGGTCGGGGACCGTCGCGGACCACCTCGGGCAGTTGACCGGATTAGACGCCCGCGTCCACACCTCGCAAATCAACTTTCTCGACATCGACGACGTGAAGACACACATCGGCACCGACCGACAGGTCGGCATCTACGTCGAACTGACCGAACCGCCGTACGGCTACGTCCTGTTCATGCTCGACCCCGCCGACAGCAAACGGCTGGCGGGGGCGATGCTGGGCGGGATGGGCGACGGCGGTGACGGCGCGGGCTTTTCGGACATGGAGCGGTCGGCCATGCAGGAAATCGGGAACATCATGACCAGCGGGTTCATCGACGGGTGGGCGAACGTCCTCGATACGACCATCGACATGGGCACGCCGAACTTCGTCCTCGGCCCCGCGAGCGGCATCGTCGACAAGATGGGCGGGTGGCCCGACTCGGAACTCGTCTTCGTCATCGACTCGAAAATCGTCGTCGAGGACGACGACCTCGGAATGACCGTCTACACGTTCCCGGAACTGGAATCGCTGGTCGAACTCATCCAGCACATCGACCTCGAGACGGACGTGGCCGCGGACACGGAAGCGGGCGACGTGGTGTGAGCGCCGCCGCTGGGCGCGAAGAATCCGGAGAATGAGCCGACAGCACGGGTTGACACGAGCGTGTGCCGTCGGAGTGCCGACAGTTCGGCGTCGGCGGCCGCGTCAGCGGGCGAGGCCCGCGTTAGTCGATGAGTTCCGGTGCGACGTCGTAGGCCACCTCCTGCGGTCGGTCGGCCACCGATTCGGGCCGCGAGTCGGTCGGCGTCCGGGGTTCGTTCGTTTCGGGCATGGTCAGTCGTCCGCCGAGAGCGGTTCGCCGCTGGCGTCGGTCGGCGCGGGGCTCTCCCCGTCGTCGAAGGGGTACCACGACTGCTTGCCGTCGGTGAGACACGGGTCTTCGTACCCGACGACCTCCTCGGGTTCGGCCAGTTCCACGATGGTCTCGTGACCGGTGGCGTCGACCCACTCGCCGAAGGTCTGTCCCTCCTCGCGGAGGGCGGCGTAGGCCTCGACCATGTTGGCGATCATCCCCGGCACTTCGTCGGCGGGCACGCGCTGCCGGACCCATTCGATGAACGAGGGGTCTTCGCCCATGCCGCCGCCGACGCCCACGTCCATCGCCTCGACCATCTCGCCGTCTTTGCGGGCGCGCATGCCCTGTAAGCCGATGTCGGCGGTCATCGCCTGCCCGCAGTCGGCCGTACAGCCCGAAAAGTGCATCTTGATGCGGTCCACGTCGTCGGGCACGTCGACGTTGTCGCCCAGCCATCGGAGCAGTCGGGCCATCCGCGCTTTCGTCTCGGTGAGCGCGAGCGAACAGAACTCCGTCCCGGTGCAGGCCATCGCGCCCTGTACGAACGGGTTCGGGTCCGGCGAGAGTTTCGTCAGTAGCGGTTCCGCGAGCAGGTCGTCGAGTTTCTCGTCCGGAACGTCCATGATGAGCGGATTCTGTCGGCGCGTGAGTCGCACCTCGCCGGAGCCGTACTCGTCGGCGAGGTCCGCAAGTTCGATCGCTTCCTCGGCGACGATTCGCCCCACCGGAACCGACAGGCCGACGTAGTTCTGCCCGTCGCGTTGGTCGTAGACGCCGACGTGGTCGTGCGCGCCGCGGTCGGCGGGCTTACCCGCGTTGTAGGTGTACTCCCCGCGGAAGTCCGTCCCGGCGGTCTCGAACTCGAAATCCAGCCGTTCGTCCAGTTCCTCGCGGATGGCGTCGGTTCCGAGGTCGTCGACGAAGAAGCGCGCGCGGTTCTTCGAGCGGTTCTGCCGGTTCCCTTCCTCGTGGTAGAACTCGACGAACGCGCGGACCGTCTCGACGGCGTGTTCCGGCCGGACGAACAGGTCCAGCGGACGCGCCTCGCGCGGTTGGCGGCCACCGAGGCCGCCGCCGACGCGGACGTTGAACCCCTCGACATCCGTCCCGTCGATGAACTTGTGAGCGGGTTCGAGACCGATGTCGTTGATGGCGTCCTGCGCGCACCCCTGTCGGCACCCCGAGACCGAGATATTGAACTTCCGGGGCATGTTCGAGAGGTCGTTATCGCCGCGGATGGTCTCCTGAATCTCGTCCAGAATGGGACGGGACTCGACGTACTCCTCGGCCTTGCCCGCGACCGGACAGCCCGAGATGTTCCGCATCGTGTCGCCGCCCGCAGAGCGCGAGGAGACGCCGACGGCCTCCAGTTTCTCCCAGATTTCCGGGATATCTTCCAGTTTCAGCCAGTGGAGTTGGATGGACTGGCGGGTCGTGAAGTCGACCCAGCCGTTGCCGAACTCGGGATTCTCCGCCGGTCCTTTCGCGTAGTCGCGGGCCACCTCGCCGATGGCTCGGAGCTGTTCGGGTTCCAGAATCCCCCCGCAGTTGGTCAGGCGCATCATGAAATACGACTCCTGCCCGCCGCGGTGGTGGAACACGCCCCAGAACTTGAACCGCGAGAACCACGCGTCACGCTCGTCTTCGGGGATAGACTCCCAGCCCTCTTCGGCGAACTCCTCCAGTTTCTCTCGCACCTCGTCGCCGTACAGTTCCGCTTTGACGTCCTCTTTCTTGTGTGCCATAATCAGTTCCCTCGGCGTACGAAAGTTCGTTTAGTTTTCTCTTTCATATGTCGTCGAACGTCCGGTAATTCACGTATTTGCGTTGTATTTGGGACTCTAAAACCCTGACCCTTGACAAAATAGCCATAATGGCTGTTCGGGCGGACAGCTGTCAAGAACGGTCTCGCGGGCGAGGTCTGAACCGGGCGAGTTTGACGAACGTCATATTCACCCCGTTCGGGCGAACGAGCGTCCAGAACCGGCGGCGGCGCTGACCGAGCCACCGATATACGTCGAGAATAGAAAGAAGAGAGGGTGTATCGGCCGTTCAGGTCGAGCGCTCGCTCGCGGCCTGCAGCGCAGCGTGCGTGTCGAGGTCCTCGAACGCGCGCGCCGGAGCGGGGTCCGAGACGGTGACCGGCGAGAGCCGCTCGACGAAATCCGTCACGGCTCGCGAACCGAGGCCGAGCGTCGTGTCGCAGGCCTGAATGGCCGCTTCCGTATCGTAGACGGCCGAGAGCGGGCGTTCGCGGCCGCCGACGAACGGTACCGCGCCGTCGTCCTCGGCGGCCTCGAACAGTCGGTCGGCGAGCGTCGCCGAGACGAACGGCGTGTCACACGGCGTGACGAACGTCCACCGGCCGCGGGCGACCCGACAGCCGGTTCGGATACCGGCCACCGGCCCGCCGTCGGGGACGGGGTCGAACGCGAACCGTGCGTCGAGGCCCGACAGGGCCTCGGCGATGTCCGCCCGCTGGTCGTCGCGGCAGTTGACGACCACCTCGTCGACGGCGTCGGCGATGCCGCCGACGACGTGTCGAATCATCGGTTCGTCGTCGAGGGTCGCCGTCGCCTTATCTGGTTCGCCGAAGCGGGTCGAGTATCCGCCCGCGAGAACGACCGCCGAGCGCATCAGTCGTCCCCGGACGAGGCCGCGGGCGCTTCGCGGCTGTCGCCGATGAAGCCCTCCGTGTTGGCGACGCTCGCGATGCCCGGCTGGAACACCCACGCCGCCAGCAGGACGATGGGGACCATCGACGCGGCGACGATGGAGTACCCGATGTGGAGGCTGGACAGCCACGGCGCGGAGTAGATGAGCGGGTAGACGATGCCGCCGACGGTGCCGATACCGCCGACGACGCCCGCCACGGCCCCGGAGCTGTTGGGGAACATCGCCGGGACCTGCGCGAAGATTGCCCCCTCGGCGAAGGCACACGCCGTGCCGACGAGGAAGCCGACGATGACGGCGTTCATCACGACGCCCGAGAGTCCGGCGAGCGTCATGCACAGCATCATCACGACGATGAAACACAGCGAGACGAACGTCCACTGTTCGCGGTAGCGGCCGTGGAACACGGGCAGGATGTTCTTCTCCTTGCGGGCCAGCACGTCACTCATGTAGCCGCCGATGGGGCGGAGCAGACCGGCCGCGACGGAGAACGTCGCCGCGAACGTGCTCGCGATGACGAGGTTGTCCTGATTGAACGCTTCGCGGTAGTAGGTGGCGAGCCACCCGTTCATGGACAGTTCGAGGCCGAACGACATGATGTAGGCGAGCGCGAGGACGACGGTCCCGTAGCGGGTGGCCGTGTATATCCAGTCCTTGAAGCTCGCGTTGTCTGCGGTGGCCTGTCGCTTCTCCTCGCTCTTTGCGGCCTCACCCAGCGTGTAGTACGCGATGGCGAGGAAGATGGAGACGACGCCGGTGTAGAAGAAGGCCGCGCGCCAGTTCGTCGAGAACAGCGGGCCGTTCCATCCGGTGCCGAACACGCGGGGGAGGATAAGCGCGCCGCCCGCCGCCCCGGCGTTGCCGACACCGGCGTAGATGCCCTCGGCGAGGCCGAGGTTCTCCTCTTCCCACCACTCGGCGACGTGCTGGATGCCGATGACGAACGTGATGCCCGCCGTCGCGACGATGAGGCGGGTCACGAAGAACAGCGAGTAGTCCTGAACGAACGCGCTGGCCATCGAGAACACCCCGACGTACCCGAGGACGATGGCGAAGATGGTCGGCGCGCCGAACTTATCGGAGAGCCACCCGGTCAGCATCCGGCCGAACGGGGCCATCCAGATGGCCGAACTCGCGAGGATACCGATTTCCGCCGTCGACAGGCCGAACTCCTCCGACATGGGTCCGGTGAACGGTGCGAACGAGAACCAGATGAGGAAAGAGAAGTTGAACCCGATAGTCGCGAGCAGCAGGGTCCGGTACTTCGTCATCTTGATCAGTCCCATCGGCACACCTCCGAGGTGGTCAGACGGCCACGGCCGACCACATCTGATTGTACTTCATGAACTTTACTTCGCTTCAACACTACGTTCGAACACATTGATTCGGAATATCGTAACGAACACGAGATAATAACCCTACCCGTTTACAAAATCGTAACTTTCGAAGCCAATACGCACATCCGAACAATAGCCCCGATTCCGCCGCCACCCCAGGAGCGTTTTTTCGCAACATCAACAAAGAAGCCGAACTAGCTGTGCAATCGTCAACCGGTCGGTGCGGCGGGGGGAGCGTGACACCCCCGAATATACTGGGTACAGTGCCTTAAATACCCATTTTCGGGCATATTCCGACCGCATTCGACGTTGTACTCTCTCCTTGCGGTACTGATATTTTCGTCCAACGAAAGCGTTATTCGCTAAGTCGTACGATAATATCGCAAACATATCGGCGAGGATGCTGCGCGTGTCTGAAACAAGACCAGACAGCGTGGGCAGAATTATGTACGAACGTCAAAATAACCGTTACGACAACCCGTTCGGCCGTCACCCGGCCGCGAGGAACCGGCTGAACAGATGACTTACTGGAAACCTACCACGTGTATGCGGTGTGCCGTCGGCTGTGGACAACACCAGCGCGGCGTCGACGAGGGGTACGGCGTCGACAAGGTTCGAGGGAACTACAACCACCCGACGTCGAAGGGCCTCGCCTGCGAACGGGGCATCAGAGAGACGGAGAACCCCCGAGGCGAATGGCTCACCGAACCGCTGGTCCGACGCGGCGACACCCTCAGACCGACCTCGTGGGCGACGGCGCTGGGTCTCGTCGCCACGGAGTTCATCCAGGCCATCGCCGACGACCCGGATTCGGTCGCCGTCCTCGGGAGCGGCCAACAGACGAACGAGGCGGCCTACGCCCTCGGCAAACTTGCCCGCGGCGGCATCGGCACGAAGCACTTCGACGCTAACACGACGCTGTGCATGGCCTCGGCGGTGCGAGCGTACTACGACGCCTTCGGCAGCGACGCGCCGCCGCCGACCTACGATGACATCCCCGAGGCGCAGACCCACGTCGTCTGGGGCGCGAACCCGGCGGCGGCCCATCCCGTGCTGTACCGCTGGATTCTGGACAGTGCCAGCGACGACGACAGTCGTCTCATCGTCGTCGACCCCGTCGAGAGCGAGACGGCCGCCGACGCCGACGAGGTGGTCCGACTCGACCCCGGAACCGACCTCGAACTCGCGCGAGCGGTGCTCGCCCACGTCGTCGCCACCGGCCGCGTCGACCGGGCGTTCGTCGAGGAGTACACCGACGGCTTCGACGAGGTAGTCGACTCGCTCCCCGACCCGAAACGCGCCGCCGACACCGCTGGCGTCGCCTTCGAGACGGTCGAGGCGCTGGCCGACGCGTTCGCGGACCCGACGCTGCTGTACTGGGGGATGGGCGTCAACCAGAGCACCAACGGCACGGACGCCGCGCGAACGCTCGTCAACCTCTGTCTCGCGACGGGTAACCTGCGGCCGGGGAGCGGCCCGTTCTCGCTGACCGGACAGGCCAACTCGATGGGTGCCCGCGTCGTCTCCTCGAAGGACACGTGGCCGGGCCACCGCCCGTTCACGGAGAAGGAACACCGAGAGACCGTCGCCGAGATGTGGGACGTGCCGCTCAGTCGCCTCCCCGACTCCTCGGGACCCGGCCCGGTCGGTATCGTCGACCAGATGAACCGTGGCAACATCGACATCTGCTGGACCGTCGCCACCAACCCCGTCGCCGGGATGCCCGACGCGAGCAACGTCAAGCGCTCGCTCGACGACATCTTCCTCGTCGCCCAGGACGCCTTCCGCTCGGAGACGGTCGAACACGCCGACGTGGTCCTGCCCGCGGCGACGTGGGGCGAAACCGACGGCACGACGATGAACATGGAGCGGACCGTCTCCCGAGTGACCGCCGTGAGCGACACCGTCGACGCCGTCCGACAGGACATCGACATCATCGCCGCCGTCGGCAACCGCATCGACGACTCGCTGTTTCCGGAACCGACGCTCGAACCCGAACCCGTGTTCGAGGAAATCCGCGCGCTCACCGAGGGAACCCCGGCGGACTGCTCGGGCATCACCTACGACCGCCTCGACTCGGAACTGGCCGTCCGGTGGCCCGCCCCCGACGAGTCGACCCAGGGCGGCTACCGGTACTACGATGCCGACGACGAGTCGGAGTCCTGGTCGTTCCCCACCGAGTCGGGCAGGGCACAGTTCACCCCCGCGACGTTCGACGGCGTGCCGGAACCGACCGACGCCGCCTACCCCCTCATGCTGACGACCGGCCGCCGCGCCGAAGCCTACAACACCGGGGTCCGGTCTCGCGAGGAGAACGACGGCGTCCCGACGGCCCGCATCCACCCCGAAACTGCCGGGCAGTACATCGACCTGCTGGACCGCGGTCGCACCCTCGTCGAATCCCGGCGGGCGCGGGTGACTGTCGACCTCGCGCCGGACGACAGCATCCCGAAGGACGCCGTCTGGATGGACGTACACAACCCCGCGGTCAACGAACTGACCCTGCCCGCGGTCGACCCCGAATCGCGGGAACCGAACTACAAGCAGTGCGCCGTCCGGTTGGCGTCCCCCGATACCTCGACGACCGTGACCCACAGCGGCCTGCCGCGAACGGGGACGTACGGCGACGACTGACCACCCACCCTCGTCGGGTCGGCTCGCTTCGCTCGCTGATCAGGCCTCGGAAAACGTCGTCAGAGGTGGCAGATTTCTGATGTGCATGGAGTTCGCAGGGCAGTTTCCACACTGCGGTAGAGCTTTGCGCGACCCACCGTGAACGAAACGCCGGACTCGTGATCGGCGAGTCCGGAGAAACCGCGTTCGCGTTGCTCACCCAGAGGCACAGTGTAGCAGGCGCTTCGTTCACACCAGGTAGCCGGAGCCATTCACCAAGAGGGGTGGTAAATAACCCACACATGGGTGCCAAATGTATAATTATCAACAACACATCCTAATGAGTCATGACATCGTACTATCAGTAGCAATGCCACTGTACATGGACGTTCACAGAGACGTCGACGCGAGTGTAGCGGAAGTCGTCGAAGCTCACAAGAAAGACCTCGAAGCCCAAGAGAAACACGGTGTAAAGTATCTGAACTACTGGGTCGACGATGACGCGGGTGCCGTCTTCTGCCTATTCGAAGGCCCCAGCAAAGAAGCGGGTGAGAAAGTCCACCGTGAAGCCCACGGCCTCACCGCAGACGAAATCTACGAAGTCGAACAGGGCGAATAACCCGGACCGCTGAGAAACACGTCTTTTTTCGATTTATCCGAACTCGTTTGTGAGATACGCGCGCTCAGTTCGCACGCATATCGCTCGGCTACTGCAGTGGTCGCTAGCCGAAAACGACCGCTCGCCGAGATACCGACTCAGTCGGCCGCCGCCGGTGACACTTCGATGTCGGGTGCGACGAGACACACCGCACACTGCTTGAAGTGCGGTTCCTTCGACTGGGGGTCACGCTCGGAGAGCGTGAGGCGGTTGGTCGCCGGGTGGTGAATCGGAAGCCACACCATCCCGCGGGGGACGCCCTCGTCGCGGTCGATACGGACCGTCGCGCTCCCGCGTCGAGAGGTGACGGTGAGGCGGTCCTCCGCGACGTGGTCGGCGTGGGCATCGACCGTCTCGGGGTGGATGCGGGCGACGAGGTCACCCGCCGTGCCGCCCCGGGAGCGGACGCCGGTGTTGTAGCCGTCGGCCTCCCGGGCGGTCGTGAGGGTCAGCGGATACTCCTCGTCGGTCGGTTCCGGGAGCGACCCCTGCTGGCCCGTCGAGAACTGCGCGTTTCCGGAGGCAGTGGGGAAGGACCACGACTCCTCCTCGCCTCCGTCGTAGTACCGATAGCCGCCAGCGCTCTCCTCGTCGGGCGCGGGCCACCGGACCGCGTGGGCGTCCTCCAGTCGGTCGTAGGTGATGCCCGAGCAGTCGGCCACCGTTCCCTCGGTGAGCGCCGCGAACTCCTCGAACACCGTCTCGGGGTCCGGCGACGTGCTCTCGAAGAGGCCCGGGAACAGGCGCGACCCGACGGTGGCGATGATGTCGATGTCCGGTCGGACGCCGCTGGGAACGTCGGTTGCGGCCCGGACCCGCGAGATGGTCCGCTCCATGTTCGTCGTCGTGCCCGAAGACTCCCCCCACGTCGCCGCGGGCAGGACCACGTCGGCCAGTGCCGTCGTCTCGGTGTGGAAGGCGTCCTGGGCGACGAGGAAGGCGTCCTCCAGCGACTCGCGGGCGCTGTCGGCGTCGGGCATCCCCGCGACGGGGTTGGTGGCGACGGTCCAGACGGCGTCGGGTGCCGCTTCGAGCATCCCGACGGGGCCGGGACCGGGGTCGTTTGGGAGGCGGTCGACCGGCACGTCCCACGCGTTGGCGACGGTCCGGCGGTGGTTCGGGTCCTCGAAGGCCCGCTGACCGGGCCACGACCCCTTCGAGGAGCAGATGCGAGTGCCCATCGAGTTGGCCTGCCCGGTCAGCGAGAACGGACCGCCGCCGGGCCGGAGGTTCCCCGAGGCGAGCGTCAGGTCGACCAGCGCGCGGGCCGTCTCGGTCCCCTGCACGTGTTGGTTGATGCCCATGCCCCAGTACAGCAGGGCGTGGCGGTCCATCGCGTCGGCCAGCAGGTCCACGTCGGCCATCTCGACGCCCGCGTCGGCGGCCGCCGCCGCGGCGCTGGGGAGGGTCGTCAGCAACTCGTCGAAGCCGTCGGTGTACTCCTCGACGAACTCGTCGTCGACGCGGTCCGTCTCGACCAGTCGGGCGAGGATAGCCCGCGCCAACGCGAGGTCTTTGCCCGGGTCGGGCGCGACGTGGTGGTCGCTGTTCTCGGCCGTCTCCGAGCGGATGGGGTCGACCGTCAGCAGTTCGACGCCGTCTTCGTCGGCGCCCTGTCGAATCCAGCGGAACATGACCGGGTGGGCCACGGCGGGGTTGGCCCCCCAGACGACGTGTCGCTCGGCGTCGTCGATGTCGGCGTACGTACAGGGCGGCGCGTCGCTCCCGAAGGCCTGATAGTACGCGGTGACGGCCGAGGCCATGCACAGCGTGGTGTTGGCGTCGTACAGTCGCGTCCCGAACCCGCCGCGGGCGACCTTGCCGAGGGCGTAGGCCGCCTCGTTCGTCTGCTGGCCGCTCCCGAGGATTGCGACCGAATCCGGGTCCCTGTCGTGGGCCTCCCGCAGGCCCTCCACGGCGCGGGCGAGCGCCACGTCCCACGTGGTCTGTCGCAACTCGCCCTCGTCCCGGACCATCGGCCGGGTGAGCCACTGGCCGTCGGGGTCGCGGCTCTCTCCGATACCGCGAGCGCAGGCGAGGCCCTGATTGACGGGATGGGCAGCGTCGCCGCGTACCGTGTCGATGCCGTATCCGATGTCCGCGGCCCGATGCATGTGTCCGCACCCGACGGCACACCGCATGCACGTCGTCGGGACCCAGTCGCTCACGCCGAACCACGCGCCCGCGTGGCGCACGTCCGCGGAGTGAATGGGGTCAAACAAGTACGTTCGGCTACCATATCTCTACTTTATCGAATGGATAGCCAATACAAAACCCTATCTCTTGACGAAAGTGTATCTTTCACGAATATCTGGAATCGTTCGTCCAATCGGACCGAACGGCGCGAGCGCCGACCCGTCAGGTTCTTTCAGACAGCGGCCGAACGCCGCGTCATGAACCACGAGCGCTCACGAGCACTGTACGACCGCGCGCTGTCGGTCATGCCCGGCGGCGTCAACTCCTCGGTGCGGGCCGTCCGCCCGTATCCCTTCTTCGTCGAGAAGGGCGACGGCGGCCACGTCGTCGACGCCGACGGCAACCGCTACATCGACTTCGTGATGGGCTATGGCCCCCTGCTTCTGGGCCACGACATGCCCGAACAGGTCCAAGCGGCCGTCCAGCAACGGGCCGCCGAGGGACCGATGTACGGCGCGCCCACCGAAGTCGAAGTCGAACTCGCGGAGTTCGTCACCCGCCACGTCCCCAGCGTCGAGATGGTCCGGTTCGTCAACTCCGGGACGGAGGCCACCGTCTCCGCCGTCCGCCTCGCGCGGGGCTACACCGGGCGGGACAAAATCGTCGTGATGCAGAGCGGCTACCACGGCGCACAGGAGTCCACGCTCGTCGAGGGTGAGGGCGACCACACCCACCCCTCCAGTCCCGGCATCCCCGAGAGTTTCGCCGAGCACACGCTGACCGTGCCGTTCAACGACCCCGAGGCCGCCCGCGAGGTGTTCGCCGAACACGGCGAGGACATCGCCGCCGTCCTCACCGAACCCATCCTCGGGAACTACGGCATCGTCCACCCCATCGAGGGCTACCACGAGACCCTGCGAGAACTGTGTGACGACCACGGGTCCCTCCTGATTTTCGACGAGGTCATCACCGGGTTCCGCGTCGGCGGCCTCCAGTGCGCACAAGGGAAATTCGATATCGACCCCGACATCACCACGTTCGGGAAAATCGTCGGCGGCGGGTTCCCCGTCGGCGCAATCGGCGGCAAGAGCGAGATAATCGAGCAGTTCACCCCCGCCGGTGACGTGTTCCAGTCCGGGACGTTCTCGGGCCATCCCGTGACGATGGCCGCCGGACTCGAAACGTTGCGGTATGCAGGCGAACACGACGTATACGACCACGTGAACGGCCTCGCTGACCGCCTCCGGTCGGGCCTGCAGGACATCCTCGAAGACCGCGCGCCAGAGTACACCGTCGTCGGTACCGATTCGATGTTCAAGGTCGTCTTCACCCGCAACGCGCCCGATACCTTCGAGGGTCACTGCGAAGCGGGCTGTCGGCAGCGCGAGTCCTGTCCGCGCTACGACCACTGCCCGAAAGACGGCGGCGACGTGAAGCGGGCGGAGACCGAACGGTGGGAACGGCTGTTCTGGCCCGCGATGAAAGAACGGGGCGTGTTCCTCACGGTCAACCAGTTCGAGTCGCAGTTCGTCTGCGACGCCCACACGACCGAAGACATCGACGAGGCGCTGGAGGCGTACAAAGAGGCGATATAGGGTGAGCGACGACGACATCTCCCTGTCGGAGAAGCGGATGTACGGCGAGACGCGCCCGGAGACCCACGCCTACGTGTCGTCGGGGCTCGGTGTCACCCGCGTCGAGACGGCGGGCGGGCAGATAGGGCGATTCAGCCTCGCCGAGCGGTGTTCGGCCCGCGACATCGCCGGGTCGAGCGGCGAGATAGCCGTCGCCACCGACGAATCGGTGCTCGTCTCGACGGACGACGGGTTCGCGCCTGCCGGATTCGGGTCAGCGACGGCCGTCGGCTACGACGACAACGGCCTGCTCGCGGCCGGTTCGGGCCGGGTCGCCCGGTACGCCGACGGCGAGTGGGCCGACCTCGGCAGTATCGAGGGCGTACGCGCCATCGACGGCGACCTGTTGGGGGCCGCCGACGGCGTGTACCGCCTGCCAGACTGCGAGCGACTCGGACTGGCCGACGTACGTGACGTTGCGCCGGGCTACGCCGCGACGGCCGACGGCCTCTACCGCCGGGACGGCGACGACTGGGCCGAAGTCCGCTCGGGCGCGCACGGCGCGGTGGCGAGCGATGGCCAGCGAACCCACGCGGCCGACGACGAAGACGCGCTGTACGAACTGGTCGACGGCGAGTGGCGCGAGTGCGACCTGCCGGTCCGAGAGCGCGTCGTCGACGTGACCTACGGCCGCGCGGACGACGCCTACGCCGTCACCGAGAACGGGACCGTTCTCGTCGAGACCACCGACGAAGCCACGGCCGACGGCCGCGGCGGGTGGCGACAGCGCTCGCTTGGCGTCCCGGACGTGACCGGTATCGCGGTGGCCTGAGTCGGGTGGTCACCCCCCGGATTCCGGCCGATGACACGGCCGCCGGGGTTCTGCCGATGAGACGAGTGAGGCGGGTGGGCTGAAAGGGGCGACGCGGTCGGCGACGCCCGACGACGCAAGCACGCGAGCGAAGCGAGCGCGTACCGTGAGTCGCGCGAGTCGAGCGCGGCGGGGCTTTCTGGCGGTTCGCTATCCCGCTGATACGTCCAGAGCCACCGCCAACAGATGCTAGAATCGAAAAGTGGTTTAGCCCGGCCAGCCACCCCTCGCACATGATTATCCCCGGGGCCGACACACAGGCGTTCGCGGCGGCGCTGGCCGAGGAGACGGGCGAGCGACTGGGGCGCGTCGAGTACGAACGGTTCGCCGACGGCGAGCACGTGGTGCGCGTGCCGGAAGCGGTCGAGGGCGAGCGAGCGGTCGTCGTCGCCTCCACCGTCGACAGCGACGCCCACGTTCAACTCCTCCAGTTGCAGGACGCCGTCCGAGAGACCGGTGCCAGCGACGTCGTCACCGTCCTCCCGTACATGGGCTACGCCCGACAGGACGAGGCGTTCCAGCCCGGCGAACCCGTCTCCTCGCGGGCGATGGCGCGGGCCATCTCGACCGGAACCGACCGCGTCATCACGGTCAACCCCCACGAGCCGTCGGTGTGTGACTTCTTCGACGTGCCGACGACCCACGTCGACGCCGCGGGCCTCCTCGCCGACCCCCTGCCCGAGGACCTCGAAGACCCCTTGTTCCTCTCGCCCGACGAGGGCGCTATCGACCTCCCGATTACGGCCCGCGACGCCTACGGCGAGGGCGAGACGGACTTCTTCGAGAAAGAGCGGGACTACGACAGCGGCGACATCGAGATTACGCCGAGCGACGCCGACGTGGCGGGTCGGGACGTGGTCTTGGTCGACGACATCATCGCCACGGGGTCGACGATGAGCGAGTCCGTGGCCGTGCTGGCCGAACGGGACGCTCGGCGTATCTTCGTCACCTGCGTCCACCCGATGCTGGCGAGCAACGCCCTCACGAAACTGTCGGCCGCGGGCGTCGACGCCGTCTACGGCACCGACACGCTCGAACGCGCGGTCAGCGAGGTCAGCGCCGCGCCCGCCGTCGCCGCCGAACTCTGATTCTGCCTACCACTCGGCGAGTCCCGCCCGGCCGTGCTGATACGTGAGCAGGCCCAAAAAGGCGGCGACGCCGGTGAAGGCCGACGCCGCGCCCAGATAGAACACCCACTCCATCCCGACGTTCGTCGTCAGCCACCCGCCCGCCAGCGGCGCGAGCACCGACCCCGGACGCCACACCAAGTCCCGGACGCCGAAACTGGAGGCGACGCCGCTGCCCGAGCCTTCGTCGGCGAACAGCGCCATGCTCGCGGGCTCTCGGATGGAGTCCGCGATGCCGAGCAGGCCGTTCAGGACCACGAGCGGGAGGAACGCCGCCGAGAGGTTGCCGAAGTAGGGGAACGTCGACGGGAGGCCCAGCGCCGTCCCGATGGCGGGCGTGAAGGGGACGACGAGCGCGACCACGCCGTAACAGAGGCCGCCCACGAAGACGAACCGGGCGCGGCCGAAACGGTCCGAGAGGGACCCCGTGTAGGGCTGGACGAGCATGTTGGTGAACTTCTCGGCGGCGAGGACGACGGCGACGGCCGTCGCGCCGTGTATCGCCGCGTTGTAGCCCAACCCACCGCGAGCGGCCGCCACGCCCGCGAAGATGGGGACCCACGTCCGGACGAGCGTCACGGCGACGGCGTACTGGGCGCGGAAACTCGTGATGGTGAGGATACGGCGGTTCAGCGCGAGGTCCGCGAACGCGAACCCATCCGTGGTCGTCTCGTCGGCGTCGACCCACAGCCACACTCCGAGGAAGGCGACCAGAGTGACGGCCATCAGCAGGCCGAACACCGCGCCGAAGCCGAACGCGTCGTACAGAATCCCCGCGGACAGCGACCCCCCGATGGCCGCGGCGAACCGCCACGAGTTCGACATCCCGATGGTGTTGCCCCGTTCGCTCTCGCGGGCGAGTTGGCCCACGAGCGCGAGTCCGAGGAGTCCCGCGACGGTAGCCGCGACGCCCTGCAACCCCCGGACGAAGACGAATCCCCAACTCGAATCGACCAGCGGGAAGAGGCCGTACACCACCGTCGCGAGGCCGAGGCCCGCCAGGAGAATCGTCCGCTTGTCGAAGCGGTCGCCCAGATACGAGACGGGGATGACGGTCCCCGCCTGCGCCAGCGTCAGCCCAGTGGCGAACATCCCGAGCACGAATCCCTGCGGGTCCAGCAGGTCGATGTACGTCGGCAGGAGCGTCAACAGCGTCACGATGCCGAAGGCGTTTGCGAAGCGGGTGAAAAACAGCGCCTGTAGTTGCCGTCGCTCTGTCACTGTCCGGTAGCAGTCTGTTCCCTACCTAACCGCTTTCGGTCTCGGGGGATTGCGCCGACGAAACGCTGAAAGAAAGCGGACCGGTCCCCCGAGGACTCACTTCGGCGGGATGTCCACCGCGCCGACCTGTTGCATCACGCCGAGCATGTCCGGTTGGACCCACCGCTCGGCGATTTTCCCGTCCTCGAAGCGGGTGAACACCATGTTCTCGATTTCGACCTCGCGGTCGGTCCCCGGGACGCCCATGAACTCGCCGACGTGTTTCCCGGTGAGCGTCAGCCGCATGGCGACGGTGTCACCTTCGGCGACGATGTCCTCGACCGTCGCGGTGAAACCCTCGAACGCCTCGCGGACGCCGCGCATCTGTGCTTTCAGGTCTTCGCGACCTCGCACCGTTCCCAGCGGACTGCGGTCGACGACGTCCTCGGTGCAGATGTCGTCGATGCGGTCGATGTCCCCGTTCGTCGCGACTTCCTCCGGGAACGCCCGGGCGAGTCGCTTCTCCTCCTCTATGGGTGCTGTTGCTGCCATTTTCGTTCTCCATGCGCTCTGTGCGACGTGTCTCCCCGTGGCGGCGCGTGCTGGCACGCGAGCGCTACAGGTATCTACGCCTTGCTGAGACGTATCAATTGTTACCGAATAGTCACGTCACGGCCACCACGCACGACGAACGCGTCTGTTCGCGGAGCGAAACGAGACGCGTCAGCGCTTGCATTGACGGTGGCGAGAAACGTGGTAGGCCCCCACCGGTCGCGTGCGGTCCTAGTCGGACGCCTCTGCCGCCGCCACGGGAGAGATAGCTATCTCCATCTCGACCCCTTCCACGTCCCACGTCTTGCGGTGACCGTCCTCGACGGCCCCGAACTCGTCGGCCCGGACCTCCTCGGCGATGAGGGCCTCGTGGTCGCGGACCAGCGACGCCACGCGGTCGTCCGCGATAGCGAGGTCCACGACGATGCGGGCCTCGATGTCCAGTTCGAGGTCCTTGCGCATCTCCTGAATCCGGCGGATGACCTCCCGAGCGTAGCCCTCGCTCTCGATGTCCTCGGTGAGCGTGGTGTCGACGTAGACGACGCCGCCGCCGTCCAGCGCCGAGAACTCCGTCCCGGTGACGCCGTCGGGCGTCTCGCGGCGGAAGGTCACCATCGCCTCCGTCAGGTCGACGCTCTCACCGAGCGACTCCTCGACTTCGCCTTCGAGGGCATCGAGCGACGGGTCGGTGATGCGGGCCTCGTTGAAGGCGTTCATCACGCGTCCGGCGTCGTCACCGAAGGCGGGGCCGAGTTCGCTCATGTCGGCCTCGGCCGAGTAGTTGAGTTCGCCCCACGTCTCGTCGGGGCCGACCACGTCGACGGCGCGGGCGTTCAGGCGGTCGTCGATGATGGCCGATTGGGACCGCACCGCGTCGGCGACGGCCGCGCTGTCGGTGTCGACGACGACGCGAGTGACCGGCCAGCGGAGTTTGCGCTCGGCCTGCTGGCGGGCGTTCGACCCCGCTTCCTCGACTTCGCGGACGACCTCGATTTCCTCCTCTAACTGCGGGTCGTGGAGGTCCGCGGTCGGTTCGGGCCAGTCGCACATGTGGACCGTCGGATGGCCCGCCTCGCCGGTCAGCGACCCGTAAATCTCCTCGGCGACGAACGGGGTGAACGGTGCGAACAGCGCGGCGACCTCTTCGAGGACGCGGTACAGCGTCGCGTAGGCGGCCTGCTTCGAGTCGCTGTCTTCCTCCTCCCACATCCGCTCGCGGACGACCTGGATGTAGAACCGGGAGACGTCCTCGACGACGAACTCCAGCAGTTCGTCGGCGGCCTTGTCGTTCTCGAAGTCGTCCATGTGCTCGGTCATGGCCGCTTCGACGCTCTGGAGGCGCGAGAGGACCCACTCGTCGGCGAGTTCGAGGTCGTCTCGCACGTCCTCGACGGTCGTCTCCTCGGGGTCGAAGTCGTCGGCGCGCATGTACGGCAGCGGGAACCGGGCGACGTTCCAGAGGATGTTGAGACGCCGTTGCATCTCCTGTGTCTCCTCCCACGAGAAGTTCATGTCCTCGCCCTGCGCGGTCACGGAGAGCAGGAACAGGCGCATCGGGTCCCGGCCGTGCTTCTCGATGACCTCGTGCGGGTCGACGAGGATGCCCTTCGATTTGGACATCCCGCGGCCGTCGGGCATGTTCGCGTAGCCGTGCATCAGCACCTCCTCGTAGGGACTCTTCCCCGTGGCGGCGGTGGACATCCCGAGTTGGGACCAGAACCACCCGCGGGTCTGGTCGTGGGCCTCCATGATGAGGTCGGCGGGCCACAGGCGCTCGAAGTCCTCGGTCTGCTCGGGGTAGTCGAGCGTCCCCCACGTCGCCACCGAGGAGTCCAGCCACACGTCGAACACGTCGCCGACGCGGGTGTAGGTCGTGCCGTCCTCCGTAATCGTGAGGTCGTCGACGGTCCCCTTGTGGAGGTCAACCGTCTCGGGGTCGATATCTTGGTCGACGCGTTCGGCGAGTTCCGCCCGGTCGCCGACGACGATGGCGTCGTCCATGTCGCCGCTCCAGCCTTCAGCGGCTTCGCCGCTTCCGTTCGAGGCTGTCGCCTCGCTATCGGGAAGCCATATCGGGATGGGGATGCCCCAGTAGCGCTGGCGGGAGACGTTCCAGTCGGGGGCGTCCTCGACGAAGTCCCGGAAGCGGTTGTCCCGCGCCCACTGGGGATGCCACTCGCTGTCCTCGATGTTGGCGAGCAGTTCGTCCTTGATGTCGGTGACCGTGATGAACCACTGGTCGGTGACGATGCGGACGATGCCCGTGTCACAGCGCCAGCAGTGCCCCTCGTTGACGGTGTAGCCCGACTCGCTGGCGAGCAGGTACCCCTTCGAATCGAGGTCGGCGATGACCTCGTCGTTGGCGTCGCGGACGAACGTGCCCGCGTACTTCCCGCCCTGTTCGGTGTAGACGCCGTCGCCGCCGACGGGACAGAAGATTTCGAGGCCGAGTTCGCGGCCGCGTTCGAAGTCCTCCTCACCGTGGCCGGGCGCGGAGTGGACCAGACCGGTCTGGTCCTCGGCGTCGACGTAGTCGGCGGTGTAGACCTGTCCCGAGCCGTCGGCTTGGGCGTGGTCGGGTACTTCCTCGGCCAGCGGGTGGTCGTACTCCCAGCCGACCATCTCCTCGCCGGTCACTTCCTCGACGACATCGTAGTCGTCGTAGCGGCCCTTCGAGAGCACGTCCTCGACGCGGGGTTCGGCGACGTAGAGGACTTCCTCCTCGCCGTCTTTCTCGGCGCGGACGCCCTGGTAGGTCACGTCGCCGTCGACGGCGACGAACGTGTTGGCGGGGATGGTCCACGGGGTGGTCGTCCAGATGACGAGCGACCCCTCCCGGTCCGCGAGGGGGAACTTGACGTAGATAGACGGTTTGCCGACCTCCTCGCGTTCGACTTCGTTGTTGGCGATAGCGGTCTCACAGCGGGGACACTGGTTGATGGAGCGCTGACCCTGTTCGACCAGTCCGCGCTCGTGAGCCTTCTCGAAGCCCCACCACGCGGCCTCCATGTACTCGGGGTTGACCGTCTTGTAGGGGTTGTCCCAGTCCATCCAGACGCCGAAGTCCTGAAAGTCCGTCTGCAACCCGTCGAGTTGCTCCTCGGCGAAGGCCTTGCACTCCTCGATGAAGTTCTCCTCGCCGAAGCGTTCGATGTCCTTCTTGTTCTCGAAGTCCAGACGCTCCTCGACTTTCGTCTCGATGGGCAGGCCGTGCATGTCGTAGCCCGGCCGGTCGGTCACGGCGTAGCCCTGCATCCGGTGGTAGCGGATGTAGAGGTCTTTCAGCGTCTTGTTCCACGTCGTTCCCATGTGGGCCGCCCCGGAGGTGTAGGGCGGGCCGTCGACGAAGAAAAAGTCCTCCCCGTCGGCGCGGTGCTCGACCGTCTGTTCGTAGGCGTCGACGTCGTCCCAGTAGTCGAAGACCCCCTCCTCGACGTTCTCGGGGTCGTACTGGTCGTCGACCGCAGCGAACCGTTCCATATCCAAGCAAACCGCCGCGGGCATTAAAGGACAATCGGTTAGCTACGCCGCCCGAGAGTGGGTTCCAGCCCCACAAGTGTCAGGCAAAAATAGTTACAAGAACGCTTATTTGTGAGACTAGCTTCTGTGGCAACACCAGCGACGGCTGCTTCGGACGACCCCAAGGCGGCGCTGTCGCGAGCAGACATGGATTCGGATAGCGAGCCATACACGGCCGACGACGGGGCCGACTGTGTGCTGGTGAGTGCGGACGACGGGACCGTCGTCTGGGCGTCCCCGGGCGTCGACGCCGTCTTCGGTCGGTCGGCGGACGACATCGTCGGGCAATCTGTTCGCTCGGACGCGCTCGGTGCGGCCCTCCCCGACCCGTCCGGTGCGAGCGACTCGCCCGCGACTCACGACCTGACGGTGACGACCCCCGACGGCGAGCGGAGCCTTTCGGTGACCGTCGAGACGCTTGCCGACCCCGGCGCGCTCGCTGTGTACCACTGCCGGACGGACGCGCCCGAGCAGTTGGCCCTCCGGAGCGTCCTCTCGCGGGTTACCGACGGTATCGTCGCGTTCGACACCGAATGGCGTTACACCTACGTCAACGACCACGCCGAAGCGATACTGGGCCAGCCCCGTGAGTCGCTCCTCGGGACGACCATCTGGGAGCAGTTCCCCGCAGTGGCGGACGCGACGCCCCAGCGAGCGTTCGAGCGAGCGATGGAGACACAGGAGCCGGTAGGCTTCGAGTGGCACGGACCCGCGACCGAGACGTGGTTCGAGTTGCGCGCGTTCCCCTCTGCGACGGGGCTCTCGGTGTACTTCCGGGACGTGACCGAACGAAAGCGCCACGAGGCAGCGCTCGAACGCGAACGCGACCTCGTCGAGCAGTTGCTGCTGGCGAGTCCGGTCGGCATCTGCGTCCTCGCGCCGGACGGGCAGTTCACTCGGGTCAACGAGCGCGCCGCGGACATCCTCGGCGTCGACCGGGAGACGCTACTGGACGAGTCATTCCGCGAACCGACGTGGGAGGTCCGCCATCCCGACGGCCGACCGCTCGACGAGGAGGAGTTCCCGTTCTCCATCGCACTGCGGACCCGCGAACCGACCGTCGGGCACGAGCAGACGCTCAGGCGAGCGGACGGCACTCGAATCAGTGTGTCGGTCGGCGCGGCGCCCGTCCTCTCGGAGGCCGGGGAAGTAGCGCGCGTCGTCGTCACCTTCAGGGACATCACCGAACAGAAAGTGCAGGCCAAGGCGACCAGAGAGCGCGAGCAACAGTTACAGAGCATCTTCGACAGTACGCTGGACGCGCTGGTGTTGGCCGACGACGACGGTACCTACGTCTCGGTCAACCCGGCCGCCTGCGACCTCTACGGCCTCCCCGAAGACGAACTCGTGGGCCGCAACGTCGCGGACTTCGCGCCGGAAGGCTACGATGTCGCGGCCGCGTGGGAGGCGTTCATCGCGGAGGGGACCGGCCGCGGCGAGTTCCCCCTCGTCCGCCCGGACGGCGAGGTGCGAATCGTCGACTTCGCCGCGACGGCCGACGTGGCACCGGGCCTACACCTCTCGGCGCTCAGGGACATCACCGAGCGGAAGGAAGACGAGCGGCGACTGGCCGACCAGCGCGACGAACTCGAGCGTCTCGCCAACACCAACGACGCGATTCGGCGGACGATTCAGAGCATCGTCGGCGAGACGACCCGAGACACGATCGAAGCGTCGGTGTGTGAGGGACTCGTCGAAGTCGAGCACTACCCCGTCGCCGTGACGAGTCAGACGGACCACGACGACGGGACGGCGGTCGGACACGTGGCCGGTCTCACCTCGGCGCAGTTCGACGCGCTCCGGACGACCGAGGCGAGTCCGCTGGAAGCCGCGATGCGGACGACGGCGACAACCGGCGAGTCGACCGTCCTGCGGAACCTCCAAGCGAATCCGTCGGTGCCGTCCGTCGTCCGCGAGACGGCACGCACCCTCGGCGTCCAGACGGTCTGTAACGTCGCTATCGAACACGAGGGCGTCGTCTACGGTGTCCTCTCCGTCGGCGGCGATACCACCGACGCGTTCGGACCGCGTGAGCAGGCCGTGTTCGTCGAACTCGGACAGTTGGTCGGGACGGCGCTGGACGCGATTCAGGCGAAGAAACTCCTCCACGCCACGGCGTTCCTCGAACTCGAACTGACGGTAACCGGCGCGGACGCGCCGCTGTTGGCCCTGAACGAACGGGTCGGCGGCCGGTGGACTCTCGAGGGCATCGTCCCCATCGAACGCAGTCGGTACCTGCTGTACGTCGACGTGGACGACGCCGACCCGGCGGCGATAGAGCGCGCCGCGTCGACCCTCCCGGCCGTCGAGAGCGTCCGCGTGGTCGGCGACGGTCCGCACCGCGTCTTGGAAGCGCGCGTCGACGGGACCTCGCCGATTGCGGCGCTCATCGACGGCGGCGGTCAGATACGCGGCGGCGCGTTCGAGGACGGCGAGGGCCAGTTCGTCGTCGATGTCACCCTCGATACGGACGTTCGGGAGTACGTCGACCGTATCGAGCAGAGCGGCGTCGACGTGTGGCTACGGTCGAAGCGAGAGGGCGAACGGGACGCCGAAATCCCGTGGGACAGCGACGGTGACGACCACCTCACCGACCGACAACGGGCGGCCCTCGAAGCGGCGTATCACGCGGGCTACTTCGACTGGCCGCGGCGGCAGACGACCGGCGAGAAGTTGGCGGCCTCGCTCGACATCTCCTCGTCGACGTTCAACCAACATCTCCGCGTGGCGACGGCGAAGGTGCTCGACCGCTACTTCTCCTCGACGACCCCGTCGGTCGACCACGACTGATACCGGACCAATCCGGTACATCACTAATGGTGGTGATTGGTGTTGAGACGAGTATGGACGCGTATCTACACGCGCCGACGATACCGGTCGAGACTGCGCTCGATATCCTCCGGAACGACCGCCGCCGTGCAGTGCTCGCCGCCGTAACAGGAACGCAGGGACCACATCCGCTCGCCGAGTTGGCGACCGAGGTCGCGGCGGTAGCGCACGGAAAGTCCGTCGCCGATGTCACCCCGGCGGAACACAGAGAGACGAAGATACTGCTCCATCACGTCGACCTCCCGAAACTCGACGCGGCCGGGATGGTCAGCTACGACCCCGAGGAAAACGTGGCCGAAAGCGACGACCCGCCGCTGGTCGGCGATGACTGGCTAGAGGTACCCCCGACCGACACGCTCAGCGACGACCCGGTCGGGGGGCCGAATCGCTGAGTCGTCCGGCCCCGTTCAGCGTTCGCGTTTGAGCAACAGGCCCGCCGTCTGCCCGCTGTTCTCCGTAATCGGCGCGACGACTTCCCAGCCGTCGGCACCCAGTTCGTTCAGTTCGTCGACGGGGACGCTGCTGCCGCCGAACATACCCGTATCCACTTCGAACAGTCGATACTCGTAGGAGGTCACACTCGGTGTCGCGGCGACCACCGGCAAACGTCTTGTGGTGACCGCCACGGCTTTGCACGGTCCGCCCCTGCAATCGAGCGTGCCCGAGTATCCCGCGGCCGACGAACGGCACGTCCTCGCGACGGACTGCACACGCTGCCCCGCCCTCGTGGACGCCCGCGAATGTATCTCGTGGGGGAACGGCCCCGGTACCGCCGCGGTAGTCGTCGTCGGCGAAGCCCCGGCCGAGGGTCGCGACCCCGCGGATGCGACGGATGGGGCGGACGACGACACCGACCCGTGGCGCGGCGGCAACCGGACCGGGATGGCCTACACCTCCCGCCGGTCGGGCCGGAAGGTGCGGACACTGCTGGCCGACGCCGGGTTCGGCCACGGCGACTGCTACTACACGAACGCGGTGAAGTGCCACCCGCCGGGCAACCGCGACCCGAGCGCCGCGGAACTGGCGAACTGCCGCCCGTACCTGGTCGAAGAAGTCGAAACCGTCGCGCCCCGCGCCGTCCTCACGACCGGGAAACACGCCACCGAGACAGTTCGTGCCCTCGACGGCAACGTCGTCGGCGGATTCCTCGACAGCGTCCTCACGGTCGAGACGAGTGAGACGCTCGGTGTTCCCGTGGTCCCGCTCCTCCACCCGAGTTATCAGGAAGTGTGGCTGTCGCGGCTGGACTACACCTACGCGGAGTACGTCGACGAAATCCGCACGACGGTGGCCGGGGCGTAACGCCCCCGAACCTTCATACGGCCGCCGCCCGCACCGCCGATTATGGACGACTGCATCTTCTGTCAGATAGTCGCTGGCGACATCCCGAGTCGCACCGTCTACGAGGACGACGCCGTGCTCGCGTTCCTGGACGCCAACCCCCTCGCGCCGGGCCACACGCTCGTCATCCCGAAGGCCCACCACGAGACGATGGCCGACCTGCCCGAAGACGCCGCGAGCGACGTGTTCGCGGCGCTACACCGGCTTACACCGGCCGTCGAGGCGGCCGTCGACGCCCCCGCCAGCACCGTCGCGTTCAACAACGGCGAGGAAGCGGGCCAAGAGGTCCCGCACGTCCACGGCCACATCGTCCCGCGGTTTTCCGACGACGGCGGCCGCCCGATTCACGCGCTCTTCGGCGACCGTCCGGACCTCGCGGACGACGAACTCGACGACATCGCGACGGCCATCGAGGACGCGGCCTGACCGGTTCTTTTCCTCGAATCTGTTCCGGAACTTTTTGTGTGATGAGGCGAGACAGTCCCGTCCATGAACGGTGGGACGCTTGCACTCGTGGGGGCGACGGGCGGCGCGGGGACGACCAGGACGGCCGTCGAGATGGGGGCGACGCTGGCCCGCGCGGGCCGGTCGGTGGCAATCCTCGACGCCGCCGTCGCCACGCAGGGGCTGGCGACGCACGTCGAGGGGCGCATCGGTGACGACGTGACCGCGGTGATGACCGGCGACGCGGCGCTGGGCGACGCGCTGTACGACGCCGACTTGGACGCGCCGGGCCGAATCGCCTTCTGCCCGGCCCACGCGCCGTTCGAGCGACTCGCCCGCGCGAAGACGCCCGAGAGCGCCCGGGCCTTCGAGACGGCCGTGGCCGACGCCGCGACGCGCTTCGACCACGTCTTGCTGGACGTGCCGCCCGTCGCGGCCAACCAGTCCGTGGCGGCGCTGGCGACCGCCGAGAGACGGGCACTCGTCGCGCCCGCGACTCGCCGCGGACGGGACCTCCTCCCGAGACAACAGGGCCGCCTCCGCGACCTCGGCGCGCCCGAAACGGCCGTCGTCGCGACGCGCGCGGACGCCGAGGGCGCTATCACGCTTCCCGACGCGGACTACGGCATTCCGGAGGCGTCCACGGACGCGCAGGTTCCGACGGCACTGGACCCGTCGTCGGCGCTCGCACCGGCAGTCGCGCAGGCCACCGAAGGACTCCTCGACATCGACTTGGACCTCACCTTCCCCGACCCGGGAATGCTCGACCGATTCAACTGAGGTCCGGCAACGGAACGACCACCACGGGCCGGTCGATGCGTTCGAGCAACGCCGTCGCCGTCGACCCGACCCCGGTCGCGCCCGCAGTCCCGCGGTTCGCCCCGACGAGCACCTCGTCCGGGTCGTACTCGTCGATAGCCGCCAGCAGTTCCTCGGTGGGGTCGCCGTCTCTCGTTTCCGTCGCGGGCATCGCGACGGCGAGGCGCGACCGCGCGACGTTCGCGGCGTCCTCGGCGTCGCGAGTGGGGGCGTCCGGTTCTCGAACGCCGACCACGACGACGCTGTCTGCGCTCGGGTCCAGACGTGGCTGGAGGTAGTCGGCGGCGGCCGCGGTGACGTGGACGGACGAGGCGGCGACGAGATACTCGGTCATACCTCGGGATGGGCGTGCGGGTGGCTTCGGCGTTTCGGCAGTGCTTCGCTTCGAGGGGCGCGCTTCGCGCGCTCCTCGCCACCCAACGAACTTACATACACCCGCCACTCTATCCGACAGCGTGCGCGTCGAGAACAGTTTCATCGGGGTCGACGGCGTCGGCGAGAAGACAGAACGCTCCATCTGGGAGCAGGGCATCACACACTGGGACGAGTTCGAACCGAGCGTCGTCGGCGGGAAGCGCGGCGACCGCATCGCGGCGTTCATCGAGGAAGGACGACCCTACCTCGACGAAGGCGACGTCGCCTACTTCGACCGGCGGTTCCCCAACAGCGAGCAGTGGCGACTGTACGAGACGTTCCGCGACCGGGCGTGTTTCTTCGACATCGAGACCACCGGACTGGACGAACGGCGGAACCAGGTGACGACCGTCAGCCTGCATCAGGGCGACGAGACGGAGACGCTGGTCGCCGGGGACGACCTGACGACGGGGAACCTCCGGGCGGCCTTTGGCGACGCCGACCTGCTGGTGACGTTCAACGGCAAGCGCTTCGACGTACCCTTCCTCGAAGCGAACTTCGACGTGAACCTGGACCGCCCGCACCTCGACCTGATGTACACCTGCAAAAAGCTCGGCCTCTCGGGCGGCCTGAAACAGATAGAACAGGACGTCGGCATCGAACGCGACCGGCCGGACATCTCCGGGCGCGACGCGGTGCGCCTCTGGCGAGAACACGAGAGCGGGCGGGACGGCGCACTCGAAACGCTGGTGTCGTACAACCGCGAGGACACCGTCAACCTCCGGACGCTCGCCGACGAGGTGACGGGGTCGCTCGACGAGCAGGTTTTCGTCCGGTAGTTCAGAACTGCGCCGGGTCGGCCGGTCCCGCACCGCGGGGCCGGAGTAGGTGTGTGCGTCCGGCGAAGAACCCGAGCAACAGGCCCGTGAAGTGGGCGACGAGTGCGACCCCGGGATTGGCCGTCAACAGCGTGATGAGCGCCGCGAGCAGGCCGCCGACGGCGAGTTGGACCCGCGGCGAGAGCGAAAACCCGCCGACCACGGTTTCGGTGAGGCGGTTCGACGCGAGCAGGTAGCCGAACAGGCCGAAGATGGCCCCGCTCGCGCCGAGGACGCTGACGCTCGCCGGGACGCCCGGAAGCAGCGACCCGACCAGGCCCGCGAAGGCGACCTGTGCGACCCCCGAGAGCGCGCCGACGCCGACGAAGAAGCCGTGAAACCGTGCGCTCGTCGTGGTCCGTTCGAGGGCGAGTCCGGCGAACGCCAGCGCGACGGCGTTGGCGAGCAAGTGGGTGAGACTGGCGTGGGCGTAGACGCTGGTGACGAGCGTCCACGGTTGGGCGAACAGCGGGTTCGACAGCGCGAACAGCGTCCGCTGGCGAGCCACCAGCCCCACGACCTGCTGGAGGGCGAAGACGGCGACGAGGGCCGCCAGCGTGACGAGCGTCGGACTGCCGACGAGGCGGCGACGCATACCCACGTGTTATCGTGGAGTCCACAAGAAACGCCCGGTGGTCGCGAGTCCAGAACGCATACCTTTCCGGCCCATCTGTGACCAGACATGTCCGACCTCACCGACGCGTTGACCGAGGCGTTCGCCGACGAGACGGACCACGAGACGGCGGCGACGGCCGCCGAGAACGTCGCCGCCTTCGCCGAGCAGTACGCCGAGGAACTGACCGCGGACGACGTGGTGTCGGCGTTCGCGACCGCACCGTACGACGACTTCGGCCACCGCTTCGACTGGCTTATCGGCGAACTCGCCGCCGCCACCGAGGACTGCACCGACTCCCGAGCGTTCCGACTGGCGGGCTACGGCGACCTGGCGGCCGACCCCGAGATGGGGTCCTGAGCCGGGATGGACGGCGGCACGTACACCCTCGTTCTCGAACGGACGAGCGACGGCACCGTCGAAATCGGCGCGCTCGGCGTGCGGTCGCTCCCCGCCGGGTGGTACGCCTACACCGGGAGTGCGCTCGGACCGGGCGGGTTCAGCCGCGTCGACCGCCACCGCGCCGTCGCCACGGGCGAGAACACGGCCCGGCACTGGCACATTGACTACCTGCTGGGGGACCCATCGACCAGTGTCGACGCCGTGGTCACCACCGAGGCCGACGTGGAGTGTGGCGTCGCCGAGCGGCTACTGGACGCGGGCGACGCTGTACCCGGGTTCGGCTGTTCTGACTGTCGCTGTCGCTCGCACCTGGTACGGCGTGAGGACCGAGACGCGTTGGTCGCCACGGTCGAACGCGCCCACGAGCGCGCAGTCGAGGCCTAACTGACGAGTTCGTACCCCGCGTCCGCGACGGCCGCGGCAAGTTCGTCCGCGTCGACGTCGCCGCTCGTCTCGACGGCGACGGTGTTCTCCTCGTGGTCGGCCGACACCGACTCGACGCCCTCGATGCCGCGGAGCGCCTCCTCGACTGTCGCTTCACATCCGGTACAGGACATCCCCGAAACGGACAGCGTTCGCGTATTCACGAATCGAAGTAGCGACCACTGAGGCAAAAACCGCTTCGGCCGAGGGCGTCGTGGGGACGCCATCGACCCGTCAGCAGTCCTGTGGCTCGACGTGTGTCGTCGGCGACTCGCCGTCGGGAACGCCGAAGAACAGTGCGTAGGCGACCGTTTGCTGACTGTCGCTCGGGTTCGTCGCGATTTCGGCGTGGCCGCCGGGGTCGACGAACGCGTTGCCAGCCTCGTAGGTGTGGGTGATGCAGGTGTGGGCGAACACGATTTCCAGTTGTCCTTCGATGACGTTCACGACGACCGGCCCCGGATGCGTGTGCCACCCGGTGGTCCCGCCGGGTTCGAGCGTGACCCGAGCGAGGACCACGGTCGACGCGTCGCGGACGAACGCGGCCTCCTCGCCACCCTGTTCGAACGTGACGCCGAGGGACAGGCCCACCTCGTCGGTGAACGTCGCGTGCGGGGCCAGCACTTCCACGCTCGCTCCCTCGGGTTGGTCGACCTGCCCGTCGTCAGTCTGTCCGTCCTCGGCTTGGGCGGCGGCGACACCACTGCCGCCGGTCGAGGAAAGTGCGAGCGCTCCGACGCCGAGTTTCGCGGAATCCGAGAGGAAGTCCCGTCGCAGGAACGGTAGGGAAGCGAAACGGTTCGTGTCGATACCCTCCTCGTGTGGTCCCTCGGACGAGGAATCGTCGCTGTCGGCGTGTCTCTGTGGCTCGTCGGTTCGTGTCATAATCTCTCCGGGGCGTAACCCCCGAATGGAGTACGTTCACGGTCCACCGTAGTTATGTGCCGACAGCGGTATCGGCACTCGCGGTTGTGTTGTGATACCATACATCAAGGTGAGGTAACCGTGGCTAGGGCGACGTTACCGACACCACCCGACATTGACCGCGAATCCCGACGACGGCGGCCGGTTTCGGCTCAGGAAATGTGGATAGCTGGCTTGTTCGGCCGGGCTTTCTTCGAGAGGTCACCCTCGCCGTCCGCCCGCCGCACCGTCACGTCGGCCCCGAACTCCTCTTCGAACAGCCACGTCGCCTGCGAGAGCACGTCCAGTTCCCGGTCGCCGTCGACTATCGGTTCCAGTCCCGCCCCGCGGTCCGCGAGGTCGGCGGCGTAGTCGGCCGCGGCGTCGCCGTGGGCCTGTATCGACTCGTCGCTCATGATTTCGCCGACGATTGCGTCGCCGGGGTCGGCGGCGCGAGCGACCTCGTAGGCGCGGTACTTCCAGTCCGCGGCGACGACGATGTCTATCTCGTCGGGGTCCTCGATGTCCACCACCTCGGTGATGTCGCGCACGTCGTCGAGCGTCGTCCGCACGAGTTGGCGCTCGATGCGGAACTCGGCCACGTCGCGCAGCGACTCGGGCCACGCCGCCGTCACCACGAGGCCGTCCTCCTCCAGCAAGAGCCACAGTTCCTCGGCGAGGTAGGGCGCGATTGGCGCGACCAGTTTCGCCAGCACACGCAGGGCGCGACTGTAGGCGAACTTGTAGGGGCGGTCGTAGCTCGCGTACCGCCGGAGCAGGCGCGCGAACCGCTGGAGTTCGCCGACGACGCGATGGAATCGGAACCGGTCGTACTCCTCGGTGACGGCGGCGATGGTCCGGTCGATTTCGCGCTCGAGGTAGGCGTCGTGGGGCGCGCTCTCGGTGCGGTAGCCCCTGTCGTCCCCGTCCGCTCGGGCCGCCGAACGGCGCATCTCCGCGAACTCGCTGACCATCTCGTAGAGGGTCTGCTGGAAGTCGTAGGCCGCCGAGACGTCCTTGACCGTCCACTCGAAGTCCTGTGCGGGATGGGCCGCCGAGAGGACGAACAACCGGGTCGTCTCCGCGCCGTACTCGTGGGGGGCGACGGCGTTGCCCTTCGACTTGGACATCTTCTCGCCGCTGTGGAGCACCGTCCCCTGATTGATGAGGCGGTCGACCGGTTCCCGGCGGTCCAGCAGGCCGAGGTCGGCGAGTGCCCGCGTGAAAAACCGGATGTACAGGAGGTGGAGCACGGCGTGCTCCTCGCCGCCGACGTACACGTCGACGGGAAGCCACTCGTCGGCCGTCTGTTGGTCGAAGGGGGCGCCCTCGAAGTGCGGTGAGAGGTAGCGAAGGAAGTACCACGACGAGTCGACGAACGTGTCCATCGTGTCCGTCTCGCGCGTCGCCGGTTCGCCGCAGTCGGGACACGTAGTCTGTTTCCACTCATCGGCCGCATCGAGGGGATTCCCGGTCGTCTGGACGTACTCGGGGAGTTCGACCGGCAGGTCCTCGTCGGGGACCCTGACCCGCCCGCAGTCCTCGCAGTGGACGATGGGAATCGGCGTCCCCCAGTAGCGCTGGCGGGAGATGAGCCAGTCCCGCAGGCGGTAGGTGGTCGCCGCCTCGGCGGCGTCGTTCTCCAGCAGTCGGTCGCGGGCAGCCGTGCTGGCGAGGCCGTCGTACGCGCCGCTGTCGGTGAGCATGCCGTCGTCGGTGTAGGGGTCCTCGGGAAGGTTCGTCCCGCTCCCGTCGACGGGTTCGACCACCTGTTTCAGGGGTAGGTCGTGTTCGGCAGCGAAGGCGTGGTCCCGTTCGTTGTGCGCGGGGACGCCCATGACCGCGCCCGTCCCCACGTCGTCTAAGACGTACGCGGCGACGTACACCGGAATCTCCGCGCCGGTGTAGGGATGGGTCGCGGTCAGGTCCGTCTCGACGCCAGTCAGGCCTGCGTCGTCGGCGTTGGCGACCGACTCGACGTACTCGGCGACGGCGTCGTCGTTCGCCGCGAGTTCCCGAACGACTTCGTGGCCGGGTGCGAGCGCAAGATACGTCGCGCCGTAGGCCGTATCGAGACGGGTCGTGAACGCCTCGACGGTGTGGCCGTTCACCCCGAAAGCCACGGTTGCGCCTTCCTGTCTCCCGATCCAGTTGCGCTGGCTGTCACGGACCCCTTCGGGCCACCCGTCCAAATCGTCGAGGCCGTCGTACAGTTCGTCGGCGTAGTCGGTGATGGTGAAGAACCACTGGTCCAAATCCCGCTGTTCGACGGGCGTCCCACACCGCCAGCAGACCCCGCCCTGCCCGTGGTCGTGGCCGCCGTCGGCCGTCGCCTCCACCTGCGCGTCGGCGAGCACCGTCTCGCAGTCGGGACACCAGTTGACCGTCGCCGCGTCGTACTCGACCAGTCCCGAATCGAAGAACCGGCCGAACAGCCACTGATTCCAGCGGTAGTACTCGGGGTCGCAGGTGGTTATCTCGCGGGACCAGTCGTAGCCAAAGCCCATCTCCTCCAGGTCGCCGCGCATCCGCTCGATACACGACCGCGTCCACGACTCGGGGTCGGTGTCGCGCTCGTAGGCGGCGTTCTCGGCGGGCAGACCGAACGCGTCCCACCCCATCGGATGCAGCACGTCGTCGCCCGCCATCCGGCGATACCGGGCGTACGCGTCGGTGATGGCGTAGTTGCGGATGTGGCCCATGTGCAACGACCCGGAGGTGTAGGGGAACATCCCCAAGACGTAGGTCGGGTCCGCCGCGTCGTCGGGACAGGCGTAGACGCCCTCGCGGTCCCAGACGCGCTGCCAGTACTCCTTGACCCGTGCGTGGTCGTATCGGCGCGACATTCGATACCTCGGTGTGGGTCGCCGTGACACATGAGTGTTCGGCTCCCGTCGGGGATTCACGCCCCTTCGACGGACCACGAGAGGACCGTAGCGCGAGTCGACGACCGGCCGAGGTGGTCACTCCTCGCCGGATTCGTAGTGTTCGCCAGCGGCCTCGGGCAGTCGGGTCTTCCCGACGAACGCGAGGACGACGATGACGGCGACGAACGGAATCGTCTGCACCAGCGAGTCCGGCAGGGCGTAGAGGTCGGTCGTCTGGAGGCGCAACTGGACGGCGTCTAGCCCGGCGAACAGCGCCGTCGACAGCAGCGCGCCGACCGGGTTGTAGTTCCCGAACAGGTACGCGACGATGGCGATGAACCCCTTGCCGTTGACCATCGTCGGCCCGTTGCCGGTGAACTGGCCGATGCTGAACGCCAGCGACGCGCCGCCCATCCCGGAGAACGTCCCCGACAGCAGGACGGCGGCGTAGCGCACCCGAGATACGTCGACGCCAGCGGTGTCCAACGCCTTCGGGTTCTCCCCGGCGGCGCGGACCCACCGGCCGAAGGTCGTCCGGTTGAGCGTGTACCACCCGACGGCGACGGCGAGGAACATCAGGTAGACGGCGGGCGAGGCGTCGAACAGCGCCCCGAAGAAGGGGATGTCGGACAGTAGCGGCACCGTGATGGTGCTGAGCGTGCCGACGCTGTCGGTGTTCGGGCCGCCGTAGAGCACCTGTGACCCGAACGGGGCCAGTCCGAGCGCGATGAGCCACACCGCCAGCCCGGCGATTATCTGGTCGGCCCGGAACTCGATGCAGACGACGGCGAACAGGCCAGCGAGCGCCGTCGACGCGACCACGGCGACCAGATAGCCGAGCCACAGCGACCCCGTCAGGTCCGCGCCGAACACCGCGGTGAACGCCGAGATGATGAGCAGGCCTTCGAGTCCGATGTTGATGACACCGGACTTCTCGGCGAAGATGCCGCCGATGGCGGCGAAGACGATAGGGACCGACAGGCGGAGTGTGGCGGCGAGCGTCGACGCGGAGACGACGATGCCGAACAGTCGCCCGACCTGTGACTCGGGCGCGACGAGGGCCGCGACACCGAGTCCGACGAACACCAGCGCCGCGACGATAGCGACGAGGACGCGCCCCGAGGGTCGCCCGTCGAAGGCGTCAGTCATCCGCGCCACCTCCGACGGGGGCCGGTCCCGCATCGTCTTCCCTGGCGGCGAGACGGCGGCCGACCAGCCTGAAGAACTCCGGCATGGCGACGAAGAGGATGATGAGGCCGCGCAGGACGCCGACCAGTTGCGGCGGGACGTTCGTCGCGAACGCGACGACGGTCGACCCCGACTTGAGGACGCCGAACAGCGCCCCCGCGAAGACGACGCCGAGCGGGTTGTTCCCCGCCAGAATCGAGACGGTGATGCCGTCGAACCC
This sequence comes from Haloarcula marina, assembly GCF_024218775.1. Classification (NCBI taxonomy): domain Archaea; kingdom Methanobacteriati; phylum Methanobacteriota; class Halobacteria; order Halobacteriales; family Haloarculaceae; genus Haloarcula; species Haloarcula marina. The sequence continues at coordinate 197,832 of NZ_CP100404.1, read as the reverse complement.
GTAGCTCGGAACGCCGGTCTGGAACTTCCCGAGTATCATCATGACGTACACCGCCCCGCCGACGCCGCCGATGGCCCCGGACAGCGTCAGCGACGCGACGATGGTTCGGGCGGCGTCGACCCCGCCGTACTCCGCCGCGGCGGGTTGGATGCCCGCCGTCCGGAGGTCGTAGCCGAAGGCGGTCTGGGTCAGCAGGTAGTACAGGCCGCCCACGAACGCCAGCGCGAGCAGGAGTGCGAATATCGAGAAGTCCGTTCGGGGGTCGAACACCACCGAGGGGAACTGCCCGATTTCGGGGAGCGGCGGCGTCTGGTTGGCCTGACTGTTGGGGTCGTTGAACGGCCCCGTCACCAGATAGCGCGCGACCAGCACCGCGACGAAGTTGAGCATGATGGTCGTGATGACCTCGTTCGCCTCGGCGTAGGCCTTCAGCGCGCCCGGTATCGCTCCGTACGCACCGCCGCCGACCGCCCCGGCCGCGATACCCAACGGGACGAGGAGAAGCGCGCCGAGGCCGCCGCTTACGAGGGGGGCGGCCCACAGCACCGTCAGCGCCGACAGCAGGCCGCCGACGATGAGTTGCCCCTGCGTCCCGATGTTGAAGATGCCCGCTCTGAACGCCAGCGCCACCGACAGCCCGGTGAATATCAGCACCGTCGTCTCCCGGAGCGTGAGCGCGAACTGCGGGTTCAGCGGCGACCAGCCGCCGGCGAACGGGTCGCCCAGCGCACCGAGGAACAGGCGGTCGAAGACGTAGAAGGGGTCGTAACACAGCGTCGTCCCGCCGAGCGTCAGGACGGGGTCGCGACACGTGGCGACCAGTCCGGCGACGAAGACGATGACCGTCCCGACCAGCACCGACAGCGCCAGCGCCGAGAGGGCGATGAGCACCCGCTCGCCCGCCGATGTCTGGCCGAGCGCGATGAGTCGCTGGCGGACCGTCGCGACCCACTCGCGGTCGGAGTCGGCACCGCTCATCGCCCGTCCCCTCCGTCGGCCCGGCCGACCCGCGGAACGTCGTCGGGTTCCTCCCCGGCCATCAGGAGACCCAGTTCCTCCTCGGTGACGGCGTCGGGGTCCACCACGTCGACGATTTCACCCTCGTACATGACGCCGAGTCGGTCCGAGAGCGACGTCACCTCGTCGAGTTTCGACGAGACCAACACGACGCCCACCCCGGCCGCTCGGAGCGCGTCGATGCGGTCGTGGATGAACTCCATCGACCCCACGTCGACCCCTCGGGTCGGATGCGAGGCGACGAGGACTGTCGGTTCGCGGGCCAGTTCCCGACCGACGACGAACTTCTGTTGGTTCCCGCCCGAGAGCGCCTCGGCGGTCGCGTCCGCGTCGGGCGGCCGCACGTCGTACTCCCCGACGATGGATTCGGCGTGGGCGCGGGTCTGTTCCCAGTCGATACGCCCCGCGCTGGCGTAGGGCTGGCTGTGTTGACTCCCCAGTAAGCCGTTGCTCACGAGGTCGAACTCCATGACGAGGCCGCGTTCCTGTCGGTCTTCGGGGACGTAGGCCATCCCGGCCTCGATACGGGCGCGACGGCCAGCGTCGGTCACGTCGGTCCGGTCGAGCGCGACGCCGCCCGACTGCACCCGCCGGAGGCCGGTGATGGCCTCGACCAGTTCCGACTGGCCGTTGCCGTCGACGCCAGCGATGCCGAACACCTCGCCCGCGCGGACAGAGAACGAAACGTCGTCGACGGCCCGGATACCGCGACTGTCCTCGACGGTCAGGTCGGCGACCCTGAGCCGTTCCGCGCCGAGGTCGGCCGCACGACGGTCCACGTCCAAGAGGACTTCGCGCCCGACCATCAACTCGGCCAGTTCCTCGCGCGTGACCGCGTCGGCCGCGACCACGCCGACGTTCTCGCCGCCCCGCAGGACGGTTATCTCGTCGGCGGCGGTCATCGCCTCGCCGAGTTTGTGCGTGATGAAGATTATCGTCTTGCCCTGTGTGGTGAGTTCCTCGAACACCGCGAAGAGGTCCTCGACCTCCTGGGGTGTGAGAACCGCCGTCGGCTCGTCGAGGATGAGCACGTCGGCGCCGCGGTACAGCGCCTTCAGAATCTCGACCCGCTGTTGGACGCCGACGCCGATGTCCTCGACCATCGCGTCGGGGTCGACGTCGAACCCGTAGCGGTCGGCCAGGTCACGGACCTCGCGGTCGGCGGCCTCGCGGTCGACGGTCAGGCCCAGCCACTTCCGCGGTTCGTTGCCGAGCGTGATGTTCTCGGCGACGGTCATCGGGTCGACCAGCATGAAGTGCTGGTGAATCATGCCGACGCCCGCGTCGATGGCGTCCCGCGGCGAGTCGAACTGCCGCTCTTCGCCGTCGACGACGACGCGGCCCTCGTTGGGCTGATAGAGCCCGTAGAGGACGTTCATCAACGTGGTCTTCCCGGCCCCGTTCTCGCCCAGCAGCGCGTGGACCGTCCCGCGTTCGACGGCCAAGTCGACCGCGTCGTTGGCGACGACGCCGGGGAACCGCTTCGTGATGCCATCGAGGTGAACGGCCTTACTCATTGTCCGGTGTCGTCGGGACCGCGGGGCTTGAAGCTAGCGACGGCGTTCACGACACCTGATTGGGGTCGGTCGGGACCGAGATGTCCCCGGCAATGATGTCCTCCCGGGCCGTGCTCATCTCGTCTTTGACGTCCTGCGGGATGTCCTCGCCCAGTTCCTGTCCGAAGACCGCCTCGACGCCGTTCTGTTCGAGTCCCAGTGCGGTCGTCGCGCCGCCCTCGAACTCGTCGTCGACGACCGACTCGACGGCGGAGTAGACGGCGTTGTCCACCCGCTTGACCATGCTCGCGAGGATGACGTCGCTGTAAGAGGACTTCGTGACCGACTGGTCCCGGTCGACGCCGATAGCGAACTTCCCGGCCTCCTGCGCGGCTTGGAAGACCCCGGTGCCGGTGTTCCCCGCCGCGTGGTAGACGATGTCCGACCCGGAGTCGTACATCGAGATGGCCGCTTCCTGCCCGCCCGAGGGGTTGTTGAAGTCGCCGACGTACGCCGTCTGGACGTCCACGTCGTCGCTCGCGTACTTCACGCCCGCGGTGAACCCGGCCTCGAACTTCTTGATGAGGTCGGACTCGACGCCGCCGACGAAGCCGACGTTCGTGGAGTCGCCCGCGGTCGACCCCGCACCCGCCGAGAACGACGTGGTCGTCAGCCGACCGGCCATGAGGCCGACGAGGAACGACCCCTCGTGTTCGGCGAACACGTACGACCCGACGTTGGAGGCGTCGACGACGGAGTCGACGATCATGAACTGCTGGTCGCCGTACTGGTTGGCGTTCTCGGTCAGCGCGTCGGCCTGCAGGAATCCGATGCAGCAGACCAAGTCGTAGTTTGGGTCACTCGACTGGGCGTACTGCTGCTGGAGAGTCCCGAACTCCGAGGCAGTTTCCGGTTGGGACTCGTCGTAGGCGATGCCCAGTTCCTCCTCGGCCCGTACGACGCCGGTCTGTGCCTGGTCGTTGAACGACCCGTCACCGAGGCCGCCCGTCGCGTACACCATGCCGATTCGGGCGGCGGCGTCGCCGCCGCCACCGCCACCGATACACCCGGCGAGGCTGGTCGCAGTAACGGTCCCGAGACTCCCGAGCAACGTTCGACGTGATACTGGCATGTCCTACGTGGTGTCGCCGCCACCGTTAAACACTTCGGTGGGTGCAGTTTCGGCGACACGTCCGCGAGGCAGCCCCAGCGAGTCGGTGCGCGTGTCGTCTGCGGCACGATAACACCCGACGATAACACCGGTGTCACCCGGTAACGGCGGCGTCCGCGAGCGCTTTTCACGCCGAGTCGCGACTGGTCGAGTATGTCCCAACACAAAGACGGGTACGCCGACAGCGTCGCCTACGACGAGACACTCGACGAACAACCGAGCGACGACGAACTCGACGCAGCCGTCGAGAACCTCGAAGCCAGCGGGTTCGACGTGGTCGTCGTCGGTGACGGCGAGGCCGCACTCGCGGAGATTCAGGAGCAGATTCCCGCGGGCGCGTCGGTGATGGACGGTCACTCGACGACGCTCGAAGAAATCGGCTTCGTGGAGTACCTCACGGAAGGCGACCACGACTGGGAGAACGTCCACAGCGAAGTGTACGGTATCGACGACGACGCCGAACGCCAGCGCGCCCGACGCGAGGCGCAGGCCAGCGACTACTTCCTCGGGAGCGTCAACGCCATCGCGGCGACCGGCGAACTCGTCGCCGCCGACGCCTCCGGTAGCCGAATCGGCGCGTACCCCTTCGCCGCCGAGAACCTCCTGCTGGTCGCCGGGACGAACAAAGTCGTCGACGACTTAGATGCCGCGCTGGACCGACTGGAAGACGTGGCCTTCCCGCTGGAAGACGCCCGTGCGCAGGACGCCTACGGCGCCGGGAGTGCCATCGCGAAACAGCTCATCTACCGGCAGGAGGCCGAGGAGGGGCGGACGACGCTCGTCCTCGTCCGCGAATCGCTGGGTTACTGAGCGGTGCGGCCACCGCGGCGTCAGCCGTCTGTCGCGCGAACGTTTATCGGTCGCGCGTGTTAATGCCCGATTATGATTCGGACGGGACGCCGGGAGGCGTGAACCGGCAGTGGTAGACGTGGTCTTCTGGGCGCTGGTCGTTCTCGCGACGATTACCGGGTTAGTGACGGCGTGGGCGCTCGGGGCCAACAGCAACTCCCCGCCCTTCGCCCCCGCTATCGGCGCGAACGCCATCTCGACGATGCGGGCTGCCTTTCTCATCGGCATCCTCGCCGCCCTCGGGGCGCTCACCCAAGGTGGCAGCATCTCCGAGACGGTGGGCGCTGGTCTCATCGACGGCGTCCAGATAACCTCGCTGGCGGCGACGGCGGGCCTGCTGACCGCGACGGCGTTCATGGCCTTCGGCGTCTACACCGGCTATCCCGTCCCCGCGGCGTTCGCCACCACCGGGGCGATGATAGGCGTGGGCCTCTCGCTCGGCGGCGCACCCGTCTTCGACACCTACCGCCGAATCGCGACGTTCTGGGTGCTCGTGCCGCCGGTATCGGGCGGCCTCGCGTACCTCACCGCCACCCTCCTCCGCCGGGACGACATCCCCGAGACGGTCGGCGTCCCGCTCTTGGCCGCCGTCGTCGGCGGCATCGTCGCCAACGTGGAGTTGAGCGTCATCCCAGCACCGCCGGGTGCGACGCAGAACTCGCTGGCGGGCTTTCTCGCGATGCTCGTCCCCCTACCGGGCGTCACCGTCGTCGGGACCCTGCTGGCCGCGGCCGGGAGTTTCCTGTTCATCCGCCGCCGCACGCAGGCGTCCGTGGACAAAGGCATCAAGACGTTCCTCGTCGTCCTCGGGAGCGTCGTCGCCTTCTCCAGCGGCGGCAGTCAGGTGGGACTCGCGACCGGCCCCTTAGAGAACCTCTATCGCGCGGAGTTAGGCTTGCCCGCGCTCGTCTTGCTCGCGGTGGGCGCGCTGGGCATCCTCGGCGGCGCGTGGATGGGCGCGCCGCGACTGCTACAGGCCACCTCGCGGGAGTACGCCCAACTCGGCGTCCGCCGCTCCATCGCGGCCCTCGTTCCGGGGTTCATCATCGCCCAACTCGCCATCGCGCTGGGCATCCCCATCTCGTTCAACAACATCATCATCTCGGGGGTCATCGGCGGCGGCCTCGCGGGCGGGTCGGCGGGCGTCTCCCGGCGGAAGATAGGGGTCACTGTCGGCTTCTGGATAATCACGCTCGTCAGTTCCATCGGCCTCGGGTTCGCGCTCTACCGCGCGTTCGCCGTGGTACTCGCTTAGCGGACGACGGTCACCGTCACCGGCGCTTCGCTCACGACGGCCGTCGCCACCGTCCCCAGCAGTCGCCGCGCGAGTTCGTTGCGCGTCCCGCCGTGCCCGCCCATCACGACGTGGTCCACGTCGTTCGCGTCGACGAAGGAGAGAATCGTCTCGGCGGGGTCGCCCGACTCCACCGCCGTCTCGATGGCCCGGTCGGCCTCGGCGGCCGTCTCACGTGCCCGGTCGACGAGGCGTTCGGCCCGTGCCGTCGCTTCCTCGCGCCGGTCCGCCCCGGGTTCGAGAATCCCGCCCTCGCTCATGCCGCTGTCCAGCGGGGCGACGACGTTCAGCACCGTCAGTCGACAGTCGAACGTCTCCACGGCGTGGGCCAGCGCCTCGTCTGCCAGCGGTGAGCCATCCAGCGGGACGAGGACGTGTTCGGGGGCCATACTCTAGCTCTGGCGGTCGAGTCACAAGTAGCCGGGTGGTGGCATCGCTCGGGAGTCGAGTGGAAGAGAAGTAGTCCATCCTGGATTCGAACCAGGGTCGAAGCCCCCAGAAGGCTTCAGGATTGGCCACTACCCCAATGGACTGAGCGCATCTGTCTGTACCCCGCGGTCCCTTGTAAGCGTTGCGCGATTGGTTTCAGCATGCGACGCGACAGCACGCGCCACGACAGTCGACTGGCGAACATCGACACCGCTTTGCCGCGTTGGCCGCCCATGTCGGATATGTACGTCGGACGTTTCGTCGTCGTCGGCCCGGAGGTGGGCGCGTACCGCGTCTCCTCGCGGTCGTTCCCGAACCGAGAAGCAACCAAGCGCGGCGACACCGTCACCGTCGGGCCGACGCCGGACGCCCCGGAGACGGACAACCCCTACATCTCCTACAACGGGGTCCGAATCACCGAGAACGGTGCCGTCGTGGGCAACGGCTCGCACGTCGACCCCATCGCCGAGAAACTGGCGCTGGGCTACCCCGCGCGGGACGCGCTGGCCGAACCCCTGCTCGCGCTGGACTTCGAGAAGGACGACTACGACACGCCGCGTATCGCGGGCATCGTCGGCGTCGACGCCGCGGACCCGACGACGAACGCCGACGGCCCCGGCGCGGTCATCGGGACGGTCCGGCGGGACGCCCTCGTCGTCGAGGAGGTCACCGAACCGACGCTGGTCGCCACCTACGAGGAGGACGACCCCACGGCGTTCGACCTCGCGGCGACGGACGCCGAGACGGCCGCCCGCGAAGTGTACGACCACGAGTTCGAACACGCCGTCTGCGCGGCCGGTGTTTCGGGCGAGGCGGGCGCGTTCGACGTGGCCGTCTACAACGGCGAGTAACGCCGCCAGCGGTTTCGAAAACTGACGCGGTAGCGACACTAAAGAGTCCCCACCACATACGCACGAATCATGAAGGTCGGCGTCCTCTCAGACATCCACGGCAATCGGGTCGCGCTGGCGGCGGTACTGGCGGATATGCCGCCCGTCGACGGCCTCGTCTGTGCCGGTGACGTGGTCGGCTACAACCCGTGGCACGCCGACTGCGTCGACGCGATGCGCGGCGAGTCGGACGGCCTACCCGAGGACGTGCCGTGGCCCGAGGAACCGGTCCCGACGGTGATGGGCAACCACGACCGGGCCGTCGCCGCCACGACGCCGTTCGCGTTCAACGGCATGGCTCAGGCCGGGGTCGAACACGCCCGCGAGCAACTGCACGAGGCGCAACTCGACTGGCTTCGGGACCTGCCGGACGAACGATTCGCCTACGACGACCGAGTGAAACTCGTCCACGGTCACCCCGACGACCCTGACCACTACACCTACCCCGACGAGTTCGGGCCGGACCTCCTGGGCGAAGAAGACGTGCTCGTGATGGGCCACACCCACCACCAGCATCACGAGGTGTACGCCGACGGCATCGTCATGAACCCCGGGAGCGTCGGCCAACCACGCGACGGCGACCACCGCGCCGCCTACGCCGTCCTCGACCTCGACGCGATGACCGTCGAGGACCGCCGCGTCGAGTACGACACCCGAGCGGTCATCAACGCCGTCGAGGACGCCGGACTCCCGCGGAAAATCGGGTTCCGGTTGACGCAGGGACGGTAGCGGTCAGCCGTCGGCGAGGAACGGACGGTCGCACTCGACGCAAGGGGGTCGCGCGGCGGTTACCGTTCTGTGGGCGGGAGTACGCTCCGGCGCACGACACACCGTCAGCGCAGGCTCTGACGAGACTTCCTTCGCTGCGCTCACGAAGACGGGGACGGGCAAACGCGCGACTGGTAGTTCGGAGGCAGTATACCGCGCGAGCGAAGTGAGCGCGACTTCACGAGACGCGGCATCGCCGCGTCCCGCGTTTTTCCCCACGTTCGGTAGAGCGAAGCGCTAACGCAGTGTGGAAGACGCACTGCGTCTTCCATGCACGTCGGAAGTGCTGTGCACTTCCGAGGACAGCCCAGCAGCAATCTCCGGTTTCTGAGGCCGTTTTTGCAACGGGAGGGTCCCGCAGCGCCGGAGGCGCGAGGAAACCCCCCGCAGTAAAAGTGGGTTCTTAGAAAACGCCCTGCACCAGCTTTAACGCCTGCTCGCGGTCGTCCCACGGGACGAACACGGACACCGAAGTGGCGGAGGTGATGACGTCGTAGATGTCGATGTGGGCGTCGACCAGCGGTGCGGCCACCCGGTAGGGGAGGGCCGCCTGATTGGGGTCGCCGCCGGTGACGCGGATGACGGCGATGTCGTCCTCCACGGTCACGGACGAAAGCGTCTCGTCGTTGACGATGCGGTCGTGGAGAAGCGCCTCCACCTCGTCGGCGTCGTCGGCGTTGACGTAGAAGGTCAGCGAGTCCATCCCCGAGGAGTTGGCGTCGATATTGATGCCAGCGCCGCCGATGGCAGAGGCGAGTTCGCCGAGGATGCCGGGGCTGTTGCGGATGGCGCGGCCAGCGACGGTGACACAGGCCAGTTCCTGCTCTTGGAGGTCGATGAGGTTCTCGAACTCGCCCTCGATAGAGGTCCCGCCGGTGAGCAGGTCGCCGTGTTGGTAGTGTGTGACCCGAACGGCGAGGTCGCCGTCTTTGTAGGACAGCGCCGACGGGGCGACGACTTCCGCGCCGCGGAACGACAGCGAACGGAGTTCGTCGACGGAAATCTCGCCGACGTTGCGCGCGCCCTCGACGACGCGGGGGTCGCCGGTCATGACGCCTTCCACGTCGGTGACGATGACGACTTCGTCGGCGTCCATGTAGTTGCCGAGCATGACGGCCGTGGTGTCCGAGCCACCGCGGCCGAGGGTCGTGACGTTGCCCTCGTGGTCCTCGGCGAGGAAGCCGGTGATGACCGGGACCACGTCTTTCATCTGTCCGGCCAGCGCGTGGGCGCGTTTCTTCGTCTCCTCGACGTCGACTTCGCCGAACGCGTCGGTGATGATGGGCCAGTCCTCGCTGCCGGGTTCGAGGAAGACGGCGTTGATGCCGCGGGCGGCGAGTGCGCCCTTCAGCATCCGGACGGAGGTGCGTTCGCCCATCGAGACGATTTCGGCGCGGTCCGCGTCGGCCGCGTCGTACTCGATGCCTTCGAGCAGTTCGTCGGTCGTGTTGCCCATCGCCGAGGCGACGACCCCGACCTCGTGGCCCTGTTCGACCGCCGCGGCGATGGAGTCGGCGGCGCGGTTGATTCGGTCGCCGCTCCCGAGACTCGTCCCGCCGAACTTCGCGACTACCCGCATCGTTTCACCCGCAGTGTGTGTCTCTGAGTCATGCCGTCGCGTTGGCCGCCGCTCGGGATAACTGTGTTCATCTGCCGCGGTTTTGCGGGGTGAGTGCCCGACACACGGTTTATTTGCGTGGAACACACACGCACACCTATGGAGATACGTGACGCCGTCGAGGCCGACGCCGAACGGTTGGCCAGCCTCGCCGACAGTCCGCCGGACGTGATGCGGAACCTCGTCCACGACCGGACGGTTCGAGTCGCGACGGTCGACGGCGACGAGGATGAGGACGAGGCTGGAGACGCCGCGAACGACCGCGATATCACCGGGTTCGTGAGCTACGACGCCGAGCGCGGGACCGTCCACGTCACCCAACTGGCCGGGTCGGCGGACGCCTGCGAGCGCCTGCTCTCGGAGCCAATCGGGTTCGCGGAGCGGGAACGCATGGCCGTGGAACTGCTGGTCCCCGAAGGCAACGAAGCGGTCGAGACCGCCGTCGAGGCGACCGGCTTTACCCGAACCGGGACGGGTCCCCAGTTCGACGGCCAGCAGACGGTGCGCTACCGGCTGGAGCCGGAGCGGGCCGAGCAGTGACGGCGGCGCGGAAACACGCCGGATGAACCGCGCAGAGACCACCGCGGTCACCGCCATCGGCGTCCTCGCCACCGTCGCCGTCGTCGGCCTCTTGTTTCTCGGCCCGGTCGGCTGGATACTGGTGATGGCGCTCGTTCTCGGGACGTTCGTCCTCCCGGAGTACAGCGGTTCCTTCGACAGTGTGACGGCGGCCGAACGGCCCGACTGTCCCCACGGCGGCGCGCCGAACTCACTCGACCGCGAGACGTGCGGGCACTGCGAGCGGGCGCTGACTGGCGACTAATCGCGTCTCCGCGGAACTGCCACGCGCCACCCGACCACCCCCAACAACGCGAAGCCGAAGGCGTTGAGCGACCCGTGGAGCGCCACCATCGTTCCGATGTCGAGGCCGAGCGAGAGGCCGGTGAACGTCGCGACGCCGTAACCCAGCGCGAGCGCCATCGAACCCGGGAGCGCCACCGCCGACCCGGCGAGCAGAAATCCCTGCGCACGCGAGCGAGTGGGGGCGAGACGCCTCGCGACGTAGCCACCGAACAGCGCGACGGCGACGGTGAACCCCCCGACTGCGAGGACTTCGACGACCGGAGAGACGGAGATGCCGACGGCGATGATGGCCGGTCCGACCAGAATCACGCCGACGAGAGCGCGGAACGAGCGGGCGTCCGTTCCCGGCCCGCAGCGTGCAGTCAGCCCCGTCACGACGGGGAGAACGAACCCGGCGTAGTGGAAGTGAACTGCCGTCAGGAGGACGATGGTGCGTCCGAACCAGAACGTCAGGTCCAGATGGAACAACAGCAGCGCCACCGCCCCGACAGAGGCGTAGGCCAGTCCGGTGTCGACGGCCGTCTCCGCCGTTTCGAACCCACCGCGCTCCCGCGTTCGAACGACGGCGGCGAGGCCCAGCAGACCGGTGACGAGGAGCCACGGAGCGGCGAGCGCCGCTGCCGTCGGTCCGTCGACGGCGCGGACGAGCGAGAGCGTCAGGCTGACCGCACCCAGTGGCTGTAGCCACGTCGCCAGGGCCACGAGTCGCCCAGCAGCCCCGTCGAACGACGGCGTCCCGGCCATCCCGACGCCGAGGGGGACGAGGACCAAGGGTGCGAGCGTCAGGGCGCGCTCGATCGGCCCGAGGTCGCCGAGGACGGCCGTGGCGACCCAGAGCAGGGACCCCGCAGCGGCGCTGGCGTCGGTGACGGCGACCCCGGCGACGGTCGGTCGGGCCCCGAGACGGTCTCCGGGCCACCGGACCGCGTCGCTCATCGCGGCGGGAGCGTTCGCAGGCGGGTGAGCGGGCGGAGGTCCGCGATTTCCTCGCGTTCGGTCAGTTCCTGCGTGAAGGACCCCCGGTAGCTGAGGATGTGTCCCGCCAGCGCGTTCTCGACGGTGGCGAGGACGTAGTAGCACTCCCCCGTCTCGTCGTAGCGGTCGCGCACCTCCACGTCGGCGACGAGGGGGCCGGGCAGGCGGTAGTACCGGCCGTCGCGGTGGACCCACTGACGGCCCGCCTCGACGACGAGCGCACCGTTTTCGACCCGGGGATGCAGTTCCGTGGCGACGAGGCCGCCACGGCCGAGGAAGTCGAGCAGTCGCTCGCCGTCGTCGTCCCACACGGTCACGGAGTCGAAGCGTCGCCGCTTGCGGCCGAAGTCGAACTCCCGACGGGTCGTCATCGCCTCGTGACCGTCGAGTTCGTACCCGACCGTCGTCACCGAGAACGGGATGTCGTGACCCGCTTCGGGAAACAGCATCTCTCGGCCCGTCATCGCGTACAGCGCCGGGAGGACGTGCGTGCCCCGCGAGATGTCCATCTCCCCCCGGCCGACGGTGACGCCGTCCTCGGGGCCGATGCTGTACCGTTCGCGGACCTTCGGGTGGAGGTCGGCGGCGGCGTCGCCGAGGGCGCGTTCGTAGACACCGGTCATGGGTGGCTCCGTGAGTCGGCGAGGGCGGTCGGGACGAGAGGGTGTGCGGGGCGCTCCATGCCGTTGTTTCCGTCTCCGAGGGTGATAAGAATTGGTCGCAGAGCGGGCGCGGTCAGTTCTCGGACAGATGCGTCACCACGGCCGCGACACTGTTGTCGACCGGGTCGGGGTCGGTACCGGCCTCGGCGGCCGCATCGAGGCCTGTCGGCCGATGACCCACCGTCAAGCGACCGACTCGCTGTCGCCGCCCTCCGAGGTCACTCCTTCGAACGAAGTTTCCGGTAGAGGTACGCGATGCCGAGGCCGCCGGCGACGAGCGCCGGGACCAGCGGCGCGTCGGCGGCCTTCGACGCCTGTTTCCGGACCGTCTCGGTGACCGAGCGCCCCTCGTCGATGTGCGCTAAGATAGCGTCGGTATCGTTGGGCACCGGTTCGGGTTCGGCACCCGCTTCGGCGGCCGCATCGGGGTCTTTCAGTAGGTGGCCCGTCGTCAGGCAGACGACGGATTCGTCGTCGTCGACGACGCCGCGTTCGCGGAGTTTCCGCAGGCCAGCGACGGAGGCGGCGGAGGCCGGTTCGACACCGACGCCCTCGCCCGCGAGGTCGCGCTGGGCCTCGGTAATCTCCGCGTCGGAGACGGCGACGGCGGTGCCGCCCGTCTCGCGGATACCGGGGAGAGCCTTCGGTGCGTTGACCGGGTTGCCGATGCGGATGGCCGTCGCCCGGGTCTCGACTTCCTCCCAGCGGCGGGTCTCGTCGAGACCCTCCTCGATGGCTTCGACCATCGGCGCGGCCCCCTCGGCCTGTGCGCCGGTGATTTTGGGCACCTGGTCTTCCGTGATTGCCCCCGTTTTCACGAGTTCGCGGAAGCACTTGTACAGCGCCGCGGTGTTGCCCGCGTTGCCGACCGGCAGAACGATGCGGTCGGGGTACTCGCCGTAGTCGGCGTAGTGCTCCTCCATGATTTCGAGGCCGATGGTCTTCTGGCCCTCCAGACGGAAGGGGTTCAGCGAGTTCAGGAGGTACGCCTCGCCGCGGGCCGCGAGGTCCTGCACGCGGTCGAGACACTGGTCGAAGTTGCCGTCGACTTCGAGGATGCGGGCCTGATGCAGGGCCGCCTGTGCGATTTTCCCGGCGGCGACCTTCCCGGCGGGCAGGAGGACGAGCGTCTCCATCCCGCCGCGAGCGCCGTAGGCCGCCAGCGCCGCGGAGGTGTTCCCGGTCGACGCGCAGGCGAGTCGGTCGACGCCGACCTCTTGGGCGACGCGGACGCCGACGGTCATGCCGCGGTCCTTGAACGACCCGGTGGGATTCATCCCCTCGTGTTTGACCCGGAGGCTGTCGACGCCGACCTCCTCCTCGATACGCGGGACCCGATGGAGCGGCGTGTTCCCCTCGGGGAGCGTGACGCCCACGTCGAAGGGAAGCGCGGCGTGGTAGCGCCAGACGCCCGACCCCTCGCCCTCGAAGTCCTCGAAGGTGGGCAGGTCGGCGTAGCGAACCTCCAGCAGTCCGTCGCAGTGGTCGCACGTGTATCGAACCTCGTCGAAGGGAGCGAACGACTCGCCGCACTCGATGCACACGAGCCAAACGCCGTCGTCGGCCACCGACGGAACCTCGTCGGTGAGTTGCAGGTCGGCCATTGTTCGTGCCCATGGCCCCACCGGGCAAAAGTCGGACGGTTGCGGTCCGGGAGCGTCGGCGACTGAGCAGCGGGTTCGCCGGTCAGACGGCGTCGGTGTCGAACTCGTCGATGCGGTCGTGGACCGCCGCCGTCCACTGGTCCAGCGTCTCGTGCAGCAACTCGCGGGCCTCCGAGAGCGGCGTCGCCGTGTACTGATACACGTGGCCGCCCCCGTCGAGCAAACGCCGTCGGCGCTCGGCCAGTCCTTTCTCCCGGAGCGTCGACAGCGAGCGGTTGACGTTCGAGCGGTCGCGGTCGAGGTGGCTCGCGAGTTCCTCGACGGTGCTTCCGGGCGCGTCGAGCAGGGCGAGATACGTCCGCACTTCGTGTCGCTGGACGCCGAAGACGCAGGCCATCACCTCGTCGAGTTCGGGTTCCTCGTCGACCATGAGTTCGCGGAACGCGTCGGGTGACGGGTCGATAGCCATGTACGGACGCGTAGGGGTGCCGAACGCATAAACGGGGTCGTTACCTCCGCCTCACCCACTATCGTCGGCGATACCTCGTCGGCGATGGACCGACGCCCGCCGGCCGCGAGCGAAAGTGAGCGACGTTGCCGAACGTATCGAGAAGGGTACCGTTTCGGGTGGAACTCCGCGGTTCCTCGGTGAGAGGTGCTGTGCCAACAGTTCTCAAACGCACCGGAAAGACCATCGTTTCGGGTGGAACCGACAGCAATCGACGGCCCCACCAGGTGCGGGCGACACCGCCGACGGAGACAGTCCGACCGCAAGTCACACCTCCGTCGGGCGCGCGAGTGCCACCATGGCGACGGTTCACGACCTGCGCAACGAGATTCGACAGGCAGTCGGGCGGTACGAACGCGTCGAGTCGACGGCGTTCACGAAAGAGGCGCTCGCGGCCATCTGCGAGGCGGTCGGCCACGAGGTGGGCGAGGGACGACTCCCGCCGAAGTCCGAGATGCGCGCGGCCATCCGCGCGAACGTCGACGGACTGGCCGACGACGCCGAGGCCGCCGAGAAACCGTTCCGGAAGGCCGACCTCGAAACGCTCGCGGCGGCGCTCAGCGACTGAGTGGCCGCAAAGCCGCGCTAACCGTCGGTCAGCGCGGACTCAGTTCTGCTTGGCCGCGACGCGACTCACTCCGCTCGCCGCGTCACTTCGAGGAACGTCACGCCGTTTGGTTCTCCGCTAACCACGCTAACAGGCCCTTCTGCGCGTGCAAGCGGTTCTCCGCCTGGTCCCAGACGACGGCGTTGTCCGACTCGATGACGTCGTCGGTGACCTCCTCGCCGCGGTGGGCGGGCAGGCAGTGCATCAGCGTGCGGTCACCGAGGAAGTCGGTAGTTATCTGGAAGCCGTCGAAGTCGTCCAGTTTCTCGTGGCGGCGGTCCTCTTGGCCCATGCTGACGAACACGTCCGTATAGACCACGTCGGCGTCGGCGACGGCCGCCTCGGGGTCGTGGGTCGTCTCGGGTGCCTCGCCGACGGCGGCGGCGCGGTACAGAACGTCCTCGGAGACGCCGTACCCCTCGGGCGTGGCGACGGTGAGGTCGATGTCGGTCATCGCCGCGCCGAGGACGAACGACTGGCAGACGTTGTTGCCGTCGCCGACCCACGCCACGTCCACGTCGAATCCGTCGAACTTCTCGCGGATGGTCAGGAGGTCGGCGAGGGTCTGACAGGGGTGGGCGTCGTCGGTCAGGGCGTTGATGACCGGTACCTCACTGTACTCGGCGAGTTCCTCCACGTCGGCGTGGTCGAAGACGCGGGCCATCACGAAGTCGACGTAGCGGGCCAGCGCTCGGGCCGTGTCCTTGACGGGTTCGCCGTGACCCAGGTGGATGTCGTCGGGACCCAGGAAGAGGGCGTGCCCGCCCAGTTGCGTCATCCCCGTCTCGAAGGAGACGCGGGTTCGTGTCGACGGCTTCTCGAAAATCATACCCAGCGTCTGCTGGTCGAGCGTGTCCTGGTACGCCTCGGGGTCGGCCTTGATTTCGGCCGCGCGGTCGAGGACGGCGGTCAGTTCGTCGGTCGTGAGGTCGTCGACGTCGAGTAGGTGCATGGTCACAGCAGGCGTTCGGTGACGTCCGTCAGGACGCCGACCGCGCGGTCGTACTCCGCGAGGTGGATGTGTTCGTTGGGCGCGTGGTCCAGGTCCGAGTCGCCGGGGCCGTAGGTCGCCATCGGGCAGTCCCACGCCTTCGCGAAGACGTTCATGTCGCTGGTGCCCGTCTTGCGAAGGAGCGTGGGGTCGCCGCCGTGTTGGCGGATAGCCGCCCGGAACGCCCGGGCGACGCTCGTCCGGGGACTCTGCATCACGGGTTCGACTTTGTCGTCCCAGTGGACGGTGCCGTTGGTCAGATAGCCGTCGGCGATTTCGCGAATCTCGTCGGTGGTGTACTCCGGCGGTACCCGTAACTGGACGTTCATCGTCGCCTCCACGGAGAGGCCGTCTTCGGAGATGCCGCCGTCGATGTCGACGGGTTTGCAGGTGACGCGCTCGAAGACGGGGACCCACTCGTCGGGGTCGAACTCGGCTTCGACCGACGACCACCAGTCGATGGCGTCCTGAATCGCGTTGTTCTCGGGCCGCGAGGAGTGGCCGGACTCGCTGGTGGCCACGAAGGTTCCGGCGAGCAGGCCGCGGTAGCCGAGCGTGATGCCCTCCCACCCGGATGGTTCGCCGTTGATGACGGCGTCCGGGGCCTCTTCGCGGTCCTCGACGAGGTAGCGCGACCCGCGGGAGTCGACTTCCTCGCCGACGACGCCGACGAACGACGCGCCGGTGCGGGCGGCGGCGGCGGCCATCGAGCACAGCGGCCCCTTCGCGTCGACGCTCCCCCGTCCCCACAGCACGTCGCCCTCGTCGGTTTCCTCGACGCGGACCGGGATGTCGCCTGGTACGGTGTCGATGTGCGAGGTGAGGAGGACGCCGTCGTCGGCGGGCGCGCGGACGTTGCCCACCTCGTCTATCCACACCTCGCGGTCGTGGGCCTCGAAGAACTCGACGAGGCGGTCGGCGGCCTCGCGTTCGTTCGGGGTGACCGAGGGGATGCGGACGACGTCTTCGAGCAGTTGCCGTGCCTCGGCGTCCGCGTCCTCGCTGACCGCTTCGCTCATCCCACCACCTCGGTCATCGCGTCGACCACGTCGTCGGCGTGGTCCTCGTCGATGGTCAGCGGCGGGAGCAGGCGGACGACGGTCCGGCCAGCGGGCAGGGCGAGGATGCCGTGGTTCAGCGCGAGTTGCTTCAGCGCCGTGTTCGCGCCGCGGCCGACTTCGACGCCTATCATCAGGCCCTCGCCGCGGATGTCGCGCACTTCGTCGCCGATGGCCGCGTCCAGTTCGGTCTGGAGGTAGTCGCCCATCCGCGCGGCGTTCTCAGGCACGGACTCTTCGACGATGGTCGAGACGGTCGCACCCGCGGCGGCGGAGATGACCGGCCCGCCGGAGAACGTCGAGGCGTGCGACCCGTAGTTCTCGGCGATCCAGTCGCGACACAGCGTCGCGCCGACGGGGAAGCCGTTTCCGAGGCCCTTCGCCGACGTAATCATGTCGGGCGTGACGGTCGCGCGCTGGGAGTTCCACAGCGCGCCCGTTCGCCCCATTCCGGTCTGGACCTCGTCGAAGATGAGCGCCGCGCCAGCGTCTTCGGTTATCTCGCGGGCCGCTTCGAGGTAGCCCGCCGACGCGGGGTTGATGCCGCCCTCGCCCTGGACGGGTTCGACGATGAACGCCGCGGTGTCCTCGTCGACGGCCTCGTCCAGCGCCTCGGCGTCGTCGTAGGGGACGAACTCCACGTCGCCGATGAGCGGTTCGTAGGGCTTCTTGTACTTCGACTTCCACGTGGTCGCGAGCGACCCCATGGTGCGGCCGTGGAACCCCTGCATGGTGGCGACGATTTTGGAGTCGCCCGTGGCCGACCGGGCGAACTTCAGCGCGGCCTCGTTGGCCTCCGTGCCGGAGTTACACAGCCACGTCTTGTCTATCGGGTCCGGCGCGGTGTCGGCGAGCAGTTCGTACAGCGCCGTCCGCTCGGCGTTGGGGTAGGACGCCTGCACGTAGGTCAGTTTCTCGAACTGCTCGGTGACGGCCTCCTGCACCGCGTCGTGGCCGTGGCCGAGCGGGACACAGGCGTAGGACGCGCCCATGTCCAAGTACTCTGTGCCGTCGTCGCCGTACAGATAGGCGCCGTCGCCGCGTTCTATCTGGATGGGTTTCTCGTTGAAGACGAATCCGCTCATGTATCTTCCTCCGAAATCGCGCTCGCTTGTACGTGTGTGCCGCTCCCGGACAGCGCCGAGAGAATCGGCTCGTCGGCGTTGGCGTCCGCGACGACCACTTCGGGCGAACCGCCCGCTAGGGCCTCCTCGGCGGCCATAATCTTTCGGCCCATGAAGCCCTCGGCGGCCGCTTCGAGGGCCGCCCAGTCGTCGCTCGTCTCGACCGATTCGATGAGCGTCGACGGGTCGTCGGGGTCCGCGTAGACGCCTTCCACGTCGGTCAGCAGGACGAGCGTCGCGTCGAGTTCGCCCGCGATAGCCGCCGCCGAACGGTCGGCGTCGGTGTTGACGGGGATGATTTCGCCGTCGTCGTCACCGGCCATCGGCGGGGCCGCCACTGGCGTGTAGCCGTCACCCAACAGCGACCGCAACAGGTCGCCGTTGACCTGCTTGATGGTCCCCGAGTGGTCGCCGCGGCGAATCTTCTTCTTGCCGTCCTCGACGACGCGGACCGCGGATTTCCGGGGGCCGTACAGCAGTTTGCCGTCCACGCCGTTCAGGCCGACGGCGTCGACGCCCTCGCTCTGGAGGCCCGCGACGAGTTGGGTGTTGAGGTGACCGAACGCCATCTCGAACACTTCCATCGTCGTCTCGTCGGTGAACCGGCCGACGACGCCGCTCGGCGTCTCGACGTACTCCGGGTCGACGCCGAGTCGTTCGAGCGTCTCGTCGACTTTGGTCGAGCCGCCGTGAACCACGACGACCTGTTCGCCCTGTTCGGCGAGTGATGCCACATCCGCGAGCGCCCCCGCTGGGTCAACAGCACGAGCGCCACCGACTTTGATAACGACTGTCATAAAAAGTTTCTTCAGGTGTTACGGTGCGCCGACGGGGTGGAGTCCCTGGAACTCCAGGCCCGCCGTCTCTTCGATGCCGAGGGCGACGTTGGCGGCGTGGACCGCCTGTCCCGCCGACCCCTTCATCATGTTGTCGATGGCCGAAAACACGACCAGACGCTTGTTCGCGGGGTCGAGTTCGAAGCCGACTTCGGCCTTGTTGGTCCCCGCGACGGCCTTCGGTTCGGGGTAGCGGTAGACGCCGCCGCCGCCCGCGACGAGTTCGACGAACGGTTCGTCCTCGTACTGGCCCCTGTACGCTCCCCACAGGTCACCCTTGGAGACGGGGCCGTTCGGGAAGACGTGACAGGTCGCGCTCGCGCCCCGGACCATGTCCACCGCGTGGACGGTGAAGGAGACGTCGACGCCGAGGAACTGCTGAATCTCGGCCTCGTGACGGTGCCCCGTCGGGGCGTACGGGCGGACGACGCCCGAACGCTCGGGGTGGCTGGAGGCTTCGCCGCCGCCAGCGCCGCCCTCGCTGGACCCGACCTTCACGTCGACGACGATTTGCTCGTCGCCCGAGAGCACGCCGTGTTCGAACAGCGGAAGCAGTCCCAGAATGGTCGCCGTGGCGTTACAGCCACCGGAGGCGATGAGGTCCGCGCCCGCGAGGTTCTCGCGGTTCAGTTCCGGCAGCGCGTACTCGCTGTCGGCGAGCAGTTCGGGGCGGATGTGCCCGTCGTACCACTCGTCGTACTGTGCCTCGGTGTCCAGACGGAAGTCCGCCGAGAGGTCGACGATGGTGTCCGCGGCGTCCTGGAACTCGTCGATTTGCTCCATCGAGACGCCGTGGGGCGTCGCCGCGAACAGCACGTCCACCGACTCCAACTCCTCGGGCGAGGAAAAGCGCAGGTCGGAGTGGCGGAGGTTCGGGTGCTGGTGGCCGACGGTCTTGTTCTCCTTGGACCGACTCGTGGCCTGTGCGAGTTCGAACTCGGGGTGGCCGTCGAGCAGGCGAAGGAGTTCGCCGCCCGTGAAGCCGGAGCCACCGACGACGCTCGCGGTGTAGGTCATGCGGTTACCTCCGCGTCCGCCTCGCTTGCGGCCTTCGATTCCAGCCAGTCGACGACTTCCGCGGGCACGTCGACGTCGCTGACCTCGTTCAGCGCCTTGAACTCGACGGTGTGGTTGACCTCGTGGACCGTGTAATCGGTCGGGTCGCCGTTCTCGTCGACGCCGACTTCCATGAGGTCGATACCCAGCAGACCGCCGCCGACGGCGGCCGAGGCCTTCTCGACCAGTTCGAGCGCGCGGTCGTCCAGTTCGAAGGTGTTCGTCTCGGCACCCTTCGCCGCGTTGGTGAGCCAGTGGTCCGACGAGCGGACCATCGCCGCGATGGGTTCGCCGTCGACGGCCAGCACGCGGATGTCGCGGCCGGGCTTGTCGACGAACTCCTGAACGTAGAAGATTTTGTGCTCGTAGTGGCCCAGCGTCTCCTTGTGTTCGAGGATGGCCTCGGCGGCCGAGCGGGAGTCGATCTTCGCCATCAGACGACCCCACGACCCGACGACGGGCTTCAACACGCAAGGGTAGCCGAAGTCCTCGATGGATTCGAGGGCGGCGTCCTTCGTGAACGCCACGTCGGTGTCGGGCGTCGGGACGCCCGCCTCGACCAGCGCGAGACTGTTTTTCACCTTGTCCGCACAGGTCTCTGCCACCTCGGGGCCGTTGACGACGGGCACGTCGTAGGCCTTCGCGAACTTCGTCGCGTAGACGCTGCGAGAGGTCGCCAGACAGCGGTCGACGACGATGTCCACGTCCTCGAACGCCTCGGGGGCCTCGCTGATGTTGAACTGCTGTTTGCGGACGTCTATCTTCTCGATTTCGTGGTCACGGTCGCGCAGTTCCGAGAGCAAGAGCTTCTCGTCCCGGCGGATGCGCGAGTAGAGGAGTCCGACTTTCATAGTGTCACCTCGGCGTGTCCGCGTGTCGCGGCGCTAGACGAAGGCGTCACGGACGGCGCAGTGCGCCGCGCCACCGCGGACACCTCACTCACCCCAGTCCTCTTCGAGCTCGGGGGCGCTGTCGAGCTCGACGGGGTCCGTGGCGACGACTTCCAGTTCAGCGCCGCAGGTCGCACAGTCGACAATCTCTCCGACTTCCAGGTCGTCGTGCAGGGACACTTCGGCCCCGCACTCGATGCAGTCTGCCATTGTACCTCTCTCTCGCCGACGTATCCACTTAAAGCCTTCGAACTTATCAGAATAGAATAGTAACGTACACTACCGTCTAACGGCGTCTATATCCCGATTACCGCACGTGCCTGAAATCGATATCAGTAATCTGGTATAATTACCCCTCGCGGGGCTGGTCGTCGCTCACACATATCGGTCGACCTCCGCTCTACGGCGTCCGTGCGCGCTCTCGACGGCGTCCGCGGTCGATTCGAGCGCGGCGCGGTGGGCCGCGAGAACATCTTCGGCCGTCGACAACTGCTCGGCGACGGCGCTCGGCGCGGGGCCGCCGCGGGAGTCGCGCATGGCGACGCTCTCGGCGGGGTCCAGCGCGCGCTCGACGGCCTCGCGCTCGACGAACTCCGACAGTGGCGCGCCCAAGACATCCTCCGCGACGGCCGAGATAGCCTCGTAGTCCGGGGCGTCGTCGTCGGCGTCGAGTCCGGCCGCGGCCTCCGCGACCACTTCGTGCGCCGTGCGGAACGGCACACCCGCCATCGCCAGCAAGTCTGCCACGCCCGTCGCCGTGGCGAAGCCCTCGCTCGCGGCGGCTTCCAGCGTCTCGGCGGGCCAGTCGGCCGTCGCCACTGCCCCGGCGGCGACTTCGACGCTCTCGGTGACGCTGTCGACGGCGTCCCACGCGTGGCGGCCCGCCCGTTGCAGGTCGCGGTTGTACGCGCGGGGTTGCCCCTTCAGGTTCGTCAACAGTCCGTTCAGCCCCGCTGTCGCGTCCCCAGTGCGACCGCGCACCAGTTCCAGCGTGTCGGGGTTCTTCTTCTGGGGCATTATCGAGGACGTCGACGCGTAGTCGTCGTCGAGTTCGACGTGACCCTTACTGGCCATCACGACCACGTCCTCTGCGAGACCGGAGAGCGTCGTCGCCAGCGTCGCGACGGCGCTCGTGACCTCCACGAGGAAGTCCCGGGTCGCCGACGCGTCCATCGAGTTCTCGGCGACGCCGCCGAACCCGAGCAGTTCGGCCGTGCGCTCGCGGTCCACGTCGAACGGCGTCCCCGCGAACGCGGCCGCCCCCAGCGGGTTCTGGTTGACGCGCTCGTAGGCGTCCAACAGGCGAGCGGTGTCGCGCTGGAGCGCCTGCTCGTAGGACAGCACCCAGTGAGCCACGGTGGTCGGCTGTGCGGGCTGGAGGTGCGTGTAGCCGGGCATCACCGTCTCGCGCTCCTCACGGGCGACGGCGAGCAGTTGCTCGCGCGCGCCGACCACCGTCTCGACGAGTTCGAGGACGTCCTCGCGCAGGCGGTAGCGGATACAGGCCGCCACCTCGTCGTTGCGCGAGCGGGCGGTGTGCATCTTCCCGCCTGACTGCCCGACGCGGTCGATGACCGCGCTCTCGATGGCCTCGTGGACGTCCTCGCCGTCGGGCAGGTCGGCGTGTCCGGCCGCCTCGACCGAATCGAGCGCCGACAGAATCTCGCCCGCGATGTCGTCCTCGACGATGCCCTGTTCGGCGAGCATCACGACGTGCGCGCGGTCGACCGCCAGGTCGGCGGCGAAGATGCGCTCGTCGTCGGCCAGCGAGGAGAGGAACGACCGCGCGGGGCCGCCCGCGAAGCGGTCGCGGCGGACCACCGTCTCGTCGGCGTCTGCGTCACCGTCGCGGTCGGCCTCGCTCTCCTCGCGCATCCGTTTACTCCTCCGAGGCCTCGTCGGTCACGGCGTCGCCGCTCCCGTCGGGAACGGCCGTGCCCTTCTTCGCGTTCTCCAAGATGCCGTTGGCGAGACGCGACTGGAAGCCGTGGTACTTCGCGACGCCGGTGGCGTCCTGCTGGGTGATGCCGCCGGTCACGTCCTCCTCGTCGAAGGACGCCGCCGACTCGCTGTAGACGGCGTACTCGGATTCGCGGGAGACCGGGCGGGCGTGCCCGCCTTCGAGTTTCACCGTGACAGAGCCAGTGACGCGCTCGTTCGTGTCGTCGATGAACGCCTCCAGCGCGGAGACCAGCGGCGCGTCCACGAGGCCCTCGTAGGCCTTCTGGGACCACTGCTGGTCGACGTGGTTCTTGAACGCGCGTTCCTCTTGGGTGAGCACGAGGCCTTCGAGCGCCTCGTGGGCCGTCAGCAGGACGGTGGCCGCGGGGTGCTCGTAGTTCTCGCGCACTTTGAGGCCGAGCATGCGGTCTTCCATCATGTCCGTACGGCCGATGCCGTGGGCCCCGGCCTGTTCGTTCAGTTGCTCGATGAGTTCGACCTTGCCCAGTTCCTCGCCGTCGACGGCGACGGCTTCGCCGTCCTCGAACTCGATGTCGACGAGTTCGGCGTCCTTGCCGGAGGGGTTCTCGGTCCACTTGTAGATGTCGTCCTCGGGGATTGTCGAGGGGTCTTCGAGTTCCGAGCCCTCGATGGAACGGCTCCAGAGGTTCGTGTCGATGGAGTAGCGGCCGCCGTCGCCGCCCTCGACGGGCAGGCCCTTCTCGGCGGCGTACTCGTTCTCCCACTCGCGGGTGAGGCCGAGTTCGCGGACCGGGGCGATGACTTCGAGGTCCGAATCGCGCCAGATGGCCTCGAAGCGGAGTTGGTCGTTGCCCTTGCCGGTACAGCCGTGGGCGATGCCGTTACAGCCCTCCTTCTCGGCCACCGAGAGGATGGCCTTCGCGATGACCGGGCGCGCGAGGGCGGTGCCGAGGGGGTAGCCCTGATAGTCGGCGTTGGCCTTCACGGCCTTCAGACAGAGGTCCGCGAACTCTTCCTTGGCGTCGACGACGTACTGCTCGACACCGAGGGCTTCGGCCGTCTCCGCGGCCTCCTCGAACTCGTAGTCGGGCTGGCCGACGTCGACAGTGACGCCGATGACCTCGTCGTAGCCGTACTCCTCTTTCAGCAGCGATACGCAGACTGTCGTGTCGAGCCCACCGGAGAAGGCGAGCGCGACGGTTCCGTTTCCTTCTGGCATGGATGTGTTCTCGTCGGGTTCCGTGGTGTGACTGTCGATTTACGATGACACGCCGGACAGCCGACCGGCGGTAATGTGAGACGAACGAACCGTGAAACGAAGTGTGGAGTAGTAGTGGGCCTAGCGGAGGCCCGGTCGTCGGCGTCGTCGGGGAGAAAAGCGAACGGACCCCTCACTGGCCGGTGCGAGCACGCCAGTCGGCTGGGTCCGCGTCATGTATCTGTGGCTACCGTCGGTTTCGTACTAATAGCTTCCGTGTTCGAAAGGCCGTGGGGCCCGTTCACACGAGAAGGCGTCTCACGAATTGCCGTCGGCGCTGTCGCTGTCAGCGCCACCCTCGGCCCTGCTGGTCTCGTTTGCCGTCGTCCCGTTGCCAATCCGTCGGTCCTCGCTCGTCCCGAAGGAGACGGACGCCTCGTCGGCACCGTCGTCGGTTTCGTTCGCGGTTCGGTTCGCGGCGTCCTCGCTGGCGTCAGCGCCGCGCTCCGCCGGACCGGCGCCCATCCCGCGGTCCTCGCGTTCCGCCGGGCCGCCCGCCCGCTCGCGGCCGGGACGCTCACCGGCGTTCGGGCCAGCGATGCCGCGGGCGATTTCGGCCACCTCCGGCCCGGTCAGTTCCGCGGAGCGCTGAGCGAGCGACCGGATTGCCGTCACGTTCACGCCGTTAGCTTCGAGGGTCTCCGCGGGCAGTCGGTCGGCCCTCTCGCCGGTCTGGGCGGCCAGTCGCTCGGTCGCCCGACTCGACGCGTGGAGTTGGGCGACCCGAGCGCGGTACTCGCTCTGACTCATCGACCCGTTCTCGCGGGCCGCTTCCAGCGCCTCGCGGCGCTGTTCGAGTTCGGCGAGGCGTTCCTCCAGACGCCCGCTCTGTGCGGCGACGACGGCCGCGCGGGCGTCGTCGTCTCTCGCCCGGTCGACGCTGGCGTTGAACGCGCGGGACTGGACCTCACCCTCCAGTTCCGCGCCCTGCACGCCGACTGCTCCGGCGAGTTGCGCGCCGGGAGCGACCGTCTCGTTCGCGCTGGACTGGTCGGTCTGGGTCTGCGTCTGGGTCGCCGTCTCCTGTGCCATCGCGGCGGCCGGGAGGCCCGCCAAGACGCTGGCGACGAGGACGGCGACGACGACCAGAGTGGCTCGTCTCATCGTACACCCTCCTTGTGCCCCGACCCACGTATAAACGGTCGACGCTCAGCCCGATTCAACGACGATTAACGCGGATTAAACCGCCCGACAGCGGCGGTATCGGACTCAGGCCGCGTCGTCCTCGCCGTCCGGGTCGTCCGTCTCCGTCAGGTCTGTATCCGGGAACGTGACGACGTTCTCCCGGCCGATGCGGAACGTCTCCAGTTCGCCCTCGTCTCGCAGGCCGCCGATGACCTGGCTGGTCTTGGCGGCGGTCCAGTCGAGTTCGCTCGCGACTCGTTGCTGTTTGATGCGGCCGCCGTTCTCCCGGAGGAGCTTCAGCACCTGCTCCTCGTTGCTCAGCAGGTCCGCGGGCGGGTCCGCTGGCGGCTGGTCGGCCTCGGTCGTCGAATCGGCCGCCGACTCGCTCCCGGTCGCTTGCTCTGCGGTTGGCGACGGGTCCGGGGCGGCCGCAGTCGTCGCCGCATCCGCCGTGTCACCCTCGCTATCGCCGTCGCCGCCGAACAGGCCGTCACGACGGGCCGTGAACGCGGCTACCGCGAGCGCGAGGACGGCGACCACCACCCCACCGACCAGCACCGGACTGAGGCCGCCGCCACCACCCTGTGCCGCGACCACTCGCGGTTCGTCGGTCCCGAACTGCTGTTGACCCCGCCACGTCGCGGAAGTGTTGGTCCGGTCGTCGGGTTGCGGCGTCACCTGCTCGGCGGCGTAGCCGTCGGGCCACGCGATGGTCAGCGACGTTTCGCCGTCGAGGAACAGGCCAGCGAGCGCGTCACCCGCCTCGATGCGACCGTTCTCGGCGACGGCGAAGTTCGTCCACCGGAACCGGTAGGTAATCACGCCGTACGTCTGCCCGAACGTCTCCTCGCGGGCGGTGACGGTGACGTTCTCGACGGTCATCGACCGCCCCGTGGCGTTCTCGGCGGCGCGGGCGGTCCGAGCCATCCGGTCACCGAAACGGTCGGTGTACGCAGAGCGGTTCGCCTGCACGTCCGCCTGCAACTCCTCGAAGGCCTGCGTCGCGTTCTCGTCGTCGAGTCTGATTCGGTAGGCGACGCGCCACTGGGCGTCCCCGTCGGCCTCCACGTCGGCGGTCATCAGGACCACGTCCGGGTCGACCGACTGCTGTGCCAGTCCGCCGAACGCCGCACCCGCCGCCGTCGCGGGCAGGACGAGGGCGACGGCCAGTAGAACCGCCAGTAGGCGACCAGTTCCTCGCATTGCCCGCCGGTTTGTCGTCGTCGGCA
Source organism: Haloarcula marina (assembly GCF_024218775.1). Classification (NCBI taxonomy): domain Archaea; kingdom Methanobacteriati; phylum Methanobacteriota; class Halobacteria; order Halobacteriales; family Haloarculaceae; genus Haloarcula; species Haloarcula marina. The sequence continues at coordinate 171,590 of NZ_CP100404.1, read as the reverse complement.
ATAGGGCTTGTTGCCCGCGGACGGCCACAAGCGGTTTGTCCCGCAAGCGGGAACCCGCGTCCATGGACCGAGGAGATATCGAAGTCGAGACGCTGCTGAAAGTACTGCTCGTCCTCGTCGTCGTCTGGATAGCGCTGGAAGTCGTCGGGGAGATACTGGGCATCTTCGCGTGGTTGCTCGGTCCGCTCCAGCCCCTCCTCGGGTTGGCGCTGGTCGTCCTCATCGTGCTGTACCTGACCGGCCGCCTGTAGGCCGACCGCGCCGCTTTTGCCGTCCGCCCCACTCGACAGCACCGTGTACAGCCTGAACGTCTCGCTCCCGTCGGCAGTCACTTCGCTTGCGGGCGAGTTGGCCCGCGACCTCCCGCTGGCAGCGGCCCGCCCTCGCGGGGAACACACCCTCGTCGCGAAGCGACTGGGGAGCGGCGACCACGCCGCCTACGCCCGCATCGAGGCGCGTGCCCGCGACGCATTCCGTGGGACCGACCCGTTCGCCGTCCGCGTCACCGGCGTCGAGCAGTTCGAGACGGCGGTGACCGGCCCCTCGCCGGTGGTGTACCTCGCGGTGGAGAGTCCGGGCCTGCGGGCGCTCCACGACCGTCTCTGCGAGGGGTTCGACCCGGTCGACGGGATGGAAGGCGAGGCGTACGTCCCCCACGTCACCGTCGCGCGCGGGGGCGACCCGGCGGCGGCCGACCGCCTCTGCGCCCGAGAAATCGAGCCTATCGAGTGGAACGTCGAAGAATTACGCTTTCACGACGCCGAACGCGGACAGTCGGTCACGCGAGTCTCGCTTCCCGCGTAGGTATCCCGCAACTCAACGGTACGTTTTTGCCGTCCCCCGCCGTCCCGTTCCAGTATGGATTATCGGGAGGTCGACACCGCCTCGGAGTTCGTCTGCCGACTGGACCACGGCGCGGACTGGCGCGGCGAAATCGAGGCGTTCGCCGACGACGAGGACATCGACGCGGCCTTCTTCTACGGCCTCGGCGCGGTGCAGGACGCCGAGATATGGTTCTACGACCAAGACAGGCAGGAGTACGACCCCGTCGCGTTCGACGAACCGCTGGAAGTCGCCGCGTGCATGGGCAACGTCTCGTGGCTGGACGGGGAGCGCTTCGCCCACACCCACGCCGTGCTCTCGCGGCCCGACGGCGAGGCCGTCGCGGGCCACCTGAACGCCGGCACCGTCTGGGCCGGGGAACTGTACGTCCGGGCGTTCGATACCCGCCTCGAACGCGAACACGACGAACCAACCGACCTCGACCTCTGGGAGCTATAGGATGCGCGAGGCCGACGAACGGTACTTCGAAACGCTGGAGACGGAACTCGAGACGGCGATGTCCGTCGCCGAACGCGCCCGCGAACGCGGCGGCGACCCCAAACCGGAAGTCGAGATTCCGACCGCGCGGGACATGGCCGACCGCGTCGAGAACATCCTCGGCATCGACGGCGTCGCCGAACGGGTCCGCGAGTTGGAGGGGCAGATGTCCCGCGAGGAGGCCGCCCTCGAACTCGTCGACGACTTCGTCGACGGCAACGTCGGGGACTACGACACCCGCGAGGGAAAAGTCGAGGGCGCGGTGCGGACGGCCGTCGCCCTCCTGACCGAGGGCGTCGTCGCCGCCCCCATCGAGGGCATCGACCGCGTCGAGTTGCTCGAAAACGACGACGGGACGGAGTTCATCAACGTCTACTACGCCGGACCGATTCGCTCCGCGGGCGGGACCGCACAGGCCCTCTCTGTCCTCGTGGCCGACTACGCCCGCGCCCTGCTGGGCATCGACGAGTACAAGGCCCGAGACGAGGAAATCGGGCGCTACGCCGAGGAAATCGCGCTGTACGACAAGGACACCGGCCTCCAGTACTCCCCGAAGGAGAAGGAGACGAAGTTCATCGCCGAGCACATGCCCATCATGCTCGACGGGGAGGCGACCGGCGACGAGGAGGTGTCGGGGTATCGGGACCTCGAACGCGTCGACTCCAACTCCGCCCGCGGCGGGATGTGTCTCGTCCTCGCGGAGGGTATCGCCCTGAAAGCGCCGAAGATTCAGCGCTACACCCGGAATCTGGACGAGGTCGACTGGCCGTGGCTACAGGACCTCATCGACGGCACTATCGGCAAAGACGACGGGGGCGAGACAGACGACGGCGGGGACGGCGACGACGCGGACGACGCGGGTGACACTGACGACGGAGACGAGACGGAGAGCGACGACGACCACGCGGGACCGCCCCGCGTCGACCCCGCGAAGAAGTACCTGCGGGACCTCATCGCCGGACGACCGGTCTTCTCACATCCCTCGAAATCCGGCGGGTTCCGCCTGCGCTACGGCCGGGCGCGCAACCACGGGTTCGCGACGGCGGGGGTCCACCCCGCGACGATGCATCTCGTCGACGACTTCCTCGCGACCGGGACGCAGATAAAGACCGAGCGACCGGGGAAGGCCGCCGGTGTGGTCCCCGTCGACACCATCGAGGGGCCGACGGTCCGACTGGCCAACGGCGACGTACGCCGCATCGACGACGCCGAGGAGGCGCTGGAAGTCCGCAACGGCGTCGAGAAGATTCTGGACCTCGGCGAGTACCTCGTGAACTACGGCGAGTTCGTCGAGAACAACCATCCGCTCGCCCCCGCCTCTTACACCGTCGAGTGGTGGGAACAGGACCTCGACGCCGCCGGGGCCGACGTGCAGGCGATGGCCGACGACCCGAGCGTGGACCTCGCGGACCCCAGCGCCGAGCAAGCCCTGCAGTGGGCCAGCGAGCACGACGCCCCCTTGCACCCGAAGTACACCTACCTCTGGCACGACGTGAGCGTCGAGGGGATGTGCGCACTGGCCGACGCCATCGACGCGGGACAGGTCGCCCAGACCGACGGGGCCGTCGTCGAGGGACCGGGAAGCGCCGCCGACGGCGACCTCGTCCTGCCGCGCTCCGAGGCCGTGCAGACGGCGCTGGAACACGCGCTGGTCGAGCACTCACAGGACGAGGACCGCCTCGTCGTCCCCGACTGGGTCCCGCTGGTGCGGACCCTCGGTTTCTCCCGGTCGCTGGAGCGCGAGTGGACCGACGACGACCTCTCGGAACGGGCCTGCACCTACGGCGAGGGCGAGTCCACCGACGCCATCGGCTACGTGGAAGCCGACAACGAGGGCGACGGCCTGAACGCCATCCTCGCGGTCAACGAAATCTCGCCGTTCGAAGTCCGGGAGCGCGCCCCGACCCGCATCGGCAACCGGATGGGCCGCCCGGAGAAGTCGGAACGGCGGGACCTCTCACCCGCGGTCCACACCCTCTACCCCATCGGCGAGGCGGGCGGGTCACAGCGCAGCGTCGCCGACGCGACCAAACACGCCGACACGATGAGCGACACGCCAGGCCACGTCGAGGTGGAAGTCGCCCGGCGGCGGTGTCCCGACTGCGGGACCGAGACCCACGAGGCCCGCTGTCCGGAGTGTCAGGCCCTCGCGGAGACGGTGTACGTCTGCCGGGACTGCGAGAACGAGGTCGAACCCGACGAGTCCGGCCGCGCGGAGTGTCCCCGGTGTGAGACGCTGGCCTCGCCGACCCAGTACAAGGTGCTGGACCTCCGGCAGACCTACCGGGACGCCCTCGAGAACGCCGAGGAACGGGAGACGGCCTTCGACACGCTGAAAGCGGTCAAGGGGCTCACCTCCGAGGAGAAACTGCCCGAACCGATGGAGAAGGGCATCCTCCGGGCGAAACACGACGTGTCGGCGTTCAAAGACGGCACGGTCCGCTACGACATGACCGACCTGCCGGTGACCGCCGTCCGCCCCGCCGAACTCGACGTTGAACCCGAGCGCCTGCGCCATCTGGGCTACGAGACGGACATCCACGGCGACCCGCTGACCCACGCCGACCAACTGGTCGAACTGAAAGTGCAGGACATCGTCCTCTCGGACGGCGCGGCCGAACACATGCTACAGACCGCGGCGTTCGTCGACGACCTGCTCTCGCAGTACTACGGCTTGGAGCCGTACTACGAGTTCGACGACCGCGACGACCTCGTGGGCGAACTCGTCTTCGGGATGGCCCCCCACACCTCCGCGGCGACCGTGGGTCGGGTCGTCGGCTTTACCTCTGCGGCGGTGGGCTACGCGCATCCGTACTTCCACGCCGCGAAACGGCGCAACTGCTTCCACCCGGAGACGAAAGTCTGGTACGAGGACGAGGAGGGTCGCCACCACTACGAGCGGATAGCGACACTAGTCGAGGAGCGACTCGACGCAGACACAGGTACGGAGGACGACTTCGGGACCCTCGTACAGGAATTGGATGGAAACGTATCCGTTCCGTCACTTACTGCGGATGGTACGCCAACAGTGCAGTCAGTTGAAGCAGTATCGAAGCATCCGGCACCCGAGCATCTCGTGCGAATCGAAACACAGAGCGGACGGGAACTGACGGTCACGCCGGACCACGAGATGCGGCGCTGGCGTGACGGCATCGAGTCGGCTCGGGCGCACGAAATCAAGGTCGGCGATACGCTCCCAGCCCCGGATTCCGTATCAATCGAGGGGGAGCAAACGGAGTATGACCTCCTCGAAGAATTCCTCGCCGTCGAATCCGTCTCGAACGATGACCTCGTTATCCGGGATATCGGTTCCGAACAGTTGAAACACATCCTCGCTGCTGCGACGCCGGGAGACGGCTACTGCAAGGCCACGGCGGACGAACTCGGTATCAGCCAGTCAACGGTGTATAATTGGGTTTCACGCGACAGCATCCCCGTTTCGGTACTCACGACGTTGCTCGGAAGGGAACGAGTCGTCGAGCAGGTTCCCACGGATGTAAGCCTAGGGATACGGCGAGAGACGGCTACCGTCGAACGGCAGTTCACCGTGAACACGCCGATGGCAACGGTCCTCGGATACTACGCCGCAGAAGGATTCACCCGTCGAGAGCCGGGAGAATGCTACCAGACGACGATTTGTACGCCTGACGAGACGGCACGAAACCACATCATCGAAACCGTCGACGAGGGACTCGGTATCGACGCCTACGAGGAAAACGAGTGGAAAGTGACGATGTCGAGCCGCCTCGTGGCCGCGTTATTCGCGGATATATTGGATGCTGGCTGTCGGGCAGAGACGAAACGAATCCCGAACTGTATCGTCTCTGGGACGGATGACGCGGCAGCCGCGTTCCTCGCCGCATACTTCAGTGGGGACGGCAGTGCTTCCACGGACCGTATCGAGATACGTGCACACACGGTGAGTGACGAACTGGCTTCGGACACTGTCGCACTGCTAAAGCGGTTCGGAATCGCGGCAAAGACCTACACTGAACGGCGTACCGTCGAGAGCGGGCCGGTCGCGGAGTTCTACGACGAATCACCGAGCTTCGAGACGACGGTGCTCAAGCTCACGTCAGAGTTTGCCGCCCGCTTTGCCGACCGAGTTGGGTTTCACCTCGACCGGAAGCAGGAAACGCTGACTAGTGCACTCGACGATGTCGAATTACGGTCACAGCGACTGTTCGGCGACGGGGGCGATTTGCTCCTCGACGAAGTAGTCTCGGTGGACTACGTCGAGAGCGACATAACACACACGTACTGCGTAACTGTCGAAGACACGCACACGCTCGTTGCGAACGATGTATTTATCGGCCAGTGTGACGGCGACGAGGACTGCGTGATGCTCCTGATGGACGGCCTGCTCAACTTCTCGAAGTCCTACCTCCCCAACAAGCGCGGCGGGCAGATGGACGCCCCCCTCGTCATGTCCTCGCGCATCGACCCCAGCGAAATCGACGACGAGGCCCACAACATGGATATCATGGACCGCTACCCGCGGGAGTTCTACGAGGCGACCCGCGAACTCGCCGACCCCGCCGAAGTGGAGGACATCATGAAAATCGCCGAGGAGACGCTGGGCACCGACCGCGAGTACACCGACTTCCGGCACACCCACGACACGACGGACCTCGCGGCCGGGCCGGACCTCTCGGCGTACAAGACCCTCGGGTCGATGGAGGACAAGATGGACGCCCAACTGTCCATCTCCCGGAAACTGCGGGCCGTCGTCGAGTCCGACGTGGCCGAGCGCATCATCGAGTACCACTTCCTGCCGGACCTCATCGGGAACCTGCGGGCTTTCTCCAGACAGGAGGTGCGCTGTCTGGACTGCGGGGAGTCGTACCGGCGGATGCCCCTGACCGGCGACTGCCGGGAGTGTGGCGGCCGGGTGAACCTCACCGTCCACGAGGGGTCGGTCAACAAGTACATCGACACGGCCATCCGCGTCGCCGACGAGTTCGGGGCCAGAGACTACACGAAACAGCGCCTGAAGATTCTCGAGCGCTCCATCGAATCGGTCTTCGAGAACGACCACAACAAACAGTCGGGTATCGCCGACTTCATGTGACGCCGTCGGCGGTCTTGCACCACCGCAAGACGGACGTGTGACGGCCGTCCGATGGGTGTTTTTGCTGTGTGGGACCAACTAGCATCCATGCCGCCAAGCCACATGCAAGTGGTAACAAGCGACCCCGAGCGGAGCGGCGTCCCCGCCCGCATGGAACGGTTCGAAGTGACACTTTTGGAGTACCAAATCGCCGCGTTAGAGCAGGAACTGGACCGCGAACGACAGCGACGACAGGCGGTCGTTGACCGCTACGAGCAACTGTTGGCCGAACAGTAGCTATCGGACGGCCGCGCCGGTGACCTCGAAGCGCGCGCCGCCGTCCTCGCTCTCGCCCGCGGCGACCTCCCACCCGTGGGCCTGGGCGATAGTCTGGACGATGTACAGGCCGTAGCCCGTCCCGTCCGCGCTGTCGGTGTATCCCATGTCGAACACGTTCTCGCGCTCGGACTCGGGGATGCCCGGACCGTCGTCGGCGACGTAGAAGCCGTCGGCGAGGCGGCCGACGGTGACGGTCACGTGGTCGTCCTCTCCCGCCCCGTGCTCAACGGCGTTCCGGAACAGGTTCTCCAGCAGTTCGACCAGTCGGGAGTGGTCGGCCTCGATGGTCCCCACCGCCTCCGTCTCGACGGTGAGGCGGTCGTCGCTGATGGACCGCCGGGCGTCGGCGACAGCGTCCGCGACGTCCACGGCGGTCGTCTCGCCGACGGTCTGACCTCGTTTTGCGAGCGTGAGCAGTTCGTCAGTCAACTGCTCCATCCGTTCGAGCGCGTCGCCGATTTTCTCCAGATAGGCGTCTTGGGGGTCGTCGCGGGCGAGTTCGACGTAGGCGTCGGCGACGCTCAGCGGGTTGCGCAGGTCGTGGCTGACGATGCTGGCGAACTCCTCTAAGCGCTCGTTCTGGTGTTCGAGTTCGCGCTCGCGTTCCGCGCGGTCCAAGGCCGCCTCGACGTTGGCCGCGAGGATGTTCGCGAGGTCAACCGTGAACTCGTCGACCGTCTCGTCGCCGGTGGTGATGCCGAACACACCGTGGTCGCCGACGGGGAGGAGCGCCGCGACCGGATTGCTCGCCACGTCCCACTCGGCGACGGCCGCCGCGCCGTCCTCGACGACGAACAGCGACTCGCCGCGCTCGTAGGCCCGGGCGTACCACGCCGCGTAGCGGTCGTAGACGGACCCCCCCTCGGTGTCGACCGGGGCGAGGTCGCCGGTCGACTCGTCGACGAGAGCGACCTGCACGCGCGGCAGGGCCGGGATGTCCTTGGCGATGGCGACGGTCACCTCGCCGATTTCCGTGCGGTCGCCCGCCCGAACGAGGTCGCGACTGGCCTCGTGGACCGCCCGGACCATGTGCTCTTGGCGCTTCTCCTCGGTCACGTCGCGGGTCCCGCCGACGGTGCCGATGGGCGTCCCCGACCGGTCGTATCGGGGCGCTTTCGTCGTGTTGACCCAGCGACTCCGCCCCTCGGCGTCGACGTAGTGTTCGACCTTGTTGAGCATCGGGTCGCCCGAGGCCATAATCCGCTGTTCCTCCTCGTACAGGTCGTCGGCGAGGCCGTGGGGCATCAGTTCGTAGTCGGTCAGCCCGACCATCTCCGCGCGCTCGAACTCGTACTCGCTGGCGGTGACCCTGCTCGTGTCGACGAACCGCCCCACGTCGTCCTTGATGAATATCTGATGGGGGTACGACTCCAACAGCGAGTGCAGGAGCGTCGCGTCGGATTCGGCGTGGCGCTCGCTCCCCGCCGCCTGCCGGACCCGGCGGACGATGAGTTCCGTGCGCTTCGGGTCCATCGTCATCGCCGTCTCGCCGCCGTGGGCCAAGACGCGGTGTGTGAACAGTCGCGTCGTCGTGCTCATCGAGCCGATATCGTGGCCGTAGACGGCGACTCGACACGCCGGGAGGCGGTCCAACAGCGCGTCGAGTTGCTCGAAGCCATCGACGGCCGGGCGCGTCTCGGTCTTCGGGGCGTGCAGCAGGATACAGCAGTCCACGCCCGCCCCGACGGTCGCCGCTTCCTCGTGGACGCGCACGTCGATGGACTCGGCTCCTCGAAGGGCGGTGATGACGGGGTCCAGACGGCCGTCCGGGTCGACGCAGGCGACCGTCAGCGAATCGCCCTCGCCGTCGGCGCCGTCGCTCATCGGACCTCCAGCCCGGTTATCTCGAACCGGATGTGTTCGCCGTCCTCGTCGGCGGTCGAAACCTCCCAGCCGTACGCCTCGGCGATGGTCGAGACGATGTACTGTCCGTAGTGGGTCCAGTCGGCCGTATCCAGCGGTCGTGTCACCGGGGCCTCGTCGACCGTCGCGACCCCGTTCACTTGTTCGATAGTGATACCCGCGTCGATGTGGCCGACCCGGATGGTCGGCGCGTCGGCCGTCTGCTTGAGCAACACCGAGAAGAGGTTTTCGAGGAGTTCGCGGAGGCGGTCCTCGTCGGCGACGACCGTCCGCGGGTCGTCGAGTTCGAGGGTCGCCTCGCCGGTGTCGACCGCGCCCCAGGCCGCCCCCGCGAGCGCCGCGACGTCGACAGCGACGCGGTCGCCGGTAATCTCCCCCTGTCGGGCCAGCGTCAGCAGTTCGTCGACGAGGCGGTCCATCTGCCCCAGCGACGTGTAGATTCGCTCGACGTGTTCGGAGTGCTCCTCGAGCATGTCCGTCGCGCCAACCGCCACCTGCAACGGGTTGCGCAGGTCGTGGCTGACCATCGTCGTGAACGCTTCGAGGCGCTGGTTCTGCGTCTCAAGTTCGCGCTCGCGCTCCCGGAGTTGCCGTTCGCGCTCGGCACGGTCCAGCGAGGCTTCGACCGTCGCCGCCAACACGTTCGCCAAATCCAGCGTGAATTCGTCGAGGGAGTCCGCGGGACGCATCCCGAGCACCCCGTGGTCGCCGAGCGGTAACACGACGGCCTCGATGTCGTCGGCGTCACCGGCCTCGGTCCGGATTCTCCGCCCGTTCGGCCCGGTCGCGACGTACTGCGGATCGCCCGTCTCGACGGCCCGCCGGAACCAGTTGTCGTACGCCTCGAACACGTCCGGCATCTCGCGGGAGATGTCGGCCGGGCGGAGCGTCGTCCCGTCGTAAAGGACGAGTTCCACCGACGGGAGGATACCGATTTGCTCGACGATGTCTAAGGTCACCCGGCAGATGTCGGCCGTCGTCTCGGCCCGCATCAGGTCGCGGCTCCCCTCGTTGAGCGCGGCGACGAGTTGCTCGCGGCGGCGCAGACGGGTCACGTCGCGGGTCTCGCCGACGATACCGGTCACCTCACCCCCCTCGCCGTAGCGCGGGACCTTCGTCGAGGCCACCCAGCGGTCCTCGCCGTCCTCGATGAAGTGTTCGACGACGTTCACCTGCGGGTCGTCCGCCTCGCGGATGCGTTGCTCCTGTTCGTACAGCGCGTCCGCGAGGTCCGGGTGGAACAGTTCGTAGTCGGTCAGCCCGACTAGCTGGTCGCGAGAGTACCCCTGTGGCCGCGTCGTCTCCTGACTCCCGATAGCGATGCGCGAGAGGTCGTCCTTGACGAAGGCGTCCGCGGGGTAGTGCGCGAAGAAGTCCTCCAGCAGTTGCTCGGGGGGCCCGAAATCGTTCCCGAGGACGGCACAGCGAAAGCGCCGCGCCAACAGTTCCTCTCGCTCCGGCGGGACGTACACCGCGTCGGCCGCCCCCGCGTCGAGGGCGGCGACGGCCACGTCGGCCCCCGGAAATCCGACGGCGTAGAGGACGACCGGGACCGAGACGTGGTCGAGTGCCGTCTCGACGCCCGCGACACCGTCGACTGGCGGGTCCGTCGTCTCGTCGTGCGGAACAACGACGAAGTCGTACGCGTCTGTCGCCGTCGTCGCCAACGTCGCCGGGTCGTCGATGCGGGTTATCTCGAACCCGTGGTCAGAAAGCGGTGCGACGAGTTCACCGAGTCGGCCCCCACCGTCGGCGAACAGCGCTTCGATGTGCTGCTGTTCCTCCTGTCCCATGCCACCACTTCGTTACTCGACAGTGTGGAGCGCGAAAGATAACGATTCCCCTCGAACAATCGGGGAGAGTGCTCGACTACTCGTCGCCCAGAGCGACGTAGGTGGTCTCGATGATGCGGTCGTCGGCGTTCAGGCGGTCGAGCACCTCCGCGGTCGGTTGCTCGTCTAAGTTGTACACGGAGAGGGCCTCCCCGCCGATGGTCTCCCGACCGTTGAACATCCCCGCGATGTTGATGTCGGACTCGCCGAGGACGGTGCCGATGAAGCCGATGGTGCCGGGTTTGTCCTTGTTGCGGACGACGAGCATATGGCCGTGGGGGACCGCCTCGATGCGGTGGTCGTCGATGCGGACGATGCGGGACTCCTCGCCGCCGAACTGGGTCCCACAAACCGACACCGAGTCCTCGCCGTCGGAGACGGTGACGGTGATGAGGCTCTGGTAGTCCTCGGCGGAACTGGTCTTGGACTCGGTCACGTCGATGCCACGTTCTTTCGCGATTTGCGGGGCGTTGACGGCGTTGACCTGCAGGTCCGAGGGGGCGAAGACGCCTTCGAGGGCGCTTGCCGTGACGTACTCAACGTCCTCGTCGGCGATGTCACCGGCGTAGGTAACCTCGACGGTGGACATGTGGCCGTCGAACAGTTGGACGGCGATGCGACCGGCGGTACTCGCCAGTTCGAGGTACGGACGGACCTGCTCGAAGGTCGCGCGGTCCAGCGACGGCGCGTTCAGGGCGTTGGCGACCGGTTCGTTGTTGAACGCGGCGATAATCTGGTCGGCGGTGGAGGTGGCGACGTTCTCCTGTGCGGCCTCCGTCGACGCGCCGAGGTGGGGCGTGACGATGATGTCCTCGACACCCAGCAGCGGACTGTCGTCCGGAAGCGGTTCCTCGCCGAAGACGTCCAGCGCCGCGCCCTTGAGGACGCCGTCCTCGACGGCCTCCGCGAGGGCGGGTTCGTCGATGATGCCGCCGCGGGCGCAGTTGACGACGTAGCCGCCTTCGAGTTGGGCGAGTTCCTCCTCGCCGATCATGTTCTCCGTCTCGGGGGTCAGCGGTGTGTGGATGGTGACGAAGTCCGCTTTCTCCAGGCACTCGTCGAGTTCGTCGACCAGTTCCGCGCCGAACTGCTTGGCGCGCTCCTCGCTGATGTAGGGGTCGAACGTGACGATGTCCATCCCGAGGCTACCCAGACGCTTGGCGACCTCTTGGCCGACGCGGCCGAACCCGACCACACCGAGCGTCTTCTTGTTGACCTCGGTGCCGAGGAAGTCGCCCTTCGCCCACTCGCCCTCTTTGAGGCGGTCGTGGGCCTGCGGGATGGAGCGGGCGGTGGCGAAGGCCATCGCGACGCTGTGTTCGGCGGCGGCGCGGACGTTGCCCTCCGGGGCGTTGGCGACGATGACGCCGTGTTCGGTGGCGGCGTCGATGTCGATGTTGTCGACGCCGATACCGGCCCGGCCGACGATGACGAGTTCGGAGGCGGCGGTCAGCACCTCGTCGGTGACTTCCGTCCCCGAGCGGACGATGAGCGCGTTCGCGTCGGCGACGGCGTCCAAGAGCGCGTCGCCCTCGACGTCGTAGGCTGTCTCCACTTCGTGGCCTGCCTCGCGCAACCGGTCGAGGCCGGCGTCGGCGATGGGGTCCGTGACGAGTACCTTCATACCGGACCGAACTTACCGGGGCGGCATAACGCTTGTTTTCTTGCCGCGTACGGCCACGCGTGGGGAGTCCGCTCGCCGCCGAATTTCGATTGAAACAATTGGTGTAACTTCTCACAAAATATTAAAGGTCGCGTGCCGACCCGTCCGTATGACTGGCGGCGACACGTCACTCACCAGACGCCACCTTCTGCTCGCTGCGGCGCTGTCGGGACTCGCCGGATGTCCCGGCGGCGGGAGCGACTCCGCCTCGACCGGGACGGACCAATCGGCGGCGACTGCCACGACGACCGAGACTCAGACCGAGACGGGACCGACCGTGGCCGACGCCCCGCAGGCCGAGGTTCGCGGCGCACACGCCCCCGGGCCGCCCGTATTCACGAGCGTCGGCGAGTCCATCCGCGCCCCAGAGTTTTCGGGCGTCGAGAGCAACCTCGCCCCGCGGAACCCCGACCGCGAAGGGACCTACGCGTGGTCGGTCGCCGACGCTCCCGACGAGAGCGAGGCGGCGGTCGGCGACGGCGCGGCCGTCGAGTTCGAACCGGACGTAGCGGGCACGTACACGCTGGCACTGGACGCCCCCGACGGCACGCACGAGACGACTGTCCGGGCGTTCCCGCGGCAGACCGCGGGCGACCCCCGACCGACGCTGACGCTTTCGAGCGAGCAAGCAGACGATTCGATAGTGCTGACCGCGGATGCACGCGCGCCCGCGAGCAACGACGAGTCCGACGACGACCTCACGGTCGAGTTTCTGGTGGACGACCGGGACCGCGAGGCTATGGACGGGACGCTCGCCGTCGACGGCCACGAAGCGCGTCTCTCGGTGGAGAACCTGTCGGGGCCGGTTCGCGTCCACGCGGCGGCCGTCGGAGCGACCGGGCGGAGCGTCGCCGACACCCTCCGAATCGCGCCTGACGGGACGACCACCCACCCGACCGGCCCGCCCGCGTGGGCCGAGGACGCCGTCGTCTACGAGATATTCGTCCGGCGGTTCGGCGCGGACGTGGACTTCGACTTCCTCGAATCGACGGTCGACTACATCGACTCGATGGGGGCCGACGCAGTGTGGCTGACGCCGATTCTGGACGCTCACAGCCACCGCGACGAGACCCAACCCGGCGGGCCGCACGGCTACGACGTTATCGACTACTTCGAGACGGCCGACGCGCTGGGCAGTCGGGCACAGTTCGAGTCGTTCGTCGACGCCTGCCACGAGCGAGGCATCAAGGTCATCTTCGACCTCGTGGTGAACCACACCGCCCGCGAACACCCCTACTTCCAGTCCGCGACCGGCGGCGAGGACGCCCCGTTTCGGGACTGGTACCGCTGGGAGGGCGGCGACGCCCAGTACTACTTCGGATGGCGGGGCATCCCCATTCTGGACTTCGACAACCCCGCCGTTCGGTCGTGGGTCCTCGCCATCGCGGAGGAGTGGGCCGACGTGGTGGACGGCTTCCGCTGTGACGTGGCGTGGGGCCTGCCCCACAGTTTCTGGAAGGAGTTCCGTCAGCGAATCAAAGCCGAGCATCCCGACTTCCTCTTGCTGGCCGAGGCCGTCCCGTGGCAGGACGACTACGCCGACTTCGCCGAGAACGAATTCGGCCTCCACTACGCCGAGGGCCTCTTCGAGACGCTGGGTGCAATCGGTTCGGGGGAGGAGTCGGCGGACGCCCTCCGCGACGTGTGCGAGTGGCGGCGCGACGCGGGCTACCCCGACCACGTGAGCCTCCTGAACTACGTCGAGAACCACGACACCGACCGCTACCTCGCCGACGCGAGTCGGGCCGCCCAGATGGCCGCCGGGGCGGCGACCTTCACCCTCCCCGGCGCGCCGATGGTGTACTACGGACAGGAGACGGGGCTGACCGGGATGCGCGAGCGGATGAACTGGGAGCGGGCCGACGAGGACTTGCGCGCGTTCTACCGGAACCTCGCCGCGGTGCGTCACGACGAGCGAGCGCTCCAGTCGGACGCCGACGTGATTCCGCTCTCGGTCGCGCCCGGAAACGACCGCGTGACGGGCTACGCACGCGAAATGGAGGGGGAGCGCGTCCACGTCCTCCTGAACTTCGCCGAAGACGCCGTCGAGGTGGCTCAGCACCCCGCCGTCGAGCGAACGGACCGGGTGTCCGGAGACAGTGTGGGGACGACGGGCGGCGTCACCGTCGACTCGGTGGTCGTGCTCCGGGCCGACGGCTTGGCGGGTCGCGGGGAACGGGTGGCGACGTACGACGACCCGAGCGGAGACGCCGCCGCCCCCGACGGCGTTCCGGCGGCGGCCCTCGACCTGCGGGGCCTCGACGTGTACGAGACCGACGACGCCCACCAGTTCGTCTGGTCGTTCGCCGACCTCCCGGACGGCGGCGCGCACCAGCACCTTCAGCTATATTTGCGCGACCCCGACGCGGATGGCGGCACGACGGACACCCGCGACGGCATCGACGCCTCGCTGACCGAATCCGCTCAGTACCGGGCGATTCGGACCCCGGAGGATGCCGTCCTCGAACGGGCAGACGGCACACGACCGACCGACCTCGACACCCGAATCGTCGGCGACGAGATACGCCTGACCGTGCCGAGCGAGTATCTGCCCGCCGAATCGCGAGAACTCCGATTCACGGCCTTGGTGGCCGGGTACGATACTGACGCACCGGGCGAGGTTGCGCAGGTCGGCGGGTCGAACGTCGCGGATGTAGTCGTCGGCCCACTCACCGACGAATCTGCGGTGCGGTCCGGGTCCGGCGCGACACTCCCGTTGGTCTCGCTGTCGACCGGGGTCCGGAACCTGCGTCTGGATGCGGCCCCCGTGGCGACGTGGACGGACCCGACCGGCGACGACCACGGCCCCGGAAGCTACACCTATCCCGACTCCTCGCGATGGCCCGACGGGGCGCTGGACCTCACGCGGTTCGGCGTTTTCGCGGGAGAAGAGCGGTACCACTTCCAGTTCGGGTTCCGCGGCCCCGTCGAGACGAACCGGCGGGGGTCACGGAAACAACACGTGCAAGTGTACCTCCGGGACCCCGACGCCAGCGGGGGCGGAACCGCCGCCCGAGAGGGTATCGGGGCCGATATCGCCCCGACGTACCACTATCGAGTCGTCGCCAGCGGGACGACCACTGCGCTCGAAGCGACCGACGGTACCGTTCTCACCGAGGACGTGACCGTCGAGACTCGCGACGGCCTCGACGGCCTGTGGGTGTCCGTCCCGGCAGACGCTCTCGGTGACGTAGCGACGATGGAACTCGTTCCGCTGGTCGTGGGGAACTCCCTGACCGGTCCCGGCGGCGTGGCCGTAATCGAGGCCGAGCGGAGCGTCACCGACTTCGGCGGGCGCACCAGCGAGTTCCAGTCGAACGTCGTCGACCTGCTGACCCCAGCGGGCGTGACACAGTCCGAGGTGTTGGCCGCCGAGAGCGAGCGCCCGGCGGTTCCGCTCCTGTCCGTTGCGCGCGGTGGCGAGCGCGGAGAATAGCTCAGGGGAGCGCCGCGGCCGTCGCCGCGACGAAGCGGGCGGACGCTACGCGACGCGACTCTCGAAAATGGGTCGATTGTGGGTCGAAACGCACTGAGCCGGTTACCGCCACTCGGGAAGCGAGGCGGCCTCTACCAACGGGAGTGTCATATACGCGTCGTCCTGCGAAACATCTGCGATGATGAACGTGTCCGTCTGCCCCTCCTCTATCGAGGCCATGACTTCAACGTTCTCAGCAACCTCCGTTGGTGCAACCGTATCCGGCTCCATGCATGATAATATGTAACACCCACATATAAACGTAGCGGAATCCTCGGCTTACGCGCCGTTCGCTGTCAGCCATCTGTCTGACGAAACGGCCCCGATTATCAGAATATGGATTCGGAAGGGTCGATTCGGTTGCAACGCTGTCGCTCGGTTTCGATAGCGGTAAGCTTCTCATTCTCATCGTACGAACTTCTTTCACCGCAGATATCATACTCAATGTGAAAATTTCGATTCACGGAACTTTTGTAGGCAGTGGGTGTAACGCGGACCGTTGACTGGTGACGCGACGCTCGCCGCCGCGTCTGGGTCGACGACCCGCCCAAAGCCGCCGTCGAGAGCGGCGTCGGCCCCCGGATGTTAAGGACTTAGTATGTGCGGGGCGGAACTGTTGGCAGTATGAACGTCGCAGACGCCATGACGCCGCGCTCGGACGTTGTCACGGTCCAGATTCCGGGCACCCGTGACGACGTGCTGGAGTATCTCCAAGAGCGGGCGTTCTCGTCCGTCCCCGTCATCAAAGAGACCGACGACGGCGAGGAGTTCCGGGGGATCATCTCCCGGGAGTCCCTCATCGACCAACCTGACGAGGACCAACTCGCCTTGCTGGTCGAAGAAGTTCCGACCATAACCGCCGACGCCACCATCGAGGACGTGGCCACCCTCATGCTCTCAGAGGGTGACCGCCGCATCCCCGTCGTCGACGGCGACCTCGAAGGTATCATCACCGTCACCGACGTTGTCCGCGCCATCGCTAACGGGGCCGTCGACGGCGACGCCCTGGCCAACGACCTCGCGAGTAGCGAAGTCAACTGCATCTACGTCGAGACGCCGCTGACCGTCGCCGAACGCGAACTCTCCTACGCCGAAGTCCCCTACGGCGTCGTCTTGGACGACGACGGCGAGATGACCGGGATGCTCACCGAAGTCGACATCATCGAAGTCGCCCGCGTCGTCGAGGGCGAGGACGACACGGGCAACTCCATCGCCAACGAGGACGACGAGTGGGCCTGGGAGGGCATCAAGGCCGTCGGCGGCCGCTACATGCCCACCCGAAACGTCGAGATTCCGGTCGAACCCGTCCGCGAGTTCATGACGCCGGACCTCGTGACGGTGAACAAGCGCCGCACGGCCGAGGAAATCGCCCAGTTGATGCTCGAACACGACATCGAGCAGATTCCGCTGGTCGCGGGCGACGAACTCGTCGGCATCGTCCGTGACGTGGACTTACTCGAGGGCCTATGAGCGAGGGCGAGCGACTCACCGAACTCGCCAAGCGACGCGGCTTTTACTTCCCCGCCGCCGGTGCCTACGGCGGCGCGGCCGGGTTCTGGACCTACGGCCCGCAGGGCGCGGCGCTGAAGTCGAACGTCGAGGACGCGTGGCGCGACCGGTTCGTCCTCCGCGAGGGCCACCAGGAGATTTCGGCCCCAGACGTGATGCCCGAACCCGTCTTCGAGGCGTCGGGCCACCTCGACGGCTTCGACGACATGATTATCGAGTGCGGCGAATGCGGCGCGACCCACCGGGCCGACCACGTCGTCGAGGACAACACCGACATCGAGGAGGCCGAGTCCCTGCCCAACGAGGAGGTCATGGACCTCATCGCCGAGTACGACATCGAATGCCCCTCCTGTGGCGCGTCGCTCGCGGGCGAACCCGTCGACAACTTCAACCTGATGTTCGAGACGAACATCGGCCCGGGCAGTTCGTCGCCGGGCTATCTCCGCCCGGAGACGGCACAGGGCATCTTCGTGGAGTTCCCGCAACTCTCCGAGTACGCCCGCAACCAACTCCCGTTCGGCGTCGCCCAAATCGGGAAGGCCTACCGCAACGAGATTTCCCCGCGGAAGTCCCTCGTGCGCGTGCGCGAGTTCACACAGGCCGAACTGGAACACTTCGTCGACCCCGAGGAAGACGAACCGCCGCTCTCGGAAGTCGAAGACGTGACTCTGCCCCTCTATTCGGGCGAGAGTCAGCAGGCCGACGACGGCGGCGTCAGGGAGATGACCGTCGGCGACGCCGTCGCCGAGGAAGTCATCACGAGCGACTGGGTCGCCTACTACCTCGGCATCGCCAAGGGCTGGTACGAGCGAATCGGTATCGACATGGACCGGTTCCGCTTCCGTCAGCACCTCCCCGGCGAACTCGCCCACTACGCCTCCGATTGCTGGGACGCCGAGGCCGAAATCGACGGCGACTGGATAGAGATTACCGGATTCGCCTACCGGGGCGACTACGACCTGCAGAAACACGCCGAACACTCCGGCGAGGACTTCACCGTCTTCAAGCAGTACGACGAACCCGTGACGGTCGAGCGACCGACCGTCGACCCGGAGATGAGCTACCTCGGTCCCGAGTTCGGCGGCGACGCGCAGGCGGTGGCCGATGCACTCGAAGCACTGGCCGAACGAGACCCCAGCGCGTTCGAGAGTGAAGACGTGACCGTCAAAATCGACGGCGACGAGGTGACCGTCCCCGTAGAGCAGACGAACTTCAGTGTCGAGGAGGTCACCGAGAACGGCGAACACGTCCGTCCGCACGTCGTCGAACCCTCCTTCGGCGTCGGCCGCCTCATCTACACGGTGCTGGCCCACGCCTACACCGAGGACGAAGTCGACGGCGAGGCGCGCACGTATCTGGACCTCCCGGCCGAACAGGCCCCGACCACCGTCGGCGTCTTCCCGCTGATGGACAAGGACGGGATGGACGACTACGCCCGCGAAATCGCCGAGGCCCTGCGCTCTGCGGGTCACGCCGTCACCTACGACGACTCGGGCGCTATCGGCCGACGCTACCGTCGACAGGACGAAATCGGCACGCCGTACTGCGTCACGGTCGACTACGAGTCGCTGGAGGAAGACACCGTCACGCTCCGCGAACGGGACTCCACCGAACAGAAGCGCGTCTCCATCGACGGACTCGCAGAGACGGTCGACGCGCTCACCGACGGCGACCGAACCTTCGACGACCTGTAAGATGGCCGACGAGGTGGCGCGACGGCTCGTACACGTCTCCGGCGCGACGGTTCCCCTCGCGCACTTGCTCGCCCCCGACATCGTGAGTTGGCGTGTCGTGCAGGCGTTTCTGGCGGTCTGTCTCTTCATCGTCGTCGTACTGGAGTACATCCGCCTGTCGGTGGGCCTGGACTGGGCCATCTACGAGAGACTCACCCGCGAGTACGAACAGGACAACCCCGCGGGCTACGCCCTCTATATCGTCGGGATGGCGCTCGTGGCCGGGGCCGTCGGCCTCGACGGGGTAACCACCGCTATCGCCGTCCCCGCCATGCTGATGCTGGCTATCGGCGACCCCATCAGCGGCTTGCTCGGGTCCGCGGACGCGAGCAACGTCAAGCAGGCGTGGGTGTTGCTGGTGATGTTCGGCGTCTGCACCCTGCTCGCGGCCCCGTTCGTCCCCCCGCTGGCGGCGGTGCTCGGCGGTATCGGCGCGACGTTCGCCGACGGTGTCAAGCCGAGGCTCGCGGGCTACGTCGTCGACGACAACTTCTCGATTCCGGTCCTCGCCGCCGCCGCGATGTGGATGGGCCTCCTCCTGCCGACGCTCCTCGTCTAACGCTTTACTTTCACCGCGCTACCTGAACCCTTAACCGCCGAGGGGCACTACGCCACGCCAATGGCGACCACCGACGCCGAGGGCGGCGACCCGCTCGCCCACCCCCTGTTGGTCGACGGTTTCTTGGAGAACCGTCGGTATCAGGTCGAACTCGCCGACATCGCCGAGGGGGGCCACACGCTCGTCTGTCTCCCCACCGGTCTCGGGAAGACCACCGTCTCGCTGCTGGTGACCGCCCGCCGCCTCCACGACGCGGGCGGGAAGTCCCTCATGCTCGCGCCGACGAAACCGCTCGTCCAGCAACACGCCGAGTTCTACCGGGAGGCCCTGACCGTCCCCGACGACGAGATAGTGGTGTTCACCGGCGAGGTGCGCCCCGACGACCGGGCCGACCTCTGGAGCGACGCCCGCATCGTCATGGCGACGCCCCAAGTCGTCGAGAACGACCTCGTGGGTAACCGCATCGACCTCTCGGCGGTGACTCACTGCACCTTCGACGAGTGTCACCGCGCGACCGGCGACTACGCTTACAACTACATCGCCGACCGCTACCACGCCGACGCCGACAACCCCCTCGTAACCGGGATGAGCGCCTCGCCCGGCGACGACGAGGAGGCCATCCTCGAAGTCTGTGAGAACCTCGGACTGGGCGATGTGGCGGTGATGACCGAAGACGACGCCGACGTGGCCGAGTACACCCACGACACCAGCGTCGACTGGAAGCGCATCGACCTCCCCGAGGAAGTCGTCGAGATACGCGACGCCATCAACGAAGTCGTCTCGGACCGCCTCGGGAAACTGAAGGAACTCGGCGTCACGAACAAGACGTCGCCGGACCTCTCCGAGCGGGAGATTCAGGGGATGCAGGCCGAACTTCGGAAGTTGATGAACAACGACCAGAGCGAGGGGTACAAGGGGATGAGTTTCCTCGCCGAGATTCGAAAGCTCCGGACCGCCGTCACCTACGTCGAGACCCAGAGCGTCGAATCCGTCCGACGGTACTTCGAGCGCCTGAAGGAGGCCGCCCGCTCCTCGGGCGCGTCGAAGGCCGACCAGCGCCTCGTCAGCGAACCGAAGATTCGGCAGGCGATACGGACCGCCCGCGAATACGACGACCTGCACCCGAAGTTCCGCCGGACCCGAATGCTGCTCGCCGAGACGCTCGGCATCGAGAACGGCGAGCGAGTCATCGTCTTCACCGAGTCGCGAGACACTGCCGAGACGCTGGTCGACTTTCTCTCGAACCACTTCTCGACCCGGAAGTTCGTCGGGCAGAGCGACACCGACGGCAGCGAGGGGATGACGCAGACCGAACAACAGGACACCTTAGACCGCTTCCGCGCCGGGGAGTTCGAGGTGCTCGTCTCCACCTCCGTCGCCGAGGAGGGACTGGACGTACCGGAGGTCGACCTGGTCCTCTTCTACGAACCCGTGCCGACGGCGATTCGCGCCATCCAGCGCAAGGGCCGGACCGGCCGACAGGCCGAGGGCCGCGTCGTCGTCCTCTTGGCCGAGGACACCCGCGACGAGGCGTACTTCTGGAAGGCCCGCAACGACCAGAAGCGGATGAAACAGGAGCTACAGAACTTAAAGAGCGTCGCCGGGGACCTCGAAGCCCAGTTGAATCAGACCGGCTTGGGCGACTACGAGGACGCCGGAGGTGGGGATTCGCCCGAGGAAGGCGGCGACGGGTCCCCCGCTCCGGCGGAAACTGGGGTCGACAGGGATAACGGCGACGGCGGAACCGAGGCCGACGGACAGGCCGGACTCGACGCCTTCGCCGGGACGGACGTGGCTGCCGAGGAAGACGGGCACAGTGTCGACGAACTGGACGGCACCGTCGCGACGGCCCGCGCCGACGACGACGGCATCGAAATCGTCGCCGACCAGCGCGAACTCGACTCGACCATCGCCCGGGACCTCTCGACGCGCGAGGGCGTCGAGACGCGACTGGAGACGCTGGCCGTCGGCGACTACGTCCTCTCGGACCGCGTGGTCGTCGAGCGCAAGACCGTCGCGGACTTCCTGGACACGCTGACCGGCGGCGACCGCTCGATGTTCGAGCAGGTGGGCGACGCCACCCGCCACTACGCGCGGCCCGTCGTCGTCATCGAGGGCGAGGACCTCTACGGCGCGCGGAACGTCCACCACAAGGCCATCAACGGCGCGCTGGCCTCGCTGGCCGTCGACTTCGGCGCGAGCGTATTGCGAACGGCCGACGAGGGGGAGACGGCCGACCTCCTCGAAATGGTCGCCCAGCGCGAACAGGACGCGGGCGACCGCGAGGTGAGCGTCCACGGCGAGAAGCAGTCGAAGACGCTGGCCGAACAGCAGGAGTACGTCGTCTCCTCGGTGGCGGAGGTCGGCCCCGTGACCGCTCGGAGTCTGCTCGACCACTTCGGGACCGTCGAGGCAGTGATGACCGCCAACCACGAGGACCTACTGGAGGTGGAGGGCATCGGCGACGTGACCGCCGAGCGCATCCGCGACGTGGTCGGCGGCGACTACGAACCGTAGGCGTCAGCCACCTTCGTCCGGGCTTTAGTACACGAATAGGACGTTGAAACAGCTGTGTTGCTCAGTGGCGGTCTGGGGGAACCACGGGTGAGAACTCGTCGACCGAGAGCGACCGGTATTTCGAGTTCGAACGACACAACGTGAGCACGGGGTGTGAGACGCTTTCGGCGAGTGACATCGCCGCCGACCGCGACGTCGCCGACGAAGTCCGGGCCGATACCTGATTCAGAAGGAGACGGCGTCCAGCGCTTCTGCCGCTTCGCGTGCGGCGGCGAGGTGTTCGCGCGCCTCACGCGGGTCTTCGGCCGCCGCCGCCCGTTCCGCGAATCGCCGTGCCGTCGCCGCCAGCAACGACTCCGCTTCCCGACGGTCCGTCCGCACGTTCTCGTTCGACCCGGCGGCGGTTCGAGGTGAAACGCGGGGGTCGGAATCCGGCGACTGCTGGTCCGCATCGTGTCCCGCCGTCTCTTCACGACGCCGCGCGTCACCGTCGGCGGGTGTTCGAGCCGGTGCCGCCGCCCCACCGCGCGCCGCGCCCTGCCTTTCGTCTGGAGTCCGGTCGGGGTCCGCCGACGGGACTTCCTGTCGTGGCTGTCGGGCGGCGTCGGCCGCCGCCGGGTCGTTTCCGGCGGCGGGTTCGGCGTCCGCGGCAGTGTCAGCGGCAGGTTCAGCGGCCTCGTCGCCCGCGTTGGCGTCGACGGCCTCACCGTCGTCCACCTCGTCACCGCCGAACTGGATGCGCGCGTCGTTACTCGGATTCGCCATCTCGATGTGCTCGCCGGACTCGCCATCGCCCGCTTCCGCCCCGTCGCTCTCGGCACCCGACTCGGCGTCGTCTGCGTCGTCTTCCTCGGACTGGTCGCGAGAAATCGGCTTCTGACAGGTGGGGCAGAACTCCTGGCCGTCGTAGCGGAAGATGGGGTCGCCACAGTCCGAGCAGTGCGCGTTGGTCATGGTCGCGCCCTTCAACAGGAGTTCGCTCATCTGCTCTGTGGTCTCGCGGCGCTGTTCCTCTTTCTCGAACTTCTTCCGTAGCTTCTCGCGTTCGGCTTCCTTATCGAAATCGCTCATATCCGTATCGACGCCACGGAACTGAAAACAACTTTCGGCTGCACGAACGTCGACTCACGTCCACGAGAAGGGGGCTTTCGACACGTTTAACGTTGGCGCGGGTGGCGTTTCGAATGGTATGACAAAGGTAAGCGTAGTCGGTGCGGCCGGAACGGTCGGCGCCGCTGCTGGGTACAACATCGCGCTTCGCGACATCGCCGACGAAGTCGTCTTCGTCGACATCCCCGATAAGGAAGAAGACACCATCGGCCAGGCCGCCGACACCAACCACGGTATCGCCTACGACTCCAACACGACGGTCCGACAGGGCGGCTACGAGGACACCGCTGGCTCCGACGTGGTCGTCATCACGGCCGGTATTCCGCGCCAACCGGGCCAGACGCGTATCGACCTCGCGGGCGACAACGCGCCCATCATGGAGGACATCCAGTCCTCGCTCGACGAGCACAACGACGACTACATCTCGCTGACCACCTCGAACCCCGTCGACCTGCTCAACCGCCACCTCTACGAGGCGGGCGACCGCTCGCGCGAACAGGTCATCGGCTTCGGCGGCCGCCTCGACTCCGCGCGCTTCCGCTACGTCCTCGCAGAGCGCTTCGACTCGCCCGTTCAGAACGTCGAAGCGACCATCCTCGGCGAACACGGCGACGCGCAGGTCCCCGCCTTCTCGAAGGTCCGCGTCGACGGCACCGACCCCGAGTTCGACGCCGACGAGCGCGAAGAGATTCTCGGCGACCTGCAGGAGTCGGCGATGGACGTCATCGAGCGCAAGGGCGCGACCGAGTGGGGTCCGGCCCGCGGCGTCGCTCACATGGTCGAAGCCATCGTCCGCGACACGGGCGAAGTCCTCCCGGCCTCCGTCAAACTCGAGGGCGAGTTCGGCCACGAGGACACCGCCTTCGGCGTCCCGGTCCGCCTCGGTTCCGACGGCATCGAGGAGATCATCGAGTGGGACCTGGACGACTACGAGCAGGACTTGATGGCCGACGCGGCGGAGAAACTCTCCGACCAGTACGCCAAAATCGAATAACGGCTCGCGGTTCTCTCGATTGCGGTCTTTTCTCGCGGTCAGGCGCGCTCGGAACGTTCGTCGAACACGTCGCACTCGGCGCGGGACTCCTCGGCGATGTCGGCACCGAGCAGTGAGGCCCACTCCTCGAGGTGTGAGTTCGACGACGTGTGTTCTCGGTGGCCCATACGTGTGCGAATCATCTACACCGCGTTATATAACGATTGTGCCGGGCCGACCCGAAAAATAGCGGGCGACTACTCGCGAATCGTCTCGGGGACCTGAATGGAGTAGCGGCCGTCTTCTTGGAGTGCGACGATGTACTCCTCGCGGTCGTACAGTTCCATCAGGTTTAGTTCGTACTGCCCCGGTTCGAGCACCTTGATGGACTCGAACTGGTCGTTGAGTTCCTCGCGGAGTTCGCTCAGGTCCGGCCGGTCGGTCGTCTCGGTGTCGGACTCGATTGCGTCCGCTTTGCCTCCGACGGACTCGAAGCGGTGCTCGCCGTCGGCGTCGGCCTGCTCCTGTGGGTCCGGGAGTTCGTCAGGCGTGACCACGTCCGCACGGGCGCTGGCTTGGGCCGCGTCTTCGGTGTCGGCCGCGCGCGCGTCGACGGTACCGGCAGGGCCGGGGTCGCGTTCGTTTCGAGTGGAACCGTTCCCCTCAGCGCCGATGCCGGGGTTGTCGCGGCCGCCCCCGACGATGTCCCGTACCGTCGCCGCCGTCTTGCCGACGGTGCGCGCGACGCCGCCCTCGCCGCCCGGCGGTTCGGGCGGTTCTGGCGGTTCCGCGTCGGACTCAGGCGGGGTCGACGCGTCGACGCCGTCGGGTCGGAACTGGAACTTGTTGCCGCCACAGTCCGGGCATCCCGAGAGCATCTCCTTGGACCCGTCGTCGAACGCGCGGCCACAGTTCGTACACTGGTGGGGCATTATTTCCGGGAAACGAGCGCGCTGATGAGGGTTTCGTCCTTGTGAAGCGTCTCGATTTGGTTGGCCGGGCCGATGACCGTGAGCTTCTTCGTCGACTCCTTCCCCATGATTCGGTCGAGGATGCTCGCGTCGGCGGCCTCGGACTTGGGGTAGGTCTCAATCTCGATGCCGTTGAACTCGTCGGGGCTGATTTCGGTCATCGTCACCTCGATGAGTCGGGACTCCTCGTCTGGCGAGAGGCCCTCTTCGAGGATGACGATGTTGCCGTCGCGCACCCCGTCGAGGATGATGCGTATCTTCTCCATCGAGGCGAGGCCGTCCATCCGCTCGCCGCTGATGAGGTCTATCTGCACGCCGTCGTCGGGGTCTTTCACTTCTGCCATCTTGGTCACCCGAAGTACTCCGCGATTTTGTCGTAGACCTCGTCCATGTTGTCGCCCTCCAGCGCGGAGAGCGGGATGGTCTCGTGTTGTGGGTACGCGTTACGAATCCGCTGGACCGACGACTCCTCTAAGTCGATCTTGTTGGCGAGAATCAGCACCGGGAGGTCCTGACTCTCGATGATGCCGATGAGCATCGTGTTCACCTGCGTAAAGGGGTCCGTCGCCGAGTCGAGCACGTAGATGACGCCGTCGACGTCCTCGCGAAGCCAGTGCATCGCTTCCGCGACCCCTTCCGTGGCTTCCCGCGAGCGACGGACCGCGTCGTCTTTCTCCATGTCGTGCTCTAAGAACTCGGTGTAGTCGACTTTCGTCGTCACGCCCGGCGTGTCGACGATGTCGATGGTCACCTTCTTCCCGTCTCGCTCTATCTCGACGTCCTCCTTGCGACGCGCGCGTCGCGTCTCGTGTGGGACGTGGCTCTCCGGACCGACGGCGTCGCCGGTCCAGTCGCGTGCAATGCGATTGGCCAGCGTCGTCTTCCCCGCGTTCGGCGGCCCGTAGATGCCGATTCGCTTGGGGTCTTCCTCGGAGAACAGCGTCGATGCTGCCCGCGAAATGCTATCTTTGAGGTTTGTTAAGATTCCCATCCTATCCTCCTGCCGCCCGGACTCGGCGGTCTGGCGGCTTCTGCCCGTAGAAGATAGGCGAATTCACTTAAGGATACGTCAGACAATAGTTATTTTTTCGTCATTTCGAGACGAAGCGTTCCCGGTCCAGAGTCGGAAGTGTTAGTTCGACTCGAAGCCCTGGCGGGACGTACGGGAACCAGACAGAGGCTGGCAGGACATCAGTCAGTCGACTAATCGGAGAACGGGGATTGTCTCGGATAGGCCGCGGCGGGACGGACCGGAAACAGATGGGGTATGCCCCCCACCCCTTCGTTTCAGGTGGAACGGCCAAACGGCCTCCCCCGGATGCTGGATTTCGTGGGGAGACACGCCCATTTGGGAGGGGACGCAGCAACTACACTGGAGATTTCCGGGTAGTAGAGCCTTCTACAGCTAGTCTAGGACACTTATCTAGAACTAGAACTTTTCTTCTCTCTAGTGCGGATTTGGTTTTATACAATACGTATTAAATCTTTCCTAGACTAGACCAGACTATCCCAGACTGCTGACCCCCCTCCCACCCTCTTCAGTCGTTCCACCCGAAACGAGGGGGTGGGGGGGTCCAGTCGTGGCAGGGGTTCTTCTCCCATTCCTTCGGGTAGAATCCGTCGTATCACTCGCTAGCACCCTTCACACACCCTTCTCTCGTACTCCCTCGATTCTGACACCCGCCCCTGAGTTCGCGTGGAATCCCGACCAGAAACCAATTCCACTCGAGTATTTGCGGGAATCAGACTTTCTGTCCCGTAATTTCGAAATGACGATCCGTAGTCGCGGGGTCGGTTTCCACTCCACCGCGAACATCTAATCGTAATATTTATTATCTAATCAGCCACGGGTTCATGTGGTTCAACTGGACGCTCCAGAGAGTCGGCAATCCCTCCCACGGCGGCACGAACGGGGTTTTCAGGGGTTCTCTCTCGGTGCGTCCCTTCCTCTCCACCTGAAATTGGGGGGTTCACCTCTCGACTATGACCGACCCAAGCCACGACCCGAATTCGACGGACGACGCGTCGACCGACCGGTCGACACAGCACGAGTCGACGATGCCAGACCTCGACGACGTCGTCCTCGACAACCTCGACGCCGGGAGTGGCGACGACTCCGACGAGGCGTCGCGCGGACTGTTCGACGACTTGCTCGAAGGCGAGCCGATATTCGAGAACAAG
Organism: Haloarcula marina; assembly: GCF_024218775.1. NCBI lineage: Archaea > Methanobacteriati > Methanobacteriota > Halobacteria > Halobacteriales > Haloarculaceae > Haloarcula > Haloarcula marina. The sequence continues at coordinate 144,495 of NZ_CP100404.1, read as the reverse complement.
GAGGTGCTTCGCCCCTCCTACACGCCGCACAAACTCCCCCACCGCGAGGAGCAGATAAACAACATGGCGACCATCCTCGTCACGGCGCTCCGGGGCGATACGCCGTCGAACATCCTCATCTACGGGAAGACTGGGACGGGCAAGACTGCGAGCGCGAAGTTCGTCAGCGAGGAACTGGAAACCACCTCCCAGAAGTACGAGGTCCCGTGTGAAGTCGAGTACATCAACTGCGAAGTGACGGACACCCAGTATCGGGTCCTCGCCCAACTCGCGAACAAGTTCATCAACAAGAACGTCGGGGTCATCGACGACCGAATCGACGAACTGGAGGCGCTGGAGTCTCGCGTGCGCGAGGACGCCAGCGAACTGGCCGACACGCAGTTCGACAGTCTCGCGGCCGTCGACGAGAAAATCGACTCGCTCGCCGAGGACAAGAAGGAGTTCGAGGAAGTCCCGATGACCGGATGGCCGACCGACCGGGTGTACTCCTCGTTTTTCGACGCCGTCGACTACCACGAACGCGTCGTGGTCATCATGCTCGACGAAATCGACAAACTCGTCGAGAAGTCCGGCGACGACACGCTGTACAACCTCTCGCGGATGAACTCCGAACTGGAGAACTCCCGTGTCTCCATCATGGGCATCTCCAACGACCTGAAGTTCACCGACTTTCTGGACCCCCGCGTCAAGTCCAGTCTCGGCGAGGAGGAAATCGTCTTCCCGCCGTACGACGCCAACCAGTTGCGGGACATCCTCCAGGCCCGTGCCAACGTCGCGTTCAAGGGCGACGCGCTCTCGGACGACGTCATCCCGCTGTGTGCGGCCTTCGCCGCGCAGGAACACGGGGACGCCCGCCGGGCGCTCGACCTCCTCCGGACGGCGGGGGAACTCGCCGAACGCGACCAGACCGATCAAGTCGAAGAGGACCACGTCCGGCAGGCCCAAGAGAAGATAGAACTCGACCGGGTCGTCGAAGTCGTCCGGACGCTCCCGACCCAGTCGAAAATCGTCCTGTTCGCCATCATCCTCTTAGAGAAAAACGGCGTGCGAAACATCAACACCGGCGAGGTGTTCAACATCTACAAGAACCTCTGTGAGGAGATAGACGCCGACGTCCTGACCCAGCGCCGAGTGACGGACCTCATCTCCGAGTTGGACATGCTCGGTATCGTCAACGCCGTCGTCGTCTCGAAGGGCCGGTACGGCCGGACCAAGGAGATTTCGCTGTCTGTTCCGACCGACGAGACGGAGGCGGTGTTGCTCTCTGACTCTCGACTCGGCGACATCGACGACGTGCAACCGTTCGTGCAGGCGCGCTTCGACAACTGATTAGCGCGCCGCGGCGGTCGCGTTCTGGGTAGCGTTGGTTACCGGCGTCCCGTTCTCTGTCACGCTCGCCGTCGCGGCCTGATTGTACCCGAGTCGAATCTCTCCGAGGAAGGGCACGCGCCACTCCGCCGTGCCGACGACCCACGACGGCTTGACGGGGTCGCTGATGGGGCTGACGCCCACTTGGTCGTAGCGGCCGTTGCTGTCGCCTTTCGTGATGAACCCGGCGTGCGGGGCCGGACAGTTCGTGAGTTGGGCGCAGTTGTCCGCGCCCCCGATGGCGCCTGGGTCGGCGCGGTCGTACCAGTCCTCGTCGGCCTCGACGTACAGCATCGCCCGGTGAATGATGGGCGTCGCCCGAGTGTTCCCGTCGGGCGCGTAGACGATGACGTCGCCGGGTTGTTCGAAGCGGACGTACCCGTCGCCGTCGTCGGCCGTAACGACACCGTACTGCGCATCCGGCCCCGGGAATCGGTGCTCTTCCATGACGAACACGAGGTCGCCCTTCTCGATGTGGGGGTCCATGCTCGGGCTTTCGATGGCGACGAGCGGCGGCCAGACGCCGCTGACCGTGAACAACAGGAGACCGACGAGCAAGACGGCACCGGCGCTCCCGACGATGTCGGTGACGTACACGAGCAAGTCGGGGCTGTCGTCGTCGCGCTCGTCGCTCGCCGACGGACGGTCCTCACCGGACATTCCTATCAACGATACTGGAAGCGCCCAAATCAACGTTCCGTTGTTCGATTTGCGCGCGCGGTCAGAGCGTCCGAAGCCGCAGCCAACCGAGACCACCCACTCGATACTCGGCGGTCCCGACGACCCACGACGGGCGGACGACGGTGCTCGTCGTCGTCGCTTGGTCGTACCGACCGTTGAAGTCCCCCTTCGTGACGAATCCCGCGTGGGGGGCCGGGCAGTTCCGCAAGGCCGCACAGTTTCCGGCGTCCCCGACGGCGTCGGGGTCGGCGCGGTCGTACCAGTTCTCGTCGGCCGCGACGTACAGCATCGCCCGGTGGATGACGGGCGTCCGTCCGGGGTCGCCGTCCGGCCGGAACACGATAACGTCACCCGCCCGACCGAACATCACGTACCCCGGGCCCCCGCCCGCTTCCGCCGTCACCACGCCGTGGCGCGCGTCGGGCCCCGGGAAGCGTTCGGCTTCCATGACGAACACGAGGTCCCCGGTTTCGACGTTCGGCGTCATGCTCGGACTTTCGACGGCGACCAGCGGCGGCCAGACGCCGCTGACCGCGAACAGCAAGAGGCCGACGACCACGACGGCGAGGACGCTCGTCGCGACATCGAGAACGTACACCCAGGGCGGCGGCCTCCGCTGGGGTCCCGACGCCGGGAGGGAGCGGTCGCCGTCTCGCTCGTCGGGGTCCATCTCAACCGCGGTTTGTGAGCATCGGGCAATCAATGTTGTGTCCGTCGGGGCGGGCCGTCGGCTGACCCGTCACGCCGTCCACCGGTCCGCTGGGTCCGCTATATTTTTGCCCGCCCGCGCGGAGTACCGAACGTGCCGCTTTCGACCCCGGCCCGTATCGTCGGTGAACTCGCCAGCCGCGGTTACAACGCCGAGCGCGCGGCGGTGACCAAACTGGCCGACGCGCCGGACCCCGAAACCGCGCTCGACCGTGCACTGGAAACGCTCCCCGAGGACGCGCTGAAGCTCACCGCGGACCACGTCGAGTCTGTCCTCGAACGGTCCAAATCGCGTGCCGACGCGAGGGGACGCCCACGCGGCGAGCGGGACGCTGACCCAGCGTCGACGGTCGCTTCCGACCCCTCTACTTCGAGTGGAACAGACGCCTCCCCATCGACAGACGTGGGTGGGGACGTTCCACCCGAAACGACGGGGTCTCGCTCCGTCGACCTCTCGAAACGCGCCATCGAAGTCGCCAACGACATGACCGGCCATTCGACGGGGACCGGCGAGTACCAGGACTTCGTGACGGTGTTTCGGGACCGCTACGAGAAACTCGCGAGCAAACTCCGCGGACGGGTGAACCACCGGCCGACCGACACCATCGAGAACATGGCTGGGGGCAGCGAGGCCGCGCTCATCGGCATGGTGTCGGACATCCGTTCGACCGCCAGCGGGCACTGGCTGGTCGAACTCGAAGACACGAACGGCACGTTCCCGTGTCTCGTGATGAAAGACCGGCCAATCGCCGATTTGGTCCAGCAACTCCTCTTGGACGAGGTCATCGCCGTCGACGGGACGCTGGCAGACGACGCGGGCATCCTGTTCGTCGACTCGCTGTACTTCCCCGACGTGCCCCGCACCCACTCGCCGTCGACGGCCGACCGCCACGTGCAGGCGGCGCTCATCTCGGACGTGCACGTCGGGAGCGACGAGTTCATGGCCGACGCCTGGCACCGCTTCGCCGACTGGCTTCACACCCCCGAGGCCGAACGCGTCGAGTACCTCCTCATCGCCGGGGACATGGTCGAGGGCGTCGGGGTGTACCCCGAACAGGACAAGGAACTCGACATCATCGACATCTACGAGCAGTACGAGGCGTTCTCGGAGTTCCTGAAGGAGGTGCCCGGCGACATGGAGATACGGATGATTCCGGGCAACCACGACGCCGTCCGCCTCGCGGAACCGCAACCGGGGTTCGACGAGGAGTTGCGCGACATCATGACGGCCCACGACGCGCAGGTCCACTCGAACCCGGCCCTGGTGACCGTCGAGGGCGTCACCATCCTCATGTACCACGGCGTCTCGCTGGACGAGGTCATCGCGGAACTCCCCGACGAGGAAGCCAGCTACGAGGAACCGCACAAGGCGATGTACCAGCTCCTGAAGAAACGCCACGTCGCCCCGCAGTACGGCGGCCACACCCGACTCGCCCCGGAGGACCGCGACTACCTCGTCATGGAGGAAGTCCCCGACGTGTTCCACACCGGCCACGTGCACAAACTCGGATGGGGGAAGTACCACAACGTCCTCGCGCTCAACTCCGGGTGTTGGCAGGCCCAGACCGACTTCCAGAAGTCCGTCAACATCGACCCCGACTCGGGATTCGCCCCGATTCTGGACTTGGACACGCTGGACATGACGGTCCGGAAGTTCGCCTGACGACCGTTTTCACCCGGGAGTTCGCGCTCGCCACTGGCGAGCGGTCTGCTGGCGGTCGGTCCGTGTTTTTCGGTCGTGTCTCTTCGACACCTCAACTACTCACCACTTCACCCCCTGTTTCCACTCGAACCCGTCGCCGTCTCGTCGACGTTCGGTCGCAGAATCTCCCTCAGACGGCGTCGACGCCGGTGAACTCGAAGCGAGCGCCGCCGTCCTCGCTCTCGGTGACGGCAACGTCCCAGCCGTGGGCCGTCGCGATTGTCTCGACGATACTGAGTCCGAAGCGACCGTCGTCCTCCATGTCGAACAGGCGCGGCCGTTCGTCTACCGGGATGCCCGGGCCGTCGTCGGCGACGTAGAAGCCGTCGGCGAGGGGGCCGACGGTGACCGTCACCGTGGCATCCGCGCGCGGGCGATTGCTCGTCGAACCGTGCTCGACACTGTTCCGAAACAGGTTCTCCAACAGTTGCTGGAGGCGGGTCTCGTCGGCCCGAATCGCCCCGAGTTCGTCGCGGACCGACAGCGTCGCGTCACCGGTTGCGCTCGTCGACCAGGCGGTGCGGGCGGCCCCGGACAGTTCGACCGGGTGCAGCGACCCGACGACCCGGCCGTCGCGGGCCAGCGACAGTATGTCTTCGACGAGGCGCTCCATTCTGTCGAGGGCCGTCTCCGCCGCTTCGAGATTGGAATCGGTCGCGCTGTCGTCGTCTCGGGCGAGTGCGAGCCGTCCCGACGCGACGTTGAGGGGGTTGCGCAGGTCGTGACTGACGACGCTTGCGAACTCGGCGAGGCGCTCGTTTTGCTCTTCGAGTCGGCGTTCGTAGCGGTTCCGTTCGGTCACTTCGCGGAAGGCGATGACCGACCCCGCGAACTCGCCGTCGTCCAGCGGCAGCAGCGCGAGGTACACGTCGAAATACCGGGTGTTTCCGTCGGGCGGTTCCACCGGTACGGCCTCCCGTCGAAGCGTCTGGGTGTCGTCGTCGGTAGAGAGCAGTCGACGGAGCGCGGTTTTGTACCAGTCGGTGATGTCGTCGGGGATGTACCCCGCCTCGACGAGGTCCAGATACGCCGTCCCGACGATGTCCTCGGGGGTGCGTCCGAAGACGGACGCGAAGGCGTCGTTGGCCCAGAGGAAGGTATCGTCGGCGTCTAAGACGTGGAGGCCGATGGGTGCGACTTCGATGATGGACTCCCTGAGTTCGAGTTCGGACTTGCGGGCCTCGCGCTCGGTCACGTCGCGGGAGTTGATGACGATGCCGCCGAGTTCCGGGTCGTCGATTCGGTTCCGACCGATGGACTCGAGCACCCGGTAACTGCCGTCCGCGGCCCGAAGCCGATAGGTCAGTCGCCGGGTCTCCTCGGCGTCATCCCGGAGCGCCGCGAAGAACGAGCGGACGGCGTCCCGGTCGTCGGGATGGACCCGCGTGATGGGGTCTGTTCCGGTCACCGCCTCGGGTTCGTACCCCAAGACGTCCGTGACGGCGTCGTTGATGTAGGAGATTCGACCCCTGGGGTCGTAGACGGCGATGATGTCGGAGGCGTACTCGACGAGTCGCTCGTGGTGGTTCCGAGTCGTCGCCACGGTGGCCTCGGCGACGGCGTCGCGAACGGCGGCCGCAACGTCCTCGCTCTCGTCGGCCACGACGTAGCGGTCGACGCCCACTTCGAGACAGCGAGCGGCGTCCCGCGGGTCGCCATCGTAGCCGAGAAGCACCGTCCCGACGGGGGTCGACGCCTCGAAGACCGGTTCGAGGACCGCGAACGGGTCGGGGACGTCGTCGGTGACGACGACGCAGTCGAGCGAGGCGGGGTCACGACTGCGGACCGTCTCGCGGGTGGTCGCTGTCCGGAGGCGAACCTCGTCGCTGGCCCGCAGGGACCGGCCGAGAGGGGTATCCGGTTCCGGGGCCACGAAGAGGAGTGTCGTCCCGGACGGCACGTTCATACGACAGGTGTCACGGTGGAGGAATATAATTCTTCGAGGGTCCCGGGCAGTCCGAGGTCGAAACCGCTCGGGAGAGCCGTGATATTCGCCGGTATCTCGGAGGAGTGGCGGCGTTCTCCGGCGGAGTTGGGGTTTAAGCCCTTCCCGGTAGATTTGCGGCCGTATGAGCGACGACCACGGTTTCGAGACAGACGCACTACACGTCGGACAGGAAGAACCGGACGCGGAGGCGCGGGCGCGCGCCCCGCCGATTTACCAGACCACCTCGTACGTCTTCGAGGACGCCGACGACGCGGCGGCCCAGTTCGCGCTGGAAAAGCCGGGTCACATCTACTCGCGGTTGATGAACCCCACCGTCGCCCAGTTACAGGAGCGACTGGCCGCACTGGAAGGCGGCGTCGGGGCCGTCGCCACCGCCTCGGGGATGGCGTCGTTGAACCTCGCCACCTTCCTGCTGGCGGACGTGGGCGACAACGTGGTCACCGCCTCCTCGCTGTACGGCGGGACCTACACCTACTACACCCACACCGCACCGCGCAACGGCGTCGAGACGCGCTTCGTCGACACGCTGGACTACGACGCCTACGAGGAGGCCATCGACGAGGACACCGCGTACGTCCACTGCGAGACCATCGGCAACCCCGCGCTGGTGACGCCGGACTTCGAGCGACTGGCAGACATCGCCCACGACAACGGCGTTCCCTTCTTCGTCGACAACACGTTCGCGACGCCGTACCTCTGTAACCCCATCGAGCACGGCGCGGACCTCGTCTGGAACTCCACGACGAAGTGGATTCACGGCCACGGCACGACCGTCGGCGGGATTCTGGTCGACGGGGGCTCGTTCCCGTGGGACGAGTACGCAGACAAATACCCCGAAATCGCGGGCGACAACCCCGCCTACCACGGCGTGAACTTCCGCGACCGGTTCGGGGACGCCGCGTTCACCTACGCCGCCATCGCCCGCGGCCTGCGCGACTTGGGGTGTCAGCAGTCGCCGTTCGACGCGTGGCAGACGATGCAGGGCTTGGAAACCCTCCCGACGCGGATGGACCGCCACTGCGAGAACGCGATGGCCGTCGCCGAACACCTAGACGACCACGACGAGGTGTCGTGGGTCACCTACCCCGGTCTGGAGGACCACGAGACCCACGAGAACGCGACGAAGTACCTCGACGGCGGGTACGGCGGCATGATTACGTTCGGTCTCGCGGACGGCTACGACGCCGCTCGCACCACCGTCGAATCGACCGAACTCGCCTCGCTGCTGGCGAACGTCGGCGACGCGAAGACGCTCATCATCCACCCGTCCTCGACGACTCACCAGCAACTCAGCGACGAGGAGAAAGCCGCCGCGGGCGTCACCGACGACATGGTCCGCCTCTCCGTCGGGACCGAGTCCGTCGACGACATCATCGCCGACCTCGACCAAGCCATCGCGCAGGCGACCGAGTAACGCCGCATCGATTTTCCGGGGTCCGGCCCGTCTCAGGGTACGCCACCCGTTTCCCGTTCGGCGAGAACAGCGGGCCACTCGACCGGATTCGGTTCTCATTCCCTGAGAACTGTACTTCCGCTTGAAGGCCTTTCCACGCCGACTACTACCTGTAGAGGAAACAAATCATGTCCACCGACACCCGACACCTCGACGTTGAACTGTTCGGCCGGGAGACCGACTTCGCGTACTCCGAGCACTGGATCGGCTACGCCATCCTTTCGCTTCGCGTCACGATGGGGTGGGTCCTGTTGCAGGGCGGCCTCACCAAACTCGTCACGTACCTCGACGCCACCGCCGAGAACAACTGGACGGCGGCGGGCTTCCTCGCCAACGCCATCCCCGAGGGCAACCCCTTCACCGGGTTGTTCGCCGCGATGGCCGGGAATCCGCTCGTCGACGTGCTCGTGATGTGGGGGCTCACCCTGACCGGCATCGGCCTCATCCTCGGCGCGTTCGTCCGCTGGAACGCGTTCTGGGGCGCCCTCATGATGATGATGTTCTGGGCGGCGAGCCTGCAGGGCGGTCTCATGGCCGGTCTCCCGCTGGCCCACGGCTGGGTCGTCGACGACCACGTCGTCTACGCGGCGCTCCTGTTCGGCCTCGGGGCCATCGGCGCTGGTCGCATCCTCGGCGTCGACAGCTACCTCGAAAAACTGGGCATCGTGCAGAACAACGCGTGGCTCCGCGTCATCCTCGGGTGACACACGGGCCCGCCGCCGCTCGCCGGTCCGGCGACGGCGGTTCCGCTCACGATTCGGATTTCAGTACACGGGGAGACAGATGGACACGACACTCCTGACGATGCTCGCGGTACTCACGAGCGCCGTGGTCCTCGTCCTCGGCGGCGTGATTACCCACCTCGCCTACCGGGCGGCCCGCCGAAACGGGTCCCGGGTGATGCGCCACTTCGCCGCCGGGTTCGGTCTCGTGACGCTCGGCCTCCTGTTGGGTGGCGGCGTCCACCAACTGCTCGGGTGGAGTTTCCTCGGCGGCGTCCTCCTCCAGCGGTCGGTGACGGCGCTCGGATTCGGCCTGCTCGTCTACTCGCTGTACGGGCACGGGGACACGGAGACGGCGCGGGCCTAGAGAATCCCCTTCTCCTCGAACAGGTCGGACAGTTCGGCCATCGTCGACACCGTCGTATCGCAGGCGGGTTCGACGGCCGGTTTCGGTTCGAACCCGACGGCCAGTCCCGCGACTTCCAGCATCGGCAGGTCGTTCGCGCCGTCGCCGACGGCGACGGTGTCGGCGCGGTCCTCGCCGAGGATGGCCGTCGCCACCTCCAGGGCGTCGTCTTTCGTCCCTTCGATGAGCGGCCCTTCGACCGCGCCGGTGAGTTTCCCGTCGGCGACGGGCAGGCGGTTGGCGACGATGGCGTCGACTTCGACCCCCTCGGCTTCGAGTGCGGCCTCGACGCCGCGTTCGAACCCGCCGGTGAGGATGATGACGTGAACGCCCGCCGCTCGCAGGGCGGCGATGACGTCGGCCGCGCCGGGGCGTAGTTCCACCTCGTCGAAAGCGGCTTGGGCCTGTTCGTCGGGCAGGTCCTCCAAGAGCGCACAGCGCTGGCGGAGGCTCTCGGCGTACTCGATTTCGTCGTTCATTGCTTGCTCCGTGATGTCGGCCATGTCCTCGGCGGTACCGTTCTGATTGCCCAGCAGGACGGTCATCTCGGAGTCCGAAAGGGTCCCGTCGAAGTCGAACGCGACTAGCATTGGCCGCTTGTTCTACGTGGGGGGTTTTCTAACCCACCTTTTCGGTCGGACAGTCGGTCGCTGCGCGTTCCCGGCGACCGCCACTCAGGCTTGGTCGGCCGGTCGCGACGGCCCAGCGCCGTCGGTGAGAACGAGGCCGACGTGCCGGAAGCCAGCACCGAGCAGGAACCCACAGAGCGCGAGGGGGACACCGATGGTGACGCCGAGGAAGGCGGCGTACGCGACGGCTTCGGGCAGGGAGACCACGCCCGTCCCGCCGTAGGTCTCGACCGTGGTGCCGTATCGCGTGAGCGCCGCGCCGAAGACGGGCGCGGTCACCAGCACGCTCGTCGGGAGGAGACCGGAGTTCACACCGGCGCTCACCGCACCGAGAGTCACGAGCGCCGCGGCGGCGAGAAAGACCCCGAGCGCGGGGTTCGTGCCGTCCCACGTCCCCGACACCAGTTCGACGAGGGTGCCGTAGCCGACGTTCGTGCCGACCCACCACGCCGACCCGAGCGCCAGCGGTACGGTGAGCAGGAGCACTAACAGCGAGAGCGAGAGGCGGCGACCGAACAGTGCGTCTCGGACCGGGCCGGTGACCAACTCCCGGATTGGCCCGGCGAACAGGCGACGGCCCCGGTCGAATCCGGTTCGGGCGGCCGACCGGAATCGCGCCGCGAGGGCGAGGAGGGCGTTCCACGCCCGCGCCGTCACCGTGCGGGCCACTGCGGCGACCCACGAGAGGGCGGCGACGGCGAGCGCGACGGCGGTCTCGAAGCTACTGCGGAGGGAGGACGATGGAGGGCGCATTGCGTGCTAAACATCTCAGTATGGATATTTTAAATTTACCGACAGTCACGTCGAGGGTCCCATCTCTGATGCCCGACCGTTCAGGGCTTCGGCGGCGGTCCGTCGTAGGCGTCCATGTCCTGATAGAAGTTCAACAGCGCGAACTTCAGTTTCTCCGGGCCGATGTCGACCATCTCGCGGCGTTCCTCCGGTGGGAACGAGCCACGGACAGCGTAGTCGCGCATCTCCATCTCGGCGCGTTCGGTGTAGCGCTGGTCCAGCAGGATGCGCGCACCGAAATCGTCGGGCGAGCGGACGACTCGGCCCAGCGCCTGTCTGGTCTTCCGAACGGTCGGAATCTCGACGGCGTAGCGCCACCCCGCCTCGTCGTCGTCCTCGTCGCCGAAGGCCGTGGCGTAAGCGTCCTGTACGGCCTCCATCCGGTCGTCCAGATGGGGATACGGGACACCGAGGACGACGACGGACCGGGCGTCGTCGCCGTCGTAGCTGACCCCCTCGCCCAGCGTGCCCCACAGCGACGTGAAGAGGACGCCGCCGTCGTCGTCGGTGAATGCCTCGCGGAGGTCACGGGCCTGCTTGCCGGGTTCGTCCAGATAGCGCGTCCCGCTGACCGCCACCATGTCGTGGTAGCGCTTCGCCTCGCTGTAGGAAGGGCAGAAGACGAGGGTGTTGCCCGGCGTGAAGCGGATGACGTCCTCCAAGGTGCGAGCGATGGTCCGCTGTGTCTCGGGGTCGTCCCGGGCGCTGGAAAAGAGCGCGGGGCCGTCGACGGCGTAGGTCCGCCGCCGGTCCTCCGAGAACTGGTTGCCGTAGGCCATCGTCACGGGGTCGTCCAGTCCCACCACGTCTTCGGTCACGTCGAACGGGCGGACGGTCGCGCTCATCAGGATGGCCGCGTGCAGGTCTTCGAACAGGTCGCTGGTCACTTGCTCGGGGATGCAGGTGTACAGTTCCGCGCGGCCGTACACCTCGTCGGTGCTCTCGTCGCGGCGGACGCTCACCACGGGGTACTGCCCGGCCTCGTCGGATTCCGCGAGCCACGACGAGAGGAACGCCGCCGCCTGCAGGGTCTGACACTCCTTGCGGGTGTCGAGTTCCCCCTCTTTGAACTGCTCTTCGTAGGCGGCGTCCAGTTCACGGCCGAGGTCCAGCGCTCGGTCGACTTCCTCGTGGAAACCTGGGCCGGTGTAGTGCTGGAAGAACGCGAGCGTCAGGTCGTCTTTCCGGTCGTCGTTGGCGACGGTCACGTCCTCCCAGTGGTCGTCGACGGCCTCTCGGTCACCGAACCCGAACGAGTCCTCGTACGTCTCCACGAGGGCGTCCCGGAACGTTTCGAGGACGTTCGCGGCCGACTCCGCACGGGCGTCCTCGCTCGTCTCCAACTCGTCTAACGCTTGGTCCAGCGTGTTCTCGGTGAGCGTGCGGCGGGCGTGGTCGCGGGCCGCCGACTCGACGTTGTGGGCCTCGTCGAAGACGGCGACCACGTCCTCGGGGTCCCGCCCCAGCCATCGGAAGAACTGCTCGCGGATGGTCGGGTCGAGTAAGTGGTGGTAGTTGCAGACGACCAAATCGACGCCGTCCATCCCCTCTTTGAGCAGTTCGTAGCCGCACATCCCCCGGTCGCCCGCGTACTCGTACACGTCGTCGGGCGTGCGCACGTCGTCGTACAGCCACGCGTAGAAGTCGGTGGTGTCGACGGTCAGGTTCCGGTAGTAGTGGTCGCAGGTCGACCGCTCGGTCTCCAGGTCTTCCAAGTCCTCCTGTAAGGTCCGCAGTTCGTCGACGACGGCGTTGCGGGCCTCCATCGCCTCGCTGCTGCCCGACTGGCCCGCTTCGAGCAGTTCCCCCTCGCGCTGTTCCAACTCGGCGATGTCCGTCTCCACGTCGACCAGTTCGCGGGTCGTATCCCGCAGGGCCTGACACTCCTCGTAGTCCACGTCGATGTGACACATCGACCCCTTCCCGCGGAAGACGACTGCGCGGAGGCGCTCGTGGTCGGTGATAGCGCGGGCGTCCTCGACGAACTGGCGCATCTGCTGATGGACGTTGGTGGTGATGACCACCGTCTTGTTCGTCTCGCGGGCGTGTTCCAGCGCCGGGACGAGCGAGGCCAGCGTCTTGCCGGTCCCGCAGGCCCCCTCGAACAGCACGTCTCGGCCCTCGTCTAGGGCCTCGTAGATGGTCGCCATCGCCTCGCGCTGGTGGTCGTACGGCTCGTCGTACGGGAAAAAGCGGAGGTAGCCGTCGTCGGTCGTCGCCACGGGGAGTGATTGGCCGTTCTCGGGCAAAAGGGTTCGGCCCAGCAGGTACTTCCACGCGGGGTCCGTCTATGGGAGTATGTGGCGTCCGGTCCTCGTCGTCGCCGTCGTCGCCCTCGCGGGGTGCACTGGACTGCTCGCCAGCGGCGACACCGCCACCTCCCGGAAGGCGGTAACTCCGGCCCCGGTTCCGGAGACGACCGAACCGGCCGTCGACCTCCCGTACGCCGACGGAAACGTCGACCTCGACCGGATTCTCGACCGGCACGCGGCGGTGCTGGCCGACCGGAACTTCCACCGCCACGTCGAGCGCGAAGGGCCGCAGAACACCCACGACGTGTGGGTGGACCGGGAGGGCGGTGTCGTCCGCGTCCGGCAGACGTTCGGGCCGCTGAACGAGGGCGTGGTCGTCGCCGACGGGGTGGAGTACCGGAACGTGCGTGACGACCCGGACACCGACTACGTCCGGGCCGAGAGCGACGGACGGGTCCCGTACGTCTCCTCGCTATCGGGGGCGAGCGTCATCCGGGGGATTCTGACGGCCGAGGGGTACGACCGCCTCGGAACGGTCAGGCGGGGCGGCCGGACGCTCGCCGTCGTGGGGTCGAACGACACGGACATCCCCATCAGCGGCGCGGACCCCGACCAGACCGTCGCCGTCCGGTCGCGTCTCTACGTCGACCGGCAAGGGGTCGTCCGGTACGTCGACCACTGGGAGCGGCGTAGCGACGGGTCGACGATGGTGTTCGTGATGTCGGTCAGGACGGGAATCGTCCGCGTCCCCGTGCCGTGGTGGGCCGACGACGTGGGTATCTACGAGGAGAGCGTCTCGGGTTCGATGTAGACAGTGCGGATGTCGCCGTTCGCGTCCTTCAGCCGCGACTCGATGGCGGTGATGATATCGTCTATCTCGGTGGTGTCTAAGCCCGTATCGAAGGCCACGTCGGCAGAGACGATGACCTCGTTGGGACCGAAGTAGACGGTCCGGAAGTCGACGATTTCGGTGACGTTGTCGTCGGCGCGGATGATGTCACGGAGTCGCTGGCCCTCGTCGGCCGGCAGGCTCTCGCCCAGCAAGAGACGCTTGTTCTCCCACGCCAGCGCCAAGGCGAAGCCCATCAGCATGATACCGATGAGGACGGCGGAAATCTGGTCGAAAAAGGGGTTGCCGGTCTGCTGTTCGAGAAAGAGGCCGACCAAGGCGATGACGATACCGGCCAGCGCGATGGTGTCCTCGGTCAGCGCCGTGAGCGTCGTCACGTCGCTGGTCTTGCGGAACGCCTCCCGATAGCTCCCCCAGTCGTTGCGGTCCATCTGTCGTTGCATCTCCGCGCGGGCTTTCACGAGCGCCCACGTCTCGAAGGCGAACGCGCCCAGCAGGACGGTGTAGTTGACCCACAGCGGGTCGAGCCACGCCGGGGGCGTGAAACTGATGAACAGGAACTCCACCGCACCGCCCGCGGCCTCGCTGCCGTGCCCGCCCGCGGTGAGTTGCGAGTAGCCGTGTTTCAGACTCTCCCATCCGGCGATGCCGAACAGGAACACCGAGACGAGGAAACTGTAGAAGAACTGCGCCTTCCCGTAGCCGAAGGGGTGCTGCCGGTCGGCGTCGCGGCCGGAAAACCGGATGCCGATGAGGAGGAACACCTGATTGCCGGTGTCGGAGATGCTGTGGTACGTCTCCGACAGCATCGCGGCGCTCCCGGTCAGCAGGAACCCGAAGAACTTCAGCACCGCGATGGCGCCGTTGGCGACGAGGGCGGCCATGACGACTGATTTACTGCCTGCCATACGCTCCCGTCACGAGGCTGGGGGAAAGTGGTTCTGGATTTACGTGCGGACCCCGAACGCCCGGTATGCTCACCGTCATCTCCGACACGCACGGGACCGACGACCACCGGCTGGATGGGCACACCCTCGACGCGGTCAGGGACGCCGACCACGTGGTCCACGCTGGAGATTTCATCACCGAGACGGTTCTCGACGCTGTCGCCGCCGAAGCGACCGAACTCACCGCCGTCTACGGCAACAACGACCCGCCTGCCCTCCGAGAGCGACTCACCGACGCCGCGACGCTCACCTACGACGGGGTTCGACTACTCGTCGTCCACGGGCACGAACACACGGCGACGGCGCTGGGACTGCTCGCGCGACAGGAGGGCGCGGACGTGGTCGTCGTCGGTCACTCGCACCGGCCGGAAATCACGGACCTCGACGGCCGACCGCTCGTCAATCCGGGGAGTTACGCGGACCCCCGTCGCTACCGACCGGCCCACGCGGAACTCACGGTCGAGGGACCGAATCTGCGCGTCCGACTGCGCTCGCCAGCGGGTGAGACCTTCGAGGAGAGAACGATACAGCGATAGGCTGGTGGAGATAGACCAGCCCCCTTGGTCACCGGAAGATGCCAGTTGGGAGTGTCTGTCTGTGGGTCGTCGCGCGCCGAGCGGTACGGCGCGTGTCAACTGTTGGCACGAGTAGATAATGGGCTTACTGGTGAGTGAAAGGTTCGTTTGACACTTACCGGCGGACGTACCACGTGGCCGCGAGCATCGCCAGGACGAACGCGCCGCCAGCGAAGAAAGCGAGGCCGGGCGAGAGCACCGCGGCGGCGTCGGCCCCGCCCTGCGCGGCGGCGTCGACGACTCCCACCGCCGTCTCCGTCCCGCCGCCGTCGGCTATCGTCCCGTTCTCGATGTAGAAACTGGGGTCCGAGCCGCCGGTGTCCGCGCTCCCGCTTCGGACCGTCGGCCCGCCGAAGAGCATCGCGAGACCGTTGCCGAACGCCTGCTGGACGAACAGACTGGCCAGTGCGACCACCGCGAGGCCGCCGAGGAGGTTCGACAGCGCCGCCCGCAGACCGGAGGTCTCCTGTTCGTCACCGGCACAGATGACCAACGGCTGGTTCGCTGGCGCGAACACGTCCATCTCCCGACCCTTCTCGGAGTAGGCGGTGTCGACGACTTCGACAGCACCGGCTTTGCGGAGCTTTTTCAAGTGGTACTGTGCGTTCTGGAGCGAGGTGTCGACGCGGTCGGCGAGTTCCGCCGGTGGCGCGGGTTCGCGGTTGAGTGCCGCCAGTAACTCGCGGGCCGTCTCCGAGGAGAGCGCCGACAACACGTCGTCCGCGTCCTCGCTATCGACCCCGATGACTCGGGGTTCTGCGTCGGGCACTGCCGGGTCCCGAGAAGGCAGCAACGACATACCTACGAGTATGTACTATGGGATTATGAGTGTTCCCCAAGCTACGATAGACGTTACACATATCGCTCAAATACGGATTTTACTCTTCGAAATCGCCTGTTTTGGGCCTGCTACGGCAGGGTGGCGAAACCTCTTTGTCTCGCCGGGGGGAACGCCCCGCTATGATTGGTTCGCTCGCCCTCGTGCTCCAACTCGGTGGTCTCGAGATGAACAACCTGTTCATCTACCTCCTCCTCGCCGCGGTGCTCGCCTTCTTCTTTTTCATGTACCTGATGGTCCGACGCACCCTGCTGGGGTTCAAAGAAGGGTTCCAAGAGAGCAAGAAGGAGTAGCCGTCGGCGAAAGTGGTTTGGGGCCGTCGACAGAGTTTGCTCTATGGACCCGCGTATCCGCGAACACGCAGAAGTCATCGTCGACCACTCCATCGACCTGAGCGAGGGCGACGACATCGTCATCGACGCCCACCCCGTCTCCGAGGACCTCGTCGTCGCGCTCCACGAACTGGCCGCCGACCGCGGCGCGAACCCCCTCGTCGTCCAGGAACGCCTCGGCGAGCGCTATCAGCGCGCGTTCCTCCGCAACCGCGAGGAGTTCGAGACGCCCGGCCACCTCGAAGCGCTGTACGAGGCGATGGACGCCTACATCGCCATCCGCGGCAGCGCCAACGTCACCGAGACCAGCGACGTCGACCCCGAGACGACCGCCGCGTTCCAGCAGGCCCAGCAACCGCTCCTCTCGGAACGCCTCTCGAAGACGTGGTGTCTCACCCAGTACCCCGCACCCGCGAACGCCCAACTCGCCCAGATGTCCACCGAGGGCTACGAGAACTTCGTCTGGGACGCCGTGAACAAGGACTGGGACGCCGTGCGAGAACACCAGTCCCAGATGGTCGACATCCTCGACCCGGCCGACGAGGTGCGCATCGTCTCGGGCGACACCACGGACGTGACCATGTCAATCGCCGGGAACCCGACGCTGAACGACTACGGCGAGAAGAACCTTCCCGGCGGCGAGGTGTTCACCGCACCCGTCGCCGACAGCGTGGAGGGCGAGGTGCTGTTCGACAAACCGCTGTATCACCAGGGCCGCGAGGTCACCGACGTGTTCCTCCGCTTCGAGAACGGCGAGGTCGTCGACCACAGCGCCGGAAAGAACGAGGCCCTGCTGACGGAGGTCTTAGAGACCGACGAGGGCGCGAGTCGCCTCGGCGAACTCGGCATCGGCATGAACCGCGACATCGACCGCTTCACGTACAACATGCTGTTCGACGAGAAGATGGGCGACACCGTCCACATGGCGGTCGGCCGCGCCTACGAGGACACCGTCGGCGACGAGAACGAGCGCAACGAGTCGGCCGTCCACGTCGACATGATAGTCGACATGAGCGAGGACAGCTACATCGAAGTGGACGGCGAAGTGGTCCAGCGGGACGGGACGTTCGTGTTCGAGGAATAGCGAGGCGCCGAACGAGGGCCTCGAAGACGGGCAGGGGACGGTGCGGGAGGTGGCGACGGCTTCGAGGCGGAGCGACAGCGCGTAGCAGTTCGTCTCGAACCCCATGGAACGGGGACGCGTCCATCGAACCGTCGTCGACCGGACCGTGAAAAAACGGTCGCCACCCACGTCAGGACCGCTCGTTCCGTTCTGTCGCCCCGGAGCGGACAGGAAGCTTATGTCGCCCGCTCGGGTAGGTTGGGGTATGAGCGATCAACCCTCCCTGCTGGTCCGCGCGGTGTGGTTCCTCCTCGTTGGCTGGTGGCTGACCGGCCTGTGGCTCTCGGTGGCGTGGCTCTTGAACGTCACCATCATCGGCATCCCGCTTGGAATCAAGATGATAAACAAGGTGCCGCTGGTCCTCTCGTTGAAGCGTCGGGACCCCCTCGTCGAGGAAGACGGCGGCACACAGCACTCCCTGCTGATACGGGCGGTGTGGTTCCTGCTGGTCGGCTGGTGGGCCAGCGGCATCTGGATGGGCGTCGCCTACACGCTGACGCTGACCATCGTCGGCATCCCCCTCGCAATCTGGATGTACAACCAACTCCCCTACGTCGTCTCGCTGTACAACTACTGACGGCGAAGGATTCTCGTCGCTCCAGCCCCATGTGAAGGTATGGCACTCAGCCAGCTGGAGCTGGCTCTCAGGGTCGCTTTGGGGCTGTTCGTCATCGTCGCGCCGACGCTGCTGTTCCTGGCCCTCTGGCGCGGCCTGGAAGCGATGCGGGACGACGAACTCATCGAGCGCGCCCAACAGCGCGCACAGCGGATGGAGGGCTCGGGGTCGGAGTGGCGACTCGACGCGACGGCGGTCACGGCGGCGGTGACCGGCGACGACCCGGTTCCCGAGGGAACGGTCGCCTGTCCCAGTTGCGGGGTGCGCAACCGCTCGGACGTGACCTACTGCCAGCAGTGTCTCAACAAACTCGGGGGCGGCTGACTAGTCCCGGCGCGACTCGTCCTCGACGGAGAGAAGCAGGGTCGGCGACGCCCGCTCGACCGTACAGTCGCTCCCGCGCTCGATGGCGTAGGTCCGCGATTCGGTCGCGTTGACGTCGACGGGGATGCTCGCCTCGACGGCGAACGACCGGGTCGTCCCACCGGCGATGGTACTCGGGCGCTCGTAGCTCGGGAACTCGTAGGCCACCCACACGTCGTTGTGGGGCACGTCCTCGACGCCGACGAGACACCCGCGTAACTGCGGGAACGACAGTGCCCGCGTGAACACGAAGTCGTTCGTGGCGGTCAGCGTCCCGACCGGCAGTTGCCGCTCGACGTATCCGCCCGGCGGCCCGTCGCCCGCGGGGTCGACGGTCACCGAGGACTCCGTCTGGAGGTCGTAGGTCACGTCGCCACCGAGGGCGTCGGCCCCGACCAACACGGTGCTGAGGAGGAGCAGAGCGACGACGACGGCGGTAGCCGTCCGCCCGGAAATTTCCAGATTTCGCTCGCGCAGAAGGTATCCCAGCGTGACGAACAGGCCCGCCGAGATGGCGAGTAACATGAATATTCGACTCTCGTCGGGGGCGTACCGCAGGACGACGTAGCCCACGAAGACGACGTACGCTACTCCGGCGAGTGCGAACGACACCACGTCCAACACGTCCCGGTCGACGCTGACGCCGCCGAGGAAGAACACGACGAAGGCGACGAACAGCAGGACAGCTTTCACCGTAATCGAGAGGCCGAACACCACGTCGCGGACGAAGTACACCAGCGCGGCCGCGGCGAAGACCACGCCCAGCGCGTACAGCAGTTTGCCGCTGTCGATGTCGAAGTTCATGGAGGGCTTCGCGTCGGTCCACTCGTCGAACGGACATGAATCCCGGTGCCCGCCACCTCTATGGTCGCCACGCTCCACGTAGCGGCCATGACCGACGTGGGACTGGCCGAGGCCGCCGACCCCGACGAGGCGTTCGCTGCCCTCTCGAACGGGACTCGGGTCGACATCCTCAGAGCGCTGTCGGAGGCCGACGACCACACGGCGACGTTCTCCGAGTTGCGCGACGCCGTCGTCGTCGGCCTCCTGACCGCCCCGCTCGCTATCGCCGCGGCGCTCGCAGTCGTCGCCCTCGCCGTCGGCAGTCTCGCCCGACCGGGACGCACGGCGCTGTCGTCCCGTCTGCGAGACGGTCTGGTGGCCGACCGGTCGGAGGCGACGGAGACAACGCCGCCAGCGCAGGGGTCACGCTAATCCGACTGGGTCACTCCTCGCTGACGACGACTCGCCCGGGTTCCGCCATGTACGGGTGGCCGTACCCACAGTAGACCGTACACGCGAAGCCGAACGACCCCGCGGTGTCGACGACGAAGCCGAGTTCTGCGGGCACCGTCGAATGATGCCACAGGTACGTCGTCGGCGCGAGCGTGCCGAACGCGGGTCCCCAGCAGCCGCCACCCCCGCTCCCGGGGCCGTACATCCCGCCGCCTCCCTGTCCGGAACCGGGGCCGTACGGACCAGACGGCCCGCCGTGGGGGCCGTGATGCCCGGCCCACGAGCCCTGCGGCCCCTGTCTGGGACCCTGCCCCGGGCCGCCCTGCCCCGGGCCGCCCTGTCCCGGCCCGCCGGGGCGCAGAAACTCGTCGGACACGAGCGCGAGGCTGTGGTCCGGATAGGCCGCTTCGGCGGCCTCGTGTAGCGTTTCGAGCGACGTGCCTTGCGGCGTCGGAATCGACTGCTCGTTTCGCCGCGCTCGCTCCGCCGAGTCAGGGATGCCGTTTCGGACTGCCTGCGGAAGCGCCGCGACGGCGTCGTCGGCCTCGACGCTGAACAGCGTGAGGCGCAGTTCGTCACCGTTCGTCAGCGATAGCTGGTCCCGTTCGGTCCCGTCGGCGTCCAGCACGAAGTATCCCCAGTGATACGACCCGACGAACGCTCGCACCGTCTCCCCGGTGGTCGACTCCGCTTGGTCGTCTTCGGTTCCGGTTTCGGTGGGCGATTGCTGGTTCGCCTGCCCGGTAGTCCCGGCTTGCCCCGACGACGACAGGCCCGTACACCCGGCTATCGGGACGCCAGCAGCGAGTAGCAGTACCTCTCGACGCGAGACTCCCGGTGCGTGGGTCACCATACAGACGGCTCGAACGGGCGACGGATTGCTATGTTCTGCATACGTTCGCCAGTCCGCTACGCACTCGGTTCGTGTACTCCTCGGTCACATCCAGTTCGCTAGTCACCCGCCGACCGACCGGACGCCGCCACATGGGACTACGCTCGCGGGATTCAGTCGTCGGCCGTGACGCGTCCACCACTCGTCCCGCCAGACAGCGGCGTCCGCTCGACCACCGTCCGCATCCCACCTTTTTCCGCGTCACCCTTCCTCGTGAGCCGACAGCTCACTGCGGGAGGGCTCCTCGAAAAATCTGGACCAAAAAACCCGCTCGCTTTGCTCGCGGGATTCAGTCGTCGGCCGTGACGCGTCCACCACTCGTCCCGCCAGACAGCGGCGTCCGCTCGACCACCGTCCCGTCGTAGGTCGGGTACTGCTCGACGAGTTCGCCCTTGGGTACGTCGCCCTCCTCGACCATCTCCTCTAAGAGCCACCACGCCAGTTCGACGTGGTCGGACTTGACCGCGTAGAACTCCTCGGGGACGCCGAGTTCGACGAGTCGCTCCTCGCCGACCCACGCCTTCCCGTAGACGAGCGTGCCGTCCTCGGTCACGTCGTCGAACTCCCGGCGGATGTTGCGGGCCATCCGCTTCAGGCGCGAGCGGTGCTGGGCGGCGTCCTTGAACACGCTCGTACAGAAGTACACCTTCTCGTGGTCGCCCATCCGTTCGAGGATGTCGTGGGAGCCTTCGACGGCGCTCATGTGGTCCTCTTTGAGTTCGAAGCCCTCCTCCTGCATCCGGCGGTAGTTCCCGTCGGACATCTCGAACTCGTTGATGTTACAGAAGTCGGCCGCGCCTTCGTCCAAGAACTCCAGAAACTCCTCCTCGGCGCGAATGCCCGGAATCTCGAAGGCGGGGGTCAGCCCCTCCTCGCGGGCGATGTAGAGGATGTCCTCCCACTCCGTGCCGTGGAGGTCACCCCACAGCTCCAGCGGCGGGTGGAACCGAATCTCGTCGAGTCCGGCCTCGCTGAGCCGTCGCATGTTCTCGCGGCCGCCGGTGATACCGGTGTAGAGGTGCGTGTGGTGGTCCTCGCCGAACTCGTCTTTCAGCAGTTCCAGATAGTGACAGGTCCGGTCTAAGGCCTCCTGTGGTTCGCCGCCCGTGATGGACGTGCCGAGCGCGCTCATCCGTTTGGCCTCCTCGATGACGTCCGAATCGGACTCGACGGGGCGCTCGTTGGCGTACATCTGGGTGACGTTCTTGCGGTTCTCTCCGAGGGGACAGTAGAAGCAGTCTCGCTGGTCGCAGTAGCCGTAGACGAACAGCACCATCTTGCCGCCCTTGGCGCACTGTTCGCAGCCCTCGGAAATCATCGTGTACGGCTAGAATCGCGTCCAGCGGGAAAAAGCGTGCGCATCACACCGGCCGTGGTGTGTGTCGGCATGGACTGGGACAGGCCCCGTTCCTTATTTCGTCTCCGCTCTCACTCCCTGCCATGTCCGACGCTGGCCGCCGTCGCGGCCTCGCTATCGTCCTCGCCGTCGTCTTCCTCGACTTGCTGGGGTTCGGTATCGTCATCCCCATCCTCCCGTTCTACACGCGGTCGTTTCCCGGCGGGACCGAGTTCGTCATCGGCCTGCTGGCGGCCTCGTACTCGGCGATGCAGTTCGTCTTCGCGCCGCTGTTGGGGTCGCTCTCGGACCGGGCGGGCCGACGCCCCGTCCTCGTCCTCTCGCTCTGTGGGTCCGTCCTCGCGTGGACCGTCTTCGGCCTGGCCGACGCGCTCTGGGTGCTGTTCGCCTCGCGGATGCTCGCGGGCGCGATGGGCGGGAACCTCTCGACGGCCCAGGCGTACGTCGCGGACGTGACGCCGCCGGAGCGCCGGGCCGCCGCGCTCGGATTCGTCGGCGCGGCGTTCGGGCTCGGTTTCATCTTCGGGCCGGGTCTCGGGGCCGTCCTCTCGTTCGACGCCACCGTCGCCGCCGTCGACGCGGCGCTCCCGGCGGCCGTCCCGATAACGCGCTTCTCGCTCCCGAGTTTCGCCGCCGCGTTCGCCAGCCTCTGTGGCGTCGTCGTGGCGCTCCTCTTTCTCCCGGAATCCCGGACCGTCGGCCCTGCGGAGACGGCGACCGACCGCCCCTCGGCGACGGCGCAACTGCTGGCCGCCGTCCGCGCGCCGGGCCTGCGGGAACTGCTCGGCGCGTTCTTCCTCGTCTCCTTCGCGTTCTCCGGCGTCCAGATAATGTTCATCCCCTACGTCGCGGACATCTACGGCTACACGGCCGCCCAGAGCGCGCTCCTGTTGACCTATATCGGTGTCCTCGCCGTCCTCACGCAAGGAATCCTCGTCGGTCGGTTGACCGCGCGCTACGCGCCGATACCGCTCTCGCTCGCCGGGACCGCCCTGCTCGTCCTCAGTGTGGGCCTGCTCCCGTTCTCGAAGTCCCTCGGAGCGCTGTTTCCGGACCTCACCGCCGTCGCCCCGTTCCTGACGAGCGACCTGCTGGGGTTGCTGGCCGTCCTGACCCTGCTCCCGGTCGGCAACGGCGTCCTCTCGGTGACGCTGACGGCGCTCGTCTCCCAGCGCGCCAGCGCCGACGTGCAGGGGAGCGCCTTCGGCATCACGCAGGGAGCGGGAAGCCTCGCCCGCACGGTCGGTCCGCCGGTGATGGGCGGCCTCTACGCCGTCGTCGGCTACTGGTCGCCGTTCGTCGTCGGCAGTCTCCTGTTGCTCCCGGTCGCCGCCCTCGTCGCCCGCCTCGGCCCGACGGAGGACCCACCGGAACCGCGCCCGGCGGACCCGGGCCACGTCAGATAGATGGCTCGAGGGAACACGTATCCCGTTTCTCGGAGCGGACGGCGCCGCCCCCGAATCAGAGATTTCCCGGGGACGGCGAGGCCCGAAGACAGTTAAACGCCGCTGGCGTACCGTCAGCCAATGCTGCTGGTGCTGTGTGTGGACCTGGACGACGACCTCGGCCGCAAGACCGACGTGCAGACGCCGGTCATCGGCCGGGAGAACGTCGTCGACGCCGCCGTCGCCCTCGCGCAGGCCGACCCGGAGGACTCCGACGTGAACGTCCTCTTCGAGGGGGTCCACATCGCCGACGCCATCGACGACGAACCCGTGGAAGTCGCCGCCGTCACCGGCGTCGACGCGGGCGACGTGGCCGCCAACCGCGCCGTCGGCGAGGAGGTCGACACCGTGCTGGCGTCGCTGACCGCCAGCGAGGACGTGCGCGCGCTGGTCGTCACCGACGGCGCACAGGACGAGTCCGTCGTCCCGGTCATCCGCTCGCGCATCCGCATCGACGGGGTCCGCCGCGTCGTCGTCCGGCAGGCCCAAGACTTGGAGTCGATGTACTACACCATCAAACAGGTGCTCGACGACCCCGAGACGCGGGGGACGCTCCTCGTTCCGCTCGGGATTCTGTTGCTCATCTACCCGCTGACCATCGCCGTCGATTCGCTCGGTCTGCCCGGGTCGGCACTGGGCATCATCTCCGGCCTCTTGGGGCTGTACGTCCTCGCTCGGGGCCTCGGGGCCGAACAACTCCTCGACGAGGCCGCCGACAGCGTCACCTCGAGCCTGTACGCCGGACGCGTGACCATCATCACCTACGTCGTCGCCGCCGCCCTCCTCGCCATCGGCGGCGTCAGCGGCGTCGCCACGCTCGAAGCCCAGCCGACCCCCCGCTCGCCCGTCGAAGTGATGGCCGCGCTCGTCTACGGGGCGGTCCAGTGGTTCGCCGCGGCGGGCATCACCTCTAGTCTGGGTCGCGTCACCGACGAGTACCTGCAAGACACCTTCGAGTGGCGCTACCTCAACGCCCCCTTCTACGTCCTCGCTATCGGCGGCGTCCTCCACGGCCTGAGCGCGTTCTTCCTCGGCCTCCAGAGCCTGGAGTACCTCGCCGTCATTCTCACCGGCGGGACTCTGCTCGGACTCGCCAGCACCCTCGCGTTCGCCGTCGCCGAGTCCCGACTGGAGACCGCCGAACGGCACAACCAAGGCCCCGGCGGCCCCTCCTCGGAGTGATGTACGTCTCCCGCGCCGTCGAGAGCATCCGCGCCGACCCGATGGACGGCGAATCCGTCGCCCTCGCGTTGACCACCGCCGACGACGCCGACACCGAGGCCGTCGCCGCCGCCGTCGCGGACGCCGGCGGGACCGTCGAGCGCTACCTCCAGTTCGACGACCTCGCTATCTCGGTTCCCCACGACCGCGTCGACGCCGTCTGCGCCATCGACGGCCTGACCGCCGTCGAGACCACCGACGCCATCGCCATCACCACCGCCGACGCCACCGACGAGGACGTCGCGTTCGACGGCTAATCCATTCCACACGGCTTTTGAGAGTGCCCGCCGACCTACGGGTGAGGGCACGTAGCTCAGTCCGGATAGAGCGTCGGACTTCTAATCCGACGGTCGTGGGTTCGAATCCCACCGTGCCCGTGACGCCGTCGGGCGTTCTCGTGTCCCCTCCTTACTCCGTCAGTCGGCGGACGTTCTGTGCCACCTCGTCCATGGTGGCGGCCTGTTGCTCGTTGGCGGCGGCGATTTGCTCGACTTCGGCGGCGACGGTGTCGGCCTGGGCGACGAGTTCGTCGAGCATGCTGGCGACTTCCTCGGTGCTGGCGGCTTGGTCGTCGGTGGCTTCGGAGACTTCCCGAATCCCGGTGGCCGTCTCTTCGACGGCGCTGGCGATGTCGTCCAGCAGTTGCATGGCCTCGCCGACGCGTTCGAAGCCACGTTCGATTTGTCTCGTGGTCTCGGCCAGACTGTCGACGGTGTCCTCGGTGTCGGCCTCGATGGCGGCCACGAGCGCCTCTATCTCTTGGGCGCGCTCTTTCGATTCTCCGGCGAGGCTCTTGACCTCGTCTGCGACGACGGCGAACCCGGACCCGGCCTCACCGGCGCGGGCGGCCTCGATGGAGGCGTTCAGCGCGAGGATGTTGGTCTGCTCGGCGATGTCGTTGATGACTTCCACGACGGCGTCGATTTCGCCGACTCTGTCTTGGAGTTCGTCCACGTCGTCGGCCACGCCGTCGACGGCGTCGCCCACGTCGTCCATGACGGCCATCGCCTCGTCGGCGGCGTCTTGGCCGTCTTCGGCGAGGCTTTGGGCGTCCTCGCTGTTGCGCTCGACTTCGGAGGCGCTGGCGGCCACCTCCTCGACGGTGGCGCTCATGTTCGAGACTTCGCTGGCGATGGACTGGACGCGTTTGGACTGCTCGGTGGTCAGGTCGGCGATTTGCTGGGAGGAGTCGGCGACGCTGTCGGCCGAGCGGCGGAGTTCGGTCATCGGCGCTTCGAGGTCCGACTCGACTTCGGCGGCCAACCGTTCCCGGCGGTCGACCTCCGCGGACAACTGCTGGCTGTAGGAGTGGATGTAGGTGTCCGCGACCACCTGCATGTCGAGGTTGATGATGCGCAGGACCGCGCTGATGTCCGCACGGAGGTCCGCGAGTTCCTCGTCGACGGCCGTCTGGACCGCGTCGAGGGTCTCGTCGCCGTCTGCCGTCGCGTCGGCCGCGACACCACCGTCGGTGGCCGCCCCGTTCAGCGCCGTCGCCACGCGGTCGTGGATGCGGTCGCTCGCCCGGTCGGTCAACAGCGGGAGGACGAGGTCGTAGTACACCCCGTACTGGCCGATGTAGTGTTTCATCGGCATGTCGAGGACGTCGTGGAGTTTGCCGATACGGGCGCGGTTCCGGAAGTACTCCTCGCCGTACTCGCCGCCGGCGAGCGTCGCGAAGTACGCCTCTTGGGTCTGTTTGAGCGCGTCGACGGCCTTCGGCGACCGACCGAGTACCTCGACGGTCTGGTCGTACTGCGTGAGGTTCTCGTAGAAGCGGTCGCCTATCTCCTCGGCGTTGGCTTCGAACAGTGTTCGGAGTCCGTCGAGTCTGGCTACGTCGTCCTCGTCGAAGTCGACGAAGTCCTTGCGCCACGCTATCTCCGCGCGGTCGAGGCCGATATCGGTGAGCAACGCGTCAGGGTCGACGCGGTCGTTCAAGCCACCCTGTCCGAACACCTCCGCGTACGATGTCATAACTGTGAGATACATATTCGAATACTTATACTCACACCCCGTCTATCAGCGGTGATACCGTCGTGTCCGGCCACCCGACAGGAGGGCTATGCGACTCCGCGTGTCGCGCCTGTCGTCGCCCACTACCGGCCGTACGGAGGCCCGACTACCGCGGCCGTCGCGGACGCGGGGTCGCCCTCGCCCCGGTCCGCCACAGCACCCGCCCCAGTCGCACCCAGACGCCGAGTAGACACGCCCAGAGGCCTGCGAGGGTGAGCATCGCCGCCGCTCCGCCGACTCGTTCGCTCTCCACGGGGAGGCCGCTGAAGTCTGGCAGGCCGGATACCGGGTCGGCCGCACCTCCGGTCGTCGCGTTGCGCTGGCGGTCGTGGCCGCCCGCGTCCAGCGACGCCACGTACGCTGTGTCGGTCGGCACCGGCGGTGCGGGACCGGTGACGGCCGCTCGGACGAACGCGTCCACGTCCTCCCCCGCGACCGCCGAGACGGCGTCGGCGAACGTATCGAGTGTGACGGGTTCGTCGGCGCGTTCGAGGCGGGCCAGCACGTCGACGAAGGTGGCGTTGCCGTCGGTCACCTGCCACAGGCGGGCGTCGATGGCGGCGACGACCCGGGTTCCCTTGTCGTACTGCACGTCGGGGCTCGGCCACCGCTCGGGGCGGGTCAGGTCGACGTTCTCGTACCGGTCGGTGGTGACCCGGTTGCGGTACTGGCCAGTGTCGATGTAGCCCTGCTGGAGCGTCCAGCGGGCCGCGTAGTAGTCGGCGCTCCCCTCGTCGAGCCACCGCATCTCGGCGGTCGTCCGGTAGGTCTGTCGGGTGTGGTAGTACTCGTGGACCCAGACGTTCGTCGGCGTCGCGACGGGTTCGCCCGCGTTGACCATCACGACGGGTTCGCCGTTGGCCGGGGTATAGCCGCCGGGCGCGAGGGAGTTCGGCGCGGCGAATATCGTCACGCGGTCGTCGTCGGGACCGAGGCGACTCGCTCGCTGTGCGCTGGCTACCGTGTCGAGAATCCGCGTCCGATTGGCTCGAAGCGACGCCGCCTCGGGGACGACCACGCGGACGGTCCCGTCCCGCGTCTCGCGGCTGAAACTGTCGTAGGGGCCGAGATACGCGGCTGTCGACCCGGCGACACCGGACTGTCCGGGTGCGACGACCATGCGCTCGGTCCACTTCGGGTCCGTGCCGCGCTGCCAGCGCCACCGGGCGTGAAGCGCGACCTCCCGCCGGGCGAGAAGCGACCACTCGTCCGTGTCGGCCGTTCGCTGGCCGTACGCCGTTCGCAGGCCGACCGGGACGACGTAGGTGAGTTCGGCCGTCTCCCCCTCCGTCTCCGAATCCCACTGCCAACGGGGCTCCGTCGGGCGGAAGCCGTCGGCATCTTGCACCGAGGCGTTGTTCGGCAGGCGAACCGAGAGGTCGGTCACCTGTTCCGGCACGTCGACGACGGCGGTGACTTCCACGACGCCGGTCCGCTCGGGGAGTCGGTCGACGACGTAGCGCACCTCGATGTCGGCCTCGGCGGTCCCGTCGTCGGTGGTCTGTCCGGCGGCGCCCGCCGTCGACGCACTGACGAGGACTGCGAGGCAGAGTACCACCACCGAGAGGCGGGCGTCCATGATAGTTGGGACCTCGGAAGTAGCCGATGAGTTGTCATTTCATCGCTAATAATATGCGCCGCCAAACCGGCGGTTTCCGTCGCCTACCGCGGGTTCAGCGCGGTCGCAAGCGTTTTGCTGGCGGCCGAGGTAGGCGTCAGTATGCCTGACTGTCCGCTCGCCGACGAGTGTCCCAGTTTCACCGAACGCATCGAGGGGATGGGGTGTACGCACTACGGCGACCGCGGCGGCGCGGAGTGGTGTAACCACTACAGCCAGCCGATTTCGGACTTGAAGAGCCAACCGGTGAAAATCGGGCAGGAGGTGGAAGTCGAAGTCGACGACATCCACGAGAGCGGCGCGGGCGTCGGCCGCACGGAAGACGGCTTTATCGTGATGGTCGACGGCGTCCTCCCACCCGCGAAATCGCTCGTCAAAATCACGAAAGTCCGGTCGAACCACGCCCGCGCCGACGAACTCGAACGACTCGAACGCGACGAGGACGACGCGGACGACGACAGCGACGCGGCCGACGCCGACGACGGCGAGGCCGAAGACGACGCGGACGACAACCGACGACTCGGTAGCCGCGACAACTTCTGGGGCAGTTAGGGCCGCGCTTTTGTAGCAGACGGCCGTCGGCGTCGGTATGGACCTCGAACTCGACGGGAACGTGGCACTGTGTACCGCGGCGACGAGCGGACTCGGACTGGCGAGCGCCGAGCGACTGGCCCGCGAGGGGGCCGACGTGGCCGTCTGCGGGACGACGCCCGCCCACGTCGACGGCGCCCGCGAGCGACTGGACGCGGCCGGTGAGGGCGACGTACTCGCGGTCGAAGCGGACATCACCGACCGCGACGAGGTGGAAGCGTTCGTCGAGGAGACGGTCGCGGAACTCGGCGGCCTCGACCACGTGGTCACCAGTGCGGGCGGCCCCGCACCCGGGTCCTTCCTCGACACCACCGAACGGGAGTGGTACGGTGCCTACGACGTACTGGTGATGAGCGTCGTCTGGACCACGCGGTTCGCGTACCCGTACCTGCGCGACTCCGAGGCCGGGACCGTCGTCAACATCACCTCCCGGTCGGTCCGGGAGGTCATCGACGACCTCGTGCTGTCGAACGCCGTCCGGCGGGCGGTCATCGGCCTGATGAAGACACAGGCCCGCGAGTTCGCGCCCGAAGTCCGGGTCAACGCGGTGCTCCCGGGCGCACACGAGACGCCGCGCATCGAGGAACTGGTCGACGCCGCCGTCGAACGCGGCGAGTACGACTCCTACGAGGCGGGCATCGAATCGTGGTCGGACGCGCCGCTGGGACGCGTCGGCCAACCCGAAGAACTCGGCGACGTGGTCGCCTTCCTCTCGTCGGCGCGGTCGTCGTACGTCACCGGGACGGCGCTCCCGGTCGACGGCGGGTCGATGCGAAGTTAACCCCCGGGCGGTTGGAATCGGTCGCGACTCGACCCGCCACCGGCGGCGAGTTGCCACACTAAGACGCCCAGCGAGACCAGGGCGAGGGCCGCCGTCGCGATGTAGCCCACGCTCCCGACTTCGTACAGTTGCTCGGGAAAGAGTGCGGCCAGCACAAGCAGGCCAACGGCCGAGAACCCGACGAGCAGCGGAAGGACCGTCAGCCAGAACTGCCGGGCTATCCCGTCCATACCCCTTCGGTCGGCGGCGGCCGTAATTACCCTTTCCCCGTCGGGATGGCGACCGACGTTCCAGCTGAAATATACCTTTCGCGGCTCGGAGTGTCGCCGATTCGGGAACGCGATGCGGCTGTCTACGGGACACATTCGCATATGGCGGCGGAAAACGACCGTCTCGGCCCCGGTCGGACGTGGTGTGTATCGTGCCGTGGTCATCACTCACACCCCTCTATTTCATCTGCAACGGCGCGGGACAACTCACCACGTCTCGATAGTTTCATCGCGGATGTCCTCGACGCACCCCTGACAGTCAGGGTGGTCGGGGTCGAAACAGTCGGGTCGAGAGGCTGGGTCCAGCGAGACGGCCCGGTACTCGGCGTGGCGGCGACAGACGATCCGCGCCCGTCCGTCTTCGTCGCGCGGGAGGCCCGCCAGCGCGGCCCGCTTGCCGTCGCTGTAGGCCCGTTTGGCTTCCGACAGTTGGTCGCCGACCGAGCGGAGCGCTCCCTCGATAAACCGCCCGAGTCGGTCGCCTCGGTCGTCGCCGTCGCTCATGTCCGCCCCTAACGGGCGACGGCAAATCAATCTTCTCGCGAGCGTTCGGCGACTGTCCCGCCGTCGACTGGCGACAGCACCCGCCCGGCGGTCGGTAGCATCGGATTACCGCGGTATCAACGCGTGCGGGCGGCGGTAAGGCACTTTTTCGACCACTCGCGGTCCGGCGACGGTCCGAGCGTTCCGGTTCACTTTCACCGCGGTGGGGGAGGGTTTATAGACGAAGGGGACCAACCGTCGATTGTCTCCCATCGAAAAACAGGCGGAGACAGTGAAAGCACATGAGCGAGACAGATTTGCGTACCCACGCCGAAGAGATACACGAGCAGTTTTCCGACCAGTTAGACCTCACGGTCGACGACGTCGAGGAGCGCCTCGAAACGCTGGTCGACGAATACAAGGTCCCCCTCACCGAGGCGCGCCGGAGCGTCACCAACACGTACCTCGACGAGGCGGGCATGGACCGCGACCAGTTGAGCGGCGGTGGCGGCAACGAACAGGTGACGGTCTCGGACGTCGACGCCCCCGAGGAGTGGGTCGACATGCGCGTCACCGTCGTCGAACTGTGGGACCCGCGCGCCGATGCCGTCGCGCAGGTCGGACTGCTCGGCGACGAGACGGGCACCATCAAGTTCACCAAGTGGTCGAAGTCCGACCTCCCCGAACTCGAGGAGGGGAAGTCCTACGCCCTGCGCAACGTCGTCACCGACGAGTATCAGGGCCGGTTCTCGGTAAAACTCAACCGGACGACGACCATCGAGGAACTCGACGAGGAGATAGAGGTCGGCGACGACAGCGTCGAAGTCGAGGGCGCACTCGTCGACATCCAGTCCGGGTCGGGCCTCATCAAACGGTGTCCCGAAGACGACTGCACGCGCGTCCTCCAGAACGGCCGCTGTAGCGAACACGGCGAGGTCGAAGGCGAGTTCGACCTCCGCATCAAGGGCGTTCTCGACGACGGCGAGGAAGTCATCGAGGTCATCTTCGACGAGGAAGCCACCGAGCAGTTGACCGGCATCTCCCTCGAAGAGGCCAAGGAGATGGCGATGGACGCCCTCGATACGACGGTGGTCGCCGACGAGATGCGCAAGGACATCCTCGGCCGCTACTACAGGGTGACCGGGCCGACGTTCGGCCGGTACGTCCTCGCGGACGAACAGGAGCGACTGACCGGGACAGTGGACGCGGACGAACTACTCATCAAAGCGAGGTCGATATAAATGGCGAGCACCCCCACCCGCGAAGTCGCCCAGCGCGTCTTCGCCCGCGAGTTCAACGATGCGAGTTACACGTTCCAGGAATCGGACGACGAGCGCGCACCGCGCTACGCCCTCCTGCCGACGGGCGAACGCGCAAACCGCGTGTTCCTCGTCGGGACGCTGACCGAGACGGAGGACGTCGGCGAGGACAGCGAGTACTGGCAGGGGCGGGTCGTCGACCCCAACGGCGACACGTTCTTCATGTACGCCGGGCAGTACCAGCCCGACGCCGCCTCGATGCTGCGCGAACTGGAGCCACCGGCGTACGTCGCCGTCGTCGGCAAACCGCGCACCTACGAGACCGAGGAGGGCGACGTGAACGTCTCCATCCGACCGGAGTCCATCTCGAAGGTGGACGAGGCCACCCGGGACCGCTGGGTCGCCGAGACGGCCGAGCGCACCCTCGACCGCATCCGTCGATTCACCGAATCGGACCCGGAGGACCCGGCGACGAACGAGTACGTCGCGATGGCCTACGAGCACTACGGTGACGACGTCGAGCGGTACAAACAGGGCGTCCTCGGCGCGTTAGAGAGTCTGCAAGACGAGCAGGCCGAAGCCAGCGCCTGAGTAGGCGCGTCCGGTTCGATTTTCGCGGTCACGTCTCCAGCAGTTCGACCAGCGTGCCCTCCGGGTCCCGGACGAACAGAATTCGCGTGCCGCTCTCGGTGGTCTGTGGCGCGGCCAGCGTCTCCACGTCGTCGGGTAGCCCTTCGTAGACGGCGTCCAAGTCCTCGACTTCGAGGCCCAGATGGGTCGCTCCCGGTCGGTTCAGGTCGCTCTCGGCGACGGCGTCGCCCTCGGGCGCGTACTCGACGAGTTCGATTCGCGCGCCGCCCGCGTCCAGATGGGCGAAGTCGGCGCTCGCGCCGTCGACGCCGACGCCGGTGGCGAAGGCCTCGCCGCCGACGGCGAAGCGAGACAGCACGTCGAGTCCGAGCACGTCGCGGTAGAACTCGACGGCCCGTTCGAGGTCGCTGACGGTGACGGCGTAGTGATGTGCGGTCGCGTCCATATCGGTGACCGGGGCGGGGCGGGCTAAACGGCTTCGCTCTCCGAACGGGTTTCTTTCGCCCGTCGAGAGCGCGTGCTAGCGTCTGACGAAGTAATAAATACGAGGAGCGATGAATGTGACACACGCATGGGGAACAAAAACAAGACCATCTCCTTCCGCGTCAGCGAAGACAAGTTCGAGACGCTTCGCGAAATCGCGGAGGAGCGCGACATCTCCCTCTCCGCGGTCTTCCGCGACTACGTCGACACGCTGGTGGCCCACGACGGGCAGGTGACCGTCGCGCCGGACCACGAACTGGAGGCGGCGACCAAGGAGTCCAGCAGCGAAAGCTTCCCGCCGAAAGTCGAAGTGCCCAAGAGCTTCGTCCGGGAGCACGAACGCCTCGAACTCGAAGCCGAGCACCTCCGCGAGCAACTGGAAGAACACAAGCGCTACGTGACGAAACTACGCCAGCAACTCGACGAGATGGACCAAGACGAGGTCATCCACCTCGAGGACTTAGACGAAGGCGAGGAAGAGGACGCCTCCTACCGCATCGGTAGTTTCGACGACCTGTAGGTTCTACATCAGGCGGTTTCGCCGCCGCTGAACTTCTTCTGCCACGTCGTCCCGGCCGTCCACGTCGGCCAGCGTCTCGACTGCTTCCAGCGTTCGGACCGAGTTGTCGAGGAAGGAGAGCACGTCGCCGGGGTAGGCGTACAGCATGTACTCGTCGGTCATCACGTCCACGATGGCGTCCGGGCCGAGGCCCTGTTCGCGCAGTTCCAGCAGGTACGCGACGAACTTCCGCTCGGGACAGCCACAGTGCGGGGCGGCCTGACAGTCACAGTCCATGAAGTCCTCCGCGAAGTCCAGCACCCGCTCGCGGGAGGCGTCGTCGAGTTTCGCCAGCCCCTCGCCCTGAAAGAGGATGTCGAGCGTCGCGCCCTTGAACGCGCCTTTCGGGAAACTCGTCTCCAACTGGGAGGCGAGTTGGCGGTGGTTCTTGACGTATATCTTGTCCGTGATGGCCACGCGTGCTAGCGGAGAGGGGCTTGGGCGTCTAAAACGTCTCGGAACGGCGACACCCACCGCCCGTCTCACCCCGTCGCTCGAACCTCGGGGAAGTACCGGCCGTGGAAGTCGAACGGCAGTCGATGCGGGAGGTCGATTCGGGCGCGCGTCTCCAACGTCGCTCCGTCGAGGACGAGCAGTCGGGAGGCGTCGGCGTCGAGTCCCACGGTCACCACGACGCCGTCGTCCTCGCCGTCCCCGTCGGGGTCGGGGACGAATATCGGTTCGCCGAAGTAGTCCGCGCCGTCGCGGTGGGTGGTCACGTCGCCCGACTCCACGTCGACTTTCCGGACGCCGCGCGCCCACTCGGTGACTGGCTGGTCCATCGCCATCGCGTAGACGTAGCGGTGAGAGCGACACCACCGGTCGGGCGAGACGGTCGGCAGCGCGATACCGTCGTCGGCGAGCGTCCGACGGTCCGTCGAGGCGACGCCGTCGCTGGCGGCCGGGTCGAGGGTGACGGTGACCCGCTCCAGTTTGGCGGCGAGCGTCCCAAAATCGCCGTCTCGTAGCCGGTCGAGATACAGCGAGTCGATGCTGGTCGCGTCGGGGACCGTTTCGAGGTCGAAGACGACTTCGGACCCACCGGCTCGCTCGAAGGCGTTGACGTGGTGGAAGCCGAACATCGGGTCCATGGTCGGCGTCGCGAGCGTTCGGCCGGTGGTGCGGTCGACGACGACGATACGAGTCCCGCGCTCGGGTTCCCACTCGAACTGCTCGATGAAGGGTGGCTGTCGCCCCGGTCTGAGTAGTCGGCGGGGGTCGAGTCGGAGCGGGAATTCGGTCAGGACGACGTAGCGCGGCGTCAACGCGAAACTGTGCATGTACGCGGGTTTCTCGGTCGGGACGCTCCCGACGTGCGTTCGCTCCTCGGGGCCGTCCATCGCGTAGACGTGATACCGACTCGGCCGCCCGAACTCGGTGGCGACGTTGACCAGCGTCCCGGTCGCTGGGTCCCGTTTCAGGTGGGCACAGGTGAGGTGGCCCGTAGGCGCGTCGTCGTCGTACTGGACGTGGCCCGTCGTCGCCAGCGTCACCGGGTCGAGTTCGACCCAGCGGGGCGACTCCGTGAGCGCGAGAAAGCGGTCGCCGACGCGCTCGACGACGATGTTGGTGTTGTCGTAGGGCCGCGAGAGGAACGTGGCGAGTCGGGAGCGCAGCGTCGTCTCGCCCGTCGCGAACCCGCCGTCGAACTCGCCGCTGCGGGCCGCCTCGTAGGCCTCGGTGCGCAGGAAGCGATTGCGGTAGTGGACGCGCTCCCGGCGGGGGTCGAACGTGAACCGGGTCACCATCGCCAGCCCGTCGAACCAGTGGTCGACTGCACTCCCCTCGGGAAAGGAAAAGGCCCCCGGCCCGTTCCGAACGAGACTGCCGGTCAACCACGGCGGGAGCGTGCCGTCGACCGACAGCGACGCGCTCGTCTCCTCGTGCAGCGAGTGAAAGCCCGGATGCTCGGCCATAGCTATCGAAGGGGCCACACGACCTAATCGGTGCTGGGCTCGACCCCCGCGGTAGCTTCGTTCCTGCGGCGACGCTCACCGGTCAATCTCGGCGACCAACTGCCACGGCGAAAATCGGGACGGTCGACAGCTATTTGTGACACACTCTCATGGTTCTGGGTGAATCGCTATGCAACCGTGCCACAACTGTCAGGCGGTCATCGACGAGTACTACTTGGACAAACAACTCGAACCCCTGCGTGAACTCACAGTCGACGAATTCAACCTCTGTGTCGACTGTACGACCATCGTCCCCGATGCGTGTAGCGAGTGCGACGGCGCGGTCTACGTCCCCCGGAACGAATCGCGGACCCCCGACTACTGTCCGGCGTGTCGGGCCGACCACATCGACCAGACGGGGACCGACCCCGGGTGGCATATCGACACCGCCGCCAACTGAATACGACGGTCTCTCGCCATCGGCCACCGAGGGACCTCGTTCGTACTGTTTTCAACAGTTTATCTGGTGGGTAGCCCGGCGGCGTTCTCGGCCGCCGCGGTCGACCAGCGGTTTCAGAGGACCGAAAGTACGAGGAGAGCGCCACCCGCGACGGCGGCCACCACCCCGACGCCTCTCGACAGGCGCTCACCCAACCCGACTATGCGTTCGACCGAGAGTACGACCGTGATGACGGCCATCCAGAGGACGTTCATCGACCCGACGACGACCATCAACGCGAACAACGCCCAACAACAGCCGATACAGAAGACGCTAAATCGGGCACTCATCCGTGCGGCCCCCCGAACGCCCGGCCGGTGGTACTCCATCAGGAATCCGAGCGGCGTTCGACAGTGTTTCAGACACTGGTTCTTGTACGGAGAGAGCTGGTACGCCGCCAGGAGGACGAGCGTCCCGCCGAACAGCAGTCCCGTCTGCTCGCGGGCGACTGTGGCGAGTGGGACCACGGCGTTGACGACGAGCGGGACGACGCCGGTGACCCCCCACACGAGTGCATACGTGCCCATGAACGCGCCCACCCGTGCCGCCGTCCCCGCACGCGAGACTCCGTCGAGCGTCTTGTAGTACATCCCGAACAACGGCACGGACGACGGGTACATCATGGCGACCATCATCACCGTCCACATGAACAGGTACAGGACGACGCCCCAGAGTCCGTTCGACAGCGCCATCGCTTCCGGCGCACCGGGGGCGGACATCTGCATCCCGCTCCCCCCACCGGGCATCGGGAGCAACCGCGCCACGACGACCACCCAGGCGGCCAGCGCGATACCGTAGGTGACGAGCGCGACTATCGGGACGGTCTGCCAGCCGATGCGACCCCGACTCACTCCCGTACCCGGAGTGTCCATATCCATCGCGCGACGCTCAGGCGTTCGCCAGTTCGAAGTCCCCGAGGTAGGCGTTGTTGCCGGAGACGTCCCACGAGAACGCGTCGTCGTAGGAGACGGTCGCGGTCGTCGACTTTCCGGTCTGGACGACGCCATCTGCCGTGAGCGGGTGGGGGGAAATCGTCCCCACCTCGTCGTTGAACCCGGCCGCGCCGCCCGCCGTCATGGAGACCACGTCTCCAATCTCGACGCTGAAGTCCGTGCCGTCCCGCTCGAAATCGATGGGCGCGACCGCGACGTCGGCCGACTGGACGTGCGTATCGGCGACGGCCGCCCAGATGCCGCCGGCCCGCCCCATGTAGACGTCCTCAATCGCGGCTCGCTGTGCCTCGTCGGCGGCCTCGTCGACGAAGAGGACGACGTCCCACCCGGTTTCGGGCGCGAACATGACGCCTTCCTCGGTCGAGATGAGCATGCCGACGGACAGGTCGCTTAGGTCGACGTCTCCGTAGTGACCGTCCCGGATGTGCCACGCCAGCGAGACGGTACAGATGTCGTCGTTCGGTGCCTCCATCCAGACACACTGGCAAGCGACGTCACAGTTGCAGGCCTCTACGTAGTCGCCTCGGAGCGCCCATTCTTCTGGCATGCGTTGCCTGCGTCCCGTGCGTACTTTGTTATGCGTTCACAGTCCGCCAGTAGCGGTCCCTACTCGGCCGACACAGGCCGATGGGCGGCGCGGGTGGGTTCTCGGGCGTGTGTCCGGCGCGTTGGCTTCGGACGGACTGACAGGTCGCTATGGATACACATACCGACCGCTCTGACTCTGAATGGGAGGACTACCCTCCCGACCGAATGAGGAGCGGACTCGCTGTTCAGTATCTGTATTGCATACTGAAACTTTTCGTGCGCGACGTGCTTCACAGGCTTCGTGGGAAGACGTGACTGCGATGGTGGATACGGTCAGGAATCAGCCTGTTCTGACGCCCGCTGGCGCGTTCACGGCGGTCGTGTTCGGAACGCGTTTCGGCCGTTTCCGGCCTCGACGAGGGTCCATATGCGAACGTCTCACTCGGTCCAGAACGCCGATTCGTAACGTATTTCTGTGCCAGCGGGATACGTTTGAATGCCTCAACGAGCGTGTCCGGGTTGGGGTAGTGGTATCCTTTGGCCTTGTGGTGGCCAAGACGTGGGTTCAATTCCCGCACCCGGACTTTCCTTACTTTAACCCACGAGCGCTTGCACTATGGTTCGATGACCCACCCGACGCGCAACACACGTGCTGTCTCTCTGCTCACGGCTCTCCGGGTGTGTCGAGGCCGTCGGCGGCCTCGATGTGTTCTCGCAGGCGCTTGACGAACCGCGTCGCGGGTGCGCCGTCGACGACGTCGTGGTCGAACGTCACCGTGAGGTCGAGCAGTTCCCGGGTCCTCAGTTCCCCGTCGACGACTCTCGGTTGCTCGCTGATGCCACCGACGGTCAACTGCAGCGTGTAGTTCGTCGGGCTGATTACCCACCCGCCGCCGCCGCCGAACATCCCGACGGAGGTGACGGCGACGGTCCCGGCCATGGCTTTCCAGCGCTCGGGAAACCACTGTGGGAGCCGCCAGACGAGCCGTCGAACGAACCCCGGGAGTCGAAAGCCCAACTCGGCCAGCGGTGAGAGATTCGCGGGGTCACGGGTGGCCTGTGCCGCCCGAATCTCGTCGTGAATCGACCGGACGGAGCGCTCGTTGGCTCCTCGAATCACGTGCGGCACGCCCATTCGCTCGCCGCGGACCGTCGTCTCGACGAGGACGTTGACGTCGACGGCTTCGAACACGTGGACGCGACCACGCCAATCGCGATACGCGTTGAGGTGAGGGTGCTCCTCGAGGGCGCGGGCCAGACAACACACGAGAAACGCGGTGAACGACAAGGATTCGCCCGTCTCCGCTTCGATGGCCTCGATTCGCCGTCGCGCCTCGGTCACGTCGACTTCGAGGAGACCGTGGACGTTGCTCCGCCGACCCGCCGTTCGCATGTAATCGACCGTCCCCCGGCGTCGGGCAGGGAACGGTTCGATTCGGTCACCTCGGTCGCTCATACGATTCCTTCGTCGAGGAGCGCCATACCTGTTGTCGAACGTGAACGTTCGCGCACGTTCAGCCGTCGGCGAAGACCGTCGATTGACAGGTAGCGGAGTCGTTGGAGTGAGAGTATCCGGGCTACGAGACGGCCGCCGACACAGCAGGAAGGGCGGTCGAAACTGGGGCCGAGCGCACGCGCGGAGGCGAGGCGAACGAGTGACGGACGGCGTCGCGGGCGTTCGGGCCTACGGTTCCGGTCGCAGCGTGCGCGACTCGGACCCGCCCAGCGACCCGTACTCGCTGCTGGACTTAATGATGGAGAGGGCGGTCATGATGTCCGACCGGGTGAGGAGACCGAGGAACTCGCCGTCGGGGTCGGTGACGACCAGTCGGCCGACCGAGTTCTGCTGGAGTCTCGTGAGCGCGTCCATCACGTCCGTCTCGGGCGCGACGGTGTAGAGGTCGGTGGTCATCACGTCGCCGACGGTGTAGGCGTCGCGTTCGACTTCGCGGACCGCGCGGGCGTCCTCCAAGGTAACGAGGCCGACGACTTCGCCGCCTTGCTCGACGGGGTAGCCGGTGTGGCGCTCTTCGAACATCGTCTGGATGAGTTCTCGCACCGACATCCGGGTCGTGACCGACGTGACGTGACTCGCGGGGGTCATCACGTCCTCGACGGTGACGCCCTCGAACGCGGCGGCCATCGCCGTCTGTCGCGACTCGCCCTCCGCGCCGATGTAGATGAAGAAGGCGAGTCCCGCGAGGAAGATGTTCCCGGCGACGAACAGGCCGAACAGGCCGAGCAAGACGGCGAATATCTTCCCGACTTCGGCGGCGATTTTCGTCGCCTGCGCGAACGGGCGGGTACGGGCGAGGAGCGCCCGGAGGACCCGACCGCCGTCCATCGGGAAGCCCGGAAGCATGTTGAACACGGCGAGCGCGAGGTTCATCAGCGCGAGGTAGGCGAGGACGAACCGGCCCGCTTCGAGGACCGTCGACTGGGTGGCCGGGAGAACGACGAACGCGACGTACGCGAGGATACCGAGCGCGACGCTGACGGCGGGTCCGGCGACAGCGATGGCGAG
This sequence comes from Haloarcula marina, assembly GCF_024218775.1. Lineage (NCBI taxonomy): Archaea > Methanobacteriati > Methanobacteriota > Halobacteria > Halobacteriales > Haloarculaceae > Haloarcula > Haloarcula marina. The sequence continues at coordinate 104,990 of NZ_CP100404.1, read as the reverse complement.
TTCCTGCTTCCAGTCCTCGGGCGTCTCGGTCAACTGGGCGATACCGCCGAACAACCACAGGGTGATGGAGTCGATGGGATAGCCGTAGCGAATCGCCACGAGCGAATGACCCAGTTCGTGCAACACGACTCCCGAAAAGAGGCCGACGGCGGCGACGACGCCGAGCACCCAGACGAGGTTCCCGTCGGTCAACACCGCCGGGTCGAGGCCCGCGCCGAACGAGTCGTTCAGCAACTCGGCGGTCTGGCCGACCTGGGTCCCGATAATCCACGCGAACAGGGGCAAGACCAGCAGGAAGGTCAGGTCGAGTTGGATGGGGATGCCGAAGGCGCTCCCGATGCGGAACCGACGCATACCGAACTGTTGTCGGTCGAACGACTTAAACGCGCTGTGGCGGACGGACCCGGCCCGCGCCGTGTCGAGTGACTGAAGTAGGTCCCGCGTCGTACGTACAGGCGTGTCTCAGCAGGCCGCGAAGGTGGATACGCTGTTCCTTCACGAACACGGGGAAGACGCCCGTGTGGTCGCCCAACGCGACGGGGAACGACTGTTCCACGGGGTGCTCGAACTGAAGGAGACGAACGCGGGGCCGCGGCCCCGACGCCTCCGCATTAGAGGCGGGTCCGGCGAGGACCTCCGTTCGCCCGACCAGTTCGTCGAACTCGCCCGCCGCGCGGCCCGCATCCGCATCTCCGAACAGACGACGCCGCGGGTTCGCGACCGCTTCCGCGAGATGCTCGACGGCTACCAACTCGACGCGAAAGTCGTCCGAACCTGCCGATACTGCGCGTCGGCGGGCCGCTACTCCCCCATCACGGGCGAGACGGCCATCGAGGCAGACGGCGAGAGCATCTGTCCGGACTGCGCTCGCGAGGAACTCGACCGAGAACTCGCCTTCGAGGGCAACATCACCGGTGACGCTCGAAAGCGACTCGAAGAACTCCTGTTGGAAGTGCAGGACTTGGACCGAATCACGAACCTCCTGTCGGGCCAACTGGACCCGGACCTGACGAAGTTCGACGAGATATCGGCCACCGTCGAGGACGTCGACCCCGTTCGCGTGGATTCGCTGGGCCTCCACCCGGGCATCCAGCAACACCTCGAATCCCGGTTCGACACCCTGCTTCCGGTCCAGAGCCTCGCCGTCGAACACGGCGCGACCGACGGCCGGGACCAACTCGTCGTCTCCGCGACGGCGACGGGAAAGACGCTCATCGGGGAGATGGCGGGCTTGGACCGCGTGCTGAACGGCCAGGGGAAGATGCTGTTTCTCGTCCCCCTGGTGGCGCTGGCGAACCAGAAGTACGAGTCCTTCCAGGAGCGCTACGGCGACATGGTGGACGTGTCCCTGCGCGTGGGCGCGAGTCGTATCGCCGACGAGGGCGGCCGCTTCGACCCCGACGCCGACATCATCGTCGGCACCTACGAGGGTATCGACCACGCGCTTCGGACCGGGAAGGACCTCGGGAACGTCGGCACCGTCGTCATCGACGAGGTCCACACCCTCGGGGAGGACGAACGCGGCCACCGACTCGACGGCCTCATCTCGCGGCTGAAGTACTACTGTGAGGAGGGGACGACGGCGGCCTCCCGGCACGACGGGGGGAAACAGGCCGACAGCGACACCCAGTGGATATACCTCTCGGCGACGGTCGGTAACCCCAGCCAACTGGCCAAGCGGTTGCGGGCGACGCTGGTGGAGTTCGAGGAGCGCCCGGTCCCCATCGAACGACACGTCACCTTCGCCGACGGCCGCGAGAAGATAGATACGGAGAAGAAACTCGTCAAGCGCGCGTTCGACACGAAATCGAGCAAGGGGTATCGCGGGCAGACCATCATCTTCACCAACTCGCGGCGGCGCTGTCACCAGATTTCCCGAAAGCTCCAGTACAGTTCCGCGCCGTATCACGCCGGACTGGACAACCGCAAGCGAAAGCAGGTCGAACGACAGTTCGCCGACCAGGAACTCGCGGCGGTGGTGACGACGGCGGCGCTCGCGGCGGGGGTGGACTTCCCCGCCTCGCAGGTCATCTTCGACTCGCTGGCGATGGGTATCGAGTGGCTCACCGTCCAGGAGTTCAGTCAGATGCTCGGGCGGGCCGGACGGCCGGACTACCACGACAAGGGGACGGTGTACGTCCTCGTCGAACCCGATTGCTCGTACCACAACAGCATGGAGATGACCGAGGACGAGGTGGCGTTCAAACTCCTCAAAGGGGAGATGGAACCGGTCATGACCCGCTACGACGAGGGCGCGGCCGTCGAGGAGACGCTGGCGAACGTGACCGTCGCGGGCAAGCACGCGAAACGCCTCAACGACCGGATGGTCGGCGAAGTGCCGACCAAACACGCCCTCGGCAAACTGCTGGAGTTCGAGTTCATCGACGGCCTCTCGCCGACGCCGCTGGGTCGGGCCGTGACCCGGCACTTCCTCGCGCCCGACGAGGCGTTCCAGTTGCTCGACGGCATCCGGAAGGGACTGGACCCCTACGACATCGTCGCCGAGATGGAACTGCGCGAGGAGCACTAGGGGCGTACCTTCTTGTAGGCAGGCCGTCTTGCCGTGTCTATGGGCCTGTTCGACAGCATCCGCCGTGCGGTCGGCGGCGACGACGAGTCGGCAGGGGCGGGGGAATCGTCGACGGGGACCGACGACGCGGCACACGATTCGGGGGGCGAGAGCGCCGTGGCGCGCATCGACGTCACGGCACTGGACGCCGAGGCGTTCCGAACGCGGGCGGCGGACGCGGCGAGCGACGCCGACCCGCTGGACTTCTCGCGGGCGTCGTTGGAACGCCTCGATACAGCCATCGCCGACCGCGACGACTGGGTGGAGGAGTCGCCCGCCGACGAGGACGGCTACTCGCCGAAGACCGTCCAGTTCGGGAGCTACTTCGGCGAGACGCTGGTCCGGGTGTACGACGGCGAGTGGACGACTGAGGGGGGATGGGTCGTCACCGTCGAGGGCGTCGACGACTCGGTCACCGTGTCCGTCTTCGAGGTGGCCGCTCGCTCTATCGGCGGCGACCCGGTGTTCAGCGCCGTCGCCGCCCGGTTGGACGACGAACTCACGCTCCCCGCCGAGGACGTGGCACTCATCGACGACGGTGACGACGGCGACACCGACCCCGGCGTCGAGTTCGAAGATTTGACCGAATCCGAGGAACGAATCCCCCCGGCCCCACTGAAGACCGACGAGGCGGCAGACACTGCGGGCGACGACCCGAACGACCCCGACGCGGACGACGCCGACTCGGGTGGCGACGGGTCCCCGACGGCGTTGGAACCGACGGCCGCCGTTGCGGACAGTAGCCACCCGGAAGCGGCGCACGAGGTGGGTGAACTGGAAGGGACGGCGGTAACTGAGGCCGACCCCGCAGAGATGCCCATCTTCGAGTCGAAACCGGACCCGGAAACGATTCCTGTCTTCGAGTCGAAACCGGACCCCGCGACGATGCCCGTCTTCGAGTCCGAAGCGGCGGCGAGTTCGCGCGCCGAGGCCCCGGCGGAGACCGCCGACGGTCTCGAACCGACCGACGGGGAGACGACTGAGCAGCGCGAGGAAACCGGGCGCGAAGCGACCGATTCGGAAGCGGTCGCGGCGGACGAGGCGGCGACGGCCGACGACGGTGAGGGAACCGAAGGCACCACGGCTGCTGAGTCCGACGCTGTGGCAGCCGATGCGGAGGGCGAGGGGGTGCCCCTGGACAGGGATGCCGGGCAAGCGGCGGCCGATACCGACGACAGGGCCGACGAAGCCCCTACTGAGACGACGGCGGCCGACACCGCCGCGGCGAGTGATGTGGGTGAGAACGAACTCGAAGCGGCGGCGAGTACCGACGAGACTGCGGCCGACGAGCGTGGGGAGACGCGCGGCGACGAATCCGGCGCGACGCCGTCTCCCGAGACGCCGAGTGAGAAATCCGAGACCGACCCGTCGGCAGCGACCGACGCGGCGGAACCGGAACCCCCCGCCGAGACCGAATCGAAGGTGGAATCGGACGGGGAGCGCGAGTCGGAACCGGACCCGGCGGAGACGCCCTCGGAGACGGCCGATTCCGCGGCCGACCCGCACACCGACGGACGGGACGCCGATTCAGCGGCCGAGACAGCCCGCGACGCCGACGCTGACACCGAGACTTCGTCGTCGCCCGCGACCGACGAGAGCGGGCCCCAGGGTGTCCGCGCGGAGTACGCCGAGACGGCCGACGACTTCGCCGCCTTCTGGACCGAACACGACCTCGACTACACGCCGGAGTCACTCGCCCGGTTGGACGCCCTCGTCGGGAGCGAGTGGGACGACGACCGCTTCGCGGACGCCGTTTTCGGGAGCGAGGAGACGTTCGACGACCGAGCCTTTACGAGCGTCACGACGGAACTCGGGAGCTACTTCGGCGAGGTGCTGGTCCGCGAGGTGGACGGCGCGTGGACCGACGAGACGGACCACGAGGCGGCCGTCGTCGTCGACGGACCCTCGGGGCCGCTCGCCGTCCCGGTGTTTCAGGTCGCGACGAACTCGCTCCGAACCGTCCCGGTGTTCGCGCGGAGCTACGAGGCGCTGTTGGCGGACCTCGGACGCGAGCCGAACGCCGAATAACGGCCAATCCGCAACCTTTTGGACCTCCCTGCCGGACTCCTCGATGTGTCGTTGCCCCCCGTCACGCCAGCCATGGCGTTCGTGTTCGCGCTGGTTCTCGTCGCGCTCGTGCTGTTCGCCACGGAGGCGCTCCCGGTCGACGTGACCGCTATCGGCGTGATGGTCGCCCTGTTGCTGGTCGAACCGACAACGATGGGCCTCGCCGAGGCGGGCCTGCTCGCCGAACCGCTGTACGTCCTCCACCAGCCCGGTGACGGCGTCTCGCCGCTGACCCGCGGGCTGTCCGGGTTCGCCTCGACGGCGACCATCACCGTGCTGGCGATGTTCATCCTCTCGGACGGCGTCCAGCGGACGGGTATCGTCCAGATTCTCGGCGCGAAACTCGCCGCGCTCACCGGCGACAGCGAGTCGAGACAACTCGGCGCGACGGTCGGGTTGGTCGCGCCGATTTCGGGATTCATCAACAACACCGCCGCCGTCGCCATCCTCCTCCCGATGGTGACAGATATCGCACACGAGGGCAAGATTTCGCCATCGAAACTCCTCCTCCCGCTCTCCTACGCCTCGATGTTCGGCGGCATGCTCACGCTCATCGGCACGTCGACGAACATCCTGGCCTCGCAACTGTCGGCGGAACTGCTCGGCCACCCCTTCGGGATGTTCGAGTTCACGCAGTTGGGGGTCGTCGTCGCCGCCGTCGGCACCCTCTACCTGCTGACCGTGGGCCGGTGGCTCGTCCCCGAGCGCATCCCGGCCCGCGAAGACCTCACCGAAGAGTTCGAGATGGCCGAGTACCTCACCGAGGTGGTCGTCCGCGAGGACTCGCCCATCATCGGGCAGACGGTTCGGGAAGCGCTGGCCGAGACGGAGTTCGACGTCGACGTCATCCAACTGGTCCGCGGGGACCGTACCTTCCTCGAACCGCTGGACCCGAAGTCGATTCAGGCGGGGGACGTGTTCGCGGTCCGGACCGACCGGGACACGCTGGTCGACTTACTCGACGCCGAGGGGTTGGACCTCATCCCCGAAGTCGAGGTCGACGACGCGGAACTGGAGAGCGCGAGCGAACAACAGAACCTCGTCGAACTCGTCGTCGCCCCCGGGTCCGCCCTCGTCGGCGAGACGCTGGTGACCGCGAACTTCCGCCAGCGCTACGACGCGACGGTGCTGGCGCTCCGGCGCGGCCGCGAACTGTTCCGTCAACGGATGGACCGCGTCCGCCTGAAAGTCGGCGACACCCTGCTGGTGCAGGCCACCGCCGACAGCATCGAACGGCTGAACCGCAACCGCAACTTCATCGTCGCCCAAGAGGTCGAACGGCCGGACTACCGCCGCTCGAAGATTCCCGTCGCCGTGGGCATCGTCGCCGCCGTCGTCGGCGTCGCCGCCCTCACGCCCGTCCACATCGTCGCCTCGGCGCTCGCCGGGGCGGTGTTGATGGTGCTGACCGGGTGTCTCCGCCCGCAGGAACTGTACGACGCCGTCCAGTGGGACGTCATCTTCCTGCTGGCGGGCGTCATTCCCCTCGGCGTCGCCTTACAGGAGACCGGCGGCGCGGACCTGCTCGCGGACCTGTTCGTGATGGCCGCGCCCGGTCTGCCCGCCGTCGTCGCTCTGGGCCTGATGTACGTCGTCACCGCCCTCCTGACGAACGTCATCTCGAACAACGCCTCCGTGGTGCTGATGATTCCGGTCGCCGTCGAGGCCGCCCAGCAACTGAACGCCAACGCCTTCGCGTTCGTCCTCGCCGTGACCTTCGCCGCCTCGACGGCCTTCATGACGCCTGTCGGCTACCAGACGAACCTCATCGTCTACGGTCCCGGCGGCTACCGGTTCAGCGACTACATCCGGGCCGGTGCGCCCCTACAGGCCATCTTCGCCGTCGTGACGACGCTCGGCATCGCCTTCTTCTGGGGCCTCGCTCCCACGTGACAGGGAGCGAGCGCAACGAAACCCTTTACTCCGTGACGAGACGAGAAACAGATGCGGGACCATGGGTTAGTGGTATACTCCGAGCCTTGGGTGCTCGTGACCCCGGTTCGAATCCGGGTGGTCCCATTTCTGTCCGACGAACGGACGTGAGACGGCAGAAATTGATAGCGACCGGTTCGAATCCTGGAAGACGAGCGACGCGACTCTTCCTCCGGTTCGAATCCGGGTGGTCCCATTCCACTTTTTTCATCGTCGGGTGCGCTTCGCGCACCACTCTCTGCTCACGGGCGCTTGCGCCCGTTCGCATGGTTTGCGGGACCTTCGGTCCCGCTCGACTCGAAAAACGTGGTCTTGCTGAGCGAAGCGAAGCAAGGCTCGTCAGAGCGTCGCTCTGACGGCGGCGAAAAAGGCCGAACTCGCGGCGATGCCGCGAGTTCGGTACAGAGTCGCTTTCCGCGACCGCACACCGCTCCATCTTCACGAACTCCCGCTTGCCTCTGACAACCCCGCTCCCCCGAACCTTCTTGCTCCAGACGCGTGTCTCCTCGGGTATGACCGAGTACACCGACGCCGAGTGGCTCCGGAACCGGATGCAGACGATACTGGACTTCTACTACCCGGCCTGCGTCGACGAGGAACACGGCGGGTTCGTCGCGCAACTCGACGCCGACACCGGCGACGTGTACGACCCTGACAGCAAACACCTGGTCGCCGCCGCCCGCTTCACCCGGAACTTCGCGCTGGCGAGCGAGGTGCTCGGCGAGGTGAAGTGGCGCGAGGCGGCCGAGCGCGGCGTCGAGTTCCTCCACAAGCGCTTCCGGGACGCCGAGCGCGGCGGGTATCACTGGCTGTTGGAGGGGACGACGCCAGTGGAGTCTCGCCGAATCTGCTACGGCCACGCGTTCGTCGTCCTCGCGTACGCTCGCGCGGCCGACGCTGGCGTCTCGAACGCCGGGAAGTACCTCGACGAGACGTGGGCGCTCATGGACGACCGCTTCTTCGAGGCGGACCAAGGACTGTATCGGAGCGCCTTCGACGCCGACTGGGCCGAGGCCGAACCGTACCGCGGGCAGAACGCCAACATGCACGCCTGCGAGGCGGCGCTGGTCGCCTACGAGGTGACGAACGAACAGCACTACCTCGACCGGGCGGAGACGGTGGCCGACCGCCTCTGTCGGGACCTCTCGACCGACGACGGGCGCATCTGGGAGCACTACGCCGCGGACTGGACGCCCGATTTCGACTACAACCGCGACGACCCCGCCCATCAGTTCCGTCCGTGGGGGTATCAGCCGGGTCACCACATCGAGTGGGCGAAACTCCTCTCGATTCTCGACCGCCACCTCGACAAGCCGTGGCCGGGCAAGCGCGCCCCGGACCTGTTCGAGACGGCGCTGGACGGGTGGGACGACGAGCGCGGCGGCTTCTACTACTCGCTCGACGAGGACGACGAACCCGTGGTCGACGACAAGTACAGTTGGGAAGTCGCGGAGGCCATCGGCGCGGCGGCGGCGCTGGCCGAACGCACCGGCGACGACTGGTACGGCGAGTGGTACGACCGCTTCTGGGAGTACGCGCTGGAGACGATGGTCGCGCCTACCGGCGGGTGGTACGAGCGTGTCTCCCCCGAGAACGACCCGTACCCGGCGGGCGACGGCCCGGAAGTCGAACCCGGCTACCACCCTATCGGCGCGTGTTACGAGAGCCTCAGAAGCGTCGGGGAGTGAGCCATACCCACCCCTTCGCTTCGGAGCCCACGGGGCTCCCGTCTCGTGGTTTCTGACCGGGGCCAACCACTTCCACCACCCTTTGCGAACCTCCCGTAGCCACCTTTTTCGGCCTCGGGTGTGCTCGTTTCACTCGCACACCGCTCGTTGAAAAACGTGGGCGAAAAAGGCGAGTGCTCACTCCGCTCGCACTCGTCCAACACCCCTTCGGTTCGGAGTCGAGGCCTTCGCAGTCTCTCGATTCACTTCACGCTCGGACCACTTCCACTACCCTTTGCGAACCTTCTTAGGCCAGTGGGCGTAACCTCTGTGCACTCAGATGGCGACCGCCGAGAACACCGAACTCATCGACCGCTTCGAGGAGTTCTACCGCAACTACTACCGAAACGAAATCGGTGAACTCGCCCAGAAATACCCCAACGACCAGAAGTCGCTGTACGTCGACTGGCAGGACCTCTATCGCTTCGACCCCGACCTCGCCGACGACTACCGCACCAAGCCCGAACAACTGCAAGAGTACGCCGAGGAGGCCCTCCGCCTGTACGACCTCCCCGTCGACGTTTCGCTCGGGCAGGCCCACGTCCGGATGCAGAACCTCCCGGACGCGGAGGATATCCGGAACATCCGCCACGAACACCACGGCAACCTCATCGCCGTCCAGGGCATCGTCCGCAAGGCGACGGACGTTCGGCCGAAGGTCGTCGAAGCGGCCTTCGAGTGCCAGCGCTGTGGGACGCTGACCCGCATCCCCCAGACCGCTGGCGACTTTCAGGAACCCCACGAGTGTCAGGGCTGTGAACGACAGGGCCCCTTCCGCCTGAACACCGACCAGTCGCAGTTCATCGACGCCCAGAAGATTCGGGTGCAGGAGTCGCCCGAGGGACTGCGCGGCGGCGAGACGCCCCAGTCCATCGACATCAACGTCGAGGACGACATCACTGGGACGGTCACCGCGGGCGACCACGTCCGCGCGACGGGTATCCTCAAACTCGACCAGCAGGGCTCGGACCAGGACAAGTCCCCGATGTTCGACATCTACATGGACGGCGTCAGCATCGTCATCGAGGACGAGCAGTTCGAGGACATGGAGATTACCGACGCCGACAAGAAGGAAATCGTCGAACTCTCCAACGAACCCGACATCTACGAGAAGATGGTCGGGGCCATCGCGCCCTCCATCTACGGCTACGAGAAGGAGAAACTCGCGATGATGATCCAGTTGTTCTCGGGCGTGACGAAGGAACTTCCCGACGGGTCGCGCATCCGCGGCGACCTGCACATGTTGCTCATCGGTGACCCGGGGACCGGGAAGAGCCAGATGCTGTCCTACATCCAAAATATCGCGCCGCGCTCCGTCTACACCTCCGGGAAGGGGTCCTCCAGCGCGGGGCTTACCGCCGCCGCCGTCCGCGACGACTTCGGCGACGGTCAGCAGTGGACCTTAGAAGCCGGTGCGCTGGTGCTTGCCGACCAAGGTATCGCCGCCATCGACGAACTCGACAAGATGTCCGCAGAAGACCGCAGCGCGATGCACGAAGCGTTAGAACAGCAACGCATCAGCGTCTCGAAGGCCGGTATCAACGCGACGCTCAAGTCCCGCTGTTCGCTGCTGGGCGCGGCGAACCCGAAGTACGGCCGGTTCGACCAGTACGAACCCATCGGCGAGCAGATAGACCTCGAACCGGCGCTCATCTCGCGGTTCGACCTCATCTTCACCGTCACGGACCAACCCGACGAGGAGTCCGACCGCAATCTCGCTGAACACATCATCCAGACGAACTACGCGGGCGAACTCCACACCCATCGCGTCCAAAACCCCACCTCGAACTTCAGCGAGGAGGAAGTCGACACGGTCACCGAGGAAGTCGCGCCGACCATCGAACCGGAACTCCTGCGGAAGTACGTCGCCTACGCGAAGCGAAACTGCTTCCCGACGATGACCGAGGAGGCCAAAGAGGTCATCGAGGACTTCTACGTCGACCTCCGGGTGAAGGGGCAGGACGAGGACGCGCCCGTGCCGGTCACCGCCCGGAAACTCGAAGCGCTGGTCCGGTTGGCGGAGGCGTCGGCGCGCATCCGTCTCTCGGACAGTGTCGACGAGTCCGACGCCGAACGGGCCGTCGACATCGCCCGCTACTGCATGGAGCAAATCGGTGTCGACCCCGAGACGGGGGAGTTCGACGCCGACGTGGTCGAGACGGGCACCTCCAAGAGCCAGCGCGACCGCATCCAGAACATCCGCGGCATCATCGCGGACATCGAGAACGAGTACGACGAGGGCGCGCCCATCGACGTGGTGGTCGAACGTGCCGAGGAGGTCGGCATCGACGAGTCGAAAGCCGAACACGAGATAGAGAAGTTGAAACAGAAGGGCGAGGTGTACGAACCGCGCACCGACCATCTCCGGACCACGTAGATGGACCGCATCTCCGCGCTCCGGAACGTCGAGGAAGCGCTGGCCGCCTTCGAGGACGGCGAGTGCTCGCTCGCGGACCTCGAAGCGGACGTTCGCGGCGTGCTACGCACCTACGCCGCCGACTTCGAAGGGGAGTTGCAGGCCTATCGGGCCAGCGGCGACGGGCCGAGCGACGGCCTCGTCGTCCTCGCGCCGTCCGAACCCGAAGCGAGGGCGCGCGTCGAGTCCCTGGTCGAGGACCCCGGGCGGTTCAGCGTCTCGACTGTCGAGCGATGACGCTCGGGCCGTGCCTGCACCGGCGGTGCGTCGCCGATGTGTGACCTGCCGCCCGGACTCGGCGACGCCGGAACCGTGTTGGTGGCCGCGCCGTCGATGAGCGGCGAGGGCGGCGGCGGGCGCATCTGCACGGCGTTGTTGCGACGCGCACCGGCCGACGCGACGGTGCTGTGGGTGACGTACACTCGGTCGGTCACGACCTGTCTCGCGGACGCTGGCTCGGCGGTGCCGACCGATGGCGAGGCGTCGCTCCGGGTCATCACCGTCGGCGATACCGGGTCCGGGACGGCCACCGCTCCCGAGGGTATCGAAACGGACACCGTCGCCACGCCGGCGGACCTGACGGGACTCGGCGTGACGCTCAGCCAGCGAATCGCAACGGCCGATACCGTCGTCTGCTGTTTCGACTCGTTGACTGCCCTGCTCCAGTACGTCGACCACGAGAGGGTGTACGCCTTCCTCCACGCCGTGACGCGCCAACTGTACCGGACCGGGGGGCGCGCGCACTTTCACGTCGACCCGACGGCGCACGACCGTCGGACCGTCGACGCCCTGACCCCGCTGTTCGACGCCGTCGCGGAGCAACGCGACACCGACCTGGCGGTTCGGACACGGGGTTTGTTGCGACAGAAATAGCGTAAATTTTTACGACGAGGCGGCGGACGTTCGAGTGTGCTGTTGCTCGTCACGTACTCGCGGTCGGCCCGTCGCGACCTGCGGAACGTCTGCCGAGCGCACGAGGAGTGTGTGGTCCGGCGGTTCGGGCACGCGGCGCTGCTCGCGGCGACGGAGTTCGCCGCGTTTCAGGCGCTCCGCCTCCACGAGAAACACGGTCTCGACGTCCAACTGGAGCGCGTCCGGCCGTTCGAGCCGTCGGACGCGCCCGACCACGTTCGCACGGCCGCCAGCGCCTACGAGGAGCGCGACTGCCCGTCGACGCCGTACGCCCAGTTCGCGGCGGGCCGGGACCTGCCCGCCCCCGGGCAGATGCGGGGGACCGACCTGTGAGCGTGCGAATCACCGCTGACAGTGTGGTTCGGGAGGGGCGCGTCGTGGACCTCCGAGACACGGACATCGACGGCGGGGTCGTCGTGGCGGCGGTGTCCGGCGAGGAGTCACCTCTCAGTGTCGAGTCCCCGCGTCCGACGGCGGTGTACGACTACTGCGGACACGTCCGTCCCGGAATGGGGCTTCAGACCCGAACGGCACTCGCCGCGGCCGCCCGGTCCCGAGGGGTAGCGACGCCGGTAGACGACGACATCGCGGACCTACACGACGAACTCGCGTCGTTCGACTCGACGCCGCCGACGCTCCCGCCGCTGCGGTCACCTGCGGGGGACGCGACAGTCGCGGACCACCGAGAAGTCGCCGCGACCGAGCGGGGCCGACTGGTGGCGCGCGAGACGGTGGGGGCCGACACCGACGAGGCGCGTACGGCGGTCCGTGAGGCGACCCGTCGCCTCGCCGAACGAGAGACGGAACGACGGGCCGCCACGCAGAGCAGACGCCGACGACGGGAGGTCGCCCGGGCCTACCGCGACCGGATGGCCGAACGGCGCCGGGTGGCCGACAGGCTGGAAAACCGCCGTCGCGAGGCCCGAGACTGGTTGGTCGAGGCGTTCGCGGACCGGTTCGAAACGGCGCTGGCGGCCGTCCCGGGCACGACGCCGACCGACCCGTTCGAGGCGTCGCCGGTTCCGGCGGCGCTGGCCGTTCTCCGAATCGCTCACACGGCGGCCCCAGTCGTCGTCGAGGTGGACAGATTCGAGACCCCACGGGCGGCCGCCGACGCTCTCGACGCGCCCGTCGTCCGGTGCTGAGGTTTACAAGCGAACGCGCGGCCACGCCCTCGCATGGCGACACTCGACTGGACGACCGACCGTCGCGACGGCGTGACGCTCGTCGAACTCACCGTGGGGGGCCTTTCCGCCCCGTCGCGGGTGACGATTCGGAATCGACTCGACGGCCCGGTGTGGCCGCCGCGCCGCGAGGGGATGGCGACCGCTGGCTGGACCGACCGCGGGTTCGAGGCGGTACTCGACGCGGAGACGCACGCGCTTGGCTACGCGACCCCGGCGGCCCCGGCCGACCCGCCCGCGGAACTGGTCGCCGTCGAATCCGTTCCCGACGACCCGGCCGAGGAGCGCCTGTCGACGCCCGCGGACGTGATTCGGTGCCTCGGTGACCCGTCGCCGCCCCCCGACGCCGTTCCGGTCGAAGGGGCGGCGGCGCAGCCGAGGAAATCCGATTCGGTGACCAGCGAACAGACCGACTCTCTCGCCCCAGAAGCCGGAAAGGCGACGGTTCCCGACGAGGTGGACCGCTGGCTGGAGACGATTGCGCGCCGAGTCGACAGCGCGGAGTCGCTCGCCGCCGCCGAGTCGCTGTCGGCGGCGACGGCGGCGGTCCGTGCCGAGGGCGGACTGGCGTCTGTCGACCGACTCGCGTCGACGGCCGCCGCGGACGAACGACGGCTCAGAGAACTGTCCCGCCGGGCCGAGTCGCTGGCAGACCGGCGAAGCGAGGCCGAAGTTCCGACCGAGACGCTGGCACGACTCGCATGATCGTGGCCGTCACCGGTGGCAAAGGCGGCGTCGGGAAATCGACCGTCGCGTACAATTTGGCGGCGGAACTGGACGGTCTCGTCGTCGACGGCGACCTCGCGATGGCGGACCTTCCGTCCCGGCGCGGCCCGGACCTCCACGACGTGTTGGCCGGACGAGCGGCGCCACACGAAGCGGTCTCCGAGGGACCGGTGCGGATGGTCGCCTGCGGCCGCACGCTCGCTGGTGCGCGGGCCGCCGACCCGACGGCGCTCGCGGAGACGCTCGAAACGCTGGCCCGGACGCACCGCTGGGTCGTCGTCGACTCGCCCGCCGGACTCCACGCGGACGTGGGTCTGCCGCTGGCCGTCGCCGACGCGGCGATACTGGTGACGACCCACGCGCCCGCGGCGCTCGCCGACGCGCTCAGGGTCCGCGAACTCGCTCGCGAACTGGACGCCGGGCTCTGTCGGGTCGTCTGCAACCGCGTCGGGCCAGATACCGCGACGGGAGCGCTCGCCGAGCGCTTCGGCGCGCCGGTCGTTCCGGTCCCCGAGAGCGAGTCGCTCGCGGCGGCACAGCGACACGGCCAGCCACTCCGACAGACGGCTCCCGACGCACCGGCGAGAAGCGCGTTCGAGACGGTCGCCGAAGCCGTCTATTCCTGTTCCCGCAGGTCGGTGTAGGTCCCGCGGAGCGTCACCGGCGTCACGTCGGCCACGTCGGCCGCCTCGGCTTGCGTCAGGTCGCGGCCGCGTTCTTGCGCGGCGGTGTAGAGGCACGCCGCCGCGACGCCAGCGGGGTTCCGTCCACCGACGACGTTTCGTTCCCGGGCTTCCGTGACGAGCTGTTCCGCGCGCTCGCGTATCTCGTCCGGGAGGTCGAGTTCCGTCGCGAAACGGGGGACGTACGACCGCGGGTCGATAGGCCCCGTCGGCAGGCCGAGGTCGCGGTTGAGCGCGTCGTAGGCGGCCCGCAACTCCGCCGGATCGGCGCGGGCGGCCCGACACAACTCCTCGACGGTTCGGGCGACGCCGTCGGTCCGGCAGGTGGCGTACACCGCCGCGGCGGCGAACCCCTCCAGCGACCGCCCTTGCAGCAGGTCCGCGTTCTGTGCCGACTCGAACAGCACGCACGCGCGGTCCCGAATCGCGTTCGAGAGGCCGAGTGCCCCGATGATGCGGCGAATCTCGGTGAAGGCGTATATCTTGTTCCGGTCGCGCTTCGAACTGACCTGCGCCCGGCGGTGTTCCCGGCGGAGGCGAGCCATCTGTCGCCGCTTTCGGCCCTTGAGTCTGGTCGACCGGCCGATTTCGGTCGAGAGGCCGCGGTCGTGCCGCGACCGGGTCAGCGGCGCGCCGGTGCGTGCCCGCTCGGTGTCGTCGTCTTCGAAGCTCCGCCACTCGGGGCCGCGGTCCAGCGCGTCCTCGCCGACGACCAGGCCACAGCGGTCACAGACCGTCTCGGTTCCGTCCCGTTTCAGCGACCCGTCACACTCGGGGCAACCCGTCGATGTTGCAACGCTCATTGTAGTTCGACCTACGCCCGCTGGGTGGGTTAAAAAAGCGATGCTCACCCGGGTTTCGAGCCGGTTTTCGGGGATTCTACCTACCGGTAACCGGTAGGTTCAGCGGCGGTAGCGTGCCGAGCCAGAGGTATTAAATTGCAGGACAGAATAATTGGGATTAATGGGGTTGTCTGACATCGCGGCGGGCATCGAGGTGACCGCCGAGCAGTGTGACCGCGGGGTGGCGACGGTAGACGGCACGGACGAGGCACTGGCGGACCGCCTCGAACCGTTCGCGGACGACCTGCCGTGTTCGGCCGCCGAGGCGGCGACGGTCGTCGAGGCGTACGCCGCCGGGAGCGCCGTCGACGCCTGCGGGCACGCCGCGTCGGTTCCGCCCGTCACCGCCGCGAAGGCCCTGCACCTCCTGGGCGAACAGGTGTCACCGGTCGGGCCACGGGGTCGGGACATCGTCGCTGACTGGTTGGCTGGCGACCTCGCACGGCGAACGGCGATGGAACTGGTCGGCATCGGCGAGCAGACGTTCGCGCTCGCGGCGTACGTCGAGAGCCACGACCCGCTTCCGGCGGCCCGGGACGCTATCGACGGTGCGCTCGCGCCGTCGGACACGGACCCGTTGGCCGAGGCGCGCAGCGACGTGCCGGACCTGTTGTGACGCTTCGACAGATGTACACTTAACACGTCTCGCCGCGAATCCGCGGCTATGTCGGCATCGGAACTGGCGGACGCAGTCGCAGACGCGCTTGCGGCGGACGGCGACGCGTTCCGTCGCCGGGCCACCGAGGAAGCGCGTCGTCTCAAAGCGGAGATTCAGTCGGGGACGTTCGACAACACCGAGGCGCTGGTCGGGATGGAACTGGAGTTGTACGCCGTCGACGACCAGACCGACGCGCTGCGCCGCGTCCCGCGGCAGTTGCTCGAACTCATCGGTTTCGAGGCGGAACTGGGCCTGCACAACGCCGAGATGCAGACGAGTCCGCAACCGCTGAACTCACACGGGTTGGTCGCCCAGCGAAACGAACTGAAAGCCTCGCTGCTCCCGGCCCAACAGCGACTCGAACGGGAGGGAATCCGACTCGTGGCCGACGGGATGTGGACCGTCCCGCCCAACGGCGAAACCGCGAGGGACTACCTCTGTGACGCCGTCGAGCAGGACGGCGTCTGGATAGCGGCGAACATGTCCGACGCGGTCCGGTACCACACGATGGCCAACACGGACTACCCCTCGGCGTTCGAACTCGACGCGCCCCACGTCTCCCTGGAGGCGACGACGGTGATGCCCGAGTCGCTCATCACCTCCATCCAGCCACACTACCAGATTCCGCACGCGCCGGACCTGCCCGAGTACTTCAGCTACGCGCTCCGCATCGCCGGACCGGTCCTCGCACTCGGGGTCAACGCCCCGTTCTTCCCGCCGGACCTCTACGACGACGCGCCGGACGCAGACATCGTCGCCGACGCCCACATGGAGAACCGCGTGGGCGTCTTCGAGTCCGTGCTGAACCCGCCCGAAGACGACCCGACGCCGCCGAAGGTGTGTTTCCCGCCGGACTTCGACACCGTCGAGGACGCCGTCGACGACATCGTCGCCGACGACACCATCGTCCCGACCGACCTCCAGTCCGGGACGCGCTTCGACGACGACTTCGTCCATTTCCGGCACAAACACGGCTCGTACTGGCGGTGGGTCCGACCCGTGTTCGAGGGGGCGACGCGGTCGGCGGCCAACGCTCGCATCGAGTTCCGCCCGCTCCCGGCCCAACCGACCGTCGACGACGCCATCGCCTTCGAGGCGCTGTTCGCCGGACTGATGGAGACGCTCCCGCGCTTGGAACACCCGGTACAGTCGCTGGAGTGGGAGACGGCCAAAGAGAACTTCTACGCCGCGACGCGCGAGGGGCTTCGCGCAGACATGGAGTGGATAACCGTCGACGGCGCGACGACGACGGCCACCGACGAACTGTACGGCGAACTGTTCGAACTCGCGCGCGAGGGATTAGAACAGCGCGGCCTCTCGGCGGAGGAGGCTCACCAGTACATCCGCCCGCTCCGCGAACGGGTCGACCGACGGCGCACGCCCGCGCGCTGGAAACACGACTACGTCCGCCGTCGGGTCGAGGAGCGAGTCCCCCTCGGCGAGGCGATTTGGGGGATGCAGTCGACGTACATCCACCGCCAGCGCGAGACGATGCTCGACGGGAGTTTCGTCGACTGGCTGGAGTAGCTACACGGCCGACTCGACGTAGGCGACGGCCGCTTCTGGGCTATCGACGTGTTCGATACCGTCGGCCTCGACGGCGTGTGTCCCGAGTCCGGCGATTGGGCGGTCCATGTCCAAGGCGTGGCCGAGTTCCGAGAGCGTGCCCGGACCGCCGTCGACGGCGACGACCGCCGCGCCGTTCATGACCACGAGGACGTTCCTGGCGTTGCCGAGTCCGGTCGCGATGACCGTCTCGACGTAGTCGTTCGCGGCCGCTCGCTGCTCGCCCGGGACGATGCCGATCGTGTGGCCGCCCGCGTCGCTCGCGCCCTCGCAAGCGGCCTCCATGACGCCGCCCAAGCCGCCACAGACGACGGTGTGCCCCGCTCTCGCGAGTACTCTCCCGACCGTGCGTGCCTGTCGGTACTGTTCGTCGGTCACTGTCGACCCGCCGATGACGGAGACGCGCATGACACCGGGTTCGGCGGCCAGCGAAAAAAGGTATCGCGCGTTTCAGAGTTGGTCGAGCCAGTCCTGCGCGCGGGACTCCGTGGTCTCGGCGAGGTCGGCCAGTTCGGCGGCGTCGTACTCGGCGAGGTCGGCGACCGTCTCGACCCCGGCCGCGTGCAGGCGGTCGGCGTAGGTCGGGCCGATACCGTTGACGGTCTCCACGTCGGCGGCCTCGGCGTCGCTCTCCTCGGGCGCGTCGGCGTCGGTTTCGTCGACCGCGTCGGCGACGTTTTCGACGGCCTCGGCGGCGGCTTCAGCGGGGTCGTCGCTCTCGTCGGGCGACTCGACTTCGATGTCGACCTCGGAGTTGTTGCGGTCGCTGTACCACTGGGCGACTTCGGGCCACAGTTCCGCGTGGGTCGAGGAGGACACGGACAGGCCGATGTGGCCGGTTGAGAACTCGATGGTCGTCGTGTCCTCACTCGGGATGACCTCGTTGAACGGCTTGGAGGCCTCCGGCGGGATGAGGTGGTCGTACTCGCCCATCAACTGGAGGACGGGCATGTCGAGGTTCGCTAAGTCGACGTGTTCGCCGCCCAGTTCGAGTTCGTTGTTGTACAGTTTGTTGTCCTGATAGACGTCTTCGAGGAACTGGACGTAGGCCTCACCGGCCACGTCGATGCCGTCGCCGAGCCACTTCTCCATCCGGCCGAAGTTCTCGACGAAGCCCTCGTTCTCCAAGTTCTCCGCGAGGCGGATGTACTTCGAGACGTAGTTGTCGACGGGGTCCATCAGCGCGAAGCCGATGTCGAGCATCTCCGCGGGGACGTTGCCGAACGTCTCGGTCACGTCTTCGGGCGAGTAGTACTCGTCGGAGCCCCACTCTTCGAGGACGCCGCCGGTGTGGTCGAAACAGAGGCCCGCGGCCATCAGGCCGAGGGCGTTGACCTTCTCCTTGTGGAGCGCGGTGTACATCACCGACATGGTGCCGCCCATGCAGTAGCCGAGGATGTTGATGGCGTCCTGTCCGGAGCGCTCGCGGACCACGTCGACGCAGTTGTCGATGTAGCGGTTGACGTAGTCTTCGAGCGTCAGGTGCTGGTCCAGCCGCGAGGGCTCGTTCCAGTCGATGAGGTACACGTCGTGGCCCGCCTCCAGCAGACGGCGCACGACGGAGCGCTCTTTCTGCAGGTCGAGGATGTACGGCCGGTTGATGAGGGCGTAGACGATGAGGATGGGGACCGCTTCCTTGTCCTCCTCGGCGACTTCGATACCGGCGGCTTCGGCGTCGTAGTGGAGCAGTTCGAGTTTGTTCTCCTCGTAGACGACGTCCGAGGGCGTCTGGCCCACTTCGACGGACTCCATGAGTTCGAGGCGCTCGTCGGCGACCTGACTCGTCTCGGCGGCCTCGGACATCGCTTCGAGGGTCTTGGTCTGCCAGTCGAGCGCGGCCGCGAACGGGTTGTAATCACTGGACATGACTTACTCCTCGAGGTGGTCGAGGATGCGGTCGAGTTTCTCCTCGACGGCGTGTTGTCGGCGCTCGACTTCGACGAGTCGCTCGGCGACTTCGTCCATGTCGTTGCGGGTCGGGAAGCCCATCTGCGCGATGGCGTCCTGGTTCAGTTCGTCGGCCTCCTGTTGCATCTCCATCATCGACTCGACCAACTGCCCGTTGGCGGCCGCGAAGGCCGATGTGCCCATCACGTGCTTGAACGCCTCGTTAGCCGACTGGAGCCAGATGTCGCGGAACTCCGCCGGGTCGACGTCCTCGCCGTGTGCGGCGTCGGCCGAGCGCTCGACCATCTGTTCGGCGGCGTCTATCCACTCCTCGTACGCGCGGTTGTAGCCTTGCAGGCCCTCGGAGAGTTCGTCCTCCTTCGGGAAGGAGTCCTCGACGGCGTCGGCCCACGACTCGACGAAGGCCGCTTGGGCCTTCATGTTCTGTTCCATCGAGTCGGCAACCGCGTCGTTCATCTGTTCGACCATCTCTGCCCATTCGTCTTGCATCTGGTTCGTATCGCTCATTGGTGTACTAGTAACTCGCGCTGTTGCGCACAAAAAACGGCTGGTTCGTTACGCCTCGACGGCGTCGGCGGCCTGCGCCTGGACTTCTTCGACCTGGGTCTGAATCTCTTCGACCTGCTCTTGGACCTCTTCGAGCTGGTCACCGAACTGCTCGGCGACTTCGACGGACTGGGATTCCAGTTCCTCGTGGGCTTCGACGAGCATCTCGACCTGCTCGCTCACGGCGGCGACGTAGTCGTCGGCCATCTCGTCGTAGGCTTCGGCGCCTTCGAGGAGTTCGGACTCGACGTTGTCGAACGCTTCGGCGTGGTTCTCGAGCAGGAAGTCGTACTGCTCGTCGACGGCCGTTCGAATCTCCTCGAGCGTGCCAGCGACGCCGGGGACGGTGGTCTCGATGGCGTCGAGGTAGCTGTGGAACGCCGTCTTCGAGAGCTCGACACCGCGGCGCTGGGCCGACTCCTGCGTGTCGAGGCTGTCGATGACGGCTTCGTTGATGTTCTGCTGGAAGGCGACGCTCTGTTCGAGGGCCTTCTGGCTCTGTTCGATTGTCGCGCGCTGCATCTCGAATGCGGTCGTGACGGGGGTGGTGTAGTCTACCATTGTTGTATTACTCTTTGTTGGATTTGACCGGGAGGACGACGGTCTGAACGATATCGCCTTCTTCGATTCCGAGCGCTTCACGCTCGGCGTCGGGGATGCTGATGCGTCCGCCGCTCTGGACGCGCGTCTTGAACGTCGCCATCTGACTCATGGCACCGAGCTGATTCATATCGAAGCTCGGCATGCCGCCGCTGGCGAACAACTGCTTCATCAGCTGCTGTTGCTGCTCCATCGCGTTCTCGCTCGCCTGCTGCATCCCCTTGAACATCGGGGGCCACATCAGTCCGTCCTCCTCTTCGGCCATCTGTACATCCACCTACACTGTTCAACGACTTAAAACTTCCGTTCGTTACCATCTGATACCATTCAATGGTATCGTGTGGTTCGGGGCGGGAGCGGGCAGTTTCCCTTCGCCTGCCCCGAAATCGCCCGAGTCATCGAACCGTCATTTCCCCGTTGCCGGGCGGTAGAAGCCGTCTCGGGGCCGAGAAACTCGATATAACACCAAGGTTTAATAGCCGGACCGCTAAATACCAGACATCAATGAGTTCCGAATCGCCACGGAATCCGCTTCTCGATACGTGGACCGAGACGTCCTCACACATGTTCAACAGCGTCGTCGCCGCGAACCGGGCGGCGTTCGCCGCGTTCGGGGTCCAACAGGACGAGGAGACATCGTCCCCGGCGGAGCGAATCGAACCCGACGAGGACCTGCCCGAGTGGCACGTCACAATCTCCGAGGACCACCCCGACCGCCTCGGCGTCGGTGACCGCATCGAGTTCACGAAGACCATCTCCGAGAACGATATCCGGCAGTTCGCCGCCGCCAGCGGCGACACGAACCCGCTCCACTTAGACGAGGAGTTCGCGGAGCAGACCCGATTCCGTGGCCGCATCGCACACGGGACACTGGTCGGGAGCCTCATCAGCGCCGCACTCGCGCGCCTTCCGGGACTCACAATCTACCTCTCGCAGGACTTGGAGTTCCACAACCCGGTCCGCATCGACGACCGACTCACCGCCGAATGTGAAATCGTCGAGGACCTGGGCGACGCCCAGTATCGTCTCACCACGCGCGTACGCACAGAGGAAGACGTCGTCATCGACGGCGAAGCCGTCGTCCTCATCGACGACCTGCCGAACTAACAGAACGACCGAACGAGGCGATTGAATCGCTCCGGACGCTCCCGTGGCGGACAGTGACCGCAGTTTTCCAAAATCTCCAACTGGCTATCGGCGAGTGTCGACGCCGCGCGCTTCGACCACGACCGGGGCAACAGCGGGTCGTCGTTGCCGTGGACCAGTAGCGTCGGGGCCGCTATCTCCCCGAGACGGCCGGAGTAGTCCGTCTCGAATCCGGTCCGCTGGAACTCGCTGCGCTGCCAGCGACGCATCGCACGGACGGTCCGTCGGTCGACGACCGCGTCCACGTCGTCGACCAGTTGCTGTGGCGGTTCCGAGGCTCCCATGCTTCGCAGTCCGGTCCTGATGGCGGGTTTCGAGGCGCTCACGCCTTGCCAGAGCATGTTCCCGAGCACCGGGGTCTGGAAGACGCCGCTCGCGGCGGTCCGCCAGTAGGCGTCGGCCCCGAGGCCGTAACTGTCGACGAGGACCAGGCGTTCGACACCACCGCGGTCGAGGGCGTGGCCGAGCGCCAGCGCACCGCCCATCGAGAGGCCCGCTATCGCCGGTTCGGTGACCGAGACGGCGTCGAGGAAGGCCTCGAGGGCGTCGAGGTAGTAGTCGGTCGTGTACGCCCGGTCTGGTTTGTCGCTCTCGCCGTGACCCGGCAAATCCGGCGCGTAGACGGTCCGCTTCTCCGCCAAGGCCGGGAGCGCGTACCGCCACGACACCGTCGCGGCGTCCAGTCCGATACCGTGCAGAAACACCATCGGCGGCCCCTCGCCGCCGGTTCGGTAGTGCAGATCTACGTCGTCGCCGTCGACCGTCACTTCGACGCGCTCCGACGATATCTCGGCAGTCATCGCCCGCCTCTCAGTGTTGGAGTCTGATGAGTGTACTGGTCGTCACTCCCGACGCTCGCCGTCGGTACCATCGCCGTCGGATATATTTCTCTCGTAGGCACCTTCGGCTTCGAGCCGTCCGCGGGCCCGGACGACCGACGGCGTTCGACACCGTCCCGGTTTCCCCGCGACCTGCGGAATCGTGCAGTTGTTACAGCGCTCACAGAGGGCGTCGTGGCCGGTCAGCAGACGGGTCCCGAGGCGCGGTTCCGCGTAGAACGGCCGGGCCATCCCGACCAGGTTTGCCGCGCCGTCCTCGCCCAGATAACGGTCGCAGTGCGCTCGCGTCTTCAGTCCGCCCTCCAGCAGGACGGGCACGTCGACGCGGTTCCGGACGGCCCGACAGAAATCGGCGTTCCAGCCGGGTTCGTGGTCGAATCGCCGGGCTTGCATCCGGTTCAGGAGTTCGACCGCACGCGCCCGCAACCGGCCGCCGAATACGGCGGCGTACGCCGACTGAAGGTCGCTCGCCGCCCACGCGCGGTCGGGGAAGGCGCCGCGGACGATACTCATGTCCCAGAACGTCGAGACTTCGACCGGAACGAGCGCGTCGTACCCGACCTCGTCGAGTCGCGCGGCGATGCGGACGCCGTCGGCGAACGAAAGATGCCTACGAACGAATCCAGGGGCGACAGTCTCCGCGGGAACCTTCGTCACGAGCGGTACGTCTCCGGCGTACTCTCGAATCGCGTCGTGAATCGCTTCGAGGAAGCGAACGCCGCCGCTGCCGGGCGGGTCCGTCGGCCCGTCGCCGAACTCGTCGTCCCGGCGGTTGTAGAACGGCGAGAGGAACTGCTGTATCAGGCTCATGTTGGCCGCAGAGAGGTGGATGCCGTCGTATCCGGCGTCGACGGCGTACCCCGCACACCGACCGAACTGCTCTGCGAGGTCGTACACCTCGTCTGTGGAGAGGACGCGCGGCGACAGCGAGACGAGTCCCGCACGGTCCAGCGCCCGCAACTGCCACGGCGGGCGCGAGACGGCCAGTTGGCGCTCCTCGGGGTTTCGCTGTCGGTACTCGGCGTGCCACGTCGACATGCTCCGAAGTCCCCCGTGGGCGAGTTGGATGAATACCTTACCTTCGTGTGCATGAATTGCCTCGGTCACGCGTTCGAGTCCGGCGACGAACGCGGGGTCGTGGACGCGCGTCATGTTCGGGGCGGCACACCCGCCCTCGGGCGTGACGATGCTGGCGCCTTGAAAGACGAGGCCGACGCCGGACTCGGCGGTCGGTTCGAGTTCGTCGGCGAGAATATCTGCCGTCCGCTCGTCGGTTCCCGCACACTCCAGTACCGGCGCGCGATAGAGTCGGTTCGGCACCTCGACGCCGCCGATTGATACGGGGTCGGTGAGGTCGGTCACGGTCGCGTCGGGCGCGGGCACTCGGGAACCGGTCCGGTCATGGGTAGAGTTGGCACGCCACCGCAAAAGGCCCGTCGCTCTCGCCTACTTCTCGACGGGCAGTAACGCCACCCGTTCGCGGACGGCGTCGGCCAGCGTCCCCTCGGTCGCGTCGAGTTCGGTGTCGGTCACCGAGAAGAACGACCGGACGCGCTCTGGGTCGTACTCACCGAGCGTCTCGGCGGGGCTGAGCAGGTCGCGGAGGGCGGCGGCGGCCGCGGCCTCGTCTCCCCCGACGACCACGGCGACGACCGGACAGTCGCCCTCGCCGACGCCCATCGTCAGCGCGCGGTTGATCTGGCGGCGACCGGCCGCGTACAGCAGAATTTCGACGCCGAAGTCCTCGGCGATGGTGTCGTCCCGGTCGCGCGCCCGCCGAGCGAGTTCGACGGCCCGTTCGAGGTGCGCCCGGTCGACGACGTAGCGGGCGTCGAACGCCTGTACCGTCGCGCCGTGTCGTTCGCCGAGGTCGTCGAGGTGGGCGACGAAATCGGGCACGTCCGCGATGTCCGCGCGGCCTTCGACCACCCGCATCAGAAGTCCCCCAGACTGGCTTGGTCGTCGCCCGCGTCGTCTTCGGCCCCGTCCCGCGGGTCGTCGTCGGCCACGTCGACGTCGGGGTCCGGTTCGACGCCCTCCATCGAGGGGTCGCGGTGCCCGGCGTTTTCGAGGACGTTCTCGGCGGTCTTCCGGCGGCCGCGGAGCGCCGCCAACACGACGGGCTTGGCCGCGTCGCGCAGTTCCGCGCGGTCGGTGATGCCCGCCTCGTACAGGCGGCGGGCGCGCTTTCGGCCGACGCCGCGGACCCCGGCGAGGTCGACCAGTTCCTCCCGCACCCCGTGTTCGACGCGGATGCGGGCCTCGCTGACGGCGCGGGCGGCCCCCGAATCGACTTCGCTCGCCAGCGACTCCGCGGCCCCGAGCAACCACTCGGCTGTCTCGACTTTCCCGCGGATGTCGCCCGGACCGACGCCGTAGCGCTCGGTAATCGTCTCCTCGTCGACCTCCTCGGCCCAGTCTTCGAGCAGTCGCGCGGTCTTCAGCGCCGAGAGCCAGTCCTCGAATCGTTCGTCCTCGAACTCGGAGGGGGTCGGTCCGAGCAGTTCGTCCTCGCGTTCGTACAGTTCCATCTCGTACTCCTCGCGGTCGCCCGAGCGGAGGTACAACTGGTACATGTCCGGCGTGCGCGAGACGAGGTGATAGAGGCCGAGCGCCGAGATGTCGTCGGGGTCCGCGTCGCCGTCGGCGCTCTCTGCC
This sequence comes from Haloarcula marina, assembly GCF_024218775.1. Lineage (NCBI taxonomy): Archaea > Methanobacteriati > Methanobacteriota > Halobacteria > Halobacteriales > Haloarculaceae > Haloarcula > Haloarcula marina. Next base: position 80,011 of record NZ_CP100404.1, on the reverse strand, counting down.
TGTTGCTCGGCCAGTTCGCTCGCGGTGGTGAAGCCGCCCCCCGTCTGCTCCGTCGCGTCTGCGCCTGCGGCGGTCGCCGACCGCTGCCAGTCCCGCAGGCCGTCGATGATTTCCGCGGCGCTCATCGGGTCGAGGTAGAGGCTGGAGACGGTGTGGCCCAGCGAGGTGGCGTCGAGTTCGCCGCCGTCGATTTCCAGAAAGCCGTTCCGTTCGAGGTACGTCAGCATATTGTCGACGACACGCTCCAGTCGGCCGGTCTCGTCGGTCTGACTCGCGTACAGCGTCTCTTCGAGGAACTCCAGCAGGCCGGACCGCGACCGGGCGAACCCGGAGGCGACGGTGGCGAGGATGTGGGTCCGCATCGCCGGTTCGGCGGCGAGTTTCGACCGGACCGGTTCGGGGTCGGCCCAGACGTACCGCTCGAACAGTTCGTCGAGTTCGTCGTGGCTGTTGGCGACGAGGACGGCCTCGCCGTAGGGGTCCAATCCCGGTCGTCCGGCCCGCCCCATCATCTGGTGGACTTCGAGGACGGAGAGGGGTTGCATCCCGCCGGCAGTGCCGTCGTAGCGCCGCCAGTCGCGGACGACGACGCGGCGCGAGGGGGTGTTGACCCCGGCGGCCAGCGTCGGCGTCGCGCAGACGACTTTCACCAGACGGTCACGGAAAGCCTCCTCGACGAGTTCGCGGTGGCCTCGCGCCAGTCCGGCGTGGTGGAACGCCGCGCCGTCGGCGACGGCGTCGGCGAGGTCGTCGCTCGTCTCCGTGTCGCTCACGTCCCGAATCTCGTCGGCCACGTCCGCCAGTTGCGCCCGTTCCTCGCCCGTGAGGTGCGGGCGAACCGTGCTTCCGAGGCGGCCCGCGGCGGCCTCGGCGTTCCGGCGCGAGTTGACGAACACGAGCGTCGACCCGTCGTCGCCCAGCGTATCGCGGACGACGGCGGCGGTCGGTTTCTCGTTGTTCTGGACCGCGAGGCGTCGCTGTTCGCCATCCTCTAAGTGGAGGGCCTGCCCGTAGTGGACCCCCTTTCGCAACTCGATGGGTCGCCAGTCCGAATCGACGAGTTCGGCGTCCAGCCACGCCGCCAGTTCCCCGGCGTTGCCGATGGTCGCCGACAGCGCCACCGTCTGGAGGTCCGGGTTGAGACGGCGGAGTTTCGCCAGCGTCACTTCGAGCGTCGGCCCGCGGTTTCCGTCGTCGACGAGGTGGACCTCGTCGCTGACGACGCAGGTCAGGTCTTCGAGCCACGGCGCGTCGTTGCGCACCAGCGAGTCGACCTTCTCGCTCGTGGCGACGATGATGTCCGTATCGCCCAGCCACCCGCCGTCGGACTCGTAGTTCCCGGTCGAGACGCCCACGTCGAGGCCGTACTGCTCGAACTGCTCGAACTCGGCCTGCTTCTCGCTGGCCAGCGCCCGCAGGGGGACGATGTAGAGGGCTTTTCCGCCGCGGGCGACGGCAGATAGCATCGCTAACTCGGCCACGAGCGTCTTGCCGCTGGCGGTGGGGATGGCCGCGACGAGGTTCTGGCCCTCGGTGACCCCCACGTCGACGGCTTCGGCCTGTGGCGGATACAGTTCTTCGATGCCGTCAGCGCGTAGGTGGTCGGGCAGCCAATCGGGCACGCCCGGCAGGTCCGCAACGTCCATTACGCCCCCCGTTGGCACCCGCCCGGATTTAAACTGTCGGCACGGCCCAAACTGCTATGTCCCGTCAATCGTAACCGGGGGGCATGGGTGACGAGGTAGGTGGGGCCACCGACCGTCGGAGTCAGCGCGCGCGGTCCGACGAGGCGGTCCGTGTGCTCCTGGTCGACGACGAACCGGACATCGCGGACGTGACGTCGCTACACCTCGAAAAGCGGCGCGACCGGTTCGACGTGACAGTCGTCGAGAGCGGGGCCGAGGCGCTGGAAACCGTTGCCGAGGACGACGTGGACTGCGTGGTCAGCGACTACGAGATGCCCGGCATGGACGGGTTGGCGCTGCTCCGGTCGGTGCAGGACGCCGACCCGACGATTCCGTTCATCCTCTACACCGGACGCGGGAGCGAGGAGATAGCCAGCGACGCCATCTCTGCTGGCGTCACCGACTACCTCCAGAAGCGGACGACCAGCGAGCAGTACGACGTGCTCGCGAACCGCATCGACAACGCCGTCGCTCGTCGTCGCTCGGAGCAGGCCCGCGAGGAGACGGAACTCCGGTATCGGACGCTGGTCGAGGCGTCCCCGCACGCGATTCTCGTCCACTACGGCGAGGACGTGGTGTACGCGAATCAGCGCACGGTCGAACTCCTCGGCGTCGACGCCCCGACGGACATCTACCGGGCCGACGCGCTGATCTACGTCCACCCCGACGACCGCGAGCGCGTCGGTGCCCGGATGGCTGAGGCAGTCTCGGGTCAGGGCGACACCGGGTGGCTGAGTTGGCGACTTGTCCGGCGGGACGGCGAGCAACGCCGGGTCGAGAGTCGCGGGACGCCGGTCGTCTACGACGGCAATCCCGCGGCGCAGGTCGTCATCAGGGACGTGACCGACCAGTACCGACGCGAACGCCGACTGGAAGCGCTCAACGAGGCGACCCGCGACCTGTTGACCGCGGATTCGAGGACGGCCGTCGCCCGAACTGCGGTGGGTGTCGTCTCGGACGTCTTGGACGAACCGCTCGCCGCCGTCTTCGACTACGTCGACGGCGAACTCCGCACGCTCGTGGCCACGGAGGCGGCGACCGACCGAGTCGCCATCTCCCGCGAGGCGACCCAATCGGTCAGGCTCGGCCCCGAAACCGTCGAGATGACGGCGTTTCGGGAGGGGAATCCACGGGTCGTCGACGACTACGCGACCCGTGACGACTCGCCAACCGACGCCTTCGAGACGGTGTTCCTCTTTCCGCTCGGCGACCACGGCCTCCTGTCGGTGGCGTCGGTCGAACCCGACGCCTTCGACGGCAGTGACCGGGACCTCTTGGAAATCGTCGGCCAGTCGGTCGTCGCCGCGTTCGACCGCCTCACCGAGGCGTGAGCCAGTGACCGGGGGAGGGGAACGCCTTTGCCCGTCAGCGGCCAAGGGCGGATATGCACATCGAATACGACCGCGACACGTGTATCGGGATGTTCCAGTGTGTCGCGGAGTGGGACGCGTTCGAGCGAGACGAGGACGCCGGGAAGGCGGTCCTCACGGACAGCGAGGAGGAAGACGGCGTGTTCGTCCGGGAGATTCCCGAGGACGCCGAGTTCGACGCGAAGTTCGCCGCGCGGGCCTGTCCCGTCGAGGCCATCGCCGTCTACGACGACGACGGCGAGCAGTTGATCCCCTGACGGTCCGAAACTGTCAGGGCCGTCGCGTCAAGACTACGGGTAGATGGTTCGCCGCCTCCTCAGCAGATTCGTCCGTGGCGTCCCCGCCGTCCTGGCCCGCGCCGGCCTCGTCGACCGGGAGAAGGCCACCGAAGCGACGGACCTCGCCGCGCCGGTGATGGTCACGGGCGGCCTGCGCATCCTCCTCCGACTCGCGGACTTCCTGATGGTCGGTATCGCGCTGGGCGACGCCGCCATCGCGGGGCTGGAACTCGGCTTTCAGTACTACTTCGTCGGTTTCGGCCTCTCACTCGCCGTCTCCTCCGGGACCATCAGCGTCGTCTCCCGGTTGCAGGGGAGCGGCCAGCCCCGTCGAGCGAACGTCGCGGTCAAGCAGTCGCTGTGGCTCGCCTTGCTCATCTCCGCGCCCCTCACTGCGGTCTCGTGGCTCTATCCCGAGTTCTTGGTCGGGGTTCTCGCCGACGACCCGACCACCGTCGACTTCGGGGCGACGTACCTCTCCATCGTGATGCTGTCGATGGCCCCGCGCTTCTGGAGCATGGTCGCCTCGCGGGCGCTGGCGGGTAGCGCGGACACCCGGACGCCGATGTACGTCCGCCTCCTGACCCTGCCGACGAACGTCGTCCTCAACGCCGTCCTCATCTTCGGCCTCGGGCCGTTCCCTCGACTCGACATCGCGGGGGCGGCCATCGGCACGGCCGTCGCGAACACGCTCGCGGCGACCATCTTCTTCGCGTTGCTCGTCTCCGGGCGCTACGCCGTCCGCCTCCCGCTTCGGGGCCCGCAGTTCGACCTCGAACTCCTGACCGAAATCGTCCGCGTGGCCCTGCCACTGTCCGGGATGCGCCTGCTCCAGACCTTTGCCCGCTTCCCGTTCCTGTTCGTCCTCGGGGTGCTGGGGACGCCGACGCTGGCCGCCTACGCCATCGGTCGGCGGGTGATGCTACTGGCGCTGATGCCCGCGTGGGGGTACGCGACGGCCGCCTCGACGCTCGTGGGTCAGCACCTCGGGTCCGGCGACGAGGACTCGGCGACGGAGTACGGCTGGCAGACCCTCCGGGTGGCGCTCGCCGTCCAGTTGGCTATCGCCGCCGTCATCGTCACGTTCGCCCGTCCCATCGTCTCGCTGTTCGGCACCGAGTATCCCGGCCTCGCCGCGCAGTTCGTCAGGGTGTTCGGCCTCATCGTCGCCGGGTTCTCCGTCTCCCGGACGATGCGGGGCAGTCTCCGCGGCGCGGGCGACACCCGCTGGCCGCTCTACGGCACGGTTCTGGGCGGCTATTGCTTCCGCCTCCCCGTGGCGATGCTCGCACTCCCGACCTCGGCCGTCGTCACCGTCCCGCTGGTCGGGGCCACCCTCTCGCCGGGGCTCGGCCTCGGCCTCCCGGCCATCTTCGTCGCGCTCGTCGGGGACTTCTACCTGAAGGCGGCGGTCAACACCGGTCGCTTCTGGACCGGGAAGTGGCGCGACGTGGCCCGACGGTCGGCCGTCGGTTCGGCCGACGACTGAGGCCCCGCGTTCTCAGTCCCGCGCTACGACCGCCTCGGCTTCTACCTCCACCACGGCCCCGTCGGCCGCCAACCCCGACACTTCGACCATCGTCGCCGCGGGCCGCACGTCCCCGAACACCTCCTCGTGTGCGCGGCCGACCGCTTCCTGCTGGCGCATGTCGGTGACGTACAGTCGGGTCGCCACCACGTCGGCGGCGCTGGCGTCCAGTTCGTCGAGTGCGTCGGTGACGATGCCTAGCGCGTGCCGGGTCTGTTCGTACGGCTTCCCGGGCGTGACCACCGCGCCGTCGTCGTCGATGGCGATAGTCCCCGCGACGCGGACGGTGTTCCCGGCGCGTATCGCCCGCGAGTACCCGACTTGCCGTTCCCACTCGGTCCCCGTCGAAACGTGTCGTCTGTCCATACGGAACCGGTGTCCGGCAAGCACGTAGTCGTTTCTCAAGGTTTAATGCCGGGCCTGCGATACCCAGTGACATGAGCACGGCAACGAAACTCGTCCTCGGGACAATCGCTGTATCCGCACTGCTGTCGGTCGCCATCGTCGCGAACCTGATTCTGTTCTCGGCGTAGATGTTCACCGAGCGCTCGCTCTCGGGAGAGCTACCAGCGGTCCGCGACGCCTACGCGCCCGATGCGCTCGTGTTGAACTGCGCTCGGGACTTCGAGACGCTGGACCCGGCCGTCGCCGAGGAACTCCTCCTCGTGACCGATAGCGTCGACCCAGTCTCGTACGACCCGTCGTGGGTCCCCGAGAACGCGCCGTCGGAACTCCGGCGGTTCGCGGGCGGCGACCTGACCATCGGGATGCCCGGCGACGGCGGCGTGGCGTGGACCCACCAGACCGACCCGCCCTGCGTGTTCGTCAAACCGCGGCTGGAGACCTCTCCCGAGGCGTTCGTGGACTTTCTCGTCGCCGAAGCCCTGGTCGAGGTGAGTCTGGACGAACCCGAACACTTCCTCGGGTTCTTCGGCGAGCGCTACCCGGAGTTCGCGAGCGTCACCGACACGCGACTCGACGCCGCCGGGACGTACCAACTCGCGGCGGCGCTGTACGACGCGTACCTGGGTCGCCAGACTCGCGCGGTGTTCCGGACGTGGGCCGACGACTACCCCGACCTGTCCGACGCGTGGGTCGACGCCGGAGAACGGCTGACACCCCGGCTCTCGGACCTCCCCGGCGAACTCGCGCGCGGTCAGACCGACTTCGCGGCCGCCGCGGAACTGGCCTGTAGCGGCGTCAAACACGGTCTGGACCTGCCCGCACCGTTCGCGGCGCTCGATACGGCGGCGTACCACGAGTACGGCGCGGACTACGCGATTCGATGGGCCGAGAAGACGTTCGAGCGACTGGAGTGAGAGTCGGCCCGAAGTTGGGAGAGAGTTGTCAGCGAATCTGGGACAACCCGGCGCAGACTCGACCCGAACTTCGAAAAACGGCTTTTTAGCGTCCGTTCGTCGTCGTCGATGGGAGTCACCCTCCCGTGCTACCTATGGACGAACCAACACCGACCAGACGAACCGTTCTCCGCGCCGGGGCGGCCCTCGCGGTGGCCGCGACGGGCGTGAGCGTCGCCGGGGCGGCGGCCGCACAGAACGGCAACGGGCGCGAGTTCGGCCGCGTCTACGCCAACGGCGAGTTGTGGCGGACGACCGTCGTCCGCGTCTTAGACGAGCGACCCGACCCCGAAGACAGACTGTACTTCCTCCACGACGGCCAGCAGGCCATCGTCGCCAACGGCGACGTGAGCGACGACCAACTGTCGCCGTTCGTCTCCGAATCGGCACCCGGTGACCGGGACTGGAACGGCGGCAAGTGGGTCACCTACAGCGCCGAAGTGACGGATGTCGACGCGTTCAACGACGACGCGCCGGTCGCGAGCGACGAGGACGTACTGGACGCCGACTACATCGACACCGAGGAAGGGACGACGGATTTCGGCCCGCCCGAGTACTTCATCTGCCCGCTGACCGGCCGGGCCTGAGCGGCGTCGTCGGTCCCCCGCCGTTTCGGCCCACCGACCCACCGCTTCGCTGCGTGCGGCGACGCCGCCTACAACCGTTCGAGGACGGCGTCGGCGTCGTAGTTCAGCGTCAACTCCCGCGACCGGCCGCGCCCCTCGACTTCGGTGTAGTCGGCGTCGATGATGCCCAACTGGTCGAGTTTGTTGATTATCTCGGAGTAGCGGGTGTACCCAAGTCCGGTCGTCTCGTTGAACACCTCGTAGATGTCGCCCGCGCGCTTGCCGTCGTGGTCGGCGATGACCTCGACGAGCGCCGCTTCGGAGTCCGACAGTTCCCGTAACCGTCGCGAGAGGTGGACGTACTTCGACTTGTCGTAGGCCGCCTCCACGTCCTGTACCTCGACAGACCGCGAGGCGCGCATCTCGGCGTTCATCCCGGCCCGCCGCAGGAGGTCGATGCCGACCCGGAGGTCACCGCCCTGCTCCTCGGTCAGTTCGGCCACCCGGTCCAAGACGGCGGGGCCGACGACGCCCTCGACGAAGCCGCGTTCGACGCGTTCGTCGAGGATGTCGACGATTTCGGCCTGCCCGTACTTGTTGAAGTACACTTCCTCGGGGCGAAACACCGACTGCACTCGCGTATCGAGGGCGTCGATGACGTCCAAGTCGAGGTCCGACGAGATGCAGATGACACCGATTTTCGCCCCGGAGTGGGCCTCGTGGGCGCGCAACAGCGAGTACAGCGTGTCGCTGGCCTCGGACTCGTAGAAGAGGTAGTTCACGTCGTCTAACGCGACGACCAGCACCTCGTCTTCCTCGACGAGTTTGTCCGTAATCTGCGAGAAGAGCTTCTTGAAGGAGATGCCCGAGGACGGGGGTTCGTACTCGAAAATCTCGGCGAACAGCCGCGAGAAGACGGCGTAGCGCGTCGAGTCGACCTGACAGTTGACCCGCACCGCGCGCACGTCCGTCTGGGCGGTCAGTTCGTCGAACAGAATCTGCGTCGAAGTGGTCTTGCCCGTCCCGGGCGGCCCGCGCGCGATGACGTTCAGCGGGCGGGACCCGCGGACGGCGGGGCGAAGCGAGTACTTCAGCGTCTCCATCTGCGTCTCTCGGTGTTTGAACGTCTCGGGGAGCCAGTCGATTTCGAAGACGTGTTCCTCCCGAAACACCGACTCGTCCCACCCGAGCATCCCCTCCTCGGGGTCGTCGCTCATCACTTTCACCGAGCTTCCCGGACCACTTAACCATTTGCCACGCCGAGCGAAACGGCGGCGCTGCCGTCCCGAGCCGTCCCGTCTGGCGGTCACTCGTCGAATTTCGCCAACAGTCCCGCGTAGAAGCCGCCGTCGGTCCCGTCGTCCTCGCCGTCGCCGTCGGCCAGTTTCTCGACGATGAGTTCCGGCGTCGACCGGGCGAGTTTCCCTTTCACGGGCGAGCGGTTCACCCGCAGTTCGCCGTCTTCTAAGCCCACCGCCTCGATGCCGTCGATACGGACTTCGGTGGCGGCGGCCGCGCGGATGTCCCGCGCGAGGTGGGAGACGAAGACGGCCGTCGCCTGCCGGTCGCCCAGCGCTTCGAGGATGCCCGCCATAATCTTCGCGCTCGCGCCGGGTTCGGTGATGGACTCCAGTTCGTCGACGAGCACCATCACCGGCCGGTCGGCCGTAATCTCGGTGACGAGGTCCCCGAACTCCCGCAGGGTGGCCTCGAACGCGCCCGCGTCCAGCGTCCCCTGGGTCTTGGCGTGGTAGTGCAGTTCCGCGACGCGGCCGACGCGAGCGGACTCGGCGGGGACGGGCAGGCCCATGTGGGCAAGCGTCGTCACCAGCGCCACCAGGTCGAGGGTCGACGTCTTCCCGCCGCTGTTGACCCCGGAGAGGACCGTGACGCCGGAGACGCGGTAGTCGACCGGTTCGACCGCTTCGAAGGACACGTCGAGCAGGGGCGAGCGCCCGCCAGCGATTTCGAACCCCTCGTCGTCGGTCACGTCGGGCATCGTGCAGTCGAAGTCCGCGGCGAAGCGAGCGACGGCCAGTTCCACGTCCAGTTCCAGCGCGTCGGCGACCAACCGCTCGGCGTCGGTCCGCATCTCGGCGAGGTCGTCGGCCAGCGCGCGCTTCTGTCTGGTCGCGCGGCGGTCCCGCGCGGCGGTCAGTTCCTCCCGGAGGCGACTCACCACGTCCTCCTGTCGTTCGACCGGATAGGTCGGGTCGTCCGGGAACGCTCGGCGCGCCATCGCCTCCGTATCGCGCAACTGGAGGGCGTCGACGAGGTGGTCCCGCGCCCGTTCGACGGCGGCGGCGTACTCGTCGGCCAGTTCGCGGTCCAACAGCGAGTCGACGCCCGCGCCGCGTTCGACCAGTGAGAGGAGGTCGGTCCCCTCGATGGTCACGTCCCGTTCCTCGATGGCCTCTCGTAGGTGGTCGTTGGCGACGCTCTCGGCGGTAGCGGCCGCGGCGTCCAAATCGTCGACGGCCGTCCCGAGGCGGTTCAACTCCTCGTCGCCCCGGACCTCGCCGTCCTCGCCCAGTCTGTCGAGGGCCGCCGTGAGCGCGTCGAGGTCACAGGGCGCGTCGAGGCCCGCCACTCGGTGTACCTCCGCGGCGGCGCGAATCCGGTCGCGGTTGCGCGCGAAGAAGGTGAGGACGCGTTCGGGGACGACCGAGGCCGGTTCGTCGAGCGCGTCGGGTTCGACCCGCACGTCTCCCTCGACGTCGACCCCCGCGAACGCCTCGTCCAGCGCGACCACTGTCGAGTACGAGCGGGCGAGTTCGGCCAGTTGGCGGGCGTCGTCGACGACTTCGACGCTCACCTCGGGGATAGCGTCTTGGGCCTTCGCGTACCGCTCGGCGTCGCTCGTCGCGAGACAGCGGTCCCGGACCCGTACGTCTGCGGGGTCCGCGAGCGGTTCGACGTGTTCGAGCGCCTCGGCGACGGCGGGGTCGGGGTCCCGGGCCATCGCTCGCTCGGCGAACGCGCGGACCTCCTCGATACGGCTCTGGACGCCGCTCGGGTACAGCGTTTCCAGTCGCTTGGCGGCGTAGTCGGTGACCGTGCGTTCCTGCAGGAGGCCGAGCGCGTCGCGGAAAATCTCGCGGGCGCGCGGCGTCGCGGCGAATCCGCCGGGGTCGTCGTGGTCGGCCCGTATCGCCCCCCGGGCGATGCGGGCGGCCCGCCCCTCGCTGATGCCCGGTGCCCGGGCGAGCGTGGCGACGTCTCCCTCGCTGAGCGCTCGTTCCGGGTCGTCCAGTTCGCGCAGCGCGGCGGCCGTCTTCGCCCCGACGCCCGGCACCGATTCCAGTTCCATCTGTCGCCTCATTCGACGCCGACGAGAAAAAACCCGTTGTCGGTGACAGCGCGTCGCTCCACGCGACAGACCGCGCGAGTAGGGTCGTTGTATTCTCCAGTCGAAACATTACCACCTGTTGAGTGAAAATCCTTTTATATTTACAACGCAGTGTCAGAGTAGGCATGCGCGAAGTGAAATTACAAGCACACTCGAACACAACGGGGAGCGTCGCGTCGAAGGTCATCGACGCGGTCTGTTCGAGGACGGGGACATCGGCGACGGATCTGCCGCCGCTGTACGAGACAATCGACACCGATGCGCTGAACGAACTCTTCGCCGACCGACACACCAGCGGTCGGGTAACGTTCGACTACGCCGGACACGTCGTGACCGTCCGTGGCGACCAGACGGTCGAAGTCTCGGCGCGAACCGAGCACCGCTGAATCGCGGTCCCTTCGACGGACCGCGACGGACCGCGACGGACCGCGACGGCTAGATGCAGAAAACATATGTCTGCGTTGCCCGCCCTAGGCGATAGATGGCGACAGACGCCGCCGACGCCCGCGGCCCGGTTCGCACCTTCGCGGAGGACTACGGCCTGCTGGTGGTGGCGGGCTTGTTCGCCCTCCTCGGCGTCGCGGGCATCGCGCTGTACGTCTTCGGCGATACGGCCTACGCCGAGGCGCTCTTGCGCCGCTACGGCTTAGTCGCGCTCTTCTTCGTCTTCGTGCTGGAGGGGGCGATGTTGCTCTACTTCGCGCCGAGCGAAGCGCTCGTCCCGGCCGCGGTGGCCGTCCTCGCGCGCACCACCGGCGGGTACGATTTCCCCGCCGTGGCCGCTATCCTCGCCGTCGCCGTCGCGGGGGCGACGCTGGGGCAGACGGCGCTCTTCCTGCTGGCGAAACGCGGCGGCCGCGAGTGGTTGCTCGACCGACCGTGGTTTCGAGTGGAGGAGGGTCGGATGGACCGCTTCGGCGCGATGTTCGACCGCTACGGTCTGCTGGCCGTGCCGCTCAGCAACACACTCCTGTTCACGCGAGGGATGCTGACCGTCCCCGCGGGCGTGGCGGGCATGACGACCCGGCGGTTCGCGGCGCTGTCGGCGCTCGGCACGCTCTCGTTCGAGATTCTGCTGGCGGGCGCGGCGATGGGCGTCCTCGAACTACTCTAGTCTATCGTCTCGATGCGTTCCCGAAGCCACGCGGCGGCGGCGATGACGGTTTCGGGGTCGTCGCCGGTCACCTTCACCCGCCCCGGTGTGTCGCCCTTTCGGGGGTAACTGCCGACGGCGACGCCGAACTGCTCGCGGGCCTCGACGATGGTGCTCACGACGGCCCCTTCCGGCGCGGGGGTGTGAATCGTCTCAGTCGTCCGGTCGCCGCCGAAGTCCTCGGCGACGGTGGCGAACATCGCCTTCAGTTCCTCGGGGATGCCCGGCATGACGTAGACGCCGTCGAGGACACAACCGGCGGCGAAGCTCTCGTCGGTCAGCAGGGGGTCGGCCCCCTCGGGGACCGCCGCCCACGCGTCCAAGTCGAGGTCCATCTCGTAGCGGTCGACCACCTCGGGGTTGTTCTCGGCGAACCGGTCGGCCTTCGCTTCGAGGTGGGCGCGCACGTCGTCGGGGACGACCAGTTCGCGGTCGAAGGCCTGCGCGACGGCGGCTTTCGTCACGTCGTCGGGCGTCCCGCCGATGCCGCCGGTCACGACGACGGCGTCGAACGCCGCGTGGTACCGCGAGACGGCATCGGCGATGACCGCCTCGTCGTCGGGCACGGTGAGGATGCGCGTGACCGTCGCGCCCGCGTCGGTCAACTGCTGGGCCAGCCACGTCGCGTTCGTGTTCTCCGTATCGCCCGCCAGCAACTCGTCGCCGACGGTGAGCAACGCTACGTCCATACGGGGAACTGGCGGTCGAGCGGTGTAAGGGTTCGCTCGGTCAGGCCGACCCGCCGACCGCCTCGGCCAGCAGTTCGGTCAGGCCGACGATTTCGACGTCGTCCTCGTAGCCGCCGGTTTTGCGGCCGTCCTCGTACATCGTCATGCACATCGGGCAGGCGACGACGAATTTCTCGATTTCGGCCCCGGCGTCGGTGTCTTCGATGGCCTCGCGCAGGCGCTCCTCGCTGGGTTTTGACTCTTCTTCGAAGTCCATCCAGAGGCCGCCCCCGCCGCCGCCACAGCAGAAGGAGTCCCGGCGGTTGCGCGGCATCTCGTGGCGGTCACACCCCGTGGCGTCGACGAGTGCGCGCGGCGCGTCGAACACGTCGTTGTACCGCCCGAGGTGACACGGGTCGTGGTAGGTGACGGTGTAGTCGAGTTCGTTCCCCGAGAGGCCGAGCGCGCCCGATTCGGCGAGGTCGGCGACGACTTCGGTGTAGTGGAACACGTCGGCCTCGTCCCACTCGCAGGCGTCGAACTCGGGGTACTCGTTGCGGAAGGTGTTGAACGAGTGGGGGTCGGTCGTCACGATGGCCTCGAACTCACACGACTGGATGGCGGCGGCGTTGTCCTCGACGAGCATCTCGTAGAGGCCCTCCTCGCCGACCCGGCGCACGTCGTTGCCGTCGGTTTGCTCGTCCTCGTAGAGGATGCCATAGGATGCGTCGGCGGCCTCGAAGACGCGAGCGAGGGCTCTTGCCACCCGCTTGTTCCGCTCGTCGTAACTCGGGTAGTCGCCGACGTACCAGAGGTACTCCACCGACTGGTCGCGGGCGTCGGGCACCTCGAAGTCCAGTTGTTCGGTCCAGTCGGGGCGCTTGCGCTCGGGGTCGCCGAAGGTGTTGCCGTGCTGGAACGCGTTCATCATCGCGTCCTGCACGTGGTCGTCCATCTCGCCGGACTCCGTGAGCCGTCGGTTCATCTCGGTGAACTGGGTCACGTGTTCGATGTCGACGGGGCAGGCGTCCATGCAGGCCATACAGGACATGCAGGACTCCATCGTGTGTGCGTCGATGACCGAGGTCCCGCCGTCGGCGATGATGGGGACCGTCTCGCCGCCCGCATCCACCTCTTCCCGGTAGCGTTTCAGGTCCAGAATCACGTCCCGCGGGTCCAGCGGCCGCCCCGATTCCGTCGCCGGACAGACCGCCGAACAGCGGCCGCACTTCGTGCAGGCGTCGTGGTCCAGCAACTGCTTCCACGAGAAGTCGTCTATCTCGCTCGGACCGATGTCCTCCGGGGCGGCGTCTTCGGGCACGCCCGGCAGTCTGACGCCCGCCTTCTCGTCGCGCGTCACGACGTTGGCGAACGAGGAGAGCATGTGGAACGGCTTGGCGTACGGTATCCACGCGACGAACCACAGCGCCAGCAGCGAGTGACTCCACCAGACGAACGGGTAGGCGCTGGCGGCCAGTTGCGGCGTCACGCCCGCGGCCACCAGCACGTCTTTCACGAACCACCCGACGAAACTCACCGTCTCGAAGGACACGTCCCGCACCGTCGACGTGCCGAGAATCCGGACGCCCTCGGTGAGGTAGCCGCCGACGCCCAGCAGGAAGAGCGCCCCCAGAAACAGGCCGTCCTCGCGGGAGGTGTGACGGCCGTGGAGTCTGTCGAGACGGCGCCCGTACCGACGCCACAGGGCGACGCCGACGCCGACGACGAACAGCAGTCCCATCGCGTCCATCACGAACGAGTACGAGAGGTAGAATCGCCCGACGAAGAACGAGTCGCCGGTCAGCGGGCGGTAGAGGTCCATGTCGACGCCGAGAATCGTCGTCCCGATGAGCAGGGTCAGAAAACCCCAGACGACGAAGGCGTGCATCACCCCGGCCACCGCGTCGCGGTCCAGTTGCTTGCGGTTCGAGAGGGCGAGTCGCGCCGCCGTCAGCGTCCGGTCGGGCAGGTTGTCGAGGCGGTCGAACGGGTCGTCGCTCCCGCGGGCGTACCGACGCACACGACCGTAGACGCCGTACAGAAAGACGAGGATAGCCAGCGCGGCGAGGTAGTAGAAGACGGCTTTCCCCACGTCGCCGATGCGCCAGAACGTCGGCCGCGTGGTCGTCTGCAGCGCGAGTGACATACCGTACCACGGGTGGCGATACCACTTCAACGTTCGTGCGACCCGCCGCAGTGTCCGAGAACTCTTTCGTCGTTGGAAGTTCTCTCGGTTACCCAACAGCTATATACTACAGCGACGAAAGATACTGGTCCGATGGACGAGAAGACAGAACAGCTCCGCGACATCTTCATGGACGTCTCCGAAGACGGGGCGGTGACGGAGTCGCAGGCGGCGGGGCGGGGGTCGCTGACCGACGTGGACGAGTCGGCCATCGACGACCGACTGGCGGACGTGGTCGCCCGGATGCGCGAGCGGTACGCCTTCCGGACGGACCTCGACGACGCGGCGCTGGTGACGGTCGTGCGGGCGTTCTACGAGGGACAGGACGACGCGGCCATCGCCGACGACCTCGCCGTCGACGCGGAGACGGTCGAGACGGCCCGCTTCGACTTACACCTCCTCCGTGAATCGGACGACGGCGACGCCGACTTCGACATCGCGGCGTTCCGTCGGCGGACCGTCGCGGGCGCGACGACCGCCGAATTGGCCGCGGAGTTCGACCTCGACGAGGCCGCCGCCGCCGACTACCGGCGGGTCGTCGAGGCCCAGGCCGCGGCCCGCCGGGTGAGCCACCGGTTCCAGAGCGAGTTCGAGGACGTGCTCACGGACGCCGGACTCTCGACCCGGATGACCGCCGCCGTCCGCGAGAACGGTCTCGAAGAGGCGACCGAAGACATCGACTCGCTGGATTCGGACGCCGACATCTCGATGTAGGGTGTCGCGCCGAACGTTTTTGAACGGAGAGGGGGCCAGCGAGGGCCATGGCCGACCACACCTTCCGCGAACTGGAAACCGCGGCCTACTGCCCGCGAAAGCTCTACTACCGCCGCCGGGACGGCCCGCCGGACGTGCCCGACGACGTCGAGTCGATTCGCTCGCTCGCCTTCGACTACGAGCGGCTGCTGACCGACGACGCGGCGCTGTTAGCGGCCCCGATAGAGACTGCTCCCGCGACCGTCCGCGAGCGGTTGCGGGCCGCCCGCGACCGACTCGACTGCTGGGCCGACATCGTCGACCCGAGCGCCCGTGCGGTCTACCTCTCGGGGAAAGACGCCAGCGGCGTCGCGCACAAACTGCTCGACACCGACGAGGGGCCGCGCCCCTCGCTCGCGTTCGCCGGGAAGCCGCCCGAACAGGGCGTCTGGGAGCCACAGACCGTTCGACTGGTGGCCGCCGCGAAGGCCCTCTCGTGGGAACGAGAGCGGGCGGTCGACCGGGCATACGCGGAGTACCCTGCCCACGGCGTCGTCCGAGAAATCGCGGTGAACGCGCGACGGACCGGCGTGTACCGCCGGGCGCTCCGAACCGCGGCGAGCGTCGACGGCCCGGCCGCGCGGGTGGACTCGGACGCGAAGTGTGCGCCCTGTGAGTACCGCGAGAACTGCGGCGTCAGGACCCGGTCGTTGCGCTCACTCCTGTGAATCGAGCCACGCCGCCACCTCGTCCGCACGAGCGCCCCGCCGATGGATGGTTCCGGCGGAGACGTCCACCACGGTAGAGCCAGTCCCGCCCGTCTCGCCACCGTCCAGCACCACGGCGGCGCGGTCCCGTATCTCGTCGAGGTCATCGACCGTGCGGGCGCTGGGGTTGCCCGAGACGTTCGCGCTGGTGGCCGTCAGCGGTGCGATTTCCCGGAGGAGGGCGAGCGCGACCGGGTGGTCGGGGACGCGGACGCCGACCCGGTCCCGTCCGGCGGTCAGCGCGTCGGGCACCGCCTCGCGTTTCTCGACCACGACGGTGACCGGTCCGGGGAGGAACTCGCGCATGAACCGCTCCTCGCGCTCGCTCGAGCGGGTGTAGTCGAGCGCCGTCTCCACGTCCGGCACGGCGAGCGAGACGGGTTTGTCCCGACTCCGTCCCTTCGCCTCGAAGACGCGTTCGACGGCCGCGGCGTCGGTCGCGTCGGCCGCCAGTCCGTACACCGTCTCCGTCGGATACACCACGAGGTCGCCCCGTCGAATCGCGTCGGTCGCCGCGGCGATAGCGTCGTCGCTCACAGTTGCGCTTCGACGGTGTCGTAGTCCGGGAAGTCCGGCCACTCGTCGGCGACCCACGCGTACTGGACGGTCCGGTCGCCATCGAGGACGAACACCGACGGTCGGGGTTCTGCGATGCCGGTCATCCCGTCCAGTTCCATCGCGATGCCGTACTGCTCGGCGACGCCGTTACCGGGGTCCGAGTACACGCGATAGTCGCCCTCGATGTCCCGTTCTTCGAGGAGGTCCTTGTGTGCGTAGGGCGTCGAAATGGACAGGCCGACCACGGTGGCGTCTTCGTGCCACGCGCGGTCCCGAATCTCGTTCCAGATGTACGTCGCCGGGAACGCACCGTCCATCGGGTGGAAGACGAGAACGACGGGGTCGTCGCTCTCGGCACACACCTCCGAGAGGGACACGTCCTCCCAGAACTCGTCGTTGACCAGCGGTCGCGTGAAATCGGGGACCGTCTCGCCCGCCTCCGGGTGGTCGGCGGCGTTCAACTCGACCACGTCGAAGTCGAGGTCCATCAGGCGACACCCCCGTCGTCCGCGTCGCGTTCGCCGTTGCCGTACGTCCGCTCTATGTACTCGACGATGTTGGCGCTCTCGCTCATCGTGATGCCGGTGTTCTCATCGACGATGGCCGGGACGGTCCGCTTGCCCGACAGTCGTTTGACCACGTCTCGCTCCGAGTGCATCGGCTCGACGAATCGCGAGCGGTAGTCGAGGCCGTGTTCGCGGAGCGCTCGAACGACCCGCTCACAGAACGGGCACGCCTGTAGCCGGTACAGTGTGATGGCTGGCTCGCTCATACGGCCGTCTGTACGCGTAAGACGCTGGTAAGGGCTTCGGAGGGGACCATGACAAGCCTTAATCCCGGGGGATTACAACTTCGACCGTTGATGGCCTTGGACCCACCCGCGACGCTCGTGCCGTCCGTAGCGATGCTACAGACTATCGAGGTCGTCGGCGTCGCAATCCCGCAGAGTGCCGTGTTGTTCGGTGGTATCGCCACTATCGTACTTCTTATCGTGCTGTCGGCGTTCTTCTCGTCTTCGGAAATCGCGATGTTCTCGCTTCCGGCCCACCGGACCGAGGCGCTGGTCGAGGACGGCGTGCCGGGCGCGAAGACGCTCAAAGCGCTCAAGGGCGACCCGCACCGTCTGCTGGTCACCATTCTCGTCGGCAACAACCTCGTCAACATCGCCATGTCCTCCATCGCGACGGGACTGCTCGCGATGTACCTCACGCAGGGGCAGGCCGTCGCCGTCGCCACGTTCGGCATCACCGCCGTCGTGTTGCTGTTCGGCGAGAGCGCGCCCAAGAGCTACGCCGTCGAGAACACCGAGTCGTGGGCGCTGACCATCGCGCGGCCGCTGAAGTTCGCCGAGAAGGTCCTGCTCCCGCTCATCCTCCTGTTCGACTACTTGACGCGCGTGGTCAACAAGATAACCGGCGGCCGCTCGGCCATCGAGACGTCCTACGTCACCCGCGAGGAGATTCAGGACATCATCGAGACGGGCGAACGCGAGGGCGTCTTAGACGAGGAGGAGCGGGAGATGCTCCAGCGCACCCTCCGGTTCAACGACACCATCGCCAAGGAGGTCATGACCCCGCGCCTCGACATGACCGCCGTCGCCAAAGACGACTCCGTGCGCGAGGCCTTAGAGACGTGCATCCAGAGCGGGCACGCCCGCCTGCCGGTGTACGAGGGGAGTCTGGACAACGTCATCGGCGTCGTCCACATCCGCGATCTGGTCCGGGACCTGAACTACGGCGAGGCCATCCCGGAGTCCATCGTCTTGGAGGACCTCATCGAACCGACCCTCCACGTCCCCGAGTCGAAGAACGTCGACGACCTGCTGACCGAGATGCGCGCCGAGCGCCTCCACATGGTCATCGTCATCGACGAGTTCGGGACCACCGAGGGGCTGGTGACGATGGAAGACCTCACCGAGGAAATCGTCGGCGAGATTCTCGAAGGCGAGGAAGAGGAGCCGATAGAATACGTCGACGACGACACCGTGACGGTCAAAGGCGAGGTCAACATCGAGGAGGTCAACGAGGCGCTGGACCTCGAACTCCCCGAGGGCGAGGAGTTCGAGACCATCGCCGGGTTCATCTTCAACCGCGCGGGCCGCCTCGTCGAGGAGGGCGAGACCATCACCTACGAGGGCGTCGAGATTCGGGTCGAGCAAGTCGAGAACACCCGCATCATGAAAGCCCGCGTCGTCAAACTCAATCCGGACGGCGAGAGCGAGGCCGAGGGCGTCGAGTCCGACACCGAAGAGGTCCAACCGGAGTGATTACATCACCGCGTCGACGGCGACGAACACGCCGTAACTGAGCGCGAACGCCAGCGCGAGCGACCCGACCCACGCGAGTACCGTCTTCACCATCTTCTCGCGACTCACTTCCCCGCCGCCAGCGGCCGCGCCGGACCCGACGATGGCCGAGACGATTATCTCGTTGAACGAGACGGGGATGCCGAAGAAGACGGCCGTCTGAGCGATGACGAAACTCGGGATGAGCGCGGCGATGGAGCGGCGCGGCCCCAGCGAGGAGTAGTCCTGCGACAGCGCCTTTATCATCCGGGGCGCGCCGGTCCACGACCCGAGGAGCAGGCCCAATCCACCGAACAGCAGGACGCCCGTGATGGGGATGCCCGCCGTCGGTCCGTCGCCCAGAAGCGGGAGGAGCGGTCCCAGCGCGAGGCCGACCTGGCTCCCCCCGGCGGAGAACGCGACGAGTCCGCCCAGCACCAGCAGGAAGTGCCGTTGCCCGGCGTCGGGGTCGGCGCGGATGTCCCGATACAGCAGGCCGCCACCGAGGGTGGCGACGAGGAGCGTCGTCGCCGCGATGGTCGGGAGCGTCGGCGTCCCGAGCGATTGGGCGACGGCGCCCGCGACGGACGCCTGCTGTGACCCGGGGGCCAGGAGGACGAACCGGACGTTCGCAAGCAGCGCCGCGACCAGTCCGCCGAGGACGGGGACCACCACTCGCTCGGGGACCGACTCGTGGCGCAGGAGCCACGCCGTCGCGAAGGCGATGCCACCGCCGACGAACGGCACCGCCACCCACAGCGTGACGATTTCGAGGTACTTCGCCGTCGCCGGTTGCCCGCCCATCGCCAGTCCGACGCCGACGACGGCCCCGGTGACGGTGAACGCCGTCGCGATTGGATAGCCGGTGAAGATACCGACGGCGACGAGGACGGCGGCGGTGACCAGCGCGATGATGGCGGCGATAGCCGAAAGCCCGCCGCCCGCCGGAAAGAGGACGAGGCTACCGCCGACGGTTTCGGTGACGTTCGCGCCCTGTAACACCGCACCGGCGAGGCCGAGCAGGCCGACGAAAAAGCCCGCGCGCATCACGGAAATCGCATTCGCCCCGACCGCGGGCGCGAAGGGTGTTGACCCCGAGGACCCCGCGCCGATAGCCCAGGCCATGAACAGACTCGCCGCTGCGGCGACGACCAACGTCGCCAGCACACTCGTCGCTACCATCTACCCCGGCGTTTGCCCTTCCCACCAATGAGGCTACCGCTCGCCGCGTCGCGGGCGGACGCCGAAACGGGGTCCTGCCCATGGCCGGTGCGCGGTGGCTCTCGGCGCTCGTGCGGCCATCGTGCCCAACATGTTGGGCACAGTCTGAACGCTGCCACTGACGTACCGCAACGTATGGCTCGAACCGACCACACGCCGGACGAACGGCCCGCCCGAACGGGCGTGCAACGTGCTCTCTACTCGCTGGTCGCCCTCTCGATGGTGCTCGGCGCGGCCCATCACGTCGACCACGTGGTCAGAGGGAACCACGTCGGCTGGCCGATAACGGGGCAGGTGAACCCCTTCACGTACAGTCTCGTCGTCTATCCGGTCGTCGCTATCGGACTCGTCCTGACGCTGTCTGGCCGCGCCGGGAACCGGTACTGGGCCGCCTTTTTCGCGCTCAGTACGGCGATGCTCGCCTACTTCCACGTCAGCCCGTGGGCCGTCGAACCGCCCCGCGACGTGATACTGCCGTACGCCGACCCGGCGGTCGGCTACGCCGCGTTCGCAATCTTGCTCGCGCTCATCGCGTCGGTCATCGTCGGGTCGGCGTACGCGACCCTGCGCTGGTACCGGGGGACGGCATGAGGCATGGCCCGACGGCCGACGACTGGGGCGGCCCGGCGCGACGTTTATCGACCGACGGGTCCAACGGAGGACCGAGATGGTGGGTCGACGACGCCGACGGCCGCCGCGGGAGGGGTCGCGTTGATACGCGCTCGCTTCCGACTGGCGCTCCGGTCGGATATCTGGGCCGCGACGGTGTCGACGGCGTTCCCGGACGCGACGCTTCGACTGCTCACGGGCGTCCCGATGGGCGACCGGGCGCTGGAACTGGGGGAGGTTCGCGCGGCCGACGCCGAGGCCGTCGTCGACGCCATCGACGCCCACCCAGACATCTCCGAGTACCGGACGCTGTGGGCGGACGACCGGCGCGCCATCGGCCAGTACGAGGCCGTCGAACAGGGCCTCTACGAGTTCCTCTGGGCCTCGTCGCTCCCGCCGGAGTTCCCCATCGTCGTCGAGGACGGCGTCATGGAGTTCGACCTGACGGCGACCCGCGCGCAGTTCGAGGCGTTCGGCGACGCACTCGACGCCGACGACCACGACTACGAACTGCTGTCTGTCGTCCACGCCGCCGAGGGCCGGGACCCGCTCACGACGCGCCAGCGCGAGTGCGTCACCGCGGCCCTCCGTCGGGGCTACTTCGAGGTCCCGCGCCGATGTACCCTCGCGGACGTCGCCGCCGACCTCGGCGTCGACACGTCGACGGCCAGCGAGACCATCCGCCGAGCCACCGGCCGCGTGATGGAGCAGTTCCTGCTGGGCGACGACTCCCTGTGAGGCGGTGCGGGCCACCGACGACGGGCGGCGGTCGCTCGTGACCGCGTCGTTCCCGTGGCGACGTTCGACTCATCGGGCGGCACACCTCCTGCTTGCCCTCGCGTTGGGCGCGTTCCTCTACTCACCGCTCCGCACGGTGCCGACGGCCGTGCTGGCGGTTCAGGCCGTCGGCTTCCCGCTGCTGGCGCTCTCCGGTCTGCTCCTGTGGCGAGGGCCGCGGCTCAGACGGTGGTACCGCGACCGGTCGTAGACGGCGCTCGCACGGCGGCGAGCTTAGTTCGTCTTCGCCTCTCGGGCGCCAAACCGATGCAGGCGACACGAGCGTCGCCTTAGTTCGTTTTGGCGTCCGTCTCCTCCCCCGGTTCGACCGCATCGACACCCTCAGCGGCCTCGACGTGGTCGGTCGCTTTCTCGGTGTCGACGTGCCAGCGCTCGACCGACTTGTCGTAGTCGGCCAGTTGGTTCGAGACGCGCATCTTCAGGTCGTCGTCGTTGACGTTCACCTCGAAGACGTACTCGGGCCGGTCCTCCGTCCCGGTGCGCTGGAGGTTCGCGCTGACGAGTTCGTTGTCGAAGTAGTACGGCGCGATTTGGGTCATCACGTTCTTGTAGACGGCGTCCTCGACTTTCCGGAGCGCCTTCCGACCGACGGAGTCGGCCGCGCGGGCGACGTAATCGACCGATTCGCCCCACTTGTCGATGGCCTCGTCGGGTTCGTCCAGATTCTCGTAGGACTCGCTCAACTTCTCGCCCGCTTTCTGGAGGTCCTCGTCGGGATCTTTGCCCGCCTGTTCTCCCTTCCCCTCGTCGACGCTGGCTTGCTCTGCGGTCTTCTCGTTGACGTCCTCGTCGAGTCGTTCGTGGCTCTTGGGTCGCCACTCGTCGAACTCGTCTAAGGCCGCCTCGTCGATGTCCGCGTCGATGTCGGAGTCGGCAAACAGGTCTTTCAGCGCCTGCGTGATTCGTTCGCCGTGCTCGACGGCGTCGACCCACCCGCCTCGTGTCTTGAAACCGGAAACGCTCTCTTCGATATCTGCCATGATAGAACGGAACTAGCGACGATAGTCTCGTATCGTGCTTGACAAGACCCTTCTCGCTCTGGCCGATTAAGCGTTTCTGCCGAGCGGCGGCGGCCACTTATCCGTCTCGCCCACGTACGTGACGGCGACATGCCATCCGCACTGTTCGTCGTCAGCGAGCACGGCTACTGGGGCGAGGAATGTATCGAACCGCTGACCACGCTCACGGACGCGGGCGTCGACATCACCGTCGCGACGCCGTCGGGCGACCCGCCGGTCGTCGACGAGCGGTCGGTCGACCCCGAGGAGGTCGGCGAGGAGACGGCGGCGCACGTGATGGACGTTCACGAGAACGACGAGCGACTCAACGACCCGACACCCATCGCGCGAGTCGACGCCGCCGACTACGACGCCGTCGTCTTCCCTGGCGGCCACGGCACGGAGTGGGACGTGAACCAGGACAGCGACGCCCGCCGACTCCTCCGCGATGCCGTCGAAGGTGAGCACGGCAAGGCGCTCGTCGTCTGCCACGCCGTCGGGATTCTCGCCTTCACCCGCGACGGCGACGGGGACTTCCTCGTCTCCGGCCGGTCTGTCACCGGGTTCCCGAACGCGTGGGAGGAGGGAATCGTCGACGAGAACGACCTGATGCCCGACGGGCGCAAACTCCCCTACTGGGTCGAAGACGAGGTGAAAGCCGCCGGTGCCGACTGGGACGCCGAACTCGACGCGGACACGAGCGTCACCGTCGACGGTGACCTTATAACTGCACGCGGGCCGCCGTCGTCGTCGGCCGCCGCCCGAACGCTCCTCGAGGAACTGGGCGTCGAAAGCCCGGCTTAAGCAAACGGGAACGTCGCCGTCTCTCGGTTTTCTCACCGTCTGGTACTGCTGCCGTCTCCCCGTTTTAGCCACTGCCTCTCCGTGTAACGAGTGCATAGCTTAGTGCGTTCCCGGTGACAGTTGTTTGACGTATGTCAGAAAAATCCACGCGGCGGCGGTTCCTTCGCGGTGCTGGCTTGGCCGGTGCGGTCGCGCTCGCCGGATGCGGCGGCGGCGACGGCGGCGACGGTGGCGACGGCGGCGACGGCGGGGCCGAGACCGAGACGACCGCCGGCGGCGACGGTGGCGACGGCGGCGACACCGAGACGACCGAGAGCGGCGACGGGGGGAGCGGCGATACGCGCCTCTCGTGGCACGCTGGCGGGACCGGCGGGACGTACTTCCCGCTCTCGAACGAGTTCAAAGCCGTCGTCGAGGACAACACGGAGTTTACCCTCAACGTCCAGTCCACGGGGGCGAGCGTCGAGAACGTCGGGAACTTGGCGAGCGGCGATGCCGACTTCGCGCTCATCCAGAACGACGTCGCGTACTTCGCGAAGAACGGGACCGGTATCGAGGCGTTCCAAGGCAACGCCATCGAGAACCTGATGGGCGTGGCGACGCTGTACCCCGAAACCATCACCGTCGTGACGCTGGCAAACACCGGCATCACGCAACTGTCGGACCTCGCGGGGGCCACCATCAACACCGGTGACCTCGGGTCCGGGACGCAGGTCAACGCCAACCAGATTCTTGAGGCGGTCGGCATCACCGACTTCACCGAACAGAACGCCTCGTTCTCGCAGGCGGCCGACCAGTTGCGAAACGGGGACATCGACGCGGCGTTCGTCGTCGGCGGGTGGCCCGTCGGCGCTATCGAGGACCTCGCCAACACGAACGACCTCGTCATCGTCCCCATCCGAGGGGACAACCGCGAGGCGGTCAAGGAGGCGGCGTCGTGGTTCGCCGACGACACCATCCCGGGAGGGACGTACACCGGCGTCGGCCAAGCCGTCGAGACGGTCGCCGTCCAGGCGATGATCGCGACCAACGCCGAGCAACCCGAGGCGACGGTCGAGACGGTCACGGCGGCCATCTTCGACAACGTGGACCAACTCACCATCAAGACGGACTTCATCAGCAGGGACTCGGCACAGGACGGGATGTCCATCGAACTGCACCCCGGTGCGGCGGCGTACTTCGACGCCTAAGCCGCCGTGGTGTCGCCCGTCGCGCTCGCACACCGACCGACGCTCGCCCCGTGACATGAGTCGCTACGCCGTCGCACTGGCCGTCATCGCGGTGCTCGCACTCGGTACGGCCTCGGCAGTCCCGACACAGCGAGTCCTCGTCGTCGAGGACACCGAGACGGGCGAGACGTATCTCCAGACCCCGGTCGAGAACGGGACGACCGTGGCCTTGGAGTACACCCACAGCGTCGAGAAGACTCGCGTCTACGACGGCTACACCGTCCGCGGCGACCGACTCGTCATGACTCGGATGGAGTTCGAGTCCTACGGGTGGGGACTGCCCAGCGGCGCGAACGTCACACGCGAGAACGGGACGCTCGTCTACGACCCGCCGGGTTCGTACGCCCGCGTGACCGTCGCTCCCGGGTCGGTGGCCGGCCACCGCCTGCACGTCGGGACGGAGACGTACGACTTGGTCGCACTCTCGGACGAACGGGCGGTCGACCTCCACCTCGCCCGCCGCCCGGCGCTCGCGACCATCACCGACCAACTCGAATCATGACCACGACGAACCCAGCCGACGACCCCGAGGAACCGGCCACGGAGGAGACGATTAGCGACGAAGAGGTCGACGAAGTCCTCCAAGAGATAGAGCGAAAGCGGTCGCTTCGGTGGCCCGCGACGCTCGCCGTCGCCGTCGTCGGCATCGCCTTCTCGCTGTTCCAGATGTGGCTCGCGGCGAAGGGGTTCGTCCTCGCCATCGAACTGCCCGGCGTGGGCGAGATTCAGTTCGCGGCGCTCCAACTGCTCCAGATAAACGCCATCCACGTCACCTTCGGCCTCGTCCTCGCCTTCCTGCTGTACCCCGGGACGACCGGTGACGGGCCGATTTCCCGGCGGTGTATCGCGCTGGCCGACCGCCTCGACGAGCGACTCGGGGCCGACCACCCCGTCTCGCGGGCGGTCCACGCCGTCGGGGGCGTCCTCGCGTGGTTGTTCCTCGACCCGGAGTTCGAGCGCGTGACGCCGTTCGACGTGGTGCTGATGATAATCGCGGGCCTGTCGGCGGCGTACTTCATCACGGAGTTCAACGAGATTCAGAACATGCGGGTGTTCGGCCTCGAGTCCGGCCGCCCGATACAGGAGGTGTTCACCTTCCTCGAACCCATCGCCGGGGTACTGGGACCGCTGGCGGACACCTCCTACGCGTTCGTCCTCGGGGTCGTCGGCGTGTTGCTCGTCCTCGAAGCCACCCGGCGGGCCATCAGCCTCTACCTGATGGTCATCGTCGCCGCCTTCGTCGTCTACGCGCGGTGGGGCTTTCTCATCCCGCAGAACGCCGCCTACGTCGGTGTCCTCTCGATTCCGCCGCTTGACTGGTCTTCCATCGTCCAGAACCTCTGGTACAACACCGAGAACGGGGTGTTCGGGATTCCGGTCACCGTCTCCGTCCAGTTCATCTACATCTTCATCCTCTTCGGCGCGTTCCTGGAGATGTCCGGGGCCGGCCAGTGGTTCATCGACCTCGCGTACGGGGCGACGGGGACCCGACGGGGCGGTCCGGCGAAGGCGTCGATTCTGGCCAGCGGCTTCATGGGCACCATCTCCGGGTCGTCTATCGCCAACACCGTGACGACGGGGGCCTTTACCATCCCGCTGATGAAGCGGTCGGGGTACCGCCCGGAGTTCGCGGGCGGCGTCGAGGCCTCGGCGTCCTCGGGCGGGCAGATTCTCCCGCCGGTGATGGGGGCCGCGGCGTTCCTCATCGTCCAGTACACGGCGACGCCGTTCCGGGACGTCATCATCGCGGCGGCCATCCCCGCCATCGTCTTCTTCTTCGGCGTCTGGGTGATGGTTCACTTCGAGGCGACCAAGCGCAACATCGGTGGGCTGGACCCCTCGGAACTGGTGAACATCCGCCAACACCTCAAGAGCGGGTGGTTCTACCTCGTTCCCATCGGCCTCCTGCTGTACTACCTCATCATCGAGCGTCTCTCTGTCGCCCGGTCGGCGTGGTTCACGCTCATCGCCATCGGCGCGCTGATCGCCCTCGTGGCGGCCTACAGCGACGAGACGCGCGGGCGTCTCGGGGCCGTCTTCGCGGCCCTCTTCGTCGCGAACTTCACGGCGCAGTTGCTCACCGGCGTCGGGTTCCTCGGTGCGCTGTTGGGTGGCGGGACCGGGCCCACGTCGGTGCAGGCGGCCTTCGGCGCCACCGTCGGCGGCCTCGGCGGGATGGCCATCGTCGCGGGCGTCGTGACGCTGGCGACCCGGCCGCACCTCGAATCTCCCATCCTCTCGTTCGACAACGCCGTCGACGACGCCGCCGTGACCACCGCGGAAGTCGTCGGCCGCTCTGAC
Organism: Haloarcula marina; assembly: GCF_024218775.1. Classification (NCBI taxonomy): domain Archaea; kingdom Methanobacteriati; phylum Methanobacteriota; class Halobacteria; order Halobacteriales; family Haloarculaceae; genus Haloarcula; species Haloarcula marina. Next base: position 53,609 of record NZ_CP100404.1, on the reverse strand, counting down.
CTCGCACAGAACGGGCTGTACCGCCTCGGGGTCTTCCTCGGGAAGTCCATGGAGAGCGGCGCGCGAACCGCGGTTCCGGTGGTTATCGCCGTCGCCGCCGCGGGCATCATCCCCGGCGTCATCAGCGTCTCGGGCCTGGGCCCGAATCTGGTGGCGCTCATCCGGGCCGTCGCCGGCGGGTCGCTCGTGTTGCTGTTGCTGGTGACCGCCATTGCCTCCATCATCCTCGGGATGGGGATGCCGACGACGGTGACCTACATCATCCTCGTCTCCCTGCTCGCACCGGCGCTGGTGCAGTTCGGGGTCCCCGAACTCGCGGCCCACCTCTTCATCCTCTACTTCGGGGTCATCGCCGACATCACACCACCGGTGGCCGTCGCGGCCTACGCGGCGTCGGGGGTGGCCAAGTCCGACGCCTTCCAGACCGGTATCGAGGCGTTCTCCCTGTCGCTGAACAAGGCCATCGTCCCGTTCGCGTTCATCCTCGCGCCCGGCATCGTCCTCTTGCGGCGGAAGGAAAACGCCGCGGAACTGCCGCTGGGCGAGCAGTACCGAGTCGTCCAACTGGCGGACTTCGCGGACCTCGGGTTCGCCATCTTCGAAGTCGCCATCCCCGTAATCGGCGTGTTCGTCGGCGTCGTCGCGCTGGCGGCGACGGTCATCGGGTTCGTCGAGGCCTCCGTCTCGCGGGGGCAACGGACGGCGTTCGCGGTCAGTTCCCTCCTGCTGATGGCCCCGGGACTGGCCGTCTCGGCGCTCGCCGACGTGCTCGGTGTGCTGGGAATCGCCAGTGGTATCGAAGTCACCCTCGTCGTCGACATCGGCCTGCGGGCCGTCGGGATGGTCCTGTTCCTCCTGTTGCTGGCGGAGAACCGCCGCCGCCGGGAACCGGCCACAGACACGGCTGGCACGCCGGACCCGGCCTGACCCGAGCGCCGTCAGGATTTAATCACGGCGCGTCGACTGTCTCGGTATGACAATCGAAGAACGCGGCAACGCCTCGCTGGTCACCCACGCCCTCGCGGTGGACGAACTCTCGCGACTGCGCGACGTGGAGACCGAACAGGTCGAGTTCCGGAAGGGACTGGTCCGCCTCGGCCGCATCTGCGGCTACGAGATAATCGACGGGCGGATGGAGACCGAGTACACCGAGATACAGACGCCGCTGACGACGACGATGGGCCAGCGCGTGAAGGGGCTCGACGACGTGGTCATCGTCAACGTCCTCCGGGCGGCGACGCCGTTCGTCGAAGGCCTGCTGAAGGCGTTCCCGCGCGCTCGACAGGGCGTCATCTCCGCCAGTCGCGACGAGTCGGCGGGAATGGGCGAAGACGGGGAGTTCCCCATCTCCATCGACTACGTGAAACTGCCGGACATCCAGCCCGAAGACACCGTCATCGTCGCCGACCCGATGCTGGCGACGGGGTCGACGATGACCGCCGTCCTCGAACACATCACCGAGGGCGCGCCGGACCCGGAGCGACTCGTCGTCCTCTCGGCGGTGGCCGCGCCGCCGGGCATCGTCCGCGTCTCCGAGGCGTTCCCCGACGTGGACCTCCTCACGGTGGCTATCGACGACGAACTCGACGACGACGGCTTCATCGTCCCCGGCCTCGGCGACGCCGGGGACCGGGCCTTCCGCACGGACTGACCCGAGTCTCGACTCGACATCCTTTTACATAGGGTCGCACAACGAGGTGACACCACGGAGTGTTCGTCGGCTGTCGAACCCCTTCTCTTCAGTTGGAAAATCAATAGACAGCGACCGTTTTCGACTTCCACCGGAAACGCCGTCCGACGCGCGCATGACGACTCATGGTGGGCCGAAACTCGTCGCCTGTCGAACACCGCGCCGTCGTCACTCGGAATCCGAGTCGATATCGGCCCGCCCGCTGGTCGCGCTCCGAATCCGGTCGCGCAGGTCTGCGCCCTCGGATTTCGGGACGCGAACGGCGAAACTCACGTCCGCTTCGTAGTCGGCCTCGAACTCGACGCCGACCGACTCCAGTAGGCCGCGGACGCTCCCGGAGTCGTCGTACTCGACGGTCACCGAGAAGCGCTCGTGGGGGACTTCTTCGACGACGCCCGCCGCGTCGACGCCGTCCTTCACGGCGCGCGAATACGACCGGGCCAACCCGCCGACCCCGAGGTTCGTCCCGCCGTAGTAGCGGGTGACGACGGCGACGACGTTCTCCAACTCGCGTTGCTGGAGGACGTTCAGCGCGGGTTTGCCCGCGCTTCCGCTCGGTTCGCCGTCGTCGCTGGAGTACTCCCGGAACGGCGAGGCCCGCACGCGGTAGGCCGGGACGTTGTGGGTCGCGTCGGCGTACTCCGCGGAGACGGCATCGACGAACGCCTCGGCCTCGGCGACCGTCTCCGCGGGGGCGACGTGGCCGATGAACTCCGAGCCTTGCACCTCGAAACTGGCCCGCGCGCGCTCGCCGACGGTCAGATATGCCTCCGACACGGGTCGCGGTACGTCCGGCGGGCGAATAGCCCTTATCGTTCGCCGTCGTCCGCGTCGCCCGCCGCTCGCGTCCCCCACATCCGCTTGTCCAGCACCCGGACCGCCATCCCGTCGAAAACGCGCAACTGACAGGACAGGCGCGGGTAGCCGAAGCGGTCGGCGAGGTCGTCGTGCCAGTGGTCGGGGTCGGGCGGGTCGGCGACCCGGACGCCGCAGGTCGCACAGAGGCCCCGACCGCCGCAGTTCAGGCGACGGGCGTAGCGGCCGTGCGGCGAGACGCCCGCGTCGAGGAGTACGTCGCGGAGCACCGCCCCCGCGTCGGCGTCGATACGGCGGGTCTCGCCGTCCGGCAGTTCGACGGTGACGGTGGCAGTCTCGGCCATCTCAGGCCAGTTCGATGGTCCGAACGAACGGCATGTCTCGAATCTCGGTGATGAGGTCGCCGGGCAGTTCCTCGTCGGTGATGACGTACAGGCGCGGTTCGTCGGTGAACTCCGGGTCCTCCGAGAAGACTTGGCGGACGGAGATGCCGCGGTCGGCGATAGCGCCGGTCACCGTCGCGACGATGCCGGGTTCGTCGGCCGCGCGAACGGCGACGGTGATGGCGTTCAGGTCCAGGACGGGGGCCAAATCGAGGAGGCTCGGGACCGCAGAGATGTTCCGGAAGATGCGGCGCAGTTCCTCGTCTTCGAGGATGGCGTCCGTCGTCGCGTTGACGACCCGCCGGTCGACGCCGACTTCCCGGGCGATACCGGTGTTCGGTATCTCGATGCCGCCGGAGACGACGCGGCCCTCCTCGTTGACCGAGAACCCGCGTTCGAGCAACAGGCGGATGACCGACTGCTGGCCCGGCGAGTCCTCGAACTTCGCCATTATCTCGTCGAACATGCTCGGAGCCACGGGTGCCTCCGATAATATTTCACCGCTTGCGCCGCCGATACTGGCCCAACGTATTTCTCTGTGTGTCGAAAGGGTTCGAGTGTGTCACATCCACTCGCGCGCGTCGGGGGCGTCGTCGGTCTCGCCGGTCTCGTCGGCATCGTGGCGTTCGGGACCCGTTACGGCCGCGATTCGCCGGTCGCGGCGCTCCTCGGTCTCGGCGACGGAACCGGTGCGTTCGTCGTGAGCGTGGGCTTGCTCGCGACGGGCGTCGTCCTCGTCGACCGGTTCTGGGAGCGAGAAAGCGCCGACGGGGGCGACTGAGACGCGCTACAGTTCGCCCTTCGTGCTCGCCACGTCCGAGCGGCGCTCGTCGATGCGGGTCGCGTCGTCCAAGGCCCGCGCCAGTCCCTTGAACAGCGCCTCTATCTCGTGGTGGGCGTTCTCGCCCTCGACGCCGCAGTGGAGGGTGAGTCCGGCGTTGGTCGAAAGCGAGCGCCCGAAGTGTTTCGCCATGTGGCTGGTCATCCCGCCGACCCGGCCCTGCGAGAACTCGCCGTCGAAACGGTAGTACGGGCGCCCCGAGATGTCGACGACGACGCTGGCGACGGCCTCGTCCAGCGGGACCTTGCGGTCGGCGAAGCGGACGATGCCGCGCTTCTCGCCGAGCGCTTCGCTGAAGGCCTCGCCGAGCGTGATAGCCACGTCCTCGACGGTGTGGTGGTCGTCGATTTCCAAGTCGCCGTCGCAGGTGACCGTGAGGTCGAACAGGCCGTGCGTGGCGAAGGCGTCGAGCATGTGGTCGAAGAAGCCGATGCCGGTGTCGACTGTCGAGTCGCCCTCGCCGTCGACGTCGAGAATCACCTCGATGTCCGTCTCGGCCGTCTCGCGCGTCACGGCCGCGGTGCGGTCGGTCATACCTCCACTCTCTCGGGCCGTCTATTTGGGAATTGTGTCACCGTGGGGAGCGCTCACGACTCCTGTGCGCTCCCGGCGACGAACCACGCCACCAACAGGAGCGCCAACAACGCACACAGCGGAATCGCCAGGAGGCGCATCGCGCGGACGATGTCCGACCCGCTGATGACGAACCCCATCGCGGCGGGGACGGCGGCGATACCGGCCGAGGAGGTGACCGCCGCCATCGCGTTGACCGGGGCGCTGTGTTCCGGAACCGCTTCGGTTCCGTACGCCAGCATCGTCGGGTAGATGCCCGACAGCGTCAGGCCGATACCGAAGTAGCCAGCCAGCAGACCGTACCCGTCCGCGAGGAAGAACGTGTACGCGAAGATGGGGATGGTCAGCGCAGTCAGGGCGACGCTCAGGCGGACGTACCCGAACCGCTCCGAGAAGCGCCCCGAGAGGAATCGGCCGGGGATGTAGCCCGCCAGCAGGACGGACAGCGACGCCGTCGCCAACGCGTCGGAGAGGCGGCCCTGTGCGAAGGTGGTCAGCCACGTGAAGAGTCCGCCCTCGAACCCGGCGGAGAGGAACAGGCCGACTGCCATCGCCAGCACTTCGGGTCGGCGGCCGATGCGGCGTAACTCCGCGAGGTCCAGCGGGTCGTCGCCGCCCTCGACGTCCGGCGTCGGGAGGACGAGGACCAACAGCGTGAGGGGGACGAACGCGAGGCCGAGCGCAAAGTAGGCGTAGCGCCAGTTGTTCGCGGCGACGGCGGCGGCGACGAGCAACGGGCCGAACACCGCGCCGACGGCCCACATCATGTCGTAGTACCCGAACAGGCGGCCACGTTGGTTCGGATAGAGGTGGCTCAACAGCGGGCGGTCGGTCCCGCGACCGACGCCGCTGAACACCCCGCGCCCGAGCAACGCCGCCAGAAAGAGGACGAACGACGGCACGAGTCCCATGGTGAAGATGCTGATACCCGTGCCGACGACACCGATGAGGAGCAGTCGGCGGGTGTCTAGCCGGCCCGCGACGGCCCCGACGAGCATCACGACGGTGAGAAAACCGAGGGTCCCCGCTGGCGCGACTAACCCGAGTTGCCAGTCCGGGACGCCGAACGCCTGGCGGAGCGACGGGATGACTGCCCCGCGAATCTGGAGTGCCGCCCCCAGCAGTGCGACGTACCCGAAAGTGACCACCGTCCACCACCGGCGACTCGTCCGCTGGGCGTCGCTCTCGTGGTCCGCCTCCGTTTCGCATCCGGTGGCCGTCTCGCCCATACGTAGCCCTGCACGCACTGGTGGAAAAATATTTTGTATGTAGTCGAACAATCCTCTCCCATGACAACGGACGCCCTTCGGGAGCATCTCGGAACCTTCGGCCTCTCGGAGAAGGAGATAGCGGCGTATCTGGCTATCTTGCGGGCTGGCGAGGCGACGACGGGCGAGGTGTCGCGGGCCGCCGACGTGTCGCAGGGGTACGTCTACGACATCGCGAGCGCGCTCGCCGACCGCGGCCTCGTCGCTATCGACGAGACGGCCAGTCCGACGGTCCTGCGCGCACAGCCGCCCGAAGAGGCCGTCGAGTCGCTGTCGGCCCGCTTAGCGGAGGTGGGCGACCACATCGAGACGCTGTACGCCGAACCCGAGAGCGACGGGGCCGCCGTCGAGGTGGTCCACTCGCGGGCGACGGTCCGGAAACGCGCGAAGAGCGCCATCGACGCCGCCGAGCACGAGGCGTTCCTGACTATCCCGTTCCCGGAACTCGACCACCTCTCGGCGTCGCTCGCGGCCGCGCGCGACCGCGGCGTGTTCGTCTATCTCTTGCTCGTCTCGCCGCTCGACGACCCCGACGGTATCGCGTGGGAGACGGTCGCCGACGTGGGGAAGACCTGGGGGATGCCCGGTCCGGTCCACGTCGTCGTCGACAGGCGGCGGGGGCTGATGGGGTCACACGGCGTCCTCTCGGGCCGCCACGGGTCGGAGTACGCGCTCGGCTTCGACCAGCGCGACATCGCGGGCGCGTTCTACGGCAACGCCGTCAGCAACTTCTGGCCGATGGGCGAGACGCAGTACGTGCGCGACCCGGACCCGCTCCCGGCGACGTACACGTTCTTCCGCACCGCCGTGACGAACGCGGCGCTCCACCGCGCGGCGGGCCGGGACCTGCTGGCGGACGTGACCCTGCGGGACGTGACGACGGACGAGACGGCGACCTACGAGCGCGTCCCCATCGTCGACGTGCGACAGCGACTCGTCGGCGACCCGACCAACGAGTTCCCCATCGAGAACAGTCTGGAGTTCGAGACGCCCGACGGCCGACTCGCGGCGGGCAACGGCGGCGGCGGTATCGTCCCGTTCTACGAGGGGTACGCCGCGGAGTCGGTGACGTTGTACGAAGCGTAGCGAGGGCCCGAGCGAAGCGAGGGGTCTCGACAAAGCGCAGCGGGGAGCGGAGTGACCCGCGAGCAGTAACGAGGGGCGCGCGACTGATGGGAGCGTGACCCTCGAAGCGACGCGGTGAGTGAAACGACCCGCGGAGTAGTAGCGAGGGGTCTCGAAGAGGTGTAACTCTGCGCAGGCAAGCCGCTTTCAGGCCCGTTCCTCGACGGCGGCCATCGCGTCTTCGAGGGTGAACGCGCCTTCGTACAGGGCGCTCCCGACGACGACGGCCGCGGCACCGGCGTCTTCGAGCGCCAGCACGTCGTCGACGGTGGCGACGCCGCCGCTGGCGACGACGGGGATGTCGACGGCCTCGACGAGTCGGCGAACGGGGTCGGTCCGGACCCCCTCCAGTTGGCCCTCCACGTCGACGTCGGTAAAGAGGACGCCGCCCGCACCTAACTCGGCGTAGCGCTGGGCGGCCTCGGCGGGGTCCAGTCCCGTGCCCTCGGTCCACCCGGCGACGACGACTTCGCCGTCTTTGGCGTCGAGGCTGACGAGGACGCTCTCGGGGTGCTGGCGGCTGATGTCGGCGACGATGTCCGGGTTCTCGACGGCGGCGGTCCCGAGGATGACGCGGTCGACGCCCCTGTCGAGCAGCGAGACGGCGTCCTCGGCCGTGCGGATGCCGCCGCCCAACTGCACGGCCACGTCCTCGCCGACGGCGTCCAAGACGGCGTCGATGGCGTCCGCGTTCTCGCGCTCACCCTCGAACGCGCCGTCCAAGTCCACGAGGTGGAGGGTGCGCGCGCCCGCCTCGACCCACCGCTCGGCGGCGGCGACGGGGTCACCGTAGGTCTTCTCGGTACCGCGTTCGCCGCCCACCAACTGGACCACCTGTCCGTCCTGCATGTCGACGGCCGGGACCACCTCGAACTCCGGGAACATGGGCGAGGCTGGGACGGCGGCGGTCGAAAGCGTGTCGGTCCGCGGCGTGGGTGGGCCCGGAGAGAGTCCGTCGTGTCTCGGTCCGTTCCATCCCCACGTTTTTACGCTGGCATGGGAATTGTCACACATGGAAACTGGAATCCCCATACTCACACCGCTGGCCCGTCGGCTCGAAGCCGTCATGTTCGGGCGGTACGAGGCCCAGTATCGGTTGTTCGCACAGGCCGTTCTGGTCGTCGCGGTCGGCCTGTCGCTGGCGTGGGGAGCAGTCGCGTTCGGTATCGTCTCGGTGGGGGCTGGCACGGCGTCGATGCTGGCGACGGCCGCGAGCGTCGCCGTCTCGGCGTTCGTCGTCGTCGGCATCCTCCAGTTTCTCGTGTTGGCGAACGTCCTCGAACGGACCAACGAGGACGTCGCGACCAAGGCCGCCGAACTGGAACAGGCGGCAGAGCAACTCGAACAGACCGCCGAGGAACTGGAGACCACGGCGGGGTCGGTCGAATACGCGGCCGAGACGGTCGACGAGGCGGCCGCGGAGGTCGAACAGACGGCAGACGACGTCGAACAGAGTGCCGACGAGGTAGAGCGGACGGTCGACGAGGTCGAGCAGACCGCCGAAGAAGTCGAACAGACCGCCACGGAGACCGGCGACGAGGCGGCCGCCGAGAAGGTGACGGCGGTGAAAGACAAGACGACGGACGTGAAAGACACGACGACGGCGGTCAAGGACAAGGCGACGGAAGCCAAGGACAAGACGACGGACGTGAAAGACAAGACCAGCGACGCCAAACGAACCGCCGAGTCCGTCTCCGAGGAGGTCGAAGCGGCCAAGGAAACCGCCAGCGAGGTCGAGGAGACGGCCGCCGAGAAACGCGAACGACTGGCCAACGCCGACGCCGACGCCGAGGACGAGTCGAACGGGCAGTAACCTCGCCTGGCTGTGGTATCGGCACACACCGGGACCGCTGTCGGTAGCCTTTACCGCGTCCCCGGCATGGACCCTGTATGGTTGAGGTTCTCTTCGCGCTCGGACTCGTCGTCGCCGTCTTCGTCGGGTTCAATATCGGTGGTTCCTCTACAGGTGTGGCGTTCGGCCCCGCCGTCGGGAGCAACACCGTCTCGAAGTTGACGGCGGCGGCGCTGATGACGGTGTTCGCGTTGGCTGGGGGGTTGCTGGTCGGTCCCGCCGTCGTCGAGAGTCTGGGGAGCGACCTCGTGACGACCCCGTTTACCCCCCTGATTAGCATCGTCGTCCTCTTCTTCATCGGGTTCGCGCTGTTCCTCTCGAACGTCGCTGGCGTCCCCGCTTCCACCTCGATGACGGCGGTCGGTGCAATCGCGGGGCTGGGCCTCGCCCGACAGACGCTGAACGCGAATCTGATGCTCGAAATCGTCTCCTGGTGGCTCGTCTCGCCCATCATCGCCTTCTGGGTCAGCGGCGTCATCGGGCGGTACTTCTACCCGCGACTGGTCGAGTGGTTCGCCGTCTCCCAGAGCGAGGGGGCGCTGCTGAACATCGACCGCTCGGGGGCACTCCCGCGCCCGGAACTCGGCGAGAACACGACGCCGCGGGAGTTCGTCGGGACCGCCGTCGTCATCGGTATCGGCTGTTACATGGCGTTCTCGGCGGGGGCGTCGAACGTCGCCAACGCAGTCGCACCGCTGGTCGGCAACGGGTCGCTGAACATGTACCCGGCCATCCTGCTGGGCGGCAGCGCAATCGGACTGGGGGCGTTCACTATCGCCCGCCGCACGATGGACACAGTGGGCAACGACCTCACAGAGCTGCCCCTCGTCGCCGCCATCGTGGTCGCCTCCGTCGCGTCGACCATCGTCACCTTCCTCTCGGCGCTTGGCATCCCCGCGAGTTTCGTCATCATCGCGACGATGAGCATCGTCGGCCTGGGGTGGGGCCGGGCGACCCGCACGACGCGCCTCTCCGATACCGTTCACGGCGAGGTTCCGGCGGCGTCAGTGGGGTCGTTGACGGCCGACGACACCCCGACCGTCGGGGACCAGACGGAGACGCCCGACCACCCACAGCCAATCGGCGAGGAGTCCCGCGAGGACGTGCCGAAAGCATCGGACTTGTTCGAACCGGGAACGACCGCTCGCGTCATCTTCCTCCAGAACGTCGTCCCCTCCATCGCGACTATCGCCGCCTATCTCGTCTTCCGATTCCTCCCGGTGTTCTGACCCGCTCGCCGTCCCTCACAATCGTTCATACTCCCGGTCTGAAGGGCAAAGTCTAACAAGTCGGCCTCCGAACCACGCAGGTGATGCCCACGGTAGAGTACCTTAACTACGAAGTAGTGGACGACAACGGCTGGGACATGTACGACGACGACGTCTTCAGTGAGGCCGCGGACATGGACCTCAGCGACGAAGACTACGGCTCCCTCGAAGTCAACGAAGGGGAATACATCCTCGAAGCCGCCGAGGCACAGGGCTACGACTGGCCCTTCTCGTGCCGTGCCGGTGCCTGTGCGAACTGTGCCGCAATCGTCCTCGAAGGCGACATCGACATGGACATGCAGCAGATTCTCTCCGACGAGGAAGTCGAAGAGAAGAACGTCCGTCTGACCTGCATCGGCAGCCCCGACGCCGACGAGGTCAAAATCGTCTACAACGCGAAGCACCTCGACTACCTGCAGAACCGCGTCATATAACGCTGTTCTGCGGTTTTCACCGCTTTCTGACCGGACAGCCGTTGGCTCGCCGAGGTACTGCCACCGGAACCATTAGGGCCGTCCCCGTCTGACTGGTGGCCGTGCTGGGGTCGATACCGGACCTGTTGCGACTGCTCGCCGTCCCCGTCTTCGGGTGGACGGCGTACCGCGACGTGAAGACCCGGCGGGTCCCCAACCGGACGTGGCTTCCGCTGGCGGCGCTTGCGGTCGTTCTCCTATTCTGGGACGCCTACGCCGTCTTCACCGGTCCGACCGGCGGACAGGCCTTCTTCATCCGCGTCGCCATCAGTCTCGGCATCGTCGCGCCCCTCGCGTACGGGTTTTGGCTCATCGGCGGGTTCGGCGGGGCCGACGCGAAGGCGTTCATGCTCGTGGCCGTCCTCTTTCCCGTCTATCCGGTGTACTACCTCCCGACGACGGCCCTGCCGCTGGAACCGTCGGCGCTGGGGGTCTTCTCGCTGACCATCCTCTCGAACACCGTCCTCGCGGGCGTCGTCTATCCGCTCGGCGTGGCCGTCAGCAACCTCGTCCGCGGTCGGTTCTCGCTGGCGATGTTCATCGGGAAACCGGTCGCCGTCGACGAGATTCCCACGGAGTACGGCCGTCTGTTGGAGACGCCCGACGGCTTTACCCGCGGCGGCCTGGACCTCGACGCCCTGCGGATGTACCTCCAGTGGCGCGGGACGACGCTGTCGGCGGTGCGCGCCGACCCCGAGAGCCACCGCGACCCCGACTCGCTCCCGCGGGTCCCGAACGACCCCGGCGACGGCGCGATAGCGACCGACGGCGGGGAATCGAGCGACGCGAGGCGACCCTCGTCGGAACCCCGTTCCGACGGCGGCGTCGCCGAAGCGACGGCTGGAACGACGGCCGAGACGGCGGCCGACGAACCCGCAGACCAGTGGGGTGCCGAGCGTTTCCTCGACGACATCGAGGGGTCCGCCTACGGCACGTCGCCCGAACAGTTACGCGAGGGGCTGGCAGTGCTGGTCGCGAGCGAGGAAGTGTGGATTTCGCCCGGCATCCCCTTCCTCGTCCCGATGTTCGCCGGACTCGTCGTCTCGCTCGTCTACGGCGACGTGCTGTACTCGCTGCTCTCGCTGGTCGGGTTGGCCTAACGGGTCCGCGCCGCGGCACTTCTAGACGTGACAAAAGACCTATCTCCGGGACGGGCCACCCAGAGAGTATGACCGACGTAACGCTCGCGTTCGACGAGAACGAGTACATCCCCGCCGTCGCCCAAGACGCCGACTCCGGCGAGGTGCTGATGCTCGCCTACGTCACCGAGGAGGCCCTCGAACGGACCCGCGAGACGGGCTACGCCCACTACTACTCCCGCAGTCGCGACGAACTCTGGAAGAAGGGTGGGACCAGCGGGCACACACAGGAGATAGCGGAGGTCCGGGTCGACTGCGACGGCGACGCCCTGCTGTATCTCGTCGACCAGTCGGGCGGGGCCTGTCACACCGGCTACGAGTCCTGTTTCTACCGCACCGTCGACGGCGAGACGGTCGGTGAACGGGTGTTCGACCCCGACGACGTGTACTGATGGCCGACGCTGCCGCGGACCTCCACGCCGCCGCGAGCGAGCGCGAGCGGACCCGAGCGCGGGTCGAAGACGTCGGCGAGGACCGGCTATGGGACTGCCGCGAGGCGTACCGGGAGCTTCGTGACCTGCTGGACCGCTACGAGGACACGGCGACCGGGAGCGGGAACTTTCAGGCGTTCACCGAGTTTCAGGGTGCCGTCGCGGGCCTCACCGAGGAGTTGGACGAGGACCTGCCCGAACGGGAGACGTTCCAAGCCATCGACGAGAGCCTGCAGAAACGTCGACTCACCGAGAGCGACTTCGAGGCGGCGCGGCGGAAACTCGACCCGGTTCGGGACGTGGTCGCCCGCCTCGACGAGTGGGAACAGGCCCGCGAGGCGTACGCCGAGGCCCGAAAGGACGCCCGCCGCCGACTGGGCCGACTGGACGACCGAATCGTCGAACTCGAACGCCTCCAGCGACTCGGCGAGGCGGACCTCGACGCGCCCGTCGAGCGGTTACGGGAGCCACTCGAGGACTACGACGAAACCGTTCGAGCGGCGTTCCGCGAGTTCCGACACGACGCGTCCGCGCGGGAGCTACTGGCGGTAATCGAGCGGGCCGACGCCTATCCCTTGGTCGACTTCCGGTCCCCGCCGGAGGAACTGCTCGCCTACGTCCGCGACCACGACGCCGGGACCGAACCGCTCCCCACGCTGCTGGAGTACGCTGACTACTCGGCGTCGAAACTCGACCACTACGTCGACGACACGACGGCGCTCAAGCGGGCCGTCGCCACCCGACAGACCTACCTCCGAAATCTGGACGCCGACCCGGTGACGGTGGGGTGGCCGCCGCCGCCCGCCGACCACCTGCCGTGGCTGGTCCGCGAGTATCGGTCGGTCGTAGTAGGGTTCGCCGACGACGACGTGGTCGAGAAGCTACGCGAGGTCCGGGCGCTCGCCGACCGCGAGGACTACGGTCGACTGCGAGAGAGCGCACTGGCCCGGTCGGACCTCACCGACGACGAGCGGGACCGACTCGCGAGCGGGGCCGTCGAGCGCGAACTGGCGTCGGCGCGGGAGGAACGAGCGGCTATCGAAGACGCGCTGGACGAGTACGACCCGCTCTAACGCTCGGTGGCGGCGACCATCTCACCGGCGAGTTCTTCGGCGCGTTCGGGCGCGCGGGCCTCGGCGTACACCCGGACGACCGGTTCGGTCCCCGACGGTCGAGCCAGCACCCAGCCGTCGCCGTAGTCGAGTCGCCAGCCGTCGGTCGTGTCGAGGTCGGCGACGGCCTCGCGGGCGTGGGCCTCGATGCCGTCGAGCATCGCCTCGCGGTCGGCCTCCGTCTCGACGCGGAGGTTCCGACGGACGTTGTAGTAGTCGGTATAGGGTTCGACGACGTCGCTCGCGGGCGCGTCGGCGAGCAGTTCACAGAAGCGCGCGGCGGTGTACGCCCCGTCGCGGGCGATGCGGTAGTCGGGAAAGAGGATGCCGCCGTTGCCCTCGCCTGCGAGGGTGACGTGGGTGCCCTCCGATTCGAGTCTGCGGATGCGGCTGACGATGTGAGTCGACCCGATGGGCGTCAGCGACAGCGTCGCGTCGGCGGCCTCGACCACGTCGACGAGGCGCTGGGAGGCGTTGACCGCCGAGACGACGCCCTCGCCCGCGTCGAGTTCCGCGGCCGCAAGCGCGGCGATGGCCGCGTCGCCCTCGATGTGATTCCCGCGCTCGTCGACGAACATCGCCCGGTCGGCGTCCCCGTCGTGGGCGATACCGAGGTCCGCGTCGGTCGATTCGACGTACGCCCGCAGGTCTTCGAGGTTCGCGGCGACGGGTTCCGGATCGCGGCCGGGAAAGTGACCATCTGGCTGGGCGTTGACGGTGTGGACCGTACAGCCGAGTTCCCGAAAGAGGTCGGGGCTGGTCAGCGACCCCGCGCCGTGGCCCGGGTCGACGACCACGGTGAGGTCGGCGTCGGCGATTCGCTCGCGGTCGACGGCCCCCACCACGTCTTCGCGGTACCGCCGGCGCGCGTTCTCTATCGAGCGGTCCTCGCCGACGGCGTCCCACGGGACCTGCGCCGCAACGTCGCCGTTGAGCGCGGCCTCGACGCGGTCTAGAGTCCCGCGGGCCAACTCCACGCCGTCGCCGCCGACGAGTTTCACCCCGTTGTACGCTGGCGGGTTGTGACTCGCCGTGACCATCAGGCCGGGAATCCCCTTGCGCTCGCAGTGGGCCTGCAATCCCGGCGTCGGAACGACGCCCAACCGGTCCACGTCGAACCCCGTTCCGGTGAGGCCGCTCGTGGCGGCGTTGGCGTAGGTCCGCCCCGTGGTCCGTGTGTCCCGCGCGACCGCCACTCGGTCGTACTCGTCGCGCCAGACGCTCCCGGCGGCCTCTGCAACCCGCGAGACGTACCGCGGCGTCAACTCTTCGCCTGCGACGCCACGGACGCCGCTCGACCCGAACACGTGCATTCGACCGGGTGTGGGTGGCCGACCGGCTTAGGAATGTCGGCGCTAGCTCGATTTGTCGGCTCTGGAGACGGTTTCCGCGTCACGAAGGGGACTGAAGTCTCTCGGAACAGCCAGCAAGCCCCGCGCGTCCCGGCTCGCGCGACTCGTTGTGCGCTTCCCTCACTCACTTCGTTCGCTCGGTGCAGTGGTTGCGTCGTCCTGTTTCGACCGAGACGCTCGCCCCTTTCAGTCCCACTCGGTTGATTGTTCCACGGGGCGGGGGCTGTACTAACTCCCAGTTTCGTTCCCAGCGACAACCGCACCGACTGCTACGCGATTCCAACAGCCATTAGCCACCGGCCCGCAGACACCCCTGTATGGCAAACGACGAACTCATCGCGGCGCTCCGGGACGCTGACGCCGTCAAGTACGGCGAGTTCGAACTCTCGCACGGCGGCACGTCGAACTACTACGTCGATAAGTACGTCTTCGAGACGAACCCGCGGTGTCTGGAACTCATCGCCGAAGCCTTCGCCGAGCGAGTCGCGGACACGAAACTCGCTGGCGTCGCCTTGGGCGGGGTGCCGCTGGTCGCGGTCACCAGCGTCGAGACGGGCCTGCCCTACGTCATCGCCCGCAAGCAACAGAAGGAGTACGGCACGGCCAACCTCATCGAGGGCGAACTCGACGAGGGCGAGGAAGTCGTCGTCATCGAGGACATCGCGACGACGGGCCAGAGCGCTATCGACGCCGCCGAGGCCCTGCGCGACGCTGGCGCGACGGTCTCTCGGGTGCTCGTCGTCGTCGACCGGGAGGAGGGCGCAAGCGAGAACCTCGCGGCCCACGACCTCGAACTCGAATCGCTGGTCACGGCGTCGGACCTGCTGGCCGACGCGCCCGAAGACGTCGACGCGTAACCTGACGAACGAGTCGGTTGAGCGACTATTACTTGCCGTTCTCGCCACGCTTAAGCCGGTCTATACAGTGATTCGGGTAAATGGCTGGTACACTGGACGAACTGTTCGACCTCGACGGACACGACACCGACGTACGGACCGAGGTGCTCGCGGGGATTACGACGTTCCTGACGATGAGCTACATCGTCTTCCTCAACCCCGTTATCCTCACCGCATTCCCGGACGACAACACGCCCGGCGGCATCGCCATCGCCGGGTTCTCGCCGGCGGAGGTGCTGCAGATGCTCGCCGTCGTCACCATCATCTCCTCGGCTATCGCGATGCTGGTGATGGCGTTCTACGCGAATCGGCCGTTCGGCCTCGCGCCCGGACTGGGCCTGAACGCGTTCTTCGCTATCACCGTCGTCGGCGTCCTCGAGGTGCCGTGGCAGACGGCGTTGGCCGCCATCGTCGTCGAGGGAATCATCTTCATCATCCTCACCGCCGTCGGCGCGCGTGAGTACATCATCCAACTGTTCCCCGAACCGGTGAAGTTCGCCGTCGGGACGGGTATCGGCCTCTTCTTGGCCATCATCGGCCTCGAAGCGATGGGCATCGTCGTCGACGACCCCGCGACGCTCGTGGGACTGGGCCGCATCGCCAGCGAACCCGTCGCAATCCTCTCGGTCGTCGGCCTGTTCCTCACGTTCGTCCTGTACGCGGCGGGCCTGCGTGGCTCCATCATCGTGGGCATCCTGCTGACGACGGTTCTCGGCGCGCTCGCGACGTTCGTCGGACTGGCCGAACCGGGCGTGCTGGCGACCGAAGCGGTCCGCAACGGCGGCTTCGATGCCTCCCGCCTCGCCAGCGCGCAGTACGACATCACGCCGCTTGCGGGCGCGTTCATCGATGGCTTCGGAGAAGTCGAGGCCTTCTCCTTTGCGCTCATCGTGTTCACGTTCTTCTTCGTGGACTTCTTCGACACCGCCGGGACGCTCGTCGGCGTCGGGCAGGCCGGTGGCTTCCTCGACGAAAACGGCGACTTCCCGGACATCGACAAGCCGCTGATGGCCGACGCCGTCGGGACCACTATCGGCGGGATGCTCGGCACGTCGACGGTGACGACGTACATCGAGTCCGCGACGGGTGTCGAAGAAGGCGGTCGGACCGGCCTGACGGCGCTGGTCGTCGCGGGCCTGTTCGTCGCCTCGCTGGCTATCGTCCCGCTGGCGACGGCGATTCCGCTCTACGCCTCCCACATCGCGCTGGTCGTCGTGGCCGTCCTCTTGATGCGCAACATCGTCGACATCGAGTGGGATAACTTCGCGCACGCCGTGCCCGCGGGCCTGACCATCATGGTGATGCCCTTCACCTACTCCATCGCCTACGGCATCGCCGCCGGTATCGTCTCGTACCCCATCGTCAAGACCGCACAGGGCGAGTTCGACGACGTGCTCGTCGGCCAGTGGGTGCTGGCCGCCGCGTTCGTGGTGTACTTCGTCGTCCGCACGGGCGGCGTCCTCACCAGCACCGTCTGAGAACGCCTCTGCTCGCGGCGCACACACCACCGACGCGCTTTTTCCGGTCGCCTGTCTATGCTCGGTGAGATGGCGAACCTCGAACTGTACGAACTGGAAGGTTGTCCCTACTGTGCGAAGGTCATCAAGAAACTCGACGAACTCGAACTGGAGTACGAGTCCCACATGGTCCCGCGCTCGCACGACGAGCGCACCGAAGTCAAGGAGGTGTCCGGACAGACGGGCGTCCCGGTCCTCGTCGACCCGGACCACGGCGTCGATGGGATGCCCGAGTCCGACGACATCGTGGCGTATCTCGAAGAGACGTACGGTAGCGGCGCGGCCTGAAATCATCCCGTTCGCTCGCGCCGTTCGCGAACGGTAGTTTTCGCCGCCGTCAGAGCGACGCTCTGACGAGCCTTGCTTCGCTTCGCTCAGCAAGACCACGTTTTTCGACGAGCGGTTCGGAGCCACGCGACGAACCCGAGGACGGAAAAGGTGGGACCGAGACGTACGGTAGCGGCGCGGCCTGCGTAGTCGGCCGCCGATTTTCGCGTCTGTCCGTCGGGTAGCGACGGCTACGCGAGTTCCTCTTCTTCGGGGTCGACGCCGCGGTCCATGATGAGGTCGCGCAGGTCGTCTGCGTCCTCTATCTCCTCCATCTCGGCCTCCTCGATGAGCGCCGTTCCGTCGACGGACTCGCGGGTGAGTTCGTCGACGACGTACACCGACCGGGTGCGGGTGACCTCGCCGACGGAGGACATGATGCGCGCGCGCTTCTCGGCGGCCTCGGTGAACGCCGAGTGACCGGTCAGCACCTGCTCGCGCCGCCGGGCGTTCTCGTTGACCGTCTTGAACGGCGCGCGGTCGGTGGGGTGGACCTCGAAGCCGATGCGGGTGAAGACGGTGGCGATGGGTTCGTCCTCCGGGGCCACGTCGGGGTCTTCGGGCGTGGGTTCGTCGTCCCGGATGTCCTCGGTCCCCTCCAAGACGCTGACGGGCGCGGTCAGCGGCGCCTCGAACAGTTCCTCTAACTGCGCGGCCACCTCGACGGAGGCGTCCATCCCGTCCTCGTACTTCGAGACGGTGCGTCGGGAGACACCGAGTTCCTTCGCTAAGCGACCGAGCGACCACTCTTTCTCCTCGCGGACGTCGGCGAGAACTTCGGAGTCGATGTTGACGTACAGGCCGCCCGGCGCGGCGTAGATGAGCGGCGGGACTTCCTCGACGAAGAGGTCCATCGCGGTATCGGGCGAGAGGACCGGGACGCCGTGGCGGAAGTAGACGACGCCGGGTTTCAGGTCTTCGTCGCGGGTACGGAGGCCGACGACGATGGGCGTGGCGTTCAGGTAGGTTCCGAGTCTGCGCATCTCGCCGCCCGTCCGGGCGTCGAAGGCGTCGATATTGCCCAGTATCTTCACGAGCAATACGTCCTCACCGCGGCGGGCCGCGATGTCGAAGCTCTTCGGTCGAATCGCACACCGGTCGCTCACGAGGAATCCAGCGTCCTCGAGCATGGCGGTGACGTTGCCGACCAGTGCGGACCGTGACATAGTGGTCTGTACCTCTATTGGGTCGTAAGCCATTCAGGCATTATATGCGTTGTGCCGCCCGCGCATCGTCTTTCAGTCCGACCGATACCCCGAAACGGCTTTGGGCGGGACCCGGCTACACTCGCGCGTGACCGTCGTCGGACTGGACGATACCGACTCCCGCGAGACGGGGATGTGTACGACATACGCGGCCGCCCGACTCGCCGAGCGGATACGCGACGCTGGCGGGGCCGTCGAGCGACTGCTCCTCGTCCGCCTCAATCCCGCCGTCGAACACAAGACCCGCGGGAACGCGGCGCTCGCAGTGCATACGGACCTCGACGCCGACCGCGTCCTCGACCTGACTCGCGAGACGATGGCCCTCGCCCAGACCGACGACCCAGAGACGAATCCGGGCGCTGTCGTCGCCGACTGCGCGCCCGAAAACGTCCCGCCGCAGGTCGCCGACTTCGCGCTTGCCGCGGTTCGGTCGATACAGGACCGCGTGACGGCGACGACGCTCTCGGATTTCGCCGGGTTCGCCCGCCTCGAACGCGGCAACGGCCGCGGCCTCGTCGGCGCACTCGCCGCCGTCGGCGCGTGGGCCGCCCTCGACGAGTGGACCTACGAGCACATCGCCTACCGCGAGCAGTCGCGGTGGGGGACCGACCGCGAGGTGACACCCGAGAGCGTCCGCGCGGCCGCCGACGCCCACTATCCGACGGTGTGGGACACGGTGGACTGCGACTCCGGCTATCCGGTGTGTGTCCCGCGGACGCCCTGTCCCATCCTCTACGGGATTCGCGGCGACGACCCCGAGGCCTGCCGGACCGTCGCCGACGCCATCGAGAGCGAACCCGTCGCCGCGTCGGCGACGTTTCACACGAATCAGGGGACGGACGTGCACCTCCAAGACGCGGCGCTCGGGTCCGTCAGCGAGGACAGCGCCTACCGCGTCACGGGCGCGGTGGTCGACGCGCCCGAGACCCGCGAGGGCGGCCACGTCTTCCTCGCCGTCGGCGACGGCGAGACGACGCTCCGCTGTGCGGCGTTCGAACCGACCAAGCGGTTCCGCGACCGAGTGCGGGCGCTCCGCGTCGGCGACCGCCTCACCGTCTGCGGGGAAGTCTCGGACGGGACGCTCAAACTGGAGAAGTTCGCGGTCCGGGACCTTCGGACGACCGAACGCGTCACGCCGACCTGCCCCGACTGTGACCGCTCGATGTCCTCCGCCGGGCGCAACCAAGGCTATCGCTGTCGAGACTGTGGGACGAGCGCCGACGGAAAAGTCGAACGGCGGGTCGACCGCGAACTCGAACGGGGGTGGTACGAAGTGCCGCCGGTGGCGCGACGGCACATCGCCAAGCCGTTGGTCCGTGGTGGGTTCGACGGACCGACGCACCCGGAGCGATAGGTTCCGAGCGCGAACGCGGCGCGGTCGCTTGCGACCCGCGGGAGACGCACGGCGCGACCCGATGAACGAGACGGGCAGCGGAAGTAGGGGGTACCAACTGTTGGCTCGTTTATCGGTTATGCGCTGTATAACAAACGTTACCACCAACTAACAGTGGTGGCATGAGCAGTAACCGCCCGCTGGCCGGACCGGACGAAGCCCCACCACTCCCACAGGACGATTTCGCGGAGACGGTGTTGTTCGCCGAACTCGAACCGTCTTCGAACGGTGGCAAGCGGGCGTTGCTGTACCCAAAAGACCGGCCGGGTCACGAGGTGGCGACCCAGTGGCTCGCGGTGTCGGCGGACGAACTGGTCGATTTAGACACCGTTCGGTAGGGCCTTCTATCGCTAGCCTATTAGTAACAATACTGTCCCTGAGCCTCGGGTCCGGGCATGGGAACTGAGCACTGGTCGCCGGATGGCGGCACGCCATCCCCAGAGCCGGACGAGGGGGTCCTCCCGGCGGTGGTCAGAAACCGCTCGGACGGGACCGAACGCTACATCTGTTACGCCGCGGACGTCGACCCGGCCGACGTGGAGACCCAGTGGATATCTATCGACTCCGACGTGCCCGTCTCGCTACTCGTGTGGCGCTAGGCGTTCCGTCCGGTGAGCGCGAGGACCACGTCCTCGTCAGGACCGAGGACGCCGCGCTCGCGGAACGTCTCCAGCGCTGCGACCGCCGTTGCACACGTAGGTTCGACGTGGAACCCCGAGGCCGAGAGCCGTCGGTGGGCCTGGTGAGTCGCCGCCTCGTCGACGGCGACGGCATCGCCACCGGTGTCGTCGATGGCCGCCCGAATCTGGTCGGCCCGCGCCGGGTCGTGAATCTGGATGCCGTCGGCCAGCGCGTTCTCGCCCGCTCGCTGGCCGTGTCGCCCGTCGGCGATGGGACTCGCGCCGACGGCCTGCGCGCCGAGCAGTCGCGGGAGTTCGGCTATCCAGCCCGCCGCTTTCAGCGCGCGAAAGCCGCGGTACGCGCCGAGAAACAGCGTCCCGTGGCCCAGCGGCGTGACGAACGCGTCGGGGACCGACCAGTCGCGCTGGGCGGCCAGTTCGTACGCGACGGTGGCCGTCCCCGCGAAGAACGCGGGGTTCCACGCGTGGCTGGCGTACCACCCCTCGCCCGCCTCGACGGCGTCGAGACAGGCGTCGGTGACGGCCTGCCGGTCGCCCTCGACGGCGACCACGTCGGCCCCGGTGCGCTCGATGCGCCGTCGCTTCTCGGCTTTCGCGTCCGCGGGAACGTAGATTTCGGCGTCGATGCCCGCCCGCGCGGCGTAACTGGCGACGGCTAACCCGGCGTTGCCCGAGGAGTCTTCGAGTATCCGGTCGGCCCCGACTGCCCGCGCTTCCGCGACGACGGCGGCCGCCCCGCGGTCTTTGAAACTCCCCGTGGGGTGGAGGAACTCCAGTTTGAACGTCGCGTCCCACGCTGGCGCGTCGACCAGCGGCGTCCACCCCTCGCCGAGGGTCACCGCCTCGTCCATCGGCAGGAACTCCTCGAACGCCCAGATGCCAGCGTCGCGGTCGAACTCGCGCGGCCCGCCGTCCGGTACTGGCTGGTCGACGTAATCGAGGGCGTGCCCGCAGTCACACCGCCACGGTCGGTCGCGGGGGTACTCGCGGCCGCAGGACTCACACGTTCGCATGGCCCGACCGAGGGCGGCGAGCGACCAGAAGGTGACGGAGACGGAGGGTGGTGGCCGGGAGGCCGTTTCAGCGGCCGACACACCGTCAGCGAAAGCGTTGACGACCCTTCGTTCGCTGTGCGTACGCAACATCGCGCGTTTTTCCCCACGCTTTTGGAGTACGGGGTTCGGAAGGTGCCAATGGCGTCTTTCGTCATCACGAGAGACCGTCGCGCTCTCGAACGACTGTACAAAGTGGGTCTTAGTAGGTATCCAGACTCGTCCCGACAGAACAGACGTACTCGCCGGTGGCGACCTGCGGGAGGCGACGCGAGCGCCAGAAGATGCCCGAGGAGTCGGCGGTCACCTCGGCCTTCTGTTGGCCGAACACGTCCGTAATCTCGAAGAGGGTCTGCCCGCGGGAGACGCGGTCCCCGAGGTCGACCTGAAAGTCCACTAGCCCGCCGGCGGGCGAGCCGTACTGCTCGAAGCCGGTCGCGCGGGTCTGGGCGCGGGGGCGGTACTGGCCGTCGAGGAAGTCGTAGTACGTGAGGACGTTGAACACGCCGTCGACGCCCTTCTGGATGGATGTCTCGTCCCAGCCGACACAGCCGCCGAGTTCGGGGTCGACGGTGGGGACGCCCTCGTCGGGGGCGGCCCGGGCCAACTGGCCGTCCGGCCCCTTCTGGTCGAGGATGTACCCACAGCCGAAGACCTTCGCGAGTTCGAGACACTCGTTGTGGAGGCGGTGGCGCGTGCCACAGCGAACGCGGACCTCGTCTATCATCCGCGAGGTGGACCCCTGATGGAGGTCCAACACGAGGTCGGCGCTGACGGCGGCGTCGTACGTGGCGGCGGCGATGCGCTCGCTCGACGTGCCCCTCGCGTCGCCGGGATAGGCCCGATTCATCTTCGTGTCGTCGATGGGGTTGCGGTGTTCCGCGACTTGGAAGGCGTGGTAGTTGACGATGCCACAGACCAGAATCGTCCCGGCGATGTCCGCGGGGTCCAGTTGCGGGAGGACTCGCTGGATGACGCCCACCCCGTTCAGTTCGTCACCGTCGCTGGCCGCCTGCATGTAGAGAGTCTTCCCGTCGGCGGCCCCGTTGACGACGGCCACCGGGAGCCCCACCGTACTCCCGTCACGGGTTTCGCCGACCTCTAGCCGCCCCGTGTCCATCTCACCGGGGGCGGCGTTCGCTGTACCGAAAGTTACCATAACGGCTCTGTTCGGCCCGTCGGTTTTTACTGGTTCGGATTTCTCGCGCCGTCCAGTCGTCGAAAACTGGCGTCCCGTCGGTCGCGGCCGACCAATGGGGTCTTTTGACTCCCTGCCCTACGTCCGGGCGTGTCAGACTCCGAGCGACAGAGCGGTCCGGCCGCGATGATGGCGGCGTTGAACGTCCCGCGCAACGCGAAGGCGGGGTTCGCCCTCGCGGCAGCGCTGACGGCGGTCATCGTCGTCGTGTTCGTCCTCCCCGGGACGGGCCGCCCGACGGTTCTCTACGCGGCGCTCGCGTTCGTCCTGGTCGTCTCGCTCGGGGCGTTGCTGACCATCGCCTTCACCGTCGGGTCGGCAATCAGGCTGGCTCGTCGGTAGCCTCGGCGAGCGCGGTGAACCGTTCCGCGCCCGAGCGGGTCCCCTTCGCGAGCAACACGTCACCGGCCCGGAGCGGCGTCGCCGGTCCGGGCGAGACCACCCAGTCGCCGCCGCTGCGCCCGGTTCGGTCGCTCTCGCTGGCCCCGCGGCGGACGGCGATGATGCGCATTCCGGTTGCCGTCTTCACGGCGGCGTCGCCGATGGTCGTTCCGGCGAACTCGCTGTCGTCGGCGACGGTGGCCCGGACCAGTATCTCGTCGGACTCGCGGACCGCCTCCGCGACGACAGGGTGCGTCGAGAGGCCGCGGAGGACGCCCTCGCTCATTTCGAGCGCCGCGTCGGAGATGACCTCCGTCGACCGTGCGAGGTGGACCAACCCCCGCAGGGAGACGGGGTCGTCGACGTCGGCGGCCGCCCGGAGCGTCCACGCCTCGAACCGGGACTGGAGCGCGTCGACCTCCGCTTCGAGTTCGACGACTTCTTCGGCGACGGCCTTGCTGTCGAACAGCACCGCGCCGTAGGCCAAATCGACGGCGAGTTCGCCCATGTCCTTCATCAGGATGATGGAATCGACCGCCCGCTCTAGGTCCTCGTCGCCGCCCGCGGGCGGTTCCGGCGGTTCGTACGTCTCTCCCGTGGCGTCGGCGTACACCTCGCTGACGCCGTCCTCGGGGCCGCGGAAGAGGACCACGTCGGCGGCTTCGAGTCGCGTCTCCCGGTCGGGGTTCAGCAGCCAGTTGCCCTGTCGGCGAATCGCCAGCGCTCGCACGCCGGTATCGGTTTCGAGGTTCAGGTCGCCGAGCGTCTGCCCGGCGAGGCGGGACTCGGGCGTGACAGTCGCGCGGACGAGCGTCTCGACCGCTTCGGGGAGTGCGGCCCGCATCGAGTCGGGGAGGCCGATGTCCTCTAAGACGATTTTGGCGATGTCCCCCGCGGCGTCGCTAATCTTCTCGGCGGCCCCGACCATGCTCAATACCGGCGCGAGCGTCTCGGCGTCGTCGGTCGACCGACAGGCCATCAGCAGACTCATTCGCGCCCGCATCTGGAGCACGTCCATCTTCGCCTCCAGTTCCAGCACCTCGGCGGCCACGTCGTCGCTCCGCAACAACACCGCCGAGTACGAGAGGTCGATGAGCAGTTCGGCGGTGTCTTTCATCTCCGCGAGGACCGCTTTCACGCTCACCGGTTCGTACTCGACGGTTCCCGTCAACTCCATGCGTAGGCGTTCGACACCGCGTCGCAAAAGCGTTCGCCGTGCGGTCCGACGACGGGAGTTCGCACACCGGTCGAAGAAAATACAGTTCAACGGGAGAACAATTGTCGGTAGTGGCCCAAAATAGACAGAAAACGCCCGAACATCCAGTTCTCCCGCGGCGGGTGTGGGACACACACGCCCGGAAAGAAAATGCTTTTCCCGGCCGGTCGGGAACCATTGTCGTATGTCCGACGACCTCAAGAAAGGGCTGGAGGGAGTCCTCGTCGCCGAGTCTGGGCTCAGCGTCATCGACGGTGACGCGGGCAAGCTCGTCTATCGCGGCTATACCATCGAGGACCTTGCGAACGGTGCTAGCTACGAAGAAGTGCTGTATCTGCTCTGGTACGGCCACCTCCCGAATCAGTCCGAACTCGCGGAGTTCGAGTCGGAGATGGCGAGCGAGCGTGAGGTCGACGACGACGTTCTCGCGACGGTCCGCTCGCTGGCCGAGGCCGACGAGGAGCCGATGGCCGCGCTTCGGACCGCGGTGTCGATGCTCTCGGCGCACGACCCCGCCCCCGAGGACGCCGAACCCACCGACGAGGCGGTCAACCTCGCCGTGGGTCGCCGCATCACGGCCAAGATTCCAACCCTCATCGCCGCGTTCACTCGCATCCGTGACGGCGAGGACCCCGTCGAACCGCGGGAGGACTTGGACCACGCCGCGAACTTCCTGTACATGCTCAACGGCGAGGAACCCGACGACGTGCTGGCCGACGTGTTCGACCAGGCGCTCGTCCTCCACGCCGACCACGGCATCAACGCCTCGACCTTTTCGGCGATGGTCACGGCGTCGACGCTGTCTGACCTCCACAGTTCCGTCACGTCGGCCATCGGCACGCTGAAAGGCCCGCTCCACGGCGGCGCGAATCAGGACGTCATGGAGATGCTCAAAGAGGTCGACGATTCCGAGGCCGACCCGCTGCAGTGGGTCCAGAACGCGCTCGACGAAGGCCGACGCGTCTCCGGGTTCGGTCACCGCGTCTACAACGTCAAGGACCCGCGCGCGAAGATTCTCGGCGAGCGGTCGAAGGAACTCGGCGAGGCCGCCGGGTCCCTGAAGTGGTACGAGATGTCCACGACCATCGAGGGGTACCTCAAAGAGGAGAAGGGACTGGCTCCCAACGTCGACTTCTACTCGGCGTCGACGTACTACCAGATGGGCATCCCCATCGACATCTACACCCCCATCTTCGCGATGTCCCGCGTCGGTGGCTGGGTCGCCCACGTCATCGAGTACATCGAGGACAACCGCCTCATCCGGCCGCGGGCCCGCTACACGGGACCGAAGCCCGAGGAAACGACGTTCGTCCCGCTTGACGAGCGGTAAGTAGTTCTCCGCGAGTCGCGATTCGCGCTTTTTCCCGTGGTTTCGCTGGGAGAAACTGTCTCAGTTGTACAGCGACGTGAACCGGTTGACACCGGCGTCCGTTCCGGCGATGACGAGTTTGTCGCCGTACCGGACCTCGACGCCGGGGCCGAGGTCGGTCAGGACGTCGCCGTTCCGTTCGACGGCGACCACAGTACACCCGGTCTTCGAGCGCACGTCGGCCTCCCCCAGCGTCTCGCCAGCGAGCGATCCGGCGTCGGTCCGGACGATTTCGACCTGCTGGTCCATCGAGATGACGTCTTCGTCCTCTAAGATGGTGGAGGCGAGCATCCGGCCGCTGACCGTCGCCAGCGAGAGCACGTAGTCGGCCCCGGCGCGGTACATCTTCTGGACGTTCTCGGTCTCCTCGGCGCGGGCGATGATCTCCACGTCGGGGTTCAGGTCGCGGATGACGAGCGTGGCGAACTCCGTGTCGGTGTCCTCCGAGAGCGCGAGGATGACCGTGCGGGCGTCGTCGACGCCGACGGCCCGCAGGTCATCGGGTTCGGTGGCGTCGCCGACGACGTCGACGCCGTCCATCTCCGTGCGGTCGAGCACCGTGTACGGTACGCCTGCCGTTTCGAGTCCGCTGGCGATGGTCTGGCCGACCTCGCCGTACCCGACGACCACCGTCTCGCCGCGCCGGAAGCCCCGAACGTCCGAGAGCGTCTTCGCCTTCAGCGACTCGAGTTGCGAAGCGGTCCCGGAGACGAGCAACACGGTGCTCGCCCCCAGTTCCGCGTCGGGTGCGGGCGGACTGACGAAGTCTCCGCGGAACCACGCGCCGATGACGTTGACCCCTGTCTCCTCGCGGATGCCGCTCTCGGCCAGCGTCGTCCCGACGAGGTCACTCCCCCTGTGGATGGGCAGTTCGGCGATGTCGAAGTCCTCGCCGATGACGAAATCGTCCCCGAGCGTGGCCGAGACGCCGGTGGTGACCTTTCCGGCGAGGCTCTCGCCCAGCAGGCCGCGCGGCGAGAGGACGGCGTCGGCCCCCGCGAGGTCGTGGTACTTCGCGCGGTCGGGTTCCTCGACGACGCTGACGGTGCGGACCGACTCGTCGACTTCGCGGGCGGTGAGGACGATGCTCGTGTTCACTTGGTCGGAGGCGTCGGCGACCAGCGCTCGGGCGCTGGCGAGACGGGAATGCTCCAATCCCTCGACGGACTGGGGGTCGGCGTTGATGACGTGGTACCCCTCGTCGTAGAGGTCGTCGGCCCGGTCTCGGTCGGGTTCGACGACGACGTAGTCCACGTCCCACGTCTCCAGTTCGGTCACCAGCGTCTCGCCGCGGGGCGTGAAGTGGCAGATGACGACGTGGTCCACGAGGTCACGCTCGACGCGGTTCGGTGCTTCCGTCTCCATCGCTTCCTCGAACAGCGGGAAGAGGAGGACCGGTAGCGCGAGGAAGATGAGGACGACACCGGTGATGTCCATCACGATGATAAGCAGGCGCATCCTGTTGCTCGTCCACGGCGCGTCGGAACCGAATCCGGTGGTCGTGAACGTCTCGACGACGACCTGCAGGGAGTGGAGGAACTCCCGCGGGTCGTTCTCGAAGGCGCTCATCCCGTAGTCGTAGGCGAGCGAGAAGACGAGGATGACGCCAGCGAGGCCGACGACGTACAACAGCGTGCGGCGCTGCCAAGTGTCCATCTACACTGTACGTAGCCGAGGCCGCCTAAAACAGTTCTGACACCCCTTGCCCACAGTCGTGTCAGACAGTTTTGTTTATCAACGAAAACTTCGTCTGACGCGGGGCTGACAGCGGATTCGGGGAGCCTTCGTCCTGCGATTACACTTCCACTCTGGTTCGGTGGTGTTTAAGTACCTACGTTCACTGAGTTAGCGTGCAGTCACACGCTCCTCCCCATCCGTTTTCCGCGACCACATCCGACACCGGCGGGACCGTCCCGACAGTATAACACGCCGTAGCGAGTAGGCCGGGCATATGCTCTCGTTCGAGGACGTATTGGCCGCCCAGGACCGGGTGGCCGAGACGGCCCGGCACACGCCGCTGGACTACTCGCACACCTTCTCTGCGATGACGGGCGCGGACGTGCATCTGAAACTGGAACTGTTCCAGCGTACCGGCGCGTTCAAGATTCGCGGCGCGACCAACCGTATCGCGACGCTCTCCGCCGAGCAACGCGAGAACGGCGTCGTTACGGCCAGCGCGGGCAACCACGCGCAAGGCGTGGCGCTCGCGGCGACCCGTATCGGGGTCGACTCGACTATCGTGATGCCCCAACACGCGCCCAACTCGAAGGTGAAAGCCACCCGAAGCTACGGCGGCCGGGTCGTCCTCCACGGCGAGGACTACGACGAGGCCGCCGAGAAGGCCCACGAAATCGAACGCGAGGAGGGCCGCACCTACGTCCACGCCTTCGACGACGACTACGTGATGGCCGGACAGGGCACCATCGGCCTCGAAATCTACGAGGACTTGCCGAGCGTCGACACCGTCGTCGTCCCCATCGGCGGCGGCGGCCTCATCAGCGGCATCGCCACGGCGCTGAAAGGGAAAGACGAGGACATCCGCGTCATCGGCGTCCAAGCCGAGGGCGCCTCCAGCGTGGTCGAATCCTTACGGAAGGGCCATCGAATCGAACGCGAGGGCGTCGAGACAATCGCCGACGGCATCGCCACCCGAACCGTCGGCGAGCGAACGTTCGAGGTCATCAAAGACCGCGTCGACGAGGTGGTGACCGTCACCGACTCGGAGATTGCGGTGGCGCTGACGACGCTCCTCGAACGCTCGAAGACCCTCGCGGAGGGTGCGGGGGCCGTCGCGCTGGCGGCCCTCGTCGAAGGGAAGTTCGACTACGACGAGGGCGAGACCATCGTTCCGGCGCTGTGTGGCGGAAACATCGACCTCAACACGCTGACCAACGTCATCATGCGCGGCCTCGTCGAGACGGGCCGGTACCTGAAGATTCGCACCGTCCTCAAGGACCGCCCCGGCGCGCTGGAGGAACTGGTCGACGTGCTCTCGGCCCAGCAGACGAACATCTACGCCATCGAGCACGACCGGACCAACCGCGACGTGGCGATGAACGACGCCGAAGTCGAGTTGGACCTCGAAACCCGCGGCCCCGACCACGTCGAGGAACTCCTCGCCGCCCTGCGGGACCACGGCTACGTCGTCGACGTGCTGGTCTGACGGGCGTTTTATGCCGCTGGCCGCGTCCTCTCGGGTGTGAAACGCACCGTCCACACCGACGACGCGCCCGCCGCTGTCGGCGCGTACAGCCAAGCGACGACCACCGACGACCTCGTGTTCACGGCGGGGCAAATCGCACTCACGCCCGACGGGGAGATGCGGGCCGACGCCTCGGTCGCCGACCAGACCGAACAGGCCCTCTCCAACCTCCGAGCGGTCCTCGACGAAGCGGGGTCCGGCCTCGACGACGTGCTGAAGGTGACCGTCTTCCTCGACGATATCGAGGACTTCGAGGCGATGAACGACGCCTACGAGACGTTCTTCGACGACGAACCACCGGCGCGGTCGGCCGTCGGCGTCGCCGCCCTTCCGAAGGGCGCGGCCGTCGAAATCGAAGCCGTCGCCGTCAGGTGATACCCGTGGACGCTCGCACGAAATCGAGTCTGTTGTGGGGCGTCGTCGGCGCGCTCTCGTTCCTCGTCCTGGCGCAGGGGTACGAACTGCTCTCCGGTGAGGGTGTGAGCATCGTCGCCAAAGCGGGCGTCGCCCTCGTCGTGGCCGTCGCTGCCACGGTACTGACGTACACGGCGCACGGCCGTCTGCCCGGAAACGAAAGCCCTTAACCGCCCGCCCACACACTCTCGATTGCGTACCAGAGCCAGGATGGCCGAACGGTAAGGCGCACGCCTGGAAAGCGTGTTCCCTTTCGGGATTCTGGGTTCAAATCCCAGTCCTGGCGTCCCACGTTTTTCGTCGTCGCCCTTCCTCGCGAGCCGCTGGCTCGCTGTGGCGAGGGCTCCTCGAAAAACGTGGGTGAAAAAGGCTGAACCTCGGCCTTCGGCCTCGGTTCAGTGAACCGTGCTCGCTCCGCTCGCACGGATGCTACCGTCCACTACGCATACTCACTCCGCGAACGCGTCGTTTCGATGCCCGGTACTGATGGTACTGGTCCGGGCGAGCATCGTCGCGCGAAACGAACACATCCGTGCCCGAAAACGGGACTATCGCTTCACGTCACACCCCAACTCCGCCAACGCCCGAACCGCCCGGTCCACGTCGTCGTCCTTGACGAGCAGGTGGTCTGTCGAGAACGCCGAGAGGGCGAACACCGACACCTCGGCGTCGGCGAGGGCCGTCGCGACCCGCGCGAGGAAGCCGACGAGTTCGAACGGGAGGACCACCTCGAAGGTGAGGATTCGCCAGCCCCGTTCGGCGTCCTCGCCGTCCGCCGCGTCGTAGTTGTCTTCGGGAACGACGACGGTCGTCTCGTTCTGGTCTCGGACGGTGGCGAACGCCGTCGGGTACTCGCGGTCGGTCCTGACGACGGCGTACCGCTCCGGGGAGACGGTGACCGTGCTGTCGGCGAGGAACTCGTCGGGGTCCATCATACGCGACGGTTCGTCCTTGATGCGGAAATCGCCGCCGCTCACAACCGCTGGACGCACTCTTGACAGTAGGCGAACCCCGGACCGTTGGCCGCACCGCAGTGCGGACAGTCGCGTCGGGCGGGTAGGTCGGCAGGGTCGTCCGTCCCGCCGCCGTCGGTGCTCCCACCCGCGGTTTCGTCGGTCGGCGGCGGGCCGCCGGTCCGCCACCGCTCGCGTCCCTCGCGGACGATACCGAGAAGCACCGGAACGGCGGCGATGAGCGCCACTAACGCGGTGATGGTCACGACGAGGACGTACAACTCCCCGAGCGTGAACATACCGGCACTACGTGTCGATGCTACGTAGGTTGTCGGGGCTTACTGGGAGCGGTAGAACTCCAGCGTGTAGCCTTCGGGGTCCTCGACGAACGCGGCGTAGGCGTCGGCCGGTTCGATTGCCGTCGGTTCGAGGACTGCCGTCCCGCCCGCTTCGATGGCCGTCTCGAACGTCTCGTCGACGTCGTCGACGGTGAACGCGATGTGGTCAACGTCGGCCCGCGACGGCGCGATGGGCGTCGTCCGGTCGGCGTCGTAGCGCAGTTGGATGTCGGCGTCGCCGTCGCGTCCGAGATAGATGTTCTGTACGCCGTCGAGCGTGAAGCGGTGGGTCTCTTCGAAGCCGAGCGTCTCGTAGAAGGCCATCGCGCGCTCTACGTCCGAGACGCAGATGGCGGCGTGTGCGAGTTCCATGGCCGACGATGGGACGGCCGCCGAGTTGACTGTACCGGTGTGGGTGCCGTTCGCCGCCGGTACTTTATATCCAGATACCGAAGTGGGTGGGAAATGGAGTCGGCCGAACCGACCGAGCTACTTCTCGAGTACACCCAAGACAAGCTCGCGGTGGTCGACGAATCGGGGACCTACACGTACGTCAACGGGGCCGGGGAGCGAATACTGGGTTTCGACCGCGCCGAGTTACTGGGGACGAACGCCTTCGAGTACATCCACCCGGATGACCGGCCTGCGGTCCTCGCCGACTTCGATGCTATCGTCGACACCGACGAGGAGTTCGTCGCCGAGACGTCGACCTACCGCCACCGAACCGCCGACGGGGGCTGGGTCTGGCTGGAGAGTCGGATGTCGAACCTGACGGACGCGGGTCTCGACGGCTACGTCGTTAGCTCTCGGGAGGTGACCGACCGAATCGAGGCGGAACACGAACGCGACGCCACGGACCGCCGACTCCGGGAACTGGCCCACACGACCAACGACGTCCTCTGGATGTTCGACGGCGACTGCTCGGAACTGCTGTTCTGTAACCCGGCCTACGAGGACATCTACGGCCGACCGGTCGACGAGTTGGCGGACGACCCGCTCGCGTTCATGGAGTGTATCTACCCGCCGGACCGCGCTGCGGTCGAGGCCGCGATGGAGCGACTCTCGGCCGGTGAACCGGTCGACGTCGAGTACCGGGTCAACGCCGAGCGCGACTACGGCGTCTGGGTGTGGGTGCAGGGGCAGCCCATCGTCGAGGACGGGGAAGTGGTCCGCATCGTCGGGTTCACGCGCGACGTGACCCACCGCCGTCGCCGGGAGCGCCAACTCGCGGTGCTCGACAACTTCCTGCGACACAACATCCGCAACGACCTGAACGTCGTCATCGGGAGCGCGGAGACCCTCGAATCGCACCCCGACGAGGACGTCTCGCACCGGGCACGGCTGATTCGCCGGGCGGGCGACGGGCTCTTGCAGACCGCCGAGAAACAACGCGAGATAACGCAGGTCATCAGCGAGCGTCCGCGGGCGGCGACGGCGGACCTCGCGACGGTCGTTCCCGACGCCGTCCGGCCGTTCCGGGAGCGATATCCGGACGCGGACATCGAGGTGACAGTGCCAGATAGCGCCGTCGTCGAGGGGCCGAAGGAACTGGGCTGTGCCGTCGCCGAACTGGTCGAGAACGGCATCCGTCACGACACCTCCGGAGCGTTGCAGGTCCGGGTGCGCGTCGCGTGTGTCGGCGACCGCGTCGAACTGACGGTCAGTGACACGGCCTCGGCCATCCCCGACCTCGACCGCCGGGTCCTGCTCGGCGACCACGACATGTCCGCCGTCAACCACAGCCGCGGGCTGGGACTCTGGCTCGTCTACTGGGTGGTCGACGTCGCCGGGGGGTCCATCGACCTCGACACTACCGAGACGGGCAACGTCGTCACGGTGTCGCTGCCGCGGGCCGAGTGAACTGGCACGACCCGCCGCCGGGAACGCGTATTTACAGCCGCGCCCGTTTGGTGGGGGTATGGAGTACACCACACTGGGTTCGACCGGTATCGAAGTCAGCAAAATCTGTCTGGGCTGTATGAGCTTCGGGAGCGGCCGCGAGTGGATGCTGGACGAAAAGGAGGGTGCGAAACTCGTCGAGCGGGCCATCGACCTCGGCGTGAACTTCTTCGACACCGCCAACGTCTACTCGGCGGGTGAGAGCGAGGAGATTCTCGGCGACGTGCTCTCGGAGTACGACCGGGACGAGCAGGTCGTCGCCACCAAGGTCCGGTTCCCCGGCGCGAGCGACCACCGGAACGCGCGGGGCCTCTCGCGGAAGACCATCGAGCAGGAACTGTCGAACTCGCTGGACCGTCTGGGGATGGACACCGTCGACCTCTACCAGATTCACCGCTGGGACTACGACACCCCCATCGAGACGACGCTCCGGGCGCTCGACGACGCCGTCCGCCGCGGGCAGGTCCGCCACATCGGCGCGTCTTCGATGTGGGCACACCAGTTCCAGCACGCCCTGCACGTCAGCGACCGCGAGGGACTCGCGCGCTTCGAGACGATGCAGGACCTCTACCACCTCGCCTATCGGGAGGAGGAACGCGAGATGTACCCGCTCTGCGACCGCGAGAACGTCGGCGTCCTGCCGTGGAGTCCGCTCGGCGCGGGCTATCTCACGCGGCCACACGAGGAGTTCAAGGCGACGACCCGCGGCGTCCACGAGACGGAGACCGCCGAAGTCCCCTACGCGGAGGGGCCGGGCAGTCAGGAGATAAACGAGCGCGTGCAGGAACTGGCGGCCGACCACGGCGTGACGATGGCTCAAATCGCGCTCGCGTGGCAGTTCCAGAACGACAACGTCACCGCACCTATCGTCGGCACGTCCAGCATCGAGCATCTGGAGGCCGCCGTCGAGGCGCTGGAGGTCGACCTCTCGGCGTCGGACGTGGCGTACCTGGAGGAGCCGTACGAGCCTGTCGAAGTGTACGGGCACGAGTAGCGAGGTTCCGAACGGAGTGAGGAACTCGACGGAACGGGGAACAGAGCGACCCACGGTACAGCGACGTGGGGAACCGACCCGCAGAGCAACACCCCGTCGCCAACGACTTATCGGCTCGACGACTACTTCCTACTACGTCCACCGACCATGATTCCGCCCTTCGTCCGCCGCTGTCCCGACTGCGGCCACGTGAGTTGGAGCCGCCGATTCGCGGTGGTGAGCACCGCCGACGGCCCACAAGTCGTCGAGTGCCCGGCCTGCGGCCATCGGTTCGAGACGATAGACAACCCGCGGCTCAACTGAGCGGGCGTTACAGCTCTTTCACTACCGTCGCGGGATTGCCGCCGACGACCACGTTGTCGGGCACGTCCTCGGTGACGACGGCCCCGGACGCGACGACGGCGTCGTCGCCGACGGTCACGCCGGGGTTGAGGACCGCTCGTCCGCCGACCCAGACGTTGTCGCCGACGGTGACCGGCTTGCCGTACTCGGGACCGGCGATTCGCTCGCTCGCGTCCAGTGGATGCGTCGCGGTGTAAATGTGGACGCCGGGGCCGAGTTGGCAGTTCTTCCCGATGTCGACTCGACACACGTCCAAGACGACGCAGTCGAAGTTCGCGTAGAAGTTCTCGCCGACGTGGACGTTGGAGCCGTAGTCACAGCGGAAGGGCGGTTCGACGTGACAGTCCTCCCCGCGGCTTCCGAGGAGGTCGGTGAGGATGGCGTCCCGTTCCGCGTCCTCGTCCGTCGCCGTCTGGTTGTAGCGTCTGGTGAGTTCGCGCGCGTGGTTCCGCTCGGCGACGAGTTGCGGGTCGTCGGCGTCGTACAGGTCACCGCGGAGCATCCTCTCCTTCTCGCTGGGCATGGCTATCGGTGTCGGGGCCGACGAATAGGCGTTTCTCCCGCGGGGCTACCGCGACACCAACTCGCCGCGGGCGACGGGGACGACGCTACCGCCGACTTCGACGTGGACCGCCTCGTCGCTCGCGTCGGCCCGCAGGTGCAACAGCGAGGGCCGCCCCATCTCGTAGCCCTGTTCGACGCGGGCGTCGACGGTCGGGCCGTCGCCGTACTCGTGGCGGGCGAGGTAGGCCGCGAGACAGCCGTTCGAGGAGCCTGTGGCGGGGTCCTCTGGCACGTCGTAGAACGGCGCGAACACGCGGGCGGCGAAGTCGTGGGCGGCGTCGCGGGGGTCCGGACAGAACGCCAGCACGTTCTTGGCGTCCCGGTCGCCGGTCACCCGGTCGTACGCCGCGCGGTCGAGGTCGATGGCCGTCAGCCCCTCGCGGTCCCGAAGCGGGACGACGACGGTCGATAGGCCGGTCGAGACGACCTGTACCGGCCAGTCGTCGTCGAGGGCGGCCCGCGGTAGTCCAAGGACCTCGGCGAGCGACGCGTGGTCGAGTCTGTCGCCGAACTCGGGGGCGCGCTGGGTCATCCACAGCGTCGTCTCGGTGTCGGCGGTCCGCACGTCGACCGGAATCTCGCCGACGTCGAGCGCGAGCGTCACCGTCTCGGGACGGCCGTCGGCGAGGTGCTCCCGAACGACGTGTGCGGTCCCCAGCGTCGGGTGCCCCGCAAACGGAATCTCGGCGTTCGGGGTGAAGATGCGGACCGGCCACGCGCCGTCCTCGGGCGGTCCGGTGACGAACGTCGTCTCGGAGTAGTCCATCTCCGCTGCGATGGCCTGCATCCGCTCGGCCGAGCGGCCAGCGGCGTCGGTGACGACGGCCAACTGGTTCCCGGCGTAGCGCTCGCGGGCGAACACGTCGACGATGTGGAAGGGGGAGGGCATACGCGGTCACTCGTCGGCGGTCGAAAAATAACGTTGGGGGACCCTGTCGCGAGGTCACACACCGTACTATCCGGTCCCGGTGTCCCCGGCCGGAGACAGCTATCGGGCGGGGTCGGATGCACCGGTAGATTTATGATTGATGTAAAGCACACTTTACGTGTAAAGCGAACTTTACGGAAAGCTAGCTTTACGTGGTTCCCGATGACTGCCACCGCACACTCCACGACGACGTATCGCCGCACCTACTTCGGCCTCTGGGCTGTCGCCACCCTCGCCTTCGTCGCCCTCATCGCCGCCGACTATCCGCTGGTCGGCGTCGGGGTGTTCGCCGTCGGCGCACTCGCGGCCACGGTCCTCCAACACCGCTCGCAGACCGTCATGTTCGACGAACGCGACACGACCGTCTTTCAGGAGGCGGGCGCGAACACCGTCGCCGTCGTCGGCCTGAGTTCGGCCGTCGCGTTCCCGACGCTGACGGCGCTGTGGGCGCTCGGTCTCTTCGACTGGCCCCCGTGGCTCGCACACCTCGCGTGGTTCGTCACCGGCCTGTTCGCCCTGTGGGGTCTCATGCTCGCCGTCGCGCGCGCGAAACGATGAACAACCGACTCCCGGCCCTCCGCGAAGAACGGGGCGAGAGCCAAGCGGACCTCGCCGCCGCCGTCGGCGTCACCCGACAGACCATCAACGCCCTCGAACGCGACCGGTACGACCCGTCGCTGGACCTGGCCTTCGCGCTGGCCGACCACTACGACTGCGCCATCGAGGACATCTTCTCGCCAGAACGGTAACTGTCGCCGCCGCTCTCGCTCGGATGGGAGAGACGAACTGCCAGAAAGTCCTACCCCGTGGTCGCTTCACGCGGCCGGACGTTCCGGCCGTTCGGACCGCAAGCGGCAGACCCGCGCTCGAAACCGCCGGTCCCTACGCGTTCTGCTTGGCCTCGTCGAGCAACGCCTGCACGTCGACGGCTTCGCCGCGTTCGCTGCTCTCGATGGCGGCGAAGACGAGCGCCATCGACTGGAGGTTGTCCTCGACGCGAGTCGCCATCGGGTCGCCGCCGTCCAGCCACCCGCAGAACTGCTCGATGAGCCACGCGTTCTCCCAGAGGGGGCGGTCAGCCAGTGGGACCGTCTCTGCATCGTCCTCGTCGACGCCGTTCCAGTCGCCGACGGCGTCGGGGTCGAAGGGGTAGCGTTCGACTTCGCGGCCGTCGAGGACGATAGTCTCCTCTTTACATTCAGCGCGGAACTGCTCGTGGCCCCACCCGTTGAGCGTCGTCGCGTTGGCGTAACTGCCCTCGTACTGGGCGCGGGTGCCGTCGGCGAAGCGGAGCGTGACGAACCCGGTGCAGTCGCCGTCGTAGTCGGCCCCGTCGGGGACCCACGTCTCGGCGTACACCTGTTCGCAGGGGGCGTCGACGAAGGAGGCGAGCATGTCCAGATGGTGAATCGCGCCGTCGAGCAACAGCATGTCGGCCATCTCGTGGACGTACTCGGAGTAGTAGCCGCGCTGGCGGACGTTGCCGGTGTAGCGGGCGGTGAGATAGTCGACGGGGCTGGCCTCGGAGACGGCGCGGCGGAACGTCGTCTTGTCCTGGTCGTAGCGGTGGCTCATCGTGATGCCCATCTTCGCGTCGGCGGCCTCGACTTCGCGGGCGATGCGGACCGACGCCTCGAGCGTGTCGGCGATGGGCTTCTCCGAGAGGATGTCGAGTCCGTGGTCGAGCGCCGTCTCGACGACGGGTTCGTGGGCCGCGGGCGGCGTGACGACCGAACAGAAGTCGGCGTCCCGTTCCGACAGTGCGGTGTCGAGGTCGGTGTAACAGCGGTCGGCGTCTAGGTCGAGTTCGTCCTCGGCGTAGCCGTGTCGGTCGGGGTCCATGTCGACGGCGGCGACGACTTCGACGCGGCCTGCTTCGATGTTCGGGGGAATCGCTTCGCTGACCCAGTGGCGGCCTTGGCCACCGAGTCCCACGTGTACCATCCGATGAGTCATTGGTACGTACCGACGCTGGAAACGAATAAAGCTCGCGCTCTTTGCCGCGGACTACTCGGCGTCGCCGTCGGGGAACTGGACGTGCCGCTCCATCCCGTCTTCGGCGACGAACACCTCGCCGTCGAATCGGTCGCGGGCCTCCGACCCCAATCGCCCGGTCTGACCGGCGTAGCGGGTGGAGACGTGGGTCAGTGCCAGCGTCCGGACGCCCGCCGCCTGTGCCACGTCGGCGGCCTCTTTCGCGGTGGAGTGGGCCGTCGCCCTCGCGCGCCCCTGCCGGTCCTCGGCGAAGGTGGCGTCGTGGACCAGCAGGTCCGCGCCCTCGCTGGCCTCGATGACCGACTGCGTCGGGAGCGTATCGCCGGTGTAGACGAACGTGCGGCCGGGTCGCGGCGGGCCGACGACTTCCTCCGGTTGGACGGTGCGGCCGTCGTGTTCGACGGCCTCGCCGCGGTGGAGTTTCGAGTACTTCGGTCCCGGCGGGATACCCAGTTCCGACTCGGCCTTCTCGCGGTCGAACTCGCCCTTGCGGTCGTCCTCGGCGAGGACGTAGCCGACCGACGCACAGCGATGCTCGGTGGCGATGGCGCGAATCTCGTACTCGGGTCGGTCCAGCACGGTGTCGCCCGCCGACACCTCGTTGATGCGGACCGGATAGGAGGGCGTCGTGCCGTTGGCCTCGATGAGTTGCTTGACGTTACCGCGGGTGCCCGCGGGGGTGTGAATCGCCACCGGGTCGTCGCGGTCGTTGAAGTCGAACGTCTGGAGGAGTCCCGGAATTCCCAACACGTGGTCGCCGTGGAGGTGGGTGACGAAGAGGTGGTCGACGGCGAACCCGGTGCCGTAGCGCATCATCTGTCGCTGGGTCCCCTCGCCGCAGTCGAAGAGGAGATAATCCCCCTCCCGGTTGACGAAGATACTGCTCGTGTTTCGCTGGGTCGTCGGGATGGCCCCGCTCGTCCCGAGGAACGTCACTCGCATGGTTCGTGTCGTCGGCCGCCACCGCCTAAACGCGTGTCGAAAGCGACCGACCAAAGCTCGGCTTTCGCTCGCTAACCTCGGCTTTGCGGAGAGTTGGTTCTCTCTTCGACCCTGAACTGTCGGCCCGGTTTATTTAGGCCCCTCTTGTCCCATCGCCCGCATCAAGATATGACAGGGCAGAAACTCCGTTCGCTCGTCTTGGCGGCGATTGCTGTGACAGCAGTCGTCGCTCCGGCGGGCGTTGTGATGGCACAAGAGCAGACAGGTAACCAGACAGAGACGCAGGCGGGCAACGCCCCCTCGGTCACCTTCGACGACCAGACCACGAACGGGACGACGGTGACGGTATCGAACGTCACCCTGCCCGAGGGCGGCTACGTCGTCATCCACGACGAACTCCTCGAAGACGGTGACGCACTCAACAGCGTCATCGGGACGTCGGAGTACCTCCCGCCGGGACAGTACGACAACGTCACGATTACGTTGTACGACGTGCCCGGGGCCGAGTTCGGCAACGAGACGATGACGGCCAACGACAGCGCGACGACGACGGAGACAGAGACGGCCGGTGACAGCGAGACGACGCCGGTCGACGACAGTGCGACGACGACGGAGACAGAGACAGAGACGGAGACGGAGACGGAGACGGCCGGTGACAGCGAGACGACGCCGGTCGACGACAGTGAGTCCGGCGCGCTCGCGCAGGCAACCGAGACTGAAACGGCCACGGAAACCGAGACGGCCACGGAATCCGGCGAGACGACGGAGACGACGACCGAGAGCGGCGTGGCCGACACCGAAACCGAGACGGAGACCGGCACGACCGAGACGACCACGGCGGAGGGAGTCGACACTGAGAGCGAGTCCGCGACGGCCACGCAGATGACGCTGTCCGGCGAGAACCGCACGCTCACCGCGATGCTCCACGTCGACAGCAACGACAACGAGACGTTCGACTACATCACCAGCCTCAGCATCGACGACGGTCCGTACGTCGTCGACGGGGAGGCGGTGGTCGACAGCGCGAACGTGACCGTGGAGTCGGCCGACAACGCGACTGAGTCGGGCACCGAGACGACCGAAGCGGGCACGGAGGCTGGCACCGAGGCGACTACGGAAACCGCCGAGACGACCACGGAATCGGGCGAGACCACCGAGACTGAGACGGCGTCCGCCGAGACCACCGAGACGGCGACCGAAACGGGGACGTCCGGCGAATCCTCGGGCTGAATCCCCGCGTAGTCGCACCGACGACCGCGCTGCCGCCAGCACAGCCGCGTAACCAAAGCTCACATTTCTCTCGCTAACACGGCCTTAGCCGCCGGTTGGTGATTCCTTCGCTCGTGAACTGTCTGTTCGGTTTATCGTGGTATCATCCTACTGAACGGCCGCATCGTCAATTGATTGACAGCAATTCCGAAATCACATGATACGAACCAGAACGCTCGCCGTACTACTCGCGTTAGTCGCGACAGGAGCCATCACCGCGCAGGCCGGGGCCGTCCCCGGCGTCGCGCCCCAACAGCAGGAGGGACCGACAGGACAGACAGCCGACTTCACGATAGAGTCGCTCACGGCCCCCGAGAGTGCCGCACCGGGGTCGAACGTGACCGTCGTCGCCGTGGTCAGTAACGACGGCCCGCAGGCGACCCAACCCGTCGAGTTCCGCGTCGGCGGTGCCGTCGTCGACAGGCAGTGGGTCACGCTCGACGCCGGTGAGAGCGCCGCCGTCCGCTTCTCTGCGGACACCGACGGCCTCGACGCTGGGACCTACACGCACGGCGTGTTCACGCCCTCCGACGGCGTGACCGCCGAACTCGTCCTCTCGGAGTCGTTCACCATCGAGGAGTTCGACGCGCCCGAGACGGCCGAGGCCGGTGAGACGGTCACCGTCGACGTCGAACTGGAGAACCCCAACGACTTCAACACGACCCAAGAGGTGTCCTTCTGGTTAGCCGGGTCGCCCGTCGCCACGGAGGACGTGACCATCGAGGACGAAGACACCGAGGACGTGACGTTCAACGTCTCCACCGAGGGCGTCCCGCTCGGTACGTACACGCACGGCGTGTTCACGCGCGACGACGGCCAGTTCGCCCAGATAACGGTGGTCGAACCCGGACCGACGACCGCCTCGGTTTCGATGGCGGACCAGGAATCGGACGGCACGACCGTCACCATCGACGAACTGGTCGTGCCGAGTGACGGCTACGTCACCATCCACGACGAGAGCCTGCTGGACGGCAACGTCGTCGGGAGCGTCATCGGCGTCTCGGAGTACCTCGAAG
Source organism: Haloarcula marina (assembly GCF_024218775.1). NCBI lineage: Archaea > Methanobacteriati > Methanobacteriota > Halobacteria > Halobacteriales > Haloarculaceae > Haloarcula > Haloarcula marina. Next base: position 13,235 of record NZ_CP100404.1, on the reverse strand, counting down.
CGGGGACCTACGAGAACGTCACCGTCGAACTGTACGACGTGCCCGGCGCGGAGTTCGACGAGACCGAACTGACCGCCGACCAGACGCTCGTCGCGATGCCGCACAACGAGACGACGGGCGACGAGACGTACGACTTCGTCTCCAGCAACGGCACCGACGACGGGCCGTTCCTCGCGGACGGTCAAGCGGTGACCGACAGCGCGGCCGTCACCGTCCCCGGTGCGGCGGACAACGAGACGGCGGATACCGACACGGTGGACAACGAGACGGTGGACAACGAGACGGTGGACAACGAGACGGTGGACAACGAGACGGCAGATACCGACACGGTGGACAACGGGTCCGCTGACAACGCGACCGATGCTGGCCCGCCGACCGCCAGCGCGACGCTGGCCGACCAGACTACTGACGGGACGAGCGTCACCGTGACGAACGTCTCCGTCTCCGAAGGCGGCTACGTCACCATCCACGACGCCAGCCTGCTGGACGGCAACGTCGTCGGGAGCGTCATCGGCGTCTCCGAATACCTCGAACCGGGCGAGTACGACGAGGTGACGGTCACGCTGTTCGACGTGCCCGGCGCGGAGTTCGACGAGACCGAACTGACCGAGAACCAGACGCTCATCGCGATGCCCCACCGCGAGAACACGGGCAACGAGACGTACGACTTCGTCACCAGCGGCGGCAGTGACGACCCGCCGTACCTCACGCAGGGCGGCCCGGTGGTCGACGGCGGGAACGTCACCGTCGCCAGCGCCTGACGACCCTGTCACACGTTCACATTTTTATCCCCGGCTGTCCTACCCCACGGCATGAAGTTCGTTATCGTCGGCTACGGCCGCGTCGGGACCCGGACCGCGCGCATCCTCAAGAGCGAAGGTCACGACGTGATTATCGTCGAACGCGAACAGGCGAAGGTCGACCGGGCCGAGAAAGAGGGGTTCACCGTCGTCCACGGCGACGGGAGCGAGGAGTCGGTCCTCGAAGAAGCGGGCATCGACACCGCCGACGCCATCGGCGGCCTCACCGGGGACCTCAACACGAACTTCACGGCCTGTATGATAGCCAAAGAACACGGCTGTCGGACCGTCCTCCGCATCGACGCCGACTACCGCGAGGAGATTTACGAGAAGTACGCCGCCGACGTGGACGAGATAATCTACCCCGAGCGACTCGGCGCGGCGGGGGCGAAGACGGCGCTGTTGGGCGGTGACTTCAACGTCTTAGCGGACCTGACCGAACGCCTCTCCATCGCCAGCGTCCGCGTTCCAGAGGACTCCCCGGTCATCGGCAAGCGCGTCGTCGAAGTCGAACTGCCCGGCGACGCACACATCTACGCGCACGGTCGCGAGCACGAACCGATGACGATTCCGCTCCCGCAGACGGAAATCGCGGCGGGCGACAGCGTCGCCGTCATGGCCGAACCCGACGGGTTAGAGTCGGTTCGCTCGGCGCTCCGGGGCGCGGCCTGAGACGAGAATCGGTACGGAAAGGGGTGCGGTCCGGGCGCGCGATGGGAGAGGATGGGAATCGCTGTCAGCACGCGGACAGCGGCGGATAGATGCCAATGCGCGCCCGTATTCGGAGCGATGGGGTGACTCGATATAAAAGCCCGTCAGACAGGTGGCAGACGGCACGGCTTTTTGTCTGGTCGCCGTCGTCGGGGTATGAGCTGGGCCGACCTGTTCGAACGGGCAGAGCGCTACGAGACGACGGTCGAGACTGTCCGCGAAGCACTCCGTGACCGTCGGGCGGAGCGCGACGGTGAGGACGAGAGCGATGTCTGAAGCCTCGCCCGCCCGCGTCGTCGCCGACGCCGACGTTCTCGCGGCCGATTTGCTCTGCGGCGAGGGGCCCGCCCGCGAGGCGCTCGACCACGTCCGAGGGCACTCGTGGGTCACGCTCGTCGCCAGCGACCCGCTACTGGACGACGCCGAAGCGGTGATTCAGCGCTGTTCGACCGCCGCCCTCGCGGCCGACTGGCGCGAGCGAATCGAGCGAGAGCGCGAGGCTGTCGACCATCCGACCGGGGACCATCCGGCGCTGGCCTCGGCCTACCGCGGCGGGGCCGCCCACGTCCTCACCTACGACGATTCCCTGCGGAGCGCGGCGACGGGCCTCTCGCTCAAGCCGCACATGCAGGTGAGCGTCCGCCCGCCCGACGCGTTCGCGCGGCTGTTCGACCCGGAATCGCTGTACGAACACCTCGAAGGCGGCGCGTATCCGGGGCCGGACCGCGACCCGCGGGCCTAGTCGTCGCCGGAGGCGACGGTTAGAACGGAGTCCGAGCGGGGCCCGTTCGCGCGCTCGTCGACCTCGAACTGCCGCAACCGGTCGTGCAGGTCGTCGGTTCGCTCTGCGACCGACCGAATCTCGGTCGTCACCTCGGAGATGGTGGCGGTCTGTTCCTCGGTGGCCGCGGCGACGGACTCGGCCTCCGATTCGGTCCGTTCGCTGACGGCGGCCACCTCGTCGACGGCGTCGACGACCTCTTGGGTCGTCTCGGCCTGCTGACCGGTCGCGTCGGATATCTCTTGGATGGCGGCGTTGACCTCGCCGAGTACGTCGACGATGTCTTCGAAGTCTCGGAGCGTCGCCTCGATGGTGTCGGTGCTGTCGGCGACGCGTTCGGTGGTCGCTTCCACGTCGTCGACCGTCTCGCTGGCCGTCGCCTGTACCGCGTCGATGCGCTCGGAGACGTCCTCGGCGGCGTCGCGGGTCTCCTCGGCCAGCGATTTGACCTCGTCGGCGACGACGGCGAACCCGTCGCCCTCGGCGTCGGCCCGCGCGGCCTCGATGGAGGCGTTCAGCGCGAGCATGTTCGTCTGTTCGGCCACCTCCGTGATGAGGTCGACCACCTCGTCTATCTCGGCTATCTGGTCGACCAGTCCCGCCACGGAGTCGGCGATGCCGTCGATTCGGGTCGCCATCGTCTCCAGTTCTTCGATGGCGGCGGCCGCCTCCTCGCGCCCCTCCCGGCCCCGAGTGGCAGCGCGGTCGGCCGTGTCGGCGGCGTCGTCGGCCGTCGCCGCTATCTCCTCGACCGTCGCGGACAGCGTGTTCATGTCCTCGGCCACGGCGTCGTGGCGGGTCGACTGCTGGCTCGCTCCGGCGGAAATCTCTTGGACCGACCGGGCTATCTCGTCGCTGGCACGGTCGATTTCGGTGACGCTCTCGGTGACGCGGTCGCTGGTCTCGGCCACTTCGTCGGCGAAGGCCGTCACGTCGCCGATGGTGTCGGCGAGCGTCCGCAGGAGGTCGTTGTAGTCGTCGACGACGCACTGGAACTGGTCGTCGACGTCGTCGAACTCACGGTCGATGGTGGCGGTGAGGTCCCCGGCCTTCGCCCGTTCCGCGGCCTCGCCGAAGGTAGCCACGAGGTCCCCTAGTGCGGCCGACCGGCGTTCGAGGTCCTCGGTCATCTGCTGGAGGTCGGTCGTGTACTCCTCCATGTTGGCCGCCATCCGGTCCAGCGACTCCCCGAACGTGCCCGGCACGTCCTCGTCCAACACCGCGGCGTCGAACTCCCGTCGGGAGAGCGCGTCGGCCTGTCTGGAGACCGTCTCCAGCGAGGATTGCATCGCGTCGAACGAGGCGAGGAGGCTCGCCACCTCGTCGTCTCTGTCACTGTCCGGCACGTCGACGGCGACGTCGCCGGCGGCGATTCGGTCGGCACGCTCGGAGAGTGTCACGACCGGGTCGACGAGGTCCTCGCGGGTGATGAAGACGGTGTTGGCGAAGGCGACGACCGCACCGGTCAGCAACAGGCCGGTCAGCGCGAACTGGACGACCCCGTCCAACGCGAACGCGACGCCGGCGAGCGCCACCGAGATGCCGAACTGGATGCCGACGGCCGCGAGTACCTTCCGCTCGATGGAGCCCGCGACGCCGACGAGGTCGAGGGAGTCGCGTATCAGCGATTTGTATCGGTCGACGAACGTGTTCGACATACCAGGCCGTTCGACGGACCCACAGTTCAAGCCGTGACGCTGTTCTCGGAAAGTGAAAACCGGGTTCCGACCGTCTCAGCGGTCGCCGTTGACCACCTTCGCTATCCGACGGACGATTGGTCGGGGCGTCACCCGCCCCAACAGGTCGACGACGCGCATCGCCCGACTCGGGACGACCACCGTCTCCCCGGCCATCAGGCCGTCGTAGGCCGCTTCGGCGACGGCGGCGGGCGTGTTCGAGGTCAGCGACCCGACCGCCGAGTCGCCCATCCCGGCGCGGGACTGGAACTCCGTGTCGACGGGGCCGGGACAGAGTAAGGTCACGTCGACGCGGCCGCGCAACTCCTCGGCGATGGCTTCGGTGAAACTGTTGACGTAGGCCTTGCTCGCGTAGTAGCCCGCGAGGTTGGGGCCGGGCTGAAAGCCCGCGACGGACCCGACGTTCAACACTTTCTCGCCGCCGTCGAACTCGTCGAGGAACAGGCGCGTCAGTTCGACGGGGAGGACGACGTTCAAACGCAACTGCGTGCGCTCGGCGTCGATGGCGCTCTCTGCGAAGGGGCCGTACGTGCCGACGCCGACGTTGTTGACGAGAATCTCCACGTCGAGGTCACGCGCCCGAACCGTCTCGTGGAGGTCCTCGGCGGCGGCCGCTCGGTCTAGGTCCATCACGATGGCTGTCGCGGTCACCTCCTCGCTTTCGAGTTCCTCGGCCAGCGCTTCGAGGCGGTCCTCGCGTCGAGCGACCAGCACCACGTCGTGGTCGTGGGCGGCGAACTCGCGGGCCAGCGCTTCGCCGATACCGGCCGACGCGCCCGTAATTAGGGCTGTGCCGGGGTCGTCTCGCTCGACGGACGCCGCGCTCATCGCTCTCTGTCCCCTCCCTGCCGGTCGGGGTGCGACGGCGTCGCGTCGCTCCCCCGTCGCAACTTCCGACAGACGCCAGGGCGCCTGTCGACGGACGCCTCGCTCATCGCTCGGCGTACCACTCCGCGAACTTCGCCAGCGCCCGCCCGCGGTGGGAGACGGCGTTCTTCTGTTCGGTGGTCATCTCGGCGAACGTCTTCCCGTCGTGCTCGAAGATGGGGTCGAAGCCGAATCCGCCGTCGCCGCGCGGCGCGACGAGTTCGCCCGGGACGCGCCCCTCGAACAGTTTCACGGGCAGAGCGTCCTCGCCGCCGTGGACCTGTTCGTCGGTGGTCGCGGCCCCTCGCTCGTCCGCGTCGAGGTCCTGTCCCCGGCGCTCCTCGCGGTCGACGGGGTCCGGTGTTGCCGCGAACTCCTCGCCGTCGCAGTAGGCGATGACCGTCTTGAACGCCGCCGCGTGGTCGTCCTCGGGTTCGGTCATCCGCCAGACGCGTTCGACGCCGACGGTGTCCTCGACGTACGAGGAGTACGGGCCGGGGAAGCCGTCGAAGGCGTCGATAAAGAGGCCCGCGTCGTCGACGATGACCGGCCCGTCGGCGGCCCGGTAGGCCGACCGCGCGCCGTGGGCGGCCACCGCTCCGAGGTCGTCGGCCTGAATCTCGGGGTAGTCGAAATCGAACTGGGCCACCTCGTCGTCCAGATACTCGGTCGCCTCCCGCACCTTCCCGGGATTGGTCGTGACGAAGTTGAGCATACCGGCACAGGGCGGGCGGCGACAAAAGAGGCGTCGGTCCGTCGTGCAGGTGCTGTCCGTCTCAGTCGACGACGACTTCGACGGGTTCGTCGTCGGCCTCGTCTTCGAACTCTTCCACGTCGCCGCGGCGTTCCAGATACAGCATGACACCGGCCACGAGGAGGACGACCCACGACCGCCAGTTCGCGAGGTTCAGCGTGTAGCCGATGCCGAACGGCTTCTCGACGAGCATCCCGTCGCCGGGTTGCCAGTACGACGACATAAGCCGCTTGAGGCTGGGTCGCTCGAAGTTGTACGGCACGCCGAAGAGAGTCCCTGACTGGGGCTTGTCTGCCATACGCACCTGTACACGTGCCGACGTTAAGTCAGTTACCCACCGTGTGCTCGCCGTCTGCGCTGCACGCCGCGTGGCCCGGTCGCGCCGTCACTCGACGGCCGTCAGGTACACCGCGAGTATCGCCAGCCCGATTCCGGCCGCCTTTCGCGCCGTCAGTGACTCGTCGAGAAAGAGGATGCCGACCACGGAACTCGTCGCGATGAACATCCCGAAGATGGGGACGACGACGCTCACCGGTCCGGCCGCCAGCGCTCGGTAGTACGAGATGATGCCGACGGTCAGCGCGACGCCCGCGCCGTAGGCGTAAATCGCGTCCTCGTGCGTGAGGTACTCCGTCACCGAGAGGTCGGTTGCGAGAACGAGGCCGATAGCGGCGACGATGAGGATACCGTTGGAGATGACCAACACCACGTCGCTGGGAATCTCGGCCGTCGCCAGTTTCGCCAGCGGCGGGACGAGCGTGTACCCCAGGAGCGCGAGCAACGCCCACGCGATGTAGTTCATACGCCTGCCCACGGTCGGTACGTCCGTGTGCGTTCCGGTTACTGGTAGCGGCCGCGACCCTCGATGTCGTCGAGACTGGCGAAGACGGCCTCGGCGTGCCCGCTCTCGGCGCGGTAGGCGTCCTCGGCGGCCGCCAGCAACCGCTCGGGGTCGTCGGCGGTCCCCGCCAGCGACTGGGCGAGGACGTGGAGGTCCATCGCGTGGTCCTCGGGTTCGTCCGTGTAGTAGCCCAGGCCGAAGTCGATGAGGAACGTGCGGCCACTGGGAGCCACTCTGACGTTCCTCGTCGTCGGGTCGCCGTGGACGAATCCGGCGTCGTGGATGCGTGCGAGGTGGCGGCCCACGTCGGCGGTACGGTCGGCCGAGAGCGCGCCGCGGAGGTCCGATTCGCCGACTCGCTGGAAGACGATGCGGGATTCCTCGGGGTCGACATCCAGCACCAGCGGCGTCGGCACGCCGTGGCGCCGGGCGTCGCTCGTCAGTTTCGCTTCCTGTCGCGTGCGCTCGGTTCGGAGTCGGTCGTCGAGGGTCGGGTGGCGGTACGTGCGCGGCACGCGGTCCTTGACGACGCGGTCGGCCTCGATGGCGACCGTCGCCTCCGCGCCCTGCACCTCGGTTTCGTCTCGAACGCCGCGGTCGACGGACTCTTCGGGCCCGGCGCGCGGGCGCTTCCCGCTCGCTCTTCCGGCGGGACCCACTGGCTCCCGCCCGCGCCACGTCACCGGCACCTCGTCGGGCCGGTAGTTCGAGTCGACGGTCGATTCTTCTATCGAGGTGGTGTCGCCCGCGGCGTACATCCTCGCGCCCAGCATCGCGATCATCCCGGCGTTGTCCCGCAGGAATCGGCTCTCGGGGGCGTAAAACTCGGCCCCGCGTTGCTCGCACATCTCCGCGAGCATCCGCCGGAGGCGGTCGTTCTGCCCGACGCCGCCGCCGAGCACCAGTTCGTCCGCGCCGGTCAGCGACAGGGCTCGCTCGGCGACTTCGGTCAGCATCGCGAAGATGGTCTCTTCGAGGCCGCGACAGACGTTCTCCACGGGAACGTCGTCGTCGTACGCCTGCTTGGCCGCGGACATGATGCCCGAAAACGAGAAGTCCATTCCCTTGACGACGTAGGGAAGCGGGTGGTACTGGCCGTCTCTGGCGTGTGCTTCGACCTTCGGGCCGCCGGGGTGTTGCCACCCGACGTGGCGCGTGAACTTGTCGATGGCGTTGCCGACGCCGGTGTCCATCGTCTCGCCGAGGACGCGGTAGCGGCCGTTCCGATACCCCAAGAGGTGTGCGTTCGCGCCCGAGGCGTTCAGACACACCGGCGAGTCGAACCCGGAGCGACGGCGGCCCACTTCGAGGTGGGCGACCATGTGGTTCACCCCGACGAGTGGCACGTCGAACCGCTGGGCGACGGCGCGGGCCGCCGTCCCGACGATGCGGAGACAGGGGCCGAGGCCGGGGCCGCGGGAGAAGGCGACGGCGTCAATCGGTGCGTCTGCCGCCGGGCCGGTCCCGTCCCCCGCTTCGCTCGCCCGGTCGCGGGCGTGGTCGATGGCCGTCTCGACGACCCGCGGGATAGCCTCGCTCATGTGTTCGGCGGCCTCGCGCGGGTGGATGCCGCCGCTCTCGGGTTGGTACGGGTCGCTCTCGATGAAGACGTAGTCGTCGGCGTCGGCGTCCGTCTCGACCACGTCGGCGTCCGACACTTGCCACTGGTCGGTTTCGAACACCGCAGCGCTGGCTGCCCACGCAGTACCTTCGATACCTAAAACGCGCATGGAGTGGCCGCGGCTTACTTCCACTCGGTGTAGCCGCACTTGCCGCAGTGCTTGCGGTCGTCGTGGTCGGCCAGCACCGTGTCACCGCATCGCGGGCAGTTCTCCTTGACCAGTTCGCCGTCCTCGTAGTAGTCCGAGCGGGGCATTATGCCTCCTCACCCTCCTCGCCGTCGGCGACGATTTTGTTGCGCTCGAGCATGTGGTCTTGCTCCACGTCGCGGGCGTACTCGGGGCTGTCGTAGACTTTCGCGTAGCCCACCGTCTTCCGCATCCCGAACTTCGTGTCGAGTTTGTGGATGACGACTTCCTCGGCGTCCTTGTTGAGGGTCGCGGCCAGTGAGTCGCGCACGGAGAGGCGAGAGGGCGTGGCTTCGTCGTGGACGACCTCGAAGCGGACGTCCGTTCGGTGCAACATGGGATTCGATTCTTCCTCGATGATGTCGATATCCATGGTTCGTTGCGTCTAATTCCCCGCGAAGCGCGTAAAAGGATTTCGAAGCGGTAGACTCTCCGCCGCCCGGTCGGAGCGCGGCGGCGACCCGCCCCAAACTCCGGGCTTCACTCGGATGGCGTTATCACAGCTGATAAGAAACCGCAAGAGTGTTTTCTTGGCCACTCTAATACTGCCCATTCGAATGAGTACTGACGACAGTCCCCGACTCTCGACGGGTGTGGACGGGTTCGACAGCGTCGTCCACGGTGGGCTTCTCCCGGGACGAAGCTACCTCGTTCGCGGCGCACCGGGGACCGGCAAGACGATTTTCGGCTTGCATTTCCTGACTGCGGGCGACGACGAGGAGACACCGCTCTACGTTAACTTGGAGGAACCGACCGCGGACATCCGTGCGAACGCGGCATCGCTGGGGTTCGACCTCTCCGGCGTCGAGTTTTTAGACCTGAGTCCGACTGCGGAGTTTTTCGCCGAGGACCGCTCGTACAGCATCTTCGAGGCCGACGACGTGGAGTCCGAGTCGGTCCACGACAGCATCCGCGAACGCGTCGACTCGCTCGACCCGGACCGCGTGTTCGTCGACCCGCTGACGCAGTTTCGATATCTCGCCAGCGACGACTTCCAGTTCCGCAAGCAGGTCATCTCGTTTATGCGGTACCTCAAAGACGGCGACGCGACGGTTCTGTTCACCTCTCAACGCTCGGACGAGACGCCGGACGACGACCTGCAGTTTCTCGCCGACGGCATCGTCGAATTCGGTCGGACAGACCACGGTCGGACCGTCGCCGTCCCGAAGTTCCGTGGGTCCGACCGGCAGAGCGGGACCCACTCGATGTCGATTACGGACGATGGCATCGAGGTCTATCCGCTCTTGGAACCCGGCGACCACGCCGCCGCCTTCGACACCGAGGCGATTCCGTCGGGGGTCGGCGAACTGGACGCGCTCTTGGGCGGCGGCATCGAGCGGGGGACCATCACCGTCGTCAGCGGTCCGACCGGCGTCGGGAAGACCACCGTCGGGACGCTGTTCATGGAGGAAGCGGCCGCCCGCGGCGAGCGCTCGATTATCTACCACTTCGAGGAGTCACCGCGGACGTTCCGCCATCGCTGTGAGTCCATCGGCATTCCCGTCTCGGACCTCGAGGACGACGGTGCGCTGGAAGTCGAGTCGGTGGAGGCGCTCGACCTCTCGGCCGAGAAGTTCGCTGCGATGGTCCGCGAGCAAGTCGAAGCGCGCGGCGCGAGCGTGGTGATGCTGGACGGCATCGACGGCTACAAACTCTCGATACAGAACCGCGAGGACGAACTCGTCAGCAAACTCCACGCGCTCGGTCGCTATCTGAAGAACATGGGCGTCACCGTCATCATGGTCGACGAAATCGACACGGTCACCGGCGAGTTCCGCGCCACCGACGCGGGCATCAGCTACCTCGCGGACAACGTGCTGTTCATGCGCCACGTCGAGATGGAGAGCGAACTCCGGAAAGTGGTCGGCGTGCTGAAAAAGCGCGTCGGGGAGTTCGAACGGACGCTCCGCGAACTCGAAATCACCTCGGAGGGAATCGTGGTCGGCGACCCGCTCACGGGCGCCAGCAACGTCCTGCGCGGAACGCCGACGGTACGGGACGGCGCTGACCGTTGATGGGCGACGACGACCGGGACGCTCGCCATCCGCGCGACGCACACGCCGACGGCCCCTCCCGGCTCCAGTTGGTGTTCGACCACGAGCGGAACCGGGAACTGCTGGCCGAGTGGCTCGCCGACGGCTACGAGGTCCAGCAACGACCCCGTCCGGTCCTGGACGAGACGGTCGACCTCTGTATCGTCGACGAAGGCGCGTTCGCTCAGTACGAGGGTGCACTCCGGGAGTGGAAAGAGGCCGTCAACCCCGTGTTTGCGCCCGTCGTCCTCGTCAGCGAGGAGCGAGTCAGCGAGGCGTTCGACCCGGACAGTTGGCAGACCGTCGACGGCCTGTACATCGTCGACGACGTGGTCTCGGCCCCCGTCGAGAAGCCGGTCCTCCACCGCCGACTGGAGAACCTGCTGGGACGGCGGAGCCTCTCGAAACGGCTCGATAGTCGATACCGCCGGAGCGAGGAGCGGTTCGCGTCGCTGTTCACGACGCTTCCGGACCCGGCGTTCGTCACGGACGTCGACGGGACGCTCCGCCACGTCAACGACACGTTCCGCCGCTACTGCGTCTCGAACGGCCCGGAGGCGGTCGTCCTCGGGGAGTCCCTCCGCGAGGTGGGCTGTTTCGACGACGAGGCCATCGAGACGATTCAGGAGTACATCGCAACCGCCATCGACGGCGGTCGGCCAGACCCGGCCGAAATCGGCCTCACGACGCCCGCGGGCGAGGCGCTGACCGTCGACCTGAACGCCGGGGCCGCCGCTATCGACGGCGAACAGGTCGTGACCGTCGTCCTCCGCGACGTGACCGAACGCGTCGAGAAGGAGGCCCGCCTGCTGGAGAGCGAACAGCGCTTCCAGCAAATCGCCGAGAACATCCACGAGGTCATCTGGATGACCGACGACAGGGGCGACCTGCTGTACGTCAGCGCCGGCTACGAGGAGATAACGGGTCGATCGGCGGACACGCTCCGCGGGACCCACCTCTCGACAGCACTGGACCACGTCCACCGGGACGACCGGGAGGCGGTGCAGGACAAATTCGAGGCGCTGTTCGCGGACCTTCACGAGGGGGAATGGGCGGAGACCTACCACTTCGAGCACCGACTCGTCGACACCGACGGCGACGTTCACTGGGCTGAAATCGACGCCTATCCGCTGGTCACGCCCGACGGCACGCGAGCGCGCGTCGTCGGCCTCGTCGACGACATCTCCGAACGAAAGCGTCGGGAGAACGAACTCAAACGGCAGAACGAGCGCTTAGAGGAGTTCGCCAGCATCGTCAGCCACGACCTGCGCAATCCGCTACAGGTCATCGACGGGCACCGCTCACTCATCGAAGAGGAGGGCGTGACGGGCGACAACCTCGCCGCCATCGAGCGGTCGACCGACCGGATGCAACAACTCATCGACGACCTCCTCTCGCTGGCTCGACAGGGTGAGACGGTGTCGGATGTCGAGGCGGTGGACCTCACGACGGTCACCCAGTCCGCGTGGGCGAGCATCGACGCGCCAGCGGCGACGCTCTCCGTCGAGGACGACGTCGTCGTGCAGGCCGACGAGAACCGCCTCCGGCAACTGTTCGAGAACCTGTTTCGGAACGCGGTGGAACACGGCACGACGGGCACTCGGTCGCAGACCCACGACCCCCCGGACGCCGATTCCGGAACGGGCGACGTGACGGAGATTCCGAGCGGCGAGGGCCTCACCGTCCGCGTCGGGGCGCTCGACGGCGGTTTCTACGTCGAGGACAACGGCTCCGGCATCCCACCGGACCACCGTGAGGACGTGTTCGAGCGGGGCTACTCGACGCAGGACGACGGGACGGGGTTCGGTCTCAACATCGTCGCCGACATCGTCGGCGCACACGACTGGGACGTGACCGCGACGGCCGCCGAGGACGGCGGCGCGCGCTTCGAGATAACCGGCGTCGAGACGGCCTAACGCGCGTCCAGTTGGGCGAGCAGTCGCGAGAGGTGGATGCGCTCGTTGGCGGCGTCGGTCAACGCCATGTCCGCCTCGCCAGCCAGTCGGTGGACCTCTGCGAGACGCTGGCCGGAGTAGCGCGACCGGGCGACCGACAGCAGTTCTTCGAGCACGTCGTCGGCCCCGTAGCCCTCGTCGACGAGGAGGTCCGAGAGCGTCGACCGGGCGTCGGTGAATCGGCCCTCCTCGGCGGCGGTGAGCATGTCGGCGACGGCGTCGTCGGCTTCGAGGTCGTTCAGCACCTCGTAGGCCGTCTCCATCGTCACCTCCCCCGCTTCCTCGTAGGTGGTCTGGGCGGCGAGGACGGCCCGTCGGAGGTCGCCCTCGGCGTAGCCCGCGACGTACTCCAAGCCGTCGTCGTCGTGGGCGGCGTCCTCGGCGGTGACGATGTCACGGAGGACGCCGACCGTCTCCTCGTGGGTCGGTTCCCGCATCACGACCGGGAAGCACCGCGAGCGAATCGGCGGGATGAGCGCCGAGGGCTGGCGGGTGGCGATGACGAACTGCGTCGCCTCGTAGTACTGCTCCATGACGCGACGCAGGGCCTGCTGGAAGTCCTCGCGGATACCCTCGGCGTTGTCCAGCAGGATGGTCTTGTACGTCCCAGACACCGGCGCGTAACTGGCCGACTCCTTCAGGACGTGGTTGATGAGGTCGGCCTTCGAGGACTCGCGGCGGCGCTTGCTGTCGATGAACGACGCAAAGCGGGGGTCGTTCGCCACTTCCTTTTTCGTCATGTCGAACACGTCGGCGACGTTGAGTTCGGTGAAGTCGGCGTCCGGGTTCTCGTGGACGCGCGCGGCGAACGCGCGGACGGCGGCCGTCTTGCCCGCGCCCTTCGGCCCGTGGACCAGCAGGTTCATCGGCTCCTCGACGGCCCCCTCCAGGTGCTCGCGTGGCTTCGGCTGTGGGATATCTTCGAGTGCTGGCGCGTGCGTCTCGGTCCACAACGGCGCGTCCATCTATCGGACGGGGGTAGGCGTGG